>OZ248343.1:0-69769 GCA_965234645.1 Rivularia sp. (in: cyanobacteria) | reverse complement strand
TATTTATGGTGATACGTTACCGGATGGGATTCATACTCTACATATCCAAGCAATAGATGATTACGGTAACACTTCCGAAATATTAGATTTAGCATTTACTTTAGACACCACACCACCACCAGTTTCTAATCCAGATTTACCAGCTAGCAACGACAGCGGTATTAGCAACAGCGATAATATTACCAATAATAATACTCCCAACATTACTGGGAATACAGAGTCGGGAGCAAAGGTTAAATTATTTCAAGATGGGAATTTAATTGGGGATTTAGTTGTTGATGGGAATGGTAATTGGGTTTCCACAACTTCTCCATTAACGGATGGAGAATATGAAATCACAGCTACAGCTACAGATATTGCTGAAAATACCAGTACTTCCGATATCCCCCTACAGTTAAATATCGATACTGCTTTACCAAATATCAACTTTACTACTCCCCTTGAAAATCAATCTTTAAATGCACAAACAAGGTTAGTAGGAAATGCTAGCGGTACAGGTTCTAATATTACCGCGATTGAATACAGTTTTGATGATAATCCGGCTGCTACTACAATAACTTTGGATGATGCTGGTAATTTTGACTCATATTTTGATTTAACGGGATTAGAAAACGGAAGTCATATTTTAGCTTTTACGTCAACAGATGCAGCAGGTAATGTCAATACGATTCAATATAACGTTACAGTAGCTATAGACGAACAACCTCCTGCAATCACAGCTTCTTTATTAAGCGATACTGGTGCAGATACAACTGATAAAATTACAAATAATCCCAATATCAGCGGTAGCGTAGCTGATGAAAACCAGGTTGTTGAACTAAAAGCTGGTTTTAATAACGTAGAAGTTGATAATTATATAGATATTACCGCTCGATTGCAGTCGGATGGTAGTTTTAGTTTGGATAAAACAACTTTGGAAATTATCTATGGTGATAGTTTACCAGATGGGAATCATACTCTACATTTAATTTCTCAAGATGAATTCGGAAATCAAAGCGATATCTATGATTTTGAATTTACTCTAAATACTACTACAGAAGAACCAACTTTAGATTTAATTCCAGAAAGCGATCGCGGTACAAGCAGTAGCGATAATATTACTTTAGATAATACTCCCACAATAACTGGTACTGGAGAAGCGGGTTCCACTGTCTCTCTTTTAGCAGATAATCAAAGCTTAGGAGAAACAACCGTTGGTAGTGATGGTACCTGGGAAATTACAACTCCGGAATTAATTGATGGTGAATATGAATTAACTGCTGTAACTACAGATATTGCTGGAAATCAAAGTGTTTCGTCTACACCTTTATCAATCAATATTGACACTTTATTACCGCAATTTGATTTAACCAACCCGATCGATACTGCTCCTTTAACTCCAGAAAGCAAAATTACAGGTACGGTTAACGGTACTGGTAGCGATATTACTGCTGTAACTTACCGCTTTAACGATTTAGAAGAAATTCCCGTATCCTTTAACTCTACAGGAGAATTTGACCAAGCTTTTGATTTAACTGGTTTAGATAATGGAGATTATATTGTTACCGTTACCACCACAGATGTAGCTGGGAATGTCAATACAAATCAATATAATGTAACCGTAGAAATCGATATTAATAGTCCGATAATTGACGTTTCTTTAAATAACGATACCGCACCAAATAATACTACCAATACAGATAGAATTACATCTGACCCCACAATTAACGGTACGATTACAGATAATAACAATATCGCTTCTTTCCAAGCTGGATTCAACGATAATTTAGTTGATGTTACTTCTTCTCTACAACCAGATGGTAGCTTTAGCTTTGATAGAATTCAGTTAGAAACCATCTTAGGAAGTACTTTAGAAGATGGAATTCAAACTCTACAATTACAAGCTACCGATGAATTTGGAAACCAGTCAGAAATATTCAGTTTTACGTTTACTTTAGATACTACCGTTAATCCACCCGACAACTTAGATTTACCTGCAACTAACGATAGCGGTACCGATAGCAGCGATAATATTACCAATAATAATTCTCCTACCATAACTGGTAATGCGGAACCACTATCCACAGTACAGCTATCTCAAAATGGGGAAGTAGTAGGGGAAACAACAGCAACTTCCGGTGGAAGTTGGGAATTTACGACAAACAATCTTGCAGATGGTAATTTTGAATATAAGGCGATCGCCATTGATGAAGCTGGGAATATTAGCGATGTAAGTACTCCCCTTACAATCGTTGTAGATACCGTCTTACCTTCTATCAACCTTACCACGGCAACGGATACACCTCTGACACGGGGGGATAAATTAACTGGTATTGCTGACGGTACAGGAAGTTTATTACAAAATCTTACCTACCGCTTTGATGATGGGGAAGAAATTACATTAACCGTAGACAGCGAAGGTAATTTCGATCAAGAATTTAATTTTACTAACCTAAATAACGGTTCTCATACCCTTAATATTACCAGCACCGATACCGCTGGGAATATCAATACAATTCAATATAACGTTACGGTAAATATTGACGACGTAGCACCAGTAATTACGGCTGGATTATTTAGAGATACCGCACCTTTTAACCAAACCAATACCGATAATATTACCTTTGATGCCACAATTAGCGGTACGGTAACGGAAGATAATCAAATTGTTGAGCTAAAAGCTGCTTTTGATAATACTCCCATAGCATCCGGTACCGATGTCACTTCACAATTACAATCAGATAGTAATTTTACCCTTAATCAAGCAAGCTTAGAAACCATTTTTGGGAATACTTTACCAGATGGTGTTCATACCCTTACCCTTCAAGCCAAAGATGAATATGGTAACGTATCGAGCAGCTTTAATATTACATTTACCTTAGATACAAATATCATTCAACCAGTCTTTGATTTAGATGCAGAATCTGACTCGGAAGACATCGGTGATAAAAAGACAACCTTTGAAATCGTTACGTTAATCGGACAAACAGAAAGTAATGCGGAAGTATCCTTACAAGGAACTGATTTAACAACAACTGCCGATAATGAAGGAAAATATAGCTTTACAGATATTTTCTTAGAGCTTGGGGATAATTCCTTTACCGTAACCTCTACAGATATTGCCGGAAATGAAAATACTTATACGACAATAATTACCCGTCTCAATCCCCCTGCTGGAATTACCTTATTATCTAATACTGTTGCAGAAAATAGTAACCAAGGTACGGTTATCGGAATATTGGGAAGTACCGATACTAATACACAAAACACTTTTACTTATAGCTTAATAGATGATGCGAGCGGTCGTTTCCGAATTGTAGAAAACCAATTACAAGTATTGAGCGGTAATCTACTCGACTTTGAAACTAATACCCAGCATACCATTACAGTCCGCAGCGTAGATAACAATGGTTTAATCGCGACAGAAAACTTTGCGATCGCAGTTACTAATGTCAACGAAGCACCGAAATTTAACAGCACTCCCGAATATAAGGGAGAAACGGGTTCTCTCTATACTTATAATATTACTACTTCCGATCCAGATGCGGAAGATAGTAGAACAATCTCCGCAAACAACCTTCCTGACTGGTTGACTTTAACGGATAACGGTGACGGAAGCGCTTTTATTAGCGGTACTCCCACCAATACAGCAGACGGTATTCCTATAGAAGACAGTTTATATAACGTAGATTTAACCGTTACCGATGCGGGTGGTTTAACAGAAATTCAATCGTTTATTATTTCCGCTGCTCCTAATATCTCCCTGACGGAAGAAACCAATTTTGAGAAAACTAAAAATATCTCCTTTACCATTTCCCAAAATCCTTCCATTCTCAACTTTAAAATAAATCCGCAATTCGACACCGCAGATGCAGATTTTATTAATGATGCTTTGGAAGTCGCTTTAGTTGATGCGAATGGTAAATCCTTAGTACATACTTTTTCTAAAAATAAAGATGCTTTCTTCAACTTGACGGAAGGAGAAAATGCAGCTTTGGGAGCGGGTACGAATTATAATCCTGCTGATGGTACAATTAGCTTGAATTTAACTGGTGTCGCTCCAGGAGCAGCAGCAACATTAATTTTCCGTTTAGTAAATAACGATCGCGATACCACTACCAACGTCACTATTTCTGACTTTACCGTTGAAATCGCACCAGTTGGTACTCCAATACCCGCTCAAAACCAATTTGATGCAGAAACAAAAGTTGCAGAAGCACCAAACTTTAATTTATTAACAGATGTTTCCAATAGCTTCTCCGCTGTATACAACCGCACCACCTACAACGCAGATACCAAATTACTTTACACCGATATTGCTATCCGCAACTCGGGTTCTTACAGCATTGATGCACCGTTAGTTGTTGCAGTTACTAATATCAGCGACCCTAACGTAATATTACGTAGACCAGATGGCTTAACTCCAGAAGGAATTCCTTACTACAACTTCTCCAACTTGGTTGCAGAGGGCAAGCTCAACCCGAATGGAGAAACCAGTTCGCGCTCTCTAGCATTCTACAACCCCAATGGCGTACAATTTACCTACGATGTGGTAGTGCTGGCACAGTTGAACGTCAAGCCAGTTATTGAAAGTAAACCTGTTGTTGAGGTAATTGCTGGTCAAGAATACCGCTATCAAGTTAAAGCTACCGATCAAAACGACGATATTCTCACTTATAAACTACTGACATCTCCGGATGGGATGACCATTGACCCAAGCACCGGGCTGATTAATTGGAACACGGCAACCAGCAACATCGGTAATCAGATAATTAGTTTGGAAGTGAGCGATGGACGTGGTGGTAAAACTACACAGGACTACACCCTAAATGCGATCGCAACACCACCCAATCGTCCGCCTGTGTTTGTAACAAATCCTGTAGTACAGGCTTACATAAATAAGCAATATAATTATGATTCTAATGCGGTTGACCCGGATAATGACACGGTTAGCTACAGTGTAGTCATTGGTCCAGATGGTTTGGTGGTTGACCCAACTACAGGTAAGGTACAGTGGACAGCACCGCCTGCATTGATTTTAGGTGATACGGTGATTGGGCAAGTATCTGTAGCAGGACAAAATCAGGAATTTAATTTTGCAGGTCAAGCAGGTCAACGGATTTATTTCGATCCGATTCAGTATACAAACAATCGTACTGACTGGAATTTTCAAGTTTATAGTCCCACGGGTCGCCTTGTAGCCAATACTCATCTTGCATATAACGATAATCAGTTGATTACCCTAAATGAAGATGGTAATTACAAAATTGTTGTTGACCCCCAAGGCGCAACTACTGGTGCTTATGGGTTTAGTGTAATTAATCCCGCATTGCTGCCGATTGTGCCTTTTGATAGCGTTGTTAATGACAAGCTCAACCCCGGTCCTGCGGATCGGGTCTATCGCTTTAATGCAACGCAAGGACAAAAGCTTTATTTTGATTATCTCTCTCGTGTAGACGGTTCTTTAGATTGGGCGCTCTATGACCCACGTAATATCGCAGTTACGTACAATGATAACTTTGATGACATAGAGTATAATATCCAGACTTCAGGAGAATATATCCTTGCAGTACGGGGAAAAGGTGCTTTTAATCAGACCAATCCTTTCTCCTTTAATATCATTAATTCGCCTCTACCAACTACGCCTTACACCATCGGTTCCACAGTTAGTGGTTTTATCCAAAAAGGTCAACAGGATTCTTTTACTTTTACTGGTGCAGCAGGACAGCAGCTATTTTACGACACATTAAACACTACTAATTATTTTCCAATTACTGTCTATGACCCTACTGGTAAACAGATCGATAGTTTTGATAGTAAGAGCGATCAAGGACCAAATTCACCGCTATTTTTAAGCATGAGTGGTACTTATAAGGTCACAGTTGATGGTTCTGGAGAAGCAACGGGAGATTATAAGTTCCGTTTCCTCGATCGAGCCGCTGCTATACCTATAGATTTAGATACCCCTGTTACTGGTAATTTCGACTCGGCGTTGAATAACCTCGATGCTAAATCTTACAGTTTTGTGATTCCCACAGTACCTGTAACTGCCAGTCCAAACGGTAAACAGTATGTCTACATTGATGGAACGGGTGGTTCTGCTAGCAACCGCTATAATATCTTCAACGAGTCTGGGGTGAATGTTGCAAATGCTTCTGTCTATGAAGACCGTGAACTATATTTAGATGCTGGCAATTATTGGCTAGAGCTAAATGGGGCTGGTGCATCTGATTCTAGTTTTAATGTGCAGATTATCACCGCACCATTGACAACCACAGCAATCAATCTTGGCGATACCATCAATGGCACAATTGCTAAAAAAGGTGAGCAGGATTCCTTTACTTTTACTGGTGCAGCAGGACAGCAGTTATTTTACGACACATTAAATACTACTAATTATTTTCCAATTACTGTCTATAATCCTGCTGGTAAACAGATCGATAATTTTGACAGTCGCAACGACCGAGGACCAGATTCACCACTGTTTCTAAGCATGAGTGGCACTTATAAGGTCACAGTTGATGGTTCTGGAGAAGCAACGGGAGATTATAAGTTCCGTTTCCTCGATCGAGCCGCTGCTATACCTATAGATTTAGATACCCCTGTTACTGGTAATTTCGACTCGGCGTTGAATAACCTCGATGCTAAATCTTACAGTTTTGTGATTCCCACAGTACCTGTAACTGCCAGTCCAAACGGTAAACAATATGTCTACATTGATGGAACGGGTGGTACATAATGCTCCTGTAATTCAATCCACTCCCGGTAATACAGTAGCTAGTGGCAGTACTTACGCTTACGATGTTAAAGCAATTGACGTAGATGGGGATGTACTCAATTACACCCTTGACCAATTATCCCTGGATAAAGGAATTACGATTGATGAGTTGGGAAGACTGCGCTGGAAGACAACCAATGCAGATACCAACCATAGCGCTATAGTTACTGTTGCAGATGAGAATGGTGGTAGTACCCAACAGGATGTAGAAATTAATGTTGTTGGGGATACTGTTGCACCAAAGGTAAGGTTGATTGCTGGTTTTAACTTTATTAATCAAGGGGAAAGCGTTACTTTTCAAGCTAGAGCTACTGATAATATCGGGGTTGCTGGGTTGCAGTTGCTGATTAACGATAATCCGGTAGTGATTGATGGGAATGGGTTGTTTACCGTTGAGAATGCGGTTGCGGGGAAATTGGAAGGTAGGGCGATCGCCATTGATGCGGCAGGAAATCAAAGCGAAGCTACTTTTGATGTTGATGTAGTTGATACGAGCGATGTTAATGCTCCTACTGTCAGCTTTAGCTTGGATGTTGCGGAAGATAACATTGTTACTGCTCCGACGGATATTATTGGTACGATTTCTGATGATGGGGATATTGATTATTACACGTTGGAAGTTGCCCCTGTTGCGGGTGGGGAGTTTAAGGAGATATTACGGGTTGATAATCCGGATGCTGTGACGGATGGGGTATTGGGTAAGTTTGACCCGTCTTTACTACAAAATGATTCTTACAGGGTGCGGTTGAGCGTTTACGATACTGGTGGTAATGGTACTTTTGCTGAAGAAGTTGTCGATGTTGCTGGTGAGTTGAAGCTTGGTAATTTCCGGTTGTCGTTTACAGATTTGGAAGTACCTGTGACTGGGATTCCGATTACTTTAACTAGAACTTATGACACGCTGACTAGTAATGATACGGATGACTTTGGTTACGGTTGGCGGATGGAGTTTAGGGATACCGATCTAAGGACTAGCTTGGGTAAACCTACAGAAGAAGATGAATTACTGGGTAGAAAGCCAGCTTATAAGGATGATACGAGAGTATACATTACCTTACCTGGTGGTAAGCGGGAAGGATTTACGTTTAAGCCCAGTATTGACCCCATATCCGGTTTCCTAAGAGGTGCGGGGGGAAAAGATGCTTCTGGCTACGATTCAAATATTTATCGTCCTGAATTTGAAGCGGATGATGGTGTTACCAGTACGCTGACTGTTAAGGATGAGCGGATTATTCGCAATAACGGTACCTCGGAATTCTTTGGAATATCTGGTAGTGGTTACAATCCAGCGGATAGCTTGTTTGGTGGTACTTATATACTGACTACCTTAGAAGGGATTGAGTATGAGATTGATGGGGATAGCGGTGATTTACTGTCCGTTACTGATACTAACGGTAATACGCTGACTTATACGGATGAGGCGGTAACAAGTTCTACTGGGCAAAAGATTACTTTTGAACGGGATGCGGAAGGTCGGATTACTTCTGTTAAAGACCCGTCCGGTGAGTTGATTAGGTATGATTATGACGATAATGGGGATTTGGTCAGCGTTACTGATAGGGAAGAGAATGTGACGCGGATGGAGTATAATCCGGAGCGGGAGCATTATTTGGATCAGATTATTGACCCGTTGGGTAGGGATGGGGTTAGGAATGAGTATGATGAGTCGGGACGCTTAAAATACTTATACGATGCTGACGGGAATAGAATTGAGATGGGCTATGACCCGAACAATTCCATTCAAATAGTCAAAGACCAATTGGGGAACCCGACTATCTATGAGTATGATGAACGGGGTAATGTTCTTACTGAAACCGATGCAGAAGGTAAGATTACCAAGCGCGAATATGATGACAATAACAATGTGGAATTTGAAACCATAATTTCTGACCGTTCTGGTTCGGAAGGTTTCACAACTAAATATACCTACGATAGTCAAAGTAATAAGCTAATAGAAGAAGACCCACTGGGTAATATTACACGCTATACCTACGGTGATAAGAGTCGTTTGCTAACTGAAACAGATGCGTTGGGTCGTACAACTACCAATACCTATGATGGTAACGGTAATCTCAAAACAACAGAAGACGCAGATGGTAATGTTACAACTTACAGTTATGATTCCACAGGTCAACTCAAATTAGTTACCGATTCCAGCAACAAAATCACAAAATTTGACTTCGACATTCAAGGTAATCTTGAATCTATAACTGATGCTTTAAATAACGTTACTGAGTATACTTACAACATCAATGGTGACAAAGAAACCGAAACTCGGTGGATGACGCTTCTTGACGGTACTAAACGTAAATTAGTAACAACCTCAACTTACGATGACGAAGGTCGTCTAAAGACGATAACCGACGCGGAAAATAATACTACAACTTACGAATATAACGAATTGGGTCAACAGGTAGCGGTAATTGATGCGCTCAACCGTCGCACGGAATACGTTTACAATGATAAAGGTGAACTCGTTGAAACAATCTACCCAGATGATACACCTGATACAAGGTTAGATAATCCACGAATTAAAACAAAATATGATAAAGCTGGTCGTCAAACTGAAACCATTGACCAGCTTGACCGAGTAACTAAATACCATTACGACAAAGTAGGTCGCTTAATTGAAACAATTCACTCAGACTTAACACCGGAAACGGATGAAGATAATCCCCGTACCAAGACTAATTATTATACAGATGGATTAGTTAAGGCGCAGATTGACGAACGCGAAAACCGCACAGAGTTCCGCTACGATGCAGTAGGTCGCCAAACCGAAGTTATTTATGCTGATGATACCCCAAATATTTTAGATAATAATCCTAGAACTATCTATAAATATGATAAAGCAGGGCAAAGAGTAGCGGAAACTGACGCACTTAACCACACCACTACTTTTAAATATGATGACTTAGGAAGGTTAGAAAAAACCGAGTTCCACGATAAGACCTACATTACACAAGAATACGACAATCTTGATCGTCGTACTGCAATGATTGACCAGGAGGGTAAGCGTACAGAATATCGCTACGATGATTTAAATCGTTTGACTGGCGTGAAAAATGCTCTAAATGATTGGACTACCTACGATTACAACGAAGTTGGAAACCTAATTTTCATCACTGATGCAGAAAAACGCACAACTCGTTACGAATACGATGGTGTAGGACGACGCACTACAACTATCTTGCCCATGAACCAGCGTTCTGAGATGACCTATGATGCGGTGGGTAATCTCAAAACTTATACGAACTTCAATCAGCGAATTATTACTTACGATTACGACCCGCAAAACCGCATGAACTTTAAACTATTTGAAGATGGGTCAAAAATAACTTATGATTATAAGCTAAATAATTTACAGGATGTTATTACCTTCGTTGATGCTCAAGGTAACATCACAGCTACTTATGATTATGACTATGACGAACGGGATAGACAGGTAAAACGTACAGATACGATTGATGGTGTAAGTCGCAATATTAGTTATACCTACGATTTAGCAAGCAATCGCACTTCAGTGATAACAGATAGCAGTACTGTCAACTATACTTTTGACGAACGTAACCGTCTCGACCAAGTAATTGAAAATGGTGTTAAAAGAGCAGATTACGATTATGATGCTGTAAGTAATTTGATACGAACTACCTTTGGTAACAGTACTGAAGAAATACGTCGTTATGATGATTTAAATCGCTTAAAATATTTGGAAAATCGTCAAGGTAATACGGTACTTTCTAGCTACGATTACACCCTTGATAAAGCAGGCAATCGCACCAAAGTTGTTGAACATAATGGACGTACAGTTGAGTACACTTACGATGATTTATATCGGTTATTAGAAGAAGAAATTACCGATACTGTTAATGGAAATCAACTATATAGCTACGACTATGACAAAGTAGGAAACCGTAAAACCAAGACAGAAATCATTGATGGTATCACAACGGTTACGGCTTACGAATACGATGATAATGACCGTTTGTTGAATGAAAAAGTTGATGAAAATGTAGTTGTAAATTACACCTATGATGACCAAGGTAATACTTTAACTAAGACTGAAAATGGTATTACCACGAACTACACTTGGGATGATGAAAATCGGTTGATTGCAGCAGCTATTAATGATGCTGATGGTGTGACTCAGCAACTGATGCAGTATCGCTATAACGATAAGGGGATTCGGGTTTCTTCAACTATTGATGGGGATGAAACGAGGTATTTAGTTGATGAAGTACAGCAGTTTGCACAGGTTTTGGAAGAATATAAGCCTGATGGTGCTGTGCTGATGAAATATGTGTATGGTCATGATTTGATTGCTCAGGAGCAAGTTGATACCAAAACTTATTATCACGTTGATGGTTTGGGTAGTACGCGGGTGTTAACTGATGCGTCAGGAGGTATTGTAAGTACTTATGATTATGAGGCTTATGGGAAATTAATTAATTCTACTGGTGGGGTAGAGAACAAGTACCTGTTTGCTGGGGAGCAGTTTGATGAAGCGTTAGGATATTATTATAATCGGGCGCGGTATTATGATGCGGCGACGGGAAGGTTTACTAGGAGGGATGATTATTCCGGTCATATTTCTGAACCTTTAACATTAAACAAATATACGTACACGCATAATAATCCAGTTAACGGAGTTGATCCTACTGGGCTTTTTAATATGGCACAGATTTCAGCAACCTTAAATCTCCAAACTCAACTAGCAGCCAATGTTTATACAACCATTATAAGTCCTGTAATTCTAGATACCGCGAAGGCATGGGCTATTATTATTGGTATTGCTGCTGTTTCGCATTTTGTTGTGGAAGAAAAAAGAAAAAATGGTGAACTAGAGAGAATTAGAGTTACACCGGATGCAAAGCCAAAAGCTCCACCCGCTGACGATGATCCGGATATGTATAAAATGAGACTACAGTTACAAGATGATCCTGGAAATACTTTTGGAATACCCATAACAAATATTTCAGATATAGGTGTTACTGTTGGACAAGTAAATCAAGCTGTTATGGCGCTGTGGTCATATCGTAGAAATTTAGCAGCGTGGTTTCCCAAAAAACATGACACTGCTTTGATTAAAGGGATGGCTGGTGTAACAAAAAAAGCAGATAACGCTTATCCACGAGGTGTGTTTGAAGGTAGCTCCCAAGTTTATTCCCGCCAATGGAATAAGAATGATCCAAAAGGGAATAAACCTGTTGACAGAGGATATTACAGAGTTGATTTTGAGAATATCCGGGGTCATAATCTAAGAAATTTATAGGAAATAGATATCATATGCATAAAGTCATATATGTAACTACTTGTCTTTTAATTTGCGGTGAAAATATTGATACTGATTTAATTAATGAGAAATTGAGATTTCCACCCACTAGAATTAGGATTAAGCGTAAAGGGGAGGAAAGTCTACCTTCAATCGAAAACGGTGCTTCAAGAAACTATGATATCAGGCTTAGTCTTGATAATTGGAGAGGAAGTTTAACTAATAAACAGCATAAATTTGATTTAGTTAAACAACTAGAATTTTGGATAGAAAAACTTGATCCAGTTCGTTCAGCTTTTATAGAATTCAAAGAATTAGATTACTGGTGCGTAATTGATTGTCAATTGGCATCAACAGATACGTCTCTCCCTTCGATTCAGTTTAGGCTTACAAATGAAATGCTATCGAAATTATCTAAGCTAAACCTTGATTTAGACTTTACAGTAAATAGATCAACTGCCTAAAATTTATTTTTTGATTTTGCATAAGACAAAACTGTTCCAACAAAAAATTGTAAGATAATGAAGAATCAAAAATAATAAATTATTTATCTGGCAAATCCAATATTCCTCAGTATTATCCCATATACTAGTAGTCTCCAAGTTGACAGAAAATACAAATTCCAAACAACGGCTACCGATTTAGATGAAGATACTATTGCCTATGAAATTATTACCAGCAGCTAAGATATCTTCACTCCAGATAGTGTAAAACGGTTTAATTACCTGGATTCCAGATGAAAATCAACTTTATGACGTAAATGTATCTGTATTCGTCACCGATGCTCAAGGAGCTACCAGCAATCAAACCTTTACCATAGAAATTGCTACCGAGGAAGTGAACGGGGAAGTTGTACCAGTTGCAATTAATAACGCTCCAGAAATTATTTCCAATCCCGTATATCTCGCGGATACTAACAGTACTTATGAATACCAGGTTGTAGCCAATGACCCGGATGTCGGAGATACTTTAACTTATCAACTGCTTTCCGTTCCAGATAACGTTACGGGTATGAGTATTAACTCTACAACTGGATTACTCACCTGGGATAACCCGGTTGCGGGAACGTACTCTATTGCTGTAGGTGCGGTAGATAGTCAAGGATTGGGAGCAGCACAAGGATTTACGTTAACAGCAAGGGCTAATAATGCTCCTGTGATTCAATCGACTCCTGGTAATATTGTTAACGCTGGTAGTATTTACGCTTACGATGTAAAAGCAGTTGATGTTGATGGAGATGTACTAAGTTACACTCTTGACCAAGCTTCTTTGGATAAGGGAATCACGATTGATGAGTTGGGAAGATTGCGGTGGAAGACAACTCTTGCAGATACTAACCATAGCGCTACGGTAACGGTTGCGGATGGGAATGGTGGTAGTACCCAACAAGATGTAGAAATTAACGTTGTTGGGGATAATGAAGCTCCCAAGGTTAGATTGATTGCTGGTTTTAACTTTATTAATCAAGGGGAAAGCGTTACTTTCCAAGCTAGAGCTACTGATAATATCGGGGTTGCTGGGTTGCAGTTGTTGATTAACGATAATCCGGTGGTTATTGATGGTAATGGGTTGTTTACTGTTGAGAATGCGGTTGCTGGGAAATTGGAAGGAAGGGCGATCGCAACTGATGCTGCGGGTAATCAAAGTCAAGCGACGTTTGATGTGGATGTGATTAATGAAAACGATACATCCGCACCAACAATCAACTTTGAACTAGAAGCTGTACCGGAAGACGGTTTCATCACCGCACCAACCAGAATTCGGGCAACTATCAACGATACTGAAGGGTTAAAGAATTATCGCTTATTAGCTGCACAAATTGACGGGGAAGAATTTAAAGAACTGTGGAGTCAAGATAACCCCACCAATATTGACAATCAATTCTTAGATGAAGTTGACAGCAAATTCAAATTTGACCCCTCCTTGTTGCAAAATGATTCCTATATCTTGCGATTGGAAGCAACTGACAGCAATAATAATACAAGCTTTGTTGACCAAGTTGTTGATGTTGCGGGTGAATTAAAACTTGGTAATTTCCGACTCAGCTTTACAGATGTAGCAGTTCCCGTCACCGGAATTCCCATCACCCTTATCCGTACCTACGATACCCTTACCACCGGAGCCAAAGACGACTTTGGTTACGGTTGGAGAATGGAATTTAGGGATACTGACCTCAAAACCAGCATTCTGCGAGATGAATTTGACAAAGAACGGGAAAACTATGGTTACTACAAAGCATTCAAACGCGGTACGAAAGTTTACATAACCTTACCTGGTGGTAAACGAGAAGCATTTAGCTTTGAACCTGTTTTAGATCCATTAACGGAAGACATTCCTTATTCTCCAGAAAGTCTGCTGTTCTACAACCCCAAATTTGTTGCTGAATCCGGTTCTACCAGCACGCTAACAGTTAAAAATGCAAAAATCTTCCGTTCCAGAGAAGCAGGTGGTATATTCTTCAATCCCGCTTCTAAAGCTTATAACCCTGCTGACCCCTATTATGGTGGTGTATACGAATTAACTACCAAAGATGGAATAGTTTACGAAATTGACGCAAATACTGGTGATTTGCTTACCGCAACGGATTTAAACGGTAATACGCTGACCTACACTGACGAAGGTATATTTAGTTCCAGCGGTCAAAAGATTACTTTTGAGAGGGATGCTGAAGGTCGGATTACTTCTGTTAAAGACCTTTCGGATGAGCTTATCAAGTATGAATATGACGATAATGGTGATTTGGTAAGCGTTACTGATAGGGAAGAGAATGTAACGCAGATGGAGTATAACCCAGAGCGGGAACATTATTTAGATAAGATTATTGACCCGTTGGGTAGGGAAGGGGTTAAAACTGAATATGAGGAAGATGGGCGCTTATCTAGAATTCTAGATGTTAATGGTGAAGCAGTTGAACTGGATTACAACCCCGATAATTCAATTCAAACGGTTAAAGATGTTTTTGGTAGTCCAACTACTTATGAGTATGACGAGCGGGGCAATGTTGTTCAAGAAGTTGATGCGTTAGGAGGTATCACTAAGCGTACTTTTGACGATAATAATAATCTGTTAAGTGAGACAGATGCTCTTGGTCATACAACTACTTTTACTTATGACGATAGGGATAATTTGCTTACAACTACCAATCCATTAGGCGAGACATTTATAAATACCTATGATGAAAATAATAATTTACTTACAACAACAGATCCATTAGGAAACACAACGAAAAATACATATGACGAAAGTAGAAATGTAACCTCTGTTGATTACCCAGATGGTTCTACTGCAACATTTAATTACAATAGCTCTGGTAGATTAAATGCATTATCAGATAGTGGAATTACTGTTTTTGAGAACTATTATGACGATGCTGGAAATATAATTCGTCAATTGGATGCAGAAGGTAATGAAATTTCCTTTACTTATGATTCTAATGGAAATCGTATCTCAGAAACAAAAGTTATTAACGGACGTACTTTAACTAGCACCCTTACAAGAGATAAACAAGGGAATATAACATCTCAAACTGACTTTGCTGGAAATACTGTTAGACATGAATACGATGCAGTAGGAAACAAAATTGCTTCTATTGATGAATTAGGTCGTCGTATTGAATATCGGTATGATGAACGTAATTTATTAGTCGAAGTTATTTTTCCGGATGATACTCCAGATACCCTTTCAGATAATCCCAGGACAAAAACTGAATATGATAAAGCTGGACGAGAGTTTGCCTCTATTGATGAATTAGGTCGTCGCACAGAATATCGTTATGATGCTTTAGGACGTTTAGTTGAAACTATTTTGCCAGATGATACCCCAGATAATCTTTTAGATAATCCACGGACTCGTACTGAATATGACTTAGTTGACAATATTACTGCTCAAATCGATGAGTTAAGTAATCGTACAGAACTTGAGTATGATGATGCAGGTCGTCAAACAGTTGTTCGTAACGCTTTGGAACACGAAACAACTTTTACTTACAATATAGCTGGACGTTTAATTGCTCAAAACGATGCTTTGGGAAGAACTACTGAAATGATTTATGACCCTATGGGTCGGTTAATTGGACACAAGTTTGCTGATAAAACTACAAAATCAACTATCTATAACGAAAGTGGATGGGTTGTTGCACAAATAGATCAAGCTGGTAATAAAACTCAGTTTGAATATGATGATATTGGTCGTTTAACTGCTGTTGTCGATAGTTTATCTCAACGAACTGAATACGAATATAATTCTCTTAGCCAACTAGTAACTCAGCGAGATGCGAATGGTAACGCTACACAGTTTGAATACAATGACCGAGGATATCAAATCGGAACTACTTTAGATTTAGGACAAAAATTAAGTACTACTTATGATGCAGTAGGAAATATAACTAATACTACTGACTTTAATGGCAATACCATTACATTTGAATATGATGCTCGAAATCGTCTAACAGCGAAAAGATATTCCGATGGAACGTTTTTTGAGCATACATATACAGCTACTGGACAGCGAGAAACAGTAACTGATGCTCGTGGTACAACAAGTTATACCTACGATGAACGTGATAGATTGCTTTCAAGAACTGACCCCGATGGAAAAACTATTTCTTATACTTATAATGATGCTGGTTATCTTTTGTCAGTAACAACAACCTCTGGCACAACTAACTATACTTACGACGCATTAAACCGTTTAGAAACAGTTACTAACCCAAATGGTGAAATAACCAAATATAGTTATGATGCAGTTAATAATCTTGTTAAAACAGAACTACCAAACGGTAATATTGAAGTTCGTTCCTATGATAATCTTGACCGGCTGTTGTTAGTTGAAAGCAAAAATTCAAGTGATGTAATTGCTAGTTTTCTTTATAACTTAGATGAAGTGGGTAATCGAATTTCCGTTGAAGAACATGATGGACGGAAAGTTGAATACACTTACGATGAAGTCTATCGACTCATTAGTGAAGATATTTTTGCTTTTGATGCAACAAACCCAACAAAAACCATAGACTACACATATGATAATGTTGGAAATCGTTTGCAAAAGAATGACTCTACTAATGGTTTAACTATTTATAGTTATGATAATAACGACCGCTTAATTACGGAAAATCAAGATAGTATTATTACCACTTATACTTACGACGATAATGGAAATATTCTTTCAAAAATTAATCCCTCCGAACAAGTTTTATACTCTTGGAACATTGAAAATCGGCTAGTTAGTGCTGATACGAATGGAGATGGTTCAACTGATTTGGAATATCAATACGATACGGATGGTATTCGGGTAGCTCAAATTATTGATAGTACGGAAACACGATTCTTAATAGATACTAACCAGCCGTTCACCCAAGTCATAGAAGAATATACTACTGATGGTACTGTTGAAACATTGTATGTTTATGGTCATGACCTAATTTCTCAACAACGGGATGGTCAAAACTATTTCTACCATGTGGATGGACTTGGCAGTACAAGATTATTAACTGATGAAAGTGGTTTAGTAACAGATAGATATACTTACGATGCCTTTGGTGAGATTATAGAACAAGTAGGTACTACTGATAATCCTTATTTATTTGCCGGTGAGTGGCGAGATTCTCAATTGGGACTTGATTATCTGCGAGCTAGGTACATGGATTCGGCAACGGGAAGATTTGTCAGTAGAGATACCTTTGTTGGTATGCGGGACAATCCTGTTACTTTGCATCGCTATTTGTATGGGAATGCTAACCCTGTAACGTTTGTCGATCCTAGTGGGTTGATATCATTAGGAGACTTTGCTGCTGCGAATAAGATTCAGAATATTCTAAACACATCAATAAGGTTAAGTAATTCTTTCTTTAATATTTTGGATAAAGTCGATCAAACTTTTTCTATAATTGATACTTTTTGGACTGTCTTTAAGCTGGCTTCAGGTAATCCATTATCTACTCTTCCTACTGGTATAAATAATGTTAACTTATCGGTGTTACCGAATCTCAATGATGCGACTATTTCTCTACGTGCTAATGCAGGTCAAATTGTAGGTAGTGTAATGACAAAAAAATTACCGAATGAATTGGCAACGTTTACAAAATTCTTTAATCAAAAAGAATCTCCAAACGCTGCATTTGCTTTCTATCCACCATCAATATTTAAAAATTTCATTCCAAATGTTATTCCAACAGGGTTACGTATACAAGATAGACCAGTAGTGATTTTTAGTAATAGTTGGAAAGATCGTCTTCTAGGAATGGGTATGCTAAAAAACTATAAAAAGAAAAAAAATATTGATAACATACAATTTTTTAGAATGGACTATGGTCCTTTTAATCATCCTGTAGGAGGAGATGCTAAGAACTGGGATACTTGGCAAGACGGAAATTTTCATTACCATATACCAAAGACCTGATAAATACTGCAATGTACTATATCGTATTTTTCATTAATTACCCTCCTTTTTTATATGAAAAGCTAAAATCATTTCTAAATAATGAAACATCTAATGCTTGGATTAATCATAACTATAATGATATTATTTTTTCATGTGAGAATGATTTCCCGAAAGAAAATTATCCACCAGAGCAATGGTATTTACATGGTTCATATTTGAAGGATAATTTTAGAGAAGAATTGATTGAATTACCTTTGCTTAAAGGAACATGTAATGCAAAAATAGATTGTTTATTTAAAGTTTTTTCTTCTAATTTTGCCTGGAGTATATTCCCCTGGGGTAGTATTTATTCTTCTGATTTGTTATCAAGTTTTGTTTTTATTTCTAAAGATAGGAAAATACGTGATGATTTTATAACGGCATACCCTAATGTAGTGGATATAAAACATCAACATGGTCATACAATTACTCAATGTAATTTGTTAATATCAAGTTATGAAGTGAAAAATAATTTTAGCGAAATAGCACAAGCAATACTGATAGAAGATGATTTTACTTCTTTAGGAAGCATACTTTGGGATGCTTGTCAGCTTGATTACTGCTCTCCTTTATTTATTTCTAATGTCTATTATGGTGAAGATACTGACGATTTTTATAAAATTGAAAACTCAGATGTAGAAAGTCCAATTTACTGGGAACGTGCAAATTATAAACCTCTAGAAATTCTGAATGTAAATATAAAAGAAAAAAATCCAGATATTTTTCCTGAAAATAATAGAAAGTATGGAGTCTATCAACCTCAGAATAAACAATCTTTTATAGATATGTGTACTTCGCTTCTTCAAGGTACAGAAACTATAATAGTTGTGCCCTATGACACCGATTTGAATGAGTTGTCAAAATTACTAGCAAAAATAGAAGCTTCTGATTATTCCAAGTATTCAGACCTGAGTTATATTCAAGATATACTCCAAACAACTGAGTGGTTTTATGGTTTTGATAGAAATTATGTAGATATTGGAGATAATATGTATTCCTTGTTCGTAGCTAGGGATAATAAGTTAATTTATCGATTCTCAGAATTAAATGCGATTGATGGTCATAATAAGTTAATTTCATATTTTTAAAATCGTATTTTTTGTGATTATATATGTTTGAGAGTAGTTTTTCACTTTCCCATTTACTTCTGTTATCAGTAATGGGAGAAATTTATAATGCTTTTCTTTATCTTCTTAAAATTCAAATTTGTATTATGATAATTTTATTAGTGGGAAAAGTTTGTGTATTATTTAGCTTTTTTTGTGGATTATCATCCCTTCTTTCAAGAAAAAATAAAATCTTGGTTATTGAATCATAAAAAATATGCTTGTTGTGTAATTAATGAGGAAAACAATCATAAATCCATACCTATAGATTACTTATTAGAATGCTCCAAAGAAAACTTAAATTATTATTATGATGAACCTTGGTATAGCAGATATGGAAAACATTGGTATATTCATAGTAAAGATGAAGAACAATCTTCTATTTCTGATCGTCCAAATTTATTAACAATAAAGAAAGAGTCTAGTTACCAAATATCATTAGAAACAATTGACAATATTTTAGAATGTTGGGCTAATAAATATAAATGGTCTATTTTACCTTGGAATAATGCAATCCGTTTTCGCAGCTTTGTTTTTATTTCAAAAGATAGAAAACTTAAGGAGAGATTTATAGGGTGTTCCTCTAACAAAATTAAAATTCCTTTTTTAAAAAACAAACAACATAATTTATTAATCAGTGAATATACTGTAATCAGTAATTTTAGTGAAGTTGTTAATGCAATTATATTTGAAGAAAATATTAATACGGTAGGTACAATTTGGGATGCTTGTAATTGCGAACGTTGTCCTTCATGGCTAATCACCAATATTGATTTTGACGAAGACTCATTTTTATACAAGTATCTAGATAAATATCAAAAAAATGAGCTAGAAATAAATTTAAAAAAATCATCTAGTTGGCGAGTTTATCAGCCCTGCGATAAATCTTCATTTGAATTAGTATCAAGAGAATTAATATTGAAATCTAAAAGATTGGATGGGACAGCTTTTTGGATACCTCAAAATACTAACTTAGAAAGATTAAAACATATTTTAGCCGATACAGAGTCTGAAAGTACTAGCTACTCCGATTTAAGCTATCTTAAGGACTTTCTTTCTGTTTGTGAGTGGCTATATGGATTTGGAAGAGACTTAACATCACCAGAAAATTACAACTGTTCTTTATTTATTTCTAGAGACAGTACAATAATTAGAGAAATTGATATATTTCGACAAGAAGAAAACAACATTTTTTCTTTGAATCGTCATAATTATCATTATGATTTGCTCGCCTGCTTTTAAAGATAGATAATGAGAAAACGGCGTACAGCAGGCGTTGAATTAGCGTTACCGACCAAGATGAGTATAAAACAACATTTAACTACAATACGGAAAGACCGCATTATCTTGAAGAAATTATTGACCCACTTGATAGAACTGTTTCTAAAACTGAATACGATGAAAACGGTCGTCTCAAGCAAGTAATTGGTGGTAGTAACGAACCTATTACCATTGATTACGACCCAGAAAACTCGCTACAAACTACATATGACGCTTTAGGAAATCCCACCATATCCGAATACGATAACCGTGGTAACGTCA
Organism: Rivularia sp. (in: cyanobacteria); assembly: GCA_965234645.1. Taxonomy (GTDB): domain Bacteria; phylum Cyanobacteriota; class Cyanobacteriia; order Cyanobacteriales; family Nostocaceae; genus Rivularia. The sequence continues at coordinate 48,675 of OZ248343.1, read as the reverse complement.
TCCGCATCATTGATGCTCTTGGTAACGAAACCACGATGGAATACGATTCGGATAGCAATGTAGAGAAAGTTACCGATGCCAACGGATTGGTTACTAAGTACGATTACGACGACAACCGTAACGTTATATCTCGTACCGAACAAAACTGTGGTTGTCCAACGGAAACCCCCGGTACTAGCTACTACGATTACGATAGATACGGTAATCTAACTTCCTTGGTAACGCCAACTGGGGCATCAATGGAAATGGATTATGATAGCTACGGTAATATGCTGTCAATGAAAGACGGTAAAGGTAATTTAATCCAATCTTTCACTTATTACGACAACGGCTTAGTTCAATCGGAAACCGACTCTACTGGTACTACTACTTACGAATACAATCGTCTTGGCTATCTCATCAAGTCTACCGATCAAGATGGTGAAGTAACCACAATGGATTACTACGCCGACGGTAATCTTAAAACAATGGTAGAAGATAACGGTACACCAGACGATACCTCAGATGATGAAACTTCTACCTTTACCTATGACAAATTAGGAAGAGAAAAACGCGCAGATTACGGTGATGGAATTTACGTTGATTACGATTATGAAGGTAGTGGTGGAGATTGGACTACTTTAGAAGCTCCTACCATTGGTAAGATAGAACGCAAATTTACAGACGACGGTAAATTAGCTGGTTGGGTAACAGCAGATGGTGGAACTCCCAGTTTCTACTACGATAAAGCTGGCAGATTATTCCAAGAAACCGACGCATCCGGTAATGTTACTACGGAATATGGTTACGATGCAGCAGGAAGATTAACTACCACCAAAGATGTCAGAACTGGTGCAACTAGTACTAAAAAATACGATGCAGGTGGTAGAGTAACCGAAGAAATCGACCCGTTAGGAATGTTTACCAAATACTTCTACAACACCAACGACGGTAAACTACAGCAAACCCAAGTCGGTAAATATCAACTCGACGCAGATGGAAAACTTATTCTTGATGCTGACAACAACCCCGTAGTTGACACAAACGTAGAAATAAGAACTTGGAATTACGAATATAACGGTACAAACACCACAGTAATTGACCCCATCGGACGCAGAACAACTTCCATTACTGACGATTACTACCTCCCCACAGAAACCATTTACCAATTGCGTAACGGGGAAATATACAGCGAGAAAGCAGAATATCTCTACGACAACAACCTCCAGGAAGCCAAAGATTATCCCACCAAAGTTATTGATATCGGTAACAATGACCGAGTATTTGAATACGACGATTTTGGCAGACTCAAAACCGCAACTGACCTTGCTGACAACACTTACACCTATAATTATGGAGATGACGGATTAGAATTAATAACTTCCCCAGAAGGAGAAACCCGCAAGTACGGTTACGATGAGTTAGGAAATCTCACCAGCACTACCTACGAAGACAATACCGTCACCGAGATGACTTATCGAGAAAGTGATAATCGTCTGGAAACCGTCGAATTGCATTCAGGGGAAACCATCACCTACGATTACAACGATGCTGGACAAATAACGAACCAAACATCATCCAATAGCGGAACAGTTAGCTTTACTTATACGAGTGAAGGTGCTGTAGAAACCATGACAGATAGCACTGGAATCAATAAATACCGCTACGACGACAGCAACCGTTTAGAAGGAATTGATTACCCGGATGGTAACAGCATCAGTTACGAATACGACTTTGTAGGAAGAATTAAGAAAGTTAAAGAAAAGACTTCTGCTAGGTCCCCAGAATACGTAACAGAATACGATTACGATGCATTTGGTAATTTAAGCTCGATTAAAGACCCCAACGGTGGTGTTTCCACAATGAAATATGATGTGGTAAATCGTCTCCAAGAGTGGGAATTAGCAAACGGGGTGAAAACAACTTATGAATATGACGATTTAGATAGAGTTAAATCAATCGTTCATACTAATGCGAATGGGGATGTATTAGCTTCAGTAGCTTACGAACGAGTCGGTATTGGAGAACCCAGTAAGATAACTAGGGAAGACGGTTCTTATGTAGAACTTGAATATGATGATGCGCTACGGGTAGAAAAAGAATCTCGCTACAGTGTAGATGGTACTTTAATTGAAGAAATAACTTACAGCTACGATGCTGATGGTAGAAGGAAAGTTGAATCAAGTAGCGTCAGTGGAGATAGTAATTACACTTATGACGGTTATCAATTAGATACCGTTCAAAATGCGGGAGTAACAGAAAATTACGATTATGACGACAACGGTAGATTAACCTTGATTGAAAGAGATGGGGAAACCGTTGACTTAGAACACGATACATACGACCGCTTAACAGAAGTTGAAAATCAAACTACTGGGGAAACGACGCAGTATATTTATGATGGTAACGGGAACCGGGTTAAAGCGGTTGAAGGAACGGATGAAAGAAGGTTCTTGGTTGCTCCTGCGATGGGTGGTGGTTTGCAATCTACCGATTTGATTGCTGATGAGAATGGTAATTTGATTAGCAATTATATTTATGGTGGTGGTAGCAGTCCGTTTATGCGATTGGATGAGTCAGGGAATGCGGTTTACTACCTTACTGACGCGATGGGTACGGTGATTGGGTTAGCTGACGGTAGTGGGGAAAGTGCTGGTACGTTTATTTACGATGCGTTTGGTGAAGTACTTAATGGTAGCAGTGTTGCAGGTGAAACGGGTGGTGATTTTAGATTCCAAGGTCAGTGGTTGGAAGAAGATTCGGGATTGTATCACTTTAGAGCTAGGGATTATGATCCGGAAACTGGTTTGTTCTTGAGTCGGGATGCGGTTGATTTGATTGAGACGGAGCCGGAGAGTTTTAATCCCTATCAGTTTGTTTATAATAATCCGCTTGTTTATAGCGATCCGACGGGGATGTTTACGTTAGCAGATGTAAATGCAGCACAGAACATACAGAATATTTTGCAACAACAAGCATATAACTCAATTAGGCAACAACTTGTGAATAGGGCACAAGGAGCTATTGGTGCTGTTATCTCTAACACGGTACAAACTTTATTACAAAGTTTAGTTCCTGGTAGCGAATTTTTAGGTACAGTAAATAACCTCTTGTCTGGTAATTCAAGTGATACGAGAGAAGGAGGAACAGCATGGGAACGACTACTAACCGATGCTTTATGCGATGCTATCTTTGGTTCAAATAATCTACAGTATATTCAAGGTCTTTGGATTCAACCTAGAGTAACAAGAGATGGAACGCCCACGGCAGATGGTTTTAATTGTGGCGGTTTTACTTATACACTGAGGCGAAGAGTAATATCTACAAGAGGACAAGGTGGAAGGGGACCTAGACCCGATTTTATTATTAAAGAAGGTGGACCTGCTTCAACCGATCCAGTAGTTGGAACAGTACCTGGCAGTAAGGCTTACATTATCGGTGACGTAAAATCAAATTGGGGAACTGTTGAGCGTGGTCTTGGCAAAGGACAATGGAGAGCAATAATTAATTATGCCAAATGGTCTAATGGTCATCAAGCTATACCTGCTGCTCTCTATGTAACTGCACTGTCCGGTACCGAACAACAACATAGAACAATTGTTCGCAGAGGTATTCAAAATGGAGTTTATACTTATCTCGCAACGTTATTCCCATTTTTGAGGCGTTAAGTAAGCATATAGTTATTCAAACAACCTAACATGACTGAAACTAATCAAGAAACTTCTTAATTCAGCGATTTCATTGATGTCTAAAATACAAAAAATATGCAAATACAACAGTTGAATTTTGAACATGAGTTAACTTTTTGTTTGGAAAGCGCTTTTGTTTCAAAAGAACTTAGTCCTGACGGAAAAACATTAATAACTGGTGGTTGGGACGATAGAGCAATCAAATTTTGGGATATTAAAACAGGAAATCTAATTCGCTCTTGGCTTGCAGCACCTGTAAGCCCCTATCGAGGTGAGAATCATATTCCTGCATTAGCAATTAGCCCAGATATGACTACCATAGTGGCTGGTGGACGTTTGCTTAAATCATGGAATTGGGAAACTGGAAAGCAAATTCGCACCTTCAAAGGTAGTACAAATTGGACAGGATATACAAAAATTAGTGCCGATAGCACTATCCTTTTAACTGAGAGTGGAAGTGGAATTGAACCAAAAATAATTCTTTGGGATTTAAGACAAGGAAAGAAAATTCACACAAAGATTGGAACAATTACTGTTAAGTGGGTGTTAAGTCCAGATAATACAACAGTAGTTGGTGAAGATAGTTTTGATAAATCTATAAAAATTTGGGATAGAAAAAATTTAAAAGAACTACGTAAATTAGATAACAACTGTGCAATCAGAACGAACGAACTTACGTTTAGTCAAGACGGTAAATTAATAGCAGGTAGTGGGTTTGATGGAATTATAATCTGGGAATATGCGAGTGGCGAACAAATTAAAAAGGTGGAAAAATTTAATAATGTTAAGTTCACTAAACATCTTGATGTTGTTAGAAACTCCGTATTTTGTAAAGATGCAAAAATTTTGTTATCTGCGGGTACAGATGGACTAATTCAGTGTTGGAATATTGATACGGGAATAAATGTAGGAACTCTACGAGGAAATTATGATGTTCATTCGATATTAATAAGCCAAGATTGTCAAACTTTGACAGGCTTTGGCAAGAACGATGCAAATCAATTAACAGTAGATGTTTGGAAAGTTTTGTAGATTGATTAAACATAGCCGCTATTCAGAAGTTCGTAGCGACTGTCTTAATTGTCAAGTGCGATCGCCACTAAAAAATACGATGCAGGTGGTAGAGTAACCGAAGAAATCGACCCGTTGGGAATGTTTACCAAATATTTCTACAACACCAACGACGGTAAACTACAGCAAACCCAAGTCGGTAAATATCAACTCGACGCAGATGGAAAACTTATTCTTGATGCTGACAACAACCCCGTAGTTGACACAAACGTAGAAATAAGAACTTGGAATTACGAATATAACGGTACAAACACCACAGTAATTGACCCCATCGGACGCAGAACAACTTCCATTACTGACGATTACTACCTCCCCACAGAAACCATTTACCAATTGCGTAACGGGGAAATATACAGCGAGAAAGCAGAATATCTCTACGACAACAACCTCCAGGAAGCCAAAGATTATCCCACCAAAGTTATTGATATCGGTAACAATGACCGAGTATTTGAATACGACGATTTTGGCAGACTCAAAACCGCAACTGACCTTGCTGACAACACTTACACCTATAATTATGGAGATGACGGATTAGAATTAATAACTTCCCCAGAAGGAGAAACCCGCAAGTACGGTTACGATGAGTTAGGAAATCTCACCAGCACTACCTACGAAGACAATACCGTCACCGAGATGACTTATCGAGAAAGTGATAATCGTCTGGAAACCGTCGAATTGCATTCAGGGGAAACCATCACCTACGATTACAACGATGCTGGACAAATAACGAACCAAACATCATCCAATAGCGGAACAGTTAGCTTTACTTATACGAGTGAAGGTGCTGTAGAAACCATGACAGATAGCACTGGAATCAATAAATACCGCTACGACGACAGCAACCGTTTAGAAGGAATTGATTACCCGGATGGTAACAGCATCAGTTACGAATACGACTTTGTAGGAAGAATTAAGAAAGTTAAAGAAAAGACTTCTGCTAGGTCCCCAGAATACGTAACAGAATACGATTACGATGCATTTGGTAATTTAAGCTTGATTAAAGACCCCAACGGTGGTGTTTCCACAATAAAATATGATGTGGTAAATCGTCTCCAAGAGTGGGAATTAGCAAACGGGGTGAAAACAACTTATGAATATGACGATTTAGATAGAGTTAAATCAATCGTTCATACTAATGCGAATGGGGATGTATTAGCTTCAGTAGCTTACGAACGAGTCGGTATTGGAGAACCCAGTAAGATAACTAGGGAAGACGGTTCTTATGTAGAACTTGAATATGATGATGCGCTACGGGTAGAAAAAGAATCTCGCTACAGTGTAGATGGTACTTTAATTGAAGAAATAACTTACAGCTACGATGCTGATGGTAGAAGGAAAGTTGAATCAAGTAGCGTCAGTAGAGATAGTAATTACACTTATGACGGTTATCAATTAGATACCGTTCAAAATGCGGGAGTAACAGAAAATTACGATTATGACGACAACGGTAGATTAACTTTAATTGAAAGAGATGGGGAAACTGTTGATTTAGAACACGATACCTACGACCGTTTAACCGAAGTTGAAAATCAAACTACTGGGGAAACGACGCAGTATATTTATGATGGTAACGGGAACCGGGTTAAAGCGGTTGAAGGAACGGATGAAAGAAGGTTCTTGGTTGCTCCTGCGATGGGTGGTGGTTTGCAATCTACCGATTTGATTGCTGATGAGAATGGTAATTTGATTAGCAATTATATTTATGGTGGTGGTAGCAGTCCGTTTATGCGATTGGATGAGTCAGGGAATGCGGTTTACTACCTTACTGACGCGATGGGTACGGTGATTGGGTTAGCTGACGGTAGTGGGGAAAGTGCTGGTACGTTTATTTACGATGCGTTTGGTGAAGTACTTAATGGTAGCAGTGTTGCAGGTGAAACGGGTGGTGATTTTAGATTCCAAGGTCAGTGGTTGGAAGAAGATTCGGGATTGTATCACTTTAGAGCTAGGGATTATGATCCGGAAACTGGTTTGTTCTTGAGTCGGGATGCGGTTGATTTGATTGAGACGGAGCCGGAGAGTTTTAATCCCTATCAGTTTGTTTATAATAATCCGCTTGTTTATAGCGATCCGACGGGGATGGTTACTATTAGCGAAATTCAGGCTACTCTTAATGTACAAAATATTCTTCGGTCTATTGAGACTCGAACCAAGCAAGAAATCTATGAGCGATTTAAAGATAAGGCTGTAGAAACTGCTGGTGAAGTTTTCTGGAGTGTTCTACGAAAGTTTACACCCCTAAATTCTCCACTCACTGATGCAATAAGGTCAGTTGATAATGCTTTGGGCGCAGGCTTAGACTTTGAAAAAAAGTTTAAAGAGCAAGTTCGTGATACTTTCGCTGAAGCTGGTATAAATTTAGATCAAGTCTTTCTAGAAGTAGGAGTAACTGAAAAAGGTCAGGCAACTGGTAATTGGATCAATTTTCCTAATATTGAAGGTAATCCTAGAGCTGGAGAGCTTCGACCTGATTATGTTTTAACACCTCCTGGGAATCAACCTCGTGGTAGGTGGGGTACTCAAACTCTTGGTGGACCTCAAAGAAGTTATTTGATTGGAGATATTAAACTTCAACTTAAAACAATTGTGAGGGATTATGTAAATGATAATGGGAAAGCACCACGTAAGCCTCAACAGTGGAATGCCATAGCAAACTATGCAAGAAAAAATGGATCTAGAGTTGCGGGATTTGTCACTTTATTTGGAGATTCTCAACGAGGACGAGAAGAATCATTGGAGCAAATAGCACAGAAAGCTGCAATCAAAAAAGGCTTCGTAATTTTTATTGTTTCTATTTTAGATAAAGTACCATACTCTAGGAAACCTTAAATCAACTTTCGCGGATTACCAGGCATTCAAACTTTTTTATTCGTTACATAATAATGCATCATCCATATTTTATCGAACTCCGTGAAGTCATAGCTTCTCAGAATATAGGCTTACTCAAAACTCTTTTATCTAAGCAGGAGTATCTCATTCACCTTGACTGGGATGAAAATAGAGAAGATTACGAAACATTGTTAGAGCAAGCAGTAGAAATTGGAAACTTAGCTATAGTTGAAATTTTACTTGAGAAAGGGAATCATTTGCCTTATTGGTCAATGTGTCTTGCACGAAGTATTGAACGAGCAGCAGAGTTAAACAATTTGAAAATGGTGGAAATCTTGCTTGAAGCTGGTGCTGATGCTAATGTGGGCGGAACAGAACCTCCTCTAATTCCTGCTGCTGGAACAGGAAATATTCAACTGGTTCAACTACTAATTTCATCAGGAGCCAATGTCAATTCTGTTGGAGAGGAAGGGGTTACTCCATTGATGACAGCTAGCATTTCCGGCTCTATAGAGATAGTAAAACTATTGGTTGAGCATGGTGCGAGAATTGATTCGACTCGTGCTGATGGTTGGTACACTGCCCTTGATTCAGCTCGCTACTATGGACACAAAGATGTGTGTCAATATTTGGAAGAGAAATCCAAGCGATAATCGTCTGGGAACAGTTGAGCTACCCAACGGAGAAACAATCACCTACGATTACAACGATGCTGGACAAATAATTTCTCGAACAGCTACGACGCAGACGGTAGAAGGGAAGTCGAATCCAGTATCGCAAGTGGAGATAGTAATTACACTTATGACGGTTATCAATTAGATACCATTCAAAATGCGGGAGTAACTGAAAATTACGATTATGACGATAACGGTAGATTAACCTTAATTGGGGTCATCGCACCAAACGACGGTTTTTTGTACGAATCGGAATTAGGATAATTGCCAAAAGTACTATCAGGCAAGGCTTTCAGTCTGATGTTTTGGTTCAATCTTTTTACTACTTTTAGACAGTAAATGCCAAAAAAAAATCAATTTTTTCAATTGTCTAAAACGCTCGCTTAGTATGAGTGAAGACCTTCTTAATATTTTCTTAGAGTACAAAAAAACCGTATTGGCACAGTCCCGCCTTGATTCAATAATCCCTCACTTTCTTTGACCCTGCCTTTCAAGTAACGCCTCCACCAAGCCAGAACGATTTTCAGCCGCTACCTCTAAAAGTTGTGCGATCGCCTCTTCCACAATCACTTCTTTATAAGGTGCATCAAGTTTCCCCAGTTCTAGCTGTAGCTCTAAATGCAGGCGGTCTAACTGTTCCAGTATTGTAGAAGAAAGCTGAAAAGTTGATTTGCGAACTACTAACTTGTTAACTTGTTGACTTGCTAGCTTGTCAGATTCCTTTTTATTTTGCTTAACTTCCTGTCTTGCTTCCTGGTTATCTTGTTGACTTCCTGACTTGTTAGGTTGCCCAGAAGTTGACTTGCTATTTTGTTTTTCGACTACTTTTTGACTTTCTATATTTTCATCTTGCTGACTTCCTGAGAAGTTAACTTCCTGAGTATCTTGTTCAGACGGATTGCTGCGTAATGTTTTTTTACGTCTAGCTTGCCTAATTGTTGACTTGTTTACTTGTTGAGAAGTTGACTTGTTAGTTTTATTAGCTGCATCATCTTCAACATCCTGACTTCCTAACTTGTCAGTAGCCCTCGAAGTTGACTTGCTCAGTTCTTCAAATCCTGCCAAAACCTTATCAGTAGAGGTTAACGGGTCGTTGTCTTCCCCCAAGCGGGCGCGTTTTCTTACCATGTAATTATTCTCCTGCTATAAATTGCGCGATAGCTTTGTAAGGCGCGATTAACTTAGAATCGTCAGCATAAGTATGTATTGGTTCCCCAGCCAAGTTGGATTCAGTAAACTTAATTGACTTGGGGACGGGTTCAAATATCTGGATACCTTTAAGCCTTTGGCGCAAAGAGTTCAATACATCCTTAGTCATAACCGTGTTTTTCTCTGCCATTGTCGGCAGCACCCCCAATATTTTTAACTGGGGATTAAGACGTTTTTGAATACTTTGAATGGTTTCTAGTAGCTGGGCTAATCCCTTAAGCGCAAAAAATTGGCATTGAACCGGAATCAATACAGCATCCGCAGCCGATAAAGCATTAACCGTTAGTATTCCCAAACTCGGCGGACAGTCAAGAAGAATGTGTGAGTATTGGCTTTTGACAGGTTCAAGTTGTTCTTTAAGAATGAGAAAATTGCCCACCTTGGTCAAAATCTCGGTTTCTCCCTTGGCTAAAGTAATATCAGCAGGAAGCAGCGAGATTCCCGACTTGGTAGAAACAATCACTTCACTAATGTCCGCTTGTTCCGTGATTAAGTCATAAGTACTAAGTTGGTCGTCGCCGACTTCCACCCCCAAACCCACACTGAGATTTCCTTGCGGGTCTAAATCCACAGCAAGACAGGAACCGAATTCAGCCAACAGACCACCCAGGCAGATAGTAGAAGTAGTCTTGGCGACTCCCCCTTTTTGATTGGCGATCGCGATAATCATGATATTTAACTTGCTGACAAGTTGAGAAGTTGACAATTTAGGTTTTCAACAAGTTGACAAGTTAAACATATCACTATTGTTGTAAGTTTGGATAAAAGAATACATTGACGGCGGCAATTAAGCAAAAAATCGTCTGCTTTCCGACATGGGTACTCCTGCGGCGGTTGATGGGTGGGCTTTTGAGTAACCGATGCAGTATAGCTTTATTGCGAGGCTGAGGTTTAAATATAAGCTTTACTCATCAGGTAAAACGCGATCGCGCACTTTCAGCTTATATATCCGTATACACCTCTTCAGTTTCATTTTCTAACATTCTGTTTTCATGTGAGCATTCTACTATCGCATTAAATCTTGCATCTTCCACAGGTTCCTTTTCTTCAACTATTCGTTCCTGAATTTCAGACTTATTAAAATAGTCTATATAGTGAATATATTCCTTACCAGGTGTAACTAGTTTCTCTCCAAAAATATCACTTCTAGAAAGAACTATTGTAAAAACTTCTTTAGTATTTAGCCCTTCTAATTTGATTGTTTCAAATCCTTCATAAGGAACACGATAAAAACTGGAAGGGTCGGGTGGAACAATAAACATTTGAATCTGTGCTTGGGGATTACAAACTAAAAATTCTTTAAAATCATTCCAAAGCTCATCTTCGCTTTCTGAATCCTTCTTCAGTAATCCACAAATAAATTTATTATTTAACCGTAATTTCCAGTTAATAGGTATTCTGTTAAAATCTTCTCTTAGTCTTAAATCATCAACCCATTCTGATAGGCAATCACAATTAAATAATTCTGAAAGATTATCACACTTAAGTAATTGAGTTTTATTATTTTCATCAGTTAAGAGTCTAAATGCTCCCCATGAACTTAGAAATGGTACTAATATATGGTCATTGTGTTCAGATATAGCTTTAGCTACATAACCTTTATCTATAAATAAAGTATCATATTCAGATTTATCAATCTTCTCTTTTGCACCTGACAAAGGGATAACTAATAAAATTCCATGTTTACGTACAAATTTTCGGTAAAATTTATCTACTTCATTCACTAAGTTTTTTATATATATATCTTGTAAAGATAATTTAGCTTTATTAAAATTAATCATCTCAATTATTCAAGTTTAAAACCCACTTCAGGAAAATAGATTACCTAAAGCGGGTGAATGTTTAAATCTACAAAGAGGGAAAACGGATTTCCTAAAGCAGATTGAAAAATTTACTTTTGAGAAATCGGGTTTCCCAACGTAAACTTAACTTTATTCAAACAATATTCAATATAATGAATACTAAACAGCAGTCGCTAGAGTATTATTTCTGAAAATATTTATGACTTGACTACTAAATTAAAATTTTTAGTCGGTAACAATAACACAAAGCAATTAAGCAAATATTCCTATAAATAATTATTTGATAAAGGTTTTTCGCAAGTGAAGTACGAAAACAAGCACATTTTATGGAAGAATAAATAAGTTTTCTACAAAACTCACTACCTTACTATTAATCTTAATCAGTAACTATAGCTACCTTAATCACTAAATAATTCTTGTCGCCGGAGTTAAATTTAAGTATATCTTTCCAGAATTAACAGTGTTAATTACTTCAACGTAGCCTTATGTATGTACTTACCTAAGTTTTGATTATGGGGATTCTGTAGACTTGCTCCATAGAATTCTTCCCACTGGTCGTAATAGCAATCTGAGCAGGTTCCTACGGGAGCGGACTTGTGGATCGGAAGACTTTAAGCAGATAACCCCACAGCGGGGACACTTCTCATAATCTGGGTCGTAATCGGAGAGCGAAAAATTTCGGGGGAGATGGTAGGATTTACCCCTAATGGAGGCAATAGGCAGTGTCCGAGGCGTTCTCAATAGTGGGTAAATGCCAATTTCCACACTATGATTTACAAGGAATTGGTATTACTAGATTCAGCATATTTTTGAGCAAAATGCTGGCGCAACAAGTTATGCATGAAGCGGTAGAATCAAGACATTTTTATTTATCTGTATTATATATGTCTCTACCTATTTGATGGCATTTTCTCACCTTCGTGTTATTACCTCTTCTTCAGTACAGGAGTCAAATGTTCTGGAATTCCATCTAATTGAATAACATTGCAGCCAAGTTTATGTGCAAATTCAATGGATTCTCCAGCGCCAAGAGCATTGTAGAAACCCGTTGCAAATTTAATTGCGGCTTTATCGCCAATCGCTTGATTCATTCCAATTACATAGGGAATATGTTTGGCGATCGCACTTACTTGAACTTCTGAATAACAAGCGTTGAGGAGAACACATTCAATTGTGGTGGAGAATAACTCGAACAGTTTAGCCAGCGCTTCAGTATCTACCAATTTCAAGTTTCCGTCTTCATCCTCCAGGGCTAAACCATCATCTCCTGTGCCGTGACCGCAAAAATGGACGATTTGGGGTTTGAAGTCCAACAGTGCTTGGAAAACGTCGTCTACGCGCACAGCCCAGCGTTGTTTGAAATCGAATAGCTCCCGTTTTTTGGCTCGTTGCAATCCAGCATCAATTTCTCGTACTTCTTCATCCAATCGTAATTGTGAAGTGTTTCTGGGATTGGATGCCAGAATTAAAATAGTTTTTACGGCTGAATTGTTAGTTTCTTTCTGCTTTTGTTCTTGAGCATAATTGGTGATGTCACCACCAATTTGTTTAGTATTTACTGTATCTGCATTGACTAAACCACCAGCGAATTGAGCGCCTTTTAAATCATTATTAATTTGTTTAGAAATTTCTGACATTATAATATCTCCTTGATTATGGAATTTTTGAGTAATAATAGTTCCTTGATTATATAGTACTTGTGTACTGTGCTTTTGGAGCATTGCTTCATTTGCTCTGGCTACAACAACATCAATATCAGAACGAAGTTGTGATAAAACTGGTAACAAATCTTTAATGCTATACCCGTCAGTAATTTCAAAACTATTTTTTTGAGACTTAAGCTGCTGGGCGACTTCATGAAAACGAGTGGAAAGCGACTTAATTAAACTGAATAATTCAGAAGAACTGCAACTTAGTAGCCAGTAATTTTCACAGTTTTTTTGAATTAATAGAATCACAGTTTTCTTCAAAGAAAGATATAGCACAGCAGCACGAGAATTATCATTGGCAACAGTGGGTGATGTTATGCAGCGAGAAAGTAAAGTTTTATCTATTCCACTCTCATGATGGGTAAACCCAAACCGTTGAGCAGCATAGGAATCAAAACTACATACCCATTTAACTAAAGCAAGCTCATCAATACCCATTCCTTCTGGTAGGGGTAGGCTTGGAGATTTCCAATTAACAGAAATACTTTGTGCTGCATAAATACCAAGTATAAATGTCCATAAGTCGCTACTCCCTAATTTCTGTTCTCCTTCTGTTAGTACTTCTCGCAACCAAATCAAATCTTTCTGATGAACTTTTGGACAATTCTTAGCACCAAGCGAGATACCCAACAGTTCGACAGATCGAAAAAAAAATGAAGTACGGTCAGAAGGAAATGCTTCACGAGAAGCTAATCGGGTAAAACCATTTGCCCAAGCTTCTAAGAAGCTCTCACTAAAATCTCTACCGGATGCAATCTCGTAGCCTACAGCAGCAAGAATAGGTGCTTCTCGTAATCTCCAGTGTGACAAAGTTTGAATTACTGTATCTTCCGGCACAGTAAAAGGAGTTGTGGCACCAGAACGATAATAGACATAGCGTGCAAAGGCGCTTTCTGGTGATTCCCAATTGTAGTTAGCTTGAATATACTGTTCTAAATCATTTAGTTGATAGCCGAAGCTTTTCGCTACCGCATCTGTCATAAAAACCACTTACTGGCACGAAGTTTAATATTAAGCAATGCAGGCGACCAATCTCGGATATTGCGAAGACGGGCAAGAAGTTCGGCAATTAACTCGGAGTAATATATTGTCACTGGCTTGCTAGCTGGAAGTAAGGAACGCCATGATAATGAAGTAAACTTTAGCACTTGTTCGGAGAGATAAGTCAAGTCTTTATAAGTAGACTGTGGGTGTAGATGAATTAATAAAGGGGTTGGTAAAGGAGAAAATGCTCGTTTTACTAATGCTGAACCGTTGGTACACAGAAGTCTTGTATACCTTCCCAACTGTAAAATTGTGCCTCGCTGTGGTGCGTAAGTTCCTTTTTTGGCTCCATTTTTAACAGAAAACCCTCGTTGCGATTTGTCCAACACGGTGAATGGATGCTCGTGAGAAACAGTTAAAAACGCAAATTCAATATTTTGTTCCTTACCAACTTCTGCAACGCACTGCGCCACAATATCTGCAATTTCAATATTTTTGAGAGGTCTTGCAGCATGAAACACAAGACGAACCGTATCTCCAGGTTGCCAGCCGTTGCGTGTTTTGATTTTTTGCAATATCTCGACAGTGGATTCTTTTAAAACGTCTGGATATTCATCATAGGAACACTCTTCGGAAAGGTTGCCTAAAAGGTAGTTACCATCACCTCTAAAGACAGTTGTAATACCTACAAATTTTTGTCGCCTAAGAAAGCGACTCCCAGATAATTCACAAGTTCCTACGCCAATAACAAGTTCGTCGCTGATAGTAGAGTCATGATCCACCGTCCAGGGCAGCCCATTCATTTTGGCGTAAAGCGTTATACTTAGGGTTTGCAGAGTATATTGCAACAATTTATCTGGTTTACCAAGTGTCGATGCTCGAATACTTTGTACTGGAATTCCTGCCATCATTAACAAAGCTTTCGACTGAAGATATGGATTTTCTTGGTCTGGCAGAAAAGCATGTTCATCTAAAATGACAACAATAGCTGCCGAAGGTGAATTTCCTTCTAAGACCTTTGCCACGGTATCTTTATAAGCGGCTGCTGGTGATTTATGAGTGCTATTAAGCCAAGGAATTTGCTGCAAAGTTAATTTGGGGTTAACAAGTCCAAATATCTTGGCAAAACCACCAGAGTATTTAGATTTCTCCTCCCAATACCCAATTCCATCGTTAATTACTTTTTTCTTGATACTAATTCCGTCCAGAAAACGTTTCAGAAAATTTTCAACTGCTCCTTGAACTGTATCTGGGAACAGAACCAATATTTCTGGAGATTTGTTTGAGAAAGTCTCGCGACTGAAAGGTCCGTATCGCTCAATTCCATTCCAAGGATACTGGCTTCGTTTTGTTCTGGCTGCATCAAAGCAGTATTCCACTGGTGAAGCAGAAACTAATGTTTGATAGTTATTATTATTTGCTACATCAATACGACTTCCAAAATGTGCTTGTAATGATGGTGTAATCTGCACCGGAGATTTTCTTTTAAGAAACGCCTCCATGCGAACCAAAATGTCATCTAATGCTGGACCCGTTAAAAAATTCGCTTCTTGCTGAATTCTCTCCGACTCAAAAACTTCATATCTACTACCCAATAAAGTTTTAAGACAACGTGCAAAAGAAGCTTTCGTAGCTTCTAACCACACTTCATCTTCGTTAATACAAGTAATTTCATCGAATGATTCTGATAAATGAACGGTTTTTTCATTAAGTTGACTAATTTTTCCTACCAAACGGCGTTGACCTGGTTGAGGCTGGCGACGAACAACATATAGCCCCTCAAGATTGACTCCCGCATTTTTTAGTTCCAAAAGGGATGCTTTAATTTGCCAACGAGTTTGCAATCGTAGAAACAAACCAATAAAAGTTTCTTCGTGTTGGAGTTCAACTAACTTAGCTTCAAGTGCAAATTTGGGTTTAATTGCAAAGGAATTAATTAGCGGTGGTAAATCTTGAATTTTAGTTGCAACAGAACGGACTAACTCGTCTTTTTGAGCTAGAAATGTAAAAGGTTTAAACCTAAAAACTTCATATCTGTTAAATATTTCTGGCAAGAAACTGTTAATGAAAGCAGCTAAAAGATGTAAGTGTTCGTTGCACTTGAGTTCGATGGAATTGCCAAATATTTGCGTAGGTTGAGACGCTTTTTTGATACCGTAGACTTTACCCCCGCGCCAATAAAGGAACCAATCGGACTGGAGTTTTTCACGTAATGCTCGAAATTCTTTGCTATCCGGCATATCCTGGACATAGGCAGTGAAAGTAGAATTGGAAAGTTCTACCTTGAACCCGTTGAGGGAAATAGACATATATAGCTTTTCAAGAAAGTAACGACCAGAAACAACGAAGTTTCTACATCAATCCCATTGGTTATCCAAACCTTCATTAAGTACTGATGTACTCAACAATTACTTTATATTTAGCGTATTAATTTACTCTTGGGGAGATAACAGGCTATTTTTCTATATTTTTTTAATATTTTCAACTAAACTCTTTCACTGATTGCATCTCGCGCTTCAGCACGTAACGATGAAACAACGGAAGCGAGTTATCTTCCACTGGTGTAAATCATAAAAATTGAAGGGTGCCGAACGAGTTTCACTCTTTGCGGTGCAACCTCTACATGGCTCCACATGACAGCAACGGCTACACTACTATCATCTCAACAGATGTATCTTTCGGCATCGGTATTGTCCTCTTATTACCTCCGTTTCCGATTTTTGATTCTAGCCTTTTTGCAAGTTCTCCGCACAACAGCATATATCCCGTCCCCCCTCAACTGATTTCCATAATTATAAAAATCCAAAGCAATAAACAACGGTCGCTGAGCTTTAAATTCATCCGACAACCCAACAAATCGCTAATCGACTCCGCCACAATCGGATTTAAATCAACTCATCCGCGAAAGGCATTGCGCTCTCCCCTTACTTCCGCCAACTGGTAGCACCCAGTCTCCATGATTGATTCGCCATACAAAAACGGCTCGAACTATAAAACATTACTTGCCCTTCGTCACAACGCTCAAACCCACCACTAATATTCCCCGATTGCTGGTAATAAAGATTAACAGCATTATATGCTGGAAAATATATCATTTCTCACGCAATGACTCGTCGTCTACCTAGTTCGTACAATAGTGTCCATGAAGCCTCCTTAGTCTCTCCTAGCGAAGAAGACGTTTTTAAGGATTACTATTTTCCGAATCGTCAGCAAATCAAGTCTTCTGCCCAATTGATTGATATGTGGCTATACTCAAGTCGCATCAAGTCTTCTGAAACTCGGCGCACCTACCGGGCAATAGCCTCGGATTTGGTTGGTTGGCTCTCATGTAAATACAATATGCCCGATTTAAGATTATGCAATCTAGCCCATCTACAATCTTATATTGCTTACATTAAGGACGAAAAACCAGTAAAACATACTGACCGTTTTGGTTTGTCGAAGAATGCGGTTGCCGTTTATGTCTGTGCAATACGTTCTTTGTGGAAGTTTGGCTGCAAGCAATCAATAGGTTATTTTTACCTCAATATAGCGTCTGAGTTAACGGTTGAATGGTGCGATCTGACGGCACAGCGGGTTCTGTCCCAAAGAAGAATTGACTTCTTGGAAGTTGCTGCCAAGGAAGTTTCCGAGCGCCATTGGATTTTATTTACTTTGCTGTTCTACTCTGGATGTCGTATTGGGGAGGTAGGTAGGACGAAGACTAACCCCACTGGTCTGCTGTGGCGACATTTCCAAGAAGATACGGACGAAGAAGGGGACCCGATTCTCATACTAACTATTACTGGTAAGGGGAATAAGGTGAGGTCTTTACATTTAGATGCTGAAACTAGCGAAATTCTAATGGATATGCGGGGTACGGCATCTGATGATGACCCGGTTTTCCGCTCGGAAAGCCCCAAGGGTAAGGGGAAAGCTTTAAGCGACCGGGGGATTCGCTGGATGATGGAACAGGTTTCTGATAAGGCTGGTATCAAGTTTAGCCCCCACTGGTTAAGACATAGCCATGCGACTGTAGCCCGTCGCAATGGTGCAACTACTTTGGATATTAGGGAACAGCTTGGACATACTACTGATACTATGACCAGCAGGTACGCAAAGATGACTGATAAAAAAGGTACTTCTCAGTTTGTGAGGAAACGCAAGTAAGTTACTGGTGCTAGCTATTTTTATATAGGAAAGCAGCTAGTGAGCGTTATGTCCCATCTGGTACTCCAACATATCTTCTATAGTAAGACGGCTCTGTGTTACGACAATACAAGCGCTAGCGGACATAATATATTCTTATTTTATTTGCTTGGTCTTATTTATATGCTTGGTCTTATTTATATGCTTGGTCTTATTTATATGCTTGGAATACAGTGTACGCTCGATACAAAGCGTATTGCCACGCTCTCCCATAGCGCTTTTTATCGGGTGTCTAAAGTTAGGAGATGTTCTCTTCGCTCGATACCCTTCGTATTGCTCCTGCTTCTAATAATACCTGGAGAAGCCGCTTCTGTATATACGGTGTACGCTGCACTTAAAGCGATTAAGCGATTAAGTCTTCATGTTAAAAGATTTTTAAAGAAATTAGCACTATATCGAAGTAGTTTTGGACTTGCGGGTTTTTATTATTAAAGGTTTGAATTCGGTGTACTAGCCATGCCTTGATATGCAAGGAAGGTTACGGTTCCCGGCTTTGTGTTGTCCGGAGATTTATGCAGTGTACGCTGCATACAAGGTACTATAAATAGTAGTGACTTTTTCTAAAATCATGGCTAATCAAACTCCCAAAACCGGACACCTTAAGCCATACCCCAAAAATTGGGTTAATACTCCCACCAAGCCGTTAAGAGTTCCCGAAATCTTTTTAGAGGAAATAGAACAGTATGCAAGAATGCGCGATTGTGGAGATTCGGGTTTTGAAACTATCATTAATCTGCTCGATACTCTTACCAACGACGAGTTTAAACAGTTAAAGCTTGCGGTGGATTATGAAGTAGAATGTGATTCGGATTCGGGAGGCGAAAAAGAGCATCAAGCCTTGTATATACAGCTATCCGATTCGGAGAAACAAGCTTTTATATCAAAATTTGGATTCGTACCTTCTAGTTTTCAGCTAAAAATAATTGATTGGATTCTCAATGGTAGTGGTAATGGGTGCTGTAATGCAGTCGCGGGGGCGGGGAAAAGCACAACGCTTAAAATAGTTGCTAAAACCCTTTCAGAGAATGGGTTTAGACCGAGTGAGATAAAAATCTGTGTTTTTGGTAAAGCCAATTCACTCGATTTAATTGCTAAGTTTGGTAGACGTTGGGCTGCTTCTATCTCAACCCTTCATAGTGCGGGCTGGAAGCTTCTAATACAGTATTTACAAATTCGACCCGAGCAAGATATTAAACTGTCAAAAAATAAATATAAATGGATTGCTGCTTATTTGAATTTAATAATTAGTCGAGGAAGCAAACGCTCAATCTTAAAAGATAGGGAAATAATTGATAATAGTTCGGACTTTTTAAAACTGATTGATTTAGTAAGGCTGTGCGATGTTGAGGTTACGACCGAAAATATTGTTAATTTATCGCGACATTATGAAATTGAAAAAGTACACAAACCCGACCTAGTAGCTTTTTGGATTAATCAATGTTTAAAAATTGGCGAACAGCAAGCAATTAATAAACAATGTTTTGATTTTGTAGAGCAGATTTGGCTTCCGGGTCATTGGAATTTAGGAACTGAAAAATGGTTTAAGCCTTATAAGTTTGTGTTGGTAGATGAATGTCAAGATTTAAATAGAGCGCAATTAAATTTAGTACAAATATTAGCGGGTTCTGGTGGAAGAATATTGTCAGTAGGCGACCCGAATCAAGCTGTGATGGGTTTCGCGGGGGCATCGGACAACAGTTATGACAATGTTGTTAAAGAAACAAATGCGATAGAATTACCGCTATCAATTTGTTATCGATGCCCTACTTCTCATATTAAATTAGTTAAAAAAGAATTTTATTACATTCCAATAGAACCCGCACCAAATGCTATAGAAGGTGTTATTAAACAAATTGAACCAGACCAAATTTACAAGTATATAAAAAATGAAGATATGATTATAGGTCGTAAGACAGCACCGTTAGTTGGCTTGTGTATACGATTAATAGGTAGGGGAAAGAAAGCTATTGTAAAAGGGAAAGAAATAGGTAAAAGTTTGAGCAAAGAGTTAGATGAAATTGAAAAATTACATGGCTATATTTGGATGCTATTTAATGAAAATTTAGAAGAATATCGCTTAATAAAAGTTAACCAGTATCGGGGGTTAGATAACGAAGAACAATTAATAGAGATAATCAATGATAAATTAAACGCAATTCAAACTATTTACCAATCAAATCCCCAAGCTCAAAGTATTGAAGATTTAAAGATTGAAATTGATAAAATATTCAGCGATGATAACGCTCCAATAACCCTATCTACTTGTCATCGAGCTAAAGGTTTAGAAGCTGAAAGAATATTTATTTATCATCCCGAACATATGCCACTAACTTGGCGAAATCAACAGGAATGGCAATTACAACAGGAAGAAAACCTTTTATATGTTGCTTTAACTCGTAGTAAGTCAGAGTTATTTATTTGCGGTAAATGTGACTGGTATAAAGCACCAAACAGTAAAGCTTCGGAAACAATAGAAGAGAAAAAAGATGAAGTTGAGGATTATTCTAAGATTAGCCCTACCGCAGATGAAATTGAGGAAGACAATCAAGATTATATGGAATTCATTGGAGTATTTGAAGACTATGAATATTTTTAACCTAGTTTATATGCGACGGTAGAACCCAAAATAATTGCTTGGATTAACTTAAAACCATTCTTATCTATGTAAATTACTTCCTTGTAACCATTTTTTTGCTCAATAATTGCAGCGATGCCGTTTTCACTATCAAACTTTGCTTTTGTTTTCATCACTTTATATTAATAATCATTTAGCCGGGTGATACAATCCATCTTTTTCATTAAATCGCCAAGTATATTTACCCCTATCGCAATTCTTACTCCACTCGGAGAACTCAATAGAAGACAAGGTTGCGCGTTTTTCTTGCAGCGTGGGAATATTAACGTTAAGTCTTAAAGCTAATTTTTGTTCGTCGAGGGCTGCTATTTGGGCTGGCTTACCGCTTTGATTGTAGGGGTTGCCCGAATATTTGTATCCCCTACGATTATTTGATGCGATCGCATTACTTTGAATAGCACCCAACGCTCCTTCTAGTTTTGCTACCCGATTGTTGAGCGCTTCTAGCTTTTCTTCCACGCGGGAATCTGTGGGAGTAATATCTTGTTCTTTGATACTACTTTGTAGTTGCTGTAATTCTTCTTCTACTTTCTGCAATCGCGTTTCTGTACATACCTCTATACGGGGTATATTTCCTAGCTCATGAAGCAAACCCCGAATTACTATATCCGTAGCGGTTTTACCTGGTTGTGGGGAAGCTGCTTTACGGAGCGCGTCTGCCAAGGGTTTGGGCAATCTAAAATTCATTGACTCGCGTTCAGGTTGCGTCATGTCTATACATCAAAATATACGGTGTATAGTTAGCTTATAACGCGGTGGGTACAGGAAAAACGCACCCGCATCATCAGTGTAATGGTACGTATAAGTTGACGTTGCGAGCGGAAGAACGTTTTATTTTTATTAAAAATCTCCCGGCATTCGATTCGGGAGAGTGTGGAGCCATTTAAATAGCTAATCTTCTTATTGGTTAAACCAAGATTCTAAATCAGCAACGGAAGTAAAATCTAACAATGCTTCTCCTAAGCTTTCTAATTGGTCAACAGATAATCCTCGCACTTGCTCAATTAATGATGAATCAATTTCTCCAAGACGACGATTTAAAAAACGTATAATTACACGTTGTTCTCCTTCTTTTCTTCCTTCTTGCTTGGCTCGTTCCTGGTCTTGTTGATAAAGTGGTTCTAATCTCACAATTAACTCCCTATCCTCCTCTTCTAAATTTTGATTTGCTCTTAAGTTTTCTCTCAGGTTGTAAACTAATTTTAACGTTGCTTGTTGAAATGGGTTTGATGGTGGTAATTGTTGCAACTCTTCGATTGCAATTTCTTGTACTCTTCCCCTACCTAAAAGCCTCAACCACAGTGTTTCTGTAGTTTTAGGCAATTGGTGTATTGCTACAATTGCGCTGCGTAAATTGTCACCCAGAAAGTAAATTCCCGGCAACCATCCCTCTTTTTGCTTAATGTTAAAGCCAGATAATACTGTCTGAGATGCTGTGGGAGTCAAAACCCACAATTTGGGTATTTTATCTTCTTGCAATTTTGTATTATTTCCGAACCGCTTCCCGCCTCATTTTAGCTTTTACTTCCAATACTTTTATAATACAATCACAGATTTCGTCGGCAGGAGCAGCATTACGAAATGGTTCCAATATTGCAGGATATTCTGCAAATCTTCCTAGTACTCCTATCAATTGTAAATCATATGTTTGATTCGCTGAAGGAGTAAATAAAATGTCAATTTCTTTTTTCTCCCCCGACACTTTTTTTAATGGTTCTACTGTCCCATAGTTTTTGAGTAATTCTTCTAAATAGTCTTTGGCAAATTCGTCATGAACAAATCGAGTCATTTAATGAGTTTTGGTTATAGTTTTGATTTAATTTGAGCAATATTATTTTATCAAATTGTGTGAATAAAATTAAAGATTTTGATTACAGTAATAAGATTTATTCTTCTATCGATGTAATAAAAATGTGTTCCCAGAATCCTTGTTTTTGTCGTGGTGTTAGGCATTTATCAAGATATTGTGGCAAGCTAATACGGAATTTCCATTGAAGATATTCATCAATTCCGCCAGCAGGGATAACTTCATTCAAATATTTATATTATATACTTCCAGATATCTAGTAGCAAAGATAAATTCTGATAGCAAAACGATTTGGAAATAGCTAAAGTATTCGCCTTTTTTAGGTGCGCTATCTTCTCCCAATCCATATTTACACCATTGCTTTACGGTGGTTAGCGATACGTTACAGTGCTGTGCTAGCCGGGTTTGAGTAAATATGATATCGGTTTGAGTAGGTGTTACTTCCATTTTTATTCGTTAGCTCCGTTTGAGATATTTTGTGCTTATAAATAGTTAAGCTTTAGTTACAGTTCAGTTTGATTTTTATTCATGTCAAACAAGAGTTTCACTATACAGTTTGTTGACTTAACTAAATACAACCGCTGAATTAGTTACTCCTGCATTGAGTTTTTAATAATACTAAGTTGAGTTTCTATTAAACCTCTACTAAACTTGCTATTTCAATGAGATAAAAACATCTAGCGGGGGAATGCTGATGCTTCAATAAAGTGGTTTTAAATTAATCGATCGCTTAACTTGTAAGAGAATAATTTGCTCTTGTTTTCTGGTTACAATTGGTAAATGGTGTTGCGTTCATAAATTAGCCTTCAAAGTTAATCGGATTCCCATTAAAATGTCCATAAATTTTATTCGCTTCCAACCAATTGGGTAATGTTCTTTCCACTTCTTCCAATTCGTTTCCATTTTCATCTACTAAGCCATGTACAATCTGTACTCTAGATAATGGTGTTTCTCCGTTGGCTGAAAACTTTTTAAGTTGAATAGTGCCCGATTTCCTGGCTTCAAATGTTCCTTCTACGGTGCTTTCATTGGTAAAATAATGGTTAACACCAATAAAGTATTCTTTAGCTTTACGAGTATCTGTAAGGTGCATTGAGAAGAATTTCATTGCTGCTTCTTTACAGCTATCAATTTTCTTTAGGTTGGTAAATTCATCAATAATTATTTGCTGTTTGGTAGATGGTTTTTCTTTAATTCGTTGTAACCATCTATCGGTTGCATCTTCTAAAGATTGTCCGATTTCTTCTTCTGATTCTGCTTTTAAGGTAGCATCAAGTAGTTTCCATACTTCCCAATTCTCCCCGGTAGCGTGTCTATCAATTAGTTGGTAAATTGGTGCATCAAAGCAGTATTTACGAATTAATGCGATCGCACCAGCGGTATTAGTTTTACCGCTACCCTGAGAACCAATCAGCCACAGGGGTTTAGCGTTTTTGATTAGATCATACAGCCAACCGTCTTCATGGGATTTTAGGGCTTCTATTAGGGAGTTAACCAGTTGTTTATCGCTAGATTGATTAATGTTTGGTTGAGATGATTTTTTATTATGTAATTTATCTATTTCTTTTTCTGCTTTATGTTTATCTAGTAGATTAGATGCAATTTGTTTATCCATCTGGGAATGATTTACGGCTCTGGCTTTTAGGTAATCTTCGAGTTGAAATTGGTTTTTAATAGCTTCATTCTCGTCATCGGTTAGCCCTAGTTCTTTTCTTTGCTGTAAGTCTTCCTGGGTTAAACCGTCTTTTAAAGTATCTGTATGCAATTGATTGGAATGTTGTTTGATATCTCGGTTGCGTCTGTGTTGCTGCCAATTATAATAAGCCGTGGTTTTCTCGGTTTCTCCTAATTGGTAATCGGTTCTTTTAAGCCTACCGACGCGAGAAGCTAGCGTTAATGAAATACCCCACAATCCTACAACAGAAGCTACATTCCCGTATATTTGATAAGGGTTATCTTTAGGGATAATTCTTACTAAGCTAATCGTGCTACCCATGTATGGAATAATTGAGCCATAGCTGTTATATTTGTCCCACTCTTCTGCTAGCACATATCTTGGTTGATGACAGTATTTACTATCTAGCTTCCTTTGTGCTTTTTCTAAGTCATAATATTTCAATTTTTTAGCTT
Source organism: Rivularia sp. (in: cyanobacteria) (assembly GCA_965234645.1). Lineage (GTDB taxonomy): Bacteria > Cyanobacteriota > Cyanobacteriia > Cyanobacteriales > Nostocaceae > Rivularia. The sequence continues at coordinate 23,969 of OZ248343.1, read as the reverse complement.
TATTTTTATCAGATAAAATGTTCTCTTTTCTATTGGCAGTTTGCGGACAGAATTGTATTTGTGCTAGTGGGTAAGGTTGACGTGAATGGGAAAAGCAGAAGCCGGTTATACCGACTACTGCTGATATGAAAATTGCTGATAGTTCAATCGTATTTCTACTCATTTATTAATAAGGAAGGAGTAAGAAGAAAGGAGGAAGAAGTAATAAAAGCAAACTTATATGCACACGCAGCTAATTCAATATTTATCTTCATTGTTTGGTTTACTTCCGGGGTATTCTTCACTCAAAACAAACCCCCCTTCTTCCCTCTTCCCTCTTTCTTCTTCCTTCTTCATTTCTACTCATCTCCTGCTAATAATAAATAAAGAACCAAGCACTATTCCTGCTGCAATACCGATTGATAACCAAGGGTCTAACCAAGGTCTTTCTTGATAAATAGTCTGAATGTCTGCACTTATTTGATATGCGCTATCTGTAGTCATTTGCTGGAAGTATTGATAATCTTTTATTGCTAACCAAGTACTTCCAGCAGCGATTACAAACCCACCGATTGTTTTTACTGGTTTCTCCATTCCTTCCACCTCAAAACCTTCGTTATAATTAGCTCTAAACCCAGATAAACCAACTATTGAACTGATTGAACAAATAGAAAAACATAATCCAGCAGCAAGCCACAGAGATGCACCACCGTTGATTAATAAAAGTAGTCGTGCAAGAAAAAATCCGGTTGCACCTAACGACCAACTTATAAAATATTTATGCACCAGTTCTGTTGTTTGAATTACTTGTTTTCTGTGTTTTTTACGTTCTTCTAGATGCTGTATTAAGTCTTTGGGTAATTGGGTATCTGGTATAGTTTCCGATTGCTCTTGTTCTTCTAAATCATCAAATTGCTCAATCATATGTTAATGAATGTTGAGGGAATAACAAAGAAGGATAATTGAAGAAGAAAGATAAAAGTTAGCATTGCTATTAATTCATTCATCCGCAATTCTTCCCTCTTCCTTGAGAAATTAAAATCCAAGGATTGTATCTTTAATCTTTTGAATTATTGAACGTCTTGCGTATTGTTTCTTTGGCTTTAAATCATCTCTAGCATTATCGCCAGCATCAAGATAATAATTACCTAGTTCTTTATCGTGTTGTAAATCAATTGTTTGCTGTCTTACTTCTGTCTTTAATTCTTCTTGAAGCATCTTGTATTCGCCATCAATTGACATCATATGTCTATCAACCCAAGCTTTTAATGTGATATGTTCTTTAGCTTGTTTGTGGCGCAATTCTTCTCTACTTTTAGCTGCTTCAAAATCAAGGTTTAATTCTTCTAATTGATTTGCTAGTTTATCGTCAGCGAGAATGGATGATTGGAGTTCTCTTTCTATTCGTTCTCCACTTACACCTGCTTGTTTATAAATAGCTGCTAAAGTTGTGTTTAAATCTTCCGCTCCTTTAATAGCAGCTAGCATATTATCTTTAACTTTTGGTGCAAATTCGCTTATTCTTGCTCCATCATTCCCCATTTGACCGATTAGTTTTAGTGCTTTTTGGTCGCCCATTAATGCTCTATAAACTAAGTTTGTGGAAGCATTGAATTTACCACTTAGTTGTTTTTCTAGGTGGCGAGATTTGGAAGAAACCAAGTTTTTCAGCTTGCCAGTATTTTTCACAACGATTAATCCTCTCTTCTGTTAGTATTTCTGTACATTGATATTGCATCCACTGTTGGTATTGTTGTATTCTGTCTTTCTTTTCTAGATATGCTTGGTATTTGAAGTGATAGCTGATTGATTGGTAGCAGTAATCTATTAGGAATAAAGCAGGAATTATTATTACTAATAGCCGAAATATATTTTTAAAGTGTAGTTGTCTACTGTGTTTTGAATGCTGCTGCGAGTGTTTTGGAGAAGCTTTTAAGGCTAGAGCTTTTTTGCTCTAGTACCTCCTTTGTTGTTACGGCTCCTTCTACACTCTTTCTCTGCAAGCTAGTAGTTCTTTTATCAATGTAGTCGCGTAGGTTGCTGTTGCTTGCATCAATTCGTTGTTCAACTTCATCAAATTTACTTTGGGCGTATTTTTTGATTGATGAATTGATAGTTTCTACAGCACTAACAAAGTCAGTGAATGAATCGCTAACGGTTTGGGAGATATCCGTTATTTCTGATTCGCTTAGTTTTATACCCATAGATTGGGCTTGTACTGTTATTAATTGCTCTTTTTGTTGGTTGGTAATAGCTGTTGAGTTGGGTGTAGATGCGTGATGCTCGTCCGACGGAGCAGCTGTAATTTCTTCTGGTTCCGATACCGTCAATTCTGTATTTTGATGCTTATCTAAAAGCAGTTGGGTAATCGTATCAATTTCATCTTCTTGCAAAGCTTGAGGAGAGTAACCCAATGAAGTAATCTCACTGGTTAAATCTTGCTTTGATATTGAAATTGATTTCCTGGATAACCTACTTTGAATTCTCTTTATCAAATCTGCCATTTTTATCGCTCCTTTGATTTTCTCAAGTACCAACACCAAGCACTAACTGTTACTGGAATTAGTTGTTCTGGTGTATATTCGTTTCTCTTCCTAAAGTTCAAGCCAGCACGAATAAACCATCGATAAAATGTAATATCCGGTATCCGTGTTGGAATATTTTGAGTCAGCATTTTTCTAAATTGACTGCCAATTATTGCTTCTGAATTGGATTTTTTTAATGCTTGTACTTCTTGCCATATTTGGATGAATTCTGATAACTCGATTGGCAATCTAGCGCAGGCTTTACGCATTTTGGCGTACACTTCTAAATTTTCTTTGGTAATTTCTCCACAAGTGCCTCGAAGGCAATCGCAGACTCGATACCAAGATGAATCGCTGATTGGCTTGCCTAGCTTTGATTCGTAGAAGTCTTTTAGCGATCGCGTTGTTTCCCTCATATTTTTTGTACTCTGGGTGACTGTCATTATTTGATGTCGCTGACGGAGCGTGACCTCCATGCATGGTTCAGGTTGTTACTGGGTGATTGTCATGCAGCATCCTTTTTCCCTTGCAGGCTATAGGTAGTAAGTGCGTGGTTGTCTTGGTGGGGCAGTTTTGTCCGTTTCAATTGTTGGGAAAATCGATGCACCCAGTACGCAGAATGAGTTTCACAGTATTTTAGAGGTGAAAAACCACCAGCGCTTTATTAGAATTACATCCATTATAGGTACAATTTAGTTAATATTCAGGTACATTATAGGAACATATTGATTTTTTTGTGCCACCCAAACGCGATCGGGCAGGCGGGTATCCGAAAAGAGGTAAATTTCAGGAAACTTTAGAGGCATCATGGAAGCAATACCAAAAATCTTTAAAGAGATGCCACGGAGAGAAAGATTTTCGATTGCCCCCTTGGGCGAATACTACATGGATTTGCTGACTATTGATTCGACAATCAACGCACGCTCAAAAGCTATCCAAGCCAATTCGCTGCTTTGCGCCAAACTGCAAGAGCGAGAGCAGAAAATTAGGGCTAGGGTTGAGTATTTAGCAAAAAAACGGGGGATGGAAGCGGATGAACTTTGGATTCAAATACTTAAAGGGGAATTTGAAGATATAAAACCAGAAGAAATAAAAGATATGGAAGAGATGGAGGATGATGAATTGGAGAAGTAGATAAAAAGATTGTCTCTTAGTTAAAAATTAATAAAATTTAATCTTAGACGGCGAAGAGTATTCATAGTGTGGGCTAGGTTATCAAGAATCACCCGAATCCAGAACTGGCGACTCGGGGCAGTGCGGTCGAATGAAGGTCGCACCCTGCCGTCACATTCAGAATTAAGAGGTGATATCCTTACAACCTTCAAATCAATTAAACACAATTTTTTAGTTTCATCCTGCTCAAATGTGATTGAATTCACTGTAAAATAATGCAGTTGTTAACTGTAAGCTTGATAAATTTTCTCAAGCGCTCAACACCCAACAGCTAGAAATAAAATTTACATTTTAATGGAGGGCAAAAAAAACAGGCAATATATTCCCGTTAATTGGGTATGCCTGAATAAAAAAGGATTGAACCTTTTTTTATGATTTGTAAAAATTTGGGTGCAGGAGGCGGGTTAAGTCGTCAGTTAACTAAGAAGTGGTAATTAGCCTCAGAAACTGATCCACATCTAAGTTCGACAAAAGACGCACTTGTGCCACGCCGCTGCGTGCATTCGTCTTTGGAGACGTATCTACACATATCTTACTACAGTAAGTTGTCAAAAGATATGTGTCAGGTAGGGATTTTTTGTCAATTTTTTAGAAAGATATCTTTGTTCCGTAGCTTTCATGTTGGTTAAATTCACCAGACCCTATGCAAGGCAGGGACTACAAAACAGCGATGATGCGACACTTACCTTTTATAAAATAAGAGCTTTAAGTATTGCTGTTTATAACGCGGTTCCGAAACGTGCCTCGTTCGGTAACTCGAAATTGACATTAATCCCTAGTTCGCTCCACATGTTCAAACTCCGAGAACAGCGAGCGGCTCCATAAAGCCTCAAGCGCACGGTGGTACAGCAACCCTCCTCCAAAGACAGCCGCCACAGCAAACTTTGGAGAAAAATAATGGTCAGTTCCGTATCTACCCAAACACATATTTTTGTAAAGGACTCCTTAAAAGCAACCCAAGACGACGCTCCGTGTTCAGAAAACACCAGTCTAATTAAAAGGGGGGACAATGTTTAGTAGTCGTCCAGTCCCCACCAACCGCCATAATCCTTGTCCCATATGTGAAGACATAAAATCAAACTGCCGGATTTTAGCGGACGAAACAATTTTCTGTCATGGCTTTGTAGATGCTGCTAAGGGTGAAAAAATTAACGGATATGTTTGTGTGAAACCCGAATCCGGGCATACTGCGACCTTTAGACCAGATAATTTCGATGAATGGCGATCGGGACAACGGATAGCTAGGCCAATAAGGAAAGCCCCCAAACAAAAAGATTCCACCAGAAATTTACTTCCCATATCGCAGCGAAATGCAGCGTACAGAGCAATTACAGCCAAATTACAACTAAGCCTAAATCACACCATACAACTTAAAGAAAAGCGTGGGCTATCTTCTCTTGAAATTGATTTTGCTTACTCAAAGGGGTGGATTCGCAGCTGGAATCGGGGACAATTGGTAAATGCTGATGCTCGACTCGCAGGTGTTAACCCGAATACTCACAGATTGCTTGGGGGGGATGGTATCGCGATCGCAGCTACAGATGGGGATCAATTTATTACTGGATTCCAGATAGCGAGCGATAATCGCGATAAATTTGCTAAATATTTCTGGCTATCTTCTGCGAATCATGGGGGCAATTCCCCTCATCTCCCCAACGGTGAATTACCGCTTTTTATATGGAAACATCCTCAAGCTAGCAAGATAAATGAAGTTTGGCTTGTAGAAGGGGCTTTGAAATCACTCATTACCGCACTTAAATTGTGGTTCCAGGATAATCATCGCACGGACATAATGGTAATTGGGGCTGCGGGGGGCAATTTTGCGGGTTCCATCAATACGCTCTCCTCCGAGCTTCAACTTACGAACTGTAAAACCATCAAATTACAACCTGATGCGGGAGCGGTAAGCAATTCCCACATTACCGGGAATTATTGTAAAATAATTAATTCTCTTACCACAGATGGGTACAAATGTACAGTTGGTTGGTGGGGACAATCTACAAAAACTTTCCCAGACATTGACGAATTAGAATCGTTTGAAAATATCACTTATTTAAGCACCTTTGATTACAAAGCTTTGTGTCTTAAATGGGGAGGAATAAAAGACAATCCAGTAAACAATATTAGTCAGCTTGATTATCAGGCTCGTGTTGCTTATGAGCAGAAAAAATTACATTCTCTTACTTCAAGCGCTGATTATGTTTGTGATTCAACACAGAAATATTTACCCGACTTAATAGGTAAAATTCCCACCAGTGGAATAGTTGCTTTAAAATCGCCTAAAGGTAGCGGTAAATCAACTCAAATCAAGAAAATTAAAAATCATTGCTGTGGCTATACCGAAGAAATAGAAATAAAGCCAGAGATAAAACCCGAACAGCTTTCATTATTAAGTAAAAACCAGAAACAAAAAACAGCACCCAAGCCAGAAATTAAAACAATTCAGCATAAGGGTTTGGGGATGAATTTTGTCTCAATAAATGCCCGTATCGCCCTTGGTAGAGCGCAAGCTGTGCAGTGGGATTTTACTTGGATTGAAGATGCTGATGTTGATTCTTTTGACGAATTTGGCAGTAAAGTAAGTACCCATAGTGCTATAGAAAATATCAGCGAAATCGGTTGTTGTTGGGATTCTTTAGGTAAGCTTTTTGAGCGCGATTGGAGCAATACGCTAGTAGTAATTGATGAAATTGAACTTGGTTTAAATCACCTTTCTACTAGCAGTACTTGTAAGGATAGGCGTTCTTTTATCCTTAAAACTTTAGAAGTTAAATTAAATGAATGTTTAGATAATGGTGGATTAGTAATTGTAGCAGATGCGGATTTTACCGATGTTTCTTATGATTACTTAAAAGCCATTACCGGACACACCCCATACATCGTACAGCACGATTTTACAGGCGACCCGTGGGAGATTGATTTTTACACGGGAAAGCGCGATTTATTCCTTACGACCATAGAAGATTGGGTAAGTAACGAAAATTGCGAACCAATTGCTATAGCCCTAGATAATCAAGCAGAATGTGAAGCTTTAGCCAATCATCTAGTTAAGAAGTTTCCCTATCTTAAAAAGAAAATTGGGGGTTTAATTCGGATTGATTCTAAAATCACTCAAACGGATTTTGGGAAAGATTTTGTTAAGCATACTAATCAAAGAATAAAGGATTATTTACCGAAAATATTACTGTACACTCCATCATTAGGAGTTGGTTGTAGTATAGATATTCATCATTTTAAACACGTTTTTGGGCTATTCTACGGCAACTTGGAACCATCTCAAGCGCGGCAAATGTTAGCACGGGTAAGAGAATCTGTACCGCGTTCCGTGTGGTGTAAAGTCAAAGCGAATAGTTCCCAAGATACGCCTACATCTTATCTTCCTTCTGAAATAAAAAAACGCTTATTCAGCAATCAAAAATCAACCATAGAAATAATAGAATTAGCCCTACAACTGGCTAAAGAAAATGCACAAGCAACCGATATTGATGATACAAAGCTACTCCCATTATTGATTGAGCAACTACAGTCGATGATGGGGGATGGGGGATGGGACAACCCACACGTTGATTTATACTGCAAGCAGATAGCCAGAAGGAATTACAGTTTAAATCAGCTAGCAGTACAGCTAAGGCAAGAACTCAATGATGAAGGTCACGAATTAGTTGATGTGGCGATCGACGAAGCTACCGTTACAGGCGATTCGGTGCAAAATGAAAAAGACGAAATCAAGCGCCAAAAAGCCCAAGCAACCGCAAAGGCGGAAGATATCGAAGTTGACGAAGCTATGAGAATTAAAAATAAACCAGCGCGAACGGAAGAGGAAAATTACAAAGCTACCAAAGCACTACTCAAACGAGAATTACCCGGCGTTACCTTGACAAACGACTTCCTTTACAAAGCCATATATAAGGATGATAGGCGATGGCTATCCCGCGTTAAATTATTTTGGATGGCAAGTAATCCAGAAATTACGGCCGAATTAGATTCGATTGAATGGCGCAAGAAATTAAAGCAGTTTTCGTCGGGGGTTAGTTACCTCCCAGATGTGAAAACTTACTCCCATAAAGTTGAGGTCATTGAAAAAACTAAATTACTTGACTTTCTCAACCCACTTGAAGAATTTGCAGAAAATTCCCCAAGAATTCAGCAATTTATCAAAGATTGCCATCGTCACCGAAAAAAAATCAAATCAGCCTTTGGGATAACCCTTAAGAAAAAATATCCCCCAATCAAATTACTAAATCGGCTGCTTGAGAAAATTGGCTTAAAGATGGTATTGTGCCGCACCGTACAACATAATTCTGTCAAAGTACGGTACTACAAATTAAACCAAAACGATTTTTATGATACCGACAGATTAGCCGTAATTAAGTCATTAAATGAAAAGTTTAAAAGTGAGATACCCCCAAGCGCTCTAAACCAGTCGCAGCAACCCGAACAGCGAAGACAGGAGTTAGATATTTCTTTATATAATAATGAAACTTCTGTCTTCGATAAAAAGCCAAAATCCGATGCATTACAAGATATAGTATATACTCCTTCTTCTACTACGAGTGAAAACGCTATTGTGCCGCCGGGGATAGGCGATTGGGGGGATATGGCTGAAAACAACCAGGTGAAGTCCAAAAGCGATAATTCGGATCATATAATTGGTGCGGATCTCGAACCCAACGATGGGGACAGTACTCCGATTAGAACTAGTCTCCAAATGCTCCGAGAAGCGATTAGAAGAGGTGTGGAAGCGGTAAAAACTACTATATGCAGATGGACTTGCGATCGACGTTGGTGTGCGGTGCTGCTGCTGGAGGAAGTTGCATCAAACGAGTTACGTAAGCTGGAGCAAATGATACCAAGCTTTTATGCGTGGTTGAGTTGAATTGCTAGTTAACTAGTAAATTTACGTTGCTCAATTTATTTAACGCTAATCGTAATTGATTAGCGTGTGGGAAATATTTGTCAAAAAAACTGTTCAGATGGGAGGATGCAGCATTCAGAATTCTGCCTACTTTACTCACCCGTTGTCGGCTGATAAATTTGTCGTAATTCGGAGACAGTGTTTGTTGTTTCTATTGCTTCTAAAATTGTTTCCAACACTCTCCAATCTTCAATGTTTTCAATTTCTGACAATAAGCTTTGACCAACAGAGCCAAACTTAAGTCTTAAGCATACAGGTATGCTTTTTAATAATTGTTCTCTTCGGACATTTCTTTCAAACGAAGTAACGTATTTCATTCTTTGTTCCTCTTCCAATTCTTCTACTTCAACAAGAAACTCTGCTTCTAAATCTAATGGTAGCGTTAGCATCCAATCCAAGAATGCAAATAAATTAAGTACTTGTTCTCGGCTAAGTTCTTTTTCATACAAACGTCGTACCAAAGCTAGCTTTTGGGCTTTACGCTCAACACGATTATCACGAGTCTGTAATGCTGCCAAATGCGCTAAAACTACGGTGGCAAAGGGATTACGGCTTTCTACAATTTCCTCGAAGTGTTGTTGATAATCTACCAACTTTATTACGGGAAATCTAAAATCCACCTTACACCCAAATAATTCATACCCAAATTGGTTTGGTCGCCAAGCTCTACTGGAGTCTGCCAAAACTGCCAGAGAAGCAACAGGACGCTTGTAACGGTCAAATATTCGGTAATTGTATACGAACATTCTTTCTGGAAATTTGCCTTCCTCCTGGGCTTGAATTTCTATGTGTACGAGGACCTAAATTTCTTCCCCAGATATGCGATAAACCTTAACTAATTTGTCAACCAACCGCTTACCAAGTTCAGCATCTCGGACAACTTGTTGTAGTTCTTGGTCGAGAAATTCAAATCCTCGACTCCAATCAATTTGAGAATGCACCTGGGGGAAGAAGAATAACATAAAATCTTCAAAGTAAAGTTGTATTATCTCCTTCCAAGGTGAATCATATTCGGTGTTTGGATTAGTCATCTGGCGATAAAATTATGATATTAAAATGGCACTTTTATCTATTAAATATTAATTATTAAAAACACCAATAAACCTATATTATCATACCATTTAAAGGAGTAAAAAAGATAAACGCGATTAGAATAGCAAATGCAATTTAATTATTTATTGTTTTATTGTTACCCGTAAAACATCTATAAATTAAGTTTTAGTTATTATAATTAATGAATATTTTAATGCCGCAATCAATTGTTGTAAAACACGCACTATTATGTTGCAATTAATAATTTTATGACGGCTCTTATTACATTAATAACTAGCAGTATCGTCAACCCGACTTCCCCGCATTACTATATTTCTCTTGAGCGCCCAGGTGTAAAAAGTTTAGCCGGAAATTGAAGCCAATATTCGGGAGTCCCGGATACCAGGGATACCGACAGCCATACATATATCAAGCCAGAAAAATAATAAGGAAGCAGTCAAAAACGCCTTTTATGGTGATGAAGCAGATTTTATACGCTATAACGATTCAGTAATCCGGCATAAAATGTTCTATGAAGGTAACTGCATATGTGAAATACTTTTGCCCGAATTAATAGAACACGCATTTGATTTCATTGATGAGAACAATATATCCTTCTCAGAAGCAATGAAAGCGGGTAAATTATCCGATTTATGGGCGTACCTCCATGTTGGACTAAAAACTTTAAAAAAGCAATAGAACCTGCACTACCTTTACTCTTGTTAAGAAATTAGAGAGTACTGCATTTTTACGCGGGTTATCATCTTAAAAGGTGATGCCCGCTGCTTTCCGGTGAGCAAGGAAGTAGGGAAGATGCATTCACATTAATATATTTACTTTAATCGCGATATAACTAATCCCCAAAAAGACTCTTCTTAGACGCAATATCTGCTTTACTTTCAACTAAATAATTTGGTTTACTATCAACAGTATCTTCCTCTGATTCAGAGGTTTCTTCATGCTGTTCTGAAACTTTACCATTACTAACATTCATATTATTATTTGTAAGATGCTGCGCTGCTCCAGGAACAGCATATGACGGCAGCACATATTGCGGTTGCTCCACCCCCAAAGCCAAGCGCATATTACTACTATGTTTATTTAAACAATCCTGCGATTCCCAACAAGCAAATCGCAATTGTTCAATAGTATAATTCCCACTTTTATACCGCGCTAATGGTAACAAAGCCGCCACCAAAATATCCGCCACCTTGCGGTTCATTTCATCTTTGGGTAATCCATTGAGATAGTCAACCACCTCAGCCATCAAATCACCTTCGTAGGGCTGGAGACGCAAGCTCAAAGAATAACGCTTCTTTCTAATTCTAGTCATTGCGAGGGTTCCTGCTCACTCATTACTTGTTATTAAATAGCGAAACATAAAGTTTTCTGTTGCCTTCGCCCAATTCTTCAAACCCCAACCCTTGTTATTAAATAGCAAATATTCGTTTTTCCGATCATGAAGATTGCGATTCATTGTTATGCTTGTTCGTTGCCCTTCTTCTCATCCTCAACCAAATCATTGAATAGCCCAAAGCAATCTACAAAACGAGCTGATAAACATTGTTCCGTATCTTTTTGATCTGAAAAATTAAAAGCTTCTTTAACTTTGGATTCAAAACCAGCACCCCATATAATGGGTGTAAAATGTTTTTCGCGATTTCTGTAAACATACTTACCAGTTCTGTATGGGGGGCTATCATACTTTTCTTTCTTCGTTTCTGGTTCGCAATTAAAATAATTTTCCAATTCTGGCTGTATATGGTAAGCAGCACCCCCACCAATAATTACACAATCAAGAGGGACTGGAAAAACTTGGTTCAACCAACGTTCTATTTTTTTCCAATATCGCTTGGTAGATTCCGTAATAGCTGTGGCAATAGTCTTGATTTCACCACTTCTTAATTCCGGATCTTTGGCAGTAGCTAAAGCCTTAATTGCGCTGCAATCAGCCCATTTTGGGTGGTTAGTTTCAGCACCATGATATTTATCTATAATGTATATTTCTTTATGTGCAGCATAACGCGCTTTGAATATCGCTTCTGCCAGTTTTTCTCGGCTTAAACCACTCTTCGCTTCAATTACCATATCTAGCATTTGAGAAAATCCCAACAGCGGGCTAGAACTCGAATCAACATACAACTCACCTTGGTCAAAATAAAGTGATGTAGTGTTTCTGTGACCGAACATCAATATCCCCACCTGTTGTTTTTGCAACCAGTCATCACCTTCTTTACTCAATTGCAGTAATGCTAATCCTCCACCTTCCGGACGACATAAATATTTATTCAATTTTACGACTAACTTATTTTCTCTGACCTGAAAATCAGCAAGCATTTGCTCTAACTTTTCTTTAAATCGTTTGCGATCGCTATATTCATTCCAAGGTAAAAGAATAGCTAAATCAATGGTGAGTGGTTTCTTTTTAGGTATTTTGATTTTTTCCATTTCTACAATCAACCCAATAATTCCCAACACCTTCCACAAAGCATTCTCGTATTTCAACTCCAACAACTTGTCTTGGGAGTCAAACTTAGAAGCGAAATCCCCCAAAACCATTACCCGTTCGTCACACTTCACCCACAATTGTTTACTAGGATGGGGATTACCAGCCCACATCAAACGTGCCATATAATCGTCAAGGTCACTCGGAGTAATCTTCTCAATGTCAGGAGACATGACTAAATAATCAGCGTCTTTTGAACCCGCTCGTTTGTAAATAACCTTGGTTAAAGACCCACCAACATCTACGCTAAGATGGATATCAGCCATAAGTACAACATAGTGCTAATATATACGGCACCATCTTGGCACAGTAATATCACAATTTGCATCCCAATATTCACGTAGAATGCACTCGCCTTGCCCCACCACTCAAAAAAGCAGCCAAGAACATCAATACCGCACTGTGCCCAGATTGCACCCAACGCGCACCACAGCAGCACCCCGGACTACCGCTGCATACAATATCGGGTTGTGTCGTATAAAATAGTAGTACTCACTACGCTTATTTGCCCTGTCGGGTCGCCTGTGGCGATTCCTTGCTGCGCTCGGAACAAATAAGCTGCGTTCGCCCCCCGGAGGGGGATAATGCCGCCAATTGATTGGTGTAGTTGAGAATATTCTACCCATGTGGGCAACTATTATTGACATGATGGTCATATGGCTTATGCGATCGCAAGAGTAGCTAAACTCAAAAAAGCTAACCTTGGAGGCAGCGGAGCGCACACTTCTCGCTCTAGAGATACCCCCAATGCCGACCCCACTAAACAAAATATTAGATTTATTGGCGATGCTAACTCCTTACAAAACTTAGAACAAATAGTTTTAAATAAAATTAATCAGCACAAACAAAAGCGCAAGATACGCACCGACGCGGTGTACTGTGTGGAAATTCTGCTCACAGCTTCTCCCGAATATTTTCGTCCACAAGACCCAACCAATGGGGGATACTATGAGAAAGAACAACTTCAATCTTGGCTAAAAGCTTCCGAGAAATGGTTGAACGAACAATATGATGACCGCGTTGTTCGGGCGGAATTGCATTTAGATGAAATGACTCCCCACATTCACGCTTATTTTGTGCCGTTGGATGAGAAGGGACAATTACGGTGCAATCATTTCTTTAATGGGCGACAGAAAATGAGAGCTTTCCAAGATTCGTATTATGATGCGGTAGAACACCTGGGGTTAGAGCGCGGGATCAAGGGCAGTTTAGCAAAGCATCAAGATATCAAAGACTTTTATCGGATTGTAGAAGAAGGGAAAGATTTAGAAGTTAATCAATTGAATCAGCAAGCGATAAAAGCTAAAGCTGTCGATCGCCAAAGAGCGGAAAAAAAGAAATCGGAAATGGAAGCAACTGCCAAACGGTTGGCAAGAGATAATGAAGCGTTGCAACAACGAATTATTGAGTTAGAACAATCCAACCAACAATTACGTTATCAACTTAATCGGACAGTCGATCAACTGCGAGATTTACCATTAGATGATGTAGCGTGGCAGTTGGGATTAATTCACGAAACTAAAGGTAGTAATCGGTGGAAGGGGCACGGTTGCATTATTAATATTGACTCTGAGAAGTTTTATGACTTTGCCCCAGGTAAAAATAAAGGTGGTGGTGGAGCAATTGATTTAGTAATGCATGTCAACGGCTGCAATTTTAAAAAGGCGATCGCCCTTCTAAATGACCGTTTTGGGGAAGAGGGAATGCTTTCTGCTGTTGCCCACCATGCCAAGATACAAGCATTAGAAGAAGTTAAACTTCAACCAGCACCCCAATTTGTGCCACCTCCCGATTCTCCTTCTCAGTGGGATGCAGTGTACAACTACCTTACGACTAAACGGGGATTGCCAGAAAAGTTGGTGAATGCACTCCACCAGCAAGGAATTGTTTATTCTGACAAAAATCAAAACGCCGTGTTTGCGATGCGTTCGTTAGAAGGAGTGGACGGAGTGGGGATGCAAGCAGCTGACAATAACCAATCTCCAACAGTTGGTGCGTTTCTGCGGGGGACAAGAGGAGAAAATAATTCGTTCATGGGATATGCAGTTGGTACAAAACGCAATCAAGGCAGCTTTTACGCCGTTTGGGGTGGGCTTGATAATTCTCCAATTCAAAGAGTAGTATTGTGCAAATCCCCAATTGATGCATTGTCCTACCTGACTCTTGATTCTCTTGCAGTGAAAAAAGCGTCTATTCCAAAGACAATTTATTTAGCATTAGATAGTACCAGAAACCTGCCAGTAACCTTGTTTAAAGATATCCCCAAAGTGATAGCAGCTTACGATAATGATTCTGCGGGTAATCAAATAGCACGGGATATTCAACAATTACTGCCACAGACTACCATAAAACAGTCCGCTGCAAATGATTGGAATCAGCAGTTGTTGGAATTGAGGCGACAACGAATAATGGATAAAGAGCATGAACAAAAGAAAAATAAAGGCTTTGAACAGTAGTGTTGTTATTTATTCAAGATAAACCGTAAAAATACTAATAATGTGGAGGAAATATCTTTCTCCGTATCAACTTAGAGAAAAGTTCGTGTGGTAATTAAAAGGGCTATTAATTCTTTTAAAACTATTAAGCCGGGAGTCATAACTCCCGGTTCGCGCAAATATAGCCACAAACAAGAAAGTTCCTAGATGCCTCAATTATTGGGGTATAAGTATCATCGGAACAGAAAACCGAGTTAAGCTTAAAACCCTTATTAGATAAGTATTATACTGATAACGAAGGTCGTTGACGCGGGAGCTGATCATCGAGTCACTACTCAACAATAAAACAAGGGTTTCAGCTTCTAAAATACTTGTATTACTCATGTAATATCTCTTAACCCGGTTTTCTGCGTGAATGCTACTCATACCCCAAAAACAGTTCCTCGACCTAGCACAACAGCTTAATACAAAATTACTATGCTTTTATCGTAATCAAAAAACTAGGGATCTAGAAAGAGAGTTAGTAAACTTTGAAGAATTCAAAAAGTATCATCGAGATTGTGTAGACTGCCGTGTAGATTTTGATGGTACTTTCCTAAAAATGTATATTTATTGGGAAGAGGACGATTTGATAAGCGGTATTCCAATAATTTACGGTATCGAAGTTTAAAGCTAACTCGCAAGCTTTACAGGTTAGAGGTATTGATTGATAGTTAATTTCAGTCGTTTAAATAACTTCAGCCACTGAAATTCTAAAATAAGATGAGAAAATGAAAACCAATAAGTGAAACAAACCAATGAGTAAAAAAGAAGAAGAATTAGCTCAATTCATCTCAGACATTGCAAATGAGTTAACGGAAGAAAATATTTGGATAGATTCGGATGCTTACGAAGATTTTGATAATTTCTTTTCAGTTGATGACCAAAAAACACTTTTCTTTTGGTTTGAAAAAGCTAATCCCGACTATGACCCCTCCGATGGGGAGGAATTTGAAGATTTTATCGGGAATATAAAAATAAAAGAATTTCTCACAGATAGTTCTCATCAGTAGCTAAAATCTAGAACTAACACCACGCAACTTCCCTGCTTGCTCAACATCAGTTAGGCGAAAGTCTTGCTGTATATAGCTTTGCTATTTGAGTTATTAATTTATTCTTACTTTTTACCTTACTTTTGAGTAAGTTTCTGCTTTTGGCTATCCATGCTTACGCTTTGATGGGAAAATATCTTAGCTGAATTTTTTCTATATGTAGGGATAGCCAAGATGGGTAAAAATGCTCAGTTACGACAACAATTAAATATTCGGTTCACAGGTGAAGATAAAGCCGAACTTTTAAATAATTTAGATGCTTATCTATTCAATTATAAAATTACTAAAGCTGACTTTATCGCCCAATGCATCCAAAACGGCATTGATAACGATCTAGCAAGTTCAACCCCGGTAGTGGCTAGCCCAAAAGATAGCCAAGTGATACAGAATGCCGTAAACGAAGCTATAGCGCCGATACAGCAGCAATTGCAGGAGTTAAGCCAACGCTTGGGAAAGTGGAGGAGGGGAGAGGAGAAGAAAAGGTAACATTACCCCAATCCCCAATTCCCGATGCTCAACAACTAACGGGAGAAGAGAAACACCAGTTAATTGCGTACCGTCGCGAGATAGCCCAACTAAAGGAAGAATTAGCCGTGTTTAAAGCGGAGAAATCGGTGATGGTTGAAACGAAACCGTTAAAGCCGAATGCGATACGCGAAGCTCTGCCTATCACAATTCTCCAAAATGCTTTAAAAATTAAAAACCCAACTATTCGTAAGTTAAAGTCAGCGATTCGTGAATATCTTACCAGTGTTGACTGTAGCAAGGATAGCCAAATGGCTAGTACGGTAGATGAGACATGGGAGAAACGCGCTGCAAACTTTTTAGATTCGATGGGGGATGGGAATGAGTGAAATAAATGATTTACGGTTCACGGCGACTGCTGAAGATTTGAAGCGTTGGGAATGGTTTTTCAAGGAGATGGAGAAGCGCAACTTGCTAACCATCTACGAAATATCAAAGCTGTACGCGAATCGTGGCGATAGCAAATTGAAACGTCAGTATTTCAAAGTTAAATTGAATGCCGAACCATAAGAGAAGCAAGAATGAGGAGAAATGCTTGATGTAAAATTTTAAAATACTACAGTAAGTATTACTAATTCGATACAATCATCTTTGAAAGTAACCCAGTTTTGATCATATAAACCAAGATAGAAACTACTATATCTTCGCTCTAAACGAGCATATTCTTTGACACGAGCTATATATTTTTGTACTCCTTTACGTTTAATTTTTTGAACTTGGATAGTAGCTCCAGTATAAGCTATTGATATTAACAAGACTATCATCATGACTAATACTACTGAAAAAGCTGGAAGAATTCTTTTAAGCGGTTGTACCAGAAGTGTAAATTTTCCACTTTGGGTGCTAATCCAAGATGGTTTGCACGCGCCTCCTTTCGATAAACATCATCCTAGATACGGCATACTACAACAGCGTTCTATGGATGCCGTCAGTTGGTACAAATGGTTTCGATTAATACTTATTAGACGTGATAATAGAATTGCAAATGATGAGTATGTACCTGAATACGAAGGATTGGATATTAATTTTATTCGTGAATCCGCACCTCCACAATTGTGGAACGGTGACGCAAAAGTAAAAGAAATTCTTGAAGTGATGTGGGATGATTTTAAAAGTGTAAAGGCTAATCAGTATGTAGACGAACTACTCACCCTTCCCAAACATTGGGATAAAGATTTGCATGGTAAGGGATTCCGTCAGGTACACATATGCGATTATCCCTATGAGGTAGAGGTATTTATTCCACCGATTTTTCACATTATTACGGTAGAAGAAAAGCCGATTGATGTAGAAGAAATTAGACAAAGAATTAGTCGTAGTTTGGAACAGTAGTTTAAATATAGTTAACAATTGCTGAGGAACAATAAGGCTAAATCTTAATGTTTAGTAAATCTCATTGCTAACTAATTCACTGATACACCTGATAATTATTTTCTCATAAAATTTAAAAGATAATTTTAATTAGTTAATTACTGTTAACAATTACAGGAAGGGCTGATTTTAACGATGACTGTATATAGTACTTTAGTGCTACAATCTGGCGATCTGCTTGCCTTTCTCGCTTCGCTATCGCAATGTGCCAGTTGCGTAAGTCCTGATACTAAAATGCGCGTACATTCATTAATATGTACACAAAAGTATAGGCACTAAAAGTACATGAGTAAACTATCTGCATACAAAAATTTAGCGCACTAATTATTTACTTCATAAATTTTTCTTCACACCAAAACCGAGCAAAAAGCAAGGTATAATACTACAAGTGTCCAAACCCTTAACAAGTAAACATTTCAAGCGATATTAAGGTAAAACCGTGCAGATACGATGCTCGGCAACGGTTCCTCAAAATACTGTGGTTAAAGGATATGTGACAAGCTGTGCCGGTTTAAAATCTTATTTTTACCTTACTTTTTTGTATACTACATTATTACGTTATTAAAGTGTCACAGGTATAGTTGCAATTATCACGGTTCTGTGTATTTGAATTGTTGATTAATGTATCAATATTTTTTGATTGGTAGATGTTTTTATGCAGCATGAAAAATCCTGTCATCTCAAGAGGAAAAAATCGCAGCCCGCACCAGACACTCCGCTCTCTTAGCTAATCTATCCGGTGTTGCTGATAGGTATCGTGGAAATGGAAATTTTGACTGACAGCAGATGTGATGTATGAAATTTTTTCCATCATTAGTATTTTTCAGGAAGTTTTGGCTTAAGAAGACGCTAAAGTGCATCATTTTTTCTTCCAAAGTAGATTAAATAGAAGAACGCACCCAACCAAACTACATCATCTGTGTACACTGAATCTAAAAAATATAGCAGATGTACTTAATATTACTTTAACTATTTTAACTTGATTGTTACAGAGTAAAAATAAATACAAAAATCTTACAAAAATGTTCAGACTTTATAAACAGCCATTTATTGAGTAAAACGTAGTATTTCTCCAATACACCAAATCTCTTCAATAAGAGAAGTATCTTTATAACTTCTTAATAAAAAACTCGGCTTTATCGTAAATATGCTTGTTGGTGTTACAACAATATAAGAAACAACTGAGAATATGCTTAGAAGCTAAAAAACTCAGTTAGCTCAAGACAAACAACATTTATCTAATTATCGGGCGTATTTGAGACATACCTGCCGCCATTGTATGTATTAAGTACGCAAATATCCCTCTGGTATCCCTTCTCCTTATCTTCACACTTAACATGAGCCAAAAATTAATACCTCAAGACTCATTTATTGCAATTGAAGTCGAAAAAAACAATACCAAATTCCTAAATATAGATATTCTCAAACACACCGGTATTGTAGCAAGCAATTGGGAGTTAGCACGTCAACCAATCAACATTGATAACGTTTCCCAGGTAGTATTTACCAACGGTGTTGCGATTACTGCGGAGCCGACTAGAATAATATTGGCGCAATCAATTAGAAATGCTGAAGAAGAATCAATTTTAATTCCACAAATTGCTTGTAAATATACAAGTGCTTTGTCTTTAATGAAATTTAAAGCTGTTGTCGCTAATTTTAGAAGTATCGTTCCTTTTGAAGAGCAAGATTCAGCACAACAGTATATTACACAAAATCTGTTATCTTCTGGCGCATGGCAATCAATTGGAGAAACACCTGTAAGAGCATCGGTTGAATTTAACTACAACCTTCAACGCGCTCCATTTCATTTAAAAGTAATGGAAGCAGCATTACAAGCAGAAAATCAAAGCGAAGAAATTACTCCTATTATCATGTTTAGCGGTAGTTTCAGTTACGAGTTGATTGGCGAAAGCAATTCAGAAAAGTTAACTCAACTCCACTCTGCTATTAACAATTGGCAATCTGATTTAGATGAGTATCGCAACATTATTAATAACAAGTTTTTAGGGCTATCAGCGCCACAACAATTATTGCCAACGGGTGAATATAATCTAGAAACAAATCACAACCAGGAAACAAACAATTTGTTTGCGGTGAGTACATGAATTAGTTAACTGCTAACTAAAAGATATTAATATATTGCGGGCAAGCATCACTTAAAGTCCGCAGTATTTCTATTGAAATGATTTATTTTTTTCAGCTAATTATTTAACTTTTAATTGAAATAAGAAGGGTTGTATGGCTAATAAAGATATATTTGGCAACAAGAATAACGAAGAACTCTTTGATTCTTCTTTATTAGATAACTTTGCAGAAGATACTTACGGTTTAAATACAAATAACATTAATAAAAGTATTCTTAGCGATTCTTTCGCTGCGGAAATAGAGCGTTTATCCACAGAAAATTTAAATATCACATATACAGACAATATTGGTGATGATACAGATAATTTAGTATCGTCACCACTTTTATTTAATCAAGATTTTACTCAAGATAAATTATTTACACAGCAACCAATTAATTTAGACAAAACCTCGATTGATTTTCTTACAGGCAATAATAAAAATAATCCTTTAGTTGGTAATTTTGAATTTGACTCAGATTTATCAAAAATAAATTTTAGCGTTGCTGCATCTCCCACACCAATGTCAGCTTCTGCACCACCTAAATACGCAATTAGAACCGAAAAACAAATTAGAATCAATAACGGTGGAGATTTAGACGGAAATCCCCTTGATATCAGCGATGATGCTTTAATTTACTCTGCTCAAGGTTTTACGATTAATGGCAATATTACCTTACCAGTACAAAGAGATTCAAACGGTAATCCCCTACGTGATAATTCTGGTAAATTAATATTAGTAGATAATGCCGTTACCGTCGCACCAGACTACAATACAATCAATGCAAATAACAATCAATATTCTAATTTAGTTCCTCCACAAGTTGTAGACGAACAAATAATTGATATTCCAATATACGAAAATTTAAAACAGCAAATATTAGATAACGCAATTGCACCCGGAACATCAACAGTTACCTTTAATTCTAGTCAAAATCCCCTCAACAATTCAAGAGATTGGGATAATAAATTTCCAGCACCGGGTACAGAATCTAATCCAACGGTAGTTAGAGTAATGGGTGGAGGATTAAATATTCCCAACAAGGTTAGTATTAGCAATTACGTAATTATTGTAGAAAACGGGGATATTAACTTTAATGGAAGCAATCACAATTTTGATAATGTTGTCTTAATTACTAACAACGGTAATATTAATCTATCTCAGGTACAGGCAACAGATTTATCTGTATTTGCTTCTGGCTCGATTAATATGAACAACCAAGCAAGGTATAGTGGTTCTAACTTACTTGCATCGGGAAGCAACAATGGTAGTATAAACTTCAATGGTACTACGGCTTCTACTGACGGCTCAGATACTTTGAGGGTGGTTTCGAGCGGTAGAATAACGTTTAACGCTGCATCAGACACTCGTGGTTCCTTTGAGAGTGTAGGCGATTTTACCTTCAACAATAACTCTACTTTGTACGGTACTATAGCCGCAAAGGGTTTTATTACATTTAACAATGGTGCAAATGTAGTTTACGCTAACGATTTACCTTTATCTGGAGGTGGAGAGGGAGATACACAACCCCCCATCATCAACGCTAATTTAGCCAACGATACGGGAGCTTCTAGCAATGATGAAATTACTTCCGACCCTACAATTAGTGGTACGGTAACGGATGATAGTCAAATAGTTTTATTAAAAGCTGGTTTTGACGGTACGGACGTTAATAATTATGTTGATATAACGGCGCAGTTACAGCCGGATGGTAGTTTTACTTTAAATAAATCAACTTTAGAATCTATCAAGGGTGATATCTTAGCGGATGATAGCTACATCCTTTATTTACAAGCGACAGATTCGGAAGGAAATACGAGCGATGTTTATGAATTGACGTTTACCTTAGATACTGTCGTACCACCAACATCTAACCTGGGATTTGCGATTAAGACATCCGGGAAGTTAACGATAAATGGTGGTGGAGATTTAGATGGGGAACCCTTAAATTTAGATGACGATGCTTTAATCTATGCAGCCCAAGGATTCAAGATAAATGGTAATATTGACCTTCCGGTAAAATTAAATCCAGACGGTACTCCACAACTTGACGATTCTGGAAGAAAAATCTTAAGGGACAATGCAGTTACTGTTGCTGATGGTTACACTACCAGCACTGATCCCAATAATCAATATGCTGGTTTAAATCCACCCTCCATTTTAGAAGAAGCAATTACAGTTGATATTCCAGCATACGATAATCTCAAACAGCAAAAATTAGATAGCTTTATTCCAGATAATAGCCAAACTATTACCTTTGATATTGCTGATAGTGCAAATAGAGTTAGCAATGCAAATAGTTGGAATCAGAAGTTTCCCGCACCGGGTACCATCGATAATCCTACAGTAGTATCCGTAATTGGTGGGGAATTGAGTATTCCCAACAATGTTAATTTAAGTAACTATGTAATAATCGTCCAACAGGGCAATATTAGATTTAAAGGAAGTAATAATAATTTAGATAACGTTGTTTTAATTACGGAAAACGGTGATATTGATTTAGCAAAGGCAAATAGTAAGGATGTATCGGTATTTGCTTCTGGCTCTGTTAATATGAACGGTGCAGCAACCTTTGCTGGGGATACTTTAATCGCATCCGGTAGCAGCACTGGTAGCGTTACTTTTACAGGTGCTTCCAAGGATATTAATACCAGCGATACTATTAGAGTAGTATCGAGCGGCGATATTACCTTTAATGGAGCTTCAGATACCAAAGGAATATTTGAAACTGCTGGTAAGTTTACCTCTAACGGTACGTCTACAATCTACGGTACGATAGCCGCTAAAGGCGATATCAGATTTAATGGTGGTGTAAGAGTTGTTGCCACTAATATAGATAGAAATTCCCCGATTATTAATGCAGCTTTAACTAACGACACGGGTACAAGCGATACAGATAAAATTACCAACGACCCGACAATTAGTGGTACTGTAATTGATGATGGGGAAATAGTTCAATTTTCCGCAGGGTTTGATGATGCAGATATTGCGAACTATGTCAATGTTTTACCCCAACGTGATGAAAATGGTAATTTTAGCTTTGATAGAGCAACCTTAGAATCTATTTACGGTGGCATTTTACCTGATGGCGATCGCACTTTGCATCTACTTTCCAAAGATGCTTCGGGTAATGTTTCCAATCTGTTTGATTTAGCGTTTACTTTAGATACGGTAACTCCAGCACCTGATAATTTAGATTTAACAGCAGCAAATGATAGCGGAGTTGATGACAGCGATAATATTACCAATAATTCAACCCCTGAGATTACGGGTAATGCAGAAGTTGGAAGTAAAGTAGAATTATTAAATAATTCCATCAAGATTGGAGAAGCTACAGTAGATGGAAGCGGTAATTGGCAAATAACCACCAATAATTTAGCAGACGGTGATTATAGTATTACAGCTATAGCAACTGATATTGCTGGAAATCAAAATCAATCAGATGTACCTTTATCTTTAACAATTGATACCGTAGCACCGGATGCTCTTATCAACTTACAATTATCTTCAGATAGCGATTCAGGAATTAGCGATCGCGATAAGATAACGAATGATAAAAATCCTACTATTACTGGATTAGCAGCAGTTGGAGCAAATGTAGAGTTATTCAGCGATGGAGTATCTGTAGGAACAACAACAGCAGATAATGATGGTAATTGGCAGATTGAAGTTAGCGAAAATTTGACTGATGGAATACGAGAAATTACTGCCGTCGCGACTGATGTTGCTGGAAATCAAAGTGTTTCGTCAGCACCTTTATCAATTACTATTGATAGCGAATTGCCGCAAATTACTTTAACAAATCCAGTTACGGGTACAGATTTAAATCAATCTTCTCGTTTGGTAGGTGTTGCAAACGGTACTGGTAGTGATTTAATTAGTTTTTCCTATAAATTTGATTCTGGAGAAGATATTCCAGTTACCTTTAATGATAATGGAGAATTTGACCAAGAGTTTGATTTAACAGGTTTAGGAAATGGAAGTCATACTTTAATTCTTTCTACTCGTGACGTTGCTGGTAATGTAGAAACAGCAGTATATAGCGTTTCTGTAGTTTTAGATTCTCCACCTGTAATTACAGCAGCTTTAGTTAACGATTCTGGGGAAAGCAATACAGATAAAATTACCAACGACCCCACAATAAGCGGTACGATTGCAGATGATGGAAATATCGTCACCTTAGTCGCTGGATTTAACGACGTAGAAGTTGATAATTATGTAGATGTTTCCGCTCAATTACAGTCGGATGGTAGTTTTAGTTTAGATAAAGCAAGTTTAGAAACTATTTAT
>OZ248344.1:4800000-7921362 GCA_965234645.1 Rivularia sp. (in: cyanobacteria) | reverse complement strand
AAACGTGAAGCTTGGCAACTAGATATTACCAATGCTCGTGCAATCAAAAACTTCATGTCAGAAATTGGTATTTTTGGCAAACAAGAAGTATTAACTAAAATTGAAGCCGCATTACTTCATAAAAGATACCAAACAAATCGCGATCTCGTACCTATAGAGGTTTGGAAGCAGCTAGCAGTAGCAAAAGAACAAGAAACTTGGACTGGTTTAGCTAGACGTGCTGGAATTAAAGGATATTCAAATATTCACGTTGGTAAACGTGCTTTATCGCGAGACAGACTGTTCTTATTAGCAACAGCATTAGAAAATTTACGGCTTCAGCACTTAGCAACCAGCGATATTTATTGGGATGAAATTGTTTCTATCGAACCGATGGGAAACAAACAAGTTTATGACTTAACAATCCCAGATACGCATAATTTTGTTGCTAATGATATTTGCGTTCACAACACCGCCTTTTGTCTCAATCTTGCTCATAATGTCGCATCTTTATATAAACTACCAGTTGCTGTTTTTAGTTTAGAAATGTCAAAAGAGCAATTAGTACAGCGACTATTATCAAGTGAAGCGGAAATCGAAAGTACTTATTTACGAACTGGGCGCATCAGTCAAACTCAGTGGGAACCTTTAAGTCGCGCAATTAGCGTACTTTCAGAAATGCCAATTTTCATAGACGACACGCCAAATATTACCGTTACAGAAATGCGTAGTCAGGCGCGACGCTTGCAAGCAGAAGCCGGTACGGACATCGGTTTAATAATTATTGATTACCTGCAATTAATGGAAGGTGCTGGTGATAATCGCGTCCAAGAACTATCGAAAATTACCAGAAGTATTAAAGGGTTAGCAAGAGAATTAGGCGCTCCAGTAATAGCATTATCTCAATTAAGTAGAGGCGTAGAAGCTCGGACAAATAAGCGTCCAATGCTGTCAGACTTAAGAGAAAGTGGAAGTATCGAACAAGATGCCGACTTAGTAATAATGTTATATCGCGACGAATATTACAACACTGATAGTCCGGATAGAGGAATTGCCGAAGTGATAATTTCTAAACATAGAAACGGTCCAACAGGTGTCGTCAAACTTTTATTCGATCCTCAATTTACCAAATTTAAAAACTTAGCAAAACCGAGTCATTATTCGTAAATAGTTAGGAGTTAGGAGTTAGGAGTTAGGAGTTAAAAGTTAAGAGTTAGGAGTTAGGAGTTAGGAGTTAAGAGTTAAGAATTATTAATTTTTACCCTCAACTTTCGACGTATTAAAAACCCGGTTTTTTCAAAAAACCGGGTTTTTGTTACTGACTTGAAAAAAGTTAAAGGTTAAAGGTCAAAGTTAAATTTATCATTACTAACTCCGGTGGTCCTCACTCTTAACTCCTAACTATTAATTAACTCCAAGTAATTCCACATCAAAATTCAGAGTTGCGTTGGGGGGAATAACACCACCCGCACCGCGAGAACCATAACCTAACTCTGGGGGGATGATTAAATTACGACGACCGCCAACTTTCATCGTACTGAGTCCTTCATCCCAACCCTTAATTACCTGTCCTTGACCGATTTTAAACTGGAAAGGTTGACCGCGATCGCGAGAACTATCGAACTTGCTTCCATCTTCCAAAGTACCCGTATAGTGAACGGTTACAGTTTGTCCGGATTTAGGAGTTTCTCCAGTCCCTTCTTTTAAAACCTCATACTTTAATCCCGAAGGAGTAGTAACAATTCCGTCAGACATCTTGTTATCGCTCGCTTTTGTAGTTGTACTATCAGCTACTGTAGTAGAAGCTGGTGATTCTTGAATAGTATTTTGTGAAGCATCACTCTGGGGTGCTTCAGTCGAAATTTGAGCGCAGCCCAAAAATACAACACAAAGCAGCACGAAACCCACACGCTTCAAAATTGCCTTCAATTTAGGTATCCTCCCTATTGTTTTATGTTCTAAAAATAGGATTACCAATAGAACAAAACTTAGTGTAAATCACAACAGCGATCGATGAACAATTATTAAGGTTAAAGGTCAAAGGTTAATAATGAAAAGTTAAGAGTTAAGAGTTAAGAGTTAAGAGTTAGGAATTAGCAATCAATAATTATCTACCCCCTCTACCCCCTCTTCCCTCTCTTCCCCCTCTCCTTGTCCGCTTTTCGCTAAAACTCAGCGCCAAAGCTTATTTTCCAAATCGCGTACTTGACGCTCCAAACGGTCGATTCTACCGCGCAATTCGTCAACTTCCGATTGACGCGCCACTCCCAAATCTTGCAGCATATTCTTCATTTGTCGCTGCATATTTTTGTCCCAGTTGCCCTGCTCGGACTTCAATTCCTGTACCACATCATCCATGACAGCTTTCGCTTGTTCGGGATCGAGTTTGCCGTCTTTAACTAACTGCTCGCTTGCTTCCTTGATTTTGTCTGCCACTACCGAAGTTGTACCGATACCGAGCATTAATAATTGCTGCATCCAATTGTTGTTATCCATACCACGTTCCTAATAGTTCTCCCTTCTTTATCCCGGCTCACTCTGTTGTAAACAATAAAGCTATGCTAGGAATTAAACTTTAGCAAATATGCTAATTCTATTGTGGCAAAGTAGCACAAGGAATGAACGCAGGTGGTAATTGAGTTACTTAAGTTTAGAATAGCGCCCAAACACCGGGAAAAATACATCCACAGAGACGCACAAATCTGGACGGCAGCGCTGGCTAATTATCCAGGATTCATAGGTAAAGAATTGTGGATAAACCCTAACGATCCCACAGAGCTTGTTATGGTAATTCGTTGGGAAACGCGAGAACAGTGGAAATCTATTCTAACTGAAGAAGTAGACGCGATTACAGAAAGGTTCGATCGAGATTTGGGATTTACTTACGAGATGGTAGAGTCATCCGAATATCAGGTACGGAAATTTCCCCATAGCGATTAAGAGTGAGGAGTTAAGAGTGAGGAGTTAGGAGTTAGGAGTTAGGAGTTAAGAATTATGAATCAATACACAATAATTATTCAATGGTCAAAGGAAGATAATTGTTATATAGTGAGTCTTCCTGAATGGGGAGAGTTTTGTCATACCCACGGCGATACTTATGAAGAAGCGATAAAAAACGCTCAAGAAGTGTTAGAAATGCTCGTTGAATCTGCCTTGGAAGACGGCGAACCTTTACCAGAACCCAAAACATGGGGACAATCATTTAAAGTTGCATAAAGGTAAAATCATGGAGAAAAAATGTTACCAAAAAAATGCCCAAGAAAATAAGAGAGTAGCCAAAGTTTGTTGCGTAAAGCAGGATTTACTTATCAACCCGCAAAAGGTAGTCATACAAAATGGAAGCATTCTAAATTATCAAAAGCTATCATTATTCCAGGGAAGGATGGTGATGATGCGAAAACATATTTAGAAAAACAAGTTAATGAATCGCTTGAAGAATTAAATAAATTGCAAGAGGAAAGAGAGGAAACACAAGAATGAAATACACGATAATTGTTCAATGGTCAAACGAAGACCAATGTTATGTAGTTTCACTACCTGAATTTGAAAATGTATTTCAACCTTGTACCCACGGCGATACTTATGAAGAAGCAATAAAAAATGCTCAAGAAGTGTTAGAAATGCTCGTTGAGTCAGCTAAGATAGACGGCGAACCTTTACCAGAACCTAAGACATGGGAACAATCATTTAAAGTGGCATAGAGATAAAATAGATTAATATACAGACCCTGACAACCAAATTCAACTATGAATACTATTAAAATTCGCGAGCAAATTAACAAATATCTTGATGGTTTATCTTCCGAAAGCTTAGAGGTAGTTGTCAACTTTTTAGCTTATGTGAAAGGGAGAGAAAGTGAAGCGGCTACTCAAGAATTAATAGATATTCCCGGTTTTATTGAATCTTTTGAAAAAGGTAAAAAAGATATTGCTCGAGGACGTGTAAAAAACTGGATAAATATTAAGTCTGATGTATGAAGTTATGTTATCTGCTAAAGCAGAATAAATTTATGCTTCAGCAGACCAAGCACTTGCTAAAAAAATTGCTAGATGTTTTGATAAATTAGAACAAAATCCCTATTTTCATCTTAATATTAAATCTCTCAAAGGTAATTTAGTTGGATATTCTCGTTATCGTATTGGTGACTATCGAGTAATTTACCAAATTGATGATGAAAATAAGCAAGTAATTATTATTATATTGTTCATCGTTCGGAAGCTTATGAATAAAAATAAAATAATCACTTTATCTTACTCCTCACGGGTGCTAAAACAACTAAGAAATCAAATTGTTCTCGTTCAACATTAGAAGAACTTGTAGCGCTAACACTATAAACTGAACCGATGCTTTGTTTAAACAGATTAAAATATTGATTATTGCTATATTCGAGCGGTACAAAACCATAAATCCATGACAGCAAAGAACCCATATTCATGTAGAAATAACCTGTATTTGGATTGGGAAGAGAATTGGTTGCTGTATTGAAATTATAAGCAGAAGGTAATTAGAATAAATTCACTTAGTATTACTATGCAGAATTTTAATGAAGCAGCAATGAAGAGAAATGCTTAAAATAATCGTAAAGCTATTTTAAAAAGGGAACGCGATCGCAAACAACTCCGGCGATCCTAATTTTTAAAGCGCGATCGTAATCCCCATACTTGCCGCTCGTCTTGCAGCATCAGCAACTTTGAGAGCATACAAACTTTCTTCGGGAGTAACGTACAAAGGAATTCCATCGAAAAGATAATCTAAAACCATAGCTGTATCTTTAGCGAATAAACCACGACTGCTACCAACTTCTATAGGAGTTGTTTCTTGTGCATTAATAAAAGCACCCTCCGCAGAATTAAAAATTAATCCGCCATTTTCACCATGTACTTCAAATTTTCGTTCTGCTTCCCACATCATTTCGCCTTTCGCGTATACAACTTCAGCTAAAAGTCCACTAGTAAAGTTAAGTTGAGTTGTACAAAAACAAGATTGGTAAAATTCTGCAACAGTACCCCCAAATCGACTATGAGAATTAACCGCCATCACTTCACCGAATAAATTTGTCAAACGATGTACTCTCGAAAGCGCACCCATCAAAGGGAAACCAAAAAGTTGATGGCTGTAAGTCCACTTACGGGGCGCTGGATGTTCGGGCTTAATCGTGCTGTAGCGTACATAAAACACTTCACCCACTCGATCTAAATGCTGTTTTAAAGCTTGATGCAAACCACCTAAAAGTTCAATATGCTCTACATGAAGTAGTTTTTTTTTCGACTTCGCCAAACTTATTAATTCGGATGCTTCTGCTAAATCCAAACTCATAGGATATTCCACAACAACGTGTTTATCAGCCTCTAATGCCGCACGCGCGATCGCACCATGCTGCTCGTTAACGTTGCAAATTACCACCAAATCAATATCGGATTGTATCAACACAGCAGGAGAGCTTACCGCCTTACACGAAAAATCCCTCGCAAAAGCTTCTGTTTGACACGAATTATGTCCGACAACGGCAGCTAAATCAGTCCTATTATCGCTTAAAAACGTTTGTGCCCTTAATTTAGCCGCATACCCAGTACCAACTAACCCTACCCGCACTTTAATAAAATCCCTGGCTTCGCCCAAACAGTCCAAATATACATTATTAGCAATGGCTTATTGCAAAAGTTATCATTTCAGATATATCATTAATCTTCTAAATTCATTTGATAATCTATTTACAAAATCACTTTTTTTTAAAAGTATATAATTTTTTCTAATAGTCTCGAAAAAACCAGTCGAATTGCATAAGTTTAACTTATATTTAATCACTGTCCTTATTTCATTCCTAATCGAGACAAAAAACTAGTAACAAAGTCCGATTTTTCTCGTAGTATCAGAATTGAAGCAAATTTAAAAAAAACGGCTATTCCTTTAGGAACAGCCGCATGGTTTGCTTTAGGATAACTTATACTGCCGTTTGCAAAAAAGAGAGGATTTACAAAATGGCAACTTTCAAAGTGACACTTGTCAGCGAAGCCGAAGGTTTAAACCAAACTATCGACTGTGATGACGATACTTATATTTTAGACGCAGCTGAAGAAGCTGGTTTAGACTTGCCTTACTCTTGCCGTGCTGGTGCTTGCTCCACCTGCGCTGGTAAGATTACATCCGGTTCCGTCGATCAATCCGACCAATCTTTCTTAGACGACGATCAGATGGAAGGTGGATATGTATTGACTTGCGTCGCTTACCCAACTTCTGACTGCACCATCGAAACTCACAAAGAAGAAGAACTTTACTAAGAACTTCATACAACTTAAAGCAGAAATCGCTTTAGTTGGTTGAGATATTAATGATTTCAGTCAAAGCAGCACCGTATCGGGAATTATTTTCCCCTTGCAGTAGCTGCTTTTTTATTGTCAATAAAGCCGAGGGGAGAAGAAAAGTTAGAAGTTAGGAGTTAGGAGTTAGGAGTTAGGAGTTAAGAGTTAGGAGTGATGAATTTAGCTTTAACCTTTAACCTTTAACCTTTAACCTTTTCCCCATGCCCTATTTCCCTGCCTTCACCGCATTACTAAGCATCTGAACCTGAGTGCCGGGATAGTAGAATTTAAGGATTTCTCCATTTGTCCAACCTAGATTAGCTAGATTTCGAGCGCCAATTTGACTCAAACCCACTCCATGCCCCAATCCACCGCCGACGAAAGCATATCCCCAAATTCCGGGTTTTCCTTTGTTGAGTGCTTGCAGGTAAAATAGGGTGCTTCTAGGTGCGAAGAAAGCGCTGCGAACTTCGTCTTTATATAGATAAAAGGTGCCGATATCAGTTTTTACGGCTAATTTAAGGATTCTTCCGCCTTGACTGCGTTCGACTACTTCAATATTCTTAACGGTTTTAAACTTAGCAAAGGGACTATTTTTGACTTTTAAGAATTTCTGCAATCCCTTGGTGATATTTTCTAAACTACTTTCCCTACGCCAGCGAAACCATTGTTCATCGCTTTCGTTAAATCCTTTGTTCAAACTCATAAACAAACGAAAATTCTTTTCCGAAGCCAAACTTTGTCGAGACAAATTCCAAACATCTGTCGGCGTATCTATTACAGGTTTTAAATAAGGACGATTCTCCCCATTCCACACGCTGCTAAAAGCTGCGGTTACACCACCAGCTGTTGAAGAGTACAGAGCGTCTACTAACTCGTTTTTATAAGTTAATACCATACCCTTAGTTGCAGCGATCGCCTCATCTGTTTTATCCGTCGCTCCCCTGAGTCCGTAATAAACTTGGCAGTGAGTATCGGCACATAATTCATAATTATCGACTTCAAATCTACGTAAATTTCGCAGCACGTAGGTACGAGCAATAATTGTCTGTGCTTCCATCGCTGCTTCAGGAGATTGTGCACCAATTTCATAAGGCACTACTCCGCGCAAATAGGTTTCTAAGGGCACATTATTAACTAAAGAATACGTACCGTAAGCATTCGGCTGTAATTGCAGCTTTCCAGCATAAAGACGTTTAGTTTTGGATTTTCCGCTTTTACTTACCTCAATTAAGTTTTTATTGCTAGTAATATTCAAATAGTTTCGATTGTAGCGGTATCCATTTACTACCCAGCTTGCTTGAGGTACCCGACGCAAAACTTTACTATCAACATATGCCGTTTTCTTACCGGACGCTTTCACGCTTTTCAACAACAAGCGTCGCAATAAAGGTGTATTATAAACTTCTCTTTTCGCCCACACCTGCCAACGTTCCGGTTGAGCAATTTCTACTTCTATACCCTTCTTACGCCACATATTGGCACTGTCTTCCGCAGTTTCAAAAGTGCGAAATGTTCCTAAAACCAGCCGCTCATCCAAAACTGGCTGCGTTAACGGCTGCATTGCCGTTTGTATCTTTACAGGATTTGCAGTTACTACTGTTTGCTGCCTTTTATCATCTGTAAAAGTCAACTTTAATTTATCGCCTTTCGTCGGCTCCAGTATCAACTCATCATCGGGGTTTGACGCAAATCGCTGCACGATGCCAATTTTCAATTCAATGTCAGAAACCTTGGTTGCAGGAACCGATGCTCCTGTTAGTCCTAATAAACACGAGGTTGTCAGTACGGTACAAGATAAACGCTCTAAGGAAATTTTCATAGAAATTAATAATCAAGGGTGCCGCCCGTGCTATATGGCAGTCTTTCTAAAAAAGCAAATGCAGCTTAATACTATTGTCTATAAATTGCCTAATAATACCATTAGCAATTTTTTTTTCAATCGTCTAGTTGCAAAGCAAACTCATAATGAGTATGATTTAGATATGGATATAAAACAAAATTAATGATTGGAGAGGGCGATCGCGATTATGAAAATTGAAGAAATTCCCCTAAACCAAATAAAACGACCACTTCCGCGTCAAAATGACCCCAAGAAAGTAGAAGCCTTGATGAAATCCATAGCAGAAATTGGGTTGCAAGAGCCGATAGATGTATTAGAAGTCGATGGGCAGTATTACGGGTTTTCCGGCTGTCATCGCTTCGAGGCTTGTCAGCGCTTAGGTAAATATTACATCAAAGCGAGGGTACGTAAAGCGCCTAAAAGTGTTTTGAAAATGCATTTAGCGTAATTAGTGGTTAGTTGTTAGTTGTTAGTCATTAGTTATTATTTGCTCCAACCTCAAAAAAATCATGAAAACATCAAAAAGATTGCAGGGAAAATACATCTTAATTACAGGCGCTTCCCAAGGTTTAGGAAGGCAGCTAGCAATTGATTTTGCTTTATGTGGTAGTGCGGGAATTGCGATCGTAGCGCGTAATGGTGAAGCACTAGAAAATTTGCGTCAAAACATTTATGAAATTGCACCGCAAACTCAAGTCTTGGCGATCGATGCCGACTTAACCAAACATGAAGACATCGAGCGTGTAATAGCTACAACATTGAACGAATTCAACGGTAAATTAGACGTATTGGTGAATAATGCATCAAGTATCGGACCATCACCGATGCCGTATTTGCTCGACTATCCTTTAGAGGATTTTCGTAACGTTATCAACACCAATTTAATTGCCCCATTTCTATTAATTAAAAAAGCATTGCCAGCGATGATTGAAAGCGGTGGTTCCATCATCAACGTAACCAGCGATGCGGGTGTAAATGGTTATCCCGGTTGGGGTGCTTACGGTATTTCCAAATTCGGCATTGAAGGGATGTCGCAGACATGGGCGGCTGAATTAGAAGACAGTGGAGTTCGCGTTAATTGGGTAGATCCAGGAGACATGAACACCGCCATGCACCGCGCCGCAGAACCCGAAGAAAACCCCTTGCAGTGGGCGAATCCCGCAGACGTGACGGAAGTCTTTATTTATCTAGCTTCTGAAGAGTCGCATCAAATTAACGGACAGAGATTTGAAGCCCAAAAACAGTTAGCAGCTACAGGTTCGTAGTAAGGGCATTGGTTCCCTCTCATCAAAGGGCTAAAGCCCTTACTACAAACTGTAATCAAATACACCGTTTTTCAAAAACAATTGAGATATTATGTCAACACCCTTTACTTTTTTACTTCCGGCGGAACTCTCCGCCAAAGAGCCACCAGAGCGAAGGGGAATAGCCCGCGATGAAGTGCGATTGATGACCATTAATCGTTATTCTGGCGGGGTTCAACACTCCCGTTTTAACGGTATAAGTGAATTTCTACGCCCTGGTGATTTACTAATTTTCAATACGAGTCGTACCCTTCCAGCTTCTCTTGAAGGCTGCGATACGCGAAGCGTCAAGCCTCCGGCTTATCGCAATATAGACAAATGTGTCGAAATCCGTTTAGCGCAACATCTTCCGGATGATTCTTGGCTGGCTTTACTGTTGTGTCAGCAGGGAGATCCTTTTGCTTGCGGTTTGCAACAAGGTATGAATTTAGATTTTGGCTCCGGTTTAACTGCAAAGGTAGAGAAACAGGATATTCATATTCCTCGGTTGTGGAAACTTCGGTTTTCTAAGTCGGGTACCGAGTTAATGGATTTGATTTATCGTTTGGGGAATCCGATTCGTTACGAGTACATATCCAAACCTTGGGATTTAGACTATTATCAAACTGTTTATGCCAAAGAACCAGGTTCGGCAGAAATGCCATCAGCAGGGAGGGCATTTACTTGGAAGCTGTTATTTGACTTGAAACGTCATGGTATAGACACGGCGCAAATTGTTTTGCATACAGGCTTATCTTCCTACATGGATGACGAACTCGATGCCCTCCATCCAGCATCAGAAGAAGAGTACTTTATTAGCGAAACAGCGGCGCAGAAGATTAATAGAACTCGCAAACAACGAGGAAGAATAATAGCCGTTGGAACTACAGTAGTTAGGGCATTAGAATCAGCCGCAAATATCGACGGTGTAGTGCGATTTTCTCATAGTTATACTCGGTTGCATATTACAGCCGAACATCAATTAAAGGTAGTAGATGGATTATTGACAGGAATGCACGAACCAGAAGCCAGTCATTTAGACTTGTTGACGGCATTTTTACCAGCAGAAGAGATTCGGATTGCTTACGAAGATGCAGTACAACGCGGTTATCTGTGGCACGAATTCGGCGATTTGAATTTGATTGTGTAAACAATGTAGAGACGTAGCAGTGCTACGTCTCCCAGTTTATTGGATTGTCACGACTTATTTAACTTTCAGAAATATTTTCGCAGGGTTATAAATCATTAACAGAAGTCGATGCTTGATTTTCTTGAGCAGCAGATGAATTTTGTGGCTCAGGGTTTTGAGTTGAATTACTTCCCTCCTGATTTTGCAGACAGTTACTAGTTATTTTTGCAATATCCTTTACTCGAAAAGATTGTCCAGGTTCGGTAAAGTCAATTTTACCAATGCTAGATTGTGCTTCAACTTGAAAAAGTTTGATTGTACCAACCTTCTCCGTTTTCATACTAATAACTCGTCCGGTTGCAGGGTCTATAATTGGTTGCAAAGAGCGTTCGATTGAGAAAGTCATCTCTTGGCAATATCCATAAGATTTACCTTTATTGAGAGTAACTTGATTTCCGTTAACGTCAGCAATTAGAGTTGGTTTTCTCAGTAAACAAGCTAATTCTTCCGAATGAGAATTTAATCGATCGGTAATCTCGTTCATAGCTTTTTCTGTAGCTAGAGCAACTAACTTTTGTTTGATAGTATTACTACTTTCAGAAATTGTAGTTGTGTTTGATTTTCCACCTAGTTGGAAATTAATAGAATACCCTCTATAATTGTTCGATAATGAATTATTTGGGTCATGTTTACTACTACTAATACCGTAAGTTATACTTACACTAAAAGGTAACTTTACTTCAGTTGATATATTACCGTTTTCATTACCGTTACCTTGAGCTTCTAAAACGATTTCACCTGTAGTGGTGTCTACTACTTGAAGATTTAGCTTGATGTCAACTTCTTCAGCTTTTTGATCTTTGGTTAGCAACCATCCACCTTCAGATGTTTTCTCGGTATCAAACTGCATTACAGTTACAATAATTACCGCTTCTACGTCATTTTTGTCTCGGATATGTCGTAGTTTTTGTAATTGCTTAATAGGGGGTTGAGATGAAGTATTGTCGGTAGATTCTATTTGACTCCATTTGATAACTTGCAATTCGTTGTCTTTCACTAACTTACTTTCTAGAACACTATCAAGCCCAGTAATTTCGATTGGAGATGTTTGTAGTGGCATTCCGTAAACATCTTTTAGTATAAATTTACTACTTTGGAATTCTGAAACAGCAATCCTGACTTTTCTTTCTGCCCCTTCATCAAGATGAAATAAAGACTTATTCTGTTTACAAAAGTCCAGCCTTTTTGTATCTTCCGCTCCTACAGACTTAACACTACCAAAACCAAAACTTAAAGCAAATAATGAAGCGAAAATAGACGAGGTAACGCGACGAACAAAATAATGATTCATCATTTTCCTCTTAATAAGTGAATTTTGGGTAAGCAGAAAATTTGGTCGCCCAAGCTTCAAATTAGAATGTATCTTTAAGCTAACTATTAAGTACTACAACTCTTTAAGTAAATTACCGGAATATGACTAATATGTCTTGGTATTAAAAATATTTCTAAATCAAGATAATGGTTTTATTATTATTACTAACAAAAGTATTCTACATTGCAAATACTTCTCTTTTTACAATAGTTAAGTCCTAATTACTTATCTGGAATGAACTAAAAAATTACGAATGTTAGGAAAATGTCATTGCTCACGAGGGGCAAAGCAATCTCAAAGTGTTGCGGTTGCGTCGTTTCACGTAGTGACCCTCGCTTCGGACAAATATACAATTAATTTTGTCTAAGTACTTACAAACTTGGCTTGCTTAACAAGATTTCAGAAACCTGGATTTTGGGCACCTAAAATTCTTTATTGAAAGATAAATGAATCGAGAATCATCTCTATTGCTAATTCCCAAATAAAATAGAAAACTGTATATTACTTTATAATTTTGAAAATTATTAACGTGCTAACGAACGCCCTACCAACTATCAACATTCTCAAGCAGCCTACCAATCCAGCTTGGGTAGAATTAGCAATATCAAACTTAGATGCAATATTATTAGATCGTTCTCAATGCGAGCGTAAAGCAGCATCAGCAGCAATAAATTTTATGTTTCGCTACCCTTCCAATGCGAAGATGGTAAAGGAGTTGACTAAAATTGCCAAAGAAGAATTAGAACACTTCGAGCAAGTTAATCAGTGGTTAGAAAAGCGGAATATTGCTTTACGCCCCGTTACACCACCTCCTTACGGTGCGAAATTGAAAGCTCAAATTCGTCCTACCGAACCCCATAGATTTTTGGATTCCCTACTTGTTAGTGCTTTAATAGAAGCTCGCAGCTACGAACGTTTGGGATTATTAGCTAAACATTGTCCTTTATCAGATTTAGCTAAATTTTATCAGGGTTTAATGGCATCAGAAGCGCGGCATTATGGTATTTACTGGGTACTTGCAAATACCTACTACGATCGCGAAATTGTCACGCAGAGATTGGATGAATTATCAATTGCAGAAAGCGAAATACTTTCAACCCTTTATTATGAGCCAAGGATTCATAGTTAATTTGGGGAGAGGGGGGAGAGGGGGGAGATGGGGAGATTGGGAGATTGGGAGATGGGGAGAGGGGGGAGAGGGGGGAGAGGGGGTAGAAAATTTCTAATTACCAACTCCTCACTTCTAACTCCTAATACTCAATCTAAAATCAAAAATTCATAACTCTTAACTCCTAACTCCTAACTCCTAACTCCTAACTCCTATGCCTAGTCTTTATTTTCGAGATTTTTTGATTCGTCAATGGAAAAGAGGCGATCGCGATTCTGCTGCTGCTGTAATTCGTTCTGTATTGTCGGAGTATGGTTTGGGTTGGGAACCCGATAATGCGGATAAAGATGTATTGGAAGTGGAAGATTATTACTTAGATAAGTGTGGAGAATTTTGGGTAATCGAATACCAGGGTGAAGTAGTAGGTACGGGCGCTTACTACCCCATCGAACGCGGTGAAAAGGCTGTAGAGATACGAAAAATGTATTTATTACCCAAAGCTAGAGGTTTGGGATTGGGGAAATTTTTGCTACAACAGTTAGAAGCGGCGATCGGCTGCCGTGGTTTTAAAGAAATTTGGATTGAAACCGCCAGCGTTTTAAAAGAAGCCGTCAAACTCTATGAAAACAACGGTTATAAACCAGCAACGGGTGTAGAAACAGAACGCTGCGACAGAGTTTATGTCAAAGAGTTAGGAGTTAAGAGTTAGGAGTGAGGAGTTATGAGTTATGAGTTATTAACTCTCCTTGTCTCCCCCTCTTCCCCCTCTTCCCCCTCTTCCCCCTCTGAAGAACATTAATATGCAAATTTGGAAAAGTCTTCTTAATCTTTTTACAGAATCAAATTGCCCTTTGTGTCAGCGCCCTGCTTCGCAAGAGTTTTGTGAATATTGTCATAAACAGTTACAAAAATGCCGTTTAACTGAGTCGAAACGCACTAAAAACAATTTATTATCTCCACCAGTAATTGCTTGGGGTGCGTATGGGGGAGCTATCAAACGCGCGATCGCCACAATGAAATACAACAATCATCCAGAAATTGCTCGTCCCCTCGGCGAATGGTTGGGAGAAACATGGCTGCAAAATTACGGTTCGGAACCTTTTATAGTGGTTCCGATTCCGATGCACCCCGAAAAACAAAAAGAACGAGGTTTCAACCAAGCGGCGTTGATTGCAAAAAGCTTTTGTCAAACAACTGGGCTAAAATTAAAGCTAAATGGATTGCAAAGGATAAAAGCAACTGAGGCACTATTTGGATTATCACCAACCGAACGAAAAGAAACCTTAATTCAAGCTTTTG
The DNA here is from genome assembly GCA_965234645.1 of Rivularia sp. (in: cyanobacteria). GTDB lineage: Bacteria > Cyanobacteriota > Cyanobacteriia > Cyanobacteriales > Nostocaceae > Rivularia. Next base: position 7,907,050 of record OZ248344.1, on the reverse strand, counting down.
AGTTAGGAAAAGACTTTCGCAAACCTCCAAATGTGCCAGTAGTTTTAGTTGATGACATTTACACAACGGGTGCTACCGTCAATTCTGCAATAGAAATTTTGAGTAAATCTGGAATTATTGTTTCTGGAATTGCAGCAGTCGCAGTTCCCTCGAAGGTTAAGTATACAAAGAATTCGTAGGCAAGATTCCCGAATAAAAATTATAATTAAGCCAAATTAAGATTATTTTTACAGGAAAACTACATACAATCATGAGTAAGTCTAAAGTGCTGGGTTTAGGACAATTTGGATTGATTCCTGCTACGTTGCTGGCATTTGGTATAAGTACAACTACAGCTTTTGCTCAACAAAATAAACAAGCTAATAAATTTTATAATCCAATACCTTTACCCGCCACTTACGAAATTTCTGATGCTCTATCCGATAAAGATATTCCTACAGGGCAAGGTGGCTTTGCTCGCGATTATATGGTGAAGTTGACGAAAGGCGATAATTTAGCGATCGACCTCTCCTCAGATAGTTTTGACAGTATTATTACACTGCTTGCTCCCGATGGTTCAACGATCGCAGAAAATGACGATGGTCCCGATGGCAGCAGTAATTCCCTACTTTTTACCCGCGTCACTGAAGGTGGGACTTACATTGTTCGCGTTCGTTCTTTCGGAGAAACCGGAATCGGCAGTTTTAAATTAAAAGTAACCCGGTTGAAGCCAGTTAAATGAAGATGGGGAGATGGTGAGATGGGGAGATGGGGTAGAGGGGGTAGATAATTCCTAACTCCTAATTCCTAACTCCTAACTCCTAACTCCTAACTCCTAACTCCTAACTCCTAACTATTTATCGTCATTGCACAAAGGAAAAGCGCTTCCGTCCATTCTACGACTGCGCCGTATGTATCCCCCGTATGTCCGCCTAATTTGTGGTTGAACCAAGCACCTGTGAGAAATGCAAACGCGATTCCGGCAAGTGTCATGGTTATTGGTAGAAGTAAGTCGTGTTGATTAAACAGTAACTTTACACAACTTAAAATTACTAATAACAAAACTGGAATTAAAACGTCTTTGTAGGAACGAATGGCTTGCTTGTGAAATGCACCTTTGCCGGTTGGTTTGAGGTAATCATATCTAGCGATCGCCAATATTTGTCCCCAACGTCCCCACGCACAAGCAGCGATTAATATCAACCATCGATTTTCTTGTATTTCTGTTAAAGCTACTGTTTTAAGCAAGATTAAAATAATGGCTGCCATTGCTCCGAAAGCTCCTGTAGCACTATCGCTCATTACTTCCAAACGCCGCTCTTTATCCATGACTGCTAAACCATCAAATGTATCCATTGCTCCATCCACGTGCAGTCCTCCCGTAATGGCAATCCAGCTAGCTACCACTAATGCACTGCGAGTTAATACTGGTATCCCTAACCAATTGGTTACAATGTCAAATAATCCCAAGATCGCCCCAATTATGACTCCAATCGCCGGAGCATAACGGGCTACCTCGCCAAAGTCTAATTTTTCTATATATGGTATTGGGATAGACGTATAAAATATAATACTTGCAATTACATTTAAAACTTGATTTTCCCACCACGGATACTGAGTATTCATACTTGTCAAATTAATTACTTAAGTAACGTGAAAACAATGACACCTACGATTACCGCACAAATAACAGTATCAAATTTTAAAAGTTGAAATAAGATTTACTTGTATGAGAAACTGAGCCAAAAAATTTGTTATGCTTATCTAAGTAGGAAAAAATAAGTTTGTAATATTTATCACAAGCCCATGAATTACAAAGGATTGTATTTTAATTGGTGGTAGTGTTTTTTGTACTTTGAAAAAAAAAGCTCATAATTAATGTCAGCGAGTTTAAGCAATGCCTATCATTATCTGATATTTATATATTGCAAGGCATAAATTACCGCTGAGTGATTGGTTATGCAGGCTATAACGTTGTACTTCACCTTTGCTCATAAAGCTATTTGATTATGAATCACCATCTACCTTCTGCCAAAATACTAGCTCCGTGCATCGTCAATACAGGTGTCATCGTAAATAAACTTGATATACGACGATTACTGGCGGATTTAGGTCGTGTCCGCTATGCTTACACCCAAGATGGTGAGGTGTGCGGTTCCGGTGAAGGGGATGTAATGGAAGTTTTTGCAAATCCCCGACGCTCTACATTAGTCGCCAATCACGCTCTTTATTTGAATGTTTATAGTTTCGATTATTTGGAACTTCATCAGTCATCCGAAAATGTGACTTGTTTTGATTTAGTTCAGGAAGGGATGCGTTTGCGGTTAACTCCCCTTTCTACCCCCATGCAGGAACGACAAGAGCGTTGTTGGAATACGAGCGCTATCGAAGCAATGATGGAACAGGTATTATCGGCAAAATGGGATGCAGAAATTGATGATGATAGTTCCGATTTGTTCTAAATTTGATTTAATGAGTTAAATCATTCTACTGAACAGTTTCGGTATTCTTCATTTTGAGCGCAAATTTTTCATTTCAACGTCTTGCTAACTGTAGCAACACTTCAGCGCGTGCTGGGATATTTTCTACGCCTCATGGTGTAGTAGAAACTCCGCGTTTTATGCCGGTGGGAACCCTGGCAAACGTCAAAACCATAACTCCAGCCCAATTACGGGATACTGGAGCGCAGATGGTGTTATCAAATACCTATCATCTCCATTTACAACCGGGCGAGGCGATTGTAGCAGGGGGAGGTGGACTGCATAAGTTTATGGGTTGGGATAAACCGATGCTTACCGATTCTGGTGGGTTTCAAGTTTTTAGCTTAAGCGAAATGCGGAAAATTACTGAAGAAGGAGTAAGTTTTCGCTCGCCTCATGATGGACGAATTATAAATTTAACGCCAGAAAAATCAATAGAAATTCAAAATACTTTGGGTGCGGATGTGATTATGGCATTTGATGAATGTCCCCCTGCAACAGCCGATCGCACGGAAGTAGAAGCGGCAACGGAGCGTACTTACCGTTGGCTAGTTCGATGTATAGAAGCGCATAAAAGAGGCGAGCAAGCCTTATTTGGGATTGTGCAGGGGGGTATTTATGCCGATTTACGTTCCCAAGCTGCAAATGCTTTAACCAAATTGGATTTACCGGGATACGCTATTGGTGGTGTCAGCGTCGGGGAAGAGCCAGAGTTGATTCATCAAATTGTTCGACAAACCGCACCTTTATTACCTGTAGAAAAGCCGCGTTATTTAATGGGGGTGGGTACCCATCAAGAAATGGTAGTGGCGATCGCATCTGGGGTAGATTTATTTGATTGCGTAATTCCCACTCGCTGGGCTAGACATGGTACGGCAATGGTAAAAGGGGAAAGATGGAACGTCAAAAATGCAAAGTTTCGTGAAGATTTTACTCCCCTTGACGAAACTTGTCCTTGCTACACTTGTCAAAACTTTACTCGCGCTTATTTATCGCATCTGATACGATCGCAAGAGATTTTGGCTTATACGTTATTAAGCATTCACAATATTACTGAGTTAATTCAGTTTACCCAGAAAATTCGGGCAAGTATATTCAACGATAGTTTTACCACAGACTTTGGGCATTGGTTGAAGTAACGTTAAAAAATTAATTTAATTAAACTTAACACCACTTTTTTAACTAAAATTCCACGATCGATTTATTTATTTCTTACTTATTACTCCCTACTTGCTATTACCCAATCGTGTTAAGATATTTCTCAAATATGAAAACTATGTTGGATACTTGGATTTAAACAAACATGGAAGTAACAATATTATTAGCGAAATTGCCGGAAGCTTATCAAGTTTTTGACCCTTTGGTAGATGTTCTCCCAATTATTCCCGTTTTCTTCTTGTTACTAGCTTTTGTTTGGCAAGCCGCTGTAGGTTTCAAGTAAGTTAATCTACAAATATTTTTTAAAGGCAGGCTCCGCAAGTCTGTCTTATTTTTTTCTAGATTTATTCACTAAATTTGATATTTCTTAACTTTTTGTAATAAGTTAGAAAATGTCAGCAGTAATAATTAACAGGGTATAGACTATGGGTAACATCAATTTTGTTAAAGAAGAGAAAGAAATAGTAGCGGCTGATGGTGCAAATTTGCGATTGAAAGCCATGCAAAACAATATTGATATCTATAAAGTATGGGGAAAAATGGTGAACTGTGGAGGTGCAGGTCAGTGTGGAACCTGTATTGTAGAGATAAGTGAAGGAATGGAGAATCTTTCACCTCGCACTGATGCAGAAAGCAAAATGTTGAAAAAAAAGCCGGATAATTACCGCCTTGCTTGTCAAACCTTGGTTAATGGTTCCGTGAGTGTTGTTACCAAGCCTTGAATTGTAATTTTCATTGCTTCTTCTACATTGTGTAATCATTCCCAATAGATTTGATATCGATCGCCGAAGCATCAGTAATGTTATCCTAAAACTAATGGCTGCAAACCGATTTTAGAGGCAATATAACCATGCAAACTAATGATTTGGGATTCATTGCGAGCATTTTGTTCGTACTAGTTCCCGCAATTTTTTTAGTACTACTTTACACCTTAACAGTTAGCCGTGAAGGCGGAAGAAACGATTCTTAATTAAGACTTGATTAACTACTCAATTTTTTGAAAGGAAAAACCCCGACACTATGTATAAGTGTGGGGGTTTTATCTATCAACCGCGAAATCTATAATAAAATCTTTTATTGCACTAAGCTGCCTCAGTACGGGCTAGTAAAACCGGACAGGTAGCATTAATCCTGACATAATCAGATAGCGAAGTACCTAAAAGTTTGTCTAAATCTACAAAGCTCTTAGCTATTGAAGGGCGACGATCTGGAGAACCAACTAATAATAAGTCTACGTTCATCTCCGAAGCCAAACTACAAATTTTTTCGCCCGGTTTGCCAATACTGAGTATACAACGAGATTTAACGCCTTGCTTTTGAGCTTTATTCGCTGCTTCTGCTAAAATTGGATGCTTTTCGGGATTAACTTGGGCAGTTTCGGCTGATGGACTCTTTAAGTCAGTCATCACGTGAGTTAAAATCAACTCGCCGCCTTTGATATCTTTTAGTAGGAATAAAGCCAAGTCTAAACAGTATTTTGACGCATTAGATTTATCAATTGCCACCATAACCCGGTTAATTCTTTTGACATAAATGTCATCTTTAACCAAGAGCATGGGACGAGAAGACAATTGAAAAACATACTGACTGACTGAATTCGCCAAAATTGATTCTAAGCGCTTAAGTCCTCTCGAACCCATAATAATCAAGTCAGCATCGATTTCATTCGCCACTTGACAAACGACATCTTTAGGTTCGCCTTGACGCAGCACCGAATTAACTTGATTGGGATTTAGCTGTAACTTTTGAATAGCGCTTGCTAAAATTTTACCGCCTTCTTCCCACTTCGCACTCATTGCTTCGGCGGTGGTTTGTGGAGGAACAACGTGCAAAATAGTCACTTTTGCTCGTTGGATTGATGGTATTTCCTCCATCAGTTTGAGCATTTCTTCCGCGTGTCCCAATCCTGAGACAGCTAGCAAAATGTTTTGCATCATAGGGACATCTTTTTATTGCTTAGCTTGGGTTTTTACCGCCTTGCTCCATTTTTTCCTGTTGTTTGTCCCAAACCTAATTAGACAAATGACAAATGACGAAGGACGGTTGTGTATAAATGAACCATTACATTTGAAGTTAAAAATAAAGGTTCCATATCATTTAGCCTACTTCACATTTTGCACTATATTCTTAACGAATAATTATGAAATTTATCAGTTGTAATCTATGTTTAATAAAGTTAACTATAACTAAGTGAACTATTGTAAAGACAATGGATACAAAAACTCAATGTATAAAGTTTGGTAAATTTAAATCGTCATATTTTCTATTATATGTATCTCCAGATTGTATAAATTTATGTAAAGTATAAAAACTGAATTTGCTATTATAGATTTGTTTGATTTCCCTTCTTATTTTTATAGGTGATATTGGATTGCCTGTCATACGTAGCAATGCAAATTATCTAGATTGGCGTTAGTTATTTAACAACGCCTTTTTTTTATTAAAAGCATTATTTAGTAGAAACGCGCTTAGGTGAATGCCTAATTATTGAGATTATTTGCGCGATCGCAGCATAATTACGATTAGATTCAAAAGCTATTTACTTTAATTAAGAGAAAATTCGGTAGCGGATCTACTTTGGCGCTGGTTATATTGAGTGACATTCCCTTGGAATCTTTGTCGGTAAAATTACACAAGCGGTTATCAAAGTATCTACCAGTCACTATATGCATCCGCACCTAAACTCAGAAAATAATTCCCAGTTGTTCCAAGTATTTTTGGAACATACACCTATAGCTGTGGCAATGTTTGACTCTCAGATGTGCCTGATGGCAGCAAGTCGTAAATGGTTGACAGATTACGGCTTGGATGGTGAATTGATAGTAGGTCGTTGTTATTACGAAATATTTCCCCAAACTTTAGATAAATGGAAGATAATTCACCAACGTTGTTTGGCTGGTGCGATCGCAAGTTGTGAAGCTGACAAAATCGTAGGTGTTGATGGTGTGGAGTGGATAAAATGGGAGTGTCGTCCCTGGAATCAAAGCAACGGTGAAATTGGTGGAGTTATCTTCTCCTCGGAGAAAGTTACCGAACAAATGCTTTGCCAACAAGCATTAAGAAATAGTGAAAAACGCTTCCGAAAGCTAGCCGCAAATCTACCGGGAGTAATTTATCAGTTTCAACTGGGTGCAAATGGCGAAATGTCATTTCCTTACATTAGTTCCGGTTGTCGCAGGTTTCTGGAAATAGAACCGATAAAAGTAGAGCAAAATTCTCAGCTTGTTTTAGATTTGATTCATCTGGAGGATCGAGAGTCTTATTTAGAGTCAATGAAGCTTTCGGCAGATACATTATTACCTTGGCTGTGGGAAGGGAGAATAATTACACATAGCGGTAAATGTAGGTGGGTTCGCTGCGTATTACGACCGGAACAAGCTGGTGATAATATTCTCTGGGGTGGGTTGATGATTGATATCAGCGATCGAATCAAAGTTGAGGAACAGTTACGCGAGTATCAGCAAGATTTAGAAACGAAAGTACAGTATCGCACGAATGAACTGCAAGCCCAAATTGCCCGCAGACAACAGGCGGAAGCGCGGTTTGAAAAACTGGCGGCTAACGTTCCGGGAATGATTTATCAATACATATTGCGTCCCGATGGTAAGTGCTATTTCTCTTATGTAAGTCCCGGTTATCGTGACATTTTTGAATTAGAACCAGAACAAATTCAGCAAGATGTCAACAGCATTTTTGACCAAACCCATCCAGATGACTTGCCAATTTTACAGCAGTCAATAGTAGTTTCCGCCCAAAGTTTACAGCATTGGAAGCAAGAATGGAGAATTACGACTACCCAGGGATTGAAATGGTTGCAAGGACACTCTAAACCGTCCAAGCAAGCCAATGGTGATATTGTCTGGGATGGCATGGTAATGGATATTACCGAGTTGAAGTTAGCTCTCAATGCACTAAAACAAAGCGAAGAAAAATTCCGTACTTTGTTTGAAAAATCGGCAGATGGAATTCTTTTGTACAATGGCGAAGTTTTCTTTGATTGCAATCAAGCAGCAGTCGAGATGATGGGCTGTAGTAGTAAAACGCAATTAATGTGTATGGCACCATCAGCAATATCTCCCGAATTTCAACCCGATGGGATATCTTCCGTTGATAAACAAAGAGAGTTTACAGAAACTGCCTATGAATCAGGCAGTCATCGCTTTGAGTGGGTGATTCAGCGTATAGATGGTGAAGATGTGCCGTTGGAAGTTCAATTGACAGCTATTCCCTTAAACGGGGAACAAGTGTTTTATACAGTTTGGCAAGATATTACAAACCGCAAAAGCGCCGAAGCAGCAGTAAAACGATCGGAAGCAAGGTATAGAGAGCTAGCCAGTCGGGAAAAATTACTCAACAGTCTTGCCAGTCAAATTCGTAATAGTCTTGACGTAGATACAGTAATAGAAACAGCTATTAATGAGATTAAGCGATTATTAAATGTTGATAATTGCAGTTTCTCTTGGTTTCAACCCCACACCGAACCTCCGATTTGGGAAACCATAAAAGAATCGAAAAACAACAATTTTCCCAGTTTAATCGGTCGCCATACTATAAATAAAGTCGGCTCGGTGACACAACTGTTCTTAAGCCAAAAAATATTGCAGATAGATGATGCAAGCAACTACGAAGAACCAATACATCGGCAATTCTTAGAATCATTAGGAATCAAATCGGAAATAGTGCTACCAATTCAGACTCGTTCCGGTAAAATTGGTGTAATTGCTTGCGTTCATGGCGGGGAAACTCGTCCTTGGACTGATAGTGAAGTAGAATTGCTCCAAGCAGTAATAGATCAACTTGCGATCGCCATTAATCAAGCCGCACTCTACAGCATTACCGAGCAAAGGGCATTAAACGCTCAAAAACAAGCGCAACAGATAGAACAAACGCTGCAACAACTCCAAAAAGCTCAATCTCAATTAGTGCAAAGTGAAAAAATGTCTAGTTTAGGTCAGCTAGTTGCTGGAGTTGCTCACGAAATCAATAACCCGGTTAATTTTATCTACGGTAATTTAACTCACGCTAATAATTATACTGAAGATATAATTAGTTTACTCAAACTGTACGAGCAAGAATATCCTCAACCGACTCCGGAAATACAAGAGGAAATAGAAGCAAAAGATTTAGATTTCTTAGTTTCCGATTTACCCAAAATAATGAAATCAATGATGGTAGGGGCGCAGAGAATTCGAGAAATCGTGCAATCGCTGAGAACTTTTTCCCGACTTGATGAAGCTGAAATGAAAACGGTAGATATTCATGAAGGCATTGAAAGTACTTTGATGATTTTGCAGCATCGCCTCAAACCCAAACAGAAAAATCAAGGCATTGAAATAATCAAACAATATGGCAAATTAGCTAAAATAGTTTGCTTTCCCGGACAGCTAAACCAAGTATTTATGAATTTAATTGCTAATGCTATTGATGCTTTAGAAGAAAGAGTATCTAGTCAAGTATCCACTCCCACAATTACAATTACCACAAAAACGATCCAGAGCGATCGCGTTGCAATCCACATCGCAGATAATGGTACGGGAATATCTGCAAAAGTGCGGCAACGTTTATTCGATCCATTTTTTACTACCAAGCCCATCGGAGTTGGAACTGGTTTGGGGTTATCAATCAGTTATCAAATAGTAGTTGATAGACACGGTGGTAAGATAAACTGCTTTAGCGAACCAGGGCAAGGTACAGAATTTGTCATTGAAATTCCCGTGACTCAACCAGGTAATACGTAATTTTGAACTTGGATTTATAGCAGCTAATGCGGGCAATTACTCGTAGCGAGCGCTCGATCGGGCGTATGGTAATATTTTTCAATACTAGATGTGTACTATAAATATGTCTTGCAACGTCCGCTTCTAAATTAAAAACGTGAAATCAGTAGAGTTATTTACGGGTGCCGGAGGTATGGCAATAGGAACAGCTATGGCTGGTTTCCATCATCTGGCACTCGTCGAACGGGATAAGCATAGCTGCCACACCATCCGCGAAAATCAACAGCGTTCGCGCAGCGTCTCCCAAGGGAGAGGGGTTTCCGTTATTAGTGACTGGTGCGTCCATCAAATGGACGTAGCGGATTTTGATTACTCTACTGTTGATGGGGAAATAGATTTACTGGCTGGTGGTCCGCCCTGTCAGCCGTTTTCTATTGGCGGTAGGCATGGTGCCCATCTTGACGAACGGGATATGTTCCCCCGTTTTTTTCAAGCTGTACGCGAATTACGTCCTAAAGCTTTTCTGATTGAGAACGTGCGGGGGTTATTGCGTAAAAATTTTATCAATTATTTCGAGTATATTACTCTACAACTTGCTCACCCAGAAGCTCAGCCTAAACCTTATGAGTCCTGGGTTGACCATTTGGCGCGGCTGGAACGCCATCACAACAGTAGTATCGGTGATGACCTTGGTTATCGAATTACTTTTAGGTTGCTCAATGCAGCCGATTACGGCGTACCGCAAAAACGGGAGCGAGTTTTTATAGTGGGTTTCCGTTCCGATTTAAATGCTAATTGGTCATTTCCCGAACCAACCAATACCAAAGAAGCGTTGATTTGGCACAAGTGGGTGACAGGTGAGTATTGGGAAAAGCATGGTATTTCTAGTAATGACCGTCCAGAAATGCCATCGAAATTGCGATCGCGTTTGGAACGATTTGGACCAAACTTGTTGGGAACAATGGCTAACCCCTGGCGTACTGTCCGCGATGCTATTTCTGACCTACCACCACCTGAAAATGTTGATATAGCTGCATCGATACCCAATCATGTTTATAATCCAGGGGCGAGAAGTTATCCAGGACACACAGGCAGTCCTTTAGATGAGCCAGCAAAAACCTTGAAAGCTGGGGTACATGGTGTTCCTGGTGGTGAGAATATGCTTGCCTTGCCATCTGGGGAAGTGCGTTATTTTACGGTACGGGAGGCAGCGAGGTTGCAGACTTTCCCTTCGGACTACTATTTCCCTTGTACCTGGGGTGAGTCGATGCGCCAAATTGGTAATGCTGTACCTGTCAACCTTGCTTATATTATTGCTTGTGGCATCCGCGATCGTTTACGTGAATGCCACGAAGATACTGGCAGTGGCGAGCTTTACAATAAATCGACTGTCGGCTCAAAATAGTAAGTGCTGTCTAGTTCTAATTACCATGCCCGAATACGGTTTTTCAGGCACCTGCCACCTTGCGCGAACAATTAATCGAGTTTCAATCTAGACAGCAATGCTATCCTTTTACGGAACTCGATCAACTTAAAGAAGAGTTGGCTGGCTATGTTGGTATGTATTTACTTTACTACAGGGGACAACTTCCTCTGTACTCAGGTATCCGAACTGCCAACCAGTACTCCTGTTGTATGCCGATTTACATTGGGAAGGCGGAGAATCCAGGTAAGCGTACTGGCAAGGGAAGCGTTGCAGGAGGCTTGATAGGGCGTTTAAGGGAGCATAGAAGTTCCATTCGCCAAGTAAACAATCTTGATATTGCAGATTTTGATTTTACTGTTGTGGCAATGGCGGTTGATTTAGTTGCTTGGGGAGAAGCTGTGCTGATACGGCACTTCCAACCCGTGTGGTGCAGTATCATTTCTGGCTTTGGTATCCATGCACCGGGTAAGGGACGCGGAGCGCAGATGCGTTCGATGTGGGATGAAATACATCCCGGACGGTCATTTGCAGTACAGTTACCAGCTAATCCGGTTACTATTGAGAGTTTGCAGCCCCAAGTGGTGCAACATTGTCAGAATTTAGCCGTGCGCTTGGGCTGTCCGATGGAGGAAGGGTAGCGGCTCTGTATTGGATCGATCTAAAAACCGCGATGGGAATTAAGCACAAAGCATTTAAAGCCATGCCCAATCCCCAATGCCCAATCCCCCACTATCTAAGCAAAACTTTTCAAACCATTATGCTTGAGTAAAGGTTCGGTACTCGGTTCCCTACCCCGGAAAGCTTGAAATACTTCCATCGGGTGCTTGCTACCACCGAGAGCAAGTACGGTGTCGCGGTAGCGTTTGCCTGTTTCTTTAATTGCTTCTTCGTCTTCTAATCCAGCTTCTTCAAAGGCAGCAAAAGCATCCGCACTCAACACTTCAGCCCACTTATAGCTGTAATAACCTGCCGCATATCCCCCAGCAAAAATGTGTCCGAACGCACAGAGAAAATTATCTTCGGGGAGTGGTGGCAATACAGTTGTATTCTTGGCGATGCGATCGCGTACATCACCGGGAGTTTCGTCACCATCGGGACGATAGCGGTAATGTAATTCGATATCGAGCAAGCTAAAGTGCAATTGACGCAACATTCCACTACCGCTCATATAGTTGCGTGCCGCCACAAGTTTCTGATAATAATGTTCTGGCAGCGGTTCGCCGGTTTCGTAATGCTTCGCCATTCCCATCAAAGTTGGACGTTCGTAACACCAGTTTTCCATGAACTGGCTGGGTAATTCTACGGCATCCCATTCGACGTTATTAATACCGGCTGCACTAGGATAATTTATTTTAGTAAGCATATGCTGCAAACCGTGACCGAATTCATGGAAGAGAGTTTCGACTTCCGTGAAGGTCATTAAGCTAGGTTTATCGTCTACCGGAGGGGTTTGGTTGCATATCAAATATGCCACGGGTAACTGAGTCTCAGTTTTACCGTTTTCTTTTATTTGACGGCGATTTAGACAGGTATCCATCCATGCACCGCCACGTTTTTCAGCAGGACGGCTGTAGGGGTCTAAATAAAAGTAAGCTATAGGATTACCAGTTTCATCGGCTATTTGGAAATAGCGGACATCTTCATGCCATACGGGGGCTTGTCCGTCGGCAGGAGTGACGCTAACGTTAAATAAGCGTTTTACTAATCCGAATAAACCATCGAGAACTTGAGGAAGTGGGAAATAAGGACGCAACTCTTCTTGTGTAAAATCAAACTTCTCTTCCTGTTGACGTTCCGACCAAAAGCTGATATCCCAGTTTTTTAAATCGTTAGCTTCTGGAGCATTTTTAGAAGCTGCAAATTGTTTGAGTTCTTCTAATTCCTTCTGTGCGGCATCGTAACTGGTAAGGCGTAATTCTTCCAGAAGTTTATCCACAGCTTCCACATTAGGAGCCATTTTACTCGCTAAACTTACCTCAGCATAGTTTTTATATCCGAGTAATTCAGCTAATTCCTGTCTTAACTCCAAAATACGCTTAATTATCGGTCTATTATCCAACTCTCCCGAAGATGCGCGAGAAATAAAAGCTTTATACATTTGTTCGCGTAAATCCCGCCGCTTGCTGTGCTGCATGAAAGGAGCATAGCTGGGGAAATCCAAAGTGACGCGCCAAGGACCATTTTCCGGAGTCGCGTTTTCCTCACCCGCATCTCGTGCGGCTTGGGCTGCTAAACTCAGCCAGCTTGGAGGTAAACCTTCGACTTCTTCAGGTGTTATTAACGTCAAACTAAAAGCTTTAGTTGCATCCAAAACGTGATTTGAGAACTTCGTGGAAATTTCCGCCATTTCCATCTGAATCGCATTAAAACGTTCTTGCGCTTCACCTTCCAAACCGATACCAGCAAGTTCGGCATCGCGGATAGATGATTCAACAATGCGTTGTTGTGCTGAGTCCAAAGTATTCCAAATAGAGGCGGACCGCAGCGCTTTAAAAGCATTATAAATCGGTTTACTTTGGCTAAGTCTGTTAGAAAACTGGACAATTTGAGGTTGTGAAGTTTCGTAAGCTTGACGTAATTCCGGGCTATTTTTCACACCCATCAAATGGCTAACTATACCCCAACTCCAAGTCAAACGTTCGGTTAACCGTTCTAAAGGTTCTACCAAACCGCTCCAAGTAGGTTTTACGTTTGTTTCTAATTGAGTAAGTTCTTCATTTAATTCTGAGAGCAATTGATTTAAAGCTGGCTCTACGTGTTCCGGTTTGATTTGTGTAAAAGCAGGTAAACCCGAACATTTGAGCAAGGGATTATCTGAAATAGCAACGTTTGTAGTCATAGGTGTGTGAGAAACAAATATTTTAGTATATATAATCCTAATTTAATGAGTATTCGTTAATTTAGCGTTTGTGGAATTCCGTACCGAGGAGGTTGGGGGAGACAAGGGGACAAAAATAATTTTAACCTTTAACCTTTGACCTTTGACCTTTAACCTTTTTACTCATTCGCCAAAATCTTCCTCGTCAATTTAACGTAAGTCTTCACCGTTTCATAAGGTATTTCTAAATCCGTGGCAATATCTTGTAGTGATTCCCCGGTTTCTCGTCGTGCCATGATTAAGGCGCGTTTTTCACAGACAGCGATCGCTCTTTCTCCACCCGTGCGCTTTTGTTTTGACATCAGTATCTCGGTAATTTGCGCGATTCTCTGGGCTAATAGCTTTTGTGGTGATACTATCTCTACTTTCTCCGATTCAATTAACCATCCCAACCTTGTTTGTCCCAAACCAAAAGTAGTTTTATGTCCGGTACCACAATAAGGTGCAAGTTGTGCCAGCGCTTTGAATAAATTTACATATTCGGAATTATCTAATCCGTCTTGACTCAAACCCAATTCCACCGCACCCGTAAATCCAGTCACTAAACCTCTTTTACCACCTGCAACTTTAGTAGTAGAAATTTGATGACGTTGAATGATTACGTTTTCGTCTACCCATTCTAAAAAGGCATCTTGTTCGACAGGTAAATTAGAAAAATTATTCCAGCGTCGTAAATAGCTGTGAAAAATATTGAAAGGTAGCGGTAAAGGAAAATGATGTTTTTTGCGACGAAAGCTGGTAGGGCTGATATAGCTTAACGAAAGAGTATTTTTAGCTTTGTTTTCTAATAATTGTTTGTAAGTTGTGGGCTGATGGGCAACTTCCACCGAGTTGATTTGTAAAGGTGCATTGCGGAGTTCAATAGTGTTGGGTAAATTTTGCAACCAATCCGCCATCCATTCCACCAACCGCGATGATAGTGCAGTTACGTACCATTGATAATTGGAATTTGCTAAAAGTTGTAATTTTGTGCCATTACTAAAAAAATCTCCTTGCAAACGGGAGATAGTAAACGGCTTTTCCGATTCCCCATCATGGAGATAAGCGGATAAATCCGGATTTGATTGTCGTACTCGATCTAAAAACCAAGCGTGGAGTCCTTTCGTATATTCGGGGAAGATAGTGTAATTGCCTAGTGGAACTGCATTAAAAACTATCCCTACTAACTCCGTGTCGGTGGGTAGAGTAATTTTCGCCGAGGATTTTTTGCGAGTTCTAACCATAGTGAGATTTTACATGATTTTATCCACTATGGGGATGGAAGGTTTTCTCGTTCCAAGACTCCGGCTTGGAATGCATATCAAGAGGCTCCGCCTCATTTATACTGAAGGCAGAGCCTCCAGAACTGTATTACCACGCAGAGCATGGTAACAAGAATAAGAAACTGTATTTTCTCGTTCCAAGACTCCGGCTTGGAATGTATATCAAGAGGCTCCGCCTCATTTATACTGAAGGCAGAGCCTCCAGAAATGTATTACCACGCAGAGCGTGGTAACAAGAATAAAAGCATGGTAACAAGAAAGGTAATTAAACGTTAAGTTCCTGAAGAATCCGCTCCAATTCAACCGTCATGAAATTAACATTACCTTGTTGATAAATCTTCAGCAATTCCCCATAAAACCATAATTTATCTTTTTTACTACCGCTGAAATAATTCCATAATTCATCACCTTTATTCCGATATCCGATCGACAGACTTCTGGCATTATGTAACTTATCTGCAAGAGATACCAACTTGACAGAATCCGAAGCATTGCGGATGTTTTCTATATAATTAACTTTGCGTTCCCTCCAAGGTGGCTTCGGCGTAATATCCGATTCCGTGCAGCCATCAACAATTTCGACAACCGTTTCACCGAATTTCTGACGGATTTCTTCGCGTGTTGCTTTACCTCCTTGGTCTTCTACGGCATCATGTAATAATCCCGCGATCGCTTCATCTTCCGAACCTCCGGCTTCTAATATTAAGGAAGAAACCGACATTAAATGAGAAATATAAGGGATTTTGTCTACCTTTCGGGTTTGATTCGCGTGCAATTGGGCAGCGTAAACTAAAGCTTGTGCAAATTTTTCTGTTAATTCAGCCATTCGATTTTAGATTTTAGATTTTGGATTACCTATCTCTCCTTACTTCTTCTTTCTACGCCTTTGCGGTTTTTTTAATCGGTAATCTTCTAGCGGAATAGGATTAATCTCATAACTCTAGGTTAATCGATGTTGGAAAGAGGTTATTCCAGGTTGTTTGATTTTTTGTAGTCCCCGTTGGGGGAAATTGGTTTGTATTCACACCTTGAAATCAATTTTAAGCAACTGATAGGCAAAGTACGTTGAAACTAAAATCTTGCACCATTTTCAATAAGCCCCCAAACCCGCCTTGAAATCAATTTCAAGGAACTCATATGCAAAGTACGTTGAAACGCACTAAAAGCCTTTTCAGTCTTATTTATCTGATATCTTGCACCATTTTCGTTAAGCCCGAAAACCCGCCTTGAAATCAATTTCAAGGAACCCATAACAAAGTACGTTGAAACGCACTAAAAGCCTTTTCAGTCTTATTTATAAGACTTCGCTTATGAGCCTGGGAATTTATTCCAAGGCGGTTGTGAAGGCTAATTGAAACTGGTGCAAGATGTCAGATTTATAAGACTTCGTTTATATGTTCCTGGGAATTTATTCCAAGGCGGTTGTGAAAGCTAATTGCCAAAGGTATCGGAAAGACGCTGACGGAACACTTTCCATAGATTCAACAGAGTTTTCATCCCCTTTCGGGGAAAAGGTATCGGAAAGATGTACAGCGCAGGAGAGTTAGTCTCAACACTCATTTGGTTTCCATCCCCTTTCGGGGAAAAGGTATCGGAAAGGAAACCACATTTCCATGTCCAGCGGTTTTGCTGTTGGATCGTTTCCATCCCCTTTCGGGGAAAAGGTATCGGAAAGGGGGTGGACAACGCAGCCACGCAACTTTCGAGGGTTTCCATCCCCTTTCGGGGAAAAGGTATCGGAAAGTCTAGTTTCTTTAACCTGCACACGGGTGCAGGCAGGTGTTTCCATCCCCTTTCGGGGAAAAGGTATCGGAAAGTTCTGGGGGCGGCTTTGGCGGATGCGCTGCCTTTTACAGTTTCCATCCCCTTTCGGGGAAAAGGTATCGGAAAGTCGAGCGGATTAGCGGTCCTATCCAGTACTTGCTGTTTCCATCCCCTTTCGGGGAAAAGGTATCGGAAAGTAGAGCGCGCAGAAGCCGAGTCGCTCGACGACGGTTTCGTTTCCATCCCCTTTCGGGGAAAAGGTATCGGAAAGACTGAAATGAGAAACCGAAAAGACCAAGAAACTTTTGTTTCCATCCCCTTTCGGGGAAAAGGTATCGGAAAGAAAGTTCTGTTCGTTGAGAAGAAAGGCCGTCTTTACGGTTTCCATCCCCTTTCGGGGAAAAGGTATCGGAAAGACAATTCGGCAAAAAAAGTGAAGGGCCTAACAAGCGTTTCCATCCCCTTTCGGGGAAAAGGTATCGGAAAGTCAGGATTATTGGGACTCTTTTGGCCCCTCTTTTGTTTCCATCCCCTTTCGGGGAAAAGGTATCGGAAAGAGAGTTCGCTTCTAGAACCCTTACACAGAAAGACTTTGAGATACCCCAATCGACACCACTCTTAAAAAGTACAAAAACTTTCCAGAAAATCATCAATTTCGCAGCCTGAAAACGTTGCTGCGTAAGGTATCGACACCAGTTGACGAAGTTATGCGGTTTTCAAGGTTCTGGGGAGTGGTGTCGATTTAGTTCAACACGCTATCTTCATATTCAGGTTACATTGTATTGATGGCGATTATCAAGTTAATTATAAAAAAATTTACATAGCATCGGGTTTATTTTGTATTCATAACTTAAAGCTATGTTATGCGCGACGATCGCCGTTCATCTACTTATAAATCAAAAACCTCACAATAATAAGTACCCAAACAAAATTAATTGTATATTTGTCCGAAGCGAGGGGGTCACTACGTTAAACGTTAGCTGAAAGCTTTCCCGAACGGTAGCAACCACAACACCCTGAGATTGCTTCGCCCCTCGTGAGCAATGACATAAATAATTTTGCGTAACTACTTAATAAGATAAATTTAAACTCGAATTGAGTAATTTCAAAATAAAACCATCCATTGCGAAACCCAATGCATCCGTTGCTAAAATTCCTTTCACCAATAATTGCGATCGCATCGGCTTTATTTGTCGGTGCAATTCTGATTTTAATCGCTGGTGCAAATCCGATCGCAGCATATACAGCGCTTTTTCAAGAGTCGCTATTTGACTACTTTGGTTTTTTCTTCATACCAGCCCTGGTTTAACATTGCGTGCTGTGGGAGAATATCCCCAGGCTGCCGATACTGCCGGAATTTCTGGATCGAAGGTACGTTATTTGGCTGTAGTGGCGAGTGGTTGTCTTGCTAGTTTGGGAGGAGCTTATTTGAGTTTAGTACAGGTGAAATACTTTGAAGGAATGACTGCCGGGAGATTTATTGCGATCGCGGCTTTAATTTTTGGTAATACCAATTACCCATGCCCCATGCCCCATGCCCAATTCCCCATTCCCAATTCCGAAAAATAAATGACTTGGTTTTTCTTCGCAATTTCTACAGCTTTTCTGGAATCAGTCAGGGATATTTTTAATAAAAAGACAGTTTCCCAAGTTGATGAATACGTTATTACTTTTTCTTTAAATTTATTAACCGCACTATTTGGATTTCCGCTATTATTTTTTAACGATATTCCCAGTTTAGGAAATAACTTTTGGTACGCTGTAATTGCGATCGGTATTTTAAACACCATTGCATTTTTACTTTTTTTCAAAGCCATCAAAGCATCAGATTTATCAATAGTTGCTCCCATAACTACATTGAGTCCGATATTACTTTTAATTACATCTCCGTTTCTTGTCGGTGAATTTCCCAATGCGATCGGTATTTTAGGAATATTTATCATTGTAATTGGCGCTTATGTATTGAAATTCCAAGATAAAACCAGCGGATATTTAGCTCCTTTTAAATCGTTATTTAAAGAAACCGGGTCAAGATTAATGTTTGGGGTAGTATTAGTATGGAGTATTACCGCCAACGTTGATAAAATCGGCGTACAAAATTCCTCAGCAATTATGTGGACGATCGCCGGACATTTCAGCGTCGCAGTATTTACCTTACCCATAGTATTTATTAAATCAAAACCAAATATTCAAACTATTAAATCTAATTCTAGAAACATAATTTTAATCGGTTTTATAAATACCTTAGCAATCTTATGTCAAATGAGTGCATTACAACTAGCTCTCGTATCTTTTGTAATTGCAGTCAAACGTACCAGCGCATTATTTAACGTTTTATGGGGTTGGTTGATTTTTAAAGAACAAGGTATTAAAGAAAGAATTGCCGGATCGATAATTATGATTTTGGGAGTTGTGGTAATAACTTTATCAAAGATGCTTTAGTTTTTTCGTTACAAAGTACTCTGCCTCCGATAAAATTTGAATGAAGGCACATTTAGATATGGATTCCCAACCAGTGACTATAAACCAGTTATTCTTAAATAACAAGAAAGATTAAAGATTGAGTAAATTTTCTCTGAATAGGCTTGCACTATTTAAGATTTATCGACTCAATTAATGCATATTAAAAAAAATCTAATTAAAGAAAAAATAGCGATATGCACCGCTATCAACATTACGATGATAGATTGTTAGTTTTTTTTGATATTTCTTTGTTTTTGAAAGAAAAGCAGTTTCACCTTTTAGATTAATTATTTATAATTTACTTCAAAGGTTATTTATTACTTAGTAATTAAGTCGGCTTGTTAAAAAGCTTAATTTATTGCTGCTTATGTATTAGATACAAGCTTCTAACCTCTAAGGCTGGATAAATAGCCAAGAGCCACTTTGAATAAAAAGCAAGTTCGTATAAATCAATTAAAACTGCAAAAGGAGTGAATAGGCAGATGAAAAATAGATATAAATACTTATTAGGATTAGCTGCGGTTACGATTTCCTTCGGAATAATTAATCCAGTGCAAGCCGCGACATTATTTAGCACAAAATTAAATTCAAGTTTAGTTCCAAATGTGGACTCCAATGCCACGGGAAATGCAACATTTATCTTAAATGATGCTGAAGATGAACTGAAGTACGAAATTGAGATTCTGGGAAGTATAGCTAATTTAGGAGATGATAACTCAGGAAATAAAGTCACAAAACTCCATCTTCATGTAATTGAAGGTGATGAATTGAGAAATGGTGAAATATTCGATGATGGTAAACACGTTTTTAACGTGTATACTCCTGACGATAACGATTTGCAAATAATGCAAGAAGAAGGAAAAGTTACCTTTAAAGGTATGTGGGATGCAAACGATTTTGTCCCCGAAAATCCGGGATTACTTGATAATAGGAAGTTAACAAATCAATTAGGTAATTTATTTGCTGGTAATCTATTTGTGAATGTTCACACCGCAGAAAATTCTAGTTCCGAAATTCGAGGGATAATTAAGAAAGTGCCAGAAAACAATAGCCCTTTAGCATTCGCGATCGCAGGTTGCACGTATTTACTATGGAATCGGAAGAAATTAAAGACATCTGAGAATTGATTACATAAATCATATCTATCTTCCACCTTAAAGATCGCTCTCGTTATAAGGCAGAGCCTTTAGATATAAGTTCCCAACCAAAGGCTGGGAACTAGTTAAATGTTAATTGATAATTGTTCATTGATAATTGATTACGCTACAATTCAAGCAGCGCAAGCATTCCCCGTTTTATCTACCCCATGCTCGATCTGCAAACTCAACTTTATCATTTAGAACAATTTGCCAATTCACTTGTTTCTAACCAATTAACTCACCTCAGTTTATTCAGTATCGGCATTATTTTTCTGGCTGGGTTGCTTACCAGTCTCACTCCCTGTATGCTTTCGATGCTGCCTATTACTATTGGTTATATCGGCGGTTATGAAGCCAAAAGCCGCTTAAGCGCAGCCGCACAATCGACTTGGTTTGCTTTGGGATTGGCTACTACTTTGGCAGGGCTTGGTATTATAGCAGCAACGGTAGGAAAAGTTTACGGTCAAATTGGTATCGGTTTACCAATTATTGTCAGCATCATTGCAATTTTGATGGGATTAAATCTACTCGAAGCTTTACCATTGCAACTTCCTGATTGGGGTGGTACAGAGTGGATATCTCAAGAATTACCCCAGAGCGTGAGAGCATATTGTATTGGTTTGAGTTTCGGTTTGGTGGCTTCTCCTTGCAGTACCCCGGTTTTAGCAAGTTTGTTGGGATGGGTTGCCAGTACCAAAGATTTAGTATTGGGTGCGGCTTTACTGCTTTCTTACACCGCAGGTTACGTCACACCGTTGATTTTAGCGGGTACTTTTACTGCTTCAATTAAAAAGATAATCGAAATACGTCGCTTTTCTGGCTGGGTGAATCCCGTCAGCGGTGCGTTATTGGTTGGATTTGGCGTATTTTCATTGATTTCTCGCATCCCCTTGGGAAGTTTATAAGAATTAACATAACTTCTAATTCCTAACTCCTAACTCCTAACTCCTAACTACTTATTCCCAATCCGTTGTTAAAATTAAAAATCCAAAATTAAATGACTTTAGAAGAATCTTCAAAAACACCGTTAACAGCATTTACAAACTTTATCCGCAAAGAGTTTTTACCCGTACTTACAGATTTACGGTTAGCGATAATTTTACTGTTAGCGATCGCCTTTTTTAGTATCGGTGGTACGGTTATCGAACAAGGGCAATCTATCGCCTTTTATCAAGAGAATTATCCCGAAAAACCGGCTTTATTTGGCTTTCTGACCTGGAAAGTAGTGATAATTCTGGGTTTAGACCACATTTATCGTACTTGGTGGTTTTTAGCTTTACTTATCTTCTTTGGTACCAGCTTAACTGCCTGCACCTTTACCCGGCAACTTCCAGCCCTCAAAGCTGCACGTCGTTGGAAGTTTTTCGACAAACCCCAACGATTTCAAAAGTTAGCGTTAAGTGCGGAATTCGATGTTGATAAAAACAATTTTACATCTATCCAAAATCTTACCGAAATACTGCAACAGCGCCGCTACAAAGTTTTTCAGGAAGATGCAGATAAACTTTATGCTCGTAAGGGGATTATTGGTAAAATTGGTCCGATTATAGTTCACATCGGCATCGTAGTTATTTTACTTGGCTCAATTTTGGGCGCAATGACGGGGTTTATGGCTCAGGAAATGGTTCCCAGTGGCGAAACTTTCCAAATTAAAAATATCATAGATGCCGGACCTTGGGCATCACCGCAAGTTACTAATGATTGGGCTGTGAAGGTAAATCGCTTCTGGATTGACTACAGCCCCAGCGGCGGAATCGACCAATTTTACTCGGATATGTCGGTATTAGATAAAGAAGGCAAAGAAATAGACAAAGACACAATTTACGTTAACCATCCCTTGCGACACAAAGGAGTTACCCTTTATCAAACCGATTGGGGAATTGCAGCAGTAAGGGTTCGAGTTAACAAAAGTCCGATTTTTCAACTACCGATGGCGCAGCTTGACACTGGAGGAAAAGCACGGATTTGGGGAACTTGGATTCCTACCAAACCAGATTTAAGTGAAGGAGTTTCCTTACTAGCTACAGATTTACAAGGAACCGTAATCATTTACGATGCTCGAGGTAAGTTAATAAATACCGTCCGCGAAGGAATGTCGGCGCAAGTAAACGGCGTTACCTTGAAAGTGTTGCAAGTAGTTGGATCTACAGGGTTGCAAATCAAAGCAGACCCAGGTATACCAGTAGTTTACGCTGGATTTGCCTTATTGATGTTGGGAGTAGTAATGAGTTACTTTTCTCACTCGCAGGTATGGGTATTGCAGAAAGAAGGTAATTTGTACGTTGGTGGTAAAACCAATCGCGCTCAAGTAGCTTTTGAAGGGGAAATGGTAGAGATTTTTGAGCAGATAAATTCTCAATCGACGGGTGAAGCTACTAAGTCTTTGGTTTCGAGTTTATAAGTTGGGCATGGGGGGATTGGGGAATAATTTTTTATAGGCAAAATAACCCAAATTTTTAAGGAACTATAGCTTATGACACTATCTATTCAGCCTTCAGTATTCACCCTAGAAGAGTTTTTAGAATTACCAGAAACAAAACCAGCAAGTGAGTATATTGATGGGATAATCTACCAAAAACCGATGCCACAGGGAAAACATAGCACTTTACAAATTGAGTTAGCTTCTGCGATTAACCAAGTAGGAAAAGCTAAAAAATTAGCTTATGCGTTTACTGAGTTACGCTGTACTTTCGCAGATGAATCCATTGTTCCAGATATAGCTGTGTTTGAATGGCAAAGAATTCCTCTGGATGAAAATGGTCAGATTGCCAATAAATTTGAAATAGCCCCCGATTGGGTAATTGAAATTCTCTCACCAAAACAATCTGCCAGTAAGGTGATTCGTAAAATTATATTTTGCATAAAAAATGGGACGAAATTAGGTTATTTTATAGATGCTGAGGATCGATCGATTACAGTTTTTCAACCAAATCAATTACCGGAAGTTAAAGAAGGTGTTGATATTCTACCCGTATTAACTGTTTTGGAAAATTGGCATTTGACTGTTGAAGATGTATTTAACTGGTTGAGCTTTTCTAAATAAATGTTCGGTAATTTTTAGTACAATTTTTCCAGCAACGGGTGTGGGATTGCGATAAGCCGCTCACGCCATGTGCCAGTTGCGTAAGTTATGTTAAGTAAACGGTGTTACCTTGAAAGTGTTGCAAGTAGTTGGATCTACTGGTTTACAAATCAAAGCAGACCCAGGTATACCAGTAGTTTACGCCGGCTTAGCCTTATTGATGTTGGGAGTAGTAATGAGTTACTTTTCTCACTCGCAAGTATGGGTATTGCAGAAAGAAGCTAATTTGTACGTGGGTGGTAAAACCAATCGCGCCCAAGTGGCTTTTGAAGGGGAAATGGTAGAGATATTTGAGCAGGTAAATTCTCAATCGAAGGGTGAAGCTACTAAATCTTTGGTTTCTAGTTTATAAGTTGGGGATTGGGGATGAATGGAGTTAGGAGTTAGGAGTTAGGAGTTAAAAATTAGTTAATTATGATATTTTGCACCATTATCAACAACCGCCTGGGAATTTATTCCAAGGCTAATATACGAAGTCTTCTAAAGAAGACTCAGCAAGGCATAAGGTGCGTTTTAACGTACTTTGTTTATGGGTTCCTTGAAATTGATTTCAAGGCGGGAAATCAGGCTTAAGGATAATGGTGCAAGATATCAGATTTATAGGAATGCCAGATGTTAGACTTTTAATTGCATTCCCTGGCAGTGTTGAGAATGTTGTAAGTTGTGAAGGCTTAACAATAATAATGGAAGATATGAATTAATTTTGAGTTTCTAATTCGGAACCTTTAAACCGATATACTCCTGTTTTTTCTTTCTCTTGCTTGCGTTTTTTCTTATTTTTCCTAATATCATCTAACTGAGTACATCTTGGGTGATTATCAAACATATGTCTAGCCCAATGTTCGCAGTTATAGCTTAATTTATTCCAAACTCTTGTTTCCTGCGATCGCGATTCTTGAATTCTTTGTTCGACTTGATTAAAGGAAATATCATCGGGTAAATACTCTTTGACAATCCAGTCTACAGAGTAGTTTACTTCATGAACGTAGCCAAA
Organism: Rivularia sp. (in: cyanobacteria); assembly: GCA_965234645.1. Lineage (GTDB taxonomy): Bacteria > Cyanobacteriota > Cyanobacteriia > Cyanobacteriales > Nostocaceae > Rivularia. The sequence continues at coordinate 7,882,708 of OZ248344.1, read as the reverse complement.
TCCCTTTTCTACAAGAGGATTTCGAGCTTTTACTGTTGCTCCCGTAAAGAAGTGGGCTATTCTAAACCCTTGCTGGCTGGGAATGACAACACCGTAATGTTCGTAAGCCCTATCTTGTTCATCCTTACAATTGACAGCAACAAGACTACCAACTTTTATTGTTTCACCATTGATATCGGTAACATCGGGCATTTTATCCAAAAGTGCAAAGTAATTTGACAATGCCAGTAATTGAAATTCAGTAGTTTTAAATAATGCTTCTATCCACTTTGGATCTGATTCGGGAATTATTTCGATAATGCGCTCAAAAATCTCCTTTGGTTTTTTCATGTGGTTGACAAGAGTCCTTAAGGAGTGAAAATGTTGATTTGTATTGGTTTGATGAAAAGCTGTATCAATATCTATATCCAAACAACCAGCTGCACGGGTACAAGTATCTAAAATTTCCTTGTCTCTCGTGTGTCTTGCAATTTGACTTAATTCGTGGTGAATAGTGCCATTATGGAGATGCTCTTGAATTTCTGCGAATAGATGTAGAACTTTCCCAGGATGCGATCGCGATTTTGATTTTCTTCCCATGAGTTGAAGCTAAATTTTTGTTTATATTTTTATAAGTAAAAAAGAATGTCAAATCCCCTCAGCGATATTCTAAGGGGATTTACGTTGATTTTAATTATTTATTTTTTTGATTTAAACACGTCTTGAAATCTGTCTTTTTGTTTTTTTTCCATTTCGTCAACTAAAGAAGATGAAATAATAGGAGCTATCTTCATAAAGCTACCGCAAAGGTTGCTACTAGCTTGTTTTCCAGATTGACTGCTTTGTGGATTAGACATGGACATAATGTTATTTCCTGTTTTTCATAAAAAACTTTGTTAACTACTTTTTTAATGCAAAACAGAAACTATTTAAAACCGGAAACATACACAAATTTAGATGAAGATTTTATGATTAGCTTTGCGTGTTAGATGGGTATTGGTTAATAATTTTATTCGATAAAAATCATAGGCAACGAGACACGAACACTACTTTTATAGAGGTTTTCGGTTAATTAAGATACAGTTATTTCAATTAACCCCTTAAAAGCATTCATATTAGCAGAAGTTTTCAGCAATTAATTTGGTTGGTAAATAAAGTTTTAAGGGATACTGCTTGAACTGCCGAAAACCATATCTTTGATAAAAGCTAACTGCATTATTATCTATTGCTTCTACTACTACGGCTAAAGATGCAATTTGTGTCGTAGCATCTAATACTCTTTTTAAAGCGTCAACGAGAATTAATTCACCTATACCTTTAGCTTGATAGTCTTTCGTAACGGCAAGACGACCTAGTAAAGTTGCAGGTAGTAGTGGATAGCGAGGTACAGTTTTGGCGAAGTCTTCATTTAAACTAGTGACATCTACTGTATACGAGGAAAGCGTATAGTAAGCAATAACATCAACATTTGGAGAATCAATTAGCACAAAAATAGTAGAAACTTTTTTCTTGAGTTCTTGGGATGCCTGTTTTTGTATATAATTATTTAAGCTTTCGTTTCCGCAAACAAATATTGAACGATTATGCTTTTTTTTATCGAGCAAATCAATCGTTAATGCCATTATTCTTCATTACTTGCTGATAACGTAAAGTTGCTTCTTTCAAAGCATCCGATGGCTGGGGTGGGTTTAAAATTGCCTCAATGAAAGCTTCTGCATCTTGTGTACTTAGCTTTAATGTTTGTTGCTGTTCAATAACTTTGCAAGCAGCAGCTTGAACGCTAGCAATAACAAAATCGGTTAAAGTTACTCCCTGTAAATCTGCGGCTTTTTGCCATAGAGCTTTTATTTCTGGATTAACGCGAGCTTCTAAGCGAGCCATCGATTTTGGAACGTTAGTCCTACTCATAAAATATCTAGACAGGAGTTGACTTTATTATTATATACGGCAAAATGCCGTATTACTTATATGTTATTTGTTTTTTAGTACTAGGGAGCGAGACGCGAACACTATTAAGTACGCTAAAATCTCCTTTGTTAATACTGTGCCACTGAATCTATACAACCTCAAATAAAAGAAGACGTTGCAGTGCAACGTCTCTACATTAATTATTTGCATTCTTTTAAGGTGAAATTAAAAACAATTTAGATAATTTATGACTCCTAAATCCTAACCTTTAACCTTTAACCTTTAACCTTTAACCTTTAACCTACTTCTGATGAGTAACTTCAACAACGGTATGTACGTTACCGCGTGGTGTAAAATCAGCTTTTACGGTAATTTCTAAAGGATCGCAGGCTGCAACAATATCATCTAAAATTTGATTGGCTGATTCTTCGTGGGAAATATATCTATCCCTATAACTATTAATGTAAAGCTTGATTGCCTTTAACTCGACAACTTTTTCATCAGGGACGTAATTTACATAAATCGTGGCAAAATCGGGATAGCCAGAAAACGGACATTTACAGGTAAATTCTGGCAACGTAATACTAATATTGTATCTTCTTCCCACACGCGGATTCGGAAAGGTAATTATATTTCCTTGCTCAATCTCGCGCTCGCCATACTTAACTTCTGTATTTATCTGAGCCATTTATAATCAACAATAATTAATAATTTAAATAAAAAATTGGGAATGGGGAACAGGGAATAAGGAGAAAATTTAAAATCCAATAACTCTTAACTCCTAACTCCTAACTCCGGTGGTACTTATTCCTCTTCCCAATCGGGACAATTTTCGTCTTCATATCCTGAAGGATGCATACCGCAAACTAATAAGTTACCGTTGTAAACTTGTCCGTGGTAGTTACGGCAACCCATACAGGCGGGGTTTTGTTCTGCTGTTGGTTCTACGGGATAAGGAAAATGACCATTCAAATCATCTCCTAAAACATCCTCAAAATCCCAATAAACTTCTAAAAAGGGTTCGGCTAAATCTTGTAAATATTGATCTACTTCAGAAAGTAACGAACTCTGAACTTGTTCGCTAAGCTCTTCAGTCATTTCAATAAAACTATCCACTACTTCTGTCATACCTACGAAGAAGCGTTCCACTTCATCAGATACGGATTTAACAACGTCCGAAAAATCTTTTTGCCACTCATCCATAAAAAATAGTCCTCACTAATAACAATAATAGGACATTTATTTCAACGCTTCGATCGCGTCTTCCGAAGGGTGGCAATTAACGATCGCAACAATTTAGCGCTATATCAAGGATTTTGGTCAATGCTTGATGTTAAAAGAACACCCCACCAATGGATATTTTATAACAATCATTTTGGAATGGCTGTTAAAAATTAAATCATTATTGCTCCCGGCGCGGACGTAATGAGGACGACTGTTAATTATTTATCGCGCTGCAACCGACGCAATTCGTCTTGCATCCGCTTAACTTGATCGCGTAATCGATCGACATCTTCAGGAGGGGAATCTTTAGCAGTTGCTTCCTCATCATCGCTTAAAATTTCTATGCGACGGGGTTCCGTGCGAGATGTGGTTTCACCGCTTGCATCACTCGCTCCGGATTGGGCTTGCTTCATCATGTCTTCCACAAAGCGACGGGCTTCTTCCGCGTTCATTTCGCCCTTCGCAACCATTTCATCTGCCAGTTTTTGGGCTTGCGATCGCAATTCTGCTAAAGTTCCACCAGCTTTCTCGCCAGCGTAAGCAGCTAGCCCAACACCAAGGTAAAAAGCTCTTTTAGCGATATCTCCGAAACCAGGCATTGTATGAGAATTCTCTATAAAAATAGGGCGACCCGGAGTCTACGCCTACTGTAAGCATCCCGTATTGCTGCTACCTTCCGGTCCTGACAAGATTTGGGCGTTGCAGTTGCATAGGTCCAGGTCTAGAAACAATATAGCATTAAATTGTTTAAATGTGTAACGGATAGTTGGGGATTTTAGCTATTCAACTATAAGTCGCCATTCATATAACTTATAGGTAACACAACCATTTTCAATCAAAGGATCGCGGGCTACAATCGCTTGTGCTTCATCCATCGAAGCGGCTTCAAAAAGTAACATTCCGCCACCATATTGCGCCCAATAACCCGTTTTTGCTTGATGTCCTTTCTGCTTCAACTCTTCCACATAAGCTTTATGCGCGGGGACATATTTATCAAAAATCGATTTATCAACTTTACCTTCTTCTATTTTCACAAACCACGGCATTTTCTTCTATTTCCTCCTTTGACGGGATTCATCTTAGTTTAATGTCTGCTGGAGTTGGCGTTACTTTTTGTTCAAAGTTATTCGTAGGTTGGGTTAGACACCAAAAAAATTGGTTGTAACGAAAATCTCAATCTGGTGTCGTAACCCAACATCAATATCGGGGATAAATAAAAATATCACTCAGTAATTCGTAGGTTGGGTTAGACACCAAAAAAATTGATTGTAAGGAAAATTTAAATCTGATGTCGTAACCCAACATTAATATTAGGGATATAAGAAAAGATGTTGGGTTACGACGCTATATAAATTCTTAAGTAAAAACTTTAAATCATAAAAGCGTCTAACCCAACCTACAATTGCTTACTGTTAACTGCTTTCCCCAACTTCACCGTTAACCATTCATCTTTATCGCGTAATAAAAATAAAGCAATCAATCCACCTAAAGCTGGAACCGCAGCCCAAAATAAAGTATTTGGACTTTCATATGGATTTAGTAACTTTTGATATGTAGAGAGTACCGATACAATATGCATTCCTAAAATTGCTCCATAAGTCCAGGTTTTAAATAAACCCACCATGAAAGCAAGAATAATTAAAGTTTGGATAGCACCAACAACGTAGGAAAATACTGGCGATACTTCCATAAAGTAAAAGCTGGAAAATATCTTTTGCGTTGATTCTGGTTGGATTATTTTTCGTAGTGACCAAACAAGGAAGAATAATGCTGTGGAAATGCGGATGATGGCTAAACTAATTTGAAGTTTTCTTTCGTCTTTCATGATTTTTTACCTACTTTTTGATTTTTTTGAAACGCAAAGGGACGCTGAGGATTTCGCAAAGGTACGCTGAGAAAAAGTTACCTATTACCTATTACCTTCGCTTTATCTTTCAAACCGTCTCCACCTCGCAATACGATTTTTTGACTTTGGAAACTACTAACTGAAAATGAGCCTTTATTTCATCGCTTTATTACCACCGCAATCAATCCAAGATTACGCTACTGAAGTTAAGCAATATTTTGCAGATAATTACGACAGTAAACACGCTTTCAAATCACCACCCCATATTACGTTACAACCTCCTTTTGAATGGAATACGGATAAAATAACCGATTTGGAAGAATGTTTGCAGAAGTTTGTTATGGGAAGAGATTCAATACCAGTTACTCTTAATGGTTATAATGCGTTTGTTCCTCGCGTTATCTACATTGATGTAGTTAAAAGCTTGGAGTTGATGAATTTGCAAGCCGATTTAATGGTTTATTTGGAAAAGCATCTGGGGATAGTTGACAAGGTTGGTAAATCTCGCGGTTTTACTCCTCACATGACAGTTGCTTTTAAAGATTTAAAGCGGAATAAATTTAAGGCAGCTTGGATGGAATTTGAAAATAGAGAGTTGCATTTTGAGTTTACTGCATCGAAGTTGACGCTGTTGAAACATGAAGATAAAAAATGGAATATTGTCAAAGAGTTTGAATTTGTATTTTAAATAGCATAATTAAGTAGATATTAAGGTAGAACTTTGAAGTAAATCAACTTGTTTGTATAAACAATACATAGAAATCATATTTTAGAATTCCTTATACTACTTTTGCGTAATTCGGTTAACCTTTCAAATTTCAGCGCTTTTTATAAGGAGATAATCGTGGAAACAAAACAAGCTTACCAAGAGAAAGTAAAAGCTCAACTCGATAAACTAAACGCTCAAATCGATCGAATGAAAGCACAAACAGCCGAAGCTAAAGCCGATGCTGCAATTGAGTACAATAGTGCGATCGAAGATTTGTCTAATAAGCGCGATGCAGCACAAGTGAAGTTGGATGAAATTGGCAAAGCTTCAGAAGATGCTTGGGAAGATTTGAAAGTAGGCTTTGAAAGTGCTTGGAATGATTTAAATAACGCTTTTAAAAGTGCTGTTGATAAATTCCAGTAATTATTTCCAAGCAGAAAAATACATTGCTATTTTTAAAGCCTTAGCTCTAGTAGTTGAGGCTTTTTTATTGTGATTTTTTGGAAAAAGCTAAGTATATTTGCGGAAACTTAAAAAGAGCAATGAAGCCCGATTTCTTGATTTTCTGTTTAACCTTAAAAGTATCTTTTGTCCTGCGTATATTTCCGGAAACTTTAAGGGAGGTATGTAGTTAAGAAAAGAAAATACAACAGTAGAAGGTACTATGACTACTAGCTTTATTGTTCTTGAAGCAGGCACAACTGGATTAAAAGTATCAAAATTACAAGAAGGTTTAAAGCAACTTAACTTTTATTTTGGTGCGATCGATGGCGTTTTTGGTGCGAAAACCTCTTCAGCATTAATTAAGTTTCAACAGCCTTACAATCATCTGCCGTCGAATGGAGTTGTAGATGCAGAAACGATTTTACAACTGGATGAAGATGTATGGTTATCGCGAAAAGAGGTTTTGCGGGAAGGTTGTACGGGTGAAGAAGTCAAAGCACTTCAAGAGATGTTTACTAATTACGATTTACAAAGCTTGAAAATAGATGGATATTTTGGCAGAAAAACCAAAGAAGCTGTAATTTGGTTTCAGCAAAATTGGGGTTTGCAAGCAGATGGGATTGTAGGAAAACAAACTTGGGCTGCTTTATATCGCCATCAAGTTCATGATGTACCTTATGGAGACAGAGTTAGTTATTTCTTTGGGGAGTTGGATACAGAATTGATTAAATTACCACTTAAAAAAGGTGATGGAAGTCGCGATGTTTTAATTTTGCAAAAGTTTTTAAATCGCCTTTCTGGTAGTACCCACGGAATTTTAGAAGATGGTGATTTTGGGAAAGCAACGGAACAAGTTGTAAAAAACTTTCAGCAACGTCAGGGTTTAACTGCTGATGGATTTGTGGGAATGCAAACTTATCAAGCCATGATTTCGGAAGGATTAAATCAGCAGTTGATAGATCAACTTTTAAGTTACCGTTACGGAAAATTATTAGACTTTACTCAAGGAAAAGAGATTGAGATTGTAGAAGATGCAGCGGTAAGAGGTGAATCTGTTATTTATAGACTTGAAGTAGCACCCGAACAAACTTTTAATATTGTAATCACTTCTTTGGAAAATAATGCCGTATATGATTTAGTTAGAGTTGGCGATGGTGAAGTTTATGTGCAAGAAGCAAGTAATTGTCAGGTTTTTCTAAAAGCGGGTAAATATTCAATTAATGTAGGTGGAACTCGCGGTAATGCTAGCTATACTTTAAAGGTTAAGTCGATAGTTGGTTGTTAGTTGTTTGCAATATTTAGCTGTAAGTAGCTAGACGTAATTAAATGTAAGAAGCGCCAAATTAAGATTAACTTAGACGTGAGAAATTATGCCGCATTAGTAACCCGGTATCTTGAAGATTACGGGTTTTTCAATTTTGCAATTAGAAGGAGAGGGGGAAGAGAGGTGAGGTTTCCCGAAGTGCGATCGCTCAACCGAAAATCGCGATCGTTATTTAATACCCGTTATCTTCTTAAAATGTTCCAAAATCCAGAAACTTTATCTTTATCCTTCTCTTTTTGATTTTGTTCTAATTTCTCTCTCTCTTTTTCTTCTAATTTCTCTTTTATTTTCTTACTAGCTCTAATTGCTTCTTGGTAATCTGGTTTATATTTAATTGCCGTATCGTAAGAGTAGATCGCTTCTTTCTCTTTTCCTAAATTAATTAACGCATTACCTTTGCTATACCAGCTTTCGGAATGGTCTTTTTTGTAGCGAATTGCGCGATTGTAAGCCGATATTGCTTCTTGATATTTTTGCAAATTGTAAAGCGAATTGCCGCGATTGTACCATACTTTGTAATCGTTTCGGCGTAGTGCGATCGCTTTGTCGTAAGATGCAACTGCTTCTTCATAACGTTGAATTTGATGCAGCGCCCAACCTTGAGAGTATAACGCATCAAAGTTGTTAGGATTATATTTTAATACTTCTTGAAAAGATTCAATCGCGTCGGGATAGCGCCGCAAACTTATCAGTACGTTACCTCTCGATAACCAAGCTTGGTAAAAATTAGGTTTGTACTGTACTGCTTTAGAGTAAGCTTTAAATGCATCATCCTTACGATCTAAATTAATTAGAGCATTACCGCTATTGTACCAAGCGAGTGAATTATTCGGCTTTAAATCGATAACTTGTTCGTAAGTAGAAAGCGCATCTTTATAGCGTTTCAAATTATATAACGCCCAAGCTTTGTTATACCAAGCCTGTTCGTACTCTGGCTGTAATTCTACTGCGCGATCGTATGATTTTATTGCTTCGTCATATCTCTTCAAATTACTTAAAGCCTCTCCTTTAGCATTCAAAACGTCGGGAGATTCTGGCTGTAATTTCAAAGATTTATCAAAAGAGTAAATAGCCTCTTGATATCGCTTTAGTTTACTTAATGCAAAACCTCTTCCACTCCAAGCATCTTGATAGCTTGGTTCAATTTGAATTGCTTTATCGTATGCCCAGAGTGCTTCTTGGTGTGAGTTTAACTCATATAGTGCTTTGGCTTGTCCATTCCATGCTTGAGCGTATTCTGGTTTAATTTCTAATGCTTTTTTATAATTAGAAAGCGCGTCTTGATAGCGCTGTAATTCATAAAATGTATTAGCTTTTTTATATAGATCGCCAGCGTTAGCAGAATTAATACTGTTAATAATAAATATAGATGCCGTTGCCCCAATCCCGGTTAACAACATCGCCATAAAAGCTTTGATAAATAATTTTTTTACTTTTATCTGATTACGAGGCTTTGGAGTTGGGGGGTAAGGCGCAATATTCAATACCATCGTGCCATTCGATTGCTGATTTAAATTTTTTAAAGCTTCTAATGTTTGAGTTGCCGAAGCATAACGCACTCGAAAATCATAACGCACCATTTTATCTAAAATTTCAGCAAACTCAGGACTGACTTTAGCGTGTTTTTGCCAGACAATTTCGTTAGTATCGTCATCCTTTTCCAATTCTTCTGGAGACAACCCCGTAAGGGCGCTAATACTCATTATCCCCAAAGCATAAATATCACTACTAAATCTTGGCTCTCCCTGTGCTTGTTCGCTAGGAATGTATCCGGGAGTACCAATAGCTACGGTAATTTGTGTTTGATTTTTCGGGGAAACTATTTGAGTAGTAATTTGTTTAACCGCACCAAAATCAATTAAAACCAATTTACCATTCTCGTGTCTGAGGATATTTCGGGGATTAATATCGCGATGAATTACCTTTTGCTGATGGACAAATTCTAAGATTTCTAGTATCTCTTGTAAAAGGGAAATAACTCGATCTTGACTTATAGGTTCTCCAGGCTTTATTTCTTCGTTTAAATCATGCCCGTTAATATATTCCTGTACCAGATAAAATTCTTGATTTTCCTCGAAATAAGCTAAAAGTTGGGGAATATGTTCGTGTATTCCTAACTTATACAAAACCTGAGCTTCGGTATCGAATAAGCGTCTTGCCGTTTGTAATGTAACGGGATCGGTTGCTTGCGGCTTCAGTTTTTTGACAACACATTTAGGAGAACCCGGTAAATGCGTATCGTAAGCTACAAAGGTTTCACCAAATCCCCCACCTCCCAAATTGCTAATTATTTCGTATCTTCCAACAAGTGTATTTCCCAACATCTGGCTTACCTTGTTTATCGCAGTACTTTCTGATTTCAATCTTGCCATATCAGTATCAGGAATTAGTTCTTAGTTGCGTCTGACTGGCTTATCATCTTCTTCTAATTCTTAACTCCTAACTCATAACTCCTAACTCTTTTATGATTCCTATTGGCGATAAAATTTTTCTTTCAACTAATAAAAAACCGTTAGTAGTTTGGTTTTTGATTGGTATAAATATTGCTTTGTTTGTATGGGAAATAAAATTAGAGTTTAGTGGTGAATTAACTAATTTTGTCAATAGTTGGGGTTTGATTCCCGAACAAATTAGTACGGCTTTTAGTAGTGCGATCGCGGGAAATCCGGCGGCTTGGTTAATTGTATTTTGGCGTTCTTTATCAATCTTTTCAGGGATGTTTATTCATGGTAGCTACAGCCAAATTATAGGTAATTTAATATTTTTGTGGGTTTTTGGCAATACTTTCGAGAAAATTGTTGGTAGCGGACGTTTTTTATTATTTTATCTATTTTGCGGCTTTTTGACTGGGATAGTGCAGATTGTTGCCGAACCGGGTTTAATGCTACCTTTGATTGGTGCGAATGGTGCGATCGCATCTGTTTTAGGAGCATATATTTATAAGTTTCCTAAAGTAAAAATTGACTCTATTTTACCTTTGGTAATTTTATATATCCCCGTCGAACTACCCGCTTTTTTCTATTGTTTCTGGTGGTTTGTGCAACAATTGTCTTACGGTATTGGCAGTTTAAATATTCAGGGTGGTGTCAATCCCATCGGTACGGGTTATTTAGCGCATGGTGCTGGTTTATTTATTGGTGTCGCTTGGATGGTAGTTATGAGATTATGATGATATCTGTTTTTGCGATCGCTCCACTTTCTTCAACCCGATCGCCATTTTTTTTTTATTACTACTCGAAAAAAAATTTTTAATGGCAACCCTTATCTGATACGATTATTTATATAAAGACACTTTTTGATAATGGGAATATTGGCGGTTTTTTTAATTTGGCACAGATTCCCATTATCAAAAAATTATCTCTTATCTATTATTAATTATCTCACATCGCGGACATTTTTCTCTCACTAATTAAATTTATATTTTTTTTTAATTATTCCCGTGTCGGTCCTGGGGATTATCTATAAAATTTCTTCCCCCTCTCCCCTCTCGCTCAATTAGCTAATCATAAAGCCGGGGAGGAAAAAGCAAGATTCTAGCAAGGCTCGCATTCTTATATGAATAGAATAAAGGTGTTATAGATTAGCTTCGTTGCTTGCAGCCATGTCAGAAATTACAGTATCTGAGGAAAGTACACCACCCCCAACACAATACGAACTTCCTTGTGATGATGGTGTACCAATGGAAACTCAACGGCATAAACTTCAGATGGATATGCTCATTGATACTCTATCACCTTGGTTGGCGATGCGAAATGATGGGTATGTGGGCGGTAATATGTTTGTGTATTTTAGTTTGGCACAAATTAGAACCCAAGATTTCCGGGGACCCGATTTTTTTGCGGTGTTAGGAGTACCTAAAAAAGAACGACTTTCTTGGGTGGTTTGGGAAGAAGGAAAAGCTCCTGATGTGGTGATTGAGTTGTTATCGGAAAGTACTGCCGCACGAGATAAAAATGAGAAGAAGTTGATTTATCAAAACCAAATGCGCGTACCTGAATATTTCTGGTTCGATCCTTTTAACCCGGATGATTGGGCTGGTTTTTCCATGCAACATGGAGTATATCAAACTATAGCTGTAAATACTCAAAATCAACTGGTAAGTCAATCTTTGGGTTTAGCTTTAACACGTTGGCAAGGAATTTATAAAGGTGTTGAAGCAGTTTGGTTGCGTTGGGTGACAATGGAAGGTGAGTTATTACCAACTTCTGAGGATATAGCCGAGCAAGAAAAACGACGTGCCGAACTTGAAAGACGACGCGCAGAACAACAAAGACAGCTTGCCGAACAACAAAGACAGCGTGCGGAACTTGCAGAATCTCAATTAAAACAAGTTGCTGTTAATTTATTGCAGCAAGGAATGGCGGTAGAAGAGGTAGCGAGATTAACGAATTTATCGGTTTCTCAAGTTGAAGAATTTGGTAGAGGTAAATAAATATGGGTAAACTAATACTGCCAAATCTTCAGGGAAAACAGATGGGGCAAGTAATTGCTACTCTTACCGTTACAAATAGAATTGACCAAGTTTTGGCTGAACGAGGTTTTATTACTCCAGAAGAAGTACGAACAAGTATTTTGACTGATGTTTTAGTCGATACGGGGGCTACTTTACTGTGTTTGCCTTCTGCTGTAATTTCTCAATTAGGTTTAGTTGAAGGGGGAGAAGCAAGAGTAGATAGCGTTGGAGTTCAAAAGGGACGGATTTTTCGAGATGTTGATTTATGTGTGGAAAATCGTCGAGGTACTTTTGATTGTTTGGAGCTAAGTCAGGTTTCCTTTGCTTTATTAGGTGTAACGCCAATGGAAGTTTTAGGTTTAGAACCAGATTTAAGAAATCGTAAGTTAAAAGTTTTACCAATGAATTCCGAGCAAACTTATCTTAGTATTTTATGAATTTTAGCTAACTGCTAACTGCAAAAAAAAACCTCTCATTGTGAGAGGCTTAATAATTTAGCGAAGACAATTTGAATTGATTTAAATTAATCCAAAGGTACATTACTTGCTACAGCTAAGGCTCCTGCGATCGCGGAGAATAAACCGGAGACAACTGCTGTTCCAAATAACCACCAAGCTGCGGATGCTGCTGCTTTACGGGTTTCTTCGGCTTGTTTCTGGGCTTGGTGTTTAACTTCTTCCAAGCGTCGCTGTGCTTCTTCTTGGATTCTTTCGGCTCTTCTTAATACGGTGTTACGCGCATTCTCGATTTGATCGATGACTTTGTTCGCGTCATCTTCGGAAATATCATCGCGAGAACTCATTAACGCTACATAGGTTTCCCGATTGAAAGATGATAACCTACCGCGTAATGCATCAAATCCGGCTTGGGGATCGTGAAACAGTTCGCGAACATCGCGCTTGATGCCATCGTAGTTGAGTTCGGGACGTTCCAGCCCGTTTAAATAATTGCGAATATTGTCGAATACTCCATCTATTGTATCTTGAATCCGCCGCTCAATACCTCTTACTTGAGCAACAAATTGCTCGCGCACTGACATGATGCTATCGGCAATTTGCTCTGCTTCCTGGTTGCTCATATCTCCGCGAATTTTCAGTAAAGCGGCAATTGTAGAACGATCGAAGTGAGAAAGGCGATCGCCTAAGCTATCTATTCCGACTCGCGGATCGTTTAACAACAGATTTAGGTCGCGCTTAATACCTTCTGGATTGAGTTCTTGTTTGCCAGTTCCCCGGAGGTATTCTTCTAAATATGTTTGGAAGCCTTGCGCTCTTTCTTGAGTACGTGTAATCATGCGTCGGGGCGCACGGATGACTTGACGAATTGAAGATTGTACCGAGTCGATGACTTGGTTAACTTCATTTTCACTCATGTCTTGTCGCTGGCTCAGTAGTTTTACTAAGGTGTCTCTATCAACTTGCGACAATCTACGACGTAATGCAACGGCACCTTCTTGGGGATTCTCAAACAGTTTATTAATGTCCCGTTGAATACCATCGGGGTTAAGTTCGGATTTACCAGTACTGCGTAAATAATCTGCAATTGTGGTGGTTACGTCGTCGTACTGGGCTTTGGCTTTATCTACAATCTTGCCGGGTGCGTGACGAACGCTATTCCAAGAATGTTCTACGGTATCAATGGTTTCATTAATTTGGTCTTCACTCAAATCTTGGCGTTGATTGAGCAACTGTACCAAAGTATCGCGGTCAAAACGTGACAACCGCGACCGAATTGCTGACATTCCGGCTTGGGGATCTTCTAATAAAGTTTTCAACTCACCGCGAATTGCATCCGGGTTGAGTTCGCCTTTACCCGTGTTACGCAGATATGATTCTAAATTCAACCACAGGCTTTCTGCTTGATACTTGGCTTGATCTGCAAGTCCTTTGGACTCAACTAAAGCTTCGTCGCGCTGCTTTTCTAATTCATCGAGAATCGGGTCAATTTCTCCGGAGGAAATATCGTTACGCTGTGCAAGAATCGAACGCATTTGTCCCCGTTCAAATCGAGACAAGCGCATGGCTAAGGTTTCGTAATCTGCATCGGAATCTTCCAGAATCGGTTTGAATTCTTGCTTGATTCCTTCAGCACTCAAGTTTGATTTCGGAGTTACTAAAAGATAGCTTTCTACCCGACGCTGCAAATCTTCAACTATTTCTTTTTCTTCCTCAGCCCTTGCCTGTACCAAGACAGCTTTACGAACCATTTCCAAGCGATCGGCGATTTGCTTGATCTCCCTTTGAGTTAGTAAACCCCGCTGTTTGAGAATGCTGACAAAATCGCTGCGATCGAGCTTTTCTAACTCACGACGTACCGTACCGGGATCTGCTGCGGGATCGTAAATTACGTCGCGAAATTCCTGCTCAACTTTTTCGTTACCAAATTGCCAAGCATAGGTATTATGCAGATAATGCTCCACATCGGCGCGAATCGTACTGTAAGACTGCGATGGTGTGGGAAGTCCCATCTTATCTGCTTGTTCGGTGGCTTTATCTTTAGCGCTGGTAATGGTGCTAAGAATTTTTTCCACATCCAAGTCGGAAAGGTCAGCCCTTCCCATGACTACACCACCGAGAGTTGTCAAAGCTTGCTGTATCGTTTGCTGAACCGGACCTGCCGATTGTCCTTGTGATGATTGTCCCGCATTCCCACTTTGATTTTGGGAACGCATTTCGCTCATAACTCGATCTAACTTAGCTTCGAGTTCCTTGGTTTTGCTTTGTCCGGGTGTAACAGTTTTAAGATAGTCAACCAAATCACCCAAACCGTTGCCACCACTACCCGAACTACCTTGAGATGAGCCTACCGTCTGCTTCCAAACATCATACAAAGTATCGGCAATGCGTCTAACTTCTTTTTTGGAAAGATCGGTACGACTGCTAACTAATTCTATGAACTTTTGTTTATCAATATTACGCAGTTCTGCCGCACCTGCAACCGACTGAAGTGATGCATCTGAAAGTAGACTTTCAAATTCTTTACGTATAGACTGCACGTCCAATTCTTTAGGACGTATCGTATCTAAATAATCTTCTAAATTTTCCTTGATGCTTTCAGGATCGATCGCATTACCGATCTCGTTACGTACAGCCGAGGCTGCGGCTTCTGCTGTGGCTACAACTTGTCTGTTGACGGCTTTTGCTCCTAAAGCAGCGGTAGCCGTTCCCATAATTGTCTGCAATCCAGAAGTTGCTGCATTAACAACATTACCAATTAAAGAACCTACCGTTGTCGAACTTACCCACACCAGCAGACAAAAGTACGCTGCCCAAATTACCAAACCTAAAATCGCGCCCATGCCTAAATTAAAAAGCAGTAAGCTGAGTTTTACCGCTAGGAAACAAGCAATAAAAAGGGAAAGTGTTACCGAAATCAGCGTACCTAAGCCGACAGCAGTACCAATTTTGCTAATCGTACTACCTAAATCACTATGGTCATTACGATCGTGATTATGATTATGATTTGAACCCGAATCCGAATTGGATGAGCTACCTAAAAAAGAAATACCAGCAGCCACCGCAAGATTTGTTAATACCAACTGAATGGCAAAAGCTAGGATAATACCGGAAATCAAAGCGATAAAAAACTTCGGTCCGGAAAAAGCAACGGAAGCTTCTGCTGGCGATATCGGCTGCGGTGGTTCTACTAAAATCGGAGCTTGAGCTATCCAAGTCATAGACTTAGATAGCAAAAGCGTTATATGCGTACTTTCAATCATCCTAATAACTTCCTCTAGGTTAACTTTTGGTGTGGGGAGAACAAAAACTTAAAATAATGCAAAAATTAACTTTGCTTATTCATGCAATACCCGTCTCTTGAGCTTAGAATCCAGCAATATAGACCTTCAAAGCATCCCTCTCAAGTGAGAAAAATCCCTTCAACTGCCTCCAGCGTTAGATAGAAGTTTTTTGATAATGCTTTATTACCTGTAATTAACTAAGCAGTAAAATTTCTAGGTTCTACTTAAATACTTACTATTTTAAACTTATGAAAGCAATGGTACGACTTGTTTGCATTTTATTTTTAACAATAACAATATATGAAGCGGCAATATTTAAATATCATTTCTTAAGCATCAAGTCACCTTTTCTTAACATATGTTCATAATTAAACTTTTTATCACCCTCTTTAGGTAGATTTATCAGCGTAAAGAAATGTAACGAGTTTGTGCCTTTAGAGGGAAACAGATTTTTCTGTGAATCGTTAAATTAGAAACAAGAAACAAATACAACCGCAATTATTAATTATGCAAACTCCAACAAAAACCGATTTACCACCAGTAGCACCTGCATACAACGGCAAAGACCGCAACGCTTTTCTTTTTGGCTTCAATCCTCAAGCTGAATTATGGAACGGACGTTTAGCAATGATTGGTTTTGTAGCTTACTTAGCATGGGATTTGGCTGGATATAGTGTAGTTCGCGATATCCTCCACCTTGTTAAATACTAATATTTAATTTCTAGCAAGAGATAAGAATAAATTAATGTAGAGACTTTGCGATCGCGAAGTCTCTTTTAATTTGAGTATTTAATAATTAATAAGTAAATACAAAATCAAAAAATTTATTAGCTGTAGTTTTATTGACGGACAAAAGAATTGCTAAATAGATAAATACGAACATAGTCGAAGCTTTGATGAAATTCATGATTTAATATCTCCGCAGTTAAAATGGTTTGTAAGGACATTAATTAGTTAGGGATTAAAGAAGAGCGATTATGCAGTTCCCCTTTGCTTAATAATTAATATCGGCGATCGCCATGAATAACTGCTGAGTGGAAACTGAGATTTTGGTAAGAGTTATCTGAGATTTCACTCACCCACAACAACTGTAGGGATATCAGCTTCTACAGGATTTTTAGCTAACTTACCATCTTCCATATATATAATGCGATCGGCTATATCCAAAATACGATTATCATGAGTTACTAACAAAATCGTACAGCCTTGTTCCTTCGCCAAGCCTTGCATTAAATTCACCACATCTCGACCAGATTTTTTATCAAGCGCCGCAGTTGGTTCATCTGCTAATACAATCTTGGGATGACTTACCAAAGCTCTGGCGATCGCCACTCTTTGTTTTTGCCCACCAGATAAATCATCTGGGTAATAATTTATCCGATTACCCAAGCCAACTAAATCGAGCATATCAACCGAACGGGTATGCATTTCTTTAGGTGAAATATTTCCATGTACTTCCAAGCCCATTCGGACATTCTGTACTGCCGTCAAACTTTCATGTAAATTATGTGCCTGAAAAATATAACCGTTATTGCGTCGCGCTCGTACTAATTGTTTAGGTTTAGCACCACAAAGTTCTTTTCCCAACACCTGCAAACCTCCTTCCTGTGCCGATCGCAACCCACCTATCAAAGTAAGCAGCGTAGTTTTACCAGAACCAGAAGGACCAGTCATAATAATAATATCACCAGCATTTATTTCTAAACTAATATCAAATAATACCTGTTTACGAAGTTGACCTTTTCCGAAAAAATGATTCAGATTACGAACAGAAATAACAGAATTCATATCAATTATCAATTATCAATTATCAATTATTAATTATCAATTATCAGTTGTTAGGAGTTAAGAGTTAAGAATTAGGAGTTAAGAATTAGGAGTTAAGAATTAGGAGTTGAGAGTTAAGAGTTAAGAGTTAAGAGTTAAGAGTTAAGAGTTAAGAGTTAAGAGTTAAGAGTTAGGAGTTATAGACGAAAACATCAAATGATTGTAGTGCGGGCATCTTGCCCGCTAGCCAAATACAAATTAAATGCATGGCAGCTTACCAATCCCCAATGCTCAATGCTCAATGCCCAATGCCCAATGCCCAATGCCCAATGCCCAATGCCCAATTCCCAATTCCCAATGCCCAATGCCCAATCCCCAATTCCCTTGTTAAAACATATCTGCTGGATCTGCGGATTGAACTTTACGAGTAGCTACAGCACCGGAAATAACACACATAATAATAGTCATTACCTGTACTTGAATTACTCGCGCTACGGTCATGTAAAGCGGTAAATTGGTTGCATTGCGGGTAAGTGCGTAGAGTCCGGTTGAAATTGCAGCCCCAGGAATAAAACCTAATACAGCTAGAATTATCGCTTCTTCAAAAACTACGCTTAATAAAAAGAAATTTTTATATCCCATCGCTTTGAAAGTAGCGTATTCTTTTATATGAGCGTTAACATCGGTGGAAAGTACTTGATAAACAATAATTATTCCCACGATGAAACCCATCATTGCACCTAAACTGAAAATAAATCCGATGGGAGTATTGGTTTGCCAGTAAGCTTTTTCAAACTCAATAAATTCTTCTTTAGTTAATACTTTAATATCATCAGCATTTCTTAAATGATATTTTAATTGCTCTGCAACTTTTTCAGGTTCGTAACCTGGTTTTAAACGAATTAAACCTAAATTTGCGCTTCCCGAATCTTGTCCGGAAAATAGTCTTAAAAAGTTTTGATCGCTGGTCATTAAAGTACCATCGGCGGCAAAAGAAGCTCCGACTTTAAACACATCAGCAATAGTCATTGTTCGTCCTCTGACTTCTGTTGTAACAGTTTGACCTTGCTTAATTTGAGCAATTACTTTGTCATATGTTCCTCTAGTTGCTTCGTCAAATAAAATGGTATCTGGTAACTTAATTGCATCAATATTTTGATTAACTTCTGGTAAATCAAACGCCGGTTTATCGGGATTAAATCCGATAATCATTACTTGTGTCTTCAGACGAGTTTGGGGATTTCTCCAAGTCACAAGACTGTTATACATTGGTTCTGCCGTAGCAACTCCGGGTACATCCATTGCTTGATATAGTCGCCGCCGAGTAAAGGTAGACAAATCTTGTAAGTTAAGTGCTTGCGGACTCATCAATACTAAATCTGCCCTCAAACTATCATGCAAGCGAGTAGCGCTGTTAAATAATGCACTTTGGAAACCAAGCTGCATCAACATCAGCAAATCCGCAAAAGCAACACCCGATAAAGCTACTAATAAACGTCCTTTTTGACGAGTTAATTGTAACCAACCTAAAGGAGTTCGTCGTTGTAATTGTTGGATAAATCCAATCATAATAATTTTATATTTTTGATAAATATTGGGCATCGGGCATTGTAAAGAGTTAGGAGTTAAGAGTTAGGAGTTAGGAGTTAGTAATTAAAAGTTTTAACCTTTAACCTATAACCTTTAACCTTTAACCTTTAACCTTTAACCTTTAACCTTTAACCTTTAACCTTTGATTTTAAATTTCAACAACTGCTCTTACCTGTAAATTAGTAAATCTCGCTGCTTTTTCGCTGGATTCATCGTCTAATCGCACGTGAACTTCTATGACTCTGGAATCTATATTTGTTGATGGATCGCTATTAACTACATTTTGCCGCAATACCTGCAAGCCAATTCGATCCACAATACCCTTCAATTTACCCGGTACTGCATCAGCTAAAAGTTCTACTTCTTGTCCCAAACGTATTTTGTTAACGTCGCTTTGGTAGACTTCTACTATTGCGTACATAGTGCTGGTTTGACCGATCTCGACTATTCCTTTGTCGGAAACTTTTTCTCCAGGACGAGTATTAATGTCAAATATTTGACCTGCTTGAGGAGAACGCACGTAAGCTTGTTTTAAATCTGCCTCTGCTCGATTCATCGCCGCTACAGCACGGTTAACTTCTGATTGAGCAACTAATACATCTACGGGACGAACTTCTGTAACGCTTTCTAATGTTGCTTTACCTTGATTTATCTGTTGTTCTAAAGATGATTGAATCCGCTCTAAATTAGCTTTTGCTTCTGCTACTTGCTGCTCTTTAGATGATTGAATGCGTTCTAAATTCGCTTGTGCTTCTGCTAATTGCTGTTCTTTAGAAGCTTTAATCAACTGTAGATTTGCTCTAGCTTCCGCTAACTGCTCTGTTGCTGTTTGTAAAACTAGATTCTTGGTATCCCTTAAAGATATTGAAATAGCTCCTGCTTTATACAATCCTTGATAACGCTGATTTTCTAAGCGAGCATTTTCTAACTGTGCCTCTAAACGAGCAATAGTTGCTCTTTGCGCTTCTATTTCTCTAGCTCTTTCAGCTTGCAAACGAGCAACTGCTGCTTGTTGAGCTTTAGTCTCAGTACTTTTTTCAACTTGTAAACGATTGACGGCTGCTTGCTGCGCTTTAATTTCGGTGGTTTTTTCCGCCTGTAAACGAGCAACAGCAGCTTTTTGTGCGTCGATGTCTCCTGATTTCGCACCTGCTTTTACCTTCTTCAGATTTGCCTGAGCAACTCTTACGTTTTCTTTCGCTTCTTTCAAAGCAGCCATCAGGCGATCGCGACTATCTAAAATCGCTATTACCTGATCTGTTTGGACTTTATCTCCTTCCCTTACCAGCAGCTGCTCAACTCGACTTCCTTCTGCTCCCATCGCCGGTGCAGATAGCTGAATTACTTCTCCTTTAGGTTCGAGTCTTCCCAGCGCCGTCACCGTTTCTATCTGTGGAATTGCTGGAATTGGTGTTTGCGGTTTTTGTGCTACCTCTCCACCTTTAAACTTTTGCAGCGTGTAAATACTGGCTCCACCCATCGCAAAAGCCGCTACCGTCACTATTAACCGCGACGAGCGAGAAACTTCTGGAGACTGTGAGTTGTCTAATCTAAGGTTATCTTGCATGGCATCCCAAGAAATACTGAATTTTTATTATTTCTTATTTATAATACAATTAAACTAAACCGACTAGTTTAGTTTAGTTTTGCTTCTGATAGGCTTCACGGATGCACGATCGGGTAAGTATAAACTTAGCCTACTTTTGACAGCAAATCTATAACGGTTTTATGCGGAAAACATACATATTTTTAGTAAATAGAGGAACTATAGAAACCAATATTTTATGTTAAGTATGTATGCCTACTTTGTATAGTTTTCCGTTCCGTTTGTTTTTACTTTATGCCTTGGCGATCGCTCAACTAAAAATAGGTCAAAAATGAAACTATTGAAACTTAGTGAAACTTACACCCAAAATCCCAAAGATAAAGTAGAACAAATTCTGCAAGGAGCGATGCAGGAATTTTTGGTACATGGTTACGCTGAAACAAGTATGGATAAAGTAGCAGCGTCGGGAGGTGTTTCTAAAGCAACTGTCTACAGCTACTTTCAAGATAAACAAGGACTTTTTAAAGCGCTGGTAGAAAGATTAGCAAAAGAAAGATTTCAATCGGTTTTTGGAACTGAGGATTTAGTTGGAGAACCAAAAGTTGTACTGCACGAGCTAGTAGTTAAAGCATTAAATGAGATGCTCCTCGATGACGAGTATATGGCATTTATGCGGGTATTAATTGGAGAATCGGGGCGTTTTCCAGAAATGGCTCAATTTTGTGTTACGAGTTTGGTAAAGCCTGCTGTAGATACTCTTCACAATTATTTATTATCTCATCCCGAACTTAATATATCCGATCCAGAAGCTACAGCAAGAATTATCATTGGTTCGCTAGTTCACTTTGTAATGACTCAAAAAATGATGCACGGTGCGGATATTTTACCAATGGAAAGTCATCGTTTAACAGATAGTTTGACAGATTTATTGTTAGGAGTTAGGAATTAGAAATTATGAGTACTTCGACAAGCTCAGTAACCTTATTGAGTTAGAAATTAGGAGTTAAGAGTTAGGAATTAGGAGTAATTTAACCTTTAACCTTTAACCTGATTTCTATTTCTGTTTCCAGATTATTTCGTGCAATTTTCTCTTTTGTCTGCTGCATTAATGGAGTAAAGTAAATATTTTCGCGCTGTAAGAATTTTTGCAATATTCGTTTTCTAGCTGCAATGTATTTTGCTTCCGGGACCCAGATGTATTCTTGACAATTGCCTCCTGAGTATATTTACTGTATCCATCGGGATTGCTAGCCAAAATAGCCAAATCTGCATCTAATAATACTTGAGCGTTGCGATAAGCCGGAGGCTTGACGCTCCGCGTAACGCAAGTTTTGGCTTGATGATTTTTGGTTGCTAAAATTAGACTTTTAACGTTTTTAATAACATTAGATGGAATTGATAACGATGAAAGAACTTTAACAGCGCGATCGCCACTTTTTTCTTCGTTATCTTTTGAAGATGTGTCGTAAACTATATCGTGAAACCAAGCAGCAAATTGAACAGATTTGGTTTCCAAATTTTGAGTTTGAGATTCTAAGGTTTGAATTACTTCTAAAACGCGATCGATGTGTTCTAAAGTATGATAGTAGCGATTTGGACTTGAGTAACTTTCAACTATTTGAGTAAAAGTTTTTTCCGCAGCAGCTTGATTAATATCGAAACTTTGCAGTAATTGCCACCAATCCTGGAATAATTTATCTTTAATTTGATGAGAATTTGACATAACATATAAGAATCTAGATGATTTGCATAGTTTTCCGATGCATTACAATATTCTTAAAAAGAAATTTTAACCTTTAACCTTTGACCTTTAACCTTTGACCTTTGACCTTTAAGCTTTAACCTTTAACCTTTGACCTTTAACCTTTAACCTGATTTAATTAGGTCGAAACATAAACCAATTTTTTACGTTTTCTAATTGCACTGTATTAAAAACACCATAACCAAAACGTTGATAATAGCCTACATTTTTTTGTGTTTGAGTATCAAGAGCAACACCTTGAGAATCAGAATGTTGTTCTGACATATGATGTACTTGTGAAAGAATTGCGCTACCTATACCTTTTCCTTGACTTTGCGGATGTACGGCAAAGGTATTGATGTAGAAGTGAGGAGAAGAAGGTTCATTTGCCTTTTTAATATTATAATATGCTTCTATTCGCCTGACTAGCTTCTCTCCAATTGCCGTTGCAAATTTTTCTTCTGAAGCTGTTTTTGTACTTTCAATATTGCGATCGTTTTTTCCGTTTTGTGCGGGAGTTATAGAAGCAACTCCTTGTAATTTTTTCTTTAGAAAAGCACCAACAAGAAAGCTATTACCTTCAGATGCCCGATCGCAAATAAATTGTATCAGGTGTTTTATCGATTGTTTATATGAGTCGCCAAAGATGAATTCCATGAGTGGATAGTTTTCAAAGGCAGTTGAAAAGATTTCAATAACATTATCCGTGTCTTTTGTAGTTAAATCATTTATTTCGATGTTATACATTTTTTTGAGTAATGATATTAGATTTTATAGTGTTTCCAATTACTTTTGGTAGTGCGAGCATCTTGCTCGCTAGTCGCGTTACGATCGTGCCGCAGGACACCCTACAATGGAAATTTGATAATTGATAATTGAAAAACTACTGGGTTTAACTTTTATCTAACGCAACAGCTATTTAACAAATAAATTACTAAATAACTGCTGTATTAAGACAAAAATTAAACCCAGTATAAAGGTGTTATTAAATTTTTGGAATTGACTGAAATTAAGAACTTAGAAGCGTTTGCCGCCTCCACGAGAAGGCACTAAGTTTAGGTAATCTAGACTAGAAGCCTTGATGCTTTGAGCGTAGTTGCCTTTGTTGCTAACAGAAGCAGCCATGTCAGCATATTTACGGGGGTCGCCTTCAGAGAGTCGCTGGTTTTTAGCTTTCTCGGAGTAGAATTTATCCAAGGTAAAGCGCCAATCGGTTTTGACGGTTCCAGCGGTTTCTTGGAAGTCTTCGTCGTAACGAGGAGTTACCAAGTTAAAAGGACGACCTTCCATGCGTTTGCGCTGGTAAGGTACGGTGTTATCGCCGAAGCTATCGCTATATTCTTCGCTATCGACGAGGGCATTAACAAAGCCGTTGAAACCTAAAGTCGCAATTTTAATTGACCAAGCAATTTCTTCGTCTTTATTGTAAGCCGCACGTCCTAATAAACGTCTGAGACAGATATCTACTAAGCGGTAGTTGTTGTTAACTTCGACTACTACGCGGTAAAAAGCTTCAGACTGGGCTAAACCACGAATAAAGTCGCGTGTTGTAATAGAACCGTTTTTCAACTGAGATTCTAAATTCTTTTGGCGGTTAAAATTTAGAATTTCATGTTCGCTGAAAACTTGACGATATCCTGCCCAAATGATGTTTTGAATATCGGTGTAGTCACTTACGTCTTCTAAACGATAGATATATGGTGTATCTTCGTTTTGGTCGGCTTTACCAAAGCTTTTGACTCTTTGATTTTGAGTGGTGGGTTTGTATTGAAGTAATGGCAATACCATTTGCAATTATCCTCTGATTTTATTAAGTGTTTCAACGAAACAGTTGCAGGATTAAGCCCTTATTATTTATTTTCCCTTATGACGGTCAAAGTAAATAATTATCTCAAGGGGAAACTAGGTGTAGGACTAATAGAAACCGGAATTCCTTCGGGTTTACTTTCTTTTGTCATGTCGGGAATTTCGATGTTAGCGGTGCTAACTGGCTTATGAGTCACAATTTCAATGGAGGCTGAACGCGCCATATCCATGAAATTATTGATATCGCCCCATTTGTAACGACTATCTTCTTGCTTATCGCGCCAATAGTCGGCGTAGCGAGGCGTTACTAAATTAAATGGTCTACCTTTATAGCGACGGCGTTGGTAGGGAACCGTATTTTCTCCAAAGTTAGTTTGATATTCTTCCGAATCAATCAAAGCATCAACGAAGTTACCCCAACCCAAGGTAGCAATCTTAATTGACCAAGCAATTTCTTCTTCTTTATTGTAAGGCGCACGTCCTAAAAGACGTTTGAGACAAATTTCGATCACGCGATAGTTGGAGTTTGTTTCAACTACCAAACGTCGAAATGATTCTGACTTCGCCAAACCCCGGATAAAATCGCGCACGGTAATCGCCCGATTCTTCAACTGAGATTCTAAATTCTCTTGACGGTAAAACTTGAGTATTTCGTGTTCGCTGAATACTTGGCGATATCCAGCCCAAATTAATTCCTGAATCTCGTCATAGTTAGGAGAATCTTCCAAACGATAAATTCTAGGTGTATCCTCGCTGGGAACTTCATAACCATCAACACGCTGGTTTTGAGAACTGGGTTTGTATTCTAATAGTGGAATTGACATGATTTTCTAAGAATAGGTTAAAGGTTAAAGGTTAAAGGTCAAAGGTTAGGAATGAGGAGTTAGGAGTTAGGAATGAGGAGTGAGGAGTTAAGAATTATCTCCCCATCCCCTTTTCTCCCCATCTCCCCTATCTCCCCATCCCCCCCATCTCCCCATCTCTTTAAGTAGTCTTCCTACCGGGTACGTAGCGGTAGGGTAAAGCAACTTCTGTAGGTTTGACGCTGGGTTGGGATGTGTTAGATTCGCGTGTCATGTCGGGAATCTCCATGTTTTTGATTTGAGAAGTTACTCTGGCAATGGTTCTTTGATAGTTCCGTTCGTCGGTTTTAATACTGCCAGCCATTGACATAAAGTTGCTGGGAATGACTTTACGAATTTCTTCTCCGGTTGCGTAACCTCCCGATGTCCGAGCGGTGTAGTAAGAACCACCTCCATAATTCCGCATAGACAGACGGTTGCGGAAGTCTGCACCGTAACGGGGATTTACTAAGTTAAATGGTCTGCCTTCGTAACGGCGACGCTGGTAGGGTACGATGTCGTTACCGAAGTTCTGGCGGTACTCGTCGCTATCTACTAAAGCATCGATAAATCCATGCAAACCTTTGGTGGCAATAATAATTGACCAAGCTATTTGCTCTTTTTTGTTGTAGGTTGCACGCCCTAAAAACCGCTTGAAGCTGATATCAACTAAGCGGTAGTTGGAGTTGGTTTCTGCTACTTCTTCCCGGTAAACGTCTGTCTTTCCTAAACCTCGGATGAAATCGCGCACGTCGATCGCCCGATTCCGCATTTGCGATTCTAGATAGGGTTGGCGATATGTCTGTAATATCAAGTGTTCGCTGAAAATTTGACGATAACCAGCCCAGATGATTTCATCAATATCTTGGTCTGAGGTGGCATCTGTCAATCTATACATTACTGGCGTGTCTTCGCTAGGCACTTCATAACCTTCGACACGCTGATTTTGAGAACTGGGTTTATAATCAAGTACTGGGATTGACATAAGTATTATTTTATGTAATTGGACATCTGTAGGAATCCCCCCAACCCCCCCAATAGAAACGCTAATTTCAGGGGCTTTTTATTAACTGGCGACTTGCTGTGTCGCTAAAACTACACGGGCGCGAACGGCTGCTTCAGCATCGCTTGCACGCATTTGAGCAAATTTTGCTGCAATTTCCTGGTGTAAACTCGGAATTTTTGCTAACTCCTGTAAACCAACAACAGCAGCATAGCGAATTGCCCAGTCTGCATCTTGAGTAATTGAAAGCAGGGTGGAAAGTGCTTTTCGTTGCGCGATCGCCCTTTCATTTTCATCCAATTTGTGCCACTCTAAGCAGCCCAGCCCTTTGGCAGCAGCCCGACGCACGCTAGGAGCAAAGTCTGTTTCGGCGGCTTCTAATAATAAGTCTAAGGCATCGGGGTGAGCGATCGCCGCTAAGGTGCGAATTGAATAAGCTCGTGCGCCATAGTTATAATCATCAATTTGTTCGAGCAGTTGCGGTACGGCTATTTCTCCAAACTCTGTTAACCCTTTAACAGCTATTACTGCGGCGGCGGGATTGTTATATCCAAATACGGCAATCAAAGTGGGAATTGCTGCCGTGTCTTTTACTGCTACTAAGTTGTTTACTGCCGACACCATTCCGAGTGGCGAATCAGCCTCGGTGACGGCGCGAATTAAGTTTGGGGTGTCGGCGATCATGGATTTGGGAGTTATGAGTTAGGAGTTATGAGTTGTAGGATTTTAGATTTCGGATTATAAATTAAGGGTTAGGAATTGGCTGTAAATAGGATAATCGCATTTGAAACTAAGTTTTTCTAAGTTTTTGCACTATTACACTAAATCTGGAGAAATAGTCGTACTCGATCGCATTAATTTTGTTGGGTTAGCGTAGTGCGAGCATCTTGCTCGCGCTTCTTCCACGAGAAAGCGAGATCCGGACACTACGAATGCATAACCCATCATATTTATTTAATGTGGCACAATAGTACCCCGTCTCTACAACTAACTATAAAAGCGAATCCATTAGTTGCATTAATTTGATGGCGTTATCGTTAAGGGTAAATGGTTCTCCTTGAAGCTGATGTTGCAGTAAACCCTTGAGGGCTATAAGTTTGAAACTGTTTTCAACGGAGGCGATCGCGATCGTGTCTGCTGCTTCCATGTAACCCACGGCACCTAAGTCACTTAATGCCATGCGACGCAATTTTAAATCGCCGTTTTGCAATACTTGTACCAACCGCTCTCCATATTCTGGTTGCTTTGTTAATTGGTACATTGCTCTAGCAGCAGCACACTGCACCCGAATTACCGAATGTTCGAGAAATGGCTGAATAATATCTATAGTTTCAACTGCACCAATTGCACCTAAAGCTTCTAATACTGCTTCGTAAGGCTGGGTTAAGTGAGGTCTTCCGGGTACTTTTACGGCTGCCTCTACACCTCCATCTAATAGCTGTAACAGTGCAGAAGTAGCTCTTGCATCGCCCAGCATTTCTAAAGATTGA
Organism: Rivularia sp. (in: cyanobacteria); assembly: GCA_965234645.1. Taxonomy (GTDB): domain Bacteria; phylum Cyanobacteriota; class Cyanobacteriia; order Cyanobacteriales; family Nostocaceae; genus Rivularia. The sequence goes on along the minus strand of OZ248344.1, from coordinate 7,855,297 downwards.
GCTGCGGCTTCACGCACGTAAAAATCCGAGCATTCCAAGCATTTAATTAAACCTGGTACGGCTCGGTTATCGCTTAATTTACCTAAAGCTCTTGCAGCATTACGTCGTAGAGGATAGCCTCCTAATTCGGTGCGATCGGCAACGTCAGCTAAAGCTGCAATTAAGGCATCAACGACTTCCGGATTATTGACGCGAAACTTACCCAGCCACCAAGCAGCATAATAGCGGAGACTTAAATCTTCAGATTGCAGATTAACAATTGCTTGCTGTGGGGTGAGTTGTGGTGCGTTTTCTGTAGTATCTTCCGCACTCGGTTCAATCATCGCCCTCAAAATATACTATTTTTTCTTTTCCGATTTAGATTTTTTTCCTTCAGATTCGCTATCAGGCTTAAGTGCAGATTCAGCGGTAACTTGCTCAATATTCATAATCTTACCGCCCATGCGGGTAATCCGCTGCATTTCTTCGTTCATCCGGTTGTAAGGTACCGTCATGAATACGCTACCGCTACGACGAATTTGATAGTTATTCTTATCAGTTTCATCGTTCTGACGTAAACCTACAACTTCATAACGAAACATCCGGCTTTTTGCACTAGAAATTCCGTTAGTACCAACTGTTGTTTGTCCGTACATTAAATTACTCCCCGTTGCAATTTTGGATTTTAGATTTTAGATTTTGGATTAAGAGTTAGGAGTTAGGAGTTAGGAGTTAGGAGTTTTCTACCCCCTCTACCCCCTCTCCCCTTGTCTCCCCATCCCCCAATCTCCCCATCCCCTTCCTAAGCTGGCGTTACGCTAACAATCTTCCCGCCTTGACGCACAATTTGCTGCATCTTATCTGATAGGCGTTCGTAAGGTACGACGATCGCGTAGCTGCTGCGTCTGACTTTGGGATATTTTGGAAAAAGCTGACCTGTTACTTCGATGCGATACGAGCGATCGCCTGTTCCTACTGCATTTCCAATATTTTTTCTTGGTGATACATCGTTAGTTGCACGGTAGTTCCAGTTAGTGTTACTACCCGATGGTCCCACAATCGAAGATGCGCTGTTGGTTCCTAATTCTCTGGCTAAACGAGACTTGCTGCCTTCTACCTGAGCGCGATCGCTATTTGCATAACCCCGGTATAAACGGAACATCCGATTAAAACCGACAGTTTTCTGTCCCGGTTGGGTTGTAAATCCGCGATAGTAAGGTACTATGTTATCTCCGAAATTTTCGGTATACTCCATCGAGTCTATGTAGGAGTCTATGTCAACGTCGTACCCTTTGTTATGATACACGTCATTGTGATAGCTTACTTCCGACTCATCGTAAGGAGCGCGTCCTAATAAATGTTTGTAGTTTAATTCGATAAATCGAGTCTGGAAATTGTTGTAGAAAAACTTATTCTTATACAATTCCGATTTTGCTACCGCACGCACAAACTCGCGCACCGTCATATTTCCATCACACAAAAGTGACTCTGCACTTTTGAGTCTTTCCGCAGCCATTAAATAATCATTACCTAAAAGCTGCAAATATACCGCACGAATTACGCCTTGTACATCTTCCTTTGTGGCGTTCGGACGTAATTCGACTCTTGGTAACTCATCAAAGGCTTCCGTTCCCAGCCTGGATGCTGCTGATGTAATCGCCATTGTTAATATCCCCTTTATTTTCCCGCTTACAGTTGAAGCGATTTTTGATAAAATTTTTTATCTAACTAACTGTCAAAAACAATGCCCGGAGACCGATACAACTGCTAGGTGATAAACCCCATCCAGCACTTGCACCCCTCTCCGGGCAGAACGCTCTATTAACTTAAAGCGTTGATTGCGTAATCGATGTAGGTGTTGGCTTCGTTAGCAGCTTGACCGCTTAAACCGTGACTGTTTTTGATGTTCTTCAAAGCTTCTACGTACCAGCTAGGAGACAATTCAAAAGAACGGTTGATTTCATCCAAACCTGCAATCAAGTACTCATCCATAGGACCTGTACCACCAGCTACCAAGCAGTAAGTTACCATGCGTAGGTAGTGACCTACGTCACGAGCGCACTTGGACTTACCACGAGAATCAGCAGCGTACTGAGGTCCCTGCATCTGAGTGGTATAAGGATATTTCTGATACACGGCTTGAGCCGCGCCATCAATCAACTGCTGAGCTTTGGAAGTCAAAGCACGAGCAGCTTCCATGCTAGCAGCAGCGCGATCGAAACGACCGTTAACAGCTTGCAATTCGGTGTTGCTTAAGAAGCGACCTTGAGTATCAGCAGATGCAATTGCTTCGGTAATTGGTGTCTTCATGTCTTACAATCTCCTTTAATGTCTTGTTCTTTTTTTGCCTGAATACCGATTTCTCGGTTCCGGGTTTCTCTACTCGTGAGATAACAGTATTTCGCTATTACGCAACCGCAGCAGCAGCACGGTCAAAGTAACCACCCAATTCAGACATCAATTGGCTGCAATCACCCTTGGTGATACCGTTGGGGTCGTTAGCCATCTTGATAGCAGTGTCCTTCATTTTCTGAACGCCAACTGCTACGGAAGAACCAGGAGTACCCAAAGCTTGGTAGGTTTCGCGCAAACCATTCAAGCAACGGTCATCTAATACGCTAGCGTCACCTGCGATCATCGAATAGGTAACATAGCGCAAGATGATTTCCATGTCGCGCAAGCAAGCAGCCATACGACGGTTGGTATAAGCGTTTCCACCAGGAGCAATCAACTGGGGCTGTTCTTCAAACAATGAACGAGCAGCATCGGTAACGATTTGAGAAGCATTGCTGGTGATGCGGTTTACAGTATCCAGGCGTTTGTTGCCTTCTTTCACCATGTTGCTCAGAGCATCTAATTGCTCGTTGCTCAAGAATTCGCCTCTGGAATCGGCTTGGGAAACTACCTTAGCGAATGCGTCTAACATCGACTTTTCTCCTGATTGCTTTAGTTTTTAAGTATGCCTTGATTAAAAATGGCAGTGTTTTATCAACGGACGGGATATAACAGATGTTGTTTAAACTGCCTTTTTGTTTGTCTCAATTTCTTCATTCGGGAAAATCGAATCAGAAATATGAGAATCTTGGCTTATTTTATGAGAAACTGACAACCTTTACAAACTGATTGTCCTTTTTAACTTTTGCCTGTTATTTACCCCTCCAAATTATGTTTATACACTGCTATCAGTGCAGAATTTATTACAAAATGTTAAGAAATGCGATAGTGCAATAAGAAATACCGCAAATCCTTTACATATAAGAACTTTGCCTTAAAAAACGCCTTTTTTCCTGTTACAAAACTTTGCATTTTAGCCAAAAAACATGAATGAGTTTCGTTTTCAGCTTTTCTTAACTATCTTCTAACCCTATATTTCACAGGTATTTGAGTACCATGATACAATGCCAGCCAACTATTACATCCTTAATAGTTGTTAACAAAAACTGGGCATTTCCCAAATGTAAATTTTTGAAAACTTTTTGATGGTAACGAAGTAGGAAAAATCTGGAAAAGCCTGTAAATAAAGGAAATTAGGAAAAAGTTCCCAGCGAACAGTTCCTGAAGGGGGGATGGGGGGAGTTAGGAGTTAAGAGTTAGGAGTTATAAATTCAATATTGATGAACCGTAACTCTGGGTGATAACTGGTAACTGTTAACTGTCCACTGCTGCTAAAATTCGAGATTGTACAACTTTGTCAGCTTCTTGTTTTAGTGCTTGGTGTAAAGCAACCGCAGCAGCATAACGTAAACCCCAATCTTCGGGGTTGAGTAGCGCCCAAATAAGTTTTTGCTCGGCGTGGTGGATGATTTGCGGGTTACTTGAGGTGCTGCCAATGCGCCCAAGTCCCCTTGCTGCGATGCGACGGACGTTTCCTTGGCAATGATTGGCAACTTCGGTACCTACAACTTCACCCAATAGCATTTCGGTGTTGCTCAAGTAAGAACCGCGCACGTCTGCGGTTGATATTGCTGCTGTCATTTAAAGTTACAAATGACAAAAAACACTCTCACTTCAAGTGCGATTCAGAGTGTTGAATTAAACTACAGCGTTAATTTATATGGTTAACGCTTCTCTATGCAAATATCCCGCGAAAATGTTGCTATCACCGGAATTATTGCTTTAAGTTTAAATCAATACAATGTTTCAACATTAATTTATTAGTGTAAAGTTGAATGCCAAAATTTATAAATAGGATTTGTAATTTCTATTTTTAAGAAAACCGTTTAACGTCTTCTTAAAACTTGTAATAAAGTTGAAAATACTTGCGGAAGAGGTGCAACAACTTCAACTAATTCGTTAGTTACAGGATGGTGTAACTGAAGTTTCCAAGCGTGTAAAGCTTGTCCGGGTAAATTCACTCCTACCGAACGACCGGAACTATAAACAGAATCTCCGACAATTGGATGACCAATTTCAGCACTGTGGACGCGAATTTGATGGGTACGTCCGGTTTCTAACTGAAAGTGCATTAATGTATAGTTTCCCAAACGTTCTTTAATTTGCCAATGAGTGACGGCTTCTCTTCCACCATTTTCTACGGCAACAACCGCCATTTTTTTACGTTCTTTAGGATGACGACCTATAGGTAAATTTATGGTACCGTTGGCAAGTTTTGTAGTACCGTAGACTACACCCAGGTATTCTCGTCGTGCGGTTTTAGCTTTGAGTTGGGCTTGTAAACTGTGATGGGCTACTTCAGTTTTAGCGATCGCGATCGCACCCGTGGTATCTTTATCGAGTCTGTGAACGATTCCGGGACGTTGAACGCCACCAATTCCCGGTAAATTGGGACAATGGGCTAAGAGTGCGTTAACTAAAGTACCATTGGGATGACCTGGTGCGGGATGAACGACTAAACCAGCGGGTTTATTCAAAATAAGTATTTGCTCGTCTTCGTACAAAATATCTAAAGGAATATCTTCCGGCTGCAAATCTAAAGGTTCGGGTTGCGGTATTTCTAAAACAACAAAATCCCCTTCTTTAATAGTTACTTTTTTCGATTTACAAACTTCGCCATTAAGTTGAACGTTTCCTTGTTCGATCAACTGTTGAATTCGCGATCGCGATAAATCTGGTATCACTTGCGAAAGATAACTATCCAAACGCGAACTGTTTTGTTCTACTTCTAAAGATATTGATTGAGTTGATATCATGTTTGGCAATTGGTAAAGCATTCTTAATTATGAATAACAATCTATAACTATCTCAAGCTTTTTGGGCATCTCTACTATTTATTCCCCAGCTTAGTAACAACTAGCAACCTAAATTTCGATGAAAAAGTTAGTATTGATACATTCGGGATAAATCAATCGTAGTTGATTAGATAGTAGTATAATTCTGTTTTAAGTTAAAATTCGGCTAAATTAGCTGATTTGATTTTTTTCTAACTAATATGTTAGTAACTGTATGGGTAAGGCGAAAGCATTTATAATGTTGTTATCAAATTACAGGAGCTACAGCCAAAATATCATGTATTATATGTAACAAATTAGCCTCAAAAGTAAATTAGAAAACACTGAGTTTACGTAGTTTCATTTTTTTATAAAAAAATTATATTTTTGTATGTAATTTTCTTTACTCTAGTGATAAGATTAAGTAACTAACGATGAATTCTAACTGCATTGCTTCAGAATTTAAGGATAATTCTGTAAGATTAAAGATTCCCTATGCGACTTGGCTAAAAGTACCTTAAAAGTGTTCTAATATTTAAATTAGTGATGCTATAAAAAAGGCGCAGTTTGTGCTAGCAACCATCTAAAGAATTAAGTTGATTGTTTCTTAGACATTTTTGGCTTTTTTTTCTTTAGTGAAAGTACTTTAGATATTAACTTGAAACCAAGTCCATTAGATATGCAAAGTAATCAATCATTTTTACAACAATATTTATTGTTTGATTTTAACGACGAATATCAAACAGAAGATGATCGCGATACGGAAGAAATAGACATTATTGAAGATTTGAACGATGACGACGATTGTTTTAATCAAGATTATGTCGAATTTAACAGTCAAAATCAAAGTTTAGATGATTCCATAAATACATCCGAACCTTATGTTAATGCAAACTTTGACGATAATAATGGAGATAGCTTCTTAAGCACAACCATTAATTATGCGGATTATGATGATGAGGATAAATATTCAACGGTTGAAGATAATGAAATCCACTATCTCAATTTCATCAGGAAATCTGAAATAGCAGTTTCTCAACGGAATGCCGTCTTAAATCAAAGTCAAAGTCAAAGTCAAAATCAAAATTCAAGTCATCGTTACAGCGACGATCGGCAAGAAGAGAACGTAAAAACGTACACGATTGTCTGTATCGATGATAGTAGAGCGGTAGTAAAGGCGATCGAGATGTATTTAGATGATAAGATATTTTCTGTAATTGGCATTAACGATCCATTAAAAGCCTTGATGCAAGTTGTAAGATTAAAGCCAGATTTAATTTTATTAGACATAACGATGCCAACATTAGATGGATATGAATTATGTTCTTTATTGCGGAAACATTCTTCTTTAAAAAATACCCCAGTAGTGATGGTGACGGGAAGAAAAGGAATCATCGATAGAGTAAAAGCCAAAATGGTGAAAGCATCGGATTATCTGACAAAACCTTTTAAACAAAAGGATTTACTGAAGATAGTTTTTAAATACATTGATTGACGATCGTGATTCGGGGATGCATTTAAGTTGAATCCCAAAGCAATCTTGAATACGTAAAAAGGAATTCAGTAGTTTTACCCAGGTGCGATCGCTTGATTGTTAAGTGTATAACAGTACTGATAATGTTATACAAATTTATGAAAAGCATTTACTCGAATTTCTCTGTCAAAGCTGTAGCAAAAAATGTTAATTACAGACTTGCTTCTACCATTTCTCTGACGTTGTTGTGCTTATCCTCACCATTAGTTAATATCGCCACAGCCCAGACACAGATAGCGGATAATACCAATCAACAAGCAGCACAGAGCATCTCGAATGCAGTATCTACCTTAATTCAAGTATTGCGGAGTGAAAATATTGAAGCCAGAGTTAATGCTGCGCGTGCATTAGGTGGAATGGGTACGATCGCCAAAATAGCCGAACCCGCTTTGACAGTAGCGTTATACGATAAAGAGGCACGGGTACGCTACACTGCTGCAACCGCGATCGCAAATCTCGGTGGAGATACTTCTTCTGCCTTACCTCTATTGCACGAAGCCTTACAAAATGAATCGAAGTGGATTCGTAGCGATGCTGCTTTTGCTTTGAGTAGCGTTGCGCTGAATATGCAAACAAAGGCGCGTCAGCTATCAGAAAAAGAATTGGATCGAGCTATTACCGATTTAGAGAAGACGGTGAAAGTTATGGAAGATTCGGAATTTGAAATTTCCTCGCAAGTGGTTAAATCGATTAATGACTCGGTGGATTCTTTGAAGAGAGAAAGACAAAGGGAAGCGATCGGATTTTAACAACGGATGCATTTGTTTTGGATTAAAGCGTGTTTTTAAATTCGGTTAGCCCTCATGGGGAACCACCATTACGAAGCCCACCGTAAGGTGGGCTAGATTGTTGGGTTTCACTAAGTAATTTAAAAAAAAATGTATGTCATAAGGTTGTGTCTCCTAGCAATTCAGGAGGCAGAGCCTCCGTATATGCATTACAAGGTAGAACCTTGTAACGAGAATAAACGAGAATAACCAACTAAAACCCACGTTAACCAAAGGTGCGGCTCAGGTGGGTTTCGTTTGTGTAGACGAGCCAGTGCGTTGCGGAGGCTCCCTCCGTTGTAGCAAATGGCGTGCGGTTTAAACCGCCGGGTAAATTATAAAAAACAAATTAATAACTATTCTAAATAAACGTAAATAATATTAATTTCCGTTCAATAGCGAACATTTTTATTAATATGTAAATATCCGGAAAAAAATTAATTAATCATACCTAAATTATTTTTTCAAAGATACAAACAAACTGTAATCGCTTCTACAGACAGCATTTGGTAAGTATAATAACGAAAACAAATAATTAATAATTTATAAAAAAACATTTGCCATTCACAATATTTGGTTTTAATATTGGCTTTACTTGTCGATAAAAACTTTCATACATCTTTTACTTTTTCTGTTACATTAGAGAATAAGAAAGTAAGGTAAGTTAATTGCTTGTCATCTACCACCTAACTGATGTCTATACTGGTTATGCTATCAGTATATGGTTATTTTAATTTATCAATATCCAGGGTGACGATACGCAATACAAGGCTAAGTTTAGGCTTGTTGACGCTGAGAGGAAAATTGCGTTTTTGTGAAGTCACCGCTAATCGCTACATAGTACTGCTGCAAGATTTATCTTTTTGGTTTGCTTGCGCTTATGTAAACTTCTACTTACATATGCTCCGATTAGCGAAAGATACAAACAATACGTTTGAATGTTCTTTTTGCGAACAATTTTGAAAAAACATTACCTGTAAATTGGTATGCGGCTTATTTTCGGTATCTCTGTTGTAAATTCAAAGCCACTTCAATGAAAATACTTCCTATTAATAGATACAGATTTTTTCAGAGAATACAGCCTATTACGCTGCTTAAAAATATCACCAGTAAACCTGTGACTGGGTGTTTGCAGGTTTTTAGTACATCGGATTCTTGGTCATTTTATTTCGAGGAAAGCAAGTTAGTTTACGCTTCTTGTACGGATAAAATGTTTAATTTGCTTTATACAAAATTGCAACAATATAGTAAGCAAATTCCCGCGCTTGCTCAAAAAAAAGTATATCAGCAATTACGAGTAATTTTTCAAAAAGCTATTGATAATCAAGCGATACTTAATCCGGATTATTTAGCTATTTGCTGGTTAGTTAATCAGAAGCTGATTACTGCTGCACAAGCTAAAATCCTGATTAAAGAGTTAACTTTTGAAGTTATAAGTTCATTTCTCGGTGTTAAGGAAGGAAGTTATGAGTTTACTACGGAAAGTTTTATGGGTGATATGCCTAAATTTTGCAAGCTAAACATAAATGTATTAATCGAAAGTTGTCAACAAAAGTTACAGAATCAAGAAAATAGTCGATCGCAAGTTATTATCAATCCACCTTCGCAAAATTTACATCAAACATCATCAAAAAATAAGATACCAACTCAGCAACCGTTACCGAAGCCCGGTTTTAATCAAACAAATAATCAAGCAACTAATCAAGTAGCTAACTCAGGCACAAATTATTCCCACAATCGCCAGCGCTTTTATAAAAATGCTCCTAGAAAACTTTACACCATAGCTTGTATTGACGATAGCCCTTTGGTATTAAATGCTATTCAATCTTTTTTGGATGAACAAATTTTCAACGTTATTAGTTTTAACGAACCTTTAAAGGCTTTGATGCAAATTCTTTGTACAAATCCAGATTTAATTTTATTAGATGTGGAAATGCCCGATTTGGATGGTTACGAATTATGCTCGCTGCTGCGTAAACATTCCTATTTCAAAGATATACCCGTAATTATGGTAACTGGAAGAAAAGGTTTTATTGATAGGGCTAAAGCAAAAATGGTTAGGGCTAGTGGTTATTTAACTAAGCCTTTTAGCCAAGCAGAGTTGTTAAAGATGATTTTTCAACATTTAATGTAATCTTAATTGCCCATGCCCCATGCCCAATTATTTAGGAGAATTAAATTTGAGTATTTGTTCGCTAACGGTATTAATTGTTGAAGATTCTCTAAGTGAATTAGAGTTAATCAGTCATTAATACAATTGAATCAGTTTTTGCATAAGTTGACAACATTGGAAATTAAATTTTATTAAATATGAATGCATCTCAGATCGAGTTACGAACCCAACATAGAGCAACTTTGGGTGATGGCTATCTTCAATTTAAGCTAAATCAAAGTACTACTGCTGTTTTACAGGTAAAATTTACTCAAGAAGTAGTTGTATTACCAATTGAGGCGATAACTTCAATACCAAATACATCTGTATTTATTATAGGATTGATGAATTGGCGCAATAAAATCATTTGGGTTGTTGATTTACCAAGAATGTTCGGTTTAGAGTCGCACATTTCTCGGATACGGCAGTGCAATATTATTACAATTCGTCATCAAACGGAAACTATCGGTTTGATGGTTCCATTGGTTAAAGGTACGGTAAGATTTAATTCCGATTCTATTCAATCCGCTCAAAATCAAGTTGAAACTAGTTTGCTTCCTTATTTAAAAGGATGCATTAAGTGCGGGGACGAATCAAATTTAGTATTAAATATACAGGCTATCTTAAAATCGTTGTTTTTTGACGGTAAGTAATTATAATCTTTTTTTACTTTTGTAATAAGTAATAATTCCCATCGCTTTATCAATATTTACAACTGAATAAGCTACAAGCACGATTTTAAATATTTGAGAATGGCTCAGTGATGAATAAACTGAAAAAAAATCCAAACCCCAAGTCTGAGTTTTCCGATTTCCCTAAGTACGTAAATAAACCAAGACGATCGCAGAATTCTTTTTTCAAACAAATGAATTTGCGGTTTGGGAAAACAAGTTTAAACGGTAAAGCCGTGATGCTATCTCTTGCTATTTGCAGTTTACCCACATTTGGGATTACAGCATTGTCTTATCATTTAGGCAATCAAATTATTACCAAAGAAGTTACTAACGACACAAACGTAAATACTGTTAAGCAGTTAGAAGCATCTCAGAAACAGTTATTATTAATGTTGCTAATTGGAACCGCATCAGCGGCATTACTTGCGGGTATCAGTGCTGCAACTCTTGCTCGTCGTTTGCTGATACCAATTCATGCTGCTAATGAAGCGGTGAAAAAGTTAGCTAATGGTAATCTGAATAGCCGCATTCCCATCAAAGGTAAAGATGAGTTTGCTATTTTAAGCAACAATATTAACTTAATTGTCGAACAGTTACAGGAGTTACTATTCCAACAAAGAGTTGAAAGCGAACAATCCAAGTTACTATCAGATACGATTATTTCAGTTAGTCAATCTCTTAATAGTGAAGATTTATTTAATAAAACAGTTAGAGAAATTAGGCAAGTATTAGGAGCGCACCGAGTAATTATTTATCAATGTAACTCCGATGGTGAAGGGCAAGTTATCGCTGAAGAAATTGCTCCCGGTTTACCGATCGCTTTTGGAGAGACTATCGAAGATATTTCTATTGTCAAAGAACTTATAGAAGTTTATACTCAAGCTGAAGTTTTAGCGATTAATAATGTTGATGAAGCCGGATTGAGTGCCGAGCATTTGCAGTTAATGAGAAGCTTGAAAATTAAAGCTGTTTTACTCACGCCTATTTTTAAAGATCATAAAATCTTCGGTTTTTTAATAGCGCATCATTGCTGGAAACCTCATTTTTGGCAGGCATTTGAAATTAATTTATTAAAACAGTTAGCAATTCAAGTTGGATTAACTTTAGAAGGGTTAAGTTTACTAAAAACAAACCAAGTCATTCAAGAGCAATTTCCGACAAAAGAAGTATTGCAACAGCAAATCGTGCAGTTGATTGACAATATTGAAGCGGTAAGTAGCGGTGACTTAACAGTGCGTGCTGAAGTTACTTCCGGGGAAATTGGTACACTCGCCGAGTTTTTCAACTCCATCATCGAAAATTTACGCGAAATCGTCATTCAAGTAAATCTTACAGCCACCGAAGTTAATAGCGCGATCGCCCCGGATGAAACTGCAATTAACCAGCTAATAATAAATGCTGATAAGCAAGCCGTAGAAATCAACCGTACTTCAGATGCTGTACGAGAAATGAGGTCTTCCATTAAGTCTATAGCAAAAGGAGCTAGAAAGACTGCAACTGTCGCTAGTAAAGCTTTTCATACCGCCCAAGCGGGTGGTGCGGCAATGGATTTAACGGTAGAAAACATACATTCTCTGCGCGAAACAATCGGCGATACTGCGAAAAAAGTTAAATTACTTGGGGAATCTTCGCAGAAAATTTCTCATGTAGTGTCATCGATAAATCAAATCGCCATGCGAACAAACTTACTCGCCATCAACGCCGGAATCGAAGCCACACGTGCGGGGGAGCAGGGGCAAGGTTTTGCCATAGTTGCCGAAGAAGTCGCCGTTTTAGCAACTCGCAGCAGCGACGCAACCGCAGAGATTGAAGAAATAGTTACTAATATCCAGCGAGAAACCAGCGAAGTTGTCAAAGCGATGGAATTAGGAATCACCCAGGTAGTTGAAGAAACTCGTTTAATTGAAGATACCAAACAAAACTTAAACGAGATTCTTGATGTCAGCCATCAAATTGATGGTTTAGTCGAATCAATTTCCGCCGCGACAGTTATCCAAGTCAAAACTTCCAAACAAGTAACTAATTTAATGAAAGAAATTACCCAAATATCTGAAAGCACCAGCAATTGCTCTGCATCCGTTTCTTTATCATTACAAAAAACTCTAGATATTTCTAATAAATTAGCCGCAAGCGTTGATAGTTTTAAAGTTAGTTAGGAGTTAGGAGTTAGGAGTTAGGAGTTAGGAGTTAGGAGTTAAGAGTTAGGAGTTAATAGTTAGGAATTAAAAATTATCTCCCCCTCTTCCCCCTCTCCCCCCTCTCCCCTCTCCCCCTCTCCCCTCTCCCCCTCTCCCCATCTCCCCCATCTTCCCCATCTTCCCCAATCCCCTTGATATTATGTCTTTACAAAAAGAACTAGAAATAAAAATGCAGTTTCTAGAGGAAGCAACAGAGCATCTTAATGTTCTAGAAAATGCGATCGCTGAAGCTAAAAATACTCGTAAAATTGACTCCAAAAAAATTAATGCTGCATTAAGAGCCGCTCATTCAATGAAGGGTGGTGCGGCAATTATGGGGTTTCATCCTTTAAGCGATTTATCTCATCTGCTGGAAGATTCTTTCAAGGTTTTGAAAACCAAGAAAAATACTTTAGAGCTTGATGATTCATTACAAAGTTTACTGCTATCTGCAATTGATTGGTTGCGTCAAATAGTAGAATCAATTTCAGTAGGTCATGATGTAGATGAACAATGGATAACTACTTTTTGCTATCCGGTATTTACAGAATTACGCGAGGTTTTGGGTGAACCTACTCCTGAAGACGCAATAACTATTCTTTCCCCGGAAGATAATCCTCAAGAAATTATATCTTTATTATTTAAAACAGAAGTCGAAGGTTATTTACAAAGATTAGAGTCGTTATTGAAGCAAAAAGAATCTTCTTTACGATCCGAAATGGTGATGATGTCTACTCAGTTGGGTGGATTGGGGGAAATGCTGCAAATTCCTGCTTTTATCCAGGTTTGCGAGTCGATTATCCAACGTTTATCTACTGCGGTTTCCGATGCGGAAGTTGAAGAAATTGCTCGCTTGGGGTTGCAATCGTGGCGAAAAACACAAGCTTTAATGCTTGCGGGTAAAGTAGATGATTTACCTACGACAATTGATGAAAATCAATACCAACAATCAAATTTAGTAGAAAATACTGCTCCAAATATAGAAGAAATTATAGAAAAGTTACCAGAATTCACTCCAATACTCACAATAGATAAAGAACCATACGTTAGAGTACCTAACAGAGAATTAGAGCAAATTAACGATTTATTTGGAGAATTAAGCATCGGGCGCAATACTATTAAATTGCAGTTAGAAAGAATAAGTAAATTAATTCGCAATCTTTCCATCCGCGTCAAAACTCTCGAACGCGAAAACCACGAATTACGTTTGGCTTACGATAAATTTTCCCTACAATTATCTACTTTAAAACCCAAATATTATCAACTTCAAAAAGATTATCAATGGCATCATAGCGAAAATATTTTCAATCTTAATAATAAATTTGATGCGCTACAATTAGAACGCTATAGCGATTTACATACACTGTCTCAAGCAGTGATGGAAAATATAGTTAAAATTCAAGAAATTACTGGCGATATTAATCTTAGTTTAGAAGATACAGACCAAGTTAATCATCTGCTCAACAGAACATCTCGAAAACTGCAACATTCCTTAACCAAAGTTCGGATGCGCCCGCTTTCCGATATTATGGAGCGTTTACCTCGGGCTTTGCACAATTTAAAGACAGAATACGGCAAAAACGTTGATTTACGCATCGAAGATGCAAATATCTTAATGGAACGCGGTATTCTAGAAGCCTTAAACGAACCCTTAATGCATCTGCTCAGAAACGCTTTCGATCACGGCATCGAAAATTCTCAAACCAGAATTGCCGCAGAAAAACCAGAGCAAGGATTAATTGAAATTAAAACAGAGATTCAAGGCGATCGCACTCTCATCACCATCCGCGACGACGGTGGTGGCATACCTTTAGAAAAAATTCGCACTCGCGCCGAAAAGATGGGCTTGGATGCCCAAATGTTAGCGACTGCTAGCGATGATGATTTATTAACGCTAATTTTTGAACCTGGATTTAGTACATCCGAGTCAGTTACCACATTATCCGGGCGCGGTGTAGGTATGGATGTTGTGCGTAACAATCTCAAATTAATCGATGGAGAAATTACAGTCGATTCTGTACCGGGAAAAGGAACAACTTTTACCCTGTCGGTACCTTTCACCCTCAGTGTAGCGCGAATCGTCTTGGTAGAAAGCAACGGCATACCCTTAGCCTTTCCCACCGATGCGATACAAGAAATCTGCTTGCTAGAAAATCTCCAAATTCTACCAATTCAAAATGGTGAAGCAATCAATTGGCAAGATTCTCTAATCGAGTTAATCAATATCAGTAACTATCTCCAATTAAATCGCATTCGTTCCACATCATCCGTCCTAGAAATTACACCCAGGCTAGAGGATAAGCTTGTATTAATTATTAGTACTGGAAATAAATTAATCGCAATCCAAGCAGACCGCTGTTGGGACGAACAAGAAGTTGACCTGCGTCGCGTAGAAGGCAGCATCCCTTTACCCGAAGGCTTTAACAACTGTACAATTTTAAATAACAATCGGATAGTTCCCTTAGTAAATCCAGCACAACTATTAAATTTGATTGCTAAAAAAGATACATATAATACTAATTCTCAAACCTTATCTTCCACTTCTTATTTATTACCCAAAAACCATCAAAATTGCATATTAATCGTAGATGACTCAGTAAACGTGCGGCGCTTTTTAGCTCTTACCCTCGAAAAAGCCGGATACATTGTAGAACAAGCAAAAGACGGACAAGACGCACTTTTCAAACTGCAAAGCGGCTTACAAGTACAAAGCATAATTTGCGACATCGAAATGCCTCGTCTTGACGGATACAACTTTCTTATTCGTCTAAAATCTTACAATCACCTGCAACAAATACCCGTCATTATGCTGAGTTCGCGCAACAGCGAAAAGTATCGTCAACTGGCGATCGGGTTAGGTGCAAATGTGTATCTAACCAAACCTTATAACGAACACGAATTATTGCAGACATTAGAGCAAGTTGTTAAGTAAGTTATTGTAGGGGGAATAATAGCTCACCTCGTTCCCCTCTCCGGGTACACACATATCGTAAGATCCCCCTAAATCCCCCTTAAAAAGGGGAACTTTAACTTTGATTCCCGCCTTCTCAAGCAGGGCTGATTCATTACCTCAAAAGTTTGTAAATCCAGTTGAGAAGTCGGGTTTTTATGTGAGAGTATCTGTAACAACCTGACAATTTTATAAAAACCCGACTTCTGACCATTGCGTTCTCGGTGAATTCAAAAATACTCACGCACGACAAATTTGGCAGTAATCACCGCAAATTCACTTTATTATCTTCACCTAAGTGCTTTAATCGGCAACTCGATCGCAAATTCCGTACCTTGCCCTACTTGAGAAAAACATTGAATTTTACCGTGATGTTTTTCAACTACAATTTGATAGCAAATTAGTAATCCTAACCCGGTACCTTTTCCTATTTCTTTTGTAGTAAAAAATGGGTCGTAAATCTTATTTATTATTTCTTCTGTAATACCACAACCGTTATCGGCAATTTTAATTATGGCTTTACCATCGATCGCTGCGGTGCTAATTTCAATATTCAAAGCTACTTTTGGGGATGTGGAGGAAAATGTATAAAACTTTTGTTCTAATGCATCAATGCTATTACTGAGAATATTCATAAATACTTGATTAAGTTGAGCGGGATAGCATTCTAATAATGGCAGTTCATCGTATTTTTTGATAACTTCAATTCCCGGATATTCACCATTTGCTTTTAATCGGTGTGCCAAAATAAGTAAAGTGCTATCCAATCCTTCATGAATGTTTGCTGCTTTCAAATCGGCTTCATCTTTACGGGAAAAGTTTCGTAATGAAAGCACAATTTCACGAATACGCTCGGAACCTATTTTCATTGATTCGAGTGTTTTCGGTAAGTCGGAAATAATAAAATCTAGGTCAAGTTCTTCAATTTGCTCTTGAATATCTGCTGGTAATTTATTAATATTTTGGTGATAAAGATTAACTATTTTTAGCAAATCTTGAGTGTATTGGGTTACATAAGTAAGATTGCCAAAAATAAAGCTGACAGGATTATTTATTTCATGGGCAACTCCAGCCATTAACTGTCCCAAACCTGCCATTTTTTCACCTTGAATCAATTGAGCTTGAGTCTGCTTCAATTCTTGCAAAGCTCGAGCAAGTTTTGTGGCTTGAGTTTTAGTTTTTTCTAATAATTCTGCTTGCTGAATTGCGATTCCTAACTGCGTACCAACTTGTGCTAGTAAGTTAACTTCTTCGTCTTTCCAGTAACGGGGTTGTGAATTTTGATAAGCAACTAATAGTCCCCACAATTTCTCACCTTGGGAAATAGGAACAAAAGTTTCATTACGGGGTAAATTATCGTCGTCATCATCATCTGAAAATTCCAGTTGAACAATTGGTTTTGTATTAATTACAGGTTCCCAATCGTCTTTAAAGGAATCTGCCACAAATTTACCTCTCCAATCGGAATTAAAGCGATAGATTGCGACTCGTTCGACTTCTAATAATTCTCTTACCGCTTGAGTAGTGGTTTTAAAAATAGTTTTAATATCAAGAGACTGGCGGATTTTATCAACAGTTGCAGCTAGAAGCTTTTGCCGCTCCATTGCTTTTTCTCGTTCGTTGGCTTCTGCTAACTTTACAGCTTGACTTTGAACTTGTTTTAAATACAAATCTTGCTTTAAAGCAATACTAAGTTGTTCGGCAATTTGGCTGATAAATTCAACTTCGGAAGATTGCCAGTTGCGAGTATTGCTGCATTGATGTACGCAGAGTAATCCCCATAATTCACCTTCTCGTAGTAACGGTGCAACAACATTAGCGCGTACCTCAAACTTTTCTAAAATTTCTAAGTAGCAGTGTTTAAACTCTTCTTGATGAATATCCGCGATCGCATTAATTCGTCCTTGCTGATAAAGTGGGGCAAATTTTTCGCTAAAGCAATGATCGTAAATTTTTGTCGCCATAGCAGAAGTCCAACCATCAGCAACATTTTCGTAAATAAATTCTCCTTGCCAATCATTTGCAGCATTAAAACGAAAAACTCCAACTCGATCGACTTTAAGAAGTTGACGTACTTCGGTAACGGTAGTTTTGAAGATGGTTGTCTTATCTAATGATTCGCGAATTCGGGTAATTACACCAGTTAATGCTTTTTGCTGTTTTGCTTGATATCGAGCTTCTAATAAGGTTTCATTATGCTGGAGAGCAACTCCTAAATTGTCGGCAATTTGACGGCTAAATTCAATTTCTTCTTGTTCCCAATTCCGAGCTTCACCGCATTGATGCACGCACAATAAACCCCATAATTTTTCTCCTTTAAGTAAAGGAACAACCAAATTAGCGCGAACTTGAAACCTACCCAAAATTTGCTGGTGACAATCGCTCAACCCTGCGGCGTAAATATCTGCAACTGCTTGTACTCTACCTTGTTGATAATTAACCGCAAATTTTTCTCCAAAAGTGCGATCGTAAACTTTGGCTGCAACCACAGAATCCCAATCGGGAGCAACACTTTCCCAAACAAATTCTCCTTCCCAATCTTGTTGAGGATCGAATTTAAAAACTGCTACTCTGTCCGCTTTCAACATTTGCTGAACTTCGGTAACAGTTGTTTGAAAAATAGTGTCTAAATCCAAAGATTCGCGAATCCTGGTAATTACCCCGGTTAATGTTTTTTGTCGTGAGGCTTGACTTCGAGCTTTAGACAATAATTCGTGCTGTCTTAACGCTATGCCAATTTGCGTCCCCATTTGGGTAATTATTTCTACTTCATCTTCCAGCCAGATTCGAGGTGCGGAATTTTGATAAGCAGCAATGATTCCCCAAAGCTTTTCTCCTTGTAAAATCGGAGCAGTTGCAAAACTTTTCGCTTCAATTTTTTATAAAAGATTTATCTGAGACTGTGTTAATTCAGCTCGATAAATATCATTAACAATAAACGTTTCATTAAAGGTGTATCGTCCACCTTCAGTTTCTTGTAAATAAGTATCATTAATTATCGGTTGAACGTCAACTAAAGCAGTCCATCCTTCTGCAAAAGATTCAGCAACAAAATTACCGCTCCAATCCGAATTAAAGCGAAAAATAGCAATGCGATCGGCTTTGATTAATTCTCGTAATTCTTGAGTTGTTGTTTGAAATATAGTTTCAATATCAAGTGTTCTACGAATTTTATTAACAATTTGAGTAATTATTTTGTCACGTTGAGCCGTTTGAGTCAGTTTTATCCTCTTAAATTCTAATCTTCTAAGATAATCAGCTTGTTGAATAGCAACAGTAAAGTGTTCGCCAATTAACCGGATAAATTCAATTTCCGATTCTTTCCAATTACGAGTATTGCCGCACTGATGCACGCAAAGCAAACCCCACAAAATATTTTCTTGCAGTAGGGGAACAACAAGATTGGCACGAACTTGAAATTGAGCCAAAATTTCAGCATGACAATCGCTTAATCCGGCATCATAAATATCAGCAACCGCTTGCACTCTACCTTGCTGGTAATGAGCCGCAAACTGTTCTCCAAAACAATAATCGTGGACTTTTTTGGCAATTACCGAATCCCAACCAGATGCAACATCTTCTGAAACAAATTCTCCTTCCCAATCATTTTCAATATCAAACTTAAATACAGCTACTCTGTCAGCTTTAAGTAACTGACGTACCTGAGTTGCAGTAGTTTGAAAAATAGTTTGTAAATCTAACGGTTGTCGAATTAGCTTAATTACACTTGCTAATGCTTTTTGCTGTTCTAATTGCTCTTGAATTTGAGCATCTAAAATATTTGATTGCTTTTCTGGTTCTATTTTTTTCGATATCATAGTTTTTGAGATTAATAATTTTATATAGATATTATTGACAACCAAACTTCGTAAAGTAGAAGTTTAGCTATTATGTACTATATATAACATACACTTAATATATGCTTGAGTACAAGTAGAAGATTTTTAATTAAATTTGTCAGCTATCAATATCATTTAGTCGAAACTGCTTGATACTTTGTTACTTAGTTCGATGAAAAGAAAAAGTATTTTAAATTACTTTTTTTTAGTTTTTATTAGATAAAATACTTAATTGTCATCAGGTTATGACAGCCGTAAGTCGATTTATCCTGCATATTCCATAGCTGCCTCAAACTAAGCGTTTTGAGGGACTTGAACCTAAAATCTCTCGATTTATTACCATTTGTGCAACTTGTATTCATACTTTATTGTTAACAAAGGTACTCACGCACAACAAAATGAACAATTTTTCTACCGAACAAATTTGGCAAATACCACCGCAACCCATCAACCAAATTCTGGAAGCAGCACCCCCACCACAAATTCGTATATCTCCCGATAGACGGTGGATGGTGGAGTTGGAACAGTCGCAGTTAGTCCCCATCGCTTTACTTTCAGAGCCGGAAGTTGCTGTAGCGGGTTTTCGCTTAAATCCGCAAACTAATGGTCCGGCACGTCACAATACTTACTACAGTATAAAGATTAATCCGGTAGATTCCCCGGTAAATGTCAAAATAATAGAACTACCGGAAAATCCCCGCATTGGCTTTATAAAATGGTCTACCGATAGTCAAAAGTTAGCATTTACCCTTACCCAAGCAACGGGTTTAGAACTTTGGATTTTGTACGTTGCTGCTGGAACTATCCAACGTTTAACCGCACCCGTACTTAATGCTGCTTATGGAACTCCCTACCGCTGGCTTGACGATGAAACGTTAATTTGTAAGTTTGTTTCCCAGAATCGCGGTGAAGCTCCGACTTTACCTAACGTTCCTCCAGGACCTTTAATTCAAGAAAATTTGGGTAGTAAAAAACCAACTCGTACCTATACAAATTTACTTAAAAATGCTCATGACGAGGCATTATTTGAATATTATTTAACTTCAACTTTAGAAAAAATTACTCTCGACGGCAATTGCACTCAATTAATTTCATCTTGTCTAATTAACGAAGCTATTGCTTCTCCCGATAGCAATTTTATTTTAATTTCTACCATACATAAACCATTTTCTTATCAAGTTCCCGCCGCTCGTTTTCCCAAACAAATATATGTAATTGATAATAACGGCAAGGAAATTTATCAAGTTGCGAATTTACCCCTTGATGAAGAACGTTCGATTAAATTTGATGCAGTACGCAAAGGTAGAAGGCGTACATCGTGGCGCAGCGATGCAAAAGCTACATTAACTTGGGTAGAAGCATTAGACGAAGGCGATCCCGCGATCGAAGTTCCTTATCGCGATGCTTTATTTACTTTAGAAGCACCCTTTACCGCCACACCAACTCAATTGTGGAAGTCGCAATATCGCTTTAACTCTGTAGTTTGTGGAAAAGAAGATGCAGCGTTGGTTTATGAAAAATGGTACGATACTCGTCGTTACAGAACTTGGCGGATTTACCCAAATAGTCCAGAAACACCACCAAAATTACTATTCGATCGCAGCTTTGAAGATAAATATAATGCTCCAGGAACACCTTTAACAAAGTTGGGAGACTACGGTTCTCAAGTCCTACGTTTTGCACCAGACGGTCAAAGTATATACCTTAGCGGACGCGGTGCATCTCCCGATGGCGTGTATCCGTTTTTAGATAGTTTGAATTTAGAAACTCAGGAAACTCAGCGACTGTGGCAGTGTCAAGACCCTTATTACGAGGACATTTTCGCCGTAATTGACGACGAAGCGCAAAACTTAATTACCGTGCGTCAATCGCAAACCGAACCACCCAACCTGATGGTGTTTTCTCGGAACGATAATTATACAAAAATACTTACAAACTACCAAGATCCCGCACCGCAACTAGCAGGAATTCATAAAGAATTAGTCCAGTATCGGCGAGCCGATGGAGTGCAGCTATCAGCTAAACTGTATTTACCTTCCGGCTATAACCTCGATCGCGATGGTACCTTACCGATGATATTTTGGGTTTATCCCGAAGAATTCAAAGATAAAGAATTCGCCGGACAAATAACCACACCCGAAAACACCTTCAGCCGTCCCACCCGTGCTTCTGTATTATTTTTGCTCACCCAAGGATACGCAGTACTTTCCGGTGCAACCCTACCAATAATCGGTGAAGGAGACAACGAACCCAACGATACCTATGTAGAGCAATTGATTGCCGGAGCGCAAGCCGCAGTAGATTATGTAGTGGAAAGAGGAATTGCCGATCGGGATCGGATTGGTATCGGCGGGCACTCTTATGGCGCATTTACCACCGCAAATTTATTAGCCCACACAGAATTATTTTGTATGGGAATTGCCAGAAGTGGAGCTTACAACCGCACCCTCACACCATTTGGTTTTCAAGGAGAACAGCGTAACTTTTGGGAAGCACAACAAACCTATATAGATATGTCACCCTTTACCCGTGCATCTCAAATCAAAGCACCATTATTATTAATTCACGGTGCAAACGATAGCAACGCAGGAACATATCCTTCACAAACTAAACGCTTATACGAAGCACTCAAAGGATTGGGGGCAATCGTGCGATGGGTTGAATTACCAACAGAAGCCCACGGTTATCGTTCCTCGGAAGCAGTCGCTCACGTACTTTGGGAAATGGTTAACTGGTGCGATAAATATTTGAATCCGGCAGCCGGATAAATAGATTCTGGAAAAATCCAAAATCTAAAATCCTCATACTTTAAGGGTATTCAGGATTCCCCGTTGCTCGTATTTTCGAGACTTCGCCTTCAAGTCACGTTATTGGCAGTTTCCACCACCTTTTCAGGCTCTGGCTGCTTATATTTCTCGCTCAATTCCAATAGAGCTTCCGGTTTAAATCGAATTGTTCCAGAGCTTGAATGCCGATAACGTTCGCCAACGAATACTGATAGTGTGATATTGGTCAGATCGGGATTAGAGACATACTTCACCGTGCAAACCTGCATTTTATTATTGAAGTAGGCAATAATGCGATCGCCAGGTCGAATATCTAATGCTTGAATTTTCATACATACTATGGTAACACTTTAACGAATATAAACAGAAATTATTATTGCGCCTCTAATCCAACTTCATAAGGCAGCCTTATCATGGGGGCGATCGGATTCATGGGATTTGAATCGGTTCGTAGTGAGGACTTCAGTCCCTCCGGATTTAGGGAAGACAGGACATACTACAAACCTTTTTACCCCTCATATTTAATGTGGTGAAGTACTAATAGTCAATTGCATTAAATTTGACAGGTTTGTAGTAAGGGCATTGGTTCCCTAAATCCGGAGCAAGTACGGCACTTACTACAAACCTTTTTACCCCTCATAACTGCTCCGCTAACGCGTCTCTACAACCTCAGATTTGTATGTAAATGGTATTTTCTGTTCCCTATTCCCTATGCAGCGATAAATCCATCAAATTCGCCAATTTCAAAACTACCCGCGCACCAACGTTACCATCCCATTGGGCATCACCGACTTCACAAACATCAAAACCAATAATTTTTTTACCGCTGTTTACTACTTCTCGAATCAAACAGTAAGCTTGTTCTAATTCCAAACCTCCAGGAACCGGAGTTCCTGTATTTGAGCAAAGTTTGGGGTCTAAACCATCGGCATCAAAGCTAACATAAACGTATTCGGGTAAACGATCGACAATTTCCTTACATAAATCGATCCAAGTAGTTCCAGAATAAAGCTTTTGCTTAGTTATTGAGTCGTAATAAGCAACTATTCTATTATTAGATTGGTTTATCATTTCTACTTCATCATGGCAAATATCGCGCAAACCTACCTGTACTAACTTTGATATCTGCGGTAGTTTCATTGCATTGTACATAATTGAAGCATGGGAAAACTCAAAACCTTCATAAGCATTACGTAAATCTGCATGAGCATCTACGTGTAAAATTCCATAGTTTTGGTAATTATTTGCTAACGCTTGCATATAGCCCAAAGGTGAACTGTGATCCCCTCCGATAACTGCAACCTGCTTACCGTCGTCGATCGCTTGCTGAGATTTATCAAACAACCACTTGTTTACATTCTCGCAAGCTTGGTTAATTTCCGTTAGTAGTGGCGTTAAATTTGGTGCATCTGTTAAAGATTTACCTTGTTCCAATCGTTCAATAATTGTTGCAGCTTGCTGTCGGTAATATTTATTTTTATCTAACATATCTTGAGGAATTTCCATCATAAAAATTCCCTGCTTCCACCCATCGGGATTATCAAAATCAAATAAATCTAACTGTGGTGAAGCATCAAGAATTTGTTGCGGTGCGTTAGCGGTACCCGCACCATAAGAAACAGTCACTTCCCAAGGTACGGGAATAATAATTAAATTGGCAGAATCGTAATCGAAGGGTAAACCGAAGATGTTACCGTTGATTTGTCCAACATCGCTGGGGTTGTAGTTTTGGTAGTGGTTGTTCATGGTAAGGAGAAATAATAGATATTATTAGTTCGTAGGTTGGGTTAAAGGCGCACCAATTAATTTGATTTATAATGAAAAATATTTATCGCGGCGTAACCCAACATCTTATATTATTATTAATTTAGGGATTTGAGTTGCGAAATGTAATACGAAATAAAGATATTTTAACTTTTTAACTATTAAAAAACTATAAAATATAAGCTCCTATGCCACCTCTTCACCCAGTTTCAGATTTTATCAATATCAATTCTACAATCGGTGATTCATCTCCTACTTATTATTATCAAGGATATTCTGATGGTGAATTATTACAGCTTCCGCGCACTCCTGAAGCAGAAGCGATCGCCCGTGGTTTGATGCGACAACTAGCCACTAATAAAGTATATTCTCGTGAAGGAAAAATGTACGGAATATTATTAGTAGAATTGCCAGATGGCGAAAAACGAGTACTTAAAGCTTTTTCGGGGTTACTTAATAGCGATCGTGTAGTTGGAGGTTGGGTTCCACCAATTCCCGGTAGAGAACAAGTAGTATTAGAAGAAAGCCGCACTTTAGCCGAATTGGAAGCTATTAAACAAGAAATTATTCGACTTAAACAACTTCCTCAAAGAAAACAATATGAAATTATAGCGTTAGATTTTGAACAACGTTTGCAAGCAATGGGTAAACATCATCAAATTAGCAAACAAAAACGCGATGAAAAACGCCAGCTATTTTACAAAACCCTGACGGGAGAATTAAATATAGAGTTAGAAAAACTAAAAGAAGCAAGTCGTCAGCAAGGAATTGAACGAAAGTTACTCAAACAACAGCGCGATCGGGTTTTAGAACCGATAAAGCAAGTTATTGATAATGCAGATATGCGGATTCGAGAATTAAAACAACAGCGTAAGGAAATATCTGGCAAGCTACAAAAACAAATGCACGCTGCTTATTCTGTAATGAATTTTTTGGGTAATTCGTCTACTTTGCAGCAAATAATGCCGCACTTACCTACAGGTACGGGTGATTGTTGTGCGCCGAAATTACTTCATTATGCTGCAACTAATAAGTTAAAACCGTTAGCAATGGCTGAATTTTGGTGGGGAGAATCCAATCGAGAGAAAATTCAGGGGAAATTTTATGGTGCTTGTGTCGATCGCTGTCAGCCGTTAATGGGTTTTTTGTTATCTGGTTTGACTAATTCTCCAAAAGTTCTAAGCTCTCTGGGGGAAGAAATTCCGATTATCTACGAAGACAAATGGTTAATTGCTGTAAATAAACCCGCTGGTTTACTATCAGTTCCCGGCAGGTATCATCACAATCAAGATAGCGTTGTCAGTCGCTTAAATAATTTATTACTATTACCCGATGACGAAAGTATTGCGGCGGTACATCGGTTGGATATGGATACTTCTGGTATTTTACTATTAGCAAAAGATAAAAAAACTTACCGTTTATTCAGCAAGCAGTTTGAACAAAGGCTGGTTAATAAAGTTTATGAAGCTAAAATTTGCGGTAATTTAGCGATCGATCAAGGTGCGATCGAATTACCATTGTGGGGAGATCCCGAAAATCGTCCGTATCAACAAGTAAATTACGAACGTGGGAAACCTTGTATAACTAAGTTTCAAGTTTTAAGTAATGAATTAAATAAAGAAGCAAATTACACTCGTATAGAATTTATTCCTTTGACGGGAAGAACCCATCAATTAAGAGTTCATGCTGCCGATCGCAAGGGTTTGGGTATGCCTATTTTAGGGGATAAGCTTTACGGGTGTGACATCGAGGCGAATCGGTTACATCTACACGCGAGGGAACTGACATTTGAACATCCGCATTCGGGAGAAAAGATACATTTGAAAGCGGAAACGCCCTTTTAAATTACGAATTATTCGATCGCTGGATTTCCCAAAAATAGTAAGTTACACTACAATATGTTTTTTACCTGTGTTGGTAAAAAGTTTATTACGATTTCGTCTAAATATACAGATATTCGGGAGTTAAGCTGTGAGCATTGAGACTCTTGTTCAACAAGCCAACCAGTCATCTACCCCTTTTAATAAAGAAAGCTTTGATGAAGTTGTCATGTCCACTTACGGGCGTTTTCCTATAGCCTTGGAAAAAGGTGATGGATGCCGTTTGTGGGATACCGAAGGCAAGGAATATCTCGACTTTGTTGCCGGAATAGCTACTTGTACTTTGGGACACGCCCATCCCGCATTGATAGAAGCAGTAACGCAGCAAATTCAAAAAATACACCACGTTTCAAATTTATACTACATTCCCGAACAGGGAGAACTGGCACGTTGGATAGTTGATAATTCCTGTGCCGATAAAGTATTCTTCTGTAACTCCGGTGCGGAAGCAAACGAAGCGGCGATTAAATTGGCGCGGAAATACGCTCATACCGTTTTAGAAATTGATAAACCAATTATTTTAACGGCAAACGCCAGTTTCCACGGACGCACTTTGGCTACAATTACCGCTACCGGACAACCCAAGTATCACAAAAACTTTAATCCTTTGGTGCCCGGATTTCACTACGTACCCTACAACGATATTGATGCGATCGAAGCAGCAATTAGCGAGTTAGATGAAGGTGATTATGGTGTCAGTGCTATCTTGTTAGAACCGCTACAGGGAGAAGGCGGCGTTCGTCCTGGAGATGTAGAATATTTTCAAAAGCTGCGATCGATCTGCGATCGAACTGGTATTTTATTAATTTTTGATGAAGTACAAGTCGGAATGGGGCGTAGTGGTAACTTGTGGGGTTACGAACACCTGGGAGTTGAACCAGACGTTTTCACCAGCGCCAAAGGTTTGGGGGGCGGTATCCCCATTGGTGCGATGATGGCGAAAAAATTCTGCGCTGTATTTGAATCCGGAGAACACGCCAGCACTTTCGGCGGTAATCCATTCGTTTGTGCGATCGCCCTCGCCGTTTGCCATACTTTGGAAAAAGAGAATATTTTACAAAACGTCCGCAATCGAGGCGAACAACTGCGGCAGGGATTGCAAGATATTGCCGCAAAATATCGCGATCGCATTGCCGAAGTGCGCGGTTGGGGTTTAATTAACGGAATGGAACTACAAGCAGACATTGAGTTAACTGCCATTGATGTAGTGAAAGCTGCAATGAACGAAGGTTTATTGTTAGTACCCGCAGGTACCAAAGTTGTGCGTTTTGTACCGCCGTTGATTGTCACCGAAGCACAAGTTGATACGGCGTTGCAGATTGTCGATAAAATTATGAAGGGTTAAAGTCAAAGGTTAAAGGTTAAAGGTTAAAGGTTAAAGGTTTTGGATTATCCTCGTCAAGATTGAGTCGGGGTTTAATCCAAAATCTAAAATCTAAAATATAAATTATAATTTAGTATTTTCCTTTGTAAAACGATATTTTTGCGTTCGAGTGCGGATGCCGAAAGGTTTATATAGAAGCAACATAGGCATCTTAATTTATGCTATTGTATAAGTCAGATGATTGAGTTCGGTTGTTCAGTTTGTTGGATTATGTGTTGCAGACTTCTCCGGATGTAAATCTCATCACAATGTTAGTTCTGGAGACGATGTATGTCGATTTACGTGGGCAATCTTTCTTATGAGGTTGCGGAAGAAGAATTAAAGCAAGTCTTCGTAGAGTATGGGGATGTGAAAAGTATTTATTTACCATTGGATCGAGAATCAGGACGTATTAGAGGCTTCGCATTTGTTGAAATGGGATCGGATGCAGAAGAAGCTAACGCAATAGAATCTCTTGATGGCGCTGAATGGATGGGGCGCAGTCTACGAGTAAATAAAGCTAAGCCAAAACCAGAACGAAGTGCTTCCGGTGGTGGTGGTAGATGGGGCGGAAATAGTGGTGAAGGATATAATAATAGACGCTACTAAGCCCAATTAAAAAATTATTAGACTTTGTAGTACGAAGGGCATACGATAAATTTGCCCTTTTTTTGCTCGCAGTTAATGTTACTGTTTACATCTAAGCATTAATTGCGATAGTGGACGGTTTTAGTTTAGATAGGAGAAAGAATGACCCAAATAGTTGTAGGCGAAAACGAAGGAATTGAATCAGCATTACGTAGATTCAAGCGCGAAGTTTCAAAAGCTGGCATAATGCCGGATATCAAGAAGCATCGCCACTTTGAAACGCCTCTACAAAAGCATAAGCGTAAAGCAATTGCTAGATCCAAGCAGCGTAAGAGACGCTTTAAATACTAAAGACAACTTTATTGTCTAAAATTTTCTTGATTTTTGCAGGAAGATGAGTTAGGTGAATATTCTGGTGGATCAATTATCAGTTATCAACTATCAATTTTTTATTGGTAATTGTTTATTGATAATTGTCTTCCCTTTCTATTTTAGAATTTAACGAATAACTATTTACTACAGTCCACCAGGTAGCTAATGTGACTGGTATTAGACATCTCCGGAAAACATTTATAAAGGTTCCAAATTACATAAAAACCTAACCCCCTAACCCCCTTCCCTGCAAGGGAAGGGGGATAATGAACCCTCTCTCCCAGTGGGGGAGAGGTTTGGAGAGGGGTCTTTTTCTTTTTTGGAAATGTCTATAAAATATTCCTCAACCCGTATTTGAAATACCCAGATTGATAGAGGAATTATCTATCAACATATTCTAATTATCACTGAAAAATTTCAGTGATATCATCAACTGTATTTTTGCGCTTCCTCCCCAGACAGAAAGTATGCTCAAATCTTTTCAATCGATAGGGAGATGGAGGCAATAAGCTCAAGTGTTTAGATTGAAACGCAGAAGTAAAAAAATCTTATTCAAACCGCTTCTACACAAGTTTCTATTTCAAAAATAGGTAAACACTATGGCAACACAAAACGGTAAAGGTAAGTTGCGTTATGCAGCTGTTGGGTTGGGTTGGATCGTTCAAGAAGATGTTTTACCTGCGTTTTCTAATACCGAAAATTCTCAATTAGCTGCTTTAATTTCTGGCGATGAAACTAAGCGCAAGGAACTCGGTAAAAAGTATCAAGTCCCTACTTATACCTACGAACAATACGAAGAATGTTTGAAAAAAGAAAACATAGATGCAGTATATATCGGCTCCCCGAATCATTTGCATCTCGAACATACAGCAAGAGCAGCTAAAGCGGGGGTGCATATCCTTTGTGAAAAACCGATGGCGGCAAAAGAGGATGAATGCGAGCAAATGATTAGCGCTGCGAAGGAAAATAATGTCAAACTAATGATTGCTTATCGGCTCCATTTTGATAAAGCAAACATGGAAGCAGTAAAAATAGTTCAGTCGGGACAAATAGGTGAAGCCCGCATCTTTGATTCCGTGTTTTCTCAACAAGCTGAGGAAGGGAATATAAGATTAACAGCGCCACTTTCCGAAGGCGGTGGTTCAGTTTATGATATGGGCGTTTACTGCATTAATGCAGCGCGTTATTTATTTCAAGATGAACCCACAGAAGTATTTGCTTTCATCGCTAACAACGGCGAAAAACGCTTCGAGAAAGTTGACGAAATGACAAGTGTTGTCATGCGTTTTCCCAAAGAAAGATTGGCTAATTTTACAAGTAGTTTCGGTGCTTCTTCTACATCAAGCTTTCGAGTAGTAGGAACAAAAGGCGACTTGCGAATGGATAGCCCTTACACCTACGCAGGCGATTTGAAACAGCAAATTACCGTAGATGGAGAGACTGAAGAAAAATCATATACTGCTGGCGATCAATTCGGTGCAGAAATTCAATATTTTTCCGATTGCGTGTTGAATAATAAAGAACCAGAACCATCAGGAAGAGAAGGTTTAGCAGACGTTCGTATTGTTCGTGCAATTATCGAATCAGCGCAAACCGGAAAGCCCGTAAAACTTGATGAATTTAAGATAGAAAAAAGACCAAATTTTGAACAAGTAATTCAACTTCCTGCGATTGAAACACCAAAACATTTTGTTAATGCTGCTGATATCCAAGGGAATGGGTAATAGGAAATAGGGAACAGTTGCTATATAAATATAAATGTAGAGACGTTGCAGTGCAACGTCTTTATTTTTTATGCATAAAAACACTTAGTTTAACTGTAATTTGCGTATTTTCAGTTAAGACATTTAAATAGTAATTATCTAAGTGTAAACCGAAAAAATTATACTAAACTGCTTTCTCTTCAAGCTTCTTTTTAAAATATTTCAGAATAATCATCGTTGAAATTTATACCAGTAATCCGGATAATGATTAATAGATAATAAATACGATTTTTTTGAATAACTGTGGTTTGTAGTAAGCGCTTCAGCGCCGAAACGCTTTGTAGACAACGTATTAAGTTGCTCTGCTTGTTTTCTTGTACTTATTTACAGTAATTAAAGAACTTTTTGAAAAATAACTAAAACAAAAATATGAACGCACCAAAGCAATTAACAAACTTCAATTCTTCTCTAATCGGTTCTAATCCTTCACAACTAACCGATGTTAACGGAGTTATTTACTTTATAGCAGACGATGGAAGAAACGGAAGAGAACTTTGGAAATTGGATAAAAGCGGTAATCCTGTATCTGTCGGTGACATTAATAATGGTTTTACTTCGTCTAATCCTGAAAATTTGACAGTTATTAACAATACGCTTTACTTTACTGCTGAAACTAGAGAAGAAGGGAGAGAGTTATGGAAAATAAGCGAAACAGGTGTTCCCGAACAAGTTTACGATATTAATTTAGGCGTTAATTCTTCCAATCCTTCTAATTTAACTGCCTTCAATAATACGCTGTATTTTACTGCGATTGACTTAGACAACCGAGTTACTTTAAACAAAATAACTACTAATGGAAACATCGAAACTATTAATAATACTATTATTGATAATCGCGAAATTTCTAATTTAACTGTTGTTAACGACGCGCTTTACTTTACTCTTACAGATAGAAATGGCATAACGCAACTGTGGAAAACTACTAATGCTGGAAGTAACGAACGAGTTGATGATTTTCCTAACGATTTTTCTAATTCTTCTAATTTCAAAGTTGTAAATAATACGCTTTATTTTACAGTTAAAGATAGAAACAACAATGTCATACTTCTAAAAATCAATAATCAAGGTGATGTCCAACCTATTAACGGTATCAATGGCAATTACTATAATTTATCAAATTTGACTGCTGTTAATAATACGCTATATTTCAGTACTACCGATAATAATCGTCCATACTTATGGAAGATAGATAGTAACGGTGATGCTCAACAACTTAATAATTATGGTAGTTTTTCAAATTTATCAAATTTATCAAATTTGGTAGTTGTGAATGACATTCTCTATTTTAGTGGTACTGATAGATACAACGGATTACAGCTTTGGCAAATTGATAATAATGGTTATACCAAGCAAGTTCCAGGTACTGTAAGTACTTACTCAAACTTATCCGATTTTACGATTGTTAACGACACGCTTTACTTTACCTCCGACGATTCGCGAATACTGTGGCAAGTTGATAACAACGGTGAAGCTAAGAGCATAAATGATTACAATTCATCAAATATAAGAAATCTAACTGTTGCTAATAACACTCTTTACTTCAGCGCAATCGATCGCAACAACGATTCAAAACTATTTAAAATAAACGATCGCGGTTATGCCGATATCGTTAGGGATATTGACGAAATGTCGAATCCTTCTAATTTAATGGTTCTCAACGAGACGCTTTACTTTACTGCTAAAGATAAAAATAACGGAAACGAACTGTGGAAGGTGAAGAATGAATTTGATAATACTGATACTGCGGTTCGTTTGAGTGAAATTAATAGGAAAACTCGCCAAGCTCCATCCGATTTTATCAATGTTAACGGTACGCTTTATTTTACTAGATTTAATAATGAATTATGGAGAATAGATAGCAACGGCGAACCAGAACCTGTTAACAATACTGCTATTGATGGTGCGTCAAATCTATCTAATTTTACCGTCCTTAACAATACGCTTTATTTTACTACCGAACGTGAAGGTGATGGTAGAAAACTGTGGAGAGTCAGTAACAACGGTATTCCCAAAGCTGTTGAAGAAATCAACAATAGTTCTATTCAATTCAATCCTGACAATTTCACTGTTTTTAATGGCACCCTTTATTTCACCGTTAGCGGTTATGAAGATAGAAATGAACTGGTGAAAATAGACGATCGAGGTAATATACAATCTGTTGATTATTTTTATGGCGGCAATTATCCACCATTAAATGCCGATAATCTAACTATTGTTAACAATACGCTTTACTTTACTTTTAGCGACAGAGAAAATAATGCAAGACTTTGGAAGATTAATCAAACAGGTGAAGCAGAACAGATTAACGACGATAGCTATAACAATCCAGCATTAAATCCCGAAAATCTCACTTTTGTAAACGATACGCTGTATTTTACTGCTGAAGATTATGAATATGGCAGGGAATTATGGAGGATAAATGAAAATGGGATTTCGGAGCGTGTTAGCGATATTAAATACCTTAGAGAATCTTCTAATCCCGAAAATTTAACTGTTTTGGGCGACACGCTTTTCTTCACTATCAATCGCGATCGAAGTACCGAATTGTGGAAAGTTACAAATCGCTATAGAAAACCGCAACCGGAACCCATCTATAATAGTCCTACATTTTCTAATCTTGAAAATTTAACTATTGTCAATGAAACGCTTTACTTTACTGCCGATGATGGCTTTCAAGGTAGAGAATTGTGGAAATTAGATAGCAGAGGTAATGTAATACCTGTAAAAGATATTAATCCCGGTAGTTTCTCTTCAAATCCTACCAATCTAACAGTTGTTAACGATACGCTTTACTTCACTGCTACCGATCGCAATAGTACAAGATTGTGGTGGGTAGATAACAATGGTGAAGTGAAACCAGTTGAAAATATTGATGATAATTTATCAAATTTCACTATATTGAATGACACCCTTTACTTCACAGCTACCGATAGTAACGGCAGAAAACTATGGAAAGTGGAAGGTAACGGGAATGCAATGTTTGTAGATGATGTCAACCTTAACAGCGGCTTTTCTGAAGATTTTAATTTAACCGCAATTGACGGCAAACTATACTTTGTTAAAGATAATGGTAGTAATCCACAAATATGGGCTTTGGAGAATAAAGCTCCCGAAATTGAACTATCACCTGCCAATCCCAGGTATGCAGAAAGCTGGGGATTTGTTAATTACAGCAGACCTGCTAATATTGCTTCTGATGCAAGAATCATAGATCCAGATTCTGATAACTTTAATAACGGTAAATTAATCGTTCGGATTACCGATGGTGGTGATGCTGACGATCGCTTGGGTATACATGGAAGATACATTAGCTTAGACGGCACAATTGTCAAATATAGAGATAGTGAAATCGGTATCCTTACTCCTAGCTACGGTGTTGAGGATATGGTAATTGATTTCAATGCCAATGCTACACGTTTAGCCGTTGAAGAATTATTGCAAAGTATTAGCTATAGCAATTTCTCCCGCAATCCTTCCACAACTCCCCGCACCGTAGAATTTTTACTTAATGACGGTGACGGTAATACTAGTGAAGCTGTCAGTAAAACAGTAGAATTCTCTGCTAGAAACGATTTTCCACTTATTGGTTACAATCAGTTTCTCTACGATAGCAGCACTGGTTTAGAACCCACAAAACCGGATGCTGCAACTAATGCCTGGTTAGATTATAAATCTATTGGCTATCAAGCAAACCTAAATGTAGTTGATAATGGCATTCAACTAACTTCTGATAATCAAGCTTATGCTGGTTTAAGTAATTACGGATTTTCTAGTACAAGTTTTTATTCTTCTCCTGTTAATAATTATTTCCCCACACTCATTCGCAACGAAGGTTATATACTTAGATTCAACGCTCAAATACTTTCAGAAGATCATACCAGCTACGGTAACAACGATAAAAACGGTGACGGAAAAGCAGACAGAGCGGGCTTTAGCGTTACTTTACTCAGTGACGATCGCAAAGGTATTGAACTCGGTTTCTGGGAAAACCGTATTTGGGTACAGCAAGATGAATTTACTAAGAGAATTTCACAACCGACTGATGGTACTAATCCTTACTCAACTTTATTTACTCAGGTAGAAGGGGTAGATTTCAATACTACTAAATCTGTTGATTATGACTTAGCAATCTTGGGAGAATTTTACACTCTTTATGCCGATCGCAAATCAATTTTGACCGGAAGATTGCGGGATTATTCGGTTTACAACCCCACTACCGAACCGGATCGGAATTTTCCCAATCCTTACAACAAATCCAATTTTATTTTCTTAGGGGATAATAATGCTTACGCTGGGGCAGATGTAAAACTAGGTGATATTTCGCTGATAACTCACCCAAGAAATACTAATTTATATCCTCTAGAAAGCGTTACCTACACAGAAAATGACCCCGCAATTATTATTGCTCCCGAAATTATACTCACCGAGCTTGACTCACCAAACTTCGACAGGGGCAGTCTAAATGTTCGCATAATTTCTGCGGCTCCCGACGAATATCTTGATATCGCTAATAACCAACAAATTACGGTTTCCGGTAAACAAGTATTCTTCGATGGTAATGCGATCGGTAATATAAGCAGCACTCGCAGTAATCTTCTCTCGATTAGATTAAATTCTCAAGCTACCCCAGAAGCAGTAGAAGCTTTAATGCGTAATATTACTTACGCTAATAGTTCTGAAAATCCATTAATGGGTTCGCGTCAGATTGAATTTCGAGTTGATGACGGTGATTTTAACGGAGAAAGCAAAGCAGCTACAAGGGAAATCCTAGTTCAATCCGTTAACGATGCACCTATAGTTGCAAATCCCATTATTAACCAAACAGCGAATGAAGAAGCAATATTCAATTTCACCATACCGGAAAATACTTTCCAAGATGTAGATGGAGATAAACTTACTTTAAATGCAACTTTAGAAGATGGTTCACCGTTACCAACTTGGTTAACTTTCAATTCTGATGGTACTTTTAGCGGTACTCCTCAAGATGAAAATGTTGGATTTATTAAAGTTAAAGTCACGGCAACAGATAATGATCGGGAATCTGTTCAAAGTAGTTTTACCTTAAGAGTCGCTAACGTTAATAAAATACCTACTATAACCGCAAACCAAACTTTCACCATCGACGAAAACAGTAAAATCTTCACTTCCGTTGGTAAGGTACTTGCAACAGATGCAGACGGCGACTTTTTAAGAAACTGGCAAATCGCAGACGGAAACTTAGATGTAGACAATGATGGTAAAGCCGCATTTTCTATCAATTACATAAGTGGAGAAATCAAAGTTAACGATGCTGACGACTTAGATTTTGAAACTAACCCCAGTTTCCAATTACAGGTAAGTGTCAGTGACGGAACTAATACGAGCATTCCAACAACCGTAAGCGTTAATGTTAATGATGTTGTAGGAGAACAAATTAACGGTACTCTTTCCAACGATAAGCTTTACGGAGGTTTAGAAGACGACTCCATCAATGGTTTTGAAAGAAATGATTATCTTTACGGGCGCGGTGGTAACGATACTCTTTTAGGTGGGGCTGGCAACGATAATCTTTATGGCGGTGAAGGCGATGACTATATTGACGGAGGAGAAGGTTTTGACATCATTCGAGATACTGCCGACGTTAACTTTACTCTTACCGACACTCAACTAATCGGCAACGGTACGGATTCCTTTGTAAATATTGAACGAGCAATTTTAAGTGGAGGAAATAGCGATAATATAATTGATGCATCTGCTTACAGCGAAAATACTTATCTTTACGGACGTGCTGGTAACGATACTCTTAAAGGTGGTTCTCGTCACGATTACCTTTATGGAGGACAAGGTGATGATTCTATTGATGGAGGAAAAGGTTATGATACTTTGCGAGAAACTGCCGATGTTAACTTTACCCTTACTGACAGTCAACTAATCGGCAACGGTACGGATAATCTTGCAAATATTGAACGAGCAATTTTAAGTGGAGGAAATAGCGCGAATACAATTGATGCATCTGGCTTTAGCGGAAGTGTTTATATTTACGGGCGCGGTGGTAACGATATTCTTTTAGGGGGTAGCAATAATGATTACCTAAAAGGCGACAACGGTGATGATTTGATTAACGGTGGTGCTGGTAGCGATCGCCTTTACGGAGGAAGCGGTAAAGATACTTTCGTTTTGAGTACTGCGATCGGTAAAGATACTATTTACGATTTTGAAGATGGTGTTGATACTTTGGGTTTATCTGGTGGTTTGAATTTCAATGATTTAGATATCAAAGCGAATGGAAGTAACACTAATATTCTTTTAAATAATCAAGTTTTAGCTACTTTGAATCGGGTTAATAGTAATTTGATTGACGAAAACGATTTTAGTTTTGTTTAAACTTTCAGGGATCTTAGTAATACTTACAATACAGGGAGACGTTGCAGTGCAACGTCTCTACACAGTTTGTATTTGTTGCGAATAAATCAAACCCGGTTTTTTCAAAAAGTCGGGTTTTTGTTTGATATCTATAAAGAAATTCCTTTGAGTTTCTTAAATAAATTCGTAGCGTAAGAATCAGTCATACCAGAAATATAATCGGTGACTTGCAGAATTTTGTCATAAAAATCTTGATTTTCACTAAATAGATATTGTTGAGGTATCATTTGTTTAAGAAACTTAGCTTTGCTGCCTTTTGATAAAACTGCATCGGCAAATTCGGTGAATAAATTACCTAAAATTTCATGTCCGGCAATACGGGTACCGATTACGTCTGGATGGTTAATTACTTTATTTAGAGTTTCGGAACGTATATCCTCAAGTACGGAAGCATATTTACTCACAGCTAGCAATTCGGTATCGAATTCACCAGTAAGCATTTCTGGTTCTTTTAACAGAAAAATATCGGCGACATCTTTTACAAGTTTGCTTATAGCACGAGCGCGTAAATATTTGATTTCTTCTTCTTCGGTGTTGGCTTGTGCTTTGATGTCGGATTCCGAACGTTCGGCGATCGCGTTAAGTAAATTTTTCGCATTTGTAAAAGGTATATATCTCATGCGGTAGCCATCTTCTACATCTACAATTAAATAGCAAATATCGTCAGCAGCTTCCATCAAAAAAGCTAAGGGATGTCTTGCCCACCATGAAACTTTATCGCTGCGGCGAATCAACCCTACAGTTTGTGCAACTTCTGCAAATAACTCTTTTTCTGCTTGAAAAAAATTATATTTAGCAATACTTTTACCTTGATAACCATTAAGTATATGTTCGGGAATATGAGATTCTTTAGGATATTTAGCAAAGGCTGCCAAAGTTGCACAGGTAAGTTGCATTCCTCCTTTTCGAGGCTGCATTTCCAGATTACTGATAATCCGAAAGCCTTGAGCGTTACCTTCAAATAAATTAAAATCAGTTTCCTGAATTTCGCTGAGACTTAGTTGTATTTTTGCATACCAATCCTTAAAACCGCTTTGAATTGCCTCTTCCCCAGAATGACCGAAAGGAGGATTACCGATGTCATGAGCGAGACTTGCAGCAGAAACAATATCCCCAAAATCGGAAGGGTTATAGTCTTTAAGATTATGCCTTTGAATAACTTCATTTCCGACAATTGTACCTAGCGATCGCCCAACACAAGAAACTTCAATACTGTGAATTAAACGGGTACGTAAATAATCGTTTTCTGGTAAAGAATAAACTTGAGTCTTATCTTTTAAACGGCGAAAAGGAGAAGAAAACACCAAGCGATCGTAGTCTCTTTGAAAACAAGTGCGTAAAGACTCAGAATCAACAGGACTATTTTTACCTAATCTTTGTCTCGTTAAAAGTTGCTGCCATTGCATCATAATATAGAGTTTGCGAGCATTGCCATGTAATGTTATAGCTAATTTGAAGAGTAAAAACTAACACCAGGATACAAATCAGCTAGGAATTAAGAGTTAGGAATTAAGTCGGCACAAATAAACCGAATCATGTAAGTTGTTACGCATTTAATTTGTATAAGACTAGCGAGCAAGATGCATGTCCTGGCGGACACGCTCCGCTAACGCACTACAATACTTTCACATTTTCGGATTATACAATTTAGCTGCACATCAGCTTAACAGGATGTAAACAATCATCAAACCCTTGGGATTGCTATCTCCCTCCGGGAGACGCTGCGCTAACGTTTCACTTTGTTCCACTCGCAATGACATACCTTGATTTTTTAACGCCAACTTACTTAGTAGTTAATTATAAAATTATGAACTAATTAAAAATAAAGCAAAAAGCCCGCAGCTTTCTAAGGTGTTGGGTAAAATATTATTTAACAGCTTTATTGATAATTGTCTCATTCCCATTCTTTAAATTCATCATTAGTATTACGAAGCAAGGAAGTAAATTGTTGTCGGCGACTTTCAAAGTTGGCTGCAATGAAAATCAAGGCAATTCCAACGAATAAACCTACTACCCATTTGAGGAAGGGGTAACGCAGAATAAATATTACTAAATGATAAAAAGCTGCGATTAAGAATGTTGCCGTACCAACATACAAAAAGGCGCGTATTCTTAATGCTAATCCCGCAAATATGGCGATCGAGCTAAATATTCCCGGTATTAAAACTGTATCTTGATGGAATACAGTCGCATATCCACAAATCATTCCACTACCTAATATTCGTAACCCGTGACGTATTAATTTATTTTGCGGTAGTTTGAGTTGCGAATCAAATTGAGCGATATATAACAACGATAAGCCGATCGAGCAAATATACCATAAAGCATCGGTTAAATCTAAATCGATAAATCCACGCCACAACGCCCAATTAACTAACGCCAAACTAATATAGGTAAAGCGGAATTGCCTGGTAATTTTGGCGATGAAAATATAGTATCCGGCTACAAATAATAAAGAAATCGAATAAACTTCAATTGTTGTTTCCCACAAAGAAATTAACGGAATAACGTATGCGGCGATTTGCCAAGGTTTTTTAGACCAGCCCCAACGCTCCCACGGTAAGATATAAAGTGAATAAGCGATTATACAGGAAACTGCTGCTTGCCAAGGACGTATTTGTTCCAAGAAAAAGCGTACTGTTGAAATGTCTGGTAAAAAGTATCTCAAACAAACGGCTTGCGCTAAACCGATATAAACCCAAATTTCTGCTTCTGTAATCTTTCCCCGAATTGGTTGCAATGATAAATCAGTCTGCCTTCCTTGAAATA
This sequence comes from Rivularia sp. (in: cyanobacteria), assembly GCA_965234645.1. Taxonomy (GTDB): domain Bacteria; phylum Cyanobacteriota; class Cyanobacteriia; order Cyanobacteriales; family Nostocaceae; genus Rivularia. The sequence continues at coordinate 7,816,370 of OZ248344.1, read as the reverse complement.
TGGCATAGCAAGCTAAAAATAGTTCCGTAGCTAAAGCTAATGTGTGGGCTTCTATAGGATAATTAATTGCAGCTATTAATAAAACACTACCCAAAGCCCAGTGAAAATGAGCGAAAATTTTCAATTCTTGGTTACTAAGGCGTAAATAGCTTGTTAACCAACGCGACAGCAAACGGTAAGCATACATAATAGCTGTAGCTAGAGTAGCAAAAGCAATCCAACCATCACCAACAGCACCACCCGACATTTGCATCAGTTGGTATACCAACAGTTCGTATGCAGCAATTGATACGCCGATAAGCCCTAAATACAGCAGTGGTTTTAACTTCCGATCGCGCTTTCCGACACCAATTACAATTAAAGCCACACCCAGTGTAGATAAACCAGTCCAACTATCAAAGGTATTCCAGCGTAAAAGCACGCCAAAACCAGCATACAGCAAAGGTAGAATATGCCAGCGGTTGTCCAGTCTAGTTAATTGGTGCTTGGATTGCCACCACTCACCGAATAATTGCGTAATTAAACCCAAACCGATATTTGCGATCGCCACATAAATAAATTGCCTTGCTCCAATCCCCAGTATTTCAACAACCAGCAATTCCACAGCCCAACCAATACCGTAAAATGTCCAACTGTTGGGTTGTTGCCAATGGCGAAAAGACAAAGCTACTAAAATAATAGCTGCGGAAATTGCAGATAATAAAATATCGGATTCACCAAACGAGTAAACCAAGAAAGCGTGTAAAGAAAGCAACAACAACTCGCAACCGCAAAGCGTACTAGCCCAAAAATCAGTAGCAACTGCATATATACTTGTTAATTCATTTCTTCCCTTCAATATGCGAATTACCCACAAACCCAGAATAATCACCGCAGTTAAAACAAACCAACCTGCATAAGATAATGAAGCACCTTCCCATACCGCCGCCAAGATAAAACTTAAACAAAATCCTACCGTAATTACCGCAGAGAAATTGTTTCTTAAATATCTCGTATTCACAAACATCACTGCCGCACCGGAAGCTAAACCGATTAACCTAATTCCAGGTAACGGTAAAGTCAAGAGTTGAGCTGCGGCGATCGCTAAAACACTAATTTTTTGCTTATTTACTCCTCCCCTGCTGCGACTACCAATAACACTCAGCGTTACAGGTGTAGCTAACCAACTTAATCCCCAAGATTGTTTTATATAAATACCATTCCAAAGCGCATTTGCATCTGTCGCCAACAGCAAATAACTCAAACCTGCAAGCGCCAAACCGATGTGCCATGCACTACCTTGCCAAACGCCACCGCCAATGCTAAACAACCACTCCGCCACCATTACAACCAAGCAAACAACCGCCCAAACTTGTTGTGAAATTGGGAAAAATAAATTTATCCAAGAGAAAAGGGTAAGTATGGCGGTGACGTGAGTTAGGTAGGTGAGGGGAGAGGGGGATGGGGAGATAGGGAGATGGGGAGATGGGGGGGAAGAAGATATTCTATTGAAGTGTTGGTAGGTGACTATTGCCAGAGCGATCGCAGATAAAAGTAAGTTGAGGGAGCGTAATATAGGATTTTGTAAAGCGACTGCGGTTAAAGCAACTCCCAAAATTAAGGTTAATTGTTCGCCAAAGCCTGCTAAATCAAGTTTATTTGTAGCGATCGCACCTTGCTCGCTAGAATTAAAAACATTTTGCTCGCTATTAAAAACACCTTGCTTGCTTGGTTTAGTAGTGCGAGCATCTTGCTCGCTTCCATTAAAAACATCTTGCTCGCTTCCATTAAATACACCTTGCTCGCTTGGTTTAGTAGTGCGAGCATCTTGCTCGCTATTAGAAACACCTTGCTCGCTATTAGAAACACCTTGCTCGCTATTAAAAACATCCTGCTCGCTTAATTTAGAAACACCTTGCTCGCTTAATTTCTCTGTGCGTCTCAAATTATCCGTAAACGCCACCATAAAAATGATGTAGGGAAATAACCCCACACTTAATAACGCCCAAGGATGGTTTTGAGAATTGGTAAATTGAGTAGCAGTTGTAATAATCGAAGATTGAAAATCAGTAGGTAATAATCGCCAACCCAACCACATTGACTGCAAGCCAATAACAAATATTGCTGTTAAATCTCTTTTTAAACTATATAAATGCAAGCGACTGTGGAAAAACCATAAACCCAAACCGCTAATAGCGATCGCTTGTAAAGGATTGCTTTCAATCGTTACATACCAACCGAGGAATAGTAAAACACAACCGATTGCTTGGGAAGGAAGAGAGAAGGTAGAAGAGGTAATTTTTCCTTCTTGCAACGCCAGCCAAGCTATTAACCAACCGTAAATACCAATAGCTAAACCTAAATTTTCAATCTCTACACTGTATGCAAAAATTGCTCGTAACAATACCAGCATTGAGGCGTAAACGATCGCGGCAGCAGGTACGTTTTTCCCCCAAGATAATTGAGATAAGCTGCTTTTTTGTTCTCCCTCTTCCCTCTCAACACGGTTTTCTTGAAAAACAGTAATTAAAGTTGTGACTATAACAGCTAAATAAACTGCAATCAAAGGGAATCCGGTAAACTTCCAACCCCAATGCAGGTAGCTTAATCCGAGAATATTTATTAAAGATAATTTATTAGCTGCAACACTTCGGGTAAATATTGAATGTTTGGAAAGTAATACAGTTATTCCGCTTAAGACAATTGCAGCAATACCAACTAAAATCAAGTTTATCGGATTCTGCCACAAACCAAAGCTATCCATTGCCCAAAAGTTAATCGGAATCAGTAGCATTGTGACAATATGCAAAGCGCCACTTGTCAACCGTAAATTTGCTTGTTTACCAGTCCACAAACCCAGTCCCCAAAAACCCAAGGTGTAAGCAAATAAAACGGAATATTGTAAGAAAGCCGTAAATCTTTCCCACTGACTTGCAGCAAGCGCACCAGAGGAAATTACTACGGTGAACATTCCTAAAAACAATAACCAACGGACGCTTAATTCTGCCCGTAGCGATCGCCACATAGTAGCGAATAAGCCCGGTGTAGCGGCTACTTTGGGCTTTTGGGCAGGATTACTAGGTTGTAAAATAACTTCAGTTTGCGTTTGAGCTATTTGAGGCTGCACAACTAACTGACAAACTAGATATTCTCGACATATCTGCCTAACTTGAGCATCAGATATCAAATTCAAGCGCAACAATTCATCAAGCCCCTGCAATAACTGCGGATGTTCCGCAGGAAGCCTAATTTCAAATTTAAGCGGGCGGTTAAAGCTGGATGACATAATGCAATGTCCCTCACCCTAGTAATACAATATATACATCATTCCTTAGATGGATATATTAGTGTGAGTTCTTTATGACACTTCAGCGCCTGAATCAGGTAAGTAGCTGGTTGCAATTAACCGCACAATTAGGACAACTTAAATATTATTAAAGTGCAAGTGAATCATTTGCTCGAATTGATGTTATGTTCTTAATTATTGTTGAAATCACCGTTTATTGGTGTTAAACATTTGTAAACTATTTGTTAACTTTGATGGTACTGTTATTTATAATTACAGGTTTTGTTGGGTTTGAATTATTTGGCTGGATTTTCCATAAGTATGTAATGCATGGACCATTATGGAATATACATAAAACTCACCATCTCAAGAATGAAACAATTTTTGAACTTAATGATTGCTTTGGGATTCTTTTTGGATCGATTGCAATTGTATTAATTGATGTTTATACAGACGGCTTTAAACCGGGCTTTTGGATTGGATTTGGTATAGCATTGTATGGATTTGTGTTTTTTATATTGCATGATGTCTTAATTCACAGGCGTGTCAAGCATAAATTTAAATTAAATAATAAGTTATTTGTAGCTTTGCGGAAAGCGCATCAAGCGCATCACAAACATAATCACAAAGAAGATGCGGTTTCTTTCGGGTTGCTTTTAGTCAATCCAAAGTATTTTAAACAGATATCACAGGATTAATTCTATTTAAATCGATCTCAAATTATGAATAAAAATAGGTTAGCAGTAGCGCTATGCCCTCCGGGTACGCTGCGCTAACAGCGTCTCCGATAAGAGGCGAAGACAGCACTACTACGAACCTTAAATATTTACCCTAATGTTTCGATTTTCTGTTTCTCATTTTTATACATTTCCTTAAACACTTTTTGCTGCTGTTTATGCTCTACAATTGGTTCGGGATAGCCAACAGCTTGACGTTCTAAAGGTGTAATTTTTCCTGTTACTAAATACTCGGCATCCATTGAACTTAATTCGGGCACCCATTGCCGAATATATTCGCCTTCGGGATCAAATTTTTGTGATTGAGATGCAGGGTTAAAAATCCTTACTGGTTTGGGGTCCATTCCACTGGAAGCGCTCCATTGCCAACCGCCATTATTAGCAGATAAATCCCCATCAATTAATCTTTGCATAAAGTATTTTTCACCTAATTGAGGATTAATTAATAAGTCTTTGGTGAGGAAACTTGCAACAATCATTCGACAGCGATTGTGCATCCAACCGATTTCATTTAGTTGTCGCATTGCAGCATCAACTATGGGATATCCAGTTTTTCCTTCACACCAAGCTTGAAAATGCTCTTCGTTGGTTTCCCAAGGAAAGTTTTTGAAAGCATCGCGATAAGCACCCGCTGCTAATTCCGGGAAGTGATACATTGCGTGTTGATAAAATTCTCGCCATGCAATTTCTTTTTGCCAAGTACGAATATTAGTTTCTAATTCATCGCTACGACTGTTTTCTAATGCCTCTTCGGTAGCTTTCCAAACAGTACGAATTCCGATCGCACCAAATTTTAAAGCCGCACTTAATCTTGATGTACCGTCAATTGCAGGAAAGTTTCTTTGTTCTTGATATTCATTAATAGCGCTGTAACAAAATTCCTCTAACCTATCTTGCGCTGCTTCTTCACCAGGTTCAATAATTAGTTCTCCATCCCAATTAAATCCCAAATCTTTCGCCGTTGGTAATTCTACAACTCCCGCTTTGGTTGCAGTTTCTAGTTCGGATGCTGTCAAACCCTCGAATTTATCCGCAATTTCCACGGGAGAATCTTTAGATTTGCTAATCCAGTTCTTCCAAAAAGGAGTATAAACAGTATAAGGATTATCGGAACCCGTGCGAATCAAATCTGGCGAATTTAATAATTGATCCCAATTCTTTTCTAAATGCTCAATACCTTGTTTTTGAAGCGCATTAATAACACCCGTATCTCGCTGTTGAGAATATGGTTCCACATCCCAATTCCAAAATACAGCTTTAGCATTTAAAGCAAGCGCTAACTTGGGAACTGCTACAACCGGGTTATCCTGAAGAATCAATAATTGACTGCCTGCTCTGGCGTATCTTTCCTGGAGTTTCTGCAAACAGCCAATCATATAAGTTACCCTAACAGCCGCAACATCATCCCCCTTGAGAATATTCGGATCGAGACAGAAAACACCCACCACCTTACGAGTTTTTTCCAATGCAGCAGCGATTCCAGTATTATCAGTAATTCGTAAATCGCGACGATGCCAAAACAAAATTAAATCGGACATATATCTCAGCTTAATAGTTCTATTGTACTAAATTGTAGACAATCAAATACAATAGCACATGAAAGTAGTCTTGGAATAGAAAGTAGAAAGTAGGGAGTAGGGAGCATCCCAAAAAAATAGGGACGCTATATTAAACAGCACCCCCGATAAGAAGTATTTTATTTAGTTGATAACTTTTAAAACTCTAAAATTAATTTATTCACTTTAACCTTTAACCTTTAACCTTTAACCTTTAACCTTTAACCTTTAACCTTTGACCTTTAACCTTTTTAACCTTTAACCTCTAACTTTTGACCTACAATAGAAGGCTGTTGTTGTTTCGCCATGTTTTGAGGAACAAGCTCTCCTTTCAAACCATATTTAACTAAGCCCATATACTCATACAACATCAACATGGCTTTTCTAGTTTGAGGTAAATGGGGAACTGGGCTTTGATGCGGAATTACTTCAAACCCCATATTGCGAAATGTTAAGAGCGATCGCAACATATGAGGGGGATCTGTTACCAAAATAATTCGCTTAACTCCTTGGGGTTCGAGTATGGAAGCGGTAAATAAAGCATTTTCTTTAGTAGTTCTCGAACAGTGTTCTTCTTCAAGAGCTTCAGAGGGGATACCTTTAGACTCTAATTTTTTAACTATTTCAGTTCCGTCACCAGAGCCGCTAGCGAAAATTAAAGGTGCCCTTTGCGATTCCCAAAGATTTGCTGCAACTTTAACTCTTGAATGTCTAAATGCTCCTCCCCGTCCTAGAACTACAATAGCATCTGCTGTTTGACCTCTATCGGGAGGAACAAATGCAACTAAACCTTTATTTGCGACGGCTGTAATTAAAGGAAATTGAGCGCTAAAATAAGTTAGTAATAATAAAGTTCCGAAGCCACTCCACAAACGTTTCCAACGAAATCGGGGAATAATCCAAGGTAAGAAAATCAGAAACAATAGCGGCAATACTACTAAGGTTGGAGTCATTAACCACTCGGCGATCGCTGATTTAAGTTCGAGCCACTGGCTAACAGGACGATGACATAAAGCTGGATCGAGCATTGAATTTATCTTGTTAAGAAATGTGAATGTTTACAGTTATATTAAACTACTTTTTCAATAGATGCCCGTTTGCTTTAAACCTAATAAAAACTGCCGTCAAGGAGATATAGTCAAGATACAGGGTTGATTGAATAGCGATAAATTTAAACTATTAATTCTTTACGTATATAAATTAAATAAACCTGATTTATTCCGGATAATATTGTTGATTTGCATCTAAATTTATGTAAACAAAAACACATTTTAGTTTTTTCATCGGGACTTATACGACTCTAACGAGAAATTAAATATTTATAAGAAAATTTATAGGTACATTCCCGGTTTGAAGAAGGTAACGAATTAATTACAAAAGTTTAAGTGATGGAAAAGTATCCAGAGGATGAGAAAATTGTGATGGGTGATTTACCGTCCCGATTTTAATATGTCGCTGGAAGAACCAATGGTAAATTACCTAGAAAATTTGTGGAATTAATTTTGACATTATGATTATGCAAACTACAGTTTTAACAGATCCCCGTATTAAGTTAATCAGTGCTGCATCTCGCTTTTACCATCAGGGTTGGATGGTGGGAACTGCGGGGAATCTCTCAACTCGTTTACCCGACGGTAGCTTTTGGATTACAGGCAGTGGATGCTCGAAGGGAGAATTAACGCTTGCTGATTTCGTTCGTATTTATCCAGATGGAACAGTAGAATCCTCAGATGATTTGAAGCCTTCGTCGGAAACTCCCATTCATCAATGTATTTATACTTTGTTTCCAGAAGCACAAAGTTGCTATCACGTCCACTCAATAGATGCCAACTTGGCTTCGAGTTTAGCAGAAGCAGGTAAACTACCTTTACCATCATTAGAAATGCTCAAAGGATTGGGAATTCGGGAAGAAAATCCTTGTTGTTTGATGCCAGTTTTTCACAACTATGTACAGGTAAATCGGATCGCAGATGAAATCAAAGAACGCTTTAGCAAAAATCCCCCTAAAATACCAGGTTTATTAGTTCGCAACCACGGCGTAACAGTTTGGGCAAACTCTACCGAACAAGCACGGAACTATATCGAAACATTAGAGTATATTTTTCGCTACATGGTAGCAGCACGACGGATGCAGTTAGGAAGATGAGATGAGATGAGGGGATGGGGGGATGGTGAATCCACTCTCGTGCGGAGGTTCCCTCCGTTGAGAGAAGTGGTGAACCCGTTCACGCGAAGCGTGCGGCTCAGGGAGGGATGGGGGGATTTTTTGTTTAATTAGATATAGTCGTTCTAATTAATTTCTTTAGTGTTCGCATCTTGCGGACAAATGTATTATATCGTAACTCAACTGTCTTATCCGATCGCAACTCATTTACAACTGTTAACCGATAACTAATAACAGTTAACTGATAATTGATAATTGATAATTGATAACTGATAAATGTTAACTTAAAATGTGTCAACTACTGGGGATGAATTGCAATGTACCGACTGATATTTGCTTTTCTTTTGAAGGCTTTTCGGCGCGGGGGGGTAAAACTGACGATCATAAAGATGGTTGGGGTATTGCTTTCTTTGAGGGAAAGGGTTGTCGGATTTTTATGGATGCTAAATCTTCGGTTAATTCCCAGATTGCGGATTTTGTGCGCCGTTATCCCATTCATTCAACTCATGCGATCGCGCATATTCGTAAAGCAACTCAAGGTGAAATTGTCTTAGAAAACACTCATCCTTTTCGTAGGGAATTGTGGGGAAGAAATTGGGTTTTTGCTCATAATGGCGATTTACCAGACTTTAATTTGCCATTTATGGATTTTTACGAACCTGTAGGTAATACTGACAGTGAAAAAGCTTTCTGCTTAATTTTAGAAAGTTTGAGACAACAATTTCCGATGATGAAACCGCCTTTAGAACCATTACTTACAGTTCTTAAGAGAATCACTAAAAAAATTGCTAAATACGGTATATTTAACTATTTATTAACAGATGGCGAACACTTTTTTGCTCACAGTTCAACCAAGCTTTGTTACATTATCCGGCAAGCTCCTTTTGAGAAAGCTCATTTAATTGATGAAGATGTAACTGTAGATTTCAACGAATTAACTCGTCCAAGCGATAGAGTTGCTGTTATTGCTACTACACCCCTCACAGATAACGAAGTTTGGACGCAAATTCAACCGGGAGAATTACTAACATTTCGCGACGGAGAACCCGTTAAATAATTTTAGATTTTAGATTTTAGATTGGGAGTTAAGAGTTAGGAGTTAAGAGTTAGGAATTATAATAATTTCACCTTTAACCTTTAACCTTTGACCTTAATTAACTCCCATCCCTTTCTAACTCTAACTTGTGCCCATCTAATATAAGGAACAATAAATAGTTTAATTAAGAAGGGAATAATTGTCATTGCGGCGAGAACAATTAAAGCTAATATTTTGATAGCGATAATTTGTAGGTCTTTAAATAAGTTCTGCAATCCGATAACAATGTTTTGAGAATCTTCTCTAATTGTCTCAAGATAAGGAATGCTGCCAACTACTTCGCTAAATTGACCGAGAATCACAAAGTTGTTTTCTAAGATATTTTTTACATCTGTTAATCCCGGTACTGGAATATCGAAGCCGGGAATAGTAGGCATTGCAACTGATATATCTTGCATCCTAATATTGACTTTAGGAGGAAATTCACCGCTAATTCTGACATCTGGTTTTACAGGTAGTTGTAAGTTGGGAATTCCCAGATTGGGTAAACTTACTTTTTCTGGTATATATAAATTATCAACTTTTTTTAATGCTTCTTTTATTTCTTGATTAACTTGTTGAATTGGTTCTAATGACTTTCCTATTGCGTCTCCTGCTTGTTCTGCACTGGTTCTGGCTTGGGTAAGAGTCGTGTTAATTTGATTTATCGGTCCGCTGACAAATGTTCTCACATCGTTAATGACAGTTAACAGAGTAATAATAAATGTCGTAATTAGAATTACTGGCATCAAGGCGTAAATTACGATTAATAAACCGTTGATTTTTTTGAAAATACTATTCATCTTTTTGTTCTCCATTTTTCACATCTTGCACCAATGTCAGTTAAATCTCACATCTTGCACCAGTGTCTCTATTCCCGGTTTCTTTGCGATTTTACAACGAGATATTCACGCTTTCACGACAATAAACCAAATTTAACTTAATAATGATGGTTTAATAAGTAGTAAAGAAAAATTATTTATATAATTACAGAGGAAGTTATATAACCGATGACTACTCCCTACTCCCTACTCCCTACCTAAACGAAATGTCTAATTAATTTTGCACAAGTACTTATCAACCCGTTTTCTATTACCGACTGTTTATTTATCCTTTCTTATTCAATAGTAACCATCCCTTAGTAATTCGATCGCCAACCCATTTCAAATATTTTAAAATTAAAAGAGGAATCGCGATCGCGCCAATGCTGGCTATGATGATAAATAAAATTAGAAATTTATTGGCGATCGATTGGATTAAATTACCGATTTCTCCCGTACCGTAAATTATTTTTTGTCCATATTCCTTTACAGCATCAAGATTGGGAATAATTCCGACAATTTGTTTCAATTCTGACAATATTTCGAGATCGGTTTTTAAAAAAGTTTTTAAATTATCTACTTTAACTAAAGGTATGGCAAATCCGGGAATAGTAGGCATATCAATTTTAATATTATCTATCTCTATACGAAATATTGGAGCGGAATTATCAAGAATTTTTACTTTTGGCTTCAGAGGTAAATTTGTATCGGGAATTTGAATGTCAGGTATTTCAATAGATACAGGAATACTGTTGATTTTTTGAGAAACTTGAAATAAAGTAGCTTCTAAGTTGCCAATCGGTTGAACAGAACTATTTAAAGAATTAGTGGCTTGTTCTAAAGTAGTTACCATAGTAATAAAAGTACTGTTAATTCGATTTACAGAACTGTTTACTAAATGGCTGACATCAAAAAAGATACTCAAAAAAATTATTATCCAAACAATCGGGATTAAAGCATTAATAATTATGTACAAACCTTTAAGTTTTTTTAAGATCGTGTAAATAGTCATATTACTCCCACTGTTTAAATGTTATTTATATTTTAGTTAGATATTCTTAGCACTTAACATATAATGGCGATCGATTTGGGCGAATCAAGTAGTTTTATGTAAAGTAGAGCAATAAGAATTTTTCTACGGAGCGATCTCAAGTTAAGATAATTACTTATATATCTAAGCTTTAATAATTTATAGCCGTATATTCAAGTATATTGATGAATAGATCCGGAATAATCAACTGATATATTAGATTTAGAGAATTAATAATTTTGGCGGCAAAATGACTTTAGAAGAATTTAAGGAATCCATAGAAAGATTGGAAAAATGTCCTGCTTCCCTACCTTTACCGTTACAAGCTTTATGGTACGACAAAAAAGTTGGTTGGGATAAAGCACATGACTTGTTAGGAGACGCTAGCGATACAGATAGTGCTTGGGTACACGCATACTTACACCGTAGAGAAGGTGACTTAAATAATACGATTTACTGGTATAAGCGTAGTGGTAAACCAGAATCTCAAGAAAGTTTAGATGAAGAATGGGATCGAATAGCTTCACAATTACTCGCAAAGGTTAAATAAATATGGATGCGAAGGAATTACAGCAACGTTATGACGCAGGGGAAAGAGATTTCTCAGGAGTCAATTTAGCATCTGTGAAGTTGATTGGTGCTAATTTAGTTGGGATCAATTTATTTGCTGCCGATTTAACAGATGCCAATTTAGCAAAAGCCAAATTATGGGGTGCTAATTTAGGAGGTGCAAACTTAGCAAATGCTAATTTAATCCGAGCCAATTTGAGCGGTGCAAATCTTAAAGATGCCAATCTCAGAGGAGCTAAGCTTAAATTTACCAAAATTTATGGAGCTAATCTTCATAGAGCATGCTACGATGACAGCACTCGTTTTACACCAAATTTTGACCCTATTAGTAATAAGATGCAAAAGTTTTGAAAATTTTAAAAATTAAAAATAGGAATAAAAATAAAATCTTTTAAATATCTTTTAGATCCCACTGCACCGGGTCTAATTTATAATAATTTTGCAATAATTGATAAAGTGCTGAATGCTTTTTTTGTAACTGCTGCGGCTTTTCAAAAAACGTTTCGGTTGCTACTGAGAAAAATTCAGCGGGATGAGTTGCACCATAACTATACATTACGGATTTTCTTTTTTGTTCCACATCATTACATAATTGATTATACTCTTGTGTCATCACTTTAGACCAGTTTGAATAATCAGAATTTTGTTGTAAAATCGGCACACCCTCAGCTTTTCCGTCTTCTTGATCTAATTGATGGGCAAATTCATGTAATACAACGTTGTGTCCATCTTCCCAATTAGAAGTATCATGTTTCACCTGTTGCCAAGATAATATTAATTGGTCTTTACTCCAAGATTCTCCTAATCTGACAACGGGCTTTTCTTCGACTACATAATTTCCCCTAACGGTAGTTTCTTTTGCAAAATAAGCTGTGGGATAAATTAAAATAGAACGCAATTTAGGAAAGTATTTTCCTCGTTCGTTGAGTAGAAGCAAACAAGCAACAGCAGCAATAATAACTTTTATTTCTTCAGTTACCTGCAATCCGTTGCAACCAATAAATTGTTTTTCCGCTAAGAATACTTGTATGTGTCCCTGAAGTCGTCGTCTTTCCGTTGGGGAAAGATGGGGATAAATTGGAAGATTGTTTTCAATGATAGAATTCCATAGTGGTGGAAACGGACGGCGTTTTACACGGTTTCTTTGTTGTTTGATTAAAACGGGGCTGAGTAAAATTGCGATCGCGATTATTACGATCGTCAGTAAAAATATAATTGTTTGAAGCATTTTCTCAGACGGTAGTAATTGGATAATAAGATATCTATTTTTACCGTAACTCACCCAAATGGAAGATGGGGTGAAGAAATACAAAACGCCCGCCGCAGCCCGCAGGTTGGAAACCTGGGGCTATAGATACAAAGCCCACCGTAAGGTGGGCTAATATAAGTTATCAATATAGATACGAATAGAAACTTAGTTTATACAGAAAAATTACTTATTCACAATCTCAGTAAATACTCGGCGCGTATATTTTGCAAACTAGGCTAAATTATAGGAGCCAAGACGAAAATATTAAATATAAATGTTTTTTTTAATTAATAAAGTTTCTAAGTATTTCCGTATCAAAGAATTATATATTGTTTGTTTTGTAATGCTTAGTGGCTGTACTTTTGTCAATTCAGCCGATACCCCGTCTAAACCTGAATCTAAAACTGAATCTCGTTCTTCACAGTCATTAGATTTTAAGACTATTAAAAATCGGGATAATCAAAAAAATGAGTTTGAAGAATGGATGCAGGAATGGAGTGTGAGAAAAAAAGGTAAATGGGGACTTGAAAATATATCTTTAGTTAAAGATTCGAGCGATAAATTTGGTCAAGTATTGCGAGTGCGTTATCCTGCTGGCTCTGCAAGTCCAAGTGTTTCTAGAAAAAATAATGTATCGATTGGTGGCGCTCAATTTTTTGCCGATTTGGGGATGTCTCCTACAAATACTTTACGTTTAAGTTATTACCTGCGTTTCTCGGAAAACTTCGATTTTGTTAAAGGCGGAAAATTACCTGGTTTATTTGGAGGTACAGAAGTTAGTGGGGGTGAAAATCCTGATGGTACTAACGGCTTTTCTACACGTTTTATGTGGCGAAAAAATGGCGATGGTGAACTTTACGCTTATCTTCCCAGCAGTAAGAAATACGGTACTTCTATTGGTAGGGGAAATTGGCAATTTGTTCCCGGTAAATGGCATCATTTAGAACAGGAAGTAAAGTTAAATCAGCCCGGTAGTAATAATGGTCGAGTCACAGTTTGGTTAGATGGTAAAAAAGTTTTAGACGAACGCGAAATAACTTTTCGTACTACTGACGCTTTGAAGATTGAAGGGATATTTTTCTCTACTTTTTTTGGTGGAGGTGATACTTCCTGGGCTACTCCAAAAGATGTCGAAGTAGACTTTGCAAAATTTTCGATTAATGAGGTTAATTGAGTAAACAATTAGGGAGTAGCGAGTCTAATTAAGTATTTTACTTATCAGATTAGCTATCTCTATGAAACCTCTTTCCTCTGCGCTCTCTGCGCGCCACTTGCTACAACGGGGGGAACCCCCGCAACGCAGTGGCTTGTCTCTGCGGTTTTTTAATCGGTAAACTTCTGGCGGAATAGGAGTAGTGCCGGATATTTTTAAAACATCCTTGAAAAAAAGAAACTACATAATCCAAAATCGGATCGCATTACAAATGAGTGATATATTCCATTTTTACTTCTTGAGTTTGACGCATAATCACCGAGCGATCGCCATTTAATCCAAAATCAAGATTATTGAGTTTTGATTGCTCTACTTTTTCTAAAACAATACCTTTAATAGTCTTTTTGTCGTCTTGAGTTTGATTATCCACAAGTGTAAATTCACCCAAACGGATATTTTTGATAATATTTTCTGTCGTCGGACGAACTCTTATTGCGGCTTCTCCAATTTGAGAATTAAAGTTAGCTTGCAAGATGGTTCTTCCTATACCTTGTCCTTTAATAACTGTGTTGCTACGATTGATTTCTACGGGTTTGGATAAGTCTATTTCGCCAATTGGTAAATTAATTTGAATTTTGCCATCAGTTGGTAAACCGTTGATGATAGCTTGGAGTGAAGCCGAATCATCTTTTCCGTCGCTGGGAAAAACATCTTTATCAATGGCTTGAATAATTTGCACGGGAGGGGATAATGCATAAACCTGCTTGTTCCACAACAGTCCGGCTATATCTTCTACCGGATTAATTATATTTGCTAACGATAATAAAATAATTACAAAAGCAATCATTTGGGTGACAATCAGAAACTGGGAAGTACCAACTTTTGTAAAACGCACAAATCCGGTACCTTCAGCTGAAATGCTTTGATTGCCGCGATTTTTCCATTTTTGTTGAGCAAGATTCATCTGCGTCCAAATTTTGACAAGTGCAGCAGCCCATTGAGATATGATAAAAATCGGCAGATGAACTGGTTTTAGATGAGACTTGCGACCTGAAAAGATAATAATCAACAATAAAGGACGAGTAAATAAAATCCAACTGCTAATCAACGCTATTCCCAACCACTGCCCTTGAAGTAAAGTGATTAATAATAAACTAGGGGTAAGTAAAGTAGTCCAATAGCTAATCCGTTGGTCAATTAAACACCACCACATAAACCAGCCGTTTTTCCTCGGACCAAGCGCGATCGCTCTATCGCTATTTCGCAGCATATTACCATACCAGCGCCGCATATTTTGATAGGCTCGGTCTGCTAAAGAACCGGAAATTGTTTCAATTGAATAAACAATTACGTCTGGAACATAAATCATTTCATAGCCGTGTTTGAGCAGCCAAAACCAGGTACTTTTGTCGTCTCCCGAAAGAAATTTGAACTGCCCCCAAAGCCAATCATCTAACGTATCTGTTTCCAGTTGATCTGCAAATGACGGTGAGAGAGCGCATCGACCGCGAAACAGTGAAAACCGACCAGTTAAACACATTATCTTACGTGACAGCGATACCGAACACATTTGATAATGTCTTTGCGATAAACGTAAGTGAAACCACTCAGAGAATAGATAAGAACCTTCAACAATCGGTAATTCATCTGTAGTTAGTGCCGCCATTTTGGGAAACATCCGAAAAAAGGGTAAGCACTTATGTAAAGTCCCCGGTGTAATCTCCGAATCTCCATCCATCAAAGCAACGACGGTATCTTCAGGTAAATTATGGCGGGCTAGTTCTCGTAAAGCATCCGCCATCGCTTTACGCTTACCTTCACCAGTCTGCACCATCTGAATTAAGCGAATTGAACTTAAATCGGGATCTACCGATTCTAAAGCTAATTTTACAGCAGCATTTTCTTCGTCGCTAGAAGCAGTCACAAGCAAAGTGATGGGATGAGCCAGGGTTTTCGCTTCCTTGGCGATCGCCTCAAATACCCGCTGAGTAATCCAGGGTTTCTCCTTATAAGTCGGCACTAAAAAGCACATTGGCGGCAAATCTTCTAGGGGAATTTTATTAGCTCGTTTCCGCCACCGAGGAAATACCAAGAACAGAAAAATACGCGATCGCAATACTTGCAAACCCCACCAAGACCACCGCCAGGTGCCGATAATCCCCATAGTTGCTAAACCAGATAAGCGGATTGCAGCTAATTCATGTGGATTGCGAAACCAGTGTAACCCAATAAAACCTAGGGCAACAATAAATACAACCCCCAACCAGTTCAAGTAAGGTAAAAGCGTTTTTCCGCTCAGACGTTTCGGAGAATTATTAATCATAATTTAAACCTAAATTTCTTATAGACAATTTATTTCTGACTAAATGTCACCTGTGCCGATTGTCCGATACCACAGAATCTCTGCGACTGTGTATGAAGATTTGTCTGGGGAATTTTTACCGTTACCCGCATTAAAGATTGTCCGACTAAATTCGGTGGAATTACAGAAGAAAGAGCCTTAATGTCCACACCTTGAGACTGTTGATTAATACTTTGAACGCTACCAAGGGGCTGGATAATATCAACTTCGCCGGAAAAGGTTTGCTTTGTACTAGATAATTTAACTTTAGCTGCTTTATTTGTATCGATACGAATAGCATCATCAGCCTTCATTACTGTTTCTACCCATAGATCGTTGCAGTTGAGTAGAGTTAAAATTGGTTGTGAATTGCTTACCTGTTCGCCCTGCTCGCTGTGTGTAGTGTAAACAACACCACCGAAGGGTGCTTGCACTGTTTGAGGTTGGGAATTCGACTGTATTTTTTGAGGTATTGCTACGGGAACAACGCGATTTTTCGAGAGAGCCAAACTTTGATTGAGTTGCAGCTTGCTACTACTTACTTTAGCCCCTAAAGTATTCACCATCATTTGTTGCTCTTGAATTGCTTGTTGCAACTTCGATCGCTGTTGGGAAAGACTATTATCAAGATTGTTTTGATTAGCAATCCCTCTTTTAGCACCATCTAACGCCGTTTGAGCGGAACGTAGAGCAGCTTGTGCTTGGTTTACTTGAGCATCAGCTGCTTGTGAAGCAAACCGCAAGTTTTCTACTTTTTGTTGAGATACTGCACCCTGTACTTGCAATTTTTGGAATCTTTGGTAATCCAAGCGAGCTGCTGTAGCCTCGGCTAGAGCTGATTTAACAGCAGCTTGTTTTTGACTGACTGTTTCGATTGCAAGCTTCACATCTACTGCTTGTACCGCTTGATATTGATTTTCTAACGTTTGTAACTGGTTTTTGAGAAAATTCAAAGACTGTCTTGCTGCGATTAACTCAGCCTGATTGGATTGTACTTCCCCGGCTAATTGCTCCCGTTCTAGTTTCCTTTGGATTTGTTCATCTTCTGCTCGTGCTAACTGCAAACCAAATTGTTTTTCCTGATATTGTTCTTGGGGAACCACCTCCGGATTAATACGGGCTAATACCTGTCCAGATTTTACTTTTATACCCGGTTTAGCATAAAAAGCCTTGAGATTGCCATTCTTCGGAGCGGTTAATCGAACAGTTCTACCGTTAACTACCCCACCATCAACAACTATATGTGTCAGACGGTAGTTAATTGATGCCATACCTACAGTTGTTGCCGTTACCCCTAACGAAACAAATATTGTTCCTAATAATAAACGTTTCCATTTAAATGATTTTTTCTCAACATCAGGAGACGGTAGCCATACTTCTGATTTTTCATTAGGTAAATTAACCATGTTTATTATCGTTGTTTATTTTAATATCTAAATCATATTTTATTTTTCAGTAGAATAACGTAGTAGTTTGTAAAGTTTAGAAAAATACTTTGTTAAATATCTAGTAATTAATTCAAGTCTCAATGTTGATATAAATCTACTACGAGTATCAGTATTAGAATATTTATTTTTGAAAAGCAGCTTGCATACTCCAAGGTTATAAGGCTTGTCAAGATGAATTTACAGTTACTTTACTCGGAAAGCTGTTTTGTATGGTTTCGCTAGATTGCAATTAATATTGTGTTTTTATAAAGTCAAATTAAATACGAATAATTTATTATTTAAGATTATTAACTAAGTGTTTTATACAAAATAGAGAATTGTGCTTTTTCTTAGGTAAAAATATGGTTATGTTTAAATAGCCGGTCGTCCTTTCTTATAGAAAAATATCTCTCATTCAATCTTCGATCTGTGCCAGTAAACTCTAAGAGGATACGCGGGAAAGTTGTAAATCAAACTTACAGATTTTAAGATACCCTTAAATCCCCCGATTAATTGGGAGACTTAAACCCCCCTTAGAAAAGGGGGGAAGGGGGGATCATCCGAGAATTACCTTAAAAACGATACTTTTTAATTCTCTAAATATGTCCTTGCAGTCATCCGTGTTGAATAGGAGAAAGATGGAGATAAATAGGAAGACTGTTTTTAATGATGGAATTCCAAAGTGGTGGAAATAGATGGCGTTTTAAACGTTTCGTTGTTGTTTGATTGAAGTGGGGTTGGGTAAGATTGCGATCGCGGTTAATAACGAGATTCTTCCTTATAAGCAGCAAATTCAGCGTCTAAAGATTCTTTATTAGCGTAATAATGCGCCAAAGCACTGTATATTCCTGCTAATGTTAGATATGACTTATCTTCAAGAATTTCTTCCGGTGTAATACCAGCTTTTATTTCCTTAACAACATATTGAACCGTAATACGACTTCCAGCAATACGCGCACGCCCACCACAAGTTCCCGGTGTCCGAACAATCAGCGTTCCAATGTCAGTAAGGGTTTGCATAGTTTACAATGTTGAATTCTCTCATACAAGCAATGCTAGCATTTGGTGAAAGATTTGTTGGGTGATACTGACATCTTGTGCTGGGAGCAAGTATGAGATAAAACGATTATCATGATTGAAAATTATGGACAAAAAACTTTTAGCGCAATATCTATAAGCATATTTTTATTATTTTTGATTTCCTCTTCTGTCCAAGTTTGATTTTGTCCTATATTTCTTGTTAACTCAACAGATGATTTTTGAAAAAGTTCTTTTTTAGCCTCAAAAGGGTCATTACTGGCTATGCTATTTTGCGCTGGATCTAAAATAGTTAGATTCCCCAAGGTATTTATCAAAGGTTCCAAATTTTCGTCTTTACTATCTGCTTTTTGTGGATATATATGTTCAATTGAAGTTCCAGCAAAGTCATAAATTCGGCTTTTGTCTATACATGATGGAGTTCCCTTAGCTCCAGATTGATACCATTGGTAATAATATTCTATAGTCATTAAAAAATATTTAAGAGGCTTATTGCTTCCTCCAGATACCTTATACTCTAAAGTTCCTAGAGCATTTTTGAATACTAAATCTGATGCTTTATCGTTAACTAATTTCTGTAACTTTTGCCTGAATGCCGATACGTTATATAAACTTGGATTTTCACGGATAGCAAGCGATTCTTCCTGATAAATCTTTTTTAATGATGAGGCGTGTTGATTACATATTATTTTATATCTAAAAAAAACTTTTTCTACCATCTGTACAATTTCCGAAAACTTTTTATGATCGAGTTGTGAAGCGGCTAAAAATAATGGTACAGATAAAGTATGATCGAGTTCTTTCAAAAGAATATTTAAACGAGTTATATCCCAGTTAGTTATTGGCTGTTTGACTTGATGTAGCCATTGTCCCTCTAATAATTTTCTACATTTATAAATATCTTCACGTATATTCTTGACTGTTTGATATACTTCTTTTGATTCACAAACTGTAAACTTTTCCGTTTTATGCTTTTTATGTTCTGGTAAAAAACCATCAAGTAATACATCAAAGAGTTCATCTTGTTTAGCTCTTTTACCTTTATAGGACTCATAAATCCAGTTCAAATAATTTGCGGTATTTGAGGGAGAATCAGCAAGTATTTCATCCCAGAAGATTTCACAACCATCTTGAGAGTCTTTAAAACCTTCTAAAATCTCTAAAGTTTTTGCTTTTAATAAATCGCCAACGGTTAAGTTAGTTCCTCTATCATTTATAACTTGAAATAATCTAAATGCATCTTCTTTACTATCTGTGACCATGTATAAAATTGTAAAATCATTATCTATAATGTTCTGTATTATTTCAATATCGTCCATTTTTTCTTCTAACTTTGACGGACTAATTATTTCTCGTACTGCTTTCATAAGCATTTGATATGCTTTATTAATTTTGTAATGAGAATCTCTTGAAGGAGATGGATTCATCTCACGGATAAGTTCTTTATAAAAAGGATGATCTACTCTTGATAGTTTCATTACTTCTATAGAATTAACCTTCCGCTGAACTTCTTGCTTGAATTCTATAAACCTTTCAGACAGTACTTTGATACGTCCCTCTAATATAAATTCATTATCTGCGTCTCCTAAATTTTTAGCTTCTTCAAGCAATTCTTTATATATTTTTATTAAGCAAGACATTAATAACGTAAATGTTGAAATCCTTTGTTGTCCATCAATAATTTCGTATTCGTTTTGATTTACGGCTCCCTCAACAGGATATCTTACACAAAGAACGCCTCCGAAAAAATGATTAACTGGTGTATGTGACTTTCTTCTATCAAAGCAATTGTTCAAATCTTTGATAAAATCTTCAACAGATTCGGCTTCCCATGCATAAGCTCTCTGGTATTTAGGGATAAAGAACATTGGTCTATACTCGAAAATCTTCCCTACGGAAGTGTATGCAGGTTCCAATTTCATATAAATTACACCTAAATCAAAAGTTTTAAGTAGTTTACACCAATAGTCAGTCAATATAAACTGATACTAATCACTGTTAGTAAAATACGATCGAGCAAGTTTAAAAATCAGAATTTTATAAGAAAGTTTGTAGCTATTCATTTTTATCAATCCTGTCCTAACTTACGCTTTCCCCGTGCTTTAATATTTTCTAATAAGTTAGGTAAAGACTCATCATCATATTCTGTATATTCCCCATTCTTCAACTGCTCGGCTCCAACTGCAATATCCCGCTTCAAAGCCTCCAATTTCAACTGTCGCAATTCTTCCTCTGTACGCTCAAGCTTATCTATCATTTCCTGAAACGCACTTGCATCTTGAACCACAACTTCCGCTCTACCATTCACAGTCAGCACTAAAGGTGATTTAGTTGCCTTAATACGCTCTAAAAACTGCTTAACGTTACGCTTAAAATCCGTCAAAGAATGAATATTATCTAAATTAATCATAAAAGTACCTAATTAAATATTGAATAAAGTCCCTATTAAATCATACAACATCACCATCTCTCTAAACCTTTTACCTCCGCGCCCTCAGCGTCTCTGCGGTTTTATAATTCTTACTTCTTTTTCTAAGATTACCTATAAAAACTCTTCCCCCTTTCCCCCTCTACCCCAAAAACTACCCAAACTACCGTAAAATAAACCTTCATACAGCATCTACCTAACAGTGTTCCCCATGCTCTGCGACTACCTCGTACAAATCCTGACCGCTCGCGTATATGATGTTGCTCAAGAATCACCTTTAGAAATAGCTCCATTACTCTCCAAACGCCTAAATAACAACCTTTTGCTCAAACGTGAGGATATGCAATCGGTGTTCTCTTTCAAACTACGTGGTGCTTACAACAAAATGGCAAACCTGACACCGGAGATGCTGCAACAAGGTGTAATTGCGGCTTCTGCGGGAAACCACGCTCAAGGTGTGGCTTTAGCTGCTTCAAAGTTGGGTACTCAAGCAATTATTGTGATGCCGAAAACTACTCCTCAAGTAAAGATTGATGCTGTGAAAGCGCGGGGTGGTGAGGTGGTTTTACATGGCGATAATTACGATGACGCTTATGAATATGCCCGTCAATTGGGAACGGAGAAGAATTTAACGTTTATTCATCCCTTTGATGACCCTCATGTGATCGCGGGGCAAGGTACGATTGGTATGGAAATTTTGCGGCAATATCAAAAGCCTATCCATGCAATATTTGTAGCGATTGGTGGCGGTGGTTTGATTTCGGGAATTGCGGCTTATGTCAAGCGGTTGCGTCCGGAAATCAAGATAATTGGGGTTGAGCCGATTGATGCCGATGCCATGTATCAATCTTTGCAGGCTGGACATCGGGTGCGTTTGTCTCAGGTGGGCTTATTTGCCGATGGTGTAGCGGTGCGACAAGTTGGTGAGGAAACCTTTAAACTGTGTCAGCAGTATGTTGATGATATTATTCGGGTGACTACCGACGATACCTGTGCGGCGATTAAAGATGTGTTTCAGGATACCCGCTCTATAGTTGAACCTGCGGGGGCGCTAGCAATAGCAGGTGCTAAAGCTTATGTAGAGAGAGAAGGAATTGAAGGAGAAACTTTAGTCGCGATCGCCTGCGGTGCTAACATGAATTTTGACCGTTTGCGGTTTGTTGCCGAGCGTGCGGAATTTGGGGAACGTCGGGAAGCTATTTTTGCAGTGACAATTCCGGAAAAGCCAGGAAGTCTGCATAAGTTTTGTGAATGTCTTGGTAAGCGCAATTTGACAGAATTTAATTATCGCATTGCTGACGATCGGGAAGCGCAAATTTTTGTCGGGGTGCAAGTTCAAAACCGTGCGGATGGAGTAAAGATAGCTGAAACTATTACCAATTGCGGTTTCCCAATTATGGATCTAACCGACGACGAATTAACAAAAATGCATTTGCGTCACATGGTAGGAGGGCGATCAACCTTAGCTCACAATGAATTATTATATCGTTTTGAATTCCCCGAACGTCCCGGTGCATTAATGCAGTTTGTTGGTTCGATGAGTCCTAATTGGAATATCAGTTTATTTCACTACCGTAACAATGGCTCGGATTACGGCAGAATAGTTGTAGGAATACAGGTTCCACCGGAAGAAATGGTACAATGGCAGGCATTTTTGGACACTTTAGGCTATCAGTATTGGGATGAAAATAAAAATCCGGCTTACAAATTGTTTTTGGGATAAAACCAATTGCGAATTATTAATTAAAAACCTAAGATTAATGTAGAGACGTTGCACTGCTACGTCTTATCCAGTGTTTGTGGTACATAACAAGCAAATTTTATATATCAAACCAGCAACACCAAAAATTTTTAATTTTAAAATATAAGAACAAACTCGTTTAATTATTAGTTATATTCAACTTACTTTACCTATTAAATAAAACCTCATAGGAAGAACTAAAAAATGAAAAAAATACATCTACCATCAGGAAGAGAAATCCCCATTTTAGGACAGGGAACTTGGCGAATGGGTGAGGATAGCAGTCAAAAAGCAGCTGAAATTGCAGCATTGCGTCTGGGTTTAGATATGGGAATGACGCTCATCGACACCGCCGAAATGTATGGCGAAGGTGGTGCCGAAAAAGTTGTTGGTGAAGCGATCGCCAATCGTCGCGAATCAGTTTTTATAGTAAGTAAGGTATATCCTCACAATGCCAGTCGGAAAGGCGCTGTTGAAGCTTGCGATCGCAGTTTAAAACGACTCAAAACCGATTGCATTGATTTGTATCTACTACATTGGCGAAGTTCGATACCGCTTTGTGAAACCTTGGAAGCCTTTGAATCGCTCAAGCAAGCCGGGAAAATTCGGGATTACGGTGTAAGTAATTTCGATGCAGATGACATGAAAAAAGCAATCAATTTACCCACTGGTAAGCAAATTGCCACAAATCAAGTTTTATATAATTTGGCACGTCGCGGTATTGAATGGGATTTGCTTCCTTGGTGTCGCGAAAATAATATACCCATCATGGCGTATTCACCAATCGAGCAAAAGGCTATCTTAAAAAATTCGCAGTTGAAATCAGTTGCTTCACGACACAACGCCACTCCCGCACAAATTGCTTTAGCATGGCTACTTCAACAACAAGGAATAATCGCAATTCCCAAAGCCAGCAATCCAACCCACGTTAAAGAGAATAGTGCAGCTTTAAATATACAGCTTACCCAAGAAGATTTAACCGAACTCGACAAAGCCTTTCCGCCGCCAAATCGTAAAATGTCGTTAGCAATAAGATAGGAATACTGTTTGTAGTAAGAGCTTTAGCTCTGAATCCGAGGGAAGACAGCCCTTACTACAAACCCTTGAGTGCATTTCAGAGATGAATATGCTGTTTGTAGTACGAATATTTCTGCAAATCAAACATATTTCTATAATACAGAACCTGCTTTAAGAACCCGGTTTTTCTATAAGCCGGGTTAATCATTCTTTTTATAACCAATTTCAAGAATTTTTTATTACTTGTAACCATTGGATAGCAAGAGTTTCACTCTATTTATCTCTAAACTCTCCCCAAAGCATCTCAAAAAAACTTGTAGTACCCCCTTGACACACTTGTAATACGTAATGTAGTATTAGGTTACAAGGATAATACAGCAACTACAAACCGCTGACATTAACCCATCCGAACCATGAAAATTGAATTGCCATGTATGGGGTTGTAACTCAGTTGATTAGAGTGTCTGTCTGTCGAACAGGAAGTCGCGGGTTTAAGTCCCGTCATCCCCGTGTAGCCTTACGAAAGAGTTACAAAATTCGCTCCGATCTTTAATTAGAGGAGATGTAACTCTCGTCAAGGCTTCAATTATGTCCAGGTAGCCAAGTGTTTAAGGCATCGGTCTGCAACACCGACAATCGTGGGTTGAAATCCCACCCTGGACTCCAAATATTGCAGTGTAGCTTAATGGTAAAGCCCCAAGCTCATAACTCGGTGGATGTGGGTTCAATTCCCACCACTGCTACCAAATGCAGAGATAGTGTAATTGGCAACACCACAGTCTCCAAAACTGTTGTTCTAGGTACCCTACGGGAAAACCTCCGGTGAACAAGTCCTAGTCTCTGCGTTTGCAGTGCCGTCGGTACTGTAAAAATGGGTCGGCTCGCCTATTGGTGCGGGCAGCTGTCTGTAAAACAGTCCATTCCGGTTGTGAGTTCAATTCTCACCCGACCCACTATGGAGAGGTCGCTATTGGTAAGGTAAGCTGTTTGCTAAACAGTCGTGGATGTAAGTCCACTGTGGGTTCAATTCCCTCCCTCTCCGCCTGAGAACGTGGTGTAACTGGATAACATATCAGATTACGAATCTGAAGAGTGTAGGTTCAAGTCCTACCGTTCTCGTTACATGGGAAAGATGTTGAAATGTCTGGCTTGAGATGCTGAACCAGTTCATTTGGTAATATCCATCTTTCCTTCTTTATCCCCTGGTAGCTCAGTTGGTAGTAGCGCCTGTTTGAAGCACAGGAGGTCGTCAGTTCAATTCTGACCTGGGGGACTCATTGCCCTATAGCTCAATTGGCAGAGCAAGCGGCTGTTAACCGCGAGGTTGTAGGTTCAAATCCTACTAGGGCAGTTATTGGGAAGTAGGCAAATAGGCAAAGCCGTCGCACTTTGAATGCGAAATTTGAAGGTTCGATCCCTTCCTTCCCAGCTTATGCTGCTGTAGCCCAACTGGAAGAGGCGCTGGTCTTAGGAACCAGGCGTTGTGGGTTCAACTCCCACCAGCAGTATTATCCTGTAACGCAGTTAATAAATGCTGCCACTCGGATTTATGGGTCGTTAGCTCAATTGGCACTTCCGGTTAAAAGCCGGATGTGCGTAGGTTCAATCCCTACACAACCCACCTTGCCCCTGTAACCCAATTGGAAGAGGTGCCAAACTTAAAATTTGGAAGTTGCTGGTTCAAATCCAGTCAGGGGTATTGCGGAGACATTTTGGTCTTTGTTTTTATAGGAGTGAATTTAACATTCCTACTTTATTCACATCTTGCACCGATGTCAGAAACCCGGTTTCTTGCTGATTTAACCACGAAATAATTATGCTTACACGAAAATATTCCGGGTTTCTTGAGCTTGTTTAGAATGCAAGATGTCAGTTTATGGGGTCATAGCTCAATTGGATAGAGCGTCCGCCTTGCACGCGGAAGGTTAGGGGTTCAAATCCCCTTTTCTCCACTGATGGTGTCAGAAGTCAAAGTGGTCGAGACGCTTGGACGGTGGAACAAGTAACTAGGGAGTTCAAGTCTCCTCTGACACCCCTTTATGGAAGATGCTGCTGAATGGACGGCAACTGGTCTTGAAAACCAGAGTAAGGTAACAACTTAGGGGTTCGATCCCTCCATCTTCCTTTACCACCAGAATTCGATCGCAAAAAAAAAATAAATTATTTCTTACTTTAGATACTGGTAATTCGTGTCAAAGTTAGTGGATGCTATTTAAATATTGCTTTTAATCAAGTAAATTAATTTAAGTTAGATTCCTTCTTCACTTCAATTTATGGCAGTTCACGAAAATCGAGAAGCGTTTATTCCCTACCGTCGCAGCGATATTATCAAGCTTTGTTTGAATGATGGTCAGTTAAATGCTGCTGAAACTCAAAAGTTTAAAGATTTTTGCGAAATTTTATCGTCATATTACCATTTTCGCTTTCATAAGACGCTGGAAGTTATTAAAGATAATTACGTGCCTTTTAATCCGAATGCGGATGTTGAAGCTTTAGTTCCACCAAGTTTTGAGCAATACGACGAGATGGAATCAAGTGTGGTTGATGGATTTAATAATATTTTAGGAAGAGCAAATTATATTAAATTACCTGAATATGATGTAAAACAATCATTGGGTCAAACATCTCTGATTGATTTAAAAACTGAAGTTGACTTTGATGATTTTGATCGGTTTGTCTGCTATTACCGGGGTGATTCTTATAAAACAATTATGCAGAAAAAATTATTTTTTTGGAAGAAGGAAAAGAGAATCGATATTTATGAAAGAATTGTTTTATTGATTAAATTCAAGGAAGCGGCTTATTTTCGCGCTAAGAAGGACAAAAGAAAAGAACGTAAATTTATGCCTGGTAAAATGTATGTTTATTTTTATAAAAATATTCCTAAACTCGATATTGACTTGCTTTTTCCTAACGTTACTACCAGCATGACTTGGAAAGACAGATTATTATTTGGAATCCCGGCGATCGGTGCTGCGATTCCGTTGATTTTAAGAGCATTACCAAATATATTGTTACTAATTGCGGCAATTTTATTCGCATTAAATGCAGAACCTTTGATACAAGAGTTAAAGGTTGAAGAATCTCAAGTCAGAAATGTAATGCCCGTTTTAGTCGCTACTTTATCGTTAGGAATGGCTTTGGGTGGATTCGCTTTTAAACAATATAGTAATTATAAAAGTAAGAGAATCAAGTTTCAAAATGACGTGACAGAAACGCTTTTCTTCAAAAATTTAGGCAATAATGACAGCGTTTTTCAAACGTTTATCGATTTAGCAGAAGAAGAGGAGTGCAAAGAAATCATTCTTGTATATTACCATCTGTTGATTAGTAAGAATTCACTCAAACCTGAAGAATTAGATGCTCGTATCGAAGCTTGGATGCAGAAAAAGCTGGGTACTGCAATCAACTTTGATATTCATGGACCTTTAGATAATTTAGCAGGGATTCGCGGTAAGATAATTAAAAATGGTGTAGCTGAAGAGAATTTACCAGAAATCCCATTATTAAATTACGACAATGGAGGATTTTGTAACGTTCTTCCTCTTAATGACGCGAAGAAAGTTATCGATTATGTTTGGGATAATGCGTTTAATTATAACGGGATAGTTTTGTAGAAAAGCTTTGCATAAAATAAGTTGTTATTTGTGGCAGATAAAATAATGTTTAATACACTTGGTCATGATTACCTATATCAACAAACACAGCATTTCCATCATCGGTAAAGTAAAACAATACTCTTTCATCGTATCCTAAACTGAAACTCCATAAATATGCAGAGCTTTCCCGATAATTTATGAGTTTTCAAGCTTGGCTCAAAAGGATCGTTTATGAATAGTTCTACCTTTTCCCAAAATCTTACTCCTATTCCGCTCTTATAATTACCGATAAAAAACCTTACTAGACACAGAGGGCGCAGAGGAAAGAGGATAGAGAGATATAGGTAATTTTAGAGTGGGAAAGGAGTAGTTTTATTTTTAAAAGTGCGCCTGAATGAAGAGCTAAAACGTAACGAATATCATTAATCTTGTATCATTTTTCTTAGTTCATTTATATTAGAAGAGAACTTCAACTCGCCATTTTTTTCTTCTACTTTGCTATTTTCAAAATTATCGTATATTTCTTCTCGCCTTTCTTCTCGGAGATATTGTGTCAGAAGTAGTTGCATTTGCTCTTTTTCCTCAACGGACAGATTTTTGATTGCTTCTACTAAATCGCTAAAAGTCATAACTCTAAAGTCCGCCTCGTTGTTATCAAATGAATTTAGGACGATAAATGGTAAATAACCTGGCTGTTCTCGATATCTAGTTTACGCTATTCTATTGCTGTATGCGTGCAGATTAATTATCCCATTCATTAAAAGTCAAAATCACAACTAAAAAAAATATTTATACGTATCTCCACGCAAATTAAAAATCATAAATATGAACCGATCGCAGTTGTCCGTATATCTTCTGAACTCATAAAGTTACAGTATAGGTTATATGTAGTAAGTTATATCGCATCTATTACGTAACGGTGTACTTATTCTTCTATAATCTTGATTTTTCCGCAATTGAAAACTTTTGGTTAAAACTGATTGAATTATTGACATCGCTAGATTTCGGTAAGTATTTTGATTCTAGGTTGCTTGCTGTTTTGCTGTTGGCGATCGCGATAATTTTCTTTTTAGGCAAATTATTATTATCAGCAAAGCAGGAGTTAAAGCAAGAGGTTATTGGACGCAAACAAGCTGAAGAAGTACTGGTTTTAAGTAAAAACCGTTTGAAATTACTTAATACAATTCTGAATGGCGCTCCTTTGGGAATGTCAGTTGATGAAATAATTCAAGATACTATCAAACAGCTTCAAAGATATTTTCCTGATTTAAAAGTTGGTTTTTCAAATATCGATAGCAACGGTATTTTAACCGTTACTCATGCTGTGGAGATGCCGTATACACCACAACTAAAAGGCTTCACTACTGACTCTACCACCGTTCCAGATTATTTTTTTACTTTAATAAATGGTCAAAGATTCAAGGTTGAGGATGTTGCTCAAGATAAACGTTTAGCATATGAAGCATCCGATATTTTAAAAGTTGGCAATCAAGCTATTTTAGAAATACCCTTAAGAGATTCAAGCGGTTTAATTGGTATCCTTGGTTTTTATTCCTCGCAACCCCGGAAGTGGAGCGATTATGAAATTAATACAATTACTGAAGTTGCTAATTATTTAATTGTGGCGATTCAAGATATTCAAAGTCAACAGGAAAATAAGCGAATTCAAATAGAACTTAAAGAAAGTGAAGCATTTTTACGGACGCTTTATGAGGTAGCAGTAGCTCGTAATTTTGATTTTGAAGAACGGATTAAATATTTATTAGCAATGGGATGTCAAACATTTGGTTTGGAGTTTGGCATTTTGGCGCAAATTGAAGATAACCGCTATAACGTAACTGTGGCAAAGACTCCGGATGATTCTTTGTGTGCGGGATATAGTGTGGAATTGGAGCAAACTTTGTCTTCCGAAGTGCTGGAAAATGATGAACCTTTGATAATTACACATAGTAAAAATTCTTCTTGGTGCAATCATCCCGGCTATATAAGGTTTGGTATGGAATCTTACATCGGGGCACGGATATTAGTCGCAGGTAAAGTTCATAGTACTCTCTCGTTTTCTAGCCTCAAACCGCGACAGCGAAAGTTTCAAAATGCATACAGGGAATTATTAAAGTTAATGGCGCAATGGGTTGGTAGCCAAATTGAACGGGAACAAGCCGAAAATGCTTTGAAACAGCAATTCAATCGCGCTTTATTACTCAAGCAAATTACCCATGAAGTTCGCCGTAGTTTAGATGCAAAACAAATTTTTGAAACTACTGCAATTCAAATTGCCAAAGCTTTTAAGGTGAATCGCTGTTTAATTCATAAGTATATACCGACTTCGATTAATCAGATTCCTACTGTGGTGGAATATTTAGAACCAGGGATACCTTCGATGCGACACTATCAAATACCAATTGAAGATAATCCCCACGCGGAGAAAATGTTATCTCAAGATAGCGCGATCGCAACATCAAATGTTTTTACGGAACCTTTATTAGCAGCTGCTAAAGATATCTGTGCGGAAATGCAAATCAAGTCTATGTTGGCAATTCGCACTTCCTATCAAGGTGAATGTAATGGCGTTATCGGATTGCATCAGTGTAAATATTATCGTCAGTGGACTAGGGATGAAATTGAGTTATTAGAATCTGTCGCCGCCCAGGTGGGAATTGCTCTTGCTCAAGCTCATCTTTTGGAACAAGAAACTCAACATAATCTTGAACTTACGATCAAAAATAGTCAGTTGGAACAAGCAAAACTTGAAGCTGAAGCTGCTAACCGGGCGAAAAGTGAGTTTTTAGCAATGATGAGCCATGAAATCCGCACGCCAATGAATGCGGTGATTGGTATGAGCGGGCTGTTGCTGGATATGGATTTGACTCCCCGACAGTTGGATTTTGTCGAAACTATCCGCAGCAGCAGCGATACATTACTAGCTATTATTAACGATATTTTAGATTTTTCTAAAATTGAATCGGATAAGTTGGATTTGGAGAAAATTCCGTTTAATTTACGTAATTGTGTAGAAGAATCTTTAGATTTATTAACTTCTCAAGCTGCGGCTAAAAACTTAAATTTAGCGTACACGATCGATTCCCAAACTCCAACTTGCATTATTGGAGATGTAACGCGAGTGCGACAAATTTTAACGAATTTACTGACTAATGCGGTTAAATTTACCCAAGTTGGTGAAGTGGTTGTTTCTGTAACTGCAAAACAATTAAACAGTAATTTATCAACAAATAATTATCAAATTCAATTTGCCGTTAAGGATACGGGGATTGGTATTCCTGAAGATAGAATCAACCGATTATTTAAACCGTTTACCCAAATTGATGCTTCGATGACTCGTCAATATGGCGGTACTGGATTGGGTTTAGCAATCAGCAAACGTTTAAGCGAAATCATGGATGGTAGGATGTGGGTGGAAAGTACTTACGGAGTCGGTTCTACATTTTATTTCACGATTGCAGCCTCCTCAGCACCAAATAGCATTACCAATCTTGATAATATTCAACCACATATAGCCGGTAAACGGTTGTTAATAGTAGACGACAATGATACCAACCGCAAAATTTTAGCTTTACAAATACAGAAATGGGGAGTGAGTGTTTTCACTGCTGAATCTGGTTTGCAGGCTTTGCAGTTGATTAATTCTGGAGAACAATTTGATATGGCGATCGTGGATATGCAAATGCCGCGAATGGATGGTTTAAGTTTGTGTTCGCATATTCATTCTATACCCGGTTACGAACAACTACCCGTAGTAATTTTGAGTTGTGTGGATGGATTAACTCAACAACTTGCAGCCAAATCAGAATTTGTTGCCCTACTCAATAAACCAATCAAACAATCCCAACTTTACGATACCTGCGTCCGTATTTTATGCGGCAAACAGATTTCCATTTTATCTTCCACATCCCCACCGTCTAAATTTGATTCGCAATTGAGTGAAAAACTACCGTTGAGTATTCTTTTAGTAGAAGATATGCCTTTAAATCAAAAGGTAGCTTTACATATGTTAGAGCGATTGGGCTATCATGCTGATGTGGCTAGTAATGGATTGGAAGCGCTCTCCTGTTTGCGCCGTCAAGATTACGATCTTGTTTTCATGGACGTACAAATGCCGGAAATGGATGGATTGCAAGCCACTCGCTGTATCTGCAAAGAATGGTTGCCTCCATTACGCCCTTGGATTGTTGCCATTACTGCTAATGCCATGCATGGTGACAGGGAAGAATGTCTCAACGCGGGAATGAATGATTACATTAGTAAACCCATTCGCGTTGAAGCTTTGATTGAAATTTTCAATAACTATAAAAATTTACAGCAACCATTAGATCGAGACTCAGATTCTACTGCTGTGGTGAAGAAGGGAAAATCGGAATCGAGCGCCCCCGCAGTTATTGATACTGACATCTTGGAAGAATTAAAAGATATGGCAGGCGATGATGCGGATGAAATGATCGCGGAATTAATTGATAGTTACTTTGAAGATGCACCGCCGGAACTACAAGGAGTTAGCCGCGCCCTGGATAAAGATGATGCTGAAAGTCTACGTAATTCTGCTCATGCCTTGAGATCCCTGAGCATCACCATTGGTGCCCTATCGCTGGCTAGTGTATGCACCCAATTAGAAGCTATAGGTCGTTCTGGAACTACATTCGGTGCTTCTACTCTAGTAAATAAACTTGATACAGAGTACCAACAGGTAGAAGCAGTTTTGCAACAACATTATCCTATTAGGAAACATCATGAATAACCCCGATCGCAATCAGCCACCCCAAATTCTCATCGTAGACGATCAAAAAACTTTACGATTAGTTCTGCGTAAAGCAATAGAGAAGCAAGGATATCAGGTAATAGAAGCCTGCAACGGAGAACATTGTTTAGATATCTGTCAAAAACTTACCCCAGACATGATTTTACTCGATGCCATGATGCCCGCAATTGATGGCTTTGCTTGCTGTACCGAATTACAAACACTTATGGGCGATCGCACTCCGCCGATTTTGATGATAACAGTTCTCGATGACCAAGAATCAATCGAACGAGCTTTTGAAGTAGGAGCGAGCGATTACATTACC
Organism: Rivularia sp. (in: cyanobacteria); assembly: GCA_965234645.1. Taxonomy (GTDB): domain Bacteria; phylum Cyanobacteriota; class Cyanobacteriia; order Cyanobacteriales; family Nostocaceae; genus Rivularia. The sequence goes on along the minus strand of OZ248344.1, from coordinate 7,784,084 downwards.
AAACCCATCAAATGGGATGTACTAGCACAAAGGGTTAATCGCCTATTGACATCTCGATTGGCAATAATAGAAACTCGTCGTCAAATTGAACGAGAATGTCGTTTAACAGTAGGTTTAGAGACAGCAAATCGAGAATTACAAAGTCTTTCTTCTAGCGATGCTTTAACTCAAGTTGCCAGTCGTACCTACTTTAAGGAATACTTACAGCGCGAATGGAAACGATTGCAAAAGTATCAATTACCTCTTTCTTTAATTCTGTGTAAAATTGATTTTTCAAACTTAGATTATCAAGTTAAAGATGAATATTTGCGTCAAATTGCTGACACTATGTGTAAATGCAAAAAGCGTTCCACCGATTTTATTGCTCGCTACGATGATGAAGAATTTGCAATAATTTTAGCGAATACCCAAACCGAAGAAGCAGCAGAAGTAGCCCAAACGATTCAAAACTCTATTAAAGCCTTAGAAATAGAAAGCAAACTTTTAAACTTTAATTTCGGAATTGCCAGCATGATTCCGTCTGCCGAATCATCTGCATATAAATTAATTAAAAATGCCGAAGAACAGTTATCAACTAACAACGAAAAGTTAACAATTATCAATTAATAATATGTAAAATGTGTAACGGCTGGAATAATTTATAAAACTCAAGGAAATAAATTAATATTGTCTTCACGCACTAATTAGTAATGATGGTGCGTTACGGGTTCTACTAACAGCACCCTACAAAATAAACAGTAGTTGATAATTGTTCATTGATAACTGATTTAACCTAAATAAATAATATACATACCGCCAATATATAAAACAATTATCCCTAAAACATCATAAGTAAGATACAACCTTGATGGACGTGTGGCGCGGTAAATTAATCCGACAATTGCCAGAGAAGTCATCATCATTGCGATAATCGCGGTGAAAATATGCACGCTGCCTATTTTTGTCCATAAATCACCTTTCATATAAACAACGTCGTAAACTCCCAAAATTGCCATATTAAAAATATTGGAACCAAAAACGTTAGAAATTGCTAAATCTACAGCATCCAATCGTACCGCAGCGATTCCAGCAGCAACTTCCGGAAGTGACGTGGTGATTGCCAGCAACAACGAACCAATAAAACTTTCTCCCAATCCCGTCTCTGCAACTACTCTGTCTCCCAACCAAGCCAACCATACTCCAAGTATTACGATCGCCAACGAACATAAAGCAAACGTTAGATACGCTTTTCGCGGTTTAACGTGTGCGTATTCAAAAGCTTCACTTTCTTGAGTTAATACTTGATTGCGTCGCCTCGATTCAAATTTGGCAATCAAACGAGCGCTAATTAAGTAAAGTACGATTAGCACGATCGTCGGAATACCAACCCAACCCAGCATCGGATGTATACCTTTTTGCGCCAAAAATATTCCAGCCGCAGCAACACCTAACATCAAGCTACCCAAACCAGCCGCTAACCCGTGACTAACCTGTGCTTGTTGGAAAAGCGGACCTCCTCCGGTAATAATATCTAATATTGCCAGAATCGTTAAATTAAACAAACAGCTACCAAAAATACCTCCGGCAGCTAAATCTGGTGCATCAAGATAATTAACCGCACTTACACCAGTAGCCAATTCCGGTAAAGAAGTACTGCCAGCCAGCAAAATTGCACCTACCCAATTACGTCCCAAACCACTCTTCTCAGCCACCATATCGGCGCTTTGCGAAAGTTTTGAACTTACTGCTATCACCAGCGCTATACATATAATGACTTGAATCCAAAGCATTTAGGACTTCCCCCGGTTACGCTGTTTCTCAGATGATATGTTATTACTTCCCGATACGAATTGTAAGGTGTTTATTCGTAATAGTTAACAGTTAGGGATTGGGGATTGGGAATTGGGAATAGTAGCGAGCCGGAAAGCTCGTTACAACCAGCGAGCAAGATGCGAACACTACGAATGTGTTACCCCGCATAATTAATGTGGTGGAATGCCAGCGAGCTTTCCGGCTCGCACTACCAACCATCTCCCCATCCCCTTGTCTCCTTGTCTCCTTGTCTCCTTGTCTCCTTGTCTCCCCATCTCCCCATCCCCTTGTCCCCCCATCCCCCCATCCTCACTCTCCGTCTGACCTATTCATCAAACGGGGATAAGGCAAATTGTGTTTTTTAAATTCTCGTTTGGCTCTTCTTGTCAAGTCTGTTTTGTAAATAAATTCATCTCGTGCATCTAGGGGATAACTTTTGAGTTTAAACAAGGTTCCCCAAGGTTTTTCTACTACAATTACTAAAATCGGAAGTTTTAAGTACGTGTATTTACTGGTATGCGCTACTCTGTACAATGTTTTTTTGACTAATTCAACATCTACCTCGTGTGCAAAGTAAAACTCAGTAACAACCTGAGCTTCTAACTCACCCATATTGGAATTAGATACGGCATCTGTCCAAATTTTATTGTGGGGTATGGTAACAACGTTATCATCTGGGGTTTGTAAGCGGATTCCCCTGAGTCCGTAACCAACCACCTCGCCGTAGAAATCTTCAATTTGAATGCGATCGCCAACTCGGTAGGGTGCTTCAAATAAACCGATGATTCCGGCAATAATTGAACTTACGTAGTCTTTGAAGGCGAAACCTAATGCTACTGCGACGGTACCCGTAACTGCAATTAAGTTTTCGCGGGATATGTTTAAAAATAAGTTCATCAAGATGATGATAGTAAAAGTTAAAACCATCATTCTCAAAAAAGGCAGAAATTGCTTGACTCGCAATCGCCATTCTTTAGCAACTTGTTCGGATAACCAAGTCACTAACTTGTCAATAACTTTAATAGTAATGAAAGAAATCGCTAAAACAATCAATCCTTGACCAATTTTCCAAGTTGTAATTTTAGTAATGAGTTCTTTGGTTTGTTCGGCGGTTTCTTTAGCTGCATCATCGGCAGATTGAGCTAGAACAAGATTAACAAAATTAAAAAATAGAGTATTCATATCTGTGGAGAGGGGGGAGAGGGGGAGACAAGGGGACAAGGGGACAAGGGGACAAGGGGAGATAATTATTTATTATTAAATATTAACTCCTAACTCCTAACTCCTAACTCCTAACTCCTAACTCCTAACTCCTAACTCATAACTCCTAACTCCTAACTTTACCAATCCCCAATTAGTCAGATTCATAAATAATAAAGTTGTTATTTGCTAATTCATTTTTTAGTCGGGGATAATGAATCGGGTTAATAGTTAGTATTTCATGTTTTTGCTCTACCAAACCTTTACGGCGCAAAGTTTGTACTTGTCCTTTAACTAAAGTTTGTTCGTCTCCCAAACTCTTGCTGAGTGCGGATAAATTTAAATCGCCGTGTAACAATAAAGAATATAAAATATAGTGTTCGTCTGCATTTAAACGCGGTAAATTAGGTAACTCTGGATCTTGGGCTTCCAAAATTCCTTCGGATTTGTCGCTTTCGGATTTGTCGCTTTCGGAGTCGTCTGAATTTTCAGCTTGATAGCGGATTGAACTTAAAAATACTTGTGCGGCTACGGTATTTACTCCTTCACTGATATCCGCTAATTTTTCAAAATATTTACTTTCATGACTTTCATCTTCTTCACGATCGGAAAACTCTATATTAGGTTTAGCGAAAGTAATGTTAAATTCAGAAACAATCGGTTCAAACCATGCTTGTAATTGTTCCCCTGTAAGTCTGGGTAACTCTAAATATTCGCCACAATAAGCTTTAAAATGAGAAACATGATCGAGGTATTCCCAACCAACTTTACCCCCACCAATTACCCAAAATCGAGAATCATCTTGCAGCAGCACATCTTGTAAATAATCAATTCCTTCCAAGCCATCAACGCAGCGCAAAAAACACCAGCTTAAATTGGGAATAATAACAACTTCCGGCTGTTTTGATTCTGTTGTTACCAATCCTCTACCTAATTGCTGCCGTAACTTTGTTGTAATATCTTCAGCTTTTTCTGGTCTACCGATCCATTGTAAAGGTCGCAGTGATATTTCTCGTTCCGATGCCCAATCTTGTAAACTTTCAGTTAAAGTACGCGACACGGTAGTTACGGGAGAACTCAAAATAACTACAGAATTATCAGCCGCGAGGGGATTGTTGCGCCATTTTTCAAAAGCTTCATTTAAAGTTGACTGAATCGCTTCCATATCTGGATTATCGGTAGGTAACTCATCGACAGCAGCAATTAATTTAGAGCCAAGAGACGATGGTAGTTCAATTAATGACTTCTCAGGCTCTGACGTTTCTTTTTCATCAGTCGTAAACCTAGAAAGCAACGTCTTCCGATTATCAAGCAACCAGGTGTGAAATCGGTTAAAAAGTGTACCCATTCAAGCTATTTCAATCAAAAGCGTGGTTATAATTATCCTACCGTAGTGAGCTAGTTTGCAGCTTAAAGCTGGAACACTAAAATGGTCAACCCTATTAGTTTTGACCGCGTTTGTAACTGTGCGTCTTTAACCCAACATACAAACTGCTAACTGTTCAAAGTTGATAATTATGCAACCAATCCGAAAACTCTTCCCCAGTCATCTCCTGGGAATGTTCTTGCTTTTCTCTTACAGATTTCTCGCTTTCGGTTTCGTAATAGTGCATTTCTCCTTTTGCACTGCGAGTTTGAATAATTTTCAAGCGGGGAATACGACGCTGTTCGTAATTAGCAAAAGCTTCACCGAAATCAGATGCATTTGACAAGCAGTCTGCTAGCACCCATGCATCTTCAAAAGTACTGTTTGTTCCTTGTGCTAAAGCTGGAGCCATTGCATGTGCTGCATCACCCAATAAAGTTACTCTACCTTGACTCCAGGAATCTAAAGGCAAGCGATCGCAAATTCCTCCCTCTAAAATTCTCTCGGATGGAGTTGCTTCTACTAAAGAACGTAATGGTTTTCCCCATTCAGCGATTTTATCCAAAACGCGAGATTTTGCTTCATCTTTATTTGCAGAAAGAGAATAATCTGGTGATTGTTGACGGTAAAGCCAAGCAATATCTCCATCACCAACATTCAACAAGTACATAAATTCCCTATGTCCCCTGACAAAACCCATCTCGCCGGGATTTAATACATGTTGGTTACATTTAATTACAGCACGCCATGACATACTGTTTAAATAACGAGCGCCATCTGCAATTAAATTTTCCCTAACCGCAGATTTTATACCATCAGCACCAATTAGCAAATCGGCGCGAACTGTTTCTTTGTTATCAAAATATACATCTACACCTCGATCGTTTTGGGAAAAACCAGTACAGCGATGATTGAGATGAATAATATTTGTAGGCAATTTCGATGCTAAAATTTGCTGTAATCGCCACCACCAAACTGTTATTAAAGGAAAGCCGTATTTATCAAATCTATTAGCTGGATTTGTGCGAATAGTTTCACATTGAGTATTTTTTAAAACAGTTTGTTTTACGTGACAACCAGAATTTTTAATTGATTCAACTATTCCAGATTCAATTGCATCCAGACTTTTCAAACCATTTGGCAGCAAACCCAAACCACCACCTACAGGACGAAAATCTTGGGCTTTCTCGTAAACTTGGACGTTGTAGCCTTTTTTGTGCAGCGCGATCGCGCAAGCCAAACCTCCTAAACCAGCACCTACAATCGCGATTTCTTGCTGCTTACTTGTGTCGGTATTCATAACCCACAATTTTAGAATTTAACCTAACTAATAAACAAGTTACCAGCGATTGAAGAAAAAAAAACACAATTTACTAATATATGAAAGTTGAATTAATCCACCCTTCGTCTTAATTTTTTTGATAACAAGTTGCTATTTGCAGTACCCTAACAGGTTTCAGAGCAACAAATTCAATTTCTTCTTGGGAATTACGTATCCAAGTAGTAGCTTCTACAATTTTTCGCGGCTTTGATACTTCTGTTACTTGAGTAATATTATCGGATTGGTTGCGATGTACAGATAGATCGCGAATATCGTACCAACTGCGATCGAAATTCAAATTTTGACTGGGATTGTGCGGTATTCCACCTCTTCCAGTTATTACAAACGTATTACCGGCTTGAGCTAAGCATCCGGAAGCGATTTGATTGCTCGAATCAATAACATTTGTAGGTAATTCATTTACACCCGAATTTGGGTCAATACCTGGGGTATTAAGTTCTACAATACCGTTAAAAGAAGCACCTAATTGAGAACTTGCGGTAATATCGCTTTGATTGGTAACTTCTTCTCGCTTTTGCGTACCGAAAACACCTTGAGCGTTAATAGTTACGTTTCCAGCAAAACTATTTTCGGCATTTGCAGTAATATCGCTGTTTTCCAAAGCCACAAGAGTATCGGTATTTATCGTAATATTGCCACCATTTCCCGTACCACCTGCGGATGTATTAATATTACTTCCACGACGCATTTGTAAGCTTTGGGTATTTAATGAAATATTGCCACCTTCACCAAATATTGTTGTCGCAGAAAGTTTACCCGAATTATCCAGCTTTAATAAATCAGCATTTATCTCAACAATACCGGCATCACCCGATCCTAAATTACTAACATCTAAATCTCCATTGTCTAGTAGCAAAAATGGCGTATTGATAGTAATATTTCCACCATTTCCTGATGCTAAATCTGGTAAGTTAAATAAACTCTGTAATTCTTTATTAGAATCACCAGTTGACGCTACAAAGCTCTTATCTATTATTTGCATATATTCGGTAGCATTAATAGTTAAATTTCCGGCATTTCCAGAATTACTACTATTAGTATTTATCTGTGCCCCTTCACTGATAGTTAAACTTTTGGTATCAATATTTAGATTGCCACCATCACCTGTTCCTAAAGCCGAACTGGAAATAGTACTATGTGTAAATACACCAAAACCTTTCCCCTTGACTTCTATTTTTTGAGCATTAATATTAACATCTCCACCATCACCATTACCAAAAGTTGTTGCAGAAATTGCTGCACCATCTAATACCGATAGTTGTTTCGTTTTAACAGATATATCTCCTGATTTACCATCTGCAAAAGTAATTGAACCAATAGCACTAAATACTGCTGGATTAATTTCTGAAAAGCCGCCAATTTCAATCAATTCGGATACATCTAAATTAACATTCCCACCTTGTGCGGGACTAAATGTTCTACTACCAATACCGCCTCCATCTTGAATAATTAAACGTGGCGAAATAACATTAATATTTCCAGTATTTCCGGCTATTGTCTCATTTATCATTCCACTACGAATTTTACCATCGGGAGAAAGTCCGTTTATCTCTAAAAATTCAGTTGCATTAACGTTAATATCTCCTGCTGGCTGAATACCACGATTTTGTACAAATAACACGGAGCCATCTTTCAGGCTAACGGAACTACCATTAATTTCAATCTTACCAGCACTGACATCTATTAAAGATTGTTGGGATAATTCAATATTTCCTAATCTTGAATTTGGAGAAATATTCAATGCAAAACCTTCAGCAGTCTGGTTTAAATTAACAACTCCATCTTTAACGCTGCTTAATTCAACTCTTCCAGTTTCTGCATTCAAAATACCTCCATCAAGTTGAATATCTCCACCAACAAGCGCTAATGTTTTACCTGGCTGTACCTTCAAAGAGTTAGCGTTACCGGGATTAATATAAGGTGCAAAAGTTGGATCTTGTGTAATTAAATTATGTCCGCTTCCTGTTACTTCAATCTTTCCCGGATTTGTCCCCATTTGTAATCCCACCGGAACATTTATTGTTAACAATGGTGATGCTTGTGGATTAACAGCACTAAATTTACCTTCTGCAAAGTTAATACTTTCAGCAGTAGTACCAAAAAATGAACCACCAATATTTAATTTTGCATTTTCACCGAAAATAATCCCGTTGGGATTGATTAAAAATAGATTGGCACTACCGTTAGCTTTGATAATTCCATCAATATTAGAAATCGAACCACCCGTAACCCTGGTAAAGATATTTTCTATAGAAGCAGCATTATTGAAAAAAGCTTCTCCCCCAGTTGGGATATTAAACTTTTTTAAACTGTGAAATAAGTTGTTACCTCTTGAGGTACCGCCATTTATTTGAAAATTAATCCCATTTTTGATGACATCTGAATTTATACTTAAAGTGCGATCGCTTTCTATTTGTGCTGCAACTGGGGAAGTAAATGAAAAGCATAAAATAGCTGAGTAGCTCAACTTTGATATTATTCGCTTCATTGTAGAAAATGTAATTTGTTTTATAGATTTATAGTTCCCCACAATTGGGCAGTTGTTGCAAATTCTCAAAAGTTTTTGGTAGCGCGACTAATTCGACTTGCCCAAACTCATCTATTGCAAATCCTGTAGCTTCAATAATTGAAGTTGATGCAGTATTATTTTCGGCGATCGATTCCCCGCGTGTTGACTGAGGAACTCGTAAATCTGACCACAATGTTATTGTTATATTTTTTTTCATAACGTTTCGATCCCCCCTACCCCCCTTAAAAAGGGGGGAACTCAACAGATGTGTGTACAGGGTAGCCTTAATAAGAGGTGAGGTTTCCTCGTGTATTGCACCGAAAAAGGCTATATAGTCTAATAACTAATAATCCCCACGTCTTCTAAAGATGCAGGGAAAGTTAATTTGTAGTTATGATATTGAAGTGGAAAATAAATTAAAAAATATAATAATATAAAAACGAAAAAGTAGATACAGGTAAACAAAATTCCTGATTTTTTTGCTTAATTCATTCCACTGGAAGCTCTATCAAAAATTCCGTGCCTTCTCCCAGTACGGAATTGCAAGTTAACTTACCATGATGTTTCTCTTCTACTATTTGCTTACTGATTGATAATCCCAAACCAGTACCTTTCCCAACATTTTTTGTCGTGAAAAATTGTTCAAATATACGCTGCAATACATCGCTGGGTATTCCAGGACCATTATCTCGAAGTGATATACTTACTTTCTCATTATCTGAATCAAATTCAGTTGTAATTACAATACTGTTAAGGTTTTTAGTTTTTTCTTGATAAGAAAATTTACTGCTATAATCATCTAAAGCATCTATAGAATTTGAAATAATATTCATAAATACTTGATTTAATTGACCGGAATAGCATTTAACTAAATGTAATTCCCCATAATTTTTCAGCACTTTAATTTCTGGTCGTTTGTTATTCGCTTTCAAGCGATGCTTGAGAATCATTAAAGTGCTGTCAATTCCTTCATGGATATCGCAAGCTACTTTCGATAAACTATCAGAACGAGAAAAAGTTCGCAGGCTGGTACTAATATTACCAATACGTTCTATCCCTATTTGCATCGAAGAAATAATTTGAGGTATATCCTCGATTAATATATCTAATTCGATTTTTTTTGCATTTTGTAATATTGCTAATTCTGGATTGGGATAGTAATTTTGATAGAGTCGTAAATGGTTAATTATATCGGACGTATTTTCTTCAATTAATGTCAAATTACCAGCAACAAAGCCCACAGGATTATTAATTTCGTGAGCAACTCCAGCTACTAACTCACCCAAAGCTGACATTTTTTCGCCTTGTACTAGCTGTAGTTGAGATTCTTGCAACTCGTGAAGCGCTGTTTTTAGTTCTTGTGTACGCTCTTCGACTCGTTTCTCTAAATCATTTTTCTGTGCTGCTAATTCTTGGTTCAAACCGCGCATTTTTAAATGTACGTTCACCCGCGCTAATACTTCTTCTGTGTGAAACGGTTTGGTAATATAATCTACAGCCCCTAAAGAAAGCCCTTTTACTTTGTCTACCGTATCGGTAAGCGCCGTCATAAAAATTATCGGGATTTCACAAGTTGCGGGATTTAACTTGAGCCGATCGCAAGTTTCAAAACCATTAATTCCCGGCATCATTACATCTAATAAGATTAAATCGGGTTTAGCATATTCAGCTTGTTCAATAGCACTTTCGCCATCGGTAGCAACTAATATTTCCCACCCAGAATCAGCGATCGCACCAGATAAAACTTTAAGATTAGTGGGGTTGTCATCAACAATTAAAATTATTGGTTGTTCTAAATAAACCATAGTTATATTTTTTCCACTTGAAAAGATTTAATATATTGTCTAATTTGTTTAAAGTTAAAATTCTCGGCAAGATGTCGAACTTTCGCTACGAAAGGTTGATAATTTTTATCCGAACTTTCTAAGTTATCTAATAAATTTTCTATCCCATTAACATTTCCTCGCATAGCTAAATCAAATAGTTTATCAATCTCTGCTACTGGAGGAACGATTATTTCTCGATCGACGATACCTTCATTAATATGTTCTTCTTTTTGTTCATTTTGGGCATAAATCCACTCCAATTGTAAATACTTTTGTAAAAACTTCAAAAACTCATCTATTTGTATCGGCTTTGGTAAAAATTCATCCGCACCAGCGGCTAAAGTTTGCTTAATATCATTTTCAAAAACGCTAGCAGATGAGGCTATAATTGGTACCTGACTAAATTCTTGATTATTCCTAAGAATTTGCATCATTTCTAAGCCATCCATTTCTGGCATAGTTATATCAGTTAAAATTAAATCTGGTTTGATATCTTCGGCTTTTTTTAAACCCTCCTTACCATTACTTGCTTCAAAACAGCAAAAACCGATAGATTCTAAAACATTAATCATAATTGAGCGATTTTCCCATCGATCGTCCACAATTAAAATATTAGGCTTGCTACCTTGAAAACCGACAATTTTTGTATTTATTAAATCTGAATGTTGCTGTATATGCTCCTGACTAACTTTTAAATCGGCATCGAACCAAAACTTACTACCCGAACCAAAATTACTTTCTACCTTAATTTCACTACCCATTAACTCAGTAATTTTGCGGCTAATTGCCAATCCCAATCCCGTACCTTCTGTTTGTTTGTTTTTATCTCCTACTTGTTCAAAAGGTAAAAATATTTTATTTAGTTGTTCCGGTGTCATTCCCACACCGCTATCGATAATTTCAAAGCGAATTTTAGAAATATCTAATCCTTGTTCTATTACCCGAATAGAAAAAGTAACTCCACCAACTTCTGTAAATTTAATTGCATTTCCTAATAAATTAATTAAAACTTGCCGCAACCGTTTTTCATCAGCCTTAATTGTGACTGGAAGTTGTGCATCTGGCTGATAATTAAACTCAATCCCTTTTTGTTCGGCACGAATGCGACAAATTTCGGCAACACCAATTAAAAATGAAGAGAAATTGATATCGCCATTATGCAATTCTAATTTGCGAGCTTCTATTTTTGATAAGTCTAAAATATCGTTAATTAAAGTCAATAAATGGGAACCGCATTGATAGATAATTCCCACACCATCTAGTTCAGATTTGGCGATATTTTGCGATCGTTGCAATATCTGTGCGTAACCTAAAATTCCATTTAAAGGTGTTCGCAATTCATGACTCATATTCGCTAAAAACTCACTTTTAGCTTGAGAAGCGACATCTGCTGCAACTTTTGCTTTAACTAATTCTTTAGTTCTCTCTTCTACCTTGACTTCCAAAGTACGATTCAATTCTTGTAACTTTTCGTTAGCTTGTTCCAATTGCCACTGCTTGTGAAAATTACTAGCTATAATTGCCGAACTAATAAGAGCCACAAAAGGCGAAACGATAGGAATCCACCAACCAAGCAGAAAACTTCCATAGCTGCTAATAATTAGAATTCCGACAGCAACTGATATACCTAATATGCTTAACCCCCAAAATATTCGCTTGCGTTTAAAGTTAAATTGCAGCAACTGCCAAGTAACGTAACTACCAGTAAAAGACCAACATAAAATCCACAGCCATTCCGCTTCAAAAGACCAGACATTTATTATCGCCCGTCCATCTAATGCTGCGCTTAAAATTTGGCTGACTAAATGCGCGTGAATTACCACACCAGCCATGCGAACATCTTTGTTTCTCAAATTACGAGCGTAGCCAACATTATGATAGTCATTAATACTTTTGGCTGTCGTACCTATTAGCACGATGCGCGATCGCACTTGTTCTTGGGATACATTACCCGATAAAACATCTCGCAAACTGACCGTATCAAAATCACTATTAGAAGTACGATAGTTAAGTAATATTTGGTATCCTCTTAAATCTGCACCACGATAAGCAAACTCTTTTCCAGTTAATGAATGAGTCACCGCTTTACCGAATCGCACCGATTTTCCTGACCCATCGCTTGCTAGTTCAATACCTTTTTGCTCTAAGTATATTATGCTTAAATAAGCCGCTAAACCTACAAAAGTCTTACCATTTTCATCCCCTGCAAATAGCAACGCTCGGCGAATCTTACCATCTGTGTCTAACAACAAATCGGCAAGTGCAATTTGGTCGAGTTTAGACAAAGTAGGGGATGGTGCAACTTTATCCCCTACCAGTTTTTTGATTCCAACTAAATTCGGTGTGGTTTGCATCACCTTAACTAGTTCCTGATGACCGGGTTCCACTGGTAAATCTCGGTAAATATCCATACCAATGGCTGCTGGCTGGTGCAAGAGAATTTTTTTCAAAGCCTTAGCCAAAACGGCATCCGGAACGGGCCATTTACCTACTTCGGTAATGTCCTTTTCGTCAATAGTGACGATTAAAACTCGCTTTTCTGGCTTTTCCAACGGACGCATAGCGAAAAAACCCTCTAAAGTTGTCCACTCTAGAAGCTGAAATAATCCTGCCGTGCTTCCTGCAATTACAGCTAACGCCACAGCAGAAGTTGTTATCGCGACAAAACGCCATTGCCATAAAAGCGCTTTAAATGACCACATCACAATTCATGTTAATTAACTAACGGTTCTTGGGCAATTTCACTTAAGCCAGCAGAATTTAACAGTTGTTGCCAAGAATTAACAACAGCTTGGTTTGACGGCTGCGATTTTCTGAGTTCGGCGAGAGTAGAAAGCGCATCGTACCATAAACCATCAGATGCTAGTTGAGATGCTAGTTCCACAGAGAGTTTTTGGTTAAGCGCATTTCTCGGTTCAACTCGTTGAATCCAACCGCTAACCAGGGGGCTATCCGGTTCTAAATCTTCACCGCAAATCATTACCAAAGAATACTGATAATTTATGCCAGTTTCCAATGCTGGAACTGAATCAGGAAGTTTAATTTCCATTACCCCTGCTTGTTTGGGTAACTGTAAACTTGTTTGGTAATGATGGTTGAAGTTTTCATCTTGAATGCTAAAAAATGCTGTTTGGGCAGTAGTTGCAGGAACATACACCATTATTGATGGACGTTGCTCTACCGTTAAGCCGATGTTCGATTTAGGTAACAGTTTTACAACTGATGAATTAGATTTTGCAGCTTTGCCAATAGCACAACTTTCTCCGCGAGAACCTCCTCCAGTCGATCGCGACGGAGCTGATGTTACTGGTGGTTTAAAAGTTATACCAGCTTGGGCTGGAGTTATCCACATAGGAATCAAAGACAAAGCAAGCAGACAACCGATCGCCAAAACTACGTATTTAAAAAGGGATTTGTTTTTATTAGCCATAAAAAATGCTTGGCAAGTTATAAAAGTGTGAAAAATGCTTTTATTTTCTTATGCTTCTCTTTAGTAATTAAAGAAGCAAGAGATTATTGCCAGTTTATTAGTATTATTGCCTAATCGCCATCGGTGCGTTTGCTGATAGGAAGTATTATATATAAACTCTATGTTTAGGAACGATTGGAAACATTACAGTAAAATTACGGCTTTTTTCCTTTTCTCAAAGCGTCGTGAAAAGAGTCAGAATTATTTTTTTAATAAGATAAATTATTTTTATTTATCAATAATCACGATCGTTAGAATTAGCTGAAGCACGAATTGATTCGGCAACGAAAGCGACAATTGCAGATACTACGATTAGAATTACGCTCAAAGCATTAATATCTGGTTTTACACCCGTTCTGATGCGGCTAAAAATTTCCATCGGTAAAGTATTTGAACCGCTACCAGCCGTAAAACTTGCAATTAGAAAGTCATCCAAACTAAGCACAAAAGCTAACAAGCAACCAGCAATAATTCCAGGCATCAATTGCGGTAATAATACTTTAATAAAAGCTTGTAAAGGTGTAGCCCCTAAATCTAATGCAGCTTCTTCTAAATGAGGATCTAAATTAGTTAATCGAGAAGAAACAACAAGAGCGATATATGCCAAACAAAATACCACATGAGCCGCAACAATAGTCCATACACTCAAACGAATTGCAAACGCTGCCAGAAAAACCAAAGTAGCCACCGCGATCGCAATATCGGGAACGATCAACGGTAAATAAGAAATTCCTCGATATAAACCCTTCAAAGGAAACCGATATCGCGCCAACCCCACAGCCATCAAAGTTCCTAATACCGCAGAAATACTCACAGCACTAAAAGCAACTATCAAACTATTTTGTAAAGCCGATAGAATCCGCTCATCAGTAAATAACTTTTGATACCATTCCCAAGTAAACCCGGACCAAGCCCCACTATAAGGCGACTGATTGAAACTATAAAAAGCAAGTACCGCGATCGGTAAATACATTAAAACATACATAAACAGCGAGAAAACCCCCTGCCATCCAATATGGAGTTTTTCCTTCGGTGGAGATATATTCACGGTAATTATTATTAATAAATAAGAAGGTTTATCGGGACTTTCATAACATTATTTTGGTTAAAAGTCAATTTTACGCTGATATCAAAGTTCGTAGTCAGGGCTTCAGCCCTATTCGAGGACTAAAGTCCTTACTACAAACCTATTTCCCAAGTTCGTAGTCAGGGCTTCAGCCCTATTCGAGGACTAAAGTCCTTACTACAAACCTATTTCCCAAGTTCGTAGTCAGGGCTTCAGCCCTATTCGAGGACTAAAGTCCTTACTACAAACCTATTTCTTACAACTTCGTGCCGCATTCGGGACAAAAGTTATTTGCATTTTGATTCTTTGCACCGCAATTACCGCAATAAACTGGCTCTTGAGATGCTTTTGGTGGCTGTTTGGCTAAACCAACCATTTGAGCGTTAGTCTTTCCAGGACCTACCATTGGATAGCAGTTTTCATCTCTGGTGACGCGAGCATTGACTACAACCGGACCATTATGGGCAATAATTTCGGCGATCGCATCTTTGAGTTGTTCTCGCTTTTCAATTACCATGCCTTTGATGCCGTAAGCTTGACAAAGCAATTCTATATCCGGCATTCCTATTTCCATGTTGGAATTAGAATAACGTTCGCCGAAAAATGCTTGCTGCCACTGACGCACCATTCCCTGCCAACCGTTGTTAATAATTACTGTCTTGACGTTTATACCGTATTGTGCAAGGGTTCCCAATTCTTGTAAATTCATTTGGAAACTAGCATCGCCGCTGATACAGATAACTTCTTCATCGGGAAACGCGACTTTTACGCCCATTGCAGCAGGAACTCCAAAACCCATCGTTCCCAAACCAGCGCTAGAAATCCAGCGACGGGGACCATTTTTGAGGAATTGCGCCGCCCACATTTGATGCTGTCCGACATCTGTGGTGTAGTAAGCGTAGGGTGCTTGACGAGCAATTTCGCTGATTACTTCTTGGGGTGAAATACTATGATCGTGGTACGGTACCACCAAAGGATAGTCTTTCTTCCAACTGTTAATTAAATTCAACCACTCTTGAGTTTGATTTGGTGCTTGTTTAATATTTCTTTCGCTACACCGACGCAGCAATTCTGTTAAAACTCTTTTGACATCGCCAACAATCGGTACTTCCGGAATGCGGTTTTTACCAACTTCCGCCGGATCTATATCAATGTGAATTACCTTAGCGCGGGAAGCAAATGCATCCAACTTACCCGTAACTCTGTCATCGAATCTGGCACCAACGCAAATCAATAAATCGCAATCGGTAACGGCAAAATTTGCGTATGCGGTACCGTGCATCCCCAACATTGACAAGGCAAGCGGATGATGTTCGTCAAAAGAACCGATACCCATCAATGTAGTGGTAACGGGAATCGAAAATAATTCTGCTAGCTGTTTAACTTCCTCATGAGCGCCGGAAGTAATCGCACCACCTCCCACATACAAAAGAGGACGACGGCTTTCGCGAATCAGTTGAATAGCTGCATTAATTTGGCGGGGATTTCCCTTGACTGTAGGACGATAACCGGGTAATTTCACCGTACCTGGTTCTACAGGAGTGTAATCAAATTCCTCAAGCGCCACATCTTTGGGAACGTCAATTAAAACAGGTCCCGGACGACCGCTAAGAGCAATATGAAAAGCTTCCGCCACAATTCGCGCCATATCTTTAGGGTCGCGAACTACGTAAGAATGTTTGACAATTGGTAACGTAATTCCGTAAATATCGGTTTCTTGAAACGCATCAGTACCAATCGCCCCTCGCGACACCTGCCCGGTAATCACAATCATCGGTACCGAATCCATATGAGCGGTAGCAATGCCGGTAACTAAATTGGTTGCACCAGGTCCAGAAGTACCAAAACAAACACCAGCTTTACCAGTAGCGCGAGCGTAACCATCCGCAGCATGGGAGGCACCTTGTTCGTGTCTAACTAAAATATGCTTGATGCCACCACTGGCTTCATCTCTATATAGATCGTCATAAATCGGTAAAATAGCACCACCCGGATAACCAAAAATATGTTCAACCCCGTGGCGCTTCAAGCTATCAATTAACGCAAAACCACCAGACGCACGTTTGGGAAAGGTGTTTGATTCGGTAAGACTTGTTTGGGAAGAGGTAGATTCAAGCTGAACGCGGATTTGGGAAGACGATGACACGGCAAACCTCAATTAATATCGTACTTAACGTAAAAATCTGTATGTAGTTGAAACTTCATTTTAATACCCTATGCACAACTTTAGAAATAAGTCTATTGTCAAGGGGTGCCCAAACCGTATCAAAGCCCTTTATCCGTTAAAATGTTTGATCTAGAAGAGTTGTAGCTTAGATGATGACAATCTAGGAAAAGTTGCACGGGAGCATTTTTAATTTAAAGCTGGGTTTAAATATTTGATTTTCACATTTAGAAGTTAGCTTAAGCAATCTTAATATTTACGTTCTTGTTTCGCATCTTGCACCATTTGCAATAACCGCCTTGGAATAAATTCCCAGGCTTATATTCAAAGTCTACTTAAGTAGACTGGGCAAGGCTTTTAGTACGTTTTCAACGTACTTATATATCAGCCGCATCAATTAATTTCAAGGCGGGTTTGGGGGCAAGTTGCTCATGGTGCAAGATTTCTTATAACGTAGGTTGGGTTGAACGAAGTGAAACCCAACATTGTCCTGGGTTTAGTTCCTCAACCCAGCCTACAATTTTTCGGTAATCGCCAGGAGCGAGATAGAAGTAATTAAAAATGGTACAAGAAGTCAGTTAGGAAAAAAAATCTAGTTGTTATGACGGGAAAAAATAAAGGGTAAATTTGTCATGCTTATTTACCGTTATTACCTTAAATTGAAAATAACCTAACCCCCCAGCCCCCTTCCCTGCCAGGGAATGGGAAGAATTAAAAGCCTTTCTCCGATGCCGAGAGAGGTACTCTACGAGAAAACGCTCCGCGTTCATGGAGAAGGCTTTTCCGTGGCTGGGTAATAGCAATATTAGGTTTGGAATTTCTTGTAGTGCGAGCATCTTGCTCGCTAGGATTAATTAAAATATCTTGCTCGCTAGGATTAATTAAAATATCTTGCTCGCTAGGATTAACTAAAATATCTTGCTTGCTAGGATTAACTAAAATATCTTGCTCGCTAGAATTAATTAAAACATCTCGCTTGCCGAGCATATTTGAGCGGTTGGAGATTGTCGTAGTTGTTAATGCCGATCGCGTTAAGCGAAGCCAAAGCCGATCGCGATCGCCCAATTTTTTCCCATATTCTGTTCCAATTATCCGCGTTTATTATTTCCGCTTAAACCTAAAAGTCATCGCACCTTTACCTCCAGCTTTACCACCACCAATTCCCAACAAGCTAATTTGCCCTTCCCCATTAATTTCTACAGACAACTCTACTTCATCAAGCTGCATTTTGGAATTCGGCTCCTCTGCTTCATCAAGCATTTCTCTCATAGCTTGCATAAAACTCTTCATTTCTTGCTTGAGTTTCGCTACCTGTACGGCTTTTCTTTTGACAATAGCTATTCCTTGTTTGTCTCTCTTGATAATTATTTCTTTGGTGGCTTCATCAATTATTCCTCCAATATCGCGGCTTCCATTACGACTACCACGGTTATCTTGAGGAGGTACCGAAGCACCAATTCTTCCTCCAATATCCCGACTTCCATCGCGACTACCTTGGTTATCTTCTCGATCGATTATTGAAGATGCTTCTTCAGTGATAATCCAGATGTTTTCTGGGGTTGGATCTGACATCTGCTTGCTTCCTATAACTTTAATTAATTAGACTAAGTATTGTTGTTTTTACTTAGATATATTAATTACCATACTTCTTGTAGTACGAGCCGGATAGCTTGATAAAAAATGCGATTCTTGTTTCTACTTGCGATCGCGCTGTAAATCCCATAAAGCTTTTTCCAAAACCCATTTATCGGACTTACCAGGGTTACAATCTTTAGCATACCGGACAAGTCGCTCTGCTGTTGCTTCGTCATAGCGCACCAACATAAGTATTTCTTGCCAATCCTTAGAGGTTTTGGGGATGCATGAAGATTCCCTCCGATATGTCTTTTTATAACCTTTGGGATACTTTACGCCGCGTTTGTATCTCCTAGAAAGCAACCATTGTGGTGTTTGGTTGTGCGCTTGAGTGGTTGTGTAGCACATCCAAAAAGCAAATGACATGGCTATCAGCCATAAAACTATAATTAAATTCTTCATGGTTTGAGCGGTAGATGAACCAACTCTTTCCAAGATGCGGCAAGCTTCTGATAGTTGTAATCGGAGACTTCCCCTATTTTTTCTTATGTATTTTTTCGGTATAGCTGATATCTTGCACCAGTATCAGAAACCCGGTTTCTTTTTGTGAAAACATTATTATTTCGTTGTGCGATGAGCAAGAAACCGGGTTTCTAGAAGTTTGCCCTAGAATGATGCAAAATGCGAAATTTAATCAACTTAACTCCTAACTCCTCACTCCTAACTCCTCACCCCATTCCCCATTCCCTAAATCACATCTGTCAAAACTTTACGAGTATTGTGCCAAGCCCAAATACCGATAGTGGCAACTACAAAACTGATTCCTAAAAGTACGATTCGCAAGCCGAAATAATTTGTCAGTCTTTCGGTAATTAATAGCGGTGCTGTCAAGGCAATGTTTACAGCATGATTTTGGAAGCCGAATATCTTACCGTGCATTTCTGGGGGTGTTTGCTGTTGGATTAATGTTTGCATCGGTACGGCAATTAAAGCTGCACCTAAACCGAGCAAAGTACTTAGTGCTAAAGCTAAAGGCAAATTATGAATGAATGTGAACACGGCTAATACAAACGCCATGCTCAAAAATCCAAATAAAGGTAAAGGTTTGTGATGGAATTTCTCACCCCAATGACCTAAAATACCCGCACCTAAAACCATTCCTACCCCTGCTGCTGCGAGGAAAAAGCCGAATTGTTTTTCTTGTAACCCAAATCTTGCGGCTAATCGAATCGATAATGCAACCAAGGAAGCAAAAACGCAATACAAAGCGGTTAACTGCACCATTGCGTTCATAATTAAGCGCTTTTTCTTCAGATAGCGCAAACAATCTTTAAATTCTGCTATCGGATTAACTTTTTCTTGTTCGCCAGTGGGTTTCTTGCGTTTTAACTTTACAGGTATTTTAATCAGCGAGGAAATCAGATATAAACCACCGACAATAAACTCTTGTCCGTATCTTTCCCCAAACCAGCTTTGACCTAAATTTAATAACGGTTCGCCGATAGCAAAACCGATTATTATAGCACCCATCATGGTGCTGGTAAACAGTGCATTGGCAGCCATCAAATCTTGTTGCTTCACCAAAATTGGTATAGCAGCTTGCTCTGCTGGCGCGAAAAATTGCACGATTACAGAGTTAGCAAAAGTTATTGCTAATAAAATCAAAAATTCTCTTGGTAAAAATGGAATTGCGATCGTTAAAAGTCCGCGCAGTAAATCCGAGCCAATCATAATCGGCTTTTTAGGGAAGCGATCGACAATTATACCGCCTAGCGAGCCAAGTAAAATCGCCGGTAAAGTAAACGCTAGAAACAAATCCGCACGTCTACCATCCTCAACTACACCTGCTGCAAGTGGGTACTTGGCTAGCAGTGCAATTGTCAACACGAAAAAGATTTTGTCTGCTAGCTGACAGATGATCTGTCCTATCCATACCAGCATGAAATTACGGTTTCTGAGTACCGCACCAAATCCTTTATTTACAGCATCAGGTTCAGTTGGAAACATTCGTTCGATGGGGGTTAAAAGTAAGTTAGGAATTATGAGTTAGGAGTTATGAGTATTGAGTTAGGAGTTATGAGTTATGAGTTAGGAGTTAAAAGTTATATTGCCATTTGTGTTCTAAAAACAGACGATCGCTGCACTTTTGGTGAATGGTAGTGAGACTTGATGCCAACACTACGGAAAAAAATTATGTTCTGTTTTCAAAAATTGGGATGCTCCTGTTTTTAATTCTCAATTCCTAACTCAATACTCCTAATTCCTCACTTTTACCTCTTAACTTATAAATTCTCCTCCCGCTCATCTTCAAGCTTTTCCGGATTAAATTTCTTCATAACGTTTTAATAATATTTTGATAAAATCAGCCGCAGTCAGGGATTTAAGCAATTCTCCTGATGGTGCTACCCAATATCCTTCAACATTTGATGGATCTCGCCATAATTCTAAATGCTCAACAGCAGGTTGTGCGTAAAAGTTACGATCGCCGCTACCGAGCAAGCAGGAACTCCAGTGGGTGAAGTAATCGTGACTCATCCTATGGATAGGGAAATTACCATATATTGGTACCATCCATCCATCTATAGCAATAAAAGCTTTAACATTACCTCCGAAAATTTGCCATAAACTTGCGGCGGCGATCGCTCCAACTACACCAGCACTAAAGCTGATGAATATAACTGGTGATTCTAGCTTATCTACCGATTTCTCGCGTAAAAACTGCCAAATATGAAAGCCTGATAAAGCAGATAGATTATTTGCCGGAAATTCTAGTATATTCATCGACTTTAGATCGCATGAGCTATTAGAATCTGTTTCTAATAAACTCTTGATAAAGCTTTGAGTCAAGTCCGATTCGTGCATTCCGGGACAAATAATTACATTCATCAGTTTTTAGAAGACGGGATTTATAAATTAACCGTTGAAAAGTTTAGATAGTCGTCAATTTAACGGGGAAGTTGAAATTACTTAGAATAATAATTTTTGATAAACACAAAGTTTTTTATTCTATGCATATTTTATATGTAATCAGAGAATAAATAGTTAACGGCGAGCGGCGATCGATTCTAAAGGTAAATGGATATCTGTAAATTTTCTTATCGAAAGATAAAGGGGTATGTAATTAAGACTCTAAATATATAATTTTAGAGTATCCTATCCCCCAGGGTGGGATAATTTACCTATACTGGAAAAATAAAACGCTCTACCAAGGTTGCACAGAGGAATTAATTGTGGTTGCTACACCAGAAAAAATCGAACATACAAAAGAGCATCTACCAGGACAAGATCGAGTTGCCGTACTACTTATGGGCTACGGAGAAGTAGAAAGCTACGAAGATTTTGCTAACTATAACGAGCAAGCGTTAAATTTACTTACGGCAAAGTTCGCGCCAGTACCAACCTGGATTTACCCACCTCTAGCAAAGATGCTGGCGATATTCGATCTTCATGAGTGGGGACATACACATGATAATTTCATTTCACCCCACAACGCCATCTTTGAAAAGCAACGCGCTGGAATCGAACACCAGTTGCAAGAAAAATGGGGCGATAAAGTACAGGTTTTCAAAGCTTTTAACTTTTGCGCTCCCCATCTTCCCAATCAGGTTTTAGCCGAAATCCAGAGTCAAGGCTTTGATAAACTCCTGATTTACCCATTACTAGTAGTCGATTCCATCTTTACTAGCGGTATCGCTCTAGAACAAGTTAATAATGCTTTATCCGAGACATCTAATGGTGGCGAGCATTGGGTAAAAGCACAGCGCTACATTCCTTCTTTCTACAACGAACCCAAATACGTCAAGTTGATGGCGAAACTTGTAGAAGAAAAGATATCCGCCGAATTAGCTAACGCTTACCTACCTTCGGAAATTGGTATCGTATTAATGAATCACGGTTGTCCCCACAAAGCCAAGGGATTTACTTCCGGAATTGCCGAATCTCAGACACTTTACGATTTAGTACGCGAAGAATTAATCAACCGCTACCCGTTAATTTCTGTAGGTTGGCTCAATCACGATACTCCTTTGATTGAATGGACTCAACCCAACGCCGAGCAAGCTTCTAAAAACCTGATTCAAATAGGTGCAAAAGCATTAGTATTTATGCCCATCGGCTTTGCTACAGAAAATCACGAAACTCTCTTAGACGTACATCACATTATTCACAAGCTTGAGAAAAAGCATAAAAATCTCAACTGCATTCAGATGGATTGCGTCAACGAGCATCATGAATTTATGATCATGGCTGCTGAGTGGGCAGACTCTCACATCGAAGAGTTGTTGTCGGAAGAAGCAACAGCAGTTAATCGCACGCAAGCTGTAGCTCATCACCATCATCATCATTAATTAATAATTGGGCATGGGGCATGGGGCATTGGGCATTGAAAAAGATTTATTGCTCAAATCTCCTTTCCCTGTTTTCAAATTTACATATTTAGAATTAAGACAACTTTTGTGGGGTGGGCATCTTGCCCGCTCTTTTTTTTGTTTGCTTAATTGCCCATCGACTGGTTCCCAGCCAGAGTCTGGGAACCCATTCTAGAAGGCTCCGCCTTCAGAAACTTGACAAAAGGCAGAGCCTCTTGATAAGCATTCCCAGCCTGGAGGCTGGGAACGAGTTACCAACTTATGCCCCATGCCCATTCACCGTAGGTGGGAGGTAGCCCAATGCCCCATCCCCAATTTCAGTTAAAATACATAAATGGCAAACAAACACCTAACAATCAAACAACTTACTCAGGAGGTTGGCGGTGGTTTAACTCCGAGGATGGTTAGGCATTATCATAAGTTGGGGTTATTACCACAAGCTAAACGTTCCTCCGGTAATTATCGTCTGTATACTGATGCTGACGTGCAGCAGTTGCGGCGCATTTTGGCGTTGAAATCTCAGGGTTTTCAATTAGAAGATATTCGTGAATTATTGGATTCTCCGGAGGTGATGAGTTTCGATGGTTTGGCTTCCCAGTTGCAACAACAATATAATTCGGTAACGGAACAGTTAGCCAGGTTGCGACAAACCGCGTCGGCTTTGGAAGAATTTTTGTCAAGAGATAAAAGTTGTCAGGATACTCAGCTACAGGCATTAGAACAATTAAAACAAGTAGAAATAGAATCAGCTTTTGGATTGCAAGAATTAGATCGACTTTGGGATGGTTTGGATGCAGCGCGTGATGTCCAACCCGAAGATTTGAGCGAGTCTTTGCAAAAAATATTACCGGATTTATCCAAGAAAAACGAAATTGAAAGAGATTTGCTTTCCAAACTGGTGTTTGCTTGCGGCGATGTCAGTTTGGTAGATTTCGTTAGGTTAAGTAAAGATGCGATCGTTGCAGCCAGACATCACCTCAAAGCTGATTGCGAAATCGTCGCTGATGTTTCCCCGGTTGTTGCGGCACTCGACCATACGCGAATTGCACATTTAGGCGCAAAAGTCAAGACTTTAATTGATGACCCCCACATTCATAGCGTTGATGAAGCTGAAAGAAAATTTTGGCAAGATAAGGAATGGCAAGATAAATTAAAGCAGTTAAAACCGGGCTGTATTTTAGTTATTGGTTATGCGCCGTCGGTATTAATGTCGGCATTGAAACTTGTAGAAGAAGAACAATTAAAACCAGCTTTGATAATAGGAATGCCCATCGGCTTTAATCACGCTCCTGCTGCAAAACGCCGTTTAATGCATTCGAGCGTAGAATATATTACTACTGTGGGAACTCTTGGTGGTGGATTGTTGGCGGCTGTAGCTTTAAATGCTTTAGTGGGTTCGCTAATTGAAAGACCTGATTGTCATTGTTATTTGAGTCATAGGAATGGGGAATAGGTTAAAGGTTAAAGGTAAGAGACTAAAAAAATGTAGAGACGTTGCAGTGCAACGTCTCCCCGTATATTAATTTGTATCGAGAATCTTTTTAAATATTCAAATCTTGCATAGCTAGACGAATTTGTTCCATACGTCTGCGATTTACTCCTAAGTCAGATTCTCCGACGCGAGATGCGGAACGGATATGAATTACGTTTTCGTTGGGGGGAAAGTAAAATTCTACGTCGTCGGTAAATTTGAAAATTCTGCTTTTAGAAAGAGCATGAATATAATTATCTGTATTTTCTACAACTTCGGTACGGGGAACAACTGAAAGAACTTTTAATACAGTTTCTTTGGCTTTATCGCGATCGACATGATAGGAAATTGGAGCGATCGCGTGCTTTTCATCGCCGTTTTGACTGACAACGCAATTCGGGGAAGTGGGACAAGCAGCAAGATGATTTTCAGTCATACCTACCGCTAAAGTTTGTTCGGGGAAGATTAAAATACTAGTGAAGCTCAGAAATATTACGCAAAGAATAGCAATCAAACGAGACATTCAACAATTACTCCTCAAGGTTTAAATAAGATTTACCTCGATTATTGTCGGTTATTTTGGGTGTTTGTTACTAAAAACCTCACCCCTTCCCCTCTCCTTATCAAAGAGAGGGATGTCCGTTCGCGCAGCGTATAGGACAGGGTGAGGTTATAAAAAATACTGTAAAAAATTAGTCGAAAGTATTTTTGATATTGTCAACAGCATCTTGAAAAACATTCTTTGTCGCATCTACTGCACCTTTAGTACGTGCTGCATCTTCGTTAGCGCGTTTTTCAATTGTTGCTGCGTCTCTGTTAGCTTTACGCTCAAATAAATTACCGCTTCCATCTGTTGCGTCTTCGACTCGATCGGCATTATTATTAGCCGTGCGTTTGACTTGGTTTTTTACATCATCGATGAAACCCTTGGTGTTTTGAGCATCTTCGCTGGCTTTCCCTTTAGCATCACCAGCCGTAACCGATGCAATTAAAATTGGGTTGTTGGCTGCGATCGCAACGTTATTATTGAAGAATCCGAAAGTCGCAGACAAGCAGAACATACCTATAGCTAAGAAACGTCCGATTTTAGTAAGCTTTGAGGTTAAAAATGTTGATTTCATAGAATATTTTCTACCTGTAGATTTAGCATTCTATTTTTAAGTGATTTTCAGCAACCGATAGAACTTTCTTTTGGTAGAAGTTATTTGATTAGAAGATGGAGATTTTTGCGATCGTACTCTGACTTTTGGTTGAATAGTGGCGATTTTTTGATGAGCGATCGGAATTTATTGTGTTATGAAACTGTGTTTCGTCATTGCGTTACCCTGACGGGTCAGCAAGCTGAACACGGAGTGTTCCCTCTTAGGGAATGGAGGCACGACGAAGCAATCGCAAGATTTTAGAGCTTCTGTGAGTAATGTCTGTATTTACGAAATCTGGCGGTTGAAACCGCTGCTACACAAGCGAAGTCCACCTGCGTGGACTAGGTGATTAATTCGCGAATTTTGCGGGATATGCTGCATTCACGTCACGAATGCGTAATTCTTATAGAATAACTGTAATGTATATCTCAGTACTGCCTGATGACCGAGGAAGAATTGCTACAGGCGATCCAACAAGCAGCAGCAGAGGGATGGACGGAATTAGACCTTTCTGGTAACGAGTTGACGGTTTTACCAGCTGAGATTGGGAAGTTGACTCAACTTAAAAAGTTGATTCTTGGTAAGTATGATAAAAAAGCTCGTCGTTTTATCGGTAACAACTTGAGCGAGTTACCGAAAGAAATTGGACTGCTCAATCAACTTGAAGAACTTCTGATAGTTGGAAATCAACTGAGTGAATTACCAGCAGAAATTGTCCAACTCACCAACTTACAATCCCTCGACCTCAGAATCAATCAACTGAGTGAATTACCAGCAGAAATTGTCCAATTTACCCACTTACAATCCCTCGACCTCACCTTCAATCAACTGAGTGAATTACCAGCAGAAATTGTCCAACTCACCAACTTACAATCCCTCCATCTCTGGAACAATCAACTGAGTGAATTACCAGCAGAAATTGTTCAACTCACCAACTTACAATTCCTCGACCTTAGCAGTAATAAACTGAGTGAATTACCAGCAGAAATTGTCCAACTCACCAACTTACAATCCCTCGACCTTAGCAGTAATAAACTGAGTGAATTACCAGCAGAAATTGTCCAACTCACCAATTTGCAATCCCTCAACCTCCGAAGCAATCAACTGAGGAGTTTACCAGCAGAATTTGGACAACTCACCAATTTGCAATCCCTCTACCTCAGAAACAATCAACTGAGTAGTTTACCAGCAGAATTTGGACAACTCACCAATTTGCAATCCCTCTACCTCGATAGCAATCAACTGAGTAATTTACCAGCAGAAATTGGACAACTCACCAACTTACAATCCCTCGACCTCAGAAACAATCAACTGAGTAGTTTACCAGCAGAAATTGGACAACTCACCAACTTACAATCCCTCGACCTCAGAAACAATCAACTGAGTAGTTTACCAGCAGAATTTGGACAACTCACCAATTTGCAATCCCTCTACCTCGATAGCAATCAACTGAGTAATTTACCAGCAGAATTTGGACAACTCACCAATTTACAATCCCTCGACCTTCGTAGCAATCAACTGAGTAATTTACCAGCAGAAATTGGACAACTCACCAATTTACAATCCCTCGACCTTCGTAGCAATCAACTGAGTAATTTACCAGCAGAAATTGGAAAACTCACCAATTTACAATCCCTTCACCTCTCAAACAATAAGCTGAGTAATTTACCAGGAGAAATTGGACGTTTACATTCACGCCTAATAAAAATTACGCTTGATGGTAATCCCTTAGAATCCCTTCCACCAGAAATCCGAGGTAAAAGTTCTCAAGCAATCTTAAACTTTTACAAACAACAGTTAGAACAAACAATCGACCGTCTCTACGAAGCAAAATTTTTGATTATTGGAGAAGGAGAAGCGGGTAAAACTTCTTTAGCGAAAAAAATTGAAGATGAAAATTACCAACTCAAATCTGATGAGAAATCAACAGAAGGTATTGATGTCATCCAGTGGAAATTCCCACTACCTAATGGTAAAGAATTTCGCGTTAATATTTGGGATTTTGGCAGACAAGAAATCTACCATCAAACTCACCAGTTTTTTCTATCCAAACGTTCTCTTTACGCTTTAGTTGCTGATTCTCGCAGGGAAAATACTAACTTTTACTGGTGGATGAAAGTTGCCGAACTTCTAAGTGACAAAAGCCCTATATTAATTATTGAAAATGAAAAACAAGACCGTAAATGTGAAATACCCAAGTTAAAGAACGAGTTTAGTAATTTAAAAGAAGTTTTAGAAACTAATTTAGCAACAAATCGTGGTTTAAAAGAAATCAAAAAAAGTATAAGATATCATATCAGCAATCTTCCCCACATTGGTACAGAGTTACCAAAACTCTGGGTGGAAATCCGTTCGATTATAGAAAAAGATTCTCGCAATTACATTAGTCGAGAAGAATATTATCAACTTTGCAAATCTAATAATTTAGCCGAACGTGACGATATACTGTTGCTAAGTGGCTTTTTACACGATCTCGGCGTTTGTCTGCACTTCCAAGATGATTCTACATTAAAACACTATGTAATTCTCAAACCGGAATGGGCGACAGATGCGGTTTATAAAGTATTAGATAATAAAGCTGTCATAAACAATTTGGGATGTTTTACCCAAGAAGAACTCGCTGATATTTGGCAAGATAGGAAATACAGCGATATGCAAGATGAACTGCTGCAATTAATGATGCGGTTTAAACTTTGCTACCCAATTCCCAATCGTTCCGGTAATTACATCGCACCACAGTTACTTGATATCAACCAACCCGCATATAGCTGGGATAGATCCAATAATCTCATCTTGCGCTACAAATATGATTTCATGCCCAAAGGTATGCTTACCCGCTTCATTGTAGAAACACACCCTTGGATTGAACAACAAAAATTAGTTTGGAAAAGCGGAGTTGTTCTCAGTAAAGACCAAATTCGCGCTGAAGTCATTGAAAATTACGATCGACGAGAAATTAAAGTAAGGGTATCGGGAAACCGTAAAAAAGATTTACTCACGGTTGTCACTCACGAATTAGAAAAAATCCATCGTTCTTTCGAGCGCTTGCAATATCAAACTTTGGTTCCCTGTAACTGTAAAGAATGTGCGGGAAGCGAAAATCCTTATAGTTATGCTTTAGAAAATTTGCGTAGACGTTTAGAAAAGGGTAGGTATGAAATTGAGTGCGATCGCAGCTATGAAATGGTAGATGTCAGGAGATTAATTGACGATGTGAATTTGTCATTTCAGCCAGAATATCGGGAATCTAAACTAGAAAATACACCATTGCAACGGGAATTAGAAAGCGAAAGAAGTATAAATTTAAATGTTAATATTCAAAATCATAATCAATCAACATCGGAGAGTACAAGCATGAGTAACATTAATGACCAAAGCCGTAAAGTTAACATAGGTGGAGATGCAACAAATATTAGTGGTGGTGCATTTAATTTAGGAGAAATTAGCGGTACGGTTGCTAATACCATTAATCAGTTACCAGCTTCACCAGAATCGGATAAACCTGGAATCAAAGAATTATTAAAACAACTCAAAACAGCAATTGAGTCAGAATCAAATTTAAGTGATGATGATAAAGTTACTGCACTAGAAGAAGTAGAAACTCTAGCAGAAGCAGGTCAAAAACCGCAAGAAGGAGCAATGCAAAAGCAAGCTAAAAGAGCGATTTTGGCTTTAAAAGGTCTTGTTTCTAGTTTACCTGCTGCTGCAAAGTTGGCTGAATCCGTTCAAAAACTAGTACCGATGATTTCTCATATATTTGGTTTTTAATAAGTGGGTATGCCTTCATTATTTGTGTCATTGCGAAAACTTGAAGCCCTTGCGATGAACCGCACATAAAGGTGATTGCTTCGTTCCTCGCAATGACAAATGTACAATTTATTTTGCTTAAGCACATATTAGCTAAAATGGTGCCTTGCGCTCGGCGAATGCATGAAAACATTGCGATCGCCTCCGTTGAGCGCGGATATAGACGGGCTAACACCAAATCCTCACAACTTTCCCGGTTATCTCTTCTCCCAACCACGGTGTATTGCTTGATAAACTATGTAAATTCTTGCTAATAACTTTCCAAGTTTCCTGGGGATTAAATAAAGTTAATTCCGCTTTTTCACCAGCTTCAATCTTACTTGCATTTTGTTGTAAACATTCCGCTGGATTGGTGGAAAGCGCTTTCCATAATTCCAAGGCTGTAAATTCACCCGTTTCTACCAATTGCCACAACAAAGGTAAGGCTAATTCCAAACCGATCGCTCCTGGTGGTGCTTGAGCAAACGCGACGGTTTTCTCTTCATAAGTATAAGGCGAATGGTCTATGGCGATCGCATCTAAAATTCCTTGGCGCACTCCCCGACGCAATGCGATCGCATCTTTTGGATTACCCAAGGGCGGATCTAAATGCAACCCCGTATTATAGCTCTTAACTGCCTTTGTGTCAAGTAAAAGATGCATCCAGGTAGTGCTGGCGGTGATGGGTAAACCTTTGGCTTTGGCATCAGCTATTAATTCTACGCTTCTGGCGGTAGAAACGCGCATGATGTGGGTGGGGGTAAAAGTGGTGGCGACTAATTCGAGTAAAGCCGCGATCGCAGAAGTCTCCGAAGCAGCGGGATTTCCCGGTAAACCCCATTGAATCGAATCTGCACCCTCGCGCATAACTCCATCCGAGGAAATATTGCGATCGCAACACCAAAAGGCGACGGGTTTTCTAAAGGGTTGCAGATATTCCAGCGATCGACGCACCAAGGCTAAATTGTTCAAAGCCTCACCATCAGCAAAGCCAACAATCCCCGCATTTTTTAAATCTGCCAATTCCGTCATTTTTTCGCCTTTGACATCTTGGGTAATTGCACCCCAGATATTGAGCATTGGGATTGGAGTGAATTGCAAAGCTTTATAAAGTTGCTGTAATTGGGCGACAACTGCGGGATTATCGATGGCTGGGGATGTATCGGGTAAAAGAGTGATGCGAGTAAAACCGCCAGCGGAAGCAGCTTTGAGGAGAGATGCAAGGGTTTCTCTTTCTTCAAAACCTGGTTCCCCAGAATGACTGTATAAGTCTACCAATCCCGGTCCTAAAATTAAAGAATGACAATCACGAATAGAAGTACCATTAGGGATATCGGAAATGCGATCGTTAACCGATTTAATAATACCATCCTCAATCAACACATCACCAACTCGATCGGTTTTAGTTACAGGATTGATAATTCTTACTTGTTGTAAAAGTTCGGTTGTCATATTATTAGGAGTTAGTTGTTAGTTGTTAGTTGTTAGGAGTTAGAAGTTAGAAGTTAGGAGTTAGGAATTAGGAATTAGGAGTTAAGAGTTAGGAATTAGGAGTTAAGAGTTAGGAATTAGGAGTTAAGAGTTAAGAGTTAGGAGTTAAGAGTTAGTTGTTAGGAGTTAGTTGTCAAAAAAAATATCTCCCCATCCCCTCATCTCCCCATCTCCTTGTCCCCTTGTCCCCTTGTCTCCCCCTCTCCCTATGCCCCATGCCCAATGCCCAATTCACAATTCACAACGCTCCACTAACCGTTTCATCTAACACGCTTTCTCCTAAATAAGAGGTAAAATTAATTCCTTGCAATACAGGAAAGCTATCCAAACCTTTGGGGTAATCAACAACATTCAAGCAACAGTTACTTTGACGGAAATTCCAAAGAGTTTCTGCGGATAATCCTAAAATATGACAAAGTAAAATTTGATTGGTAACTCCATGAGCAACTATTAATACAGTGTTTAATTTTTCATTTAATGCTGCATCTAAAATTGATTCGTAAACTTCAACCGTGCGCTGCCAAACTTGCTGTAAGCTTTCTCCGGCAGGCATTTGGAATTGTTCTGGTGTTTCGCGCCATCGCTGCAATTGTCCGGGAAATTCTTGCTCTATTTCTGCTTCTAATTTTCCTTCCCAAGCCCCGTGAATTATTTCTTTGAATCCATCGTTTAATTCTAACTGTATTTTTGGATGCTGCTGTAAAATTATTTCTGCTGTTTCTTTTGCACGCAACAATGAACTACTAAAAGCTTTATCTATAGAAACATATTTGAGGAATTCGGCTACTTTCTGAGATTGTAATTTACCGTTGTCATTAAGTGAAACATCAACTTGTCCTTGATATCTACTTTGCTGATTCCAATCAGTTTCACCATGACGTACTAATAGTAATCTTATTCCTCGATGATTTGGACGCAATGAAGGTAATTTGATCCCCATGTGTTGGGTTTGATTGAATGATTCTATCTCAACTTTTTCATTCAAATTACCAGCAAAATTAAGCACGTTTATGCAACAATTCGATTGCTGAATACGCTGCATATAACCGGGAGCAACTTTAATCGCAGCTTGAATTAAACATCGATTTATACAGCTATGAGCTACTACAAGTATGGTTTGATTTTGATGTTTGAGTAAATCTTGCCAAAATTCTGTTGCTTGTTCGTATAATGCTAAAACGGGAAAATATTCGACGGTTGTTTCACCATCTTTTACCAACATCCGCAATTTTTCCGGGTTTTCTTTCCAAATTTTATGTTCTTCAGGAAACTTTTCTTGCACTTCTGTAGAAAGCATTCCCTCCCATAAAGGTAGGTGAATTTCCATTATTTTATGATTCTGTTGCAGAGCAGGAACATCATCTAAATTCGCTTTGATTTCGCGGTGAATAATCTCTGCGGTTTGCTTTGCTCTTTTGAGGGGGCTGCAATAAATCGCATCAAATGAAATATTATTCAGAGCCTTGCCTACTTTTACGGCATCATCACAACCTTTTTGGGTTAACTCCGATTCGTCTAAATGTCCTTGAATCCGCCTAACGATATTGTAAGTGCTTTCACCGTGACGTACTATAATTACTTTTGTCAAAATTCCCCCTCCTTTCTCTCAAGAAATAATTTTACTTGAAAGTGGTAAAATTTGGGGATGGGTGATTTTTAATTTAGGCACAAACAAAAGGCGATCGCCCGGTTTCATGGAAGCACCCCGCCCATACAAATTGGTAGAGATTGGCAACAAATCTTAATTTACTATTTGATGGTTTTTGTCATAAAATTATCAGTTGAGGTTGCGATCGTAACAATCATGCACAGAGAATATATAGAAGTTTTAGAAGGGTTAATTGATAAATTGACATTATCCACAGTTTTGGAAATGTTAGAGCGAATATGCCACAAAAAAGCAGAAAATCTGAGAACTAAGTGGAAAGATGAGGCTTCAGCAAAGCTTTGGGAAAAAGCTGCTAGGCAAGTAGAGCAGATCAATATTGATGTTTGATTAAGTAGCGATATAGGGGGATAGCAGTATGTGTAATGTGAGAATCCTCGGAAAATAGCACTGGCTTGAAATAAGTTATGAATTATATATATAACCAAAATAAAACCCGTAAAAACGGGCTTCATTGTTGTTATTTAAGTTAGAAATGTTCACCTGAGAAAAATAGCTACAAATGGATTTTTAGAAGATGTTTGAGAAATATCGCTTTCTACAATTTCTTCATTTTCAAATCCTTTCGTTGATTAGTGTTAGTTAAATCAAACTGTAGCTGCAATCCATCATTACCATTAACGTTTTGTCGGCTCGGTTGTAGCAAAACGGGTGTATTGCCTATTCGTTGCATTTCACCAACTCTTAAGGAGCCTACATTGGTAAGTGCATTTTCCTCTACATTATTATTAACCGGGGATGGGGTGGAAGTTTGAGGAGTAAAAAAGATGGAGAAATCTTGATTTGCTGTTCTTTGATTGATTCCCGTGAGCGAATCGCCAGATAAAGTGTAACCTTTTCTATTAGACTGGGCGCTTGCTGGATTGGTAAAAGCTAGAGTTGCCACTATTCCTAAAGCAGCCAACAATTTAATCTTTAACATTCTTATTCACACTCCCAATATGTCTGCAATGACTTACTTTTAAAATATTTGTCGCCATTATTATATGCGACTTTATATTAAAAAACCTTAGTCTATATACGTATTTTATTTAGAATTTTTGTTAACTTAAAGGTCAAAAAACGTTAACATTTCTGAAGCTTCTATCCCCTTAGAGGATGTTTGAAAAGTATCGTTTTTAGCATAATTCTCGGATTATCCCCCCTTCCCCCCTTATGAAAGGGGGGTAAAGTCCCCTTTTTTTAAGGGGGATTTAGGGGGATCTGAAAAGTTTCGAGTTGTATTAATAGCTTTCCAAACATCCCCTTAGAAAAATAAGACTTTTGATAGAGTAAATAATCTTTTGTGAGATAAAAAACCAGTATTTTGAAGTTACCGGGTTTGTAATTTTCTAACTAATAATTTTGAGGAACGATCGCAAATTCAATTGTAAAAGTGGTTTTACCTGCTTGAGAGTCTAGTTGAATGGTTGCGCTTAAAAGTTCTACTAATTTCTTGACTAAAGCTAATCCTATACCAGTTCCTCCGTGTTTCCAAGGGTCGTGAGATGGAATGCGATAAAATTTTTCAAAGATGGATTCTTGCTCTTCTAGGGGGATTTCTACTCCGGAATTAGTCACGCTCAACAAAACCGTTTTTTGTTTTTCTTGGGCTGTAACGGTAATTATTTCTTTAGGTGGAGTATATTTACAGGCGTTAGTAAGTAGTTCGTTGATTACTCTTTCTAAGAGAATAACATCTGAGCTAATTAGAGATATTTCAGGAATGTCGATAACTAACTGCTGCTGTTGTCGTTGAGTTTGTTCTTTAAAAGGCTCTACTAATTTGGGAATAAAAGCTCGTAAATCAATCAATTCGGGAATCAAAGTGGCATTTTCAGCATCAATATAACAAAGAGTCAGTAAGTCGCTAATCGATTTATTTTGTTGCTGGCAAGAATTTTTGAAAATTTTGAAGATGCGCTGAAATTTGTCAGATTTAATCTCTCGCGTTCCTTGAGTTGTAATTAATTTCTCTAAGGTTTGAGAAGCTAATAAAATACTACTCATAGGAGTACGTAGTTCGTGAGAAATCGTTTTGAGAAAGTCATCTTTAAGAATATTAAGTTTTTCCAATTCCTTGACTTGGGCTTGAGCTTTTTCATAAAGTCGAGCTTGACGAACGGCGATCGCACATTGATTGGCGACTTGTTCTACTAATCGAATTTCTAATTCATCAAATACTTCTTCTTTTACTCTAATTAACCAGATGTTTCCTAAAATACCTGTATCGTCATAAATAGGACAAACCAGTCGAGTTACTCGCCTTTTTTGGGGACTCAACTGAGGAATTCTTTCTACAAACTGTAATGACTGTTTGAGTAATAGCTGTTGATAAAGTTCGGGAAAATCTGCGATTTGTCTGGTTATTCCCTGGCTTTGAGGCTGCTTTACTGTATATTCATAAACAATAGTTGCAAATGTCTGGTGATTATCGTAAAGTTCGATTTTGCAACGTTCGATATCCAGCACTTCTCCCAATTCTTGGGTTACTTTTTTTAATATCTGAGCTTCGTCTAAACTGTCTCGAACTTTTTCCGTTATCCGTCTTATTAAAGCTTCAAACTTAACGGCTTTCTGTAGCTTGGTAGTACGATTTTCAACCGTTTCTAAGTAGGTATTGAGACTTTGGACTTGTCGATAAAGTTCGGCTTGTTGAACTGCAATTCCGACATAATTTGCTAGCTGCTCGATCAATTCAACTTCTGATGAATCCCATTCATGAGGACATTTACAATGTTGAGCAATTAACAGTCCCCATAACTTTTCTTCAGCAATAATTGACACTACTAAATTAGCTTTGACATCAAAAGATGCCAATTTATCTGTATGAATTTCTATTACTTTAATTCGTCCCTGGCTGTATTGTTCGATTTCTTTTGCTGTAAGACAGGGTTTAATCTTGGAACCAATAAGATTTTGATACGGTGGAATGACTGATTCGGCAACCATAATTCCGCTCCAGTCTGCTTCAAAACGATAAACTAATACCCTATCTGTTTGCAGAAATAATCTAACTTTTTCTACGATTTCGTTGATTATGGAATCTAAATCGAATGATTGCCGAATCAGCAGCGCGATCGCTCCTAACAATCTTTCCCGCTCTAAAGATGCAGATATTTTGTTATGGTCTTCTGAGATCATTTCAGACAAGAAAGATTACATCCACTATTTATAATATAATTGTTTGAAAATTTTATATTTTCTTTATCATTTTAACATTTAACTTAACAATTTACGATTTATACAAAATCTATTTTAATGGAGGTTGAAATAGAGCTAAGTGTGAAGTTTATCATCCGGCCGTTGAAACCGCTGCTATACTAGCCTACAGATTTAAGTAAACTAAACCTGCGATTTAATAAATTTTTTTTCGGCGTTGTTGAATCAGTTGGGTGAAGTTGTGATTTCACATTCTTGGAGACGTAGCAGTGCGGAGCTCTCTACAATAGTTTCTGGTTTACGACAAATTGTAACCAAATATAATTTATAGCATAATTCAGCAACGCATTTTTTTGTATTACCAATTACCAAATTCAATCCAACACCGCTAAAACAGACTTCGGCAACAACTTATCTTTAAACCAAACGATTTTGGCGGGGACATTATCTAATTTAACTCCGGCTTTATCTAAGTTTAAACGCTCGGAAATTGCCAATATTAAATCATCGCGTTCGGCGCTTCTAACCTGATAAAATTTCTTTTGTAAATATTCAGGTCGCCAGTATCCAACTATTTCTAATAAATACGTTCTACCATCGGGATGAACTAAGCGAAAATCGGGAATCATGACGCTACCGGGAATGGGAATTAAATCAACTTCACGCTCTAATATCCATTCGGTTTTTGCTGAATTCCATTTATCAACAAAAGACGCTTCTAACATACTATCGTATTCTTTTGCCGGTGGATAGTGAGATACCAAACCGCATTCGGAATTAAGCGTAAAACGTCCGGTTTTCCAGTTACCCGAATAAACATCGCGCATTTGCAACGTCGCTGCTAAACTCCATTTTGTGACGTGAAGTAAAGCCGGGATTAATTTGGCGATCGCTAATCCATATCTGGTACTCGGATTAAATAAACTAGTGGGACCATCAACTGTAATTGTAAACCCGTGGTCGGCATCTCCTTCAATATAAGACATCAATTGAAACAGTTTAAGATAGCGAAATAAAATCTTATATTCACCCGGAGTATTGCGGTGTGCGTTTAACACCAGTTGACTGGCTTTATAGAAAATACCTTGAACCTGTGAAAGATTATATCTATGTAATAAAGCTTCGGGAGTCGGAGCATCAAAAACTGTCAAAATCTTATTTTCAGTTAAGTCAGCATACAAACCTTTACTAACTTGTTCCGGTAAAACTTCCTTATCGAGTTCGTGAGTTAATTCATCGGCAACTTTTCTTAAAGTAAACTTAGCAGTATCGCGACTGGCAACCGATTTTGCAGCACTAGCAAACACCCTTTCTCGTAACATCGGAGGTTCCAAAGGGCTTACGACTTCAAAAGTCGAAAAACTGCTTTTAAGAATATAAGCTAAACCACGTTTTATCTTATAATCTGTATTATCCCCTTCCATTTCCAAAAGTTGACGTTCAAGTTCACCGTATCGTTCACCAACAGCTTTTTTATAGCAATCAATCAACTCAACCGCCAATTTTAAATTGACTTTATCAACAGACAAACGCTTCGGTATTATTTGTTCGCCATTTTGACGAAACATTAGTAAATCAGATGGCAACATTTTCAGTTAACAGTGAGCAGTGAGCAGGTATGGAGAAGGGGGAGAGGAGGTAGAAAAAATTCATCAATATTGACTTTTAACTTCTAACTGTGAATTCAAAATCTAAAATCAAATAATTCCAAAATCTTAAACAACTCCTAACTCCTAACTCCTAATTCCTAACTCCTAACAATTATTGAAAGTCTGTTTCCTCGATTATTTGCAAAGCATAAAAAAACGCAGCATCTGCATCGGTAAGCGTGGTGCTTCCTTCTTCAAGAAGACGCTTATTGACAACTCTCCAAACATCTGGATAATTCTCTCTAAACTTTTTTAATCGATCGAAAACTGAACGTAAGTCGGCTTTTAGGTGTTGTTTCTTTTCCATAATCTTTTGTTGGGAAAATCCCATATAAATATTTACGTTTTTTAATCACCTTTCTTAGAAGCGTTGATTAGACGTGATTTTTGAATTACTAACCCCTAACTCCTAACTCTTCCCCCTCTACCCCACGCCACTTTGCTCAACGGAGGGAACCTCCGCACGCAAGTGGCTCCTCTCCCCCCTCTACCCCCTCTAATCTTCATCATCCCAAATATTCATTTGCTTATTCCGAGTCTTATACTTATTATCCGTTGTCTTCTCTGCTGCTTTATAACTTCTTCCTCCACCACTTCCATAAACAACCTGTAATCCAGTTCCATCTCTGCGTCTGTGCGGTTTATCTTTTTCAACTCCTCTACGCCTTTCTGATGTCTTTTCTTCACTAGTATCTTCCGCAACTACTTCGTATAAAATCGCGTGCTTGTTCTTGGTATTCCCTTTCCTCAAAACTCTTCCCAATCTTTGAATATATTCCCTTGCCGAACCCGTACCAGATAATATAATTGCGATGCTGGCTGCGGGTACGTCTACGCCTTCGTTCAATACATGGGAGGCTACCAAGGATTTGTATTCACCTTCTTTAAATTTGGTTAGTATTGCGTGTCTTTCCTTTACCGGAGTTTGATGGGTTATGGCGGGAATCAAAAATTCATTGGAAATTCGATAAACCGTGTTGTTATCGGCGGTAAAAATTAACACCCTTTCTGGATAATGTTTTGCTAATAAATCGGCTAAAATTCTAATTTTTCCATCGGTACCCAAAGCGATTTCTTTGGCTTCGCGATGGGCTAACATGGCGCGTCTTCCTCCTGGCGATCGCGCACTCATCTGTACGAATCTTTGCCAACCTTGAATGCTTCCCAAGGAGATTTTTGAGTCTTTTAAAAAATCGTTGCGGGTTTGCATCAATTCGCTGTATCTTTCGCGCTCTAACTGAGATAATTTAACTTTAATTTGGACGATTTCGTGATCTGCTAAAGCTTTTCCGGCTAAATCTTCGGCTCTTTTACGATATACTTCCCTACCAATAAGATAGTTCAAGTCGGCGTGTTTTCCGTCGGTTCGTTCTGGTGTTGCAGAAAGCCCTAATCGATAAGGTGCGATCGCAAATTCGGCGATAACTCGATTAAAATCTGTTGGTAAATGATGACACTCATCAAAAATTATCAAAGCATATTGATTTCCCAAGGTTTCTGCATGAATCGCCGCACTATCGTAAGTAGAAACTAGTATAGGCGTGCGATCGCGACTTCCACCACCGAGTAAACCTATTTGCGCGTCGGGAAAAGCGGCTTCTAAATGAGCGTACCATTGATGCATTAAATCTAAAGTTGGTACCACAATCAACGTCGTGCGTGGGGTAGATTCCATCGCCAACTGCGCTAAATAAGTTTTCCCGGCTGCGGTAGGAAGCACGACAACACCCTGTCTTTTTGCTAACTTCCAAGCCTTTAAAGCTTCACTTTGATGGGGATAAGGCTCCATTACCAAACCGGGCATCATTTCTACAGGATAGAATTCCTTAGCTTCATCAATAAAATCGGTTGATTCCGCTTGCAAAGCCTCCACCAAACGGCGGTATTCAATCGCCTTGATGCGGAATTTTTCTACGCGATCGTCCCATGTTGCAAAATCCATCCATGCCCTGCCCCGTGGCGGTGGATGCAAAATTAACGTACCGCGATTAAATGTTAGTTTTGGTATGCGACCCATTTAGAGTTTACCCAACTCTTATATATTTTTACTAATAACCTATAACGGTGCATAATTAATTACTAAAACCAAAATTAAACTCAAAGAATCTGCGCTTTGTTCAGAGAATATACATAATTATTCTATAAAATATGTTTGTTATCTAACTTTAATAATTATAAAAATACTTAAATTAATCCGGCATTTTCGCAATCCTATATCGATCGCCACAAATTCAACTATTGAGAAACCCGGCATTGTTGAAGAAAACCGAGTTTCTGAGCGATCGCAAATTATTTAGCTATTAGTGGCGTGTTAGCGTGAATGGTAACGCACTATTAGGTAAAAATTTGATGCATTACGACATTTTGCCTAACACACTCTACTTAACTTAACACTTCATAACGTTTAGAAACCGATCTATCTTAAAAATAAATAGGACAGATAAAATCTCAAACTCTTATGCGATCGCACTTTCATCATCTAAAAGCTCAAAAAAATGCATCCGCTGTAAAAATTTAAAACTATAAGCCGGACAGTTAATTAACAATTAAAATTAGAATTAATAAACAAGCTCATTATAATTATTACTAAAGTGTCTGAATTGCCATTACGGGATAAATATCTAGCTTTAATCGATGAAATTGTCCAAGCCACTCTCAAGGGCAAAATTAGTTCGCAAGCACAAGTGTATCAAATGCTGCTTAATGGAGTTACCGTGGGAACGGGAGAAGTATTTGAGTTAGTTTTGAGCGAAAATTTGGATTCTACTCAACAACAAGTGGATGCTCAAACTGATGAATTAAAAAAAGCCAAAGCTACCCGTAGTTTGAGAGCATTAAAGACAATTCAAACTCAATGGAAACGAGTAGAAGAACAAAATAAAGCTACAGAATCAATTTTATCTGCTGCCAGAGAAATTACCACAGCACCAGAAAACGAACGTCTGGCGATATTTTTGGGCGTTACCGATCCCAACCGCAAGCATCCTTTGAATCAAAAACAACTCCAGCAACTTGCAAAATCGTTGCAGAAAAATGCGGAGACTTTCAAGTTAGATTATTTATCAGAATTTTCTCAAGGTATCGATCGCGGCATAAGTTCGTGGGGAA
This sequence comes from Rivularia sp. (in: cyanobacteria), assembly GCA_965234645.1. Taxonomy (GTDB): domain Bacteria; phylum Cyanobacteriota; class Cyanobacteriia; order Cyanobacteriales; family Nostocaceae; genus Rivularia. The sequence goes on along the minus strand of OZ248344.1, from coordinate 7,743,955 downwards.
AAGTGCAACAGCATCTGATAAGCTGGATGTACGAACAAAATCGCGGCTCGATAGGATTTGGTGGAGTACCCGGAGAAACTGGACCTTGGGCAACTTGGGGAAAACAAGTTGATGGAGAGTTTAGCAAAGAGTTATTTCGTATTTTAGCTAAACTTGAATCTCCCATCGAATTTGCTCAAAATCACCGTAGTATCAACCTCAGCGATTGGGTTGAATTGACGTTAATTTTGCAATCGTTGCAGCGAGGATTAGTTAATTGGTTTGACCAACAAGCTTACAACGTAAAAGCCGGTTCAAACTTATCAATTTCAACTTATTTAACCTTTTCCGTGATTTGGAGTCAGTTAGGAAACGGTTTTGGTGCGGATACTGACTACGGTAGCGCTGCATGGCAGATAGTGTTACAAATATTGCGTAATTTTTCTCAAAGACCGTATTTTCCCTTGTATGGTGGAATCTTCGCTTCTTTTTCGGGTAATTATTTAAAAGATGCACTTTCCTATTTAGATGAACCTTTAAGAAGAGTTGAGGGGACTCAGGAAAAAGCCAGAATTTTGACAATTTTAGGTTATTCTCAAAGAGCATTAGGACAATATGAAAGTTCGGTCAAATTTCATCAAGAAGCTTTAGAAATAGCTCGTAATGCAGAAGACAAAGCTTGCGAAATTGCCAACTTAAATCATCTCAGCCGTACTTATGTTGAGCAGAAGAATTACACCGAAGCGATAAATAATTCTCAGCGAGCATTGATATTAAGCAGACAAGCAGGTGATAAAATTTCTGAAGCAAACGCTTTAGCTAATTTGGGTTATAGCGAAGTAATGCAGGCTCAATCGGAAGCAGAAGCAGATTATGAAATGGCGATAAATTATCTGCAACAAGGTTTGAATTTATCGGATAAATTAGGTGATTTGCAAAGTAAAGCTTTATGTTTGAGTAGTTTAGGAGTAGCTTATATTGTTACCGAGCAAGCTTCAAAAGCAATTAAGCATTTAGAAGAAGGTTTTAAGACAGCGCAAACTTCCGGAGATTTGTATTTACAGGGTTTAAATTTAACGAATTTAGCAGAAGCAAATTACAGTTTAGCTAATTTTGAAAGAGCGATTTATACAGCTTCATTAGGAATGTATATACTCAATCAAATAGCTTCGCGAGAATGGCACAAACCAGCGAGATTGCTATCAATTTTACAAAATCAGTTGGGAGATAATGGTTTTAAAACATCATTAGCAAATAATCGTCCCAAGATAATTAGTGTTATTGGCGTGGATGGATACGATTATATTCCCCAGTTGATAGAAGAATATCGGAATAATTCTTAATTGTTTGTAGTTGCGCTTTAGCGCCTCTTATATCAAGCGCTCAAACGCAACCAGTAATTGTAGGGGAGGCAAATTGCGGTGTAGATTTTCTTCGGGCAATATTGCTGTTGTGTTACGACATCGAGTGAATTTGTTAGAGGTAATAAATTTAAATAGTCGTAACGCACCATTTTATAATTTTCAGTGGTTTTTGGTGTTGAGGAATGCAGTTTAAATATTTTTTAACGCAAAGTCACGCAAAGGTAAGCGCAGAGTAACGCAGAGTTTTTATCAAATAAAAATTAAGGTTTCGCAGGTGTTATATATCGGTATAATAAGGCGCTAAAGCGCAACTACAAACCTACCTATGACTAAAATCATTTTCGACACCGACCCCGGTGGTGATGATATATTCGCTTTATTATGGCTGCTAAGTTTACAAAAACAAGGTTTAGCTGAATTAATCGCAGTTACCACCGCTGAAGGTAATATCAATTCTAAATTAACTTTTCTTAATGCTAGTAAAGTTTTAAGTTTGGGAGGCTTTGAACAAGTAGAATTAGCACGAGGAGTAATGGTAAAAAAGCCTCAAGCCGATGCTGCTTACATTCACGGTATGGATGGTATGGGTAATATTTCTCATAAATTACTCGCAGCTAAACATGATTTTGATAATGCTGTTTATTCCGATGACTTAATTATAGATAAACTTAATGCTTATCCTGGAGAAATTACTATTATCGCGGTTGCACCTTTAACTAATTTAGCTGCTGCTGAAATCAAAAATCCCGGTATTTTGCAAAAGGCGAAAGAAATTGTCATTATGGGAGGTGCTTTTAAAGTTCCGGGAAACGTTACTCCTCATGCTGAATTTAATGTTTATTATAATCCGGAAGCCGCAGAAAAAGTATTTGCTAGCTGCAATAATATTGTAGTTTTACCTTTAGATATTACCGAACAATTGATTTTTACCCCTGAAATGGCTCAAGATATTAGTAGTAATTCTTTTAGTCATTTAACCGAGTTTATATCTGATTTATGTAAGTTTATGACAGCAGCAAATCTACGCTATCGTCAAACTAAGGGAATAAAAGGTTTTTTGGTTCATGATGGTGCTGCTGTAGCTTATCTTTTTTATCCCGAAACTCTACTCTTTCGTCGCGCTAAAATAGATGTTGAAACGAAAGGCGATCGCACTCTGGGAAAAACTCTTTTCGATGAGAGATTTACCGCTAAAACTAATGCTAACGCTTGGGTTGCTTTGCAGGTTGACAAGGAAGGTTTGTTGGCTAGTTTGCTTGAAGATTTGAATTTGTTGTGTATGCAAGATGGATTTTAAACGCAAAGGAGCGCAAAGGTTTAAAAAAGGATAATATTAACCGTAAATTTTCAGTTAACTGTATTTAATAAAACTCTACTTATACTGATATCGCGAGTAAAAGTATAAGTGTTTGCCTTAAGCATTATCAAGAGTTGATAATTAAATAACTATTATGCCTTTAAGGGTAGGAAATAGCCAGTGCTAAATATACTATAGGATGATGTCAAAATGCTTATTTACAGAATAAATTAAATAAGTGAGATGTAGGTTGGTTTAATAAAGTTATGTACATCTAATTATGAAAACGCTTGTATCGCATTATCAAAAAATCAAGGAAAAACTGAAGTCTGGTTTAGAAGCTGCAAACACGGTAGAAGAAGTTGTTAAAATAGTCGAAGATGAAATCAACCAACTTACAGACCTGAATGGTGAATATATCAAAGAATTGACTCCACCACAAGCACGTCTGGCGAGAAATATGTTAGAGGGGATGAAGCAAAATATTCAGATATTAACTTCGGTAGAATTAGAAGATTTAAGTGTAAATATTCCCGAAAAAGGTTTTGATATTTCCGAAGTTCAAGCTGAGTTGAATAAAAATATTTTATCACCTTTGAGTACGGCTATTCAAACTCAAAGAACTATTCAAAATTGGACATCCCCTAGTTATTATAAACAGATATTTTTACAACCGTTACAAAAAAGTCGCGTTGTTGTTAGTAGCTTGCTCGCAGCAGGTTTGGCAGGAACTTTGGAAGGAGGAATAACTTGGGGTTTGGTGGGAGCGGCGATCGGTTTAATCAGCGGAGGTGTGTTTGCTAAGGTTGTTAAACATGAGCAACTACCGGAGAATGCACAGCTAAATTCTCAGAATGAACCTATTCAAAATCAAACCAAAATATCTATAAATATTAATAAATTGCTTAATTATTTATACCATAATTTTCAATCTATAGATCAAACCGTTTTAGCTTACGGTGTTAAAGAAGAAAAATCCAATCAACCCGATTTAGAAAGTAATTTAGATTTATTAGAATATCTCCAAGAATTAATGGCAGATGCGCTAGATGAACAAACTCAACTACCAATTACAGTACGCAGACGCATCGAACAAGCCATCACAATTTTAAGACGTTATGGAATTGAAGCCAAGGTATATCAGCCCGATTTAGAAACAGAAAAAGCTTGGAATATGTTTTATTTTGAACCAAGTATCGATCCAAATATTACCGATTACGTGACATTGAAACACGCTTTTGTCAAAGATGGACGAGTCTTGTTACCGGGAAGCGCGATCGAACCTTCATCATCTAATTAATATAATAAAGAATTAGGAGATAATATAAAAAAATGCAAAGTTACCACAATACTAGAATAATTGGGTTTGATTTAGGGCATGGTGAAACTGCCTTAACTTGGGTGCGTGCGGATAATCAAGAAACTAGTCCCCAAAGTCTGTTAATTAATAATCGTAAAAGCCAAATAACTGCGATCGCGCATCATCCACAGCGGGGAATCATCATCGGTGAAATGGCTTGTCAGCTATCGGATGCAACTGTTTTAGAAATTGCTTTTAAAACTAGAAAATTTGACGATTTATCTTATCAAAGAACGATTAAAGAATTTGTTAACGCGATTTATCAACATTTAATTGATACAAATCAAATCCAAACTGAGGACACTAATTACTTTTTCGTAGGTTGCCCCTCCGGATGGTGGATAGAAGAAATTCAAACTTATCAACAGATACTTTCCGAAACCGTACCTAACTCAACAGTTGTCAAAGAATCACGCGCTGCTTTGATGCACGCCAAAGAAAGCGGTATTTTTACAATTCAAGAATTAGAAAAATCGGTATTAGTAATTGATATTGGTTCTTCCACTACAGATTTTACTTTAGTTAAGGGAATGTCCGATACTCCGATAGATTTTGGACACGATTTAGGTGCATCGTTAATTGAAAAAGAAATTCTCAAGAAAACTCTAGAAATTCATCGTCAATATAGAGAGAAAAACGAAGATATTATCAAATTAGGAAAGCATCTCAACGAAGAAGAAATCTGGACTTTAGAAGAAATAGAAAAACTAGAAACTATCTTTAAACAAAGTCCTATTTATAGAAATCGTTGTGAGCTTCGCTGTCGGAAAGCCAAAGAAGAATATTTTAATTATCAAGATACCTATCAAGATGATTTAGTTAACGTTGGTAGCGAAGATATCCAGCGAAAGTTTAAATTTTCACCTTTAGTAAATGGAAAAATTATCAACGCCATTCTCAATCAATCCCTACCAGAATTAGAGAATAAAAGCTGGCGCGATGCATTCGGAAGTCAGTTACAAGTAGTAAAACAAAAATTAGACAAACAAGCTATTATACCCAGTGCAATTTTACTCACGGGTAGCGCTTCTAAAATGGGTTTTGTTCTCGATATGTGTGAGGAAGTATTTCCTAACTTACCTTGCAAACGCGACGGCGAACCCGAATTATGTATTGCTAGAGGTTTAGCTCGTTGGGGAAGAGTCTATATTCGTACATCTGGTTTTATGGATGAAATCAGTAAATTTTTAGATAACGAATTAACGGGTATTGTCGGGAATCATGTCCCCGCATTCTTAGATAAATTAGCAGAAGAATTAGCAAACGGTTTGGTAGAAGAAGTAGTTAAACCTTGCGTTAAATCTTGGCGAAATCGAGAAATTATTACTCTTAAAGCTTTGGAATCGGAAATTGAAAACAAAGCTAAAACTTGGTTGACGGGAAGCGACGGTAATAGTAAAGTGACAAAAACCTTATTAGAATGGTTAGCAAACGTGCAAGATGAAGTTAGAGAAAAAACTGATTCTATTTGTAGTAAATATGGCTTACCATTAGGTACATTTGGTAGTAAAACAATCGACTTAGGAGATCATACTGGAAAAGTACCTACATCCATATCATTTGACGATTTGAGCGGACTTTCCGTATTTGTCGGACACCTTGTTGCTGTTATCGTTGGTGTTGTTCTCGCCGGTTTATTTCACGTGATAATTTTTGCGGGAATAATCGCTCCAATTATCGGAATTGTTGCTTACTTTGCCGGAGAATCATTAGTTAAAGAAACAGATATTCCCGGTTGGGTACGTAAATTTGTTTCTGATAGTAGAATCAACGATTTAGCGCTTAAGAAAAAGCCAGAATTGCAGCAGAAAATCTACCAAACATTGACAAAAGATCCCACAATTGCGATTAAATTGGGTAAATCGATTAGTGAATGGTTGAAAGAAACCGTACAGGAACAAGCCGATCGAGCAAGGTTGTTGATTGCTTGATACTTAATTTATACAGGGTGTTGTCGTATAGTTAGTAATTAATAGTTCCTTACCTTTAGCCGCACTACTTTGTTTATAATTATTCATTCCATATTGTAATTCCCACTCAAAAATGTTAAGCGATTTAAAATTTTCTCGAATTTGAAACGAATCATCATAGGTAATCAGCCAATTGCGATCGCATTGTTTTACAGCTTCGGCAAATCTTTTATGTTCAAAAGATGTATGCAAGTTGCCATGTTTACCATAGAGCTTTGATTTTGTAGCTGTAAAATATGGAGGATCTAGAAACAAGAATACATTTTTACCTTTTGGATGTAACAGTTCGCTATAATCTAAATTAGTAATTTTGACATCTGATAAAATTGTTTCTAACTTTTCTAAACGTTCTATTGATGAGTAGGTAAATCGTTTGTGAAAAGCTTGTTCGGAAAAACCTCCAGCTTCAACAGTTCCAGAAAATGTAATTCGATTCAGAACGAAAAAACGAACTGCTCTTTCTAAATTTGATAATTTGTTTTTATCTACTATGGTTAATTCTGTAAAGAGTAATTTACCATTTGTATGGCTATCTTTAATAAAACGAATTTCTTCGATTAATTGAGGTAGATTTAATTGAGCAATCTTCCAAAAAAAGAATAATTCAGGGTTTAAATCGTTAATCCAAATTTTTAGATCGGGAAACTTCTGCTTTAAATATATAAATAAAGAGCCACCACCGACGAAAGGTTCTCTATATTCATCAAAATTATCTGGTAAGTACTCAATTATTTTTTTTAATGCCTTTGACTTACCTCCTGGATAGCGGAGAGGACTTTTAATCATAATTAATCTTCGTTTTCAGTCGCAGGTGATTTTATTAATCCATAAGAGTTGCCTTGATTAACATTAAACGTATCTAAATTAATATCTTCTAAAGGTTCATTTAAATAGGTTTTGTAAGTCACTCCTTTGATAAATCCGGTAAAATGTAAAATATTAGTCATGCTTTGCAAATGTTTTGAATTATTTCAATTAATCTGACATTTTGCACCATTCTCAGTTAACTTTCATAATCGCCTTGGAATAAATTCCCAGGCTTATATACGAAGTCTGATAAATCAGACTGGGTAAAGCTTATGTCCTACGGACACGCTGCGCTAACAGTACGTTTTAACGTACTTTGTAATCGGTTCCTTGAAATTGATTTCTCTGCGAGAAAGCCTCCGGCTTACAAGGTGGTTGTGAAAGCTAACTGAGATTAGTGCAACATATAATATTAATCCTACTTAGTCAGTAAATTTTCACAGTTGATTAGTAGATATATCAAAATATTGTTACTTTTATTTACTTATCAACAGAACTTGTAATTTCACTCAACCCATGTCCAACCCTACTATCACCATCCCCCAAGCCTTCAAAGTTACTCAAGAACAATTCAAAGAATTGGCGATCGCCAACCGTGACTTAAGATTAGAACGAACAGAAAAAGGAGAATTAATAATAATGCCTCCCACTGGAAGCGAAACAGGAAACCGTAATTTAGGTATCGAAGCACAACTATGGCTGTGGAATCGTCAAACCAAGTTAGGAATAGCTTTTAATTCATCTACGGGATTTCATTTACCTAATGGTGCAAACCGCTCCCCAGATGCATCTTGGGTAAAATTAGAACGCTGGGAAGCACTGAGTACAGAAGAAAAACAAGGTTTTGCACCCATATGTCCCGATTTTGTTGTGGAATTGCGTTCGGCTTCTGATAACATGAAACCGCTGCGAGAAAAGATGCAGGAATATATTGAAAATGGGGCAAAATTAGGATGGTTGATTGATAGAAAAAACCGCAAAGTAGAAGTCTACAGACAAGGTTTTGATGTAGAAATATTAGATAATCCCGCTTCTTTATCGGGTGAAAATATATTACCGGGATTTATCTTAGATTTAGCAGAAGTTTGGTAGTATTTTTTTATATTTTAAATATATATTTTTAAACGCAAAGGAACGATAAATTTGTAGAGACGTAGCAGTGCTACGTCTCCAGAATCAAATCATCACCAGAGAATCCCGACTTCCTATTTTGCCAAAAGCTAGACCGAAAAATTAACCTTCTTCCGGCTTAAAATCTAGCGAAACACCATTCATACAGTAACGCTGCCCGGTAGGTTTGGGACCATCGGCGAATACATGACCCAAATGTCCGCCGCAGTTACTGCAATGAACTTCGGTTCTGGTCATAAACAACTTTCGATCTTCGGTTGTCTCGATCGCATCATCTATAGGTGCGTAAAAACTGGGCCAGCCAGTACCGCTGTTGAACTTAGTTTCCGATGTAAACAAAGACTGACCGCAACCAGCACATACGTAAGTCCCTTTGTCATAATTTTTATCTAACTGACTCGTACCAGCACGTTCTGTACCGTGTTTCCGCAAAACTTGAAACTGTTCTGGTGTCAAATCTTGCTTCCACTCTTCTTCAGTTTTACTAACTTTGAATTCACTATTTGAAGTTGTCATAGTTGCTAAAATTCCGAAAAAACAGCCTAATAATTATATTCAAACGCAAAATTTCGTTACATAACACTATCTTAAGATGGGAAGAGGGGATGGGGAGATGGGGGGATGGGGAGATGGGGAGACAAGGGGATGGGGAGAGGGGACAAGGGGATGGGGGGATGGGCAGGAAGAATAACTAATTATCAACAAATAGCTACTAACTACTAACTTATAACTATTTTATCCAAAACTAAAATCCTTTAACTCCTAACTCCTAACTCCTAACTCCTAACTCCTAACTGTCCCCAATTCCCAATTCTTTATTCTTGATTCATAATTTTCGGAACTTTGAAATATTCGCCTTCTTGCTCTGGGGCACTTTGGAGAATTTCTTCTCTGTTAGGGTAAGGTTGTAGATTGTCTTCGCGTGTCACGTTGCTAACATCGATCGCTCTGGTTGTGGGTGGCACGTTGGTAACGTCTAATTCGCTCAATTGCTCGAAATAATCTAAAATATCGCCTAATTGAGTGGTGAATTTTTCTTCTTCTTCTGCTGTTAATTCTAAACGGGCAAGATGAGCTACTTTACGTACTTGTTCGCGATCGATCATTTTTTTCTCGGTGATAAATTAATCAGTAAACATAGGATAGACGGGCAAAATACCCATGCCACAAAACCATCATAAATTGTGGTAGAGGCATCCCGCCCGTTTTTAACAACTAACAACTAACAACTAACAACTAACAACTAAAAATATACGTCAATTTGCGATCGCCCTGTGGTTTTGAGCCAGTTTTGGGCTTCGATGTAGTTGTTGGGAGCCATGCGAATCGCTCGAACCCAGTAATCTGCGGCTCGATCGAACAGCGCTTCTCCACCATCTTCATCCCCGGCTTCTTTGGCTCTTTCACCTTTGTATTGGAAAATAACGGCGATGTTATTCAAAGCTTGGGGTAGACGGGGATTGTATTCTATAGCTTGATGATATAGTTCTAGCGCTCGATCGTGGTCGCCGTTACTGGCGTAAATTAAGCCCATATTATAGAGGATATAGCTTTTGTCGGTAACGTCTTCTTCGAGTTCTAAAGCTTCCTCATAGTTGTCCAAAGCTTCGGCGTATTCACCATCTGCTTGGGCTGACATCCCATCTCGATAATAAACAAACGCTTCTTTAGCTTTTTTATCAGCTGGCAGAAGTTTCAATATGAGGTCTGCCATTACTGTAAAGGACTTGTCGATAAAATTATCGTTTTTCTGAGTTCTTGGCATATCTAATAATAACTATGATAGCTTTTTAATAATTATCAGCGATCGCCCTCCTAATGAGGTTCATCTGTTATCACTTGTAACAACTACACTACGAAACCGCTAACTACCGTCCTAAATAAAGTGATATATATTTCGTTATTATTGATATTTTTTTTCTTTTTCTGGTGTGATGCATTCCGGACTGGTATGATGCGGATTATTAACTTCCGTGCTGACAACGTTAGCACTCATTCGATCCGATGGGTAAGGTTGTAGTATTTCCTGTAATAGATCCGTTTTTTGTAGCTGTGGATCTAACCACTTTTCATAATCTTTTGAAAGCAGAATCACCGGCATTCGATTATGAATTGGTTGCAATAATTCGTTAGCATCTGTAGTCACAATTGTACAAGAAGTTATCTTTTCCTCATCATCCGATTGCCATTCTTCCCACAAACCTGCAAATGCGAAAGGCTGTTTATCTTCTAACTGAAAATAATATGGCTGTTTTTTGGTTCCGAGGCGTTTCCATTCGTAAAAGCCATCCGCAAGCACCAAAGCGCGTCTGCGTTTAAAAGCAGAACGGAAAGAAGGTTTTTCTGCTAGTGTTTCCGCTCTGGCATTAATCATTCTTGCTCCCATTTTTTTATCTTTAGCCCAACTTGGAATCAACCCCCAACGGAGCGATCGGCATTCACGTTGTTCGGTTTCGGAATTATATAAAACAGTTGCTACCATTTGCGTTGGTGCAATATTATATCGCGGTTCAAACTGGCAATTACTTGTATCCGAAATTTCAAAGGCTTTACTTAACCTGTCCGCTTCTGCAATCAAAGTAAATCTTCCACACATATTTTTTTCCTGCTTGAATATTACAGGTCTTTTATTGAAAATAAGATAACAATTACGTCGGCTCAAAAATCTATCTAAAGGAGTAATTATCAAACATATCGCGAAAAAAATTATAGGTATCTTTCAAAACTCAAAGTTAAAAATATGTCATAAATTCGGTATTCAATTTAGCAATAATCCAAGTATCTTGGTAAAGAAATAATCTTTGTATCATTTTTATGTAACAATAAAATTAGTTAGAAAATGGGATAGATTATAAAAATTTTATAATTAATATTTTCTTTTTTGAACAATATATTATAATTTAAAACTTAATTAAATAATCACTTCATTTTTATATTTTTTGGCATGGAAACCCTGCGTTTGTATGATTTCTTACCATCAGGTAATGGCTATAAGATACGCTTGTTATTGACGCAAATTGGTATGCCGTTTGAGAGGATAGAGATAAATATATTAGAAGGAGAAAGTAGAACCACCAAATTTTTAAGCATAAATCCGAACGGTAAAATACCAGTTTTAGAACTTAGCGAGGGTAAATACTTAGCAGAATCAAATGCAATATTAATGTTTCTGAGTGAAGGAACGGAATTTTTACCTTATGACCGTTTTTTAAAAGCACAGGTATTGCAATGGTTATTTTTTGAACAGTACAGCCACGAGCCATTTATAGCTACATCTAGATATTGGATTTCTATTTTAGGTAAAGCAGACGAGTATAAAGAAGCATTAAAAGAAAAACACGAACGCGGTTATGCAGCGCTTGAGGTAATGGAAAATCATTTAACCAAGAAAACTTTCTTTGTTGGAGAGCGTTATACCATTGCTGATATTGCTTTATTCGCTTATACCCACGTTGCCTCGGAAGGAGGATTTGATTTGAGTAAATTCAAGGCAATTCAAGCTTGGATAGAAAGAGTCAAAGCGCAACCGAGATTTATTGGTATTGGTGAAGGGTAGATGGGGAGAGGGGGAGATGGGGAGGAGGGGACAAGGAGTAGAAAATTCCTAACTCCTCACTCCTAACTCTTAACTAATAACTGCTCGCTGTTATTTGGGCATTGGGCATTGGGCATGGGCAACAAGGAAAGAACAGGATTTCAACCCCCCTTAAAAAGGGGGGAAGGGGGGATCGAAGCAGTAATTTGGTAAAAACGATACTTTTAAAAAATTATTTTTAACTCTTAACTCCGGTGGTCCCAACTCCTAACTATTCCCTATTCCCTTTTTCAACATAGTTACATGAAGTACACCTGTCTTTTTTGATGGATATTCTCGGCTAACAACTTCAAAGCCAAATTTACGATAAAAATCAACTGCGGTGGTGCGTGCTTCTAAAATAATCGATCGCGCTTGTTGTGTTTTCGCTTTATCAATTAAAGCTTGCATTATCGTTTTACCAAAACCTTTTTTTTGATAGCTTGGCTCAACTACCATTTGATGTATTTGATAAACTCTGTTTTCACCCGGTGTTAATATTCCGTAAGCAATAACTTTATCTGTATCTTCTTTTTTGAGAATTGCATGAAAGCTAAGATATTCATTATTGTAATACACTGTTGAAAAAGGTAAATTGTGTTCTGCAAAAAATAATTTATATCTTAATTGACAAGCTTGAAGGTATTCGGGGCTGTTGATGTTGATGAATTTCAGCTTCATTCTTTGATGTTTTGCTATACAAAAGATAAAGCCTTGAAATTAATTTCAAGGCTGTGCCGGGAATATTATAATTTATTGGTTGTAATTTTTTGAACGATCAACTAAGTAGGTAAACCCGCATTAATTGTATATTTACCACTTAGTTATATAGCTGTTCCCCGTTCCCTGTTGCCCATTCCCTATCTAAATGGAATATTAAATTAATTTTGTGTAGGCACTTATCCACTAACACTATTAGCCATTCGGGAGGGAAGAAAACCTGAATAGCATACTTTACGACGTTTATTTCGTTGTTCAATCCGTCTTTCAATTACTTCTAAACGATGCTGTAAACCTCTGAGAACCCTAATGGCTCTTGGATCTTGAAAGCTGTTTGTACCGAAATCAGTAAATGCTTTGGGGTCGCGTTTGGTACCAACTAATGAGATATATTGAACTTGAGTAAGACTTGGTTCTATTCCAGGAAGGAAACTAGTTAGACTATTTTCCGAAGGGAATTTCCCTTTAGTTGTGGGAATGGAGTCATAAAGCGCTCCGGGCATATTCGGAATAAAAGCCATATATTGATATTGAATCCAAGCAATGGCTGAATGTTGCGGACCACCTGTGAAAATAATTTGTGTCAAAATGTCTATCAATTGGTCGCGATTTGTTAGGTTTGCTGGCAGAGAAACTATACCAAAACCACCATCCGAAACGGGTTTTCGTAAAGTTTGCAGCCAATTTTGTAGCTCGGAATCTTCACGGGTATCTCGGTTAGATTTGTAATAAATTTCGATATATCTACTTACGTAGTCTTCCAAGGTATTCCAAACCAGCAACCCGTCATCTCGATAGGGAAAATCTCTCAATGTAGAAGGATTATCAACACCGCGCTGACGTAAATCGGTAGGAAGTGCAAAGTCGCTGAAATTATTGAAAAAGTCAGATACACCTCGTTCGGTAAGTTGTAAGGAGCTTTCTAAGGTACCTGATAAAATAACATCTACCGCTCCCCCCGGATTAATTAACACTTCATCGGCAAGGCTATTAATTGCCATTGTGAACTCAAAATGAGGCTTTAAAAGTACATTCACCGGATGACGAGCCGCTAGCTGGCGTACTGTCGCTAATGCGATTGGTTCCATTACCAGATGAGTCTGCCCTAAATGACGGTAGAGTTGATTGACGTAAAAGTCAGCCATCTGGGCGATTGTTTTGGCGAGTTGCCAGTCAACACCATCCAAAGGGGTACAAAGCAAACTTTCACCCGGTACCTGCCCTAATTGAATAGCAATAGGAATTAACTGAAAATCACCGTAAGTTCTTTCAGCTGAATAAAGCGCAATTGGAGCGGTAATAAATTTATTTTCTCCCGGCTGGAGGTTATCAAGTAACGCATAATCGGTGACAAACAAACCGCCTTCTTGAATAGCTCTATCAAGAGTTTTACGAATGCGTTTTCTGCCTATTTTCGCACTTAGTACGGCTTGAAAAATTTCATCTGTTATCCCGAGTTTGTCACGAAGATTGTAATCAAGTGTAAGAACATTCTTCAATTCCATTGGATTGCAACCAGAAAGTCGCTGTTGGGCAAACACATCGTCGTTGCGGAAGTTTTGAGCAATATCGGGTAGCGGTAAAACGGGAAACAGCGCGGCGTAGTCATCAAAGCTTTGAAACGGTTTTGGATTTTCTAAAAATGCTTGTTGATTAGCTCCTATTTTCTCTGATAAACTTGCTCGATTATTTTGATATCCTTCAGAAAATGCTTCTTGTTCGGGTAAAGTCTCCACTCTGCGTGAATTCGGTAGTCGCAACCCTAGCTGATATTCTTCGCGAGCCTGTTGCAACTGCATTTGGCGTTCTTGTTGAGTTGCGCCCGAATCCTTTTGAGGTAATGTTGGGATGGTGGGATTATCTGGTGGCTTGGGTGTTGAAGGTTCAGTTTCACCGACAATAAACTTTTCTAAACCAGAAGTACAAGTCAAAGCCATCAGCGCCATCATGGTACGGCGCGAGAAAACGTACTGCTCGACTAATTCTTGTCGTCGTTGTTTCGGAGTAGGCGATCGCATCAAATTTCCCCCTATAGAGTTCGCAGCTTATTAAGATAAGTAGGTGTAATTGAACGCAACTTATGCAGTTATAATTGAAATCTGTGTTGCATTACTTCAATATTTTGGTTGCTATTACGAATAATCGATACATTTATTTACAATAAATTTTGCTCATATTGGCTTAAATCGGCTTTTCAAAAAACAATAGAGAAAGCAAAAAATCCATAATAAAAATAGTCACCCAACTGCTGACAACAGCTTTAGTTGAAGATTCTCCAACTTCCTTTGCACCTCCACAAGTTGCTAAACCGTGACTGCAACCAATAAAAGCAACTAAAACTCCAAAAATAAAACCTTTGAGCAAAATAATATATAAATCGGATGGAAGTAGAAAATCTCTCACCGATTCTAAAAATACCTCTGGAAATACTTGATAAAACCCTGCTGCGGCAAAAATTCCACCAATGATTCCGATCGTCAAAGAAAAAAGAGTTAATATTGGTAATATTAAACAGCAAGCAATTACTCTGGGAAGAACTAAATAATCAATAGGATTAGTTCTCAACATATAAAGCGCATCAACTTGTTCGGTGACTATCATTGCACCGATTTGGGCAGCAAAAGCCGAACCCACTTGCCCAGCAACTATACTAGCCGTTAAAATTGGGGCTAATTCTCGACAGAAAGCCAAAGCAAAAGCACCACCAACAGCATTAACTGCTCCAAACCTAACTAATTCTCTTGCAGTTTGAATCGTAAAAATCATACCTGCAAAAAAGCTTACCAGTAGCACCGGCGAAATCGAACCGGGTCCGACTTTCACCATATGTTCTAAAACATTGCGGTAACAGGTTTTTCCTTGTAATAAACGCAACCAAACTTGACCAAATAGCAGTAGAGCGGAAATAAAACGCACAACTTACATTTCTTGCTTTTGGTTGCAATTCTACAGCCATTTACTATTTAGATGCGAATAATATTATGGGCAAGAAGTAATGGGGTGCAGGGAATGGGGAATAGGGAACAGGCAAATGTAGGGGATGCCTTTACTTATCCGTATCAATCTCAATCAACTTTTGACGTGAGGAAGCACCAGATTTAATCCGGATATAAGATTTTGGTACGTTATATTTTTTTGACAGTACTTTAATTAACTCTTCGTTAGCCTTACCATCTACAGGTGGCGATTTTAAATATATGGTAAGACTACCATCAACTTCATCGATGATTTTTTGTTGTTTAGAATTCGGTTTAACTTTAACTCTTTGTTGCATGAAAAATGGGGAATTGGGCATGGGGCATGGGGCATTGGTAATTAAATGAATACATAAAAAGTGCGCTATTTACTATAACGCACCTTAGAGGATATTTGAAAAGTGGTTAGCTGTATCTTGGACTTATCGATCCCCCCTAACCCCCCTTAAAAAGGGGGGAATCGGAATCAAAGTCCCCCTTAGAAAGGGGGATTTAGGGGATCTGAAAGTTTGTGGTTTTATTTATGACTTGGAAAACATCCTCTTACTAATTGATATTTGATAATTGAATTAAAGTTGCCCTGGATTACCGTTACCAATTACAGAAATTTTGTGTCGATAAACTAATTCGCCACCGTACCAACCGGAAACACCAAGAAGTGTAGCAACGACAGTTGAAAGTCCTAATCCCCAAGGTAATACGGCTCCTACGGGAGAACTCAACCGTAATCCTAAATTGATTAAAGTTAATAATAGAGCTGCTATATTAAGAGCCATATGCGCCCAACCAGCGGTGCGTAAACGGGTTCTTCCTATTCTGAAAAAGTCCAGCATTCCAGTTATAGCAGCCAAAATACCGGCTCCAAAACCACCTACGATTAAATAGAAAGATGCTCTTGCCCAAAAGACATCATTAGTGAACCAGAAAATACCATCTGCTAAAAACGCACCAACTAAAAAAGCAATTGGGAATTGTACAAGAATCGGGTGAATTGGATGTCCTAAAACCGCTACAGTACTAGGTACGCCAGCATCACGAAATTCTCTATCGTCTGTTTCTAAAACTTTAGGAATATTAGGATATGGAGATGTTCTTCTGTCTTGAGTTTCTGTCATAATTAAAGGTTAAAGGTTAGAGGTCAAAGGTTAGAGGTCAAAGGTCAAAGGTCAAAGGTATAATTTGGTAACTGATTACCCGGTAGGAATTTGTTCTACGTGAACTTGAGCTAACATTATCAGTTTCCCTGCTTCTACTTCTAAACTTTTGACTGTTAAATCCATTCCTTCTAAATCAAAGTTGCTTAAATTCAATAATTCGCTGGTTTGATTTATTAATGCTTCTGTTAATTCCGACGAATCTTGATTATCACCATACTCAACGTTATCCAAAGTAACAGTTTTTCCTCCAGCAGCAACATGGGGTACTGCGGAAAATGCAACTTGATTGGTTTCGCCTGTTTCTTTTAATAAAATAGTGGCATTTAATTCGACTTTACCTTCACCAGGTAAGCGAAAATCTACCTTTTGGGGGACAATACTTGTAGGTTTTCCGTTAATATTAATTTTCTGACTTTGTAACTGTTGTTGGACGTATTCAGAATTAAAAGCGCGGTTGATATCTTTTTCAAGTAAAACAACTCGCGTACTACCATCAGCTGGTTTGGTAAGTTCAATTTTTCCAAACGCTGCACTCATGGGATTGATAGCGATGTTATCAATATGTATATCTATTTCCTCCATACGGAGGTCTTTTTGCATCACCATACCGTCGCCATCGATATCAACAGATTCTACCTCACCTTGAATTGCATGCAGAGGATCGGTTTTGATATCAACATGTAAATCTTCTACTTCATCCAACTGACTGGACATTCCTACTTCTGCGGCTTTATTGAGCGCTTGCTCCCCTAATCCACCATTTGACATCGTAATACAATCCCTAATAATAGCTTTACTAATCGTAATTTATGAGATTTATTACAAAAAGTTATCTCCCTAATGGGGTAAGGAAGGTTATTTGTTTATCTGTCTTTAAGGATAAATATGATTTTTTATATTAAAAAAAAATTTTATCTACCCAGGGTAATGGGTGCGATACCTCAAAAGAAGGATGGAAGCTATCGATACCTATGGCAACTTTAAATTAACACCGATTAAAAACGATTTTGAGAGAGGAGAACACGCTATGGTAGCGACTTTAGACGATACCAAACGCTCTGCGATCGCCATGAAGTTGGCAGATATGAAAGCATTGCAGCAATTGATTATTGATAACGACCAGCGGTTTATTGGAGAAATGTCCGATAAGGATATTCGCGATCGCCTGCAAAAAATGCTTGAGGATGACCAAAAGAACTTGGGCATTATCGAGACTGCAATGACTCAGTATGGCATTCAAGCCGAGCCGGAAAACACCATCTCGCAAATGGTTGACAAAGTAAGAGAGTTGATGCAGGGTTCTGAATTGAGCCTATACGAAAAAGTATTTCAGCATGAATTGCTCAAGCATCAGCAAGTAATGAGCGGTATCACAATTCACAAAGCAGCCGAAAAAGTAGGTGCTGATGTGATGTTAGCGATCGGACCTCTGAATACCGTTAACTTTGAAAACCGCGCTCATCAAGAGCAACTTAAGGGTATTTTGGAATACTTTGGTGTCCGCGAACTTACTGGAGAAGAACCAGACCAAGGTATTTGGGGACGAGTGCAAGATGGTATTGCAGCTTTGAGCGGTGCTGTTGGTAGCGTCATAACTCAAACTTCCGACAAGCAGGATATGAACGTCCAAGACGTTATCCGTGCGGATCACAGCAAAGTAAATACCTTATTCACCGAACTGTTGCAAAGCGATGATTCTCAGAAGATTCAAGAATACTTCGGTCAGATTTACAAAGATTTGACCGCTCACGCAGAAGCTGAAGAGGAAGTTGTATACCCGAAAGTACGTCCTTTCTACGGTGAAGGAGATACTCAAGAGTTGTACGACGAACAAGCCGAAATGAAGCAGAAGTTAGACGAAATCAAGTCTACCGATCCTTCTTCATCTCAATTCAAAGACAAAATCAAACAGTTAATGGATGCAGTCGGCGATCAT
Organism: Rivularia sp. (in: cyanobacteria); assembly: GCA_965234645.1. Lineage (GTDB taxonomy): Bacteria > Cyanobacteriota > Cyanobacteriia > Cyanobacteriales > Nostocaceae > Rivularia. The sequence continues at coordinate 7,725,685 of OZ248344.1, read as the reverse complement.
ATTCGTCAAGAAGAAAGTACAATGTTTGCTGCAATTCGTAATAACCTCAATAGCCAACAAAGCGAACAATTGGCTACTGAGTTTAAAGCTGCAAAAACTCGCATTCAAGAGAAAATGGGTGTAGTTAGTCAGTAAATATAACTTTGTAAGGGTTCTAAGTTGAATACAGTAAATTAGAATCTTTATAAGCAAACCCCTTCCTATTAATTTAGGAGGGGGTTAATAATGTTTTATTGGAAAATTAAAGAAAGTTAAAGATAAATTTCTCGTAGTTCTTGTAAGGTATTTGTTGTTGTAATTCCACTCAGAATCGTCTCCAATACATCCACATCCTGTATTTGAGAAATTTCTGGTAAAAGTTTATTACCTTCAGCACCAAATTTAACTTGTAAAACTGCTTTAATACTTATAAGCAATCCTTCTCTAAAACCTTTTTGAAATGCCCTTTTTTCCATGCTAGTAATATAAGGCATTTTATCTTCCTCCTCGTATTTAGTGATTCCCACTCTACCCTCATGTAAAACGTGCAAGGTATGTATAAAAAAACTTTCCGTAAAAAGGTAAGAGTGGGAAGAAAGTTAAATATAAATCTGTCGTACTTCTTCTAAGGTATTTGTTGTTGTAATTCCACTCAGAATCGTCTCCAATACATCCACATCCTCTATTTGAGAAATTTCTGGTAAAAGTTTATTCCCTTCAGCACCAAATTTTACTTCTAAAACTGCTTTAATACCTTTAAGTATTCCTTCTCTTTCACCTTCTCTTTTACCTTCTTCTTTACCTTCTTCTCTACCTTTTTGAATTCCTCTTTGCTCTACACTAGTTACATAAGGCATTTTTTTGTCCTCCTCATATTCGGTTACTTCTTCCCAAAAACTGATTTCTAATTCTTCAGGTAATTTCATCACCCAATCGATAAACCGAAATAGGTTGATGATATCTTCTCTTTGATAACCTTTTTCGTAAAGTTGTTTGGTTAAATAAAGCTTCCATCGTTTGCGTACTTGACTATCTTGACGGGTTTCTTTTGCTTTCAAATGCGCCATTACCACTGTAGCAAAGGGATTTGAACTGGTTTCTAATTGATTCCATTGTTCGGCGTAATCAAGTAACTTTACAATGGGAAACTTGAAATTAACTTCACAACCCCATAACTCATCGCAAAACTCATTTGGTCGCCATGTCGGACGTTCATCACCTAAAATAGCAAAACTGGCTATAGATTGATTGTAACGGTCAAACAATCGGTAGTGGTAGATATACATCCGTTTTGCAAAGTCCTTTTCTTCATAACTTTGCACTTCCAGATGGATTAATACCCACTGTTCCGTACCATCTTTTCGCCAGACTTGAACCAGTTTATCTACAAATCTTTGTCCAAATTCTGCATCTCGAACAACTTGCTGTAATTCTTTATCTAAAAAAGTATATCCTCGGTTCCAGTCTATTCCTTCTGCTGCAACGGGAAAGAAAAATTCGATGCATTCGCGAAAGTAGGTTTCGATCGCTTCTTTCCAAGGAGTATCGTATTCGTCAGTGGGCATTGATTTGTGTGTCGGTAGATGTATGTCTGATTATGGCATTTGGGGGGTTTGGGGAGAAGTGCGATCGCTATTCTAGTTTTTCAGGTTTTATAGTCGTTGGATTTTGTTTTGAGGAGAGGGAAAAATTATTTTTGGGGTGTCCTAGTTAGCGGTAGTGATAATTAAAACCTATAAAGATAATGTATCTATAAGATTATTTCTGATCTTAAATAGTGAGATTTACAGATAAAATAATGTTGCCAAATACTAATTCTCTTGTAGACTTGTTAAAAAATCGTATAAGACAAACTAGAAAAATTTCTCATGAAATTGTCAATGCATTAAATCATATAGAAGAAATAGAAAATGCTGATTTCTCAGATACTATTGAATATATTCAAAATGCTGATTATAATTTAGAGAAAGCATTGAAAAATATAGGTGAATATGAAACAAAGGCTATTCATAGAGTTGAATCACTATTTGAAGAAAAATATAATAATAATCCTTTAAGTAGTAATCCATCACTTTTTAAGAAGGTGTGGGATTATCTTGCAGGAAATGAATAGTTAAGATGAAATTTTATTTATTAATAAATCCAAGCTATTTTTAATAAATTGAGTAGCTTTTGTAGATAATGATTGAGTATAAACTTTTTTGTCAATAGCTTCCTTGATATGCTCTATTGCATTGACATAAAGTTCATAATCTTGAGGATATGACATTAATTGTGAATTATGAATTTCAATACGATTTACAGATATTCCCTGTTGAAAAGTCATATTCAGTAAATCTAAACATTTGTATATATCTTGATATAAGATACTTCTAAGTTGCTTATTAAGAAGTTTTACTGTAGTCAAACTTTTTAAAGATGTATCATTAATACTGTTAGATGCTTCTCTGGCTAATATTTTTCTAACAGATTCTTGTTTAAACCATATTTTTACTTCTTGTTGAGAGCGGATATCTTCGATAAATTCTTTATTCCCTAAATTATAATTATTTATTTTTTCTTTTATCTCTTTATAAATGATTGCTTTATTAATTACAGGATGCTCTCCAAGCTGATTCACTAACTTATTCATTTCTTCTGAATGCTTCACAAGATGGGTAACTATTTCATTAGCAATATTATTATCTGATTTTATATCTTTAATTTCTACTTCGAGTGACTTAATTTGCGTATTAAGTTTTGAAATTTCTTCTTGACTACTTAAATCAGTAATTCTTTTAATTTGTAATCCTACTCCCATCACTGTGACTACTGAAACAAGAAACTTTGCTTGAGAATTATCATTCAATATTGTCCAATATGTGATACTAACAACAAAAATTGCAGTAACTACAGTTTCTATCCATGCCTGTGTTTTAGCAGAATGAAAAATTTTCATAATCAACCTTGGATAAAATAGCCTTTTCAGTCGCGATAAATTAATCTGTGGTATTTTGTATGACAAATTATGCTGTAACGTACTATTCATAAAAATTATTTCCCGTCATCTCAAGCGAGAGACGTAGCAGTGCTACGTCTCTACAAAGCAATTTGTGTATTGTTCTAAACACAAAAAACTTCTCTCCCTACTGAGGGAGAGGCTTGGAAAGCGATTTCTAAGATATAACCCCCACAAACCTCTCCAAAACTTCAGACTCCTCCTCCTTTATCCGCTTCACCATCGAAGCCGCAGTATTTTTATTAACCCCAATCTCAGATGCAAGCTGACGCACGCTGATACCTCCTGACGAATCCATCACGAGACGAATCGCTAAAAACCATTTATCTAAACTCACATGAGTTTTATGGAATAGTGTACCAACTGTTACGCTAAATGATGCGTAGCATGAATTACAATGGTATCTTTTCTCGCTTTTGTATGCTGTTGCGTTCGTTGATTCGCAGTAAGGACATTTCGGCTTACCATTCCAGCGAATTTGCTCAAGTATTGCTAAGTATTTATCGTTATTTAATGTCATCATTATGCTCAGAACTCTGGGCATAACGATGTCAAAAAAGATTCTATTTAAATGTATTTATACGGACGTAAAGCCAAAAAAGCGCTGAGGTTATTTTCCTAAGCGCTTTATATGAGTGCGATCGCAAATATAATATTACTTACTTTGTATTTATCTCAATCCCTGTTCTTTCAAAATCCCATCTACCCAAACCTTATTCTCTTCACTCAAAGCTGGAATAGGTTCTTGAGTATAATCTATAACTAAATCGTAACTAGCTCGATCGTAAATACCATTAATTAGCTCTTGTAAATCTATCACAGGTTCTTTATCGCCTTCGCGCAAAGGTAAAGGAAATTTTGGAATACTTTCTTTTAAATTAAATGCATATAAATCGGCTTTGGGACGTTTTTCATACCGACTAACTAAAATACTATAATCGCTTTGAATATGATTATCTAAAATATCCATTGGTTTGCCATCTCTTAGCAAATCAATTTCAATCAAATGCATTGAACTTCGTAACACTTGTAAGCGTTGTTTATCATAAATAGTACGTCCTTCTCCCAAACGTTTATTTCTAGGAGAAACAATTTCAATGATTGTCACAACTTCCCGCATCGTTACGTCTCGTATTTCTAAATAACTTTCTCTAACAGTTTCCGGTGTGGGAAGATAAACTGTTACTGGTTTAATTGCTGGAGAAGCAACAGCAATATTTCCTGTCTCCACTTTATTTTTAACTTGAGAAGTTTTTGCTGCAACATCAGGAATACCTATCAAAAGTGAATCTTCTCCACTTACTGCATAAATCCTTCTTTGTTCTATTGCAACACGATATTTTGGACGCAATTGGGAATTCAACGCATTAAATATAGTTACTACTAGCAAACTATGAATTTCACGCCATAATACAGGATTTTCTAAATATGGATTCATTCCCGGAAATGGACTAGACATTTTTTAACCTCTCTAAAAATCTTCTTCCTCTGCGCTCTTTGCGCCTCTGCGGTTTTTTTACCAAAGCCTCGTGATGTTACCAAAATGCTGGAAAGACGTAGCAGTGCTACGTCTCTACATTAATAACTAGTTCTATTTCATATCGTAGCCAAATAAGTTAACGTCAACTTCTCCTAATTCCAATTCATCTAAACCGTATTCAGCCCATCTTCTTTCCACCATTGCGGCTACTTCTGCATCGGATTCTAACGGCGCACCCCATTCGTGTTCGGTTTCTGGAGGAATTTTAGTTGTTGCGTCAATTCCCATTCTTCCCCCTAAGCCTAGTTTTTCGCTGGCAAAGTCTAAGGTGTCAAAGGGTGTATTGGGCAAAATAAATACGTCTCTGGTGGGATCTACTTTGGAACTTATCGCCCATACAACTTGACGCGGATCGCGAATGTTTATATCTTTATCTACGACTATGACAAATTTGGTATAGGTAAATTGCGGTAAAGCGCTCCAAAACGCTAAAGCTGCCCGTCGTGCTTGTCCGGGGTATGCTTTATCTATGGATATTATCGCAGCTTTGTAACTTAAAGCTTCCATTGGTAGGAAGAAGTCAACGATTTCGGAAACCTGCTGTCGGAGAATTGGGGTGTAAATTCGGTTGAGCGCGATCGCCATCATAGCTTCTTCTTTGGGCGGACGACCGCTAAATGTAGTTAAATACACCGGGGCTTTGCGGTGTGTCATGCATTGAAAGCGCACCAAAGGCGAATCTTCAACGCCGCCATAGTAGCCCATATGGTCGCCAAAAGGACCATCTGGCAATACTTCCCCTGGGGTAATTGTTCCTTCTAAAACAAATTCTGAATCTGCGGGTACTTCTAAATCTACGGTTTTACATTTAGCTAAACTGACACCCGAACCACCGTATAAACCCGCAAATAACCATTCGGATAAATCTACCGGAATTGGTGTTGCTGCCGCCATGATAATTAACGGGTCAACACCTAAAGCAATTGCTACTTCAAGTTTTTTACCATTCTCCGCAGCTTTGCGTAAATGCCTTGCTCCACCGCGCACCGAAAGCCAGTGTACGGTCATGGTATTTTTAGATTGTAGTTGCAAGCGATACACGCCTACATTTGGCGTTCCGGTTTCGCAATCTTTGGTAATTACCAATCCCAAAGTGATAATCTTGCCTGCGTCGCCGGGATAAGGGCGAATCAGAGGTAATTTATTTAAATCTAAATTATCGCCTTGCACCACAACTTGATGACAAGCAGGGAAAAAATCTCTTCCCGGTTTGGCTTTGACAACATCAAACAAAACCTTACCAAAATCAACTGCTTGAGAAATCTTTTTCGGTGGCTTTGGCTGCTGCAACATCGCCAACTTTTTCCCCAGAGTTTCCAATTCTTGGGGATGTTCCATATTCATAGCCCAACATATCCTTTCCACGGTTCCCATCAAGTTCACCGCTACAGGAAAATCGGCACCTTTGACATTTTCAAAAATCAAACCCGGACCACCGAGTTGCAGCATCCGGTTAGAAATTTCCGCAATTTCCATATCTGGGTCAACTTTAGCGGTAATTCGCTTTAATTGTCCCCTTTCTGACAAAATTTTGATAAATCCCCGTAAGTCTCTCGCCATTGTGTATAAAGATATTTGAAGCGTTATTTATATTATCAGCTAAGAATCGGAAATAGTTTTAGCCGTTCTCAACACCCGGAGCGGTTACTGAATTATTTTGTATCAAACAAAAAACCCTTGTAGAGACGTAGCACTGCTACGTCTCAAACAGTGTGAAATCACAACTTCATATTTTGATTGAGTTTTTTATGTTCTCAACACCGGGAGCGGTATCTGAGGTAAAAGTACAGCCAAGAGTATTTTTTGCCATGAATCGGGTAAAGTGAACAACGCCTTACGGCATCTAAGGTTCAATCACATAATTCTGATTGTCCCACGGCATGATAAATGTTGTGTGAACAACGCCTTACGGCATCTAAGGTTCAATCACTTGGTTTTATCGGCATTGGCGTAAATATCAAATAGTGAACAACGCCTTACGGCATCTAAGGTTCAATCACGGTAGCAAGCCGCGATTTCCTTGTCGCACTCAATTGCGTGAACAACGCCTTACGGCATCTAAGGTTCAATCACTTACAAATTATCCCGCTTTCATCAAGGGTGTTGATGGGTGAACAACGCCTTACGGCATCTAAGGTTCAATCACTGATACTCTGCAAGCTACCTTAAATTGGCTGAAACGGGTGAACAACGCCTTACGGCATCTAAGGTTCAATCACGCTACCCGCTAGGAACCAGAATCAAGCGAGAAGGTGGTGAACAACGCCTTACGGCATCTAAGGTTCAATCACGAGTGGGAGGTAAGAATAATATCAGGGACGAGGACGTGAACAACGCCTTACGGCATCTAAGGTTCAATCACAATAGTCAAGAATCTTATTTTCAGGATTTCTGCAATGTGAACAACGCCTTACGGCATCTAAGGTTCAATCACTTCACGAAATCTGGGGTCACTGCGTAATGCATCCCAGTGAACAACGCCTTACGGCATCTAAGGTTCAATCACAAGTAGATCCCGCTATGTTTCCTTGTATCGCTGGCATGTGAACAACGCCTTACGGCATCTAAGGTTCAATCACAGGGTGAAACAGCGGGCTGCTGCTGGTATTGTCCTTGGTGAACAACGCCTTACGGCATCTAAGGTTCAATCACTGTTGGTTGGGATAGCCCTCCTTAGCTCTGGTTATGTGAACAACGCCTTACGGCAATCTAAGGTTCAATCACCAACCGAACCAAACAAACTGCCTAATATTTGTCCCTGGTGAACAACGCCTTACGGCAATCTAAGGTTCAATCACGAATCGGCATTCCTTGCTGCTGTTGTGCGGTTGGCAGGTGAACAACGCCTTACGGCAATCTAAGGTTCAATCACAGCGATCGCTAAAAACTTTATCCAGCAATCGCTTAAATCCAATATTACAAGCACCTCTGGCAAAGACACAAGCGTTAATCCCATAAATCGCTGAAACACTACTTTTCCTAATCTCAAAAAATCGCTATACCCCTTACCACACAAATTTTACAGCAGTTTTACAAGCACCTCAACAAATTAAATTTCCATTCAAACTCTTATAAATCAACATTTACAGCTATTTCTGATTCAAAATCAACCGAACAAACAGAGGTACTTGCATTCTAAAACTTCAAGTATGAATAAATATGTACTAATAATTCCAAATATTTAATTTCAAAAACTTTTTTAGGCGGAAGCTTTTTTGCCGGGTAGTTCCGATAGTATACCCATATTAATCAGGGCTAAAAATTATGTCTCCCCGGCATCTCGAACGAATGTTAGAAGTGGATAAACTAATCCGCAGTAACGAAAGGCAAACCACTACCAGTTTAGCGGCAGCTTTAGAAGTCAGCGAAAGAACTATTCGTAACGATTTGGCTTTTTTGCGCGATCGCTTTCATGCTCCTTTGGAATACAACCCGAAATTGGGACATCATTACACTGAACCAGAATGGCGATTACCTAGCATTCCTCTAACTCACGGCGAACTATTTGCCTTAACATTAGGAGCCAAAATGCTAGAAGCTTACGCTGGTACTCCTTATGAAACGCAATTAAATAGTGCGATCGCCAGATTAAGCGAGCGACTTCCAGAAACAACATGGGTAAATGTCCGACAACTTGCTGAAGAACATATCAATTTTGGGGGTGGCGCACAAAGTGATTTAGACCCGGAAATTTGGCATAATCTGGAAAATGCTTGCAGCCAACATCAAACTGTACTGATGACTTATTACACTGCTAGCCGAGATGCAGTATCGGAACGCAAGCTTGACCCTTATTTATTACACGTTTACAGAGGCACGAATCCTTATTTGATAGGGTATTGTCACAATCGCAAAGATTTTCGCTGGTTTAGAGTTGACAGAATTAGGAAGTTAGAAATATTACCACAAAAGTTTACACAAGACCCAAATTTTAATCCTAAAGAATATATTGGTAACGTATTTCAACATGAAGTAGGAGATAAGTTACTGGATGTAGCAATTTGGTTTGATAACAAAACCGCACCTTATATCAAAGAAAGACGTTGGCATCATACCCAAGAAATCGAAGTGAATCCCGACGACTCAATTATTTTGAAAATGCAGGTACGGGGAATTAATGATTTGAAGCGATGGGTGATGTGGTACGGAAAAGGTGCCAAGGTTTTGAATCCACCAGACTTGGTGAAATTGGTGCGAGATGAGATTGAAGGTATGAGGAATAATTACAATTTACCTGCGGGGTGCAAATGACTCAGATAATCGATCTAGTCTACAAAGTCTCTGGTAGCCAATTACCAGCAGATCACAATCATCGACTTTTAGCAGCAATTTCCAAAAAATTTCCAACCTTACATAGTCTTGAACAATTATCAATCAACACAATCGCTGGAATTCCTGACAAACAAGGAAAAATTCGGCTTACTCAACAATCAAAGTTACGGTTGCGATTACCAGTTGAAGCAATCCAATATGTTTATCAACTTGCTGGGGAAGAATTAAAAATTGGTGAACATACCATAAAACTAGGTAATCCAGAGCTTCAAACTCTTAAACCTATAGATACCCTCCGAGCCAGACTGGTAACAATCAAAGGTTACACGGAGCCGCAATCATTTTTGGGTGCAGCAGAGCGTCAACTGCAAGCATTAGATATAAATGCAAATATTGGAATTCCTGCAAATGATGAAGGAGAGCCGAAAAGACTTACTCTCAAAATTCAAAAATACACAATTGTTGGTTTCAGCGTTGTAGTTTCCGATTTAAACCCCGATGATTCCATCAAGCTGCAAGTTCATGGCTTGGGAGGAAAAAGACGCTTAGGTTGTGGTGTTTTTTGTCCAAACGTTCCTGTTTACCGTAAATTTAGAGGCTATGGGAATAATGCAAAAGCAGCTATTAGCTAAAAGTATCCGAACTGATGGAAAGAAATTAACCGTACAACAGCACCTGTTAGATACCAAAAACGCCGCACTATTGATTTTCAAAGGTCGAATTTTACTTAACTGGTGTCGTTTCTTCAAAATCGAAGACTCCGAAAGATTTCTGCTTCATTTAAAAATTGCCGCACTTTTTCATGATATCGGTAAAGCCAACGAAGAATTTGAAGCAGCAGTTTTAAAAAAGCTCAAACAGCAAACAATTCGCCATGAATGGTTTAGTGCTTTAATTTTACATCTACCTAATGTTCGCTCTTGGTTAGCATCAAGTAAATTAAATTTAGATTTAGAAGTAATTACTGCTGCTGTACTTAGCCACCATCTCAAATCAAATCCTAAAGATTGGGGTAAACCCAGAACTTTTGTAAAACAAGTTAAATTATTCTTGAATCATGCAGAAGTAACCAAAATTCTAGAACAAATAGCAGAAATTGCTCAAATAGAAGGTTTACCTGATTTACCCCAAGAATGGACGTTAGAAAATTGCTCGTGGTATGAACAAGCTCGTTCGGATGCAAACGATGCAGGAGTTGATTTAGAATTAGACATCGAAGATGATTTTGAAAAACGCTCTTTATTGTTAGCAACCAAAGCTGGGTTGATTGCATCAGACTCTGTTGCTTCAGCAATGTTTCGCGAACAAAAGCCACTTGAAAAATGGATTGATGAAACATTACATTCTTCTGCAATTACTGTTGAAGAATTGGAAGAGAAAATATTGCAGCCACGTTACGCTCAAATAACCAAAGATACTGGCAATAAATTTGAATTAAAAGATTTCCAAAAAAAAGCCCAACAGCAAGGAGATAGACTTCTGTTACTCAGCGGTTGTGGTAGCGGAAAAACAATTTTTGGCTACAAATGGCATCAAGCAGCATTAAATCGCAACCAAGTTGGACGAGTTATATTCTTGTACCCAACTCGGGGTACTGCAAAAGAAGGCTTTAAAGATTATGTATTTTGGGCACCGGAAACCGACGCAAGTTTAGTTACGGGAACAGCTACTTACCAATTGCAAGAAATCGCTAAAAATCCTCCAGATTCTGCTGATGGTAAAGACTTTACAACAGAAGAACGTTTATTTGCTTTAGGCTTTTGGGGTAAACGGTTTTTTTCAGCTACGGTAGATCAATTTCTCAGCTTTCTGACTCATGGTTATGGTGGATTGTGTTTGTTACCTGTTTTATCTGATTCGGTTGTGGTGATAGATGAAGTTCATAGCTTCTCTCGCAAAATGTTTGACAACCTCATCAGCTTTCTACAAAATTTCGATATCCCTGTATTGTGTATGACTGCAACCTTAAGTCAAACGCGGCAGCAGGAATTAAAAAATGCTGGTTTAAAAGTATTTCCGGCTGTTTCAGATCGAGAATTACGAAAAGTAGAAGAACATCCTCGTTATGACGTGCAATTTGTTGATTTTGACACGGCTCGTAATTTCGCAAAATCGGCTTTTCAAAACGATAAATATCGCGTTCTTTGGGTTGTAAATACCGTTAAGAAATGTGGAAAAATTGCCGGAAGACGCGAAGATAGAACGGGATTGGAATCTGAATTAGATACTGATATTTTGACTTATCACAGCCGATTTACGCTCGCAGATAGAGAACAAAGACACAATCAAACTATCGAAGCATTTAAATACCCACGTGGGAAAAGTCCACCAGAACCCGTAATCGCAATTACAACACAAGTATGCGAGATGTCTTTGGATTTGGACGCAGACGTTTTAATTACAGAACTTTCGCCAATTTCTTCTCTTGTACAGAGATTCGGACGCTCCAATCGTCATCTTTCTCGCGATACTGATGATAAAAAATTTCGTTCCAAAATATTAGTTTACGAACCACCTGATATTAAACCTTATAGGAAAGAAGAAATCCAAGCTGCGAAAAAATTCATTGAATATATACAAGGAGAAAAAATCAGCCAAGCGCAATTAGCAGAAGCATTGGAAAAATATTGTCCTCCAGAAAATTTTGCTGATGGTAGCTGTCATTTTTTGAATGGTGGCTATTGGGCTACTTCTGAATCTTTCCGAGATACTAATAATTATTTGGTAGATGCAATTCTCAGTTGTGATTTACAAACGGTTGAGCAATTAATAGAAAGTAAGCAACCTTTTGATGGTTATGTTTTGCCAGTTCGTAAAAAGTATGCTCATCAAGAGTGGGAAAATCTTCCTAATAATTTACCGCCTTATTTATATATTGCAGATGCAAATTTATATTGTTCTCGAAGAGGATTTGGAGAATGGAAGACGAATTAGAATTAAAATATGAACTATCAGAATTACCTTCCGCACAACATCGCGCTGGATTGGCTGGTTTGGTTTTGATTGTGCAATATTTACAGCAAAATATACCTTGGTTTAGAGAACGGGAAAATGTAGTCTTAGAATTACTCAATCTAAATGAATTTAGCGTATCTTTAAAACTGAATTTACAAGGATTACAGGCAATATTTGACCTCATTTATCAAGCAGATACACAAGAACGTTCTACTGAAAAAAAAATAAAAAATTACACTAGGATTGAAGAATTTGAAGTATTGGATAAAAAAGATAAAACCAAAACTAAAACCAAATTAGTAAAGAAATACTTTTATAACGTCATAGTTCCCCGAGGTGCATTTCTTAAAGATTGGGACGAATCGGAAGAAGGATTATGGATAAAACTATGGCGAGATATGCTTTGGAACATAGTTAGAGGAGTTCCTGCAACTCGTAATCCTTTTAATTATCGAGTTGATGGTGCAAGCTATTCTCAAGATGTGCAAAAAATGTGGGAAGAATTGCAAGATCCAAATAAAATTACCGGACAATCAAGTAGTTTTTATTTGGGTGCAATGGCAACTAATGCAGAAAATATTCCTACCAAAGATAAAGTACGCTACCAATTTTTATTACAATTTTGGGTATTTGTCACACAAATTTATTGTCCCGCAATTTTAGATAAAGATGGTAAACGCGAAGTGGCAGGTTACGCTTTAGCTATTCCCGATGTCGCAAATCTGAAAAACTTTTATACACTATTTCGCAAAGTATTAAAAGCAAGAGATACAACTAAATGGGGTTATTTACCAAGCCAAGCATTGATTGATTTACCCGAACAAGGAGCGCTCGATTTATTTTTATCTTTGCGCGAACGTATCGCTACAGAATCTGACGATCCCAGATTAAAAAAGATGATTTTAGGAGTTGAAATCATCCACGCTCAAAAAGTTGGTAACAACGTCAAAATTTACTCAACCACTACCGTAGAACCAATTATAGACCTAATAGCTGAATATGAAAGAATCAAAAAATACTACTGGTGTCCCTGGTTTCGCAAACAGCGATTAATCAACCTTTTTCAAGAGCAGCCAGAATCAAATAATTTGCAACATTATCAGCAAAAAATTTACCCTTGGACTGATTTTGATGCAGTTTTGAGCCGTATTCCTCGAAAGTGGTTGCAAGACAAATATTTTAGTCATGATGCTCGTCAACTATTTGAACAAGAAGTAGAAATTAAAATGAAAAAAGAAATTCGTGATTATCCATCAATAGTTTATAAAATCTGTCAAAGTTATGTTTTGAGCAAGTTAGAAAGTAAATATAAAATGAAATGGCAGAATGGAAAACCTTTCAAAGATAATAAACCTACTAAAGAAGAAGAATTTAATGATAAAAAACATAAAATAGCTAACGAAGCATTTTTGGCAGTACGTTCTCGGACAGAAAATCAAGTTTTTATCGATTACTTTGTATCGACATTTCAAGGTTATGTCAAAGAAGATGAATTTGTAGATTTTGTCAATGCTTTATACAACGAAACTTCTCAAATCCGAGCCATAACTTTACTTGCGCTTTCTAGCCAATTCTCATCTAACAAAAAAGCAGAAGATAAAACTTCCACTGCTGATGCTGCATAAATCAATTAAGTAAGTTGACACAAATAAACCCCTTGGCATGTAAACGATGTAAATAATCATCAAACCCTTGGGATTGCTTCGTTTCACTCCGTTCCACTCGCAATGACATACCTTAATTTTTTAACGCCGACTTAATTACCTTAGATAGCCATCAGGCGCATTTCATCATACAACGCAGAAAAAATAATGAAAAATCTGAATCTATTTGCAACAGTTGCTACTTTTCCCGCACCTTCAAGTAACTATCGCGGTGAATCTGAAGAAAATCGTACAGTTTTACAAAAAATTTCCAAGGATGGCAAAAAATATACTGTATTCAGTCCCGAAACTATTCGTAATGCAGCCCGCGAAACTTTAATAGAAATGGGTTTACCTCATAACCGCTCTAGGGTTTACGATGCAGATCAATTAGCCGTAGAATTTAAAGAATTTCCTAATGCAAGCAAGTATGCAGATGATTTTTTGTTCGGCTTTTTAGTTGCTAAGCCAGAAGATGTCAAAAAAAATAAACCATTACCCCCCAAACGCGACAGCATTTTTCGTTGCAATATGGCAGTAGCTTTAAGCCCTTACAAATATGATGCGGTGTTCCATCAATCTCCCCTCAATGTCAAAACCAAAAACAACGAGAAAACTTTTTGGAGCAATGCTAGCACTTCCGCACTATTACACCGAGAAGTAACTTATACTGCATTTCAATATCCTTTTGCTTTGTCGCAACGCGATTGTACAGAACATCCCGAATGGGCGAAAGCATTGCTTCAAGCGATCGCTCAATTAAATAAAGTCGCAGGTGGACACGCTCGTGCTTATTACGAGTTTGCACCGCGCTCTGTAGTAGCAAGACTTACACCAAAATTAGTCGCTGGTTACAACACATACGGTTTTGATGAAGCTGGAAACTTCCCCCAATTAAATCGCTTGGGTAAAGCCGAAGACGAAGATTGCGATTTACCAGCCAATGAATTTTGGATCGGTGGTGAAATAGTACGTGAAATGGAACAACAAGAATTAACCAGATTAAAATCAGCAGGAGCGCACTTATATACCAATCCCGAAAAGCTATTTGATGCTCTTGCTTTAGAATTTCTTCCTGGCGATCGTCATGAGTAATACCAACAATAAAACCATTATTGAGCAATTCTTTCAAATCAAAGCTTCATTTGCATCATTTCGACCTTTTCAATCCGGAGCTTCTCGTTCTACAACACCCGTCATTCCTCCATCTGCGGCATATGGTTTACTGCTCAACATTGCCGGAATAGAACAACGAGATGAAGTGGATTCAGCTATCACTTTAATAAAAGAAGACTTACCACAAGTTGAAATTGCGATCGCACAAGTTACCCAACCCCAAACAGCCGTAATCACTCAACAACTGCATCAATATCCAGTAGGTGCATCTGGTAAAGAATTAGCAGAAAAAACTTATGGCTGCAAGTATTGGATATCACCAGTCAAACGACAAGTTTTGGTTGATTTAGACTTAATAATTGGTATTCGAGCCGAACAATGGTTGTGCGATCGCATTATTCAAGGATTGAATGGTGAATTAGACGAACCCCGTTACGGACTTCCATTTGCTGGAGACAATAATTTTTTGTTTGATTCCATCGAAGCAATTGAAAATATACCTATGGCACGTTGGTATTTTCCTATAAAACAAGGTAATCATCCAGTTGAACCGGGGTACTGTAGATTAACAGTATGGATTGATAGAGCAGACAGTAGCAATACAAATATAGAAGTATTTGCACCAAGCCCATTTTGCTTGCAACCCCCCGATAATTCTTGGATACCGATACCTAAATGATTGTACAAATTGCAAGTAGCTTTGATTGTTCGAGATTTAATGTAAAAAAAATCTTTGAAACCATTGTAATTGCAATGTTGTAGCTGTTTGTTGAACTTCGGAGGTATTTGTAAAACTAGAAAAGCTTTTGTGTTAAGGGGTTAAATTCAACTAAAATTCGATTATTGTCGTTTTCTGTTGGCTTTTTAACAAGGTGTTTGTAAAATTAATTTTTAGCACTTGCTGGATAAAGCGCAATGAGTGAACCTCAGATACCGCAAGGTGTTGAGCGCAACGCCATCTTGACTGTAGGTTTAGATCCAGCATAGTGAGCGAACCTCAGATGCCGTAAGGCGTTCACTACCATTACCAGATTTAATTTCGCCAGACGCACCACCGGAAATGGGCTTCGATACCAGAAACCACCACTCTCCTACAGACAGATTTAATGCAATGTTGGGTTTTGGTTACACATTACTCATCAAAGATGTAACGAACGCCATTTTGACAGTATGCTTAAAGTCTCTTCCGTCAACCGCAATCAATGGGACATTCAAGCCGACTTTGATATTCGCGGAAAACAAGTTTGGTTGAGCGAAACGGGTAAACGCAAATTTATCCAACTGTATGAAAACCGCAAGCAAGAAACATGGAAGCATCCAGCAACGGGTTATTCACTTACCTATCGTCGCTTGTTGGAATTGGAAGTAAGGCTTTTAGAAAAAGAGTGGATGGGAGAAGGTGGTTTATTCGGTCAATTGATTGTACGGTGAGGTGAAGTAATGAGCGAACTTAAAAATTGCTATATCGTTTGTTACGACATTCGCTGTCAAAAACGCTGGCGCAAAGCTTACAAATTGTTACAAGGATACGGACAAAGAGTGCAATATTCAATTTTTCGATGTTCCATGAGTCAACGAACTAGAGAAAAACTACGTTGGGAATTGGAGAAAGTATTAGCCAAAGAAGATAGTATATTGTTCGTAAGATTGAGCGATCGCTGTTTGCAAGATATACCCAAGTACAATCGACCCGGTGAATGGGAAAATACCAACAAGCCATTTTTGATTGTTTGAAAAATGCAAGCACCTGCCTTTGTTTGAAGTTTGGTACTGGAGATATTTTTCCAAAGCTTTGAGAGTAAAGTGTTTGAGCGGTTTTTATAGTGTTGGAGGTGCTTGCAAACCTCAAATCCTTTATCAGTTAAAGGTTTTAGTTGATAGGATTGGACAATAATTGAATAATTTTGATTTTCTATTGGCTTTTTGAGGAGGTGCTTGTAATATTAGATTTGAGCGATTACTGGGTAAAACTTTCAGGAGTCGCTGTGATAAAACCTTAGATGCCGTTAGGCGTTGATCACCTACTTACAGCGGCAAAAGCAACCGTTAACTTAGGGGGTGATAAAACCTTAGATGCCGTTAGGCGTTGATCACCAATACGATTCCGAGCATTACGTAGTTCCTTTCAAGTGATAAAACCTTAGATGCCGTTAGGCGTTGATCACCTATTAAGCCCTAGATCGAAGCCATCTAACTTAAGTGATAAAACCTTAGATGCCGTTAGGCGTTGATCACAAAGGTATTATACATCTTGTAATTACTGATTCTATCGTGATAAAACCTTAGATGCCGTTAGGCGTTGATCACTAGTAAAGGATTAGTCGCAGCAGGACTATTGGAGGTGATAAAACCTTAGATGCCGTTAGGCGTTGATCACACAAATACGGGGGGATACTTGGAATTTTTTTGAAAGTGATAAAACCTTAGATGCCGTTAGGCGTTGATCACGGTGCTACGTAAGCAGTATCCAAATATGACAGATCAAGGTGATAAAACCTTAGATGCCGTTAGGCGTTGATCACCAGCAGGAACATAATCAGCGTCGAATGGCAATGAATGTGATAAAACCTTAGATGCCGTTAGGCGTTGATCACTAAATAGACCGCATTATGGCTGATTCACCGAATACTTCGTGATAAAACCTTAGATGCCGTTAGGCGTTGATCACTGTTTGCATTCTCCGTTCTGTGCGCCAGCGTCGCTATGTGATAAAACCTTAGATGCCGTTAGGCGTTGATCACCCGTACCACAGCACCATTAGTAAGCGTGTGTATAGTGATAAAACCTTAGATGCCGTTAGGCGTTGATCACAATTTATTACAGCAATATGCCATTCCTCTTGGAATAGTGATAAAACCTTAGATGCCGTTAGGCGTTGATCACTAGGGCGCGATCGCTTGGGGCATCATTCCTAGTAGTGTGATAAAACCTTAGATGCCGTTAGGCGTTGATCACTAGGTGCTTTAACGAATAACTCGCTTGATAATTGACGTGATAAAACCTTAGATGCCGTTAGGCGTTGATCACTATGATGGTGCGAGAGCCGTTTGTTTGGGCACATTGGTGATAAAACCTTAGATGCCGTTAGGCGTTGATCACATGCAAGCTCCACAACTTGCTTCTAACAAAGAAATTGCGTGATAAAACCTTAGATGCCGTTAGGCGTTGATCACGTAGCACTCCAAGACCGTCCAAGTCAAACAACCCAACTCGTGATAAAACCTTAGATGCCGTTAGGCGTTGATCACTTTATCTTGCTGAAAAAAAAGCCCCATTGCTGATGCGTGATAAAACCTTAGATGCCGTTAGGCGTTGATCACAAACGGAAGTCAGAACAAAGGGTTTTACTCAAGCTTGTGATAAAACCTTAGATGCCGTTAGGCGTTGATCACGATTGGAATGCCTACAGAGCGATCGCCTTTAGTTCGTGATAAAACCTTAGATGCCGTTAGGCGTTGATCACTACTTGGCAGTGAGAATTTTTATGAGTTTTGGACTAGTGATAAAACCTTAGATGCCGTTAGGCGTTGATCACTATTTAAGTACAACTCTACCGAATTTTGTGTGTTCGTGATAAAACCTTAGATGCCGTTAGGCGTTGATCACAAGTTAGCGAAAAGGTTAGAAGCTCTTTACCTTCAGTGATAAAACCTTAGATGCCGTTAGGCGTTGATCACACTATATTGTTTTCAAAGGCAGATGAGCGGCGATATGTGATAAAACCTTAGATGCCGTTAGGCGTTGATCACTTAGAAATACCTGCAAACGCTCTTCATCCACAATATTCGTGATAAAACCTTAGATGCCGTTAGGCGTTGATCACGTAGCAACGTTGTTTGGCTAAAGTCCGAATTGCGGTTAGTGATAAAACCTTAGATGCCGTTAGGCGTTGATCACACAGTAGAAACAGATTCATTGTCAACTCAAGAAATGTGATAAAACCTTAGATGCCGCTCACGGCGTTGAGCAGTAACGCATAGATTTGTATTTTCCTCGTAGCTGTTGCAATTTCGTGAAAAAAACGGTTGCAGTTTGTGTCTGCAACCTGATTTCTTTGTTAAATTTTATTTAGCTCGTTTGAGAATTTCCTCAAATTTTGCTAAACCTTCGTCCCCGATTAGTATTTCGGCATTCGGGTTATCCTGGTTAACCTTATCTACATACTCATTAAATTTTTGAGTATTAGTAGGATCTTTGAGTAGTTCTTCTCGCAATTTTTCCTTGGTTTTTTCAGTCATTGATTTTAAATCCTCCATTTTTAAATATTTCTACTTCGATTGTGTCACCAATTAAAATAACAAGTCGGCTTGTTCTTTCGTCAATCCGGACAAGGTTAATCGGTTTAAGCATATTGCTTGCCGAAACTGATAATCGGTAAAAGGTTTTTAGCTGTTGCACCGTAGGTTCCAATCGTTGCTACCTTAATTTAGTTTTTGTGGTCTGGATTGTTGGCAAAGATGTTGGGAAGAATTTGTTTGTTTTAATTAAATATAACCATTAGATATCATGATTAAACTTCAAATACCGTAAGGTATTGAACGCATTGGATACAGAATAAATTACCAACAATTTCCAACAACTTATCACCTACCTGGGTAGGTAGACTAGAGAAAGAAACTAGGTGCCACATAAAACAATTTAAAACATCCTCTTACGGTGTCAATTCCTTAATTCTCGCTAGCGCATCTTTATAATCATTCTCTTCACCTGTTTTCATAAAATTGTCTGCTGCTGTTTGAAAATCTTCGATCGCACTTGGTACTTTTCCTAAGTCTGTACGCAGTAATCCCCGATTGTAATAAGCTTGAGCGTATTCGGAATTAAGTTCAATTGCTTGGGAATAATCTGCCATTGCTTGTTTCCATTTCCCTAATTCTAAATAGGCGTTACCGCGATTGTTATATGCTGTTGCTTGGGTGGAATCTAGCTCAATTGCTGTATTATAATTTTCGATTGCTCCTTCTATATCTTTCATTTGAAAGCGATATTTACCCCGATGAATGTAAGCTTTAGGATCTTCGGGATTCATTTCTATGGCTTTTTCGTAGTCTTCGTAAGCTTGTTTGGGATATCCTAAATCATTGTAAATGTCTGCGCGAGCAATATAAGCATCAACGTATTTGGAATCTAGTTCAATTACTTTGGTAAAATCTTTTTTAGCAACAAGTTTTTCGTTAAGTCCGTAACGTGTTTTACCGTGTTCGTAATATGCTTGAGTATATTTAGGATTAATTTTAATTGCTTTATCAAAGTCCTCGATCGCTTCTAATGTTACTCCTATTTCGCGATTTATAATTCCTCTTTGAAAGTAAGCTTTAGCAAATTTAGGATTAAGTGCGATCGCTCGATCCAAATCAGTAATTGCTTTTTGGTTTTCTTTGATTTCGTGACGAGCTAATCCTCTACCATAATAAGCGTTTGCATATTCTGGATTTAATTTAATCGCTTGGTTGTAATCTATAATTGCCCCGTTGTATTCTCCTACAAAATAAAGACTAAATCCTCTGTCATAATAAGCGTTTGCATCGTTAGGATTATTACGAATGGCGGCGCTGGAATCTTGCTGAGATTTTTCATAATTTCCTAACCGATAATAAGCGTCTCCCCGCGAATTATATGCTGAGGAATATTCGGGATTTATTTTAATAGCTTGCGAAAGTAGGTTTACTGCTTGTTTGTATTCAGCTTTTTTGTAGTTTATAATTCCCTGTTGATATAGCTGTCTGGCATAATTGTAATCTCTGGGGAAAAACAAATATAAACCTACTGCACCAACAAAAATGAAACCTCCAATTCTGGCAATTAATTGAGGATTATTTGCTAGTTGAGATACTAAATTTGATTGCGATCGATTATTTTTTTGTAAATCTTTTAATACTTCTTCTGCTGACTGATAGCGGTTTTGATAATTCAAATGCACCATTTTATCGATAATTTTGGCAAGTTTTGGGTTTACCTGATAGCTGCGAGGATGCCAAATCATTTTTTCTGCGGTAATTTGACTAGCTGATAAACCCGTCAAGGCTTCGATCGCAATTATACCCAAGGCATAGATGTCGCTGTTAAATTGAGGATTGCTATGAATTTGTTCTATAGGCATATATTCCGATGAAGCAACTATGTTAGATACTGCTTCTTGTGGCGCACCAAAGTCGGTTAAAACTAGTTTGCGATCGGATTCTCGACGAATAATATTTGCTGGTTTTAGATTGCGATGAATTATGCCGCGACTATGTATAAATACTAATATTTCTAATATTTCTAACAATAGATTAATTACTTGTTCCGAATCTAAGATTTTACCAGGTAATATTTGTTTATTTAAAGGTTGACCTACAGTATATTTTCTAACTAAATAAAAGTTTTTATTCTTCTCAAAAAAAGTTACTAAATTATCAATTCTATCGTCTTGTCGTGCTAGATTTTCTAATGGTTCTGCCTCTGTTTCTAATACGTCATAAGACACTTTTAACAGCCTGGAGTCTTGACTGGGGGGAAGAAATTGTTTTACTACATATTGGTTTAAATTAGAATCACTGGCATCTTCACCTAAGTAACTTCTACCTCCTGGATTACCGCTAAGTAATTCAATTATTCGGTAACGTTCGAGGATAATCTTACTCATGATAGATGACAAAACTTGTATAGATAACTTTTTCATTTTAAATTGAGCTAGTTAGTAAAAGAAAGCGAACTGCACTGCCTCTTTAAACATATAAATGGATAGTTGTTGTATATAAAAAAGGTTTATGTATTGAATTTATACTTATGAGAATTGCCAAGTATTTGCACTAAAAATTAATTTATTTAATCTATTTCATCTGATTTTTTATTGATGATTAATTAAGCTTGTCATCTTCTGGATTATAAGAAACATATCTAGATGTCAAATTCTTAACTATTCCTCCCAGATGTGGTAGTCGCAGAATTTAGAAGTCAAAATAGAATAAAGGGGCTTGATGACGAAAGCCTGACATTTTACATGGAGCGTGCTATCGGTGGTATTACAGGTAAAAAAGGACATCTACGAAGCGAAAACTCAGGAAATTGCCAAGCAATTATTAAGCGCAACTGGGGAAAATCGTTCTTTATTCTCGGCTTTGCGCGACCAGATGCGCCCCGATGATAAGTTATTAGCATGGGCGATGAGCAATCCTGGTTTGCGGGTGCAGTTGTTTCGGTTTATCGATACTCTCCCCGCTTTGAGGAGTAACCCAGAAATTGCCGCGCATTTACAGGAATATCTCGGCGATGATTCGGTAGAATTACCTTCGGCGTTGAAGGGAATGTTAAACTTTGCAAATCCCGATTCGATGCCGGGGAAGGTTGCCGCTACAACTGTTTCTAAAAGTGTGGAAACTCTAGCGCATCGTTATATTGCTGGCGAAAATATTAAGCAAGCTTTGAAAAGTATCGAAAGATTGCGTAAAGATAAGATGGCTTTCACCGTGGATTTATTGGGTGAAGCGGTGATTACGGAAGTTGAAGCGGAGTCTTATTTACAAAGATATACGGATTTGATGGCAGAATTAGCGGCAGCTTCTAAAAGTTGGAAGAATGTAGCGTTAATTGATGAAGCTGATGGGGAAGCTTTGTCGAAGGTACAGGTTTCGGTAAAGTTGACGGCTTTTTATTCGCAATTCGATCCTTTAGATGATAAAGGTAGTGAAGAAAAGGTAGTTTCTCACATTCGTACTTTGCTGCGTCGGGCTATGGAGTTGGGTGTTGCTATCCACTTCGACATGGAGCAGTATATTTACAAAGATTTAACTTTGGGAATTTTGAAAAAGCTGTTAATGGAAGAAGAGTTTAAACAGCGTACAGATATTGGGATAACAATTCAAGCTTATTTAAGAGATAGTGAGGAAGATGCGACTCATTTGATTGAATGGGCAAAACAGCGCGGCAATCCGATTACAATTCGGTTAGTAAAAGGCGCTTATTGGGATCAAGAAACCATCAACGCAGAGCAAAAACATTGGCAGCAACCAGTTTACAACGATAAAGCCGCCACCGATATTAATTTTGAGAAGATTACTCAATTATTGCTAGAAAATCATCAATATATATATGCTGCCATAGGAAGTCACAACGTGCGATCGCAAGCAAAGGCGATCGCCATTGCTCAAAGTTTAAATATTCCCCAGCGCAATTTTGAAATGCAGGTGCTTTACGGCATGGGGGATAAAATTGCTAAAGCTTTGGTTGAGCAAGGTTATCGCGTGCGCGTTTATTGCCCTTACGGCGAGCTATTACCGGGAATGTCCTATTTAATCCGCCGTTTGTTGGAGAATACAGCCAATTCTTCGTTTATTCGGCAGGATATGGAAAATCGTCCTGTTGAGGAATTGATTTCACCACCTGTTTTAACAGAGGGGGTAGAGGGGGAAAAGGTAGAAACTTCTTCTGAAGCTTCCTCGGTTAATTCCTTTCATCCAGCAGCAGATAGCGATTATGCAATGGAAGAATTAAGAAAGAAATCTCAAACTGCTTTTGAAACGGTTAAAAATCAGCTTGGGAATACTTATTTACCTTTAATTAATGGGGAATACGTAGAAACTGAGGAAAAAGTTGATTCGGTTAATCCTTCTAATTATTCTCAAGTTGTCGGTAAAGTTGGTTTAATTAACGTCGAGCAAGCTGAAACCGCAATGCAAGCAGCGAAAACAGCTTTTAAAACCTGGCGTAAAACATCCGCAAAACAACGCGCTGACATCATTCGCAAAGCTGGCGATATCATGGAGCAACGCCGCGCTGAATTATCTGCTTGGATTGTTTTAGAAGTTGGTAAACCCGTGCGGGAAGCGGATGCAGAGGTGAGTGAAGCGATAGATTTCTGTCACTACTACGCTGCGGAAATGGAACGGTTAGACGAAGGTTACAATTACGACGTAGCCGGAGAAAATAATCGTTATATTTACCAGCCCCGTGGAATTGCCGTAGTGATTTCACCTTGGAACTTTCCCTTTGCGATCGCAACAGGTATGACTGTCGCAGCTTTGGTAACTGGCAACTGCACTCTGCTCAAACCTGCGGAAACTTCTGCGGTAATTGCGGCGAAAATAACCGAGGTTTTGGTGGAAGCGGGAATACCAAAAGGCGTGTTTCAATATGTCCCCGGTAAGGGTTCGGTTGTCGGCTCTTATTTGGTAAATCACATCGAAACTCACGTTATTGCTTTTACAGGTTCTCAGGAAGTAGGCTGTAAAATTTACGCAGATGCAGCAGTTTTAAAACCCGGTCAAAAGCATATGAAGCGGGTAATTGCCGAGATGGGAGGCAAAAACGGGATAATAGTTGATGAAAGTGCAGATTTAGACCAAGCGGTTGTCGGTGTGGTGCAGTCAGCATTTGGTTACAGCGGACAAAAATGTTCGGCTTGCTCTAGGGTAATAGTTGTAGAAAGCGTTTATGATACCTTTATTAACAGGTTTGTAGAAGCAACAAAATCCCTTAATATTGGAGAAACAGAATTACCAGGTACTCAAGTAGGACCTGTAATTGATGAAAAATCTCAATCTAGAATCCGCGAGTATATCGAAAAAGGCAAAGCAGAAGCCGAAGTTGCATTAGAAATGTCTGCACCGGAAAACGGCTATTTCATCGGTCCGGTAATATTTGGTAATGTTCCAGCAGATGGGATAATTGCACAAGAGGAAATTTTTGGTCCGGTAGTCGCGGTAATTAAGGTTAAAGATTTTCAAGAAGCTTTACAAGTTGCCAACGGTACCAACTACGCCTTAACCGGGGGACTTTATTCCCGCACACCTTCCCATATCGAACAAGCTCAAGAAGAATTTGAAGTCGGGAATTTGTACATCAATCGTACTATTACAGGTGCGATCGTTTCCCGGCAACCCTTCGGCGGCTTTAAGCTTTCCGGAGTTGGTTCAAAAGCCGGAGGTCCCGATTATCTACTACAATTTTTAGAACCCCGTACTATAACTGAAAACATTCAGCGTCAGGGTTTCGCGCCAATTGAGGGAGCGGAATAAAAAGTTAGGAGTTAAGAGTTAGGAGTTAACAATTAAGAATTGGTAATTGGTAATGGGGGATAGGGCATGGGGAGAATATAACTCATAACTCTTAACCCTTAGCTCCTAACCCCTAACTCATAACTCATAACTCTTAACTCCTAATTCCTAACTTTCCTCTTTCTCTCCCCCTCTTCCTCAGCGCCCTCAGCGCTCTCTGCGGTTTATTAAATCCGTAATTCTAAAAAAGTTGAGAATGGGGCATGGGGGGATTGGTAATAGGGATAGGGAAAATATAACTCATAACTCATAACTCATAACTCATAACTCTTAACTCCTAACTCCCCTCCCCTCTCCGTTATGGCAAAGAAGTCACTTTTAACATGATTTCAGCCAATTCTTGTCCGTAGATGTGGGTTAATAATTCTGGCATCCAATCTGCTTTGATATGAGGTTGAGTTTTCCAGTATTGCCAGTGCTTGAAAAAGCCAAACACTTGTAAATCAAGGTTTGGTACTAACCGACGAACTTCCGCCATAAACTCCTCAGAACCTCCTAGCAAACCATGATGTTCGTGAGACATGATTGCACCCCATTTACCTTGAGGGGAATAAAGAGCATTTTCTAAAATTAAAGCAGTACCAAGACCTTCGCCCTCACCTGTGACATAGGTCGAAATCTCCTCAAAAGCAATATACCAATGACTTGGCTCTTCTGTTTCATCCTTTGGTCGGCATAGTCTTGAGAAATAAAAGCCCGAGTCTCCTATACTTAACGCAGCAGCTACTATCGCTTCAAGCAAAGGTGACTCAATTTGGTAGAAATATTCGTGAATTATTCTGCGTGCAGGGATGGTGGGTGTAAAGGGTTGACCGAATGGGTCATCTGTACTAAAAACCTGACGTAGAATCGGTTCTGCTTCAGCCTCAAACTCAGCTTCTGTTAATACACGCATTAGACATCTCCGGAAAAGATTTTCATGTTACTAAACTTACATAAAACCTAACCCCCCTACCCCCCTTCCCTATAAGGGAAGTGGGGTTTTAAAGCCTCTCTCCGCTTCGGGGAGAGGTTTGGAGAGGGGTTTTTTTTATTTCCGGAGATGTCTATTTGTTTGACTCAGAACGTTAATTGCATAAGTATCTAATGCATTAGCATACTTAAAAAATCTAATTTTCCCCATTGATTGCGTTCTAATTTAATATCGGGATTATGCCGACATAGTTGATAAAATTGGTCGTCGGTAAGGTTCATGACGTTGTTAAAATTGATGGTGATAGCAGTCATCGCTGCGGGTACCTCATAGATCAAAAGGTTTTTAATTTTTGTAAAGACACGAAACGAGTGCGCTACTACAAAGCATGATATAAGACACAAAGAGGATTCGAGATAATTTAATGGCTGAAATAACTGTAAAAGTAGTTGATTGGGAAGAGTATCCGGTAATTGAGATAATTAGAAGAAGGGTATTTCAAGACGAACAAAATGTAGGAGCAGAATTAGATTTAGATGGGAAGGATAAATTTTGTCCGCAATTGATTGCTTATTTAGATAATGTTGTGGTGGGTACTGCGAGAATTCGATATTTAGATGAAAAAACGGCGAAAATTGAAAGGTTAGCGGTTTTATCTTATGCGAGAGGGAACGGTATTGGTAAAAAAATTATGCAAAAAGCTTTGGAAGTAATAGCGAGTGAAAATATATCCGAAGTTACGATCGACGCTCAGGAATATATTAAAGGATTACATCAAAAATTAGGTTTTGAACAAGTTGGAGAAGCTTTTCAAGAAGCCGGAATTCCTCACGTGAAAATGGTGAAGAGAGTTAAAAGTTAGGAGTTATGAGTTAGGAGTTATAAGATTTTAGATTTTAAATTTTAGATTTTAGATTAGGAATTAAAAGTTAACTTCTTTTTGTCCCCTCTTCCCCCTCTCTCCCCTATGCCCATTCTCTATGAATTTGCTGATTCTCACAACAATCTGGCTGCTCGGTGCAATTTGCGATCGCGTTTGGTTTTTCTTGGATAAATCTATTCCGTCTTGGGATCAAGCGGATTATTTAACTGGTAGTTTAAATTATTTACAGGCTTTACAAAATCCCAATTTATTAAATGGGGAATGGTGGCAAAATTTCTGGTTATTATCTTCAAAAATACCGCCTTTTACTTACATCGTCACGGCTTTTATTCAAGAGATTTACGGCAAGGGGTACGATGAAGCAACTTTGGTAATGGTTATTTTCAGCGCCGTTTTAATTTTATCTGTATATGGTTTAGGTAAAATACTCTTTAGCGACAGCGTTGGTTTATGGGCGGCAGCTTTGTGTCAAGTAATGCCGGGTTTATATCGATATCGTCTGGAATTTATTTTAGATTATCCCCTCGCAGCAGTCGTTACTTTAAGTTTTTTCTGTCTCACCCTTTGGTTTTTCGCTGGTTATAAAAACATAATTTATAGAAATACTTCCCCCTCTCTTCCTCCTCTTTCCTACGCAATATTTTTCGGTTTATCCTTCGGTTTAGCGTTAATGGTAAAGCAGACGGCGCTGTTTTTTCTAATAACGCCAATAATCTGGGTTGTAATTGCAACGATACGCAAAGGTTTGTGGGGAAGATTATTACAATTAATTGGTGCTTTGGGTTTATCTACATTAGTGTTTGGTTGGTGGTATCGTGCCAACTGGCTGCTAATTTTAACTTCCGGTAAACGAGCAACCGTAGATTCTGCGATCGCTGAAGGTGAAGCACCTTTAAATAGTTTAGAAGCTTGGACTTTTTATTGGCATCAATTACCATCACAAGTTTCTTTACCTTTATTATTAGTTCCTATATTTGCCTTATTACTTTACTGGGGAAAATCGAAAACAATTCGCAATTCGCAATTCGCAATTCGCAATTTAAAATGGTTAGCAATATTTTTAATTGGCGGTTATTTTTTATCTTGTTTAAATCCTAATAAAGATTATCGTTATGTATTGCCGTATTTACCAGTTTTATCAGTATTTTTAGCTTATGGTTTAACTCGTTTTCAAGGAACTTTAGGAAAGCGTATTCGTTGGGGTACTTTTGGTTTAGCGATACTTTTAATGTTGTTAAATCTATTCCCCATCGGTGGAATTCCCGGATATTGGCTAACCAAAGCCCTCAGCGATAAAATCCAATATTATCCTTATTTGGGAGCAAAATTTCCTCATTCCCAAGTAATAAGCCAAATTATCCAAACCGAACCATATTTGATTTCAACATTGGGAGTATTACCTTCAACACCGCAAATAAACCAGCATAATTTAAATTATTACGGAGCGTTGAAAAATTTCCAAGTATACGGGAGACAGGTAGGAACGAAAAAGCGTTTTGTAGAGAAAGATGCACGTTCGATTTCTTGGTTTTTAACTAAAACTAAAAAACAAGGTTCCGTACCCAAAGTACAAAAGAAAATTACTAAGATTGTAGAACAAAGTGGTAATTTCCAGTTAAATAAAACTTGGAATTTACCCGACGGCAGTCTGCTTAAACTTTATCATAAAAAAAATCCACCCGTTGTTGTGGAAGAGATTGGGGATGGAGGTAGAAATAATAATATTAGTTTAGAAAAGGTTGAAGTACCCTCACTAGCACCACCGGGAATTCCTATTCCAGTAACTTATATTTGGGAAGGTAGTTGGGAAGAGTTAAAAAATGGTTTGGTGTTATTAAATTGGAAGAATAATGACGATTCAAAATGGATTCACGATCGTGCAATTGCTTTAGGAAAGTTGTATACTGATGGTATCAAACCAGTGGGTAAATTCCAAATTATTGAAAGAATGGCGATGTTACCACCTGTGGATATTAAAAATGGAAATTATACCTTAGAAGCAACTTATCTGAATAAATTAACCGGAGAAACTTATCCCATCACAGTTCCAAAAACAACTTTAAAAATTGATTCCCAAGCAACACCTACCCCAGCACCAGAATTAGATTTATCAACACAATTACGTACCTTAGCAGCGACTTTACCCCAAGGAATTGAAGCACTAAATAAAGTCTTTAACGAAATAGGACGCATCAATCAATACGACACCAATCAAGATTACTCAGTACAAACACTTAAAGCATTAGAATATCGGTTGCAGCAACAACAAAACCTGGAATACGCCTATAGCATCGCCCTGACAAACATATTGCAGCGAAAACCAGAAATGGCGATCGCATCGTTAAAAAGAGTAACTCAACTAGATCCGAATAATCCCTACGCTTGGGCATACCTAGCATTCGTACAGCTTTACGACTTCCAAGGTGCAGCAGCAGAAAAATCCCTACAGCCAGCCTTAGCAAAGTTACCAAATGTTACAGAAATTCAAGCATTATCAGCAGTAGCCGCACTCCAGCAAGGTAAATTAATTAAAGTGTGGCAAGTTGTCAGACAATTATCAATGAACAATTAACAATTATCAATTGTAGGGTGTGTTACGGCTCAAATCAATGTAATGACAAACTACTATTTAAATAATGCCGTAACGCACCATTCTATATTGTCAACCAACTATCAATTACAAAGTATAGTAACTCAAAATCTGATAAACCTCATCCACCGCATTATCTCTACTAAATTGAAATTCCCTCGGTAAATCATCGCCAGAAATCCAAACTTTAATTTCAGCATCTAAATCTATAGTACCGGCACTTTCCTTACTAAAATATTTAATCGACTTATACGGAATCGATAAAAACTCAGTTTTCTTACCAGTCATTCCTTGTTTATCAATTAAAATAATTCTTTTGTTCGTAAAAACAACCAAATCTCTGATTAACTTAAAGGCTTTATGCATACTTTCTCCTTCAATCATTAAAGAAGCAAGTTCCCTTTCCAACTTCTCCGGATTAACCTCGGATGCATTACCCATCATTCCGCTAAAAATTCCCATAATCTTGCCTGTATTAAACAATAAATTTGATTGATTCTAACTTATAAAACTCAAAAACAACATTTACGAATAGCCCCCCCTTCTCAAGGGGGGTTGGGGGGATCTAATTGTGTGGAATACTAATTAACCCGGCGATTGAATATGCCACACCTGGCGATTGAAATCGCGGCTACACAAACAAAACCTGCCTCCGCAGGTTTCAATATTTTAATAGAATTAGTCCACGCAGGTGGTGAGACTAGTTGGGGGTGTCGGTTTCCGTCCCCCCAAACTAGCGAACCCGGAGGGACTTTGCCTGTGTAGACGCGGTTTCAACCGCCACTTATAATTTGCCTGTGTAGGTTTCAACCGCCAGATTTTATGTAACCTACCCAATAATTCACTTTGTCTGAAAAATATTCTGCACCATCTTTTTATCAGTACTCGCTGCTGCCTTATCCAATTCTGCAATCTCCCCAGCATCCAAATTCCAACCCAAAGCCCCAATATTCTGCCGTGCTTGCTCTCCATTCTTAGCGCCAGGAATCGGAATCGTACCTTTACAAATACACCAATTAATAGCCACCTGAGACATCGTTTTATTTCTAGATTCCGCTACTTCTCGCAAACATTCCAATACCGATTTTGCACCGGGAATTAATTGTCTAAATAGAAAATTTCTAATGCCCTTGGGATATTGATTTTTATCTGTATATTTACCCGTCAAAATCCCCAAACATAAAGGGCTATAAGCAATTAATTTTATTCCCAACTCGTCACAAACTTCCTTAACTCCCAACTCCGTTACCGGATAAGTTGATAATAATGAATACTGTACCTGTAAAGTTGCGATCGCAATTCCTCTTTCCGCAAACTTTTTATGTACCTTCCTCAATCTTTTAGAGCCATAATTCGATAAACCCACACCCTTAACCAAACCTTGCTCGTACAAATCCCCCAGCCCATCCAACAAAGCCCATTCTTGCCAGGGAAAATAATTCGCCGTTGACCAGTGCATCTGTACCAAATCGATATTTTTCCCCAAACGTTTCGCCGAAGCTTTACCAGCAGACACCATTGTACCTCTAGTTAACCTCCAAGGATAAGCAGCAAGTTTAGTTGCAATGCAGATATCGTTTTTATTTACACCGTCATATTCTTTGGTAAAACGTCCTAAAAGCTTCTCGCTCTGCCCGTTGAGCTTCCCAGTACCGTAGGAATCACCAGTATCAAATAAAGTTACACCATTGCTGACACAAAGGTTAAATACTTCTTGTAAATCATCATCCATGCTTTGACTGTATCCCCAAAGCACCTTGTTACCCCATGCCCAGGTACCGCAACCCATAGTGGGAAATAAGATTTGGTTATCCATCTTTAATTAATTGTAGATGTCCTAACCTTATTATTTATTAAAAGAGTAACTATTGTTTTAAAATAAATACAAAACAATATTTGTTGTGTATTTGCGTGAGACTTAAAAGAGAACAAACTCACCTCTATCTTGTAAAACTTCAATATAAAGTGATATTGCTTCTTCAATATTTGCTAAAGCTTCTTCACGAGTCTTACCTTGACTAATGCAACCAGGTAAACTCGGAACTTCAACAACAAAATAACCATCTTCACCAGGATAAAGTAATACTTTGCGTTTTGATTTTGTTTGAGATTGTGGCATGGTAATTTTTTTATATCTTGCATCAAATAATTATATCTCAGAGAAAACTGTTATTTATAAATAGGACTTACGCAAAGCCCCCCCTTTTTAAGGGGGTTGGGGGGATCTAAAACTCTAGGATGCTTGTAAGTTCCTATAACTATTAATCAAAAGAATCAAATATCTGTCTATCAACAACTTCGCTATTAGGTAATGTCACCTCTTGCAAAGTATTGCCAGCTAAATCACTTAAATCTACTCCTCGCGCATTATTAAAATTACAACTACAAAAATAATTTTCACTCAAACTTAGGTTGCCAAAAGTAGCAGCCTCAAAATCAATAGATTGAAAACCACACATACAAAGAAAATCCATATCTATATTAACTTTCTTAAAACTACTTCTTAAAAATGCACCTTCTTGTAAAAATGACAGACTCAAATCTGCTCTTTCAAAATTACATATTTCAAAAAATGAAAAACTTAAATCACTTTGCATTATTTTAGCAGCTACAAGACTAACTTCAATGCAGTTACATTCACTAATATCAGCTTGAATCAGTTTAGCTTTATCCAAATTGACTTTATTCATTTCAGAACCATTTAAATCTGTTTGAGATAAATTTGCGTTTTTTAAATTAACATTTTCAAGAATACATCCTCTTAAATTGGAACGAGTAAGGTTAATACCTTCTAAATTTACATTTGCTAAATTAGGTAAATTGATAGCAATAAAATCTCTTTCCCCTCTACCGTATCGTCTAAGTAATTCTTCTAAATCCATTGTTATAAGTTATATTTTTCTTGTTTAAAACAAAATTATAAATTAAAACAGTAACGGTTCAATCCTTGCTTGTACTTCTTCAACTATATTTTCTGTTACAGTCACTATGAAATGCAATTAAGAATCTAATAGCAAAATTCTTATAAATCTGACATCTTGCACCAGTTTCAGAAACCCGGTTTCTTTCTAATTTCACAACGAGATATTCACGCTTTCACGACAAGAAACCGGGTTTCTTTAAGCGGAATTGAGAATGGTGCAAGATGTTAAATAAATAGGACTGAATTACTTATTTTTATCAAAACCAATTATAAATTAAAAATATTCGACAAATATAACCCGCGCAGGCGGTGAATCCACCCCCGTGGGTCGTCTCCCTCCGTTGAGGGGAGTGGTGAACCCGGAGAAGTTTTGCTTGTGTAGCCAAGCCACTGCGTTGCGGAGGTCCCCTCCGTTGTAGCAAGTGGCGCGCGACTTCTAGTCGCCGGGTTATTATATTTTTATCTTCAATGTAATTCATTTTTATAAATAAAATTTCATAAGAATTTTACAATTATTTTCCATCCGGCTTTATTCAATACATTTATAATCATTCTCCTAAATAAAATAAAGTTGATTGATTAAATTAACCTATCAAATAAAAAAATACTTGTCATTGTTGTTACATAAACCCTTATACTAAGCACGGCACTATAAAAGTCTCAATACGTCAATCATCCTATCGCGATAATTTTGCTTTATCTAATGAAGTAAATTAACGCGCATTAATTCAAACTCTTATAGAGTAAGCAGACATACCTGTAGACTAGTGATGAATAAATTCCAAAATCAAAGTTTGCAAGTCCGCGCAAGGCTAGTTAACTTGTTTAAAAAACTAAATTGCCGAAAATTATCATTGAAACGGCTACTCAAGCGCAGTCTTCCACTTGTATTTGCAATATCATTTTCTACGGTGTTGTTGCTTGATAACTTGCCATCATTTGCTCAATTTACTCCAGCGACTATAATTCAACCGGATATAATTCAACCGGAAATAATTCAACCCCAAATATTGCAACCGCGACAGTTACCCCGTCAGGAAATTCGCGGTGTGTGGATGAGTACCAACGATTTCAATGTTCTTAAAACTCGCTCTGGAGCAAAGGATGCTGTAACTCAGTTGCGGGGCTTGAATTTCAATACTATTTATCCTGTGGTATGGAATTCTGGCTATACTAAGTTTCCGAGTTATACAGCAAAACGCGCTGGCATTCCCTTTTTCTTCAAAGGTGCAGATGGACAGGATATTCTCGCAGATTTGATTAGTCAATCACATCGTCAGGGTTTACTGGTACTTCCCTGGTTTGAGTTTGGTTTCATGATTCCCGAAACCTCGGAATTAGCCTTAAATCATCCTGAATGGTTGACTCAGAAACTCGACGGGAGCGTAACTTCTAATAGTGCTGCGGGTGAAGTTGCATGGTTAAATCCTTTTCATCCCCAAGTACAGCAGTTTATTCAAAATCTGGTTTTAGAAGTAGTCACTCAATATGATGTTGATGGCATTCAGTTTGATGACCACATGAGTTTACCTCGTGACTTCGGTTATGACAAGTACACTGTTGCTTTGTATACTCAAGAAACCGAGAATCCACCACCAGCTAATTCCGCAGATGAAGCATGGGTAAAATGGCGTGCGGATAAAATTACGGCGTTTATGATCCAACTCAATCAAGCGGTTAAAGCCAGAAAGCCTTATGCAATTTTCTCTGTATCTCCCAATTATTACAACCACGCTTATAAACTGCATTTGCAAGATTGGCTCAACTGGGTGCGTTTGAGTATTGTAGATGAGTTAGTAGTGCAAGTTTATCATCGCGATTTACCAAGTTTTATTAACAAAATTAACCTTCCAGAAATTCTCGAAACCAAACAATATATACCTACTGGTATCGGTATTATGGCGGGTTTGCGAAATCGTCCGGTTTCAATGGAGCAAATTCAATCTCAGGTACGAGCCGCTCATCAACGCGGTTTGGGTGTAACTTTCTTTTATTACGAAAGTCTGTGGAATTACGCTCAAGAAAGTGTTGAATTACGGCAGGCTGGATTTAAAAATTTATTTCCACGTTTTGCACGTCGTTCAAGAATTTAATAGAGGTAAACAGTATTCACAAATAATTTACTCATTTAAAAACCCGGTTTTTCAAAAAAACCGGGTTTCTCAGTATCTCTAATTTTTTAAACCCTAGCTCTTTTCTTCATTAAACAATTCTACTAAACCAACCGTGCCCACAAAAAAAGTATATACACCATATTTATACCAAATCTTATCTTTAGAACCGGCTTTGAAAGCTGCTATTATTGCCTCAACAAAATGCACCGTAACAGCAACACGTTCGATCCAAAAAATTGGGCTAATACTTGACGGTATTTGAACGTGATTTAATCCGGCGTAAATATTCCATAGCTCTAATCCCACAGCACCTATCATTAAAACTGTAGATGCAATTTTGATCGCAAATAAATTTTTCTTCATCATTTTGGTTTACCATAAAAACTTTCCTTCTTAAATTACTCTGAAAAAATTCTTACAGCATTATCTACGATTGATATTTTTACAGATATTCCTTCTGGTAATATTGTATCGGTCATTGTTCTAGCATGAATTTCTTGACCGGAAGGAGTTTCTAAACAATAGCGGTATTCTCTTCCTAAAAATCGTCTTTTGGTAATCTTGACTTTGGAATTTGTGTCTGGTTCTAAAGTACAATCTTCTTGGCGAATCATTATTTCCCCTGCATTCTGGCTATGATTCTCTTTGATTTCAAAACAACCAATTTCTGTTTCCCAAACATTCCCTCGACGACTGGCTGGTAAAAAGTTGGCTTGAGTCACAAATTCTGCAACAAACCGCGATGCCGGATGGGTGTAAATTTCTTCGGGGGTACCTATTTGTTCCAAGTATCCCTGACGCATCACCCCGACTACATCTGCGATCGCGAGGGCTTCTTCTCGATCGTGAGTAATAAAAACTGCCGAAGTTCCAGCAAGTTTAAGAATATCTCGGATTTCTTCTCGCAATTGTAATCTAACTTGGATATCAAGATTAGACAACGGTTCATCCAAAAGCATCAGTTTTGGTTTGGGTGCTAAAGCACGGGCTAAAGCAACTCGCTGCTGCTGCCCCCCGGAAAGTTCGTAAGGGTAACGTTTTTCTAAAGTATCGAGTCTTACCAAGTTCAAAACTTCCGAAACTCTTTGTTTAACTTGATGTTTATTCGAGTTTTTTAATCCGAAAGCAACGTTTTCCGCTACCGTTAAATGGGGAAATAAGGCGTAATCTTGAAAGACAATACCAATATCGCGTTTTTCTGGCGGTATCCAAGCAGTTGGAGAGCAAATTTTCTGTTCCCCAATTTGAACTTCTCCAGTTTGCGGAAATTCAAAACCGCCAATTATTCGCAACAAAGTTGTCTTACCGCAACCCGAAGGACCCACTAAAGCTAGTATATCCCCTTGTTGCAATGAAAAAGAAACATTATTTACCGCAGGAATTTTACTTTCTGCAAATAATTTAGTTATATTTTGTAAGCTGAGAATTTCTTTTTGCATTTTGAATTTTATGAATTAGGTAATTGGGAACAGTAAAAATAAGTTTGGATACAAATTCTTATAATCTTAAGACTAGTATTAAAGTAAATATATATAAATTAGATACAAATTGAATAAATATAAAATCTACCAGAATATGTATTTTATAAGTTTGCTTACAATCAAGACAAACTTTTCATTATACCTTTTTTATATTTTTTATATAAAAAACGTCGAGGAATAATTGTATTTTTAATTTCATCCTAAGTTATGCAAGCAGAAAAATAAATTATTTTCATACTTTTTGATTGGCTTTCTCTTGAGATAATACAAAAAATGTTGAAGTCATAGATACTATTAATATCATCAACGAAGCTGCCGCTGCATCCGCAAAATCAACGTTTTCTGTAGCTTTCCAAATTTCTACCGCTAAAGTATCAAAGCCGATTGGTGATAACAGCATAGTGGCGGGTAATTCTTTCATTGCTGTCAGAAACACTAATACCGTACCGCTTAAAATACCCGGACTTACTAAGGGTAAAGTGACTTCTTTTAAAGTCTGCCAGGATGATTTACCTAAACTACGGGCTGCTTCTTCTATTTGAGGATTTACTTGTAATAAAGAAGTACGAACCGTCCCGATTGATTGCTGCAAAAATAATATCAAATATGCAAAAATCAACATCGGTAAAGTTTGATATAAAAATGGTAAATAATTAGCACCAAAAAATACTAATGATAGAGCTACAACAATTCCCGGTACGCCAAAACAAATATAGGTTGCACGCTCAACTACAGCAATAATTTTAGAAGGAAAACGTACTGATAATATCGCAATTGGTAAAGCAAATAAAGTCGTGACAACTGCTGCTAAACCTGCGGCAGTAATTGAATTTAAAGTTGGCTGTAGTAAGTCAATAAATTCGTATTCACTTAATAATCCTTGAATCAACCAAAATACAATAGTAATTACGGGTAATACCACACCCAAAAAAGTAATTATCGCGCAAAAAATCAGAGATGGTAACTTCCAAGCACCTAATTTAACAAGCTTCGTCGGACGAAATGATGAGGTACCGCGAGTATAATAAGCAGCACGGGAACGCATTCGATATTCCAGCCACAAAATAAACATTACTATCGTTACCAACACCAAAGATAAAGCCGCTGCTGCATCGCGGTTAAAGCTAGCTTGGTATTGGATAAAAATCGCCTGGGTAAAGGCATCGAACTGCATTAACGAAGGAGTGCCAAAGTCTCGCAAAGCATACAAAGCTACCAATAATCCCCCGGCAATTAATGATGGATATAACTGCGGTAAAACTATTTTAAAAAAAGTGTCTCTGCTGTTGTAACCCATACTGCGAGCGGCTTCTTCCAAAGAAGGATCTAACCCTTGCAATGCCGAACGCAGACTTAACAGCATATAGGGATAGGTAAACAAAGTCAATGCCAGAATTGCACCAAACCAACCATAAATAGAAGGTAATTCTTCCACACCCAAAGGCGCGAGTAGAAGTTGCAAAAAACTACCCCTTGGAGCAAAAGCACCAATTAAAGCAAAACTACCAACATAACTGGGAACCGCCAAAGGCAATGTAGTTACTACCAACCAAAAACGCCGCTTTGGTAAATCCGTTCGCACGGTTAAAAACGCCAAAGGTACAGAAATTAAGGCAGATAATAACGCCACAGCCGCCATCAAAACAACACTATTGAACAAAACGATCAGATTTTGCTGGCGGGTGAATAACTGCAACAACTCCTCACCACCAGCATACGCAGTGCGAATCACCAGATAAAACAACGGTAAAGCGATCGCAATTGCTATTACCACCGCTGCGACACTCAGAAATAAGGGAGGGCGAACCGCCTTTGACACTTTTTTGATACTCCTATTTTTATGTATGGGAAGAGGGGGTAGAGGGGGGAGATGGGGAGATGGGGAGAGAGGGGGATGGTAAGCCACTGCGCCCTCGCGGGTTCCCCGACTTGTAGCAAGTGGCGCAACCCGGAGGGGGGGACAAGGGGACAAGTATTAATTCTTAACTCCTAACTCAATACTCCTAACTCAATACTCCTAACTCAATACTCCTAACTCAATACTCCTAACTCAATACTCCTAACTCAATACCTTTAACCTGTTAAACGACTCCTGCTTTTTCCAGTAACTTTAAGGTTTCTTCTAAGCTATCGAGTTTCGATAAGTCAATATTAGGAGGATTGAGTTTATCTAAAGGTACTAACGCACTATCCGTTTCTACTCCTTTTGCCAAAGGATACTCGTTAGTTTCGGTGGCGAAATATTTTTGCGCTGCGGGGCTTACCATATACTTGATAAATGCTTGAGCATCTTCTGGTTGATCGGTGGATTTGAGTATTGCTAACCCTGCAACGTTAATCATTGCACCAGCATCCCCATTAGTGAAGTGATGGGCTACGGGAAAGTTGGGATCGTCTTTAGTAAAACGAGGTAGATAATAATGATTTACCAATCCCAAATCAACCTCACCCCTTCCTAAAGCTTTGACTATTGCCACATTGTTACCGTATTTCTTGACTTCGTTGGCTTTCATCGCTTTGAGCCATTCCAATGTCTTTTCATCACCTTCTATAACTCGCATTGCCGTGACGAATGACTGAAACGAACCGTTTGTGGGTGCCCAAGCAACTTTACCGCGCCATTTTGGTTCCGTTAATTCCCAAACTGAGGAAGGTAGTTCGCTTTCTTTAACTAACTTGGTATTGTAATCAACTACACGAGCGCGTCCGGAAACTCCTACCCAATTTCCCGTAGGAGAACGAAAGCGAGAATCTACTTCATCAAGTAACTCCGACGGAATCGGTGAAGTAATTTGTTTCTGTTCCAAAGCGCCCAAAGCACCCGCATCTTGTCCCAAAAACACGTCAGCTTTACTATTTTCACCCTCCTCTAAAAGTGCGATCGCCAACTCCGAGGTTTTACCGTAACGCACGTCAATATCTAAGTTCAAGTCTTTTTCGGCTTGTTCGATTATGGGGGAAACTAGCTTCTTGTTTCTACCGGAATAAACAATAAGAGTTTTAGGATTATTACTGAGTGCTTCACACCCCGCACAGATGACTAAAGAAGCAACCAATCCCGTTAATAAAAATTTTTGTCGCATTTTCTTGAATCTTTTTCTCCAGTAAAACATTTAGCAGTTTCGGGTTAAGTCATCAAGACATCACCTGTAACATTTGTGCGTTAAGCAGTACATCATAACGCTAAACAGCACGTTTTCATTACTATAGAAGCATTAAGCAAGGTTAATTTCACTACCTTCATAGTTTTCTCTACTTAATCAAAAGCTAAATGCTTTTTTCAATAGAACAGAATTAACCTCTATATAATTTCTCTATAGCTTGACTTAATCACTGTAGTTAACGATAACATTTATCAACTACTATGTAATGTATAACGAGTACATTTGATTGTAAACCCGCATTACTAAGTAAATTGGCGCAAATAAAACCAACTATGTTACAGAATTTCTGGCATCATCTTGCCCCTACTCCCTATTGCTTACTCCATTGGGTATCTATGTTTTGCAGCGACTTGGAAAGGACAATCTATAATCCAAAATTGAATCGTTTAAAAGCAGCTACTCGCCAAGCAGCCAGATAAATATACTTACGAGCAACTTTTAATCGTTATTAGCTTTGGTTATAAGTTATGCACTATTTGATAATATTTTTCAATAAAATCCTATTGATAGCATAGACTTCTTTTACATTCTTGCTTCACACTTAAAAGCTATATGATTATTTATAATTTTTAGCAACAAGTTCTAAGGTATTATATAGAGATTTACAGAAATGATTGCTTATAGGCTGTAATTTTTGGCAAATAACTAAAATTTAGCAAATATACTTAAGCAAGCTAAAGTTTGATTTTTACAGAGGAGGTTATATCTATTGGGAATGAAAATACAAAGAGCAAAAGCAGCATACGGCTTATTAATTAATACCGTAAGAACGGTGATATTAGGAACAGTTAACGAAGCGGGTATTCCTAATGTTAGCTACGCGCCATTTGTGATGGATGAAGCCAAAAATATTTATGTTTTCGTGAGTAAAGTTTCCGTTCATACTTCTAATCTTCAAATTAATGCTAAAGCCAGCGTAATGTTAATTGAAGATGAAACTAAAAGTAAACAAATTTTTGCGCGTCGGCGTTTGACATATTCTTGTTACGCAACTGCGATAGATAGAAATAGTCGAGAATGGGAGCTTATCGCCGATCGCTTTGAGAAAAGATTCGGAAATATTATTTATATTTATCGTAATTTACCAGATTTTAATATTTTTAAGTTTACTCCTCACGAAGGTTTATTTGTGATGGATTTTGGCGCAGCTTACAAGATTACTTCTAGTGATTTAAATCATCTAATCCAGATTTCAGAAGAAGGTTGCGATGAAAAAGAAAACTAATTCATACAAAAAATATAAATCAAATGTTACGTTATCTTAAGTTTATTTAAACTAGATATAATTAAATTTATTATAATTCTCTGTCCGTGGAAAAAACTTAAACAAGAAATCGGTTCGATCGCATTATATTGATGCATTTCAACCATAATTGAAAATTTTATCAAGATATTTGAGATAAATTATCAATAGTGTTTTATACTAAGAATATTGTGACGAGCATCTTCCAAAATAATTGGATGAGCCATTCTTCACGAAGCGGGCTTGATGCTAAACAGAGGGATGCAATTGTCGAAGCCAGCTATAAATATTTAGATTTAGTCACAGCCTCTGGGTTAGATATCCTCTTTCACCAATTACCAGAGGCTTTTTTTATTTAACATAAACAGGCTGTAGGATATACTCTTACAGCAGATTTGACCTTAATCGAGCAAACTAGACTAACACTCTAAAAATTTGATTTTATACTGATATCTTGCACCATTCGAGGGTAACACTCACAGAAAGATTCATTCAAAATAAATATATGAATCTCTTGTTCCTTGTCTCTGGCAAGGAATACGTTAGTTAGAGGTTCTGTTTCCCGTTAAAATAGGCAGCTATGTAAATCCATCATCTTTAATATTCAATTAACAATAATAGACAAACTGATTATCTATTTGTAGTCTATATTTCTTGCTTATTTAGCTTAATGCAACTTACTATCAACCTTAATCGCCGATATTACTAATACCTCGCTCTTTTTGAGTCTGTAGAGAAATCCAAAGTGGTGAATAAAAACCACTAAAAATAGTCTCGATGATGATGTGTCTTGAATAATTTACAGCCACCGAAGTAGTTATCTAACTGCTAACTAGCGTTGGCTGTTTCTTGTATGGCAATGTTTATTTTAATTTGTGTGAGGAAAGTGAAAAATATCTGGAATTTATTAGCAAGTCCATTTCTAGTTGCGACTTTGATTTTAAGCGCGACATCAGTTGCAGCAGAAACGGTAGTTACATCGGAAAAGACTGAAGAAGAAACATTAGGGCAGGTAACTTCTGTATCTCAGTTTTCTGACGTACAGCCTACAGACTGGGCATTTCAATCATTACAATCTTTGGTAGAGCGTTACGGCTGTATTGCTGGATATCCTAACGGTACTTTTCGCGGTAATCGAGCATTAACAAGATACGAATTTGCTGCGGGTTTGAATGCTTGTTTGAATAGAATTAATGAACTAATAGATGCTGGAAACAGCAATGCAGGTGGCGAAGACTTAAGCACTATCAAAAGATTGCAATCAGAATTTTCCTCTGAATTAGCAACATTGCGCGGTAGAGTCGATGCAGTTGAAGCGAAAACCGCTCAATTAGAGGCTTCGCAGTTTTCTACAACTTCCAAGTTAGAGGGAGAAGTAGTTATAGCGGTAACTGATGTTTTTGAGGGTAATACCACAAATAAAAACACTACTTTAGGTACGAGAGCGCGGATTAATTTCGTTACCAGTTTTACGGGGAAAGATACTCTCTATACTCGCATCCAAGCGAATAATATTCCCGATGTGGATGAGGCTCCTTTAGCTTTTGCTGGCGATGAAGATACCAACGCTTATTTAGACGGCTTGTATTATAGTTTTCCCTTAACCAAAAGTACTAATGTTATTGCGATCGCAAATGCAGGTGCAGCGG
Source organism: Rivularia sp. (in: cyanobacteria) (assembly GCA_965234645.1). GTDB lineage: Bacteria > Cyanobacteriota > Cyanobacteriia > Cyanobacteriales > Nostocaceae > Rivularia. The sequence continues at coordinate 7,684,188 of OZ248344.1, read as the reverse complement.
ATGACTTGGTAGATACCGTTAACCAATTCGATGGCGACGGTGCGGAAGGCGCTTTATCTAGCTTTGGCACTCGCAACTTTATTTATTATCAAATGGATGGCTCTGGATTGGGAATTACCCAAGAGTTGGGAGATATATCGGTTAGTTTGGGTTATTTAGCAAGTAGCAATAACGATCCCAGCCCAGGAAATGGTCTATTTGAAGGTAGCTATGGTGCTTTAGCCCAACTTACTCTTGAACCCAGCAAGCGTTTTAAAGTTGGTTTAACCTATATCAACGGTTACGATGAGCCAAATCAAACTACAAACGATTCCTATGGTGTTCAAGCAACATTAGGTTTAAGTGACAAGTTGGTACTAGGAGGTTGGGGAGGTTACAGCAATATTCGAGATGTGAATTCAAGCGTAGATGCAGATATATGGAGTTGGGCTGTAACTTTGGGATTACCTGATTTGGGTAAAAAGGGTAATACAGCTGGTGTAATTTTTGGCATGAATCCTAAAGTTACAGATTCCAATATTCCTGGTTTCACTAAGCAAGATAGTTCTTATCACATCGAAGGATTTTATCAGCACAAGGTAAATGACAATATCAGCATTACTCCTGGAGTGATTTGGGTAACGGCACCCGGTAATGATAGTGATAATGATGATGCGATCGTTGGTACTCTCAGAACTACTTTTATTTTTTAATATTTCACCTTATTAAGTTCGGGTTTGTAGTGAGGATTTTAATCCTCAACATCAGAATTAAAATTCTTACTACAAGCTTTTTCTACGAACTAATATTAAACAACAAGACATTCTTCCAACTGACTTCTAATTATTTCAACATCTAAATTTATGCCGATAAAAACCAGTTGATTAGATGGAGTTGTCGTCCATTCATCCCTTTGAAAATTACAGCGTTTGCCGCTAAGTTGAAAAATATGTCGTAGTTTACTTCCTTGATACCAGATAATTCCTTTTCCTCTATATACTGTTTTCGGTAGTTCGTCTAAAAATTTATTGAACTTTTCAACACTCAAAGGTTTACCGCTTTGGAAGGAAACGGACATAAAATTATCTAAATTATCTTGCTGCAACCGATTCATAGATGAGTCAACTTTATGTTGTAAAGATGAACCGGATAGCGTTTTTAAATTAGATTCACCTACATCTAAAATCAAAGGTAAAGGAATTTCCCCGTATTCAGAACGAATAATTTTAGCATCGACTTTAACCGAATTAATATATTCTTCAACTTCCTGAAGTTTTGCTTCGGATACTAAATCTATTTTATTTAATATAATAATATCTCCATAGATAACTTGCTCTAAAGCGATTTTGCTTTCAAAACGATCGGAATTAAAATTTTCTGCATCGACAACGGTTAAAATAGAATCTAAACGAGTTACATTCCTCAAATTACTACTAGTAAAAGTCATCATTAAGGGTATGGGTTCGGCTAAACCTGTAGTTTCAATCACGATATAATCGATATTATTACGCTCTAAAACTTGATTTACAGCATCGATTAAACTAGCATTAATCGTACAACAGATACAGCCATTACTAAGTAGCATCATATCTCGATCGATAGATACTAAAAGCTGACTATCAATATTAATTTCCCCAAATTCATTGACCAAAACAGCTATTTTTAAATTTTGGCGGTTGGTCAAAATTTGATTTAACAAAGTAGTTTTACCACTTCCGAGAAATCCTGTAATAATTGTCACGGGTGTTTTTTGCTTGGGAAGTTTAAATTGGGTCATAGCTATTTATAGTTAATTATAATTAACCAATAATTTCTTTATTTATAGGACTTATGATATTGTCACAAATGGTTGATGGTGCGTGACGCTACAAACCTTATTGCTACGTTCAAATTAAATCAATGCGTCACAGCACCCTACGAGAAAAATGTGGCAGTTGCGTAAGTCCTAATTTAATTTCTTTATTTAGTTATTGCGATCGCGATCTTTTAAAATACTCGTATAAACGATCGCAAAACGATTGAGTAGTTTTTCCCAAGGCATAATAATGATAAAAAATTAGTCAAATAGAAATATTGAAAAAACCTTCCTGGTAACTGTTTTTAAAGATTAAACGAAATATCATGTGGTTGAAATGCAGTTTTGTGAAATTTCTGTAAAGTTGAAAATAGCAAAACCGATCCTTCAAAAGGAGACAGCAGGAGATGCTTCGCCGTTTTTTCAGCAAAACCCCCATAGCTCTTAAACAGTTAATGAAAGAAAAAAACTGTTTTGGAGTTGCTGTAGCTGGTATTGCTTTTGCCAATATTCTAATTTTTTCGCAAATGGGGTTTGAAGCCTCATTATTTGATAGTTCAACCGCACCACACAAAAGTCTAAATGCCGATTTAGTGATAGTTAATCGCTATTTTGAGTCTATATATTCAGTCAAAGACTTTCCTCGACGACGGTTACATCAGGTTTTAGGGTTTGAGGGAGTAGAATCCGTAAGTCCTTTGTACATCAGTTCCGGAACATGGAAGAATCCGCAAACCCTTCACACGCAGACTATTTTGGTTTTCGGTACCGATCCGCGCACCACAGCATTTAAGTCTCCTCAAGTCAACCAAAATATTTCTGAGTTACAGAAGCCCAACACGATATTATTCGATCGGACATCCTTACCAATATTTGGTCCGATAGGCACTTTATTTCAACAGCAACGAGTTGAAACCGAACTCAATGGTTTAAAAATCCGAGTTGGTGGCTTATTTAGCTTGGGTGCATCTTTCGCAGCATATGGCAATGTAATTACCAGCGACACAACATATTTACAATTGTTCCCTCAGTCTTCTATTACTAAAGTAAAACTTGGCTTGGTTAAACTCAAAAAAGATGCCGATATCAAACAAGTTAGGAAAAACCTACAAGCTGCTTTACCCGAAGATGTAAGGATTTATACGGTACCAGATTTTGAAGCCGCAGAAAAAGCTTATTGGGCAGAAACTACACCCATCGGCTTTGTATTTGGCTTTGGTGTAATTATTGCTTTTATTGTCGGTACCATGACGGTGTATCAAATTATGTATTCCGATGTTGCCACTCATCTACCGCAATACGCTACCCTCAAAGCAATGGGATATCGCGATCGCTATTTAGTAGGAGTATTAATCCAAGAATCATTAATCTTAGCTATATGCGGCTACATTCCAGCGTTTGCAGTATCTTGGTTAATTTATGAACTTGCAGCCTATGCCACACTACTACCTATATATATGACTCTGCAAAGAAGTATTACGGTATTTCTGTTGACAGTAATCATGTGCTTGATTTCCGGTACCACAGCGATTAGAAAATTAAAATCTGCCGATCCTGCCGATATGTTTTAAATTTTAGGAGTGGCGATCGTCTAAGTTTGCTTTGTTGAGGAGGGGATAAACATATGCCAATTACAAATTTGCTGACAGCAGGTGGGATAGTAATGATACCCCTGCTGTTTTTCTCGTTGTTAGTAGTAGCGTTAATCATCGAACGAATTCGGTTTTGGGTAAAAATAAACAGCCGTCAAACCCGCGTAGTAGAAGAAGTACTTAAGCTTTATCGTCGGGATAATGTTGTCAGCGCTTTGGAAAGACTACATTCTAATACCGACTTACCAATTGCTCGGATATTTTTAGCAGCTTTAGAATTAGAAGAAGCAAACCCAGAAGAATTTCGTCTGGCATTAGAAAGCGAAGCACAAGCAGAAATACCTTTACTAAAACGCTTTCAAAATATTTTTGATACGGTGATTTCTCTTTCACCCTTACTAGGACTTTTAGGAACCGTTTTAGGATTAATTGCCTCTTTCGCTTCACTCAACCTTGGCAACGTTGGAGGTACCCAAACAACAAACGTTACAGGAGGAATCAGCGAAGCATTAGTTTCCACAGCAGCAGGATTAATAGTTGCTATTTTTACATTATTATTCGCCAACACATTCCGGGGATTATATCAGCGACAAATCGCATTAATTCAAGAATATGGCGGACAATTAGAATTACTTTATCGTCGTCATTACGAACGAAGAGACAGGTTAAAGGTTAAAGGTTAAAGGTTAAAGGTTAAAGGATTTTAACAACGGATGCTTTTGTTTTGGATTAAAAAAGTTAGGATCGCCGGAGTTATGAGTTAGGAGTTAATAGTTAAGAGTTATGAGTTAATAGTTTAAATTTCTCCCCCATCTTCCCCTCTCCCCCCTCTCCCCCATCTTCCCCTCTACCCCCTCTACCCAATTCCCCCCAAATAAAATCAAATGAAACTACCAGAAGAACCAGATATTCCAGCACAAATTAATATCGTTCCGATGATTGATGTGATATTCGCGATTTTGGCGTTTTTCATTATGTCATCGTTATTTTTAACTAAATTAGAAGGATTGCCAGTAAATTTACCCAAGGCATCATCGGCACAACAGCAGCAAGCAACAGAACCGATCGCCGTCACAATAGACCAATTAGGTGAAATTAGCTTGAATCAACAACCAATTACCCTGGATAATTTAGAAGCAAAAATCAAAAATGTAGCCAGCGCCGATGGAGAACGATTAGTAATAATTAATGCAGACGAAAGAGTTACTCACGGAAAAGTTGTAGCCGTCATGGATAAATTGCGAGAAATACCCGGAGTTAGATTGGCGATCGCCACTGAAAAACCATAAGAAATATTTGCTAAAAAAAGATACGATTTTTTTAAGGGAGAATATATAAATGACTATTTGGGTAAACGAACAAATCGATCCCTCTGGACTAATTTACGCTTGTATTGCCTGCTGTAACGAGTCTCAAGCGAAAGATTGCCATGAGTCTTTTAAGCAAAATTTAAACGAAATACAGTTGGCATCCGGTTGGATAGCGCGAATGAGAATAGTAGAATCCTGGGATGAAGTTCCAGTTAATTCCTTAAAACTAAATTAATAGGTAATCATTAATTATTCATTGATAATTGTCCGTTGATAACTGATAATTAATAATTGATGATATTATCCCGAATTATAGTTACTATCTATAACAAAGGATAAAAATTTGGAAAAACCCTATTAAATTAGTGAGCTATCCAAAAATTTTCTCTCCCAAACAAGACTATAAAATCAACTTAGTCAGTCACAAGGGAGAAGAAATTCAAATTTCAGTTCATTCTCCGACTCGGTATATCTGTAATAATTGCGAACGGATATTACCAGATTGGAAAAACAACTTAGAAATGTCGGTGGCGATCGTTTTACAACAATCTCAGTTTCCACTTGTAGAAAGTTCGCCGCGAATAGAAACAGAAAAGCAACGCTTGCGTTTCATATTCATGAAGTTTGCTTGCGATGTCGCATTTGATTTACAAGATAAAAACTATTTAGCAGATTTAATAGATCCCCGTACTGGCTATCCATTACTATCTCGCCCCGGACAAATTCCTCATGACGACACTGCGGTTGTGAAAGCTTTATTAAAGTATCCAATCATCTGCAACGATTGTCGTGTATTAATTCATCCCAAATGGGGCACGGCAGTTTATCCAAGTATTTTAATATCAGCAGCACCTAAAATTATCATTGTCCGGACAATTCAAAGCATCGCCACCTTACACGGATGGGAAGAAAACAGTTAGCAGTGAGCAATTCTTAACTCCTAACTCCTAACTCCTAACTCCTAACTCCTAACTCCTAACTCCCCATCTCCCCCTCTCCCCCCTCTACCCCCTCTACCCCCCCCTCTCAACTCTTCTTCGGCTTCCGCAGTGGCTTAGCATCAATTGGTCCAAGCATTCTATTCAGGGCGCGTAATTGTTCTGCTGTTCCCATGCCTATCATTACATCCCCCGACATTAAAATAGTATCTGCTGTGGGACCGCCAATTAAGTCGCCATTAGCACGACGAATCGCTAAAACTAATGCTCCAGTTTGCGCTCGCAATCTTGCTTCTCCTAAAGTTTGACCGACAAAAGGACAAGTATTATGGTCAATTAAAACTTCTTCCATGTAAAGTTCGCGACCTCTTCCTGATATAATCCCGTCTACGAAATCCATGACTTGAGGTCTTAAAGCAGCAGCAGCCATTCTTCTACCGCCAGTGATGTATGGTGAAACTACTGCATCTGCACCGCCTCGCTGAAGTTTTTGTACCGCTTCTTCCGTACTGGCGCGGGCGATCGCTCGAATTCGTGGATTAAGTGTTTTTGCTGAGAGTACTATGTATAAATTTTCCGCATCCGATGGTAGTGCGGCAACAATACAAACAGCTTTATCTATTTTTACAAGCATCAGCGTTTCATCTAAAGTTGCATCACCTTGATATATGGTGTAACCTTCTTCTTGAGCTTTTCTTACAGTTTCTACTTCCGAATCAACAATTACAAAAGATACACCTTCTGCCTCAAATTCTTGGGCAATTTGGCGACCTGTACGACTGAATCCGCAAATAATATAATGTCTAGATAATGATTCCATTGTTCGCCGTTGTTGCCTGAGTCGAATTCCTTCTTGAAAATATCCTTGGATGACGGCTTCTGTAAATCGATTAACGATATAACCAATAGTAACTATGCCCATTAAAATTAGGGCGATCGTAAATAATCTTCCTCGGCTTCCTAAAGGCTGAGTTTCTGAATAACCAACGGTTGACAAGGTAATGAACGTCATGAAAGTAGCGTCTTCCCACGTCCAACCTTCTATAAATCTGTACCATAAAGTTCCCGTTAACAATACGCCGCAAAGTGCTAATGTTCCAATCATTAACTCTTTTTGGATCAGACGATATTTTTTTTCTAATATCGAGTAAACGGGTTTTCTCATCGCTCTCCAATACAAACCGTTCGCCAATATAAATAAAATTACGAATAAATTTCGCGTTCCTTGTAATATTAATTACTAATTATTGAGTTATCAAGTATAATTGGTTTTTGATTTATCGATGATTAAATTGCGTATAAAAAATTGTGTTACCAGACGACATTGAATGGTAACATTATTTCCTGCTAATAAAACCATTTAATATGCTCTTTCCCGAAGCGGTAGGTATAGAGCATAAAAGCAGCAACTAAACTAGCTCATCCGGATTTACTCCTAACTCACGCAATTTTTCAGCTAATTTGTCTGCTTTTCTTCGTGCTGCTTCTGCTTCTTCTCTAGCAAAAACTATTTCTTCTTTGACAACAGTTAATTCCTCTTCAGGTACGGGTATCAATTCTCCTTCTAAAGTAAACCATCGTAACCATAATCTATCAATATTGCGAAATGAACCAGACCATAATCCCAAACTTAATCCTAATTCTGGTATTGGTACAGTTCCTTGAGTAATATCTACCGCTTGATAATGTCCACCAACTAAATGAAATGCCTGTATCTCGTTGGTATAGCGGCTAAATACTATATAGTAGGGAATCCGCAAAATTTGTTCGTAAACTTTCCACTTTGTCGGTGGTTTATTAGCTTTACTTTCCGTTTCTCCTAAATCTTCTTCTTCCGTACCGGGAGATAATAATTCAACTACAACAAAAGGATTTACCCCCTCTTGCCAAGTTACATAGCTCAAACGTAAATCTCGTCCTTCATATAGCTTTGGTACACCTACAACACCAAACCAATCCGGACGTTTATACCACTGCGGATGTCGCACATCATAATATAAATTGAGATCCGCAGCGCTGTAAACTTGTTCTTGACTCCAATTAACGGGAAGAAACGTTAAAAACAATAATAAAGGTTGTAAAAAGTGGAAATCGTCTGGCAAACCTGGTTCCTCTGGGTTCTCACTAGGTAGATCGTACATTGTCGGGAGAGTTTCTTTTGGAGGAAGAGGAGGTTCGGATTGAGGAATTGAAATCATTTTAATAAATGGGCATAGGGGATTGGGCATGGGGCATTGGTAATTTTATAATTAATATTAAAATGCCTTGTCTATTAGGTTATCTTGTTTTATTAAGAGTGTTTCAAAACATTGGCAAATTACGCTTTAACCGATACCTACCTCAATAATCAATCGGAATCGCAATTATTGAAACAGCAATTTGAAATAATATTGTCACAAGTATTACACCACATCCTCTCATAATTATAAAAAAGTTTATTTCATCCTACAATTATAAAATCACATGACTCAAAATATTTGCAAATGAACGACTTTAAATACATTGTTGGTGCAACAGTTGAAGTTAAACAAGGTTTAGCTATCTGGGCTGACAAAATTATAGAATACATTCATACCTATTACCAAGGTGATAAGAAAAATGCAAGTGGTACTAAATTTTATAGATGTATATCGAAGCTAGAAGAAATTTCCAATAATATATTTGAAAAAGAAGATTTTATTAGAAGCGTGGTCGATGACCAAAATTTATTGGCTTCAATTTGTATAATTCAGAGAAGCCAAATTGTTTTAGAAAATAATTTTACTTATTGTGTAGAAATTGAAAGTCTCACAAATAGTCCTTGGAATACCATAAAATATTTACAAGTAGAAAAGAGAAAGGGTTCGGCTACGTCGTTGATTGAAGGTATAATACGAGAAACTAGGAAACAAAGATTAAGCGACATTATTAAATTATTTGCGGTTCCAGATGAAAAGAAATTTTATCAAAATATAGGATTTGAAGAAACAAATGGTTCTGGGGAAATGGTACTCACTAGCAATGCAGCATCAATGTTCCTCTTAGACCAAGAACAAAGAAGAAATTCCATAAATTTTGATTAAATAAGGATTAAATATATGTCAGAATATTCATTCCAGATGGAATCATCAAAAACTTATCAACCGACACCCGAACAAATTGAAAGGTGGAAGCATATTGATGAGCTTGAACATGGTGTTACTGCGGGATTTATAACGCAAGAACAAGAAAATATAAATGTAGAAAATTTTTTTGCAACTGATTATATTGATTCACAACTTGAAAGATTAAGCGCTCATAAAAAAAAGCTGGTAGAAAAACTTAAATCGGCTGAGGAATACGAGAAACTATTACTTAAGGAGAAACAAAAGCGGAGTAACAAGTAGTTAAAAAAACCCGGTTCTTCCAAAAAAAACCAGGTTTCTAAATTCTTAAAAGTAAATAATCATCTAAGCAGCCAATTGACTCCAACTCACATAAGGTAACTTCGCAGCAGTCTCTTTAACCTTCTGTGCATTACTTACCAATTGTCCGCAAGCATCCCAAGTACCGGACACAAACATATTTTTCGCACCTTCACCCATGTTGACGGGTGCGGAAAAATCACCGCACTGCACTTTCATTGCTTGCAAATCTACCGCGATATTTGCTTGAGGATTATCCGTCAACATCACCTGCAATTGTTGAACGGTATCGGAATCAGCAGTAACGCAAGGAACCCCCATCGCTACGCAATTACCGAAAAATATTTCTGCAAAGCTTTCGCCAATTACAGCCTGGATTCCCCATTTAGCAAGTGCTTGGGGTGCGTGTTCTCTTGATGAACCACAGCCAAAGTTACGATTCACTACTAAAATACTTGCACTTTGATACTGCGGTTGGTCAAAGGCATGTTTACCTTCAAGCCCTTTGCGATCGTCTTCAAAAGCGTGTTCTCCCAAACCATCGAAAGTAACGCAACGCAAAAACCGCGCTGGGATGATTCGATCTGTATCGATATCGTTACCAACTAAAGGAATACCGTTTCCGGAAACTGTTTTAACTTCACTCATATCAATTTTGGATTTTAAATTTTGGATTTTGGATTGGGTAATGGGTATGGGGAGAGGGGGTAGAGGGGGTAGAAATAAAAATTCCTTATTCTTAACTCCTAACTCCTAACTCCTAACTCCTCACTCCTAACTCTTAATCAACTCCCTAACATCTGCAACGGTACCTTTAATTGCAGCTGCTGCAACCATTGCGGGACTCATTAATAATGTACGTCCGGAGGCTGAACCTTGTCTTCCTTTAAAGTTGCGGTTGGAGGAAGAAGCACTTATTTGTGTTCCCTGCAATTTATCGGGGTTCATTGCCAAACACATGGAACATCCGGGTTCTCGCCATTCAAATCCGGCTGCTTGAAAGATTTTATCTAAACCTTCGGCTTCGGCTTGTTTTTTCACTCTTTCGGAACCGGGAACCACAAAGGCTTTTACTCCTTGAGCTACTTGATGTCCTTTGGCAATTTTGGCGGCTTCGCGTAAGTCACCGATCCTACCGTTGGTGCAACTGCCAATAAAGCAAACATCTATTTTCGTACCTTTGATGGGATTACCGGGTGCTAAATCCATGTAGCGATAAGCTTCTTCGGCAATAAAACGGTCTTCGGCTGGTAATTCTTCTGGTAACGGAATGGTTTGATTAATTCCTATACCTTGTCCGGGAGTGATTCCCCAAGTAACGGTAGGCGAAATATCTGCGGCATCAAATACTACTACATCATCATATTCAGCATCCGCATTGCTACGGAGAGATTCCCACCAAGTAACGGCTTTGTCCCAATCTTCTTTTTTGGGTGCGAAGTCTTTCCCCTTGAGGTATTCATAAGTAACTTTATCGGGATTAACGTAACCGCATCTCGCACCGCCTTCGATAGACATATTACACGCGGTCATCCGTTCTTCCATGTTCATTTGTTCAAAGGTGGTACCTGCAAATTCATAAGCATATCCGACACCACCTTTCACACCAAGAGTACGGATAATGTGTAAAACCACATCTTTGGCGTAAACACCAGGTTTTAGCGTACCGTTAACTTCGATTTTGCGGACTTTTAATTTAGATAAAGCTAGAGTCTGGGAAGCCAGCACATCGCGCACTTGAGAAGTACCAATACCAAAGGCGATCGCACCGAAAGCACCGTGAGTTGAAGTGTGACTATCTCCACAAGCAATAGTCATTCCCGGCTGAGTAAGTCCCTGCTCTGGAGCAATTACGTGAACAATACCTTGATTTCCCGTACCAATATTATAAAAAGTTATTTCATTTTCTTTACAATTTGTTTCCAGCGCCTGCATCATCTCCTCTGCCAAAGTATCGACAAAAGGACGCGCTTGATTATCCGTAGGTACGATATGGTCAACCGTTGCCACCGTGCGAGAAGGAAACATCACCTTCAAACCCCGTTCCCTAAGCATAGCAAAGGCTTGAGGACTCGTTACTTCATGAATTAAATGCAGCCCAATAAACAGTTGCGTTTGCCCGGAAGCAAGAGTACTAACTGTATGTAAATCCCAAACTTTATCAAATAACGTGCCTTTGCTCATCTCAATCCGTTCGCTAAGAGTCAGGTTTATTGATGTTACCAAAATATGGTAACGGGTGGTAGGGATGGGAGGGGATGGGGAAAGGGGGAGACAAGGAGACAAGGGGACAAGGGGCTAAATAATTAACTGCTCACTCCTAACTCCTAACTCCTAACTCCTAACTCCTAATTCCTAATTCCTAACTCCTAACTCCTAACTAATCACTGGTGACTGATTTATCAACAGCTTGTTGCGGATGTTCTTTGACTTCACCTCGCTGTCTGTCATTAAGTTCTTTTAATTGACGCTGCATAGCATCGAAAGCATGACGAATTACTGCATCCACGGGTTCGTATTGAGTTCCTTTGTCAGGGCTGCGGTCTACTGCTAGTTCGTGAGCAGGTGGTACGGTAATATCTAAGCGCACTCGATAGGGAGAACCGCTACTGGGATGGTCGTGTGCTTTTTCGATGGCTACGCGACAACTGCTGATATGGTCGCAAAATTGTTCTAATTTAGAAATCTTAGAATTTACTAATTCGTCTAATGCTTCTGTTTTATCTACACCACGATAAGTAATTTCTGGTTGTATGTTCATAAAATTTTACTCTGCATATATGGCTTGCGATCGGTCTCAACCTGACTTAAGGCATAGACTGTTTATTAGTTCTAATAGAAGCATCGCTGTTTTGTCGTCTTTCTCAAAGATGAAATTGTAATACCCTTCTATCTTTCGTAAGATTTTCCAATCTTTAGGAATACTATAAATTTTGAAATAATACGTAGTATTGCGACACTACAGTTTCTACTATCTTCTATAGGATTTTTAAATCTCTAAGATCGGTGAGTAAATAATATTTTTTGATGAAAAAAAAGAATTGAGAAAAGTAGAAGGAAGAAATAAGGGTTTGTAGTTTCTAAAAGTCAAGTTTATTTTTTACCGAGCATTATTAAGAAATAGCTATGAATGAATCATACATCTTTTTTTTATATTTTATATAATTAGTTAAATTAAAAATACTTGAAAAACTTGCGAGATTTAACAAAATATCTTAATTGCAAACTTATTTAAAATAATACCTATGAACATTAAAAAGAGTATAATTTACATATGAAAGCATAAAAAACAAAAAAATAATTTTTATGATTTTCTAATTTAATCTAGTTCAAAACTGAGAAATTAATTTTGAAATTTACTTTTGAAAAAACAATAATAGCTTCATAAAATCTTTTTATCTTTAACCGTAATATTACTTAAATCATACTTAATAAAAATAGATATATTTGATAATATGTATAAAATAGTATTAAATGCTACTTACGTCCCTGAGTTCAATAATATTTAAGGAGAAAGAATGGAGGATTCTGCGTACTCGCGGTTGAAACCTTATCTAGCTTCGGATGCGATTGTAAATCAGCAAACAGACGATATTCCCATTTGCCCAATCCCTGTTTTTACAAAGGGTATGGAGGCTAACAGCTACTTTTTCGGACATCCCAAATGGGGAAAAGAGTACTTTGAAAGTAGTCATCGTAGCAAACCTTTTAAAGAACGCTGGCAGGCTGCAATGGGTAGTTGGGATGACAAAGTTGTAGTTGATATTGGTTGCGGTCCCGGTAATGTTTATGCAACGTTGGGTGGCAAACCTAACTTACTAATTGGGGTTGATGTTTCTTTAAGCGCTTTAAAGATGGCTCGTGAAGTTGGCTATACACCAATTTTGACTGATGCCCATCACCTACCATTTGTAAATGGGTTTGCAGATATAGTTGTTGCTAATGCTACCGTTCATCATTGCGATGATATGGGTAGAATTTTGACAGAAGCGGCGCGTTTGGTGCGTCCGGGTGGATTATTATTTACCGACCAAGACCCTCAACGTACTGCTTGGAATCTGAAAGGAGCAGGTTTATTTATACGGGATATTCGCTACCCTTTGTATCGTCTGCTTGGAAGCAAGCATTATATTCCCTATGAGGAAAGACACGCACGTTGGAAAACTGAGGTTCAGAACCAAAGACCGGGGGATGGGATTACGCCAGATGTCTACTATAAAGCTTTGGAACCACTTGGTTTTGAGGTGAAATTGTATCCTCACTCTCATGATTTAGGTGCTGAAGTACTCGAAGGTAAAAATGGGCGGAATTCTTGGAGATTAAGATTAAGTCAACGGTTATCAGGCATTAATCCCGACACACCAGAAGCAGCACAATCGATAATGTGTATTGCTAGACGTACTAATTAGTACGGACGAATATTGCATTACCCTCTTTAGATGGCGGCTGAAGCAGACAATCTCTCTGTTTTAGCAATAGTTTCAGGGAAGCCATCATCATAGAAAAATTCATACCAGCTTGAGTCCTTAGATTTTAATTTAGAGCAGATTCCTAAATCTATTTTCTATTTGAAAAGACAACGCCGGTGTTTTTATTTTTAACTTCTTCCAACCTTAAGTTAAATGCAAGTAAGGACATAAAAGATGCTAGATACACAATTTTCAGAATTACACAAATACGTTGCGGCAGATGCTGTAGTTAATTGGGAAGAAGATATTCCTCAATCTCCTATAGCTAATCTAACTGAAGCATTGCAAGCAAATATCGATTACTACGAAAACCCCCAATGGGTGCAAGGCTATTTTGACCATTGTCACCGAGATGACAACTTTAAAGAATGCTGGCAGGCAGCAATGGGTAGTTGGGATGACAAAATAGCTGTAGATATCGGCTGTGGTCCTGGAAATTTGTATGCGACTTTGGGTGGTAAGCCACGGTTATTGATTGGGGTTGATGTCTCTCGTACCTGTTTAAAGATGGCGAAATCGATTGGATATATGCCTATTCAAGCAGACGCTCATCAACTACCATTTATTTCAGAATTTGCGGATATTGTAGCAGTGAATGCAAGTTTACATCACTGCGATGACATGAGTGTGGTATTATCGGAAGCGGCACGCTTGGTGCGTCCCGGTGGAATTTTAATTACCGACCATGACCCGCAACGAAGCGCTTGGAATTGGAAAGGGTTGGGAATGCTTTTGTATCAAGTCCGGGTTCCATTGTATAAATTAATGTCTCTTGGTAACTTTATGTCCCAAGAAGAGCATGATGCAATGATGAAGAGCGAAACCCACCACAAGCCAGGAAAAGGTGTCACATCAGAGTTTTACTATCAAACCTTAGAGCCATTGGGCTTTAAAGTAAAAGTATATCCCCATAACCATACTGTAGGTGCAGAAGTATTACAAGGTAATTATGGTAAGGCAGATAACAAGTATCGCTTTAGCCAATGGTTATCTGGTATTAATTCTAAATCTCCAAAAGCTGCATTGTCTTTGATGTGTATTGCACAACGTGAAATTTAAGTAGGTAGAAGCAGGATAATTCTTACTATAATTTTACTTTTAGCTTTGCTGAATCAAGGTATAAATGTTGATTTAGCAAAGCTTTATATTATTTTAGATTGGGTAGATAGCTAATCGTTTTTTTTCTGGTATTACTTTTCTACGGAAAGGAAAATTTAGAAGTAAATTTAAAATTACTGTATCTATTGCTAAGAATCAATTACTTTTTGCAAAAGAATTACAGTTAATGGCATTCTGATGAATTTTTCGGATTTAATCGCTTATTTTCCTGAATTTTGCGTTTATATCAGAAAAAGAAAGACATTTAAAGGAAAAGATGAATTCAATTCGCATTGAAGCGGAAAATTATAAAAATGCTATTGACAAAACCATCGGCAACAGTGGTGGAAAGTACCGCTCTGATGATGTTGATATTGCATACAGTAACGATGTTGATGGTGGTTATTCGCTTGGTTGGATTGAGTCGGGAGAATGGTTGACTTATGATTTTACCGTTCCAATATCGGGAGAATATCGCTTAGTTTCGCGCATGGCTTCGGCACAAAATGGAAATCATAGTTTTCAAGCAACTATTGGGCAACGAAAAGCGAATTTTAATGTAGGTAATACTGGTGGCTGGTGGAATTGGCAAAATGTTGATTCCGCGCAAATCTCTTTGGATGCAGGTAGTTACGAAATGCGTCTGGAGATGTTGGGAAGTTCTTTTAATATTAATTACCTGGAGTTAATTCCTGTCTCTTCGGTAAATAGCAATAACTTAATTTATGGCGGCACGGGCAATAATTCTTTTTATGGCGATCGCGGCATAGATACTATTACTTATGATGCAGCTAATAGTGGTATTGTTGCAGACTTGAATTCTGGTAAGGTAACTCACCAATTTACAACTTCTACGCAACCCCTTAAAATAATGCCTTTGGGTGATTCTAATACAGAAGGTTGGGGTAGTTGGGATTTAGGCGCTTACCGCGATGATTTATGGCGATTATTTGAGAACAATAATTATAATATAGATTTTGTCGGACCTCATGCAACAGGTCCCGAAGGTTTCGATCGCGACAATGCTGGATTTAGTGGCTGGAGAATAGGTGATATTGACAGTGCTGTGGATGGTTGGTTAGATGATACTCAACCAGATATAGTGCTATTGACAATCGGTACTAATGATATACTTCGAGCCGCCGATATGAGTACGGCACCCAATCGTCTTAACAATCTGATTGACACAATTACCTATCATTCACCAAATACACAGCTTTTAGTAAGTTCGATTCCACCGATTAGTCGAACAGAAGAACAACAACAGCAGGCGATCGAATTTAATTCCCATATACCCGGCATTGTTGATAGTAAAGCGGCACAAGGTAAAAATGTCGGTTTCGTCGATATTTTCAGTGGATTAACAGCCGATGATTTAGAAGATGGAGTTCATGCGACTGTAGAAGGTTATAAAAAAGTTGCTGATATTTGGTACGATGCAATTATTGATAACAATAGTCCTCAAGATAGCCTCAGTAATATCGAAAATATCATCGGTTCTCGTTACGATGATGTCATTACAGGTAACGCTGGTGTTAATACTATTAAAGGTGGTTTTGGTAACGATACATTAACCGGCGGCGGTGGTAGCGACAAATTTGTTTTAGCATCAAGAGAAGGAATTGATACTATTACCGATTTTGTCATAGGTGAAGATTATTTAGTATTATCTAGCGGTTTAAATTTGCACGATATTACTGCTACTCAAGGTATTGGTACTAATATCAACGATACTTGGATTATGCATAAAGATGAAACCTTAGCCGTATTAACTGGAATGGAAGCACTTCGACTTTCTGCTAATGATTTTGTTTGAATTTAGTTGTTAGTTGTTAATTGTTAGTTGTTAGAACAATTCCTAATTCCTAACCTTTAACCTATCACAATTGCAATTCTGCTAACCCCAAATACTTAACTCCTTCGGGTGTGGTTTCAAAGCGACAAGGCAATACTTCTAAACCCATAGATACTGCTTGTCGTAATAATTTACCATATACGGGATCGGCAATATCACCGGGTGCAAAGTGAGTGCAATCGCTACGGTTAATAAAATACAGCATTACTCCACGAGTTTCCGGCAAAAGCGCCATTAATTCACGCAGGTGCTTTTGTCCCCTTGTTGTTTCGGTGTCGGGAAATAAAGCTAATCTTTTATCCGTCCAAGTTGTATTTTTCACTTCTAAATATATTGAACGATTATCGTCTTTTGGTAAAGTTTTATTTTTTGTTCCTACATAATTACTATTTATTGTAGTATCTAAAAGTGAAAGCTGTTTTGATAAATCAATTGCTTGTTCGGAGACAGGTAAATAGAAATCTACCCGGCTTTTTCTATCTTGTCCGTAAACAACTTCGCTTTTAACTTCATCGTATTTTCCTAATTCTGGAAAGATATTTTTTTGTAGCGCTATTTTAATAATTTTATTCGGTAAACCTGTATTTACACCTACCCAAGTTGGTTCGTTGTCGTATAACTGAATCATTTCCCAAGTGTAAGCTAATTTACGCTTGGGATTGTCTGTTTTTGATAGCTGTACCGGGTTTCCGGGGATATATACTCCTTTCATCGGTCCCGTATTCGGACAGTGGGCTGTAACAATTTCCCCAGAAGCAAGTTCCACATCTGCGAAAAATCTTTTGTAGCGTTTTAGTAATATACCGGGATATAAAGTTGGGTAGCGGAAAAGGAAATCAAGCATAAGTTAGTACCACCGGAGTTAGGAGTTAGGAGTTAGGAGTTAGGAGTTATGAGTTATGAGTTAGAAGTTAGAAGTTAGTACCACCGGAGTTAGTAATTAATAGTTCAAATTTCTCCCCATCCCCCCATCTCCCCATCTCCCCATCCCCTTGTCTCCCCATACCCCATGCCCAATCCATAATTCGTCGGTTAGGATATGTATCTATAATTAATTGAGTTAAGCGTTGAGTGTTATGGAACAAGATTTCGATCGAGGTTTGGAGAAAGCTAAGCAGAAGGATTATAGTGGCGCTATTCAGGAATTTACCAAAGCGCTGCAAGTTAATCCCGAATTTGTTGAGGCTTATTATCAACGTGGTTTAGCATACTACGATTTGGGACGTTTGGCTCAAGCGGTTTTTGATTATGATGAGGTTTTGAAGCGGGATTCCTACAATGTAGAAGCATATTATTGTCGTGCTTTAGCAAGGTTAGCGTTGAAAAATTTACCCGGTGCTTTGAAGGATGTCGATCGCGCAATCTCCCTTAATTCTTATAAAGCTGGTGCTTACAATTTACGGGGTGTGGTAGAGCGTAAACTAGGAAATATTGAAGGTGCGATCGCCAATTTTAAAAAGGCAGCAGAGTTATATTTGGAGCAGAAGGATGCCGAAAATGCAAAGCAGTGTTTGGAGAAAGTGAAGCAGCTACAACCGTGCAAGCAAGAGGTTGTTGTACAAAAGCCGCTGTTACAAACTACGCCGTTAATATCGGAGCAGGATTATTTTACCGCTTTGTTGGAGAAAGCAGAAAAGGGAGACACCCGCGAAGCGATGGAAGATTTAAATTGGGTGTTAAGAGCAGATTTTCAGGATGGGAAAGCTTACTGCTGTCGCGGGGTTGTATATTGCAAGCAGGGAAAATATCGAGAAGCGATCGCAGATTTTAATGCAGCGCTACAGTTGAATTTTCAAGATGCTGCGGTTTATCGCAATCGTGGTAAAGCACGTCTAAAATTAGGGGATAATCAAGGAGCAATTGTTGATTTTAATCAAGCGTTAAGAATACAGCCCTCTGATGATTTAATCTACGTTGCTAGAGGTAATGCTTATCAAGCCATAGGTCATTATTTGGGTGCAATTGAAGATTATAACCAAGCTTTAGAAATTAATTCGACTAGTGCAACAGCTTTGTATAATCGCGGTTTATGTAATGTTCGGATGGAAGAAATTCCTCAAGCAATTAATGATTTTCAGCAAGCAGCAAGTATCTATTGCGAAAAAGAAGATTGGGATAATTATCAACTAGTTTTAGAAAGTTTGAAAAAAATACATTCTCCCGCTCCTGATGTTAAGCAAAATGACTATGAAAAGTTACGCTATCGATTATTAAGATTAGTCGGCGGGCAATGGGAAATTGCTCAAAGATTAATCGAACAAGCAAAATTTTATTATCCCGGTATGTCGGAAGAATGGTATATCGAAACGGTGATTCACGACTTGGAAAGAGATATGGGGAGATAGAGTCAATTTTGGATTATGCTTATAATTGAAACTAAAGGCTTCTATAAATCATTGTATTTATAATTTTGAGTCATTTGTAAACTTAAATAAAAGGTAAATTACTATGCTAAAAACTATTGAAGGAATTTATAAAAACGGTAAAATAGAACTTGCCGAAACACCACAAAATATTACTGAAAGCCGAGTCTTCGTTACTTTTTTAGAAACCAAACCGACTACTTGGTCATCTACAATCTTAGAATATCAAGGAGTAGAAGAAAGTATTATGTTTGAATCTTACCGAGACGAATTACTACCACCAAGCGAAATAGATTTATAATAATGGGCTACTTACTCGATACTTGCGTAGTTAGTGATTTCGTTAAAGGAGAAACAAACACTTTAAAACGATTAAAATCAGTTTCTCCGTCAGATATTTTTGTTTCATCTTTAACAGTTATGGAAATGAAATATGGTTTAGCTATCAATCCTCAACGTGCAGTAAAAATTCAATCATTGATTCAAACATTCTTAAGTTCAGTTACAATTTTACCTTTTGGTGAGGAAGAAGCCGAGCAAACCGCCAAAATAAGAAGCATTCTGAAAGCAGCAGGTACTCCGATTGGTGCTTATGATGTACTTATTGCAGCAACAGCTTTAACTCATAATCATATTGTTGTAACATCTAACGTCCGAGAATTTGAAAGAATATCTGGTTTACAAATTGAAAATTGGCGTTTGAAATAACAAACAACTTTAACTAAACTTCATAAAATATCTAGAATTATTTACCAAATTAAATCATAAATCCACTGATAGACTGTGTAGACATATTATTACCAGCTACGCAAACTTCTGGATTGGAGGGTTTGGAGTGAAAACTTTTTGGAATACGACTTTTCAAGCTATATTCTGGCTATGGAATCTAGTCTTTTTGACAATAGTATATTTTGGTATATTACCTTTTCTTGCACCATTTTTATTTGCATCAACCCTTAGAGGTGATACTCCTGTAGAATTCTCATTAACCGTTATTGCTTTAGTTGCGATTCCTACAGCTTGCAGTATTCTTGGAATTTGGATTAGAAAACAACCTTTGCATCTGATTCGTTTATTTTATGGTGTAGAAGCACCGTTATTTTTATTGTGTTGGTTGAGGTTATTTTTAATCCGAGAAATGACACCCGCGAGCATTCATATTATCGCTACTGCGGGTTTATCTATTGCCGCATTTCTTGTAGATTTACTGTGGGGTTATAACAACAGACGTAAAACAAGTTTGCAGTGGATGCAAATGCTAACAAACAGTTTAATGCTGTTGTTTGGAGTTTATGCAGGAGTTTTGCTGCTGTTTTATGCTTTACCTTTTACGGTATATCTAGTACAAGGATTTTTCAAGTTTGAATGGTTGAGATTATTTGAGAATGCTTTTCAAGGTGGTTTACTCCCAGTTTTTTTATTACTATTGGTTGGCTTGAGTTGTCTTTTATTTGTGATTATGCCTTCGGTATTGTCGGGAATGTACGTTTATTCCGGACAAAAAGTTATTCGAGAATTCGCCGCACGGTATGGTAATAAACGCGCTTTCGCTGGTGTTGGTGCGGTTTTAGTTACTTCTGTAATTTTCTTTTTTACCTTACAACAACAGCCGCAAGTACGGGCATTTTCACTACTTAATAATCCTGCAAATACAGATAGTAACCGCCAAGTTTTATTATCAAAATCAAACGAAATTAAATCGGGTTTAGTTAACGCTTATTTATCTTCTTACCGCTACCTTAGCAGCAGACAAGATAGTAATAGTATCAGCGTTATGTACCGTCAAGCTTTGGGTTTAAATAAACCTGCTGCGGATTCGGTACAGCAAGTTTACAACTTTTTGATATCACCTTTTTTATATAATGGTTCCGCACAAGATACTGAAAAAGCAGAAAAACTCTATGAGGAATTTTTTGATAAACCCATACAAAAATCAGAAGTAGCAGCGATTACTCATGCAGTGCAATCTACTTTTAACGAACAAGAAGTTAAAGCGGGTTTACTAAATATTAACGAGAAAAAAGTTTGGTTGGAATTGCAGCAAATTACTGTTAAAGAACAAGGCGATCGCGCTGAGGTGGAACTCTACGAAGTCTACAAAAACCAAACACCGGAAGTACAAGAAATATTCTATTACTTTTCATTACCGGAAAGCGCGGTAATTACAGGTTTGTGGTTGGGAGACACCAGCGATCGCAATAAACGCTTTGAATTTGTCGTTTCTCCCAGAGGTGCGGCACAAAAGGTTTATAATTCTCAAGTAAGAAGAGAACGTCCTGTAGATCCGGCATTATTAGAACAAGTAGGACCTAGACATTATCGTTTAAGAGCGTTTCCGATTCCTCGTAATAATGTAGAGCAAATAGAAAACCAACCAGCTCGCGCTACAGAAATGAATTTGTGGTTAACTTATCAAGTAATGGTTCAAGATCGAGGTGTGGCTTTACCAACTTTAGGAGAAAAGCGTAACATTTTTTGGACGGATAAAACCAAACGCATTCGCAACGGGAAACAGGTAAAAATTGCAAAAGATGCTTGGTTGGAAGATTTTATCAAAGTCGGGAAATCAAAACCACAACCTCACGAAATCGAATTAGCTGAAGGTTACAAAATCGCAGCCAAACCTTTATCTAAAAAAGATTATTCCTTACCTCAAAACAAAAAAATTGCTTTAATTCTCGATTCATCTCGCAGCATGAGTTCCCATGTCAAAGAATTATCGCAAAACTTAACATGGCTGCAAAAAAACTCAAAAAATAACGATGCAGACTTGTATATTACCGCTTCCGAGAAAGCAAAACCGCAGCGTTTAGACGACATCCGTAAATTTAAAGCTGATAAATTCACATTTTACGGAAGCTTACAAACTCCAGAAATGTTAAAGCAATTTAATCAATTGCGGGAAGAAACATCCTATGATGCAATATTGCTGTTAACAGATGCAGGAAGTTATGAATTATCCAAAAATAATAAAGATATTCCGGCAACACCCGCACCATTATGGATGGTACACAACGGAAAACTACCCTTCTCCTACACCGACGGAATAATCAAAGCAATTCAAGATAGCGGTGGTGGAGTTTCGACATCACTTTCCGAAGTATTGCAAAGAATCGCCACAAAAGCAACTCTGGGAGATTCAGTACTTGACGTAGTTGATGGTTACGCTTGGTATCTTGAAAAAACCGAGAATAATTCTACTAAACAAAATGGTTTTCAACAACTTGCAGCCAGACAATTAATCCGAGGATTGAGCAAACAAGTCAAACTAGATAACTTAGAAAGCTTAGATGCAATTCACGCGATCGCAAAAAAATATAAATTAGTTTCGCCTTATTCTTCGATGTTAGTGTTAGTAAATGACGAACAAAGACGCTTACTTAAAGAAGCAGAAGCAGCGAAAGATAGATTCGATCGCAAATTAGAAAGCGGTAAAGAAGATTTGACTAAACCTGATAATCCTTTAAAAACCAGCGTACCGGAATCTTCCAATGGATTGGTATTAGCTGGAAGTGGATTGTTATTGCTTTGGTTTGTGAAGCGCAAACGTTAATCAATTATCAATTATCAGTTAATTTTTGATTGTTCGTAGTAAGGGCTTTAGCCCTTGTTGCAAGATAGATAGTAGGTTGGGTTAGACACGAAAACTAATTTAGGTTGTCATGAAAATCTTTATTTATCGTGTCGTAACCCAACATGATGATTGTAGATAAATATTATGTTGGGTTACGGTTCAAATGTAGATTATTCGTTAAAAATTAATATAATAGTGAACCTAACCCAACCTACAAAGTAGTTTATAAAAGAAAAAATGAGTTATGCATTTGAAGGGGTTTTATGTGTTGCGTCTTTTGAAAATATTCAATCTATTAGTTCGCAAATATCGACTCCTTTTAAATTAAAAATAAAGAAAATTAATGATTGCTTATCATCTTTATCTAGAGTTGAAGATAGAAGAGATTGGGTGTTCTCTTCAGAAATTGAATACGTAGCTAGTCAAATATCAGTAATATTTTATAAAGCTATTTTAGTTAGATATGATGATAGAGTTGGTTATAGAGAATCAATTTTGTTTCAAGAAGGTCTTCCTTTGAAAACATTTGATTTAGCAGATGAGATTTGGGTAATGCTTGATGAAAATGGGGAACCAATTGTTAATGGTCAAAAATTTACAACAGAACAAATAAAAGACGATGCTGATGGAGAGTATGAAACTATTTGTAATGCAATTCAATTAGGTTTAGAGTCACTTAAAATAAATACAAATGCTTGGAAAAATATTCACTCATTTATTACAAAATCCGATTGGAGATATATTAAGAGCTAGTAGTTAGTTCGTAGGTTGGGTTAGACATGAAAACTAATTTAGGTTGTAATGAAAATGTTTATTTTTCGTGTCGTAACCCAAGATGATGATTATAGATAAATCTTGTAAAAAAACCTCCTAATTAATGTTGGGTTACGGTTAAAATATGAATTTTTGTTTACAACTAATATAAGAGTGAACCTAACCCAACCTACAAATATACCTCTATTACTTCTTTCCTCTGCGCCCTCTGCGTCTAGTAAGGTTTTTTTAATCCGTAATTTATTGAATTGATAAATTATCCTCTAATTAATGTTAGGTTACGGTTCAAATATCAATTTTTATTTACAACTAATATAAGAGTGAACCTAACCCAACCTACAAACTATCAACTACTTACTACTTACATTTTCTTCAAGCCAAGCGACTAAATCGGAAACATTTGAAAAACTTAAAAAATCTTCTCCTAACGCTTCCAATTGTTCGGTAGATAATAATTTGATACGTTCAACTATTGATGAATCAATCTCACCAAAGCGTCGATTTAATTGTCGATTCAAAAAGCGAAAAGCTTCCTTCTGCTCGCCCTTTTGTAAAATATCCTGATAAATAACTGAATCTTGCATAATATCCTCGCTTAATAACTGACGAATCAAATTTTTATCGAACCGCAAACCAGCTAAAATCTCAGTGTATGCTGCTGTATTCTGCCTCGTCTCCCTATCTGAAATTTTAGCGACTTCCTCAGCAACTTGCGATAATAAAGTTTGTGGGGAATCAGTCTGACACAAAGGTGCTAAAGGTAATAATGCCAAGTTATTCAGAAATAAGCTAGAATCTTGCTCCCACATTCTTATTACTCGATATCGATGTACGGTTGTATCGTCTACATATTGTTCCGTATAAGCAATTTCATCAGTAGTTTGTTGCAAGAAAATTACAAATTGTACAACCGGACACTTGTATTGACGTTTTAATCTTACCGAATAATCCAGCGTTCGGAAAGCAATTCCAGGTTTAGATTGGGTTAAAGTCTGAAATTCAATATGTAAGATTTGATTTTCAGTTTGTATAAAAGTTACCGAATCTGCGCGAATTGGTTCTATACTTAATTCAGTTTTTAACACTTTAACATTTGTAGATTCGGATGCAGTTAACCACCGCACAAACTCCGCTGGATATTTCTCAGCCAACAGTTTACAGACATTATCAAAACTCATGATATTAAGTTAATAAAAGGGAACGATTGGTAGGTTGGGTTAGACACGAAAACTAATTTAGGTTGTAATTAAAATTTTTATTTATCGTGTCGTAACCCAACATCGAGGTTATAGATAAATATTGTAAAAAACCTCATCATTAATGTTGGGTTACGGTTCAAATATATATTATTCGTTCAAAATTAATCTTCGGTGAACCTAACCCAACCTACAATATTAATTAAATTACAAATTCTCAACCAAAGAAACTATTTCCTGTAAATCAGTTATAAAATAATCAGCTTCTTGCTTAACTTTTTCCCTGACAGCATATCTCCCAAACCCGATAAACATATCAACAACAGATTTACTTTCTAAATCGCTGACACCATCACCGATCGCTACAATTTTGTCAGGTGAATATTTATCTCGTAAACTTTTGACAACTTCGGGTTTACCACCGGAGCGAGTTGAGGGATAATTGCGATCGAAGTCGCGATAGCTGCCATCTTCGTTAAAATAAAGGTCAACAGCTTCGATAAATTCTACACCAAGATAATCGGCTAAAGGTTCGATCGCTTGACGATAACCACCGCTTAAAATAATTGGTGTCCAACCTCGATTTTTCAAAGTTGCGATAACTTGCTTTGCGTATGGTTCAACCGTTTCAATATATAACTTACCAACTTCCGAGACAGTATCGGCAGTAGGTTGAATAATTGATAAACGCTTTGCAAAGATACTTTCTAAAGCAATCTTACCTTCCATCGCTTCAGCAGTCATTCTTTCAATTTCTTGAGTTGCTTCCTCACCAGCAACACGAGCTAACTCATCAACCCCTTCGATACTGCTCAAAGTACTGTCGCAATCAAAAATAATAATCTTGTCGTGTTGCTTTGTCATATTTTTTATTATCGATTGGCTGAAACTGCAAAAGCCATGACCATGAGAATCTTATCAAGTTTTGGTTGTTAGTAGTGGGAGCATCTTGCTCCCTGGAAGTAACTAGCGAGCTAGAAGCTTGTCTTATGTCTTTCAGACACGCTTCGCTAACAGACACGCTGCGCTAACGCACTACTTACTTCCTATTACCCATTGATAATTGATAATTGTTCATTGATAATTGATAAATGCGATTTTTATCTTTATTTTTTGCTACTCTGCTTGCAGTAATCTTACTACCTATACCGATGGTTGCTGCTGTTACTTCTGTTACTCCTGGAGACAATCTCGTTGTTGAGGGAATTCCGCCGATTCCTGGGGATTTAGCTCAAAAAGTCGAACGCTATACTCAATTCCGCTCTGCTGGTATCTCTAGCTGGCACCCAACGAAGCGCGAAATGCTGATTTCCACGCGGTTTGGGGATACAAGCCAAGTTCATTTGGTTAAATCTCCCTTCGGTACTCGTCAACAATTAACGTTCTTTCCCGAACCCGTCAGCGGTGCGAGTTTTCAACCAACTGAGGGTAACTATTTTGTCTTTAGTAAAGATATTGGCGGTAATGAATTTAACCAAAATTATCGTTATGACTTGGATACCGGGGAAACTACTTTATTAACTGATGGTACATCAAAAAACAGTCGTGGCGTATGGTCTAACCGTGGCGATCGCACCATCTACACTTCTACTCGTCGCACGGGTAATGATGCCGATTTTTACATTATTAATCCGCAAAATCCCGCAAGTAATAAGTTATTAACCCAAAATGAAGGTGGTGGTTGGTACGGTTTGGATTTCTCGCCGGATGATGTTAAGTTTTTAGCGTTGCAATATGTTTCGGTGAATGAAAGTTATCTATGGTTGGTAGATACTTCTACAGGTGAAAAGCAACAACTATTACCCGAAAAAGGTGAGGAAAAGATTTCTTACGATGGCGGTTATTTTAGTAAAGATGGCAAAGGTTTATATGTAATTACGGATCGAGATTCCGAGTTTTCCCGGTTAGCATACGTTAGTCTTGATACTTTAGAGCATACCTATCTCAGCAAAAAGTTTCGCTGGGATGTGACCGATTTTGACCTTTCCGATGATGGTAATTACTTGGCTTTTGTCACCAATGAAGATGGAACTGGAGTATTACATATTCTCAATACTGCTACCCGTCGTTTCAAACGTTTACCAAAGCTTCCTATCGGGCAAATATACGGTATCAGATGGCATAATAATAACCGCGACTTAGGTTTTACGCTGATATCGGCTAAATATACTGCCGATGCCTATTCTTTGAATATTCGTAACAATAAAGTTGAACGCTGGACTTTGAGCGAAACTGGCGGTTTAAATACTAGTAGCTTCTCAGACGCTGAGTTGGTAAGGTGGAAGAGTTTCGACGGTAGAACAATTTCCGGCTTTTTATATCGTCCTCCCGCTAAGTTTACAGGTAAACGTCCGGTAATAATTAACATTCACGGCGGTCCCGAATCGCAATTTCGACCTTCTTTCCTCGGACGTTATAATTACTACCTGAATGAATTGGGGGTTGCAGTTTTATTCCCTAATGTACGGGGTTCGACTGGATACGGTAAGACGTTTACCAAATTAGATAACGGGTTTCGTCGGGAAGATTCTGTAAAGGATATCGGTGCGTTACTTGACTGGATAGCGACGCAACCGGAATTAGATGCAGATAAAATTTTAGTTACCGGGGGAAGTTACGGTGGCTATATGTCTTTAGCTGTAGCGACGAAATACAGCGATAAAATCAAAGCTGCAATTGATATTGTTGGTATTTCTAATTTTGTCACCTTCTTAGAAAATACTGAGGGTTATCGGCGAGATTTACGAAGAGTTGAATATGGAGATGAAAGAGATGCAAAAATGCGCGAGTTTCTACAGAAGATTTCTCCTACAAATAATGCCGATAATATCAAAGTGCCGTTATTTGTAATTCACGGTAAAAATGATCCCAGGGTGCCGTTAATTGAAGCCGAACAAATAGTTAAAACGGTGAGAAAGAATGAAGTACCCGTGTGGTATTTAATGGCAAAAGATGAGGGGCATGGGTTTAGTAAAAAGAAGAATATTGACTTTCAATTTTATTCTACGGTGATGTTTATTAAGGAGTTTTTGATGAAATAGGGGATTGGGCATTTATTTCCCCAGTCTTAATATCACAATCGTCTGGGGTTAAAAACCCCACTCTAATAGCGAAAGTCATCTAAAGATGACTAATAGTCGAAATTTTTCAATCTATTTTAAACTGAATCTTGCACCATTATCGTTTAATCCGCATTCCTAATATGCTGACTAAGGTGTTGAAGGTGATGATTGCTGAAGCCGTTCAATGTCATCTAATGTACTTTCATAACAAAAATTGTCCTTCTGTTGTTTACAAATTTCTGCTGCTTTATGATAGTCTGCAAGTGCTTTCTGCTTGTCTCCAAGTATGCGATATTGCGACCCTCGCCGGTAGTAGGCAGCAGCATCATTGGGATTTTTCATAATAGCCCGGTCATATTTTGAGGTATTTCCCCAATTAGCACCATAAGGTCCCTTTGCAATTTCTTCCTTCAAAGCAATGTAAGGTTGGCACGCAGTCAGCTTGCTAATGAGGATAGCAGCTATCCCTAATAAAGAAAGAGTGTAAAAAGTTCTCCTCATGTTGATTGTTTTGTATTTAATTTTTTCTAACGTTGGATGCGGCTGACCGTTATTTTATTCTGATGCGATCTACTACAATTTTAATGTTCTTTAACCCACAAATTTACAATTGTAAAAATTGGAAGCAATAGAAACCCGGTTTTTTTAAAAAACCGGGTTTCTGAATTTTCGGGAATCAAATTTATAAGTGCTGTAGGAATTGTTAGCAATTAAAACAATTAAATTAGAGTAATAAAAAATGAAATTACTTTCTTTATCTTTGCAACGACTAAGGTAAAAAGGTCAAAGGTCAAAGGTTAGAGGTCTGCATGTTAAAGGTTAGAGGTTAAAGGTCAAAGGTTAGAGGTTAAAAATAATTATCAATTACTCACTTGTAACGAATTCAACAGATTTGAGATTATTATATCAGCTTTGTTTAAAACTGTAATTATATTGCCTGTGAGTAAGTACTATGAAAAATTGATAATTTACCTCTTACTCTGTATTCTTTACCTTTGACCTTTAACCTTTAACCTTATAATTACCTTTAACCTTATAATTACCTTTAACATGCAGACCTTTGACCTTTAACCTTATATTTATCTACCTAACATAATTTTAATGTGGTCGAGAATACTGGTACCACCCCAAATTAATGCTGCAAAAATAGAAGTTACCAAAATTGCTGCGATCGCACAAATTGTTAAACCTCCTAAACTAATTGCACCGTCGTCTTCCAATAAGCCAAAGCCGGTTACAAATATACCGATCGCTGGTAATGTATTTGTTCCGGGAATGGGAATCATCATAAAAATCGACATCAACGCGATCGCAAGTCCTATAATTACTTTTCCGGGTAAAGTAGTACAAACGAACGGTAAACGGGGACGACTTACGGCTTCAATTTTTTGTAAGAAAGGAATTCCAGCTTTAACAAATTTTTGTGCTGTTTCAAGTTTAATCGGACGTTTTGCAAATTTTTCAGGCAACCAGGGTTCTTGACGACCTATAATTAATTGCGCTGCGAGGAAAATCATTATAATCCCGAAAGGAATCGATATAACTGGTGCGGGAAGCGGTAAGGCTGAAGGTAAAGATAGGATAACGAACAAAAAGCCGAAAATTCTTTCCCCCGCTAATTCCAGAACATCTTCCAAAGTTATCGTAGTATTGGTACGTTGTTCTTCAAAGAAAAAGCGGTTTAATTCTTTGGACAGTTTAGGCATAAGATTATTAAGAATACAGTTTTATCAAGCACTATATACAGTCTGACAATAAACTATACCGGAAGCGCTGCCTGTTTTCATCATGGGAAGATACTTAAAAGTTATTAGATTGTTTTGGAGTGCTGCGATCGCTGCGGAATTGGAGTACCGAGTTAACTTTGCGATCGCAACTCTCAGCAGCGTGGGAAACCTTGCGGGTAGCTTGTTTAGCTTGTTTTTGTTTTACCGTACCGGCTATACTTTCTCTGGATGGCAGTGGGAAGCGGCTTTGATAGTTGTGGGAATCTACACTTTATTGCAAGGCTTTTCGGAAACGTTTCTCGCTCCCAATTTAAACCGCATCGTGCGTCACGTACAGGAAGGAACTCTCGATTTTGTTTTATTGAAACCCATCCGCAGCCAATTTTGGCTTTCTTCCCACACCGTTTCACCTTGGGGAATTTCTGATTTAATTTTTGGCAGCATTATAATTATTTACGCTGGTAATCGTCTCGGTTTGGGAATCGGCGATTATCTTGCTAGTGTTCCGGCGTTATTTTTCGGTTTAATAATACTTTATAGCTTGTGGTTTATGTTGGGAGCTACGAGTATTTGGTTTGTCAAAATATACAACGTAACTGAAGTTTTGCGGGGATTGATTGAAGCCGGAAGATATCCAATGGTGGCTTATCCGGCGGCTTTTCGGTTGTTTTTTACTTTTGTAGTTCCGGTGGCATTTTTAACTACCGTTCCAGCGGAAGCGATGCTTGGTAGAAGTCAATTTGTGTGGGTAATAGGTGCGGGGATTTTGGCTTTAGGATTGTTTTTTGTTTCGTCGAGATTTTGGCGATTTGCGTTGAGATTTTATACTAGTGCTTCGAGTTAGGGTTTTGGAATAAACGCAGAGGGGCACGGAGGGAAGCGCGGAGGTACGCTGAGTTTGAAGAAGAGGAAGAAAAATAATGCGTTATGCAATTGTAATTGAAAAAGCAGCTAATAATTATTCGGCTTATGTTCCAGATTTACCTGGATGTGTAGCAACTGGTGTGACTATTCAAGAAGTGAATCAACAAATTAAAGAAGCAATTACGTTTCATTTGGAAGGATTACGAGAAGAAGGTTTATCTGTTCCCGAACCCACTACTTTATGCGAATATGTAGAAGCTTTGTAATATG
This sequence comes from Rivularia sp. (in: cyanobacteria), assembly GCA_965234645.1. Classification (GTDB taxonomy): domain Bacteria; phylum Cyanobacteriota; class Cyanobacteriia; order Cyanobacteriales; family Nostocaceae; genus Rivularia. Next base: position 7,653,939 of record OZ248344.1, on the reverse strand, counting down.
TTTTTCAAATAACAGGATGCTGTTAATATCATAGATAGAGAAACTATCAGCAGTGGTCATTCCGAATACTGCGATCGGGCATAATGGTATTACAAAAGATAACTCTTTCTAACCATGCATCTTCCATTTCGGCTCCAGTCAAATCAGTTCCAGTTAAGTTAGTTCCAATCATGTCGGTACTATTAAGATAAGCATTAACCAGTTTGGCATTAGTCAAATCGGCTTCATTCAAGCTAGCATGACCAAAGCTAGCTCCAGTCAAATCGGCATCTCTTAGGTTTGCGCTATCAAGACAACATTGCCCGCAACTAGCATTGCGGAGGTTTGCTCTACTCAAATTAACTCCCTCCAAATATTGCTCGCCTAAATCGGCGTTACTCATATCAATATCACTCAAGTCAGCGTTAGTTAATTCGCCACCATCTAGGTGAATCCTAGCGAAATTTCTCTCCCCCTTCTCATAACGCTCCAACAATTCTTCAACACTCATCCTCATCTGTATACCTCCAAAACAACCCATCTCTCTCTACCTCTTCCCTCCGCGCCCTCTCTCTTGAAAAGTTGTTCATGGGGGAAACCCCCAAGATCACACTTTATGTCCTATCGGACACGCTCCGCTAACGCTGCGCCCTAGTAAGGTTTAATTTTCTTAATCCTATTCCCTACTCCTCAAAAAACTCTCAAAATCAATACTAAGATATTCCAACACATCTTCAACCTTATCTACCATAATATGAGCCACCCCAAAAAAAGGAGTAACTTCCGGATTACTGGGAAGATAATTTAATAACTTATCCCCAAAGCTATTACAAAAACATTCCTTATCAAACCAATATTTCCCTAGTTCATATTTTTCCGGTATGCTAGCAAGCACAAACGCATAAACCGTCTTATTACTTGCATCATTCAACAAAGAATCCCAATCGGGTGCTTTATCTGTAAAAAATAAATCGTAAGGATTAAAACCAAAAGCATATTCCGTAATATCTGGCAGAGCAACTTGTCCAAATCGTAACGGATTTAACTCAATAGGAAAAAGATTACCGTTACTAAATCTAAATTCAAAATGAAACGGAAAACGACGCATATCAAGCTTGTTTCCAATACGATCCAATACCTGCATCGTCGGTTTTATTGTTTCAGCTACCACTTTTGTAGATGTATAATACACCGTATCGCTAACATCTAAAGTTGATGCAAAAGGGTGTTGATAAATCCCAGTTATTACCGTTTTACCGTTTGCATCCCAAAAACCATCACAAGCAAATTCATCACCATCCACGAATTCTTCCACAAGAAAAGAAGAGTCGTTTAACATTGCGGAATTCATGTATTCTTTAGCTATATCAATATCTTTAAGAACTGATAAAACCGCCTCTTCCCACTCTTGTTGTTTGTCTACGGTGCGAATACCTATAGAAGTAGTTCCAAAACTGGGCTTGATTACTACTTTATTAACTTCTTCAGGAAACCTAAAATCTGGCAGAGTCTCCCTTGTAAGCTCTACATAAAATAATGGATATAGCTCTTTAACTAACTCGCGGAAAGTAGCTTTATTTTTGAAAGCATTAACTTGTTTTAAACGTTGCTGTGGTAGATTCTCAAGAATAAAAGAAAGACTTGCTTCCCAATTCATTATTACCACTGCATTTTTATCTTGAATCAAAGATGCAGCTTCTGTATTTTTAAGGATATTAATTGTTCCTGCTAAAGCTGATGTTGGTAGCTGTGAATAAACAGAAATATCCCAACGTTGGATTGCATTTAATAATGAAGGAGAAATAACTGGCCCCGAAATAAAGCAGCAATTTAATTCTGGTGGTTTGATGTTTTTGTTCATTGGTGTTTCTCTTAATAATGGCTACAATATGTAAACTTGTAAATTACCTAAAATTTTTACTTAGTAGTTAAAATAATATGGTTAAGAATAACTAAAGTTCTTTAATTTATAAATGTTAAATGACTGCACCTGATGAGTTAATTAAAATTCTCGATCGTATCCTTGATGGTAATCGCAATGAAAGCGATATTGCTTTACTACGCCAATCTCTTCAAATAGATGCTCAAAATCAAGTACAGTTAGCGAAAAATATCGTCAATGCAAATGAAATCAACGGACTTCATATTGGCGATCGCACTTATCATGGTGCGGATGCCCAAACCATTAAAGCTGTTATTTTAGAAGCATTACCAGAGATAATTAAAAGGATTGGTGCAGAAAAATCTTTTCAAACTACAACTGAAAATGCAAATATAACAGATTCCCTAACCCAGCAACTTACGAGCGCACCTCCACCAAAGCTGACAAATTTCGAGTTTGAAGTTGTAACTATAAACGCTCAAGGAAAAGAAATTAACCGTTGCTACAAGCAAGCTGAGTATTTTACAGAAAATTTAGGCAATGAAATTGTATTAGAAATGGTTTCTATTCCTGGTGGTAAATTTCAAATGGGTGCATCTAGGGATGAAGAAGCATCTGGTGAAGATGAACGTCCCCAACATTTAGTTACTATACAACCTTTTTTTATAGGCAAATATCCTATTACTCAAGCGCAATGGAAACTTGTTGCAAATCTTCCCAAAATAAAACGCGAACTTGAACTTGAGTCATCTTGTTTTAAAGGAGATAAGTTACCTGTAGAAAGAGTTTCTTGGTATGATGCACAAGAATTTTGTATGCGATTGTCAAGAGAAACAGGACGAAACTATCGCTTACCCAGTGAAGCACAATGGGAATATGCTTGTCGTGCTAGAAATTCAACTCCATTCCATTTTGGTAAAACAATTACAACAGATTTAGCTAACTATTGCGGACAAAACGAACATACAACTGAAGTAGGTAGTTTCCCCGCCAATAACTTTGGATTATACGATATGCACGGTAACGTGTGGGAATGGTGTGCTGATGAAGAACATGAAAATTATTTAGAAGCACCTAATAATGGTAGCGTTTGGGTAGATAATGAAAATGAAGAATATCGAATGTTAAGAGGTGGTTCCTGGGATTCTGTTCCTAATTTATGTCGTAGTGCATCTCGTTTTTCTGAAAACCTAAATGTTACAGATAAAGAATTTGGTTTTCGAGTTATTTGTTATTAAATATAAAAGTCACTAATCACTAACTATTGTGTAATTAATTTATAAACTCTTGCTTTGACATCAGCAATAGAAACTGAATCGGAAAGTTGTAAGCTCGTTTCTCTACGGATTTGAACGTTAGGTTTGATTAACAATCTTCTACAAGACTCTCTATAATGGTGAGAAAGCCAATTCCAACTTCCTACAACAGCAAACTTTGAATCGCAAACTAAGATTCTTTCATTTGTACCCCTACTTTCTATGTGTATTTCTCTTCCTAAACGAATTAGCTTTGAACCAGAATATTGAGATAATAATTCCTGCAATTTTTTCTCTGCTTCAATATCATTATTATCATTCTCCTCGCTACCTTTGTTACCATAAATTACCGTTACCTTAACTCCTCTTTCCAAAGCTGATACAATATCCTTGACAAAATTTCTTGGTTCTTTACCGCGAATCCAAGGTGTAACAATCATTAATTCTTCTTCGGCTTGTTCAATTGCACCTCGAAAAATATCTAAATGGTTACAATCATAAACAACTGTAGCTCCAGGTTCTGGCTGAGGAATTTCTGCTTCAGTTTTGTACTCTAAAATAATTCCTTGTTCTTGAATGTGTTCGACAAGCTGACGTGTAAGTTTTCCTTTCTTTAACCTGTCAAGATTGCCAACTAAAATAAATAGTTCTTTTGCTCTAGATACTGCAACATTAAGCAGGTTTGGTCGTTTATTAATCCAGCCAACCTTACTATTATCCTGCGGACGAGACACCCTGCTAGAAAAAATAATTACCTTTTTTTCAGCACCTTGAAATGTATGAACCGTCCCAACAGATTTATTATCAAATTTAGGAAATTTTTGACGCAAGCTTTTTTCTAACGCATCAGCTTGAGGACGAAAAGCTGAAATTACACCTATATCTTCAATTGAATAACCTTGATTAAGCAAATGCTGTACTAACTCACATACCGCAGTTACTTCTTCTTCATTTACATTACCCTCGATATTGCCTTCAACGTGGTAAGCAATTAAATTTGATTCTAATTTTGAAAAAATCGGTTCTGTCTTTACTTCTAACCCGTATCCAGCAATTTTATCGCAATATTCAATAATGCTACGTTGACAGCGATAATGCTCAGTTAATTGAATACCTTTACCCTTATCTTCGTCTTCCCCACTTGCTCCAGCAGCACGATGATAGGTAGTTGCATTAAATACTTCTTCCGGACTGTAGCGATGGTAATCGTTTTTAGTTAATCCTTTATCAATAAACGCCGTTTGAGAATAATTATCCCGTCTTTGGTCGCTTAAAGTGATTACAGGCTCAATTTGTAGCGGATCGCCAACTATGATAGCTTTTTGCGATCGCACTAGTAAAGGAAAAGTCTGATGCTGTGGAATCATTCCAGCTTCATCTACAATTATCCTATCAACGCATTCTTTAATCCACGGAAGCATATTTCGGATTGAAAGCAATGTACTGGTGATGACAGGAAACATCAAACTCAAAGCTTTCAAATGTTCATCTAGATTTTCTTCCATCTTTTCTGCGATTTTATACTTAGCTCTCCCCTTTTCCGAAAGAAAATTTAAATATTTCTCTAAAGAACTTTTTACATCGTCTTTATTACAAAGTGCTTGCTGGATGAGCAAATCCCGCGATAATTGAAATAATTCTTGGTGTTTGTCGTGGAAATTTTGATGAAATGTTGCGTAAAAATCTTCTAAATTATTTCCTAATCTATTTTCTAACAAAGTCAATTCATTGCTGAATTCATCATTATTTTGTCCTAAAACACGAACTTCTTGAGAAATTTTTTCTAATCTTTCTTGTATTATATTTAATTCTTCTGCGTTTTCTAATCTTTCTCTAACTAACTGCGCTTGCTGAATTAAATCATTGCGGGTTATGGGATTTCTGACAGGAAAAGGAGTATTTAAAGTATTTTCAATTGCTGATTCACAGGCTAAAGCAGCTTTTTCTATAATATTTTTTTCTGTTTTTCTCGTAATCCAGTGCCACAAACGCATCCACCAAGGTAAACTTCCTTCAGGTAACTGTCGTTCTGCGTTATCAAAACGTAACTGAATTCTTCGATAAGCTTCTATCGGTACTTGTTCGTAATCAGCTAATTCAGTTGAGCGTCGCTGATACTGATTTATAGTAGATAATGCTTGTTCTAATTGCTGTCTAAGTTGCTGTATTTCTTCTCGAAGTTGAAGCAATCGATTTTCGTCTAAAGCTCTTTGTTGACGTTGTTCTTTATACTCAGATTCTTTTGTTAAAAAATCTTTTTTAATTTGTATTATCTGCTGTTTGATAGAATTAAAAATATTTTCATCAAAATCATTTTGTTGTAAAAAATAAATTGCTTCATCTAACTTTTCTAAAGCACCTCCAGTAGAATTAATATTATTTTGACTTCCACCTTTCAAATATAAGAGTTCATTTGGTAAAACTTCATCTAGCTTTTCAATAACATTCTCAACTGCTTTGTTGTTGGTACTGCTAATAGCTGTAAAATTATTAATGTCTTCACCAGTTTCAATTAAATGAAGTGCGCGTTTGACTACCTGTTGAGCAATTACATGAAGAATAAGAGTTGTTTTACCAGAACCCGGTGGTCCCTGTACCGCTGTTATAGATTCGCTTTGAGAATGTTTTATAGCAGTTAATTGTGAAGAAGTCGGTGGATGAATAGAAAAAGCACCCATGTAAATAACTTCATGTTTTGGTGGTTGAGGTTCACCGAACAGATATTCATAAGCAGGATGTTTTTCTGACCACTTTTTGTCACCAGATTTGATATCTTTAAAATCTGCCTTAAGATTATAAGAAAATCCCCCTCCACTCCATTCAAATAAATACGGTTGTCGTTGAATTTTGTAGCGATAACTGCTTACAGAAACTTGCTGCATCCACTGTTCATAAGTTTGAAACTCAATCTCAAAAGTTGTTTCTAGAAATACTCGCAATCCATCCTGAGTAATTAACTGCTCCTGCTGTTCGTCATCAAGCTTAAGAAAAGTAGCTAAATTATTTCCTGCTTCCGTAAGTTTTAATTCTTCAACATTCCATCCTTGCTCTTGATAATCTCCTTTGAGAATAGATGTAACATCCAGACTAAACAAAGGACAAAAATATGATTTTCCTTTATCTACATCAATAACCTGTGGAAATGACAACACCCAAGTTATATCTTGCTTATATGGATTTTTGGTATTAACTTTTGGCTGCAAATCTGAGAAAGTGGATTGCTCAATTAATAGGCGATCGCCAACTAAACTCACACCACGTTCGTGTACAATATCTTTTTTACCAGCTTCAATCCTGGCATTACTGTAATCATCCAACTCAATATAATCGAACCATGCGTTGAGAATTGCATCTACGTTTCTAGCTGCGCTCAAAACTACCTCCAGATTACTGTGGTGGGTTTTATATTCCGATTAACATTAGTTTAATAGAATACTAAGCAAATGTAACATCTGGTAAATATTTTCTTTATACACATTATTCTCTGTACGTAAGTAAAAGGTTGATTATCTAATAGAAGCAGATGGTTGGTATCTAGGCTTACGAGAAGAAGGTTTAACTATTCCCGAACCGACTACTTTATGTGAATATGTAGAAGCTTCGCGATCTGAGTATGTATGCTGATTTTTCACGGATTTATTTATCATCCCCATCCCTTTCCAGCAATCACTTGTGATAAACATCACCAATATGAATCCCCTGAGCTTCATTAATATTAGTAATAAATTTTCCATGCTGTTCTATAAGATCGGCAATTTTATTTATCTTTTGTGTAGCTTCAGATTTAACCTCATCCCAACCTTTATCCGGTAAACCTTTTCCACCCCGCAATTTAGCAATGACAAAATCTTCTCCAGATGTATCATTTTGAGGAATTTGTTCTTGATTGATTTTCTTCGCACTTTCGGGAACAGCTTTACCCAAATGATTCATAATATTAGAAACCCGGACTTCTGTATCACCCGGTTTGTTACCAGCACCTTGCAAAGCTTCGAGAAAATGATAAGTATAGATGCTGCTTGATTCATCTTTTATCCAAGATTTTTGCTCTCCTCTAGAAGAAGTGAAAACGACTCTACCTTTACCTCTTGCAAGTTCATTAATTAAACTTTTAGGTGGTGCAACTCTAACAAAATCCTCGAAATCTTCATCAAGTTCTAAATCTGCTTCTTTAGAAGTTGCCATTCCTGCTGCATGACAGCTATCAATTACAACTAATAAACGTTCCGCTTCAATTTGTCTCAATGCTTCTGTAAAATATAAAGCGGATAATGCAGTTTTTTCCAGTTTCATTGGTTTCACATCATGTTGTAGCAAATAATAATTGTTTGTTTTCTCATTTACACCACCATGTCCTGAATAATAAATAAATATAGTAGCTTCAGAGTCAGTAGTCGCTTTTTCTTGTAACCAATTCAATCCTTCTAAAATATTTGCTTTTGTTGCATCTCGATCATTTAACACTCGAATATGTTCTTTATCATCGCGATAAGCACATAGTTCTGAATCAATTAAAGCAGCATAAATCGCTTGTGTATCTTTTACAGTTACTGGTAATGACAGTTGAGAATAACTAGATTCTCCTACTCCAATTAATAATGCATAACCATGAATAAATTTATCAAAATTATTGCTCATTTTTATTTAACTCCATTTAATTATGATTCTTCGTAGCGACTAACGCGGAAAATTACATAGTTATAAGCAAGAGTTTCATCATTATCAGCTTTATGTACAATCGCACCTAAATCCGGTTTATAAATCCATTTATTCCAATCGATCGCCGTTTCATCATTAACCTGTACTGCAATATAATTACCTTCAGCAAGACGACACCCCATTGCAGAATCTTCAAAATCTAGTCCCAGGTAAAATTTTTGTACGGCAACATTTTCGTGATGTTCAGCTAACATTTTTACAACACCCAGAGTAATTTCTGTAAAAGGTGCGATCGCTGGCTGAGTAGTTTTTAACAATTTAAGTCCGCTTTGAAATGGTGAAGATTCTAATGCTGTTAATATTGCTTTGTCTTCTTCATTTTTTACGTTCACCGTAGAGCATTCAAATGCTACTCCCTGCAAACCAACGTTTAAACCGATAAACACCGGATAGCCAGCAATACCAGCCGAATTTCCTTCTTTTACCCGATAAGTTTGGCTAAAGCTGACGGATTCTTGTGTATCGGCTACTTGGTTGCGAGCAGCAAAAGTCACCATCACATTATGGGTTCCTCCACCAGGATACTTTTCAATATGCAAACGGTCTAAACGAATATTAATGCGGCTATTTTTGAGACTATTATCGGCAGTAATTGCACTAGGATGTTGAATAGGTAAAGGCTCCATTGAAACTGACTTCCGGGGAGCAATGTAACCAAATTTATGCGTAGCGTACATCCAAGGTTGATCTTGAACTAAGTTGAGAAAATGGAAAAAATCCCCAATACCTTTGCTACCTCGTTCTAGATTACTATCCTCCACAACGTTACTGATATTGGGATCTTTCATCTGTTGCAATTTTTCAGCTATCCATTCAGGGTTTTCGGATTCACCAATAACCTTGATATTTTCTAATAGACTATTAGACTCCATATTTTCCTATCAGCAACGCCGAAATCTTAACTACGATTATAAGTTTATCTCTGTATTTACACGGTTTACTAACTAATAAATTGTCTTATCTATAATAATCAATACAAAGTATCAACCGTATTTTCTTCAAAATTCCAGAATTTATCAATTTTGAGCAACTAATCAGTTCCAATGAAGACTTGGGCAAGATTTTTGACCGGATCGCAAATGGAGAGGAAAGCGAGAACGATATAAAAACACTGCGGGAAATTTTGCGATCGCCATTATTCCTAAAGCGGCTTTCGCAAGACGATGAAAAAGTTATTCAAATAGGTAGGAATATTGTCAATATTGCTGAAGGTAGAGATATTCAGATTGGCGATAAAATCTACCAAGGTACTGATGCTACAAGAACATTTTGCCACAATGCCTTTAAATAAATAATCTAATCACTTATCCAACCGCAACAAAATCTTAACCAAATCACCAGCATCAACTACATAAGTACCATTAATTTCACTATCAAGTATATCCACACCACCCCTCGTAAAACAAAGTATTGCAGTTACCCACTTTACACTTTTTAACACCTTAACTTCTTTTGCTTGTCCTTTAACTTTATGAATTAGATCGCCTTCTCTAAAGTCATGAATTTTTTTACCGTAACGTCTTCTTAAACGTCCGTTTTCAGATATTTTCGTTCCACCATGAGACTTAACGTCAACTACGTACCAATTACCTTTGGGAGAATGCAATACTATATCTGCATCTCCCCATTTTTTAATTCTCAAATTATATTCAATTTGCCATCTTTGAAGTTCTAAAATATCTAATAAATCAGCTACATCAGTTTCGGCTTTAGCTCCACGTCGAGCATCCAACGCTCGTTTTTCAAAGTATTTCCCGCTGCGGTACAAGTAGTATGAGCCGCTTATACCTCCCAACAAAAGTAAAATTCCTGCTGAAGAGGTAGAGAAAATGATAAATAACCATACTGACGCTATTAAAACACCCGCAGCTAGAAAATAACGTATCATTGCCGATCGCTTTCGTTTCTTAGCTAATTTACGGATATATTCCCCCGGTTTTTTCGTTTTTGTGGACAATTTTTTAGTTTATATAATTTAAATATATTGAAAGTATATATTGCAATTAAGGCTTTTCGGTACCTTTGATATTCAATTTTACAATAAAAAACGGCTACTACTTATTATTATCTTGTATTCTTTGATTCCCCTATTCCCAGTTCCCTATCTACACAAATCATTTCGTAAATGAAACCGGATTCCTATATTTTACCCCCAAATTTTCTGCATATTCAGCACAAATCCAGGTAAAACATCCTCTCCAGCAAGAGTTTCAGGTAACTTTAATACTTCAACTTCTTTCCCCGAACGATAAATTTCTACTTCCTGTTTTTTCCGATTTATTAACCATCCCAATCGACAGCCATTTTCAATATATTCAAGCATCTTATTTTGCAATTTTTTCAAGTTGTCAGAAGGTGACATTATTTCAATTACAAAATCGGGACAAAGAGGAATAAATTTTTCTTTTTGTTCTTTTGTTAAAGCATCCCAACGAGACTTTTCCACCCAAGAAACATCTGGCGTTAAGCAAAGCTCTACCGAAGGTAATCGCTCTGCACCTGATGGTAATGTAAATCCAGTTGATGAATCAAAAACCTCGCCAAGCTGCTTTGATTCGTTCCAAAACCATATTTGAGCGTTAATACTAGAGTTACTTCTACCCGTTTCTCCTCCCGTTGGTGGCATAACAATTAATTCCCCTTGAGCATTGCGTTCTAATTTTAATTCGGGATTCGTTTCACAGAGTTTATAAAACTGTTCGCGGGTAAGTTTTATTATCGGATTTAAGTTTAATGTAAGTGATGTCATACAATTTTAGATTTTAGATTTTAGATTTAAAATTGATACTCATTCGTTATAGTAGTTATTCCCTACTCCCTACTCCCTACTCCCTATTCCCTACGTATTAGCATAATCTAAAACCCTTTCCCAACCCCAACGCCAAGCAGTTTCCAACAACATTTCTTTACTATTAGTAAAAACAATGTATTCCTTACCGTTATCATAAATAATATCGGCAACTAACTGATTGCGCTTGTCATATCCCCACTTATTTGCAGCATTTTCCCACCACTTTTGCCCCGGAGATTTCAAAATAGTTTGATTGAGATATTCATCATGCCATTCCCTTGGTTTCCATTTTTCATTTAGCGATCGCACTAAAATAATACTCGCGTGATATTCTTGTTTTTGTTCGTGCAACCATAATATATAGCTAATTGCTGCTCTTAAAGCATCTTCGAGTCCATCAAAACATCCTTCTAAAGCTTCTCGTACATCAGCACGCGACAAATTTACACCTACGGTAACTAAAGCTTTTTCGTACTTTTTAAATACTTCGTACTCTATCGAATCTTTATCGTATAACCACACGCTTAATTACCCTTAAAAAAGTAACTCAATAAAATCAATTAATTTAACATAAATATATTATTTTTAACTTTACATCCACAGACTAATATAAGAAAATTTGCTACCATACCATCAAAAAAAGTTCAGCTTCGTCACTTATTATTGATTTATTTCAAGCAGTACGTATAATAATACGTATTGATATATTATGGCAGATAAATGTTTGATTATTGAGCATTTCTCTTTATGCTCCTATACAGATGGATATAAAACTATGAATAACATTTACTCAGATGAATTAATTACAGCCACTGAGTTAAATCGACAACCCGGACGAATTTTGGATAAAGCATTAGAAAATCCAGTTACCATTACTCGCAACGATCGGTCTTTTGCTTTACTACGGCGTGAAAATGTAGCCTTATTTGTGAAAGCTGCCCAACGTAGTAAAGAAATTGTAGAACTTTTAAATACTGCTTTCCGTCTATTACTAAAGCAAAAAATTGGAAGCGAGCATCCTTATGGTTGGTTGAGAGTATTTGATTCAGATGAATTGAATGAGTTTATTGATGAGGTAATATCAGCGTATCGTGTAGTTGATTTATCTGAAAAAGCTTGGGATGAGCTAGATGCAATAATTCATGAATGGCATGAGAGCGCTTTGGCAATATCTAATCCCCAATTAGAAGCAGCTTTTACTCAGAATCACGAGGTTGAGGAAATAGTTTTGTCCAAACCTCAGAATGAAAATGCTGCTTGAGCGGTTTATATGTCAGAAAATACTCCAGAAGAAGCTACAGAGAATATTGAGCCACCACAAGTAAAGTTAACGGCTCCTGAATTATCCGAGACATCTGAAATATCCGAATCCGAGATTTGGTTAGTGGTAGCCAAAAATCGTCGTGTCAATCGAGATTGGGAAGCTTTAATGCAGCGACACCCGGAAAATTCTAGCCGTTGTTATCATAATTTATGTACGGCAGCTACAACCAGACAACCAGGACGTATTTTTCCATTAAAAGGTAAGAAATATAAAGGTGACAGAGTATTTTACGTTCCCGATGAAAAACAATTAAAAGTTGTTGTTTTTTATGCCGGAAAACATATTCAACCCGCACCAACACCTTAAACTACATAAGGTAATTTCGTGCAATGTGGTAGAAGATTTAAAAACTTCTTTGACAGAATCAAAACACTATTTTATTTTAGAAAAATTCCGATACAAATTTCTTCCCCTAATTACTTCAACATTTCCGTCAAAACCCCAATTTCGGGTAAAATCAAATTCTATATAAACTGCAAACGGGAGAAAACAGGGGTGCTGACACTCGGTGTAAATATTGACCACATCGCCACTATTCGACAAGCGCGGCGCACGGTGGAACCCGATCCTGTAGCCGCTGCGGTGCTGGCTGAGTTGGGCGGTGCTGATGGTATTACCGTACATTTACGGGAAGATAGAAGACATATTCAAGACAGAGATGTGCGAATCCTCCGAGAAACTGTCAGGACTCATCTTAATTTAGAAATGGCGGCTACCGATGAAATGTTGGCGATCGCACTCGATATTAAACCCGATTACGTGACTTTGGTACCGGAAAAACGCGAAGAAGTCACCACCGAAGGCGGTTTAGATATTGCCGGACAACTTGATAGAATCGAAAATATTGTCGATAAGTTGCAAGGTGTTGGTATTCCGGTAAGTTTATTTATTGATGCCGAAGATTCACAAATCGAAGCATCTGCCAAGGTAAAAGCTAAATTTATTGAACTACATACGGGAAGGTATGCAGAAGCAAAAAATCAAGTAACTCAAGATATGGAGTTAAATTTATTAACATACGCTTGCAATCAAGCCTTAAATGCCGGATTAAGAGTAAATGCCGGACATGGGCTTACCTATACCAACGTTTATCCCATAGCTTGCATTGAAGGTATGGAAGAACTTAATATCGGTCATACCATCGTCAGTCGAGCTTCTTTGATAGGCATGGAAAGAGCGGTACGAGAAATGAAGCAAATCATGCACGGGAAACTTTGACAGTTAACAGTTAACAGTTAACAGTTAACAGCGAACAGTAAAAATATCTTGATAATTGATAATTGAATATCCGCAGAGTGCAAATAAAAATTAATAATTGTTAACCGATCTCGTCCTTTTGAATCTACGAAATTTAGTCTGGGTAAAGAAAATTTCACTTAGACACCGAGAAATGTAGTTAATGCAAAGTTGAATAAGTTCAGCTAACAATAGCTATATAACAATATAACTTGATAGTACAAAGTGGATTCTATGACTGCAACACAATCGAACAATGTGCCTTTATGGGTTCAGGATCGGGAAACGGTAATTGTTAATAGTGCCGATGCTCAATGGCGCGGTAACAATCCTCCAGACTATACCGAATCAGTTGAAAATTTGGCAAAGGAAAGCTTAAAAAATCATCCTGCGGGTTCTTTGGAAGATTTGGTACAAAATTTGGTTAGAACCTTTGAGATGGAGGCATCTTTCAAAACTAATCCTTCGGAGTGGTTATCGGTTGTAAATGAAAAATTTCGCATGAGCAGCAATGGTGGTGAGGAATTCACCGCACAAGATGTGTCGGATGCGGGAACTTACAACTTATTTATTGGCGATATGGAGCAGTATAAAGCTTCGGAGGAAAACTTTGAATCATCCGGAAGATTGTTTCGCAGTGCATTTCCCAAAGGATTTTTATGGGAACTATTAGAGGTATATTCGGGACCACCAAACGTTACATTTAAATGGCGGCATTGGGGAACATTTAATGGACCATATAAAGACTATGCTCCTACAGGGGAAGTTGTAGAGGTAATTGGGATGAGTCTTGCACGGGTAAGTGATGATTTGAAAGTGGTTTCTCTGGAACACTATTTCGATAACACCCAGTTCTTTGACAAACTTACAAGCGGTGGTATGATTACTACGCACAAGAGAAGCAACCCAATTTTAAGAATGGTGCAAAAACTTTGGGGAAGCAGCGAAAAACCAGCTACTCAACAGCTAGCAACAACTGGTTGTCCTTTTAAGAAATTAACTGCTTTCACAAATGGTAACGGTGCTTAAATTTTTTTAGATGAAAACGGGGCACGGCGTACAGCGCTGTGTCCCACTGGTTTGTTAAATTAACTATTAAGTCTCTGACGGGGTGACAATGCAAACATACTATTACGTACTAGCTTCTCAACGTTTTTTATTAGAAGAAGAACCTTTAGAAGAGGTTTTAAAGGAACGTACTCGCTATTATCACGAACAGGAAAAAGAAATTGATTTTTGGTTGGTTAAGCAACCAGCTTTTCTTGAAACTGCGGCTATGGCACAAATCAAAGCCAAATGTCCTCAGCCAGCAGCGGCGGTTGTTTCTACCAATCCTCAATTTATCACCTGGTTGAAACTAAGATTAGAATATGTGGTAACGGGTGAATTTCAAGCTCCTAGTTCAGAAATTCCCGATGCGATCGCCAGTCTTACTTCAGTTTCACCGTAGGGAACAGGAAAAAGTATTTATGTAATCAATCGTGAGGGGATTTAATTTAATATCTTTAACCTTTGACCTTTGACCTTTAACCTTTGATAAAGTCTTTTAACTGTGGTGTGTATTAGGGGAATAAATATGAATCCGATTAATCCAAGTATTTTAGGTAAATTTAAAATACCAACCGCTTTAATATTATCAACAGCAGGTTTGCTGTGCGGGATAAATTCTGCATCTGCCCAAAGCAATCCTCCTACCTGTCAAGCTCCCAGAACTGGGGAATATCTATTATTAGTAGTCAGTCCTACAGAAGATAATCAAACTCAATTAAAGCGAGTATTACCGACAAAAATTAGGACAAATACCTGTAAATATCTTGACGATACAGTTACCCGCATCGGTGGATTTAAGAAAATTGACGATGCCAATCGCTGGGCAAGATATATCAAAGATTCTGCTGGTTTATCTGCAATAATTACTACTAGACCTACGGGAACGCCCACACCAACTCAAGCAGGAGCGCAAGCAAGCACCGTAAGTTACAAACCTCGACGTTTGGGGAATGGTTACGCCGTATTAGTAGATTATTACAATCGTCCTCAATTAGCATCCGACGTTCGCAAAGCAGTCAAAGGAGACGTAGGTTTCGTTGCTTACGGAAGACGACCTTATTTGTTAGCAAATTACACCAGCAACCAAAAAGAAGCCTATCAGACGTTAGAAGAACTTTCTAAACGCGGCTTCTTTGCCATCATTGTTGATAGTAACAAAGTAGTGCTACTGCGATCGGTCGTAGATTTACCCAATTAGTTGTTAGTTGTTAGTGGTTAGTTGTTAGTTCTAACTCTTAACTCCTAACTACTGGACATTGATAATTGTTCATTGATGTTAGTTGTTAGTGGTTAATTGTTAGTTATAACTCTTAACTCCTCACTCCTAACTCCTAACTTTTTAATAAGCAGCTTGTGCCAACCAAGAAATAGTTACACCCAAAGCCGAACCGGCTATTACTTGAAAGGGTGTATGTCCGAGTAATTCTTTTAAACGCTCGGCGGCGATTTCTGGATGATCGTGAAACATTTCGTCAATCACTTGGTTGAGGATGCGTGCTTGTTTTCCGGCAGCTTGTCGGACACCAGCAGCATCGTACATAACTATAACGGCGAAAATTGCAGCTAAAGCGAATTCGGGGGAAGCCCAGCCGATAGATTGTCCGACACCAGCAGCTAAAGCGGTAACAAGAGCCGAATGAGCGCTGGGCATTCCTCCAGTTGTTACTAAAACACTTACGCTCACTTTACCGTTTTTGATTAACTCAACTAGGAGTTTTAAAGCCTGAGCGGCGAAACAAGCTATCAAGGCAACCAGTAGTACGTGATTGTCAAAGATATTGCCTATGTCTTGCATGGTATTACGGTTAAATTAGGGTAATATTAGCAGCGGTTCTGTGCGTGAGGAAATGTGGGATACTACTTATTAACATCCCAATCTGAATTGAATTAATTGTTACGACTGGTGATGAAATAAGCGAGGGCAACTAAAGGTTTAGCTTGCTCTCCAAAGGGTTCCAATTGGGCACAGGCAGCTTCAATAAGTAGCTGTGCTTGTTTAGAAGATTCTTCCAAACCCCAAAGACTGGGATAGGTAACTTTCTGCGCTTTTTGGTCTTTGCCCGCAGTTTTACCTAATTGTTCTTGGGTTGCGGTGATATCCAGAATATCATCAACTATCTGAAATGCAAGTCCAATATTTTGAGAATAGCGTTGGAGTCTTTGTAAGTCTTCTGAGGATGCTCCCGATAAGATCCCGCCGCAAACGACACTAGCTTCTAAAAGAGCGGCTGTTTTATGATTGTGAATAAAATTCAAAGTTTCGAGGGTTACATCAGTCTTTCCTTCCATCTCTAAATCTACAACTTGCCCGCCAACTAAACCAGCAGCACCTACCGCACGTGCCAACCGGGAAATTACCTGTAAAATTTGGGTGGCTGCCACATTTTTGGTATTATTTGCCACATACTCGAAAGCATAAGCTAGCAGACCATCCCCGGCTAAAATTGCTACATCATCCCCATATACTTTGTGGTTGGTTAATTTACCCCGACGGTAATCATCATTATCCATTGACGGGAGATCGTCGTGAATCAAAGACATGGTGTGAATCATTTCCAAAGCGCAAGCCGTCGGCAAAGACATTTCGATATTTCCACCAGTCATTTCACAAGTAGCCAGACATAAAATCGGACGCAACCGCTTACCTCCAGCTAAAAGAGAATAGCGCATTGCTTCATAAATTTTTTCCGGATAAACTACAGCGATCGACTTATCCAAAGCCGCTTCTACAAGCTTTTGTCGTTCCTTTAGATAAACCGATAAATCAAACTTTAATTGTTTTAATTCTGGGGAATTTTTTGGTAGATTCTTTGCTGCAACCATTTGCTCCTGCTCCTTAATTTCCTGTTTTATCTCAACTGCTAATTGCTAATTGCTAACTGCTCACTGTTCACTGTTCACTGCTAACTCATAACTGGTAACAGTATTTTCTAACAACATGGCAACAGTCATAGGTCCGATACCACCGGGAACTGGGGTAAGAAAATCTGCAACGGTTGCAACTTCATCAAACCTGACATCACCAATAAGACGGCTTTTGCCGTTTGGATCGGTAATACGGTTTATCCCCACATCTACCACAACCGCGCCTTTTTTCACCATTTCGGCGGAAATTAATTGGGGAATTCCTACCGCAGCAACGAGAATATCGGCATTTTTTGTAATATCTTGTAAATTTTGGGTGCGCGAATGAGCGATCGCAACGGTGGCATTAGCTTCTAAGAGCATCATCGACATAGGTTTACCGACCAAAATCGAACGTCCCAAAACCACCGCTTGTTTTCCTTCTAAGGGTATGGAATATTCCTGTAACAAACGCATCACCCCAGCAGGAGTGCAGCTGCGTAAACCTGGCTCCCCCCTCAACAATCGTCCCAAATTCAGGGGATGCAGTCCATCAACATCTTTATCGGGGGCAATTTGATGTAACAGAGCGACACTATCGTTAGGGGAGGGGAGGGGTAGCTGTACTAAAATCCCATCAACTCGTTCGTCGGCATTTAAATTATGAATAACTTCTTGAAGTTCGTTAAAACTGGTTTCTGTGGGGAAATGCCGGTTAAACGAAGTAATGCCCACCTTGCTGCAAGCTCGTTCCTTGTTGCGGACATAAGCAGCGCTTGCGGGGTTATCTCCCACCATCAATACCGCCAAACCGGGGGGACGACCAATTTTAGATTGCAATTGGGCTATCTTAGTTGAAAGTTGGTCGTGAATCTTTAACCCTAAAGCTTTACCATCAAGCAGTTTTGCTGTTTTTGTTTCCATGAGCAATTTTAAGTCAGTAAATACGCCACGGCATTCACCATATTATTTATCTTCTCAGATAGTTTGCTGTACGCGCTCATAGAATTTTATTTGTTTATAACTTAGTATTATTGGGAACTATGTATATGAAAATTACGACGAATCTAGCGCTGATGCCTAATCTGGATATAGTGCTTACCATGCAACGAGTGAGAAAAAAATTTTTCCATGCTGGGATATTCCATTTGGGATTAGCCCCTGTTTTAGTCGCGGGGCTAATGAGTTGCAGTAATGTTAACGAGTACGGAATGAATGCCATTGGCGTGAATGTGACTTCGATTAGCGAGCTAAAACCGCAAAAAGGCGATAATAATGCTCCGGTTTACGTTCAAGGCAAAGTTGAGAGAAAAGTACCTTTGTTAGAAAAACAAATGTATCAGATCGAGGACTCCACTGGCAAAATTTGGGTATTAACCCATCACAAAGGTTGGAAAGTTGGAGATAAAGTTGTAGTCAAAGCAATTCCTCAGTACGAAAGCATTCCCATTTCTGGTGCAGAATTAGGACAAGTTTACTTAGAAGAAAAGTAATAATTGAAACTTAAACTATGATTAATATTTATGAACAACCAACATCCGCACGTGCATTATGTAGCGATCGCAATTCTCTACAAAGACAACAAATTTTTAATGCAGTTGCGGGATAATATTCCAACTATTCCCTATCCAGGGTATTGGGCATTTTTTGGCGGACATATCGAACCCGGTGAAACCCCAGAAATCGCCGTAAGACGAGAAATTATCGAAGAAATTAGCTATACCCTACCAGAAAAAATTCATGAATTTGGTTGCTATAAATCCGAAAAAGCAGTACGTCATGTTTTCCACGCACCGTTAGAAGTTGAATTAGATCAATTAGTACTTGGCGAAGGTTGGGATCTGGGTTTAGTAAGCCCCGAAGAAATCCGCAACGGTAAACGTTATTCCACAGTAGCAGGTGAAGAAAGACCATTAGGTGAAGTGCATCAGCGGATTTTGATGGATTTTATGAATAAGTAATTTGGGGATTGGGCATTGGGGATTGGGCATTGGGGAATAGTTAGGAGTTAAGAGTGAGGAGTTAGGAGTGAGGAGTTAGGAGTTAGGAGTTAATATTTTCTCCTTGTCCCCTTGTCTCCCCCTCTCCCCCTCTCCCCCTCTCCCCCTCTTCCCCCTCTCCCAATTCCCTTTTTGCAAAAAATCATTCACAAACTATCCGGAATCGATAAAAATAATGTGGAAGTAATAATCAGCTTGACGAATTATATAGCCAATTTTTATAACGAAACCGGGGAAATTCACTTATAACCCCGCTAATTATCGAAAGCTCAGTCTTAATGGCTGGGCTTTTGACGTTTTATGATTGGGGATTGGGTGTGGGGGATTGGGGATTGGGCATTGGGGATTGGGGATTGGGTGTGGGGGAGAAACCTGGCGATTCAAATCGCGGCTACACAGGCGAAACCCACCGTGGCAGGGGTTTAATAGTAGGTTGGGTTAAAGGCGCGGGAATAATATTTATGGTTGATGAAGCGTAATGATGCGCCGTAACCCAACGCTAGAAGTCGTTGATAAATACTTGGTGCGTTAGCATCTTCACTCAAGATACTTAACTCCAGAAACCAGCTTGCCGTTTGGCATAATGGTATTCCACAATTTGACTCCATCAAGCAAAGCAACTTCCCACTTCATACCAGTCAAATTAGCACCACTCAAGTCAGTACCAGTCAAATCGGCACCACTCAAGTCAGCATTCCGCAAATCAGCATCAGTGAAATTGGCTCCTGACAAATCAGCGAAAATCAAACTAGCACCAGTTAAGTCGGCACTTTTGAAATTAACACTCGCCAAGTTGGCTTCTTCCAAGTTAATGTGCCTCAAATTAGCGTTACTCAAAATAGCCTCTTCCAAGCTGATACCTGGCATATGGGCACTACTCAAATCGATACGACTCAAAATGAAATTTTTGAATCTTCTCTCCCCAGCAGCATAACGTCGCAGCAGTTCGGAAGCTTCAATAACCTTAGTAGGATCGTTGTAAATACTCCCATCAGGCATAGTAGTATTACAGAAAAGGGTTCCTTCTTGGATGATTCCACTCAAGTTAGCTCCCAACAAGTTGGCATCAGTCAGGTTGGCGTTACTGATATTGGCACTAGTCAAGTCAGTATTGGTCAAGTCAGCACAACTCAAATCGGTTTCAGCCAAACTAGTACCTTTCAAATTAGTACCACTCAAATTAGCCCGTCTCAAATTAGCGTACTTAATGTCAGTTCCTTCCAAACAGGCGTTACTAAAGTCAGATCCACTGAAGTCAATGTGATACCCCACAGCCTGACTCAAGTTAGCACCTTTGAAAATGGCATCCTTCAAAATTGGATCGCTGCCATCGCTGGTGAAAAGACTAGCTTCTCTCAAATCAACCCCATTAAAGTCACGCTCCCCGTCAGCATACCTTTGAAGCAATTCCTCACCATCCATCCTCTTCCCCCTCTTACCTCAGCGCCCTCTGCGTCTCTGCGGTTTTTTAATCGATCTCACTATACAAAAAATAGCCTACCAAAATACTGGTATTGACAAATCAAAGGTTAAGAGTTATTTATTCTACCCCCTCTCTCCATTCCCAATTCCCAAACAAAAAACTAGTCCAATAACCCAAAACCGCAATAAACTTATAACTATTGTGGAGAAGGTGCTATGGAATCAGGTTTCAAACTGCCGAGATGGTTAAGTTTTGGGTTGGCTTTTCCGTTGTTTATTCTTAATGCTTGGGTATTGCTTGGGGTTATAAAATATCTTCAACCCTTGGTAAATATTGCGATCGCTGCCATATTGCTGGCTTTTGTTTTGGAATATCCAATTGGTTTTTTCCAGCAACGAGGGGTAAACCGTAATTTCGCGACTGCGGGAGTGTTGTTGTTAGCGATTGTCATACTCGCGGGTTTGGGAATTACAGTTTTACCGTTAATTCTCGAACAGGTAAATGAATTAGTAAATATATTGCCAGCTTGGATTGATTCTGGTACTCAACAGTTACAAGCTTTGCAAAATTGGGCTGTAACTCAACAGCTACCATTTAATCCTAGTGGTTTACTTCCCGATATTCTAGAAAGATTATCTAATCAAGTCCAAAGCTTAAGTGGTAGAATAATAGGTTTGGCATTCGGTACAATCGGCAGCGTTTTTAATATTTTGCTGACAATAGTGCTGACTTTGTACATGATTTTAAATGGCGATCGCGTGTGGGAGGGAATTCTCAAATGGTTCCCGCAACGCATTAGCAAGCAGGTAAGCGAGTCTTTAAGCGAAGACTTCCAGAATTACTTTATCGGACAAGCAACTTTAGCTATCGTCCTTGCAACTGGATTAACGTTGGCTTTTGTAGCGTTGCGAGTTCCTTTAAATTTATTGTTTGCTTTAGTTATTGGATTTTTCGCGTTATTTCCTTTCGGTACTGGTATTGGAATTACTTTAGTCAGTTTATTGGTAGGGTTGAAAAACTTTTGGTTGGGTGTCGAAGTTTTAACTGTAGCTGTGGCAATTGACCAATTTAATTACAACTTTGTAGCGCCGCGTATTCTCAGTAAATTTACTGGTTTAAATCCTGTTTGGGTAGTAATTTCTTTGTTAATAGGAGCAAAACTTTTAGGAGTTTTAGGATTATTAATTGCAATTCCCTTGGCTAGCTTTATTAAAAGCGTCGCCGATGGCTGGAGAGATGGGGAATTTAATATGGTGAATGAAAAGGAATTGGAAGAAGAATTAGGAGTGAAGAGTTAGGAGTTAGGAGTTAAGAGTTAAAATTATCTATATAATATTTGATGTTTTGTTAGTTATGAAGTAGATAAATAATTGACTAGGTATCGCAAATATTATTCTACTCATGAGTTATATCTTTAGTCCTTTCAATGGAAGAGATGCTATTAGCCGGGGGTTTTCAACCCCTGGTGGATGAGGGTAAATCTATAAAGTTAAATCTATAAAAAATGCCCTACAGTGATTTCAGCTTGAGAAAAGTTAAACAAGATTTTAATTTAACTATTGTTGAGAAAAACACGTTTTTAGATAACATTCAACCTCAACAACCAAGTACGTTTCTAGCTGCTTTTATCAAAAAATACTTACCATTAGCTTTAGCGTTAAATACCGAGAAAGCTCGCTCCGAAATGTTGATTTGCCCAATTTTGTTAGAAATCAAAGAAATTGAGACGAATATTAGCTTATTTTCTGGTAATGATTTTACAGTTGATGCATCAATTGGACTTTCTGGAGTCTGCGATTTTTTAATTAGTCTTTCTTCCGAGCAACTTTTTGTAGAAGCTCCAGTAGTAGTTGTAGTAGAAGCGAAAAAAGAAGACTTAAATGGTGGTTTAGGACAATGCGTTGCCGAAATGATAGCAGCGCAAAGATTTAACGAACAAAATAATACTTCTATTCCGATTATCTACGGTACCGTTACCACTGGCGATTACCTTCGGTAGAGCTTCGCTTAACGCTGGAAGTTTCTCAAAATTGAAAATCAAACCGTAACTATTGGATTAATAGAATATACGCTTCCACCGTTAGAGCAAATTTTAGGAATTTTGGTTAGTTTTATTAAATTGTAGGGTGCGTTATGGATTTATCTAAGCTCGCACCATTATCTCAAAACCTCACTCCTTCACCTCTCATTAATGTTGAAAATAGTGTTTAACCCAACCTACCTGGTACTTGCCTAGTACATCAAATGAAAAATCAATTCTCAAAGATTCTATCAAGTTCCCAATCGGAATGTAGCAAGAACATGATAAAATACTCTCAGGAAATCAAAATTGACTAAATTATTATATGAAGTCAAAAATTTCCTGTTATTGCTGGTAAAAACGGCGACATAAATAGGAAGCTTCTCGAAGCAATAATTTTTTTAAATTCGAGCAGCAAACATCTAAGTTGCAATTTTTTAGAAATTTGTCTCAACATATATTGCATAATGAGCGCGAAGACAGCGCAACTACAAACCTTTATATATTTATTTTAAGCAATTTACTAAAATCTAAATTTGGGCTTTTCAACTGGGAATACTTGCTGCATGAATTGTTATCGGTAAAATTCTATGCCTGTAAATCAAATCATCACCGAGCTTACATCCGAACAACAAGCGTTAATTCCAGTTTACAAGCAAAAGTGGCGTAAAATTGCGCGTTCAACGCAGAGAATTGATAAAGAAAAAGCAGAGTCAGCGGTAAAAGCAGCTTTTGAGTTAATTGGTGAAGCAGAGCCAAAGGTATTTTTCTTTGACAGCATTTTTTCAGCCATCAACGAATACAACGATAACGAAGATTTGATTTGCTTTGGTTTAAACGACAATCTATTTCAAAAGCTAAGATTTCCGTTTATTCTAAAGTTTGACGAAATACCGGAATGGGAATTTTATAATTTAAATCGCTTCCGGGATGCATTAGCCAAAGATCCACAAAATTTATTTGAGTCAGAATTTTTAGATAAACTGATTGTAGATTTAGAAGATGAAATATACGACTCCCTGGAAGAGCAATGGAATATTACTTATTTCGACTTGCTCGAATCAATCGATGATGAGAAGTTTATTCCCATAGATACCCAGAGGAAGTATATCAAATACGACTTATTAATCGCTGAATGCAGCTACTACGACTTTTGTATCTCCGTCTTAGATTATCCCCACGATGCAAACCGATGGCAGATTTTGCAAAATGTCGTCAAAAATTGTCCTTGGTTTTTCCCCTTTCAAGGAATTTGCTTTATATGCGTTAAGCGAAGCTCTACCGAAGGTAATCGCCCTATTAAATTATCATTCGATCGAGAAAACCGTCTTCATGCAGATGGTGAAGCTGCGATCGAACACGCCGACGGATATAAGGTATATGCTAACAGTGGCGTGTTGTTGCCAGAAAAATACGGTACTATTCCGACAACAGAATGGCGTTAAGCGAAGCTCACCGAAGGTATCGCAATGGTTGTTAGAAGAAAGAAACGCTGAATTGAGAAGAGTTTTAGTACAGGGAGTTGGTTACAACCGGATTTGTGAAGAATTGGGTGCAGTTGAATTAGATTCCTGGCAAGAATATAGTCTACTAAAGATTGAGAATTATATAGAAGTACTGGATTGGGCTTCGCAAGATGCTATGGAGCCAATGCATTTATTAAAAATGACTTGTCCGAGTACGGGACATATTCATTTTTTAAGAGTACCACCAGATATTACTTCAGCCAGAGTTGCGATCGCTTGGGTTAATTGGGGAGTCTCGCCAGAAGAATTTGCCGTACAAACTTGAATAAATTGTCATTATCGTAGGTTGGGTTAGACGCTTTTACTATTTAACGTTGAATTACCGAATGTATATAGCGTCGTAACCCAACATCTTTAGCCGTTTGAGCAACAAAAGCCTTAAATTCTTAGTTCGTAGTAAGGGCATCGGTTCCCTCTCCTCTTCTTAGTTAGTTCGCGCTAACGCACCATCGAATTCAAATACAATCAATTAGATGATATTTTTATTTATCCAACATACTGATGTTGGGTTACGACACCATAGTTAAAATTCTTGTAATAATTAAGTTTGATTATGGTGTCTAACCCAACCTACAAACTGAAATTTTTAACTTTAATACGGGAATACTTTAAATATCAACTTTGAAAAAATCAAAAATATTCCCTTATGTCCGAAAATCCAACTATTACCGAACTAACACCCAAACAAGAAGCTTTAATTCCAAAATATCGTAATAAATGGCTCAAAATTGCGCTTTCAACCCAGAGGATTGATGAGAAGAAAGCAAAAAAAGCGGTAAAAGCAGCTTATCAGTGGTTTGAAAAGGAAGTATCTGAAATTGTTTTTGTTGATAGTCCTTATGCTGCTTTGAAAGAATTGTATGATATTGGTTGCGATTACTCACATTTTTCTATTAGATACGATTTGCGACATCCTTTAATAAATTATCCATACGAAAGCTCTCATAATGCTATTGCTATTGAAGAGCGAACGGTAATAGAACGAGAAATATTAAAGATAGTATTGGAACAAAATTATAATATACACTCCCAATTAGAATTAAAAGAAGATTTTGATGAAGAATTTTTGATACCTGGAGAACATATGTTAGGTGCAATCCAAACTGATATTTTAATTGCTGAATGCTGTTTTTATGATTTCTGTATTTCCGTTCTAAAGTTACCTCACAATCAGCAGAAATGGAAAACTTTCAGAAATATAGTTAAGCATTGTGGATGGATTTTTGATTACAACAATATTTGCTTAGTATCCAATCGCCCCACAAAACTATCCTTCGACGAACAAAACCACCTCCACGCTAACGGAAAACCAGCAATCGAATACGCTGACGGTTTCAAGGTTTACGCTCATCACGGTGTTTGGTTGGCAGAAAAATACGGTACTATTCCGACATCGGAATGGAAATCGCAATGGTTATTAGAAGAAGAAAATGCCGAATTAAGAAGAGTTTTAATTCAAATAATTGGTTACGACAAAATTTGTCAGGATTTGGGAGCAGTTGAATTAGATTCCTGGGAAGAATACACCTTACTAAAGATTGAAAATTACACGGAACTTAATCCTGACGGTTCCCAAGATACTTCGGAGCCAATGCATTTATTAAAAATGACTTGTCCGAGTACGGGACATATTCACTTTTTAAGAGTACCACCAAATAATAATTCTGCCAGAGTTGCGATCGCTTGGGTTAATTGGGGAGTCGATCCAAAAGAATTTGCCATTCAAACTTGAATAAATTGTCATTATCGTAGGTTGGGTTAGACGCTTTTATAATTTAACGTTGAATTACCGAATGTATATAGCGTCGTAACCCAACATCTTTAGCCATCTGAACAACAAAATCTTAGTTCCTAGTAAGGACATCGGTTCCCTCTCCTCTTTTCAGTTAGTTCGCACTAACGCACCATCAAATTCAAATAAAATCAATTTTAAGATATTTTAATTTATCCAAGATACTGATGTTGGGTTACGACACCATTAATAAAAATTCTCCTAACAATCAACTTTGGTTTTGGTGTCTAACCCAACCTACAAGAATAAATATTTTATAATAAATAGCATATATACGTCCCAACAGATTATATCAAAAAAAAAATCAAAATTAAAACAACATTTTTATACAGTCAATCAAACAACGTAAAATCGTCGATTAAATGACAAGACTTGCAATATAATTGATGCCATTCTCAGCTAACAAAATTTTTGTAATTTTTTATCACAATATAGAGTGTCAAACCCATGAATTAAATTTTAAATATTGAGTTTTGTTAATCGAAAAAATAATTGATACTAAAATGAAAAATTTAAAGCCGTATTTAAACCCTTGAATAACCCAAAATCTTTTCTACCGTACATCTGAGCGATATTTTTATTTATTTAAGATGGTGGTGTTAGGTTACGACACCATAAGTAAAAAACTCTGCGACACTTTGCGTTAACCTCCGCGCTCCTCTGTCTTGAAAAGTTGCTCTTGGGGGTTTCCCCCAAGACCGCACTTTATGTCCTAACGGACACGCTCCGCTAACGCTGCGTTCCAAAAAAAGTATTTTATTTTACTCTAAAGAACTAAAAATCGTATTTATATTGAGAAAAACCCGCTATTATATCGATCGCAATTGTAAAAAATACAGCAAATAACCTGTAGTCAACTTGATATAAAGCGTTAAACCCTGACTACAAACTTAAATAAACTTTGAGTAAGTCAGGATAACCTCAGTCTTTGGGTTATCATCATATATTGTCAGCTTGCAATCAGCATCAATATCCATGACTGCATCTAAACACCAAAATACAACAACCATCACCGACCATCGCACGGTGGATATCAGTAAGCTGAGTCAAATGTACCAGCATTATGTTGAAACTAAAGAAAAACATCCTCATGCGGTGCTTTTCTATAGAGTAGGTGATTTTTTTGAATGTTATTTTGAAGATGCTGTAACTTTAGCTCAGGAATTAGAACTGGTTTTAACTAGTAAGCAAGCTGGTGCTGATGTGGGCAGGGTGGCGATGAGTGGTGTTCCCCATCATTCTTGGGAACGTCATGCTACTGGGTTAGTAGAAAAAGGTTATGCGGTAGTAATTTGCGACCAGGTGGAAGATGCTTCTCAGGTAACTGGTGGTCGTTTGGTAAAGAGGGAAATTACTAGAATATTAACTCCCGGTACTTTGTTAGAAGATGGGATGTTAAAGGCAAGTCGGAATAATTATTTAGCCGCTGTGGTAATTGCGGGGGATAATTGGGGTTTGGCTTATGCTGATATTTCTACGGGAGAATTTCTCACTACTCAAACTAACGATTTGGAGCATTTAACTCAAGAGTTGATGCGGTTGCAGCCAAGTGAGGTGTTATTTCCTACTAATGCGCCGGATTTGGGTGCTTTATTACGACCTGGTGAAAAGTCTAATAGTTTACCCGAATGTCTGCCTCGTTCGTTTTGTTATGCGTTGCGATCGCAAGTTCCTTTTTCTCAAGGGGAAGCCAGAAGCAGACTTTTACAAAAGTTCAAACTCCGGTCTTTGGAAGGGCTTGGTTGCGACCATTTACCGTTAGCGGTGCGTGCTGCTGGTGGTTTGTTGGAATATTTGGAGGAGACGCAGAAGGAGAATAAGGTTCCTTTGCAACCTTTGCGGACTTATACTTTTACTGATTTTTTAGTTGTAGATTATTCCACAAGGCGCAACCTGGAAATTACGCAGACGATTCGCGATGGTACTTATCACGGCTCGTTGTCTTGGGCTATGGATAGAACGACTACGGCAATGGGTGGACGTGCTTTAAAAAGATGGTTGTTGCAGCCTTTGTTGGATGTGAAGGGGATTCGCTCTCGGCAAGATACGATACAGGAATTAACGGAAAATACAACTTTGCGTCAAGATTTGCGCGGGTTGTTAAAACAGATTTACGACTTGGAAAGGTTGTCGGGACGTTCTGGTTCTGGAACTGCAAATGCTAGGGATTTGTGGGCGTTGGCGGATTCTTTATCTAAGTTACCGCAGTTGGGTTATTTAGTTAAGGATGCTCGTTCTCCTTTTTTGAAAGCTTTGCAAAAAGTTCCGCCAAGTATGGAAGAATTAGCGGATAAAATACAGGCTCATATTGTCGAATCACCACCACTACAGATTAAGGAAGGTGGTTTGATTAGGGAAGGGATAAATCCTTTATTAGATGAAAGAAAACAGTTGGTAGAAGATGACCAAAAGTGGATTGCGAATTTAGAAATTGATGAAAGGGAAAGGACGGGAATTTCTAAATTAAAAGTTGGTTATAACAAGACTTTTGGTTATTATCTCAGCGTTTCTCGTGCTTTAGCCGAAAAGGTTCCCGATAACTATATTCGCAAGCAGACTTTAACTAATGAAGAACGTTATATTACTCCGGAGTTGAAAGAAAGGGAAGCTCGAATTCTCACGGCAAGAGATGATTTAAATAAGTTGGAATATGACATCTTTCTTGCATTAAGGGAAGAAGTTGGATCTCTTGCTGAAACTATTCGCAATATTTCCCGTGCTGTAGCAGCCGCTGATGTGTTGTGTGGTTTAGCAGAATTAGCGGTATTTCAAGGTTATTGTCGTCCCGAAATTGTGGAAGGAAGAGAAATTACAATTATCGATGGACGACATCCGGTAGTGGAACAGTCTTTACCCGCTGGTTTCTTTGTACCAAATTCGACTTATTTAGGCAGGGAAGAAAATGGTAATGAAAATTCCTCTCCCGATTTAATTATTTTAACTGGTCCCAACGCCAGCGGTAAAAGTTGTTACCTGCGTCAGGTGGGATTAATTCAGTTGATGGCACAAGTTGGAAGTTATATTCCCGCTAGCTCCGCAACTTTGGGAGTGTGCGATCGCATTTTTACTCGCGTAGGTGCGGTAGATGATTTAGCTACCGGACAATCTACTTTTATGGTGGAAATGAACGAGACGGCGAATATTCTCAATCATGGTACATCAAGGTCTTTGGTATTGTTAGATGAAATTGGTAGAGGTACGGCAACTTTTGATGGTTTATCGATCGCATGGGCAGTAGGAGAATATATTGCCACCGAACTTTTAGCCAGAACAATATTTGCAACTCATTATCATGAATTGAATGAGTTAGCGTCGCTGTTAGATAACGTTGCTAACTATCAGGTGACGGTGAAAGAAATGCCAGATCAAATTATCTTTTTGCATCAAGTTCAACCCGGTGGTGCGGATAAATCTTATGGAATTGAAGCGGGAAGATTGGCAGGTTTACCAGCAACGGTGATTAAACGAGCGAAACAGGTGATGGGGCAGATTGAGCAGCATAGTAAAATTGCGATCGGGTTGAAATCGTTGGATTAAAAGACCTAACCCCCCTAACCCCCTTCCCTGCTAGGGAAGGGGGGATAATTTTCAAAGCCTCTCTCCTCGCAGAGAGCAGCGCGTTGCGCGGGTTCCCCGCGTTGTAGCGACTGCGGAGAGAGAGGTCATAGACAACTAGTTTTATACAAGCCAAAATGGGTATATAAAAAACTAGTTTGACATCAACTTAAATGGAAAAACCCATACGCAAAAAGACTTCCTCACGCAGCGAAGGAACTCGCAACATAGTTATCGGACAAAACATTACATCAATTAAACTACAACGAGCTAAAGAACTTCGGCGTAATATGACACCAGAAAAAAGATTATTTGGCAGCATTTACGCGCAAATCGCTTACAAGGTTATCACTTTCGTCGTCAGCAAATTATAGATGGATTTTTGATCGATTTTTATTGTCATGCTACAGCTTTAGTAATAGAAATAGATGGAAAAATTCATGACAACCAAATTGAATATGATACAGAAAGAGATAAAGTTTTATCTGCAAGAGGATTACGTTTATTGCGAATTAAAAATGAAGAAATAAGGGATAATATCGATCGAGTTTTAAAGCGTATTTTACAAGCTTGTCAGACCTAACCCCCCTACCCCCCTTCCCTGCAAGGGAAGGGGGAATAATTTTTAAAGCCTCTCTCCTTGTAGGAGAGAGGTTTGGAGAGAGGTCAAAATCTACAGGAAGACAAATAATTTAAGTAGTAGGTTGGGTTCTCAAAATAATGAAAAATATGCGGACAGCAATATTATTTGGTATTTAACATCCAATACTGTCGTACCAAACACTTCCATCGTCCATTATTGTATTACTAAAAATCGCCTGACGAATATTATAAAAGCCTTCGATATCTCGCAAATCGGCATTGGTGAAGTTAGCACCATTAAAAGAGGAGAAGTCTACCGCAGCACCTCTGAGAATAGCATTGGTGAAGTTAGCACCTCTGAAACCGCATTGGCACAATTCCACTCTGCTGAGATTGGTGTTAACAAAGGAAGTATTGTTGAAGTTGGCTTGACTACCTCTAGCTTCACTCAAGTTAGCACCATCGAGGATGGCTTCATCCAAATCAGTCCCTTCCATATAAGCTCCTCTAAGATTAGCTCCACTAAAATTGGTGTTGTCGAGAATAGTACCCTCCAAAATAACTTCTTCCAAATTAACTCCGCTCAAGTCAGCCCCGCTCAAGTCCATATAAGTGAAATCCAAGCCAATATCAACGAAATTGAGAAGCCCAGCAAAGTTTCTTTCCCCTTGAGCATACCTTTCCAAAAATTCTTCAACATCCATAACTCAACTCCTGAATTTATTACCAATGCCCAATGCCCAATCCCCATTTATATATTTGAGAAACTACCCCAAAGCTGATACCGTCTGAAAATTAGTAAATCATCGAAGTGGACTTTCAGCTTGAATCGGTCAAACTACTGGCAACTTTTACCTTATATCCGTCCCCAATCGCAAACGATCGCCAAGGGTTTTGTGGGAATTATCGGATACGTAATTGCAACTTTGGGACTAATTAAGCTTGTAGAAGAGTTAGCAGCTCCCTTTGGACAAGGAAACGTTTTAGAGATAGCCAAACTTGCGCTTATCTTAGCGGGAGTTTTCTTAATTAGGGGATTTTTTCAGTCAATACAAGATATTTACATGGCAAAAGCTGCTTTGAGAGTAGCTTATAACCTCCGCAAGCAGGTTTACGCTCATCTGCAAAAGTTGAACCTCAGCTACTTTGAAACCGCAAAAGCCGGGGATTTATCTTACCGACTCACCGAAGATGTCGATCGCGTTGGGGAAGTTGTCCACAAGATGTTTCACGATTTTATCCCTTCATCTCTACAGTTAGTTGCAATTCCTATATACATGATTTACCTTAGTTGGCAACTAACCTTAGCTACATTAATTATTGCTCCGTTGATGGGAGTTTTGATTGCTTGGTTTGGCGATCGCTTACAAAAGTTATCTCGTCGCAGCCAAAATCATGTATCGGATTTATCGGCAATTTTAACTGAGGTATTTGGCGGAATCCGGATTATACAAGCGTTTGCGGCGGAGTCTTACGAAGTTGCCCGGTTTAGTAAGGAAGCGGAAGGCACTTTAAAAGCGAAATACAATACCGAACGATTAAAAGCGATTCAAATTCCGATTATTGGATTTTTACAAGCATTAAGTTTTCTATTATTATTATTCTTCGCAGCTTGGCAGATTTCTATCAAAAATATTACAGTAGGAACCTTTTTTAGCTATCTTTCCGCAGCAGCTTTATTAATCGATCCCGTAAGTCATACTACTAATAACTATAATTTATTTAAAGAAGGCGAAGCTTCTGTAGACAGAGTTTTTGAATTATTAGCTATTATTGCAGCGGTGGTGGAAAAACCTGACGCGATAATTCTTCCCAGAGTTACGGGTAAAGTCGAATATCGTAATGTTAGCTTTGCCTATCAACCAGATAAACCCATAATTCAAGATATCAACTTATTAGCAATGCCGGGGGAAGCGATCGCTCTTGTAGGTGCTTCCGGTGCTGGTAAAACCACATTTGTAAATCTTTTACCCAGATTTTATGACACTCAAAAAGGTCAAATATTAATTGATGGAATTGATATAAAAGATGTTACGTTAAATAGTTTGCGAAGACAAATTGGAATAGTACCTCAAGAAACTATAATGTTTTCCGGTACAATCGCCGGTAATATTGCATTCGGACAAACTGACTTCGATCTGCAAGCTGTAGAGGAAGCTGCGAAAATAGCCAACGCTCACGATTTTATCAGTCAAATGCCCGATGGTTATTATACCGTAGTTGGCGAACGCGGTGCGAGTTTATCTGGGGGACAAAGACAAAGAATAGCGATCGCACGTGCTGTATTACTCAATCCGAGAATTTTGATATTAGATGAAGCGACATCTGCACTCGATTCGGAATCGGAAGCATTAGTACAGGAAGCATTAGAAAGATTGATGGTAAATCGCACGGTGTTTATAATAGCTCACCGTTTGAGTACCGTGAGGAAATGCGATCGTATTTTGGTAATGGAACATGGGGAAGTTGTGGAATCGGGAACTCATGATGAATTGTTAGCCTTTGAGCGTCGTTATGCCAGATTTTATGCGAGGCAGTTTAGTTAAGATAATGGTTTTTATTATCAAATATCATTTTCACTTGAACTAGTAGATTAAATTTTATAGATAAAAATTGAATATTCTTAATGTTTTGGCACTCTGAATCAAAGCTAATTAATGATTAAAAACTATTAGATAACTTTGATTTATAAAATCGGTTGTCAAAAATACTTGTGTGCGTTACCTTAAATTCATATAAAAAACAATTTTTAATCGAAATGTCTGATTTAACAATAGTTGAGAAAACATATCTTGAAGACATTTTTCAAATGCATGATGGTTATGTACTTAATTTTAGTAACAGAACTTTTCAGAGTTTTATTTTATCAAGTGTAGAAATTGATATATACGAAGAAGATAAATATATTGATTTTGGTACTTCAAAAGCTAAAATATTAAAAGCTTTTTGGAATAAAGAACCTAATCATATAGTAGGAAAGTTGACCTTAGATTTATTAAATAGCATAAAACACCGCAAGCAACTATTTAAATATGACCAAAATTTGTTTAATGATTGTTATAAAATAGCGCAACGACTTATAGAAAATGAAGAAATCGAAGAAATTACCTTAGCAGAACCATACTTTGAGAAAATAGAACAGGAAATCATTGAAGCAATAGATAATGCTGAATTTACTATTTGGGTAGCAGTAGCTTGGTTTACGAATCAAAAGCTATTTAACCAATTAGTAGCTAAAAAAAATCAAGGTGTAAACGTACAGCTTATTATTTTAGATGACAAAATTAATGAACATTCTGGACTATATTATGAGCAAGAAATTGAAACCTATAGATGTCCTAAATTTGGTAAACATAAAGATAATATTCTTCATGTAAAATTTTGCATTATAGATTTAAAACAAGTAATTCTTGGTTCTTATAACTGGACTAATAAAGCAAATTATCATGATGAAAATATAGTAAACGATTATAATCGTAAAATTGCAGAAGATTACGCTAAACAGTTTATTAAATTAAAAAATAAAGCAAAAAATCTAACGAATAGTATCGAGTCCTTTTATATATAAAAAACATCTCTCTTTACCTCTTCCTCAGCGCCCTCAGCGTCTCTGCGGTTTTATACCATAGAGATGCTACCGGAAATAACCCAAGTTTCGATTAACTAACTTAAGGTGTAACGGAGCATAACTCAATAGGATTGTTGGGTTTCACTCCGTTACACCCAACCTACTAATCACCCAACCCCGAAACGCTTTCATTATTTTATTTCTCCCCTCGCTTTTACTTCTTTCTAAATACTGGGGAATTATTTCACTCAAAGGAAAACCAGGAAAATGAAGACTTTGATTTACTTGAATATATTTACCAGATTGCAACACATTAATTTCTAATTCCCTACCGTTAAACCTCCACAATTCCCCTACACCTAACACTTCGTAATTATCAAAACGAGTTCGAGAAGTAAGATCGATTTCCAAAGCTATGTCGGGTGGAGGATCTATAGTTAAATCGATGCGCTTTTTACCGCGAATTTCTGCTTCGTTTTCAATATAGAAACAATCATCCGCTTCTATACCACGCTGCATAGTTTCGCTTTTAAAGGTTGTTGAACCTAAACTCCTAAATTCAATATCAAGTTCTTCCAAAAGCACTTTTACAAAGTCAGCAATTATGACTTTATCATCTTCATGCTCCGGCAAGGGCACCATGATTTCTAAAACTCCCTGGCTGTAATTAATCCGGGAACCCCGTTTTGCCCCAAACTCTTCTAGCAGTTGTTCGTACATCAACCAACTTACATCAGTCATTATAAGTTGTTGTCCGGGAGGAACTAAAATTTGTTCGAGTTGTACTTGCATAGTTTCCTTCCAAGGGAATTTTAATCAATTCAAATACAAAACCTCACCCTGTCTGCGGCTTCCCTCTCCTTATTAAGGAGAGGGATTGAGGGAGAGGTGTTATCTTATTTTCAACTTTACTTTTTAGTCATAGCGATCGCCATATTAACCGTAAGCTCTGGCAAATCACCCAAAGTAGGTAAAACATCTTCTCCTGAAAAAACAACGGGTAATTCATCACCAACCCAAACCCAAACTTGTTGGCGAGTTATATCAATTAACCAAGCCAGTTGGGTGCTATTGCTCAAACAGTGGAGAATTTTATTCTGTAAATCTATAGTACTTTGCCCCGGAGAACGAATTTCAATTAACCAATCCGGCGCTCCTTCAAAGGCTCCATCTTCATCGGAAACTCTTTCCCAAGCAATTACACAAATATCCGGTACCGGAGATAATGGAGGTACAATACAGCGTAATTCTTGTATCGCTTCAAACTGCTCGGTATTATTATTGATGTAATTTACAAGATTGCGTTGCAACCGCGAATGAAAAAGAGTTGGCATCGGTTTTTGCAGCGCTTCCCCGTTAATTAATTCCCATGCAGGAGAAGACTCAATATTAGGTTGAGAAAGAAATTCAGTTAAAGCGGTTGTTGCAACTGACTTCATAATAAGCCGTTAATTAAGCTTCCTCGAATTTTACCATTTTTAAAATTTATTAACCCCATCAATTAAGAATTATTCT
The DNA here is from genome assembly GCA_965234645.1 of Rivularia sp. (in: cyanobacteria). GTDB lineage: Bacteria > Cyanobacteriota > Cyanobacteriia > Cyanobacteriales > Nostocaceae > Rivularia. The sequence continues at coordinate 7,618,877 of OZ248344.1, read as the reverse complement.
CCCCCCTCTTCCCCCTCTCTCCTCAAGCTAACAACACCCTAAAAAAAATATGTTAGTTAATAAGGTAGTTTCATTAACCTGACATCTTGCACCATGAGCAACTTGCCCCAAAACCCACCTTAAAATCAATTTCAGGGCTGTATAAGCGAAGTACGTTAAAACGCACTAAAAGCTTTGTCCAGTCTGATTTATCAGACTTTGTTTATTGGTTCCTGGGAATTTATTCCAAGGCGGTTATTGCAACTGGTGCAAGATTTGAGATTCACCAAACTCCTATTGTACAAGAGGTCAAGATGGTACAAACACCTACCAACCCACAAGAAACCTTTTTACTTGAGTTACCTAAAACAATTGGATTACACGTTACCCAAGAACAGTTTGCAGCCCTGAGTACAGCAAACCGAGATTTGAAACTTGAAAGAAGCGCACAAGGAGAATTAATTGTGAATCCACCAACTGGTTGGGAAACTGGAAGATTTAATTCGAGTATTTCGGGGGAGTTGTATTTGTGGTGGCGCAATTCTGGTGAATCGGGGTTAGTCTTTGACTCTTCTACTGGCTTTATTTTACCCAACGGTGCTACTCGCTCTCCCGATGCTTCTTGGGTTTCTCAACAACGATGGGATGCACTTACTCTCGAACAAAAAGGAACTTTTGCTAATATCTGTCCCGATTTTGTCGCTGAGTTACGATCTAGTTCGGATAGAATTGAGCCGAGAACAGCTAAAATGAAGGAATATATGGATAATGGCGCGAAACTGGGCTGGTTGCTCAATCCGCAAAATCGCCAAGTAGAAATTTATCAATCGCCTAAAACAGTAGAAGTTTTGGAAAATCCTACAGAATTATCTGGTGAAGAAGTTTTACCTGGTTTTGTGCTGAATTTGCGTAGAGTGTGGAATTGAAAAGTAAATCCATATTTAAAAAACTAATTCAAAATCTGCAACCTCAAAATTATTATTCTCCTGCCTCCAATACACCAATCCCCACTCAATAATTACTGAGTGAGGATTAATTTATATTCAGCTAAGCACAGTTTAGTCATAACTTTTCTCCGAAGGAACAAAATTATGATAAACTTCATATTACGTTCGTGCCTAAAATCGAACGCAAAGACGAAACCCCTAGACTAGATACAGGGAACATCTACCTTTCTTTCAAGCAAATCTCAAGAAACTTCTATTCTTGAGTTAATTCTAATTAAAACTAAACTTCTGCAATACTAACCTTCTAACAATTTATATTGCCGATACAAATGATACCAAATAAATGTAACATTTAGTTACATAATTTTGTTTGTATTAGTTTTATTTAAAACTTTAACGGTATTTGAATATTTATCGTCAGACAATATAGGCTATCAAGCATAGAAGTTAAACAATACAAAAAATTCTATGCAGCAATCTAATAGTAATTTTCAAGATATCCTACGGCAAGTCGTCACTGCTTCTGCTGTAGTAATTGCTTTTATCGTCAACGTCTTATCAAACATTTTCCCGCTTAACGGACTTACCATTGGCGGAATATCCAATACTTTATTCAAAGACGTTTTAATAATTCCCGCTAACTATGCTTTCGCGATATGGGGATTAATTTACCTGGGATTATTTGCTTTCGCGATTTATCAAGTCTTACCTTCCCAACGAGAGAATCCCTATTTACGTAAAACCGGATATTTGTTAACCATTGCATCAGTAGCTCAAAGTATTTGGGTGTATCTATTTTTATCTCGGCTTTTCATGCTTTCGGTTATTGCAATGCTGTTAATTCTACTACCGTTAATTACCATGTATTTACGTTTGGGAATTGGTACACCTGCATCACGCGCCGAAAAATGGTTTATTCGTTACCCAATTAGTATTTACCTCGGTTGGATAAGCGTTGCGACTATCGTTAATATTGCCAGTGCTTTATACATCAATAATTGGAACGGTTTCGGTATAACCGCAGAATTATGGACTGCAATTATGGTAATTATTGCCACATTTATAGCTAATACCGCACTTCTTCAACGTCAAGACATTGCTTACAGTGGTGTAACGGTATGGGCATTAATTGCGATCGCCATTAAACACTGGGAAAATTTTGTTTTGAGAATCCTAGCATTATCATGCGCTTTCCTAATAGTGGCGATCGGTTTGTTTTCAAAAAGGTCAAAAGTTAAAGGTTAACAATTCTTAATTACTAACTCCTAACTCTTAACTCCTAATTCCTAACTTATTCCATGCCCCAAATTCTAAAGCGATTCTAAATAACTTAATAAATCCGCCATTTCTTTAACATTAGGCTGAAATTTGGGCATTGGCGGTGTATCTCCGTCAGTTACTTGGTGAATCAGTCCATAACGAGATTTACGTTTGGATACGCCTCTTAAAGAAGGACCTACACTTCCGGTTGCTTCCAAGCCGTGACAGCCAGCGCAGTTAATTTGAAAAATTGCGTGTCCTTGAACGGGGTTTCCTACTGTAGATAATACAGTTTTAATATAGGGGTCGGAAGTTCTTACCATATTTACAGCAAAAATGCTTAAAAGAATTGTTAGCAAAACGAAAACCGCGAATAACGCGATTCGCCCCATCAGAATGTCCGGTTTGGTAATCTGGTTATCCAAAAGGTTTGCTGTCAAAGTCGGTGTCTACAAAAATATTTCATTTCATACACATAGCTTAAAAGTTCTTGACGGTCTGTGCAAGCACCAATCGCCATTTTTTGCGCCTTAAATGTGGCTCTAATTCACTCACTGACCGCTGTTTGCCGCTTATAGTGGTAAAATCAAAGATAGTAAACAAATATGAAATCTATTGCAATAAGGAGAATCTAATGGTTGAACCGTTACTTGATGGCATGGTTCTAGGTTTAGTTTTCGTTACTTTGGCTGGTTTGTTTTACAAAGCTTACGAGCAATACAAACGCGGCAACGAACTCGGACTGTAACGGCGATCGGTCTTTGGTAATTGGTAAGTATAATTTCTAAAAGGGGACTAAAACCAAATCTTTATTTAGTCCTCTTCTAGAGGACTTTTGCTATTTAACGGCAGTTTTTAACTTTCAAGCAGATAAAGCAAGTTCATAAAATGCTGGTTACGAAAAAGAATTATTGGTGAAAAAAACTTTAAACTCTAACCCTAGTGGTTACAAAAAAGTAGCTCATCGAAAAGCAGAATAATATTATGTACTGCTAACTGCTAACTTCTCACTGATAACTGTAAAAACTTACCGCAGTATTACCATAAACTTTTTGACGGCAGATTTCCAACTCTGGCATTTCTGGTGGTGTCAATAATTTAGGGTTATATTCTACTGCCACTTCTCCATTGATATCTAAAAGCTTGTAGCGAACGATGGCTTCTAAAACTGGTTTATATAAATCGCTTGCATAAGGTGGGTCAAAATATATTCTATCAAACTGCTGTTCGCTAAGTTTGGGCAACTGCTGTAATATGTCTCCTTGAAAAAGTTTCCATTCTTGTTCGGAACTTGCTACTTTTTGCCAATTTTGGGTTATAATACCGCAGGCACTTTTAGACTTTTCAACACCAACTACAAAACTTGCTCCTCGACACAAAGCTTCTGCACCCATAGAACCCGTTCCGGTGCATAAATCTAACCAGCGACAATCTGCAATTGCAACTTGCCAAATATTAAATATCGCTTCTCTTACTCGTGCGCTTGTTGGTCTGGTTTGCTTCCCTGGTAATGTTTTTAATTGACGATTTCCGTAGATTCTTAGCATTCCGGATTTTCGTGTCGTTGAAGATTCTTGCGACAATAGTACTTTTTACTGCCGAATATTGAATATAGCAGAAAACACGAATTGAATTGTTTGCATATGCAACTGAATGTAAGATACTTGCCTGCTTTATCTTCACAGATCAAACAGCGATTTTTTCACGTACCTGAGAGACAAAATTAGAAAGAATTTGTAGTCCGACGTTAGAGGATTTTTCGGGGTGAAACTGAACTGCGGTGACATTATCGTAAGCGATCGCAGCAGTTACAGTTTGACTGCCGTGAGTTACAGTTGCGGCATTAATTTTTTTATCTACTGGATCGACATAGAAAGAATGGACAAAATATACCCAAGGTTGGGGTGGTAAATGCTCCCATAAAAGTGACATTGGCTGAGTTATTTCTAATTGATTCCAACCCATATGAGGAATTCTGATCTGCGACTCGGTATGAAAACGCCTCACTTTTCCTTTAATGATTCCTAATCCATTTTCAACTCCTTCCTCGGACGATTCAAAAAGAATTTGCATTCCCAGACAGATTCCTAAGAAAGGTTTACCGCTGTGGATGACATTTTTAATTGGTTCGATCAAACCTCGCGATCGCAAAGAACGCATTGCTGGATCGAATGCACCAACTCCGGGTAATACAACTGCCATAGCTCTTTCCAAATCTTTTGGTGAACTTGTAATTTTAGGAGTTGCACCAGCTTTTTCTAAAGCTTTACAAACTGAGTGCAAATTACCCATGTCATAATCAATTACTGCAATTACCGCCATAAACCTACTCCCGATAATTTTCTAGATGGAGGGTGAACCTATTTTTAATAATAAATTTGATGACGCAAAGATTGCTATTAACTTATGAACAAATTTTGGCTTATCTGTTACAAATAAATTTGTTCTGACGACTTACTGCTTAAAATTGCTTTACATAGCGATAAAGAATGGTTGATTTGATTTTGCCGCACTAAACTTACCTATAAATTTACAACTTGTTAGTTTAAGAGAAATTAAAGAACAGTGAACTTTTAACTCTATGCTATTCTAAGCAGCTCAAAGATGCAAAGTCATAAGCCAAACACAATAGAAAAGTTTAGTGGGAAGAGTAACAGCAACTATGCGGGAAGCCTGCTTTTTTAGAAGACTTTGCTGAGATACAAATAAAGACTTACATACAAATTCCGATAGTTTTAAATAAGTATCTAATAAGTACTATAGTACAGATATATTCCGTATCAAGTAAAGATTATGGATTTGCAGAAAATGTGTTGCATACAACTGTTGATTTTAAGCAATGAAAAGCTCTGGAGTAAGGCAGTTGAGATCGAACAGCGTTCGGGAAAATAAAAAGGAAAATGGTTTTATTATTCAATTTTAGATAGCTGGCTACAACAGCAAATTTAAGGTTGTTGTATATTTATGAGCGTTATTTTTTTTACAAAAAAAATATGGGAATTTATTGCCAATTCCGGATCGATTAGAAGGTAGGTAGGCACTTTCATCAATATAGGTGCGTCTTTAATCAAACAAAAAAGCGAATGTTATATGTTTTCTTTCTTACTCAATTTTCCTATCGCTCAAACAACTCCTCTTGCACCTCCACCTGTAGAAGTAGTACAACCGCAACAAGTGCGTCCTTTACCGGGTAAACTTGATGATGTCCCGGTTTTTAATAGCAACAGTCCGGAATTAGTTCTCGAAGAAGGAATTCTGCTTTCAACATTTCCAGGAAGAAGAGACAAAGTACCCGAAGCGCACCTTAATTTCCCTTTCAAAGGACGATTTGATATATTTGCTCATCATGTTGCCAAAGCATCGGAACCTTCGGATTTAAGAACCTTATACCTGGGGATAATGTTGCATAACCCCACCTCGCAACCTGTAACGGTAAATGTATTACACGCAGCGAGTTATTTAAGTCAACCAGATGCGCCATTTATTGATTTACCATCCCAAACAAATAATTATTTTGGTACGGTGTTTTCTGGTCCTGGAAGTCGGGTTATGAGCGATATTCTTAGAAAACGCCGTCAATCGTCTTTACCCACTCAATTAATAATTCCAGCAGGGGAAAGTCGAATGTTATTAAACGCACCAATTCCTGTTAAAGAACTGGAGCCACCTATTAATGGACGTTCTACTTTAATGAAATTGTGGAGTAGTGGTAAGGTATATGCTGCCTCTTTAGCAATGTTTGCACCAAAAAACGTTAATGGAAGCGAGCGTGCCCCAACATTACTTGAATGGCAAAATTTACTTGATAAAGGTGACTTAGCAAAACCAAGAGATAAAGCACCTACTCCACCAGAAGACATCGACAAACCAATGATTTACGGAAGAGTCTCCGGAGTTGCAAAAGGTTCTCAATGGAATTCTTTAGTCGTCGATCGCCCAAACAAGACTTATCTTACAATTCCGCGATCGGGTGAAGCTTTTTCCTACGCGATCGCTACCCTACATCGCGGAACATTAGGAACCAATCAAATTCAAAGTGCCCAGATGTTAGCACGCTATCCCGACACTGCATATTACGCTCACGGTAATTATGGGATTTTATACAGTTTGCAGTTACCTTTATTAAATAAATCGGATGCACTGCAAACTGTTAAAGTATCATTGCAAACACCAATTAAGGAAGATAAATTAAGCAAAGATGGGTTACGTTTCTTTGATAATCCAGATAAAAGAGTATTTTTTCGCGGTACGGTAAGGGTGCGTTATACAGATGACAGAGGATTACCCCGTACCCGCTACTTGCATTTGGTACAAAATAGAGGCGATCGAGGCGAACCCTTAACAATATTAAACATGAAACCAGGTGATAAAAGACTTGTAGAAGTTGATTTACTGTATCCCCCAGATGCGACACCACCGCAGGTACTTACAGTTGAAACGGAAAACAAGTAAGAATAAGTTTTTCTTGTAGGGTGTGTTAGACCCACCACTATGTATCACTTAAAACGATAATCTATCTATGGGTCTAACGCACCATCCAGATTTAATGGATGACGGTAAAATATAAAATGACGCTACAAATATCTAGGTTAAAGCGGGTTGGTAAATGAGTTATCTTTAAATTTGTTGATGAATTGAACAAGCAAATTATGATTGCTGAGGAATTGTTGCAGCGTTATAGTGCTGGAGCAAGAAATTTTAGCGGAATCGTCATTAGTGAATTGCGTGAAGGTTTGTTCAGAGGTATTGATCTGAGCGATATTAATCTGGAGGGTTGCGCCCTTGACATTGACTTCAGTGGTGCTATTTTGAGAAGAGCTAATCTGCGATACACTGTCTGGCACTTTTGGAAGTGGGAAAACGTTGACTTGAATGGTTCCGATATGACTGGGATCAACAATATTAGCACTTGTATTTTCGTTCGCTGTAACTTTAGGAATACGATTTGGAATCAAGCCGATCTCTTCCAATCTACTTTTGAAGATTGCGATCTGGTTGGTGCTAACTTCGATAATACCAAGTTTAGTGAAGTTGACCTGTATGGGTAAATTTTGAGAAAGCTGGCAAATGGAATCCAATAAAAATAATCAAAAATCAAAAAACCCCTCTGAATATCACAGAAGGGTTTTTGTTTATTTATTTGTCGTGAATTAAAAACCTGGCACCGAGCTATTTTCACAGGAGGCAACCCTCCAACTATCGTCGCCGCAGCAGCGTTTCACCTCTGAGTTCGGGATGGAGTCAGTGTGGTTCCACCGCGCCATAGGCACCAGGAAACTTGTAGGGAATACAGAATCCCTGAAGGCTGCATATTCACGCTATTTGTATGGAATGATTGTTATCTTTAATACATTGAACATCAATTAATTGAGGTCAAGCCCTCGGTCTGTTAGCATGGCTCGGCTACATACATTACTGCACTTCCACCTACCACCTATTAACGGGTATTCTTCCCGTGACCTTACCTACTTATGTAGTGAGAACACTCATCTTGAGGTGGGCTTCCCACTTAGATGCTTTCAGCGGTTATCCGCTCCGCACTTGGCTACCCAGCGTTTACCGTTGGCACGATAACTGGTACACCAGCGGTGCGTCCCTCCCGGTCCTCTCGTACTAAGGAGGACTCCTCTCAATGTTCTTGCGCCTGCACCGGATATGGACCGAACTGTCTCACGACGTTCTGAACCCAGCTCACGTACCGCTTTAATGGGCGAACAGCCCAACCCTTGGGACGTACTTCCGCCCCAGGTTGCGATGAGCCGACATCGAGGTGCCAAACCTCCCCGTCGATGTGGACTCTTGGGGGAGATCAGCCTGTTATCCCTAGAGTAACTTTTATCCGTTGAGCGACGGCCATTCCATTCTGAGCCGTCGGATCACTAAGGCCTACTTTCGTACCTGCTCGACTTGTAAGTCTTGCAGTCAAGCTCTCTTATTGCCTTTACACTCGACGCACGGTTTCCAAGCGTGCTGAGAGAACCTTTGCGCGCCTCCGTTACCTTTTAGGAGGCGACCGCCCCAGTCAAACTGCCCATCTGAAACTGTTCCTCTTCCGGCTAACGGAAGTAGGTTAGAATTCTAGCTTCGCCAGAGTGGTATCTCACTGTTGGCTCCACATTCCCCACAAGGAATGCTTCAACGCCTCCCACCTATACTGCGCAAGCCAAGCCCGAACCCAATTCCAGACTACAGTAAAGCTTCATAGGGTCTTTCTGTCCGGGTGCAGGTAGTCCGTATCTTCACAGACAATCCTATTTCGCCGAGCCTCTCTCCGAGACAGTGCCCAGATCGTTACGCCTTTCGTGCGGGTCGGAACTTACCCGACAAGGAATTTCGCTACCTTAGGACCGTTATAGTTACGGCCGCCGTTCACCGGGGCTTCAGTCGTCAGCTTTAGAGCAAGCTCCTGACCGACTTCCTTAACCTTCCGGCACTGGGCAGGCGTCAGCCCCTATACGTCCTCTTACGAGTTTGCAGAGACCTGTGTTTTTGGTAAACAGTCGCCTGGGCCTCTTTACTGTGACCTGCTCTCGCAGGCACCCCTTCTTCCGAAGTTACGGGGTCATTTTGCCGAGTTCCTTAGAGAGAGTTATCTCGCGCCCCTTAGTTTACTCAACCTCCCTACCTGTGTCGGTTTCGGGTACGGGTATTAAGCTTTCAACACATAATCGGCTTTTCTTGGCACTATTCTTAACTACGCGTCTTCCGTGGAAGACTCCCAATCCAATCAGGGTGTAGCTATCCTTGATGCGTCCTGACCATGCTCCCACTTAATAGTTAGGGACTATTGACCCTATGTCCATCGACTACGCTTTTCAGCCTCGCCTTAGGTCCCGACTAACCCTCCGAGGACGAACCTGGCGGAGGAACCCTTAGGGTTTCGGGGTATATGATTCTCACATATATTTTCGCTACTCAAGCCGACATTCTCACTTCTATACAGTCCACAACTGCTCGCCGCTATTGCTTCTACCCATATAGAACGCTCCCCTACCACTTATAAATAAGTCCGCAGCTTCGGTACATTACTTAGTCCCATTCATTTTCGGCGCAGGAGCGCTTGACCAGTGAGCTATTACGCACTCTTTCAAGGATGGCTGCTTCTAGGCAAACCTCCTGGTTGTCTATGCACTCCCACCTCCTTTGCCACTTAGTAATGATTTGGGGACCTTAGCTGGCGGTCTGGGCTGTTTCCCTCTTGACGATGAAGCTTATCCCCCACCGTCTCACTGGCAACGTGTTCTCTGGGTATTCTGAGTTTGTCTCGATTTGGTACCGCTTTCGCAGCCCGCACCGAAACAGTGCTTTACCCCCCAGATATAATCGTTACCGCTGCGCCTCAACACATTTCGGGGAGAACCAGCTAGCTCCTGGCTCGATTGGCATTTCACCCCTAACCACACCTCATCCGCTGATTTTTCAACATCAGTCGGTTCGGACCTCCACTTGGTGTTACCCAAGCTTCATCCTGGACATGGTTAGATCGCCAGGGTTCGGGTCTATAAATACTGATTAACGCCCTATTCAGACTCGATTTCTCTTTGGCTCCGGCATTCCCGCCTTAACCTACCAGTACCTATAAGTCGCCGGCTCATTCTTCAACAGGCACGCTGTCACACGTTTAATCGTGCTTCAACTGCTTGTAGGCTAATGGTTTCATGTTCTATTTCACTCCCCTTCCGGGGTTCTTTTCACCTTTCCCTCGCGGTACTTTTCGCTATCGGTCACGTAGTAGTATTTAGCCTTACGAGATGGTCCTCGCTGATTCACTAGGGATTTCACGTGCCCCTAGCTACTCGGGATTCAGTTAGTATCGTTCAATTTTCGACTACAGGACTTTCACCTTCTCTGGTGCAGTATTTCGCTGCTTCATCTAATCTACCGATTCCATGTCACTGTCCCACAACCCTGTATTGCAAGCAATACAGTTTAGGCTGTTCCCCGTCCGCTCACCGCTACTAGGGGAATCACTTTTGTTTTCTTTTCCTCCGGCTACTAAGATGTTTCAATTCGCCGGGTTGGCTCGTTCCTGCCTATATATTCAGCAGGTCGTATTTAGGGTTGTCCCATTCGGATATTTCCGGCTCATAGCTTGCTTCCAGCTCCCCGGAACGTTTCGTCGGTAGCCACGTCCTTCATCGCCTCTACGTGCCTAGGTATCCACCATTAGCCCTTTGTAGCTTGACCACATTGATGTTCCAATACAATCATTACAACAAAATAGGATATCTAGATACAATATTTAATTACTTTTAAGCAATTAAACACTACCATCTAATCATTTTCGCGTGAATATGCAGTTTTCAAGGTTCTGACTGGATTATTATCCAGCATTCCAACTAAAAACTAGTTTGGGTGCTGAAATTTTCCAATTTATTTTGATTTTTTATTCTTAAATATTATCTAAGAATGAAAATTTTGGTGGAGGTAAGCGGACTCGAACCGCTGACATCTGCCTTGCAAAGGCAGCGCTCTACCAACTGAGCTATACCCCCCTACTTTAAGTTATAAGTTATGAGCGATCAGTTATGAATTGTTTTTTTATTCCTAACTCTAAACTCCTAACTCCTAACTCTTTTCAGGTGGGCCATCCTGGACTCGAACCAGGGACCTCACCCTTATCAGGGGTGCGCTCTAACCACCTGAGCTAATAGCCCATAAGTGATAATCAATTAACTAATCAATTTATATTCTTAAATATAATTAACTAATTAATTACCGAACCTATAATTGTTTGAAAGCCAAAAATAATACCTAGTCTACGTTACGACCTGGGATGTACCAACTCATCACCTATATACAACAAATTGTTTTCGGTGTATGAGGGTTAGGTCTCCCTAAAAGGAGGTGATCCAGCCACACCTTCCGGTACGGCTACCTTGTTACGACTTCACCCCAGTCATCAGTCCTACCTTCGGCGTCCCCCTCCTTTCGGTTAGGGTAACGACTTCGGGCGTGACCAACTTCCATGGTGTGACGGGCGGTGTGTACAAGGCCCGGGAACGAATTCACTGCAGTATGCTGACCTGCAATTACTAGCGATTCCTACTTCACGCAGGCGAGTTGCAGCCTGCGATCTGAACTGAGCCATGGTTTATGAGATTAGCGCACTATCGCTAGCTGGCTGCTCTTTGTCCATAGCATTGTAGTACGTGTGTAGCCCAAGACGTAAGGGGCATGATGACTTGACGTCATCCCCACCTTCCTCCGGTTTGTCACCGGCAGTCTCTCTAGAGTGCCCACCCGAAGTGCTGGCAACTAAAAACGAGGGTTGCGCTCGTTGCGGGACTTAACCCAACATCTCACGACACGAGCTGACGACAGCCATGCACCACCTGTGTTCCGGTTCCCGAAGGCACATTCTAGTTTCCCAGAACTTCCGGACATGTCAAGCCTTGGTAAGGTTCTTCGCGTTGCATCGAATTAAACCACATACTCCACCGCTTGTGCGGGCCCCCGTCAATTCCTTTGAGTTTCACACTTGCGTGCGTACTCCCCAGGCGGGATACTTAACGCGTTAGCTACGGCACTGTCCGGGTCGATACAGACAACGCCTAGTATCCATCGTTTACAGCTAGGACTACTGGGGTATCTAATCCCATTCGCTCCCCTAGCTTTCGTCCCTCAGTGTCAGTTGCGGCCTAGTAGAGCGCCTTCGCCACCGGTGTTCTTCCTGATCTCTACGCATTTCACCGCTACACCAGGAATTCCCTCTACCCCGAACGCACTCTAGTCTTGTAGTTTCCACCGCCTATATGTAGTTAAGCTACACGCTTTAACAGCAGACTTACAAAACCACCTACGAACGCTTTACGCCCAATTATTCCGGATAACGCTTGCATCCTCCGTATTACCGCGGCTGCTGGCACGGAGTTAGCCGATGCTGATTCATCAAGTACCGTCATTATCTTCCTTGATAAAAGAGGTTTACAACCCAAGAGCCTTCCTCCCTCACGCGGCGTTGCTCCGTCAGGCTTTCGCCCATTGCGGAAAATTCCCCACTGCTGCCTCCCGTAGGAGTCTGGGCCGTGTCTCAGTCCCAGTGTGGCTGATCATCCTCTCAGACCAGCTACCGATCGTCGCCTTGGTGCGCTTTTACCACACCAACTAGCTAATCGGACGCGAGCTCATCTCTAGGCAATAAATCTTTCATCTTGCGACACATTCGGTATTAGCAGTCGTTTCCAACTGTTGTCCCGAACCTAAAGGCAGATTCTCACGCGTTACTCACCCGTCCGCCACTATCACCGAAGTGACCGTTCGACTTGCATGTGTTAGGCACGCCGCCAGCGTTCATCCTGAGCCAGGATCAAACTCTCCGTTTTGATGGATACAATACTTAGTTTACGGTTACATTCATAACCAACTAACCATTGTTTTGTCCTTGACTAACTGATTTAAACCTCAGTTATGGTTAATTACTTTACTAACGCAGACCTTTTATGGTATGCTGGCTTTCAAACAAATATATGATTTTCTTGGTTCGGAGCCTTTAAGGAGTCCGCGTTTCGCGTTTCTCTCTTTCAGGCACTTATACATAGTACCGAGAGAAGATAGGAGTGTCAACCCTTTTTTCAATTTTTTTTGGAAAATTTTTTAGTCGATTGCTATAAACCTTGCGCTTCAAGGGTTTTGAGGTTAAACTTTTTTTAGATTTTTTTTGAAAAAGTCCTCGGTGGGAATAAACTTTGCTGGTTTAGCTCTATGGCGGACAAAATAATTGGCGGATTTTGAATTTGAGATGCTCCAAGCTGGCGGTTGAAACCTTTGAAGCCATGCATGAATATTTAAAGCTGGCGGTTAAAACCGCGTGCCAATTGCTTCAACGCGACGGCAGTCGCTTCAACGAAAGGAACCTCCGCAACGCGTTGCCTTGGGAACCCGCGCAACGCACTGGCTTGTCTACACAAGCAAAGTCTACCTGCGCGGACTATATAATATATGAGAATTATTTTTTGATGCTTGGCGGCGGTTAAAATCATTGCTAGACAAGCAAACTCCGCCTGCTCGGACTATATATATAGAGATTTGGAGTAAGTCAAGACTTGTAACTGTAGTGTTTCGCTAAAATTTCAACAGTTTAGTTTTTTCCAGATGGCTGGTGTTGTGTTTTCACTTTATCCACGAGAGAAATTAGCCGAAAATGCGAAAATTAACTTCGATGGTAGCGGCTTTTGTGGAATTACTCTTGCTTACAATGCGAAAGAGGAAGCGGAGGTAGATGAAGTATTGCAAAAGGTAGAAAATTTGGGAGCAACTATCGTTAAAAAAGCTGAAAAAGTTTTCTGGGGCGGCTATAGCGGATATTTCACGGATTTTGAGGGACATTTATGGGAAGTCGCGTGGAACCCGTTTTTTGAGTTTGATAAGTCGGATAATCTCGTACTACCTTAAGAATAGGAAACGCGAAAGTTTTTAATTAAGCGATTTTTATGGAAAACACAACTGCTGTACTGCCTCCATTTATTATTTTGGATAATCATCTCAAAGAGTGGTTACGAGAAGATATTGGTAGGGGCGATCGCACTACGCAATCTCTTCTAACTCAAGATGAAGCGCAAGGAGAAGCGCGGTGGGTAGCTAAAGCAGATGGTGTAGTTGCTGGATTACCCGTTGCGGGGAGAGTATTTCAACTTCTGAATGCAAAAGTTGATTTTACTGCGTTGGTGAAAGAAGGAGAATTTTGCGAGCGGGGCAAAGTTATAGCTCAGATAAAAGGTTCCCTTGATGCTTTGTTGACGGGGGAAAGAGTAGCTTTGAATTTGGCGATGCGTTTGAGTGGTATTGCAACGCTGACTCGGAAGTATGTTGAACAAATTGATAATTTACCTACTTTATTTGTAGATACCCGCAAGACTACACCGGGTTTGAGGATTTTAGAAAAATACGCAACTCTTGTTGGTGGTGCTATTAATCATCGGATGGGTTTGGATGATGCGGTGATGATCAAAGATAACCATATTGCAGCTGCTGGTGGAATCGGGAAAGCAGTAAATAAAATTCGTGCGCGGATTCCTTATCCTTTAACTATAGAAGTAGAGACGGAAAATTTAGAGCAGGTAAAAGAAGCTTTGGAATATCAAGCCGATATTATTATGTTGGATAATATGAAGCTGGATATGATGCGTCAAGCTGTAAAAGTGATTCGTCAGCACGATATAAAAGTGAAAATTGAAGCTTCTGGTAACGTAAATCTGGAAACTATCCGCGCTATAGCTGAAACCGGAGTTGATTATATTTCGAGTAGTGCGCCGATTACTCAGTCGAAGTGGTTGGATTTAAGTATGAAAATTGATTAGAATTTTTATACCAAGTTCAATACCAATTATATTAGTGTTGTCTCAGAAGATATTTTTTTAACGCAGAGGAGCGCAAAGGCTGACGCGAAGGAGCGCGGAGCATTCTGTAGCAGAAATAATCGAATATTTCCAAGTGAATTAATTACTTACAATCATCTCTACAGATACAGCCACATCCGGAAAAGCTAACGGATAAACTGTTCCTTCAGTTATAGTAGATTTGAAAGCATATTCCCCATCTGATGGTTCTCTAAATATAATTAACTGTCTTTTTTTGAGATTTATCACCCAGTATTCAAGAATTCCAACTTCAGCGTAAATCTTCGTTTTCGTTTCCAAGTCTTTCTCTAAACTGGAATTGGAATATTCAATTAACCAAAAAATATTTTCGGGATAAGGATGATGCTCTAAATATTCGCGTCCTAATAGTTTAACAATAGCAATATCAGGTTCGGGTTCGGAATTATTTGGAAGGGTAATCGGTTTTTCTTGGCGAATCATTGCTTTATCACCCAACAATCTAATCAGATATCTTCCAGCTTCACTACTGAAATAAGCGTGTGGTTTCCCTTCCGGTGACATCTCTACAATTTCTCCCCTTAATAATTCGACGCTACGATTATCAAATATTCCCGCTTCAATCATCTGGTGATATTCTTCGATCGTCCATTTGGCTAGAGTTACTGTCATAGTTAGTCTCCCATACAACCACGTAATTAAATTTTATCTAAATATATAGTTTAAAACTTCGTCTTAATTTAGAAGCTGCAATTTTGCGATCCCACTAAGATGATCCGATCCTCCTCCTTTACCAACATAAGCATCAACGGCTTGAAGTTCTTTTGTATGCCAAATGTAATCAATTCTGCCAACAGGAAAAAATCTACCTTGGTATGTATGTCCGAAACCCCATCCTGCTTCATGAAAACTATCCTTCAAGGCATTTTGCATTTGAGAATAAGTTTCTGATGTATCGGTAAAGTTACAGTCGCACATAACTATTATTGGTTCATCATAGTGTTTTACGATGTTGCTTAAATAAGATACTTCCGCAGCCCGACTTTTATACCAATACTCAGCTAATTGCATAAATTTATTCACAGGGTAATTTGGAGTCAAATGTACAACTATTGCCTCTATTGGTTCCCCATTATTTAAACGAAGCGTTACTTGAATTCCTCGCTTTATTGGTGGTGCGGGTAAAGCAATCAATTTATCGATGGGAAAACGGCTTAAAATACCTACGTTATGAGAAAGTTCGACGGGATGAAAAGCATGATAGGGATAATCTTTGGCAAAGCGTTTTATTAAGATGGGTACTGTTTGCGATCGCACTTCTTGCAAGCCGATAATATCGGGTTTATTTTCAGCAACCATTTTAGCGATCGAATCATAATCCTCGTTACTAAGCAGCATATTGAATGTCATTGCTTTTACGGTTTGTTGGTTTTGGGCAACAGGAGCCGATAAAGACGGTAGAAAAAAGGAACTATATAAACCAATAAACAAACCCAAGGGGAAACAAAGGGCAAAAAATAAACGCCAATAACGACACAACAGCGCAAAGGGTAAGAATATAATTAATGGAACGAAAATATATAGAGCTACAGTGTTAATTAACGCCAACCACCATAAACTATCGAAGAAAAGAAAGCGTAATAAAATCCACACAGAGAATAAAATTAAGTAAACCCATCCGAGATTAGAGATAAATTTAGAAATTCCCATGACTAGATTTAATATATAGGTTATCGGTTTTTTATTGATTGTTATAATTTACTTTATTTAAAATAATTTTTATAGCATTTAAAATCACTTCTGGACTATCAACCCAAACAAAGTGGTCGCTTTTCGGTGCTTCTAGTTGAATGCAATCGTTAGATAATTTGAGTAATTCAGCGTGCATTTGTTCTCGTAGCTGATTTGCAGCTTTTAGCGGTAAAGCAAAAGTCCATATAGAAGGCTTGAAAAAAGAATCGGCTTTGATACTAACTATAGGTAATGCACTAAATTGATCTGCTTTACTCACCTGACGGGAACTAATATCAAGATTTAATATTTCTTGAATCATAGTAATCCAATGTTTGACTCTACAAAAAGAGCGTTTGATTGGATTGAGAGAATGTTGAGAAAATCGGCGTAATTCTGGCTTGATAAATTCAAATGCTTCAATTGTTTTCAGCAAGCGGATAATACCAAGAATTGATCCCAAAGTTGACATCATAAATCCGGAAGCAAAGAAAAGCTGCAATAATTTTAAACTCAAAGGCATATTGAGCATTCCGGCTTCATGGAGTCCATCTGTTAGCACCATTCCGACAACCTTTTCAGGATATTTATGTGCAAAAAGCCGCACGTTGTAACTTCCAAAAGAATCTCCTACTAAAATATATGGTGGTTCAATTCCAGCATTATTTAAAAGAGTATCTAGTTCGTTAACAATATTTTCGCTGCTTCTTGGATGGGGACTTTTTTCGCTCCAACCATATCCAGGGCGATCGTAAATGCATACTCGTGCGATTTTAGCAATATCTTCGATTAATAAATAACCTTCAATTCCTCCTAAACTATGGTCTAATACTACTGTTGGAAGGGACTCACCCATCGTATATAAATGTAACTTATAGCCACCGACATCAATAAGTTGCCCTGGAGGAGATTTTTTATCTTCCATCCAGGTTGCTATAGTTTGATAAATAGTAGTTGCAATTAGGATAAGATAATTAATTTGAATATGCATTTATGTGACAATTTTTGCTTTCTCATGCAATATAACTTAGAGTTACTATACTTGAAAAGTAATTGCAAAATATTTACTACATAAACTCAAGATTGAAATGAAACCCTATATCGAAGTAATTGGACAATCCAAATTTATTCAAACAGTAGAAGAATATATTGCCGATATTAATATCATAGTGCGTGCTACGAAAACTGAAACTGCCCTTGATGAAGCGATTAGTTTACGCAATCGTTGTATTGAAATTTTGCGATCGAATGGCTTAAAAGAATCTGAATTAAAAGAAGGTGGTATACAAGTATGGCGAGATTGGTTTGCTCGTAGAAAACAAAAAGTAGGTCAAGAAGCTTCTCAAAAAATAATTATATGTTGTTCAGATATTACTCGTTTAATACCAGCTTTATCTGCTTTAGAGCCATTATTTGATAACCAGCGCTATACATTTACATTAGATATGCGTCAGCCCGTATTCAGCGCAAATTTAGAAATACAAGAAAAAGCAAGAAGCGAAGCTATTCAAAATGCTTTTTCTCATGCAGAACTTTTAGCAAAAAGCGCAAATATTGAAATTAAAGATGTATCTCAAATTGAAGAAATCTCTGATATTACCGGAGCTTCAGGAGTTTATGGTGATGCTGTTGGGGGAGGTTGGATGATGATGGGAATAGCAGGGGACTCGTCAAGCGATGATGAGAGCTACGCAAACCTTGATAATGCAACTCGTCAAATCAAGGTTCGATATCGAGTTCGTTTTTCGGTTAAAGCGAAGTAATTCTATATAAAATAAAGGTTCAACATGGAATCTCAGATAGAAGTCATCGGAGAATCTAAATATTTAGAAACAGTACAAAAATACGTTGCCGACATCAATATAATCGTGTGGACAAATCGCACTAAAATTCCTTTAAATGAAGTTACTATTTTACGGAATCTTTGTATTGAAAAGTTGTTATCAAATGGTTTAAAAGAATCTGAATTAAAAGAAGGAGGTATGGATATACGGGAACGCTCTTTAAATCGTAGAAGAATTAGACAAGAAGCACGTCAAAAAATGATTATTTCTTGTTCGGATCTATCTCGTTTAACTAAGGCTGTATCTACATTAGAGAGATTATTTAAAAAACCTCGCTATTCATTTACTTTAGATATGCGTCAGCCTATATTTAGCGCCAGTTTAGAAGTTAAAGAGCAAGCAAAAAAAGAAGCGACTAAAAATGCTTACTGTCATGCCAAACTTTTAGCAGAATCAGCAAATATTGAAATTGAGAATGTTACTCAAATCGAAGAAATGACTTTAATCATAGGAGAATCCGAATCTAATCATGAGTTAGAAGATTTAGTTGTTACGACAGCGTTAAAAAACGATCCAAATTATCGAAATCTTGAAAATGCCGTTCGCGAAATCACCCTTCGATATCGAGTCAGCTTTGGAATTAAATCCTTGTCTGATACAGTGCGGTTAAATAGCGTCGATTTCAGTTAAATAAAAACAAATACTATAGCTAAGCTACTTATAAAAGATTAAATGTTGTATCGTATATCGAATAATATAAATGTCAGATTCAATACCAGATTTTAAAATAGCAATACCAGAAAGATTACCTTTTCTAGAATCAATTTGCTGGCAAGTAGCAGACGTGTATAAATTAAGTTTAGAAAAAATGTTGAGTCGGTACGAACGAGGTTGGGAATATCGCGATCTATTTAATAATCTTAATGATGAAGAGATAAAATTTATTAGTGAATTGGCAAAACATTATAATTCGTGGCTGCAATGCTGTCTATAACTTTCAAACTTGATTATCATAATAAAATTCTGAATATTCTTTAAAGTTTTAATCGGGAAGTATTTCTAATATGAACACTACACAAGAGCATCTAAGAGAGAAGTTACAACAGGCTTTAGGTAAGGCTTTCGGTGATGAATATGCCGATGCCGATCCAATTTTAGTTCCTGCGTCAAAACCGGAATTTGGTGATTTTCAAGCAAATATGGCTTTGTCTTTAGCAAAAAAGTTGGGAAAAAAGCCAAGAGATATCGCTCAGCAGGTAATAGATAATCTTGATGTTTCGGATATTTGCAAGAAACCAGAAATTGCTGGTCCCGGTTTTATCAATTTACGGTTACAAACATCGTACCTCGAAGCGCAGTTAAATTCGATTCAAACCGATCGCCGTTTGGGAGTACCCACCGCAAAACATCCCAAGCGCGAGGTTGTGGATTTTTCCAGCCCGAATATTGCCAAGGAAATGCACGTCGGACATTTACGCTCTACTATTATCGGTGATGCGATCGCCAGAATTTTAGAATTTAAAGGGCACGATGTAATCCGGTTAAATCATGTTGGTGATTGGGGTACGCAGTTTGGAATGTTGATTACTTATCTCCGGGAAGTTTCACCCTCAGCGCTGACTACTGCGAATGCTTTGGAAATTGGAGATTTAGTTAATTTTTACAAGCAAGCCAAAAAACGGTTTGACGAAGATGAAGAGTTTCAGGAGAAGTCGCGGAATGAAGTTGTAAAATTACAAGCGGGTGCGGAAGATACAGTTCATGCTTGGAAGTTACTTTGCGAACAATCCAGAAAAGAGTTTCAGATAATTTACGATTTACTCGATATTAAAGTAGAAGAAAGAGGTGAATCTTTTTACAATCCTTTGTTAGCGGAAGTAGTGGAAGATTTGGATAAAGCGGGATTGTTGGAATCAAGCGATGGTGCAAAAGTTGTATTTTTAGAAGGATTTAAAAATAGAGAAGGAGAACCTTTACCGTTAATTGTACAGAAATCCGATGGCGGTTATAACTACGCGACAACAGATTTAGCAGCATTACGTTACAGAATACGGAAAGACGAAGCCAAAAGATTAATTTATGTCACCGACGCTGGACAAGCAAATCATTTTGCTGGAGTTTTTCAAGTAGCAAACCGCGCTAATTGGATTCCTGAAGATGTAGAAATCGTTCACGTACCCTTCGGTTTGGTGTTGGGAGAAGACGGGAAGAAATTAAAAACCCGCTCTGGAGAAACTGTGAGATTACGAGATTTATTAGATGAAGCAGTTTCTCGCTGTCGTGAGGATTTAGAAACGAGATTAAAAGAGGAAGAAGGAAGAGAAGAAACGGAAGATTTTATTGCTAATGTTGCTAAAGTTGTAGGAATCAGCGCGGTTAAATATGCCGATTTGAGTCAAAACCGTACTGGTAATTATAAGTTTAGCTTTGATAAAATGCTTGCTCTTAAAGGCAATACCGCACCTTATATGCTTTATGCTTATGCAAGAACTCAAAGTATTAGTCGTAAAGGTGATATTGACTACGATCGCTTGGGTGACAATATCAAAATTATGCTCAATGAAGAAGCTGAATTAACTTTAGCAAAACATATATTACAGTTAGATGAAGTTGTTGCTGAAGTTGAGCAAGAATTGCTTCCCAATCGCTTATGCGAATACCTTTATCAATTGAGTGAAAAATTCAACCAGTTTTTTGAAAATTGTCCGGTATTGAAATCGGAAGAGCCTGTTAAAACATCGCGGTTAGCATTGTGCGATTTGACAGCGAGAACTTTGAAATTAGGTTTAAACTTGTTGGGAATTGAGGTTTTGGAGAGGATGTAATAATTAAATAGATTAGAAACCTGGTTTTTTTGAGAAACCCGGTTTCTAAAATGCTTCTATTAAACTACTCTTTCAAATCTTCTATAATTCCCAACATTAATTGTATTGCTTCAAAATACTCTCGTAGAGGTGCAAATTTAAGCATACTTTTAAATAAATTTGGCTCAAATATTCCTTCGGGGTATTCTACAGCAACGTATATCATGTCATCTACAAAAGAAACGTAAATATTTCTATTGGCTTTTTTACGAAATTGGACTAGCTTTTCCATTAAGCTTGCAGATAAAATATATCTTGCTTGTACCTGGTCTTCACTGTAAACTGTAAATAAAGAGTTAAATTCTGGATCTTCAATAATAAGTTGTTTTCTCGGAAACAGTAGATTGAGATCATTTTCTAAAAGCTTTGGTTTAATTATTGTTGGTGCATAAAGGAATTTATTAGATTTAGCAGTAAAAAATAAACCTTTGAAAAAATGATAATTATAGCTTTTATTTTGCAATTTCTTGGTTTTAAACTGCTGAAAATCTATATTTTTACCGCGCATTATTCGCTTAAATATATACAGTATTGATTTAAATAATCGAAAAACAAGTAATATTGGTATTAATATTGTTGTATCTTGCTTCCAATTGATATAAAAAATATCGGTTAAAAAATTATTAGTATTGGAATGAATATCTACAGTTGCAAGTCTGATGTATATATTATTTATATTTCCATGTAATACATGATTTTGTTTGATATTATTAGCTCGTAAACTATTTAACAATTGACTATTTTGTAAATCTACAAGAGTTTTATTGCTTTCTTCTTCTGAAAACGCGGTTGATATAGTTAGATTTTGGTTTGTATTTATAAATTGATATATTTTTTGAGTAATTTTATCGTCTAATTTGTAAGTGAAACCTTTAAACACGGCATTATAAAATAAGGAATATATAATCAAAAGTAGTGTAATAGGAAGAAGATAAGTAAAAGCAGGATATATGAAAGGTAATTGAGAAATAAAAAATAATGTTGCAAAAGCAGTTATATTACAAACAATGATTGTTGCTAAGGCTTGTTTGCGGCGTGCTTCAAATACTCTTAGATATTTAAGCAAGTTTTGCTTGTGGAATTGCTTAAATTCATCGAGTGACTTTAAGCGGAAAGATTTAGAAGTTGTTGAAATTGAATTTTGTGGTTGAGTTTCTACAATTGGTGTTTTAACTTTTTCTATGTATAAAGAGGAATTTCGGTTTTCAACTGAGTCAATCTTTGATGTTTCGATTGGATTATCGGGTGGAGTTTCACGAAACAAATCGGTATACAATAATTCTCTTGCCCATCTGTGACTGGGTTTGTGCTTGCTCGTTATCAACTTTATACAAAAGGAAGTAGCTTGTTCAAATTCTCCACTATTTTGATAAAAATTAATTAAATATTTACTAGCTTGTAAATATTCTCTAGTGCCCGGTAAAGCACTTTCACAGTATTTTTCAAATATTTCAAATGCTTCAGCGTAGTTTTTATCTATCAACGCATTATATCCCTGTTGATAAATAACTGATGCTTCTCTGGAAGTTAATAATTTCGTATTGTTTTCTGTATTTCTTCTTCTTTCAGATTGGTGTTGTGATAAAGAAGATAGATATTGATTTGCAAGTAATCTGGTAACATAATGTTTGCTGTCAAGAAGTTGATTGCAAAGTGCGATCGCATTTTTTGATTGTCCGTTGAGATGGTAAGCTTCAATTAATAAGACTTGTGCGTATAAATGTTCTTTGGTATTAAACTTTAAACTTTCGCAAGCTGTTTCTAAAGTTTCTACAACATGAGAATTACTTCCGAATTCTAAATAGTCATTTACTGAATACAATACTAACTTTGCAGATTCACTATCCCAAAGCGGCTGATTATCGCTCTCAATAACTTCTTGTGGTAGCGATTGATAAGCTTCTGGGGATAAATAAGCAAGTACCCGTTTAGCCCATTTTCTTACTTGAGGATGTCCATTTGTGGCTAATTCCTTAGTGCGTTGAATTGCTTTGGCTTTGTCTCCGAGATAACCGTAAGCTTTGACTATGTGTTGCTGAGCGTAAATATATTCTGAGTAATTACCTTCGGAGTCTGTTTTATAGTTTTGACAATATTCCTCTAATAATTCTATAGCTGTAGAAAAATTTCCACGCTGAATTTCACTTACACCTTCGATAAGTGTATTTAAGGTAGATGACATGATTAAATTTGATTGTTAAATTGATTAGATAAAGATAAATTTAGATGTAAATATAAGGGATAAATCCCTTACTACGAACAAAAAAAATATAATTTTATATTAATATTATATAAAGTGTTATTTTGACGATATAAGGGTGTAATTACGCAATTAGGTGTAGAGTCTTCGTACTGCTACGTCTTTATAAATTGTGGTTGTTGTTAGATGAAAGTTATTATTTTGAATTATTTTGAATTAGTTGAAAACTTATACACCTGGCGATTAAGAATATTTATAATTTTTATTTGTAGGGTGTGTGACGCTTGAATAAATTTGGCTAGTAACTAAAAGAATAGTAGCGTCACGCACCAACCACACACAAACTGCGGTGAAATCGAAAGCCGCACCTGGCGATTCAAATCGCGGCTACACAGGCGAAACCCACCTGCGTGGGTTGGGGAAATTAAGGATTATAAACGAATTCGCTTTTGATATAAATACCGGCGCGATCGCTATTTTCTGTTTCACCGATGATGTAGATATTTTCTAAATACCCGAAGCTAAATCTATACATCATTACATCAGAAAAAGTTTGATTAAAAAATTGATTTATTTGGGTGTATTTTTGATGCATTAATTCCTGTGTTTCAAGCTCATCAACAAATTCCCATTCTTGAAAATATTGCTTGTCGGGATAAAAACTATGAAATTTACTAATTTCTAAAATTCCTGAAGCTTGTAAAATTGTCTCCACTGCTAATTTTTTAGTTTTACCAGCAACATAAATCATTTGATAATCATGATCGCAAGTATAATTATGGATATCACCACCTTCTAAAAAGATTGATCCAAACTTAGAAATAATTCTTTCAACTTCTGATATTAAGCATTTTGTATTTTCTCCTATTTCTTCAAGATTGTATTCTTGATTTTGTCGAGTTCGAGAAATTTGCTCCTGTCGAATATGTGTTTCTCTGTAGACTGTAGGACAAACGCTTATCCAATCTCCATCGATTGTTTTACCAAAAATTAAGCCAACCGGATTATAACCAGTTTCAAGATTAAAATATTCTAATTCTTGTAAGTTATCACTTAATAGTCGAAATAAATCAGGGATTATTCTTGATTTTTGCTTTATTTCAACCATATCTAAATCAAATCTATGGAAAGACATCAAATACTGCATTTCTTGCCAATTACTAAGTATTACATCATCATCTGTTTGCTTTAACCATCTTTTAGAAATACTTAAATTAAACGGATTAAATTCTCCTTGTTTGGATGTCTCCCAAATAAACGGGTAAATATATCCTCCATCTTCATGTCCGGGTATATTAATACAAGGACACGATTCTAGTAAAAGTTCTAAAGTCCCTAAAATCTTCTTTGTTTCTTTATTCATGATGTTTTATTTTTGATTTTTCAGGTTTTAATTACTATTTGATAATCTTTGGTTCGCTGCTGCTCTAACAATCCAATTTCCATCACCAGCAAGTGTTTCACGTACTTCTAAAGATGTCGCTTGATTCTCCGCAACTGCATATCTTTCTAACCAAGAAGCAGAATTTGCACCTTGACTTAAAATTTCCCCTGGTGTGACGGGATGAAGTAGGGTGACAAACCGCACGAAAGCGTTATCTGACTCAGCGTATTCTGTTAATACGGTTGATAAATCATCGCTGCTGGGGTTGTAAATTCGGGGAAGACTGCTTAATGTTGAAATGGTTTGTTGAGTTTTAGGTGGTAAAACCGAATCTCGCAAGCTTTCACGAATATTTACGGGAGTATTGGGATTTTTCGCAACTGCTCGACGTACTTCGATTTTTTCGTCATTTGCAAGTTGTTCGAGTATTCTTGGTGAAAGGTTGGGATTGGAAGCTACTGCTGTACGAACTTGAGAATCATCACCAGCTAAGGTTACTAATACAGTTAAGGGTGTATTGGAATTCGCTGCTACTTTTACTTTTACTTCGGTTTCTTCGTCTGATGCTAATAATTCCAAAATGTTTACGGGTGCTTGATTTGAACAAGCAACTGTTTCCCGTACCGATACAGCTTCATCTGATGCTAACCTCAACCATAATGCTTCGGTTAAGTTGGGATGACGTACTAAAATTTTCCTGACATCAACGCTTGAATCATGAGTCAGAGTTGATAGTATTTCTGGGGTTAAGCTGGGATTATAAGCTAAAGATTGAACTACAGAATCATCGGTTGTTGGTGGAAGAATTGAATTTGATTCCGGTGTCGGACTAACAAATTCTCTTCTAGCTAAAATTTCTAATGCTTCTGTAGGTGTACGTGGATTACTGGCAATTATCTGCAATACATCATTATTATTTCCGGGAAATGCACTTTTGAGCATATCAACCGTTTGATTTGGCTGATTACCAGAAACACAACTACTCATTACTATTTGAGCAAGCACCCGTGGTGGTACGTTGGGATTGCGAGCAACATCAAGACGAGTAGTAAAATCTGGATGGGTAGCTAGTACTTCTAAGGTTTCGGGAGAGGTATTACTATTACTTGCAACTGCTCGAATTGTCGCTACATAAGAATCCCTTGCTAATTGTCGTAATACTGTAGCTGGTGTATTAGAATGACAAGCAACTCGATAACGAACCGAAGAATTTGTATTAGTTGCTAATTGCGCTAGAGTTTCCGGTGGCATTTGCGAACCTTGAACCGGATGCTTGATAAAATCCGCTAAGGCTTTACTATTCATATTTCTTACTGCTTGAGCAAGAACAATTCCCGGTGTATTCGGATTGCGCTGATTTACTAAATTTTCTTCCAATCCCAAACGATTTAAAACTTCAACTGGTGTATTTAAATTCGCTGTAAGTCTAGATTTAACCTCTCGACTGGAATCATTTGCCAATTTAACCAAAATATCAACAGGTGTATCGGGATGTTCTGCAATTCTTGCTCTTACTTGTTCCGATTCATCTTCAGCCAGTATTTCTAATAGTTGTCGAGGTGTTGGTGGTGTATTTCTTGAAGATGATTTATTAGCTAGACTCAATTTAACTCTAGCGCTAGAGTTTCGAGCTAATTCTAATAAAGTATTGAAAGGTAAACTAGCATTTGTCGCTACCGCTTGACATATCGTTTCATCGCTATCCCTTGCTAACTGTTCGAGAATAGAAGCAGGAGTGTTACGATTACGTGCTACGGTTATTTTAGAATTGCGATCGCCTTTTTCTAAAATTAGAGCTAAAGCATACGGACTATCAAAACGACGAGCCATAAATTCATTTACTTGAGCAATATTTTCACAATTTTCGTTCTCAAGTAATAAGCGATAGCGCGTTAAAATAGGTAAGTTTGGATTTGTAGTAACCGAATCAAAAATTAATTTCAAACGACGAAATTTATCTTCAGGTTCCTCATTTAAAAAGGGAAGCAGTAAATCAACCGGGGTATTCGGATTTTCCGCAAGAGTTACCCACAACTTTTCATCACATCCTTCTGCTATTCTTCTGAGGAGATATTCGGGAGTAGTAGGATTGTTGGCAAGCGCTCCTAATAGATGTTTATGTTCATCTGCAATTTTCCTAAGAAGATATTCGGGAGTAGCAGGATTGTTTGCAATTCCAACTCCACCAAGTCCCTTTTCTAATAATTCCTCTAAATAAATGACAGGAGTTCGAGTATCCATTGCTATTAAGTCAGCATAACTCGAATGAATAGCAATAGCTTTTTGAAAACACTCTATTTGTTTTGCTTGAGTAACTTGTGGATTATAAGTGAGCTTTAAGAGTATATAACCATCATCAAAATTATTATTCAGAAGTTGATTTGTTAAACTCTCTCGTAATTTTGCAGGAGTTTTAGGATTACTAATTAACGCTACTGCAATGGAATTATCTATATTAAAATTTGAACCAAAAATAATAATAATTTCTAAAATCTCTAGAATTTTGTTTGTAATTCTTTGAGCTAAGTCTTCAGGTATTTCAGGGAATACTTCAAACCATCGTTCCAAAAACCAACTTGTATCAATATCAATTTCTTCATCATCATCACTATCATCTTCTTCCATAAAAGATACATAATTAATAATTTTTTCTATAATTTCAGGAGTTTCAATAACCTCCATATAACGTTCAATATCAATAGATTTACCTGCTGGATATAAAATATTTTGCTGCAAATCAAAGACAGCTTTATCAAGAGTGTATATAAATTCGTTTTCATTGGCTTTATATTTAAAAGCTAATACTTGTCTAATTTCCTGTAGTAGTTTTGGTCGATAAAATTCATTTTCTCCTAATGTTTGTAAGATATGTACGGGTGTATTAGTATTTTCAGCAAGTTTTACTTTAATCTCTTTATTTGGGTAAGCAGACAACTCTTCTAGTAAAAGCAGTTTTAATTCTTCAGAAGTCTGCTGACTTTGAGCAATAGCTAGTTTGATGTAAGGATTAGGATATTGAGCAAGCTGTTCTAAAATATCTTTTGAAACCTGCGGATGTTTGATGATAACCGTAATAAACTCAGTATCATCCCAAAGCCATTCTTCATCTATCTCTTGTCTTCCAGAACTTAGGGGACGTAGACCTACTATTATTGAATTTTGCGATCTATATGCTCTTATAGCTTCTAAATCAACATTCGCTAATTCAGTTAAAATCCAAGTCGGAGTATTTGGCTGTCTCAATAAAAAATAGCGATGCTCATATTTCCAAGGAACTGTATCTTCCGTAAATGTTTCCCGAAAAAACCTTTCTAAAACACTCGCGGGTAAATTATCCCTCTTCTGAATTACACCCCTATGAGCAGAAAATAACTGATGTAAAATCTCTTCCGTAGCATTCGGATGTTGTGCGATCGCAGCTTTTATTTGACTATCCGCATCTTCCATCAATACAGCTAAAACTTCCGCACTCACTCCCGGATTCTTCGCTACAGCCAAACGAATCCTAAACTCCTCATCCCTCGCTAACTTAATCAAAATATCTTCCGGAGCAAAAGGATTTTCCGCTACAGCCAACCTCACCCAACCCCAATGACTCTCCCCCAATTCCATCAACCGCTCAACATCCGCATCCCAATCCCCAGCCAAATCGTGCTGACTCTTCACCAAATCGATCGCATCCGACGGACAATTATCGTTAAATTCCACCGCTAACCGTACCGCTAAATTCAAATCCCCAGCTAACAATTCCAACAATGAAACCGGAGTTTCCGAAGATTCCGCAACCTGCAACCGTGCTTCTAATTCCCCTTCTTGCGCTAACCTTTCCAACAACTGCAACCGATACCGCAACGGCATATATTCATTTTTCAATCCCTGAATCAACTTATTAACCGGAATCCATTCACTCAAAAATTCCGGAGGTACGGGAGCAAATTTCATCAACTCCACGGCTAACCTGTCATTCTCTCCCAAATCCCGATCTCGCAACACTTCCGAGACAGCTTCCCGATAATCTTCCCTTTCTTCACCCACCCAATTAACGTGTAAACGAGATGCTTCCACAACTGCGGAATAATCGCTGTTAACCAAAACCTGCAAAAGACTGCGGGGTGTATCGGGAAATGAGGCGATCGCCATTTGCATTTCCTCCGATTCCCCCAACAATTCTTCGGGAGCATCTAAAAATCTTTGTAAATCCCCTGTACTTACTCTCTGAAGTGGCTGCATAATTTTAAATTTATCTTTTATAGTACTAAAATACTACTAAATGGCGAATTGTCAAAAGTTTGATTAATAAACGATTAGATTCCCCAGGAGAAGGGAGATATTTCTAAGAAAGCAGAAATTTTTGAGCCAAATATAAGTAAATTGAAATCAAATTAACTAAATAAAAGAAAATAGATAAAATTTCTGCATACATAATTTGTAATATTTAGTTTACAAAAATATGAACTTCGGAATAGTCGAAAAAGATTCCTATTTACGAACGAGATTACAGTCCATTTGGGTGTAATATGGAATTTGTACAATCTGTAGCGCATGATATTGTCTATTTTAAAAATTTGAGGTTAAGAACTTGATAGAAGCCATTAATTAACCTCAAAAGAGATAAAAAACGTGTTACAACGCTGAAAAATAATTTTAAAAAAAGTTTTTGAGCGGCTTTAAAAATTAACTTTTGTAAAGTTGTTAGTTATAAAAAATACAGCTTCAAGCATTTATTTTTATGTAGTTGACAAAATGCCATTATTATGTGGATTGATAAATGTTGTTTTTTATGATTTTAAATCGATCTTGTTATAGGGAATGTTAAGGAGAAAAGGTTTAATTTTTTGTAATTACGTAGAGTACGCTGAGGGAAGAAGTGGAGAGGATTAATAAAAGATGGTGCGTGACGCTAGAAAAATTCTAATTATGCAGAAAATTAATTAAAGCGTCACACAACGGCAATAACGCGGGAGGAAAATCCACACCGCGTTTTGCCTCCCCTACAAGAAAAACTCTCAATCTCTTGTGGGATGGGCATCCCTGCTTGTTTTCTATAACCAATTACCAATGCCCATTCACCGTAGGTGGGAGGTAGCCCCATGCCCATACCCATTTTCACAATATCCCTCGATAATGAATAAAGGTTAAAAGGACTGCCCAAGAACCCAAGGCAACCTTGATAGCAACCAAAAAATTCAATAAAGGCAAAACCCCACCGCTAAAGAATGTACCTAATTCCCCATGCGGTAACTCAAATCCAGATAGTTTAACTACAGCCAATATAATAAAAACCAATACCGAAACCTTCTCCCATTTTGAAGCGTACCATTTCTTATAAATTGCCTGCATCCATTCTGAGGAGGAGGTTATCGCTACTAAGCCGATCGCCGTACCACCAGCAACTCCCGCAGCAAAACCACCACCAGGGCTGAGATGTCCGCGAATTGCTAGTTCGATACCTACTAAAGCTGAAATTGTCGCACCCAACCGGGCTAATATAATTGAAGGTTTATCTGTAAAATGATAAATCGTACAAAATGGTCTTTCGTTTGCCAGCATATAGGTGGCTCCCATGATGGCAATTGTAAATACTACGACTTCAAAAATAGTGTCGTAAAGCCGATTCCGAAAGATGATACCAGAGACTGCATTGGGTACTCCGCTATCTTGTACGACTGCTTGGACAATCGATATAGATAAATCTGCTTCTGGATTTGCTACGAGCAACATTTTTACAAATAACGCCATTCCAGCAACTATATATATCCATTTCATAAACGCTGCTCCTCGAATTTAGGTAAATTTATATCTATTGAATTGGCGTAATTCAAAACCGTTTGAGGGGATGCAAGTTCGGTTTGCATGATGTCATAGATCCGCTGAATACGAATTGTAGTTCGTAATGGCATGTCCACATCTAAATGATGGGTACAGGTGGCGTGGATTTCTTTTTCACTCAAAGCTCGCTGTAAAGCATGAATATCGTTATAAGGTACTAATTCCAATCGCATATGACGCTTTTTTAAAATTTTGCGGAAGTCAGCGGTTAAGTCTATAAAAGCTGGTTCTTGTTCGAGATGATGTGCTGCATCTGCAAGTAATCCTACACGCAAGACTAAGGACGATCGCACGGCTACGGCATACAGGGTAATTGCCAACAATGTACCCATCAACGCTTCGGTTAAAGCGACATCCGCAGCACCTAAAACCGCATAAACTAAAGCTGCGATCGCACCTAATATTCCCCTTAGCGCTAAAGCATGGTAGGGATTAACTTGAAGTACCACCAAGCAGGAGGTTAAGGGGAGCAGAGCAACGATAATATAAAGATAAATATCAAGATTTTCGTTCATTTTCGTCTCCTTCACCGGAACAGTAAGCTAAAACGTAACCGAGCATGGTGTTCCAAATTGCTAAGGTGATGATGGCAAGAACAAGCAGCGTCCATTCTGATGGTCTTTTTAACAGCAATCCGAAAACAATGGCAATTGAACCAAGGGTATCTGCGACAGAAAGACTGTGTAATTTAAATAAAACGGAGCGCTTCCCCAACAAAGGAAAAGTACCCCAAAACCAAAAGAAAATTCCTACACCAATACAGATATAGCTAAGTATATTTATCATGTTTCTCTTAAACGTTTGAGTATATGTGCTAACAACATTATTCCGGCATCACCGACGCTGAGGATAAGTACTGCAACTACGCCAATCATCCAATCATCCCGGATTACGGATATCATCAAAGCGATGATGGCTGTCTTGGTGGAAATACTCGCAAATGCCAGCATTGTCTGCCAGATATTTTCATCCTTCCAAGCTTCGTAGATGGGTATAAGCAAAGCTAGAAGCATGGCAAATAAAATTATCAGATTTATATTTATATTCACTATTCTGCCCTCTTCGGTAGCACTCGGTGTACTTCATACCAGCCATCTTGGCGGTATTTATAAACAATGGTTTTCGGTGTAAAGGTAATTAGAAAGATATCTAGAAAAATTAACCGTGGCGATCGCTTTGGTGGAATTTCTTCTAAAATTACATCTTCATGATTATGGGGACGAATAATAATTTCAAAGGCTTCAATATAAGCTTGGGGAATTGCCAGAACAATTTTACCTAATACAGTTAACCAATCTTTCAATACTTCTCTAGATGGATAGCCACGAGGTAAAGCAAAAGCAATAATTACACCGATGATGATATTGGCAACGCTCAAATCAGATGTGAGCAGAAACCAGATAGTTAGTCTTAATATGAGATTCCCAACCATGAAAATGCCATCCAAAATAGTAAAATTGCAATTAAACTCATTACACCGATCAGATGCTCAAACTCTTCAAGTACGTGGGGTAATTTCAAAGCGGTGCGTTTAAATATCAAGAAATACAGCAACCAACCCCCAGCTAAAGTTATAAATGCTTTGGCAATATTGTTGATGGTATATGCTTCGAGATAAAGAACATTAGCCGTAATCAACCAACCCAACAAAAGCACGATCGCAGCCCAAAAACCGGGCTTTGGTTTATCTCCTTCTTCATGCGGTAAAAAGATAAACTTGGCATATACTATTACCGTTCCCACAACGGCAACATTCATCGCAATGTCTTGCCAAGGCAGTAAATTCTTCATCGTCAAAGCTTTGGCACTAAACCCCGTCAACAAGGGAAAACCCGATATTGATAAACTCGCTACAACTAAAACAATCCAAGTTGCAGTATTAATCGGTTTATTTTGCAATTCCTTTAAGCTACGACTGGGTAAATTACCAGCAGTCAAAAACAGCGCCGACTTTGCTAAACCATGCGCTAAAGCATAATATCCTCCATATAAAGGTGCTGCCAGAATCCAACCCAATTGGGAAATCGTACTTGAAGCTAATACCCGCTTAGTGTCGTTTTCAAATAAAGCGTAGATTATTCCTAAAAAAGCGGTTGCTATTCCGAAACTCCTAACAATCGGATCTATATCTTCGACAATCAACGCACACCGCACCATCGGATAAACTCCAGCTTTAACTACAACCCCCGATAGCAAAGCCGAAACCGGAGTTTCGGATTCCGCATGAGTTAAAGGCAGCCACAATCCCGATACAAAAACCCCTCCCTTAACTAAAAGCCCGACAAAAATTAAAGCCAAAGCTTCTGGTGGAGCTTTACCCAAACCAAGATAATTAAAGGAATGAGTAGCTTGATAAACCAGCACCGCACCGATTAAATAAAACAGCATTGCCGTATTGCTGATAAACAAATAACGTAAAGCCACCCAAATCGAGCGATCGGTGCGGGGATAGGCAATTAACAAAAATGCTGCAATCCCGCTGACTTCCAAAGCCACATATAAACTAATAAAATCCGTACAGGCAAATGCTGCATTGACGCTGCCATGCACGATAATAGCTTGAGTGTAGAAAAAAGATGATTTATCGCTGCGCCAACAATATAAAATAACCGCAGCCGTTACCAAAGCATTAGTTAAGATAAAATAACCGCTTAACTCATCAACAGATAAAGTTACGCCAAAATTATCAACTAATTCCAACGTTAATGGCGATCGCTGAATAAATAATGTTAATGCATAAGCAAAGGATGCAACCGTCCCCAACAATGCCAGATAGCGATCGAGTTTGGGAATCAGATAGATAGTGAATCCTAAAAAAAACGGCAGAGTTGCCCAAACAATGGTAAAGATGTTCATGACGGTGTATTATTTTTCTCAATTTCACTACTTTCCAAAGTGGGATTATCCCGAGCCAACTTCATTACACCAACCAACATCAGAGCTTGAATTGAAAAGCCAATTACAATAGCCGTTAAAATTACCGCTTGAGGAACTGGATCGGCATAAGCACGATTCTCCACACCCGAAAAAATTGGTGTAAACAAACCATTCCGAGATGCGATCGCCACATAATAGGCAATCACCCCAGTACTCATCACATCCATCGCCACGATTTTCATCACCAAATTTTTTTTAAAGATGATGCCGAAAAATCCGCATAATACTGTTGCAAGGATAAAAGCTTCTAACACAAGTTTTGTTTTTTAGGTAAGGTTTCGTTATAATTATTTTCTAGGAAGTGTATTAGTTTTTATCTATAGCAGCTTAGTATATCTGGGGTAATTATAGATATACGAAGAACTACCAATTAAAATAATTTTTAATTGAGTATAAATAAGGCAATGACTTGTTAACAGTGGGTTTTGCTTAGAGATGGGTATTTATTGCAGAAGTTTACATATCCCGATTTATATAAGTTTTTAAGAAAATACGAAAGCGGAAAGCGGTTAACATACGCATTAATTTTGATACTTCACCCTGTTCTTAATAATTGATTAATTTGTTATATCTAGAATAAATGGTAATAGGTGTCTAAAGCAAGGAATTGGTAATGGGTAATTGGGAATAGATTGTAGGGTGTGTGACGCTCTTATTAAATTAGCTTGGTAATTGAAAGGGTTGTAGTGTCACGCACCAACAGTCATTGCGAGGAGGAACGACGTTAGCGAAGCGTGTCCGTCAGGACATAGCAATCCCAGTTATTACGGTGAGAAACCTGGCGATTGGATATGCCGCACCTGGCGATTAAAATCACGGCTACACAGGCAAAACCCACCGTGGCAGGGGTTTAAGTCACGCACCATCGGTAAACTGGGGTGAATTAACCTGGCGATTGAATATGCTGCACCTGGCGATTAAAATCGCGGCTACACAAGCAAAACCCACCTCCGTGGGTTTAAGTAGGGTGTGTGACGCATTGATTAAATTTGGTTCGTAATTAAAAGAGTAATAGCGTCACGCACCATCGACGAATCAAGGATTGTAATCAAATTCGCTAGTGAGTCTCAAACCAACTCGGTCATTTTCTGCTGATTCACCGACGATGAATATCTGTGTATAATCCCAAAAGCGGAAGGTATACATGGTTAATTCGGGAAATTTGGCTTTGATAAACGAATTTAAATGCTGATATTTATTGTATAGTTCTTCTCCTTCTTCTTCAGAACCATCACAATAAAA
Source organism: Rivularia sp. (in: cyanobacteria) (assembly GCA_965234645.1). GTDB lineage: Bacteria > Cyanobacteriota > Cyanobacteriia > Cyanobacteriales > Nostocaceae > Rivularia. The sequence goes on along the minus strand of OZ248344.1, from coordinate 7,584,403 downwards.
AATATCATCTTGATTATCTGGGTAAAAACTTTGAAATTTACCAGTTTTGAGAAATCCAGATTTAATTAAAGCATTTTTAAGGGCTGTTTCTTTTGTAGAAGCAGTTTGATAAATAATTTGATGGTGATAAGTTTGTTCGTAACCACCGTCATAATGTCCGTAAGTTAAAACTGGTGTTAAAGATTGAATAATTTTATTAATTTGAGATTCTAAATCTGTTTTTGGTTTATTTGGCAACACTTCTGTATTATTTTGGGTAACTATTATATCGCTAAAATCTGGAGTTTCTTGGGGTACGGTAGAAGTGACGCAAATCCAGCTTTCATCATCAAGTTGTCCGGCGATCGCAAAACAGGAATAATCTGCCGAACAACTAAATTGATAAACCTGTAAATTTTGTAAGTTGGATTTTAAAAGGTTTGATAGCTGCTGATAGATATTTTTGCGCTGTTGGAATTCTGGGGATTTTCTATCTACTTCGTCTTCTTCATACTCAAAAACACTTTCAGCATAAGAACTATATTCTTCCAGCGTGGGAATACCCATTTGTTCTATTTCTTGCCAATTATTAATAGCTATTTCAATATCTGTATTTCTCATCCAACCTTGAGCGTAAAGTAGAGATATTGGGTTGAATTCTGCTTTTACGGAAGATTCCCAGTAGAAAGGTTGCCATTGGGATGTGTGATTAGAAGGAAGACGACAGATTATTTCTTCTTGTAGTAGAACTTCGACGGTTGCTAGGAGTTGGGTTGTTGAAGGGTTCATAAATTTGGGTTTTTGGATTAAAATAAATATTTGGTGGATGAAGACTTAACATCATTTACATTAACGCCTTGGAATAAATTCCCAGGCTTATAGTCAAAGTCTGATAAATCAGACTGGGTAAGGTTTATAGTGCGTTTTAACGTACTTTGCATATCAGCCTTGAAATTAATTTCAAGGCGGTTGTGAAGGCTTTTTAAGAATGGTGCAAGATATCAGATTTTATAAACTTTGATTCGCTGCTGCTCTAACAATCCGATTACCATCACGAGCAAGTCTTGAGCGTATTTCTTCAGGTGTTGATTGGTTTTGTGCAACTGCATATCTTTCCAACCAAGAAGCAGAATTTGCTGCTTGATTTAATATTTCTTCTGGTGTGACGGGATGAAGTAGAGTTACAAACCTGACGAAAGCGTTGTTTGATTGAGCGTATTCTGCGAGTAAATTTGGTAAGTCGTCGGTGTCGGGGTTGTAAATTCGGGGGAGACTTTGAAGAGTTGGGGTTTGTTGGTTGTTGGTTTGTGAAAAAGCATCGTAATTACTATTTGGTTTCGTTACCAATTCCAATCCTTCGTAATTTTCACGCTCGCTTTGCATTTCTAGTTCAATTTTATAAATATCAAAACGGCTTAGACTAGGATTTTTAGTTAAATTATGACCGGAAGCAAGCTTTCTAAGTAAATCCCTTGGAGTATTGGGATTTTCCGCAACTAATCTTAGAGTATAGGAATTATCTGTTTCAGCAGCTTGTCTAAGAACAGCAACGGGAGCATTAGGATTCTTGATAACGTCTTGAATTGCACCTCTACGACGTTGAGCAATGAATTCTAATACAGATATTGGTGTTTGAGGATTTTTGGCAATTCTTTCTTGAACGTTAAAGTCTCCACAGGAAAGCGCTTGTTGCAAATATTCGATACGCTGCTCTTCTGAAGTCTGAGGATTGTAGGCGATCGCTATGCGAACATCATAATCGTGTCGATATTTTCCTTCGCTATTTGCAGGTTCGGTAAATTGATTTAGTAAACTGTCTCGCAACGATAAAGGAGTATTAGGATTGCTAATTAAACCCGCAGCAATTGCTCGATGCTCACCATCACCTTTGAATCCTGAATTACCGCAAGTCAAAAGTCCGTAAAGAATAAAATTTGCTGTTAATGTACCATCAGAATTAAAAGCTTCCGAACCTAACCATTGCATATCTTGGGGTGGAAATCCTCCTCCTAAACCACAAGCACTTGCTATAAAATAACCTAGCTGTTGTAAAGCTTGAGTTTCTGAATCACTCAAAGAAGCTAATAATTGGTTCCAGTTTTCTAAAATTGCTGTACTGAATGCAGCATCTTGTCGCAACCAAAATAATGTTTGTTCTGGAGATTGATAAGTAGCAATGAAGTCTCGAATCCGACCTAATAAGTTTTCCGCATCGTTAAACGTATTATTAGATAAAGCGTACATAAATTTAGCTAGTGTATCCGTCATTTGATTTAACGGAGTCAATTTATCGGCTATCTGGTCTAAAATTCCAAGGGGAGTATGAGAATTACCAGCAATAACATCAATAATGTCTTTCTCCCCATTATTTATCAACTCTTCTAACAACTGTATTCGTAAAGCTTCTGAAGTCTTTTGATTCAAAGCAGCAGCCAACTTGACTTTAATATTTGGATATTCAAGCAATTTTTCCAAAATTTCTGCTGAAACTTGCGGATGCTTGGCAACATCTATTAAATATCTAATATCATCCTCAACCCATTTATTAGAAATTCCCGGAGTCGAGTTTGCTCGAATTTCTTGCTCTAATCTCTCTGCTCGCAATGCTTCCAAATCAACATTCGCCAATTCAGCTAAAATCCATGTCGGTGTATTTGGCTGTCTCAATAAAAAATAATCATACTTGTATTTCCAAGGCAGTGTATTTTCTGTAAACGTTTCCTGAAAAAACCTCTCCAAAACACTAACTGGTAAATCATTCCGGTTTTGAATTACATTTTTATAATCCGAAAACAACTGATGTAATGTCTCTTCACTAATATTTGGATGTTCGACAACAGCAGCTTTAATTTCCTTATCCGATTCCGCTAAAACAGCTAAAACTTCCGCACTCACTCCCGGATTCTTCGCCACAGCCAACCGAATCTTAAACTCCTCATCCCTCGCCAACTTCATCAATACATCTTCCGGAGCAAAGGGATTTTGAGCAACCGTTAACCCGATCCAACTCCAACGACTTTCCCCCAATTCCCTCAACCGCTCAACATCAGCATCCCAATCGCTGGCTACACCATGCTGACTCTTCACCAACTCAACTACTTCCAACGGACAATTATTATTACACTCCACCGTCAAACGTACCGCTAATTCTAAATCCCCCGCTAACAATTCTAATAACGATGGTGCTTCTGAAGATTCCGCAACTACCAAACGTGCTTCTAATTTCTTCTCCCCAGCCAACCTTTCCAACAACTGCAACCTATACCGCAACGGCATATATTCATTTTGCAATCCTTGAATCAACCGACTCACGGGAACCCATTCGCTTAAAAAACAGGGAGCTACGGGAGCAAATTCGATCAACTCCACCGCTAATCTGTCATTTTGTCCTAAATCCAGATTTTGCAGCACTTCCGAAACAACTTGCTGGTAATCTCCCGTTACTTCACCCGCCCAATTAACGTGTAAACTTGCAGCTTCCACAACTGAGGAATAATCGCTGTTAACCAAAACCGCTAAAAGACTGCGGGGAGTGTCGGGGAATGTTGCGATCGCAATCTGTACCTCCTCCGATTCCTTCAGTAATTCTTCGGGTGTTTCTAAAAATCTTTGTAAATCCGATGCACTAATCTGAAGTAACTGCATAATTTGAAAATTGCTTTTATAGTACTAAAGTACTATGAGCGGGACTAAGGTTATTAAATTTATAATTCCCCAAATGACGACAGATATTTCTAAGAGGATGTTTAGAGAGTATCGTTAAAAGCGCAATTCTCGGATTATCCTCTCTCCCCTTAGAAAATACCGTACAAGTCTTCTAAAGCTGCGCCATAACGTTTCGATCCCCCCTAGCCCCCCTTTCTAAGGGGGGGGATCGGAGTTAAAGTCCCCCTTATTTAAGGGGGATTTAGGGGGATCTTTCCCTCTGCGCTCTCTACGGTTTTTTAAATCAGTAATCTTCTGCCGGAATGAGATTAATTTTCTCCAAAAACGAATAAAGACGGAGCATATTACGCCCCATCTCTAAAAAATAAAATATATAAACTCAGACAGAAACTTATTTCGGTAAACTGCCTACTTGAGGTTTATTAATATATCCATAAACCAGTCGAGAAACTTGGTTAATAAATGACTTAGCGCGGGCATCACCAAAAGGTCTTCGTACCATCATACCGGCTAAATAACGCTTACCGTTTGGCATTGTCACAATACCTGCATCACCAAGAACAATTCCCAGAGTTCCTGTTTTATGAGCAAATTTTGCATCTTTACCAATACCTGCTCCTAAATAAGCTTTATTCTCGACGCGATACATAATATCTAAAACTTTGGCGCGACTGGTACTGCTCAATAACAAATTATTAGAAATCAATGCTCCTACCCTTGCTAAATCTTTAGGGCTAGTAGTATTAGTTCCTTTAAAATCGCCGAGTAGATTGCGGATTACAGTATTTTGCAGTCCCCAATTACGGAACCGCTGATTTAATCTAGCTTTACCACCCAAGCGATCGATAACCATATTAGTAGCGGTATTATCGCTAATAGTAATCATTTTGGTGACGGTTTCCATCAGACTGAACTTAGTTCCTGCACGTTTATACTGCATTACTCCCGAACCTCCAGTCATCAAATCGCGCCGCATGACTACAGTTTCGTTCAGGTTGACTCTACCCGCGTCTACTTCTTCAAATAAAGCAATTAAAAGCGGAAGTTTAATTGTGGAAGCTGCGGGAAATGACTTTTCTCCATTTATGTCTAAATAATCTCCCGTTTCCAAATCCAAGAAAAACATTCCTGGATCTAAATAACTGTAGCGAGACATTAAACTTTTAACTTGAGAATAGAGTTGCGGTATTTGACTTCCTAAAGGAACAACTCCCGCGAACGAGGAAGCATTAGGAAACCGCACGGGAATTTGTACTTCACCAGCATTCGGATTAGAACTGAGGGTTCCGCGATCGATAGATGAGAAATTAACTGTCCAATGGGAAGAAGTATCACCTTGAACTAATAGTTTGTCAGGGGAAACTGTATAACCTGGAGCTAATTCAACTACCAACCGAGTAGTTTTATCATCAACTTTTCCGACCCTAATTTCTTTGACTGCGGTGTTATATTGTTGACGAATCGTATCTTTACCCAAATGCGTACCGGGTAAATCAATTACAAGTCGCGTGGGATTATTAATTAAAAATGCTGTCGGTTGAACTCCCGAATCAGTAGTTAAATCGAGTTGATTTCTTGTAGGATTAAAATGCCATGATTGAAAGTTAGCCGCATTTAATGGAGAGGACAACAGCACAACACTGCTAATAGCGCTAAGTAATAAAAAGCGTAATTTCATGTGTATGTTTTCCGAGCGAGCAGAATATTTACTTGAATACAGTTTTCAGTTTTTCTATGTATTATCCGGAAAAAATATCAGTATTATCCGATAAGAAAAAATTTTTTCATGTATTATTATTAGCTAAATTATTTTCAGACGCTTATATAAATGAATGGTTCCATGACTAATTTCAACTGATATATTAGATCGTTATCAACAGACTTTCCGGCTCTTGTTTTTGTTCCGAGGGTTAGTTTAGTAACTACGGTTAATATTGATAGACTATTTAGCTGCTGGTTGTCAAAAGTCAGATCGGCAATTTAATTACTAAACTTATCCATTTCTACAGTTTTATCGCTCAAATTTGAAATACTTCTCGACGGAATTTTAGGTACAGTACCTTATATAATTCCCACGGTATAACAGACTTGTAAGAAACTAAAAAGAATTACTTCTTCCTCTGCGCTCTGTGCGTCTAATAAGGTTTTTGTTTTCCTTGATAATCTTCTAACAGAAAGAGAATAATATATTGATATCCCTTGCATCTACCATCTCTATGAATACTCTTTCCAATTACATCAATGGTAAATGGCAAACATCGGCTGCAACCGAACATCTTGAAGTTGTCAACCCAGCGACAGCAGAAGTGCTTGCCCAAGTACCTTTATCACCAAAATCGGAAGTAAATGAAGCAGCCTCAGCAGCAGCAGAAGCTTTCAAGTCTTGGCGACGTATGCCCGCGACACAACGAGTGCAATATTTATTCATACTTAAATACTTACTAGAAGAACATTTAGAAGATATTGCTCGTACAATCACCCTTGAATGCGGCAAAACCTTGGCAGAATCGAGAGGTGAAATGCGCCGCGCGATCGAAAACGTAGAAGTTGCTTGCGGTATTCCGATGATGATGCAGGGAACTAACCTGGAAGATATTGCGCGGGGAATTGATGAAATGATGATTCGTCAACCTTTGGGGGTGTGTGCGGCGATTTGTCCTTTCAACTTTCCGGGGATGATTCCCTTTTGGTTTCTACCTTATGCGATCGCTTGCGGTAATACCTACATCGTCAAACCTTCGGAAAAAGTTCCGCTGACAATGCAGAAAATCTTTGAGTTATTAGAGCAAACTGGTTTACCCAAAGGTGTGGTGAATTTGGTAAACGGCACCAAAGAAACTGTAGACGCAATTTTAGAACATCCACAAATTAAAGCAGTTAGTTTTGTTGGTTCCACAGCTGTCGCCAAATATATTTACAGTTGGGGTGCGGCGAATGGTAAACGGATGCAAGCTCAAGGTGGTGCAAAAAATCCGATTATCGTTTTACCCGATGCAGATATGGAAATGACAACCCGCATCGCTGCCGATAGTGCTTTTGGTTGTGCGGGGCAAAGGTGTCTTGCGGCTTCGGTGGCAGTAACTGTAGGGGAAGCCAAGAAAACTTTTACTCAAGCGATCGCAGAAGTTGCAAATAACAGAATTGTAGGTAACGGCTTGGAAGATAACGTACAAATGGGAGCCGTGATTAATGCTGGAAGTAAAACGCGGATTGAAGGTTTAGTTGAAAAAGGTGTGTCATCGGGTGCTTCTCTACTAGTTGATGGTAGAAATCCGCATATATCCGGTTACGAACAAGGTTACTTTATCCGTCCAACAATTTTACAAGATGTAAATCCCTTAAGCGAAATTGCCCATACAGAAATATTTGGTCTGGTATTAAGTTTAATGCACGTCAACAATATTGATGAAGCGATTTCCTTAGTAAACAACAGCCAATTTGGAAACATGGCTTGTTTATTTACCACATCCGGAGCAGCAGCCCGTAAATTTCGCTACGAAGCAGAAGCCGGAAATATCGGTATAAACATCGGGGTTGCAGCACCAATGGCATTCTTCCCCTTCAGCGGTTGGAAGCAAAGCTTTTTCGGAGACTTACACGGACAAGGAAACCACGCAGTAGAATTTTTTACTCAAACCAAAGTCGTGGTAGAAAGATGGAAAGATGAATGGTCGAGAAAGTTTTAGAATTAGTAATTGGGCATGGGGCATGGGGGATTGGGCATGGGGCATAGGGCATGGGGGATTGGTAATTGGTAATTGGTAATTGGTAATTGTCTCAAGCGAGCAAGATGCTCGCACTATATTAAACTCATAACTGCTAACTCCTAACTCCTAACTCCCCCTCTTCCCCCTCTCCCCCTCTCCCTATCTTTCTAAAAAACTTCCCTCACTTGGGACACAAATGATGTAATATCCGTCACTGTAAGTTAGTTACGAATAAATCCAATTATTTTATAGGTGTGAAGGAATTAAAAATGAAAATACCTTTTATCGGTAAAACATTAGTTGCGTCTTTGGGTTTGCTCGCTTTATTTGCACCTCAACGTGCTGATGCTCAAATAGTACCTCAACCTTGGGTATCTGTTGGTTCTAAAGATGGTGATGTTACCTATGCTGTTGGTGCAAAGGCTTTAAATTACGGTGCAGAATTGGGAGTAGGTGAAGACGGTGCTGTTGGTGTCGATGTACTGCAATTTCTTCCTTTACCAAAGGTTTCTCCTTATGTTGGGGTAGGATACTACACCGAAGGTAAAGGTGTTTCGCTTTCGGGTGGCGTACAAGTAAGCCCTACCAAAAACTTGGTTGTTGGTGCTGGTTACAATACACGTCGCGGTATTAACGGACAGTTGGGAATTAAGTTCTAATTTTTTTATTTTTTCTAAAATATCCTAAATAGATTTGATTTCGACATTGTTGACTTTCGGGTTGGCGATGTCGAATTTTTGTTTATTTACAAATATCTTCAGACTGAGAAAAAACAAAATAAATTAATATTTAGTTCTATCTTCGGCGAGATAGTTACTTGTTAATAAATCTGGTTGAATTATAACTAAGTAGGTGAGCGTAATAAAATATAACTGTGTTTCGTCATTGCGAGGAGGTACGACGAAGCAATCACAACCGTTTCAAGCTTTTTAAATTTTGTTACGTAGTTGGTTTTATTTCTGGCGACTTACTTAAGTGCATTTATTCCTATATTTAAAATAAAGGCAATATATCATCAATGCTGCTGCTGATAAAAAAATTTGGTGGTTGGAGCAAGCAAAAATTTTCATGGCTGTGGGAAAGTAACAGTGGAGATTGGCCCTGGTTGGCTGAGAAACCAATGCAAATTGCGGGACTTAACCGTGGTTTGTGGAGGGGTGCGGTTCCTTCAACCAGCTTTTATGTTTTGCTTTCACTATCTGGTGTAATTGCAACTTTCGGACTTTTGGCAAATAGCGCAGCAACCATTATCGGCGCGATGATCGTTGCACCCTTGATGGGACCGATAATTGCGATCGCCTATAGTATAGTGGCAGGAAACCAACGTCTTTTAAAGCGTTCGGTTTTTACTTTAATTAAAGGTGTTTTATTAACTGTCGTTATCTCAATTATAATTGCCAAACTAGTCGGGATTAGAACTTTAGGTTCGGAAATCGCGGGAAGAGTCAGTCCCACTTTACTCGACATGGGAGTAGCTTTAGCAGCAGGTGCGGCTGGAGCTTATGCAAAATCGCGTAAAAGCATTTCTGATGCATTACCCGGAGTTGCGATCGCGGTTGCCTTAGTTCCACCTTTAAGCGTCGTTGGTATCGGATTGGCAATGAATTCACAGTCGGTTGCCGTAGGTTCTAGTCTGCTGTTTTTAGCTAACTTAACTGGCATTATTTTTAGTGGTGCAATAGTATTTTTATCACAAGGTTACGGTTCCCTAATCAAGGCTCGTCAGGGTTTGACCGTATCGATTATATCAGTAATTATCCTCGGTTTACCTCTAACTTTTTCGTTACAAACATTACTGGTTCAAGAACAAGCTCGCCGCCAAATTTCTTATTTACTCTACAATAAAACTCAAACTTTTTCTAATACCAAGATTAGAAGCATTAAAGTACGGCGAGGAGAAGGAGAGCAACTTTTTGTTGATATGGAAGTAGCCGCTCCTTTTGGTTCGATTACACAGAAACAGATGAGCGAAGTTCACGATTTTTTACAATCAGAATTGAAAAGACCAATAAATTTTCAAGTTCAAATAATTCCAACTCAACAATATGCGCTTCCAGCTTCTAAAATTTAGAATATAATTTAGTTTAAATTTTGCCGCAATTACCTATTAAGTTAATGATTATAGGTTTATTTCTTATTTGCAATTTCACCGAACGCTGATGATAGAATAAAGAGAAAGGAGGCTTTTTGATAGCGAAAAGGAAAATTTTAGAGGAAGGTAGAGATTATACTTTTCTTTCTTATTTTGAATTAGCTTACGAACCCGATGAGATTTTAGCTGAATTTGACTATACGCTGGTTATAAAAGAACTAACCTTACCTAAAACTACTCAAGAATTACAGCGAACGTTAGAATTGAAGCAGAAAATCAGAGATATTTTACCTTTTGTAAGTTTAAGCAATGAAACTGCAAGGAGAGAAACCTTGGTGTCACCTTTGCTGTTAGAAGTGATTCGCTATTGTGAATGCAAAATGCGAATCGAATATCCGCTCAGAGTCAGCAATATATTAAAAGGAAATTTAGATTATTTATTACAATTAAAAAATAAATTTTTAGTTATCGAAGCGAAAAACGACGATTTAACTAGAGGTTTTACTCAATTAGCGGTTGAATTAATTGCTTTATCGCAAGTTGAGGAACAAGATATTTATTATGGTGCGGTGACGATTGGTGATGTGTGGAGATTTGGTAAATTAGATAGAATTCAACAGATAATAACTCAAGATATTAATTTGTTTAAATTTCCCGATGATTTGGATGATTTAGCAAAAGTAATTGTGGGGATTTTGCAAGGTGTGGAAGTTTAAGCTCATCTCTCTCGTTGACAAGGAGGTGAGGTTTCCTGAAGTGTAGTTTATTTAAGCGAAAACCCCTCTATGATTCAAAGTCATTAAATCGCTTCTGTGTCCGTCATTCTATATATATCTGGTTCATCATTAAGAAATTCCAATGAACCACCACTTTCGACAAGATGAACAAATTCGTTGTTTGAAGGATATGGAATATTGCTAAGTAGTTTTGATTGTAATAAAGCTTGCTCTGCTGGAGAAAGAGAAAGAATCACTTGTACTAAAGATTCTACCAATTGTGTATTTAATGGTTGATTTATGTTGAAGTTTGTCATTTTGATTTAGCGTTACGGCTATGTGAATTTTTGATTTAAAACAACATTATTTTAAGCCTAACGCACCCTACAAAAAAATTAGCCCACGCAGGTGGGCTTGGTAGTTGTAGCCCTACCCTTCGAGGGTGCGGGCATCTTAATTTAAAACTAAACCAAATCTGGAAATACTGACTGTACGGCTGGATGCACGATTTTATGGCGATCTACATTTAATCCTTTAGCTAATGCTGGATTATTAACGAATGCTTTGACTCGTTGATTCGCTAACTGCCGCACGTAAGGTAATGTACTATTATTCAATGCTTGAGTTGCAGTCCAAGGTACGGCACCCGGCATATTTGGAACGCCGTAATGGACTACTCCAAGTTCTGTATAAACTGGATTTGTATGGGATGTGGTGCGTAAAGTCTCAATACATCCACCTTGATCGACTGCAACGTCTACAATTACCGCACCGGGCTTCATCTTTTTAACCAATTCGCGAGATACTAGAATAGGCGCTCGTCTTCCTAAGACTAAAACTGCACCAATTAATAAGTCTGCTTGAGGAACTGATTCTTCAATATGGGCGGAATTGCTGTAAAGTAGTTCAACTCTGGAACCAAATAAGGTTTCTAAATAAGATAAGCGTTCGACGTTAATATCTAAAATTTGTACTGTAGCACCCATGCCGACGGCAATTTTCGCGGCTTCGGTACCGACAACACCACCACCTAAAATTACCACTTTACCGGGCTTGACTCCGGGAACTCCTCCTAAAAGTACCCCCCTACCACCTTGTTGACTTTCAAGATACCTGGCACCAAACTGCACCGAAAGACGACCGGCTATTATACTCATCGGAGTAAGCAAAGGTAATTTATTCGCACCCGCTTGCTCTACAGTTTCGTAAGCGATCGCCGTAACGCCACAGTCAATTAAATGTTCGGTTAATTTTCTATTTGCTGCTAAATGTAAATAAGTAAATAGTAATTGCCCTTTCTGCAAAAATTTATACTCAGATTCTAAAGGTTCTTTAACTTTGACAATCAATTCACGATTCCAAGCATCCGACCCGGTAACAATTGTTGCGCCTGCACTTACGTAATCATCATCTGTAAATCCAGCACCAGCACCAGAAGAAGTTTCGACAAAGATATTATGACCTGCTTCTTTTAAAACTCTAACGCTAGAAGGACTCAACCCGACTCGAAACTCTCTATCTTTTGTTTCCTTGGGAACCCCGATTTCCATATACTTCCCCTAAATAGAATTACTGCTTTAATGTTGCTTTAACTGTAGTGTGTCAATTAAATCGCAGCCAAGTTGAATTAAATATTACCAATTTGATGTTAAATCCTTAAATTCTTCAAATAACCTTCCCCGTTGGGTTTTTAACTATCGTCTTTGCCTTGTTACGTTATATAAAAAATAGTAAAATTTTGTAAATAGGTTGTCATATTACCTTGATTTTGAAAAATTAAAGGTGGAAGTACGCTTATCGGCATTTAGGTAAACAAATTCGGTTTTATTAAAGGAGGTATTTTCAATGACAGTACAACAGCCACAACCAACCACTACACCCAGATTAGAAGAACCTAAATTAGGCTTTAATGAATATGCAGAACGTTTAAATGGTAGAGCCGCGATGATTGGCTTCATGATTATGGTGATAATTGAATGCATAACCGATCGTGGAGTTTTAGCATGGTTGGGATTGAGATAATTTTTTAAGAGGGAGTAGGGAGTAGGAAATGAGCCTTCATATATTTTGAAAAAATTCTATCGATAGTTAATTGTTTTTGATCTAAATATCTCAGGAGCGCCAAAAATCCCTTTCCTATTCCTTATTCCCCATATTTTTAAGAGTGTTATTCTAAACTTGCAATTCAATATAAAGACAAGGCATAATAACTAAACTTAGAAATTCTAAATTTTGAATAAAGTTAGGGAATACCTTACTTGCCTGTTGAATAAATTTATAATAGTATTAATGCTTTGATATAAAGTGCTTATAACGCATTATCGCTATATTAGTAAACTTATACTAAAGGGTAACTGAAAAAACGCTGTTATGAATGCTGTATTTCCTCGCATTGTAAAATCAGCCTACCGCAAAGAACCACTAATCACCATATTAATCACGATGGGAATAGTGGATGCGCTAATTGGTGGATTGGATGACAGTTGGGCATTGTTTATTTTTGGCTTAGGAACTGCTGGAGGAGCCTTAATACTAAGGTGGTGGCGGATTCAGCAACGCCCCTACGAGCCAAATGAAGAACCTGTAAAACAATTATACTTGCCAATGCAATCTTCAAAATCGGCTTTACCAATGCTGAGTATTTCTAAGAAAAAGCCACCGCACTAAGAGGTTAAAGGTTAAAGGTTAGAGGTTAAAGGTTAAATAAAATACAAAAATAATATTGAGACGTTGCTATGCCCGCGCCGACGGTGAATGCAGCGTCTCAAGTATTTTTGGGAATAAAATATCAACGATCGCAAAAATTGATCTATTGGCAAACCTTTAAAGAAGAAGGCAAAATAGATTTTAAGGAAGGTGTATTCCCTCTTTGTGCAATTAAGGGTATTTGCCCACAAAATATGTAATTTATGAAAAGTTATTGCAATAATTTTATAAAGTTTAAATTTACTACTAAAGTATTATTGGCGAAATTGAGTGCCGTATTAATCGGCGCTGTTGGTGTTGCGGGTATTACTGAGTTGGCATTAGCTGAACCAGTTACCGTACAAGTCAGTGAGGGTTATATTGCAGCTAACAACTTTGCCGATCCTGAGTTAAACCATACTTTTAAAGGGCATAAAGGAGCGGTTAAATCTTTAGCTTTTAGCCCTGACGGTAGAATGCTTGTCAGTGGTGGTTCTAACAGCGATGGTATTATTCGTTTATGGAATCTCGAAAAAAATAAACGCTTGGGTGAGATTAGTAAAGCGCATCAAGAATCGATACAATCGGTGTTAATTTCACCAAACGGTAGACATTTAGTTAGTTCTAGCACTGACAATACCGTTAATATTTGGAGTTTAGAAAACTATAAATTCGTCCGCAGCTTTAGGGGACATAGGAGTAATGTACTATCCTTGGCGGTGACTCCAAACAGTAAAATTCTCGTCAGCGGTGGTTTAGATGGAATCCGCGTATGGGATTTATTACAACAACGTCCTTTGGCGACATTAGCACAGTTTGATAATTTGATTCACGCGGTAGCTATTAGTCCAGACGGTAGAATATTGGCAAGTGGGGATAATAAAGGAATTGTTAAACTGTGGGATTTAGAAACCGGAAGATTAATTCGTGGATTTAAAGTTCACGATCGGCAAATAAACGCTGTAGCCTTTACCCCAAATGGCGATAGCGTTATTACAGCTAGTAGCGATCGCACTATCAAAATGTGGAATTTCAACACCGGAGAAGTGCTGCAAACTTTCAGCGGGCACAATAATTCAGTAATTGCGATCGCGGTGAATCCAGACGGACAAACTCTTGCTAGTGGTGGTAAAGACGGGATTAAAATTTGGGATTTGAATACGGGTAATTTATTAAATTCACTTTACGGACATTCAGACTGGGTAAGTTCCCTTGCTTTTAGCCCTGACGGAAAAACCCTTGCTAGCGGCAGCTTTGATAAAACGGTTCGTCTTTGGAAAAGTCAGCCGCCGACAGTTAATGCAAGATTAAAAACGAAACTTAAATAAGGTTCGTAGTAAGAACTTTAGTTCTCTTAATTTAAGAGGATGTTTTCCAACTCATAAATAAAACCATAAACTTTCAGATCCCCCTAAATCCCCCTTAAAAAAGGGGGACTTTAACCCCCCTTTTATAAGGGGGGAAGGGGGGATAATCCAAGAATTGCGTAAAAAAGATACTTGGAAAACATCCTCTAGGGACGCGCATTCTTTACTACAAACCGATTATTTCTTATAAATTGAATTAATCGGCAGCACGATCAAAAATTCCGTGCCTTTTCCAGGTGCGGAATTACAGGTAAGTTGTCCGCCATGTTTTTCTACTACAATTTGATGGCTGATGGATAATCCCAATCCCGTACCTTTGCCGACTTCTTTAGTTGTAAAAAATGGATCGAATAACTTGGAAAGCACTTCTTCTTTCATTCCCGAACCATTATCAGCAATAGCGATCGATACCCATTTATTATCTATAACTTGAGTACGAATACGAATTTGAAAAGGTTTAAAAATATCTTTTTTTGTATTTTCTATTGCCCATCCCCTATGACCTATTTGTTCGTGTAAAGCATCAATTGCATTAGCAAGAATATTCATAAATACTTGGTTTAGCTGTCCGGGATAGCAGTTTATTTCAGGTAAACTTCCATATTCTTTAATTACTTCAATATTGGGATGATTAGATTGAGCTTTTAAACGACTTTGTAAAATCATTAAAGTACTATCAATACCTAAATGAATATCAACTGGTTTAATTTCGGCTTCGTCTAAGCGAGAAAAAATTCTCAACGATTTAACAATCTCTTGAATGCGTTGAGTACCTACTTTCATCGACTGAATAACTTTAAGAAAGTCTTCCTTGATAAAATCTAATTCATCAATGTCAATTTTCTGCTGAATTTCTTCTGGATAATTAGGATATTGTTGTTGATATATTTTTATTAGTTTGAGTAAAGTTTGACTGTATTCTTCTACATAAGTAAGATTTCCATCAACAAAGTTAACAGGATTATTGATTTCATGAGCAATGCCTGCAACTAATTGACCTAAACTAGACATTTTTTCATTGTGAACTAGTTGAATTTGGGCTTTCTTAAGCTGACTCAAAGTTTGTTCGAGATTAGTTATTGCGGTTTCTAAACGATCTGACTGAGTTATAGTAGATTGTTCGGAAACATCCAATAATTGGTTTAATGTGCCAACTTGCGATTTAAAACGCTGTAAAAGATTATCTTCGTTTGAATAATTTGGATTAAATGCGCTAAAAACGCGATCGTCAAAAGGGAGAATTGCGGTTTTAACATTTAGAGCTAAAGGGCGGATTAATTCTACAATTGTTTGCGGAACTGTTACTCTTAAAAACATCAGAACTGCAAACATATTTCCCGAAGGTAATAACCCCCCAAATCCAACTACAGATTTGACTCCAAAGGGAATTACAAATGATGTTTGGGAAGGAATATAAGGACTATTCAAAGCTTCGGGAACGTAAAAAACATTATACATTCGCTGTTCGAGATCGATCGATAAATTAGGATCGATTTGCAATACCATTTCTGGATTTAATCCAAGTTGTTTAACTAATTGCGAAATCATTGGTATGCGATGTATGGTATCTTCATTTACAAGCGGTATTGCTTTGTGTCCTACAGATTTATAGCGAGAATTCCATTCTGGGAGTTCACCCGCAGTAGCAAGTAAAGTTAAGCATTTTAATTTGTCTTTTAAACTGTCTGTAACTGGACTATTTAACATTCCCCGCGTATATTCTTGCAATTCGGGGGTTAGTTTCTCATAGGCATGAGTTTTAAAAAAGCGTACAAGAATGCAGTTTTTTTCTCCGGTATTCTTATCAATCAAATTTTCGTAAAAATGTTTGATAATTAAATCGCTAGCAACTTCCATGCAATCGGCTTTTTCTGTAATTTGACGTACAGCTAAGCCACATTCAGACATATCTCTAAGAGTAAATTTAGTTAAGTCGTACATAATATGTAGATTTCTTCCCTGGATTAAAATCGTTCAAATACCACTAGCAGACAAGCTTATTTTTCCCGTTTTTGGGGATTTTCTATCAAAATCGAGATAATTTCTGGAAAGTTGTCTGCAATAGTAGTTCAAGAAGTGTAGTATGTTTAACTACGGTAGCTTTCAATTAAGTTTAATAGAAATGGCAATAAAGGAAGATTGGAGTGGAGACGGTAGAAGCATGAATTTGTCGGGAAGAAGTACTGCAATTTCCCCAGAATACATACCTCGTAAATATCAGTATTTCGATACTAATAACGTCTTAGATACAGAATGGCGAATTAATGGAATGCCAGAAAATGTAATATCTGGAAAAAGACATTTATTGTCATGGCATGAATGCGGCGCATCAACAGCAAAAGTTGTTTTACCCCCGAATTTTATAGCCCCATCTGGTATATTCAGCGCCGATTTAGAAATTTTTATCCTCAAAGGTACAATTAAAGTTGGAGAATGGCAGTTAAATAAACATTGTTATTCTTTTATTCCCGCAGGTGTAAAAGTTGGTGATTGGAAAGTTTTAGATAATCAAGAAGCAGAAATCCTGTGGATGGAAAATGGTTCAGTTGATTTTAATTATCAAAACGTCAAAGATAACCATCCAGATGCAACATTAAGTGAATTTATTCCAGCACTAGATAGTAAATTACTACCTTGGGGAAAGTCAGATACCGCTCAATTTGTGCAAGCGAATAAAAAGTGGTTAAGAAAAGATAGTAACGGTGGTGGAGTCTGGTTACTCGCCGTTTTGCCTCATTATGACGGCAGATATCAAATGATTCAATCTTATAACGAAGAAGCTTATGGTTTGGCTGGGTACGTTGACATAGGAAATTTTCGTTTTGTAAAAGATAGTTTTGGCTATGTTCCTAGTTTCAGTACTGTTCCCATACATAAAAGTGAAGATGGTGGGTTATTTTTGGTGAGAATTGATAGAGATTTATCAAAACCAGGAACCGTTTTATCATATGCAGGTTAAACTTTTATCCTAAAAATAAATGAATTTATATTATAAAAAAATTATTCTCAAACAATTTGCTGAAGACTTCAAATCCGCAATTGAAATTGTAGAACAAACCATACCCAAACCCGCAGCTAACGAAATATTAATTCGCAACAAATATGCTGGAATCAACGCCGGTTTTGACATTTTAGCTTGTCGCGATCGCATTCCCTATGTTAATTTAACCCTTCCTTTTGATTTAGGTGTAGAAGCGGTAGGAGAAGTAATAGAAATAGGAGAAAATATTAAAGATAATAAAGATTTGCAAGTAGGTGATGCTGTAGTAACTACTGTACGGGGAGGTTATTGTGAATACCGTACAATTGAAGTGAAGCTTGTAGTTAAAGTTCGTAAAGCAACGCCGGAAGTCTTAACATTAATGCCTACTGGTGTTTCAGCTTTGATAGCATTAGAACAAGTAGGAGAAATGAAAAGCAATGAAGTTGTATTAATTACAGCAGCGGCGGGAGGTACGGGACATATCGCGGTACAGTTGGCGAAGTTAGCAGGTAATCATGTCATCGGTACCTGTGGAAGTGAAGCGAAAGTAGAATTATTAAAAACATTGGGATGCGATCGAGTCATTAACTATCGGCAAGAAGATATAAATCGAGTTCTTAAGCAAGAATATCCTCAAGGAATCAACCTCGTTTTTGAATGCGTCGGCAAACAGCTTTTCGATACTTGCGTAGACAACTTAGCAATTCGAGGGCGTTTAGTAGTAGTTGGCAGCATTTCCGAATACGCTCAAAATGCCGAAAAAATATTGCAACCCCGTATTTACCACAAACTAATGTGGAAAGCAGCATCAGTACGCGGATTTCTTAATCCCTTGTATGCAGAATATATAGACGAAGCACAAAATAAACTATTAAATTTGTTCTACAACAATAAAATTAAAGTAGCAGTTGACTCAACCCAATTTAACGGCATAGAATCCATCCCAAAAGCAATCGAACACTTACTTAACGGTAAGAATTGCGGTAAAGTCGTTGTTAAATTTTAACAACGGATGCATTTGTTTTGGATTGGAGGCGATCGGTTAGAAATTGAGAGTTAATAGTTAGGAATTTAATTTATCAATTACCAATGCCCAATCCCCCTTTAAGATTAACTTTAATCTAATAAAAATCTGCGATTAACTTGCTGTACAGGTCTTGCATTCATAGGAAAGATTTTAGCAAACTTTTGTACTTGACTTTGGGAAACTTCTACAGGTTCTTTTAAAACAATCCAATTTACAGTTTCCGAACAAGGTGGTGTAGTTAAAGAACCGAAATAACGATAATAATCTTGGTCTTTTGGTAACAATTGGGCAGCATTAATATTAATATTTTGTTTAGTTATTTTTCGATCTTTTTGCATCGGCATATTTTGCCAAACTTGCTGTAATACCTTGTTTTCTTGACCTTCTTTGAGAAAAACACCAATTACAGCTAAAGAACCTTTTTCACTTTTATGAACTAAATGTAATTCCATTGGTAATGCTTTACCTTCAACTTCATGTTCGCTGGGATTATGGAAGTGAAATTGTAGTAATTCATAAGGTTCATTATCAAGCATTAATGTACTTCCCGGTTGATAATCAACTTGGATAGTATGACCGTTATTAATAATACTAAGAGGAGTATTTTTATAATTTGTTTTTAAGGTCGGTAAATCCGCATCGATCGGCTTTTGAAGATTAACTGGAGACTGGCTTTTACCTGACTGACAAGCATAGTAATCTGATGATATATTACCCCAGTTTTCGGGACCTTCTTTACCAATGTAACTCCAATGAGATTTATCTTTTTCCTTTGATGCTGAGGTTAATGTACAGCCAAACAAAGAACTTACTGCGATTCCAGTAGCTGCAACCAAACCGTTTCTTAATAATTGTCTTCTATCCATAAGTCTTTGCGATCGCATCCAATGCCGGATTAATTATTTAGCGAAATTTAACTTTACTGTATTTAGTCAAGTACAATAATACACTTTGTATAAATAAAAAAATCATTTGTCATATTTCTTTAATATTGATTAACTTTTATTATTATTTGCTTGGTGAGTTTCGGTTGTTCTTTGTTCACTTCCAGATTAAATATTTTGTAATTACGTTTACAAGTTGTCTAGTTTTAGCGGAAAATATTTCAAGCAAGGATGCAATACCGTTGTTATTTTCTTCGATAGCTAATCATCTACCGAAAAAGAATTAAGACAAACGCATTCGTTGTTAAAATCCGTCTTGGAAAGTTTGCTCAACGGCTGTGTTCCCCCGCACCGCAACTTTCCGCAAAATCTCAAATCTAAAATCTCAAATAAAATGACTCAAACTTCAGAAAACACTTTAAAAGTGGCACATCAGGCGTTTGAATATTTTACGCATGGTTTAGCGACAGGAGAATGGAATAATTTTTTAGATATGCTTACAGAAGACTTTAGCTTTTGGTTTCCCCAAGGAAAATACCACGGTTTAAATGTCGGCAAACAGCAAGCAAAGGAATTTTTTCAATATGTTTCTTCTTCGTTTAATTCCGGACTTAAAATAACTTCATTAGAAAGAGTTACCAGCAACGATACAACAGTTGTATTTGAATTTTGCGACGAAGGAAAGTTAATGGGAGAAACTTATAAAAACCGAGTCGCAGTATCCTTTGATGTACGTAAAGATAAAATTTATGGATACCGCGAATACTTTGGTAGCGATGGAAAATCGAATTGAATTATTTACTAATTATCACGAGATTTAACCTTTAACCTTTAACCTTTGACCTTTAACCTTTAACCTTTAACCTTAATTATTCTCAATATTTTGTTGATTAAGTTCCTGACATTTAGCAGCTGCGGCTTCGTAAGCGGATAAATATTCTTTACCGCCTAACATTACATCCCCATAATATTCATAAGGTGTATCACCATAGATTGGCAATGGGTCATCTTCTGGATAATCTTCTTTTGACTCTTCGATTATCCTTTTGAGCTTTTTAGCAGTGAAAGTATGTGCTGTAAAATACCACATTTCTTGAGATTCGTTGCCTAAATGCGGTAAATTGGGGTCAAGTATTCGGGAATCTAACTCTATCCAAGCATGTTCGAGAAGTTGATAAGGTTTACGTTTAATAACCAAAAAACCTTGAGCATAAACTGCACCCTCAGTAGCCAATACCGCTTTATAAGCATTGTCAAAGGGTTTTTTAGCTTTACTTTTGATTTGAGTGGCAATTTCACGAGAACCAGCTTCATCCAGTAACTTATCCATCAGTAGCAAGGATAAAAGCATAGACTACAGTTTATAGTTTACAGGTTTATAGGTCAAAGGTTAAAGGTCAAAGGTCAAAGGTTAGGAGTTAAGAGTGAGGAGTTAGGAGTTAGGAGTTAGGAGTTAGGAGTTAATAATTGCGTTCAGGCGGAGCCTGCGGCTCCGCCGCGAATTGGTAATTGTCCCCCCCCTTTACCCCCTCTACCCCCTCTTCCCCGTCTCCCTACCATGCAAATCCGATCGCGATCGCAGTCAATACACTAAATCCCAAAGTGATAAGCCCGCTAAATAAGACTTTTTGATAAATGCGGTTTAGTTTGTCTTCGCTAAGTTTTCTTTGGTTTCTCTCTATTTTTAGTTCGGCAATTAGTTCATTTATTCTTGGTTTTTGCTGTTTCTGAATAAATGCTGCTAAATAATCATGTACGAGTTGATATCTATCGGCGGGTTTTTCGGGGATTAAAACTACTATGCCTGCTTCTACAAAAATCCGCAATACTAAGTCTAATTGATTGGTTTCTTTGCTTAATTCTTCTAATGATAAGGTTCGTAAGTCTCTTTCTAATTCCGAGCGCGTTTTTAAGGGACGGGTACCTTTTTCATCTGTGAGTAAATATAATAATAGTTCGGCTACGTGACGATTTATTTCGCCACAGTCTTCTACTACTTCTTTCATGTAGCGCTTGACTAATTCTTCTTTAGGACCGCAATTTTTATAATGAACTAATGTTGTAATATTTTCGGTTTGTAGTTGCGCTCCAACTACTTGTAATTCAATTGGGCGTACTTCTCCATATTTAGCTGATAAATCTTGCACCAGTTGCTCTATAAAACTTAGTTCTAAATGAAAATTTGAATGTTGTGTCAAGCGTTCAATTAAAGATTTAGCGTCTGAAGATGCAAAGTTATCTAATTTGTAAAGAATATTTTTGCTGAGAATATCATTGCTAATAATATTCATGCTGGATAATCGATTGCATTCTAATAGATAATGTAGATAATCTTCACGTAAAGACAAAATAACTTTGACATTTAGAATATTCAGACATTCTCCCATAAATTTAAAAAACTGCTTTCTCCGAGTAGCTGAATCATAAACAAAGAAGAATTCTTCAAATTGATCGAAAATTAATACTATTCTTAAATTACGCCATTCAGTTTGTCGCAATAATTCTAAAATATCTTCTGGTGATTCGGGATTCGAGAATGGAAAATGATATTTTTTTCCTATTTCTCCTTTTATTCCAAATTGCATTCCTTTAGATTGTAATGCTTGAACTAATAGTTTTCCTAATTCATATACCCAATTCGTGTAAATCTTTACTGATATTGGTACTATTTCCTGTAAGCCAATAGAACTGTGTTTTAAAGCTGGTACTAATCCCGCTTGTACTAAAGAACTTTTACCTACCCCAGAATATCCATGAATAACTATCATTTTACAGTCGGGACGAGCAATCTTTTCTAGTAATTTTTGTACGTCTCTTCCTCTACCAGATGCAGTCATTTCCGGTGCGACTGTTTCTAATACAGATGCTGCCTGTATGGAAGCTGTATGTAAAGTTTCTACAATTAATTTTGCTTGTCTTTGCGGTTGAATTATTCCCGCACCAATAAACGCTCTAAAACCATATTGTTGTTCGATAGAACGCTGTTCTAATTTAACGCGAAATGCTTCTAAATAACGATATTGTTCCCAATATACTTCGCGTAAAGCCTGTAAAATACGGATATATTGATGCGGGTTATCTTGAGAACCAATATCCCTCGCCATTTGTAAATGTTTTACCGATCGCGCTTTTTGTTCGATATGTCTTTCTGCTATAGCTAATAAAAGTAAATATAAGGCGCGATGTTGTAATTGTGCCGACGGTGCTTTGGCGATATTATGTAAAGCTTGATAAGCATATTGTTTCGCTTGATGCCATTGATTTTGGCTTGATGCAACCTCCGCTAAAAATCCGTAAGCTTGCGCTACTCGCAGGGGATTACCGTATAATTGCTGTAAATCCAAAGACTTTTGAGCAATATTTTTTAATTCACTCCAATCTGACAAACGTTGCAAAACTTCACCCAAAGGATTAATAAATTTAGCAACTAAATTAGGACGATTTGCGTTAATAAAAATATCAATACTTTGCTGAAAATATTTTTTAGCATCTTGTAAAAAATCAACCGATTTTAAACGATATCTTTGAGCTTGTTGAAAATAGCATAACCCGATATAAAATAAAATTACTCCCATCCGGAATTTAGGATTAGCAAGAAGAGGGAAGTGACAAGGGGATGAGACAAGGGGAGTAGGAGAATAAATTTTTGCTTGTTTGATGGATAATCGATCGCTGTCAATTGAATCCCAAAAAGCCAAACTTTGATGATAAAATTTCAAAGCTTGCTCGATCTCATTTTTTAGATAAGCATCTTGTCCCAAAACAAACTCTACACTAGCTTTGAGAGCGGGTTCTAACTCATGTCCCCTACCTTGTAAATCTTGCAGCGCAGTAATCACCTCCCGACGACGCAGATATCCCATTTGCCAACCCAAACAGTAAGCATCTGCCGCTAAAGCTGTAGCAAATAAAGCATCGGTATCTTCTTTTAAAGTTGTAGTTAACTCATTGGTGGCGATCGCAAATTCCGTAGTAGTAGCCCAACTCTCGAAATCGCTTGCCGAGCGCACTAATTGCGGCAACACTTCATCCGTCACCCACAACACAACGGGGAAATTAAACTGCTTGCGAAACTCCTCCCGCACCTGATTGCTAGCACTCAACATTTGTTTTAAATTATGCACCGACTCCAAGTAAAAAACCATCAAAGCATCCGGTGGATTATCCTTAACCTCAGAAGCAATAGTTCCATACAAAGTCTTATCAGTAGGCTTCAAATTAAGAATCCGCACATCAATATCCGTAAGCTGTCGCAAGCGCTTTACCAAACGCGATCGCAATCTTAAATAATTACACCGCGCCAAAATCAACTTAAACTCACCCACCGAAGCTTCCAAAGTCCAAGTAAGTTCCTCTAAGCCTTCTTCGTTGCAGAGGGGGAGAGGGGGAAAGGGGGGAGAGGGGGAAGAGGGGGGAGAAATATTTACTTTGTCATATTGTCCCTTAGTACCATTGTTCCGTAATCCTTTACTATCTTCTAATTCTTGATTCATAACTTCTAACTCTTAACTCTTGATTCATAACTTCCAACTCCTAACTCCTAATTCATAACTCCTAACTCTTGATTTATAACTTCCAACTCTTGATTTATAACTCCTAACTCCTAACTCCTAACTCATAACTCCTCAATCTTCCAACTCACTCGCTTCAGCCAAAATAGGATTGATGTCAAACCAAGATTCGCCACCAGCATCGCGGTATTCAAATACTAAACGACTGTGAATTAAAGTTTGATATTCCCAATCGCCTCTTACCTTTTTGCGTTTTTTCACCTGACGCAACAATTCCCATTCATCGTCGGAAATTTGCATAGTCATTTCATTCCGGCGATAACGAATCAAAGCTTCTAAAGTTTGACGCGACAAAGGAAGTTTTCTCTCTCTTTGAATCCAATTATTCAACAACCGCAGCAAATCCCGCACGTGTCCGCCACTAACCTGACATAATCTATCTAGGCTTTTTGCATCGTCGAATACTTCAGTAATTTTACTTAGACGCTGCTGTGGATTTAAATTGGGAAAAGCCCGCGCTAAAACCATTTGTCGTAACAATACCATCCCTGGTTCAAAGCTGCTGCCATCTGGTAATTCTACTGATACCATTGGCAACACTTTGGGATCTTCGGGAAAACGTTGAGTTAAGTTTCCGTAGTCACTTGAGAACTTTAATGCTAAAGGCATCGTGTAAACAACATGACAGCGCAACTTAGTTAAATACTCGCTCTGATCGATAAATAGATACTCTTGTTGCGGTCTTCCCCAAGACTTAGCGCGAGAATCCACGCGATCGAGATTATCCACTATCACCACCAACCCATTCTTACCATGCTGCTTCAACTTTTCTACAGCAGGTTCGAGTAATTCAGAATTAATCGCCTCCAACAACTTAGTCTTTTGAGGACCCAAATACTGATTTAAACGCCCTCGTAAAGTTGCATCATCCTTTGTCTTTGCCGTAATTTCTCCAATCCCAAAAGCTAGAGAAAACTTATCGGAGTCCGAAGTAACACCAACATCTCCAACACTCGGAAGCTTAGCCTTCATCCCGATAACTTCTGCATTTAGAACCCGCCAAGCACCCTGTAATAACTCCTTCAACAGACTGGGTTCATCCAAACTTATATTATCCAAACTCTGACTAACCCGACGCGCCACACTCAGCAGAAAATCCCCGATATCAACATCAGCCATTTCCATATCTTCACTAGACTCAAAATAGACAACATAAAAGCCTTCTGCTTCCAGTTCCGTCTTCAGCCTTAACAACTCAGTAGACTTGCCGCAGCCAATATGTCCCGTAAACAACACGCAAGTAGGTTCTTCCGGCGAGAAAAACGTAATATTATCCCGCAACTCCTCAATAATCTTGCCGCCTCTTACCGAAGAAAAATCAATATAATACTTTTGGTCTTCAGCATTTTCGATCGCCAGAGTTTTGCTAGGATTTGTAGCTTGAAAAAACTTTCGTAAATCTATGTTCATACCACCAAACTCGTATTTTTAATAACCTCTCAACCCCAATAGATTTACCAGCAGGCTTACTGTACTAGTATTCGTTCGTAGTAAGGGCTTCAGCCCTCCGGATTTAGGGAACCAATCCTCAGATAAGAGAGTTAAAACTCTTACTACGAACCTTTCTATCTATCAGAATTAATGAGACAGACCACTATCGATGGCATTAATTTTGATGGAAGATGCATTTGTTTTGTAATGTTCGCGTCTAGCTTTCTGTTAATAACTAGCTTTTTGCTAATAGCTAGCGAGCAAGATGCTCGCACTAAAATTAGAAATAATACTTAAGATAAAAGCACTACAACATCAAACTTATACTATGGTATAGTCCTGATTAACAAAGTGTTAAGTGAGAAAATATACTTTTATAAATTAACTTACTACTAAATTACAAATAGGTTAAAGGTGAAGAATAAATTTTGAACTCATAACTCATAACTCTCCCCATCCCCCCATCTCCCCATCTCCCCATCTGCCCATCTCCCTCTATCCCCCAATCCCGTGATATGGCAAAATAAAAACGGCGATCGGTGAAATATATTAAGGTAATTTATAAGTGAGTTCTACTAAAAAAACTGCTATTGCGCGGCGCGTGGTATTCCCTTTTACCGCCATTGTGGGTCAGGAAGAAATGAAGCTGGCTTTAATTTTGAATGTAATTGACCCCAAGGTTGGCGGCGTGATGATAATGGGCGATCGCGGAACCGGAAAATCAACCACCATTCGAGCGCTTGCCGATCTACTTCCAGAAATTCCCGTTGTGGCTGGCGATCCCTTCAACTCCGATCCCAACGACGCGGATATGATGGGTGATGAAGCTCGTCAAAAGTTAGAGTCAGGTGAAAATATTTCGGTAGAACAGATGAAGGTGCCAATGGTAGATTTACCGTTGGGAGCCACAGAAGACCGAGTTTGCGGCACTATTGATATTGAAAAAGCTTTATCGGAAGGTGTAAAAGCCTTTGAACCGGGACTTTTAGCCAAAGCCAATCGGGGTATTCTCTACGTTGATGAAGTTAACTTATTAGATGACCACCTAGTAGATGTATTGCTAGACTCCGCCGCTAGCGGTTGGAACACCGTCGAACGTGAAGGAATTTCCATTCGTCACCCAGCGCGTTTTGTTTTAGTTGGTTCGGGGAACCCAGAAGAAGGCGAATTACGACCCCAATTACTTGACAGATTTGGAATGCACGCCGAAATTCGCACCGTTAGGGAACCAGCATTAAGAGTGCAAATCGTCGAACAAAGGTCAGAATTTGACCAAAATCCGGCTGCATTCATCGAAAAATACCAACAACAGCAACAAGAACTACAACAGCGCATCATCAAAGCCCAAGAACTTTTACCCTCCGTTAATATGGATTACGACTACCGGGTAAAAATTTCCGAAATATGTTCTGAATTAGATGTAGATGGTTTACGCGGTGACATTGTAAGCAACCGCGCCGCCAAAGCCCTAACCGCCTTTGAAGGACGTAACGAAGTCACCGTAGACGACATTCGTCGCGTAATCGCGCTGTGCCTGCGTCACCGACTGCGGAAAGATCCTTTAGAATCCATCGATACCGGGTACAAAGTAGAGAAAACCTTCTCCCGCGTCTTCGGCGTAGAACTTCCAGAAGATGCAGCCAACCTCAACGGAACCGGAGAGAAAGTAAAAGCGAGGTAATTAATAGGTTAAAGGTTAAAGGTTAAAGGTCAAAGGTTAAAGGTCAAAGGTTAAAGGTTAGGAGTTGGGCATTGGGCATTGGGCATAGGTTAAAGGTGAAGAATAAATTTTTAACTCATACTCATAACTCATAACTCATAACTCATAACTCATAACTCATAACTCTTTCTCCCCATCTCCCCATCCCCTTGTCTCCCCCCTCTCCCCATCTCCCCATCTCCCCCATCCCCCATCATGATTAGAACCTGTTACTCCTGGATACATACTTTATTTTTAGCAAGTCAATACAATCCACCGAGATTTGTGGAATTAATTATGCTCGGTATGGCATTAATAATGCTGACAATTTCCACTTTTATCGCCGATTTACCTTATTTGATTTTGGGTTTAAGTTTCGTCGTTGGAGCATCAGTTTCTATTTTGGTAAGAGAGGCGATCGCACCAACTCCTCAAACGCGAGTTACGAAAATAACTGCATTACTCTTACTTGTTGTTAGCGTTTATGGTTTTGCTGACTTGTTAAGATATTTTTCTTAACTTTACTCGCCTCTTTGTCCTAATTCTAGGAAAGGCTTGCTAGAGGCAGAATGAGGTGAAGTTGCATTTTATAATTAAACTTTTTTATGTCCCGTTTGTGCTTTCAACACGAAGGGATATTTATTTTTTGTAGATACAATCACAGCAGGCAAAATATTAAGATATTTTAAGTAGTCAATAACTCATAGTCATAACGAGTATGATGTATTTATATCAGATGAATGTTTGTAACCCATTCATATTTAAGTTATGTCTGAGCAAGAGCAAAATCCAAGATTGACAACTTCAGCAGGTGCCCCTGTTAGTAACAACCAAAACTCGCTTACTGCTGGAAAAAGAGGTCCTGTTGTACTGCAAGACTATAAACTGTTTGAGAAGATAGCCCATCAAAACCGGGAGAGAATACCGGAGCGAGTAGTTCATGCTAAAGGCTGGGGTGCCCACGGTACTTTCACGGTAACGAATGACATTACTAAGTACACGCGAGCTAAGTTGTTTTCTGAAGTAGGCAAGCAAACCCCCATTCTCACCAGATTTTCTACAGTAGCCGGGGAGCAAGGTGCAGCCGATGCCGAACGAGACGTAAGAGGATTTTCGATCAAGTTTTATACCGAAGAAGGCAACTGGGATATGGTAGGAAATAATACCCCAGTGTTCTTCGTTAGAGATGGGTATAAGTTTCCCGACTTTATCAGAACTCAAAAAAGACATCCTAAAACCAACCTTAGATCCAACACAGCCATGTGGGATTTTTGGTCATTGATGCCTGAAAGTATTCATCAGGTAACTATCCTGATGTCAGATAGAGGATTGCCGACAGCACCGATGTACATGAATGGCTACGGCTCGCACACTTTCAGCTTTTGGAACAACGAAGGCGAAAGATACTGGGTGAAATTTCACTTTAAAACCCAGCAGGGACACAAGCACTACACCAACGAAGAAGCGAAAAAGGTAATCGGTGAATCGAGAGAAACCTATCAGGAAGAGTTATTCGGAACCATAGAAAGAGGCGAGTTTCCCAAGTGGAAATTTATGATTCAGGTGATGCCGGAAGCAGATGCTGAAAAGACTCCTTACAATCCGTTTGATTTAACTAAAGTATGGCCTCATAAGGATTACCCGCTGATTGAAGTAGGGGAAATAGAACTGAATCGAAACCCTGAAAATTACTTTACCGACATCGAAAATGCAGCGTATTCGCCATCTAACGTAGTGCCAGGAATTGGCTTTTCACCGGATAAAATGCTACAGGCTCGCATCTTTTCCTATGCAGATGCCCATCGTTATCGGTTAGGCGCACACTACGAATCACTGCCGATTAACAGACCTAAAAAAGAGGTAGCGCACTACCACAAAGACGGTTTGATGCAATATTACGTTAATAAAAATCCCGATGCTTATTACGAACCTAACTCTTTCGGGGGACCAGTTGCCGATCCAAGCGTCGAAGAACCACCGTTGAAGGTTTCCGGCGATATCGCTCGGTACGAGTACGAGGAAGAGATCGACGTGTACTCTCAACCCCGCGATCTGTTCAATCTTTTTGACGACGCTCAGAAAAAACGGTTGTTTGGCAACGTAGCCGAAGCTATGAAAGGCGTACCGATGGAAATTATCGAACGGCAATTAGTTCACTTTGATAAAGTCGATCCAGCTTACGGTGACGGAGTTAGAGCAGCACTAGGTATCGAGAGCAAGCAAAAAGCCGTTTCAGTTTAATAGCGATACATATAAATCATGTAGAGACGTAGCAGTGCTACGTCTCCCCAAATTTCCATATGTATCGACAAAGAACTTAATGAAAAACTAAATCGGGATTTTTATTGATATGGACTTTTTTGATTTGATTCGTTGGGGAGAGATAGCTGAAGTCAAGCAGATGGTTGAAGCAGATCCCAATATACTTACCATCAAAGATGCCAAAGGCTATCCACCGCTCATACTAGCAAGCTATAACGAGCAATACGATATTACCGAATACTTTCTTAAGCAAGGTGCCGATGTCAACGCCAAAGATGCTGCTGGCAATACAGCGCTGATGGGAGTTTGTTTCAAAGGCTATAAAGAAATTGCGGCTTTGCTACTCGAATACGGAGCAGATGTTAACGTTCAAAATTTTAACGGAGCCACCGCACTTATCTACGCATCTACCTTTGGACAGACTGAAATTGCAAAATTATTGTTAGAAAAGGACGCGGATAAAACAATACAGGACATACGAGGAAACACCGCGTATATGCACGCTAAATTTCAAGGTATTCCTCACTTAGCCGAATTGTTAGAAGTTGCCTAAGAAATTTAATATCAATTCATATCTTGCACCTAGACCAGAAACCCGGTTTCTTGCAAATCGCTAAACGAAATAATAGTGTTTTCAGGAGAAGAAACCGGGTTTCTTTATGCTTGTTGAGAATGATGCAAGATGTGTGTCAAAGGGAGTAGAAAGTAAATGTCTCCTTGTCTCCCCATCTCCCTCAATGTTCCCCTACCATCAGTGGAAATCTTTCACCAGCAAGATAAGCATCAAAGTTTTTTTCAAAATATAGCCAAGAAGTCATATCTTCCCCTTCTTTAAAAGACTTTGGGGCATTTTTATAAAGAGGTACGCGATCGTTGATTTCATCTTGCAGCAGTTGCGGTAATTCTGACAAACCTTTTACTTTACTACCATAAGCACTATAAATAAGTTGTCCGGGATTGTTACCCATTTTCATCCAGGGAACCCACTGTCCGATTCTATCCCAACTAAGTTTTAATTTAGTTACTGAAGATAATTCGGGGTTTAATAAATCTGCGGTGGGAACCGATAGTTTAAATAATTCCGCTGCTTGATAAGTTTGTTGGGGACTGTATTCGGCGAATTTAGGATTAGATGCTAAAGGATTGGGGTAAGTAGGAAATATATCAAATACAAAAGTTGTCGTATCGCCTTCTAATTGAGCGGGAAACTTACCTTTAAAATAGCCTTGTACGGGATTATTAGCAACGTGCATTACTGTTACCATTTCTCCCGTAAAAGGATTCTCCCATTTATGCAATATTTCTTCTGTTTCTGGGTTGAGATAGTAAGTTAATTCCCTAGATGTAAAATCCCAACTTCCTTCTTTGTGCAAAATACATCTACTAACACTTACCCCCAGCATTTTAAATAACAATTTACGCTTTTCACCGGGAACAAAACCATAAATATTACCTGCCCAAGTCAAAAAAGTTGACTCAGAAGAATCGAGAGAAGAACGAGTTTTTACCCAATGTTGGGCTTCATATTCCTTTGTTTGAGCAACCATTGCAGTTATCAATTATTAGTTATCAATTTATACTACCTTTATTAGGAATTTAGGAGTGAGGAGTTAGGAGTTAAGAGTTAGGAATGAGGAGTGAGGAGTTAGGAGTTAGGAGTTATAAATTTAAAACTTCTAATTGGTAACTGTTCGCTGTTCGCTGTTCGCTGTTCCCTATGCCCTATGCCCTATGCCCTATTCCCGATTAATTAATTCAAATCTTCCAACACTTCCACAGCCGATTTATATCGTTCCGAAGCATGATAGCGCACCATTTTATCTATAATTGCGGCAAATTTATCGCTAACTTGCGCCCATTCGCGCCATTCTAAGTTTCCCGTATGCGGATTTGGCTGCAATTCGTGGGGAAGTAATCCGGTTAATGCTTGGATTGCGATCGCACCTAATGCGTAAATATCGCTGCTGAGTCGGGGATGCCCTGCAAATTGTTCTGGTGGTGTATAACCCCGCGTACCAATGGCTACGGTAGCTAGTTCGGTTTGATCTTTTGATTGCGGCTGCATTAATTTTACGGCACCAAAATCAATTAGCACCAGGCGATTATCTTGATTGCATCTAATAATATTTGCGGGTTTAATATCGCGATGAATTACTTGGCGTTGATGAATAAATGCCAGAATTTCTAACAGTTCTTTGAGCATATTAACTACATAAAACTCACTTTTTATATCCTTATGAGGCGGTAATTCTTCAGTTAAAGGATGTCCGGGAATAAATTGCTGTACTAAATAAAATTCTTGTTGTTCTTCAAAAAATGCGTATAGTTCTGGTATTTGATTGTGTTGTCCTAATACTTCGAGAATTTCTGCTTCTGAGTCGAACAATCTTCTGGCAACTTGTAAAAATCTAGGATCTCTTCTAGCTGGCATTAATTGTTTTACCACACAAGTTGGTAAACCGGGGCGTTGCATATCTTTAGCCAAATAAGTGCAGCCAAAACCCCCTTGAGCGAGAACTCTAGTTACTTTATAACGATTGCTAAGTAACGAGCTTGATGGCGTAGAAACAGCAGCTAAAGGTTGTATTCGAGGTGCATCTTGAATGCCCGTATCCTTTAAAAGTGTATTTAATTGTTCGATCGCTTCTTTCTGTTTTTCAACTTGTAAAACAATAATTTTCGTTTGTAATTGCGTTTGATAGCTCGTATAACCCAATACGCCAATAGCAGTAAAAACTAATGCTAGGGCGGGAGGTACTACGGGAACCCAACCAGCTTGTAAAATTAGTAAGTAACAAATTCCCACCAAGCCTGTTACAGTTACACCAGATACTATTAATAAAAAAACAGGTCTTCGCACTTTCCACGCTAAAACACCACCAACTAAAGACCAACCCCATATCCACGCAAATTCCAGCCATTCGGGAAAGTACCACATCAAAGGTCTTCTATCTAACACCGCACTTATCATTTGGCTTGTTATCTGCGCGTGAATAAATACGCGAGGAATTGCTGGTGGTTCTCTGAAAGTACTGTAAGGAGTACGCAATCCAGAATCCTCACTGCGATCGCTAATACCAATAATTACCAAACGGTCTTTAATTAAATTAGGATTTACTTTATCTGTTAAAACCTGCGTTAAAGTAACAGTTTGTGCAACATTAAGATGATTGCGGTAGTTAATCAGAATTTGAGAACCACTATTATCAATTTTTATATAGCCACCAGAATTTTTTTTCAACGGAGGGAAAAATACTTTACCTATATAGAAACCTTTATCTTTAAAACCATAATCAAACTTTTCTAAATAATTTATTGCTAAAGTACTGGCAAAAGAGTGATCGGTATCGCAACTACTACTTTGTAAAGGTGGAAGAGATGAAAGTAAACCCCGGCGAACTACATTATCAATCTTATTGTCAGGAATTAAATCGCTAAAACCTATATTATAACCGTCAGAAAAGTTGGGCGGTGGTGGTATTTCCGGTTGATAGTCAGTCTTGAATACACAAGCAGCAATAATCTTTTTTTTGCTTGTACCTGCGGCTAAATTAGTTTGTTGCGGACGTGTAATATCTAAACCAATAACACGCGGTTGATAAGACTGAAGCTTTTTTAATAGTTGATTAATAGTTTCATCGGGGAGCGGATTACTGTACTTACTGTACTTTTGCAAATCTTTTTGAGTCACAGTTACCAGCAAAATCCGCTTATCGGGTGGTTCTGAAGGACGCAAAAGCATCATTTGGTCGTAAGCACGTAACTCCCAGCGCTGCAACCATCCTAATTGCCGCAAACCTAACCCGAAAACAGTAATGCCCAAACTAGTAACAAAAATTATTCGCCACCAGCTTGTAGGAGTCGAATCTTGAACAGAAATATCGCGATCGCTATCCGCGACTGGGGTAAGTTGAGTGTCATGCCTTACCGACATACCCGGTTTATTATTTAAAAACGCAATACGGAAATTATCTAAAAGTCTCCTAATCACGGTACGGTTACAATAGCCTGAATTGGTAGATGTATTTAAATATAGTTGAGGATGGGAAATGAAGGAAAATATTCAGTTAGAAGTTATACAATTTTACAAAAATCTCTATAAAAGTTTTGAAGGTAGGGGGGAGAGGGGGAAGAGGGGGAGATGGGGAGATGGGGAGATGGGGAGATGGGGAGATGGGGAGGGGAGGCAGAGGAGGCAGAGGAGGCAGGGGAAGAAAAAAGAATTTGAAATTGCTTCCTCAGCTTCCTCCGCTCCCTCCACTTTCTTCAACTCCTAACTCATAACTCCTAACTCATAACTCCTAACTCCTCACTCATAATTCCTCACTCCTAACACAAAAAAAATACATCCGTTTCTAAAATCCAAAATTAATAAATGCATCAAATTTCCGGACGCTGGCGTTTAGGGTTAGCATTGTCTTTATTGACGGTTATGTTGTGGGGTGTTTTACCGATCGCCTTGTCGATAACGCTACAGCGGTTGGATGTCTATACGTTAACTTGGTTTCGCTTTCTGGTATCTTTTTGTTTACTCGCTTGCTATCTGAAGTGGCGCGGGAGTTTACCAACTGTTTCACAATTACGTTCTACTTATTGGAAACTGGTAGCCATTGCAACTATCTTTCTGGCAATGAACTATGTTTTATTTGTCAAAGGTTTGGCTATTACCACCCCTGCAAACGCTCAAGTCCTGATTCAGTTAGCGCCTTTACTAATGGGTTTTGGAGGTTTAGCGATTTTTAAAGAACGCTATAACTTGTTTCAGTGGATTGGCATAAGTATTATTACTATCGGCTTTGTTTTATTTTTTAACGAACAATTATCTAATTTAATTACCGCACAAACAACGTATCTATTTGGTAGTGGTTTAATTGTACTAGCTTCGATTACTTGGTCTATTTATGCTTTAGCTCAAAAACAGCTTTTGCAAAGTTTATCTTCCGCTCATATTATGCTAATTATTTACGGAGGATGTGCTTTAATGTTCACATTCTTTGCTAGTCCTGAAACAATTTTTACACTGAATTATTTACAGAGTATGATGTTAATCTTTTGTGCTTTAAATACTTTAATTGCTTATGGTGCTTTTGCTGAAGCATTAGCACATTGGGAAGCATCGCGAGTTAGTGCAGTATTAGCTTTGGCTCCTCTTGTAACATTATTATCATCCTGGCTAGTATCAGAAGTATCACCAAATTTAATTGCTGCCGAACATTTTAGTTTGCTAGGAATAATCGGAGCTATTTCAGTTGTATGTGGTTCTACGGCTATTGCATTAGGAAAAAGATAATAAGTTTCGATTTTATCCCGTGTTTTTACTGGTAGTTAAAATCAAATTTATCATTACTTAAAAGTTTAATTTTATCTACTGAAGCAGATGTTGTTTTTATCTGCTATCATGTCATGGTGAACATCAAAAAACTATTTCAATTTATTTCTTTGTAAGTAATTTGACTTACCTATAAATACGGTTGAAATGTAAAACAGCATTCTACCTATCTACCTTGCTTCATTAATTCAATACATTATTAGTACGGTAACTAATATTTAATACAACCCAGGGTGTCTGAGCTACCAAATCTGCCGACGTTAAAGCACATTTTTTTGGCACTATCGAGTGATGAACAGCTTGTTTGGTAAATGGACTGGCAACCTGAGAAAATCTTGGCTGTTGCTGGTTCTATCTGTACTTATATCTGTTTTTGGTATTAGTAATTATGCTCAGACTGCGGAAAGAATTTATGCAACTTATTCAGCATTTCAACGTTCTATTTCTATAACCGCTTTGGAAAAGTTCGCCGAAAATGGCGAAGTTAGCGAAGATTTAGCCGTGTATGCACAGTATTTAAAACCGGAACAAATAGCAGAGCTACGGCGAATTTTAACAAGTCAAATAAAAGTACATCCCGTAGCGGTTTCGCAGTTTCTCTACACCTCACAAGGTGAATTTATGCTGCATCGGCTGGGGGAAGTAATTAAAACTAATAAGAGCGAAAGTAAGCCCACGTTTCATGCTTTGCGATCGGCTTTAATTTTAGCTGCCGATGAGCCCGGAGGTTTAACCTTATTAAATATATTGCGGAAATATCCTAACTCCAGCATTCATATTGATTTAGCACAAACTTTGAAAATCTCAGCCCAATTACAAGCGCTGGTAAACGAAACAAATAAGGCTGTCGCGGCAGTTTCTGCTAAGTCTGATACGGAAGCTGCAATTCAAACAGTTAATATTAATAATTTGCCTACACTTAACCGTAGAGGAAAGTTTGTTGCGAGCAAGCAAACCTTAAAGTTTTTTGACGTTATCCGGGGAAGATTGCTGACAACTGACGTTTATCTTCCGAAAATTAGCTCTCCTGTACCCGTTATTGTGATTTCTCACGGTATAGGTACCGATAGCAGTAACTTTAGATATTTAGCCGCTCGTTTAGCAACAAACGGTTTCGCTGTGGTTGTTCCCAACCATCCTGGTAGCGACACCAAACAAATAAAAGCCTTATTAAATGGAAGCGCTTCTCAAGTCGCACAGCCTGAAGAATTTATTAATCGTCCCTTGGATGTTAAATTTGTCCTGGATGAATTGGAGAAGCTGAATAATACCGATCCCCGCTTTCAGAAACGTCTGGATTTACAGCAAGTAGGTGTATTCGGACAGTCTTTCGGTGGCTATACAGCTTTAGCTTTAGCGGGTGCAAAAATTAACTTGGAGAAAATAGACAAAGACTGCAACCAAGAGGCTTTAAAACAAACTTGGAATATGTCTTTATTATTGCAATGTCAAGTGCGGGAATTGCAGATAAACAAATCAAGACAATATAACTTCTACGACTCTAGAGTTAAAGCCGCGATCGCAGTCAACCCGATCGCTAGCAGCATCTTTGGGAAAACTGGCTTAAGTGAAATTAAAACTCCAGTGATGATGGTAACAAGCAGCGAAGATACCGTTGCACCGGCTTTATACGAACAAATTCTGCCTTTTTCCTGGATTCCAAATCCGCAGAAGTATTTAGTGCAGCTTGAAGGTGCAACTCACTTTTCTACTATTGGCGATGGAAAAGGTAGTTCCGAACAAGTTGGATTACCCTCGAAATTGATTGGAGACAATCCAAAACAGGCACAGACTTATATGCAGATTTTAAGTTTACCTTTCTTCCAAACCTATGTATCGGGGAACTCCCAATATCGTCTTTATCTCACCGCAGCTTACGCGAAAAGCATTTCTACAAAGTCCATGAATTTAAGTCTGATTGAGAACTTAACCACTACCGAAATTGCAAAGGCAGTAAAGAATTAGTTAGGAGTTAGGACCACCGGAATTAGGAGTTATTATTGCTGAGTGGAGAATATTTAAGAGCGATCGCTTTTATCTGATATCTTATCTATAGGTTCCTTGGAATTGATTTGAATGCGGTATGATTAAAAACTAAGTAATTCAAATTCTCAACTCAAAACTCTTAACTGTTAACTCCTAACTCCTAACTTACACCCGTGTTTGGTTTTTTAAATCTCGATAAACCTTTTGATTGGACTTCTCACGATTGCGTGGCGAAAACGCGCAAACTCTTGCGTATCAAACGAATCGGACACGCGGGAACTTTAGATCCAGCCGCTACAGGTGTTTTACCGATCGCCATTGGTAAAGCAACTCGTTTGTTACAGTATCTTCCTACTGATAAAGCTTATAAAGCTACGATTCGGTTGGGGATGCAAACTACAACTGATGATTTAGAAGGGGAAGTTATC
Source organism: Rivularia sp. (in: cyanobacteria) (assembly GCA_965234645.1). GTDB lineage: Bacteria > Cyanobacteriota > Cyanobacteriia > Cyanobacteriales > Nostocaceae > Rivularia. The sequence goes on along the minus strand of OZ248344.1, from coordinate 7,547,591 downwards.
GATCGAAAGTCTGCAACTCAATTGGATTTGGCAACCGTGAAAACAGCGCTGACGCAGTTTACTGGTAAAATTGAGCAAATTCCTCCGAGTTACAGCGCTATTCAAGTTGATGGAAAACGACTTTACGATTTAGCACGTAAAGGTGAGAAAGTTGAAGCACCAGTGCGGAATGTGGAAGTGTTTAATATTGATATATTAGATTGGCGAGATGGTGAATTCCCCGAATTAGATGTAAATATAGCTTGCGGCGGGGGAACTTATATTCGGGCGATCGCTCGCGATTTGGGTGCGGTGTTAGAAACGGGGGGAACTCTGGCAGCTTTGCAGCGTACCGTAAGTAGCGGTTTTAATTTTACAGATAGTCTTAATTTTACAGAATTAGAAGCAAAGTTAGAAGCTGGTAAATTTGAACCGATGGCTGCCGATGCACCTTTACAGCATCTTCCTGAAATCATTTTACCTGCAACAGAAGCGCGGAGATGGTGTCAGGGTCAGAAAATTTGCGTAGATAATCAGGTATCGGAAATATCAAGAATTTATAACGAAGAAAGACTTTTTTTAGGAATTGCTGAATTAAAAGAAGATTTATTAATTCCGCGAATGGTATTAGAAGCGGTTTCTTGAAAAAGGTTCGTAGTCAGGGCTTAAGCCCTTCCAACTTAAGGACTAAAGTCCCTACTACAAACCATAAAAAATCCTTAAAAAGGTTCGTAGTTAGGGCTTAAGCCCTTAATTTAGGACTAAAGTCCCTACTACAAACCATAAAAAATCCTTAAAAAGGTTCGTAGTCAGGGCTTAAGCCCTTCCAACTTAAGGACTAAAGTCCCTACTACAAACCATAAAAAATCCTTAAAAAGGTTCGTAGTTAGGGCTTAAGCCCTTAATTTAGGACTAAAGTCCCTACTACAAACCATAAAAAATCCTTAAAAAGGTTCGTAGTCAGGGCTTAAGCCTTTCCAACTTAAGGACTAAAGTCCTTACTACAAACCATAAAAAATCCAAAATAGTTTTTTTGTCATATACACTACATTTGTGAGAAACAATTATGAATTGATTGTTTCTACAAGACTATATATAGAAAAGTGGAAATTAATAATGTTTAGGCGTTTTAGAAATCGTCCGATACCATTAGCATCTGTATTTCTGTGTATTTTCAGTCTGACTTTAATATATGGGTGCTTAGCATCGCAATCCGTTGCTGAAGCTTCATCGCTGCTAACTGAACCTTTTCTACAGTTACCAACCGAAAACTCAGTTAGAGTTGTTTGGTTTACCGAGTTTCCTGGTGAGAAAAATATGGTTGCTTACGGTGAAAATCTCAAGCAAACTACCGACGCAACAACGATTAAATTAAGTCATACTCGCGAAGATCAAGAATCTAAAGTTGGACAAACTGAAGACAAACAATATCAACAACCCGTCGATCGCGATATTTGGCGACATGAAGCTGAAGTTACTGGGTTAACTCCGGGTAAAGAAGTTGACTATCAAGTAATTAGCAAACCTGAAAATGGTGGGAATGCAAAAAGTCAAATTTATAGTTTGACACCTGCACCTCAACCGGGTAAACCATTAAAAATTCTGCTTACTTCCGATCATCAGCTTAAACCAATGACGGCTGCGAATTTACAAAAAGCAAAGGAAACAATAGGAGATATTGATGCGGTATTTATGGCTGGCGATTTAATTAATATATCAGACCGAGCCAGCGAATGGTTTGATGATAATCGTGGTGGTGCGTTTTTTCCGGCTTTTCAAGCTAGAGCTAATTATGAGATAGATAAAGATGGAGTAAAAACCAATTATACTGGCGGCGAAATTATTCAAAATGCTCCTCTTTTTACTGCTATTGGCAATCATGAAGTGATGGGAAGAAGAGGTAAAAGTGATGATTTAGGTGGGGAATATAACGATGCAATTCCCCGCGCTGTTGCGAAAGATTTGTATGGTGAATCATCTTTAGAAGCCAATTCTTTTAATACCGATACCTATGAAGAAATATTCAGTTTACCTGAAAGTAAATCCGGAGGAGAAAAGTATTATGCCACAACTTTCGGTGATGTGCGTTTAGTAGTACTTTATGCGACAAATATCTGGCGAGTCCCAAGTTTAGAACCGGATGCAAAAGGTAAATACCGTGAAAGAGAAGCTGATTTTAATAACCCGGAAAATTGGGGTTACGGACAGCATATTTTTGAACCAATCGATAAAGGTAGCATTCAATATAATTGGTTGGTAGAAGAACTTGATAGTCCGGAATTTAAACAAGCAAAATACAAAGTTGTCATGTTCCATCATCCGGTTCACTCATTAGGAGAAAATATTGTTCCTGCTTACACAAATCCAGTGGAGACAATTGATAAAGATGATAGCGGTAAAATCACAAATATAAGTTACGAATATCCCCTTGAACAAGATTATTTAATTCGGGATATTGTGCCTTTATTAGAAAAGAATAACGTCCAGCTAGTATATTACGGACATTCCCACTTATGGAATCGTTTTCGGAGTGAATCGGGAATGAATTTTTTAGAATCATCAAATGTTGGTAACAGTTACGGTGCTTTTGTGGGCGATAAAAAACGTAATATACCTCAAGGATACAAAGAAAAGTATGTTGAAGTAGGCAACCCGAACGGTTTAGAACCGATAATGCCATCAATTAAACCATTAACTGGCGAAGATGGTAAACCAATTCCTTATATTGCTAGTAACGACATTACCGTATTTAGTATTTTAGATACAGGTAAAGGTACGGTTGATAGTTACTATTTTGATACTACTAAACCAGAAGATAAAGTAGTTAAATTTGATGAATTTAAATTGAAATAACAAATTAATAATGTAGAGACGTAGCACTGCTACGTCTTCCTTAATTTAAATAGTAACGAGTGAATTTGAATTTACGCCTTTTTTACGTCTTCCTTAATTTAAATAGTAACGAGTGAATTTGAATTTACGCCTTTATTTGGAATAAATCAATCATTTTAGACATGGAGATCCCCCCAACCTCCTTAAAAAGGGGGGCTTTGTATTAAGAATTTACCACTTCTATAATTGCTCAATAGCATTTGCAAATGCAGTAATTTTGTATTGTACTTCACCCGAAATATTTGGATCGGCAATAATTCCTGCTGCATCAAGATTTTTACCAAGTAGAGAAACGGCAATTGAGGCTTCAGGAACAACCTTTCCTGCCATTGTTGTAACGATTTCCGTAAGCTGGGCTTGAGCGTGAATTGCTCGCGGTGATGCGTTGAACAGTGCGATCGCTTTACCCACAAATTCTTCTCCACTCACCAACCAATCCAGCGCATTCTTCAAAACACCCGGTATACCATGTGCGTATTCTGGGCTGGAAATTATCAAACCATCAGCCCATTTTATCTGTAGCCGCAAATCTTTTACTGAGGATGGTTGCGTGGCAATATCGGGATTGAAATGCGGTAAATCGGCAAGTCCATGATAAAATCTCATTTCTACGTTTTTTGGTGATAAAGCGATGGCTGCGTTAAGTAAGGAAGTATTAGATGAAACTTTACGAAGGCTCCCTGAAATGGCAAGTATTCGTATTATTCGAGATTTGCTTTTTGTTTCTGTAAAAGTCATGAATAAAACGCTGAGAGGTAAGTTTAAGAATAGCGTCTCTACAAGTTTTTTTTAGATGAATATTAAATTATCTTTAATCTTCAATTTTCAACTCACACGGGGGAATCATATATAAAAGTCAACTACTATCAACTTTATATATGTTTCTTCCTTCGTTCAAAAAATATCTTCAAACTTCTAGCTGGTTGGGAATTCTAGCGATCGCCTTTTTGCAAACCCCAGCTTATGCCCAACGGGTAATTGAAGATGGTACCTTACCAACTAGCGTCAACAGTACGGATAATCTCAATTTTACTATTGATAGCATTAACAATAAAAACCGCGTAGGAAACAATTTATTTCACAGTTTCAAAGAGTTTTCCATTCCTACAGGTGGCTCTGCGGTTTTCAATAATTCTACGGATGTGGTTAATATAATTAATCGGGTAACTGGTGGAAATATTTCTGATATTAATGGGTTAATTAAAGCTAACGGTAATGCAAATTTGTTTTTAATTAATCCTAACGGTATTGTATTTGGTAAAGATGCTCGTTTAGATATCGGTGGTTCGTTTTTTGGAAGTACTGCGTCGAGTATTAAGTTTGCTGATGTTGAATTTAGCGCGATCGATCCGATAACACCAGCTTTATTAAGTATTAACGTTCCCCTTGGTTTGCAGATGGGGAGCAATGGAGCAGCGATTGAAGTGCAGGGTAAGGGTTACAGTGCGGCTTCTAACGATAGCAATTTATTTAGTCCTTTTATTGTTACCAGTTTTAATGGTTTGCGAGTAAAGAAGGGAAAAACTTTAGCTTTAGTTGGCGGTGAAGTTTCTTTAAATAGTGGTATTGTAGCCGCAGATTCCGGAAAGATTGAGTTAGGAGGTGTAAATTCGGGATTAGTTAATATTAATTCAACTACGAAAGGTTGGAATTTAGATTACCAAGAAATACAAAATTTTGGCGATATCAAGCTAGATTCTAAAGCCTTAGCTGATGCAAGTGGTGAGGGAAGCGGTTCGATTCAGTTGCAAGGACGAAATATTTCGATTAAAGATGGTTCTAAAGTGTTTTTGCAAAGTCGCAATTTGGAATCGGGAGGAAAAATCAAAGTAAATGCAACAGAATCAATTGAATTAATAGGAACTAATTCGGATGGAAACTTAGATAGTTCATTGTTAACAGAAACTCTAGGAATGGGAAATTCAGCGGAAATTGCAGTTTCAACTCCAAATTTACTTGTTTCTCAAGGTGCAGGAATAATTACTCAGACTTTTAGTCCTGGACGAGGAGGTAATATTACTATAGATGCTTCTAAATCAATACAAGTTAGTGAAACCTCATTAATAAATCCAACTAATAATAGTGACATCTCGACTATAAGCTATGGTGATGGCGCGGCAGGAAATATCAATATTTCAAGCAAACAGTTATCACTTTTAGGTCAAAACATCAGTTCTGTTAACTACGGTACCAGTAATGGTGGAAATGTTTCGGTGGCGACAGAAAAATTGACAATTCTCGATGGCGGAATATTAGGATCTGCAACTTTTGGAATTGGTTTAGGAGGAGATGTAAAGGTTGATGCCAAATTCATTAAATTAGTAGGCATGAATTTTAATAGTTTTAGGTCTAGCAGCTTGAGTGCTGCAACAATAGGAATGGGAAACGCAGGTAATTTAACTGTTAATACCCAAAGCTTGATACTTGAAAATGGTGGTAGGGTTGATTCTTCTACACTTGCTTCTGGTGCTGCGGGAAGCGTAAACGTTAATGCTACAGATTTCATCAAAGTAAGCGGTACCGTACCGGGTTCGGTCAATCCTAGTTTAATCATTTCTAGTGCCAATATTGTTGATGAATCCTTTATACAGTTTTTTGGATCGCCTGGTATCCTCAGCGGAGATTCGGGAAACGTAACTATCAATACGCCTGTTTTAAAAGTAACTGATGGTGGGGAAGTTACAGTAAGAAATGATGGAACTGGTAAAGGTGGAATCTTAAATATCAACGCTAATTCTATTCTTCTCAACAGCAAAGGAAAAATCACCGCATCAACTCAATCTGGTGGAGGAGGAAATATTGATTTGCTGTCTTTAGATGGTTTAATTTTGAGAAATCAAAGTCTTATTTCTGCTGAAGCTGGGGGTACTGGTGATGGTGGGAATATTAATATTAATTCACCAGTAATTGCGGGTGTAGAAAACAGCGATATTATTGCTAATGCCCTACAAGGTAATGGTGGAAATATCAATATTAATACGAGCGGTTTATTTGGTTTACAGTTCCGAGATGAGTTAACTTTAGATTCGGATATTACTGCTAGTTCTAAGTTTGGCGTTAACGGTACTGTAGAAATTAATAATCCGGCAATTGACCCCAGTTCAAGCTTGAATGAATTACCAACGGATGTAGTTGATGGCAGTCAACAAATTGCGAGCGGATGCAGTGCAAATCAAGGAAATAGTTTTACGGTGGTAGGTAAAGGTGGTTTGTCCGCAAATCCTCAAGAAGCTGTTGCAGAAGTAAATGTGTGGCGAGATTTACGCGATTTGAGTGTTATTAATGGTGGTAAAAAAAGAAGTATTCAAGTTAATAATAATTCTCCCAGAAAAATAGTTGAAGCTACTGGTTGGGTTGTCGATGAAGAAGGAAATATTGAATTTATTGCTCAATCTAGTAATCGGGATAGTTGGCTTCGTGCAAGTAATTGTAAGGGGCAAATAATTAACTAGTAGGAGGATAAGGTGCGTTAACGTACTCTATAAAATATTTTACGCAATCTTCAATTTTAAACTTACACGGGGGAATCATATATAAAAGTCAACTACTATCAACTTTATATATGTTTCTTCCCTCATTCAAAAAATATCTTCAAACTTCTAGCTGGTTGGGAATTCTAGCGATCGCCTTTTTGCAAACCCCAGCTTATGCCCAACGGGTAATTGAAGATGGTACCTTACCTACTCGTGTCAACAGTACTGACAATCTCAATTTTACGATTGATAGCATTAATAATCGCAACCGCGTAGGAAACAATTTATTTCACAGTTTTAAAGAGTTTTCCATTCCTACAGGTGGCTCTGCGGTTTTCAATAATTCTACGGATGTGGTTAATATAATTAATCGGGTAACTGGTGGAAATATTTCTGATATTAATGGGTTAATTAAAGCTAACGGTAATGCAAATTTATTTTTAATTAATCCTAACGGTATTGTATTTGGTAAAGATGCTCGTTTAGATATCGGTGGTTCGTTTTTTGGAAGTACTGCCCAGAGTATTAAGTTTGCTGATGGTGAATTTAGCGCGATCGATCCGACAATATCACCATTGTTAAGTATTAACGTTCCTTTAGGCTTGCAGATGGGGAGTAATGGAGCAGCGATTGAAGTGCAAGGTAATGGTTACGTTAATACGAATAACGATAACAGCAACGGTTTACGAGTTAAGCCAGGAAATAGTTTAGGTTTAGTTGGCGGCAAAGTTTCTTTAAATGGAGGTATAGTAACGGCAGATTCTGGAAGAGTTGAGTTAGGAGGAGTAAATTCCGGTTTAGTTAAGATTAATTCAATTCCAGATTTAATTTTAAATTACGATAACGTAGAAAATTTTGGCGATATCAAGCTTACTTCTCTAGCTTTAGCAGATGCAAGTGGTGAGGAAAGCGGTTCGATTCAATTACAAGCAAGAAATATTGCGATCGAAGATGGTTCAAAAGTCTTTGTGCAAAGTCGAGGCTTGGAATCGGGAGGAGATATTATTGCAACTGCAACTGATTCAATAGAAGTAGTAGGAAGCAGTTCAGATGGAAATTTTGTGAGTACATTTTTAACCGAAACTACTAATGCTGGAAATTCAGCAAAAATTAAAATTACAACTCCAAGTTTACTTGTTTCTCAAGGTGGGGGAATAACCACTCAAACTTTTAATTCTGGAAGAGGAGGTGATATTACTATAAATGCTTCCAAATCCATACAAATCGGTGAATCTTCTCCGATTAATTCTAGTAATGATAGTGAAATTTCTACCTTAAGTTTTAATTCCGCTGCTGCTGGAGATATTAATATTTTAACCAAACAGTTTTCGATTTTAGGTCAAGACGTTCAATCTAGAAACTTTAGCATTGGTGATGGTGGAAATATTTCGGTGTCAGCAGATAACTTGACGATTCTCGATGGTGGAGGAATTGCTTCTGTAAATTTAGGAATCGGTTCGGGAGGAGATGTCAAAATTGATGCCAAATCTATTCATTTAACAGGCTTGAATTTGAATACTTTTACACCCAGCGTTTTGAGTGCTGCAACACTTGGAATTGGAAACGCAGGTAATTTAACTGTTAATACTCAAAGCTTGGTAGTTCAAGATGGTGGTAGAGTTGATTCTTCCACCGTGGCTTCTGGTAAAGCGGGAAGCGTAACCGTTAATGCTACAGATTTTATCGAAGTAAAAGGTACCGTACCTGGATCGATCAATCCTAGTTTAATCATTTCCAGCGCCAATATTGTAGATGAATCTTTGCAACAACTTTTCGGATTACCTGCTATCCCCACCGGAGATTCGGGAAACGTGAGTATTAACACACCTGTTTTAAAAGTTACTGATGGTGCGGAAGTAACGGTAAGGAATGATGGAACTGGTAAAGGTGGAATTTTAAATATCAACGCTACAATGATTCTTCTTAATAGCAAAGGAAAAATTACCGCATCAACTCAATCTGGTGGAGGCGGGAATATTGATTTGCTGTCTTTAGATGGTTTAATTCTTAGAAATCAAAGTCTTATTTCTGCTGAAGCTGGAGGTACGGGTAACGGTGGAAATATTAATATTAATTCGCCAGTAATTGCAGGTGTAGAAAACAGCGATATTATTGCTAATGCCCTACAAGGTAATGGTGGAAATATCAACATTAATACGAGTGGTTTATTCGGGTTACGGTTTCGAGATAAGTTAACTACAGAAAATGATATTACAGCTAGTTCTCAATTTGGCGTTAATGGTACTGTAGAAATTAATCACCCGGCAATTGACCCCAGTTCCAGCTTGACAGAATTACCAACGGAAGTAGTTGATAGCAGTCAACAAATGAAGAGTGGATGTAGTGCGAATCAAGGAAACAGTTTTACGGTTGTCGGTAAAGGTGGTTTACCTGCAAATCCCGCAGATGTAATTACAAATGTAAGTTTATGGGACGATTTGCGGAATTTGAATCCTATTAGTAGCGATAAAAGAACAAGTATTCAAGTTAAACATGATTCTCCAATAAAAATTGTTGAAGCTACTGGTTGGGTTGTCGATGAAGAAGGGAATGTTGAATTTGTTGCTGAATCTAGTAATCGGGATAGTTGGCAAAATGCGAGTAATTGTAAGGGGGAAATAATTAATTAGTAAGAGAATAGGGTGCGTTAATGTACTCTATAAAAATATTTTACGCAATCTTCAATTTTCAACTCACACCTGGGAATCATATATAAAAGTCAAATATCAACTTTATATATGTTTGTTCCCTCTATAAAAAAATATTTCCAAACTTCTAGCTGGTTGGGAATTATAGCGATCGCCTTTTTGCAAACCCCAGCTTATGCCCAACGGGTAATTGAAGATGGTACCTTACCAACTAGCGTCAACAGTACGGATAATCTCAATTTTACTATTGATAGCATTAACAATAAAAACCGCGTAGGAAACAATTTATTTCACAGTTTCAAAGAGTTTTCCATTCCTGTGGGTGGCTCTGCGGTTTTCAATAATTCTACGGATGTGGTTAATATAATTAATCGGGTAACTGGTGGAAATATTTCTGATATTAATGGGTTAATTAAAGCTAACGGTAATGCAAATTTGTTTTTAATTAATCCTAACGGTATTGTATTTGGTAAAGATGCTCGTTTAGATATCGGTGGTTCGTTTTTTGGAAGTACTGCCCAGAGTATTAAGTTTGCTGATGGTGAATTTAGCGCGATCGATACAACAACACAACCATTATTAAGCATTAACGTTCCACTCGGTTTGCAAATGGGGAGTAATTCCGCAGCCATTGAAGTGCAGGGTGAAGGTTACACGACTACCGCTAACTTAAATCGGCAACCTTTTATTGTCACAAGTGTTGACGGTTTACGAGTCAAACAAGGAAATACTTTAGCTTTAGTTGGTGGTGAGGTTTCTTTAAATGGAGGTTTAGTAGCCGCAGATTCTGGAAGGGTTGAGTTAGCGAGCGTGAAAGAAGGTTTAGTTAATATTAATATTAATTCAACTACGCAAGATTGGAATTTAGCTTATCAAAAAGATAATATACAAAGCTTTGGCAATCTAAATCTTTCTTCTTTAGCTTTAGCTGATGCAAGTGGTTTGGGAAATGGTTCGATTCAGTTGCAAGGACGAAATATTTCTATAAAAGATGGTTCAAGAGTGTTTATCCAAAGTCGCGGTTTGGAGTCGGGAGGAGAAATCAAAGCAAATGCAACAGAATCAATTGAACTTGTAGGAAGCAATTCAGATGGATTTTTCGGCAGTGCATTTTTAAGTGAAACTCTAGGAATGGGAAATTCAGCGGAAATTGTAGTTTCAACTCCAAATCTACTTGTTTCTCAAGGTGCAGGAATCTCAACTAGAACCTTTAATGCTGGAGGAGGAGGTAATATTACAGTAAATGCTTCTGAATCAATACAAGTTAGTGAAACCTCACCTATAAATCCAATTAATAATAGTGACATTTCCACCGTGAGTTATGGTGCTGGTGCAGCAGGAAATATCAATTTTTCAACTAAAACTAAACAGTTATCAATTTTAGGTCAAAATATAGGTTCTACTAGTTATGCGGTTGGCAATAGCGGAAATGTTTCTGTATCAGCTGACAATTTAACAGTTCTTGATGGTGGTGTCATATCTTCTGTAACTTTAGGAGTTGGTAATGGGGGAAATGTTGATATCAATTCCCAATCAATTAAACTAGCAGGTTTCAATTTTAAGACTTTTACTCCTAGTAGTTTAACTGCTGGAACAATTGGAAGTGGAAATGCAGGTAATTTAACTGTAAATACTGAAAGCTTAGTAGTTCAAAATGGCGGTAGAGTTGATTCCTCTACTTTGGCTTCTGGAAGTTCGGGAAGCGTAACTGTTAATGCTAAGGATTTTATCGAAGTAAGCGGTACCGTAACGGGTTCTGTCAATCCTAGTTTAATCATTTCCAGCGCTAATATTGTAGATCAATTCTTGCAACAGGCTTTAGGACTACCTGCGATTCCCAGTGGAGATTCGGGAAACGTAAATATTAATACTCCCGTTTTAAAGCTTTCTGATGGTGGGGAAGTAACGGTAAGAAATGATGGAACTGGTAAAGGTGGAATGTTAGATATTAATGCTAAAATAATTCGACTTAACAATAAGGGAAAAATTACCGCGTCAACTCAATCTGGTGGAGGTGGTAATATTGATTTACAAGTTAAAGATGGTTTAATTCTCAGAAATCAAAGTCTTATTTCTGCTGAAGCTGGAGGTACGGGGAATGGTGGAAATATTAATATTAATTCTCCGGTAATTGCAGGTGTAGAAAACAGCGATATTATTGCCAACGCCGTCGAAGGTGATGGTGGAAATATCAATATTAATACGAGCGGTTTATTCGGTTTACAGTTCCGAGATGAATTAACTACAGAAAATGATATTACAGCTAGTTCTCAATTTGGTGTTAACGGTACTGTAGAAATTAATAACCCGGCGATCGATCCTAGTTCCAGCTTGACACAATTACCAACTGATGTGATTGATAGCAGTCAAGAAGTTGCTAGTGGATGTAGTGTTAACCAAGCAAATAGTTTTACAGTTGTCGGTAAAGGTGGTTTAGCTGCAAATCCTCAAGACATTGTTGCAGAAGTAAAAGTGTGGCGGGATTTGCGGGATTTAAGTGTTATTAATAATGGTAAAAAAAGAAGTATTCAAGTTAAGAATAATTCTCCCAGAAAAATAGTTGAAGCTACTGGTTGGGTTGTTGATGAAGAAGGGAATATTGAATTTGTTGCTGAATCTGAAACTCAAAATAATTGGCAGAAAGCTAGTAATTGTAAAGGGAAAGTAATTAGTTAGTTATTATCAAGTTTGTAGTTGCGCTTTAGCGCTCAATTCGCAAATATAGCGAGCGCAACTACGAACCTTCTGAAACTTGCTTTTCTAACAATTCTTTCGCCCAAACAGCATCAGTTTCTGTAAGTGGTAGTACTGGTTCGCGAGTATAATCAATTGCCAAATCAAAACCAGCCCTTTCATAGACTCCATTGATTAATTCTTGCAAGTTTACTATCGTTTCGCGATCGCCTTGACGTAGAGGTAAAGGAAAAGATGGGATAGTTTCTTGTAATTCAAAAGGATATAATTCAGCTTGCGGACGATATTCGCTGCGACTTACCAAAATGCGATAAGTTGATTTGATTTGCTCGTTTTCTAAAATCGGCATGGGTTTTCCGGAATGCAGCAAGTCAATTTCTATTAAATGGGATAAGCTAGTCAAAATCTTCTGACGCTTTTGCTGATATGCGTTTTTACCTTCTCCAGTACGCTTATTTTTTGGTGAAAGCACTTCTATTACCGTTACAACTTCCCCAGTTCCCACTTCCCGTACTTCTAGATATCCTTCTCGCACTTCTTCCGGCATGGAAAGGGTAACATTAACAGGTTTCGCTGGGGGTGATGCTACTGCAATATTAGATGAATCATCCCGTGTTTTTGTAGAACTCGACACGCTCACATCAGGGATACCAACTAAAACGTTGTTTTCATCTATCATTTCATATACCCTTTTTTCAACTGCTACACGATACTTGGGGCGGAGTTGGGGAGCTATAGCATCTGCGATCGCAATTATTAGTCTGCTGTGAACTTCGGGCCAGAATTCGGGGTTTTCTAAGTAAGGATTCATTCCTGGAAATGGATTAGACATAGTGACTTTAAATTTTGGATTTTTTAAAGTTGGAATTCTGTTGATTTTATGTTAGCAATTTGGGAAGATTGACGTTGTTAAAAATATGCGTGTTAAACCGACATTAATGTAGAGACGTTGCAGTGCAACGTCTCGCTGTATTTTGAGTGTTATTTAGAATTCGGGAAAATAGTTTTAAAACACTAATCTTGCAGGAGATGTTGCGGAAGGGATATTTGTTAAATTGACATATTGCAGGAGACGTAGCAGTGCTACGTCTCTACATTATTATTGTGATTATTTACAGTTTGCCGGTGAAGACTTTTTCGGCTGGTCCGCTCATGTAAATTCGTTGGTCATCAGACCATTCTATTAGTAATGGTCCTCCGGGAAGTTCTACTGTGGCTTTGCGATCGCATTTTCCGGTTAATACTCCAGCTACTAAGGATGCACAGGCTCCCGTTCCGCAGGCTAATGTTATACCCGCACCGCGTTCCCATACTCGCATTTTTACGTAGTTGGAACTGACAACTTGAATAAATTCGGTGTTGATTCTTTCGGGGAAAGCTGAATTATTTTCAAACTGAGGTCCGATTTTTTCTAACTCAATGGCTGCAACGTCTTCTACAAAGGTAATGCAGTGCGGATTACCCATATTTACACAGGTAACATCCCAAGATTTACCCGCGACTTCCATAGTTTGGTTAATTACTTTTTCATTTTCTGCGGCAAGAGTAGTAGGAATTTCACCCGCAGTCAATTTAGGAGTTCCCATATCCACCTTAACTTGACCGTCGGACATTAATTGAGGCGTTATCGTCCCACCCAAAGTATGAATGCTGTACTTATCGCTTTTCGCGTCTCCTTCTAACTCAGCCAAAAAAGCAGCCATACAGCGAATACCATTACCACACATTTCCGGTTCCGAACCATCGGAGTTAAAAATCCGCATCGTATAGTCAGTACCATTCTGTCCCGGCAAGGCAAAAATGACACCATCGGCACCGATACCAAAATGGCGATCGCACAATTTAACTGCTTGGTCTGGAGTAACCGCCGGTTCTGAACTTGAGCGATTATCAATCAAAATAAAATCGTTACCTAAACCATGATACTTAGTAAAATCAATTGCCATTTGTTCTATGAATGAATTATTACAGTAAAGGAAATAGTGAGGAGTGAGGAGTGAGAAGTTAGGAATTAGGAGTTAGGAATTAGCAGTTAATTTTTCTACCCTCTCTTCCCCCTCTTCCCCCTCTCCTCTTCCTAACTAATTTACATTCATACATCATTACGAAAAATGTTGACACAATTCGATACCTCATTACCCAGCATCAAACAAGTTCAAAGGTTAATTCAAGAGAAAACCTCAATTGAATTAAAGCTGATAACCGGCGACACGATCGCGGGACAATTATTATGGCAAGACTTAGAGTGTTTTTGCATCATGGCGAACGATAATCAAAAAACCACCGTCTGGAAGCAAGCGATCGCTTATTTAAAGGTTGGGAGTTAGGGAGATGGGGGGATGGTAAGCCACTGCATTGGGCGGGTTCCCCGACTTGTAGCAAGTGGCGCAACCCGGAGGGGGGGATGGGGAGAGGGGGTAGAGGGGGTAGAGGGGGAAGAGGGGGTAGAGGGGGGAAGAGGGGAAAGAGGGGGTAGAAATCAAAATTCACAAGTTGATTTTCACCAGGGAGCGAGACGCTCCCACTACATTTGTAACTCCTAACTCCTAATTCCTAACTCCTAACTCCTAACTCCTAACTCCTAACTCCTAACTCCTAATTCCTAACTCCTAATTCCTAACTCCTAACTCCTAACTCCTAATTCCTAACTCCTAACTCCTAACTCCTAATTCCTAACTCCTAATTCCTACTCCTAACTCCCTACTCCCTACTCCCTACTCCCTACTCTCTCAACTCATCGAGCGGTAAATATTCGCGTAATGCTTCTAATTCTGCGGCTTTGACTACTGGAATTGATAAGACTGGCGGGTTAATTTGGGGTGAAAATAGTTCTTCTAGTTTATTCAAAGCTGATAATCGACCGCATAATAATAATTGATCGCGGTTTTGCAGTTTGGTTTTGCCGTTGGGATAGCGAATAAATTTTCCTTCTCGTCGGATTGCCTGTATTTCTACGCTGTATTGCTGACGTACATTTAAATCTGCAAGGGTTTTACCTAAGATGGGGGACTCGGAGTCGAGTTTTATCCACTGACAAGCGCTGTTTTCTCCAGGTACGGTGGCTTTTCCGGATGCGAATTCGTCTAAGGCGGCTATTTCTTCAGATGAAGCTACTACTAAAAGTTTATCGCCTTCTTCTAAGATGGTTGCAGCGTCGGGATAATCTATTTCTTCTCCGCTGGTGCGTTTGATTGCCATTAAGCTAGCGCCAGTTAGATAGCGCATATCGGCTTGTTCTAAGGTCATTCCTACTAATGGTGAGTTTGTTGGTAGGGTATACCAGCGTTTGTTTAAGTCGGCTGTGGCGCGTCGTAAATTGCGGGCTACTTCGGAGGCTGATTGTTCGGGACGAAAATCTAAGTAGTGCCGTTTGCGAATTTGCTGGATTTCTCGCTGTACTGCTGCTGGCGAAAAACCTACATCTGTTAATACAAAGGAAACCATTTCTAAACTAGCTTCAAATTCTGGCTGTATTACTTCTCGCGCTCCTAGTTGGTAGAGTGCTTCAATGTTTTTGTTATTAGTGGCGCGAACAACTATATTTAATTCCGGAAATAATTCTAAACCGCGACGTAAAGTAAGACGGGTACTCATTGGATCGGGAAGTGCGATCGCCATTGCTTTGGCAAGGCTTACTCCTGCGGTTTCTAAGACGTGAAAGCTAACGCAGTTACCATATACGTAAGGGATTCCGGCTTCCCGTAATTGTTGAATTATTCTTTCGGATTGATCTATAACTACTACGGGAAGTTTATGAGAAAGCAGCAATTTAACTAAGTTTTGACCAACTCGTCCGTAACCGCAAACTATTACATGATCTTTTATCGGTAAATCGTCGGCTACGTCGATGGGTTTGCCTTCGCCGTTCAGATAAGGTTTTAACCAGGGCATTGTTTCTGCCCAATCAAATAAAATTGGTACCATTCGCAGCACGAACGGCGTGATTACTAATGTTACTGCCGTTGTTCCTAATATCAGTAAATATACTTGACGGGATACCAACCCCAACTGTTGACCTTCACTAGCCAACACAAACGAAAATTCACCAATTTGAGACAGTCCCAAACCCGCAATTATAGCCGTCTTTAGCGGATAACGAAATAATTTTACTAAAGGAGTGATAATTAAAAATTTACCGATAAATACCAGCGTTACCAATCCTAAAATTAATTCCAGATGGCTCCACAAAAATACCGGATCGATCAACATCCCGATCGCAGCAAAAAACAAAGTGGCGAAAATATCTCGCACGGGTTCTACATAAGTCAAAGTTTGATCGGCGTATTCCACCTCGGAAATCATCAAACCGGCGACAAAAGCCCCCATTTCAATGGAAAGCCCCAACTCTTCGGTTAACAAAGCGATTCCCAAACACAAAGCCACCACACCCAACAAGAATAACTCCCGACTTTCGGTGCGTGCTAGCAACTGTAACAAAGGTGGAATCAGCCAAATACCCGTAGCCACAGCACCCGCAGCAAATAAACCAATCTTTAACAGCGCCATTAGCACCGCCACACCAAGAGTTTCCACGGGTTGATCCAAAGCGGGTAACACTGCTAGCATTAACCCCAACGCCAAATCCTGCACCACCAGAATTCCCAACATCACTTGTCCGTGGGGGGTTTCCGTTTCGTTGCGTTCCATCAAACACTTCAAAACCACCGCAGTAGAAGACAAAGATAAAATCGCCCCCAAAAACACACCTTGAACTGGCGAATCTACCCAACCTACCCCCACAGATATCAAAGTTGTGACAGCGATCGTTAAAACAATTTGTAAACCGCCACCACCCAAACTAATTTTCTTAACCTTATTGAGTTCCGCAAAAGAAAACTCCACCCCCAGCGCAAACAGCAAAAAAGCCACACCAAACTGCGCCAAAGTTTCAACTTGGATAAACTCCTTAATCAACCCAAACCCAGCAGGACCAATGATCATCCCGCCCACGAGATACCCCAACAAAACGGGTAAACCTAAAAGCGAAGCAAACAGTCCCCCACCCGCAGCCACAGCGAGAACCGAAACCAAATCAACAATTAATCTAAAATCTTCTTGCACGAGCTTATAAAAGAAATATTAATAACCCTTTAAACTAGCATACAAAGTTTCGTGAAGACTGACTCAGAAAAGAATCGGCATGGGGAATTAAGGTTAAAGGTTAAAGGTCAAAGGTCAAAGGTTAAAATTCTTTTTATCTCCTTGTCTCCTTGTCCCCTCTACCCCCTCTCCCCCCTCTCCCCAATCCCCCAATCAAATAATCATTTCTTCCAAAGCTGTTTGTAAATCTTGGGTTAATTGAGCGACTGCTTGTTTTGCGGCTTGATGATTTTGTTGGTTTGAAGCGCGATCGCTTACGTCTATTGGTTGGGCGACAGTAATTGTACTCTTTCGCCATCCTAAGCGGGGACGACGAGGATTTTTATTGCCTTTGATTCTGGCGATCGCATCAAATAAGATTAAGCTGGTTTCGGCAAATCTTTCAAAACTAGGTTTCTGTTGAATGTAAGTACCCGTGACGGCGACAAAACTTTCTACCAAACGCATATGCTGCATCCGTAAATCGGCTTCTGCGGCGATCCAATCTGCTAATCCACGCTTGAAAGGAGATAATTGTTTAAATTTGGTCGAATCTTCGCGATAAATATAATTCCAACCAGCTTCTTCTAAACGACGACAGCGTTTGATGATACTTCCGGTTTTATTAATACCAAAATATTCTTCTCCTACTTCCAAAGATGCATCTAATAATCTTTGCAGTCTGGCGGTAAGATTTTCTTCTGAACTAATCGATTCAGATGAAGGTAAATCGCGACGATAAAAACAACGATAAAATTCTTCCATTTCAGAAAGAAAATATTCTCCCAGCTTTAATAAACGCGGATAAAATAATTTTTCTGGTTCTTCTGCTTTGATATCTATTGTTTGTTTTGGCAAACCACAATCTGCTTCTAGATTACTCAACAAGCGATCGAGTTTTGACCACTGAGGATTAATGTAATGATACTGAATATTAACCGGAACAACGATAACTTTTTGAATACGGTTGACTTTTTTTAAATCCTCTACAGTCCAAAACGCTAATTGAGCTACGCCAGATTCGAGGGGGCTAACAACTTCACTGTGACCATTAGTAGCACCTTCGGGGGCAACCACTAAAGGAAATTTACCATTAATCAATAATTCTCGAATCTTCTTAATCGCTTGCAAATCGAGAATTCTACCTCGATGTACGGAAACACCTCCTATCTGAGATAACAACCAACCCAGCCAATTACCAGCCCAGATTGTCATACCTCTGTCGTACATAAAATGCACGTGGGTTGGAGATTGTAAACTAATATCTTGTTGGCGAGCAATCCTGCGTATGCCGCGAGAAAATAAATACAAACCGCTAAGGGGATCGTCTACTTCACAATGACGAAAAGCAAACATGAGGCGAATTTTACCTATCTGGAATTGATGGTAAAGCTTAACGAGAGTTTCTCCATTGACTATTTCAACTTGGCTAATTCCTGCTGGCAACCAAGGTAGCAATCGAAATCTTCGTATAATAGGCAATAACCAATAAACAAGCCGAATAATAAAGGGGTTAAAATTCGGAGGAATAAAATCAAGTTTTGGTTTAGCGCGTTGCATATGTTCGGCGATCGGTTATCAATTAGATAAAATCATAAACTTTTCCCTTTCAAGAATAAGCTAATTCCGAACTCACGAATGTCTTTCGAGCCGATTTTCCGTGTTTGCTAGTATTTCTTGGTATTTAATGTAGTTCTAGTTTTGTAGTATTAACCGACCATTCAAGAATTGTATAATATGTCAAAATAAAAGAGAACAAGCAACGGGCAACAGGCATAAGAAGTAGCTGTAATAGTTAATGTCAAATGAAAAAATAAATTATTTTTGTACTTTAAAGTTTGTAATTTCTTATACCTAATTAATCTTTTTAGCATCACTAATTTTTTTTGTTATTGCTTCCAGGCACGAGTCAGAAATCCCAATCTAAAATAACTTTTTTACCAATGGTTACAAGTTGGTTTTATATGTGCTGACTTACTTATATTTTTGATTCCCTATTTCCTGAATCAAACGGAATTCCTATAACTAATAACTGATTATGCATATAATTTGGTTTCGTCGAGATTTACGTTTAAGTGACAACGAAGTCGTTAGTCAAGCAACTGCTAATAACGCCGAAGTCTTACCATGCTTTATCATCGATCCTTGGTTTTATCAGTGGAAAGATATTGGTAAGGCACGAGTCAGATTTTTATTTGAATCCTTGGAAGACTTAGACAATAATCTCCAAAAACTAGGTAGCAAGCTATATTTATTTGAAGGAAATGCAGTAGAGATTCTGCAACAGCTAACTAACGAATTAATAGAATGCGATCGCCAACCAAAACTTTATTTTAACCGCGACGTACAGGTAGAATATGGTATCGAACGGGATAAATCAATTGTAAAGTTTTACCAACAAAAAAACCTGGAATGTCACATCGGCTTAAACAACTTTATTCAACCAAACGAACGTCGCGAAGAATGGTTTAACGAATATTACACTTATCAAAGAGGAGAATTACATCCAACCCCGACTCATATAAATACACCGCAATTATCTTTAAATGTACCCCAACTGACAATCGAAGAATTAAAGCAGAAATATCGCAGTTTTTGGGAAACAGAAATTTATTTTCCTGGTGGAGAAACAGAATCTACAGCTATATTAAATTCATTCCTTTCGAGTAGATTTAAAGGGTATCACTGGAAACTTTCTCGCCCTTGGTTAGCGCAGAAAAGATCGACATCACACCTTTCACCCTACTTAACTTTTGGAACCATTTCCACGCGCACCGTATATCAAAGAACTAAAAAACGCGCCGAAGAACTAGAAAAACAACCTACATCTGGATTTTCTTTAAAAGCATTTAGAGATCGTTTGCGATGGCGCGATAGCTTTAATCAACGTTTATATTCCCATCCAGAAATAGCTTACATTAATCGTTACTCAGAATTCGACGAATATTATAAACCCGATCCATTAACACCCGAAAAGCAAGAATTATTTGAAGCTTGGTGTGAGGGAATGACAGGCTTTCCGATGGTAGATGCGAGTATGCGTCAATTGGAAAGAATGGGTTGGATGAATTTCCGAATGCGGGCAATGTGCGCGACTTTTTTAACAATAAACTGTGGTGTTTCCTGGCATCATGGTGCCCAACACTTTATGAATTACTTAATAGATGGAGACTTAGCCATAGATAATTGGCAATGGCAAATGCAAGCAGGAATTACCAATCCCCTCAGCGACACTTTCCGGATTTATAATCCTACCAAGAACATTAAAGAAAAAGACCCAGAATTAAACTTTATTTATCATTGGGTTGAAGAATTGAGAGGTTATAGTTTACCAGAAATCCTTGCTGGAGAATACATCAATGAAAGTTCCTATCCGCAACGGATGATTGATTGGTCGCAAACACGTAAAGTAAACGGTAAAATAGTTTCGGATTTACGTAAAAAAGTTAGAGCAAGATTGCTTTGTGAGAAAGGAGAAGAATATAATAATGCAATTGCGGCAAAACGCACGGTAGAGAAATATCGCGAATCCGTAAAACGTTCGTAGTCAGGGCATTGGTTCCCTCATAGGAAAGGGCTAAAGCCCTTACTACGAACTATGAATCTTTTCTTCCAAATCCCCAACATTATAAGTTTGGGCTAAAGCCCTTACTACGAACTATGAATCTTTTCTTCTAAATCTCCAACTTCAAAAGTTTGGGTTCCCACCGTTACTTTATCCCCAGTTACTAACTTTTTACCCCGGCGAGTTTCCACGGTACCATTAACTTTGACTTCACCATCCACAATCATGTGTTTGGCTTGCCCTCCCGTTTGCGCGATACCTATAAACTTCAAAAATTGGTCGAGTTTAATCATAATCAATTATCAATTATTTAATGAAAATATTGCATTAATATCGATTCCAATTTAACAATACCAATTGGCTTACTCACAAAATCATTGGCACCTGCTTGAATATATTTATTACGTATATCATCGGTGGGACTTGGTGTCATAATTACTACAATTTTATCTTGTAAATCTGAAGTTTGTCGTAAGGAAATAAGTAAATCCCAACCGCTAAAATTTTTTAATTGGATATCTAACAAAATTAAATTCGGTTGATAAATCCGAACTTTTTCTAAAAATTTTTGTTCATCTGACATCCATTCTACTTGATAGCCAATTGTTTGCAAATAATCTTGTAATAATGTCCCGGTATGTTTGTCGTCTTCCACTAATAGAATGCGCTTTTGGATCGTAGTATTTCTAGAAGCGATCGCCTGATTGATATGCTGAATTTTTGCTTCCCATTTATCGATTTCACTTTCTTCTTCAAATTCGCCATCGGGAAGAAATAAAGTAAACCGACTACCTTTTCCATATGTTGATTCTACCGTTATATCTCCACCGTGCAAGCGGGCTAATTTGCGCGTTAAAGCTAAACCCAAACCAGTACCTTCATACTGACGATTTAACCGAGAATCAAGTTGTTTAAAAGGTTCAAATAAATGTTTGAATTGATTTGACTTAATACCAATGCCAGTATCAGATACCCGAAATGCTATACCTCCAGAGATTCTGATTACTTGCAATGAAATTTTACCCTTTGAAGTGAATTTAATGGCGTTGGTGAGTAAATTCAATAGCATTTGCTTGATTCGTCGTTCATCAGCAACACAAATATCTATTATTTTGTCAATCGAATAAGTTAACGCTAATCCTTTTTCTTCGGCGCGATCGCGTACTGTTGATATAACATAATTACATAAATCTTCTACCTGTAAAGGAAATAAGAATAATTCTTCTTTTCCTGCTTCTACCTTTGATAGATCGAGAATATCATTAATCAGTTCCAATAAATGTACGCCACTGCTATATATACAGTCAATATATTCTTTTTGCTTATCATTAATAGAACCAACAATTTCTTGTTGAAGCAACTGCGATAAACCCATAATTGCATTCAGAGGTGTTCGCAATTCGTGGCTCATTGTTGCTAAAAACTCACTTTTTGCTCGACTGCCAACTTCTGCCGCTTCTTTACTTTCTCGCAATTTTGATTCAGTTTGTTTACGTTCGCGAATATCTTCAATAATAGCAAGAAAAAACTTCGGTTTACCATTTGCACGTACAATCAAAGAAATACTTAAATGCGTCCAAACTATACCACCATCTTTGTGTAGAAGCTGTCTTTCTATTTCCAAGCGCTCAACTTTACTTAACATCAATTGCTTGTAAAGTGCCACATCTCCGTTTTCAAAGTAAATATAATCTGCAAAACTTTTTTGACTAAGCTCGCGAACATCATAATTTAAAATTTCACAAAGCGCCGGATTAACATCAACAATTCTTCCTTTTATATCTACTAAACAGATACCCATAGAAGAACGTTCAAAAATCGCCCTAAATTGCGCTTCACTCTGTTTTAATGCCTTTTGTGCGGCTTTACGCTCGCTTGCTTCTATTGCTAATGTCACAAAATCTGCGATCGAACTCGCAAAACTTTCTTCTTCCAAACTCCATTCATAGCATGAAGATATATCGTTATCGAAGTAAGCATAACATACAATACCTACTATATTACCCCTAAGCCAAATCGATACGTTTAATACGCTTGTTACAGCAAATGCAGCCCGATAAAAATTTGATAGTTCTTGATTTACAACATCTGAAGTATCATCGTCAGAATTAATCCCGTTTTCTAAATCTGCAAAATAATTAGGAAAATCCTCTTTTCTTAAAACAATCGATTTTGAATGACTCTGGGCAATACGGCTATATAAATCAATACTTTGCAATTGGGAAAGATCGTCATTATATAACCAAACGCCTACTTGTTTTACATTTAAAGTTGTTGCGGCGGCTTGTGTAATCTGCTTAACAGAATCAATCAAACTTCCTTGAATAAAAGCTTTACTGCTAGCTAATTCTATTAAAGTTTGATTTTGGAGTTTTAACAGATTTTCTTTATGGCGCTCTGTAATATCTCTTACTGCGGCTACTCTTATATTCTGGGAACCATGAGGAATTATTTTAACTTGAATTTCTACCGGAAATGTAGAACCGTCTTTTCTGATTGCAGTTACTTTATAAGGTTTTTCATAACCATAAATATTTTTTCTAATTAATTCTTGCGATTCTGCTGTAGTTAATTCAAAGCCATTTTTACCAATCAATTCATCCATTTCATAACCAGCTATTTGGGCTAAAACACGATCTGCATCTAAAATAATTCCTTCAAAAGTAGCCTCTGACAAAAAACGCCGCTTTGCTTCATTGCTATCTTGATTCTGGGAATGCATATTCTCAATCCGGATATCTACATTAGAGCGTTTTCGCCTCTCAATTGCAGATATCACCATTCTTCTTAAATGTTTATTAGTCTCATTTTTGACTATAACTTCCTCAGCACCCGACGCGATCGCTTTTTGTAAAGTTGCTTCATTAAGATTTTCACTGATTACTATAATTGCCGTATTAGGCAACAGTAAGTATATTAATGAAATAAATTCAAAATTATGAATATTCTTTAGTGATAGACTTAATAGAATCGCATCGAAAGATTGAGCAGAGCTAAGTAATTTAGCTTCAGACAAGTCATTTGCCACGATAACTTGATGCGGTAAGAGCATTGGTTGCAACCACTCAATATCGCTTTGATTCGTTTTTAGCAGCAAGATACCATAGTTATTCAATGTCATGCTCATCACCAGTAGAGCAATTATTTAAAATTACGACGCAATCAAAACATTACTAGTGTCTCATAAAGTGCCACAAGTATGGAAAAAGATTTTTTAACCGTATATTTACATAGACAAATCAGAAGCCTATGATTTTGAGATCAAAGGTCAAAGGTTAAGGGTTAAAGTTTGAAGTTTGAAAAGTTTTTCGGTACCTTTAGGAAATTTATATCATAGTGCTGAGGTTAAAATCTATCTCTAGATTATTTATATTATTAAAGCAGGTGATAATTATAGTATTATCAGCCCTTGTCTTCGAGTGAGCTAATGACAAAAGACAGCACCAGAATAGTTTCCTTAATTCCCAGTGGGACTGAGATATTAGCAGAGTTAGGTTTAAGCGATGCGATAGTCGGACGTTCCCATGAATGCGACTTTCCTGCTTCTATTCAAAATCTACCCGTTTGCACGATCGCAAGATTAAATAGTGATGCTGCGAGTAGCGAAATTCACGACAAAGTTAACGATTTATTGCAATCTGCTTTGAGTATTTATCAAATCAAAACAGATACTTTAGAACAATTACAGCCTACTCATATTATTACTCAAGATCAATGTGATGTTTGTGCTGTCAGCTTTGGGGAAGTTGAAAACGCGCTCAAAAGTCTTACTAATTCTTCACCGCAGGTTATTTCTTTACAGCCAGATG
This sequence comes from Rivularia sp. (in: cyanobacteria), assembly GCA_965234645.1. Lineage (GTDB taxonomy): Bacteria > Cyanobacteriota > Cyanobacteriia > Cyanobacteriales > Nostocaceae > Rivularia. The sequence goes on along the minus strand of OZ248344.1, from coordinate 7,523,452 downwards.
TTCTTCAAGACGTTTGGAGCGATATTGCACGAGTAGCCAAAGTTTTTGATGTAGATTCAAAAGCGGTTTTAGAAAGTTTAAAAAATCGCGTTACAAATATCGAGGCTAAAACTCAAACACTTCCCTTTGCAAATATTCCCAGCATCGGCTGTATCGAATGGACTGAACCCTTAATGAGTGCAGCGAATTGGATTCCCGAATTAGTTACCTATGCTGGAGGGAAGCCTTTATTTAGTCATAAGGGTAAACCATCCGAGAAATTGACATGGGAAACTTTTGTCAACAGCAATCCAGATATAATCATCTTTATGCCTTGCGGTTTCGATTTAAATCGCACTCGTAAAGAAGCCCATTCATTAACTCAACGTCCCGAATGGCAAAAACTGCAAGCAGTGCAAAATGGTCAAGTTTACATCACAGATGGTAATTCCTACTTTAATCGTCCCGGACCCCGCTTAGCAGATTCGTTAGAAATTTTAGCAGAAATCATCCATCCAGAAATCTTTCAATATGGTTACGAAGGTAAAGGTTGGGAAAAGTTTTGATTAGTTGGGAGTTAGGAGTTGGGAGTTAGCAGTTAGCAGTTAGGGGTTAGGAGTTGGGAGTTAGGAGTTAGGAGTTAGGAGTTAGGAGTTAGGAGTTAGGAGTTAGGAGTTAGGGGTTAGGAATTAAGAGTTAGGAGTTGCGAGAAATATAGATTAATATTTGAGAATTTAAGTTTAGCGACCAAGATGGTCGCACTACAACTATACCTTTAACCTTTAACCTTTGACCTTTAACCTTTGACAACTATCCAATCAATAAGAGGTTTTAAAGTTTCGGGTATCGAGCTTTCATTTACAGTTACCGTATGCTGTTTATTTTTATCTTCTACCGTTAGCGTATATTGAAAGCGATCGCGTTGTTTGGATTCGTCTGCTATGTATGCAGGTAAATTAAAGAAATTTGCAGTTTCTAATAACATCAGTAACTGTTCGGCTTGATTTTGCGGTAATTTCGCACTATCAATCTCGATAACTTTACTAATTCCAGCAAAACCGCCGCTACGCTCTAAGGATATTAACATTTTGATTGGGAATTGGGCATAGGGAAGATGGGGAGATGGGGAGATGGGGAGATGGGGAGATGGGGAGACAAGGGGACAAGGAAAATTGAATCTCAATTCCTAACTCCTAACTCCTAACTCATAACTCCTAATTCCTAACTCCTAATTCCTAACTCATAACTCCTAACTCCTAACTCCTAACTCCTAACTGCTCACTCCAACTTCTTTCCAAGCCTTTTCTACGGCTTTTTGTTCGCTGCTTGCTTTACCGTAAAGTTCTCCTGCGACTGCAATTGTCACTTCTGCGGCGAGTTTAAAGCTTGCTTTTGAATTTAATTTCTCGCACAAACTTGCGTACCAAATTTTTCCGGCTTTCTCCCAAGCGTAACCGCCTATTTCTGTTGCCGCTAAGTAAAAAGCTCGGTTGGGAATGCCCGAATTTATATGTACTCCGCCGTTGTCTTTGGTACCAGTATAGATGTCTTTCATGTGCGCTGGTTGGGGATCTTTACCAAGTACTGGATCGTCGTAAGCTGTACCTGGCGCTTTCATTGAGCGAATTGCTTCTCCTTTAACTTTTTCGGTAAATAATTCTACACCAATCAACCAGTCTGCACTCTCGGCGGTTTGATTGTTGATTCGCTGTTTGACTAAGGAACCAAATACGTCAGAAAAGGATTCGTTAAGCGCTCCAGATTCGCCGAAATAAATTAAATCTGCTTCATACTGGGTAACGCCGTGGGTTAATTCATGTCCGATCACATCAATCGATTTGGTAAAACGGTTAAATAGTTCGCCGTCACCGTCACCGTAAACCATTTGAGTGCCGTTCCAAAAGGCATTTTCGTAATCTTTGCCGTAATGTACGGTGGAATCCAAACGCAAACCTTTGGTATCTATGGAATTGCGATCGCCAATTTCTTTGAAAAAGTCGTAAGTCGCGCCAGCACCATCATAGGCTTCGTTTACGGCTTCGTCTTCGGTGGGAGAATCGCCTTCGCTGCGTACTATTTCTCCAGGAAGTATTTGAGAATTTTTAGCATCATATATAGTACGGCTTTTCTCACCAGTTGGCGGTGTAGCTTGAGTATCACTTAAAGTAATGCGCCTTCCACGAATTTGCGCCGAGAGATTCAACGTTTCAAAAGCCCACTCGCGTTGGGTTGGCGTACCGTTGACTGCCACCTTTTCCAATATGTAAGGAGGGACAATGCAACAAATAGGGCATCTATTATCAAGTGAATGTTGATGATTGAACCCGTAATTTTTTCGTTTTTTTCGAGCCATCTAAAGATGTTCTCCCTTTTTAGATTGAGTAAATAATCAAAGCTCTTGAGGGGCATCTTTGCCCGTTAAATTACAAACAGCTAAATTCCCAATTTACTCTGCTTCCGGCGCAGATTAATGTGACAAATGTATCAAAACCTTTACTTAAGTAAATTATATTTCGATACCAAATTCAATGAGTTTAAATTATAAAGAGAACGTGAATGTTGGCTATGTTACTTATTGGTGTTTTAATAATGCAATATTGATAATATTTTTTATTACTAGTTGATAATTGTTTATATTTATTATTTAAAATTAGATTTCCCTTAATAATAAAAACGGGCAAGATGCCCGTACCACAAGAATTTAAACAAAAATCTAAAATCTCTATATTATTCCCCCAAAAACTGCCGATCCATAATACTTCCAGGGTACAGCCACGGTATTAAACCCAGCTTGTTTGAGCATCTGCAACTGTGCATCTAAGGTTGCTAATCGATCTTGACTGGAGTAACCGTAACTAGCAGCATAATCTACAGAATCGCTATTACTTGCCAAGCGAGAACGAACTTCTTGCATAGACGTTCCTTTTTTGTCTGCCCATTCTTCTCCAACAGCTTTGTAAATTTCTGCTAATATTGGTGATTCTGATAAAACGGGATCTGCATTCCAGAAACAACCCCCTTTATTAAGACTTTTACCGATGCGTTGAAATAACTTTGCTTTCATCTCGTCACTGAGATGATGAATTGCTAATGATGAGACACAAGCATCAAACTCCGTACCAATCTCTAACTTTTCAGGATTATTCGCCCATTCGCCAAAATCAGCTTCTATACCGCTCCATTGCTGATATCCAGCTTCAGCCATTTTTTTTCGAGCAAATTCAATCATTCTCGGTGAATAATCGAGAGCAATAATTCGAGCATTCGGACAACGCTTGAGTATTTTCTTGCTCAGTTCACCCGTACCGCAACCTAATTCTAAAATACGACGAGATGTAGAAGGAACGCAGCGAGCAACCGCTTCGAGCATTTCATCATAACTGGGGAACAGTTGCCGCATTCCTGTATCAAAATCGGTAGTTTGAGCGAAAACTTCACCCGGAAACACTTGTAGCATGAAAATTTTTCCCCTCAGAAAGCAGCATCAATACAATCATGCATCAATTTTTGTCAGCTAAGTAATATTTTTTTATCTTCTATATCAATTAAAAATAATTCTGCAAAACTCAATCACAGTAAAGATTTTAGCCGATGACTATTGGTGAAATTACTTTTAAATAACTACGAGATAAAACAAAGATTCACTGAATAAAAGCACCAAATAATACACCAAAATTGTGGAATTTCTTTAACATAGTTATAGACCTCACTAGTTTTGTGTGGTTGTGTGTTGTAAAACTTAGTTGTAATTTTGTCGGGGGGTTACACCCTTGGCATTTTTTTTGCCTAAATTGCACCGCGCCGGTTTCTGAGTTCTTAAAAATAAATTATGAATGCTATAATCAAACGCTATATCAATTTTATTATGCTGAAAACAAGAATGTATAAAAAGAATAAATCATTCCTTAGTTATACTTGAAATTAATCCTTTAGGTAGATACCATATTTGTCATTTGATAGATTGCCAAATAATAACAAGTTAAATTAAAATCTTGATATATTTTTTTGTTGAAATTTGTTAAGTTATATTTCCGCAATCCAAATTACGGTCTGAGTAATAAATTGAGATAAATTCTTTTGTGTAAATTGTAAGTGGATTATTTATGACTTTAGTAGAGACAATCAAAGACAGTATTAAAGAGTTAGTTGGTAGTGCAGTTAAAATTTTTCCTGCATTATTAACGGCACTAATTATTATATTTTTAACTAGATTTGCCGCTCAATTCGCCCAAAGAATCACTCAAACAATTGCTCATAAAACAGTTAGCAGTAAATCGCTACAGTTTTTGATGGCGAAAAGCGCGTCTACAGCAACCTGGATTTTAGGAATTCTTCTTGCTTGTGTAATTGCTTTTCCCGGTTTAAGTTTGGGAGATATTGTTGCTACTCTCGGACTTAGTTCTGTAGCAATCGGTTTTGCCTTTCAAGATATTTTCAAAAACTTTCTTGCCGGTATCTTAATACTATTACAGCAACCATTTCGTATTGGCGATCAAATAGTTGTTAACGATAACGAAGGTACTGTTGAACAAATTGATATTCGCACAACGGAAATTATTACTTATACAGGGGAACGAGTTGTAATTCCTAATTCAACAGTATTTACAAGTATAGTTCGAGTCAGAACAGCATTCGATCGCAGACGCACGGATTTAGCTGTAGGTGTCGATTATAATACTTCTTTAACCCAAGCTTCTGACATTTTGGAGCGAACAATTTCGCAAGTCGAAGGCGTTTTAGATAGCCCAGCAGCAGAAATAGATTTAGTTTCTTTCGGTGATAGTTCTATCGATTTTATTATTCGCTACTGGACTTTATCTCAACAAAAACAAGTCCGTCACGTTCAAACTAGAGCAATTATAAGTATAAAACAAGCTTTCGATAGAGCCGGAATTAGTATTCCTTATCCAATTCGGACTCTGTACTACTACAATCAGGACAAGTACAACGATTATATACCCGATTCAAACGGTGAAAAATCTTCACGAGTTGACTTTAGCGACGATTACCAGCGATCGGGAAACAGATAATTAATAATAATACTAAAGCCTGGTAAAGGGTTTACCAGGCTTTGTAATTAAGATTTAATAAGGTCAATGATTTAGAGAATTGAATTCAAAAACTAAAGTTTACTTAACTCATAGCAAACAACGCATTTACATATCCTATCTAGGAGCTTGGCTTACCAAATTGGTAAATGCCACATTTTTAATGCTGAAATTAACCTGGGCATTGACCGAAGACACATTGTCATTTACCCAACTGAGTTCGTGATGCCTTGCTCGTGTCTTACTTATTAAGTTATCACCTATCCAGAAAAATGAAACCCCTTATTAACTCAAGTTTACGAGTCTTCAAATTCTGTAACATTATTGATTGGGAATTGGGTTCTTTTCATCTTAATTTGGGAAAACTATAAAATAGGTAATCTCAGAACGCTATTTTATGAAACCTTTTTTAAATAAAGGACAACTTATAACTTGGAAAGATGATAGAGGCTTTGGATTTATCAAGCCGGATAATGGCGGTAAAGAAGTTTTCTTGCATATCAGTGCGCTCAAAGGAGAAAGTCGCCGTCCAAAAGTGGGAGATACGATATTGTACGAGCGAGTTAGACAATCAAAGGGGAAAATACGTACTGCTAGAGCTTCAATTCAAGGTGTTGCACCTCGACGCAAACCAATAAAACGGGATTTATTTAAAACTATTATTCCTATTGTTCGTATTGCGATCGCAATTGCGATCGCGGTTTCTACATTACAAGAATTCCGTCGTAGTCTTAGCCGCTCTCCATCTTCAAATTTATCGATTGCAAAATCCGGATGCACGATTAAAGGTAATATCTCGATTAATACAGGAAAAAAGATTTATCACCTTATGGGTATGGAAGATTACGAATCAACAGTTATCGATCCAGCGAAGGGAGAAAAATGGTTTTGTACAGAGTCAGAAGCGATCGGCAATGGGTGGCATAAAGCACCAAGGTAGACAAAGGCAACCTCTCAACATTTTAATGATATTAACCTTTAACCTTTAACCTTCAACCTTCAATTACCAATTCCACATTACAGGGCTATCATCTTGATGGCTGGTAACGATATTTCCGATCGCGTCAATTTCTTGTAGTTCATCTTGAGAAAGTTTTACCTCGGCGGCTTTGGCGTTATCAATAACGTGTTTGGCAGTTCTAGCACCCGCGATCGCGTTAGTTTGAGGTTGAGCAATTAACCATGCTAATGATAATTGTGCGAGGCTGCATTGATGACGCTCGGCGATCGGGCGCAGTTTATCTAATGCAAGTTGAGCGCGTTTCATGTTTTCCCCCTGATATAATTGATTATCTACACGATTATCCTTGGGATCGAATTTATGAGAAGCGTCAAATTTTCCGGTTAATAATCCCTGAGCTAAAGGCGAATAAGCAAGAATGGAAATATTATTTTCAATACAGTAAGGCATTGCATCATTTTCAACCTTTCGCCAAAATAAAGAATAGGGTGGTTGCAAACTATCAATTCTGCCGTACTTTGCAGCTGATTCTAACTGAATGCGAGAAAAATTTGATACACCGATCGCTCGGATTTTACCTTGTTCTTTCAAGTGATTCAGAGCGTTCATTGTCTCTTCTATAAAAACATTTTCGGTATTAAACGAACCACTGGGCCAATGAATTTGGTATAAATCAATGTAGTCAGTTTGGAGATTTTTTAAAGAGCGATCGCAAGCTTCTATTACTTGTTGATATTTAAGATGATTGGCAAAAACCTTTGTCGCATATTCAACTTTATCCCTAATATCCGATAATGCTTGAGCAACAATTTTTTCTGAATGTCCTTCACCATAAACCTCAGCTGTATCGATAGTAGTAATACCATTTTCAAAAGCTGCGCGTATCGCTTTAATAGAATCATCATCCTCAATTCCTACCCACATTTTTTTACCAGCTTGCCAAGTTCCCATCAAAATAGGGGTAATTTTTACATCTGATTTTCCCAAGTTGCGTTTTTCCATGATTTATTTCATCCCGATTTAAAAGTCTTAGTTAAATAGTGTCACAGTCTACAAGTTGTGGAGTCAAATTAAGTTGGAAGGAATAGGTAATTGGGAATAGGTAATTGGTAATTGATAGGGAACATAAAAACGTTGCTAATTTTTGTAGCTACTCTTATATAACAATCTAAAATCGCAAATGGAACTAACTACTTTTCACGCACTCAAAGAATGGGCGATCGCTATCAATGCTTTAGAATCTGGCGAAACGATAATGTTGTTGCGTAAAGGGGGTATTCACGAAAAAGGAGGAAGTTTTCGGGTTGCTCACGATCGGGTTTTGCTTTATCCAACCTACGAGCATCAACAAACTTTCATGCTCAAAGCCGATTATTCAAATCTTGTGATTCCAGTAACACCCGGTTGGCGACCTGAAAGCGTTAACATTACTAGTTACGCTCAAATTACCCATATCTTACCCGTTACCGACAACTCAATCGTTAACGCTTTACTTCCATTCCACATTTGGAACCAAGAATTTGTGCGCGATCGCCAACAGTGGAAACCCGAAGAACCCTTGTTTATACTGCTGTTGCGGACATACAAACTATCAACGCCCCGACTTGTTACCTATCATCCGCGATATGGTGGATGCAAATCCTGGATTGACTTAAATGAATCGATTTCTCTTGCAGCAGCACAACCAGCAATATCCGAAAATGTTTATTCTGAATTAGTAGCCCAAATCTGCGAAATCATTGGCGATTCTTCTTATGCTTCCTAAATAAATTAAATTGTGAAAGCTTTGTCTTGTAAGGCTTTTAGAAACACCCCGACAATATACCGATCTATAAATGTAAAATTATACAACTTAATCGTTACTAAAGATACACACACTTAGTAATAATACAGATAAAATTAGACAAACACAGATGTTTGCGATCGGTAGTTGATTTTCGATTCCACGGACGATTTTGTCTGTGGTTAGTTTTTATTTAGACAAGAAGCAGCAAATGTGATTTCTAAATAAAGCGATCGACAAACGCTGTTAACTATTGCCTGAAAAATATAACTCATTTTTCAAAAGTACCCAAAAGGGTGAGGCAATACTTGACAAATATCTGTATTTATGTAGTAAATGCGAGATACAAAGGAGTTTGTATGAGAAGAATGTGCTGGTTATCCAAGTCTGGCGAAAGTGGAGAGAAAATTTTGCACTTGCAGACAGCACCTAACGAACCTTGGCGACCATACACCGCTTTTCGACAATTCGCAGTACCAGATTACAATATACCTGGCGGTTCCAAAGGATGGGCAACCTATCAAAAGTTATTAAAAGCAGGTTGGACAATAGTACCCAGCGCCCGCGCCAACGAATTTTCCACATCAAACGCTTCAGTTGAACTATAAATAAATAGGGAATGGGGCATAGGGAATAGGGCATAGGGCATAGTTAAAAGTGAGGAGTGAGGAGTTAGGAGTGAGGAGTGATGAATGTTATTTCTCCCCCCTCTCCCCCCTCTTCCCCCTCTCCCCCCTCTTCCCCCTCTCCCCCCATGCCCCATGCCCAATGCCCAATGCCCAATTCCTAAATCCCCCTAGCTTCACCTTCACCTCTGGGATCGGCTGCACCTTCGAGGGTGCCATCTGGCTTGACGATGATGAGGTTGGAGTTTCCCCAAGGGTTGGTTTGCTCGATTTTGTGTCCCCGACGCTTTAATTCTTGCAAAGTCAATGCATCTAACCCCCAAGGCTCGACGCGCAATATATCGGGAAACCATTGATGGTGGATGCGGGGTGCGGAAACTGCTGCGCCTGCATCCATGTCGTATTCCAAAACATTAAGAATTATTTGCAATACTTGAGTGATAATAGTGCTACCTCCGGGGGTACCTACAGCCATTCGTAAACGTCCGTTTTCGGTGACAATTGTGGGAGTCATGCTTGATAGCGGGGTTTTGCGGGGTGCGATGGAATTTGCTTCGTTGCCCAGCAAACCAAAAGCATTGGGAACTCCTGGGGCTGCTGAGAAATCATCCATTTCATTATTAAGAACTATTCCTGTTCCCGGTGTGACTATACCAGCACCAAAACCCAAGTTAATGGTAAACGTTAAACTTACGGCGTTGCGTTGTGCATCGATAACTGTAAGATGACTGGTTTCTGTAGATTCTTTGGATTTTGAACGTTTATTTGGATTAGTAGTTGCAGGTATGGTTTGACTGAATTTTTGTAATGTATTGCGATCGACTGGCTTTACTTGAGTAGAAGGTTTTGCACGCTGCATATCAATTTGCTGGCGGCGAAACTTTGCATATTCGGGGTTGATCAGCTGTTGTTGGGGAACTTTGACAAAATCGGGATCGCCTAAATATTCCGAGCGATCGGCATAAGCAATTCGCATCGCTTCTACCATTAAGTGGATTGCATCGGGGTGGTGCCATCCTAAAGATTTTAGATCGGTATCGCCGATAATATTTAACATCTGCAATAAATGAATGCCTCCCGATGATGGTGGTGGCATCGAACAAACTCTAGCTTGGTTAAAATTACCGCATACCGGGGTACGCCAAATCGGTTTGTAAGATTTCAAATCTTGTAGAGTAATTAAACCGCCATTTTTCGCCATATCATTCGCAATTGTACGGGCGATTCTTCCCGTATAGAAACTCCGAGGATTTGCAGCGATATCTTGCAAAGTTCTGCCTAAATCTCGCTGTACGAGCTTTTCTCCCGGTTGATAAAAATTACCGTTGCGAGTAAAAATAGCTCTTGCAGCTTGGTTGCTAGCGATCGCCTTTTCGCGTCTTTTGACAGCTTGCACAAATTTATCTTTGACAACAAAACCATCTTTCGCCAACCGAATCGAAGGCTCAACAACCGTATTCCAAGGTAATTTGCCATAGCGACGGTGAACTTCATACATCCCCGCTACAGTTCCCGGCGTACCCACAGCCAGATAACCATCGATACTTGCATTGGGACGCACCTTACCGCTACTATCCAAATACATATTTTTTGTAGCTTTTAACGGAGCGCGCTCGCGAAAATCCAAAGCCTGAATTGTGCGTTTTTTCGAGTCATGCATTAACAAAAAGCCGCCACCACCAATTCCTGCCGAAAAAGGTTCTACTACAGAAATTGCAAAAGTCGTCGCCACCGCAGCATCGATCGCATTCCCGCCTTTTTGTAGCATTTCTAACCCGGCATCGCTAGCTAAGGGATGGGCTGAAACTACCATTGCTTTTTGACTGCGTAGCGGTTGGATAAAAGCGGCAGTGGCTATTTGAGTGTAAAAAGTGATGCTAAATAAAATAATTGAGCGGTAGAAAACACGCATAAATTTCGGTTCTAAATAAATAGAATTAATTAAGAAAATTTATACCACGAACTAAGCGCGTTTGTATTTTATTAAGTTTCAATTTTTCTAATCGCTGGTTGTTTTCTTTCAGGGGAAGGAACATTAGAAGGAACAATAAACCCGATGAACAAAATTATTCAATGGATTTTCAAATTCGTATGTGCAGAAATTATATGCCATTGTTTTTTATAGATGCATCCCTCTTACCGTGCCAGATAGAGTATTGCGTTCAAATATTATCTAGTAGTAATTACTTAATTATTATAACGTCTGATAGATAACTAAGAATTACCGATCTAACTATTACGCCGTCTACCACTGCCGCGATGATCTTTGCGTGGTTTTGGAGGCTTATTCTGCTGTAACTGTTCGCGATCGAATTGATTGCTTGCTTGAGGTGTGGAATTTTGGACAAACGAAGGTGACGCTACTAAAATCCATAGCGGTAAAGCAAAGTATAAAATTTTCATAATCTCTGAGTCTATTTAAGGAAATTTGCTGTTAATATAACAACCTACATCCCTTCCTATCTCAATTACAAGTAAAATAAAATACATAGTAATTATAATTACCGAGAATAAATTACTTTTTGATAGATTTTTGGGTTTTGATAAGAGTTAATGATGCTGTTAGGGCGATAGAGGCGAACAAACGGAATGCACCATTATCCCTATTCGGGGAATATTTTCGTGAAAACATGATTTTTTTGTTGTGCGCTCGACATATTCCGGATTAAGGCAAGGAGACGTTGCAATGCAACGTCTCTACACTTATTACCTCCAGCTTGAATAAAAAAGTCTTTCGCTGTAAATGGATTTTTTCGATCGCTGGTTTCAACCGAAGAGATTTTTTGTACTACGGCAACTAATTGTAGAAACTGATAACAGTAAGAAGGCGATAAATAAAGATTTTTGAGGTTTAATTTGATATTGGGTGGAGTTGAGTATTTTTAAGATAAATTGATACCAAGATACACCTTTTACATATGATTTCCAGTTTTAATTAGAAAAATCCAAAAAGTAATTATATCGGTTGCTAAAAGTACATAGTGAAAAATATAAGAGGGTTAAAATCAAATAACTTTTAATTTCTAACTATTCATTTTAAACAAGTTATTTAATTCTGGAGAAACAAATATGCAAAGCGTTGTTGTCACGGGCGTTTCTACGGGTATCGGTTGGGGTACGCTGAAAGTATTAACCAGCAAAGGAATTCATGTATTTGGTAGCGTTCGTAAATCTGAAGATGCAGAACGTTTAACTAAAGAGTTTGGCGATAAATTTACACCTTTAATATTTGATGTTACTAATGAAGAATCGGTACGTGAAGCTGCGGATAAAGTTAGCGATCGCATTAATGGTAATAACTTACTTGGTTTAGTAAATAACGCTGGTATTGCAAAAGGTGGACCTTTGATGCATCAACCGATCGCGGAATTTAGTAAACAAATCGAAGTTAATTTAATCGGACAACTAATTGTTACTCAAGCTTTTTTACCTTTGCTCGGAACTAACTCTGCTTTTAAAGGTAAACCGGGAAGGATTATTAATATAAGTTCCGTTGGTGGTAAGATTGGAACGCCATTTCTCGGTGCTTACAGCGCATCAAAATTTGCATTAGAAGGATTTTCCGAAGCATTACGACGCGAACTTATGCTTTACGGAATAGATGTAATTATAATCGGACCTGGTTCGGTAACGACACCAATTTGGGATAAAGCCGAACAAATGGATGTTTCTGCATACGAAAATACCGAATTTGCAGCTTCAAGTAAGAAGTTTCTAGACTATGCATTGGAAAAAGGACGCTGCGGTTATCCAGCAGAAGATGTAGGAAATTTGATTTTGAAAGCTTTGACAACTGCAAAACCGAAAGTTCGTTATCCGATCGTTCCAAATCATTTCTTTGATTGGACGCTTGCCAGATTACTTCCCAAACGAGTCATCGATAATCTTCTTGCCAAGCAATTCGGGTTAAACAGCGAGCAGTAACTTGTTACCAGTTATAGGATTTTCGATTAAGAATTTCCCCTTGTCCCCTTCCCCGGCTCTCCCCATCTCCCCCTCTCCCCTTGTTCCCACAATTTGCAGTAAGCTGATATTTTATCCGCTCATCTACTCAACTATGGCAACTATTAACGACAATTATTTGAAGCTAAAAGCAGGTTACTTATTTCCTGAAATTAGTCGGAGAGTAAACGCTTTCGCTGAAGCTAACCCCAATGCTAAAATCATCAAACTGGGAATTGGCGATGTTACCGAACCATTACCGCAAGCTTGTCGCACGGCGATGATTAAAGCTACCGAGGAAATGGGCGATCGCGAAACTTTCAAAGGTTACGGTCCGGAACAAGGGTATGCTTGGTTGCGCGAAAAGATTGCCCATCATGATTTTCAGGCGCGGGGATGCGACATTGATGCGGACGAAATCTTCATTTCTGATGGTTCAAAATGTGATACGGGTAATATTCTCGATATTTTTGGTAAAAATAATACTATCGCCGTCACCGATCCCGTTTACCCTGTTTATGTTGACACTAACGTCATGGCAGGTAATACGGGAGATGCAAAAAAAAGCGGTGAATATGAAGGGTTAGTATATTTACCAGTCACCGCTGAAAACAATTTTACCGCTCAAATCCCTTCTCAAAAAGTCGATCTAATTTACCTTTGCTTTCCCAACAATCCCACCGGAGCCACAGCTAGTAAAGAAAATTTGCAAGCTTGGGTAGATTACGCCAAAGCTAATAACTCAATCATCTTCTTCGACGCAGCTTACGAAGCCTATATCACCGACTCCTCACTTCCCCACTCGATTTATGAAATTGAAGGAGCCAGAGATTGCGCGATCGAATTCCGTTCTTTTTCTAAAAATGCAGGCTTTACCGGAACCCGTTGCGCGTTAACGGTAGTTCCCAAAACCCTTACCGCCAAAGCTTCTGACGGTTCCGATGTCGAATTATGGAAACTGTGGAATCGTCGTCAATCAACCAAATTCAACGGCGTATCTTATATAGTACAGCGTGGTGCGGAAGCAGTTTATTCCAAGGAAGGGCAAGAGCAAATTAGACAACTGATTGGCTTTTACTTAGAAAACGCCAAAATCATCCGCGAAAAACTCACCGCCGCAGGATTGCAGGTTTACGGAGGAGTTAACGCACCTTATGTTTGGGTGAAAACACCTTTAGGGTTAAGCAGTTGGGACTTTTTCGACAAATTAGTTAATACTTGCAATGTAGTGGGTACACCCGGTTCCGGCTTTGGTGCTGCGGGTGAAGGTTATTTCCGTATTTCAGCTTTTAATAGTAGAGAAAATGTAGAAGAAGCAATGAAGCGGATTACCGATAAGTTTAAAGTTTAAAGTTTGAAATTTGAAATCTAGGTCAGGCAAAATGCCTGACTATGATTATCACAAAAATGTTTGCTAGTTTTGATATAAATAATACTTATTAAGTGTTATTCATCATAAAAAGTTGGGAAGGATAAACATAAGAATCTAAGCTTACTTCAATGTTTTTACAAGTAATCTTTAGATTTTCTCCAAACATAATAAAAATTGGTGCTTATGCTCATTCTCAATGACGTATCTTATACTTCTGCTTTCTATCAACCTATTTATATAACAGCCTATATAGGTTCAGTTTTCAAGGATAAACGTACTATTTTACATCCTGGACTTAAGCAAGAACTAGTTAATTTAGAAAGACAAATGAATGATGAAGAATATGAAGAATCCAGAAGAATAAAGCTCGAACCTAAAAATTATATTGAGGTGATAGAGTATGCTGCTTCATTCGTTTATGCACCAAAAGACTTATCTTGTAAAGACCAAAAATTTATCAGAGTTTCATGTAATAAATATTTATGTGCAGAAGAAGAAGTTTTAGAGCAATTGTATGTAATGACAAAAAGACCAAAGTTTTTTGTATCTGTAAGCGGAATAATCGAGGAATGGGGTTATAATGACCGAATTGTTAGTGGTCGCGGATATGGGCAGTTCTACCTTTCTGATATTCGGATTGGTGAAGAACATAAACAGCTTGAAGAGCTAGATTTAGCTTAACTTTTAAAATCTTCGGACTTCATAAGCTAGATTAAAATAAAAGTGCGATCGCCATTCACGGTGTTCGCACTTTTAAATATAGCGAACCTGATTTTTCATTTCGTCAGCAGTTACTTGATTCAAAATCAATAGCAATCGGCGTAAAATTTCTTGAGGAGGATTACGAGTTGCAAAGATGATTCCGTAATGCTCTTGATTCGCTTCAAAATAACCTTGTGCTAGGGCTTCAAAATCGACACGATTATGTGTCAATAAAGTCAAACCTTGACTAACAGCATAAGTAAGTTGTTCTTCATCAGTTTTACTTAATTGACCGGCTTCGCGTGTAGTAATTGCTTCAAAACCTCTTGCCTTAAGTAAATTTGCTAACAACACATTGACATCCTCATCCAAGTAGATTCTGATAAAAATATTACTCATAACTCTCGAACTAACGGGTCAATTAACTCCTCTGGAATCCGGTTAAGCTCAATGTAGCGATTGATTTCACTTTGATGGTCGAGATAGTAACTTAAAGCATCAAAAACTTGAGCCAAAGTCAGATGTGGTAAACCGTTAGCTATTTCTTCTGGTGTAACTCCCATCCGCCAACTTTCTACAATAGCTCTTACAGGTGTACGTGTTCCTCGAATAATAGGTTCGCCACCCAAGATTGCACCATCTGTAACGATATAAAAATGCTCTGTTGTTTGCACGATAATATTTATCTCTATTGATAACTTTTATTGTAATAAACTAAAGATGTGACTTATTCAATTCGTCCATAATTTTGGCAACTGTACCAGGAAAAACTTTACCTGTAGGGTATTCTACATTTGCTTAAGCAACATATTCAACGATTTCATCGCGACGCTTTTCAATAATCCGTTGCCGTACAACTTTTACTAGTGCTTACTGTTCGTCTAAAGATAACGTTTCTATACTTTCCAAAACCCGGTCAAACTTAGAAAATTCTGCCATTATCTCTGCTTGTTTTCCCGCTTTTACATTGTAATTTTAACAATAATCCTAAACTATTTCCAACCCTGAATTCAAAACTTTACCTCATGCCCCATGCCCAATCCCCCATGCCCATTCCATATAAGTCTTAGGTAATCAAATTGGATATTTATTTAATAAGTGCAATTCTAAAAAAAATTGCAAATTGGGCGGAAACACGTTCGGAGATTTTAGCATTAGCTTTAGTGGGTTCTTATGCACGAGGTGAAGCAAAACCCGATTCCGATATTGATTTAATGGTAATTACCTCAAATACAGAATTTTTCCGTCAAAATTATGATTGGATACATGAAATAAGTTGGGAATCTATTAATTACAAAATTCTAACGTTTAATGATGCTCAATATGGTGTAGTCTGGTCAAGACATATATATTTAAGTAGTTCAAATAACGAATTTAACAATATAAAAGTTGAAATCAGTTTTGGTTTGCCAACATGGGCATCAATTAACCCCATCGATTCGGGTACACTTGACGTAGTTAATCGCGGTTTTAAAATTATTTACGATCCACAAGGAATTTTAACTAAGCTGATGTGCAGCTAAATTATATAAAGCTAAAACCCGCACCCATTTTTTTAATGCTCAGAAGTCGGGTTTTTAGAATACGTATCTGTAATACACTTACAAATTTTATAAAAACCCGACTTCTCAACCGCAGCGTCGCATATCAAAAGTGGTCCTTATGTCCGGTTATTATATGGGTACCTGACTTATGCCCGTCTGTACTAGCTTGATGCTCAAAGATTAACACCGTAAAATGTTAGGCTTGTAGTTGCGATCGCCGCGCTAAAACATTTTAGTTTAGACAAAGTATGCCGTCAAAACCAGACATAGCCTATATTCCCTGCAACCAAGAGATTGTAGAAGCCATACTCGAATTAGCCAAAATCAACTCCCAAGATATTCTCTACGATTTAGGTAGCGGAGACGGACGCATTTTGATCGCTGCGGCAAAAAAGTATGGAAATCGCGGTATAGGTATCGATATTGACCCTCAAAGAATTGAACAGGCAAAACAAAAAGCTCTAATTCATAGTGTTGATAAACAATTAGAGTTTTATCGGCAAGATTTATTTAACAGTAATTTCGCTGATGCAACGGTAATATTTATTTATTTATTACCCCATCTCAACTTAAGATTGCGTCCCCAGCTATGGCAGCAACTCAAACCAGGTACGCGAATAATATCTCGCGACTTTGACATGGGAGACTGGCAACCACTACAACAGTTAAAGCTTACCGTAAAAGAAGATGAAGAAGATGAAGTTGTAACTCTATACTATTGGGAAATCGGGAATCAGTGAACAGTTATCAAGTTTTGATTGTGTATTGTACATTGTTAATTGATAATTGATAATTGATAATCGATCGTTGTTGATTGACTAAAAATGTCTATTTCAAAAACTGAAGCGAAGCAACTTTTAGAACGGATGATTTTTGAAGATACTCATCCTCAAGATTGGGTACAGGATGTTTGGGGATTAAGTCCATTATTGGGAGATAGCGCCGCTAAATTATTTGAGGTTTTTGAAGCATTAATTGAATGTTGTCCGGAAGCGCAATTAGAAAATTTATTAAAAAGCTATTATCAAGAAAATTTGATGACTGATGAGTGACAACTGATAACTGATAATATCATGCCTTAAAGTAAAATTTACGGTGTTTCCGAGTATCTAAATCCGATTAAGAATCAACTTAGTATAGTAATTCACAGTTGTTTTATAGATGCGCTGCAATACCCTCCTGAGAAACGTTTTCATCGCTTTTTTCCAATGGATAAATCCGATTTTATTTTTCCACCAGATAAAAATCAGAGCTATCTAATTATTGAAATTAGTATGTTTGAAGGACGTTCTATTGAAGCCAAAAAACACTTGATCCGCTTACTTATTAAACGTATTAGCGAAAAATTTGGTATTTCTTTGAACGATATCGAAATTACTATCTTTGAAACACCAAAACATAATTGGGGTGTGCGTGGTGTTCCCGGTGATGAATTAGATTTAGGTTACAAAGTGGATGTTTGAAGAAGCGTTAGGAGCTAGAAGTTATAAATTTTAAACTTGCAACGAATAATATGCTCCGGCTCAATTGGTTACTACTCGCTGTTTATGAAAATTTAATTTAGCTTTATGAAATTTTTATCTGTTAAATCCTGGGTATACGATTATCCGCAGAAACAATGATTGTGCTAACTAAAGTTATTTTATGACTCAGCATCAATTTTTAGACCGCCGTTTTCAAGAATATAATGCAGCTTTGATGAAAGCGCTGCAAAATTTGGCTACTCTCTTAGAAGCGGAAAAATGCTGGGAGCAAAGTAAGCTTATCCGAAATATGCTTGATGTTTTATCGGAAGTCGAAAATAAAAATGCACAGTCGAACGCTGCAATTGAAGAAGATATTAAAAATTCTCTGTTATTAGACTAAAACGTTAATAAAGTAGTCTATTAAATAGTCGAAGTAGCCCTTTAACTCATTAATTGCTTTATCTGATACGATCGCAGAAGTTTGCCATTCGCTAATATATTTATTTCTAATTAACTCGAATGCTTTCAAATATATTTCAACAGGCGGTTCGTAATGGGTAACTACTCCTTTATAAAGTAATCGGGGTTCAATTTCATTTTCCATACAGCTACCAATTAGTTTGAGGTATTTGCTGATATTACGATGAAATTCTTCTAGATGAGGATGTTCCTGAGTTAATAATTCACAGGCTACTGTTTGCGCTAATTCTATTCTATTAGCTAATAGCAATCTTCCCCCTTCTATACATCCAGCCCTTTGTGCTTCCAATGCTGGAAGCGGTGCTGTTAATTCTCTTTCAAAATGTTCTAAGCAATAACGAAGTTTGTCTTGTCTTTCTTGAATTTCTTTGAGACTTACAATTCCAACATGAGATAATTTTTTATCTTCTAATTCATTTAACAAGACTTCTACGGTTGGCTTAATAATTTTGGACATAAAGTCTATCTGTTCTTGAATTACCTCTAAGATTTGATGACGTAGTTCGTAGTGAACTATTTGTTCTAAACGATTATTTGTAGTTTCTTCCAAAGAATGAAACTGCTGTTGTAAAGCAGAAATCATCTTTTGTTGAGCTAATTCTGTTTGCGGCGAACCTTGATATAACTTTTTTTCTAAATTTTCTATTCTTCTTTGCATCTTTTTAAAAAGAGATGCATTTACCCAAGGGCTGAAGAGAAATCCTGCGAATCCGTATAAACTTTTTCCCATCTTTTGTAAAACTCCCGTGTGATTAAACTTTCGATTCATTCGGTTTAACAGTTTTCGCCGCTAAGTGCAGTTAATTAATTATTAAGCGTGAAGGTTGGGTTTAAGTCCCACATTAAGAAAATGAAAGGTTATTAATAATACAATCTACGAAATGTGTTCCATTTTGACAGCGAATAGTTACCACAAGCAATAACCGTAAATCACCAAAACCGTTCAGACTATTATCAGTTATTGGCGATCGGCAAAATAATGCTGTATTTATGAAAAATTCTAGCGATACTATATATAAATCGCAATCATACGGTTACTCACTCAAATTTGCTTTACCTTCCTAACGTATATTCTAGCAATTTAAACGTTTTAAAAGATTTAACTATACGCAATTTTCGCTATATGCTTCACTATAAAATTACAATTACTCTGTTTGCAAAATAATTATTCTGCCTCAACTACTTTCTAAACCTAATACTATAGATAGATGTTACTAAAGTACAGTAATGTTATTTAATGAAAAAAAGATAAAATTAGTAGCAAATTCATCAAAAATTATTAGAATTCACTAAAAGTTTTGAAAAAATTTATACAACCTTTGAAAAAGCTTAGTGGGCAAAACCGTACAGAAGTATTAGCGTTTTCTACCCAAATAATCTCAATTTAGGTAGATACAATTAGATTTGGCTTAAGTAATGCTGTTATCGAGAAGAAATTCAAAAATAATCCAGCATACTAAGGGAGGAAAATATGGGAAATCAACTAAAAACAGCCGTTTTATTAGCTGCCCTCAGCGGACTTTTGATAGCTATTAGTTATTGGGCGATCGGTGGGAGTGCAGGTTTAATTATAGGTATCGGCATAGCGGCAGTAACTAATCTTGTATCTTGGTATCAGTCAGATAAAATCGCTTTGGCGGCTTATCGAGCGCAGCCAGTATCCTCAAGCGATGCACCGGGGCTTTATCGGATGGTAGAAAGACTATCTAAGAGAGCAAATATTCCCACACCAAGGATATATATTGTTCCCGGTTCCAATGCCAACGCTTTCGCCACGGGAAGAGATCCAGAAAATGCTGCGATCGCAGTAACTCAAGGAATTTTAGACATCCTCCCAGAGGAAGAACTTGAAGGAGTAATTGCCCACGAACTTACCCACATTATTAATCGCGACACTCTTACTCAAGCTGTTAGTGCTACGATCGCCGGAGCAATTTCCTTTTTGGCGCAGATGGTAAGTTATAGTTTATGGTTTGGTGGAAATTCGCGGGATGGTAATAGGGGTGCAAATCCTTTAGGAATATTATTAACAGTTACCCTAGCGCCTTTAGCTGCAAGCGTGATTCAGTTAGCAATCTCACGCACGCGGGAATTTTCCGCCGATGCAGGATCGGCTAAGTTAACGGGTAATCCCCGCGCTTTAGCACGAGCTTTGCAGCGGTTGGAAGCCACAGCGCGAGATATGCCAATGCAGGCAAATCCAGCTTTTGAGCCTTTGTTAATTATTAATCCTTTGAGTGGGGAATTTTTGGGTAACTTATTTAGAACTCATCCCAGTACCGAAGCCAGAGTTGAAGCATTACTGAAAATAGAACAACAATTAGCCACAATTTAATCGAGTATCAAGGGTGAAGTTGGGTAAAAATCCGTAAATCATAGTTTGAGTACATTGAAAACCCCTATTTTGCCAATACGGGGTCATAATTAATAATTCATAATTGATAATTACTTACGAGTATCTAAAATCATGACAGATAACAACGAACAACCCAAAGTAATAGTACAAGTCAGCCCTCAAACCACCGAAATGGTAGAAAGCCAAATGGTTGGTGAAAGCCAGGATGTCAAAGATGAAACCGCAGCCTTGATTGAAGCGCTCAAAAGACGCGCCCAAGCAGAAGCACAATCCGCCGGTACCCTAACCCGCGAAACCTATTTAAGTGCAGTACGTCAAGCGCGAGAAACAATCGAACAAAACCAGTTGATCGAACGCGCTCGCATCGAAAATGCTTTCGAGATGGTGCAAAACGAAGCAACTAAAAACTTTGAATCGATTGTTGCAGAAGTACAAGAATTTGGCGATCGCCTACAAGCAGCCGCACAAGCAGCGTGGGATGTATTCACAGCACCCCGTCCATAATTTTAGTAGTAATTAAAAAATTTCAGAGGCGTTGCGTTGATGCAGCGTCCTTTTTTTGGAGAGGGGGAGATGGGGGGATCGGGGGATGGGGAGATGAGAAAGAGGAGGAGATGGGGAGATGGGGAGAGATAAATATTTTCAACCTTTAACCTTTAACCTTTGACCTTTGACCTTAATTACTCATTGACTCATATAATATTAAGGTTTTCATAAAAAGTTGAAAATCCCTGCTCGAATAATAAGAAGTAATACCTATGCGAACTTACTATTGCGGCGAAATCCGTTCATCCAATATCGGAGAAACTGTCACCTTGTATGGATGGGTTGACCGTCGCCGCGATCATGGGGGTGTGATATTTTTAGACTTGCGCGATCGCACTGGCATTGTGCAAATTGTCAGCGATCCACAACGAACTCCTGATTCTTACGAAGAGGCGAGTAAACTGCGCTCGGAGTACGTTGTCGAAGTCACGGGTAGAGTATCGCAACGCCCGGATGATTCCCTTAATTCCCGCTTACCCACGGGTGAAGTTGAAATTTACGTCGATAAGATTGAACTGCTCAATGCGGTGCGATCGCAATTACCTTTCCAAGTTTCTACTGCTGATACCGAACCCGTGCGGGAAGATTTACGGCTAAAATATCGTTATTTGGATTTGCGTCGGGAACGTATGGCGGGTAATCTCAAATTACGCCATCAAGTTGTTAAAGCTATTCGTCGCTACCTGGAAGATCAAGAAAACTTTATCGAAGTTGAAACTCCCATACTAACTCGTTCGACTCCCGAAGGCGCACGGGATTTTATTTTACCAAGTCGGGTTAACGCCGGTGAATGGTTCGCTTTACCCCAGTCACCGCAACTATTCAAGCAAATTCTGATGGTATCGGGTACGGATCGATATTATCAAATTGCCCGTTGCTTCCGCGATGAAGATTTACGCGCTGACAGACAACCGGAATTTACTCAGTTGGATATGGAAATGAGTTTCATGTCTGTTGAGGAAATTATCGCACTTAACGAAAAGTTGGTTGCTCATATCTTCAAAACTGTTAAAAATATCGATCTACCACGCAACTTTCCACGTCTCACTTATGCCGAAGCGATGGAACGCTACGGCAGCGATAAACCCGATACACGCTATGATTTAGAACTAGTTAATGTCTCTGATTTATTAGCAGACTGCGGTTTTAAAGTATTCCGCGAGGCTGTTGCCAAAGGTGGCATTATCAAAATTCTACCTATCCCCGGTGGCGATGTAATATCTAATGTCCGTATCAAACCCGGTGGCGATATGTTTAGAGAAGCTAACGAAGCCGGTGCTAAAGGTTTAGCTTACATCCGCGTCAAAGAAAATGGGGAAATTGATACTATAGGTGCAATCAAAGATAATTTAAGCGAAGAACAAAAACAAGAAATCTTGCGTCGCACCAATGCAAAACCCGGACATTTGTTACTTTTTGCTGCTGCCGATGCCAATACCGTTAACAAAACCTTAGATAGACTGCGCCAATTTGTAGCCAAGGAATTTAAATTAATCGAACCCGATAAAATCAATTTACTGTGGGTTACAGATTTCCCGATGTTTGAATGGAATGCAGATCAAAAACGCCTGGAAGCATTGCATCACCCATTTACCGCACCCCATCCTGACGATTTAGAAGACTTAAAAACCGCACGCGCCCAAGCTTATGACTTGGTATTTAACGGTTTTGAAATTGGCGGTGGTAGCTTGCGGATTTATCAACGAGAAATTCAAGAACAAGTATTTGAAACTATCGGTTTATCAGTTGATGAAGCGTACAATAAATTTGGCTTTCTTTTAGAAGCTTTTGAATACGGTACTCCTCCTCATGGTGGTATTGCCTACGGTTTAGATAGATTAGTTATGCTGTTAGCTAAAGAAGAATCAATTCGGGATGTAATTGCTTTTCCTAAAACGCAACAAGCAAGTTGTTTGTTAACAGATGCACCTTCAACTGTAGATGCTGCTCAACTTAAAGAATTGCAGGTTGCTTCGACATTCAAGCCTAAATCTAAGTAATGTTTGAGCAGAATTAAGATAAACCCGCAGTAAAGGTTAGGGGTAATTAAGGTTAAAGGTTAAAGGTTAAAGGTTAAAATATTGGCGTTGCTGATTAAAAGTATGATTGGCAAAACAGCCCCCAATTTTGGGGGATTAAGTTCCCTTGTACATAAGCAGAAAAATAAATTCATATTTCAATTCAGCAATGCCAAAATATTTATCTACTCCCTTTTCCCGCCTTTCCCCTTGTCTCCTTATCCCTTCTTATTTTCCTACCATTAAAAAAAAATATCCGACAGATGTAAGGCTTAAACCCTTATACATTCTCTTATCAATCGGGGGAATTTTTTGTGGTTTTCATATTTACGATCGCGCTTAGTAACTCGTCAATTACATACAGCATCTTCAAAAAATTGTTTTAGAGAAGTAAGTCATTTTTTATATTACCTGAGACGCAGAGAAAAGTAAGAAAAAGAAGAAAAGTCGCAAAAACACCCAAGATTTCATCTTAACAAGCTTGCAATGATTATTTTAATAAAATATAAATGTATTTCAAGTAGTTTTATCATTCTATAGAGCATTGCAGAACTAGAATAAGTCAGTATTAAGATTTTTTTGCCAGAAAACATGAAGATACTGTATAATCACTTAGAAGAAAAAAAATAGTTTTCTCACAGATAGTCATAGTATGTATTGCAGCCTTGCTCAACGGCTATGATTCCTGTTGAGAAAAGTGTTATACCGATCGATATAA
Source organism: Rivularia sp. (in: cyanobacteria) (assembly GCA_965234645.1). GTDB lineage: Bacteria > Cyanobacteriota > Cyanobacteriia > Cyanobacteriales > Nostocaceae > Rivularia. The sequence continues at coordinate 7,499,911 of OZ248344.1, read as the reverse complement.
AGATATTGTAAAGTTAATATCAAGATATTGTGAAGTATAAAGATAAGGTATTGTTACCTTGTCATGAGCGCTGGTACGATTCCAGTGTAAAAATAAATACAGAAGAGGTTATATGTTTAATAACTGGTAAATTAATTTTAATGTCGGGTCAAATTTTTTATAACTTTTAGTAGCCTTGAAACCGACTAAAAGCACGATCTTAATTGCTGATTGAATGGTAATTATATCATTAAAACAAAAAGTTTGATTTATCTTTACTAATTTCTATCATATCTTACAGGTTTTGGGTAAATAAAGAATTTCAGCAGCGATCTTGTAAGCTGAAGTTTTCTATGCTTGCATTGTTATTGAGAATAATGTTGAGCAGCTTTTCCAATCCGTGTATTATTTGTGCTGTAAATAGCATTTAAGAAAATTAGTAATAATTTATATAAGTGTTTCATATAAGTAGGGCTTTGACGGTCTAACGATCTCAGTCCTTCTAAAAACCTTTATTGTGTTTTTTTTGAACAATGAAGGTTGATAAATATACTCTATGTAGAGTATAAATTTAAAAATAATAGGTGCATTTACTTTCCGACTTCGTAAAAAGTTTAGTTTGGGGAATTTTCCTTGAGTGTAATATATCTGAGTTAAAATTCTCTCTACGAAACTTCTTAAAAGGCGTATAGTTATCAGTAGTGTATGTATCTATGAAAGAAGTTAAATTAGTCAAAAGATGCGATCGCAATCGCAAGCGTTCTAAAAGAAGGGCAATCTGCTGTCCGGTGCATAGATGTTATTTAGATAGCGTCAGTCAAAAATATAAATTATTTGCTTCCGATCCTAAGCAACTTCAACAAAAAGGAATAGGGCGACAGAATGCCAAAATATTGATAGCTAGTCAAACCGCAGTGCTTTTAGAAGATGAGTGGTTAGAAGCATTTTGGTGCGATGAATGCCAGCGAACGGAATGGTATCATGTCAAAAAAAGTGGCAAAATCTCCAACAAAAATGTTGAACGTATTTCCTATTCAATATCGGTAGCACCTCGCGAACTATGGGAACGAGCAGTAGGTGTAGATGAATCCAGAGGAAATCCTAGTGTTAGTGAATTTACTCGCAGACATGCACGAATGGTTAGCTATGAAAATTTTTAGGACAAACCTTATAAGCTTGTAGGAATTAATTTTTGAAGGAAAAAAGACATTTAGTTGCTAGCTAAGAAGCGCTTCGTTTAAACAAGGAAAAAGACAAATTATCAAACATATTAATTTAGATAAATAGGGCATAAGGCATAAGAGGTAATTACTTTGAACAAGAAGCCGTTTGTTAAATTTAAAAACGGGAAGATAGTGAGCGTCGATTCGGGGGCAACAGCTTCTTTTAATGAAACTGATGAAAGCCAAACTTATACAAAAAAAACGTTAGTAGCGCCCAAAGCTTCAGGAATATTTTATTTACTTACTCTTATTTTGATAAATGCGGGTATTTGGAGTGGGGCTTTCATCTATTTAGCCACAGCGAAACCAAAATATGTCAGTGAATGGGCAATTAACATTCCTGGTAGTGGTTCAACCTCTGATATTAATCTTCCTAATATTGGACAAGCAACATCGCAAAATTATTCAGCTTATGCGGGAGCCAATTACGATCCTAGAGAAAACTATAAAGCGATCGCAACCAGCGATCGAGTATTAAAAGTAGCAGCAGCAAACGTAAATATGTCATTAGAAAAATTCGGCATACCGCGAATTAAAACTGTTGACAATACATCGCTGATGAGATTTGAGTTTAAAGGTTCGACTCCCCAGCAAGCGAGAATAAAATCCGTAGCTTTACAAAAAGCATTTGAAGCCAAATTAGACCAATTAAGATATGAAGAAATTGCTCAGCAGAAGGCACGTTTGGAAAGTGGGATGGAAACCTCGCGGCAAAAATTAACAACTGCTCAAAAACAGCTTAGTGCTTTCCAAGCTGCTTCTGGTTTAAGTTCTCAAGAACAACTGACTAAGTTAGCAACGAATATAGAAGATTTACGCAGACAGCGTGCCGAACTAGCAGCCCAACAGCAACAGTCTCAAGCCCAGCTTACGGAATTATCTAGTAGTCTAAATTTATCTTCCAATCAAGCTTCAGATGCTTTTGTTCTACAAGCAGATCCACTCTTTCAAAATTATCTGAAAAATTACAGCGAAGCTAATAGTAAATTAATCGGTTTGGGTGCAAGGTTTTTACAGACTCATCCGACAGTGATTAATATCAAAACCGAACAAAGAGATGCTCAAGCTGCTCTTTTAAACAGGGCGCAAGCTTTGTTAAATCGTCCGGTAAGTATGGCGTTAATCAATCGGCTCAACTTTAGTAATAATGAATCATCTGGTTCTAAACGCGCTATATTATCCGAACAATTAGTGACAACAAGCGTAGCAAAACAAGGAATAAAAGCTCAAGTAGAGGCTTTAGACACAGAAATTCCTCAACTGGAAGCAAGGCTGCAAAAATTAGCCCAGCAAAATTCCGTGATGGAAGATTTGAAGCGAGACGTACAAGTTGCCGAAGCAGTGTTTTCATCAACTATTGCTAAATTAGACTTAGCAAAAACCACGGTTTCGGCTTCTTACCCAGAAACTCAAATTCTCGCTTCACCGAGTTTACCAACTGAGGCAAATGCACCAAGAAAAACTTTAGTATTGCTAGGTGCATCATTAGGCTCGTTATTGTTTAGTAGTGGAATTATTGGGTTATGGAAAGTTAAATCACAACAAAAACAAAAACAAAAACATCTTCGAGAATACGTAGAATACACGGAATTTGTAGAAGACTATTACTAAAGTATGAAGCCCCAAAACTTTGAAGAGAGTTTAGTTTGGTACGTAATTATCGGCACTTATGGTATTTACGCATTGGGAATGGTGTTTCCCGTCTACTCCTTATTAGCATGGGTGTTGGGCGGGTATTTAGTTTTAAAAATTTTCTTGCAAACAGAGAACACCCCACCTAACGAAAAAATTCGTATTCCGTGGATAACATGGTTATGGATAATCTATTCGCTAATTACTTTAATGGCAACTTACGCCGGTATAACTGACTTTAAGTTAGGAACAAACGCTTTATTAAGAGGTATTTTAGGTTGGCTAACCTCTTCGACTATAATACCGTTATTTTTATTGAGCGGCTGTTTAAATATCAGACCAAAATTAATTTATCGAGCCGTATGTATATTATGTTTACAAAGTTTAATTGCAATTCCTATCGCTTATGCAGCTTATTTCCTGAATCTACCCAGTATTCTTTATACTTCTCCTATTGAAAGATTAATTCAAAATGGTCCAATATTTTATAACGTCGGATTTTACGCTTTAGAATATGGTGCCTCGGATGTCCGATTATTTTTGTTTACTCCTTGGTGCCCAGCTTTAGGTTTGGTTAGTAACTTGTACTTTTTCATGGCGCTGCGAGAATCAAATAAAAGATGGCGTTACATCGGTATAGTTGGTGCGATCGCGATGAATATTGTATCTCTTTCACGGGCTGCTCTTATATCTTTGCCAATAGTATTGATTGTTATTTGGGGTTTGAAAAACTTTACCCGTCCCACCGTACAAATTACTGCTGGAATTGTTAGCTTTATCGCTGGTATTCTTAGTACTCAACTTAGTGATGCCGCTACAGAAGTAGTCGATACATTCTACAGTTCGAGAGCAAGTTCTTCAAAAGTTCGTGCGGCATTGCAAAGAGTAGCACTTGACGCTTGGAAAGAAGCTCCAATTTGGGGACATGGATCTCAAAAACCGGGACCACCAGTATTAGCAAATATGCCGATTGGCTCTCATCATACCTGGGTAGGATTATTGTATACCAAGGGATTAGTAGGTTTTTTCGCTTTCTTTGTACCTGTATTCTGTAGTTTCGTAAATTTATTAATCAAGGCACGAGACAGTAAAATTGCAGAAACATCTTTAAGTATTTTATTAGTATTGCTCTTATTTTCTTTTGGGGAACAAATAGATGTCTTGGGTTACATTTGTTTTCCTGGTTTAATTATTATGGGAATTGCTTTTAAGGACAGAGAAAAGCCTATATTTTCTTCTAACCCGCGCTCTCACCTTAATTTATTTGATTAGTTGTTTTAATATTTATAATTGCTCAAATTAAATCTCAGTAATTTATAGCTAATTAATAAAGCATTGTGTCATTATTCCTTTCCACTCAATAAAAAAATACAGAAATCTCTGCAAATTAATGATAATCGAAAAAATTAAGCAGCAGCTGTCAAATCAGTTCATCCGTAATATAGGCTGGCTTGGAGGTGCTGAATTAATAAATCGGATATTTCGCTTAGGAGCAACAGTTATACTAGCTCGCGCTCTTAGCCCAGAAGATTACGGATTAGCAGCAGTTGTTCTGACTATTAACGAATTTACGACAGTTTTTACACTCAGAGCTGGAATTGGAGGCAAAATTGTTCAAGCTGATGAGGAAGACGTAGAAGTTTTTTGCAATACAGCCTACTGGTTAAATTGGATTTTGTGTATTTCACTCTTCGTAATTCAATGCATTGCGGCTTTTCCTATAGCTTGGTTTTATAACGAACAGAGATTAATATTGCCACTTTGCGTATACAGTTTAGTCTATTTAATGTTACCGTTTTTCGCCGTTCATAATGCATTAATAGATAGAGCTAATAGATTAAAAATCACGGCAATAAGTACGGCAATTCAGTCAATGCTGAATAACATTCTGATTCCAATATTTGCGCTTTTAGGTATGGGTATGTGGGCTTTTGTACTACCCGGACTTTTCAGTACTCCGGTATGGATAGTCGTTACTCATCTTAACGAACCTTGGCGACCAAAAATGTCCTTTACTCTGAAAAGATGGAAAGAGATAGTTGATTTTGGTAAAGATATACTTGGTTATGAATTATTAGAAAAAGTTCGAGCAAATATTGACTATTTATTAGTAGGAAAATTTTTAGGTGTTGAAGCTTTGGGAATTTACTTTTTTGCTTTCAATGCGGGTTTGGGTATCAGTTTAAACGTAATAAATATTATGGTTTGGCCCCTTTATCCTCACCTTTGTGCTGCTAGACGTGATTTTAGTGAATTCAAACAGAAATATTTCCATAGTCTTAAAACGATCGGCTTGGTAATAGTTCCTTTAGTTATTCTTCAGTCAAGTTTAGCTCCGTTTTACGTACCGATTATTTTTGGTGAAAAATGGAAAATGGCAATCCCTATATTAGTATTAATTTGCCTTTCTGCTATACCGCGTCCTTTTAGTACAGCAGCAGCTTTACTACTGCAATCTTTAGATAAAGCCTGGATCAATTTGCGCTGGAGTGTAATATTTACCGGAGTTTTTATTGCTTGTTTATTTATTGGTATGCAGTGGGGAATTTATGGAGTAGCAGTATCTGTATTAATTTCTCATGTTATCGCAATGCCGCTGTTTACAGTTTGGGCAACAAGGTTTGTATTTGCTAAAAATTCAACTTTACTACTCAAATAAAATATTAACTTATGTAAAATAGCTCAATTTATTGTAAAGATTAGATAAATGTTTTATTTATTTTAGATACATTTGCTACATTGCATAGCTCGATCGCGTATTATTTGCTACGTAAGGGCTGTATCGAGAAATAAAACCTATGACTGTATGCTATTTGATTCAAACCTATAAAAATCCAGAACAGGTATATAGGCTTGTTAATTTGATTAAAAGTACCACGTCTAATTCATTTATACTAATAAGTCATAACTTTAATAGTTGTAACTTAGATACGAGCTTATTAAAGAAATTAAAGGATGTTGAGGTGATTCCAAATAATGGCGTAATGATGGGTAGTTTCGCGATTATTCAAGGTTATTTTGATGCAATTGGTTGGCTATTAAGTCAAAATATTAAATTTGATTGGCTAATAAATCTTACTGGTCAAGATTATCCTACCCAACCTCTTCATAAAATAGAATCGTTTCTAACAAAAACTGATTATGATGGTTTTATTCAGTACTTCGATGTGTTTTCAAAGCAAAGTCCCTGGAGTCGGAAAGTTGTAAATACAAGATATTTATATCACTACAAACATTTTAAGGAGTATTTATCGCCCAGACAGCGGTTTATGTTGAAACCGATCAAGCATATTATTAATAATTGTCAACCTTTTATTCGATTAAATTCTTCCTATGGAATAACCGTTGGTATTAAAAGTTCCTGTAATTTATTTAATGAAACTTTTACTTGCTATGGAGGTTCTTACTTTTCAACAATTTCTCATAAATGTGCCGCGTATTTATATTCTTTTGTCAAAGATAATAATCGCGTGTTCGATTATTACAAAAAGACGTTTATTCCAGAAGAGTCTCTAATACAAACTATTTTGGTAAATAGTCAAAAATTTAACTTATGTAATAGCAATTATCGCTATACGGATTTCATAAATAGCCGACACGGACATCCACGGATACTAACTAATAAAGATTTTTCGATTCTAAGTCAAGACAATATTCATTTTGCTCGGAAGTTTGATATGAATGTAGATAGCGCGATATTAGATGAATTAGATAGAAAAATATTTGCAGATAGAGAAATAGATGTATCTTGTACTAAATTTATAAATCATCAAGATAATTCTATGGAATTAGTAAAAATATAAAACTTGATTTTGCTTATTATGCTTGATTCTTCCTAAGATTTAGCATAATAAGAACTTAAAAACCACAAACCAATAAATTATTGTTGGATAAGGTTAACTGTAATGCCTGAAATATCAGTAGTTATTCCCGCTTACAACTCTCAACGCACTATCTTAGAAACTATTACTTCTGTTTTACAGCAAAGTTTTTCCGATTTTGAGTTAATAGTGATTAATGATGGTTCTACCGATGGAACTTTAGAGCTATTAGAAACGGTACAAGATACCAGATTAAAAGTTTATTCTTACCCCAATGGAGGTTTACCAACAGCTCGCAATCGTGGTATCGATCGCGCTAAAGGCAAATTTATTTCTTTTATCGACGCAGATGATTTATGGACACCTGAAAAACTAGAGCTACAACTTAAAGCTTTACAACAAAATCCAGAAGCGGGAGTTGCTTATAGTTGGACAATTTGTATGGGTAATAATGGCGATTCATTTCATAATGGTGTTGCTGAAAGTTTTGAAGGTAATGTCTATGGAAATTTATTAGTTAGCAACTTTATTGCTAGTGGATCGAACGTGTTAATTCGTAGAGAAGCGATCGAATCGGTAGGCTATTTTGATAAAAGTTTGAAATCATGCGAAGACTGGGATTATTGGCTGCGATTAGCACCAAAGTGGGATTTTGTAGTTGTGCGGAAACCTCAAATTATTTATCGATTATCTTCGGGGGCGATGTCAAGCAAAGTTGATGTGATGGAAAAATATCAAACTTTGGTACTCGAAAGAGCGTTTGCATCAGCGCCGTTAGAATTACAATATTTGAAGAATCAAGGTTTAGCTAATATATATCTATTTACAACGCGACTTAGTTTGACTAGAACTGATGATGATAAAATTGCTCGCAAAGCTGTTCAAAAACTATGGAAAGCAATTAGTCTTTATCCAAAAATATTATTGAGAAAAGAAACTTATGTTTTATTATTTAAGCTCCTGATATTAGCTATTCTTTCTCCAAAAATTGCCACTGCTATTTTAACTAAAATTACTACCGTGCGTACAATTGTTGACCCTCGATTACAAACTAATTCTGCTAAAAGTTAAGAACTATACTCGACTATTAATTTAAAAATAAATTATGTAAATCATTATATTAGTCCCTGTAGATATTAATCAAATATTCACTCTAGTTAACTTCTGGTAGTATCCTGCTACCAGTTTTTTTTATGCAATTAAATCTGGTAAAGCATCATGAGCTACGAATCAGCAAAAAAAAGTATTACTCATCTCATCTTTGAACTAACTCAACTCGATCGGGTATTCGAGATATTTGAAAACCAAATTTCATTTAGACAAACGCTTTAATGATATTTAATTCTTAATTAAAATAATGCGTTTATTCAATTTATTTCATCGTCATCAGGGTAAAACAATTTGCATTGCGTTTATCGCATTAGCTACGTTTCTGTTCCAATTTTCCTTTAATTCCAATCAAACTGTTCGTAGCATATCTCACCAAATTAATGTACAATCGCTTAGTTATCAACAATACCCTGCTTTAGGTACTTCTAATGTAGCGATCGGTGGGGGAGGTTATGTAACAGGAATTTATCTTCATCCAAAAGAGCGCGATTTAGTTTATATAAAAACTGATGTTGGCGGTTTTTATCGCTGGAATGCTGCAAGTTCAAACTGGATACCTCTTAACGAACAATTTTCTCTGAAGAATAGTAATTATTACGGAGGAGAAGCCTTAGCATTTGACCCAAAAGACTCTAAGATTGTATACATTGCTGTAGGAAAATATACTGCTGACTGGTGGCAGGATAAAGGAACGATTTTCAAATCCTTAGATCGGGGAAATACCTGGACTAAGCTAAATCTAGACTTGAAAATGGGTGGCAATGAAGCACAAAGATGGACGGGGGAAAGATTGGCGGTTAACCCTTTTGACTCTCAAAATCTGTTTTTTGGCTCGCGTCAAGATGGGTTATGGAAGTCCAATAATGCTGGTAAGAGTTGGGTAAAAGTAAAATCATTCCCTCCACTCGCAGACAATATTGGTATTAACGCCATTATTTTCGATCCACACCAAAAAAGCACTATTTATGCACTAGCTCATAAAAATGGAATATATAAATCGAACGATAGTGGTGAAAGTTGGATGAAACTACCGAAAAGTCCTACCGAAGTTAACCGTATGGCTATAGGGAACAAAAATTTGTACCTAACTCATCAACAGGGTGTTAGTAAGTTTATCAAAGGTACTTGGAAAGATATTACGCCTACAAAGAATAAGACTGCGTTTAATGCAGTGACTGTTAATCCAAAAAATCCAGACGACATTATAGTTGTTAGCTATAGCAACACGTTTACCCAGATATTCCATTCTTTTAACGGTGGAGGCAAATGGACTGAGCAAAAACGCCAATTTAATAATACTGTCCCTTGGTGGTCAGACTATATGAAGTCAAATCCTTCGGTAGCCACCATAGAATTCGATCCTTGGATTGCCAATAGAGTTTGGTTAACAGATTGGTACGGAATATGGCGTACCGATCGCATCGATCGCAATCCCGTTGTCTGGACAAATTATCAAAAAGGGCATGAAGAAGTTGTCACCTTTACTTTGGTTTCAACACCTTCTGGAGCATTAATCAGCGGTTTAGCAGACGTTGAAGGTTTTTATCACGATCGCGGACTTAATGCTTATCCATCGAAAATGTTGAGCAACAAACCTCATACATTTCAAGACACTTACAGCATTGCTTACAGCGAAAAAAATCCTTTAAAAATGGTGCGTGTTGCGGGAAATCGTCACAACAATACTTATAGCGGCGCAACTTCTAGCGACGGTGGTAAAACCTGGAAGCAGTTTGCCGCGTTTCCCGCCAATCAAATGGGGACGCGAGTAGCGATGTCTGCAACTAATCCGAATTTATTCGTTGTCACCCTCAGCGGCGCTCAACCTCAGCGAACAACAGACGGCGGTGCTTCTTGGCTTCCGGTTTCCGGCTTACCAAATGGCTTCGAGGGTGCTTGGAATTGGACGCAACCTTTGGTTGCAGACAAAGTTGATGGCAACACATTCTACTACTATGCTTCGGGAAAAATCTATCGCAGCACCAACGGCGGCGAATCTTTTAAAGTGATTTGTGAATCGTTACCTGATGCAGATTGGCACTCTTTAAATGGATCGGGAGTTAAAGGTGAATTATGGCTGAGTCTAGATCGGCAAGGACTTTACCATTCAACCGACGGAGGTGAGAATTTTACCAAAATTAAGCAAGTAAGTAGAGCATATTTGATTGCATTAGGCAAGCCTAAAACCGGAAAAAAGGGTAACGCACTATATCTATATGGAGAAATTGCCAACATCGGTAAAGGTATTTTTCGTTCTTTAAACAGCGGAAAAACTTGGCAAAGAATAGGCGATCCAAATAAGCCTATTGGTAACGATCCAAATGTTATGGAAGCTAGCTCCACCGAGTTTGGCTTAGTTTTTATCGGCACTAACGGTAGAGGAATTTACTACGGTAAATAACTATTTACTATTTAATGCAAGTAGAAATTTTATCAAAATAATCCTAATAATTAAATAAATTGTATATGAGTATTACCGTCAGCATTGTGATACCAGCTTATAACGCCGAGCAGTATTTGGGTGAAACTATTGAATCGGTTTTAGCCCAGACGTTTGATGATTTTGAATTGTTAATTATCGATGATGGATCTACAGATAATACTGCTGAAATTGTCCGTAATTATAGTTTTAAAGATAATCGAGTCAAATTGCGATCGCAGCAAAATCAAGGAGTATCTATTGCTCGCAATACAGGCATTAAAATTGCCCAAGGAGAATATATTGCTTTTTTAGATTCTGATGATAAATGGTTGCCGAATAAGTTAGCCGCGCATATAGAACATTTTGAAAAAACTCTCGATCTTGGTATTAGTTTTGCACGAGTAGAGTTTATTACTTTTGACGGTAAATCTACTAATTCTTTTTCTCGATCGCGCTTATCCAAAATTGCACCCAAACATCTATATTATGAAAATTTAATCATAACTCCATCAAACGTTGTTATTCGTCGTAGTATTTTCGATGGTATTGCAGGTTTTGATTCAAATCTCAGTGGAACAGAAGATGCTGAGCTATTTTTTAGAATCATATATCAAGGTTGGAAAATAGAAGGAATCGATAAAGTTTTAGTTTGTTACCGCACCAATCAAGCGGGTATCTCTTCCAATCTTTATCGTATGGAAGAAGACTGGAATAAATTCAATCTCAAAATAAAAACCTATGCTCCTGAATTTGTAAATCAACATTATAAATACGCAAAGGCTTTTTTCTTGCGTTATTTAGCACGAAAAACTGTACGCAATCAGATATCTCCTCAAGTTGGAATAGATTTGATAACTCGTGCTTTACGAAGTGATTGGAAAATTATTTTTAAGCAACCTCGAAGAACAATTCTAACTACCATCGCAGTTTGCTATAGATATCTAATCAGTAGTTTTAGTTCCACTAGAGAATATACACAAGGCTAATTTTTTGCCTACTTTGAGCAAAAGTGAATTTAGTTAACCCTAAATTTAAAAAAGTGCGATCGCTATCCAATCCAGGGCGAACTTTTCCAAAAGCTGAATATTCTTAACACCAAGTTATTGCGAATCACTGGCGGATTATTTTAGAAGAACCCGGTAAGACTGTATTCACTGGCTGTGCAGCTTATGTAGTTTGCGTACTCTATTTCTTAAGATTAGCTATCCGTAAGCCAGCAGTTTCGACTTGATAAATTTCCATTTGTATATTTTGCACCTTTTCAATAATTTTCTGGTGCAACTAATTTCAAGCAATTGGAAGGATTGTTATATTGTTTATTCCTTTGGATGCGATCTAATTTAAGTTGCAATTCTATCGTTATTTTTAATTAAATTTAGTACCAGAAATGAAAAAAGTATCTGTAATTATTCCCGTCTACAATGTTGAAAAATATATTGCAGCAACAATTAAATCCGTACTCTCGCAAACTTATGAAAACTTCGAGATTCTAATTATTGATGATGGTTCTCCCGATGGGAGTATAGGTATTTGCCAACAGTTTAAAGACTCAAGAATTAAAATTATTCGCCAAAAAAATACAGGGCTTGCTGGAGCAAGAAATACAGGTATTCGCCACGCGATCGGTGATTATTTGGCTTTTTTAGATGCAGATGATATTTGGCTACCAGAAAAACTTGAGAAACACGTCCACCACTTAAACAATTCACCTACAGTAGGAATCAGCTTTTGCTATTCAGCATTTATTGATGAGCAAGGAAACTTCACAGGGCTTTATCAAAAACCTCGTAAACTTTACGACATCACACCATCATACGTGCTTTGTCGCAATCCGGTTGGTAACGGTTCAGTACCAGTAATTCGACGTGAAGTTTTTCAAGATATCAAGTTTCAAGACAATCTACACGGTACTGTTCAAGACTACTATTTCGATGAATGCTTACGTCGAGCTGAAGATATCGAATGCTGGTTACGAATATCAATCCAAACTCACTGGCGACATGAAGGAATTCCGCAAATACTAACTCTTTACAGAGTCACTTCCGGTGGACTTTCTGCAAGCGCTCTCAAACAGTTAGAAGCTTTAGAAAAGGTAGTAGAAAAGACTCGTTCCTATGCTCCAGATATCATTTCTCACTGTGAAAAGATAGCAAAAGCTTATCATTTACGCTACACAGTTCGTCGTTTAGTCAGCTTAGGTGAAGGTGTCACAGCAGTAAGGCTATTCAATCAAGTTATTACTAATCACTGGCGCATTCTACTTGAAGAACCAGGTAAGACTTTCATCACTGGTATTGCAGCTTACTTGCTCTTTTTGTTATATCCTTTTAAAGCTACTTTACGTAAGTCGGAAGTATCAGCTTGAGTGAAACTGCTTTGTAATTCACCGCAAACTTCTCAACAAAAATCATCAGCTTTACAAAATGAAACTTAACAGCAGATTGGATCGAAGAATTACAACATTTATTGATTCCTTACCCCGTGGGAGAAACTTTACGATCAAAATTGCCCGATCGCTACGTAAGGAAAGATTGACTTGGGACCCTTGGATTCTTAAAGATGATGATATTTATCGTCTGTTTTATTTAGCTGGTGCGAAAGTTTTAGATCCTCGCGCCCCTTGGTGGACAGAAGCCTCAATTTATGGTGCTATTTCTAATGATTTAAAACATTGGCAAGATGTGGGAGCCATACTTGAACCCGATCCAACTAATCCATTGGAATCTCAAAGAATGCTTGCTGGTTCTACCTACAAAGAGAATGGTATTTATTACCTGTTCTACTCCGCAGCAGGTAAAAATGATATGTGGAATGAAGAGATTAGGGTTTCTTTATCTACTGATGCTATCCACTGGGAACGCCAGTCAAATCACGCTCTTTTTGTAAATTTGGATGAGCGCGATCGCTGGTACGGTAAATATGATTTCATCGAAAATGGAGAGACAATCGCCCATCGCCATTGGCGCGATCCTTACATAGTCAAGGATGAAGTTACTGGCAATTACTATATGTTTATTTGTGCTGCTTCAAAAGAATTGGCAGCTACCCAGTTTTGCGGTTGTATTGCTCTAGCAGTAGCTAAAAGCATAGGTGGACCTTACACAATCTTACCTCCTGCTTGTATACCAAAATTCGATCGTACTAGTGAATCAATTTATACAGAAATTGAGCGACCGCAGGTTATTTATCAAAATGGTAAATATCATTTGTTTTTCTCTTGCTGGCCTCATCGGATAAATCCAAAATGGCTTAAGCAATTTGGTTCCGAAAGAATTACTCAATCTTCGCTATATTGGTATATTGCTGACGAAATTACAGGACCGTTTAAAGCTGTTAGTGAAAAACCTATTGTGATGGGCAGTGAAAAAACAGGTATGTATGGAACAAACTTTTTTCCATCGCCAAATAATCCTCAAGAATTCATTGCTATTGGTTGGTATCACAAATTACTTTCATTAGGAGTTTCACCATCATTGTTTCCTGTTGTATGGAATCATGAATCAGTTGAAATTAAATAATTTTCTCTACAAAAGCTTACCATCTGCGTTACCCAGTTCGTCGCTTGAATAATAGCGATCGAATAACTGCCTTTAAGTTATTCAAGCAAGTGCTTGTACATTTTACTAGAAAAATTCGAGAACTAATATCTTGCAAAAAATTATTGAAAAAAACTACCTAATTTTTATCATCATGCTCGATGCAGTAAACCCGAACAATTATGTTGGTTAATTTATATTAGATGAAAACATCATGAGTCAAATTAATTTACTCAATCTAAATATTGATAATATCACTATGTTAGAGCTTTTAGAAAAGCTTCGATTTGGTGGTGTTGTATTTACTCCAAATGTAGACCATTTGATGAAAATGCAGAAGAATTATGAATTTTATCTTGCTTATCAAAAAGCTGACTATATAGTTTGTGATAGTAAATTACTTGTATACGCTTCCAATTTCTTAGGTACTCCTATTCAAGAAAAAATATCTGGTTCTGACTTTTTTCCTGCTTTTTATAATTATTACAAACACCAGGAGCAAATAAAAATATTTTTATTAGGAGGTTTGGGAAAAACGGCAGAAATCGCTCAACAGAAAATAAATTCAAAGGTTGGTAGAGATATCATTGTGGCAACTTATTCACCTCCCTTTGGTTTTGAAAACGATTGGCAAGAATGTCAAAAAATTGTTGAATTAATTAACCATACAAAAGCAACTGTTCTCGCTATAGGTGTTGGTGCCCCAAAACAAGAATTGTGGCTTTATAAGTTTAAAAATCAATTAGAATACGTCAAAATTTTCTTAGCTATCGGTGCAACTATTAACTTTGAGGCTGGTCATATGAAGCGTGCGCCAAAATGGATGAGCGAAGTTGGTTTAGAATGGTTTCACAGACTTTTATCTGAACCTCGGCGGCTGATAAAAAGATATTTACTTGATGATTTACCATTCTTTTGGTTAATTCTAAAACAGAAATTTAGACTTTACAAAAATCCTTTGTCGCAATTTCGGCAATATCAGATTAACATGAATTCAATAAAACTCAATAACCGTAAGTCCTATATCTTGAACCTTAAAAGTAAATCAGCAGAAAATGATGCAAGATAAGTGACGAAACTTATATCGCCTTTTTTTATCCATTCCCTATATCCTGTTATAACTATTTAATGCCTCATCTAATTCATCTACTTATACGTTTATAGCGAATGCTCGTTAAATCAAATTAAATTATTTGATTTCTTTAGAGGATATACATGATAATTTATATTAGTTATCAAGGTCTTCAGGATGAGTGCAAATACCAACTTTAGTAGAATATCTTTGAAAGAAAGATTGCTCACTACTCTTTTTGGAGGTATCCCGAATATTTTTTTGGGGAAAAAGTTGAGAAGCTTAGTTTATCGTAGCCTTTTAAGTCGAATAGGTCGATCGGTCAACATTCAACATTTTGTCGAGCTAATTGGAACCCCTTGTATTGAAATTGGCGATCGAGTAAGTCTGTTGAAAGGAGTGCAAATAAACGCTTTAGGACATCCAAACAACAAAGTACATATAAAGGATCGCGTTAGATTAGAGCGGGGTGTTGATATTCGATCGCTGCACGATACACACATCATTATTGATGAAGATGCATATATCGGTCCCTATGTCGTTATTAGTGGTACGGGAGATATTAAAATTGGCAAAAACTGTCTAATTGCACCCCATTGTGGAATATTTGCGAACAATCACATTTTTACAGATCCTACCCGAACAATTGAAGAACAAGGGATAACTCGTAAGGGAATCGTAATTGAAGATGATTGTTGGTTAGGGCATAACGTCACGGTATTAGATGGAGTAATTATTGGAAAAGGAAGTATTATCGGTGCGGGCTCTGTGGTTAGTAAGAACATTCCTGCTTTTTCTATAGCAGTGGGTACACCTGCAAGAATCATCAAAAACCGTCTCGATAAACAAACGGTAAACTTCTCGTCACAACTATAACGATCGCGGTTAATATTCGCGGTATTGCATAAAATTTTCAGTAGACGCACCCCCTAAACAAAATGGATGGCTTAACGAAGAAAACCATCCACCACGGGGTTATCTCATAAGTAGGTTTGATAAAAAACGGGAGTAACCGTTCTTTTCAAACTTCTTACCCATCACTTTGCGATAAACATCTAAGTAACCATCTACCATACTTCTAATGCTGTAACTGCGCTCGACATGAGCGCGACATTCGCTTCTATCTATTTCTCCCAAACGGTGAATAGCATTAACAAAATCATCAACGCTATCGCACAAGAAGCCTGTTTTACCGTTTGCAATTACTTCTGGTACCGAACCCATTGGAGTGGCTAATACAGGAGTTCCCGCAGCCATCGATTCTGTCATTACTAGCCCGAAAGGTTCGCGCCAAGTGATAGGAAACAACATGGCGATCGCACCACCCAAAAGTTCGTTTTTCTCAAAGTGGTTAGCTTCGCCTAAATATTCTATGTTCTTACCATCAATATGGGGCTTAATTTTGCTCTCAAAATAGTCCACGTCAACTCTATCGACTTTACCAGCCATCTTTAGAGGTACGCCGGATTTCTGAGCAATTTCGATCGCTATGTGAGTTCCTTTTTCCGGAGAGATCCGCCCTAAAAATGCTAAATAGGGAGAACTCTGCGATTCGGCATAAAAACGGTGGCTTTCAGTATCGATACCGTTATACACCGTTGCAGCGTAATTTAACTCTTTTAAAGGTTGGCGTTGAGCATTTGAAATGCTTACATATGGTTGTTCGCGAGCTTCCGAAAAAACCTTCTTTGTGTCTGAATTGAAAGCACCGTGTAGGGTATGTACCGTTGGAGTTTCAACAAAACCAGCATGAAAAAGAGAACTATAGCCGACGTGAGAATGAATTACATCAAAGTTACCAGCCTGCTTGTAAACTCGACTTAATTGCAAAGCTTCATAGGCAGAATACTCTGTTATGGAAGGTTCGAGACGAAAAGCGCGGGGATAAACAGACTCTAACTTTGCCAAAGTCATTGAGTCTCCTGAAGCGAACAAAGTCACCTCATGTCCTCGTCGGACTAATTCATCGGTCAACAATCCTACGACCAACTCAACACCGCCATAACCGGGGGGAGGTACTCTCTCCCACAGTGGTGCAATTTGAGCTATTCGCATATAAATCTCCTAAAGTTTTTGTAATCAACTGTAACGAAGCGAGCCAGATATACTCAACTACCCCAGGATAGGGATATATTTACCTATATTCACCCTAAGAGGTATACAACTAAAAAAAAACCGTTTCAAGAGTATATATCTAGCAATTTAATTTCAGTTGTTGAACATAACATTGTTGGACGAGAAGTTTAATTAATTAAAAAGAGCCTTAACGAGCAGTCCCTGAGATTACTTCAATCGAGTAGCTTTTTCGTCTAGCTTTGATGATCCCTGTAAAGTGTCTCGGCATACAATTCACCTTGATTATACGCGAAAATCTCTAAAAAGTTTTGCTAGTTTGATTACATTCTTTTCCAGAATGCACGCTCCAAGCGTCATACAAAGTTTTTTTGATTTTCACTTTTAATTTAAAGACGAGAAATTTTTATGTAAATAGTCATAAACACTACAAGCATGGTAGTGTAAACCGCACCTTAAATATTTTAAGGGAAATTTAATATTTTGTTTTTAGAAAGGATGTATGACGAATAAAAAACAAGAATTTAATGCTCGGGAAAAGCTTTTGAAAATAATTGCGCTGTGAGTTTGCGAGAAAAAGTTATAGATTATATTGCAATTTAAGGATGTAATAGAGTTAAATAACAAACAAACTATATTTAAAAATCTAATCTTTTTGTCAGTTATATATATATTAAACCTATAGGTTACTAAATTTTGATAAAATAAGTTTATCTTATGTAAAATATACCTATGTAATTTCACCGTCAATCGCAACTAAAAAATTTTCTTTTAATTCACGAACGTTAAAATAGAAAAATATCCATTAAAAGCAGGTATTCCCAAAAGCTTTTGCTGATGGGATAGAGAGCTGTGTAGTTCAGCCCAGGTTGGTTACACCAACTAAAGAAAAAATCAAGATTAAGGCTCAAATGCCTTTTATGGCTGTGTAATATTTGCCTATATTTTTTCTAACTATTAACACAACAAAACTATGAACTAAAAAGCTAGTTTATGCTCTAATTTTTATAAGGAATAAAAGTTAATTGCGTAAACAAAAAAATTGATTCTATAAGCGGTAGATAACATAGTTTTAGTAATGAATTTTTAATTCCATGTCCGATAAATCAACCAAACAACCACTTATAACATTGCTCAGCGATTTCGGAATTAGCGATGAGTACGTTGCCGTAATGAAAGGGGCGATCGCGCAAATTAACCCAACGTTGAGAGTAGTTGACATAACGCATCAAATACCACCGCAAAACATCGCCGCAGCCAGATTTTGTTTGATGAATGCTATAGATTATTTCCCTAAAGGTACCGTACACGTAGCGGTGGTAGATCCTGGGGTTGGAGGAAAGCGCAGAGCAGTTGCTGTAGAATTAGCGCAAGGGTTTTTAGTTGCTCCGGATAATGGTTTACTCGGTGGAGTCTTGAATCAAAATTCTGTTATTTCGGCAGTAGAATTAACAAATCCCGACTACTGGCTGACATCTCAACCCAGTATTACTTTCCACGGTAGAGATATTTTTGCACCCGTGGGAGCGCATCTAGCTAGCGGCGTATCTTTGCAAGAATTGGGAAGGGAGATAAATCTTGATAGTTTGGTTAAGTTGGATTTAGCCAAATGCACTTACAAAAATGGTACAATTATGGGCTGCGTTCAATACATCGATCGTTTCGGAAATTTAGTGACAAATATTCCTGGGAGTTATGTCGAAGGTAATGATTGGAGTCTAGAAATAAGAGGAAGGAAAATAAAGGCGCGGCAAACTTATTCAGATGTGAAACTTGGAGAATTAATTGCACTTATTGGTAGTCACGGTTGGGTAGAAGTTGCCGTGAATAGCGGAAATGCAGCTTTAGAATTAGGTTTAAAACTAGGCTCGGAAGTGCAAATTAGTTAATAATTAACCGTCTTTTAGTCTTTTTATATTCTAGCGGAAGATTTATATGATAATAATAATAGATAGATAAACAATTAACTCGCGTCAAACATTTATCTTATCTGTCGCAGATTAGATAGATATGGAAGATAGCTAATGCAATAAAATCTATGAAAATCGGTAATTTTTTAAAATACTCATTTTTGGGAATATTCGGAATATTAGGTGTTTTAGTTACTTGGGGATTAATTGAACCAAAATTTGTTGACATAGAAGAAGAGACAGCCGTTATTCCCGATCTTCCACCTGCTTGGGAAGGAAAACGTATCGGTCAAATCAGCGATTTTCAGGTAGGAATGTGGTTTGATAATACTGGCACCATGCGCCGCAGCATTGAAACACTTGTAGAAGAAAAACCCGCAGCAGTGTTAATTAGCGGCGATTTTATATATCATTCCTTACCAAATGCATCACAAGAAATTAGTAAAGTTACCAACGCAATTCAACCATTAATTAAAGCGAATATTCCTACTTATGCAGTATTGGGGAATCATGATTACAGTCATAAACCACCCATACCAGAACTTGGAAAACAGGTAACTACCGCTTTAGAAGGAATAGGTGTAAAAGTATTAAATAATCAAGCAGTTAAAATTGATTCACCTGCTGTGAAAGCGAATAATCAACCGCTTTATTTAGTTGGCATTGGTGCTTACATTGCTAATAATTCCGACGTTAAGAAAGCTTTATCAGAAGTTCCTAATAATAGCCCTCGTGTAGTTATGATGCACAATCCCGCATCCTTTGCAGCATTTCCACCTCAAACTGCACCTCTTGCTGTGGCAGGACATACTCATGGCGGTCAAATTCGGCTACCATTTACACCACAATGGTCTTGGATATCGTTAGTTAAAGGTGAAGAAGTGTATGGTGACGGTTGGATTAAAAAAGATTACGGCAAACCAGGTAATCATCTTTATGTGAATCGCGGCATCGGATTCAGCGATATTCCTATCAGAATCAACTGCCCTCCGGAAGTGACATTATTTACATTGCGTTCCCGTTAGAATTAATATTTTGGGACTTACGCAACAGTAAAGATAAAAATATTATTCTAGGTTTGACCATTTTCCAATTCAGGGAGAATGGTCAATTTATTAATGTTAAAAACATGATTTATATTTGGTCAGATACAATCGAAGTCAAATGAGTAAAAGAAAATAGAAGTTAATTTTAAAAAATTCAATCATTTGATGATTTAAAAATAGCTAGAACGATTAGAAATTGTTACAAGTAAAACTTTGATAACTTCTCAATCTGTTCTATGATTGGTGTATAAAAAGATTAGGTTTCCTATGGATAAGCAAGTAACCATCAAAATTGTGCAAAGAGCGATTTCGAGCATTCGTAAAAATAGAAGCGATGATGCTATCAATCAATTACAGCAACTGGTAATGGAATTAGAAAGAAGAGTAAGAGAAGATGATTATCAAAATGATTTACCCGAAGAGCGCAACTGAAGATGTAATTTTTACAGTAGAACACTAAGAGAATGTATGGAAAGTCCAAAATACAGATGAGTAAGGCTTCCATTGTAGATAATGCGTTTCCAAACCAATAAATATACAACTTACAGTTAAGTTTATATTCCCTTTCAAGTTATTTACCTCAGAGGTAGAGCTTCTGCCAATTCGAGCTAACATAGCTAAAGACGATAGGAGAAGAATTATGACAATAGCTAAAACTTCTGCCCGCGAACTTTTACGGGCTGCTTATGAGAACCGTTACACTTGGGACAAGAATTTCCCCGGTTATACCGCAGATGTAACTTATAAATATGAAGGTAAAGAATTTAAGGGAAAAGTCCGCGTCAGCTCCGATTTAAAAGCGGAAGTTTTTGACATAGAAGACGAACAAGCCAAAGAAGCAATTAACAATCAATTATGGGAAATTGCAATTCACCGTATTAGACGCGAATTTGAAGACTCCCACAAAGACAATACTTTTACTGAAGGTAATACCGACGAATCTGGTGCAGTAGAAGTTTTAGTCGGCGGTAAATCTTCTGGAGATAAATACAAAATTCGCGATCGCGAAGTAGTTCTCGTTCACCGTCATATTCACAATGTAGTAGTCACAATCAACACCTTCAGCACCCACGACACCGGCGCAGGATATCTTGCTCATCGCTATGATTCGGTATACCACGATCCGAAAACAGGCGAACAAAAAGGTGGAAAAAGCGAATTTGAAGATAAATACGAAAAAGTTGGCGATTATTCCATCCTTAACGAACGGATAATTACCACCGAAGTCGAAGGAAAACCCGCGACTATGCAGTTTATCTTCTCTAATATTCAAATGCTAGGTTAAAGAGAGAGGGGGGAGATGGGAGGGGGGGAGACAAGGGGATAAGGGGACAAGGGGACAAGCAGAAATTTAGATTATTAATCCTTACTTCCAACTTCTGACTCCTAACTTTTCACTCCTCATTCCTAACTCCTCACTCCTAACTCCTAACTACTCCCTACTCCCTACTCCCTACTTTCGTAATTTCTCAACATTATCTTCCCAATTTTGACCGTCAAAAGGTACTATTTCAAACTGAGATATGACATCACCATCGAGACAGCGTAGATTGACATCAACACAGTCGGGATGACTGCGAGGAATATAAAAAGAATGAATTCCGCAATTTTTACAAAATTTATGCTTAGCTACACCAGTATTAAAAGTGTAAGATGTTAAATTATCTTCACCTTTTAGCAAAGTAAATTTTTCTTGCGGCACTATTAAATGTAAGAAACCCTTCTTAGTACAAACCGAACAGTTACAGTCATCAGCCTTGTGATTATCGACTACAACCCGAAAACGCACCGCACCACAATGACATCCACCTTCATAAGTCACTGATTCTTGAATATTTGCCATAATTTGTTAAAGGTTAGTAGCTGTGAGAAATAAATTCCTAACTCCTAATTCATAACTTTTAACTCCTAACTTTTTCTCCCCATCCCCACTTTCTACAAATATTCCTGTAAAAAGTCTAACGGCTCATCTTCCCAAGCGGGTTCGGGTACCAGCCAACTTAATGTTTTGTTAATATCTTCTTCTATTTCAGCGCTGTCTTTTCTGTCAAATAATTCCACCAAGATTTTCCAGTCACGCTCGTTAAATTCATCTAAGGGTTGAGCGTGTACTTCTGGTTTTTTCGGTACCGAATCGAATTTGGTTGACTCTGGTGAAATATCGCTTTTCACAAATTAATAGTAAATACGTTTTATATAGGTATGCATTAATTAAATATTTGGATACAGACTTTAATGCAAGTCCCCTTCTCTTACAAAAAAGGGCTGGGCGATCGCGGTTTATATTAAATTCATAACTCTAACTTAAATAAATCGCTGTAAGAATTTTGATTTTTCAAAATAAAGATTCGTTAACTAAACCATAAATAATTACGTACAAAGTATATTGGGTAATGGTTCATCCTATCCTACTCAAGGCAATACCCTCAAGGTTGATGAAGATTATGTGGAGATTGCTCGATTAATTCCAGGTTAAACACTTGTGCAAAGCAGCTTGCAACGTGAATTCTTACTTCCGCGCAAGTAATACCGGGAATCCATTCGGTTAAACTTGCTACGGATTTATCAGCTATACCGCAAGGTACAATCCGCTCAAAGCCTTCCATGTCGGGACAAACGTTTAATGAAAATCCGTGCATGGTAATCCAACGGCTTACTTTTATTCCAATTGCCGCGACTTTACGCCCTTCCAACCATACGCCAGTGAGCGATTGTATACGTTCTCCTTGCAATTTGTAAACTGCCAATACGCGAATTAATACTTCTTCTAATTGACGTAAGTACCAGTGCAAGTCTTGACGATGACGCTGTAAATTTAAAATTGGATACCCCACCAATTGTCCGGGACAATGGTACGTTACTTCACCACCTCGTTCAATTCGATGCACCTCGTAAGTACTTTCCTTGATGTCAAATTTGAGAAACTCACTGCTTGCTCCTCGTCCTAGAGTGTATACGGGAGGATGTTCGAGCAGTATCAGCACGTCATCTAAAATAGGATCTTTTACCCGCTGACTTTGAAGTTCTTTTTGCCACCTCCATGCATCTAAGTAAGGCATTACTACTTGGTTATATAGTAAACATCGGTTATTTGTGTCAGACATACTATGAAAACTGGTAAAAGGCAAGAATTTAATGACACGCAATGTGTTTCAAGTTACCGCTACTGAGTAAATAAATGTCAAGCAATGCAAAGGATTTTAAAGGAAAGTCACATAAACCTGTTTTGTAAAAAATGAAGTGTTAATTTGAATATATAGCTCAATGTTGGAGGAGTTCTCTACAAGCCATTACGCTCAACAAAAGTCTAAATGTAGGCAGCGTATGGTTTCTACTAGGTTTTTAGGGATAGCGTTTTAATTACGATTTGTTTTGTCTGCTTGTTAGCCATCCCCGGTTATAACGGATATAACCAACCCAAGTAGAAAAACCGAAATAATTAAGCCGGAGTCTAACTTAAATACGAGAAATCGCATTAAGCAAGAATCGTTTACCGATTGAAGCGTTTCATAGCTTAACAAAAACGGTAGTTATTTTTAACTAACCGTAAGTTTTCGTTCAATATACCAAATAAAATATTTCAGCGGGAGAGTTTTCATGAAGCTTGTTATCCACGGCAAAAATATTGAAATCACAGATGCGATTCGGGAATACGTGCATCAAAAAATAGAAAAGGCAGCAAGTCATTTTCAGCATATTACCAACGAAGTAGATGTACATTTGAGCGTAGCTAAAAATCCCCGAATTAATCCCAACCAGACAGCGGAAGTAACGATTTATGCTAATGGTAACGTTATCCGTGCCGAGGAAAGTAGCGAAAATTTATATGCGAGTATTGATTTAGTTGCGAATAAAATTGCCCGTCAACTGCGAAAATACAAAGAACGACGACGCGATCAAACAATTCACGATCGCAACAATACGATTGAAGAGGTAATTCCAGAAGAAGTAGTTACGGATTTGATTGGCGATCGCACTCCCGAATTACCCGAAGAAGTAGTTCGTACTAAATATTTTGCCATGTCGCCGATGAGTGTTTCAGAGGCTTTGGAACACTTGCGAATGGTTGGACACGATTTTTATATGTTCCACAACAGCGAAACAGACGAAATAAACGTGATTTACGAGCGCAACCACGGTGGTTATGGCGTAATTCATCCCCGCAACAACGCTCATTCCAACGGTAACGGAAATGGTAACGGTAAAGCTCATGCTAACTTTACCATGCCAACAAAAGTCAATTCTACTCATTAAATTACCAGTAAGATAGGTAATTTATCTTATTTGTGCAATTCATCCTCAAGTTAACTGGGGGATGAATTGCTTTTAAATTATTTAGTTTACCGCTTTCCCCTTTAAAAATAATTCTGAACAATTCAACTTATAAAATCGAAAAGGTTTATAGTTAAAAAGAAAAAATAGCAGTATAAATAATGTCTTTAGAACCTTGTAAAGTTTGTGGCACTCTTAATAGCAGTGAAGAAGAAATTTGTCTGAGTTGCGGTTATCCCACAAAGGGACGAAAACGACCTGTAATATTTCAAATTGCGGCGATTATTTTAGTTTTAGCTTTTCTCGTACCTTTAATTGCTACTTTAATTAATTTGATTAAACCCTCTCAAGAAGAGCGATCGCCAACTAATACAAAAACATCTTTAAATTTGTAGGGTGTGTTAAACGCACGATTATATTTGGCTTTAATTGATAACCTTGATACGTCTAACGCACCATCCGGAACTGATACATCATAGTAGAATTTAAACCAATAGATTAAAAAATTACAATTGCCACAAATTATCTTTAAAATTGTAGATTGTAGCAACGCACCGCAAAATTTAACGATAATCCAATATTTAAACGGTGCGTTAAGCGCGAATATATATTTTTTGTCACTATCTGAATTAGCGATCGCGCTATAACACACCCTACATTTATCACACGCTAGGCGCTTCTATTTCAATATTCTCCGGTTCTTCATTAGCATTCAAAGCATCAAGAGTATCCCAAATTTGCTGCAACATCGGCTGTAAACCCTCGCCAGTAACTGCCGAAATTATGAAAACTGGCGCGTAGGAAAGATGATTTAACTCGGTTGCTAATGCTTCTAAATCTACGCTTTCTTTATCAACAGCATCAATTTTATTCAAGGCGATAATTTGGGTTTTTTCTCGCAATTCCCGCCCGTATGATTGCAATTCTTGAACAATCGTGTTGTATTCACCAACTACATCTTTGCTAGTTGCATCAATTACGTGCAGTAACAAACGGGTACGCTCGATGTGACGCAAGAAATCATGTCCTAATCCCGCACCAAGGGATGCACCTTCAATTAATCCGGGAATGTCAGCAAAAACCGTACCGTCACCAGTTGGTTTTCTCACAACACCTAAATTCGGGATCAAAGTAGTAAAAGGATAATCGGCAATCTTTGGACGTGCTGCCGATAAAGCCGAAATTAAAGTAGATTTACCGGCATTTGGTAATCCAATAATTCCCACTTCAGCTAATAATTTCAATTCCAAACGTAAGGTTTTAATTTCTCCATCCAATCCCGGTAAAGCGTGTTCCGGGGCGCGGTTGCGATTGCTCAAAAAATACTTGTTTCCCAGTCCCCCTTTACCACCTTGAGCAACTAATAAAGTTTGTTCGGGTTTAATTAGATCGCCAATTAACTCATCGGTTTCACCGTTGTAGACAGCAGTACCGCAGGGAACTTCAATTAATAAATCATCTCCAGATGCGCCAGTACAATTTTTCGGACCGCCGCGAGAACCATTTTGCGCTACGAAACGACGCTTGTATCGAAAGTCCAACAAGGTTTGTAGATTTTCAGAAGCAACCAAAATCACCGAACCACCTCGTCCTCCATTCCCTCCCGAAGGACCGCCAGCGGGTACGTATTTTTCCCGTCGAAAAGCGACAATACCATCACCGCCTTTACCTGCTTCTACTTCAATTTTTGCTCGATCGATAAATTGCATAAATAATAAAAAATGGGCATGGGGCATGGGGCATAGGGCATTGGTTTTTTACCGATCGCTAACCACTAAACTATCCCCAATTGAAAGGATAATAATATCACTATTGGAAAGCCAAGCTAACATAATCAAATTTGAAATGCTGATGACCAACAAATAGTAACTATAAGTACTTATCCTTCTATTTCTAGGATAGCTGTCTTTTAGCTTCCAGATAGACCAAAATTCCTTTCTCCCATGCCCCATGCCCTATCCCCAATCCCTTATAAATTAAATATATTCCGAAACATCCTCCTCACAATCATCCGCTAAATAGGACAAAGCGCGGAAACGCAAGCCCACGAGTTGTTCGTAAAGCGGATTTATTTTGCACAACGGAGGAATATGTATGACTTTACGCCCAAACAGTTTCACATCCCGCTCAAAAGGACATTGATTAGGAATCATTTTGCACAAAAAGCGGGCAACTTTGGGGTCTTGAACATCCAAACCGTCCAGCCAATCTCGCAGGGGATTTAAAGCTTCAATTGGCGGTTTTGCAGGAGGTGCCAGAGATGAAGCAGCACCTGATGCCGCTTCTGCTGGTTGAGGATTTTCTAAGGTGTAGCGCAGAGATTCCAGCAGGTTTTTCGGCTCTCCCAAAGCTTCACAGAGTTTGTGCAGTAGCTCATCTTCGCTGGGAGAATATATTCCATCAGCAATAGCTACCATCACCGCAGTTCGCAAGAAGTTTTCTGCGACAGAGGTGTCTTTACCGAAAATAGCAGCTAATTCTTCTGGCGTTATCGTTTCAAATGATTCTACACTCATCCCAGGAACTAATTCTTCTTGGGCGATCGCAGTTATCAGTTGCTTTTCTTGCTCGTCAAAGTTTCCGTCAGCCCAAGCAATAGTCAGCAGCCCACGCAGCCAAGCAGATATTTGTTCGCTACTGTAGGGAGATTGAACAGCACTTGTCATAACTCACGTCTCTAACTTTCCCAAATCCATACTAACTCGTCCTCTTATTATCTTTTGGAAAGCTTGTTGCTATTTTGTATAGAAGAAAAGATATCTGTTTGATATTTTGCAATCCAAAATTGCTACTAAGCTTGGATCGCAAATCTTAATTAACGGTATTTGCTTGAAGAAAACCCATTTGTAGCGATTTTCAAACATTTTTCATACATTATTTTATTTGCTAATAAGAAACTCAGTTTTAGAAAGTTAATACATAATTCCTATTGATTTAAATTCCTTTTAATGATACTATTGATAATTATTTTTAGTTATGCTGAATTTGAATATTAATATTTATAACGGAAAAGTCTGTTGATTTTATAGAGAGGTGCATTTTGAAAACCCAAGTTAACCTCGGTACTATTCAAGAAACACTATTAAATCGCCTTTTTGGAAGAGATAAGCAGTTTGAGCGAGTTAAATTGTTCGTAGTAGAAGGCGTGGCTATGTATCAAAGTAAACAGCAATTTGAACTATTATTTGATAAGCTTATTGAGAATTTTTATGATTCAGGATTGGCGTTTGATTCTGTACCGCCGTTGATGATGAATCAAAAGCGTCAAATTATACCAACCTGGAAGCTAAATTTCTGCGGCGTTTTTCATCGATAATTCCTTTGCCATTCAAGTACATTTCTGCCCTTCGGAAATACCTAACGTTTGGCATTATTTCAACTCACTTAAACCACAATTACTAACTTTTACAAAGGAATAAATAATGTTTCATTTTGGCATCGAGCATGAGGTTGCTTTCATCGATAATGCTGGAAATTTTGCTGATTTTTCTTGGGTTAAATTCGCTGATTTCAATCAAATTGTTGAAAAATTACCTTTCTACAAAGAAGACTATCCCGACTTACGAATTGGAGACGCTGGAATTAAAGAAAAGCGTTGGTATATAGAAGGTTTTGAACGGTTTGCTGATTCTGAAAAAGTTATCGAATGCGTACCCAAAGGAATCGAAATCAGAACAACTATCAATCCCGATATTCATAGTGCGATCGCTGAGCTATCTGAAAGTTTCCGTTTGCTTAGAGAAATAGCCGCAGAATATGGTTTTTCACCAGCATTAATCAGTTTCAATCCTCACTACGATGCCTTCGTACCCAATCCACCTTTAAATGAGTATGAAACGAAACGAAGACAGGCTTCTCCTGAAAAGCAGACAGCCAACATTCCCATGCTTACTTATGGTCCGGATTTGAATATTTCGATGGTAGGATCAACTACCGAACGCATAATTGATATTGGTCGGAAACTGACTTTTTACAGCCCTTATATTATTCCTTTTAGTTACAGTTCTCCCTTTTATCAAGGTAATTTATGGTCGGGTTTTTCTGTACGAACTTTTGTAAGAACGGGAAGAAGACCTGCGGCGATGGTATTCTTGGAAAAACAGGAAGAACTAATAAAAAGTATTCCATCTCTGACGAAAATTGCTCGCATTCCCGCAGAAGTTGGTCGAATTGAATTTAAAGCTTTTGATAGCTGTAGCGATTTTTCTATTTATGCTGGATTATTAGCTTTATTAAAAGGTCTTGTTTTAGACGATTCATTGTCTGAAAGAGCAACCGTACCCGATGCCGAAAAACATCAACTTTCTGCACAAAAAGGGTTTGATAACGAAGAGATTTTTATAAATGCCAAACAGATTTTACAAACAGTAGAAACTGTATTAGAAAATGACCCCGATGTGAATTTACTTGCACCATTGAAAACTCTATTAGAGAAGCGAGAAACACCAGCCCACAATCTTATCCGACTGTACAAGCAGAACTTATCTATAGAAGCAGCGCTAAAACAAACTTACAGTAATTAGCAATTACTAACTGTTACTAAATTAAGAACTGCTTTATTGGATAAAGAGGCATAGATATTCACATTGTCAGCGAATTTTAGATTTTAAAGAAAGGATATGTATGTAAAATTCAAAATCCTTTCTTTAAATTAGCTTTATTAAGGACTCATGAGCGTACAGTAGGTACTGCCTGCCATGAAGACATAGCCCCCGAATTTATTCGTCGAATAAATGGAAAATCTAAAATCCAAAATCCAAAATTATCTGACCTTTATCCTATAGCCCTTTAGAATTCGACAACAGCTAATTAAGCTTGATTTCTTCCTGCTTTCTTGCTTGCACTTCCTGCCAAACATCTTCCCAACGTTCGCTAATTAAATCTTGGAGTTTAGCTAAGTACTCCTCAGATTGATAATTATCTTCTTCATCTTTCGTACTGTCAGTAAATAACAAGGCGGGCATATTCGATGCTACTTTAATCATGATAAATTTGACGACTTCAAGGACTATTGCAATTTTATCGCAACAACTTAGGTAAGTTGTATTATGCTTTACAAAAAATGATAGTTAACTATATTTAGGTATACATCAGTTCTCAGAGTTTGTAAGTAATTTCAAAACAATTTAAAAAAAGAAATTAGTAAATTTTGGATTAAAAGTCAAGGAATGTAAATATATTTACGCGGAGAATTTTAGTAGTTAGTACTTGATGATACAAAATGTCATTATCTAAATTTGCTTACTTTAACAAATTAGATACTTTGTCAGTAAATGTTAACTAAGCGGCTAGTAATTAGTTAACAGCGTGTTAAGAAAACCCAGTATTATTTAAATTAGTCATCAAATAAAAAATATAAAGGATTGCTCATATTCTCAGCAAAACCAAGAATACCGCGATCCCGATGCTCGTAAATTAAATTACCATTGGAATCAAATAAAAAAGTTGCTCCTCGCTGTGTCAAATAAGCAGAGTCGGGAACGTAAGTATTCCAATTACTCAAAACCTCTGTCATATTTCGTAAACGTAGAGTTGCGAGTTCAAAAGGACGTTGAAAACCCTTTCCCCCAGCAAACTTAAAAAACGAACCTTTTATCGGTGGTAGAGGTGTATCATCAACAACTTCTCGATCGCCAATCAACTGGGGAGCTTTTTTATCTCCTTTGTAACCCCTAAAAACTTCTTTTAAAGTTCCACGGCTGCCAATCCCGGCACACATTAGCATTAAATTGAGCCAAGCCTTTTGTGAGGTTGAGAGCAAAGGGAAGTTTATATTTAAACCGCGATAAAGTTGTAAATTATTGTGAATTTCAGCTTGTGAATCTACGAATAGCCATTCCTGGGGAAATCCAGTGTAGTTACAGAATTTGATACCAGAGTTGCGATCGCCAATTCCGATAGCGCGAATAGTTATTCCTTTAGCCGCGAGTTTCTCTTTTTCTCTTTGCAGCCACCAAGCATATTCTAAATTATCAAAATCCCCCAACTGCGACCAAATTAGTACGAGCAACTGCGAAGCATTCGAGCAGCCATCTAAAACGGGTTTAATTTCTCCATTACTAATTCGCAAGCAGTTAGCTGTAGATAAAATTGAGTAAACATTTTCTGAATTGGAGGGTGTTTGGGTATTCATGAGATGCGAGCAACAGTCTTCAGATATTATTTTAGGACTTTAAATACTTGATTAGCCCTCTTTTTAAAAAAATTACTTTAAATGAAGAATTTTCCTTAAGTTTTTAATAATGGAATAGTCAAAGAAATACTTTAATTACTTTTCAATCTATCATGATTATGAATATAATCAAAAATAGCTTTTATTAATAGCAAACATTGATTAGTAGACAACTTTAAAAACTAATTTTCAAAATTAACTATTGCTTAAACAGCTACAAATTTATTTAATCAATAACCTGTACAAATCCCATACGTACAAAATCATACAATTTACGAATTTTTTTATTTTGCTCGTAGTTGAGAGCTTTCTCAGATAACATTAACTTGCATAACCAATTTTGGTCATTTCGAGTAATTTTACCACTTTTAAATATTCTTTCGATGATCTTTTCCACGACAAAACTCCATTTAATTACAAAATCTTTATTTTTCTGATTGACTTTATAGCTTCTTTAAGTATGACAAGGGTAATTAAAGATTGTAAATATCAAAAGTTCATAAAAGTTGATATACTCAATTCATCCTTTAGTTATAGTTTCTTTAATCAAAAGTCTTAGGATGTGCATTTGTTTCGATTAGATAATTTTGGTAGCGTTAAATCTTCCTGTAAGGTGAGCCACTTTATTGGGGGATATAAACTCAAATTAACAATCAACTTTTTTTAATCGTTGCCTCTAAACTCGAAGATGTGCATAT
Source organism: Rivularia sp. (in: cyanobacteria) (assembly GCA_965234645.1). Taxonomy (GTDB): domain Bacteria; phylum Cyanobacteriota; class Cyanobacteriia; order Cyanobacteriales; family Nostocaceae; genus Rivularia. The sequence goes on along the minus strand of OZ248344.1, from coordinate 7,468,945 downwards.
CAATAATTAAGAGGAAGGCAAAAAAATTGTACGCGCTTGCCTAAAAAGCTTACTCTTTCTCTTCTCATTCATAACCGCACCCTTTTAATTTATGGTGCGGAAAAAAATGTAGGGTGTTCCCGGTACAAGACTCCAGCGCAACCCTACTTATTGGATATTTTTTTATTTGGAAGCCCCTTAATTCATACAATGTTATCAGGAAATATCAAAATCTCTGAACTACCGTCGGTTTACTTGTTAGAAAAAGATAAATTACCATCATGTGCAGCTATCTATTTTGTATCTGATAGTAATGGTCAAATTATTTATATCGGTAGAACTCTCAACTTAGTTGAAAGATGGAGAGAACATCATCGATTTAAACAACTGAAAAGATTTAATCGAAAAACCCGCGTTACAATTAGCTGGATAAGTTGTAGCAATGATATAAAAATCCTTTCACAACTCGAAAATGAGTTTATAAATTTATATAAGCCGCCGTTAAACTGGTCAAAAGTAGTAACACCAGTTAGAAAAATTACTCCAGCTTTAACAGCATTACAGCAGAGTCTTCAGCAGCTATCCAAGTTTAACACTATGATTTTTGGGTTTGACCCAATCGCAGATGAAGAACCACCAACAATATATTTGCTATATCCTGTTTATGGTCTTCGAGGTGTATCAGGTAGTATACGGTCTACACTTAAAAATATAAATAAAAAAGCTAGTTCTTTGAAATGGAAAGAGTACCAAACAACTCCTAAATCTGGAGGTAAATTTGGATATTGGGAAACCGAATATAACGGTATAAGAATAGACTTATCTCCATTTCAACGCTTAGTTCACTTTATGAATGATTCAGTTTGCCGAACCGTTGCTGGGGTAGAACTTATGGCTTTTAGCCATGAGCAAATAGAAACACTTATACAGAATGTACCAAATCTTGAAGAAGATATCTCCGATCTAGGTGGTTTAGAAGATGATCCTATTCCAGTAGAGCTTGTTAATAAATATTCTAATGAAGAGAATTCTAAAGATACAGTTAAAGTTGAACCTTGGGAGGAATTAGAACCTATGCCTGAAGGCTTTTCTAGAGTGATGACTCGTCAGTTCTTGTATATTGATGGTGTAGAAATAGAGGTATGCCACAACACCAATGGGAAGAATTTTGTCCGGCATAACGTTTACTGGTGGATAATGTATGGACGAAAAAATCCCGATCCAGTAGGTAACTGCGTAATAGAAAACCTTGAAAATACCGTCGATAGTCTACCTACTATCAGATGGTGTGGTTATAAATTTAGATTTGAAAGCATTATTTTCAATGAGGACGATGTAGAAGTTGAGAGTGTATTACTCCCCTTGGAAATGTTCGAGCATTTGATTTTGAGAGCGAACCCTGGAGGTAAGCTGCTTGAAGAAATTCAAAGTGGAGAATATAAATCAAAGCCAAATGATACAGCAAGTATAAAATTATTTGCATGGCTACAGCATAATTCATTATCTTCGCTGCTACAAAGAAATAACAGCTAAACTCTCATAATATTAGGACTATAGAAAACCCAATTTTTGGTTTCTCAAAAATTTCAACGAAAACAGCATTTCCATCCCTAAAAGAAACAACACCAACTGCTCCATCACCAGTTATCTTTAGTGGTAATGGGGTAGGTAAACAAAACTCACATATGAGCCGAATCATTGCAATATTTAACCAGGCGGGAGGTGTTGCCAAAACTACCCTTAATGCAAGAACACCAAAAAAACGATATATTAATCCAATCGTTTCATTATTGGTAATATTTTTATTCATTGTATTGTTAAGAAAATTGAAATTAATTCAACAATCTCTCACAATTGATTATCCGAAAAGGTACAGATTTGCTAAATATTACTAGTACAGTTTGCAAATAAATGTAACTATTCTAGTCAAATTTATCATAACTGTACCGTGTATCGCGGTAAAAAATAGCATATATTCCAGATAGATATTTATAAATACTGTGCCGTGAATATTCCTTTAGATAGGCGATCGCGCAAACCGATATATTTACAAATCAAAGATAGAATAACTCGTTTAATTAAATCTGGAGCATTACAACCAGAAGAACGTTTACCTTCAATTCGTTGTTTAGCAGAAAATTTACAAGTTAATAAATTAACAATTCTGGAAGCTTACAGTATTTTACAAGCAGACGGAATTATTTTTGCTCGTCAGGGTTCTGGCTATTTTGTCAATAAACAAAACATTAATTTTATTGACTCTACTTATATGAAATCAACTTTTGCACCAGCACAAAATGTAATTATTTCAGAAACTGCGGCAAATTCTTTTTTCGATGTTCATATAAGTGCAGTACAAGCACAAGCTAAAAAAGGTACGATTAATTTTAGCTATGGTTTACCTCGTCCTCCTCAAGACATGGCATTAATTGGTAGACGTACAATTACTAATGCTGTTGATAGTTTATTTGCTTACGATATACCTCACGGACAAGCAATTTTACGCAGGCAACTTGCTCAAATGTTGGTACAACAGGGCTTAGAAGTAACACAAGAAAATTTAATTATTACTAACGGTTGCCAGCAAGCTCTATCATTAACCATGCAATATTTTTTGCAAAAAGATGATTGGGTAATTGTAGAAACACCAACTTATCACGGTGCGATCGCCATTTTAGAAAATATCGGAGCCAGAATCATTGGTATTCCCATGAATGCTGGGGGAATGAACCTGGAATTATTAGAAAAATACCTTAAAAGCCATCGTCCAAAGTTAATTTATACCATTAGCACTCAACATAATCCTACAGGAATCGCTACTTCACAAGCTCATCGACAACAACTCCTACAGTTAGCAGAAAAATACGAATGTCCAATTTTAGAAGATAACGCCTATGAAGGATTAAATTTTGAACCAGTACCACCACCCATCAAAGCTTTAGATAAACAAGATTTAGTAATTTACGCTGGTACTTTTTCTAAAACATTAATTCCTGGTTTGCGAGTTGGTTATATGGTAGTGACGGGGAAACATTATCAACCCTTAGTTAAAAGTAAATTAATCCATGACGTTCATACATCTACAGTTTCTCAAGCAATAGTCAGCGAATATCTTGCTTCCGGACATTATCGCCGTCACCGCAAAAGATTGCAAACAGAAAACCTCCTCAGTCGTAATATAATGCTGCAAGCAATGGAAAATTATTTTCCTCAAGAAGCTAAATGGACAGTTCCCAATGGTGGTTTATTTTTGTGGGTGCAATTACCACTAAATATTGATATTTTAGAAATTCGCAAACAAGCCATAAAAGAAAACGTTTTATTCGCTTCCGGTTCCGCATTTTTTCCAAACGAGCAAGGTTATCCAGCCATGAGACTCAGTTTTTCTAACACCTCAGAATCAGAAATTGATTTAGGAATCTCGATTTTAGGTAAACTACTTAAAAAGCATTTCTCTGCGAAACTTTGCGCTAACCTCAGCGAAACTTTGCGTTAAATTTTTTGTTAGATATAAATCCTTTCTTCATCAAAACTAAATTTTAAACATGAAACAAACGATCATCCAAGTTGACGCATTTACTAACAAACCTTTTTCCGGAAACCCCGCTGCTGTTTGTGTTTTACCTGCTCCTAAAGATGACGAATGGATGCAAAATGTAGCCAAAGAAATGAACTTATCGGAAACCGCATTTTTAGTAAAACAAGAAGACGGTTACAATCTACGCTGGTTTACACCTGCAACAGAAGTACCATTATGCGGTCACGCCACCCTTGCAAGTTCTCACGTTTTATGGTCGGAAAATCATCTTTCTCCCGACGAATCAGCGCGTTTTCATACCAAAAGTGGTTTATTAATTGCCAAAAAGCAACAAGATTGGATTGAATTAGATTTCCCCGCAAATCCTTCCGAACCAACTTCCACACCTGCGGAACTTAGTGAAGCTTTGGGAGTACCCGTTAAAACAGTAATGAAGAATTCTCTGGGTTATTTAGTAGAAGTAGAATCAGAAGAATTAGTTAGAAATATAGAGCCAAATTTTACAGCTTTAGCTCATCTGTTTCCAAAAGTTATTGTTACTAGCGTTGCTGAAAATAGCTCAGAATTTGACTTTGTATCGCGCTTCTTTTGTCCCGGATTAGGTATCAATGAAGATCCAGTTACTGGTGCAGCACATTGTTGTCTCGCACCTTACTGGAGAAATAAATTAAATAAAGACGAATTTTTAGCGTATCAGGCATCAAGTCGTGGTGGTGTGGTAAAGGTAAAATATCCCGGTAAAGATCGGGTTTTTCTAAGGGGACAAGCAGTTACCGTTTTACGAGGGGAAATAATTTGTTAACAGTGTAGAGACGTTGCAGTGCAACGTCTCCCTATATTTTGATTAGTATCGACAACGAGCATGAAAAAGACAAAATTATTTACTACAAACCATCTAAAATACTAAAAATCCCTTCATACACCATAGATAATTCTTCGTCGGTAATACAATAAGGCGGCATTATATAAAGTACGTTTCCTAAAGGACGTAAAAGCAAACCTTTTTCTAAAGACTTTTCTCGAATTTCCAAACCAACTTTATTCAAATACCCGGATTCTTGAGTACTTACAATATCCATCGCCGCGATCGTACCCGTTACCCGCAACTTTTCGACTTTGGGATTTTTTTGTAAAGCTTCTAAATGCTGCAAATGTTTCGATTCCATACTGCTAAAAACAGGTTGATTTTCTACCATCAATTCCAAAGAAGCTAATGCAGCAGCACATCCCAAAGGATTCGCAGTGTAACTATGTCCGTGATAAAGTGTTTTTATCGGGTCGTCGCTGTAAAAAGTATCGTAAATTTTCTCAGAACATACGGTAACTGACAGTGGTAAAAAACCCCCAGTAATTCCCTTTGATAAACAAGTAATATCCGGCGTAACTCCGCTTTTAATGCTGGGAAACCAATCTCCAGTTCTACCAAACCCAGTCATTACTTCATCAAAAATAAGCAAAGTATCAAATTGTTTAACTAACTTTTGTAATTTCCGTAAAAACTCGGCTCTACACATCCGCATTCCACCAGCACCCTGCACCAGAGGCTCAATAATAATGCCAGCATATTCTTGAGGATTTTGCTTTAATTTTTCTTTTAATATAGTTAAAACTTGTTCTTCCTTTTCTTCAACAGAAGTGTCACCGATGTAAGTTTCAGGAAAAGGTAAAAAATCCACCTCGAACAACATACTTGAGAAAACTTGAGTAAATAGCGATCGCGAACCCACAGACATTGCTCCAAAAGTATCCCCGTGATACGCTCCTTCAAAAGCAATAAATTTTTGACGCTGCTGATTTTGATTTACCCAATATTGATAAGCCATTTTCAGCGCAACTTCCACAGCAGTTGAGCCATTATCGGAAAAGAAAACTCGGCTTAATTCTTGTGGAAGTTTTTTAACTAATTTTTCTGCAAGGTTTTCAGCAGGTTGGTGAGTGAATCCAGCAAAAATTACTTGTTCCAATTCCAGTGCTTGATGATAAATCGCTTCAGCAATTTTAGGATGGGAATGTCCGTGAATATTTACCCACCAGCTAGAAATACAGTCCATGATTTTGCGTCCATCTTCCAACTCCAGCCAAATTCCGCGAGCGGATTTTACTTTTAAAGGTGGCGGTGATGTTTTTGCTTGGGTGAAGGGATACCAGATATGGGGGTGCATTTGTAAGATTGGGGATGAGGTTAAAAATATCCTGGCGATTCAATATGCCGCACCTAGCGGTGATCGCGGCTACACAGGCAAAACCTACCTGCGTAGGTTTGGGGAGAATATAATGTATGTTATCTAATTTGAATAATTCTAAATAAGGTGGCGATTTAGATCCTGGCGATTTAAATCGCGGCTACACAGGCAAAACCTACCTGCGTGGGTTTAGGAAGAATATAATGTATGTTATCCAATTTGAATAAATCTTAGTCCGCGCAGGCGGACTTTGTTTGTGTAGCTGCGGTTTCAACCGCCAGGTTTTTTTAATTACCAATTTTAAACAACATTAATAAAATGAGATCCAATTTCACACAATTATATTTACACGCCGTTTGGGCAACTTGGGATAGATTACCTTTAATTACGCCTGACATACAAAAAAATATTTATGGTGCCATTATTAAGCATTGCGAAGAATTGCGATGCACAATCATCGCCGTTGGTGGAATTGAAGACCATATACATTTATTAACAGGTCTTCCTCCTAGCTTATCAGTATCTAACTTCATTAAAAATATTAAAGGTAGTTCCTCACATCTTGTTACCCATGACATCAAACCGGGCGAATTCTTCAAATGGCAAGGAAGCTATGGAGCATTTACCGTCAGTCATGATGCGATAGATAAAGTAGCGAACTACATTAGAAATCAAGCAATCCATCATCAGCAAAAATCAACAATTCCAACCTGGGAATTAAATCATAACTAATCATTTAAACCCGCGCAGGCGGGTTTCCCTTGTGTAGCCGCGTTCACCGCTAGGTGCGGCATATTCCAATCGCCAGGTTATTTAGATAACGATCAAACAATCCACCAACTTGGCAATTAAATTCTAACTAATCATTCAAACCCCTGCCACGGTGGGTTTTGTTTATGTAGCCGCGTTCACCGCTAGGTGCGGCATATTCCAACCGCCAGATTCCTATCAACAAAAAAATTAACCAAAAAACAATCAATTACTAACCATCAATTAACTTTCTCTTAAATTCCTGCTATAATAGTATTCTTGTCTGTAATCATGAATAATTATAATCCCCCTCGACCTAAAGGAAGAAGGGGTTTGTTGTGCTGCACGCTGGTAAAAACTTAGAGATAGGGAAAAATTAGGCAGGAAAAATTCTTAACCTCCGATTTGGTTCTTCCCCAAAACTGTTTGACTTAAGTCGATAATGCTCGACTAATTCATGCTGCATTTTACGCACTTGCGACGATCGCGGTAGTAGTTCTACTGGCTGTCCTTTTGGGATGACGATTTGTTCTACCGCAAGTCTGGCTTCTTCTAAAGCGTCAATTTCATCATCGCTGCCGTTGTGCAGAAATAATTGTAATTCACGCTCGTCGCCAGCTTCCGGTTCGTCCATATTTAACAACCGACGCAAGCCACGGGTAATTTGCGGAATGGTGCTGGATTTAATCATGTGAATCGGCACTTGACGGGCTTTCGCCATTTGCCGCAATTTCGCATGGTTTTTGACGTGCGATCGCAATGCCAAAATAGCATCAGCACTATCAATATCTTTTGTCAAGACCACTGGCAAATGAAGTACCCCGACTACCTGCTCCAATTGGCTGCGACTTACGCCGTAGGGATAAATATGGAGGGGTAAATCTTCACCATTTGGTCCGGAATCCTTATTACCGTTGCTCTCAAAACCATTAGAGTTATTGAAAGATTGATCTAATAAACGGTCAAATTCGCTGCGCCCAGAACCATTTCCATTTTGATATTCCGAATTTAATGGTACTAAAGGACGCATTTGACCGGATGCTCTCCAGCCGTTGGCTCTACTAGAATGCCGCCCGCTCCAATTTTCTTCTCCTCGATCGGTTTGTGAAGCGCCACCGTTAATAGCAGTTAACTGACGGGTAATTGTCACTTTACCGTTATCATCTATGGATCTCACTTGCGGGCTGGGCTGTCGTCCTCTCAAAAGATTATCTATAGTGTCAGCAACGCTTTCATGAACTACCCAGCGCTGCCTTTCTTGCATTTCCACAGCAATGTCAAATGTAGGAGGCGCTTTGCGTTCCAAAACCGTTTTCTGAGAGCCTCGCCTTCTGGCTTCGTCATCTCCCAACGTTACAGCCTGTATACCCCCTACTAAATCGGAAAGGGTGGGGTTTTTTATCAAGTTTTCAATTTGATTACCGTGTGCGGTACCAATTAACTGCACGCCACGTTCGGCAATAGTACGAGATGCTAACGCTTCTAATTCCGTACCAATTTCATCAATTACGATTACTTCGGGCATATGGTTTTCCACTGCCTCAATCATTACTTGATGCTGCTCGGAAGGATGAGAAACCTGCATCCGTCTGGCTCTACCAATAGCCGGATGGGGAACATCACCATCTCCAGCAATCTCATTTGAAGTGTCAATTATCACTACTCTTTTATCAAGATCGTCCGCTAAAACACGGGCTATTTCTCTTAAAACAGTAGTTTTTCCCACTCCTGGACGACCCAGCATGAGAATTGATTGACCGCTTTCCACTAAATCGCGGATCGTGCTAATCGTTCCATATATCGCTCGTCCGACACGACAGGTTAAACCTATAATCTTGCCGGTGCGGTTGCGAATAGCGCTAATCCGATGTAAAGTTTGCTCTATTCCGGCTCGATTATCTCCGCCGAAAGTTCCCACCCGTACAATGCAATCATCTATATGTTGCTGAGTAACGGGTATTTCGCTGAGATATTCGGCTCCATGCGGGAAACGTGCTTCTGGGCGACGACCCAGATCCAAGACCACTTCTACTAAACTATCTCTCTGGGAATGCTCTTCGAGCATAGAACGCAAGTCTTGAGGCAAAATGGCTAATAATTTTCGGAGATCGTCTGTAATCGTCATGCTTTTTATGGTGACGTTTTTAGAGATAGGGGACGAGCCAAAGCTCGCCAATCGCTCTTAATATTTGAGCTGGGAAACTAATGAATCAGCAAGCGATACAGCTTGCCAAAGCAATGTGGGTTCTTCTTCCAGGCGAGCAGTTATGACACTGGAATTATTCACCTCCTTTTCTTCTAACTGTTCGAGAATTGGTGAGAGCAATTTTCGGGCGTAGCTACCGTAAGCAACACCAGCAATGAATGCTTCAGTCCCCAAGCATGATGTACGAGAGATAACATTATTCTCTCCCATATTCTCACTTATAGGCTTAGTTAATTCTTTCAACAATCCCATTGCTTTCAATTTCGGCACGGTGTAACTATTAGTACCACCTGCCAACTGCACATATCCTGGTATTTTCGCTCTCAATACTTTGGCACCTAATTTTACAGCGGCTAATGTAGTGCCCGAACCAATATCGCCACTCATTGACCTACCGTCAGTTTGCCATATATTCAAATAAGCAAGTGGGGAAATAACATCATACAAACTATGCAGATAATCAATTATCCCCTCGCCATTTGGACAACTGATAGCGACTAATTTCAAATGCCCGATATATGGCAAAATTGTTTGCCACAACCTCTTGAATTCTGCCAAACGCCCAACAGTCGTATGAATCTCTACTGCACCTACTCCAGATTTCAGTAACAATGGCGCGATTGCTCCGATAGATGTTACATAAGATACTGTCTCTATTTTACCATACGGGCATATGGGAAGGCAACGACCGCAGCCATAGCATTTATCGGACAGAACTCCTGCCTCGTTATATTTGATACTATTAAACGCGATCGCTTGTGCGGGACAAATGCGTTCGCACGGTCGAGAACATTGACTGGGGCATTTAGTAGAATCAAATTCTGCTTTACGAAAGTGTGGATCTTCGCCATCGTTTAAGCTAACCATCAATAACGGGGTTCCTTGATAGGCAAAGCCTCGTTGCTGGGCTTCTTTACCCAAAGCAGCAGCAGCTTTTAGCCCCTCTTGAGCGGCGACAATGACAGCTGGATCGGCAGCCACATCTATGCAGTCAGCCCCAGCCAGCGTGTAAGCTAAAGTTAAACTTCTAACCGCAGGCAGATGTTGGAAGCTGGCTCCGCAAATCAGCTTGAACCAGTGACCAACTTTTAGCGATAGTAAGGGGTCAAATAAATCAGTCACACTTCTATTATGCTACGTGAGCGAGAAATAGATGAGATAAATCCTCAATTTTCTTGCAATTCTTTCAAAGGAATTTCAATAATAAACTCTGTACCTTCTGTGGGAGTCGAATTACAAAGAATTTTTCCATTGTGCTTTTGTACTATAATTTGATAGCAGATAGATAATCCCAACCCACTGCCTTTTCCTACAGGCTTTGTAGTGAAAAATGGGTCAAATATGCATTTGCGAACTTTGTCAGGTATTCCCATACCGTTATCGGCAATAGAAATTTTGGCAGTACTATTGGACTTGAGAACATTTGTGCTGATGCAAATAGTATGAGCGTTTGTTAAATCTTGGGCTTTTATGGCTTGCAATTCTGCTTGCTCGTCTAAAGCATCAATGGCATTGTTTAACAAATGCATAAACACCTGGTTAAGTTCGCTCGCATAACAGGTAATTGGTGGTAAATCGCCATATTTTTTGACTATCTCAATTGCATCGCGATAATTTGTTTTTCTTAATCGATGCTGCAACATTAGCAAGGTGCTGTCTATACCTTGATGAATATCGACTCGCTTATGCAAGGCTTGATCGTGTCTGGAGAAGTTTTGCAAGGCTAGTACAATTGAACGTATACGATCTGCTCCTCTGTACATCGCACCCATTAGCGATTGTGAATCGTTCATCAAAAAATTGATATCTATTTCTTTTTCTATTTTCTGAATTGTGGCACCCGGATGCGGATATTCCTGTTGATACGCTTTAACTAAATTAACTAAATCTCGTACATATTCACTCACATATTCGAGATTACCGTAGATAAAATTAACCGGGTTATTCACTTCATGAGCAATACCTGCTACCAAATGTCCCAAAGCTACCATTTTTTCATTTTGGATTTGCTGTACTTGGGCTGCTTTCAAATCTTGTAAAGTATTTTGTAATAAGACATTTTTTTTATGTAGTTTTAAATGTAAAGAACGTAAATTAATTTGATTCTCTATTCTTGATATAACTTCTGCTGTATGAAAAGGTTTAGTTATATAGTCCGAGCCTCCGACATCAAAGGCTTTTACTTTATCTAATACATCATCAAGAGCGCTGATAAATATTACCGGAATCCGCTCGTTTATTTCGTCTGCTTTGAATTTTTGGCAAACTTCATACCCATCCATTTCCGGCATATTAATATCAAGTAAAATTAAATCTGGTCGTAGAGTTTTACAGGCGTTCAATGCCATTTTTCCGTTTAAAGCTTTGCGAACTTCATAACCTTGGGTTGTTAACATTGCCGATAAAAGTCGCAAATTGTCTGGGGTATCATCAACTAGTAATATATTTAATTTCTCATTTATATTTGAATGCATTTGTTACCTAAGTGTATGCAATATATTTTCTTTTTTGTCAATATGTTTCTTTGAAATTACTAACTATGAAATGCAATATATTTTATCGATTAACTTTTTTAAGGTATGGTTAAAACTGAATACTTTTATTTAATTATTAAATATTGAATAATCTATATTCTTTTCCGAAAATTAATAAATTTCACGAATCAAACCATTTAGCTAGTAAAATCTACTATCATTATATAAATATAATTTACCTTATCTGACATATTATTTTAGACTTTGGTTATAAAAAGCAGAATCCAGGCGATCGCACTTTATAAAGCTGCACGCATAGCATCATAACGTCAAGTCAAATTGGTAACTTAAAATATTCACCGCAAAGAGCAGTCATTTAGAAGTATATTAGATAACACGCTGAAATTATAAAGTTGGTCGTCAAATATCAGAAGATTATTCTATAAAGATTGAGTTTAAGTAATCTATCAACCTAATATTTACACAGTTTGATTACCATCGAGGCGCTGCTAAGATCAATTCTAAAATTAATTTTGGCTCCATTGCATGGGAAAATAAAATTCCCTGAGCAGAATTGCAATTTAAATTTCTAATCTGCGATAGTTGTTCCAAAGTTTCAACTCCTTCAGCAACTGCTTTCATGCCCATTGAATGAGCTATGCTAATCATTGCTGGAACCAAGCCCATATTTGCATGATTGTTCTGCATCAAATTTAAAAATGATTTATCAATTTTAAGAGTATTTAAGGGAAAGCTATGCAGATAACTTAAAGAAGAATAACCAGTGCCGAAGTCATCCATTGTTAGCTTAATATTTCGCTGTTTAAGTTCTTGAAGAGTTGTTTTAACATCTATGCTATTTTCCATAATTACACTTTCTGTAATTTCCAATTCTAAGAAAGCAGGATTGATTTTTGTTTCGTAAATAATTTGGTCGATTTGAGCGATCAAATTAGGCTGTAAAAACAATTTTGCACTCAAGTTGACACTAATATATAAAGATTTGGGAACTGCTGGATGATTTTGCCAAATACGTAGTTGATTGCAGGCTGATTTTAATACCCAAGTATCCATAGCATGAATTAAACCTGTTTCTTCTGCCACAGAAATAAATTCCGTCGGTAAAATTAAACCTTTGGTAGGATGTTGCCAACGAACAAGTGCTTCCAATCCAATAATTGAACCACTATCTAAAGAAATTATCGGCTGATAGTAAACAATTAATTCTTGCTGTAAAACAGCTCTTCTCAGGTCATTTTCTAGTTCTAAAATTTGTATAGCTTCCCGATGCATCTCAGGATTAAATACGTGGAATCGTCCTTTGCCTAAAGCTTTGGCACGATACATAGCCGTATCAGCATCTCTTAGTAAATATTCGGATTTTTCATAATTAAGATTACCCCAATTTATGCCGATGCTTACATTGACGAATACCTGGTATCTAGATATTTGAAAATGTTGCCCTAAAGAGTCAAGAATACGTTCGGCAATGCAAGTTACCATCTCAATATCTGAAACATTCTCCAGAAGAATACCAAATTCATCGCCACCTAATCGAGCTAAAGTATCAAATGGTGACAAAGAACTTTGCAAGCGCTCGGCGATCGCAACCAGTAATTCGTCTCCCACAAAATGACCTAAAGAATCATTGATAATTTTGAAGCGATCGCAGTCTAGAAAAAGCAGGGCGAAATGATAGTTAGATTCCTGCTTGGCGCGATTTAATGCTTGTTCTAATCGATTGATAAAAAAGACTCTATTAGGTAAACCAGTTAAAGCATCGCGTAAAGCACACTCAAGCAGCTTACTTTGTAATTCCTGGCGAGAATGAACTTCTATTTGAAGTTTTTGCAGAGCATTTTCGAGTTCTAAGGTACGCTGTTTGACTCTTTCTTCAAGCTCGTCATTTAACTTTAATACTTCTAATTGAGCAGTTCTCAATTCTAATTGATTTTGTACTCGTGCTATGACTTCTGCAAATTCAAAGGGTTTAGTGATATAATCTACGCCTCCTACCTTAAAAGCTTTGACTTTATCAAAAACATCGTCTAAGGCGCTGATAAAAATAATTGGTATATCGACGGTTTTTTGATTGCCCTTAAAACGCTGGCAAATCTCATATCCATCTATTTCCGGCATCATGATATCAAGTAAAATCAAATCTGGTAATTGAGCTTGGCAAGCAGTAAAAGCCATTTGCCAGTTCAAAGCTTTGCGAACGTTATATCCAACTTTAGCCAGAATTGAAGATAAAATACGTAAATTATCTGCGGTGTCATCAATAATTAAGATATCTTTATTAACAAGATTGGGGGAGTAATTCCCATCTTTGGTTTTGTTAGTCAATTCCATAGTTTATTCAAGCTATGATTAAAAGCTAAATTCCTGAGTTTTAATCGTTATTGACTTATTAAGATTTATGAAATATGAAATTTTATCGAGCCATACCATACACTTTGATAACACTATAAGATGTTATCCCGGTAGGATAATTTTTGAAGCAGCTTTGAATAAAATTAGCCTGTAGGTTGTTTCCTACTGCTGGGTTCAAAGCTCTAGAAGCTATTAACATCAACATTTTTACCTTTTTAGGATATAAGATACAAGAGTTATGTCTGTATACCTATGTTCAAATATATGGGTAATATGTATATTAAACTACAAATCGCCTCAGATTAGTATTGTCTTTGTAACTTAAAATATGTTTATAGGCTGGGCAAAAATAAATGAAGTTTTTATTTATTAAAAAATTCTCTAGATAAAAACAAGTATTTGTGCCAACATCCAATTAAACATTTCGTTTAAATAGGCAGTAGCGGAGGGTTATATAACTGAGCATTACTTATCTATATAAAAATGATTGAATAATGCAGGCTTGATTACTTAAAAATTATTTTATAAAATAAAAATTAGGAGTTGTTAGCTAGAATTTGAAGAGAAATTCGGTGCTAGCGACGCTATTGCTTGAACATGGAGGATTTAATTCACCATTAATTCCCTATTTAATTATGAATATTTAATTTTTTAGGTTCTTCAGTCTAGACAGATGCTTAACATATTATTTAAAAGCTCGAAACCTTTATGACAAAAACCTAATTTGATAAACAACTTACTGGTTATTGATTAATATTATTTCCAATTCCCCATTCCCTACGTGCTTAACTGTCAAATAATATATAAACCTTATAAGTAAGTCGGCACAAATAAATCAAACTATGTAACAGAATGTAAATTCGCTTCAAAGCCTTGCTCTTACTGCCTACTCCCTTGTCCGGCATTACGATTTTCAACGCCGACCTACTTAGTTATAGTTATCAATATTAATTATCCATAAAAAATTAGCTGCCTTCATTGCAAAAATTTGCATTGAAAAAGACAGCAATATATATATTTTTTTATATAGCTATAGCTATTTATTCAGCTTTAATCTTGTCTTGAGATCCTTCTTGAGTATCATAAAGCGGGGTTTTATCAATTCCACCGACTTTGTTTAGGGGCCAAAAACGAAGCACGGCACGACCGATAATGTTTTCACGAGGGACAACACCCCAACAACGGCTATCGTAACTACTTCCACGGTTGTCTCCTAACACTAAATAGGAGCCAGATGGAATAGTCTTAGGTCCAGATAAAAATGGCTGTATAGGTGCTGAAGTACAAACATCAATCGATGTATTTTTTACATCAGGAAGGTAATTTTTTTCTTCTAAAGGCTTACCATTTATATATACTTTGCCGCCGTTTAACTCTACCTTTTCTCCAGGTAAAGCAATTATCCGCTTGATAAAAGCATCTTGAAATTGCTCTTTTTGTAGTTCTTCTGTAGGAGAGAAAACTACAACGTCTCCCCGCTGAGGAACGGAAAATTTGTAACTTAACTTATCAACAATTATCTTGTCTGCCTCCCACTGATTTGGAGTACCGTGCAAAGTTGGTTCCATCGAGCCAGAAGGAATCCAACGTGCTTCAGCAACAAAGGTGCGAATCGAAAGAGCAAGCACGATGCTTAATCCGATTGTTTTACCTAATTCAAAAAACCAGGAATTATCGGGTTGTTGGTTAGAGTGGCGGTCAGACACTGGATTTTGCATGTAATTACTCAAGTAGAAACTAAATTATGCTCCAAAAAGAAACAAGACGGCTAGGGAGACTTTATTTTTTTATCTTAACTGTACAAAGATGCTGTTAGGAGTTATGTTGTCATGTTGACACGGTTATTTGTAATTGAATTAGACGTTCTTCGTTGCCGATCGCACATAATGCCTACGATAAAGGCATTCCACAAGTTTAACTTCAATGAGTAGCTGCTTATGTCAAAATTTACTGTTATTTAGACCAAGTGTATCCTCATGTCATCTCCTAGTTTACTAATTCGCGGTGCGAGAATTCTTTTACCCAATGGTGAATTTATTGTTGGGGATGTGCTGACGCGCGATCGCCAAATTATCAAAGTTTCACCATCACAGATAGAGGAAACGGCTACCCACATAATTGACGCTGACGGGTTAACTTTGTTGCCAGGAGCGATCGACCCACAAGTACATTTTCGGGAACCGGGGCTAGAACACAAAGAAGACTTGTTTACTGCTTCCTGTGCTTGTGCCAAGGGGGGAGTAACTTCGTTTTTAGAAATGCCTAACACTCGCCCTTTAACAGTGAGTCAATCAGCTTTAAATGACAAATTAGAGCGTGCTGCGAATAAGTGCCTTGTTAATTATGGCTTTTTTATTGGAGCAACGACGGATAATTTGTCTGAATTGCTACAGGCTAATCCTACCCCAGGAATCAAGATTTTTATGGGATCGATGCACGGTCCTTTGCTAGTAGATCCTCAAGAAACATTAGAAGCGATATTTGCCAACGGTGAAATTTTAATTGCAGTTCACGCCGAAGACCATACTAGATTAAAACAGCGTAGGGAAGAATTCGCGAATATTCATGATGTCGCCATTCACTCGCAAATACAAGATAATCAAGCAGCATCGATCGCAACAAAAAGGGCATTAAAACTTTCTAAAAAATATCAACGTCGGCTACATATTCTGCATATGTCTACCGCAGAGGAAGCAGATTTACTGCGGCAAGATAAACCTAGCTGGGTGACGGCAGAAGTTACACCCCAACATTTATTGTTAAATACAACTGCTTACGAGAAAATAGGCAGTTTGGCGCAGATGAATCCCCCTCTGCGAACATCTCGTGATAATGAAGTACTTTGGCAAGCGTTGTTAGATGGGGTAATTGATTTCATTGCTACGGATCATGCACCTCATACTTTAGAGGAAAAAGCGCAAACTTATCCGAAAAGTCCTTCCGGAATGCCTGGAGTGGAAACTTCTTTAGCTTTAATGCTAACTGCTGCTGTTGATGGGCGTTGTACTGTTGCCCAAGTTGCTAACTGGATGTCAACTGCTGTCGCTGCTGCTTATTGTATTCCCAATAAGGGGGCGATCGCTCCGGGTTATGATGCCGATTTAGTGCTGGTAGATTTGAACTCTCGAAAAAAAGTCCGTCGCGAAGAACTTGTAACTAAATGCGGTTGGAGTCCTTTTGAAGGCTGGGATTTAACGGGGTGGGCGGTAACAACTATTGTTGGCGGTGAGATTGTTTATCACCAAGGAAAGTTAAATACAGAAAGCAGAGGTAGAGCTTTGACTTTTAAGCGTTAAAAATCAACCAAAAATCCTGTTTTAGAGAACATACATAAAAATTACGTAAAGCCCCCCTTATTTAAGGGGGGTTGGGGGGATCGAGCCGCACCGCTCGCGATGAACAACATCTATAACACTATATTTTCTTTTGTCGCTGCGTAAGTCCCGATTTATTTACAGAGGAAGTTATATAACCCCCGAAGCGCTTGTTGTTATTCAACCAGGCGCTTTATTTGTCTTCAAATTATCAGAATTTCGAGCAAATATCTTCTTGGGGCACTAATCAAATTTTAAGTCAACTAGAAATACAAAAAATCTACACAAATATCAAGTAGTAGTTATTTATACTAGTTATTTTAGAGAATCTAGTTTTTAATTTTCAGTATTTATTCTGCTTTTGAGTAAGTTAATTGTAATTAAAACAAAAATTTTTCAGTATTTATTGCATTTGACAAACTAAAAAAATCTGGATACTGGAATTATTAATAGTATGCAAAACTACTTAAATATAAAAGGCAACTTTAATATTATTTTAATTTTCTTCACTTAAATACTAGCGTTTACTCTTACGAGCAATCACTCAGGCATATCAATAATAAACGTGTCAAACTAAACACAAAATTAAATAAAACGATTATTAATAATGATGAAAATCTTCGGTAATAAGCACTTTTTACGAGTATTAACTCATAAACATACTGATAAAAGTAAAGCACTTCTATAATTTATCGATCGGTCAGGGTATTACCCCCCCTTGTTAAGTGTTACTTGGTTTGCCATGATACTTATTCACTCGTGGGCATTAGTATAAAATAAATTCTTATTTGTAAACAGATTAGCAGGTTTTCAGGTGATTATAATTACAATGTATCGCTGTTTCTGCGATGAACGAGGAAGTGGCAGATAAAACGGATTAAATAAGGAAGCGAGATTACTTATATTTATATGAATTTTCTGAGAAAGTAATTTGCTACTGGCTACGATATTCTTCGCCTAAAGCCAGAATTTTCTCACTTATGGTGCAATTACGTGGAACGATTTCGGCAAAGCGTACAGAGTTAGCCGTTTCAAAATATGAGCTTTCGCGCTCAATAGTCAAATTTATAGTGAGATAAGTATCTGGCTTATAAGGCATCCGCTGTGCCCATTCGATAGCTACTATTCCTGGCGAGACTTCAATGCCTTCCCAGTAAGTTTCGAGGTTTAAGGCAATTATTTCCGAAGCTTCTAAACGGTATAAATCTAGATGATAAAGGGGAAGGCGGGCTTGAGTATACTCATTAATAATAGTGAAAGTGGGGCTGACAATTGATTCGTTAATATCCAAACCTTTACCTATACCTTGTACCAAGGTAGTTTTACCCGTGCCCAAATTACCTTCTAGTAAAACTACAGTATTAGGGGTTAGCGTCTCACCCAGAATTATACCCAAGCGTTGAGTTGCGAGTGCGTCTTTAAGAAAGATTTTCATCTTTTAAGGTTTTTATCGTAACTGTTAATAAATTCCCATAAACCCGAAAACTGGTAATTTCGGGTTTTACTTACTACGCCTATAGGAAAAAAAATTATAGTTCCAGTTATCTTTTAGGTGCAAAAAGTTCAGTTACAATCGATCGCTGACTCTTTTCTAAACATTTTGTACAGCTTTCGCATTCCTTTAGGAGTTCCACTATACCAACGTAGAAGAACTTGTGCTAATTTTTGATGATCGTGACGCACGCAACCAGTTTCATCTTCGCTCATGACGTTAGCTAAAACTATTCTGCGTCCACAAAGAGTTACCTCTTCTCGATCCAAAAATACTGGATGAGAATTTTCTTTAGCATAACGGATTAGGGCGCGGGCAGTAGGAGACTTCTTATGTACTAAAACTGCATCAAATAGCTTTTGCTGGCAAGCTTTATCGATAGATTGAATGTGATCGGCAACCGTGTAACCTTGGGTTTCTCCCGGTTGAGTCATAATGTTACACACATATACTTTAGGCACGGTTGTTGCGGCGATCGCGGCTGCGATTTCGGGTACCAAAAGATTGGGAATCACGCTGGTGTAAAGACTGCCCGGACCCATGATAATGTAATCAGCATCTTTGATTGCCTTGATTGCGGTGGGTAAAGCAGGTGGATTCGCCGGAGTGCAGCCAATTTTAACAACTTTACCTCCAGCTTTGGTAATTTTTGATTCACCCTGAATGCGACGACCATCGTCTAATTCAGCCCATAAACGAACATCGCTAAGAGTAGCTGGAAGTACCTGCCCTCTAATAGCTAGCACTTTTGAACTCGCGGCAACGGCTCGCTCTAAGTCACCAGTAATTTCACTCATTGCAGTTAAGAACAAATTGCCAAAACTATGACCGCTCAAGCCGTCTCCAGCACTGAAGCGATATTGAAACAACTCTGTCAATAATTTTTCTTCATCCGCCAAAGCTGCCAAACAGTTACGAATATCTCCGGGTGGTAATACGCCAAATTCTTCACGCAACCTCCCCGACGATCCACCATCATCAGCTACGGTGACAATAGCAGTAATATTCGCACTGTAAGTTTTTAGTCCTCTTAATAAAGTAGAAAGTCCCGTACCGCCGCCAATGACAACAATTTTTGGTCCTCGATATAATCTCCGATGAGCTAAGAGTACATCAATTAATTCTTCATCACCTTCTGGTTTTAGTACCCGAGTAATTGAACCTACCGTGCGGGTTTGTCCCCAAAGCAGCAACAGCAAACCGCCAATCATTACTATGGGTCCGCTGATGTAGTAAGGTATGATATTCGTGAGTAACGAGAGTGCGCTTTTAATTAGCTCCAGCACCCAGTAAATTGGGGTTAATCCGCTCCAAATAGCGAAGCCCAGACTTGCTAGCACTACCCCCGCCATACTAATTAGAAACCAACGTTTAACCGATAACCCAGGGGACAACCACTTAAACCACTGATTAACTCGATGAGGAGCGCGACGGCGCGACTGTTGTTGCATGACGTTAAGAGCTTGTCTGAGAAAACCAATTGACATATCGCAATTGTAAGCAGTGGTCTAAACAATAATTAATTGAGAATTTACACTAAGAGCATTCAAATCTAAGAATGTAATTATTACAATTTTTAATTCTAATTAACTGAATCCATCTAAATTAACTTAACGACAAAATTAGGTTAAATCACTGTAATTATATGAAAAGACAGTAAAGTAAATGCAAAGAAAAATTTTAGGATTAGATCCAGGATTAGCAATTTTAGGTTTTGGAGCAATTATATGCCAAAAAAATCAAGTTAACTCGCTTGCCGATTCAGTAAATTTACTAGACTTTGGAATTATTAGTACGCCCAAAGACATTCCGGTAGAGCAAAGACTATCTACAATTTACGACGATCTACACACTGTAATAGAACAATTTCAACCAGATTTGGTAGCGATTGAAAAATTCTTCTTTTACCGGATGTCAAATACTATCTTGGTTGCTCAAGCTAGAGGAGTGATTATGCTGGTGTTGGGGCAACATCGTTTACCTGTGGTAGAGTTTGCACCTTCTCAAATTAAGTTAACTTTAGCGGGTTACGGTAAGGCTGAAAAATCCGAAGTACAAGAAGCAGTAGCGCGAGAGCTTGATTTAGAGTACATTCCTCGTCCCGATGATGCCGCTGATGCTTTGGCGATCGCATTAACGGCATGGTTTCAATCATAAAGTATTATCTGAACTTTATAAATTCTTTAATCGGTACTCAAAGTAATTGTACTGATGATTTTAAATAAACCTTCTTATTAATTTTTATAACTTCGAGTTGTATAAAAAAAAATCAGGAAAATTTTAATAATTTATTAAAATTAGTATAAAGATAGCGCCCTTTATTTGAGCTACATATAATTGACAGCTAAGTCAAGTTCCCAATGAAGCCAGACGTAGCGCCATTAAAATAGTTCACATATTTTTATGGCTTATAGCGTAACAAGAGTGAAAACTGATAATTAATCCTGTTATTCTTTAAAAAGCAGAAGCTTAAAGAAACTTTACGGGAAATAGCACCATACTTATCTTACAAAGAAGATATATATAATAATTTGTTTTGCCTTGACTATATAAGCTCAAAATAAAAGCAGCTCCTGAATGCGTGTCTTAACCTAATTTTTATGCAAATTTATCTAGATTACAGTGCTACAACTCCTACTCGTCCTGAAGCAATTAACATGATGCAAGCAGTGTTAACTCAAGGATGGGGAAATCCTTCAAGTCTACATGAGTGGGGACAACGGGCAGCGACTATTTTGGAACAAGCTAGGATGCAAGTTGCTAGTTTAATTAACGCTCCCTATGAATCGATTGTCTTTACTTCTGGGGGTACGGAAGCGAATAATTTAGCAATTATGGGAGTTGCTCGTTTGTATGCGAAACCCCAACATATAATTATTTCGAGCGTAGAACATTCCGCCGTATCAGAGCCTGCGAAGTTGCTTGAAAGTTGGGGTTGGGAAGTTACTCGTTTGAATGTTGATGCAGGATGTAGAGTTAATCCAATAGAATTAAAAGCTGCTTTACAACAGAATACGGTTTTAATTTCGATTATTTACGGGCAAAGTGAGGTTGGTACGGTACAGCCGATTGAAGAACTAGGTAAAATTGCTCGCAGTGCTGGAGTTTTGTTTCATACAGATGCAGTGCAAGCTGTGGGAAGATTGCCCATAGATTTGAATAAATTCCCAGTAGATTTACTTAGTATTTCCAGTCATAAAATATATGGACCCCAGGGTACCGGAGCATTGTACGTTCGTCCGGGAATCGAGTTAGTACCGTTACTAAGTGGTGGGGGACAAGAAATGCGATCGCGTTCCGGTACTCAAGCAGTACCGATCGTTGCCGGGTTTGGGGTAGCGGCAGAGTTAGCAGCCCAAGAATTACCAGTAGAAACACCCCGATTAATTGAACTGCGCGATCGCCTTTTTTCGCAATTAGCTGATGTGAACGGTTTAATCCCTACAGGCGATCTAATGCAGCGTTTACCCCACCATGTAAGTTTTTGCTTAGAATACGCCGATGGAGAAAAAATCAGCGGTAAAACCATCGTGCGTCAATTAAATCTAGCAGGAATAGGCATCAGCGCCGGTTCAGCCTGTCATAGTGGTAAACTGAGTCCTAGCCCCATACTTAGTGCAATGGGCTATTCCAAACAAGCAGCAATGGGAGGTATTCGCATTACTTTAGGACGTTATACCACTGTGGCAGACGTTGACTGGGTAGCAATGGTATTGAAGCAAGTAGTCAGCCGTCTCGATCGGTTAGCCCTTGTTGCTAATTAGAATCATTTTTAATTGGGCACGGGAGATGGGGATGGGGAGACAACGAGATGGGGGGATGGGGAGATGGGGAGATGGGGAGACAAGGTAGTTACTTTCTTCCCGGCTTTATGATTACCGGCGTTGAGTGAGGGGGAAGAGGGGGAAGAGGGGGAAGAGGGGGAAGAGGGGGAAGAGGGGGAAGGAGTTATTACACCTTTAACCTTTGACCTTTAACCTTTGACCTTTAACCTTTGACCTTTAACCTTTGACCTTTAACCTTTGACCTTTAACCTTTGACCTTTAACCTTTAACCTTTAACCTTTGACCTTTGACCTTTTTACCATCCCCAATTCCCAATTTTCAATCCAAAATTTAAAACAAAAGCATCTGTTGTTAAAATTTAAAATCCAAAATCCGATATGCCTGAATTACCAAGAACATTAGAAGACGCAATTGTTCAAGCACGTGTTGCAACTCAAGCCGCTCTTGCAGATGGCTATACTCGACTAAAAGTTGAGTTATTGTTTCCGGAATTAAAAGCGTTACCTACAGTGCAACAATTTTTACCAGCTTTTGAAGAGTATGGCGATAAATTAAAGATTTTCTTTGCTGATGCTGGTAGTGCAGCTTTGGCTCGTCGCGATTGGAATGAAGTACCTTTTCAACTTTCAGATATTGGTACTGGTAGGATGGCTTCGATAGAGTCAAAAGTTCAACCGGAAGATGAAATTTTCTTGTTTGTTCAACCAACCTCGGTGGAAATACCGCAATTAGAAAAGATATGCGAAGTAATAGGTGAAAGTCGTCCTTTTGTAATGTTTGTTCCTCGTTTGGAAGAAGCGGGTGCTGTAGGTATCGGTTATGCAGCGCGACAAACTCGCCAGCGGTTTATTAATACAATTGATTCTTGTTATTATCTGCGTCCAATATTTGAAGAAGCTGCGTTGTTTCGTTGCTATCCTGGATTGTGGTCGGTTTGGGTAGAAAAAAACGGCGATTATGTTCGTGTTGCGGAATTACCTCAAAAGCCTTCTGGTGATGAATTAGATACGATTATAGCTGATGGACAATCGCAAAGTGAAGGCGAGCCTGTAGCGGCGAAAAGTAAAAATGTATTTAGAGGTTTGCAGCGATTTGTGAGGGCGTTGAGAAGTTAGATTAATTAATGAACAATTATCAATGAACAATACGCGATCGATAATTGTTCATTGATAATCGCTCGTTGAACATCGATTCAATTAGTTCCCAAAGCCGCATTTAAGACTTTACTAATTCTTTGACGTGTTTCGAGTAAATGGGCTTTTGTATATTCGTCTTCGGAATTTGCATCATCTAATTTTTCGCCTAATTGACGTAGTTTGTACCATGCTAGGGTGCGGGCATCTTCGGGAACGTTGACTTTTCGCAACACCATATTAGTTAAGATGTCTAAATATTTTCGCTGCAATCCCCGACGCAAGCTGGAAATTTCAATGTCTTTATCTTTGGGCTTTAATACTTCCGTCCAAATGCTATCTTGAAGCGTATTAAATAATTCCGGTAAAGTCAGTGCTTCCCCTTTCTTACTTTTCAACTCAATATCCTTGAGACGAGAAAGGCGATCGCTCGATAGTAAATCGTACAAAACCATGTTCTGCATGTATAATACTAGGTCGTGGATGGGATAGTCCAACCGACCGATTTGAGGATTGCTTCCCCAATGCCGCCAACGCGATGGTGCTAATTTATTCAGCAATTCTGGTGAGAAGTTAAAAGCATCTTCGGCAAAGATATAATCTCGCAATACTTCTAAAGCTTGCCGCTGTTTTTCGACGGGTACTGGTTCAAATGGCAGACGTGTTTGGTCTTTGCTGGCGTAAACTCGGTAGAATGACTGACCGCCGATGTATTTTGAACTGTAGTAAATTTGTTGGAAGTAATTGCTCAATACTGCCCCAAAACGTTCGCGCACGTCGCTGTAACTTTCTCCCTCTAAGGGATAGCGCTTGTTGATTCTATCCCACATTTTGCGGGCGTTATCCATCTGCCACTTAGAATAAAGCAGCACGTTGGAACTGTTATCCCATGCGTCGGCGGTTGGATCTAAATCGTAGACATCTTCATCTGTGGAATAACTATACTCTGGTTTGTAAGATTCGGAGGCTATTTTTTGTAAAACCGGCTTTTCGGCGTTGGTGGATGCGGCTTTAATTTGAGAGTAGCCGTATTTTATCGCCCATGCATCGTAGGGTCCAATAATGCTGGGAAAATAATCTCCCTGCTTGACGCTTTCGGGGGCAATATTGGGAGGAATGTAGTCCATTACTGAAGCTACTTGTCCCCGACTGCGGGTAATGCTCGTGTCGTTCATTTCTTTGGGAGATAGCATCGTACTACCCCGGAAGTTATGCCTCAAACCCAAGGTGTGACCGACTTCGTGGGCAACAATTAACCGTAAATATTGATGAATATAGTCTTTGGTTTCTAGACTGGTAGGCGGTAAATCTCGCAGCAGCGAAATCGCTAATTTACCGTAACCAAATTGGTTGGTGGCTTCTATTCCGTAACAAAGGTCGTACTTACTCGCTAATGTGGATAAACGGCGTACAACTTCTGGTTGCGATTCTTCAGAATTGTCATCTCCATCTGACAAATCGTTACACAACAAGCGGTTTTGCATCATCGCCGACATAGTAAGATTTTTCGACTGGCTAGGCTGAACCATTTGCCGATAATCTTTCTTCATAGAATTAACTAAACTAGCATCAATTAAAATATCTGCGTCTAGAATTTCCCCAGTCAAAGGATTAACGCGGGATGGTCCCATCGCAAAATATCCATCTACTGTATTAATCCAGCGAATGGTGTTGTAACGGATGTCTGACGGGTCCCAAGTGGCAGTATCTGGCATCTGCTTGACTTCGATCGCATTTTTAAATCCAGCAGCTTCAAACGCTCGATTCCACATCAAAACGCCTTCTTTTATTGCTTCCCGATATTCATAGGGTGTAGCGTTATCTATCCAATAAACAATCGGTTCTTTTGGTTCGGAAATACTGGCGTTGGGGTATTTTTTTTCTAACTTCCAACGATTTATATAGCGTACAAATGGGTCGCTGGGATCTTTTTTGGATAAATCTTGATAAGCAGTGATGAAATAACCCACCCTTTCGTCGGCTAAACGGGGACGGTAAGTATTATCTGGTAGTTGAGAAAGACTGTAGTGAAGCTTGAGAGTAAAACCACGTTTGTCAGCTAAAGTACTAAATTTAGTATTTCTTGGCTTGCTGCTGCTACCCCCAGAAAAGTTTAAAACCGACTGAACTTCTATATTTTGAGGAAAAACTTTAGCAGTACCAAAATAAGATTCATCTTGAGAACCCGGTACTCCCAAACTCGAAGATAATCCAGCCAAATCTGCAAGCAATAAATCCCCTAAGTCAATAAGTATACTTTTGCTTTGGGGGTGAATGCTTTGAATCTTAACTCTATAAAGAACAGAATCGCTAAAAGACCTCGCTAAAGAACGTGCCTGGGGATCTCCTTCTTGAGTACGGAAGTTGACGTTACGAACTACAAAGTGTAAATCCTTACCTACTCGTTCAAAGTAAAACATAAAATCTTGTAAAGGCATCCCGCTGTAAATTCCAGCTTCACCAATACCTGATTCTAAAGTTGCCGTGGCTAGATAATTTTTATTAAGCTGTGTCGGTTTAACTTCCAAATAAATTTTATTTTTTTCTTCGTCCCTGTAAAGAGTAAATAAACCTTTTGAAACTTGAGTATCTTTAATAACTTTATCGAAAGCTTTAAAACTATCTTTTGCAGTTGGTTTTTTTTCTGGCTCGGTTTTACTAGGAGGCTTTTTAACTGGTTTTTTCTGTTCTTTATTTAGCTGCAAAAAAGGTTGTTGGGCTGCAAGTTTTGTGTCATTTACTACCCAAGTAAATGGAACTGGCTGGACTTCTTCTGTCTTACCAACTTCCCATACTTTTCCTGGTGGTAGTTTTTCAAGGCTCCTGCGATCGCCTTCGTTTTCCCTGGGAGCATCGTTCAATTTTTCTGATTTTACCGCTTGACTTAGCGTCACCGCTTCTTGTGCCGTTGCAGCTAATGCCTTAACGCCAAAAGTTGCTGTTGCTAACAAACCCTGTAACAGAATTATATAAATACTCTTTTTGATCATCCGAATTATCTCCGGGCTACATAGCCTAATTCATTTGTAATGCTTAGCTAGCGATCGCGACCTAATAACCGTTCTCTCCTCAATTGATCGCCAAAACCGAAAAATATAATATATTTAAATGCCTAATATCAAGCAGAAAACTTTTCAGGTCAAATTAATATGACATTTCTCAGTTTTTTTGCCCCTTTTTACTGTAGTATTCTTCCTAACAATTGCGACTGTAGTAAACAGTATGCATTATTGGATAAACTCAGCAGAAAATATACTGGGAAGTTAGTATAACAGTCAAAGAAAGGAAAATTCCGTTTTTTAAAAACGAAAAACCATTTTAAATAGAGATTTTAGAAAGTTTGCAGGAGGGCAAGCCGCATCGCGACGGTTAATAGCCGTTATTATACCTAATCATAGATTCATTTGCCGTAGTAAATCATACTAGAGTTTAATGTTCAAAAACCTACTGAGTTAAAGAAAATATTCAGGTAAGCTCTTTCCCGTCAGTGCTATTAGCGTATTAAAACATACAGATGGTACAAATAGAACTTTTCAAGCAGCTTTGGAGAACTTGTTTGAAGCGGTTGTGGTTGGAAGAGGTGCTTCAGGGGGCATCTGAAGAAACCAAAACAATTACGATTTCGGCAAACACCAGCCACTTACCTTTACAACAAGTTGAATCCGATCTAAATGATTTGCAATTGAGTTTTAAAGAAAAACTACAAGTAAGTCTAATCGAGTGGGCGCAAACAAACAATGGTTCTACATTTAATATAGATGACCGACAATTTCACGAACAGATTTATGCATTATTAAGTAATATTGCATTAAAACCAGAAATTATCGAAGCTGTAGCGATCGGTTTTAAGAACAGCGAAAAGACAAACTCAATAATTGTTTTTAGAAGGTTAGAAGATTTTTATCGTCGCTGGTGTGATGGTGAATTTATTGATGCCGCACCAAATCATAACTTGCCCCAGAAGCAAATGTTGCAGCTACAAGCACAAAAGGTTGCAATTGGTCTGCGGAAAGTAGATATAAATACGGGATTAAATGTAATGATTTTGCTTTTGGAATTACATCGATTTCAAGAACAAATTCAAGAACAAAATCTTGAAGCTGAAATTACTTTTTACCCATCCGACAAGCCCGATAGCGATAATTTTTTTACATCTCGGCTGTTGCGGGTAATTAATTACAGCGATTCGATTGAAATTGGTAATTTCAGTAACGTAGTTGGTGCATTTCTCAAAGGTGCCCAGTTAAAAGGCGCTTACTTAGGGGATGCGAACCTTACAGGTGTTAATTTCAGCGAAGCCAATCTTAGTGATGCTTATTTAGGAGATGCCAATCTTACAGGCATATTAGCAAAAAAAGTAAATTTGAGTAATGCGAACCTTGGGGATGCAAATTTAAGCGGTGCCGACCTTAGAGAGGCGAATCTGACTCATAGCGACCTGACTCACTGTAATTTAAGCGGTGCGGATTTGAGCGGTGCGGATTTGAGCAGTGCCGATTTAGGCGACGCGAACTTGGCTGGCGCGAATTTGGCTGGCGCGAACTTAGCTGGCGCGAACTTAACGAGTGCAAGTTTGAAGGATGCAATGCTAAATGGTGCCAATCTCAAAAATGCCATACTTTTCGGCGCAAATTTGAGCGATAGCAACTTAATTGGTGTAGAAATGAGTTATGCCGATTTGTGTCGCGCCGACCTGAGCGGTGCTAATTTAAGGGGTGCCACGCTCAAAGGTACAAATCTTAGCGATTCTATTTTATTCAGTACCAACCTGACCTCAGCCATTTTACTTGCAGCAGACCTGAGTTACGCAAAACTTAATGGTGCAAATTTACAGCAAGCAAATTTACAGCAAGCAATTATTTTAGGCGCTGACTTAGGAGGAGTAGATTTGAGTCAAGTTATTCTTAACGAAGCTGACTTAAGTGGAGTCACACTCGGCGAAGCAGATTTAAGCGGTGCAGACCTCAGCAATGCGATTTTGCTTGGTACCGACTTGAGTTATGCAAATTTACATCATGCTAACCTTAGCGGTAGTAACCTTAGCGGGGCTATTTTTAATGGCGCTGACCTCAGCCATACCGACCTTAGCGAGGCAATTCTTGGCGGTGCGGATCTCAGCGAAGCTAACTTAGAAAATATGACTTGGAATGAAAATTTGGAATGGGAGAATGTTCGCGGTTTGGATAAAGCAGTGAACGTCCCTGAAACTTTAAAGGAAAAATTGAACCTGTTTTAATTAAAAGAGCAAATAAATAAAGCTGTAAATCGGCGAAGCTGAGTTGATTTTTCTTTAGACTTCTTCACATTTATTATGCAGTTCGTTAAACTTCATTGCAAAATAAATATCTTCGATCGAAGAAAATAGTAAGTTCTGATATGCTCTATAAGCATCGCGATTGAAAAGGAGAACACTGTGGCAATGGAATCAAATACCGTAATGGGCAACAACTCAGCACGCGAAGAGTTTAGCGAATATGTTGCTCATTTACAGTTTCATATGACTCTACAGGCTCGTAATCTGGTTCCAAGCTTAGGGCAAACTAAAGACAGCCGAGGAGAATTACTTCATCAAACCCAGGCTGATTTTGAAAAACTTATTTCCCGTCAAGTAATTTGAATTTATACAAAAGTTAACAAAATTAAAATAGAATGAAAGCAGTTCTTGTGAGAATATTTGCGTGTTATTCTCGTCGGAACTGCTTTTTATTTTTAAAGTTATGAAAATCACTCTTTTGGCGCAACGGCTAATAACGTAGCATCCGTTAATATAATTGCAACACTTCGCTCGTACTTACAATATATTTAAGGCTTAAGGTTGGATAGATATGAAAATGACATCCTTACTTTCACAAAATATTAATATCGTTATTCGACCAGTTCAATATCGGGACTTAGATGATATAGAACGTCTATCCCAAGAGTCATTTGCAGCCCAAGACACGTATGTAGAACATTTTGCTACGCAGCAAGTGCAAAAACTACGTAGAAATTTTGGAGTACTCAAATTTTTGAGTTGGTTTCCGAACCCCTTACAGCATCGTCTTTGCGCTTATGTAGCAGAACAAGGACGTACCATGCTGGGGATTATTCAGGTATCGCCGTTTAACAAGACACTCAGCACCTGGCGCGTAGACAGAGTGATGCTGGAGAAATCCGTAAACAAGCAAGCAATTGGTTCTCAACTTTTGCGCTACTGCTTTGAGTCGATTTTAGAAGCTCGCACCTGGATTTTGGAAGCAAACGTTAATGATAAAGAAGCCCTAGCCCTTTATCGCCAAAATGGATTTCAGCGTTTGGCGGAAATGACATATTGGGAAATCGAACCGGAATTATTAGCTTCATTGGCGCAAGCTGAGCCAGATTTACCTAATTTGCTACCTGTAAGCAATGCGGATGCTCAGTTATTATATCAACTTGATACCGCATCAATGCCGCCTTTAGTACGCCAAGTATTCGATCGCCAAACCCATGACTTTAAAACCGGCTTATTCGGTGCTTTAGCCGATGCGATTAAGCAGTGGTTAACAAAATCAGAAGTAGTTAGCGGTTACGTATTTGAACCCCAAAGAAAAGCAGCCATTGGCTATTTTCAACTGAGAATCGATCGCAAAGGAGAAACATCCCATCTTGCGACTTTGACCGTTCATCCTGCATATACTTGGCTGTATCCAGAGCTACTGTCTCAGATGGCTCGCATTACTCAAGATTTTCCGTCCTCTTCGTTGAAAGTAGCTTCGGCAGACTATCAGCCAGAAGGAGAAGAATATTTAGAGCAAATAGGAGCAAGTCGTATAGAACATACATTAATCATGTCTCGTTCCGTATGGCACAAAGTACGGGAATCGAAATTCGTTTCCTTAGAAGGAATTCAGCTACCAGAGATGCTGCAAGGATTGCAACCAGCCCGCAAACCCATACCGGGGGGAATGCTGTGGACGCAAGAAAAAAGACAGCAAATGTTAGAAAGAGCAAAATTAAAAAAATCGAACAAAGATAATATTGCTCTACCCTACAAAAAAACTAACCTAGAAGGTACCCCAGCGCCTTCAATCGATACTCAACAGGAGTAATAACGTGCAACAGGGAAGAGAAGATGAAACCAATACTCAATTAAATACCCAAAATTTATCCTCTCAAACCCAAAAAAAGACAAAGCAAAAGTATATATCCGCTTTAGGATTAGATGTAGGTAGCAAACGAATTGGGATAGCTGGGTGCGATCGTACTGGTTTGATTGCGAGTGGAATTACGACAGTACACCGGACATCTTTTGAGCGAGATGTCGCGCAAATTAAGCAGATAATTCAAGAAAGAGACGTAGAAATTTTGGTAGTTGGGCTACCTTATTCTATGGATGGTTCGTTAGGATTTCAAGCGCGTCACGTCCAGAAATTTACCAAAAGAATCACAGCAATTTTGAAATTACCAGTAGAGTACGTAGACGAGCGCTTAACTTCCTATCAAGCCGAACAAATGATTATTGCCCAAAAACTTTCCCCTTCGCGCAACAAAGGATTAATTGATAGAAAAGCAGCAGCATTAATACTGCAACAGTGGTTAGACATTAGACGACAACAGCAAAAAAAACTGGGCGAAAAAAACGCTTAATTTTAATAGCTTTTGACATGATATTCTGAGAACAAGAGTCAGCATTTTTCTATCGTCAGTATTTTATGGTGAAGAATTTGTTGCTGAACGATAGAGCAATCTATTTTTCAAGCTGGTATTAATTTTCGTGCTTTTACTCGGCTATGTATCCATCTCAATTTCCTGAAGAAAACGAGCGTCCCAATCAAAGTTGCATCACCTTAACAGATGAAACTGGAAGGTCACTTGAATGTTATGTCGAGCATTCGCTTGAAGTAGATGAGCAAGAGTACTTTTTATTGCTTCCTGTTGACTCACCTGTAGAAATTTTTGCTTGGCAAGCCGACGGTGACGGAGAAGAAGCCGTTCTAGTAGAAGATGATGTCACAATAGACAAGATTTTTGGTACTGCCCAAGCTGTTTTATCCGAGCAAAATTTAGAATTAAAGAATACAGCATACGCTTTAACAGCTGCCGGTGAATTACCTCCCATAGAAGAGTCAGACATTTTTACATTAGAAATTGAAGACGAAGAGGCAGATTTAGAACCAGAACAGTTACAGTTATTAGCAAGTTTCTATTCGGAAGATCAAGAATACGCAATTTATACGCCTTTAGATCCTTTGCTATTTTTTGCTCGTATATCTTCAGAAGGAAAACCGCAATTACTTTCGCCAGAAGAGTTTCGTGAATTCCAACCATTACTAGAAGAGCATCTTTTTAATGAAGTTGATTAGCAATTAGTTGAATTTAATTAAACCCGATCGAATATTGCGGAAAATAATGTAGAGACTTTGCAGTTGCAAAGTCTCTTTAATTTTGTAGCTAACTTAGTTTGTAGTAAGCGATTTATCGCTTTCTTTGTCAAATTCAACGTTTAAGATAAGGACTAAAGTCCTTACTACAAACAAAATAAAATAAAAATGAATAACGCTCGTTTAATAAAAATTAGTAAATATCTCAGCAAACATTTACGTCACCAACCAGAAAGAATTGGGATTAAATTAGAGAAAGGCGGTTGGGTTGCTGTTGATGAATTATTAGAAGCCTGTAGAAAAAATAAATTCCCTATAACTCGCACGGATTTAGAAGAAGTTATTGCTCAAAACGATAAAAAACGCTTTTCTTTTGATTCAACTGGTACGATGATTCGTGCTAATCAAGGACATAGTGTAGAAGTAGATTTGCAGTTATCACCATCCGTTCCTCCCGATGTACTTTATCATGGTACCGGACATAAAACGGTGAAGATAATTATGCAAAATGGACTCAATAAAATGTCTCGTCATCACGTCCATTTATCACGAGATATTGGTACGGCAAAGAAGGTTGGTGCAAGACATGGAAAAGCTGTAGTTTTTGAAATTGATGCTGCGGCGATGTATGAAGCGGGTTTCACCTTTTACTGTTCCGATAACGGCGTATGGTTAACGGATAATGTACCGCCGAAGTATTTGAAAGTTAGGAATTAAGAGTTAGGAGTGAGGAATTATAAAATTAGTTGTAGTGCGAGCATCTTGCTCGCTTGTTGTTTTCCATGTAGGAAAAATACCCAATTACCAATCACCAATTCTCGATCAAACATTCGGCAATTCTTTGCGCTGCACCGGGTTTACCCATGCGTCGATCGCCGTTTTTGGCGATCGCGTACAGTCTATCGGGATTCGCTAAAAGGGTTTTGATTTCAACCGCTACGTCAGCCGGATTTTTAACTAAAATTACTGAGGAACCTAAAAGACGGCTTTGGGCTTCGGCGAAAGCTGGGGTGAATTGGGGTCCTTCTCCTGGTACGATCAATGCTGGTTTACCTAAGCCTATAAACTGTTCGGTGGCTGTACCCGCCATTGCGATCGCAATATCTCCGAGATGCAGGCAGTCATTGTAAGCTGTTTGGGTCAAAATTATAAATGCATTTTTTTGTTTAAATGTCAATGCTTGGTCATCGGGAATTTTAATGGGGGATTCTTCGTTGGGTACGATATGCCAATGATTTTTAAGGGTTTTAGCTAAGATATCGCAGTCTAAACCGGGGGCAATACCTGCTAAGAATACAAGGTTTCCGGAAGTATGCCCGACGAAATCTTGTTCGCGGAACAGTGATATTAATCCAGAAACTGCAACTGTAATTTTTTCCCAGTTTGCGTAGGCTTCTGGAGTGCGGGAGCCGGGTAAGAGAGTTACTGCTAAAGGACGTTCTATTTCTTGTCGTCGAGTATCGGTGGTATAAAATTTTTGTAATGGAAAACTTGGGTTTAAACCATCCATCATCGGGTTGCCCAAATCAAAAGCGGGGATTTTCCACTGTTTTAATATTTCTGTTGTCAAAGAGTCTCTAGGAAACACAGCTTTGCAGCGATCGCGACTCATTAACCATCTTTCCCAAGGTAGGTAAACAGAACCACTCCAGCCTTCCCGACGTGCTTTTTGGGTATCTCGTTTCAACCATCCAGTTTCATCTCGCAGATAATATTCCGATTTAGCCGTACCGACGAAAGCATATTCAGAACCGCTCAAGTAAGCGAACAATAACGGTACGATATCCCCTACAGCCAAAATTTTTGTAGAATAGCCAGATTTCTTTTGAGTTTTTATCCAGCAACGCACAGCTTTAAATTGATTGAGAGTTAGTTGTAGCAAACCGCCACGTACATCCCGCGCTAACTGTCGCCCATCCATGTATATAAAACCACCGCTAGGCATCGAACGTACTGAGCCGATCGCGGGAATATTTAGCTTTTGGTAAGCACGCCCTTCACCTACTAAAGGTAAAGCAAAAATTTCCGGCGCATTGGTTTGCTGTTGCAATTCCCGTAAAATGCGAACTGCAATAATATCTTCCCCATGTCCGTTGCTTAATACTAATAACCGTACATTAGAAGTTGTAGCTTGTGTTTTTTCAGTAAAGGGAAGGGGTGATATTTCACTCATGAGAAACAAAAGTTTTTGATTAACTGTCTCAAAAGGCAAGAGGGATATATAAAGTTATAAATAAATCGAAGAAACTGGAAGTTGGTATTATCCCTGTTGGCGAACCCGATTGTCAAAACTCATTATCAAGATACACACTAACTTTCAGTTCTTCAGGTTAAATATTATGCGAGTTTCTTCTGCTGCAATTTTTACTTTAGCTGCTTTAGCGGTTAGCAATGTTAACCAGCAGGCAACTGCTGCAACCGATTCTACTGCCCCCAATGACAAAGGTGAAAATGTTGTAATTCCGGTAGTTGAGGATACCCCCGCACCAACACGGGTTATTTCTCAACCGGAAATTTTGGATGTGCAACAATTTTCATCAGTTACCAGCGCTAACGCTTTACAGTCACCAGTGAATAGTAAAGGGGTAGAAGCTAAAAAGCAAGAAAAACAAACAGTAATTAAAACGAATCCCACTCCCCCTATCTCCCCTACTCCCCCTCTCCCTCCTTCCAAAACTCCTGTAAAAATCACAAATGATTTGGTTGTTCTTGCTACTGATGTGCGGATAGTCGGAGTAAGTTCGGAGTTGCAGGAAATTATTAAGGGTGTAATTAAGACGCAACCGGGAGGCGAGGCTAGTGAAACTCAGCTAAAACAAGATGTGGCGGCTATTTTAGAAACTGGTTTCTTTGCTGGTGCTACTGTTAACAGTCGCAGTAACGAGCAAGGTTTGAGCGTAGTGTATCAGGTAAACCCAATAGTAGTACGTTCGCTGCAATTGTCTGGTGCTAAAGCGCTTACTTACCAAGTTGCTCAAAAAGTTTTTCAATCGCAAATCGGTAAGCCTATTAGCCCGGTGGCAATGAAAAAAGCGGTAGAGGATATTAATAAGTGGTATAGCGAAAATAACTATAATTTGGCACGAATAATTTCCATCAAACCCAACCGTCAAGGGGTATTAGATATAAATGTGGCGGAAGGTGTTATAGGAAACATTAAATTCCGTTTCATTAATGATGATAATAAGACGGTTAATAAAAAAGGTAAGCCAGTAGGGGGACGCACTCAAGCAGCATTTTTGGAAAAGCAAATACAGCTTAAAGAGGGTCAAGTATTCCAAGAAAGCTTAGTTAGACAAGACGTACAGCGGTTGTATGCGACTGGATTATTTGAAGCAGTAAATTTGGAACTTGAAGGTGATGCGAATAAAGTTGATGTCGTTTACTACATTAAAGAAACTGGAGCGCGTTCTGTAAATGTAGGTGGTAATTATAACGCCGACCAAGGAGTTGTAGGTACTTTAAACTATAGCGATCGCAATGTTGGTGGTATCCAAGAGAATTTAAATGTTAATCTCCAGCTTTCGAGGCGCGATTTAAACTTTGATGGTAGGTTTACCAGTCCTTATCGAGCTAATAAACCCGATAATCTTGGCTACAGTATAAATGCTTTTCGTAAACGCCAACTTTCTGATACTTTCGATAGCGATATCAACCTAGCAAACGGCGATAAAGTCCGAGAAGGAAAGGTTGGTGGTAGTGTAAGTCTTCAACGTCCAATTGATGGATGGAACACCAGCTTAGGATTTAACTATACTCGCGTTAGTATCACCGACAGTAAAGGTAAAGTTACTGCCAATGATGTTGAGAATAATCCTTTGACAAAAAGTGGTACTGGTATTGATGACTTGGCGACTGTATCGTTAAGTGCTGTTAAAGATCGTCGCGATAATCCTTTTAACCCTACGAACGGTTCTGTGTTGAAGTTGAGTACGGAACAATCGCTTCCCTTCGGACAAGGGGAAATATCGATGAACCGTTTAAAAGCTGACTATACACAGTTTGTACCAGTCCAGTTATTTGAATCTTCTAAAACTCAAGTATTTGCGCTAAACGTCCAAGCAGGTACGGTAATTGGAGATTTACCTCCTTATGAAACTTTTAATTTAGGTGGTTCCAATTCCGTTCGCGGTTATGGCGGTGGTGATGTTGGTAACGGTCGCTCTTACGTATTAGCTTCCGCAGAATATCGCTTTCCCATTCCTGTTTTAGATTCTTTAGGAGGCGTACTTTTTGCGGATTTTGCCACAGATTTAGGATCTGGCGATACAGTAGTAGGGAATCCGGCTGGAGTACGGGGTAAAGCGGGTGAAGGTTTCGGTTACGGGGCTGGCTTGCGCGTTAATTCACCTTTAGGTTTAATTCGTGCCGACTACGGTATTAATGACCAAGGGGATACTAAAGTACATTTTGGTATAGGTCAACGTTTTTGATAGTTAATAGTTATGAGCAAAGACGTTGCAGTGCAACGTCTCTACATTATTTTGATGTATTACGGTTACTAAACGCCTGAGAAGTTAGACGGATTAACCCAAACATGGTATAATTACCATCTAAACTGATTTTGCCTTTACTTATTAAATGGGTAGTATTTATTATCTATTTAATCAATCGAGTTAGAAACTTTGTTGTTTGTTCTTCGTTGTCTGCCATCGATTGGTTATTTATACTGCTTCTAAATCATATATTAAAGATTAATATGCAATTAGAAAAAGGAATAATTTAAAACAAACTGTATTTACGTATTATTTGTTATTATTTGAAGACTTTAGTTTTCTAAATATCTAGGTTACAAGCTAGTCCTAGTTTAAAATTAGAAATTACATTGCCTGCGCCTAATTGTTAAATCCCAGAGTTAAATCACTATGCTAACTGGTAAAACCTTACAGGGTGGTAAATATACTATCAACCAGGAAATTGGAAGGGGTGGTTTTGGTATTACTTACAAAGCAACCCATCATTTCTTGAATCAGGAAGTGGTGATTAAAACCCTTAACCATAAACTGCAAAAGCATCCAGATTTCGCGAAATTTGAAAGTCAATTTCAGGATGAAGCCAGAAGACTGGCTAGTTGCGTTCATCCTAATATTGTGCGAGTTAGCGACTTCTTTGTAGAAGCTAGTTTTCCTTATATGGTGATGGAGTATATTCCCGGTGAAACTTTGAGTGAAGCATTTGTGATGCCGGGAATACCTTTACCAGAAGAAACAGCAATTCATTACATTCGTCAAATTGGTGCGGCGTTGGGGGTAGTACATCAAAAAGGTTTACTGCATCGGGATGTAAAACCAGATAATATTATTCTTCGTCAAAATACTCAAGAAGTAATTTTAATTGATTTTGGCATTGCACGGGAATTTAACACTGGGGTAAGACAAACTCATACGGGAATGGTATCTGAAGGCTATTCCCCAATGGAACAATACCTTACAAGCGCAAAGCGATCGCCAGCTACTGATGTATACGGTTTGGCATCGACATTATATGCATTATTAACGGCACAAGTACCCATGCCGGTATTGTTGCGCGATCGGGAAAAAATGCCCGCTCCTCGCGAGTTGCAGCCACATTTGACTGCGGCAGCAAACCAAGCGGTAATGCGCGGTATGGCTGTAGAAGCGCGTTTTCGTCCGCAAACGGTAGCGGAATGGTTAGAATTACTTCCTGGTGTAGGAAGAAGAACTGTGATTCAGTCAGTACCGACTCATGCCGTACCGACTATTGATTTATCTACTCAAGAATACGAACCAACTTTACCGCCTCCTGCTGTAGCGGTAATGAATCCAGATGTACCATCCATAGAATTAAATCCAGAAGAAGCAGCTACCCACATCGAAAAACCTTGGTTTAAGAAAATACCACCTAGAGCTGCGATCGGTGCGGGTGTAGCAATTTTTGGCATTACATTAGGTTTTGGACTGACTAAGATTGCTTCTACAGCTGAAAGACAGCAAAAAGTTGCACCAATAAAAGCGCCAATAAATGAAGCAGCGGCAGAAATACCGAATATAAAATTATTTCCTTCTCCTTCTCCTTCACCTTCACCATCGGCTTCACCTTCACCTGAAAAAACTGAAGATACAGAAGAAGCACAAACGCCTTCAAGCACTAAGACTACAACTCCAAGAAGAGTTAGAAGGAGAAATACAACCAGACAATCAACACCAACTTACACTCGCCAACGACGCAGGCGTAGCAATACTGCCTCTTCTGATGACTCGAAATCATCTTCGTCTTCCAACAAGACGACATCAACTTCAAGTCAATCAAAGCGATCTTCAAGACGCAGCTCGGAGAATAATACTTCAGGTACATCGCGAAGACGACGCAGCACTAGCGATACATCTAAAACTTCTATTACACCTAAAAAAGTAGTTCCCTCACCATCTTTAGTAGAAAGACTGAGAAAAGTTAGAGATACTCGTAGTAACGATTCATCTCCTAAAGATAGCGTCAAATTGAAACCCGTTAAAAAACCCAATCAACCTGTAGTAGTACCAGCTGCACCGGCAAAACAATCAAAAAACAATACTCCAGCAGTGGTAGTACCAACTCAACAGGTGAACACTGATTCACAATAATTGAGTACTCCGCTCTGTTAAACTTACCCAAAATTACCCAAGTCTAGACATAGCTGGACATAGTTAGTTTTAGAGTTAACTTCCTGTTTCTTCGTGGCTTCAATCTGACGATTAAAGGAGTCACTCGACACGGGCTTCGCCCGGTGTCGAAGTGACGTTGGTTTGTCCACTCCGCAGGCAATCCCGGTAGAGCTTACCGTTTGACTCGAACGAGCCGGAATAAATATTCCTATCTTCCATCGTTCTATATTTTTACTAGCATTCAAGTCTCTATCTTCT
The DNA here is from genome assembly GCA_965234645.1 of Rivularia sp. (in: cyanobacteria). Taxonomy (GTDB): domain Bacteria; phylum Cyanobacteriota; class Cyanobacteriia; order Cyanobacteriales; family Nostocaceae; genus Rivularia. The sequence goes on along the minus strand of OZ248344.1, from coordinate 7,430,516 downwards.
GTATGTCCACAATCAGGACATACATAAACGCGGTGTTTTAATGGCATTTTATGGCGATGATTTGTGCAATTAGAACAAATCTGAGAACTAGGAAACATCCTATCTACAAGCACTAATTCGCTTGAGAATTTCTCGGTTTTATATTCTAATTGACGCTTGAACTCATGCATCCCACAATCGGCAATTGCACCAGCCAATTTATGATTTTTAAGAAAACCTTTAATATGCAAGTCTTCTATCTTTATAATGCTGTGGTTTTTAGCAAGATAGGTAGTTAATTTATGGATAGCATCTTTGCGAATATTTGCTATTCTTAAGTGCAATTTAGCGAGTTTAGAAACAGCTTTTTTACGGTTATTAGAACCTTTAACCTTTTTACTCACACTACGTTGCAAGCGTTTCATTCGCTTGCTCATTCGTCTGTAGGCTAATGGGTTTTCAAAAACCTTACCGTTACTACAAACAGCTAGCTCTTTTATACCGATATCAACACCAACCGTAGGTCTATCAGCTTCTACTTTAGGCTTTTCAACCTCGTATTTTATGGCGATAAACCATTTGTCGGCAGTACGAGAAATAACACAATTGTGAGTAGCTGTCACTGGCAAAGGCTCGGCTAGCCGTACCCAACCAATAGACGGTAACTTAACTTGTTTGCCATCGTTCTTGATTTTAGGCTTGGCTTTGCTTCCAGATTCTAAATAGAAAGAATCATTCTGACCTTTTTTTTTAAATCTAGGTTGCTTTGCAATTTTCTTAAAGCATCTATCCCAAGCTGTTCGCAGTTCTTTTAATGCTTGTTGGGGGACGTTTTTATTGGTTTGGTAATACCAAGGATTTACAGTTTTAACCTCAGCCACAAGCTTTTTGTGCAAGTCAATTGCTGAAGGTATCTTAATTGTTTCGCCGGTTTCACGCTGTCTCAAAACTTCATTTATTAAAGCATTTGCCCAATTATAAGCATGACGTGCAACACCACAAGCTTTTCTAAACTGCGTAACTTGCTTGTTATTTGGTATTAGTTCAACTTTAATACTTAAAAGCATTTGATATCACCTGCGGTGAAGCTACAAAGTCAGACCTTTGTGTTAATAATATAATAACACTATCGTATAGCCATTGACAAGACATTGTGGTAAAGTCAAGATTAGCAATCCGTATAACACAAAACAGACATGATAAGTTACGCTTATTATCTGCTGAAAAAGATAAAACAATCACTCAGTTAGTAGAGGATGCAATTGATAAAATGTCTGAACCAAAAAGAAAGGATATTTAATCTAAAAGTTACCCAAAAATGTCCAACAATGGGTAACTTTGTCGAAAAATTTAGTTACAGTTAACTTGCCCTTCCCGGCTTTATAATTACCGGCGTTGAGTGAGGGGGGAGAGGGGGAGAAATTTTATAGGTAATCTAAGTGAAACGGGAGTAATATATGCCCACGCCCAACGGCGAATAAAATATCATATCTTAAACCTGATAACTGATAACTGAATTCTACTTCCAACTTCCTACAGCCCTAGAAATAGCAAATTTTTGTTCAATTTGTAGTATTGCAGCCTGCCAAACTTCATACCCGTTTAAACTTAAGTGCAAGCCATCGGTAGTTAAATCTTGTCGTAAATCGCCTTTGAAATCGGCAAACCATTTGTGAAGGTTAACATAATTAACTTTTTCTTGTTTCGCAATCAGTGCTAATTGGGTATTGATATTGCGAATGCGGCTATTAGGAATTGTTGGTAGACGAGTTGGTAATATTGACTGAATAACAATATAGCTATTAGGATGAGTAATCTTCAAACGACGAACCATTCGCCGATGATTGTCCAAAATTACTCGATCTGACGTACCCTTTCTTAAATCGTTGACTCCAGCCATAATATAAATTATTTCTGGCTTTGTAGAAGAAAACGCCGATAGTCTTGTTAATATTCCCGTGGAAGTATCGCCTGATATGCCTTGATTTAACCATAACTTTCCACTTGGAAGTCGATTGTTAGGAAACCACAGACTTAAAGAATCCCCTACCATAATACTCAAGCGATTGTTACCTTGTCCTTTAACCATTGCTCTGGCTTCTAGAGCTAACAATTTTTTCCAATCTTGATATGTTAATTTTTGCTTTCTCTTCGCGATCGATAGCGATTGCAACTTTTCACTAGCCAAGCGCGTATAAATATAACCTGCTTTCAGGGCTGCTAATCTTTCATAATAAAGTTGACTTCCAGATATTAATCTTCTTCTTACAGGTTGAGGAGGAGGATTAAAAGAAGATGCGGGTGATAAAAGCGTTTGAGATACAAAGCCCGATTCAGAGACTGCATTTTCTACTTGTTTTGCTTCCCAGCCATCTTGCCGATTGAATAAAAGCTGATAATGCTGCGGTTTAAGTGCTGGTAGCTGCGGTAAGGCCGATATTGGTACCGTCAATCCGATTAACAAGCTTGTTGCGAGTAAATACAATCTCATCTTATTTTTTCTTTCCTCCCTACTAAATCAAGTGACGGTATTAGCTTGCTGAATTGACAAAAAATAGTAATAAAAGCTAGATCGTTGTTTTTATTATTTTCAAGTAGATCCTATAGAGATGTAAAGTCACTTTTAGGGGTGGGGATTAAATTTTTGACAAAGAAATATCGGTATATTCGGAGACTTGATAAAGTTTTTACATTTACGAATTTAAAGAACGGCAAATCTACATAATTATATGTAAGCAAGCATTTAGTTGTAGCTAAAAAATATACTCATAAAAAAAACGCAGTCACCGTAGCTGCGAATTAATGTTTATCTAATTTTATCCACTTCAAATCTATACTTACTGCCTATCAGATAACTTTCATTAATTTCAAACGACATCCAAGGGCGTTGTAAAGTTTCCGCAACAAAACCCGTGGTATTAGAACCTGCGAAGGGATCTAAAATAATATCGCCTTCATCTGTCAAAAATTTAATGAAGAACTCCGCGAAATCACGGGGGAAACGTGCTGGGTGAGGTTTGATTCCTGCTTCTTTACAGCGTCGCATATAAGCGCTATTTGATTCGGTGTTAGCAATTTCTAACAAGTTGGGTGGAATTGCCCCTTGATTATCTTTTTGGAATTTATCGGAAATATCGTGTCCGCTGGGACGTAATTTTGCTTTATAGCCTTTTTTTAGTAGTTTTTTCATACTCTGGCTATAAGGCTTTAAAACTTTTCTATTATCAGCTTTAGGATGAGGAGTTTTCGATAGCCACCAAACCGAATTAACTGAATCCTTAACTCGTATGCGTTTAATAGTTACCCATTCTGCGGGGGTAGGTAATCTGGAAGGATTGTAATGATAAAATTCTTGAGCAAGATAAAAGCCGACTTCTTTGCACAGTCGAACTAAAAGCTCGTATTGATAAATACTGCGAATCGGATTACCGGGGAGATAAGCGCCGCCTAAATCTAATACAAAAGAGCCGTTTTCTGCAAGCACTCTTTTAAATTCATATGTAAAAGGTAGAAACCATTCGATATATTTTTCTGAGCTTTCGTTGCCGTATTCTTTCTTACGAGTCAGCGCAAATGGAGGTGAGGTAAGTATTAAATTTATGCTGTTTTCTGGGATAGTTTTGATTAGTTCTAAACTGTCACCTAAATAGGCTGCACCGTGTTTTGTGGAGTAGTAGGGGTTGTTTTTTTGTAAATTCAAATATCTGGCGGTTGAAACCGCAGCTACACAAGCAAAACCCGCAGTAAGGCGGGTTATAAATTAAAAGTTTATCATTATATATTATTTTTAATTTTGGTAGGTTGGCTTCACGGCGCGCCAAAAAGGATGGTTTTCCATGAATAATTAATCTGCATCGCCGTAACCCAACATTGTATCGTCGGTATTTTATTGGATTTTGGTAAATATAATATTTGTTTGTGCGCGATCGCTCTGGTTGGGTTACGACACGATTTGATAGATTTTACGTCACAAGTGAAATTTAGTTTTCGTGTCTAACCCAACCTACAAACTGCTTGACGGCTACGATTACGAGAACGTACAAGCAGTATACCCGGATGAGTCCCCGGTGCAAAACGGCGATCGTCAGAAAAGTCTAAATCAAGAGTAATAAAAAAGCGCCCTTCAACACATACTTGCTCCCAAACAACATTATCATCTGCACCGGATAATCCTTCGTCAGTTACTCTATCAGTCTAGTCAAAAACCTTTGATGTAAAAGGGATTTATTATATTAGGCAGAATTAAAAACTTTACAACATTTGGCTATAAGACTCGAAGATATATTTTCAATCCCGTTGCCGGGATTCATAAATAAGAAACTTTAATCTTCATGTTTTTTGTAAATTTTAGAATTGTTTCAATCCCGTTGCCAGGATTCATAAATAAGAAACAAGTAAGGGGTTCGCAAAAAGAATGGTATGGTTCGTTTCAATCCCGTTGCCAGGATTCATAAATAAGAAACCCAACCAAGGTCTGATAGCTTGCTTGCCTTGTAAAAGTTTCAATCCCGTTGCCAGGATTCATAAATAAGAAACTTGCATGAGAAATCAGCAAGCCATTTTGACCAGACCAGTTTCAATCCCGTTGCCAGGATTCATAAATAAGAAACATGCTATTGTCATCTAGAATATTTCTTAAGTAAAAGTTTCAATCCCGTTGCCAGGATTCATAAATAAGAAACTACTTTAGTTTTAGGTATTTGCCGCGTATTTTGCGGTTTCAATCCCGTTGCCAGGATTCATAAATAAGAAACCTACAGGTTCTCGCATATCTGAAGTTTTATCTCGTTTCAATCCCGTTGCCAGGATTCATAAATAAGAAACCAGTGATTCGTTTTTAGCGAAATCAAATTCAGAATGTTTCAATCCCGTTGCCAGGATTCATAAATAAGAAACTATAACCAGTTTACAGAAAATGACATTAATCCTTGTTTCAATCCCGTTGCCAGGATTCATAAATAAGAAACTTATTGACGATAATCATAAAGTCGGTGATATGGCATTGTTTCAATCCCGTTGCCAGGATTCATAAATAAGAAACTTCAATGGAAAAGACGGGGGAGTAGGATAAAGAGCCGTTTCAATCCCGTTGCCAGGATTCATAAATAAGAAACAAACTTGTTGCTGCTAAACAAGGTTCTAAATTCATGTTTCAATCCCGTTGCCAGGATTCATAAATAAGAAACTAAATTGGTTTTTGCGCGAAATGTGGCGGACAGAGGTTTCAATCCCGTTGCCAGGATTCATAAATAAGAAACTGGTGTGGGGAGATTTCGACCGAGGAATGCGGGAGTTTCAATCCCGTTGCCAGGATTCATAAATAAGAAACAAGCCAAAGCGTCAGTTAATTCTGTCATCTTTCAAAGTTTCAATCCCGTTGCCAGGATTCATAAATAAGAAACTTTACAGGAACCATTGCAGGTTTACAATTTAATGTGAAATGTTTCAATCCCGTTGCCAGGATTCATAAATAAGAAACGCTAAGCCAACCATTGAAGCTGTTGAATTAGAAGGGGTGTTTCAATCCCGTTGCCAGGATTCATAAATAAGAAACTTGGTTGCCAATATCGGAGATACAGTTTACGAGACGTTTCAATCCCGTTGCCAGGATTCATAAATAAGAAACGTAGATTCAGTTCTCCAATCCGAGACTTCAGTCTCGTTTCAATCCCGTTGCCAGGATTCATAAATAAGAAACTTTATATTCAGTTTTGATTCCTCCCCACTCTTTTTGTTTCAATCCCGTTGCCAGGATTCATAAATAAGAAACTCGCCGCTCCACTGCAAAACTGCACCAAATCCCAGATGTTTCAATCCCGTTGCCAGGATTCATAAATAAGAAACACTAGAACAAGTTACAGACTAGAGAAACCAATTCTTGTTTCAATCCCGTTGCCAGGATTCATAAATAAGAAACCTTTAAGTAATGCCGCTCCGGTTGGGGCTACTGAATGTTTCAATCCCGTTGCCAGGATTCATAAATAAGAAACTCCAGGTCAAACCGACAACGAATTTCTTGAAGAAATGTTTCAATCCCGTTGCCAGGATTCATAAATAAGAAACTCCACCACCGAGTCCGTCACCTTCACCTACTCCAGGTTTCAATCCCGTTGCCAGGATTCATAAATAAGAAACTAATATGCGCCATGCAATAATTTCAGACGTTGCAAGTTTCAATCCCGTTGCCAGGATTCATAAATAAGAAACTATCGCGATGTACCGTTCTTAGTTTAAAGGCTTTAAATCAATGTTTCAATCCCGTTGCCAGGATTCATAAATAAGAAACCCCCCGCTCCCACTCAATTGGATTAGGAGTAACTAGTTTCAATCCCGTTGCCAGGATTCATAAATAAGAAACCCCGCAGCTAAAGCTCCAAAGACAAATACACCTATTTGTTTCAATCCCGTTGCCAGGATTCATAAATAAGAAACGTTACTATTGTTATTGTTCCTACTATAAGTCTAATGGTTTCAATCCCGTTGCCAGGATTCATAAATAAGAAACTAAAGAATACTATTGTGAATAGCTAATCTATAAATAGTTTCAATCCCGTTGCCAGGATTCATAAATAAGAAACCTTTGACGTTCTCTTCTATAAGATGCAGTTTATCAAGTTTCAATCCCGTTGCCAGGATTCATAAATAAGAAACTGCGAGAAATTAAAATTAAAGATTTGAATAAATATCGGTTTCAATCCCGTTGCCAGGATTCATAAATAAGAAACCTAGAGCCGCAGCATATATTTGGCGTTGTTTTTGGTTTCAATCCCGTTGCCAGGATTCATAAATAAGAAACTCCGCCATCTGAAACCCTTTTACAGAGCTATTTCCACAGCCAATTTTGACGGGAGAATAAAAAAACTCTATTTCAGCGATTTGGGAAAAGATAAAACCCGATGTACGAAACTCTGAAACTATTGAATTATCAAGGTTCTGGGGTTTTGACGGGACATCGGGGTTTTTGCTCCCGCTTTCCCCCGTCAAAAATAGTTTATCAAACTTTCACAAAGTTATTGATTTTTATTTCTAGGTTACTCGGAAGTAAAAATCATTAAAAGTAATTAATCGAAGCAACTTAACTCAATATTGCATCTTCTATATATTAAACATAATATCGGTTTGTCCGCAATCATGATGTTGGGTTACGCCACGATTTGATAGATTCCCCATCATAAGCGAAATTTGATTTTCGTGTCTAACCCAACCTACAAGCTGTATGTTAAACATAATGTCGGTTTGTCCGCAATCATAATGTTGGATTACGCCACGATTTGATAGATTCCCCGTCACAACCAAAATTTGGTAAACGTATCTAACGCAACCTACAAGATATCTTTTATTATTTAGTCCGCGAAGGCGGACTTTGCTTGTGTAGCCGTGGTTTCAACCGCCCGGTTTTTAGATTAAATCTTAACCCCCCAACTCCATACAAAAAATCCCCCACCTTTCGATGAGGGATTTTTTGTTTCTAACAAGTTACTTACTTCGTTAAAGGTTAACCGCCTACCCTACTCGCCGTTGAGGCTATCAGGAACGCGCCATACGTCAGGATGTAACCCACGGTAAAGTGAGCTAAACCAATCAAACGACCTTGAACGATGGACATTGCAACGGGCTTGTCTTTCCAACGAACTAGGTTCGCTAAAGGTGTACGCTCGTGTGCCCAAACAAGAGTTTCAATCAATTCTTGCCAGTAACCTCTCCAGGAGATGAGGAACATGAAACCAGTTGCCCAAACAAGGTGTCCGAATAAGAACATCCAAGCCCAGACGGACAGGTTATTCATCCCGTAGGGGTTGTAACCGTTAATCAGCGATGCTGAATAGTTCCACAAGTAATCTCGCAGCCAACCCATCAGATAGGTTGATGATTCGTTAAACTGCGCTACGTTTCCTTGCCATATACCCAGATGCTTCCAGTGCCAGTAGAACGTTACCCACCCCACTGTATTCAAAGACCAGAATAATGCTAGGTAGAAGGAGTCCCAACCGGAGATATCACAAGTACCGCCACGTCCGGGACCGTCGCAAGGGAATGCATAACCAAAGTCTTTTTTGTCGGGCATCAATTTGGAACCACGGGCATCCAAAGCACCTTTAACCAAGATTAAAACGGTGGTGTGAATTGCCAATGCGAAGGCGTGGTGTACCAAGAAGTCGCCAGGACCGATGGTTAAGAATAAGGAATTTGTGGTGTTGTTAATAGCATCTACCCAACCAGGCAACCAAGCAGCACCTGCTGTGGAAGCAATACTGTCAGGGTTGGACAACAATGTGTCCATGCCGTACAAGACTTTACCGTGAGCAGCTTGAATGAATTGAGCAAATACTGGCTCAATCAAAATCTGCTTTTCAGGTGTACCGAATGCAACAACTACGTCGTTGTGTACGTACAAGCTCAAGGTGTGGAAACCTAAGAAAAGGGATACCCAGCTTAAGTGCGAGATAATCGCTTCTTTGTGCTTCAACACGCGGTCTAGTACGTTACCTCTATTCTGTTCTGGATCGTAATCGCGTACCCAGAAAATAGCGGCGTGAGCAAAGGCACCAGTCATTAAAAATACTGCAATGTACTGGTGGTGAGTGTACAGCGCTGCCTGAGTTGTATAATCCCTTGCCATGAAAGCATAGGGCGGCATTGCGTACATATGCTGCGCTACCAAGGAAGTAATTGTTCCTAATGCTGCCAATGCCAATGACAACTGGAAGTGCAACGAGTTGTTGATGGTGTCGTACAACCCTTGGTGGGGTAAGTTGAATTGTCCTTCAGTTTTGGTGCCAAAGAAGTTCTTGGCGTTGAGCATTTCTTTGATGCTGTGACCAATTCCGAAGTTTGTCCGGTACATATGTCCGGCAAAAATAAAGATTACCGCGATCGCCAAGTGGTGGTGAGCCATATCGGTCAACCACAAGGATTCAGTTTGCGGATGGAAGCCACCTAAAAAGGTGAGAATCGCCGTACCAGAACCTTGAGATGTCCCAAATAGATGGTTTGCGGTATCGGGGTTAGCTGCATAAGCACCCCAATTTCCGGTGAAGAATGGCTGTAAACCTGCTGGGTGTGGAAGGGTGCTGAGGAAGTTATCCCAACCTACGTGTTGTCCGCGAGATTCGGGGATTGCCACGTGTACCAAGTGACCAGTCCAAGCCAAGGAGCTTACACCGAACAAACCTGCCAAGTGGTGGTTTAAACGGGGTTCAGCACTCTTGAACCAAGAAAGACTGGGGCGGAACTTGGGTTGTAAATGCAACCAACCAGCAAACAGGAATAGACCGGCTAACAATAGGAGCAACAACGCACCAGAGTACAAGTCGTTGTTTGTCCGCATCCCGATGGTGTACCACCAGTGGTAGACACCAGAGTAAGCAATGTTAACTGGATAATCTACGCCACCTTGAGTAAATGCGTCTATCGCTGGTTTACCAAAGTGGGGGTCCCAAATCGCATGAGCGATCGGGCTGATATGAAGGGGATCTTTAATCCACTGTTCAAAGTTACCTTGCCAAGCGACGTGGAAATTTAGGCTGGATGCCCACAAGAAAATGATTGCCAAATGACCGAAATGAGTAGCGAAAATCTTTTGGTAAAGATTCTCTTCGGTCATCCCATCGTGGCTTTCAAAATCATTACCCATCGCGATCGCATACCAAATCCGACGAGTAGTCGGATCTTGTGCGAGGTCCTGGCTAAATTTTGGAAATTTCGTTGCCATAGGTTTTATAAATCCTCTGACATGAGAGCCATTTAATAATTTGAGTTATGAGTTATGAGTTATGAGTTATGAGTTATGAATTATGAGTTATGAGTTGTGAATTGAGAAATATTTGATTTCGAGTTACGAGTTTAATCTTTCACTCTTAACTACTAATCTTGATTTTTATTCCTAACTCTTAACTCCGGTGCTTTCAACTCAATACCCCTAACTCCTAACTCCTAACTATTGAACTTTGCTAGCCTAACGAAAGAATTCTGGCATGGAAGAATGCCCAGGTGGTAACAATACCGCCTAATAAGTAGTGAGCTACTCCTACAGCACGACCTTGAATGATGCTCAAAGCGCGAGGTTGAATTGCTGGTGCTACTTTCAATTTGTTATGTGCCCAAACAATCGACTCAATTAATTCTTGCCAGTAGCCTCTGCCGCTGAACAGGAACATTAAGCTGAATGCCCATACAAAGTGAGCGCCCAAGAAGAGCAGACCGTATGCGGAAAGCGCACTTCCGTAAGAGTTGATTACCTGTGAAGCTTGTGCCCACAAGAAGTCACGCAGCCAACCGTTGATGGTAATTGCACTTTGAGCAAAGTTACCGCCAGTTAAGTGCGATACGTTGCCTGCTGCGTCTACGGTTCCCCAAACATCTGACTGCATCTTCCAACTGAAGTGGAAAATTACAATCGATAGACAGTTGTACATCCAGAACAATCCGAGGAATACGTGATCCCAACCGGATACCTGACAAGTACCGCCACGTCCGGGACCGTCGCAAGGGAAGCGGAAGCCTAAGTTTGCTTTATCTGGAATTAAGCGAGAACTGCGAGCAAACAGTACGCCTTTCAACAGAATCAAGACGGTAACGTGAATTGTAAAGGCGTGGATGTGGTGAACCAAGAAGTCGGCTGTACCCAAAGCAATGGGCATCATCGCGATTTTTCCGCCTACAGCTAGAATACCGCCACCGAAAGCATAGCTTACGGGTTCTAATGCATTAGGTGCAGTGCCGCCAGGTGCCAAAGTGTGTAGGTTTTGTACCCACTGAGCAAATACTGGCTGTAATTGAATCGCTGTATCCGAGAACATATCTTGGGGACGACCCAAAGCACGCATGGTGTCGTTGTGAATGTATAGTCCGAAGCTGTGGAAGCCTAAGAATATACATACCCAGTTCAAGTGGGAGATAATCGCATCTCTGTGGCGAATTACCCGATCTACGATGTTGTCTCGGTTCACTACTGGGTCGTAATCACGAACCATGAAAATAGCTGCGTGAGCCGCACCACCGACGATACAGAAAGCGCCAATCCACATATGGTGAGTGAAGATACACAACTGAGTTGCATAGTCAGTTGCCAAATATGGATAAGGAGGCATCGCGTACATATGGTGCGCCACGATGATGGTCAACGAACCCAATGCTGCAAGGTTTACAGCTAATTGAGCGTGCCATGATGTGGTCAAGTTTTCATAAATTCCCGTGTGGCCTTGACCAGTGAAGGGTCCTTTATGATTTTCTAAAATGGTTTTAATGCTGTGACCGATACCCCAATTGGTACGGTACATATGACCGGCAACGATGAACACTACCGCGATCGCCAAGTGGTGATGGGCAATGTCTGTCATCCACAAACCGCCAGTCACGGGATTTAAACCGCCTTTGAAGGTCAAAATATCTGCATATTGACCCCAGTTCAAGGTGAAGAAAGGCGCTAATCCATTGGCAAAGCCGGGATAAAGCTCTGTCAACAGGTCTTTGTTCAAAATGAACTCATGAGGCAGCGGCACGTCTTTGAGGGGGACTCCCGCATCTAACAACTTGTTAGTTGGTGAAGATACGTGGATTATGTGCCCAGCCCAGCCCAAGGAACCACAACCCAACAACACTGATAAGTGGTGGTTGAGCATCGACTCCACGTTTTGGAACCATTCCAATTTGGGAGCGCGTTTGTGATAGTGGAACCAACCTGCAAATAGCATTAAGCCTGCCATTACCAAGCCGCCGATGGCTGTTGCATATAGCTGAGTGGAGCTAGTTATACCCCAACCGCGCCATACCTGGAATAAACCAGAAGTGATTTGAATTCCGTGGAATCCACCACCAACATCACCATTTAATATTTGTTGACCAACTACTGGCCAAACTACTTGAGCGCTTGGCTTGATATTTAACGGATCCATTAACCAAGCTTCGTAGTTGGAAAAACGAGCGCCGTGGAATATCATCCCGCTCAGCCAGATAAATACTATGGACAAATGTCCAAAGTGGGCTGCAAATACCTTGCGGGATATGTCTTCTAAATCGCTTGTATGTGAATCAAAATCGTGGGCGAGTGCGTGCAGGTTCCAAATCCAGGCAGTGGTTTTTGGACCTTTAGCAAGGGTTCTGTCGAAATGTCCTGGTTTGCCCCATCTCTCGAACGAGGTTGGTACCGGGTCATTGTCAACGACGATTCTTGCTTTCTTTTCCTCTCGCTCCGGAGGACTAATTGTCATTCGACCTCCTCTCTATAAAAAGGACTGAGGATTTATTCCACTAGTTGTCTTTACATCAGAGATTTCACGCCGGAGCGTTTCCAACTCATATGCTTTTTTCAGCAGCAAAGACTCTATGCGGTTTATTGCTTTCTCGTTGAATTATAGAATCATCTACCCCCTATTGTGAGCGTTAAATTAACAATAATTAAAACTTTGATAATTTTTGCCCGATCGACCTTTCAAGCTTTCGCCTTGGTCAAAATGTCAATAGTTTATATATTTTTTTTACAAACAGCAACAATCGATCGATTTCATCCCCCCATTACCATCTGAGGTCATGAATGCGCGATCGCTAATGACTGTTTTATCATCATAGTTACAATGCCTGAAACAACCATATAGTAAAGGGTTTACAACAAGCATCAATAAAATCTATAGGTAAAATTGATACTTCGGAGAAACGTATAGATATCAATCAAATTTAAAATGTAAATTATTGTAAATAGATATTTTTAAGTATAGATTTTATGCATTGCATCGTTGAAGAAGAATATATAAAATATAAAGTTTTTTATCATTAAGCTGTTTAGCCCGCTGTCAAAATATAGGAATCGAGTTTGATTTACAAATTACTTGTGGATATTGGGAAGGGGGAACAGAAATGCTGAGTATTAAAGAAAATCAAATTTATAGATAATTTTCAATTAGTGTTGTAGTAACCGGGTTTCTCCGGCGATAAAAAACCCGGTTTAATAGGACTTAGTGTTATAGGATGATTCGAGTCAAGATATAAGTTGTTGAGTATACCGGGTGAAATATGAAAGCGTTAATAAAGCTGATTCGGAAGAGATACGCGCTGTTTAAGAGCTTAATTATAGGTCTGCTGGTATTAAGTTTAACTGCGTGTGGTGGTAAAGCAGTTAGTCAGGATGCATCGATTCAATTATCTGAAAAACCAGTACAAGAAAAAAACGCGCAACTTTCCAGCAAAATCTCTGAAGTTGCGCCCCCCGAAGTTATTCAAGAATTACGTCAAACTTTAGAAATTTATCAGCCACAGGTACAAATACTCAACCCTCAACCAGATGAGGTATTGCAATCAGATAAATTAAAAGTTCGCTTACAAGTTAAAGATTTACCGATATTCAAAGACGCACAATACAAATTAGGTTCGCATTTAGAAGTAATTTTAGATAATCAACCTGGATTAGAAATCTACGATCTAAATCAACCTTTGGAGTTATCGGATTTATCTCCGGGTACCCATACTTTGCGCGTCTTTGCTTCTCGTGCTTGGCATGAAAGCTTTAAAAATGAAGGTGCCTACGCTCAAACCACATTTCACGTATTTACCAAGAGCGATGATAACAATCCAGATACGAGCCTGCCAACATTAACTTACAACAGTCCCCAAGGTAGTTATGGTGCAGAACCGATTTTAGTTGATTTTTATTTAACCAACGCTCCCTTACATATTCTGGCTAAAAATAATCCCGATAGCGCGATCGCAGATTGGCGAATTCGCTGCACCATTAACGGTGAAAGTTTTATTATTGATAGATGGCAATCGTTATATCTTAAAGGTTTCAACTCAGGTCAAAATTGGGTAAAACTAGAATTTCTAGATAATCAAGGTAATCCATTTAAAAACGCTTTTAACAGTACCGTTAGAGTTATTAATTATGAACCTAAAGGTAAAGACACCCTTGCAAAAATTGTTCGAGGAGAACTTTCATCTGAAGAATTACGCCCAATTGTAGACTCAGATTATGCAGTTAAAGTACCAACAGAAGTAACTCCCGAAAATATTGAAGAAGAATCAGGTGGATTTTTTGATCGATTCAAGCGTGGTGAAGATAAAACACCAACTCCACAACCTGAAAGTACTTTAAAACCAATTCCAGAATTAATCGAAACACCGGAATTAGAAACTCCTTTAGAAGAAACAATTCCAGAAGTAATCGAAACACCGGAATTAGAAACTCCTTTAGAAGAAACAATTCCAGAAGTCATTGAAACACCGGAATTAGAAACTCCTTTAGAAGAAACAATTCCAGAAGTCATTGAAACACCGAAATTAGAAACCGATCGAGAAAAACCAGAATCTAAACCTGATGGATTCTTTAATAGATTCAAACGTGGTGAAGCAGAAGAATCAAAACCTAGTGGATTTTTTAATAGATTTAAGCGTCGGGAAGAAGATAACAAAACAATTCCAGAAGTGATTAAAAATCCTACACCACAGGTAACACCAATTCCAAAAATAGAAGAGCAACCTGAAGAAGTAACACCAATTCCAGTTACACCTCAACTAAAAGAATTAGAAGATGGATATTTTAATCGATTCGAGAATGGTGAAGAAGAGAAAATTACACCTCAAGCAGAAAAATCAGAACCTGATGGATTCTTTAATAGATTTAAACGTCGGCAAGAAGATAAAAAACCAATTCCGGAAGTAATTAAAACTCCGCAATCCGAAACGGATTTGCAACCAATTCCAGAAATTCTTGAAACTCCGATACCAGAGATAACACCGGAAGCAGAAACAAAAGAAATACCAGCAAAAACAAGATTCGATAAATATTTGAATCGCGATGTGGAACCAAAAATAGAACCAACTCCGGATTTACCACCGACATTACCCGAAATTGTCGAACCTTTAGAAAACGAACCTCCAGTAACGCAACCGGATATACTAGAACCTCGAATTGAAATAACTCCAGAAGCGAAACAGCCTACAACTGAAAGATTAGGAGAATATTTCAATCTTCCTCAACGTGTAACTCCCGTACCAACACCTGATATTGAAGTACCATCTGTACCCGTAATCGATCGGTAAACATTGTTTCAATTTTAATGTGAAAATGTAGAGACGTTGCACTGCAACGTCTTCATAATTTACATTAGTATCGGGAATTAATTAAATAGTAATAAAACAGTGAATTTTGTTATTCAAAAACCTGTTTTAGGTAAAGGGAGCGTTTGTGAAGAAATACTGCGCTCTCTACCTCAATGGTTTGGAATTGAAGCAGCAATTGTTAAATATGTGAAAGATATCGAACAACTTCCGACATTTGTTGCGATGGGAGATAGTAAAGCCGTAGGATTTTTGACAATTAAACAACACAATCAATTTGCTGCTGAAATATACGTTATGGGTGTACTTCCTCAATTACATCGAAAGGCTATTGGAAGTTGTTTATTAGAAATAGCAGAGAAATTTCTTAAACAAAATGGCGTTGAATATTTACAAGTTAAAACCCTTGGTGAATCGCATCCCGATAAATATTATGGATTAACAAGAGCTTTTTATTTCAAAATGGGATTTAAACCAATTGAAGAATTCGGTCGAATTTGGGATGATAATCCCTGTTTGTTGATGATTAAAGCGTTGTAGAGAAATTCGGTTTTCATCTTTTACCCGGCGGTTGAAACCGCTGCTACACAAGCGAAACCCGCAGTAAGGCGGGTTAAAAACCTTCTAATTCTCAATGCCCAATTACCAATTTATAAATGTCTCGTATTGGCTCTCTCTTTACTTCTTTCCTCTGCGCTCTCTGCGCCTCTGCGGTTTTTTTCTCAATTATTTTGTAGCAAGACGGTGCGTTAACCGCGAATAATTATTTTGTCACAATCCGAATCATTTATCGCTGCATAACACACCCTACGAATTACCAATTTATAAATGTCTCGTATTGGCTCTCTCTTTACTTCTTTCCTCTGCGCTCTCTGCGTCTCTGCGGTTTTTTTCTTAATCATCTTGTAGTAAAACGGTGCGTTAGCCGCGAAACTACAAACTCCCAATTCCCAATTCCCCATTCCCTATTTATAAATGTCTCGTATTCGCGCACCGGAATTACCACAAAATTATCCTTGGTTAAATACTGAAAAACCCTTTTCGTTAAAACAACTTCGGGGAAGGATAGTAATTCTTGATTTTTGGACTTATTGCTGTATTAACTGTCTGCACGTTTTACCAGATTTAAAATATCTCGAACAAAAATACAAAGATAGCATTACGGTTATTGGGGTACATTCGGCTAAATTCGATAATGAGAAAGAAACCGAAAATATTCGTCAAGCCGTTTTACGTTACAACATCGAACACCTAGTTTTAATCGATCGCGATTTTCGAGTTTGGCAAGAATATGCTGTAAAGGCTTATCCTACTTTTGCGATAATCGATCCGCAAGGTTATGTGGTAGCTTCGTTAATAGGTGAAGGTAAACGTCAGATTTTGGATGAGTTAATTTCAAAGTTAATTCAACTACATCAATCAAAGGGTACGATTAATTTTCAAGAATTTGATTTAATTTTAGAAAAAGATAAAACACCTTTAATTACACCTTTAGCTTTCCCCGGTAAAGTTTTAGCCGCTGATTCTAAATTATTCATTGCTGATTCCGGGCATAATCGTATTGTTGTAAGTGATTTAAATGGGAAAGTTTTATATTTAATTGGTAGCGGTAGTGGTTTAAAAGATGGCAGCTTTGAAGAAGCAGAATTTTCTTCTCCTCAAGGAATGGCTTTTGATAAATTAAATAATATTTTGTATGTAGCCGATACAGAAAATCATGCTATACGAAAAGTTGATTTTAAAAGTCAAAAAGTAGAAACTATTGCTGGTATTAAAGAAAGTCTTAATTCTCCTTGGGATTTAATAAAGTTGGGAAATAAGCTATTTATTGCAATGGCTGGCTGTCATCAAATTTGGGAATTAGATTTAGCAAGCAATATTATTAAAAACTACGCTGGTAGAGGTGCGGAATCTTGCTTTGATGCTTCGCTTTCTGAATCTGCTTTTGCTCAACCTAGCGGTATTGCTACTAATGGTAAGGAGTTATATATTGCTGATAGTGAAGTTAGTTCGATTCGCGGTATTAATTTAGAGACGCAGCAAGTAAGAACAATTTGCGGTAGCGGCGATTTAAATGCTTTTGGTGATGTTGATGGGCAAGGTTTTAATGTCAGATTGCAGCATTGTTTGGGAATAGAATTTGCTGATGGTAATTTGTGGATAGCCGATACGTATAACCACAAAATTAAGTTAGTAAATCCGGTTACGGGTAATTGTACAAGTGTGTTGGGAGATGGTTTTTCTGAACCTTCAGGAGTAAGTATTTTTGATGGTTATTTATATATAGCCGATACAAACAATCATGCAATTCGCAAAGTTAATTTAGATACTTTAGTTGTGGAAACTATGGAATTTTCTGGTTTGTGTGCAACGGATGTTTGTGTTGTTGATTAGTTTGGAAGATAAAAAACCTTACTAGGCGCAAAGAGCGCAGCGAAAAGTGTGGTCTTGGGGGTCTCCCCCATGAACAACTTTTCAAGACAGAGGAAAGAAGTTGAAGATAGATGGTAGTTTGAGAGCGGAAGGGAAGTTATTATTTGTCAGCAAATTGGCAGATTATCTCCGTAAATCAGTTTAATTTATAAGGATAAGAGCCTTTATTACTGATTTTTTTTTGTCATATTAATATGAATACTAATTTTATACTTTTAGAATCAGATGATGTTGTACTTTTAGGAGAAGATACATTTAAAGTTAGTAGAATTGAACAGCTAGTAGAAGAAAATATTAAAGAGAAATTGCAAAGACATATTTATGAATATAATAGCTTTCATCCCGGTGCTTCGATGTTAGAATTTTTTAGCAGTATACCTATTGGTAAGACAAAAATAGATTTAGCTGAAATTCAACATGAATATATTAAAAGTTGCCAAGTTTTGAGAAGTAGCGGGCAAGGTTGGGAGAAAGGGAAGCTAAAAATAGAAATACGAATATTACCTGCAAATAACTATGAAATTCAAATATATTTAACGTTTTTACCAGATGAGCCTATAGAATATGAAGCTTTTTTAGATGATATTTTTCAGATAGTTTCCGATAATCCAATTAGCGATCGCAAATAAATTTAGCAAATATTCGTGTATTTATTTCATCTCAAAATCGCTTTTACTTTTGATATAGCTGCTTCTACATTTTCAACAATATAAATATTATCCAGTGAAAGCTTCTTGAAAAAAACTTTGCTTTCTTCATCCTCATTCAACAAAATCACTTTTTTATGACTTTTCAAAGCTAAGGCAATTTCTGAAACCGTACCCGCACCGATTCCACAAGCAATTATGACATCAGAAGAAAGCACGTTGATATTATTTCTTGCATTTCCCATATCTGTAAAAATTGCAATATCCACCGCTTCGGAAATTCCTCGATCGTCTTTACTCGGTAAAATACCAATAGTTAAACCATCAACAGACTTTGCACCTTGAGAAGCAGCATCCATTACGCCAGCTTTTCTACCGCCAGTCAACAAAACCCAACCTTGTTGAGCAATCATTTGTCCTAATTTATAGGCATTTTCTAAATCATTTGACGTTGCTTTATCTCCGACTCCCATCACGCCGATGATGATTTTTCTCATTGTTTGTAAATGTTTGTAATAAATGCTTTAGTACGAATCTTTATCTAATAATAAAAAGCAAAAACATCCGTTGCAAAAAAAACATCCGTTGCCAAAATTCCCTCACCACTCTTCAGCCCAATAAACAATTTCTGAACTCGTACTATTAATTGCAACTCCATAGCTGTCTCCATGATTCCAGGAGAAGTCGTCAGAGGTACCGCGATTATTTGCGTTTAATACTAATATTTCGTAAGTCGTTGGAAAGGTTTCTGCTTGTAAATCGCTGGTATATAAAAAGGTTGTAGGTACGCCATTTTCCTGATTTGCGTGATCGTTTGTATCGCCACCATGAAATTTATATTTGGCTATATTCTTATATTTACTCAGTGCTTTATTTATCTGTTCTTTCGGTAATTTCATCCTCAGTTGAAAAATTCTACCGTATTCAGTAGAACCCGGATAATAAATAACCCGCACATCTTTAGCAACGCTGGGAATGATGGCGGGAAAATGTTTTATTTGTGTTTGATTAGACCAGGTGTTGTGACGAATATCTTGATAATTTGAGCTATCTATTACTATCTCAGTTGATTTTTTATTATTAAGAGCTTGTGTAAAAAAGAAACCTCCCCCGACAACTCCCACACCTCCCAAAGATAGTAAAGCTATCGTGGCGAATTTCAATATATATGCTTGCTTCATCGAATCCAAAATTTTAATTAATCAAATAGATATATATTCAACTAGTAATATTATTCGTAAAATTACGCATCTAGCTTTAGATATATCTACTAAATTTTTAGATAAGATCGGTGGAATTTCGGTTGTTGTTCAAAAACCTGGCGGATAAAACATTAAATCATTGAATCAACCTGGCGATTTAATGTGCCGCACCTGGCGGTTGAAACCACGGCTACACAGGCAAATTCCACCTGCGTGGAATAATTATTTTAAAACCCGCCTTACTGCGGTTTTCCCTTGTGTAGATGCGGTTTCAACCGCCGGATAAAACATTAAATCATTGAATCAACCTGGCGATTTAATGTGCCGCACCTGGCGGTTGAAACCACGGCTACACAGGCAAATTCCACCTGCGTGGAATAATTATTTTAAAACCCGCCTTACTGCGGGTTTCGCTTGTGTAAATGTGGTTTCAACCGCCGGAATAATACTCCTAACTCCTAACTCCTAACTCCTAACTCTTAACTCTTAACTCTTAACTCCAGAAACTCCCACCGATCATTCCCCCTAACAAAATAAACCCAATCCAAACGTTTTGTCGGAACATTTCACCGTAAGCTGCATTTGGTAAGTCTGTCTTTTTCAAACGTAAATATTGCCATGCCCAACCAGCAAACGCGATCGCAACGCTCACCCAAAACGCAATATTAAGATGTGTAACTATTCCCAACCAAATTAATAAACCAACTGTTCCAATAAAGAAGACAGCGATCGCTATTTCAACATAGTTACCGAAAAATAAAGCGCTGGAATTGACACCGATGCGTTTGTCATCTTCGCGATCGCTCATGGCGTAAAGTGTATCAAATCCTAACGTCCACAATACAGTCGCACCCCACAGCAGCCAAGTTGGTTGTGAAAGGTTTTGTGTAACTGCACTCCAACTAATTAGTACGGCGAAACCCCAAGCAATAGAAAGGACTAACTGAGGTACGGGGAATACCCGTTTTGCACCGGGATAAAGCAGGATTACCGGCACTGCCCCAACGCACAACCAAAAGGAAAGCGGATTAAGATAAAAAGCGAGAATTGCAGCACAAGCCATTCCTACTATCGCTACAACTATTCCGACTTTTACAGACAGAGCGCGAGAAGCGAGGGGACGGTTTTTTGTTCTTTCAACTTCGGGATCTATATCTTTATCCCACAGATCGTTGACAACGCACCCAACTGCACTTGTAGCGAGAGTACCCAAAATGATTACTCCTACCAATGGTAAAGGGGGTTTTCCTTCTGCTGCTAGAAATACCGCCCATAAACCAGGAATCATTAAGATTAATCTTCCTTCTGGTTTATTCCACCGTAGAAGTCGGATTATTTTACTAAAAGTAGATTCAATTTTTTCTGCCTGAATAACCATAGCGATCGAAAAACTATCAATATGATTTAATTTACACTTCTTAACAACTATAGAATAACTTTATTTGATATCTATAAAACAAAATAACAACCGAATAAAAACTAAACTGTTTCTGAATGCTTTATGGTGACGCTGTGGAACAACAGCATGAGTTGATTGTTGAATGCAACCTAAAGTCACAATTATTGAAATTTGTTCAGATTAATTTGTTTTGTACGCCTAAATCAAATTATTGTACCCATAGGAATCCGAACAACTAATTATTACAACGTTTTATAGAAAAAACCAAATGATTAATTCAGTTATGACAACAGAGGATATTCCCAATCAAAACGTTGAGTCTGAGCGCATAATTGCTGCTATAGACTTAGGTACCAACTCGGTACACATGGTTATTGTACGAATTGAACCATCATTACCATCTTTTAGCATCATCGGTAAAGAGAAAGAAACCGTTAGACTTGGCGATCGCGATATTGAGACGGGAAATCTCAAGCTCAAGATCATGGAAAGGACGATAAATGCTTTGAGGCGTTTTCAAGAGATTGCCAAAACTTTAGATGCTGAAGCCGTAATTGCCGTAGCAACTAGCGCTATAAGAGAAGCACCCAACGGTAGAGAATTTTTGTACCGCATCAAAAGAGAGTTAAATTTAGATGTTGATTTAATTTCCGGACAAGAAGAAGCGCGACGGATTTATTTAGGCGTGCTTTCAGGAATGGAATTTAACAACGAAGCCCATACTATTATTGATATTGGCGGTGGTTCCACGGAATTAATTTTAGGTGATTCTCACGAGGAACGTTGTCTTAATAGTACTAAAGTAGGTGCAGTAAGGTTAACCAGCGAATTGATTACCACCGATCCAATTAGCGACCAAGAATTTAACTATCTTAAAGCCTATGCACGGGGAATGCTCGAACGTCCCGTAGAAGAAGTCTTGTCAAACGTTAATATTGGCGAACAAATCCGTTTGGTAGGAACTTCGGGAACCATCGAAACCTTAGCTAACATCCATGCAAAAGATGCATCCGATTCTACTCCTTCAACATTAAACGGTTACAGCTTCAGTTTAAAAGACTTGCAGGAAATAGTATCGAACTTGCGGAAAATGACTAATTCCGAACGAGCAGAGATACCAGCCATGCCAGAAAAAAGGTCAGAAGTTATACTGGCAGGTGCAGTAATTTTACAAGAGGCAATGACACTTTTAGGTGTAGAATCGATAACCACCTGCGAACGGGCGTTACGAGAAGGAGTGATAGTAGATTGGATGTTAGCGCACGATTTAATAGATAATCGTCTGCGTTTCCAAAGTACGATAAGACAGCGAGGCGTAGAAAAAATCGCCAAAAAATATGATGTCGATCTAGAATATAGCGAACGAATAGCAACACTAGCTTTATCATTATTTGACCAAACCAAAGGTCATTTACACGAATGGGGAAATCAACAAAGATTTTTATTATGGGCTGCGGCTACATTACACAACTGCGGACATTATATAAGTCATTCTTCCCATCACAAACACTCATATTATTTAATTCGTAACAGTGGATTGCTGGGTTATAACGAAACCGAAATCGAAATTATCGCTAATTTAGCGCGTTATCATCGTAAATCTCAGCCCAAGAAAAAGCATGAAAATTTTCAAAATTTAACTGCAAAAGAGCATAAGTTAATGGTAGAACAGTTGAGTCCGCTGTTGAGATTAGCAACATCCCTCGATAGAAGACAAATTGGGGCAGTATCGAGAATTGAATGCGATTATGGTAAACATGATAAAGAATTATATTTAAAAGTTATTCCCCATCGTGTAGATGATGATTGTGCGATCGAGCTTTGGAGTTTGAGCTATAGCAAATTGATATTTGAGGAAGTCTTTGGGGTTAAATTGATCGCGAGTTTGTAGAGAGGTTAGTTAGATTCGTAGTTTTGTAGGGTGTGTTGTCGCGTTAGCGCAACGCACCATTATAAGTAAATGGACAAAAATATTTATGTCATTGCGAGCGACAGCGAAGCAATCTCAAAGTGTTGAGGTTGCGTCGTTCCACTCCGTTCCACTCGCAATGACAAATACACAATTAATTTTGTCTAAGTACTTATAGGTTGTATTGTTGTAAGTTGGATCGAATTAAATATAAAACCTCACCCTCAATCCCTCTCCTTAGTAAGGAGAGGGAAGCCGAAATTAGAGTGAAATTTTAACTTATGTGTAAACACCAAATAATTTTTCGCAGCTAACAGTAGAAGCCCATAACCGCCCGGAAATCAATTTCCGGGCTAATAGCGGAAGTCCATTAAAATGGACTAAATATTTATTATTTTATGTAGGTTGGGTTGAGGAACGTTCGCATAGCGTGCCGAAGGCGTAACCTAATATTTTAAATCCAAGATTCTAGTGATAAAGCTTTGACTTGTTGAATTCTCAAAAAATCGCTATCTCTAGAAACGACAGTTAAATTATTTTGTAAAGCGATAGCTGCTATCCATATATCGTTTTCATCAAAACCTAACTCTGTAACTTTAGTTTTTCTTCGTTTACTTTTTTCTTTGGGTGCAAATTGATTGAATAAAGCTGCTTTAATTTGACCATAAATAGTTGCTGTTTCTTCTGTAATGCGATAGATGCGAATATCTGATAAAAATTGTGCTAATCGAGCTAAATTAGTTTCCTTACGTTGAGATTTTTCCATCATGAATGTGAGTTCACCCTGCACAATTACACAAGTAAAAATATTATCTTCTCCGACTTCATTCACGCGCCTGATAACATTTGGTTCACCTAAAATAATCGCACTACAGTGATTGGTATCTAATAAATACATTATTCAAATGGATTTTCTTCATCAAATTTAGCTTTACCACGGGTAGCATATACTGATTGAAGACATTCTGAGAAATCATCACCTTGCCAAGTTCCCGCGTGTCGGAGAATAGAACGTCCGGAAGCAGGACGATATGTAAGTTGTTCTTCATTCTCAGAATCAATAGAATCATTTGAAGAAACAGCTTTTTGCTGTGCTATTTCTAATTCCTTTTCTGTATGACTATTTTTAATACTGCGAATTAAATTGAGTGCTTCTGCAAATAATTCCGGTGGTAAAGTTTCTATTTCTTGGATTAGTAATTCTTTGTTAGTCATAAAATACTTCTAATTTTTTTTCTTTTATTTTAAAGGGAACTCCGCTAAATTCGTCACTTGCTTTTGTAGAAGTTCATAACCGTTCGGAGATGAATTTTTGGGGTAATAGATTTATGTATGTTGGATTGAGAAACGAAATCCAACATCTATATATAAATAACTAATCGTAAAGTTCGGCAAGGTTTTTCATTATTCCCCAACACATGATTATTAACAATCCTATAAAAAATAATGCAAGGCAATAGAAAAGTCCGATAGCAATAATATTAATCCATAAATATTGCGGCTCCGAAGCAATGCGTTTATTTACATTATCTGCTATTTCATAAAAAAGACTTGCTGCCCGAAATAAAAAAAAGCAGTATATTGTTTGACCTATTATTGCAATAAATATCTCTGAAGTATCTTCATTACTTTTCTGTTTTTTATTAGAAAACCCGGCTGATTGATTCTGACCTAAATTAACAACATCCGTATATTCAAATTCTATTTTCTGCCCATCAAAATCTACTTCTAAACTTAATTGCCCTGAAGGAAGTGAACGATACTTAACTACAGTTCCTATATTTAAATATTTCGGATGTGAAGAATTTGTAACTTGTATTTTGTCACCTACATTTATCACAGACGATTGAGAATTATTTGAACTTAAATTTGTATGAGTTGATTGTTGATTTAAACTAATTTGGTTTAAGTTTTTTTTTAATGTTGTTGATGTATTATTTAATGATTTAAGTAATGTATAAGCTTCTTGCATAGAGATAAAGTCTATTTGATTGAGATCGCGAACGACTATTTGTAGCATCATGGCGTTAGGTTTTTGATAAATTTCAATTTTACCTTTAACTTTAATATAATCATTATTATTTATAAATGACTTCAAAAAATCTTGTATACATTCATCAAATATTATGACTTGGAATGCATTATAGCCCCTGACAGAAGTTGTAAAATTATTAAAGTTAATAAATAAAATTTTTCTAATTTTATTATGGTAACAAGTATCAATTACTTGACCTACTACTGTAACTTCATAACCAATTTGCTTAACTAACTCCAAAATATCAGTCGCAGCAAAAACTTTAGATACCGATGTCGGTACGGTAGCGTTAGATTGAGACTTCGATTTACCAGTTGCAGGAAAGTTGTTCCCACCTGTTTCTTTGCTATTGTTTGCCCTTTCTAATTCTGTTTTCTGCCCTAAACTGTTAAAAAGATGTTGAAAAATGTCGGTTTGATTGGCAGGTATCCGTTTTGGTTTACTAGTTGCAGGGAAGATATCTACACCAAGATGTGAAGCGCGATCGCACCAATAACATTTACCCGAACTTCGGTTGTAATAGTGACTATCGACTTTCCCACACAAACTTAATTCGTTGACAGCAAGTTTTAGCGCTGATACCCATTCTCTAGCGGTTGGACGTGAATTAGGATTTTGATATCCGTGGCTAAAGCATCTGATAAAGTTTTGCTGAATTTGTGTATGAACAACATCAAGCGAAATAGTTCTTTCTACTGGTTTAATTAAACTATTTTGTCCATGAAGCCAAAATCCCTGACGAATTAGTTCGCTAGGTTGCGGTATTTCTCCTGCTCCTTTCCACTGTCCGCTAAAAGGAGAATCGCCAAACAATAAGTGATAAACTATCATTGCTAGGCGAAAACGATCGTGAATTTCTGTTTGATTGATAGTAGCAAAATCCTTTCCAATCAATTCCGGGGGTGTAAAACCTTCCGAACCTACCAAACAGCGATAAACTTTACCCGTTTGAGAATTGCTAACTTGAAACGAATCGGTATCAATAATTGAAGGTAAAGCCCGGTTATTAACTAAGATATTTTGCGGTTTAATATCACCTAACACGTAGCCTTTTGCATGAATTGCTTCAATAAGTGAGGCGATATTCAAAGCTGTGGTGTGTAAGAAACGCCAATCAATTTCAAGCTTAAGTCTTTTCCGACGTTGAGAATTATATATATCAATTAATTCTTTAGCATTTTTAATTTCTGGCATCAAAAAGCCTACATAATTACCCTTACTGTCTTTTAAAAGCGACTTACACCAAGCAAAAGAAATATGATTGTGATGAGCATTTGGTTCTTTGGGAGGATTTGCTAACATCACCTCAAGCTTTTGTACTTGCTCAAAACTTGGTAGGTTGTGGTAAATTTTTGCTATGTAACCATTGAGATTAGTTTGCCAAACCTCGCCTTCACCACTGCTGGCAATTTGGTTATTTAAAGTAATAGATTGACCATTATCAGCACGTATGTAAGCTTTCATTAAAATTTACTGTTATCAAATAAGCATAAAAGCAAGGTTTTATCATCGTCAGTACGAGCATTGAGTTGTTCTAGCTTGAGAAAGTTTGATATATATTCGTCTTCCTCTTCAGGTTTTTCGGTTTCTTGGAGATATTCTTGTAACGGTTTAAAGAAAGGTGGAAAAGGCTTCCAATCAGAAAAACGAATTGCTACTTTTTCTAATCCATCAGTGGAAGCACAGATAAATTCTGGTTTTTCCGAAAAAACTTTTATCTGCATATCATCCAAGGCATTGGTTGAAGTAACAAAAGTTGTCTCGTTAGCGAATTCTCCCTTATCTGGTTGAAAAAGCATCTGATATTCTGAGTCTTGGGAACGCACTACAATAAATCCATCCCCAATCTGCATAGCCGCAATCCAGTCAGGAGTCGCAACAAAAACCAACAGCGTGCAAGCCAAATCCTCAAGAGCGTAATCCTTGCTATCTGCTTGTTGTTGCAAAGCTGTATTTACTTTTTCAAGAGCATTTTTAAATCGCTTTTTGGCTGTTTTCTCAGAAAGCGGTTGAGAAAAAGTTTGCTCCCTACATTTTAGTTTTTGAAGACGTTTTTGAACAGGTTGACTAAATTCTGTAAAATATTCAAGCACTGCTTCAACAGCTAATCTAGCGCCAATATCCGAATATTTAGCACTACCAGCACCATCAGCAACTGCTCCAATAATTACATCATCAAAGGTGCGAAAATCCGCGAAATCTTGACAAGGTAATTCATGCTTTTGGTGACTAATTCCAACTTCATAACGTGCAATTGCTTTCCAACTCACAATATTTCCTCAAATGAATTTAATATTTATTTTTGACTTACATACCTAGCTAAATTGCCTTATTTAGCCCGCGCAGGCGGGCTTTGTAAGTGTAGCCCCACCCTTCTAGGGTGCGGGCGGATATCGGCATTAACACGATTACGTCGCAACTTGTCCCCATCCAACAGCCGGTAATGCAATTGCTTCACCAACTTTACCGCCAGATACTCGTTTCATCGAGGTAGAAAGCCAAACGAACATAGAACGAAAATCCAAACCGTTAAGCATCATCGGTTCACGCGGTGCGATTTGTCTTAAAGTATTCATATCCGCACCTTTGACACCAACCGCAAAAAAACATTGTCGGCGTTGTTCTTCAGCCTCCCTTACCCGCTGTGCCGCAGATTGCCAGTAATCCGTTGGCGCTCCATCGGTAATCAAAAATACCCAAGGGCGATAGTATAAAATACCGTTTTCTTTATAAATTAATTTACGTGTTTCAAGTAAATCTAAACCGTACTCGATCGCCTCACCCATTGGAGTCTGACTATTTGCTTCCAGTTGCGGGGGGTTAAAATTATCAATACTTGTAAAATCTTGAATCAACTGCACCGATCCGCCAAAGGTGACGATCGCAAGTTCCACACTTAAAGACGCTTGAGCATCTTTGACTACATCTTCTTTAAAAGCAGTAATACCTCGATTTAACTCTTGAATTGGTTCCCCACACATCGAGCCTGAAGTGTCGAGTAATAAAACTACTGGGCAACGATTCTCTGGGTTTTCAACAAATTCTGGTAATCCTACAGGCATTCAACGCTCCCAATTATTAAACTTATTTAAAAAAGTAGTTCACTTACCGTTTTAAATGTAAAAATAATACTTTCGCATCAGTGCTTTTATGGATAAATATAAGCAGGAATTCAATTAAAATACTATATAAAAATATTGTAAAAATAGCTATATTCTCCCAGTCCATTTTAATGGACTTATGCTATTAACCAGGGGTTTGCAACAAGAAGGCGGATGAGAAAGAAGACGAATAACTCGAATACTCAATTCATAAAAGCTAAAAACTATACTAAATTTGCCTGTAACAAAAACCCGATTCTTCCAAAAGAACGAGTATCTTAAAACCTCAAAACATTAAAATTTAGATACGATCGCTAAATAAGTCGGCACAAATAAACCCCTTGGCATGTAACAGGATGTAAACAATCATCAAACCCCTGGGATTGCTTCGTTTCACTTTGTTCCACTCGCAATGACATACCTTGATTTTTTAACACCGACTTACTTATATCTCAAAAACAACTACAAAGGGTAAATAAAATGACAAAAACAGAAATTGGCAGATACTTAGGAAAATTTGGCGAAGAATACGAAAAAATCGTCAAATGCCGACTATATTCAAATTTAGATGTGATTTTTGAATGGTGGATTCCTAATACAGAAATGTACCATCATGAAGAGACGAAACTAGAAGATATTGCCATCGAAATACAGGTAGAACTTGCTAAAAACGCAATACAAAACCAAGATTTTGCACAACTACCTGCGGATGTCCAAGAATTGCTAAATCAAAAAAGTCAATTAATTAGTAATTCTCAATAATTACGAATTCTGTTGTGCTAATACAGCAGAATGCAATTGCAACAGTTGTTTATCTTCTATTCCTACTGTTTCTAATCCTTTAACCGTTTGCATTAAATATTCGGCACTCGAACCGAGTTCACCTTTGGCTGTGGCAATAGTATTAACTGTGGTTTCAAAAGACATTTTACCGGCGTAATCTGGATGATGGCGGTTGATGATAAATGCGATCGCCATTACTTCGTCGGTACCATTAACTACCTTTACCCAACGGGGAATATACGAACCGATTACCATTTCTCGCCGCCACAGCAGCAATAATTCTGACTGTACGTCAGCAGCAGGAATACGATAAACAACGCCGCGACAGCTACCCCCAGAATCCAAACCCAGCACCAAACCCGGATGCTCAGGAGTCCCCCTACCAACTAATGCCCGCAAGCAAAAGCGGCGATGCCAACCGTAAACAGTTCCTACGCGACGCTCGATAAAATTAAATACAGGATTCCAAATTAACGAACCATAAGCGAACAGCCAAACATCAGTATTTGGTTTATGGGATTTTAACGTAACGCGAATAGATTCTTTTAACTGGCTTTCGCTTAATACTTGCATAGCCAAACCCGATTGCGAAATCATTTGATGCAAACGGCTAGATTCCAAGTCAGCGCGGGTTAGTGACATATTTTAAAGAGGGAATGGGGAATGGGGAATAGGGAAGTAAAATGTAGGTTGGGTTAGGCGCAGGAGTAATATTGAAGCCGATACAAGAAATCTATAATTTGTGCCGTAACCCAACATTAAATATCGCGTTATCTTTTAAAACTTAATTTTCGCTAAACTAAAAATTAAAAATTAATTAATAAATATATTATTCTAACCAATCGAGACCTTAAAAAAAAATTCCTTAAGTAAAATGTAGGTTGGGTTAGGCGCAGGAGTAATATTGAAGCCGATACAAGAAATCTATAATTTGTGCCGTAACCCAACATTGAATATCGCATTATCTTTTAAAACTTAATTTTCGCTAAACGCTAAACTAAAAATCAATTAATAAATATATTATTCTAACCAATCAGGACCTTTAAAGAATTCCTTAAGTAAAATGTAGGTTGGGTTAGGCACACAAGCAATATTGAAGCCGATACAAGAAATCTATAATTTGTGCCGTAACCCAACATCGAATATCGCGCTATATTTTAAAACTTAATTTTCGCTAAACGCTAAACTAAAAATCAATTAATATGGCAGCTAAAAATAATTTTAACTTTACCCCAAGCTCTTTGATCGATGCATTACCGCAACGGGTGGGACAAGTAGCAATTGATTATACACAGGCTCGATTTAAAGTTTTAAGTGGAGCGTCCAATGTAGTGGTTGTTCGTAAACCTACTACAAATGATTTTTCAGCCCTTGGTTTTCCGACAGACGAATACGAGCCTCAAGATAATCCACTAATGTTAGTGGTTGTGAAAGGGGACTTTGAGGTTAGCAATATGCGCGGTGGTGCTAACTCGAAATGGCATAGACGAGTTGCTTACATAGCTTATCTCTTTGACTTGCGTGCTGGTGTACCAACACTTACACAAACATCGGCTAAAGGTGGAATATTACGAGAGCTTCTTAACGATCCGACTTTACCTGACGATCCAGTGGCTAATCCTGAAGCGCTAGATCAACTCAAAAAGATGAACTTACCTCAAGCAGTGCCAGTTCCCCCAACACGAGCTACACAAAAACTACCGTATGGTTCTAATGCTCCTGAGATCGCGCCTCTCAAAGATCCTAAAGATTTGCCACCTTTCGCTTCTCCCGATAAGCCAGTACAGCCTTAGTAAGTAATTTATAACTATTAGACATCGCCATAAATTTAATATGCGTTGTCCATAACCTTTGTAGAGACGTAGCAGTGCGGAGTTCTCTATATTAATTTTTATTGATTTCAATTTTACTAAGAGTAATGTCAAAACATTTTGTAACCACCATAATTTGATGTTGGGTTACGGCGCGAATATAAATCACCTGTATCGCTTCCAATATTTAAAATGCGCCTAACCCAACCTACAAAAATCTTAACCTTTGACCTTTGACCTCAAACATAATATTCCCTTCACAAAACGCAATAATTAGTTAAGATAAATTTAACCTTGACCTGCGTAAATCAAATCCGTAATCTCATGCAGTTAAATAAAAGTGCGTCTGTAGATTCTTATTTTTTAAAGCCATTGTTATTAATTTCGCCTTTCTTCCTTTGGGGTACGGCGATGGTGGCGATGAAGGGAGTTATACCGCACACTACGCCTTTTTTCTTAGCGGGATTGCGATTATTACCGGCGGGGATATTGGTTTTGATTGCAGCTGCAATTATGGGTAAACCTCAACCCAAAGGTTGGCAGGCTTGGCTATGGATTGCTTTGTTTGGATTGGTGGATGGAGCGCTGTTTCAAGGCTTTTTAGCGGCTGGTTTAGTTAGAACTGGTGCTGGTTTGGGTTCGGTGATGATTGATTCACAACCTTTAGCCGTGGCGCTGTTGTGTTCGTGGCTGTTTGCGGAAAAAATCGGTTTATATGGATGGTTGGGGTTAGCGATCGGCGTTACGGGTATTAGTCTAATTGGTTTACCCGATGAATTAATTTTCAGTATTTTCTCTAATACCGCCGAATCCACATTTACAATTTCTCAATCATTTTTTGAAAGCGGCGAATTCTTGATGTTGCTAGCTGCGTTAAGTATGGCAGTGGGAACGGTAATGATTCGGTTTGTAACCCGTCATGCCGATCCAGTTACCGCTACCGGATGGCACATGATAATCGGTGGTTTACCGTTGTGGGGAATTTCCGCAACCACAGAATCCCAACAATGGCAGAATTTAGTGCCGTCGGATTGGCTAGCTTTGGGTTACGCGGCTATATTTGGCAGCGCGATCGCCTATGGTATGTTTTTCTATTTCGCTTCTAGTGGAAATCTCACCAGTTTAAGTTCTTTAACTTTTTTAACTCCCATATTCGCTTTGATATTCGGCAATATTTTATTAAATGAAGTTCTAAGTACTTTGCAATGGGTGGGAGTCACGATAACTTTAGTCAGCATTTATTTAATTAATCAACGCGATGTTTTAAATCAAAAGAACGATCCAGAAGTGGTTGAGACTACGTAACCATCTGTAGAAATATCCGATCGAAAACTGAAGCCTTTGAAAATAGCAATTAAAGAGTCGGAACCGGAAATTTTACCGTAAATAATGTAGAGATGGGATATATCGCATCTTCATCTAGTTATTAAATTTTTTTGTCGATAAAAAAGTTAACATTTAGGTAGATTAAAGTTATTGTTGTGTCGGTGACTTTTACACTACTGTTTTGCTGAAATTTGCTGTATGAGGCGATGCCATTCTTTTATAGTTATATTTACTTACCTTAGTTGCTTTGGATTTAACATTAATCCGGCAGTTGCAGCTAACTACGATCGCACGCCATCCTTCTTAAAAGTTGCTCAAGCTGATTCCTCAGATGCGACTACGGGCTCTAACCTGAGAGCGGGTAGTGTCGGAGAAGATGTAAAAGTGCTGCAAACCCAGTTGAAAAAATTGGGTTATTACGATGGCATCGCCGATGGACAATTTGGTGCAACTACACGCAATGCTGTAATCGAATTTCAGCAGAAAAACGGTTTGATTGCGGATGGTATTGCAGGTAGTCAAACCAGGGAACTGATAAAAACAGAAACTTTAAAACAAACTAGTAATATTTCTACACCTACCCCAGAACCCGTTTCGGAAGAATCTTTAGATGAAGTAAATTCTTCCCTAAGCGGTTTGATTAAGCTTGCTTTGATAGCGATGGGAGTATTGGCTGGTGCGGGTACTTTGTTTTATATAGCTCAATGGTTAAGATATAAGCGACATAATAATGACACTTACGTGGATGATGATACTGACATAGTTCAACCACCCCAACATCAATTTACAAATACGAACGAAGAACAAAAATATTTGCCCGGTAGCGATTTTGAAGATGTACCAGCGACAATTACACCATCTCCAAAATTACTTCCCACAGAAAATACTTCCCGTCTTGCCAAAATTAACGTTGTCGATGAATTAATCGGAGATTTACAAAGTTCTAATCCCACACAACGACGTAAAGCTATTTGGGAATTAGGACAAAAAGGAGATTCGCGAGCAATTCAACCATTGGTAGAGCAGATGGCTGATGCTGACTCGCAGCAACGCAGTTTAATTTTGGCTGCTTTAGCGGAAATTGGTACTCGCACCCTTAAACCCATGAATCGCGCCTTAGCAGTTTCCATGCAAGATGAAAGTCCCGACGTGCGGAAAAACGCCATCCGCGACTTAACCCGTGTTTATGAGACGATGATTCAAATTAGTCAAATGCTCTCAATGGCAGCACAAGATGAAGATCCAGAAGTGCAAGAAACAGCAAGGTATGCAATTTCGCAAATTAATCGCATCCGTGTTTTACCATCCGAGCAACCAGAAACCCAAATTCAATATCCACAAGAATGGGAAGACAGCGAAGAGTAAACAGTTATCAGTTAGGAGTTATGAGTTAGGAGTTATGAGTTAGGAGTTATGAGTTAGGAGTTAGTTGTAATAATTATCTACCCCCATCTCCCCTTGTCCCCCCATCTCCCCATCTCCCCATCCCGCCATCTCCCCATCCCCCTCACACCCTGCTAGCGCGAAGCAACATGGGGATTTAATATTTAGTTTGTAATCAAGCTTTTAAATTTACGGATGAAATTACTGTTCGTTTCTACTCCCGTGGGACCGCTTGGTTCTGGGTTGGGTGGTGGTGTGGAATTAAGTTTGTACAATATTGCTCGTGAAGTTATGCGACGGGGACACGATTTACAAGTTGTTGCTCCTGCTGGCTCTAGCTGGGATGATTTACCGATAATGCAGATTTCGGGAAATTTACAAATCATTGCCCAAAGTTTAGAACGTGAAGCCGCGATCGCAATGCCTGAAAATCCTGTTTTAGCTAATATGTGGGATTACGTTCGTCAAGTTGAAGGTGAATACGATCTAATTGTTAACTTTGCTTACGATTGGTTGCCTTTTTACTTGACACCTTTTTTAAAACGTCCTATAGCTCATTTTGTCAGCATGGGTTCTCTTTCCGATGCTCTCGATCAAATTATCGTGCAAATATCAAAGCAGTTTCCCGGCACGATTGGCTTTTATACTTCCGCACAAGCTGCTACTTTTCCCGAATTAACTCCCCCCATACATTATTTAAGCAGCGGCATAGATTTATCTTTGTATCAATTTTGCAGCGAACCCAAACAACAATTGGCTTGGTTAGGTCGAATTTCTCCGGAAAAAGGTTTAGAAGATGCGATCGCTGTAGCAAACAGTACTAACATTTCTCTCAAGGTTATGGGTAAAATTCAAGATGAATCATACTGGCAGAAAATTCAGCAGGATTACCCAAATGCACCTTTTGATTATTTAGGGTTTTTGTCTACTAAAGAAATGCAGCAGGTTGTCCGTGAATGTCGGGCATTAATTATGACACCTCGTTGGGTGGAAGCATTTGGAAATGTTGCAATTGAAGCTTTAGCTTGTGGAGTTCCAGTAATTTCCTATAGTCGTGGCGGTCCTGCATCTATTATTAAAGACGGTGAAACTGGCTTTTTAGTAGAACCGGATAGTGTTGCAGGATTAATAGAAGCAACAAAGCGGTCGGGTCAAATTAATCGCCAAACTTGCCGCAATACCGTACAAAACCTCTTCTCTTTAGAAGTATTAGGCGAACGTTTTGAAAAGTGGTTTATAGACATTTTAAATTTTCAACTTTAGAATAAGCGGAAATTTCAGAATTATTAATTATTTTTTCGATCTCATTTTTACGGATAAACACTTACCAATCGTGAACTAGGAAAGACAAACAACAAATGACAACTTCCCCATTCGTATCTATTACAAATAACCCTTCAATGCAAGTCAATCAACACCCCAAAACCTTGCTGATACCGCAACCTTTACAACCTGGCGACTTATTAAGAGTAATTGCTCCGAGCGGTGCTTTGCGGGAATTTGAAGCATTTCAAAGTGGTGTAGAAATTTGGCGATCGCGCGGTTATCGAGTGGAAGTAATTCCGGAAATAGAAGATCGATGGGGATATTTAGCGGGTAATGACGAAAAACGCCGCAGTCATTTAGCAGCAGCTTGGCAAGACCCCGAATGTCGCGGTATTCTTTGCGCTAGGGGTGGTTTTGGCACTATGCGGATTTTGGAAGCATGGAGTTGGATGTTGCAACAAAAAACTTCCAATGCCCCATGCCCAATGCCCAATGCCCATTGCCCAAAATGGTTAATTGGTTTCTCCGATATCACAGCTTTATTGTGGAGTCTTTACAAAGTAGGAATTTGTGGGGTTCATGCACCTGTAATGACCACTTTAGCCGAAGAACCAACTTGGTCAATACAAAGATTATTTAATTTAGTAGAAGGTAAATCTCTCGAACCTTTAAAAGGTAGAGGATGGGGAGGTGGTACAGTTAGCGGTAAATTATTACCAGCAAACCTGACAGTCGCAACTCACCTCTTAGGTACGCCAATGCAGCCACAACTTGACGGCGTAATTTTGGCAATAGAAGACGTAACAGAAGCACCCTACCGCATCGATAGAATGTTAACTCAATGGCGGATGAGCGGGGCTTTATCAAAAGTAGCCGGAATTGCTTTAGGTAGCTTTACCCGTTGCGAAGCACCACCAAATGTACCCAGCTTCAGCGTAGAAGAAGTCTTGCGCGATCGCCTCGGCGATTTAGGTATTCCCGTAGTTTCCGACTTACCTTTCGGACATCAAGCACCCAACGCCGCTTTACCCGTAGGCATGACGGCGACTTTGGATGCAGAAGAAGGGGTTTTGAGTTTCAGTTAACGGGTAATACAAGTTCGTAGTAAGAGCTTTAGCTCTTTCAACAAAGGACTAAAGTCCTTACTACAAACTAAATTCCAAAATCGATAACTGGTTCGTAGTCAGAGCTTCATCTCTTCCAACAAAAGGACTAAAGTCCTTACTACAAACTAAATTCCAAAATCGATAACTGGTTCGTAGTCAGAGCTTTATATGTTCCAACCGAGGGCTAAAGCCCTTACTACAAACTAATACAAAATTTATTATTGATAATTTTTTTTTTGCAAGCGACAAAAAGCAATAGCCGGAATTACAGCTAAAATTAATGCTGTTAATCCCTGGGTTACTGAAAATAAAGTAATATCGCGATGTATTGCTGGAATAAAATTTTGTACTAACGAAACTAAAAATATAGAAATACTAATAACAAAGTATGAAATAGACGGTACAAAATTCCACCACCATGCACCTTTTACATATCTCCGCAACACCAACCATTGCAATAAACCCAACCATAAAGCAGAAAAAATATAAGCAGCAGTTGGTAATATTCTAAAAAAGATAGCTGCTTGTAATGATATTTGATTTGTTGATGCGGCGATCGATGAAATATAGGCAATCCAAGCTGTAGAAACTGTATTTGCAACTAACCAGCCGATCGCGGTTGCTAACATCCAAGACCAACCGGATATATATTTACTCAAGGGTATGGATTGATCTGCGGCGAAAATTAATGCAAATAAACTACTAGCAATTAATTTTGCAATTCGGTACCACAATATTTCATTTTGAGCGAAATCAGCGGGTATATTCTCTCGCAGAATTTTTTCTAGAGCAAGACT
This sequence comes from Rivularia sp. (in: cyanobacteria), assembly GCA_965234645.1. Classification (GTDB taxonomy): domain Bacteria; phylum Cyanobacteriota; class Cyanobacteriia; order Cyanobacteriales; family Nostocaceae; genus Rivularia. Next base: position 7,394,291 of record OZ248344.1, on the reverse strand, counting down.
GGCAATTCCTCCTCCAATCCATCCCAAAGTTGTCATAAAAGTAAACAATAAAAAGAATCCTTGCCGTTCGGAACGAGGTATCAGTAAGGAGTTTTTCTGTTTAAGATTAGATGCGGATGGACTTTGCGGAATCTTCTTAAATAAAGATGGCATAACAATTAACAATAAAGGTAATTACACTTTTACAAGTTTAAAGAGCAGCAGCTTTTTCTCAAAATTCCAATATGACTATCAAATCGAAGCGTTTTTTAACTTATAAATTGCCTATTACTCTTTCTATTGCGATTTCCACAACCTTTATAACTTCTGTTCCCTCGAAAGTCCAAGCAATTACATTTATTTCTCAAAGAGATGCTTTAAATAGTAACGACCAAATTGACTGGTCGAGTTTAGGTAAAGTGTTTAATCCACGTTCCGCCAATCCTGACAATTTTCTATCCAACTCGTTTTGGGCAACATCTCAAAGGAATTTAGGATTAAACGTTGCAATTCCTCAAGTAGATGGATTAACTCCACCATTTGTATTTCAAACTTTACCTGCATCTGAAGGGGTTCCAACTAACTTCGCGAATGGCGATTATCTTCTATTTACAGGCTTTTTACCCGGTATTTTTCCCGCTCCTGGAAACTCAAGTCCTTTGAGCATTACTTTTGAAAAGCCAGTAAAAAGTGCTGGTAGTCAAATAGCTGTATATGATACTTTAAACTTTACCGCATTCGTTTCTGCTTTTGATGAGGATAATAATTTGCTGGGGACTTTTTCAACTCCAGGTACTTCTTCTTTAGCCTTAGATAATTCTGCTGTTTTTCTGGGAATTCAAAGCGATGAAGCTAATATTTCCCAGTTAGTTTTTAGAACCTCAGAACCTAATCGTGCATTTGCAATTAATACTTTGAGTATTGCATCTGTTCCAGAACCAAGTTGCGTTTTAGGCGTTTTAGGCGTTTTAGGTATGGGTTTGATATTGAAGCAGAACAGAAAATAAGAAGCTAGAATTAATAGTTAAATTTGTTTTATTCCAATTTTTTGGAGCTAAAAAAATGCTTAAAACTATCTGGGCAATTGTTCGTAATGGCAAAGTAGAACTACTAGAAGATATTCAACTATCCGAAGGGAGTAAAGTTTTAATTACGTTGATTTCTGATGAAGATGAGAAGCAATTTTGGACAACAGCAAGTGAAACAGCTTTAGATAAGGTTTGGGATAATCAAGAGGATGACATTTATGCCGAATTTCTCGAAAAAATATGTTTGTAGTTGCGCTTCAGCGCCTCTTATAGGAAGCTAGTACAGCGCAACTACGAACAAAAATCCCCACATTCCAAAGATTGCGGGGATAAAAAACATTATTGTAAATAAAGGTGAGTTTTTTACTCATTTTTAACTCACCGTAAAAACACTACTTAGACTCAGTGAAATCGGCATCAATTACATCATCACCTGTACCTGTAGAAGCACCACCTGCATCTCCAGTTGCACCGTTAGGAGACTCACCACCAGGAGCAGTTCCATCGGGAGTAGCACCTGCTTGCTGATACATATTGCTACCAACGGTGAATAGTGCTTGTTGCAATTCTGGCGTTAGCTTTTGAATTTGCTCGTCGTCTTCTTTGGTGACGGCTTCTTTCAAATCTTTGACTAAACCTTCGATTTTGGTTTTGTCGTCTGCGGGGATTTTGTCTCCCAATTCTTGTATCTGCTTTTCTGCTTGATATGCCAAGGAATCAGCTTGGTTTTTGCGATCGATTTTCTCGCGACGTTCTTTGTCGGTTGAGGAGAAGCTTTCGGCTTCGTTAACCATTCTTTCAACTTCGGTTTTATCCAAAGTGGAAGCACCTGTAATGCTGATGGATTGTTCCTTACCAGTACCTTTGTCTTTCGCAGTAACGTTCAAGATACCGTTCGCATCAATATCGAAAGTAACTTCAATTTGAGGTACTCCACGAGGTGCGGGAGGAATTCCATCTAAACGGAAGGTTCCCAAACTCTTGTTGTCGTTGGACATTTCACGCTCACCTTGGAGTACGTGAATTTCTACGTTGGTTTGTCCGTCTACAGCAGTAGAAAATACTTCGGATTTCTTGGTAGGAATGGTGGTGTTACGAGGAATAATCTTGGTCATTACGCCACCGAGAGTTTCCACACCCAAAGACAACGGACTTACGTCTAAGAGCAAGATTCCGGTAACTTCACCAGAAAGTACACCAGCTTGAATTGCAGCACCAACTGCTACAACTTCGTCTGGGTTAACGCTTTGGTTGGGATCTTTTCCTAATACGCGCTTAACTACGTCTTGTACTGCGGGAATACGGGTAGAACCACCGACTAGTACGATTTCGTCAATATTCTCTTTGCTTAATTTTGCGTCACGCAATGCATTTTCAACGGGAATGCGACTGCGATCGATTAAGTCAGAACAAATTTCTTCAAATTTAGCGCGAGTCAGGGTTGTATCCAAGTGCTTTGGACCATCCTGAGTTGCGGTAATAAATGGTAGGTTGATTTCGGTTTGAGTAACGCTGGAAAGCTCGATTTTGGCTTTTTCAGCAGCTTCAGTTAAACGCTGTAAAGCTTGCTTATCTTTGCGTAAATCAATACCTTCTTGCTTTTGGAAATCTGCAGCTAAATAATCAACAATCTTTTTATCAAAGTCGTCACCACCAAGGTGGGTATCTCCAGAAGTAGAAAGTACTTCAAATACACCGTCGCCAACTTCTAAGATTGATACGTCGAAGGTACCACCACCAAGGTCAAATACCAAGATGGTTTCGTTGCTCTTCTTATCCAAACCATACGCCAAGGAAGCGGCAGTAGGTTCGTTGATAATCCGCATTACTTCAATACCAGCAATCTTACCAGCATCTTTGGTTGCTTGACGCTGAGAGTCGTTAAAGTACGCAGGAACGGTGATTACAGCTTGGGTAATAGTTTCGCCGGTATACTTACTAGCGTCGTCAACTAGCTTGCGGAGAACTTGTGAGGAAATTTCTTCCGGAGCAAACTGCTTACCAGCTTGAGGGCAATCAAGCTTAACGTTGCCGTTGCCATCTTTAACAATACTGTAAGAAACTTCGGTTGCTTCGTGGGTGATTTCTTCATGCTTGCGTCCCAAAAAGCGCTTAACCGAGTAGAAAGTATTTTCGGGATTCATCACCGCTTGACGTTTAGCGATTTGCCCTACAAGGCGATCGCCATTTTTTGCGAAAGCAACAACACTAGGAGTTGTGCGAAATCCTTCTGCATTAGCAATAACCGTGGGCTTACCACCTTCCATTACTGCTACGCAGGAATTAGTTGTACCTAAGTCAATTCCAACTACTTTTGCCATCTTATTTTTGGCTCCGTATAACTACAAAAACAATGAATGAGAATATAAAAGGTTTAATTTCGAGATAACTGCTGCTCTAAAAACAGCCAGTTAAGGCATCAACATCAATATGAAATGTAAATGGGCATTCAGCCACAGGCTATCCCCTTTACACTGTTATATATACTGAACCCGTGCAGCCAGTGAATGAAGGGTGGTTTCCCGAACCCGCGATTGGACGGTTATGCTTCATAAATTCTTTATGGCTTATTTATGGCTCAATCAGTGTTTGCTTGCATAATGTCTAATGTATGAGAATTAATACTATGAGTAATTCGGGTGAACCGTAACATTAGTGTGGTGTTTGCCGTCTTTTTATAAAAAATAGGGCTTATCTGTCAGTTTGATGCCCATAAATTTGATTTCAAACTATGTTTTATCGGAAGTTTAATTTTTTTTGATGCAGGTAACGATAATGAAAAAGTTTGTATTACAGACATTTAAATTCGCCTTTTCGATCGCAACTGAAGTCATTTCTACTTTTTATACATACTTCTCAATCAACTTCAAAATTCTCAATAATAATTAACAATTATTTGGAGACTTTTTAAATTTCATTCCTTTTGATATTCAACATATATTTCTTTTGGAAGTAAAAGATATGTTGTCTGCTAGCTAGCGTGAGAATAGATTGTATTTAACAAAGAACAATCTGTAATCAAGTTAGATCGAGGAAAATTTTTATGCTCCCAGTTACAAACATTGATTGGCAAGGTTGCTGGTTAATTGCACAAGCACCAATAATGACTGAAGGATATGTTACTCCCCAAGAAGCATCACTAATTTTTTCTGGTCCGCAATTCTTAGTTGCTTTGGTATCTGGGATCGTAATGGCGATCGCTTTTCAATTATTGCTGACTAACTTCTCAATCGCTGTAGGGATTTCCGCGTTAGGTGAAGACTTGGGTGGTGATGACGATAGTGATACGGTTGGTGGCGCGATTCGCAAGGTAGAAGCGAAAGTCGGTATTTGGGCATTAATTACGGCGACGATCGCTTTATTTATCGCTAGCTTTTTGGCGGTGAAGCTAAGTTTGATCGAAAGTACGGTTTTAGGCGGGATTATTGGTGTAGTAATCTGGTCTACATACTTTTCGCTGATTGCTTGGTTGGGTTCGTCGGCTGCTGGCTCGCTGATTGGTTCGCTCGTAAGTACTGCCACTTCTGGCGTTCAAGGTATTGTAGGTACGGCAACAGGTGCTTTGGGTGCGAATGCTGCCAAAAATCAAATGGTTTCTACAGCCGAAGATATCACCGCCGCAGTTCGTCGCGAATTAACTTCTGGCTTTGATGCCGATAGTATTAAAAACACTGTAGAAAGTTCTTTAAGCTCTGTAAATTTACCCAAGCTAAATTTAAAGGAAATTCGCACTCAATTTGATAAAGTTCTTCAAGATAGTAATTTACAATCTCTTGGCAATAAAGACTTACTGCAAAGCATCAACCGCGACACTTTTGTTAACTTGATTAGCAATCGTAGTGATTTTTCTCAAGAAGATATTAATCAAGTTGCAGATCAACTCGAAGGGGCTTGGAATCAAGCTGTAAAGGGTCAAAATCCGACCCAGCAAATAATGGATTTACTTGGAAAGGCTACTCCCGATCTGTTAAATTCGGAAGATTTAGGTTCGCAATTACAAAAACAACTAGCTGGAGTTGCAGCAACTGGTGGTAGTGGCTTATTAATGCAGCAAGCAGTTAAATATGGCTTGGGTGCAGGTGTTCCGGCTTTGATGAGTAAATTAAATTTATCCGATTTGGATGTTGAGAAGATTAAACCTCAGTTGCAAAAGCTCAAGGAAAAAGTTCCTCAAATAGATATTGATGAGATTAGCCAACAGTTGCAAAATCTTAAAGAACAAGCTACTCAGAAAATATCTCAAGCATCTTCTAATAATAATCCCATCAAGCAAGATGTAGAAGGATATATTCTTAATTCTTTTCCTTGGCATTTCAACCGTTTAACCCTTAAGGATGAATTCAAAGAAGCCATTTACGATACCGATGCCGATCCTAAACAGGTTAAACAGCGGTTAGAGGAAATTGACAAAGACTATTTAACCGATTTACTCAAGCAACGCCAAGACTTGAGTGAAGACAGAATCAAAGAAATCGTCGGGCAGATGGAAGAAGTTCGCAGCGAAGTTTTACAAACTGTAGGGGAAGCAGCAGAAAAACAAACATCGCAAAACCTTCGCGAGCAAGTAGAGGATTATATAAGTTCCACAACTAAGGAAGATTTTAACCCCGAAGCAATCAAGCGCGACTTTAGCAAATTATTGGAAGATTCCGAAGCCAGCTTTGAAGAATTGAGCGATCGCCTAAAACAATTCGACCGCGATAATTTGGTACAATTGCTTTCTAAGCGTGAAGATATCAGCGAAGAAGAAGCTAATAATCTAGTTGGTCAATTTGAAGGTACCCGCGACGAAGTTTTAAATAAAGCTCAAGAATTGCAGCAGCAAGCGGAAAATAAAACCAACGAATTGCGAGGAAAAGTAGAAGACTATCTGCTTAAAACTAACAAAGACGAACTCAACCCCGAAGGAATCAAACGCGAGTTTAAAAAACTGATAGACGATCCAGAAACGGGAGCTAAACAGTTGCGTCAACGGCTGTCAGAATTTGACCGCGATACGTTAGTTAAGCTACTCGGTCAGCGTGAGGATTTGAGTGAGGAAGAAATAAACAAAAACATCGACCAATTATTGTCTGTACGCAATAACGTCTTACAAGCACCACGTAAAGTTGCAGAAAAAACTAAACAGCAATACGCACAAACATTACAAAATATTTCTGAGTATTTACGTAACACCGACAAAGAAGAACTCAATCCTGAAGGAATCAAACGCGATTTGCAAAAATTGCTTGACGATCCAAAAACAGGAGCTTCAGCTATAGGCGATCGCCTTTCCCAAATAGATCGAGATACCTTGGTAAAATTACTTTCTCAACGTCAAGATTTGAGCGAAGAGAAAATCAACCAGGTAATTGACGACGTACAAGGCTCAATCGGCGACATCGTAAAAGCACCCCGTCGTTTAGCAAAACGTACCGGCGAAAAAGCTAAAAGTTTTCAAACCCAAATCGAAGAATATTTACGCAACACCGACAAAGACGAACTTAACCCCGAAGGAATCAAACGCGATTTACAAAAATTGCTCGACGATCCAAAACAAGGTGCTTCAGCTTTACGGCAACGCTTATCTCAAGCAGATAAAGAAACCTTAGTAAAATTGCTTTCTCAACGTGAAGATTTGAGCGAAGAGAAAGTTAACGAAGTAATCGACAACGTACAAAACACAGTTAACGACATCGTAAAAGCACCAAGTCGTTTAGCACAACGTACCGGCGAACAAGTTAAAAGCTTCCAAGCCGAAATCGAAGAATATTTACGCAGCACCGACAAAGAAGCACTCAACCCCGAAGGAATCAAACGCGATTTACAAGAATTGCTCGACGATCCAAAACAAGGAGCTTCAGCAATAAGAGAAAGGCTTTCCCAAGTAGATAGAGATACCTTGGTAAAATTGCTTTCTCAACGTGAAGATTTGAGCGAAGAGCAAGTTAATGAAGTAATTGACAACGTACAAAACACGATTAACGACATCGTAAAAGCACCAAATCGTTTAGCAAAACGTACCAGCGAACAAGTTGCCAACTTCCAAGCCAACATCGAAGAATATTTGCGTAACACCGAAAAAGAAGAACTTAATCCCGAAGGAATCAAACGCGACTTACAGGTACTATTGCAAGATCCACGCGCCGGAATCGCAGTACTAGGCGATCGCGTTTCTCAGTTCGATCGTTCCACCTTAGTATCGGCACTTTCGCAAAGAGAAGACATTTCCGAAGAAGAAGCCAACCGAATTGCAGATCAAATCGAATCTACTCGCGACTCAATCGTCCAACAGTACCAGCAGGTACAAAAACAGCTACAATCGGCAGTTGACGGAACTTTAGACAAAATTCGCAATTACCTCAACTCCTTGGAGCGTCCAGAGTTAAATTACGAAGGAATCAAACAAGACTTCAGCAAACTATTTGACGACCCGCAAATGGGCGTTGAAGCATTACGCGATCGTCTATCAGAATTCGATCGAGATAGTTTAATTGCCGTACTAAGTTCCCGCGAAGACATTTCCGAGAAAGACGCAAATCGCATAGTTAGTCAAATTGAATCAGCCAGAGATAGCGTTTTAGAAAGAGGAGAGCGCATCCAGAAAGAAACCCAGAAAAGAATAAAAGCCGTAAAACAGCAAGTCAAAAAAGAAGCTAAAGATGCCAAAGCCGCCGCCGCAAGTGCCGCATGGTGGTTATTTGGCGCAGCATTGACATCACTAGCAGCAAGTGCGATCGCCGGAGTATTAGCCGTCAGAAGCATCTACTGGTGGTAATCGTTAAATTTTGAATTAAACCCAAAATGTAGAGACGTAGCACTGCTACGTCTTTTCGTATTTTTATTAGCATCGAGAATTTAGTGAAGATTACAAACAACAACGCGATAAAATCCTTTACAGCGCCAACTTTAAAACATCAAATTCCGCGTGAAAACAGACAGCATCTTCTACCGCCTTTTCAAAGAATTCCCCAGCATCTTTTTTGAATTAATAGGTAACTCACCTCAAACCGCAGATGCTTACTAATTCTCCTCCGTCGAAATTAAACAAACAGCATTCCGAATCGATGGAGTTTTTCTTCCCACTCAAGCAGAAGAAAACCCGATTTATTTCGTAGAAGTCCAATTTCAAACCGACGAAGAAATTTATTTACGACTATTCTCAGAAATATCTTTATACCTCCGTCAAAACAAACCTAAAAATCCTTGGCGAGGAATAGTAATTTATCCCAGTCGCAGCATAGATACAGCAGATATCAATCACTACAGCGAATTCTTTCACAGCCGACGTGTAAACAGGATTTATCTAGATGAATTAGGAGAAACAACATCATTGCCAGTGGGAATTGCTACCATAAAATTAATAATTGAAGATAAAAATACTGCCATTGTTGCCGCGAGGGATTTGATAGCCAGAACCCAGCAAGAAATCAACACCCAACAACAGCAAAGACAGTTATTAGAATTAATAGAGACAATATTAGTTTATAAATTCCCTAAAATGAGTAGAAAGGAGATTGAAGCCATGTTTGGATTAAGCGATTTGAAGCAAACGCGAGTTTATCAAGAAGGAGTTGAAGAAGGCAAAGAAGAAGGAATACAAGAAGGAATACAAGAAGGCGCAAGAGAAAAAAGTTTAGAACTTATACCTGTATTATTACGATTAGGATTAAGTTTAGAAGATACTGCTAAGGAATTGGGATTGGATTTAGAAGAAGTTAGAAAACAAGTAGAAAATCAATAATCTTTAACTCTCCCTAACTAAAAATCTTTATAATTTAGTCCGCGCAGGCGGACTTTGCTTGTGTAGAAAAGCCATTGCGTTGCGCGGGTTCCCCGCGTTGTAGCAAATGGCGTGCGGTTTCAACCGCCAATTTCGACCTTTAACCTTTAACCTTTAACCTTTGACCTTTAACCTATTATTAATGCTTTCCCCCGAACTAAAAACAAAACTTTCAACTCCTTTAAAAATTGGCTCGGTGGAAGTCAACAGCCGAGTTTTACAATCACCATTATCAGGTGTTACCGACTTGGTATTTCGGCGTTTGGTACGTCGCTATGCACCTGACTCGATGATGTATACCGAAATGGTTCACGCTTCGGGATTGGCTCATGTCAAGCAATTACCGAAAGTCATGGATGTTGATATAAATGAACGTCCGATAAGTATTCAATTATTTGATTGTCGTCCGGATTTTCTCGCACAAGCGGCTGTAAAAGCTGTAGCAGAAGGTGCGGATACTATTGATATAAATATGGGTTGTCCGGTAAATAAAATTACTAAAAAAGGTGGTGGTTCTTCGCTGTTACGACAGCCGGAAGTAGCCGAAGCAATAGTTCGCGAAGTTGTCAGCGCGGTAGATATTCCGGTAACAGTTAAAACTCGTATCGGTTGGGATGATGCGGAAATTACTATCCTCGATTTTGCCAAACGAATGCAGGATGTAGGAGCGCAAATGATTACGATTCACGGACGTACTCGCGCTCAAGGATACAATGGTAATGCTCGTTGGGAATGGATTGCTCGCGTCAAGGAAGTGCTTGATATTCCGGTGATTGCCAATGGTGATATTTTTTGTGTTGAGTCGGCAATTAAATGTTTGGAAATAACTGGTGCTGATGGGGTAATGTGTTCGAGGGGTACTCTGGGTTATCCGTTTTTGGTTGGAGAAATCGATTATTTTCTTAAAACCGGAGAAAAGTTAGCTCCTCCGACAACTATTGAGCTTTTAGAATGCGCGAAAGAACATTTAAAAGCTTTGTGGGAATACAAGGGAAATAGAGGAATTTATCAAGCACGAAAACATATGGCTTGGTATGCAAAAGGTTTTGTTGGTGCTGCGGAATTACGACAGCAGTTTAATACAGTAGAAACGGTATTGGAAGGAGAAATTTTAATCGATCGAGCAATTGAAAATTTGGTTAAAGATAGCTTATTAAAAAGGTTTGTAGTCACAGGGTAAGCTGTTAAGATTGGGACTAAAGTCCTTACTACAAACCAATTAAATATTTCTAAAAATCTCCAAATTCGTCAAATCCAAACATCTCCTCAAACAGATTATCAATCATTTCTTGGTTCCTTTGTCGTAAAATTGGAGGACCGTTAAGAAATTCTTTAATTGTAATCTTTTTATCTCGAAAATCTTTCACGAAGTTACATATTGAAGAAATTACTTCAATTTCAGATTCTACTTGTTCAACCATGTGAGAAATTGGATCTATACCTTCACGGGTAGCTTTTCTGAAACCTGAAACCATTTGTCCTTCATCTGTAGTCTTCGCCAGTCGAAGTTCGCTTTTTAAGTTCTCGTACTGGGTTTTGAGAAATTCGTTATGCTGCTCCAACTTCTTGCACTGACGAGTCAAATCATCTTCGCTATCAATTGAAAATGATTCTTCTACTTGATGCAGTCTTTCAATTTCGAGCAATCGCGCTAAATCACCTTCTTGGTAGGCTTTATTAATTTCCTTCATTATTTCTGTATGGTGCATCTGGATATCGCCATCGGTGACTTTATCGGGATGAAATATCTCAGCTAGCCTCAGAAATGTTTGACGAATCTTTTTCGATTCACCACTTTTGTTTGCACTCTCAAGTTGCGTTTCCTGATATCCTTGAGAGCTATCTCGGTATTGAGATTCATCTTCACCGGAATCGAATTCTTCTTCCGCTTCAAAGAAATCTTCCGAATCACCATCATCTTGGTTAAAACCAAGTTTGATGCTGATTATCCCTTTTAATTGCAGGCTGCGATAAACCTGTTGGATGTTTTTCTTAGTCTGCTTTCCTAACTTCCGTGCAGTCAAAATTTCATCAAAAAGCTGATGTATTTCCTCATCCAGACGCGCCATTTTCTGGAAACAAGGAGTACATCTACCATGTATTTCTGTCGCTACGGAGCGCATCTGTTCGAGAAAGTTCTTTTGTTCGGTGCGTTTTTTCTTAATTTGCTTGAGTAACCATTGATGCTCTTTCTCCAAAGTTTCCAAACGGATATGGAAAGAGGAAAGAGCCAGGGAGGTTGTTGGTGCAAACGTAGATGAAGATGAAATAGGTGTAGACATAAGAAAGGTGAGTTCCCGATACGGTTAATGTACCAAGTAGAACTGCTTTTATGAAAGTACTTTAGATCCCGATCGCTCCTAAACTCTTATAATTTACTACTTTTTGCCGTTTCCCCAACGCTTTTATCCGCTTTACTATATATTAACTACTTCAATATCTGATTCTTCTAAAGATAAGAACAAAGGTTCTTCGCGATCGCTTATAGAATTATTTTCTAATCTAATTATCCAACGTCCCGATACATCTTCAGCGGCTTCAACTATACCATGAAACTCAGAAACGTAGCTGGGATATAGTACTTTAACCAAACTTCCTATCTGAATCATATATAAAACCAATACTTGGATGCTTTTTTATTTTTAATTGTTAATAAGACTAATCATAATCAAATAATCTAGCTATTTATTTAAGTTTTTTATAATCAGCTTTAATTAACCTATCTATTATATAGCAAACCGGAGATTATTGTAATAAATATTACGTCTATTTCTCAATGTCATCTATAAAAACAATGAATCATTTTTGTATAGGGAACCAATTTCGTGAAGCTTGTTTCAATTCGTTTAAATTATATTTAGATGTCCAATTACAACTGAGACACTGAAATCCAAATGTTTGATTTGTGATGTATTCACGATACTTTATTCTTACGGAAGCGCAATATGGACAAGTCCCCCTAAGTATCAATATCCTCAATTCTTTTGCTGTTTCCTGCTGCTTCTCAACCATCTCTATCACCCTATATGTTTTTACTTTCGCCGATTTATTTATAAAATCTTATAAATAATTATTATCAATTAACGGTTGTTAATTATTAATTGTTTGAAAATAAAATGCAATATCTCTATCAAATACTTAACATAAAAAAAATTCTTTTTACTGCTTATGAAGATAAATTTTAATATAAATTATGTTAATTTGCTATGGATTCTACTGCGTAAAATAAGAGTCGATCCTGACGTTATATCTCAGTATTTATTTTCGGAATTGTTACTTATAAAACTTATAAAAACTATAGGAACTTTAAAAAATGCTTGCTATTTTCTGATTGGATACAGAGCAAAATTATAAGCTGCAATTCACTCCTTACAAAAAAAATTTCTCCTATTTTCTCTGTTTTAAGGAAAATAGGGAATATATTTAAAACTTTGGCTTTTAATGACGTTAAAAATTTCTACCAAACAATCCACATTAAAAGTTATTTTCTTTTTTTAGGTTGCCATAATACTTTTTAACCTGTCAGTACGCTATCGTACTTAATCTCTAAGTTTTTTTGATTCAAGCAAACGAATATATTCATTTTTGACAACGCGATAGCATTCACAGGCTGTAACTTTTAAGGCAGCGCGATCCAAAACGCTAATCTTTCCACGGGTATAGCGAATCATTCCTGCTTGTTGAAGGATACCAGCTGCAACAGTAACACCACTACGACGGGTACCTAACATTTGAGAAATAAATTCTTGGGTAAGGTGTAATTCGTGTTTCATTACGCAATCTTGTGCTGTCAGCAGCCAACGAGCAAGTCTTTCTTCTATATTATGCTGTCGATTGCACGCAGCATTTTGCGAAGCTTGAGTAAATAATGCTTGCGCGTACAGTAACAGCAGTCTTTGTAGTTTTTCTCCTCGATTAAACTCGCTTTTCAGCAGGTTGGCATTTAGCATCATGGCAGTACCTTCAATTTGGACGATGGCACGGCTTGTAGTAGAATTACCTCCCAAAAAAACAGGTAAACCTACCATACCTTCTTTACCTACCAAGCTAATTTCTGTTGTAGAACCGTTTTCCATGATCGAAACTAAGGAAACCATAGCCAAGTTAGGGAAATAAACTTCTGTCATTGTTTCTCCCGGCTCGCATAAAACATCCCCAGCCATTAAGTAAACATTTTCTAAATGAGGAACAAGCCGTTGGTAATCTTCCTGAGGTAAAGCTGCCAGCAAGTGATTAACTATTGCACCATCAATTTCGGACATATGAAAGGAAACATCTTCTTGATTAAATCGTATTTAGAAAAACACCTGACGACATAAGAAGAGTGAAAAACTATCTATTGATGTCTGAAGGCGTTTTCCGATCGATTGCCTACAGTATCAGCAGCTTGTTAATACTAAGTTTAAAAAAGAATTTTACTAATGGATTTCTCGAAACACCAGAAAACTTGATGTTTGATAATTCAAAATCCCAAATAATTACCGCAACGTAATGTCCTTAAAATTTAAAATTCTGTTAGGGTATTACCTTTGCTGACACCATATGACTGTAAACAAAAGAATACCGCGATCCCAGAAAATAACAGTACGGTATCGTACATACGATATGAAAGTTAAATAATTTTAGTTTGTATTTAGCAAGCGTTTGAACTCAATTTGAATCAAGCCATAGCATTCGCAGGCTCTTTGTTCCAACTCTTTCCTTTTCAAAATAGTTATTTGTCCTCTGGTATAACCGATCGATCCAGCTTTTTGAAGTGCGATTGCCGCTTCTGTAACGCTAGCGCGACGCACCCCCAGCATTTCGGAGATAAACTTTTGGGTGAGCGGTAACTCATTATTGTGTACGCAGTCATGAACTGAAAGCAGCCAACGAGCAAGTCTTTCTTCTATAAGATGATGGGATTTACAAGCAGCTATTTGCGATATCTGAGTTAATCTTGCTTGGGTATAGAGCAATAGCTTTTTCTGTAACTGCTCTCCCCTTTCAAATTCGCGCCGCAAAACATCAGCATCCATTTTGATGGCGTTACCTTCAATTTGCACGATCGCACGATTTGTAAAGATATTTCCTCCTAAAAATACAGGAATTCCTACTATTCCCTCATTCCCTACCAAACCGATTTCTGTAGTTGAATTATCTTTCATCATTGAAACTAAAGAAATCATTGAACTTACAGGAAAATAGACTTCTTTTATTACTTGTTGTGGTTCGTAAATAACTTGTCCTAAAATCAGATTGACAGGCTTGAGGTAAGGAATAAGGCGCTGATATTCTTCAGGAGGTAAAGCCATCAGCAGTTGATTAGCCGACATTTGAGGCGAATCAAACATGAGGATTAAATTTCTCTTATGGTTACAGTTTCGATCGAGATAAAAAATATTGCTTGAAATTCACATTTTGCGCCTTTATCTCTATTCCCAGAATTTCCTAAAAACATAATTTATCGTTGTGCGATCGGCATATTCCGGGTTTGTTTGAGCTTGTTAATAATGTTGCAAAATATCAGTTAAAAGCAATCTAGATTCCGACTTACAGGTAAAAAATACTTTTCTGTATTCTATATAAATTTTTGTTTCGGCTTAAATAGCAATGAAAATTTCTGTTTATCTATGTTGTTTAATAGGTTAAAGTTTTTAAATATTCTAGTTTTCCGATTATTTGAATATATCTAATAATTTGTGATTTATTAAAGCATACCTTTAGTTAAGATATAGTTCCGTTGCAAATTAGTAATGGTTTATAATCTTTTTTTAACAACTAATAATAAGCAAAGTTTATATTTATAATTACAAATACTTGTATATTCTATAGTTTTGAAATGATTTAAAACAAAAGTTTATTCCGATAATACAGACAACTCGCCACTTTGATATAAATCTTCGATTACCTGAGTCGCGCAAACTAAAGCTACCAACCCAATGATTACTATAGGTGGTAAACTTATCCCAACTACAGCCAGAATTATCAAAGTTGCAGCAGCACCAAGTCTGTATTTTGCTCTGACTTTGCATCTAAATATTATTCCCGTTCTGTGGAGAATACTTAAACTGAATAAACAAAGAGCGACACCGCCACAAATCAGCCAGCGTTGAGGAGTTGGTAGAGCTTGATTTGCATCGCTCATGATTACGTGTTCGACTCCAACCCCTGTAGTAGCAAGTCCGATTACTAGCGGTAAATGTCCGTAAAGCCAAACTTGAAATAGTCCAATTTTCTTACCAGCACCAGAACCTTGTAAAACTGAACCGCTAACATTTTCAAAGTAAATCCACCACAGACTAAAAGCAATACCAAAGCCAAACACGGCAGAAATCGCGCTTTGCACATCCCATTCTTGTTGGGAAACACCATTTACAACAGCAATAATTGCTTCACCTAAAACAATAATCGTAAAAAGTCCAAAACGTTCGGGTAAATGTTCGGGGTGGGGAAGTAAAGCAATTTGAAAGCGTTTTGCAGTAATTCCGGTAGCAAAGTCTACAGCTAAACCCAACCCCCAAAGTACAAAACGTATAGGAATTGGTACAAAAGCCGATATTACCCATAAAACCGCAGCAATAGAGAAACCAACACAATAATAAGTTGCCAAACCTCGCGCTTGAGGAATATGTTTAACAACGCGCAGGTATTCTAAAATCAGCACAACTCTGGTTACAGCGTAAGCGATCGCAAAGCCAGCAGAACTTTCGCCCAAACCATGATGAATGTTAACCGCAAGAGCAGCTACCGCCAACATTTGCAAACCAGTTAACAGTCGATGTTTAATATCATCGCTATCAAATCGATTTGCGTAAAATGTAGTTCCAATCCACGCCCACCACACAGGAATGAATAAAAATACAAAGCCAAAAAAACCTTTTAAAGATACATCTTCTTGTAATTTATGAGCAATTTGCGAGACAGCAACTACAAAAACCAGATCGTAGAAAAGTTCTAACCAGGTAGCATGACGGTTTTCTTCTGCTTCTTCACCTATACGTAAACGGGGAACTTGTAACCAGCCTTTCATATTAAGTACGGGGATGGGGGGGACAAGGGGATGGGGGGATGTGAGAGAGGGTAGAGGGGGTAGAGGGGGTAGAGGGGGAGAGGGGGAGACAAGTGGACAAGGAGCTAAATAATTAACTCCTAACTCCTAACTCCTAACTACTAACTCCTAACTCCTAACTCCTAACTCCTAACTACTAACTCCTAACTCCTAACTCCTAACTCCTAACTCCTAACTCCTAACCTTTAACTTATACCTTTAACCTGCCTTTTCTTTATCATTAATAATGCAACGATAGCACTTGCTACTGCTAAGGCTGCGGCGATGAACACGATCGAACGAAAACTATCTACATAGGAAAGTTTAATCGCTTGTTCTATGCCGTTTTTTAATTCATTACTTATATTATCGGGAACCTTTGCACCGGCTAAATTAATTCGTTCTTTCGCTAAGGCAATACGTACTTGAGATGGTACGTTTAACTTCGCCAAACGTCCATCAAGACTGGAATTAAAAGCATTAAAAACAAAGATATTGAAAATGGCGATCGCGAGTAATCCGGCGGTACGAGAAACGGCGTTATTAACTCCAGAAGCGATACCAACTTGACGCTTTCTGACTGCACCCATGACGGTTGTTGTCAAGGGAGCAACGCTAATTGACATCCCAAAACCTAATATCACAATAGCGGGGAAGAATGTTAACCAATAACTACCGCCAACTCCGGGGATTGCAAACAGCATAAAACCAACTGCTGCAATTAACGGTCCTACCATCAAGGGTAACTTGGGACCGTAACGAGTTACTAAATTACCAGACCATCGCGACAAAAAGAACATGAGTAGAATAAACGGTAAAAACGCCGCACCAGCAGCCGTTGGCGAATAACCTTGTACCTGAATCAAATTGAAAGGAACGAAATAGAAAACTGCCCCCAAAGCTGCATAAAGTAATAGTGTTAGCAAATTGGCACCGCTAAAGGTACGGGATTTGAATAAAGATAAAGGCATCATCGGGCTGTAAATATTAGCCTCTACAAAAACAAACGCAGCTAAAACGAGTATTCCAAATAGTAAACAACCGATCGCTAAAGGATGGAAAAGCCCTAAACTGGAAGATTCAATTAACCCAAATACCAGCGTTCCCAAACCCAAAGTTGCTAGCGTCGCTCCCCAATAGTCAAGTCGGGTAAATTCGTCATCGCGGCTTTCGGGAACGTAACGAAATAAAACTGATAGTACTACGATTGCCAAGGGTACGTTGATAAAAAATATCCATCTCCAAGAAAGATTTTCTACCAACCAACCGCCTAAAACGGGTCCCAATGCTGAAGTTATTGCTGTAAAAGCCGACCAAGTTCCAATTGCTTTTCCTCGCTCAGAATCGTTAAATGAAGCGCTAATAATCGCCAAACTACCGGGAACTAATAGCGCACCGCCAATTCCTTGAAAAGCGCGAGCTACGATTAATTGATTAATATTAGGCGAGAGCGCACACCATCCCGAAGCAAGAGCAAATAAACTAATTCCACAAGCAAAAATCAATCGTCTTCCAAATTTGTCTCCTAAAGAGCCACCTACTAAAATTAAAGCCGCCAGAAACAAAGCATAAGATTCAACTACCCACTGCACTTGAATAGCAGTTGCATTCATTGCTTCTTGCAATATTGGTAGCGCGATATTGACAACAGTGCCATCAATCATTGCCATACTCGAACCGAGTATAGTCGCGACAATCACCCAACGTTCGGTAATACGAGAACAAGAAGTAGAGCATCGTTTGGCTTTAATTACTCCGGCATCACATGGCTGTTTGACAATGTTTGACATTTCAACTAAGAGCGCGACTAGTACGAATTTTACCGGAAATTGCTGATTATTCTCTATTAGATATAAAATATTAATTTTGTCAATATTCTAATTGTTGATTTATATTTGTCTAAGTACGATTTGTTTAATAAATAAAAAAGCATTTTTATGAAAAATATTAGCTCTTTTGTACTACAATAAAATTAATGTGGAAACGCTTTCTTTTAATTAACAAGTTGCGTTTACCACTTCTTTTTTTGCAATTTTTCACTTACTTAGTAAACATGGCTGACAAATCCGACCGCGAAAAGCGAATTATGGAGCATCTTGCTCGCAGTACAAACGATTTTATTAAACCTAAGCTCAATTCTCCCGATCGAAAGCAGCGAATAATGGAGCATATTCGTTTAACTAAAGGTTAAATTGTTATAGAGGTGGGAAATTCCCGCCTTTTTTATTGTTTATATTAGAAAATAATAATTGTTCGGTGGACATAATAATATATTTTTATCAAAATATAAAGTTTTTCATAAAGTTATTCTCTCTTCATAATAATTATAAAAATAATCTTGAAAACCCGGTTTTTTATCGGCAGTTGCAGCAATCTCAACAAGCCCAAAGAAACCCGGAATATGCTGAATGAACAACGAGATATTCATTTTTCTACGAAAAGAAACCGGATTTCTGACACTGCTACAAGATGTCAGTTTCAGTGTTCGGGATTGATAGTAATTAATAAAACTATTTCCATGAAAATAATCTCAGTATATTATCTGTTGCTTATTCCCCATTCGCGATCGCAACTAGTAATTGCATAAATTAAACCGGATTCGTTTAATTACATAAAAATTATTATTTAGATGCAAATAAATGGTAATTTTTAGATAAAATAAATTTACGAAAAATAGTTAATATATTGTCTAGTTTGAGATTGAATATTTAATGATGTTTTCCGAATATTCTGTGTATCTTTCGCAGAATTTTGTATACCCTACGGACATTACGGAAACGTTTAGCATCCACTTCCTCTTAAAAAACTCAGTATATTTTCTATTTTCTATTCGTTGTTCTCTATCCAAACTAGTAATTATGGCTACGCAAAACTGTCGCTAAAATTAATCAAACCGGATTCTGATAATTGACATACAGCTAGCTACCTACATCAGAAATTCTCTAAATAAAAAATGACTTTTTAAATAAATAATTTGTAAATTAATTTACTGATAATTTCAATGTTTATTTTGAAAGCGTTTTAGTAGTCATCAGTTCTCTACAAGCCATGAAATTTTCCGAATCTGAATCCAATATTCAAGAAAAGAATCATACTAGAAAATCGCCACAATGGTGGCAACGTTTGCTTTTGATTCTGTTACCTGTAGCTTTAACAATAGGTGGAGTAACGATACTTTGGCGTTTGCTCGCTCGCGATCGAAAATTACCTTCGAGTACTACAGTGCAACAAAGTGCAGTATCAGTTAAGCTAGCCGAAGTACAAACGGGTAGCATCAAAGAAACTTCGGAGTTCATTGCTAGCTTACAGTCATTACGCTCGGTTAGTCTTCAAGCAAATACTCAAGGTAAAGTATCTCAAATATTTGTAAAAGTTGGAAATCCAGTTGCAGCCGAAGCGCCTTTGTTGCAAATTAACTCAATCGATCGATCTGCCAAAGTTAGTAATAATAATATTGCCAACCTACAAACTACTCAACAATTACAAAGCGCTCGCACTCAACTTCAAGAATTAAAAGCTCAACAATTATCGAAACTGCAAAATTTGAGATTAAATCAAGAAAAATACGAAAAATATGCTAATTTAGCCGCAGAAGGTGCAATATCCAAACAAACAAAAGATGAATACGCCCAAAGACTTAAAGCCGCTAAAATAGAATTTAATAATTTAGGTACCAATATACAAACACAGCAAGCAACTATATCTAAGTTAGAAAAAACACTTCAATCTCCACAAACAGCGCCACAACAGTACAAAATTAACGCTCCCTTCAAAGGTACAGTAGCAAATATTGCGGTAAAAGTCGGAGATTTAGTCAACCCTTCAACTAGAGTTGCGATCGTTACTCAAAATCAACCTTTAGAAATTGATATTCCAGTTGACTTAGAAAAAAAATCACAATTAGTTAAAGGAATGCCTGTAGAATTGATCGACGATCGAGGTGAAAATATTGGTACTGCGAAAATATTTTTCATTTCTCCAGAGGTTAATTCCACCACCCGCACGGTATTAGTAAAAGCATTATTTGATAATACAGAAGGTAAAATGCGAGCCGGACAATTTGCGCGAGTTAGAATTAATTGGGATCGACATTCTGGCGTATTAATTCCCACAGAAGCAGTATTTAGCATCGCCGGAAAAGCCTTTGTATATGTAGGTGAAAATCTAAATTCTACAGCAGCAACTTCTCAATTAGTAGCCAAGCAGAAACAGGTAAAATTAGGTAAAATTATAGATAAGAAATATCAAGTAGTGGAAGGATTGCAACCAGGAGAAAAAGTTGTTGTTTCCAAGTTGCTAAATATTAAGGATGGTGAGATTTTAATGGCTCAATAGTTTGCTTTGTAGTTGCAACTTATGAAGCCGCGATCGCAACTGCCAGCCAAAATGTTGCCCGATGTTTTTAAAATTATTGTAGTACGGGCTTCAGAACCGTTATCATATGTTAGCCCGAAGCTCATATCTAAAATCCTCAAGATGTGTCCAAACATTGGTTGCCCAAACACCAAAACCATATATCATACAGATAAATTAATAGAAATTAACAATGGTAGAACGTCCAATTAAAAAATCCGAGCGTCAAGCACAACCTGAGACTGAAGGCACTGAAACAAAGAGTTTTACGCCTCCGGTAAAAGCAAATCGTGCAGATGCTCAGACTGAAGGCACTGAATCAAAGAGTTTTACACCTCCGGTAAAAGCAAATCGTACAGATGCTCAAACTGAAGGCACTGAAACAAATGAAACAAAGAGTTTTGCGCCTCCGGTAAAAACAAATCGTGCAGATAGAGATAAAGACGGAGAAGATAGAGACAGAGACAGAGATAGAGATAGAGATAGAGGTAAAGGTAAAGGTAGAGGTAAAAAATCATTCGATCGAGATGAAATCAAGGCTCCAGTTAGTCTTGCATTAGCACGTCCCCCCAAACCTGCCAAACCTCCCGCTAAAGTTGAACCCCAACCAGAAGAAACCGACGAAACTGTTGCAGAAGAATCTCAAGATTCAAATGAAGCGGCATCGGAAACTGTTGCAGAAGAATCTCAAGATTCAAATGATGAACAAAATAATTCGTAGCTTGTGCCTTTAGGGGGGGAGATGGGGAAGAGGGGGAAGAGGGGGTAGAGGGGGTAGAGGGGGTAGATTAAAATTAAATAATTTTTAACTCTTAACTCTTAACTTCTAACTCCTCATTCCTAACTCCTAACTCCTAACTCCTACTCCTAACTCTTAACTCCTACTCCCTACTCTTAACTCCTACTCCCTACTCCCTACTCCCCACTCCCTACTCCCTACTCTTCACTTCTTCACACGATCGCCAAAGCGGATTAATCTTTCGATGGTGGCGAGACGGTTTTCCCATACTCCAACTTGGTATTGATTATTTAAGGCGTGTTGGCTCATTAATGTTCTAAATTGAGATTGAAAACGAGTTAATGATGCTTTTGTTGTTTGTAAGTTAGCTGTTGATGGAGATTTTGCCAGCCCATCTAAGGCGTTTTGCAATACTTCTGCTTGGGCGTTAAATTCTGCAATTCTGCTGCTAGACATTTGTAATTGCTTGTTTTGCGATACAAAGTCCCATTCATTTCGTAGGGAAGTGTAACGCAAGGCAGCGGTTTTGAAAGGATTTCGGAAAGGAATCGGTTCGTCTTTAGGTTTACCTTGAGTACTATTAAAAATTTGCTGTAGCTGTTGATTTTGTAGGTTTTCGGCGGCGAATAGCGCGTAACCGCCTACTGGTAAATCTCTGATTAATTGTATTTGGTCGAAGGCTCCTAAAGTTGGTAAATTTAATAAACGAATTCCGGGAACTAATAAAGTAGAACCCAATTTTTGGGATATAATCCAAGGTCGTGCTAATCTGCTAAAAGTCGGAGTATCTAAGGCGTAAGTCATGGGAACAATTAAATCGATATCGCCACGGTTTGCCCAAACTTCCCAATGTTGCTGTAATTTTTGAATCCTTTCTTGTTCCGGTAGGGGAAATACCGCCACAGACATAATTAAATCCGGTTTCTTTTGTCGCATTTTTTGCGAAACTTGGGCGACAAAGCTATCAATTTGTTGAGTACGAAACGCCGTCCAATTTTGCCACATATTAGTTTGACTGGGCGAAATTTTGAGCGGATCTATGCCATATTTTTGTTGAAATTGCGATCGCGCTGCTTTACCATAACCGTAGCTGCGATTGCGCTGATGGTCTTGAAAAGGATAGCGAATATAGTCTAAATGT
The DNA here is from genome assembly GCA_965234645.1 of Rivularia sp. (in: cyanobacteria). Taxonomy (GTDB): domain Bacteria; phylum Cyanobacteriota; class Cyanobacteriia; order Cyanobacteriales; family Nostocaceae; genus Rivularia. The sequence goes on along the minus strand of OZ248344.1, from coordinate 7,372,259 downwards.
AAGCCGTCTACGTTGTAGTTGGTAACGATTTCTTCATACTGGTTTAATAAATATTGACGTAATTGAGGATTTGCAGGGTCAAAAAATGGCTTATTTTGACCTTCAGGAATCATCTTTCCGCGTCGATCGTAACCCGCCCAATCTGGATGAGCGGCAAGCACTGGTCCGGGATAGTTAGAGTCAATATTTAAAATTGTATTATGTCGCTGGTTTCCTGCTGCAAAAACCCATACCCAAGCGTGTAATTCCATACCTCTATCATGGGCTAATTTCACCGCAGATTTTAAAGGGTCCCAATTACGAGTTAAAGGATTTTGCGCTGGTGCGACTTTGCTGGGATAAACTGTATAACCAGCATTTACCGTTTCAAAAAATACCGTATTAATTCCGGCTTGCGATAGTCTGTCAAAAACTTGCGCCAATCCTTGCTCGTTTCTAGCTTTAACAATTGTGCCGCGATCGAGCCAAATTGCCCGAATTTCTGGTTGAGCCAAGTTTTGATTTACGGGAAACTGCTTCCATAAAGAAGCTTTCGCTGCTAACCACCGCTTTCGAGCTTCCGCATATTTTCCTTGCGCTACTAACTGCGGTATTTGTTCGACAACTTCTTTCGCTTGCGAGATAGCTTGCTGGCTACCAAGAGCTAATGAGAAAGGTTGACTCGATGCAACTTGTGTCGATCGTGCGTTTGCAGCAGGTTGAATTCCGGTATTTATCGCCGCAGCCGTTAAATTAGAGCTTTCAACTCGACCAATTAATTTTAGTAATTCTTGCTGTAGCGCTATAGTTTCGTTACGGCTAATTGGTTGGCGCGAATTGGGTTTAACATCAAGACGTACTTCATCCTGCAAATTATCTATTGCTTCATCGGATAGCTCATCCGAACGTCTAAAGTTGAAATTAGGAACAGAATCATCGGGAACAACGGCAGTAATTTTAAAGGGAGTAGAAGCTGTATTTGTCTGGGTTAGATTAGTATTTGTCGGTGAATTTTGAGCGATCGCCGAACGAGAGCAGTTAGAATCACCACCTGGAATGCTTTTCACAGCAGTTGGTGTTGCATATCGTTTCAAAGCAGCCTGCAACCAAGCACCATCCAACTGTGGATTTGCAGCAGTATCGACTCCCCAACGCCAACCAAAAAAAGTAGAATGCTCGGTGGCTACAACCGCAGCAGAATTATTTTTATCCCATACCGCAGCAGCTTGAGTCGGTAAATTCGGAACTACAACACCACCGCGCACTTCTCCAATCAATTTTTTATCGTTTGCCCATTGCTGCCCGTCTGATGACGAAACTTGCAGATTTTGCGGTGCATCCAAACTAAATCCCCAATAACCTCCCAAAATATTTTGAATTAATCGGCGTACTCCCGGAGCAGATAAACTTCCCACGGGACCACTTGCAATTACCCGCCCGCCTTTACTTACCCATTCTTCCAAAGTAATTGCTTGAGATGGAGTTAATTTTTCGACGTTAGGTAAAAACAAAACCGTGCGGTTTCCCCAATCAGCAGTACTTTTAACATTATCTAAAGCGATCGTGCAGTAATTAACTCCAGCTGACTCCAACCGATTAGTTATACCTTGCCACTGATTGGCATTTTCCTGACTTTGAATCACGGTGATAACAGGTTCAGTTGCTGCCGCAGCCGGTAAAATATTGAATAAACTGCAAGCTAAATAACATTTAAAAAAAAATCCAGTTTTAATAGACTTTAATTTGATACGTCTGATTCCTTTTTTCCGATTAGTCACTATTAACCCCTCATTTAATTTTAGATTGACACTACGGTATATACCGAGAAAAATTTTATTGGAAAGATAATTATTTAGTAGGAAGTATTACCGCACTATAGCCTTTATAAGTAAAGATTAATTTATAAAGACAGGCATAAATACTTGATATTTTTGATTATTTAAACAAAAAAACTGTATGTTATTGAGCCAGTTAGGAAAATCAAACAAATATAATCTAAGTTGTTACGCATTTAATTTTTATAATACAAGATCGCAAGATGCATGTCCTGGCGGACACGCTGCGTTAACGCACTACAATAATATTTTTGCGTTATACAATTTAGCTGTACATCAGCTTAATATTTAATGTTTACAACTCCTAACTCCTAACTCTTAACTCCTAACTCTTAACTTCTCACTTCTCACTCCTAACTCCTAACTCCTAACTCTTAACTCCTAACTCCTAACTCCTAACTCCCAACTCCTAACTCCCAACTCCTATTTAATACAAGTTTGAATTAACTCTTCAACAGTTGCTACCGGAAAAATTTTAACTTTTAAACTATTAGAAACATCTTCCACTGTGCGATCGTCCAAAAATATCAATTCTCCATGCTTTAACATTACACTCGGCAGTAAAATCCCCTCTCCTAAATCTTCCCCCTGCAATTTCAAAAGTAAATCGTGAGCAGTTAATAAACCCGTAACGCTAATATCTTGTCCCCAATAATCGCTAGATAAAGCACGCAGATCAACTTCCAAACCATCAACAGCATTTAACTGCTTTACAAGAGGTTGAAAAGCTTGCTCCACGGCATTTCCTACAACCCAAGTTAACTTGCGCGGTTCAACTTTAGCAGGTAATAATTCCCCTGCTGTTTGCATAAACTGCTTGATAAACAAACGAATCGAACCAACACCATTATCAATTTGGGGATAATCCTCGTATTCCGCCTCACTTGGTAGTTCCTCACCCGCAATTAAAAACCATTCATCAGCTAACCAAACGCAATTTGAACCGTGTTTTTGCTTTAATTCTTGCTGCAACTTCCGCACTTGAGAAATTACTTCTCGTGCTTTTTCTCGCGTCACGGGTGTGAGTTCATCTTCTTTGGGACGAAACCGCGTCAAACCTACTGGTACAACCGCCGCAGAAGCGACAGCAGATAATTCCCCGGTATGAAAAGACGTTAAATCGCGCAGAGTTTGTTCCAAGTGTAAGCCATCATTGATACCGGGACAAACAACTATTTGTGCGTGAATTTGCAGCCGTCTTTCCTGAAACCATTCGATCTGCTGTAGTATTTCTCCCGCACGTTGATTTTTCAATAGTCTAATTCTTACATCGGGTTCCGTAGCATGAACGGACACATACAGCGGCGACAATCGCATCTGTTCAATTCTGTCCCATTCTCGTTTGGGTAAATTGGTTAAAGTCAGGTACGAACCATACAGAAAACTGAGGCGATAATCGTCATCTTTAAAGTACAAAGTAGAACGTTTACCCGGCGGTTGTTGGTCAATAAAACAGAAAGGACAGCGGTTATTACACTGAATTAAACCATCAAAAAGCGCCGTTTCAAACTCTAAACCCAAATCATCATCATAATCTTTTTCAATTTCAACTTGATGAGTTTTTCCCTTACAATCTAAAACTTCTAATTCTAAAACTTCATCAGCACATAAAAACTGATAATCAATCAAATCGCGGGGACGCATACCATTAATACTAACGATCGCATCACCCACCTCAAATCCGATTTCAGCACCAATAGAATCCGGTAATATTTTTGTAATTCGAGCAGGATGGATGTTCATGAGTTAGGAGTTATGAGTTAAGAGTTAGGAGTTATAAGTTATGAGTTAAGAGTTAATGATAATCATTATTTGAGGGTTTTGTATTTAAATAATGAGAGTAACCTAGATAATATATATCGAAAATACTAATTAAATAAATCGCTTTTGGGATAGATTTGGGAATTAGCTAAAATTCTCAAATTTAATAACATAATAGACATCTCCTATGTTAATGCAATATAGTCAGTAAATATAACGTATTTTGGTACCTGTGAAACTGCTACTAATAAGTAGATTTCCTTTCTAACTCCTAACTCCTAACTCCTAACTCCTAACTCTTTTCAACCTTTTTCCAAAAACCCCGCAGCAATACCACCTAATATTAAAATTCCAAATATTAATCGGTACCAAACAAACACCCAGGTAGTTTGAGTTTTGAGGAATTCCACTAACCAAGCGATCGCTAAATAAGAAAATATTGCCGATGAAATTATTCCTGCTACCAAGGAAGCAATTTGACTGCCATCAACCCCTGCGGAAAAGAAATCTTGTAATTGTACTAATCCGGCTATAGAAATAGCGGGAATACCTAACAAAAAAGAAAACCGGGCTGCGGTTTCTCGTTCTAAATTTAAAAATAATCCTGCTGTTAAAGTCGATCCCGAACGAGATACGCCGGGAATCACCGCCAAAGCTTGAGCAACACCCATTAACAACCCATCCATCATTGTCAGACGTTCAAAATCGCGCTGACGCTTGCTGAATTTTTCCGCCAATCCCAGCAATATTGACATCAAAATAGAAGCAATTGCGATCGCGCTCATACTCCGTAGCGGTGAGTTATCAAAGTCGGGAATAAAGATTTTGATCGAAAGTCCGCATAATAATATAGGTAGCGTGCCAAAAAAGATACCAACACACAAGCGCAAATCAAAATCCATATAGTCCGAAAGAGCGATCGCCCTGGTAGCGCCTTTAAAAATTCTGGACAAATCCTTCCAAAAATACCACAGCACTGCGGCAATACTTCCCAATTGAATCACGGCGCTAAAAGCCACTCCAGGATCTCCCCAACCAAGCGCTACAGGAACGGCTTTTAAATGAGCGGTACTGCTAATTGGTAAAAACTCAGTTGCACCTTGAACAAAACCTAAAAAAATCGCTTGCCATACCTTCATTTGCTGCACCCCATCAGCTACGGTAGAAGGTTGGTTTGCAAGAACTTTTAATGGATGTACCGCAATGCCAAATATGGCGGCAGTTAAAGTTAAAAACCAGAATAATTGACGTTTGAAAAAAGTCATTAGCTTTGTCGCTGTTGCAATTGTAACCATTGACGTTGAAACAACAGCAAACCTTCCAGTTTCACAAAGCTTTTTGTCATGATTCATCACCATCCGCCAGTTATTTGTCAAGAGATTTTAGATTTTGGGTTGATTAGCAATGATTTAAGAGTGAGCCTCTATTTACTCTTCCTAATCTCTTCACTTTTTATACCCCATACCCAAGTCTATATCTTGCACAAAAAACCATCAGACTCAAGACTACGCCTATACAAACAGTTACCAGTTACCAGTTACCAGTTATGAGATAGCAGTTACCAGATACCAGATAGCGAGCAAGATGCTGTCCTAAGAGGACACGCTACGCGTTCACCGTAGGTGCGGCTAACGCACTACCTACCATCCCAAAGATAGATTATTTTTAGAAGTCCCTTAGCCCACGCAGGTGGGCTTTGTTTAAATAGCCCCACTCTTCAAGAGTGAGGGCGATTTAACGCAGCCTCATAATAAATTGGTATAACCCCCAACTCCCAATTCCCAAATCTCAAGCATTCTGAAGCAGCCCAAATGATAAACCAGCTAATATAGCAATACCGAATATCAAGCGATACCAAACGAATACCCAAGTACTTCTGGTTTTAAGAAATTTCACCAACCAAGCGATCGCTAAATAAGAAAATATTGCGGAAGAAATTATACCTGCTACGAGGGTAAGCATTTCAGAATTAGCTATTCTTCCTTCTGATAAATCTTTGAATAAACTTACAAGCTCTACTAATCCAGATAAACCAATCGCGGGAATTCCTAATAAAAAGGAAAATCTTGCTGCTGTTTCCCTTTCTAAACCCATAAACAATCCTGCTGTCAAAGTTGAACCACTTCGAGAAGCCCCAGGTACCAAAGCTAAAGCTTGAGCGCAACCCATTAAGATTCCATCGCCCATTGTTAATTTGTCAAAATTACGCTGTCTGCTCCCCTTAATTTCTGCCAAACCTAAAAGCAGCCCCATCACAATTGACACAACTGCTATTACCCCCATACCTCGCACAACATTTTCGTAAAACTCTTCAAAAACAATTTTGACTAAAAGTCCTAAAAATACTATAGGCAATGTACCGATCGCAATTCCCAAAGCGATGCGGAAATCGGTATTTTGATAATCTTTTCTGGCGATCGCAATCCATGCACCTGTAAGAACTCTTGTCAAATCTCCCCAAAAGTACCAAAGTACAGCCGCAATACTCCCAAGCTGAATCGCTGCACTAAAAGCAGAACCTGGATCTCCCCAACCTAAAGCGACTGGTACGGCTTTCAGGTGCGCCGTACTACTGATGGGCAAAAATTCTGTTGCACCTTGCACGAAGCCTAAAAAAATGCCTTGCCATACATTCATTTGCGAAGCCCCATCAACAACAGGAGTACTCGCTTCTTGACTCAAAACTTTTAAAGGAAATGTCGCTACCGATAAAACGCCACTTCCTACCATCAATGAGGGAAACAGCAAACGTTTGGATACAGCCATGAATACACCTATCTACCTGTAGTTGTTACCAGCCATTACACTTTCAACCGATTTTGTACCATTTACAGGAAAAAAATACCGCAGTTGAAATATTTTCTTGTTTGTTTAGAAGTGTGAAGCCCAATTCTCGCTACAGCATACCTGTAAATTCTGCTTTATTCTTTGTGATTTTTTTAAAGATTTCATATTTGGCTACAATTGAGTTACTATAAATATGCCCCCCAGGGGGATATGATATATACTACAGGGGGTTGATTTTAGACCTTAAGAAAAGTTAATCTTTGTAAAGAATATTAAAATTTTCATTCACAATACGTTGTACTCATATACAGTTCTTAACCCCGTGACTCAAACAGTTGAATCTCTCAAATCCTTGGAAATAAACGTAATAGCTCAGCAAAAAGCGATCGCAACGGTAATACCTCGAAGCAGATACAAAGATGAGAAGTTAACATCTTTTTCGACTTCAAACTTAATACCGATCTCCTTTGAAGTATCCACTCGACAAGCTTTATTAGTATTTGGTGCTGCGGTATTTCTGGTGTCGGTGCCGGTGTTCGTAGAAGCGCCACTGGTAAGATTACTGCCGTGGTTGAGCGTGGCGTTAACGGCTCTGTGGGTATGGCTAAGTAAAATACTAATGTCGCGGAGTGCAACCTATATTTGGGGCGATTTACTTTTGGGTTTTAGCTGGAGTTGGTTGGCAGGCTCTATATATTGGGGTTGGTTGCGTTGGGAACCGTTATGGCATTTACCAGTAGAATCAATCGGTTTGCCTTTTGCAATCTGGTGCTTATATCGTAACTGGGGCAAAGTTGGCAACTGGTTTTATTTTGGCTCTCTGCTTGGTACCGTATTGACCGATATATATTTTTATATAGTGGACTTAATCCCTTATTGGCGGCAAATAACGGTAGTAGAACCATCCGAGGCTTCATCAATATTGCGGGCAGCACTTACACAAGTAAAAACACCATATGGAGTAGCTTGGGCAATTGTTCTAGCTGTAGTCTTATTGAGCGTGGGGATTATACCTTTAAAATATAAGCAACTGCACTGGTATGCTTTTAGTGGAGCAGTTTTAAGCACAATTTTAGTAGACAGCTTATTTTTAATCGCCGCCGTTATCGCTTGAGTCTCGGCAACCGGCTTTCTTAATGTCCGTAAAGATTTGAGAAGGTTAAGGATTAATTGTTTTTAATAATTTTTTGTAAAAATTTTGCTCGAAGCTCTAAAGAGTAAATATTAGGGATATTAATAAGCTGTATATTAGATTTTGATAACTGCTGTGTTTTATTAAGCTATTTGCTACGAGCATTTGTCATTTACTCGTAATTAATGGCATTTGAGTAGGATTTAGCTTAAAGCTTTTGTGTAAGTTTGATGGAAAGAGGTAGAAAATCGTGAAACGATTGGCGCATTTAGTAACAGTATTTAGTTTGTTAATCGGATTTTGGGGATGGTTAGGCACCTCAAACGTAGCTCGAGCAGCCCACTTTGATGCATTTGCCGTTAATAATACCCCTATTTTCGCAATTGATTCATCGCGAGTGCGGCGGAATCGAGCGGATGACAGACTCGCAGACGTTTATGGTGACAAAATTGACTTAAACAATACGAATATAGGAGCTTTTCAAAGATATCGAGGACTATATCCTACACTTGCCAGGAAAATAGTCTTTAATGCTCCTTATGAAAACGTAGAAGAAGTCCTGAATATCAAAGGTTTGAGCGAAAGACAAAAAGAACGTCTGCAAGCCAACTTAGATAACTTCACCGTTAGCAAAACTGAAGCTATATTTAACGAAGGGGCTGAGCGCATCAACAACGGCATTTACAGATAACTAATGCATAAGCCGTTAATTATCGCAACATCAACTAAGTGCTTCTTTGCAATAATTGTTTCTGTTAGCTCTTGTTGTTTGTAATTTAGAGATAAATGTAGAGGCGTTGCATTGCAACGTCTCTTCAAAGTATATTTTTCGGTGAAAACCCCTGTCTTTGATAGCATTGTCCGCTAAATCTAAAATCTAAAACTTAAAATCTAAAATCTTATAGTTCCCTATTACCCTATCTACAACCTTGTCCGAAATTAATCTTCAAAACCGATTTGATGTTTTAATTGTGGGTGCTGGTGCAGCTGGACTGTATACCGCCCTCTGTCTGCCTCAAGATTTGCAAGTTGGCTTAATTACCAAAGAAACTATTTCTTTGTCTGCTAGTGAATGGGCACAAGGAGGAATTGCAGCGGCAGTTTCTTCAGAAGATTCTCCTCAATTACACGTTGAAGATACTATACGTGCGGGTGCTGGTTTATGCGATCGCTCTGTAGTCGAATTCCTTGCTCGCCAAGCTCCTGAATGCATTCAATCTTTGGTAGATTTGGGTGTCGCTTTCGATCGCAGCGGTAAGGAATTAGCGTTAACTTTAGAAGCAGCTCATTCTCGTCATCGAGTTCTTCATGCAGCCGATACTACGGGTTCGCAAGTGATCGAGACTCTCAGCGGCCAGGTATTGCAACGCCAAAATATCAAAATTATTCAACAAGCTTTAGCATTAAGTTTATGGTTGTATCCCGAAACTCGACGCACTCAAGGAATTAGCTTATTTTATCAAGGTAAAGTTAGATGGATTCAGGCTGGTGCGGTGATACTAGCAACGGGTGGCGGGGGACAAGTTTTTGCTCAAACCACAAATCCAGCTATCAGTACTGGAGATGGTGTAGCTATAGCTTGGCGTGCGGGAGCAATTCTCAGAGATTTAGAATTCATGCAGTTTCACCCTACTGCTTTAACTAAACCAGGTGCCGATCGCTTTTTAATTAGCGAAGCAGTGCGCGGAGAAGGAGCGCATTTAATTGATAACCAAGGGCGGCGCTTTGCATTCGACTATCATCCATCGGGAGAACTTGCACCCAGAGATATAGTCAGTCGGGCTATTTTTACTCACCTGCAAAAAACAGAGAACGATCCCTCTACGGCAAATGTTTGGTTGGATATGCGCCCTATTCCTCCCGAAAAAATTCGTCATCGCTTTCCCAACATCGTCAGAGTTTGCCAGCGCTGGGGAATTGATGTATTTTCTCAACCCGTTCCCGTCGCACCCGCAGCTCACTACTGGATGGGTGGAATTCAAACAGATTTATTGAATCGAACTAATATTCCGGGTTTATACGCAGTTGGAGAAGCAGCCAGCACGGGAGTTCATGGAGCAAATCGTTTGGCAAGTAATTCTTTGCTAGAATGTATAGTTTTCGGCGCTCAAATGTCACGTCTGAAGTTAAAACACAGTACATTTTCGCAGACTCAACGTCTTTCTGAAGAAATATTTAAAAATTATTCGGAAGATACACAGCAAGAATATAATTATTTAAAAGAATTGCGAAGTGAAATACCGCGCCTGGTTTGGCAAGCTGCCGGAATTTGTCGAGAGCAATCAAGTTTAGACAGTGCCATTTCTAATATCGAATCCTGGCGAGAAGAATTTGCCGAACTTAAATTGAGTAAATTCTTATTTTCTTTAGATCCGCCAAAGTCAGCTAGCTTTGAATCAAGCGATGCTCAACAACAATTGCGACTATGGACTCAAGTCCACAACTTGCTCGATATTGCTTATTTAATTTTGAAAAGTGCTGCTTATAGGGTTGAGAGTCGAGGTGGACATTATCGTTTGGATTTCCCCCATTCAAACCCTGATTGGCGAGTTCATACGTTAGTACAAAATCATGATTGGAGTCAAGAAGCCGTTCGTAATAACTGAAAGCGATATCCGAGAATTTACACGATTCGATGCGATCGATAAGAATTAAGTAGTCACCTAAACATAATTTTGGCACAATTACATCAACGGGTACCGCTACCATAAGCGCTTGAAGGACGACCAAAATCAGTTGGTTCATATGCATTTGATGAATCTTGGCTATTCTGTGTAGTAGGAATGGCGTAATTAGGAACCATATGATTAAAATTTCCAGATGCATCAGCCATCTTAGGGATTAAGAAAGAAGCTCCAATAAAAACAACTATGATGCTGCCAATTCTCAAACTGTTTTTTATAAAATTAGATTTATTAGTGTGAATAGTCATATAGGTATTTTACTTACGTGTATTTACTATGTTTATTAAATTAAGCTTCGTTTAACTCATGATTGAGTTGTTTGTAAAGAGCGAAATTACGTAGAAATTGATTTCATTCACAAAAGCTACATCTTTAGAGTGAAGACAGCTTCATAATTAAGGATTCACTACATAAGTAATAATTCCAATACATACGGATCTGCATCTGTCTTTAGTTAGACGTAAAGCATAAATTAATTAGAAGAATATCTACTCATCAACTTTCTTCAAGCTATCTTAGTATTTTTACGGGGAATTACGGTGTTATCAAAACCACAAATTGAGATAAATACTGTTTATAACCTTATTTACTCTATTTATCAATAAACCTTCATCAGAGAAAATAACTAAATTTTGAACCCCAATGTTGCCAAGATGGCAGCTTTTTACAAAACTTCACATTTTTTAAAGTTATGAGGCTATTTAGATTAGAATCGAACAGACTAAGCCTAAAGAAGATTAAATTTGTTTTAAGATATACCTTGAGATAGTTACATTTATTAAAATTTACAGATTAGATTGTAGAAAAAAAAGAACCAGTGCCAGAAGTAATGTGATTTATATTGCCTACACCGATCTGTTAATTAATGAAGCAATAATTTATTCTGCAAATTCATAACAATTTTTTCCGAGGTGTTTTGCCCGATACATTGCGGCATCAGCTTGTTTAATTAATGATTCTGGATTGTTTGCGGAATGTGGATAAATCGCGATGCCGATGCTGGCGGAAATTCTGGCGCTATGGCTTTCTAAAACAATTGGTTCTGTAATGCTTTTAAGAATTTTGTCAGCGATTTTAGCAGCTACTTGTGGATCGGGGATTTTACGTAAAATGATCGTAAATTCATCTCCACCCAAGCGGGAAACAGTATCGCTACCCCGCAAGCAGTTGTTAAGTCGTTGTGCGACTGTTACTAATAAAATGTCGCCCATGTCATGTCCTAAAGAATCATTTACTTGTTTAAAACCATCTAAATCGACAAATAGTAATGCTAGCAAGTAATTACTGTTTTTCGTCCAACACAAAGACTTATCAAGTTCTTCCACAAAAGCTTTACGATTTGGTAATCCCGTAAGGGCATCATGATAAGCCATATAACGCAAATGGTTTTCTTTAAGTTTCATTTCGTTATTAGTACGTTTGAGTTCTTCTTCTATATATTTACGTTCGGTAATATCGCGAATTATTCCAACTAAAAACAAGTTTCCCGCTGCATCTTTATGAAGAGAACGTTTGGTAGCAATTAAATGAATCTTGCCATTCACATCCGTAAGTTGTTCTTCGTTTTCTAATAATTTTTGACTTTTAAAAACATACTCATCCTTTTTTCTAAAAGCATCCGCTTCATGCATGGGAAAAAAGTCATAGTCAAATTTATCAAGTAACTCATTTTCAGAACAACCAATTAACCGACAATAGGCATCGTTTAAAACAATCCATTGATGCTTTTCATTTTTGACAAAAATCGGATCGGCGACAGTATTAATTACTTGCTGCAAAAAGTCTTTAGAACGTTTAAATTCTTCTTGCATATGAGCTATTTGACCAGTGATAAAAATTACCGAACCAGCATAAGTTATGAGTGCCGGAATTAAAGGTATCCACCAACCTTCTAAAAATAAAACATAGGCACTGCCTGTTAATATAAAACTAAATAGTAAGACTAATAATAAATTCGTAATTGAATTTTTAACTCGCCACCTAATTATTGCCCCTACATAAGCCCAAATCCCAATCCATAAGTATTCTACAGGTTCAGACCAAACTCTTAGTAATTGCTTTCCTTCGAGAGCCGCAGAAATAATTTCATGAATAAAATAAGCTTGCAATTCCACACCAGCTATAGACTGTAATTCTTTACCCATAAAACTACTAGAGTATGGAATTAGCTTTAAATCTTGTAAGCTAGGTGCAGTAGAACCAATTAACACAATTTGGTCTTTAATCCAATTTTTGGGTACTTCTCCATTTAATACTTTTGTCAAAGATACTTTGCGAAAACCATAAGATTTGTCATCACAGCCTTCTTTACAGGCTAATTTTGGAAAATTGGATAAAAATTGATAGCCACCATTATCAGCATTTACGTAGCCGCCGTCATTTCGTTGAAATCGAAGAAATGTAGCCTTACCTAATTGTAAATATTGAGAATTTATTTTTGCGTTTTGAGGTGTAATTCCTTCTGATTTCAAATACAGTCGCGCCAATTTTAAGGCAAAGCTTTCGTATGCTTTACGGTTAAGATGAGCAGATAATAAGCCACGACGTACTTTACCATCGGCATCAACTATGACGTTATTAACACCTACCTGACCTTTTTGACTTAATATAGGTGGTGGAAGAACATGATTATTATTTTTATTATCTGGGAGTAATTCAATCCCGATTAAATTAGGCATTGATTTAAACACTTCTTTAAGTATTTCACTACCAGGTGGTACTTCTAAATCTCTATAAATGTCTAAACCAATCGCACGAGGTTGATAATCTTGGATTTTTTGCAATAATTCAGCAACTTTGCGATCGGAAATTGGCCAAGAACCTATTTGGCGCAAAGAAGCTTCATCTATAGCCACTATGGTAATACGTTCTTGAGAGACTTCGATTGGACGCAATTGCAAAAACTGGTCTAAAGCCGTCCATTCCAAAGATTGCAATAATCCGAAATAGCGCAATATTAGTACACAAGCTACTACGCAAGAAGCGGTTATTAATTCTCTGTGTCTTTTGAAAAGTTTTTGTTGCAGTGCAAAGATAGATTTCTGTAAATCTTTGCTTATATTCTTTCTTATTCCCATTACCTGATTGGGATAAAAATTGTCAAGTTTATACGCTTCAAATATTAACTGTATGCAGCTAGAGATTTTAGTAAATTGCACCGAACATCTCGATAAAATCTATATCATTAAATGTACGGGTGGAGATTAAATATTTCCAGTTGTTTACTAAATTTCTAAGAGGTGTTTTAGTTTAGTGTGGTTCCCTAATCAAATTTACATAGCTTACTCAAGAGTGAAAATAATCAAATTTATGAATCAATACAAATTGCCAAAACTTGCTGGAAGTACGCATGAGTGTAAGTACTGATGGTACATAATAAAAGGGTACTTACAGAAACATACTATCGGCAAGTCCTAAATCGTAAATTATTCATGTTTATATGTAAATTTTAAGTTATCTATATTAGTAATCTATAGATTATTCACTGATATAAACTTGTAAAAATAATTATTCGATCTTGAAGTATAAACTATTTGTAAATATTGTTTTATAGCTTTACACTCATAGCTCTTAAACAAATTTTTCTAATTTTAAATTTACGTAATTTAACTTATATATAATCGTACATTATTTATTTATTTATACAAATAAATAAAAAGATATTTGTAAAAAAGGGATTTAGTCAATTAGCTATACCTACGTGCAAATAGTTATATTACAACGTTATTGTTTAAGAGATTTGTCACCTTGCCATTTCTATAAGTAGTCATGCATTTAAGAAAGGAAATAGAAAATATACTGATTTTAAGTGCAGTGCCCACCCTAGTCGTTCACGTAGTGTGTTTGTAGGCTATATCTTCTGCGGAGCGATCGTATAACTGTTGGGCAAACAAAAAGCCAACTGAAGCAGATACTCCAGTTGACTTTTTAAGTTCAATTTTTGTAGGTTTTAGACTAACGACGCAAATAGTACTTGAAATTAGTTGGACCTTGATAGCCAGAAACTTTTGCTAGTTCTTCAAGACTCTGCGCTCCAGTATATGTTTTACCTTTTATCTTCCAAGTAGGGTAGCTTTGAATCCCAGCTGTTTGACACTCCGGTTTTACATTATTAGGATTATCGGCAGGAGCGCAATCTGTATGAGGTACTTCTTGATAGGCTTCCTTACCAAACAATAGCTTTTGTTCGTGGCAGTGAGGACACCACCAAGCAATATATTCTTTGGCTCCAATTTCTTTAAGGTGACGCGCTAATGCTATTTCTGCTTCCCCAGAAGTGGTGGTAATTTCCCAGCCAACTCCAGGTTGAGGATTTTCTTTCGGAATGAAACTAATTGCTCCACTTTGTTGAGTGGGGGATTCGGCAGCACTTCCATCAGGTGTGACACCAGCATAAACGCCTAATGTCCCGATTAGCGTTACCATTCCTACAATAACTGCGGTAAACAAAATTTGCCCTATATCTTCCCAATTACGGCCAATAATAGTTAATACCAGCATCGTTAGGGAAAATAGAGCCGATGCAATACAGTAGGGACAAACTGTTTTAATTTGGCTAAATAATACATACATTAGATAGCTGCTGAAAACTGTCATGGAAATCGAGCCGATCAGCAAAAGCGTCCACGTTAAGTTTTCCAACTTCTGACGCTGTTCTTTATTATCTCCACCTTTAAAAAGTAGAGGCGCAAGAGCGAAAACCAGCATACTGAAATATGCTAGAAAGCCGAATAAAGCTAATGGCTGTCCCAGAACAGTTGCCCAAGGACTAGAAAGAACGCTGTTACATCCAGCACCCGTTCCCGCAGCAGTAGAAGAGGCAGTACAAGCAGCCGATCCTCCCGTCAATTTAACGACGGTGAGATAACCAGTTACTAAAGCACCGCAGGAAGCGATTCCTGCAATTAGTAAACGGGAGAAGCGATGAATCCAAGGAGTAGAACGACGACGAATCATAAGCTAAAACATTATTAATTTAGATTAATAAATCGGAAATAGGGAATAAACGAGAAGATACTATTGTAAATCTGTATAACACTTGTAACAAAAACCAAGGCATCTTATAGCTTAATTTAGTTAAAACTAAAATTAGCTGCAAGCGAAGAAATTACGTTGGCGGTTAACTAGATTTAAAATAAATATTCCTCCAGGATTCAAAAAGTAAAATATTGTTAGCGATCGCAATCTGTTACTAATTACTACAAGTGCGAACTACCACTATTCCCAATTTCCGTTGTTAAGAATGTAGCTTGAGTGAAGAAACTGATTCGGTTTGACCTTTGGAATTGAAATTTTGCCGAGCAGCTTCTACAAACTGGCTGACACGGATTGGGTCTATTGTTTGCTCGCGGTTGCCGTGGCGTTTCAAAGAACTGGAAACTATTACACCATCAGCAGCTTGCATTAGTGTAGCAATATTATCCCAACTCGCTCCACTACCAACAAATACCGGAGTACCTTTCGCCGCTCTCGATGCTAGTTCCAAGTCTTCGGGATTTGGAGGATCGCCTGTAGCCCAACCGGACAAAATCACTGCATCTGCTAATCCACGCTCGATTGTATCTTGAACTGCGTTAGTCAAATTGACCGAACCCAACGGACGGGCGTGCTTCACCAACACATCCGCAATAATTTTTACTTCACTGCCTAATTCTCGACGATACCTAAGTAATTGATGGGCTTCTCCTTCAATTAATCCTTGGTCTGTTGCCATTACCCCAGTCAACACATTAACGCGGATAAATTGCGCTCCAGTACAACTGGCTATGGCGATCGCACTTTTGGCATCGTTTCGCAATACGTTTAAACCGATAGGTAGAGTAACAAGATTTTTCAGGCGCTGCACTACAACAGTCATAGCACTGACAACTGCGGGATCTACTTGATTCTTAGTAAACGGTGCATCAAAAAAATTTTCAACGATAATCCCGTCAATTCCTCCACTAGCAAGGGCGACTGCTTCTTGCTCGGCACGGTCAATTACCGCTTTGAGATTACCCCCCCAGCGAGGTGAGGTCGGCAGCGGTAACAAGTGAACCACACCAATAATTGGTCTTCGTGTTTTAAATAACTGATATAAATCCACGTCTTTTTTTGTTACGGACTTTGTGTGGTTTCCCGATAGAGAGGCAAATTGCACGTTTGTTTATCCTTGTAAAGCAACTGGCATTGCGGAAGACCGATATTCTGCTGGTATTCTGTTTGACTTAACAAGACAAGAAATACTTCAATACAGTCTGGTACGGTAATTAACCAGCCGAAGACGGCGATTCGTACCATAAACTTAGGTTTTACCCAAGCAAAAAACACATGAAGACTATTTTACCTGGATTACCGCTATCTCTTGAATAAGGATAAACAAATTTCCTTAGCTATAAAGTAGGTGGGCGTTGAAAATTGCAATTAGGACGAGGGAGTAGGAAGTAGGCAATAGGTAGCAAGAGTAAAACTTTTAGCCTAATTTACCTAACCGTTACATAGTTCGGTTTATTCGTGCCAACTTACTAATTTTCTCAAAAAATGCTTCATCTGAAAAAAGTAAAATACCTCCTCCTTCAGATGTAATTTGGCAAAAAAAATTTCCTAAGATATGTTAAGATAAAAGATGATACGAGAGGAGTCTGCCGCTCACCTGACTGCGGCTTGCAGCTTTACATAAAATTGTGTATAGTCTGCCACAGATATAGGCAATCGTTTGGGAAAAGGGTAACATTAACGCCAATCGAAGCGTAACTCAGCCTGCGATTACATAAACGGGTAGCGACTTCTCTACAAAAGCCGATTTTGGTCGGCTGCTTCCTAACGAGTAAATCAGTATTGTATGGACTGAGGTAATGTAAAGTACCATCGATCGACAATATGTAAAAAGTAGAATAAGCTGAGCTATCGTGAACTACTTAATATCTATGTAAAGCGAATAGAAAATGGGTATAAGATATTACTAGCTAACGGAATTTATGCGGAGATGACACTTTATTTAAAGTAGTTATATAGCGCGTAGGAAGAATGGACTGCGAATGTAGGATTTTTGCAACTTAATAATGGCAAAATTCCTTCACTGAATAGCCATTGCACGTTTAGGTTTAACTCGAAATAGCAAAATATCTTTTATAATATGGGTGATAAGCCAACAATTGCATTTTCTCATCTAGGCTGCGAGAAAAATAGAATTGATACAGAGCATATGCTCGGTCTGCTGGTAGAAGCAGGTTACGGCGTAGATTGTAATGAAGAATTAGCAGATTACGTTATTGTCAATACTTGTAGTTTTATCGCCGCAGCACGAGAAGAGTCTGTTAAAACTTTAGTAGAATTAGCAGAAGCTGATAAGAAGATAGTGATTACAGGCTGCATGGCGCAGCATTTCCAAGAGCAATTATTGGAAGAGTTGCCAGAAGCAGTAGCGGTTGTAGGTACGGGCGATTACGATAAAATCGTGAATGTCATTGAGCGAACCCAAGCAGGCGAGCGTGTCAAGCAAGTAAGTGCCGAACCTACTTTTATTGCCGATGAAACAACGCCTCGCTATCGGACTACCTCAGAGGGTGTAGCTTACTTAAGGGTTGCTGAAGGATGCGATTATCGCTGTGCGTTTTGTATAATTCCTCATCTACGAGGAAACCAACGTTCGCGTACTATTGAATCAATTGTCGCTGAAGCAGAGCAATTGGCATCTCAAGGAGTGCGGGAGATAATATTAATTTCCCAAATTACTACGAATTACGGTATAGATATTTACAATAAACCTCAGTTGGGTGAATTGCTTCGCGCTCTGGGTAAGGTGGATATACCGTGGATTAGGATGCACTATGCTTATCCTACGGGACTGACCCCAGATGTAATAGCGGCGATAAAAGAAACACCAAATGTATTACCTTATTTAGATTTGCCATTACAGCATTCCCATCCTGAAATTCTTCGCACTATGAATCGTCCCTGGCAAGGACAGGTGAACGACGAAGTTATCGAGCGCATAAAAGGGGCGCTACCAGATGCCGTGCTGCGAACAACCTTCATTGTGGGTTTTCCAGGCGAAACAGACGAGCATTTCGATCATTTATGTCAGTTTGTCGAGCGCCATGAGTTTGACCATGTAGGTGTTTTCACCTTTTCACCGGAGGAAGGAACAAAAGCGTATAACTTACCGGAGCAACTGCCGCAACAGTTAATGGACGAGCGGCGAGATGCATTAATGGAAATTCAGCAGCCAATTTCTTGGAAAAACAATCAGCAAGAAGTAGGCAAAGTAGTTGATGTGTTAATTGAGCAAGAAAATCCCATTCGGGGAGAACTGATAGGTCGTTCTGGTAGATTTGCTCCAGAGGTAGACGGACAAATATATGTTCGTGGAGAAGCTCGCATGGGAGCGATCGTGCCAGTAGAGATTCAGAAAGCTGATGCATATGACCTATACGGTAAAGTCGTTTGTACTTAGCTTGCGTTTATGAGGCTATTAGTTATCAATTTTGCTTGACTAGTAGGCAAATAATTAACACATAATTTTGATTGATTGAAGATTAAACTTAAAACATAGGAGAATTAATGAGTCTTACTTTTGAAGATTTAGGGATTAGCGATCAACGCCTTGCACAATTAGAACAACTTGGTTTTACGACACCGACAAATATTCAAGAACAAGCAATTCCTCAACTGCTTTCAGGTCGCGATGTAGTAGGTCAATCCCAGACTGGAACGGGTAAAACGGCAGCATTTTCCCTACCAATTTTAGAGCGGATAGATGCCAGTCAAAAAGCAGTACAGGCTGTAGTTTTAGCTCCAACTCGCGAACTCGCAATTCAGGTTCACAGCGCCATTTCTGAATTTGTTGGCAGTCAAAGATTAAAAATATTGGCAATTTATGGCGGTCAATCAATCGACCGTCAAATGATGCAACTCAAGCGCGGCGTTCACGTTGTAGTTGGTACTCCGGGACGAATTATTGATTTATTAGATCGGGGCTGTTTGAAGCTCGACCAGGTGAAGTGGTTTGTATTGGATGAAGCCGATGAAATGTTGAGCATGGGCTTTATTGACGATGTAGAGAAAATCCTTTCTCGGGCACCTTCGGAACGTCAAACCGCTTTATTTTCGGCAACAATGCCCCCATCAATTCGCCAATTGGTGAATAAGTATTTAAACGATCCCGTAACGGTGACGGTTCAACAACCCAAAGCTGCTCCGAATAAAATTAATCAGGTAGCTTACTTGATACCGCGTCACTGGACGAAAGCCAGAGCTTTACAGCCGATCTTGGAAATGGAAGATCCCGATACGGCATTAATTTTCGTCCGTACCCGACGTACAGCAGCAGAATTAACCAATCAGTTGCAATCAGCAGGTCACAGCGTTGATGAGTATCACGGTGATTTATCGCAGCAAGCGCGGGAAAGATTGTTGGGACGCTTCCGCAATCGTCAGGTTCGTTGGGTAGTAGCAACTGATATTGCTGCAAGAGGTTTAGATGTTGACGAACTTACTCACGTAATTAACTTTGATTTACCCGATAGCGTAGAAACCTACGTTCACCGTATTGGTCGTACTGGTAGAGCGGGTAAAGAAGGAACCGCGATTTCCTTGGTACAGCCATTTGAGCGACGTAAGCAGCAAACTATTGAGCGCCATAACAAGCAGAATTGGCAAATGCTTTCTATTCCTACCCGCGCTCAAATTGAAGCGCGACAGTTGGAGAAACTGCAAGTTCAAGTAAAAGAAGCTTTGAGTGGCGAACGTTTGGCTTCATTCTTGCCGATAGTGCGCGAAATCAGCGAAGAGTATGATGCTCACGCTATTGCAGCAGCAGCCTTACAAATTGCTTACGATCAAACACGTCCGGATTGGTTGAAAGCAGACAGCATACCCGAAGAGGATGCAAACTATGCTTCACCCAAACCCAAACTACGTTCTTCTTCACGTCGTTCCTCTGGCGATAGAAGCCGTCGTTGGTCAGAAGGAAAAAGTAGAGATGGAAAACGTAGTAGTGGTGGTGGAAGTTCTAAACCAAAACTAAAATCAAGCCATCGGGAAACATCTTCTAGTGCTGCTAAAGAATCAGCATCTTAAACGATTATTTGATTTTGTAGAAGGATAATCTCTACTGGTTATTCGATTTGATATTTCATATAGAGCAATACTGGTAGAGAAATCAAAAAAATCATTCCTTAATTGTGGATGAAATTGTCAAAGAGATCGGGTTCGTTTGACTACTGAAATTATTTCGGGCTGTTAAAAGCTGATAGCTAGTTGGAATTTGAACGGTTATTAGTTGAACTACAACCGAAAATAAATGTAGAAATCAATCGAACTTGATATTTCAAAAAACTAAGCATAGTGTGTTAAATCACAAAGCAACTGGTTTCAATGCAAGCTTCATACTTCTGGATAATTCAGAAGTAAGTTTAGAAGATAGCAATGGAGCCAGTATTGTTTTTAAGAGTTAGGAATTAGGAGTTAGGAGTTAGGAATTAGGAGTTAAATTACTTTTGAGCTTTAACCTTTAACCTTTGACCTTTAACCTTCAACCTTTAACCTTATTAATTTAACCAAGGACGGCTAATTTGATCTAGTTGAGTAATTTCATCATCGCTCAACTTCCAATCTATTGCTCCAGCATTTTGAGTAACTTGTTCTGCTGTTTTGACTCCAGAAATCGGAATTACATTACCTTGAGCAATTAACCAGTTGAGAGCAACTTGGGCGGGAGTGCGATCGTGTTTTTCGCCGATGGTGCGTAATAAAGATACTACTGGCTCAATTTTTTGTAAATTATCTTTACTAAAGCGCGGGTCTATTTTTCTGGCACCAGTTGGATCTATAGTACTATCTGTCGTGTATTTACCTGTAAGTAAACCTTGGGCTAAAGGACTATAAGCCAAAATTGTCACGCCTAATTGTTTCGCCGTAGCAATAATTCCTTGAGTTTCAACTTGGCGAGTTAATAACGAATAACGCACTTGATTAACTGCTAAAGGTATACCGCGACGAGCTAAAATTTGATGCGCTTCTTGCATTTGTTCTTGAGAATAATTACTTACACCGATCGCTTTGATTCTGCCTTTCTCTACCTCTGTTGCTAAAGCATTCATTAATGTTTCTTGGCTGAGGAAAAAAGTAAAGGGCCAATGTACTTGATATAGTGCAATTTGCTTTAGTTGGAGGCGTTTAAGACTGTCTGTTAATGCTTCACTTACAGATTCAGCAGAAAATCGCCAAGGTAAAGGACCAAACTTTGTAGCGATCTGTACCTCTTTGTCCGTTTTTTTGATAAACTTTCCGAGCAATTCCTCAGAAAGTCCTAACCCATAGATTTCCGCAGTGTCGAAAAACGTAATACCCGCTTCGATCGCAGCATTAAAAGCTTGTTCCACCTGTTCCGAACCGTAGTCACTGCCATAATTCCAAAAAAGTTTATCACCCCAAGCCCAGGTACCAAGGCACAAAGGTGTAACTGATACAGCGTTTTGTCCTAATGCGATATTTTCCACTATTAATTAAATAATTTTGCAATACTTTACTTTAAGTGTATCGCTGTTATTAAGATTGAAAGCTTTATTAATCAATAGTTAATGGGATAATAACGAAGCAGCCACCGATCTAATTTATCTGTGGTTACATCAGATGTATTTATCTTTTTACGTTTAAGTAGTTATGGCAAGCAGTAATCCCGATCCAGAATCCAATAATTCGGAACAAATAAAATCGCTTCCTAGAATCAAGCTTTTAACAATGTTCCGTTTGGGATTATTTCAAATGGGACTTGGGATTATGTCCCTGCTGACATTGGGTGTACTCAATCGAGTCATGATTGACGAACTCAAAGTTTTACCGTTGATTGCAGCTGGTGCGATCGCCATGTACCAGTTTGTCAGCCCAGCGCGAGTTTGGTTTGGTCAAATGTCGGATGCGAAACCGATTGGCGGCTATCATCGTTCTGGGTATGTATGGATTGGGGCAATTTTTTTTACTACGATTTCTTTTGTTGCTCTACAAGTTGTATGGCAGTTAGGATATAGTTTACAGGCTCGTGGCTGGAGTTTTCAAACCTACGGTTGGGCTGCAATACTGGCATTTATTTTTGCACTTTACGGTTTAGCTCTCAGTGCAAGTTCTACTCCTTTTACGGCTTTATTAGTGGATGTTACCGACGAAGACAACCGTTCTAAATTGATTGGGGTTGTTTGGTCAATGTTGATGGTTGGTATTGTTATTGGAGCGATTGTTAGTTCTAGATTACTAGAAACACCAGAAGTTTGTGGCGCGGCTATTTTATCTTACAATCCTTCTCAAACGGTAAAAATAGCTGATATCGCGCAATTGCAAGCTACAATCAACCCCGTATTTATTATCATGCCAGCCTTAGTTTTCGGACTATGTATTTTGGCAACTTTCGGCGTAGAAAAAAAATATTCGCGCTATTCTTTACGTTCTACGGCTGTACAAAGAGAAGATCAAATAACTTTAAAACAAGCTTTAAAAGTTCTTACCGCTAATCGTCAAACAGGTTTGTTTTTCGGATTTTTGCTGGTATTAAGTATTAGTCTTTTTATGCAAGATTCAGTATTGGAACCTTATGGTGGCGAAGTTTTTGGAATGTGTATTGCCGAAACCACAAGGTTAAACGTTCCTTTTGGAATTGGTACTTTAATCGGAATTGCTTCAAGTGGTTTTTTGGTAGTACCGCGTTTAGGAAAGAAAAATACTACTAAATTCGGATGTATTTTCGCCGCAATCAGTAATCTTTTCATTATTATGGCGGGATTTACCGCTAGTAAAAGCTTGTTGATGGGTAGCTTGTTGTTCTTTGGTTTATCATCTGGAATGCTGACAGCAGGTGCTACAAGCTTGATGTTAGATTTGACTGCGGCTGAAACTGCGGGTACCTTTATTGGTGCGTGGGGATTAGCGCAATCAATGGCGAGGGGTTCTGCGACGGTACTTGGCGGAGGATTTTTAAACTTAGGTAAAATACTGTTTGATTTACCAGCAATGGCTTATGGATTAGTATTTTTTCTGCAAGCAATAGGAATGATTTTCGCTATTTTATTATTGCGTCGAATCAACGTTAAAGAATTTCAAAAGAATGCCAAAGTGGCGATAAGTTCTATTTTGGAAAATGAATTAGATTAAGTTAGTTAGGAGTTAGGAGTTATAAGTTATGAGTTATGAGTTATGAGTTATGAGTTTTTTCTTGTTCCCAGGTTCCACCTGGGAATACAGTTTGGAAGGCTCTGCCTTCTTTATCTGTAGAGGCAGAGCCTCTTGAAATGTGTTCCCAGCCGGAGTCTGGGAACAAGTGTAATTACCAATTACCAATTAATAATATGAATAATTTTTTTGAAACAGTTTTAAAATTTTCTCAAAGTACTACTGTTAGAGTCGGAAAGCAGTTAATGCAAGATTTTGGTAGGGTAAAAGCCGATCGCAAAGCTGATGGTAGTTTGGTAACGAAAGCTGATAAATGGGCTGATAATCAAATTCGAGATGCGATCGCCGCTCAATTCCCGAATCATGGTATTCTCAGCGAGGAAAATGTTACGGTTTTTCCGGATAATGAATGGTGTTGGATAGTCGATCCTTTGGATGGTACTACTAATTTTACGAGGGGAATTCCTATCTGGTGTATTTCTCTAGGGTTGCTTTACAAAGGTACGCCTGTATTTGGCTATGTTTATGCGCCACCTACTAATGAAGCTTTTTATGGATACTGGGAAGGTGATTCGGGATTAAGTTTACCAAAAGGGGCATTTTGCAGCGATCGCCCAATTCAAACCAGCAAAGACGATGTTAGTAAAAATCATTTTTTCAATTTATGTTCCCGCAGCACATCGGTAATGAATCCAGATTTCCCCTGCAAAATTAGAATGCTTGGTGTTGCTAGCTATAATTTTCTTACGGTAGCAACGGGGGCGGTATTGGGTACTGTTGAAGCGACACCCAAGGTTTGGGATATAGCCGGTGCTTGGGTAATTTTACAGGCTGCTGGAGGTAGTTGGATATCTTTGAAATCTCAGCCTTTTCCTTTGGTTGTAGGTGAAGATTATGGTGCTAAATCTTTACCTACTTTGGTTGTAAGTCGCTCGGAATTAATTGAAACGTTTAAACCTTTTTTAGAAGTTAGTGGTTAGTAAATAGTAGTTATTTGTAGGTTGGGTTAGGCGCACAAAGAATGGTAGTTTTTAACTAGAAATTAATTTATGCGCCGTAACCCAACATCTTGATTGTTGGTACTTTACAATATCTCAAATTATCTTAAAACAAGAATGTTGGGTTACGACACGATAATCATAAATTCACGTTGCCTACTTAAGTTTTTTTCGTGTCTACCCAAGCTACGAGCTAATTACCAATTACCAATTACAGTTGTAGGTTGGGTTAGGCGCAAAAAGAATGGTAGTTTTTAATAATAAATTAGTCTTTGCGCCGTAACCCAACATCTTGATTATCAGTACTTTATAATCTTTTAAATTAACTAAAATACTAATGTTGGGTTACGACACGATAATCATAAATTCACGTTACCTACTTAACTTATTTTCGTATCCAACCCAACCTACTAACTAATTACCAATTACCAATTACAAATAATTTTCAGTGATTTCGCCATCTTCCAAAAATGCCACGTTGTCGGCGAAAGTTTGAATCCGAGAATCGTGAGTCACCATGACAACAGTGCTTCCACCAACTTTTGCTAAATTACACAGCAATTCGATAACAGCTTGTCCGTTATGAGAATCTAGTGCGGCGGTTGGCTCGTCTGCCATAATTAACTTGGGATTACCCGCTAAAGCACGGGCGATCGCGATTCGTTGTTTTTGCCCGCCGGATAAGTCGCGGGGAAGTAAATTGGCTTTATTAGCTAATCCCACCATATCTAATAACTCTAAAGCTTGGTTAGTGGCGGATCTTCCTTTAATACCTTTGATTTCTAAAGCAACTTGCACGTTTTCTACTGCATTTAAAGCTCCGAAAAGGTTAAAGCCTTGAAAAATAAAACCAATATTATCTCTTCTAAACTCAGATAATTTCTTGCGAGACATCCGCGTAATCTCTTCTCCTAAAAGATTTACTTTTCCAGAAGTAGGAGTCAAAATCCCCGCCAGAATTGATAGTAAAGTGGTTTTTCCGGAACCAGAATGTCCCATTAACAGCTGGATACTACCTTTGGGAATATCCAAATCAATTCCTTTGAGTGCTTGGTAGCGCTGTTTGCCAGATTGATACACCATTTCTACTCTTCTAGCAGAAATAGCAGAACTTTTCAATTTACTTACATCAATAGACTTTGAATCATTCCAATCGATTCTGGAAGTCACTATACATCGATTTTGAGAAATAGTCATTAATTTAGGATGGGGATATTGATTTTTAGGCGAGGTGCAAGAGAAGCGTAAATTTACTTATAATTTTTCAGTATGAGAATAAAATAATTCACTTTGGAGATAGAGAACTCTAACCATGTGACAGACTATGCTTTGAACACAATTGCGGGATCGACTTTACTTACTTTCTGAATAGCAAATAAAGCCGAACCAACGCACATCAAAACGGTGATCCCAAAAACTCCCACGGCTGTGAATGGAGTAATTAAAATCACAATGCCTTGAGTTGCTAAAGTCCAAGCACCTAACCCCCAGCAAAGCAATATTCCTGGAATGTAGCCAAGAATCGCCATCCACAGAGCCTGCTCGATAATTACGCCATATATGACTCTATTTGACGCTCCCATTGCTTTGAGTGTTCCAAATTCTTTTAAATGGTCGGCAACTGCTGAGTATAATATTTGACCAACAATTACGATTCCTACAACTACACCAACTGCGGCACCCAAGCCCAAAATGAACCCTATACCCGTTGATTGCTGCCAAAATACTCGTATTTTTTTAGACAACTCTGCGGTAGTATATGCAGTGGTTTCTGGGAAAGTGGCTTCTAAGCGTTTTTTGAGTTGTTGAATATTTTGACCTGGCTCAGCCTGAATTAACACGTAAGATATAGGCGTATTTAAACTTAAAGGCGGAGGTGGTTCGTTAGGCGATCGCTGTTTCTTCGCATCGGCATCTTTTTGATAAACGTTGCGACATTGCAGTTCTTCTCCAACCCAGGTACAGTTAACGTTTGTGGTGACGCTAGCATTAACGTAAGCGTTTGCAGTTTCCAAAGAAGCAAACAAGAAGGGGCTTGAAACAACTGATTGAGTATTTTGGGTTAAGCCAACAACTTGAACTGGTAACGAGCCAATTTGAGCGGTATCTCCAATCTTTTTGATTTTGAGAGAGTTTGAATTAGTTTGATCGATAATTACCGTATAAGGTTTTCTTAGGGATTTTACATTGCCCTTAACCATGTCTCCGGGTACGAATAATCTTCCATTCGCAGGAAATCCATACACCTTGACTACATTGAGTTTGCCATTGGGAACATTCCACCTAGCCGATCCTTGAAGTAAAGCTTCGGCTCGTTTTACACCTTCAACTTTTCTAGCTCTAACGGCATAATCGAATATAAGCGGTTGCGTTAATTCGAGTTGCACCATCTTATCGGATGCTAACCAAATATCGGCTCGGGAATTTTCTACTAAAGTTGTGGTAGAACGAATTACACCGTTGAATACCCCAGTTTGAATAGTCACTAAACTGACAGCAAACATTATTCCCGCTTGAGCCACTAAAAAGCGGGGGATGTCTTCAAATAAGTTTTTGCGAGCGATAGAAACCATTGATACAGAATCACCAAGAAAATTTACATGATTTGCAACTTACCTTTCCTCGTAAATTGATGCAAGGATTGAAAAAATCGTTCCTTAAGTAATTAGGGACACGAGTCAAGTTTTATGCTAAAACACGCGAATAGGGCTATATATAACATCTATAAGTTTGCAACAAGGCTGTCACCAAAAATCATTAAATAGTCAAATCAGTTTAATTAACAATTCCTAATTCATAATTAATGTCTTATTCTGAAATAGTTTCAAAGGTATATGTAGGCTTAAAAACAGATAACAAAATGGTTTTAGATCGGTGCTATGGTAATTATTCCTTCTAGTAATTATCTAATAAAACTAACCAAAAAATCACCTAATCAGTGTTTAATTTTAGATTCTAATATCAAGCAAGGCTTTAGCTATGGAACTTTCTGAGAATAATCAGGTCTATCCGATCAAATATTCAATCTAGTAAACTTGACATTAACTTCAAATCCGTGCATCAAAATATTGACTGTATGTAAAATTTCTAAAGTTCCAGATATTAATTAGATCGTTTCCGATCCCGATCTCGATTCGTACAGATGTACGATGTTATTGAAAACTACTTCAAACATCATAAATACTTTAGTTGTAAATTACTTCTCTCGACAGACTGGAATATGAGTAGTAATATTTTTTTCACTCCAACGCTGTTTTAGTAATATTCCCCTAACTTTAGTTAGTTGTAAATAGTTTTGTAAAGTCGCTTCAACGATTGTTTATATTTCCTGAATAATTTCTGTGAGGATGAAATGCTTAATTTCACGTTAGCCCTATTGATTAATGCGGCAAGATTATCTAAAGCTAATTTTGTACGCAAGACTCGTAAACCCACGGTTGCTCAAGAGCAGTTTTTGTTGTCGCTGCTTAAGGCTTATCAAGAAACGGAATTTGGGAGAAAGCACAATTTTAAAGAAATAAAAACTGTAGAGCAGTTTCGAGAACGCTTGCCAATTCTACCTTACAGCAGTTATGAACCTTATTTAGAACGGATTGCTAAAGGCGAACAAAATATTCTCACACCCGATCGCGTTGTTTACCTAAATTTAACGAGCGGTTCAACTGGAAAACAAAAGTTAATTCCAGTCACTAAAGAATCTCGTAAAGTCTTAAATCGTGCTAATCGGGTTAGCATGGGCTTTGTGGCTGAAGCTATACAAAAGCGGGGTTTACCAATTGGCAAAATATTCTTGACAAGTTCGGTGCAATTATACGGACGTACTAAGGGAGGAATTGATTACGGTCCTGTGAGTGTTGGGGACTTAAGATTAAACAACTTTCTTTATAAGCAGGTATTTGCATTTCCTTATGAAGCATTGCAGCCAGAAGATAGTTTAGCACGTCATTACGTTTGTTTGCTTTTTGCTTTACGAAATCCGGATTTGAGAATTTGCGCTTTTAACTTCCCAGTTTTGGCACTACAACTATGCAAATATTTGGAATCTCATAGCTTAGAACTGATTCAAGATTTAGAACTCGGAACTATTGCTCCTTGGCTGAAGCTAAAACCAGAATTACGCGCAAAACTAGAAACTCAATTTCGTGCATACCCCAAACGAGCCGCTCAACTGCGCCAGATTTTGCAAGATAAAGGAAGACTTACACCAAAATTAGTTTGGCAAAATCTTTCATTTATTACTACCGCTCGTGGAGGTACATCAGATTTTTATCTGCAAAAATTTCCGGAATATTTTGGCGATACTCCCGTTTTTGGTGGTATTTATTCTTCTGCGGAAGCTACTTTCGGTATTCATCGCGATTTCAATCGTGATGGGTCGATTTTAGCAATTGAAACTGGTTTTTTTGAATTTATTCCTCAAGAGCAATGGGGTGTTTCGCAACCTAAAACACTTTTACCCCATGAGGTAAAGGTAGGAGAGCATTACCGCATTTTAATGTCTAACTACAGCGGTTTTTTCCGCTACGATATCGGCGATGTAGTGGAAGTAGTAGGCTGGTACGAACAGACTCCTTTAATTGTGTTTCGACATCGTTTGGGAGGTATGCTGTCTTCCACAACAGAAAAAACAACTGAATTTCATGTCATTCAGGTAATGCAGCAGCTACAAAAGGAATTTAATTTATCTTTAGAAAACTTCTGTATTACTTTATCCGAAGATGAAGTTCCCCCTCATTATTTAGTAAATATTGAATTACTACCGGGTCATACTCTTGATAATCCTCAAGAATTTATCATGCAGTTCGATCGCATTTTAAAAGAAGTCCATATTTCTTATGCAACCAAAAGAGCAGCTCAAGTTCCATCACCCCGGTTACGAATTTTAGCTCCTGGAAGTTTCGCGACTATTCGTCAACGGCTTTTAAAAAAAGGAATTCCGGCTTCGCAATTAAAATTTCCTCATATCAGCGACGATCGACAATTTTTAGCCGGATTAACTGTTGAGCAAGAGGTGAGGATGCCATTAAGCTTATCAGTTGCTAACACAAATGAATGAAGAGTAATTATGATTCAAGTGGAAACAATATTACACCCAGTTTAAGCAACTCGGAAAACAGAAAAAAATGGCAAATCTTTTAGGAATACTGGTTAAACAACTCGAAAAACTGCTTGCTAAAGATGGTTGGTTAGAAAGATTAATCGCTAAAAATTCTCTGGTAGGCAATTCAGTCTTTTTTGATGTTGAAGAGTTCCCCTGGGCTAAAGATTTAGAAGCTAACTGGATGACGATTCGTAAAGAATTAGAACAGGTACTTGAAAGAGTAGACGAATTACCAAATTTTCAAGATATTTCTAAGCGTCAATATCGAATTGCTAACGATAATCTTTGGAAAACCTATTTTTTCTATGCATTCGGATTTAAAGCTACTAAAAATTGCGAAAGATGTCCAGAAACTACTAAATTGCTCGAACAAATACCGGGAATGAAAGTAGCATTTTTCTCGATTCTGGCTCCCGGTAAACATATTCCCAAACATCGCGGTAAACTCAAAACTTTGATCCGCTATCATTTGGGGTTAATTGTTCCAGAACCCAAAGAAAAATGTAAGATTCAAATAGCAGATGAAGTTAAATATTGGCAAGAAGGTAAAAGTTTAATTTTCGACGATACTTTTTACCATGAAGTTTGGAATGATACGGATGGTTATCGTGTAGTTTTATTTCTAGATATTGCTCGTCCTTTAAAATTTCCCCTTTCTGTTATCAGTTCCTTAGCTAATAAATTAATTACTGCTTCTCCTATAGTACAAGAAGCGAAAGCTAGTCATAAAACTTGGGAAGATAACTTTGAAGGAAGCGCAAAATCAAAAGAATTAGTTTGAATCAATTTATTGTTATCTATGGGGTGTTAGATTTTTCATTAAATCGATACAGCGTGGGATGTTGGGAGACGTAGCACTGCTACGTCTCTACATTTATTATCTGGATAAACTAAACCATAAAATAATTTACTTGTCGTATTTAGCTTTTTCAAGTGCTTTACCTTGTTGAATGCTCAAAAAGGCAGTAACCAAAGATACTCCAGCGCCTACAAAAAATACTGCAATTCCGCCATTCTTCCAAACTGGTCCAAGGAAAATCGGGGAGAAAAATTGTCCTAAATTACTAGTCCCGGTTCCAATCGCTAAAACGCTGGAACGTACTTCTTTCGGGGTTGATTTAGATAAAGCATCGTACAAATTGGGCATAACGATACCGAATCCCATCCCGAAAACAATCGCTGTCGGTAAAATAAAATAAATTTGTTCTACAAATGGTATAGTAATTAATGTTACTGCCATTAAGATAAATCCCAGCGCGATCGCTTTGGCACTCCCCAAACGCTTAGCTAACTTACTGGCACCAACGGCAGAGATTACAGCCGCACCAATTGCTCGCGATGCTAAAATTGCTCCATTAAGTACTGTATCCGCTGCGATCGTTTCTTTAAAATGTAGGGGAGCGTAGATAATTACCACATAAAAGATTGCAGATGTCAAGGCTAAAGCTGTAAATAGAGTTACGGTACTTGGAGCTTTCAAGCTTTCAATTAATTTATCTTTTTGACCTAAATTTATCGATGAAGAACCTTGACGTTTGCGCTTGGGTAACATTAGGTATGCCATTAGCGCTGCTGGTAAAGCCAAGCTGTAGATCAAAAAGGTAAATCGCCAATTGTAAGAACCAAGCAAACCACCAAGAATCGGGAAAATAATGCTGGCGATCGCCAATGCACTAGTCGTGTAACCCAGGATGCGGGTTCGTTTCTCTCCTTCGTACATACTGCTCAAAATTCCGATACTTGCTGCTGCAACACCACCACTCGCAGCCCCCAATAATGCCCGCGATATTAATAATGGCATAAAACTTTGCATTAAAGCCCCAGAAGTACCAAAAATTGCGTAGCAAACGAGTGATGGAATTAGCACCTTAACTTTACCAATACGGTCGGCGAGAATGCCACAGATCGGACTAAATAAGAAGATTGTCAAGCAATGCATACTGACTAAAATTCCCGACCACCGGGGGTCGATCGCAAGTTGTTCTCTGATCTCCGGCATTACTGGTGCAACAACACTTCCCGTCATTGTGGTCAAGCTACCACAAGCAAGTAATACTAGTAAAACTGGAATTTGTTTGCGAGTTTCTTTACTTAGAAGCGATGCGGACATATAAATAAAAAATTCCTCAACTATGGTTATTCGATTGGTATCAAAAAGGCATTAAAACTTATTTCAAAAAAATTTTATGCTTTCAGTATTCTTTTCAAAAAGACAGTCCGCAATGTTGGAACTACAAGTAGATTAAACGAATTTATTCATCTTGAATAGGCAACTTATAAACAAAAATCCCTCCAATTATTGACTCGGAAGGGAAAATCATACTTTATATTTTGAATAGTTAAAAGCTTTTACTGTTCCGCTTCATTAAATAAATAAACATATTTGAAAATTAAACCCCCCCTTTGAAAAGGAGGGAAAGGGGAATAATCCGAGAATTAAACATTCTCTAAGAAAAATTCAACGGAACATCCAACCGCCATTCTTTACCTTTGTAAAACAGCACCTGATGAATACCTAAACTACCGTATCTAAAGGAAATTTCAGAGGATTGCAGGTAAAAATACCACATCCGCAAGAATCGCTCGTCATAGGTTGTTCCTAATGATGAAATTGTCTCTCGATTTTCGGTAAAATTTTCTGCCCAGCGCTTCAATGTTTCCGCGTAGTGAGGCTTGAGATTCTCGCAATGAGCAACCGTTAGTTTCGCAGCCCAAAGTTCTTGGGTTAATTCGTGAAGCTGCGGTAAATATCCACCAGGAAAAATGTATTTAGCAACCCAAGCACCAAGTCTTTCTTTACCTTGGGTAGTAATTGTGTGCAGCAAACCTACCCCATCAGGAATTAAAAGTTCTGATGCTTTATGCATGAAGGTTGTAAAACTGTCTTTACCAACGGCTTCAAACATCGCGATGCTGACAAATTTATCGTATTGTCCTTTTATCTCTCGGTAATCGGCAATTTCAATTTTGATTTTATCGCTTAAACCTTTTTGTTCAATCCTTTGTTTAGCTAATGCAGCTTGCTCTACGCTTAGGGTAATACCAGTTCCCGAAATACCATAATTTTCGGCAGCGTAAATCAGCATTCCACCCCATCCGCAACCAATCTCAATTAAAGATTCTCCGGGTTGCAAAGCCAGCTTTTTACAAATTAATTCGTACTTTTGCAGCTGCATTTGCTCTAAGGAATCAGTTTCTTGAATCCGATAACCACAAGAATAGGTCATTGTTGGATCGAGAAAAAGCTGATAGAAATCGTTTCCTAAGTCGTAGTGATGCTGTACGTTTTTACGACTATTTTGAATTGTAGTAGGAACCGTTCGCACACGCTGAGTTATTACCTTTAGCAACAAAGGAATTGTTACTCGTTGACTAGCTTTCGAGTAGACATTATTACGAAACAACAAGCCAATCGTTTCCGCAAGCCGATCGTTTTCCTCATCCCACCAACCTTCCATGTAAGCTTCACAAAAACCAAGTACGGCAAATGTCAAAGCGCGATCGTAAGTATCGGGATTGTGAATCTTTAAGCACAAAGCTGGAGAAGATTCTTCACCAAAATGGAAAACCCTACCAGATGGATTAACTACTGTCAGATTACCTTCTTTAATTAAACTGAAAAGCTGATAAAGATAGCGTTCTCCACTAGGTAGCTTAGAAATAATATTGCTCCAATTCTGGTTCGCGGGAGTAATAATTTCTTGTGTATTTTGTATATTTGGCGCTTGGGTTTGTGTCATTATTTAGCGTTCCTGTGATTTTAAAAACAAGGCGATAGACTATTTAGATGAAGCCCTTACTACGGACTTTTTAATAAGAAAGAGTCGATCGCGTTACTTATCAAAGTATTTATTTTATCAGTTTGTAGTAAGGACTTTAGTCCTTGTATTTAGGGCTTCAGCCCTTACTACGAACCTTTTAAAAATTACTTCTGGGGAAGCTTAACGTTGCTTGCTAATCCGAGCATTTGCAGCAACCTAATAGTCATCCAAGTCATGTCAATTTCCCACCATTGCAAACCATGACGAGCAGAATATTGAAAAGCATGATGGTTATTGTGCCAACCTTCGCCGAAAGTTAGCAGAGCAACCCACCAACAGTTAGTAGAGCGATCGCCTGAATCATGAGTACGATAGCCGATTGTATGACAGACGCTATTGACGAAGAGTGTAGAGTGAATGCCGACAAATAAGCGGACAAAGATTCCCCAGACGACAAAAGACCACCCTCCGAGGAAATATAAAAGAACTCCTAACGCGACTTGTAACTCTATATAATAACGATGACAGAAACGATAAAATGCATCGTCGGCAATATCTTTTGTCATGCGTGGAAGTTCGGGTTTAGCTGGAACGGTATGCATCAACCAGCTAATGTGACTCCACCAAAAGCCCTCGTTGGGTGTATGAGGATCTCCTTTTTGGTCGGAATGCAAATGATGTACTCGGTGATATCCAACCCAACCAAGTACACCACCTTGAAGAGCTAAAGTACCGCAGAGAATCAGAAAATACTCCAGCCATTTGGGAACTTCTAAACTGCGATGGGTTGCTAAACGATGAAAACCAAAAGCAATTCCCAAGCCGATTGTCATCCAGTGCAGTAACACCGCTACCCCTACAGCAGCCCAGCTAAAGTTTTGGGGTAGGAATGCTAATAATACTGCTAGATGCAGAATGACAGTAAAAATAATCACCTTCAATCGCGGAGAAGGTGGATTTAATTGCGGTAAAGAAGCTTGAGATAAATTGCTAGTCATGAATATTTTTTGCCTTACACCTACTAAAAATAAAGATAATTTTTCGCCGTATTTTGTGCCGCGTTCCGTTTATGTTGAGAAGATTTAATATTACAGGAAACCTACCCCCCCTACCCCCCTACCCTAAGAGGGAATGGGGATTTTAAAGCCTCTCTCCTTGTAGCTACGGTGTACATACATCTCGGCTCTATCCCCCTAAATCCCCCTTTTTAAGGGGGACTTTAACTCCGATTCCCCCCTTTTTTAAGGGGGGTTAGGGGGGATCAAAACGTTACGGAGCAACTTAATAAGACTTGTGCGTACACTGTAGCTCTTTGTAGAGAGAGGTTTTAGGTATTAAGTAATTTTGATAAATTCTTTAAACAACCAAAGATTCATTCATCTCAACTTGCTGAGACTTTTCTTTAAGATTCGCTGCCCGATAATCTGCTATTTGCCATTCAATTTCATTCTGAACAACCTGACGGTAATCAATATGATGCTCTAAAAGAGCGCACATAGTTATGTAAGAGATTAAAACTCTAGAATTATGCCTGAGTATTCCGAAAAGTTGGCTCCAGAATTGGAAGCGTGTATTGCGTTTAATACCTTGTCGCCAAACAATAATTAATAGCGCCTTTAATTCTACTAATTCTGGCATTTTAAACTTTTTCTTGTAAGGGCGAGGCTGCATTTCCAGGTAATGACGATAAACCCTTCCCAGATATTTCTTCGGTTCATATAATTCCCAGAAACACTTGACATATTCTGAGGCTAATTCTTCTATGGGACGAGTTGGGATAAAGTTGGTTAAAGAGGTTGTTTGATTGCCCGTGTTGCCTTTTTGGTCGATCTCCAACAAACGTCCTTCTTTTTCCAATCGATGCCATAATGCTGTATTTGGTAAAGCCTGTAGCAAACCAAACATTGCATTCGGAATTGCAGTCGTCTCCACAAAATCAATAATGCGATCGCCAGCTCCAGCTTTTTCTCCGTCGAAACCGAGAATAAAGCCAGCCATGACTCGTAAGCCTTTACGATTAATTGTTTGGACGGCTTCTACTAGTGAATCGCGGGTGTTTTGATGCTTTTTGGTTAATGACAAACTATCCGTATCCGGTGTCTCGATTCCCAAAAATACGGAGCTAAAGTTAGCAGCAATCATCAAATCGAGCAGTTCCTCGTCTTGTGCTAAATCTACTGAAGCTTCTGTTTGTAAGCTGAATGGATAACCGCGCTCTACCATCCAAGGAATAAGTTCTTTGAGTAGAAGTTTGACATTACGTTTATTGCCGATGAAGTTATCATCTACCATAAACACCGAATTCCGCCAGCCTAAATCGTACAGTGTTTGTAATTCGCTGAGCAGTTGGGCACTCGTCTTTGTACGCGGCTTGCGTCCGTAAAGTACGATAATGTCGCAAAATTCGCACTGATAAGGACAACCACGGGAAAACTGCACCGACATATCGCTGTAAGCGCTTATTTCTAGTAAATCGTATCTTGGTATCGGCGTATTAGTAATATCGGGCTTTTCACCATTTGAGCGGAATATCCCCGAAGTTTCCCCTTTTTGCAGTGCTTCTACAAATAGGGGTAAAGTTATTTCTCCTTCATCTAAAACCAGAAAATCTACCCCAGCTTCTTGGGCTTCTTGCGGTACGGAAGTTACGTAAGGACCTCCCACCGCGACTAGTTTGTTACGCCGTTTTGCTTCACGGATTAAGTGCAGCATATCTGATTTGTGGACGATCATTCCCGAAACAATAACTAATTCTGCCCATTCCCAATCAGCTTCGGTTTCGGGGCGAATATTGCGATCGACTAGTCGGAATTCCCAATCTTGGGGTAAAATAGCCGCTACCGTAATTATCCCCAAAGGAGGGACAGTTACCTTGCGTCCAATTAGTTCTATAGTCTTGTCAAAAGACCAAAAAGATTTCGGGAACTGAGGATATAGCAGTAAAACTCGCATTTGTATGGCAATTTTGGTAAATGTTGCTGAAGTTATTTTGTCAGTCTCAAATCGGAGAATTGCAGATTTTACGATATAAATTTTTACTTTTTTACTATTGTAATTGCTGATACACTAGTTTTTACTATTGCGGCACAAACCATAACAAAATTATCTTTATTAGGTCAAGAAAATCTCTATGTATGATTCTTTTTATTTCTTAAGTTCATCGATCGATAATTAATTCTTAGATTTTAAAATTACTACACTTTAATTGGTTGTGTAGTTAGCAATAAGGCTACTCTAGGGTAACGATAATTAAAAAAATTTATACCGGAGCTACAGAAAAGAATATTATTTTCAACTTTTCTTAATTTTCCGGCGTTGTAATATTATTGATGCAATTTTTTATTTAATGTTTCCTGATTAATATTGCAACTATTAACTATTTAATTTAATTTTTATTAATCCCAACAAGTTTTAAGATTACTCATTTAATTTCTTCTCCCCCAACTGCCTAGATTTTGTAAATATAAAAGCGGAATAGGAGTAATATATCGCAATTTCTACAATATTGAAGACTATTTTCCTTACAATCCTAATTTGAGTCAAACTTTGAGGGCATTCGCCGCTATGGTATTTTTCTCGATCGATTCAAACTTTTATACAATACCCTGGGATATAGATTTTTTGATTTTACATCGCAAATGTTTTGTGAGACAAAAGCCAAATAAATACATATTATGGATTGACTTTTTGCCAGGATTACATTTTTCTACCCACGACTGAGTTTATGTATTTAATCCATAAGTATAAGATTTGTATATAAATATATGAGAAAAAAGCAAACAATATGTTTTTATCTTTTCAGTAAGTATATGCAGACTTTTTGCTACTCCTGCTACAAAAAGCACTGTATATGAATCAGTAACGGCAATTAAAAATTGAATATACAGGAATATAAAAGTGTCATAAGGCACTCGACATTTCCGGAAAATCAGATAAAACTATGGAATTAAAGTGACAATTGGGGGATTGAAAATTAAAATACCTAAAATGATGATTTTTCAAAGTTATTTGATTTGTTTGGCTTAAGTTCTTGCTTAATTACTGAGAACTTTGTAAATTTCTAATAAGATTGTCGGCAAGTCTTAGAGAATGATACGCTAACTTTCTGTCGTAATTGCTCATATAGTTAATTACTCAATCAGGAGTACCGCAATGCAAATAGCTCCAATTCTGAAAAGTCAAACCGTTCAGAATCAGGTGCGCGAAGTCGGGATAAATCCAAATTATTGGTATCCCGCAGCTTGGGCAGATGGACTAAAAGCAGGTGATGTAATGCCCGTAATGATTTGGAATTCGGCGATCGCACTTTACCGTTCTCAAGATGGTCAAGTTTATGCGATCGAAGATGCTTGCCCGCATAAAGGTATTCCTTTACACAAAGGCAAGGTCGCCGGAGATAATCTCACCTGTCCTTATCACGGTTGGGAATTTAGCGGTGATGGAGAGTGTACGAGCATTCCCTATTATCCCAAAGACCAAAAATTGCCTTGTGCAAAAGCACGTAGTTACCCGGTGCGGGAAAAATATAATCTTGTCTGGATTTACCCAGGAGCGGTTGAAGATTTAGAAAATGCAGAATTTCCTTCAGTTCCGGAGTATGACGATCCAAACTGGCTGGCGATTCCGATACCGGGAGAGTTTAAAGCGCACTTTTCCATCTGTAACGAAAATACAATGGACGTGTTTCACGGCTATTTACATGAAAACTTGCAGGGCTGGTTCGATCCAGAATTAATTAGTTTGAAAGCCTCCGAAGCATCAATTGAAGCTCAATATAGGGTGTCTTACCAAGGCTTACTGACCAAGTTTTTCGGATTCAGCGAACAAGGGAACGAAGTTACAACTCGTACTGTCACAATTAGATATAACTATCCTCATTACCAAAGTTCTTTAGAAGGAGTTTCTTCCATCTATTTGATGCGTCAACCAGTAGGGGCACAATTAACAAAATCTTTTTCCCTGTTATTTATCAAAATTCGTCTTCCCCAATGGTTTGTAAAACCATTGCAAAAACCGATAACAAAAATCATTTGGCGGTTCGTCTTAAAAAGTTTTCTTGACCAAGACACCGAGATGATTGAAAGCG
The DNA here is from genome assembly GCA_965234645.1 of Rivularia sp. (in: cyanobacteria). Taxonomy (GTDB): domain Bacteria; phylum Cyanobacteriota; class Cyanobacteriia; order Cyanobacteriales; family Nostocaceae; genus Rivularia. The sequence continues at coordinate 7,333,995 of OZ248344.1, read as the reverse complement.
AACAAAGTACCTATTTAGCTAACCCCCAAAGACGTTATGTAGAAGTTAATCCAGCAATAATCGCCCTACAACGGGTAATTGTGGGTCAATATGAAAAATTTATGCAACAATCTAAAAAACAATCGAATGGCAATAATGAGAACTAATCATCTTCAGCTACGATCGTCAAGTAAAATTTAACTTCTATTTAGAGAATGGCTGACTATCTGATATAACAGATTGGTAAATCGAACAAAGAAAATTTTCAACTGCAAACATATATTAAAAGCCCATAGGCAAATATTAGGTAAGAGGAGTTATTGTGGAAGTTGTAGAAGAGTATATGCAGGGACTGTATCAAAGTGGTCTCTACCCAGATAAATTCATTTGTCATCAGAAACAGGGAAATTTAGTTGAAGTTGAAGATCCCACAGATGGTAAGCGATATAAACTTTTGACATTTTGCACTAACGATGTTTTAGGGTTAGTTCAGTCAGAAAAAGTCAAGCAAGCCGCGATCGATGCAATTTTGCAATACGGTACTTCTAATAGTTCCTGTTCGGTATTAAGCGGCAGAATCGACTTGCATCGTCAATTGGAACAAGAAATTTCGGCTTTAAAACATTTACCGCATACTCATCTATTTCTAAATGCTTGGATGGCAATGCAAGCATTAATAGATGGCTTTTGCCACCTAGCGATAAACCTTCCCGGTTTTCGGAACACCAGAGAAACCTTAATTTTGACTGATGTTCTCAATCACGGCTGCATACTTTCCGCCGTAACTAATGCCAGCAATCGTTCCGGGAAGATGTTTAGTCACAGCCCTGCCGTTCGCGTCAAAGCTTATCGTCACTGTGATGTCAATGATTTAGCGCGGAAATTGCGACGCTACGCCCAGCCCAACGATCGCATCTTGGTAGTTTCCGATGCAGTGTTCTCGATGGATGGCGATATCGCTCCATTACCAGAGATGCTGGACGTTTTAGAGAACTATCCCGGTAGCGTCATCGTCATGGATGAAGCTCACGCCAGCGGCGCAATTGGTGGCAAAGGCGGGGGTATATACGACCACTTCGGAATTACACCCCAGCAAGTACTCGATCGGGGAATGGTGCCATTAATTATGACCACCTTCTCTAAATTTGCAGCTTCCGCAGGTGCAGCAATCAGTTCTCATATGCCAGAAATGATTGACTTGTTGGACGTTTCACCAACTTCCATCGGTACAATTTCTCTTCCGCCTCCAACAACAGCAGCAGCATTAGAAAGTATTCGTCAGGTAAGACAAAATCCGGAATTAGTCGAAACTCTCCAAGCTAATACACGTTACTTGCGATCGCGTTTAGTCGAACATGATTTTGCTGCGATCGGCGAAACTAACGTTATACCCGTACTAATGCCACCCGAACTAAATCCCAAGCAATTTACCCGTCATTTGATGGAACATCACGGTATTTGGGTATCTGCGATTTGGTTTATTGCTAAACCTCGCTTAAGAATTACCGCAAACGCGCTTCATACCAAAGAAGAAATGGATAATTTGGTTGAAGCAATGGTACAAACGCGGGAGCTTTTATATAAGCCTGCGACTGTCGCTACTGCTTAAATCTCTGAAAGGATGCTCTAGAATGCCCATCCCACAAGACTTATAGTTAGAAGTCTGTAGGAATTTTTGGAATTTAAGAAACCCGGTTTTGTTTAAACGAAACCGGGTTTCTGTATAACTGATTTTCTGGTAGAGACAAAAAACTAGGCTAAATAAAAGTAAAAATAAATAAAGGTTTGTAGTAAGGGCTTTACCCGGATTTCTCACTTGTGAGAAATCCGGGTATTAGTGTATTCAATTTCTAAATCTTCTGTAGAAGATAAATTACCTTTCATTTTAGATAAACCACGATTACAGCCGATTGAAACTATCTCGCCGCAAACAACTTATAGCTGGGTATATTATCAGTCTACTGAGCGCCGGGGTATTTACCGTTGGCAGAATGTAGAATTGGCTACTGCCGCACCTCTCGGACTATTTTGGAGTCGCCGTTAACGTCAACTAAGCGCGATCGCAATTGTTTACCCAAAAGTCTTACCGCTCAAATCTTGTCCTTTAGTAGATGATATGGGCAAAGAAGATAGCAGCAAAGGGCAACCTCGCGGCAATCCCTTACAGACAGCTAGTCAAGGACTCACACGTTCTTTACGTCCCTATCGGATGGGAGATCCTTTACGGTTGATTCATTGGCAGAGTAGCGCCCGCTATGGGGATTTAAGAGTACGCGAGTTAGAAATGCTCACCAGCGGACAAGAAATTATTATTGCTCTGGATAACGGTGATTGGGAAGAAAACAACTTTGAGCATGCAGTAATTGCCGCAGCATGCATGTACTTCTACGCACAAAAACAGCAAATGCAAGTACAGTTATGGACGGCAGCAACGGGATTGATAAATAAACAAAGGGATGTTCTCGAAGCTTTAGCGGCAATTCATCCCCAAGATGAAACCGTGAAACCGCAGCCTACCGACAAACCGTTAATTTGGTTAACTCAAAATCCTTCTACCTTTGCTTCGCTTCCTTACAGCAGTCGCTGGATGTTATGGCAAGATAATTCATTATCACAATTTATTATTAATAGAGATACCCCAGGTATTGTCATTGACTCCGCACAATCGCTGCAAACTCAACTTCAAAAACCGTTGACTTAAATAGGGCTTGCTGAAAAAGCCTAGAAATCTAAAATAGAACCCACACAGATCGAAAAATAGTAGGTTTCGTGACTTGGATTCTAAACTTAAGCAATAATTTCTTAAAAAAGTGCAAGGATTTTGAGCCAGTATATGACATAAGCTTGCACAAGAAAGGGAGAAAAAGGTTTGAAAGCCTTATCCGACAAGACTAATAATTTTATTCAGCAAGCCCTAAATATTTATTCAGACTATTTTTTAATGAAAAATTAACTTAATTATAAACCGTTAATAATCAAAACTTAAAACATATTACTTACAATTATTAACTATGATTATTTGAGTGATAAAAAAATATTTTTTGGTAGATATTCGTAGAAAATTAGCCAACTTTAATTACTTTTATTGTAATTTTTTTCTTTTTTGTATCTGTATTCTGTATAGAAATAATTCTTGCTGAAATTAGGTACTTTGCTTTATAAGCCTCGTAAATTTTAAATAATTCTTGGAACATGAAAAAATCCCCTCGCTACGAATGAAAGAAATACTCGAAGTCAAAAAGCTCGTATTTATAAGCTTTATAGCGAGTGTTTCTTCAGATTTTCTAAATTTCTAAATCTCCATAGTGTCTACATAAAATTATCTTCAGAAAATAGAAATGAAATTAATTCCACAATTAACTATTACTACTGGTTGTGCTTTGATCTTGACAATTTTAAATCACAACTCTGTATCTGCCGCAATTATTAATTATGCTTTCCAAGTTGATAGTCCAATATCTCAGGGAAGCGGTTCTTTTAGCTTTGATGATTCTGCTTTTAATAATCCTACTACTCAGTCAGTACCAGTCACATCCCTCTCCTTTCAATTTGATGATGACTCTACCATTTATACTGAAGTAGATGATATTGACTATCCAGATTTCCCCTTGGTATTTCCTAACACAATTTCAGCAGACGAGGAAACATTTGGATTACAATATCTATTTCCCAAAGCTGCTACAGCTAACTATTACGAAATTAATGGACAGAACTTAGCAATTCTTTCAGAATTTGATCCCAGAAATCAAATTAGTTCCGGCACAGTTAATTATCGGAAAGTACCAGAACCTACAGGTTTAGGTAGTATTTTTCTAGCTTGCAGTCTTGGCTGGTTGATGAAGCGAAAAGGAACATCGCTCAAACAAGTGGTGAAATAATCTCGAAATTAAGAGGATGTTTTAAAAGTATCCGGCGAATATAATATCTCCTTCGGAGACGCTTCGCTAACGCTACTACACCGCTCATTGTAATTAATAATATTAAACCCGCGCAGGCGGGTTTTATTTGTGTAGCAGCGGTTTCAACCGCCGGATTAAGTATTAAATTTGACTTTACAAACATCCTCTAAGAATCATATCTAAAAATGGTTTAATTAAATTTGTAGTTGTGCATTAGCGCAACTACAAATTTAATTACAAAGAAATCGGATTATCTCTGAGCAAAAAGTTGATTTTTGCTAGCATGATTTTCTAGTAATTGGTCGCGATTTTGGCTTAAATTCACACCAGTGCGCTCTGTAGGATAAGGCTGATTGTCACCTTTAACACCTGCCCAAAGTACGCGGTTGAATTTCTCTGGGTCGAGCTTATCTTCCACTTCAAAATAAAAGTCTTTAGTTGCATTTGCCCACCATTGTTTGTTCTTCCGCGAGCGGATAGCTGTAGTCTTTTCTACGTTAGGCTCTTTACAAGCTGGTACGAGGTTCGGATCTACAGGCTCGTTACATAAGTTACCAGGAACAACAGCCGTATAAGGAGTAAAATCGGGTGTTCTGGTAAATGTATCCGACATCGGTTGAGCATTTGCATCGTTTATTCCCATGTAGCCGATCCCCAGGATATCCTCAATTGTCCGCAGCACGCTGACAGTATTGTAGTTAGTGCTAATTAGGGCTTTTCGCTTGGTGTAAGGGGAAATGATATAGACGAACGAGCGATGACTATCGACGTGATCGGGACCATTTTGACAGTCATCTTCGAGGACTACAATCGCTGTCTCTTTCCACAGAGGAGATTTAGAAATCTTTTCCACCAACAAACCAACAGCATAATCATTATCAGCCATTTGTAATTCGGCAGTATTCAAACCAGCCACAGCACTGTCAAAAGCACCAAAGTGGTCGTGATGAAAACGTACCATCGACAAGTTTGGCAGTTCGTTTCTCTCCAGATATTTATCGATATCTCGCTCCCATTCATTGTATAAATAGATATCTGGATGCTTCTGGTCGTATCCCCGGAAATAGATGTCAGTTTTATCGAAAAGTACGGGTTTAGTAACCGGGGCTTGAGGGATATTCTCAGCAGCAGGATTGGCTGAGATGGGTATATAAAGTGGGTTTTCAGAATCTAATTGTGTGGGATTTTCTTGGTCGGTGCTGTAGTAACCTAAGTCGATAAAGAAACCGTAATTACGCACAGTTTTACCAGCACGGAGTGCTACATCCCACAGATAACCACCAATGGCATTGGGACTGAGTTCACCATCTCCTGCGGGAGCATTCACATCCCTATCTCCCGGTAAAATAGCAGACCCACCAGAAGGATCTAAAATGCCTGTGACTCGCGTCTCTAATGGTTGCTGGGGACCTGTTTGAGGTAAACCAACGTTAATGTTACGATTATTACCTTCATAGTCGTAAGTTAGACCATTGAAACTAGCATTACCATAAAGTACGCTTTGATGCTTCTCTGTGTAATCTGTAGTACGTCCATAGGTAGACCAGTTCCAACCCACACCGCTGGATTCACCAGAGTCATAGAAGTTATCAAAAGTTACAAAGTCCCGCGCTAGTTTGTGATGGTTGGGTGAAATCGGTTCTGGGAATAAAGTTAGTGCAGGATCGCCATTCCCAATTTCCAAATCGCCAAGTACTTGGTCGTAGGTGCGATTTTCCTTGACCACGTAAATGATATGTTTGATTTTGTTATTTAAGAACTTCATTGTCCGGTCGGGACGGCGATTTTGGAAACCGTTGTTCTTATCTACTTGTTCGGAAAGGGAAATCAATGTTCCCCGGTCTGGAACCGGAATCTTAGAGATTCTAGCTTTTTCCAAAGCCCAGGTGTACTGGTTTTGAAACGTGGGATTGCGCGATTCACCTGCTTCGGTTGTCCGGTTCTGTGAGGGGTTCGGACCGGAGTTATCCTTAGCATTAACAACGTACAGTCTTTGACCGTCTTGACTGACGCTGACAGAATTAGGATACCAGCCCGTAGGAATCCGACCAATTACCCCTTGACTTTGTAAATCGACAACAGCGACAGCATTCTCACCGCCCAAAGTAACGTATAATGTATCTCCATCTGGACTCAAAGCCACAGAATTGGGATTTGCCCCTTTGTACGGGTCGCCACGTCGAGATAGGGAAATGGTTTGCACGAGGCGATCGCTATTAGTATCAATGACTGAAATTGAGTCACTATTACCGTTAGCCACATAAAGTAGACTTTGATCCGGTGAGAGTGCCATCTTATTTGGCTGACTCTCTATAGGTATGCGGGTAGTTTCTCCAGAAGCAATGTCAACAGCTAACACTTCGTTATCCCGCTGACTGGTAACAAAAGCTTTAGTTGCTGCACCGCTATCCGTACTCGCGATCGCAACATCAAAAGGAAATTCTCCTGTTGCTTCCATCTGACCGGGTTCAAAGAATTGAATTTCCTTGAGTACCTCACGAGTAGCTGTATCAACTATGGAAATTGAATCATTCTCAAAATTGGCTGCAACTAAAGTCTTCCCATCAGGACTAACAGCAAGACCTGCGACTGCTGCTCCTGTCGCTGCTTCTTCGGCTGGTGTACCTTGCAGTAAACCACCATCATAGTCTGGGAAAGGTGCTTCTTGATTCGAGTTATGACCTAACAGAATGAAAGGTGCATCGGGAACATACTCTTTACCATTGTTTTTGTAGATATAAACCCGGTCATCAATTCCAGCCGAGACGTAGAAGCGCTGACCATCGGGTGCCCAGGTTAAACCATTGTAAGTGTTAGGAATGTTGATTTGTTGCTGCTTAACTAAATCCCCACTGCTGAGATCATAAACAAAAACCCATTCCGCTTTTTGGGTAGTAACATCAGTTGGTTTGCCGGTGTTAGGATCTAACACGGGATAAGTGAGAGGGTTCCCAGATTCATCGTTGAAGTTTTTGTTGTAACCGCTCGTCAGCACCAATAAAGTTTTACCATCAGGGCTGAGAGTTGTAGTCACCGCTTCAGCAGCATTTGCATTACCATCCGAGCGCAAATTAGTTGCTAGAGGTGCAAACGTCGAACCCGGAGCCGCTGTAGGTGTAATAATCTGACCTGTAGGTAGTAATGTTCCCCCTTCAGGAAGCTCACCCACTGGATTAGTAGTAAGTATAGCGCTGGCTATCTGTATACCACTTACTACTACTACCACTGTGACCAGTAGGCTAAGTAGGATATATCGCTGACGCGATTTGAATAAATTTCGCATTTGCTGTTTTCTTGTTACCTACATAGCAAATATTCCTATTTTTTAGTTAAGACAAAGTAATGGTAAGGTTAGTATTAATGCTTACGGTTATAATTATTTACATTTAGGGGAATTTTTCTAGAAAATTAGTCTCACGCAAAGACGCAAAGACGCAAAGTATATTTGTTAATTCCTCAGAGAAAAAACTACATTCATACTTAGATATGATTTTTCCCCTCCGCGTAACTCCGCGTCAAAACCTCTGCGTACCTTTGCGTTTCAAGAATATATTCTTCTAGTAAGCACATTTTGTACTTACTACAAGCTGATTAAAACCCAAATCAAGTGACGATTTCTTCAGGTTTTTGTAATCCTATACGCCAGCGCAAGAATGTAGCTACAATTATCATTAAAGAACCCCAAATTATGGGTAAGCAAATAATTGCCCAATCACCAAAGAACCACTCTACATTTAATCCTTCACCTAACCAATAAGTACCAAATCCCATTAACAGCATTGCAGCGACAAATTTCATTGGCTTGACAGGAACTTGATTAAGTGGGGTTCTAAATAAAAATGCCAACACGATTAACCCCACTGCTGCAATCACAGCACCACCAATAGCATCAAACCATTGTCCAGCTGCACCTAAAGTAACTACTGCGATCGCCACTTCTACACTATCTAATAAAGCACCTTTAAATGTGGTAATAATTGCTAACCAGTTCCAACCTGGTTGATTACCTGATTCTGCCAATTCTGCTTCTAATCTTTCTTCTTCGTCACCTCCACGTTTGCGAATACCAGCGTAATATCTGATGACGGAACGCATCCATCCTTGCCCAAAAAATAGCAGGAAACCTCCAGCAATAATCCTCAGAATATCTACGGGAATCAATGTCAAACTTTTCCCCAGTATTAAAGCAACAATTAAAGTTAAACCAATGCCACTACCAGAACCAACTAGGGCATTATGCCAACCTGCTACCCTACCAACTACAATTACTATGCCTAAAATCTCCACTAATTCAATCAAAGAACCTGCAAAACTGGCTAGAAAAATTTCCCAATTCATATCATTAATACCTCATGACTATAGTGTTAATACTTATCCGTTTTCAAAGTGGGAAAAATTGACTTCTTTCCTGGAACACAGCTAACTGTACTTGCGTGCCAACAGACAAAGCTGTAGCATTTTGTGTCCGTGCATATAGTTTCATTCCCGAAGGAGTCCGCAAACAGTAACGATATTCACTGCCCAAAAGTTTGCGTGTTTCAATAATTACTGCACCATCAGATTTTGGTTGCAAAATTAAGTCCTCTTCTCGAATCATTAAATCTCCTTTATTTTGGGGGATATTTGCATTTTCCTTGCTAAGGACGAAATCACCAATTTCCGTTTCCCATAAATTACCCTTACGTTTAGCGGGTAAAAAATTTCCGTGGCTGACGAATTCTGCCACAAATCGGGAATTGGGCTGCGTATATACTTCTTCTGGTGTTCCAACTTGCTCTAATTTTCCTGCCCGCATGACAGCAACTTGGTCAGCGATCGCCAATGCTTCTTGTTGGTCGTGGGTAACAAAAATTGCCGAAATCTTTTTCGCTTCAAGGATTGCTAATATTTCTTCTCGCAATTGCAACCTTATTTGCATATCAAGATTGCTCATGGGTTCATCTAATAGTAAAATTTTAGGCTGAGGAGCTAAAGCACGGGCAAGAGCAACCCTTTGTTGCTGACCGCCAGATAGTTGATGGGGATAGCGGTTTTCGAGTCCTGTTAATCTGACTAAATCCAGTAACTCTGTGACGCGTCGATGCCTTTCTCTAGCTTTAGCACGTCGTAAGCCGCAAGCAATATTTTTAGCCACAGAAAAATGAGGAAATAAAGCATAGTGTTGAAATACCATGCCTATTTGTCGCTGTTGAGGAGGTATCCAATTACCATTACCTGCAACCAAATTACCAGCTATTGTCACTGTTCCTATCTGGGGATATTCCAATCCCGCAATAATCCGTAAGAGCGTAGTTTTCCCACACCCAGAAGGTCCGAGCAACCCCAGTACATCTCCAGGTGCAACTGTCAAATTTACCCCCGCAACCACTGGGGTAGTCATTTGAGAAAACTTAAGAGTTACATTCTCCAACCGTAAAATTGGCGATGAAAACATAGGAATATGAATTAAAAATCAAAAATTCTTCAATCAACCTCCCTTTGTAGGGTGCGACGTGCCTCTATAGTTAGTTGTTTATAGTGACTTTGGGATAACAGTAAAAATGTGGAACTCATAGAAATTAACAGCATTAATAAGGCAGCAGCAGCAGCATCACTGTAGGAAACACTCTGTGTTGCTTTCCAGATATGGGTTGCTAGGGTATTGAAGCCTATGGGAGCCAATAATAAGGTTACTGGTAATTCCTTAATGGCTGTCAAAAACACCAATGCAGCTCCCCCGAAAATTCCTGGACTGACTAACGGCAATGTAATTTCGGTAAAAGTCTGCCAAGGGTTTCTTCCTAAACTCCGAGCTGATTCTTCTAATTGGGGGTTAACCTGTAGCAAGGCACTCCGCACAGTGCCTACAGATTGGGAAATAAATAAGACTAAGTAAGCAAATATCAGCATTGGCAAACTCTGATACAACCAGGGTAAGTAATTTGCGCCCCAAAATACCAGGGAAAAAGCAACCACAATCCCAGGTAAACCAAAGCCAATGTAGCAACAACGCTCAATAGCGGTAGCAATGCGACTGGGAAATCTCACAGCCAAAATTGCTACTGGTAGGGCGCACAGAGTAGTTACTATTGCTGCTAATCCTCCTGCTATTACTGAGTCTCGGACTAATTGTATTAATTGGGGAATAGGGACAATTTCATTGATGGTGCCACTTGTTAATCCTTGCATCAGCCAGAACAGAGTAACACCTATGGGTAAAAATAGACCCAAACTAGCTATCAGCAAACAGAAGAATACAGCAGGCAATTTCCAAATGCCAAGATGAATTAATTTTGGTGGATGGTAGGACTTAGTATGATGACTATAATAAGCAGCTTGGGAGCGTGCTTTGTATTCCAACCGCAACAATAGCAAGACTAAACCCACAAGCATTAAAGCTAGTGCAGCTGCCTGATGACGATTGAAGGTATATTTGTATTGCAAAAAAATCGCCCTGGTAAAGGTATCAAATCGCATCACAGAAGTTGTGCCAAAATCCTGTAAGGCATTCAATGCGATAATTAAACCTCCAGCAACAATGGAAGGACGTAAAGCTGGTAGTATGATTTGCACAAATGTTTCTCTATGGCTGTAACCTAAAATCATTGCCGCTTCTTCAATTGCTGGATCTATGCCTTGCCATCCAGCCTGGAGACTCAGTAGTAAATAAGGATAGGAAAACAAAGTTAATCCCAAAATAGCCCCAGTCCAACCGTATATTTCTGGTAATTCTTCTACTCCCAAAGGTTCTAGCCACAGTTGCAGTAAACTACCTTTGGGACCAAAAGCAGCGATGAGGGCAAAACTACCCACATAGTCTGGTACAGCCAAGGGTAAAGTAGTAACAATTAACCAAAATCGCCGCCAGGGTAAGTCCGTGCGGATGGTGAGAAATGCCAAGGGTAGGGCGATCGCCATTGCCAGTAAAGTAGTGGCAAATGCTAGTCCTACACTGTTGAATAATACAGCTACAGTGCGGGGACGCGATACCAAAGCCCACAATTGTTCTCCCCCAACATCAGCCATACGTATTACTAAGTAGGTTAAAGGCAATGCGATCGCCACAGATATTAGTCCTGCACAGAGGACAAGCAATAATGGTGGACGATGGGTTTTGATACCTCTAACTTGCATAGTTTCTGATAAATTTAGAGTGTTACCCTTCGAGAAGATGTAAAATTCCTGTATATTTGCTGCTTTACAATAATCCAGCTTCTTCGATTAAAGAGAGTGTACCTTTGAGGTCATATAGTTTGCTTAGATCCAGTTGGGGAGACTGTAATTTATCAAGTGGTAATTGCTTTTGCGATACTGGAATTCCGTTAACTAAGGGATATTCATAAAACTTTTGGGTGAGGTACTTTTGCACTTCTGGAGTCAGCATATAAGCAACGAATTTTTCGGCATCATTTTTTTGATCGGTTGTTTTAAGTACCGCTAAACCTGCCACATTGATTAATGCCCCTGCATCACCACGGGTATGATGGATAGCAACGGGAAAGTTGGGGTCTTTGCTGGTAAACCGATACAGGTAATAGTTATTCACTAGCCCTAAAGCTACTTCTCCCCGTCCCAAAGCCTCGACAATTGCACTGTTACTACTGTAAGATTTAGCACCATTAGCTTTCATCCCTTTTAACCATGCCAGGGTTTTTTGTTTTCCTTCTAAAAGTCGCATTGCTGTTACAAAGGAAAGAAAAGAACCGTTAGTGGGTGCCCAACCAACTTTACCCCGCCATTTGGAGTTCGTAAGTTCCATGACACTACTGGGAAGCTCGCTGGGTTTGACAAGCTTTTTGTTGTAGTCAATTACCCTTGCTCGTCCAGAAATCCCTACCCATTTTCCCCCTGGAGAGCGAAACTGGGGACTGACTTTATTGAGTAATTGAGCAGGAATAGGTAAAGTTTGCCCTTCTTTGGCGATCGCTCCTAAAGAACCAGCATCTTGAGCATAAAATACATCAGCACGGCTATTCTTACCTTCTTCAATCAGAGCAATCGCTAATTCTGTAGAGTCCCCATAACGTACTTCAATATTTATCCCCAAATCTTTCTTTGCTTTTTCAATTAGGGGACTCATGATTTTTTCTTCTCGTCCCGAATAAATTGTCAATATTTTAGGAGCAGCTATTGCAGAAATTCCTCCTCCCCAACTCAAAAGGATACCAGCTATTGTCAATGAAAATAGCCGTGATGGTATTGACACCATTAATTTAACTCCTATTTTTACTAGATATTATGAGTATTTTTTTATAATTATTTTTACAAATCATGATTACTTTATACAAAAAAAGATAAGAATAGGTTAAATAAGAAGGTGAATTTGGTTAATTTTAAACAATGAATAAATTAAGAAATCAATTTACTTGTGTCTTGGGCAACAAGTTTGAGTGAATATCCAAGTAAGTGGAAAATTTGCTTTTGTCCCAGAAACAATTGCACTTTAAAAGATTTTTGTTTAAAACCCTTGATATGTAAAATTTTATGATAAAAATTAGGTCTATATAACAATACCTTCGCCAATTTATGAGGATTCAATGGCTGTAGAAGCCTTGTGAATAAGACCTGAAGGGGCGACAATACAACCTATGACCCGGATTTTTCACAAGTGAGAAAAAAATACCTGGATTAGCCCAATTTGAGATAATTTAATTGATACACTATAAAAAACTTACAGCATATGAGTAAATCCGAGTAAAAACCGAGTGCAGGAAAGATAGAGAAATTACATATATATTGAGATATACTGAAAAAAAAAATATTTAGAAAAATTTACATGGCAATTTATGGGGTTAAATCAAGTAAGATAACCCAAAAAAAATCAGTGATTAAAAATTAGAGTTAGCTATTACTTATAAATAAAATTATTTCATTATTAACCAGGACAAGGTAGTCGAGATAAACGCTTATAAATCTTTGTGAAAATATCCTTATGACAAGCACTACTAATTGCGATTGAAACTCGTCGTTTGCTAATAGTAATAATAGCTCCTAGCTTCAATAGTTTTGTGCGGATAGTTTCAACAGTTGCATTTTTAAATTCAGTATTGACCAAACATTGCTCTCGCAAAGCATTCATTAAAACGTAAGCAATAGATGCAAACCACAAACGTAATTGATTTCCTTCAAATGTATGGGTACTAATTCTATCACTTTTTGTCCCTAATTTTTGCTCTTTTAAACGATTCTCCATGTTGCCTCTTGGGCAATATTTTTGAGTATAAAGTCGTCCTGGTGGAATTTTATTAATAGGAAGTGAAGTCACTATAAAACGAGTATCTATTTCTTCGTAACTATATTCAACTTTAGCAACTACACGACGACTACGACTCCAACTTTCTAAAGTTTTGTAGTTAAGTGAACAATACCATATTGAGTTGTCAACAAATGCTGCTGCGTCGTTTTTTACATCTGGTGATGAGGTCATACTTTAAACTGCTAGGATTGTTGTGCAATATACATTTTGGCAGTTTTTGACCCCTGTTTTTTAAAGTCTTGTGAGAAATCCCGGTTTAGCCCTTCAAATCCTTGATTAAGTAACCTAAGTTGTTACGCATTTAGTTTGTACAAGACAAGATCGCAAGATGCTGTCCTAAGAGGACACGCTACGCGAACGCACTACAATATTTTCACGGTTTCGCACTATATAATTTAGCTGCACATCAGCTTAACATCAGCACCTTGGATAAATATAAGTACCTCTGCTTCAATATAATATTTTGAGTACTATTGATTGAGTGTTGGATTACGGTGCTATTTTAATTACTCCCTTCCCGCTCTAAAATTACCGAAAAATTGTAGGCTGGGTTGAGGAACGAAACTCAGTATCATGTTGGGTTTCACTCCGTTCAACCCAACCTACGTAATAGGTAATCTTCTACCGGAAAGGGAGTAGTTAGTTGAAAACTATTATTAAAAGTGCGCCGTGAAGGCAACCTAAAACTAACTACAACTAACCAAAAAATAAGGACTAAAGTCGGCACGTAGAACAAATCATTAAAATAACCCAATAAAAATATTATAATTAAAAATAACACTGTAACTTTTTTACATTAAACCTAAAAACTTTAGTAGTGAATATGGTTACTCAAACACAAAGTTTTCAAGTATCACCTGTAACTACAAATGCACAACGGGAAATGTTCCTCGATGTGCCTTTTAAAATATATAAAAATTATCCCAATTGGGTTCCACCAATTCGCAGCAGCATTGCCAAACAATTAGCACCACAAAAGAATCCTTTTCTTGAATACGGTGAATTTCAACTGTTTATCGCTGTTTCTCAGAATAACGGCGAACCTTTAGGACGAATTGTCGCGGCTGTAAATCGGCGATTAATTGAAAGTGAAGGCAAGAATGTTGGTATTTTTGGTTATTTTGAATGCATAGAAGACTTTGACGTTGCTAGCGGTTTATTAGAAACTGCTTCTCAATGGTTACGCGATAAAGGTATGACTGTTGTTAGAGGACCGATAAATTTATCTACTCATAATAGTTGCTTGTTTTTAGTAGATAGTTTTGATGTACCGCCAATAATGATGACACCTTATAATCCGCCTTATTATCCAGAATTTATTGAAAAGGCTGGTTATTACAAAGGAAATGATGCTTATGCTTATGATTTTCCTTTGGATCTGATTTTAGACCCCAAATTTGAAAAAGGCTATCGAATAGCTTGTAAATCAGGAATTACTTTCCGCCCTCTCCGCACAAAAGGCGAAGGTTTTGAACAAGATTGTCGCAGTCTTTACCAATTGTTTACTGAAACCTTTGTTAATAACTATAGTTCAACTCCTCGTACCGAAGAAGAATTTATGGACGAGGCAAAGGAATTACAATCATTAGTAGATCCCGATGTATTTCCCGTTGCTGAAGACAATGGTAAGATGGTAGGTTTTTGGATGGGTTTACCTGACTATAATATTGCTCTGAAACACGTTAATGGCAAATTAAATTGGTTGGGAATTCTCAAATTTCTTTGGTATCGTCGCCAAATCGACCAAGGAAGAGTACTTGTTATTTGTAGCCTGCCGGAATATCGTCGTAAAATGGTACCTCTAGGCTTAATTTATTTGGGAATGAAGGGGGGAATAAAAAAAGGTAAACCTTATAAAAGGGCAGAACTTTCCTTTGTGTGGGAAGATAATTCACCCTCCCGAAAATTAGTTGAAGCAGCAGGCGGCAAAATTTACAAGACTTACCGAATTTACGAGAAAGCGTTATGAAAGCTTTAGTTACAGGTGCCAATGGTTTTACGGGTTCGCACTTAGTAAAAGCGCTACAGCAGCGCGACGATTCGGTTGTTGGGTTGGTGCGAGAATCCAGCGATTTAACAAGATTAGAAAATACAGAAATAGATTTAGTTAAAGGGGACATTACCGATCGCAATGCCTTACGTCAAGCGATGCAGGATGTTGATACGGTGTTCCATACAGCGGCTTTCGTCGAATTGGGTTTAGTAGATTCTGTAAAAATGGAACGGGTAAACGTGGAAGGAACCCAAGCTGTTTTAGAAATTGCCAAAGAGATGGAAATCTCTAAAATGGTATATTGCAGCACCATCGGCATTTACGGCGATACCAAAGGCGAAGTAATCGATGAAACCTTTGAAAGAACTCAAGAAAACTTTTCCTCTGCTTACGACAGTACCAAATACGAAGCCCAGCAATTAGTAGATAACTATGCCGTAATTGGTTTTCCCGTAGTTAGCGTCATGCCATCCGGTATATTCGGTGCAGACGATCCCCATTTCGGACCCGTATTTAAACTATTTTTGCAAGGAAAATTAAAACTCTGGGCAGGTGGCGATCGCATGACTGGAATAGTTCATGTGGATGACCTCGTAAGTGCGATGATATTGGCAGCAGAAAAAGGCGAACGAGGAGAACATTATATAATTTCTGCTGGCGAAATTCCTTCCCGCAAAATGTTTGAAATCATCAGCGAACAAACGGGTATTTCCACACCCGTGGAAGTTCCGCAACCGATAGTCAGACTTGCAGGTAATATTCTTAACCCCATAGGCAGCTTATTATCATGGAATCCACCCATTGGTAAAGAGCGGGTACATTATTTATACGACCGCTGCGTGCGAGTTGATGCCAGAAAAGCACGCGAACAATTAGGTTGGCAACCGCGTTCGGTATCTCAAACACTACAAGAAATTGCTACACAGTTGCAGTCCGAAGTTGAACAATGAATAAAAATAAATTTGTTTGTAGTTACGCTTTACCGGCTCTTATCGTTCGTGTTGAAGCGCAACTAAAAACCCGATCGCAATAATAATATCTGGTAACTGCTAACCACTAACTGTTTGAAATGCAACTTATTAAACTAATCTAACGTCTCGACAAAGTAAAGTAATGTTGTACTCAGCTATCATTCTGAGAAATTGTTACGATCGATTACGAGACAAACATTCCTACAAAATCTTATATGAATCCCGTGTTATTGAGTGCTTCAAAAGCAATAATTTGTTTTCTCATTGCCTTCGTGCTTGCGAGCTTAGTAGAATATTGGCTGCATCGTTTGATGCACGTTAACCGCAAGATTGGCGAACGTCATCGCGATCATCATCGCCGCAACGAAGGACAAGGTGTAATTTGGGAATTCCGCGATTATGTAGTTGGTAGCGCTGTAGTAACGCCATTAATGTTTCTCTATTCCTGGGATGCTGGATTGGGATGGTTGTTGGGTAGTTTAAGCTATGCGGCTTTTTCAGCTTACGCCCATCAATTGCAGCATGAAAATCCGACAAAATGCTTCTGGATGAAAATGCCGGTACATTACGTACATCACAAATACGGGATGTGGGAGCATAACTTTGGTTTAGCAGTAGATTGGTGGGATCGCGTTTTTGGTACTTACAAACCCGTTGAAGAATGGGTAGGTGAAAAAGAAATAGCCCTATCCGAACGCGGTTATCTACAGTTGAAGTGGTGGTAGAGCATTTGCGCGGAAGATAGTTAGCATCAAAAATAAAATCTATCTTTCGTGCAACCAAACTATTACTTTTGTTAGAAGGACGATCGACCGATTTATAGGTAGTCTTGATCTGTATTCAGGACAACTAATTGGTTTGGAATAGGTTAGATTTCAATACTACCCGGTTAAGCCTAAAGTTTAGAAGGGTGCTTTTATCGAGCAGTATTGGGTTGGATTTGATTTGATTAAAATTCCCGATCGTAAATCTGTACTTAAAGCAAGCCTTTAGATGTGCTGAAACTGTAAAAAGTATTGGAAATAAACTAAGGGAGTTTTTTTGATGAGAAATATAGTTAAAAGTGCTTTTGCTAGCATCAGTTCTGGATTTAAACAGCTTCAAGTTAAGCGTTTTGTCGCTGTTGTCTTAGTTGGTTTCCTACTGTTAAGTACAAACGTCGCTGGGTTAGATCGTAGCGAAGCTTTAACTAATAAAGTTGAAAATCTAGTAGATCAAAACGATTCTGACAGACCTAAAACAATAGGAGAATGGAATAAAGAAGCTCGTCAAACAGAAGATGCTCCTCTTGAAAGAGTTAAGAGAATTGGTAAAGAATCCGCAGAAGCAGTAAAAGACTTTGGTGGAATGTACGGAGATACAGCTGAAAGAAGTACTCCCGATTTGGATAACAATATGAGAAATTAATCGGCTTTAACCTTAAAGCGATGGTTGTTTGAGATCGCATTCTTAAATATTCGTGAATTAGAAACCCGGTTTTTTGAAAAAACCGGGTTTTTTAATAGCTGTGATACATTTAATTACTTTTTGCAATATGACTATCGATCGGATGTAACAAGTGCGTGCATCTTACATACCTTAATTATCTACTTTTCCAAAATAAAATCGGCGATCGCCTTATCTTTCTCCACAACATCGACTTCCGGTACGCTCAACAAAACCGATCGCTGAATGAATTTATTTTTATTCCGATCTTGAATTCGCCTTTCTACCCGATTCGGAATACCGTAACCGTATACAATATGTCCTTGTCCGGCTAAAGCAACCACTTGATAATCGGGGTTAGCTTGAACAAATTTGGCAATACCATCCGCCATCGTTTCATCCCACAATACCTGTGCCAGAAAAAAATTATTTGCACTATTACTGTTTCCATGTCCCCCGCTTTGGTGTTGTTGAAAAGCTTTTAACACCATTTGACGATATGCTATATTGTCTAAACGAATTTCTGTTATGGACGGAATCAATTGTCTTTCTGAATTTGTCAGCTTTTCTATCCCTTCTCGCGAAACTTTACGGGTAATTTCACTCGGAGTATTTAAAGCTAAAACTGGTATTTTCTTTTCTTTGGCAAAGCGTAAAATAGGGGCATAAAGTTCCCAATCAAAACCCCAACGAGTTTCATATTCGGTTTTTTTTACTAATTCTGCTTCAGTAATTTTTCCTGCAAGATATTGGTTGATAACTTCTTGAAAGGGACGTTGAAACATTTCCATCCCGATCGCAATTTTTGAATTATTTTTATATAATTCTTGAATAACTTTTAACTGATTCTGATGATCTTGGGAACTGTCGTGAGTTTCTCCAAGATATACCACTTTGGCTTTTTTTAGTTCCGGTAATATTTGATTTAAATTATCAATGCATTGACTGTTAGAGAATTTTTCCGAACAGGATATTTTTGTTGGTTCGGCAGCACAACTTGGTAAACTATAAATGAGAAATATTCCTAATGATAGGATAAACAATTTGCTGAAGTAAACCAGAGGACGCTGCATATTTTTGATGTAATTGAGATTAGTAAATATGATAATTTGAGCTATTTATTTAAGTAACTTAATCTTTTAATTAGGCTTTTCCATGCTTCTTAAGATAATATTTTTAGGAAAGAATATTTACATAATTGATTAGGTAACAAAAACAAATGCCTCAAATCTAACATATGGCTCTGTTAAAATTCAAACCAGAAATAACTGCCGAGAACATAGAGGAATTATTTAATCAACTAGCGGAATTAAAACAATTAATTCTAGGTATAACTTATTTCTCTGGTGGTTCTTATTCTAGTAATGAAGGATTAAATAAAGAATTTACTCACGGGTTTTTGACGACTTTCGAGAGTATAGAAGCACGGGATGTTTATTTACCTCATCCAGAACACGAACGAGTTAAAGCAGAACTTTTACCGTGCATTAACGATATAATTGTGTTTGATTTTGAAGCTTAGTAAACCGTTTCATCTTCTTTACGCCAAGCTGGATCTACGATGCAAATAAATACTAATGGTTCGTTTCCACAACTGCGAACAAATTGCTTTGCATTGGGAGGAATGTACACAGCATCACCTGATTCTAGAATTTGAATTTCATCATCAATATGCATTTCTCCTTTACCAGTAAGAATATAATAAACTTCCGAAGTTGTTAAAGAATGCGGTTGAGAAGTTTTTCCTACTGGTAGTGTTGCATGAGCGAAACTATAACGTAATTCTAGAGATTGTTTATCGGGGTGAAGCAATTCTCGTAAAATAGTATTGTCACCCGCGATAAACTCTGGACAATCTAACAGTTTTTTAACAAACATGAATCAGTTATCAATGAACAACGATCGATTATTACCCGCCGGGTACAGTTGATCAATAACTAATACAACATCGGATTTGTTTTAGGCTGATAATCCATACATTCTATTGCTTCTTCGGTGTTAGCCATAGTAGGATTTACCGTGCATTTTAAGCGGTAATCGTCAGTAAAATACTGACAGCCAGAACATGGAATTCGATGCATTTGCTTTGCTGTGGCAACGCTATCTCTCGCCGCAGTCCACATACTCCAGCCCATTAAAAAAACTAATGCCCAAGCACAGACAAAACAAATAGGCACTAAGAAAGGCTGAATCGCATTAACTAAGTAATAAACTATTTGAAGTATTTGCAACACCATTTGAGGTTAGAGGTTAGAGGTCAAAGGTTAAAGGTTAAAGGTTAAAGGTCAAAGGTCAAAGTTTATAAAAAAGACCAATGCCCTATGCCCTATGCCCTAATTATTGATTAAACACCGGAATGACCGAGTGCTATACCAGCAACTAACATTCCTAAAACTAGAAATGGTTGGGCACTAGCCTGATATTTTACATCGTTTTCTAAGGGGTCGCGCAGAAAATACATATCTTGTAAGGTGATTTGAGGTATTACTAACAGCAGTAGTATTGCGGCGTACAAATTCTGATGCAGGTAAATTAAATATGCTGCGATCGCAACTTGAAAAATATCAATCATTCCAGCGCAAATCCAAGCTGCTTTTTTAACGCCAAAGACTACGGGTAAGGATTTTAATCCAAATTGCTTATCACCTTCTACGCTCTTAAAGTCGTTAACAATGGCAATTCCTAAACCAGCCAAACTATATACAACGGTAAATACTACTACTTTCCAATTCAGTTCGCCGAATAATGCATGACCCGTACACCAAGGAAAAGCAATGTAGCTGGCACCAAGGGCATAACCACCCAACCAACCATTCTGCTTAAGTTTCAACGGTGGGGCTGAATAAATATAGGCGATTAAAACACCAAGTACGGCGATGACTGAAATTGTGGGAAATTGATTACCCGCCCATGTATCCAGAGCGATCGCCAAACCCAAACCGGCAATCATTAATACCCAAATTTGGGTAATTACCTGGGGTAAAGGAATCGCACCGGAAGGAATCGGACGATAGGGTTCGTTGACTGCATCAATTTCGCGATCGTAATATTCGTTTAAAGTTTGGGTATAACCTGCCAAAATTGGTCCGGCAAGCAACATACAAGCCGCCGACTTGAGAACGTTTTCCAAAGTCCAGGTATAGTTACCCGAAGAAGCCGCACCGCAAACAACTCCCCAAATCAAGGGAATCCAGGTAATCGGCTTCATTAACTGCAAACGAATTTTCCATATAGAAGTTTCACCAGACGCTGCACCCTTCATTCCTAGCAACTGTCTGGTTTTGGCACTGCGATCGGCAGCTTCAGATTTTGGTTGAGTTGATTCAGACATTTTTATATTTTGGGAATTGGGAAGAGAGATGGGGAGAGGGGGGAGAGGGGGAAGAGGGGGTAACTGGTTCCCAGTCTCTGGCTGGGAACCCTTATACAGGAGGCTCTGCCTCCAGTTAAAGAGGAGAGGCGGAGCCTCTTAAAAGTCATTCCCAGGTAGAACCTGGGAACGAGAAAACGAGAAAACACTCCACCTATTCGCATTATTCTAAAACGAAATTATCAAATATTGGTTTTGAAATTTCGCACCGGCGACGGGTTTACCGCTGAGGGCTGGAGGTAGTAATATATTTCTTCTTTGATCCCCTGCTTCTATGGTGACTTCTGGTCCATACTGAGTTAGTTTGACTTGTTTTTTGTCAAATCCCGGTAAGAATAACTTCACCTGACGGGCGTTTGCGTCAATCTCGATGGGTTTGGGGGCAAGTTGTGTTTGTGCGGTAAAGTCTGGTAGAGCATCTACTAATGGTTGCCAGTTACCTTCTTTAATATCTGGGATATTAGTAACTTGTAGGGGGGCAAAGTCTTGGGAATTAGAATTGCCGTCGGGAGAAATAACAATAACGCCACCAATAGTTAAACCCGCTTGCTGAGCGCTGCCCCAAAGATAACGGCTTGTTACTACCTCGATGGGGTCAGAGGTTGTGACTAAGAAAGCGCTAAACTGTTTCGGGTCGGCAAGAACTTGTTTACCTTTATCCAAGATGCTATTAGCTTGGTTTGTAGGTTGAGAAAAGTTATCTGCCGTGGGATTGACGTTAAGAAAGGTAGAAATTAACGGTTGGATGAAAGGTGAATCGGAAATTGTCCTGCCTAAATCCGAGTTGAGAAACAATTGTCGGAAGCGACGCACGTACCAACTAATAGTTTCGGGCATTCCCAACATCCGCAAAGTGTTTACATCACCCGTACCGTTGTAAACAATAACGTCATATTTACCAGTCTCAAAATATTCGCGGATAGCATTCAGTGCCAAAGCACCATCCATCCCAGGTAAGATTGATAACTCTTGCCCGTATACGTCTTTAAGAATAGGTGTTTTGAGATATTGCGCTTCCAGTTTCTTGACTTCTTCCCAATTGCGTTCCAACAATACGGAAGATTGAAGCTGTACCGCTTGTAAATTAGCACCAATTTCTTGAGGATCTGGACCTAAATCCGCACCCAAAATAACGGGTAAAACGGGTTCGGCACCTGTTGCCAAAAGTACCCGTTTTCCTTGATTTGCAAGGGATTTAGCAGACGAGATCGCGATTTTACTTCGTGCCGCGCTGCTTTCACCCAAAAAGGTCAATATCTGGGACATTTTCTAAATTCCAATTTCCGCTCTTACAATCAACTTCAAGTTAACAGTAGATTTCTTTAAGACGCTTCCCTCTATTGCACTACTTTTAGTTCATCTTCAAAAAACCAAGTGGAAGAATTGTCATCAAACTTTACCACCACGCCGACACCACTAGCATCCGTCATTCTGAAATCTTTGATGGTACCGACGAGTCCTAACTTTCCAGATGTATTTCTGGAAGATAAGCGATCGCGTAAACGAACTACCTTAACTTTTTGTCCTACTTCCATGCCGAATTATAAATACTGGACTAAACCAAGACTCAGTTTAGCTGAAATAGGGACTAATGGGGAAGATGGGGAGATGGGGTGATGGGGGATAGGGGGACAAGGGGACAAGGGGACAAGGAGAACAATTAGTAATCTCTTACTCGCTACTTGCTACTCTTAACTCCTAACTTAAGTTCAAAATCCCTTCATAGCCGATTCGTTGTATGATTATGTAAAAATTTTATTTGTGAAAATGAGCATAAGTAACTTTGATAACCTTTGCTTAATAAATATTTCCTGTAGACAGTTACTTACAAAGAAGAATGTGTAGGGTTTTTAACGGTTATTAATAAGATTTGACCGCTAATTGCGAATTGATAATTAAAGTGTGAGGAATCGAAAATCTATGCGAACAATGCAGTTATTAGACCGCATTTGGGGTAGGTTGAGGCGTATTCTACCAATCGGCGATCGCTGGTGGACGAAGTTCGATTTGTTGAGAACTTTAGTTAGAAGAGATTTAGATGCGCGGTACAAAGGTTCTGTTTTAGGTAATTTGTGGACATTAGTTAACCCGCTATCGCAATTACTGATTTACACTTACGTATTTTCCGTAATTTTAAAAGTCAAATTAAGTCTGAAAGGCTTGCCAGTTAATGAAAATGTATCGTTTGGGTTGTGGCTGTTTGCAGGATTGCTTCCTTGGATTGCTTTTAGTACGGGCTTAAATCAATCTGCCAGTTCGGTAATCGGTCAGCCAAATTTGGTCAAAAAAGTGGTATTTCCTTTGAGTTTACTACCTTTAGTACCGATTTTATCAGCTTTCGTCGAGAGTTCTTTCGGCTTGATGATGCTGATTTTTTTTGTAGCTTTATCTTCGGGCACCTTACATACTACACTGGCGTTATTACCTTTAGTTTGGCTACCGCAGCTACTACTTACCGCTGGATTGGGTTATTTAGCGGCGGGATTAACCGTATTTTTACGGGATATTCCGCAAACGTTAAATGTTATTCTTAATATTTGGTTTTACGCAACACCCATAGTTTACCCAGCAACATCAATTCCCGAAAGTTGGCGAAACTGGGTATTGTGGTTAAATCCACTGGCAGCGATCGCAGAAGTTTACCGCGACTTTGTTTTAACAGGGGAGGTGAAGCATTGGGGCGAGTTGGGAGTAGCTTTTACTACATCGGTAATTGTGTTTATTTGCGGTTTGTTGGTATACAGAAAATTACGTCCGGCTTTTGCAGATGTATTGTAATTTCATGTAATTAAGGCAACTAATATCAAGCGGATTTTAGTTGACAAAAAAGCTGAAAACAGTTGTCTCAAAGTAACAATAACTTATCGTTGAAAATACTTTGAACGAAGTAAATTAAGTATAAAAGTTATTCCGGATACATTATTATTGTCAGAGAAACTATTGATGTCTGGTTTGATGTGAGAGTTGTAGGATTTACATCATTATGAGTGAAGAAATTGCGATTTCACTCCAGAATGTATCGAAGTGTTTTAAGCGGTATGCTCATCCAGTAGACCGTTTAAAAGAACTTTTATTGCCTCAGAAAAGTTATGCTCAACAATTCTGGGCATTGCAGGATATCAATCTGACAGTTCCCAAAGGAAGTTCTTTAGGAATTGTAGGGCGAAATGGTTCTGGAAAAAGTACACTGCTGCAAATTGTAGTAGGTACTTTGACTCCAACTTCGGGACAAGCACAAGTAAATGGAAGAATTTCAGCTTTATTAGAACTTGGTAGTGGATTTAATCCAGAATTTACAGGAAGACAAAATGTCTTTTTGAACGGAAGATTATTAGGTTTAGAACAAAAACAAATCGAAGCTAAATTTGACCAGATTGCTGCATTTGCCGATATTGGTGATTTTATCGAACAACCAGTCAAAACTTATTCAAGCGGAATGTTCGTTAGGTTAGCTTTTGCAGTTGCGATAAATGTTGAGCCAGATATTTTAGTTGTTGATGAAGCTTTAGCTGTAGGAGATGAAGCCTTCCAGCGCAAATGTTTTGCCAGGATAAAAGCTATTCAAGATGGTGGTGGAACGATTTTATTTGTTTCTCATTCGGCTACTCATGTAATAGAGCTTTGCGATTATGCAGTTTTACTCGATCGCGGTGATTTACTATTATATGGAAGCCCTAAATCAGTCATTACTAATTATCACAAACTTATTTATGCTCCAGCCGATAAGGTAAAATCTTTACGTGAAGAGATTAGTAGTAGTCATCAAAATAAAAACATAGAAAATAATTGGCATCAGAGCTATAAAACCGATCGATTAACAACAAAAATATCTAATAGTACAACTCAGTTATCAGAACAGTATGACCCGAATCTGATTCCGAAAAGTACGGTTAATTATATACCACGAGGTGCGGAAATTGAAGAACCGCACATCACTACAATCGAGGGACAGCGAGTCAATATTTTAAATCGAAGGAATGAATATATTTACACTTACAAAGTAAATTTTTTACAGTCAGCATTTAGAGTCAGATTCGGAATGATGATAAAAACTGTAACTGGAATGGAACTTGGAGGTGCAGCATCTCATTCTTTTGAAAAACCTATAGAGCATATTGAAGCAGGAGTAGTTGAAGTTAAATTTAAATTTAATTCCAATCTTCAACCGGGAGTGTATTTTCTAAATGCTGGTGTTGTGGGGATGATTGATGATGCAGAAGTGTTTTTGCATCGTATTCACGATACTGCAATGTTTAGAGTCCAGCCAGAAGAAAATATATTAGCTACGGGAATAATAGATTTTGTCATCGCACCTAGTATTTCACTGGTTGAAATGACAAAAATATAACGATCGCGTAAAGCAATTTAGCCAGCGAAAACATTTCACTGTTAACAATCTGTTTGAAAATATATCAATTACCGCACTTTAATTTGATAAATATGCAATCAAAAAATATGCAAAAATCTATCTTAATTGTAACTGGAATGCATCGTTCGGGGACTTCTTTAACAGCTTCTCTTCTTCAAAGTGCGGGATTAGATATTGGAGAAAGGTTAATGGGAGGTGCTTTTAGTAATGTGAAAGGTCATTTTGAAAATCTTGATTTTGTTGAATTTCATGAAAGAATTTTAGATTCTCAGGGATTGAGTAAAGCTGGCTGGACTTTAGAAAATGATATTTCTGTTTCAGAAGAATATATAGAAAAAGCCAAAGAACTACTAGAAAAAAATAACTCAAAAACTATTTGGGGTTGGAAAGATCCTAGAACTACTCTATTTCTAAACTTTTGGGCGGAGTTGGTACCACGAGCTAATTTTGTATTTGTTTATCGCTCGCCAAGTGAAGTAATTGATTCTTTATATCGACGTGGTGATGAAATATTTTATGACAATCCTGCTTTTGCAATAGAATTATGGATGCATTACAACAAAAACATTATAAATTTTTACAAAAAATATCCCGATCGATGTTCAATACTTAATATTTACACAATAACTAAAAAACCAGAAATTTTACTAAAAACTTTAGAGCAGAAGTTTAATATTAGTTTAGGCAAATTAAAAGAAGATATTTATGAAGAAAAACTACTGAAAACATTAGTGAATAATCATTCCGAACTAATTAAACATTTATTTCCTGAAGCTTTTGATATATACAGTGAGTTAAATTCTAAAGCTGAATATACAAACGAACGCGATGCTTTTAGTTTTGAATCAGATTATTCAGCTTCTATTAAAGAATTGTGCTTGGGAGATTGGTTGAAATTACGATGGAAAGAAAGAGAAGCAGATAAATACAAATCTCAATTGCAGCACGCTCAGAAAGAACTAGATGACTCTCAGACACAGTTAAAAGAAACTCAGACAGAACTAACTGATTCTCAGACGCAGTTAAAAGAAACTCAGACAGAATTAAATGATTCTCAGACGCAGTTAAAAGAAACTCAGACAGAATTAAATGATTCTCAGACGCAGTTAAAAGAAACTCAGACAGAATTAAATGATTCTCAGACGCAGTTAAAAGAAACTCAGACAGAGCTAAATGATTCTCAGACGCAGTTAAAAAAAACTCAGACACAATCGAAGGAATTAGAATCTCGATTAAGTAATAGCCAGATAAATCAAAAAATCTCGAAATCTCAGATAAAAGAAACAGAAGGAAAGTTACAACATTCTCAAAATCATTTAGAAGAATTACAAGATAAATTACAACAAACTCAAATACAACTTCAACGAGCGCAAAATACTATCCAAGCAATGGAAACCAGTAAGTTTTGGAAATTGCGATCGCGATGGTTTCAGTTCAGAAATATTTTAGGTTTAACCGAAAAAGATAAAACGTTTCATGAAAGTTTGCGAATAAAGGGAAAACACTATTGGAATATTTTTAGGGCAAAAGGATTGCCATACGCTGCAAATAAAGTATTGCAAAAAAGCATTGAAAAAGCTAAATATGTACCCGTACCTAGTCATGCTTTGCCAAACATACCTCAAAGCACCGATCTTAACTATCAAAAATGGTTGAATAAAAATTATCCAACTCCAGAAATTTTAAAACAGAAAGCTCAGAAAGTAGAAAAGTTTAGTTATAAACCTCTAATTAGCTTGATTATGCCTGCTTTCAATACTCCAGAATGTTTCTTGCGAGAAGCTATTGAATCAGTATTAAATCAGGTTTATTCGGAGTGGGAATTGTGCATTGCTGACGATGCTTCATCGGACGATCGAGTTAGAAAAGTTTTAGAAGAGTATTCAACAAAAGATTCTCGAATTAAAGTTGTTTTTAGGACAGAAAATGGTCATATTTCTCGATGTTCTAACTCAGCTTTAGAAATCGCAACTGGGGAATTTATAGCTTTATTAGATCATGATGATTTATTAACGCCGGATGCTTTGTATGAAATAGCTTCGTTGCTCGATCGGCATCCGGAAGCAGATATGATTTATTCTGACGAAGATAAAATTGACGATCGCGGCAAACTTAGCGAACCTTTCTTTAAGCCAGATTGGTGTCCCGATAGTTTCTTATCTCGAATGTATACCTGTCACTTAGGTGTTTACAGAAGAGAAATCATAAACGAAATTGGGGGTTTTCGAGAAGGATATGAAGGCAGCCAAGATTATGACTTGGTTTTAAGATTCACTGAAAAAACAGATAATATATTTCATATACCAAAAATTTTATACCACTGGAGAATTCATTCCCAATCCGCTGCAAGCAACCCAGATGTCAAACCTTACGCTGCGATCGCGGCTGAGAAAGCTTTGGCTGATGCACTACAAAGAAGAGGTGAAAAAGGACAAGTTACGCAAGCTGGGAGTCTTGTAGGACATTACATCATTAGATACAAAATATCCGAATACAAGCTTGTCAGCATCATAATTCCTACTAGAGACTTAGGTGATACTTTGGATAAATGTTTAACATCAATTTTTGAAAAAACAACTTACCCAAACTATGAAATAATTCTGATAGACAACGGTAGTCAAGAACAGAAAACAGCCGACATTTTTGCTAAATGGCAACAAAAAGAACCAGATAGGTTTAAATGTTACCCATTTGATGTACCTTTTAATTATTCAAAAATCAATAATTATGGAGTGGATAAAGCTAAAGGAGATTACCTACTATTCTTAAATAACGATACGGAAGTTCTTACTTCCGACTGGATTGATGCAATGGTTGAACAAGCTCAAAGAAATTCCATAGGGGCTGTAGGAGCGCAGCTGTTATATCCAGATAATACAATTCAACACGCTGGTGTAGTAATGGGAATTGGAGGAGTTGCTAATCACAGTCACAAACACTTTTCTATGAATTCACCCGGTTACTTTGGTCAAATTATGACTGTAAACAATTATTCAGCAGTAACAGCAGCTTGTTTGATGTGCAGACGCGAAGTTTTTGAAACTGTTGGAGGTTTTGAAGAGAAACTTAAAGTTGCATTTAATGATGTTGACTTTTGTTTAAAGATTGTACAGAAGGGTTACAGAAATATTTATTTACCTCAAGTCATGCTTTATCACTATGAATCGAAAAGCCGTGGTTATGAAGATACCCCAGAAAAGTTGATTAGATTTCATCAAGAAGTAGAGTATATGGAGAATAAGTGGAAAGAATTTATTAAATATGACCCTTGCTATAATCCTAATTTAAGTAAAAAATTAGAGAATTTTAGTATAGGAATATAGTTGTATAGTAACAAAAGTCAGAAATATGAATGTTAACGAAAAAGGTATTCCTCAACTCAATTTACCTTGGATAAATTCTCCATTTTTTAATAAAATGCTTGAATTTTCCGATTTAGATGATGAGACAAAAAAAACAGTCAAGTATTATGCTGATTATGGTTATGTAATTATCGACCCTGAGATAGAAAGTTTTGATGATATTTCAAATAGTATAATTCACGAACTAGCTCCAGAATACAAAGGAAATGGAAGAATTCAGGATGCTTGGACTTTTAATGAAAATGTCAAAAAACTGGCGATTACTCCCAAAATTTTGTCTTTATTACGGATTCTTTATCAGAGAGAACCGATTCCTTTCCAAACTCTCAACTTTCCTGTAGGAACTCAGCAAGCAACTCATAGTGATACTATACATTTTCATTCAGTCCCAGCGGAATTTATGTGCGGTGTGTGGATTGCTCTAGAAGATGTTGATGCAAACAATGGTCCCCTTCATTATTACCCAAAAAGCCACAAGCTTCCTATCTTTGATTTACAACATCTTGGTATAACCAGTAATGGTTCAAAATCAATATCTGAAAATTATGCAGTTTATGATAAGTTTCTACAGTATTTAATTCAGCATTTAGAATTAGAAAAAGCTGAGGTTTCACTGAAAAAAGGTCAAGCTATTATTTGGTCAGCGAATTTGTTGCACGGTGGTAGTCCAATATTAGATTTTAATAGAACGCGTCATAGTCAAGTCACTCATTACTTCTTCTCAGATTGTATATATTACACACCTTTACTATCAGACCCCTTTATAAAAAAAATATATGTAAGAGAAATTAAGAATATTGCTACAGGAGAACTTGTTCCTCATATTTATAATGGTCAACATATAAATTTATCAGCATTAGAGCATCAAGTTCATCAAGCAACGCAAGAAGAATTGATTCAATCTAATAATTCAAGTCACGATCTTAAAAGTGATATTTTTTCTAGATTGCAAAGTATATTGAGACGTATCAAAAAATAAACAATAAAAACAGATGTAAATATAGCGCTTTGCAACTAAATGAGGTACACCCCTCTCCAACCCTCCCCAAGGCATCGGGGAGGGTGCGCGACCTCAAGGGTGGGGTACTTTTGTACCTCAGCTTCCTTCCAGGGTGATAACTTACCGTAGCGCTTTTTATAATTAGTAGCCTTCATCATGAGTGAAAACATTGCAATCTCTTTGAAAAAAGTCTCAAAGTGCTTTCAAAGGTATGCTCATCCGGTAGATAGATTGAAAGAAACTTTATTACTGGATAAAAGCACAACCTCGCAATTTTGGGCGTTACGAGATGTTGATTTAGAAATAGAAAAAGGACAAACAGTAGGAATTGTTGGCAAAAATGGTTCCGGTAAAAGTACGCTGCGACAAATCTGTTGCAAAAGCTAGATCGCGCAAATGGTAAAATTTATATGTAACTACTATATGAATATTGTGAATGAATACATCAGTAGAACTTCCTAGTGGAAAAATATTAAATATAGCTCGCTTTATTTCTCTGCTACCAGCTACCAATATTACTGATAGCAGTTACCAACTAATTTTAGAAGGATACCCTAACCCGATTAATCTTGAATCATCGGATGTTGAGACTCTGAAAAAAATTTTAGAATTAGATAAAAAAATATCAGTATGGGATAAAGATAAACAATTACAGAAAAATCAACGAGCCATAGAAATTTTAGGAAAACAAATAGAACATTATCAAAATATACCTAAATCCGAATCTATCGCAAGACAAGAACTATTTGAAAGTTTTAAACAAACAATAGATTCTCAACGCCCAGACGGACAAAAGTTATATTCATAATAATGATAGTTTTTATTGATTCGGGTGTATTAGGAATCCTTGCCAATCCAAATAAAATGAATGAAGTCAGTGACACTCAAGAATGGCTTTATAAATTACTTTCCCAAGGTGTATATGTTCGATCTTCTGAAATTTGTGATTTTGAAGTCAGAAGAAGTTTGATCTTAGAATCACAGGAAAAACCTAATTTAAATAGTATTCAAAATTTAGATCGGCTTCGATAAATCGTTACTTTTCTGCCAGTCACCTCAGAAATATTAAGAAAAGCATCTACTCTTTGGGGATCGGCTCGCAGTCAAGGTATTCCAACAGCAGATAATAAAAGTTTAGATATTGATATTATTATCTTTAGTCATTGGCAAGAACTGCAAAAAGAATTTCCTGGGCGTTATATTGTCATAGCAACTACAAATGTCAAGCATTTAAGCCGCTTTGCTGAAGCTGAAACTTGGAGAAATATTCAGTTATAAGTAATTTAATAATAATCCAACAATAAAACAATTCGGCAATTTGGCAACTCAAATAAAATAAAACTATCTACAATCGACTGGAATAATAAAAAAACTGGCATTACAGCAGCATCTTAACCAGCTTCAAACAGGGTAATTACATCAAAGCCAGTTTAAATAATAAGTAGCCTTCATTGTGTATGAATGAAGACATCGCAATCTCTTTGAAAAATGTCTCAAAGTGCTTTCAAAGGTATGCTCATCCGGTAGATAGATTAAGAGAAATTTTACTACCGGGTAAAAGCAAAACCTCGCAATTTTGGGCATTACAAAACGTTGATTTAGAAATAGAAAAAGGACAAACAGTAGGGATTGTTGGGCGCAATGGTTCCGGTAAAAGTACGCTGTTACAAATTATTGCAGGTACTTTAACACCAACCACGGGGGAGGTAGTTGTCAGGGGTAGGGTATCGGCACTTTTAGAACTTGGGAGTGGTTTTAATCCGGAGTTTACGGGTAGTCAAAATGTGTTTTTTAATGCCAGATTGTTGGGGTTAACTCAACAAGAAATTGAAGATAAATTTGATGCGATCGCCGCTTTTGCCGATATCGGTGATTTTATCAAACAGCCCGTAAAAACTTACTCTAGCGGAATGTTTGTTCGCTTGGCTTTTGCGGTAGCAGTAAATGTCGAGCCAGAAATTTTAATTGTAGATGAAGCCTTAGCAGTTGGGGATATTGTCTTCCAACATCGCTGTATGCGACGGATGCGAAGCATGATGGATAGCGGTGTAACTACGTTATTTGTCTCTCACGATTCTGGTGCAATTAAAACGTTATGCAATTCCGCAGTAATGATCGATCGCGGCAATATTTACACTTCTGGTACTCCCAACGATGTCATTATCAAATATATGAAGCTGGTGACAGAGACTGAATTGGGATTAGTTACTCCGGAAAATATTGTTGATGATACTGTATCTCAAAGTAAAAAGGAACCAACTCCTGTAGTTATAGAAAAAACTCGCCGAGGAAGTCGTAAAGCATTAATTGAAAGTGTAAAATTATTTCATCAATCCGGAGATGAAGCCGAAAAAAGTCCTATTTTTGGATTCAAGGAGCGGGTAAAATTAGTTGTTGAAGTGCAAGTTTATCAACAGTTACAGGGTTGCATTATCGGCTTTTTCCTGTGCGATAAAAACGGAAATGAACTGATTGGTAGTAATACGATTGAAGAAAACCAACCAATTGGAAAATTAGCATCAGGAACTAACTTACAAATTGAATTTACATTTAAATTACCATTGCGTCCTAGTTCCTATAGTTTAACGGTAGCTGGTGCAGAAAACTATACGGCAATGACCTTTGATTGGATTGATAACGCGATCGTTTTTCAGGTATTACCGCCAGATACGGGAAAGCGGATTCATGCTTTGGTAGATACACCAATAAGCGTAAAGGTATTGCAGCAAAATTTACCAACAAGTGCATAGTATTATGAATGCTGACTTGGAGAAAGATTATCCTTTATTAATAAATTTGTCAGAAACAGATTTAGATGACAATAGCAGTTTAAAGAAAATGTTGTGCTTGATAGGAGAAAACAAGCGCGTTATCGATTTTGGCTGTGCTACAGGTTATTTTGCTCGCTTACTTAGCAATAGAGGTTGTGAAGTTGTTGGGGTAGAGGTGAATCCCAAAGCTGCAAAAGTTGCTGAGAAGTATTGCGACAAAGTAATTGTTGCCGATTTAGATTTTGTATCTTTAAATGATATTTTATCAGAACATATTTTAGATAAAAAATTTGATGTTGCTGTATTTGGTGATATTTTAGAACATCTACGCAATCCTTGGAAGGTATTAGAAGAAACTTTAAATATATTAGAACCTCAAGGATATGTAGTTGCTTCTATTCCTAATATTGCTCATGGGGCAATTAGACTTGCTTTATTACAAGGAAATTTTGAATATAAGCAGTTAGGTATTTTAGATAATACGCATCTAAGATTTTTTACCCGTAAAACAGTTGAAGAGTTATTTGAAGATTCGGGATATTTAATAAATGCGATCGCGCCAACTAAGTTACCTATTTATTCTAAGTCAGAATTAATTCCAGCTATTGAAAAAAATAGTTTCGATAAAAACATTACTTACGAAATCGAACAAGATGAAGATGCGGATACATTACAGTTTGTTATCCGAGCATATCCTATTACTTTAGAAAGTAAGTATACGGCTTTGCATAAACAGTATTTTGAAGTTGTTGAGCAATTGAAAAAATCTGAAACTCAGTTAAATAATCTACAGATAGAATTACAAGAATCAAAATTCCAGTTTCAAGCTAAACATACCGAATTTGAGCGATCGCAAACTCAACTACATCAAACCAAAACGCAGCTTGAAGACGCACAAGTTAAGTTACAGCAAACTCAAATTGATTTTCAAGAAGTACAAAATCAACTTCAGCACAATCAAATAAAACTAGAAGAAACGCAAAATCAGTTAAAGCGAAAACAATCAAAATTACAGCAGGAACAAATTCAGCTACAGCAAATACAACAGCAATGGGAAGACAATCAAATTAAATTACAACAAGCCCACGCAGGATGGGAACATTGTCAGCAAATTATTCAAGCAATGGAAACCAGTAAATTTTGGAAGTTACGACAAGCTTGGTTTCAATTAAAGAATACTTTCGGTTTGAAAGCTGAATGAATTTACAAATTCGTAGTGCGAGCATCTTGCTCGCTAATTATCAAAAATTCGTAGTGCGAGCATCTTGCTCGCTAATTATCAAAAATTCGTAGTGCGAGCATCTTGCTCGCTAGTTATCAAAAATTCGTAGTGCGAGCATCTTGCTCGCTGGATAAATCCTTACAAATTGTTAGATAAATCGTAATGTATTTTTGGATAAATAAACAGGTAGCAAGTTGTAAATACTACAGGGCTAAAGCCCTTACTACGAACAAAAGTAACTTATACATGAAAGCTTGATTTAAGGATATGAAATCATGATTAGTCACGAAAAAAAAATCCAATTAGTTTTAAATCAAGAGACATTAAATCATCGCCACTCTCAAATATTAGCTAATCATTACGAGTTAGAAAAAAAGTATTTTCAGCAAGAGATAAATCGCCAAGTACCGCTTTCTCAACCTTTACAAATTAAAAAATCAAATTATAACTTAGAAGAAAAACGATTATTAGTTATCTCGCGCTTGCAGGCTGCTAATCTTTGTAAAAGTAAAGGCTATAATCCTTGGCAATTATTATCAAATCAAGCATATAAAAGTTGTCAAAATCCTTGTATAACAGTTGTTATAACGCTTTATAATTACTCAAACTATATTTACGAATGCTTAGATAGTGTATTTCAATCGGAAGTTTTTAATTTACCGGGGAATATAGAGGTATTAGTAATTGATGATTGCTCTACCGATAACTCTGCAACTGTTGTTGAAGAATATTTAGAAAAATCTAATTTACCAATCTGTTTGGTTAAAAAATGGTTTAATACTGGTTTAGCCGATGCTCGAAATGTTGGTTTAGAACTAGCTCGTTCACCTTATGTCTTTATTTTAGACGCTGATAATTGGATTTATCCCCACTGTTTGACAACTCTTTACGATAAAATTAAAACTTCAAACTATGCTGCCGTTTATGGAGAAATTAGTCAATTTGATAACGATACAAGAAAAGAATTAAGTCGAATTTCTTGTGATGAATGGGATGTGAATAAGTTAGTTAAACAACCATATATTGATGCTATGGCTATGTTTAACAAAGATATTTTACTTAAAGTCGGGGGATATTCTACCGAGTTAATCGAGTATGGTTGGTTTGGATGGGATGATTATGATGTTTGGTTAAAATTAGCTCAGTCTAACTATTCTTGTAAGTTTGTTCCTAAAGTATTAAGTGCATATAGAGTTCATTCAAATTCGATGATAAATACTACGAATAAATATGCACTCAATCTTGCCAAATATTTTTGTCATAAATTTGCCGATATTGCTCAAAAACATCAGACATCTGAGATGATATTTGGATTTATTCAAAGCGAGCTATATTTACAAGATGATTGTATTCAAGATAATTCACACTTATTATACGAATTACAATTTTGTCGTACCCAAATTACTGCCATGAAAACAAGTAAGTTTTGGAAGTTAAGAACTAAATGGCTGAAGCTAAAAAGTTTTTTAGGGTTATTAAAAAAGAATTAATTTCAATGTTAAACAATAATTACAAAGTCGCAGCTTACATTACTGCTTATGAAGATATTGAAGCGCTTCATAAAACAATTGCTGCAATACAAAAACAGTCATATCCGATCTTAAAAATATTCATTGTAGATAATTCCAAAAATCCAATTCTTTCAGAAACCGATTACCAAAATATCATAATTGAATCTTACCCCAAAAATATAGGAGTTGATGGGGGAGTAAACATCGCCATAAAATGGGCTATAGAAAAACAATATGATTTTATTTGGCTTTTCGATCAAGATAGCGAGCCAGTATCTGATAGTTTAGAAATTTTATTAACTAAATATCAAGAATTATCCGTAAAAAACCACAATATCGGTATTATTGCTCCTCAAATACTCGATATCAATACCTTACAAGAGTTTCCAGGATATATTTTTCAAGATTATAAATTTGTACCTAAACCTGAATACAGCCAAATCCAAGATTATTATACTTGTGATGGTGTAATTACATCGGGTTCTCTTGTTAATTTAAGTGTAGCTAAATCCGTTGAACTTCCCAAAGGTAATTTGTTTCTTGATGCAGCAGATTACGCTTATTGCATGAATTTTAGAAATCAAGGTTATGAAGTAATTGTAGTCAAAAGTACCAGGCTACCTCATCGTCTTGGTAAGTATTCTCAAGTCAAAGATAGACTATCTAAAACAAATAACAAAGTTATAACTTTTACTTGTTCGCCATCTCGTTACTACTATGCCTGTCGAAATCATACTTATTTTGAAACTCGTCACTCAAATAAGCGGATGTTACATTTTAGTTTTATCTATCGATTCAAATTTCTAATAAATATGATAATTAGAGTTATACGTTACGAACCAAATTTGGTTTTTCTCAAAGTATGGGCTTGTACTTTCGGAACCTTTGACGGCTTTAGGGGTAGACTTGGTAAAACTTGGTAAAGTTATATCTCGTAGTAACTTAAAATTATTCGTTACAAATTTTATGACCAAACAGCAGTAAGATAATAATTCAGGAATAGTTAATGATAAATACATGAAAATCATTTCTGCTGAAATTCCTGAAGTTCTAATTATTGAACCGCAAGTATTTCACGATGAGCGCGGCTTTTTCTTTGAAGCTTTTAATTTAAAAAAATTTACAGAGAAAACGGGTGTCAATGTTAACTTCGTTCAAGATAACCATTCTTACTCGAAACAAAATGTACTGCGTGGTTTGCATTACCAAATCGTACAGCCACAAGGAAAATTAGTACGTGCGGTTGTTGGTAATATATTTGACGTGGCGGTTGATATTAGAAAAAGTTCTCCTACTTTTGGTGGATGGGTGGGTTGTGAAATCAGCGCCCAGAATCAGCGTCAAATATGGATACCATCAGGTTTTGCTCATGGTTTCGTCGTGATGTCCGAAGTTGCTGAAGTTCTTTACAAAACTACAGATTATTATTCACCTCAAGCAGAGCGTACCATCCTTTGGAACGATACCGATTTAGATATAAATTGGCAAATAGGTACTTCACCCATTATTTCTGCAAAAGATGCAGCAGGTAAACCGTTAAAAATGGCTGAGGTTTTCCCTTGATGTAGAAAAAATTAATCTTACTACATCGGCGTTGAAAATTGTAATTTGGACAAGGCAGTAGGCAATAGGCAATAGGCAGTAAGGGTGATTAGAGTACATTCCTTTACTTCCTACTCCCTACTCCCTACTCCCTACTCCCTTAGATTGATTCGTTGTAACAAAACCGTTGTAGAGACGCGATACTGTAAACGTCTCTACATCATGTCGGCATTACAAATATCAGCTAGAAACTACAGCACCAAAATCCTGAGTCCAATAAGTGTTGTAATTTATCTCTCCGGTATCATTTGCTAAATAATGATATCCAACCCCCATTTCTTGATAATTGGGATTGAGAATATTTTCGCGATGCCCGGAGCTATTCATCCAACCTCTAACAACTTCTTCCGGTGTAACGTAGCCAGCCGCAATATTTTCTCCTACAAAATAAGATTCATAACCCGCCAATTCAGTGCGATCGCTAACTTTGCTACTGTCGGAACCCGTATGGCTAAAGAAGTCGCTCAAAGCCATGTCTTCACTGTGTGTTTGAGCCGAATTGGATAGATTGCTATTCAAAGTTAAAGGCTGCAAACCATATTCACCGCGATAAGAGTTTGTGAATCTGACTACTTTATTGATTAGAGGATTACTACTCACAGAAGTCGATGCAGATTGAGGTGCAAGAGACATTGCCGAAGCTGGTACTGGTGTAGATTCTGCCAAAACTATAGTCTCGGATTCATCTTCGATTGGCATCACAGACAGGCTCAAATTATAGTTAGTATCTGCTGCTTCGTTTACTTGCATAATCCGAACATAGTAGGCACCGCCTTCCAAATTACTAACACTCAACGATTCGTCGATGTTACCGGGGTTGGCTGCACGAGCGATAATTTCGCCACTACCCGCCAGCAATTCCACGTCTGCATCTGCACTCAAACCATTAACTACAAGTTCGAGGTTGCTGTTGGAATTGTTCAAATTCAAACTATAGAAGTCGTCGCTGTCAGAGTTTCCTACAGAGTCTCTAAAAATTATCTCGCCAGAGTCTAAACCGATTGCGCGGGCAGTATCTAAGGTATTTCCCGCACTATCGCTTTCGATGTATTCGCTAGCCGCAAGTCCATTACTCAAACCTTCGATGACAAAATGATTAAATGCTTCTTTGTAGTTAGTTCCAAAAACTTGAGCAACATCTGGATTATTGGCTAAATAATACTCGACATCAAAAAACGGTGAAGGTGAACGCCCTTCATCCATACCGTTATCTGTCAAGTGATTGAATAGTTCTTCGTTATTAAAATTAGCTAAGTCAATATTACTTTCGCGGTAGAATTCTAAATCAACAAGTGAAGAGAATTTCCGCCCTTGGCTGACACCATAATTTACTAGATGTTCGTAAGCTTGCCAGTTGTTTAAGTCAGCTAAATCGCTGTTACTAGAACGATAGAAATCTAAATCGACTAAAGATGAAAACTTTAGACCATTTTCTAAACCATAATTCTTGAAATGCGACCATGCTTGTTTATCACTCAAGCCATTCAAATCTGAATTAGCAGAGCGATAGAAGTTAGCATCAAATAAATTAATGGGCATAGGATTATTAGGGAACAACACAAAAAAAATATTGCAAACGTTTGCTTTCGTCAGCGTTCCTATACCACGTGGCTAAAATCATAAACTCAAAAGGTTTATAATTTTAAGAAATAATTAAACATTCATTCAAGTAAGGATTATAGCAACATTTACACACTAATTTTTGTCGTCTACTATAAGTAGTATTTCTAGGAAAATATGTGATTTTTTTGGAAAACAGCCTATTTGCAAGCGATTCAGGGTATTAACAAACAATTAAATGTAAATAAATACTAAACGAAATTGCTGAAATATATAAGTATTTTTTAACACTAATTATTTTTTGGTCGTAGAAATATTAAAAGATGCTATGGTAAAGAATTTTATATTTTTATTTACTATTAAAATTAAATTAAAAAATATTTGCCCAAATAGTTATATAGTTAAATTATTTTAAACTGATAAGTAAAATTTATCTACATAATACAAAAATAAACTACTAAAAACTCACTTTATATTCGATCGAGTAAACATATAAGCTGAATTAAATTTTAGATATTAAAAAGATATTCCGGATCGCGAATTTAATTGAATCTATATGATTTTGAGATAATACTTTAAATTTGTTTTTAATTTGGAGTTTCTCAGTAAAAATAGTTACTTAAAAGATGCATTTCAGTAAAAATTAAGATCCTCAAATATGAAAATAATTGTTGATATTACTGTATTATAATTTTTAATAAGTAGTATTAAAAATACTAATAAAAATGCAGATTTACTCTTGAATCCTGAATGCATAACTGTTTCAAGGTCGTCACCCCTGAATAAATGATTTTTCTACATTGGTAAAATTTTTAGACTAGAAACAGACTAATGTTTCATCAACAAGATGAATTATTATCAATATAATGAGTAAATCAATTTTGCTAATCGGCTGTAACGGTCAAGTCGGCACCCAATTACAAGAAACGCTTCAATCTTGCGGCAACTTGAAAGCAGTAGCACGCCCAAGAGTAGAACTTGCTCAACCTGAAACCCTCCGGGAATTAATCAGAGAAAATCAACCAGAAATAATCGTTAACGCTGCTGCTTATACTGCTGTAGACAAAGCCGAAAGCGAACCCGAATTAGCAAACACAATAAACGCCACAGCCCCGATGGTTCTAGCTCAAGAAGCTGAAAAATTGCAAGCTTGCTTAATTCATATTTCTACTGATTACGTTTTCGATGGTAAGACTAGTTGTCCTTATCAAGAAAATGATTCAACTAACCCCTTAAGCGTTTACGGTAAAACTAAATTAGCAGGAGAACAAGCAATTCGTTCAAATTGCAGCAACCATCTTATCCTTCGTACAGCCTGGGTTTATGGCACGGGAGGCAAAAGTAACTTTGTTAAAACCATGCTGCGGCTAGGAGCGCAAAAGCCCGAACTAAGGGTAGTTGCGGATCAAATCGGTAGCCCTACCCGGGCAAAAGACATCGCGCAAACCATAGCCACACTAATTACCAAAACCCTGCAAACAAACGGCACTTACCATTACACCAACAGCGGGGTAGCCAGTTGGTACGACTTTGCGATCGCCATTTTTGAAGAAGCAAAACAGCTAGGCTTTCCCTTGAAGATTGAGCGTGTCATCCCCATTACTACCAAAGAATATCCTACTCCCGCGACGCGCCCTAGCTATTCGGTTCTTAATTGTGCAAAAATATCTGCTGTCATGGAACCTCATCCACCTCATTGGCGACAAAGCCTTAGAGAGATGCTTCAAGAATTGCAAGTAAATCAATAATCAATTATCAATGAACAACGATCGAGGCACAAAGATTTAGACTGCGGGCTAAGAACTAATTCAATTCCCTGTTCCCTATTTCCAAATTTTATGAAAGCATTAATCCTCTCTGGCGGTAAAGGTACGCGACTGCGCCCCCTCACCTACACTGGAGCGAAACAACTCGTACCTGTGGCGAACAAACCGATTTTATGGTACGGCATCGAAGAAATGGTAACAGCTGGTATTACTGATATCGGTATCATTATTTCACCAGAGACAGGAGAAGAGGTTCAAGCCAAAACCGGAAATGGGGATAAATTTGGAGCTAATATCACCTACATTTTGCAAGAGCAACCAGCAGGATTAGCTCACGCCGTAAAAGTAGCCCGCCCTTTTTTAGAAGATTCACCTTTTGTGATGTACTTAGGTGATAACCTAATTCAACAAGGAGACTTGAGCTATTTTCTCAAACAGTTTCAACAGCAACACCACGATGCATTGATATTATTGCGTACTGTTGATAATCCCAGCGCCTTTGGAGTGGCTAAAGTTGATGAAAACGGCAAAGTTTTAGAGTTAATCGAAAAACCAAAAGTTCCCCCTTCCAATTTAGCTTTGGTGGGGGTTTATTTTTTTTCGGAGATTATTCATCAAGCCATTGCTTGCATTCAACCTTCTGCAAGAGGTGAATTAGAAATTACTGATGCTATTCAATGTTTGATTACTCAAAAAAAGCAAGTATTAGCCTGTAAACTTGAAGGATGGTGGCTCGATACTGGAAAAAAAGATGATTTACTCGAAGCTAATCGTTTAATTCTCGATACCTGCTTACAAACATCGATTTCTGGAGAAATAGACGATCGAAGTCAAGTAATTGGCAGAGTACAAATCGGTGCGGGTTCGTCAGTTATTAATTGTACAATTCGCGGTCCGGTAATTATTGGCAATAACTGTCATTTAGAAAATTGCTTTATTGGTCCTTATACCAGCATTGCGGACAAATCAACTTTAATAGATACCGAATTGGAACATAGTGTAGTTTTGGAAGGTGCGAAGATTTCCGGAATTCACCAAAGAATTATAGATAGTTTAATTGGGCAAAGGGCACAAGTCACACTTGCACCCCGTCGTCCAAAAGCCTTACGATTTATGATTGGTGACGATTGTCACATTGAGCTATCGTGATTTATTTTCTAACCGTTAACTACTATTCAACAGAACTGATTGCGAAATTAATCGGTTCTCTACCTGTTGGTGACAATATTGAGTACAAAGTTCTAATCGTCAACAACTCGGCTGATGATGATTCTCCGCACAAACTTGAGAATAAATCCGTTCAAGTTCTTGATGCTGGATACAATATGGGTTTTGGTTGCGCCTGTAACTTTGGGATGAAGTGGATTTATAGTTTAGATTCCCAAGCAGTGGTTTGGATAATTAATCCAGATGCTTATTTATTAGATAATTCTTTAGAAAAAGTTAACCTATTTTTCCAGTCATATCCAGAAATTTCCATTCTTGGTACGATCGTTCATACCCCAAAAGATGAAATTTGGTTTGCTGGGGGACGTTTTAGCCCTAAAACCGGAACAATTAAGACTCAAGATTTATTAACAAATACAGATGCCCCTTATATCGTTTGCGATTGGGTTTCCGGCTGTAGCCTAATAGTTAATTTAGGTAATTTTTACGATTGTCCGCAATTTGATGATGCTTACTTTCTCTATTACGAAGATTTTGATTTCTGTAGACGCTATGCAAATCAAGGATATTTAATTGCAATAACTAAAAACTTTGGCGTGCTGCACCAACCTTCATCAATTACAAATAGATATGTTTTCCAGAAAATAAAACATAGTACTTACAGCTATCTATTAACTTTAGAAAGATATACGAATGATTCTATTTTTATAATTAGACTTATTCGGCTGACTATCTTTGCCTCAATCTTAACTTTCATTAGACCTCAAGTAGGATTTGGTAAATTTTACGGTCTATTAATGTATAGTAAGCAGGTATCTCAAAGAACCAAGAGAAAGCCATTGTACCAAATGATCAACTAAAATGTGTGTATTTTATTTTACTTTGAGCTAGTTAATTTTAGTTAGTTAAGTTCGCCATTTAAACTTAAATTTAACTTTCTATAGAATCACAGTTCTAATGTTTTAGCACAAAGATAACCTTAAAAATTGCGTAAAATTACTTTATCGATTAACAACTAGTAATGCTGTCTTCTATTTTATAAATAACTGGTAAATTCTAAATATATGAACGAATTATTAGTCAATTTATCAGTTGTTTTTTCAAAGCCTACAGGTATAAGTAACTATGCAACTAATCTTTTTCCTTATTTAAAGCAACTTCAACCCACATTATTAACCAGCAGCAACTATCCGAACTATAAATGCTATCCCATACCAGATAAACTGACACCCGCTCAAGGTACAAGAGGGCATTTTGACAGACTTTTATGGACGCAGTTTAAATTACCGCAAATAAGCAGCCAACTTAAGTCCAAGCTTTTATTTTCTCCACAACCGGAAGCGCCTCTGTATTCTAACTGTCGCTACATCGTTACCGTACATGATGTAATACCTCTACGCTTTCCTAATTCATTGCCGCTAAAATATTATCACCGTTACTATATTCCTCAAGTACTGGCACAAGCGCAGCACATAATCTGTAATTCCAACGCTACAGCAACAGATATTTGTGATTTTTATAATATTGCGGCTAGTAAAATTACGCCTATTCTATTAGCTCATGATGCAAATAATTTTCGTTTACTTCCTGAAGCAAGGAAAAATAACAAAAATCATCCCTACTTTCTTTATATAGGTAGACACGACTCGCATAAAAACTTACACAGAGTTATAGCGGCTTTTGCCGAGTTAAAACAAATAAGCGATCGCAAAGACTACGAATTATGGTTTGCAGGTGCCTCCAACAAACGTGATACTCCTAAATTGCATTCTCAAATTGAAGAATTAGGTATTAAGCATCAAGTCAAATTTCTTAACTACGTTAGCTATCAGGAATTACCAATAATTATTAATCAAGCCATTGCCTTAGTTTTCCCCAGTCTTTGGGAAGGTTTTGGTTTTCCGGTTTTAGAAGCAATGGCTTGCGGTACTCCCGTAATTACTTCTAATCTTTCCTCCCTACCCGAAGTTGCTGGCGACGCTGCTATTGCGATCGATCCTTACAAAACCAACGAAATTACCCAAGCAATGCAACAAATTGCTACCGATAAACAATTGCGATCGCATCTTTCCGTTGAAGGCATAAAGCAAGCCAGTAACTTCAGTTGGGAGAAAACAGGACAAGCCACCACCGAAGTATTAAAAAAATATTGTTAGTTATTAGTTGTTAGTTATTAGTTGATAGTTGATAGTTGTAAAACTCCTAACTCCTAACTCCGGTGGTCCTAACTCCTAACTCCTAACTCTTAACTCCGGTGGTAGATTTACGGTGTTCCGACTGCGCCGGAGTAAACTACACCCCGTTGTATATCCATAGTTAAAATAGCTCCATCTCCAATAGTTTGAGTTGCATTTTTAACACCTACAATTACGGGTACTCCAAGACGCAAGCCAATTACAGCGGCGTGAGAAGTAAGACTTTCTTCCTCAGTAATAATACCGCTAGATTTGCGAATTGCTTCGACAAAATCTGCACTAGTACGTGGGGCAACTAAAATCTCTCCGGGATTAAAATTATTTAAATCCATGCCGCTATGAGCCACCCGTGCGCGACCGCTGACCAAACCTTGCCCAAGTCCTATACCTTGACCGAGTACGGCGGTAACAATTTCAACTTTAACCAAATCTGTTGACCCGGAAATTCCTTGAAGAGTACCGGCGCTCATGACGACTAAATCGCCTTCTTGTAATAAGTTTTTTTCTTGAGCGACATTAATCGCTGCTTGGAAGGTTTGACCAGCCGAAGGTAATTCTAAAACTAATAAAGGCTTGACTCCCCATACTAATTGCAGCTGTCTGGCTACGTTGACATGAGGTGTGACTGCCAAAATTGGAG
Organism: Rivularia sp. (in: cyanobacteria); assembly: GCA_965234645.1. Lineage (GTDB taxonomy): Bacteria > Cyanobacteriota > Cyanobacteriia > Cyanobacteriales > Nostocaceae > Rivularia. The sequence continues at coordinate 7,289,958 of OZ248344.1, read as the reverse complement.
TACGAGGACGGAATTTAGAAACGTTACGAGCGGTAGCACCACTTTGAGTAAGAGTCATAATTGCAGCAGCTCCGAGTTGCTGGGAAATCTGACCTACTGCTTGGCTTATAGCATTAGGAATGGAACGTCTGGGGTCTGGTAATTGATTTGCATTTTTATCTTGCATATCTTCTTTTTCGATGCGTTCGGCAATCCGTGCCATTGTTGCTACGGCTTCTACCGGGTACTTACCCACGGCAGTTTCATTAGAAAGCATTACCGCATCCGTACCGTCTAAGATTGCGTTGGCTACATCCGATACTTCCGCCCTGGTCGGACGGGGATTGCTAACCATACTGTCTAACATTTGGGTAGCGGTAATGATGGGAATACCCAAACGGTTTGCAGTGGCAATCAAACGCTTTTGTAAGACGGGGACATCTTCAGCTGGAAGTTCTACCCCTAAATCTCCTCTGGCGACCATTACACCATCGCACAAAGCCAGAACCGCTTCCATTTGTTCAATAGCTTCGTGCTTTTCGATTTTGGCAATTACTGGTATTTGTTTTCCAGCGCTAGAAATTAATTCCTTAATTTCAATTACATCTTGGGGGTTGCGGACGAAGGAAAGTGCTACCCAATCCACACCTTGGTCTAAACCAAATACTAAATCCTCGCGGTCTTTATCGGTTAACGCCTTGATAGATAAATAAACACCGGGGAAATTAACACCTTTATTGTTAGAAAGCTTACCTTCAACCGTAACGCGACAATGCAAATCGCCTTTTTCCTTATTTACCTCCTCAACCTGCATTTCAACTCGTCCATCATCGAGCATAATATTCGCACCAACGGGGACTTCCTCAGCTAAACGATCGTAAGTGATACAGCTAATTTCCTGAGTACCGACAACCGGGCGGTTTGTCAAAGTGAAGCGATCGCCTTTAGCAATAACTATCGACCCATTTTCAAACTTACCCAAACGAATTTTGGGACCCTGCAAATCTTGCAGAATCGCCACTGGTTTATTTAATTCAAATGCTGTTTGCCGGATCAACCGAATATTGCGTTGATGGTCGGCATGAGTTCCATGAGAGAAATTAAGGCGCAGCGTTGTTGCACCTGCTTCGATGAGAGCCTTAAGGACTTCAGGGCTGCTGGTAGCAGGTCCAATCGTAGCGACAATTTTTGTCCGGCGTACTGAATCTCTTAGTTCCATAGGGGGCTGCTATATCACGCTTCTAGCTTAAGGAATAATCGTAGATTAAACCGGAACCTTTGTCTGTGGCTAGAAACGCATTTCACAGAAAATAAAATTCGCAAACTTTAAAAATTCTCTCATAATCTTCGATCGTTACACCTTTTTGTTAAGGAATAGGCGATCGGTAATGGGGAGAGAAGGAAAATTAACTTACCAATCCCCAATGCCCAATCCCCAATTTCCAATGTCCTGGTAACGAATAACTGTTGACTGATAACCAATAAATGTAAAAATGTAGATAAATGTTGATACACAAAACTTTATTATTCGTCAGTCTGTGTCGTATACTCGCAAATATTTGAAAAACAAGGAGTTGGCAATGCTGACGTTGGAGGCACCCAAGCAACCGATAGTCCCTCCCAAGGAACTTTTGTCTCCGGCGGGTGGTTTCAGTCCTACCCTGCTAATGTTTTTAGCAACTGTTGGAATGATCGTACTGTCTGCACTGGGTTATTGGGTTTGGCAATGGCAACAGTGGATATGCTTCTGCATGAATGTTATTGCCTTGCACGTTGCTGGTACGATCATTCATGATGCTTGCCACCAGTCTGCTCATCGAAATCGAATAGTTAACGCTGCTTTAGGACACGTTAGTGCCTTGATGCTTGTTTTTGCATTTCCGGTATTTACGCGAGTGCATTTACAACATCATGCAAATGTTAACGATCCAGAAAACGACCCAGACCATTATGTGTCTACAGGTGGTCCGCTGTGGTTAATTGCGGTTCGTTTTTTCTATCACGAGATATTTTTCTTTAAGCGACGTTTGTGGCGCAAAAACGAACTACTCGAATGGTTCATAAGTCGCCTTATAGTTATAACTATCGTTGCTGTTTCAGTACACTTTCACTTCTTAGGCTACATTCTTAATTTTTGGTTTGTGCCATCGGGTATCGTTGGGTTAGCGCTTGGTTTATTTTTTGATTATTTGCCTCATCGTCCTTTTGTAGAACGCAGTCGCTGGAAAAATGCTCGCGTTTATGCCAACCCGATTCTAAATATCTTGATTTTAGGACAAAACTATCATCTGATTCATCACTTGTGGCCCTCCATCGCTTGGTACAATTACCAACCTACATACCGGATAATGAAGCCGCTTTTAGATGAAAAAGAATGCCATCAATCATTAGGTTTACTTAAAAAGAAAGATTTTCTTGAATTTATGTACGACTTAGTATTAGGAATTCGTTTTCATCCGAAGAAAGAATGATTAGGGAATAGGGAATGGGGAGTAGGGAGTAGGGAATGGGGAGTAGAATTTAACTGGTTACTAGTTACTAATAACTCCTAACTCCTAACTCCGGTGGTCCTAACTTCTAAATGTCGCTAGATATACTTTGAGCCTGTATAATTTCGGTATGAGCGGTGAAGTGCAATCTGTTTAAAGATTCTGTAAAAAACACAAATCCTTTGTAAGCAGTTGCGTACTTATAAATTTTGGTGAAAAATCCTTCCGCTGTTTCCACCACTAGCGGTTCTTCACTTTTAGAGACAATTGTCATAAAATCTTCAGATTTGATCCGAACTCCCGTGCCTCGGTCAGTAAAGATTCTTCCGCCAATAGCTGCGGGTTGAGTTGTGTCACAATTGTCAAATTGCATAATAATTTAAGTATTTTCACATAGAATATGCGTACGTTCTACACTTTCGATTCTAATGTTGACTGTGATGCTTGTAACGGCTGAGGTAAATTCCAGTCAGGACGAAGTTTAGCAGCATGACGTAAATAGATATGGCTGATGGTGGCATTCGATTTGATGTAGGCATGAACTAAAATCCGAATGCACTTTTCTAAGCTTCCTGGGACGTACATTTGCTGTACATCTATCATTGGAACACTATCCCAATCCGGACGATAACGAGCGATCGCTGCGGGAAAAATAGCATCTAAATCGGATGTTACCGCGAAGGTAACGCTAATCATGTCCGTTGGATGCAGTTGATTGCGTTCTTCAAGTTCGTCTAATATTTCCATTACGGCTTCTTGCATCGCTTCAACCGTATTTTCTGAAACAGTTGTTGCTCCTCGGATTGCCTGCATTCGCAATTCCACGCTCAAATTCCTCCTAATTAAGACATCGGTCATTAGTCATTATTCATCAACTTTGATTAAAGGACAAATGACCAATGACCAATGAATATGTTTTATCTTTCTTTTACTCGATCGCTCAATTTATTAAACAATTTGGTCAAGGACGATACAACCATAGGGGTAAACCACTGGTTGACAATTCAAATTCTAACCAATCAATTTTGGATGTCAGTCCATGTTGAACTTTGTTACCCGGTAATAACTTGCTGTACCAGGGTTTGGGTTCTTCTAAGGTATAAACCTCTGTTTTTTCAGGATCGAGATTTACTAATTCTGCTGCCCAACGACGGGCATCTTCCTCAGTTCCGAGTTTGTCTACAACCCCTAATTCTACAGCTTGTTCTCCGGTAAAAATTCTACCGTCAGCAAAGGTTCTTACTGTTTCGGGCGTTAAATTGCGTCCCTCTGCGACTGTTTGTACAAATTGCCGATAACTTGTATCAATTAATTCTTGTAAAATAGTTTCTTCACTATCAGTAAGTTCCCTATCGAAAGACAAAATATCCTTATAAGGACCCGACTTTATTACCTTAAAAGAAACACCAATTTTATCTAACAAACGTTGCAAATTATTGCCGCGCAAAATCACACCGATACTACCCGTAATCGTTCCGGGATTAGCCATAATGTGGGAAGCCCCCATACCGATATAAACTCCCCCGGAAGCAGAAATATTGCCAAAACTAGCAACAATCTCCATTTTTTCACGCAAACGCTTGAGGGCACTGTAGATTTCTTGAGAGTCTCCTACCGTACCACCAGGACTATCAATTCGTAATAGTAACGCCGGAAATTTTTTCTCCTCTACAGTTTTGAGAGCTTCCAAAACTCGTTTGCGAGTAGCACCTGCGATCGCACCAGTAATTTCGATTTTGGCAATTTGTTTGCGAAATTTTGACTTAAAAGGCCAAACCATGAGCAGTAAACAGAACCTTGCGGTATTTTAGATTTGATTTAAATTAACTTTAATTGATAAATGCCTAAAGCATCTGCTGTTAAAAAAAAATTAAGCAGACGCAGACCCATTAAATAATTTTAATAAATTTTTCTGTCTTTAAATGTATTTTGATTTTCTTTAAAAAGTTTTTTTGGTTAAAAAATAAAGAATTTATTGTTGAATGACTAATATTCTGCAATCAAAGAATGTTGCAGTCTGACTTTAATAAGTATTTAATTTTTGAATAAAACTAATTTATACGCGATCGCTAACAAATTTAAAAAGTAAGATTTTTTGCGATCGAGAATGCTCAAATACCAAATTTTTCTAGCGAAACACAAGCCGTATTACTTAAGAATTCAAACGTAAAATTTGACACCGATAATAGACGTAAGTATCGAAAAGTGCCCCAACGAAGCTACAGGTTAAACAAATTACAAACAAACCTTGCATCGGCATACCGCTACCGAAAGCGGCTAGAAAGTTTGATATTTGAGTCGCGATTAGTTCAGTTATAGCTTGTAAACCAGGAAGCAAGCTTATAAGCGACAAAAGCAGCAATGCTACGCCAACAAATATTATTGGAGCAACGAAACTAAAAATAATCGATAGAACTAGAGAGCGAAGAAAATTTGTAAACATGGTCATAGAAAAAAACATTCCACTTCGATGGTCAACAGCAGTCGGTACCCGTCAATTCCTACAATAATCGTAATAGCTCTATATCAGACCGGATTTAAAGAATCTTAAGTTTTAATTAAAATATTTTCATAGATTTTCCGATATATTTTTTTCCAATTTAAAGAACATTAATTTCACAGAACCTGGAATATATCGAGACTTACATTAGTAATACATTTGTAATCATGCCGATACGTGCAGTTAGTAACAGCTTTGATTTCTGAGAATGGTATTTTACTTAAGTTAATATAAAGTGCCGTTTTAAGAAATGTGGGGATGAGAGTTATGAGTTATTACACCTTCAACCTTTAACCTTTGACTTTTTATCGATATCTTCCGCTATGATGACGGCAATTGCTGAGTTAATGAAAAATTGTGAGTCAAGTAACATCTAAATCCAGTTTAGGAGCATGGAGCCTGCGATTGCTGGCGGCAATGTTCTTGATTGGACAAGTAATAATTCATTTATTTAAAGGTAAAATTCATCGCCGCAATACTTTAGAACAAATGGCTGCTGTGGGACCTGACTCACTATTTATCGCCTTGGTTACAGCGGTATTTGTTGGTGCGGTGTTTACAATTCAGGTTGCACGGGAGTTTATTAACTTTGGTGCAGGAAACGCTGTAGGAGGAGTATTGGCGGTAGCGTTGACGCGAGAACTTTCTCCCGTGCTGACGGCAGTAGTTTTAGCTGGACGAGTTGGTTCGGCATTTGCTGCGGAAATTGGTACCATGCGGGTAACGGAGCAAATTGACGCTCTATTGATGTTAAAAACTGACCCCATAGATTATTTAGTTATTCCTCGCGTGCTTGCTTGCTGCATCATGTTACCGATTTTGACTTTACTATCTTTGGTAACGGGTATGGCGGGAGGATTGTTCATTGCAACCAATTTATATAACCTTTCTGATGCTCAGTTTTTAGACTCAGCCCGCAATTTTCTAGGAGTTTGGGATATTTTGAGTACGATGATCAAAGCTTTGTGTTTTGGACTTTTAGTAGCTGTGATTGGTTGCAATTGGGGATTAACGACAAAAGGAGGAGCGAAAGGTGTAGGTCAATCAACTACAACTGCTGTTGTTACGGCTCTATTAGTTATATTTGTTAGTAATTTCTTCCTATCTTGGTTAATGTTTCAAGGAACCGGCGGTGCTTTGTTGCAAGGTTTATAGGGAATTTGGAGAAAGATGATGGGGTTCGGGAGATGGGGAGACAAGGAGACAAGGGGACAAGGGGAATTTTAACCTTTGACCTTTAACCTTTAACCTTTGACCCTTGACCTTTATTACTCCTAATCCAAAATCTAAAATTTAAAATCTAAAATCCTTTGACCTTTGACTTCTAAAATAGGGATAATCTTTTTTCACAAAACAAATTCAGATAGTGACTACTTCATCTACGTCTAATTCGATATCAACCGTAGAACTCAAGCCTAGCTACAACATTCCTGTAGTCTTGATTATTGGGTCAATTCCTTTGCTGTTGATACAACAGCTTGTAGCGGGAGGAATAATTGCACTGCTTGGTTTATTTCTGATGTACCAAGCGGTAACGTTACGTTTGCAATTTACCGCAACCGATTTAGATATTATTAAAGGCGACAAGTTACTCCGTCGTTTTCCTTACACTGAGTGGCAAAATTGGCGTATTTTTTGGAATATAATACCTATACTTTTTTATTTCAAAGAAGTTAAAAGCATTCATTTTCTACCGATTTTGTTTAACCCTAATGTTCTCAAAGCTTGTTTGGAAGAGCGATGTCCAAGAATTGATTGAGGTCAAAGGTTAAAGGTTAAAGATTAAAGGTCAAAGGTCAAAGGTCAAAGGTCAAAGGTCAAAGGTTAAAGGTCAAAGGTCAAAGGTCAAAGGTCAAAGGTTAAAGGTCAAAGGTCAAAGGTTAAAGGTCAAAGGTCAAAGGTCAAAGGTTAAAGGTCAAAGGTTAAAGGTCAAAGGTCAAAGGTTAAAATTTAATCACTCATAACTCATAACTCATAACTCATAACTCATAACTCATAACTCATAACTCCTAACTCCTAACTCCTTGTCCCCCCTGAGCCGCACGCTTCGCGTGAACGGGTTCACCACTTTGCTCAACGGTCGTGTTCCGACCCACGCAAGTGGATTCACCATCTCCCCATCTCCTACTCCCCGATACATGGCAATTAGTAGTTAAGCTTGCTGGTAAAATGTAAAGTTAGCACTTTATACTTAATACTCAATATTAATATTGAAATTTGTAAAGATGGCGTTTGTCTAATCGCCTTATTTTTTAGGACTTAGATCGATCGTGAACCAAGACGAAGATTATAACGAAGAACAGTTACAAGAAGACAATACGGTTGAGCAAACAGAAAATTCTCTCACGGAGTCTGGGGAGAAAAAATCTCAAACATCAAATCCTATAGTCGAAACATTACCTTCAGTCACCCCAATTATGGCGAATTCCAGTGAAAATACTATCCCAGAAGGTTCGCAAACAAACTCGGAATCAGTTGAGAATTCTTCGGAATATAAGCTTGCAGCTCAAAGAGTAGCACAGCTACAACGTACTGAAGAATCATTGAAACAGGAAATAGCCGATTTACAAGCTTCTTACAAAACTCTTCAGGCTGAAGTCGGTAATACTCAAAAAGCACTCTCTAAAATGACTCAAGAGGCGCTTTCTGAATTAGAGCAACGCAAACAAACTCTATTAATTTCTGTTGAACAACTCGAACGCCGTCAAGAACGCATTCGTAATGAAATGCGAACTACTTTCGCGGGTGCTTCTCAAGAGTTAGCAATTCGAGTCCAAGGTTTTAAGGATTATCTGACTGGCAGCTTAGTAGATTTAGCAGCAGCAGCCGAACAATTAGAACTAGTTCCACCCCCTCCGCCCGAACCGCAAAAGTCTGCCGATCGAGTTGAGCCTCTGGATGAATACGATGATGAATATGATGATGAATACGTTGAACGGGGTACGCCGCAATTTAGCCAAGGGCAGTTTCAAGACACCACAAAAAAAATTCGTCAGTTAGTAGACCAGTATCGCACCAAACCAGATTACTACGGACCGCCGTGGCAATTACGCCGTACCTTTGAACCAGTTCACGCCGAACGAGTTTCTACTTGGTTCTTCAAGCAGGGAGGACGCGGTGCTTTAAGAACAATGGGCAGTAGGTTGCAAAATACACTGATTGCCTCAGCAATTGTATCGATATTACATTCCTTATATGGCGATCGCGTTCGCACTTTGGTTTTAGCGAATTCGCCGGAACGCTTGGGAGAATGGCGACGCGGCTTACAAGATTGTTTGGGTATAGGTCGTCCGGATTTTGGTCCAGATAGAGGCTTGGCATTATTTGAAACACCGTCAGCCGTGGCGCAAAAAGCAGAGCGTTTGGTAAAAGCTGGTTTACAACCGTTTATTATTATCGATGATTCGGAAGAACAAATTAACGTGGGACTATTGCAATTTCCATTATGGTTAGCTTTTGCTCCTGACCCCAAAATGATGAGAGACTATTATGAAGATGAATTTTAATTAAAGTAGTTCCTGACAACCTTCCTTCTAAAAATATGGCTATTTGGTTAAGTTTGTGTGGAGCAATTTTAGTCGCAGCTTACCTTTTGGGTTCTACTCCCACTGGTTATACTTTGGTAAAGCTGTTAAAAGGCATTGATATTCGAGAAATTGGTTCGGGTTCGACTGGTGCAACTAATGTCTTAAGAGCTTTGGGTAAAGGTCCTGGTGCTTTCGTTTTGCTGGTTGACTGCTTGAAGGGAGTCTTATCAATATTTCTTGTTTACTGGTTGTTTGAATTTGCATCCAACAACAATTTAATTCCGGCAACAGTTAATCCGGAATGGCAGCCAATTATGGTAACTTTAGCCGGTTTAGCTGCCATACTCGGACATAGTAAATCAATATTTTTAGGATTTCGTGGCGGTAAATCTGTTGCTACGAGTTTAGGTATTTTGTTAGCCATGAATTGGCAAGTTGGTTTAGCAACATTTGGTGTATTTACTGTAGTTGTGGCGATATCGCGGATTGTATCTTTGAGTTCGATTTGTGGCGCGATCGCAGTTTCTGTTCTCATGGTTTTATTCCATCAGCCGCTACCTTATATTTTGTTTGGCGTAGCTGGTGGTTTGTATGTAGTTATTCGTCACCGTAGTAATATTGAGCGGTTACTTGCTGGTACGGAACCCAAGTTAGGACAAAAATCATCGGTGGAAGTTGAAGCTGAGCAAACTGTTAGTTCGTCGGCTAGTTAAATTGTTGGGTTTTATAAAAATATCGAGCGTGTGAATCGAAGTTATGGAGACGTAGCAGTGCTACGTCTCTACATTTATATTGTGCAATTGAAACAATATTTTTATTAAAAAATCTGTTATTTACGAATATACAGAAAACTTTGACCAGAACAGTCTACTTCTTCAAAGCCCTGAGTTCGTAAATTCCGACGCAGTGCATTGGCGTTGGAAAGTCCCAACATATCTGGATGCACTTCAACTAAAAGTTTGCTAACGGTAGATAAATTTGCAAAACTTAACAGTTCGCCTTCACTACCTTGAACATCCATAATTAAAACTGTCGGTTGGATACGCGCAATCTCATCATTAAGAGGCTTGACGGGAACTTCATAAGGAATTGTTTTATCATCAGCAGGCTTGAAAGCTGACGAACGTGAAAAGTGTTCGGAAACATGAAACGTGCGCGAACCTGCTGTTTTTTCAAGCATACACATATTAATTTCGGGTTTAACGTCATTAAGTGCGTAGTTTTCCCGAATCAAAGACTCAAGTATAGGATTCGCTTCGTAAGAATAAACTCGATCGCCGCCAACTTTCAAAGCGCAGGCGATCGCCAACATTCCAATTCCGCCACCAAGCTCCATCACAATATCATCAGGTTCGAGCCGATGGATTAACAAACGGCGTTCCTCGCGGGTATGTCTTCCATCAATCAGTTTCTTTACTTGAAATGGAGTCATTCTCGGATCTATCCGCATCTGAATACCGTTTACAGTTACCACCGTGCCATATGCTTCGGAGGATACCGTTTCTTCTGCTGATGGTCGTTTTTGACGATAAGTACTTTGTATCTGATTGTAAATTCCAGGTGTCGCTTTTTCCCAACTAGTAAGAAAATTCCACCAAACGCGCTTAGCTTGTAGCTTCATGTGTCGCGCCGTCAAAGCGTTATCCCACCAGTAGGAACGTAATGTATTATAAATGCTCATAGTTGTAAATATTTGAATGTCAAATTTACTACGTTGCCTGCTTTAATCTTCGTTACTTAATTGCCAAGAAGCCTTCAAAACAAAGATGTTTAAACACAGTCATAATATCAACAAAGCCTGCACGATTCATCAAGTCAATGTTTCCCTGAGTAGAAAAAGGTTCTAACACGCCTTTTAAACTGCGGCTCTTGTTAATTATTTCTTGCTCGGTGAATCCCTGCTGCAATTTAAAATCAACATAGAGCGATGACATCATATCTTGAAAACGAGCGTCAGGAGCTCTAACTTTTTCAAACAGTAGGAAACCGCCTCCCCAACTCAAACTGTTATAGATTTTATCAAATAATAGCTGCCGAACTGTGGGTCTAACAAATTGGATCGTATAGTAAGCAATAATTAAATCGGCTGAATTGAAATCCATTTCCAGAATGTCAGCTTCGAGAATTTCAACTTTGGGAAAATTCGAGGTTTTCTGCTTTGCAGCTTCAACCATCGCCGATTCTATTTCTATACCGACAATACGAACATCGCGATCGCTATTAGCTTCAGCCAACTTGCGCGTGAGTTCCCCCGTGGAGCAACCCAACTCGTAAACTGTCGAACTTTGTCGAAGAAAAAAATCGGACAGCGCCACAACGATTTCGTGACCTTGTTGATACTGCGGTACGGAACGACCTACGTGTTGGTCAAAGGTTTGTGGCACGCTACCACCAAAAGACCATCGTGCATTTGTTACCGATATGGTATCACCGACATCAGCCATTATTTAAAATATAAATATACTTTTTATAATAGTAGTAAAGATTACATATATATTTTTGTCATCTTACTATAGGAAGATGACAATTAAAAAACTGGCTAACTAGATAAAAATAAACTCTAACCTTAGCAAATAAACTAAAAATAAGTGATTTTACAGTTTTCAAATAATAAGATATAGATTTTTTATTACATCAACACTCTTGCGTAATCTTTTTGGTTTGCTATAACGGATTAGATATTACACGAATCGCTTAGATAACGTAAAAAATAACAATGAAATATTCGGTTGCTCTCCTTGCTGTATTAGCTGCTTTATTTTTAAATCAGGGTTGCTCGTCTACTACTAAAACTGAAGACACATCTGAGAATCAACGTCAGGTGCAATCCTTACCAGATTCCCAAAATAAGCAACCAGAATTAACGCAAGCTCTGAAAGAAAATTCTCAACCTCAAAAAAATTCTACAACGACTCAAGGTAAATTAACCGTTCCGAAGAAAATTACACCAAACAAACCCGTTCCCGTAAAGGTTCAGATTCCAGCAACTGTAGCAAAAGCTAATAGTAATGATGGGAAACCCCATTCCTATCATATGGTTGTTGTAAGTAATGACTTGAGATTTTTTGACTTAGTTGAAGCAAGCTATAAAAACAGTCAAAATATCGAAGTCAAGCCTAAATTCCCGGCTCCTGGGGACTATACCGTTTTTAGCGACTACGATCCAAATGGAGAAAAAGAGCAAGTATCTGTAGAAAAAGTTTCGATTCCCGGTAAAGTTCCATTTCCTACAGAATTGGAGAGTTATAGCAAAACAAAGACATTCTCCGACACAAAAATAGATTTAAACTTATCTCAACCTAATATTAAAGCCGGTAAAAAAGTTACTTTAAAGTTTGATTTGAAGCAAGCTAGCAACAACAAACCGATTCAAGACTTAAAACCGTATTTAGGTCAAAAAGCAAATTTAGTAGTAATCAAAAGTTCCTCTTCCCTCGCAGAATCCGATTATATTGATACTGAAACTATCAAAAAATCACCAAATAACCAGGTTCATTTTACAACTCAATTTCCCGAACCAGGAACCTACAAACTTTGGCTGCAATTCAACCGCAATGGTAAAATAAAAACCGCCGATTTCTGGGTGACGGTGAATAGTTAAGAGTTAGGAGTTAGGAGTTAGGAGTTAGGAGTTAGGAGTTAGGAGTTAGGAGTTAGGAGTTATTAATTATTTTCTCCCTGACTTTTTCTTCTCTACACCACTTGTTTTCAAAACATCGCTCATGGTGGTGCAGTGATTTGGTAAGTTAAAGGTGGTGGGATTGACTATTTCTTCGTAGGTGAAGTGGCGATATTTCATGCAGAATTTATCCCATGCAGCCATCTCAATTTTGAAAGTTTTAATTATTACATCTGCTAAAGATGAAGATAAAGGAATGCGGAAGTAAATCTTTTTGTCAAAGTACTCGCAAATTTCTTCTATTGCTTCGTTTGCGATGATTTTTTCTTGCCCTAAAACGTATTTTCTCGGTTCCTCTTCTTTGGGAGGATTGTCGATTAGGTATTTAATTACGGTAGCAATGTCTTTTCCGTGGATGAAGTGAAAGCTACCATCTGCTTTCAAAAAACGAATTAAATCGATATGTTTCGTTACTTCGGGAATACCGGACGTTACAGCAGAAAGCGGTTTATTTTCATCGCCACCCACAACTAATGTGGGGAAAACTTTTGTAATTTTAGGTGCGATCGCCAGGTTTGAAAATTTCCGCAAGCAGTCAAATTTAGAACGAATGTAATCTGTACCAAGTTCTCCTGCTTGTTTGAGGGGTTGATTTTTGCTATCTAAAACGCTCGCTGTAGAAAAATAAATTACCTGTTCGCATTTTTCAACATCTAACAGGTTGAGTAATTCGATTGTTTTGACTACATTTACATCAAAAGTTTCCGCACCACCCCAAGCGGTTGCTGTTAACACTGCTACATCTATAGTTTTGAGCAATTCTGCAAAGTCCCCGATTTTTTGCATATCACCCTGCAAAACATTGATACCAGCACGAGCTTGAGTATCAACTTTCAATTTGTCTGGATTTCTTACCAACAAATACAGTTCGTGTTCGGTTTCTTGTATCAACAATTCACTAATGTAATGACCGATACAGCCACTTGCACCAGTTACTAAAATCCGCTTCTGGCTCATAGAATAATCTCAAGTCTTTATTGTTAGATGATTGTAATTACTTTTAACTTTTATACTCACAACTAACAACTACAGCCAGATACCAAAAGTGTCGGGATGAAAAAAAAGATGGGGAGATGGGGGGATGGGGGGATGGGGAGAAAGAGTTAGGACCACCAGAGTTAGGAGTTAGGAGTTAGAAATTTTTCTACCCCCTCTTCCCCCTCTACCCCCTCTTCCCCCTCTAAATTATCTACTTTGCAGCAGTTAACATTTCGCTTTTAGCTGTATTTAGCTGCTTGGCGGTTTCAAAGAAGAATGCGACGTTTTCTTCTGGTGTGGTGGGTAAAACACCATGTCCGAGGTTGAGAATGTGACCCCAATTTCCAGCTTTGCGAACGGTATCGTGAATGCGATCGCGAATAAATTCTTTGGAACCGAAAAGTACTCCTGGATCGAGATTTCCCTGTACTTTCATTTCTTTACCCAATCTGGCTCGCGCATCTGCCATGTCTACCGTCCAGTCTACGTTAACTATATCCGCGCCGGATTGACTCATTCTTTCCAATAAACCAGCACTTCCGCTGACTAAAAGAATTAATGGTGTGTCTGGATGGGTTTGCTTGACTTGCTCGAATACTCTTTTTTGATAAGGTAGAGCAAAAGTTTCGTAATCTTGGGGACTCAGTTGACCTGCCCAAGAATCAAACATCTGTACTACTTGAGCGCCGCAGTCAATTTGATAGCGGACGTAAGTAGCGATGGAATCGGATAATTTTGCCAGCAGTTGATGCAGAATGGCTGGTTCTGAGAAAGCCATATTCTTAATAATCGAATAGGTTTTAGAACCTTTTCCTTCTACTGCATAAGCTGCTAAAGTCCACGGCGCACCGACAAAACCAAGTACTGTTGATTTATTACCTACTTCATCTCTTAACGATTGCAAAATAGTTTTGATAAATGGCAAGGATTCTTCTGGTTGTAAAGAATGCAGCTTATCAATTTGTTCTTGGGTACGAATAGGATTTTCAATAATAGGTCCTTTTCCTTCAGCAATATCCATATCAATACCGATACCGGGTAAAGGAGTCACGATATCGGAGAACAAAATTACACCGTCGGGTTGAAAAGCTCTCCAAGGTTGTAGGGAAACTTCGATCGCAACTTCGGGGATTTCCGAGCGCTGGCGAAAAGAAGGGTATTTTTCCCTTAAGTCGCGATAAGCTTTCATATATCGTCCAGCCTGACGCATCATCCATACGGGGGGACGTTCTACAACTTCTCCACGAGCGGCTCGGAGCAAATGAGGCGTGTTAGAGGAAACACCCATTTAATAATTCTTCCTAAATAACTAATTTATTGACAATAATCATGATTATTCAGATTACCATTCTTTGATTGCGCTTTTTCGGGCTTTTTGTTGCAAAATATTAAGTTGTAAAGTAAAAATTTTACAATTTTGAAGCTATTAAGAAGCTATCAATTTATTTCGATCGCGATCGTAGTGCGAGCATCTGACGGGCTATTTAAAATCACTTCTAACTCGCTATTTTCAATCACTTAAAATATAATAAGTAATAATTAATTAAAAATAACCCGTCGCCTTTCCCTAATTTCCTGGAAAAACGACCATACCAATTACTTGAGACGCGGCTGCTGAACCCATGTCTCCCTAAAACCTTCACAACAACAAGTCTTTGAGAAAGACTTGCATTGATTTATGCAGCCAAAATTAAAGCGTCTCTTGCGTGCTTTGTCGCGGCAAGGATTGGATGTTACTTACAATAATTCAATTTATTCAGTTCGGTTAAGTAATAACACTTATGCACCTGTAGCCGAAGTATTATTACCCGAAAGTTTTCCTGTAGAAGCAAAAGCGCTCAAACAGTTAGCTAATCTTGCGAATGTTCGTCATCCTGCGGGTGGTTATGTTTGCAAATGTCATGCTACACCAGACTTTCATCCAGGTGATGCCGGGATTGCGATCGGTTCGGTGGTGCAAACCCAAAACATGGTAATTCCTGCTGCCACAGGTTCGGATATTAACTGTGGAATGCGCTTGCACGTTGCCGATTTGACGGTTGATGCATTTTTAGCAAAGCGCGATCGGTTTGTGGAATTGATGAAAGGCGATTATTTTTTCGGTACTCGCGATGTCACCATGATTGGTAAAGCGATGCAGGCTTTGTTTGAGTACGGTGTTCCCGGTTGGTTGGATGCAATGCTGGATGCACCTACCGGAAGCATTACTAAATCGAACTTAGAACAGTTAGCGCGAGAAAGCGACAATGTTTTCCTGGGTGGTTCGATGGATGGTAATTGGCGACTTGCACCGAACGAACTTGTACCCGATGATGGATTCGTGCGCGATGGTGGATTGGCAACTATTGGCGGTGGAAACCATTTCGTAGAAATTCAGCGCGTCGATAAAGTTGTTGATTCAGCTTTAGCTTACGCTTGGGGAATCAAAGAAGGACAAATTGCTTTTATGGTTCATTCCGGTTCCCGTCATGTTGGTAAATATATTGGTGGAATGTGGCGGGATAAAGCCAAAACAGCTTGGCAACCTGGAGTTAAATATCCGCGATCGCAAATATTTCCGCTTTCAATAAATTCTCATCCCGAACTAGTTGCAGGTTATTTACAAGCTGAAGCGACTGCTGCAAACTATGGTTTTATCAACCGTTTGCTGTTAGCAGAATTATTGCGTCTGCGTTTGCGGGAAGTTTATGGAGATGTTGAAGCGCCTTTAATTTACGATTTACCGCACAATATTACGTTACCCGTTAAATCCAAAATATCACAGTGGATAACTCGTAAAGGTGCTTGTCCAGCCAATTTAGGGCAACCCGTAATTATTCCCGGTTCGATGGGTGCTGAGTCTTACTTGTGTGTAGGTAAAGGCGATCGTAATTTTTCTAATTCTGCTTCTCATGGTGCGGGAAGATTGCGTAGTCGATTTGACCTCAGCCGTGGAGGTGCATCGCAAAATGAGGAAGATTTGGGATTAACTGGAGTTGACTGTATTACCTTACGGGAAGAAAGACGAATTGAAGAAGCACCTGCTGCTTATAAACCAATTCAGTCAGTAATTGACGTGCAGGTGAAAGCGGGAATTATTGATGTTGTAGCGCGGTTGAGTCCGATTTTGACTTTTAAAGCTTAAAAGGTTCGTAGTAAGCGCTTTAGCGCTCCGGATTTGGGGCTTAAGCCCTTACTACAAACCTATCAGAATTAATCAAATAGACTACTACTACTCTTTTTTATCAGTTTTGAAGGGTAAAAAGGTTCGTAGTAAGTGCCGTACTCGCCTCCGGATTTGGGGCTTAAGCCCTTACTACAAACCTATCAGAATTAATCAAATAGACTACTACTACTCTTTTTCATCAGTTTTGAAGGGTAAAAAGGTTCGTAGTAAGCGCCGTACTCGCCTCATATTACGGAATCCGGAGGGGGCTGAAGCCCTTACTACAAACCTATCAAAAATAACGTTGAGAAGGCTAATTTTGTGTTTCTTGCAGGACACGCTACGCTAACCTTATAGTTACGTAACTCCTGAGTTTATTAAAATACTTCTATCATGTAAGATTTAGTTAAAAGGGAAGAAGCAATATTTAGGTTTTAAGGATCGATTCCATAAATATTGACCTTATTGTCTTAAAAATTAATATTTTAACTTCCATGAAGCTAAGAAAATCAGTTTTAAAACAAGAAAGAATATTATTTCTAATATCTCTCCTGTTAATTTTGATTAGCTTTATTTATTTTTCATTAGGTTTTTACGACTTACTGATAAATAAAACTCGTGCCTTTGATTTATTTTCACGATGGCAAGAACAACAATATATATATCGGGGGCTTTATCCTTATGATGCGATGAAAGGTTCTCCCAATATCATTCCCGAAATTGGAGTTATAGATTCAGGTGGATATCCTCCTTGGGCATTTTTCACCGGATTTATGTTTTTACCTCCTATTTCTTGGGAATTAACTCGCTTATATCATGTATTTTTAAATATTGTCTCAATTTTCGTTTTAGCAATTTTTGCTTATCAGATTGGAATTCCTTATGGTAAGTCTAAAGCATTGTTTACTTTAACTGCTTGCTTGGCAGTTAGCAGTCATAAATCTACACTTGAAATGGGTCAATATGGAATTATCATTAATGCTTTATTAATTTTAACTTTTTGGCTGATTCAAAAAAATAAAAATATTTGGGCTGGTTTAATATTTGGGATTGCCATGATTAAACCAAATATTTCAGCATTTTACTTTTTGATATTGATAATTCAAAGACGTTACCAAGCTCTTTTATCATTTTCTCTTTATATTATTTTGGGAAGCATAAATATTTGGATAATTACTAAATTAACCCCTATTTATATGCTCAATAAAATTTTTAAACAGTCCAAATATTTTGCTCACAAGGGATATTCGGGAATTCATGCTTTTACTGCTTTAGGTTTTGACCCCAAACAAGCAACTTTATTTCTTGGTATCATAGGTATATTATTAATTACTATTATTATTTATTTTTGCCGTAACTATTCTCTACTTAATCTCTTTGCAATTTGTTCTGTTATTGGTAGAGTTTGCACTTATCATAGAATTTATGATAATCTCATGTTGATATTTTTACTCTTAGCTATTATTAAAATTACGTTTGAAAAACCGAATAAATTAAATATATTTTTTTTAAGTTTAGTTTCATTGAGCTTATGGTTGCCAGCAATATTTATAGATTTTTTTAAATTAGAATTTATTCAAATTATTATTTGGTTAATTGCTTTAGGACATATTTTAATACAAGGGAGGCAAAAAAATTATTCCTTGTAAAATCTAACTAATATTATTTATCTGTATTACCATTATCCCTACTTCCTAATATAAATACCGTAATTTCCGGACGGGCACTAAATCGTAAATGCAGTCCAGTCATACCCAAACCTCGATTGGTATATTCAAACATTTCTCCTACTTGATAAAGACCAGCATAATATTTTTTACCTAAACCTGGAAGTTTGGGTGGTGTTATAAAAGGTAAACGTATTTGTCCGGCATGGGAATGTCCCGACAATTGTAAATCAAATCGATTTGTTGCAGAACTGGTATCAGCAAAATCTGGTTCGTGTGCGAGTAGAATTGCTGCACCTTGTTGAGGTAACTGCTTTAATACCAAATCTAAACGGTCTTTACCCATCCAAACATCATCTACGCCAGCAATATGCAGCATAGCATTATCTCGTTTTACGGTATAAACTTTATTAGCAAGATTCAGAACATCGGTTTGTTCTAAAACTTCGGTAATTTTTGTAGCATCTGCCCAATAATCATGATTCCCTAATACTCCTACTGTTTTAGAAGAAGTACTTAGTTGACCTAAAGTAGCTTTTAGTTTAGGAATAAATTTAATTTGACGACGAGTCACAAAATCTCCAGTAATCGCAATTAAATCTGGTTTCTGTTGATTTACAAGCTGAAAAATATGATTCAATCGCCGTTTTTGAGTTCTTCTGTCAACATGAATATCGCTGATTTGGACAATCCGATAACCGTTAAATTCTGTTGCTAAATGTGGTAATTTGAGCCGCACATAATTAATATCAATCCAATTTGGTTCAATATAATGAGCGTAGAATAAAGCACAAGTAATTCCAATAAAAATAATTTTACTCAAATTTGACGGTATTCGAGCTTTTAAAACCAATTTGAATTTATTCATCAATGCTTTTTTGACTTAATCAATTATTTTCGTAAGTGCCAGAATTGTGAATAGTTTCACTTATATAGTTACAATAATAGTTTGAAGCTTTACTGAATGTTTTTATGAGACTTCCTATAGTAGCTATTATCGGTCGCCCTAACGTGGGCAAATCAACTCTAGTCAATCGTTTAGCCAAACAACAATCGGCGATCGTTCACGATGAACCTGGAGTTACCAGAGACAGAACTTACTTAAATGCATTTTGGCGCGATCGCGAATTCATGGTAGTGGATACGGGTGGCTTGATATTCAATGACGATACGGAATTTTTGCCGCTAATTCGTCAGCAAGCAATGATAGCCTTAGCTGAAGCTAGTGCGGCTATTTTGGTTGTAGACGGACAAACTGGTGCTACACCCGCAGATGAGGAAATTGCCGAGTGGTTGCGACATCAGCCGATACCCGTATTGCTTGCTGTGAATAAATGCGAATCACCAGATATGGGATTGGTTCAAGCTGCTGATTTTTGGCAGTTGGGATTGGGCGAACCTTATCCGATGTCGGGAATTCACGGTAATGGTACCGGAGAATTGTTAGATGCATTGGTCGATCATCTTCCAGAAACTTCTGAGATTGAAGACAATAATGAGATTAAAATTGCAATTATCGGACGACCAAATGTCGGTAAATCGAGTTTACTAAATTCTTTTGTTGGCGAAGAAAGGGCAATTGTCAGTCCAATTTCCGGCACTACTCGCGATGCAATTGATACCTTTATTGAAAAAGAAGGGCAAGTTTATCGTTTAATTGATACGGCGGGTATTAGAAGAAAGAAAAACATTGATTACGGTACGGAATTCTTTAGCATTAACCGTGCTTTTAAAGCAATTCGTCGTTGCGATGTGGTGTTATTTGTGATTGATGCCCTCGATGGTATCACCGACCAAGATCAAAAATTAGCGGGAAGAATAATTGATGAAGGTCGGGCTTGCATAACGGTTGTAAATAAATGGGATGCGATCGAAAAGGATTCTAATACCATTTACGAATACGAAAAACATCTATCGGGAAGACTGCATTTTTCTGATTGGTCTGAAACTATTTTTGTCAGCGCTTTAACGGGACAACGGGTACAAAAAATATTAGATTTAGTCAATCAAGCAGTAGAACAACACAAACGCCGGGTAAGCACTTCAGTAATTAACGAAGTGTTAGAAGAAGCTACTCGCTGGCATTCACCACCGGCTAGTCGTAGCGGTAAACAAGGAAGAATTTATTACGGAACTCAAGTTAGTACCGAACCCCCTACCATTGCCTTGTTCGTCAACGAAGCAAAACGTTTCAACGACAATTACCGTCGTTATATCGAGCGTCAATTCCGACAACAATTAGGTTTTAAAGGTACTCCGATTCGTCTTTTATGGCGAAGCAAGAAAACCCGCGATATGGAAAATAATGTCGCCGCTAACAGGGCTACTAAAGTCTGGACACATTAAAGGTCAAAGGTTAGAGGTTAAAGGTTAAAGGTTAAAGGTTAAAATATACAACTCCTAACTTTTAACTCTTAACAACTAACAACTAACAACTAATAACTAACAACTAAATGGATTTACTACGTTCTCTACCGCTAGGACTTTATTTAGAACAACCAATAACTTGGCTGCATAAACTCGACCCACGAGTTAAGTTTATATGGTTGATGAGTTTTCTAACTACTTATATTTTTGCTAGTACTTTGTGGCGTGTAATATTAGTTGTTTTACTAATTGTTACTACATTGATTTCTGGAATTCCCAGGAGAGTGTGGCGGCAACAAATGGGTTATTTGCTATCGGTTTGCTTTCTAGTTTTGATTATTGCATCTCTTAGTCCCGATGGAATGGGGATTGATTATCAACAGCGCTTACCCGAACAGCAAGTTGTAAACCGATCGCCAAGTTCCGATCGTGCTACAAATCCAATTTTATCAATATTTAAACCTCAAGAATATAATTATGTATTGTTTGCTAAAGGACCTGTAAAAGTAACGCGACATTCTTTTGATTTAGCGCTGCGTTTAAGCACTATATTTTTTACAATTCTATACAGTACTACCTTATATTTATTAACAACTGCTCCAGAAGAAATCACCGCTGGTATCGAAAGTTTGATGCAACCCTTAAGGCGATTTAATGTCCCAGTCACCGAAATTGCTTTGACTTTAACTTTATCTCTACGCTTTATTCCCCTTGTTTTAGAAGAAATCCAAAACTTAATTCGCTCGGTAATGACTAGGGCGATTAATTGGAAAAAATTAGGATTAAAAGGAGCAGTCAAAGTTTGGATGCTGGTTGCAGAACGGTTGTTACAAAATTTACTTTTGCGAGCGGATCAAATGGCTAACGGTATTATGGTACGCGGTTTTACAAGTCCCAATAAACACCGAGTTAAATGGCATAATTTACGTT
Organism: Rivularia sp. (in: cyanobacteria); assembly: GCA_965234645.1. Lineage (GTDB taxonomy): Bacteria > Cyanobacteriota > Cyanobacteriia > Cyanobacteriales > Nostocaceae > Rivularia. The sequence continues at coordinate 7,268,697 of OZ248344.1, read as the reverse complement.
TAAAAACTCTTGATTGGCTGGCAATTTTAGTATTACTTGTATTTTGGGGAATGCGGTTTGCGATCGGAAATGAAATAAATTAATAGTTAGGTATTAAGAGTTAGGAGTTAGGAGTTAGGAGTTAGGAATTAAGAGTTAAGAATTTTTCTACCGCCTCTACCCCCTCTCCCCCCTCTACCGCCTCTACCCCCTCTCCCCCCTCTCCCATTGATGATTAACGAACTTCAACCTTGGTATTGGCGAAAGCTTCCTTTAAAGGGACGTAGTGGTAGTAATGTTTTTGCTTGTTTGTTTATTTCTAATTCTTCCAACGAAATCGCTACTCTTTTAGAAAGTCCTTATCCCAACAATAGAGAAAATCCCCAATTAGCTCGCTATTCTATTTGTGCTGGTAATCCCCGGATAATTGATGATGTTCCGCAGTTGTGGACACCCAATGTAGGTTCCGTATTACCTTTTTTGCAAAAATTGCTTAAAAAACAAGCGGATTTTGATTCCTCTTCTCTTCCTTTCACAGGAGGCTGGTTGGGCTGGTTGGGTTACGATGTTGCTTGGGAAATAGAGTCGCTACCAAAACTCAAATCTGATACTTTACCGTTTCCAGTCGCTTTTTGGTACGAACCTGAATGTTTTGCAGTCTTAGATCATTGGGAACAAGTTTTGTGGTTAGCCGCTAGCAATACAAGCGAACTTGATAATTTAGAAGATAAACTTCAGCTACCATTGCCGAATTCTCCTCAACGCCCATCTGCGAATATTCAATTACCTACCTTAGAATTACTTACCTCTCAAGCTGATTATGAAGCGGCTGTTTTGCAAGCAAAAGAGTATATTCAAGCAGGGGATATTTTTCAAACTAATCTGTCTGTGCGCTTTGAAACTCAAACCACTGCTTCTGGATGGGAAATTTATCAAGCTTTACAAAAAATAAATCCTTCTCCTTTCGCTTGCTATTTTAAGACTCCGATTGGTGAAGTTGTTAGCTGTTCCCCAGAAAGATTAGTCCAAGTATCCGGTAATCAAGCTCAAACTCGACCGATCGCGGGTACTCGGAAGCGCGGTACAACTGCCGAAGAAGATCGGCAATTAGCTGTGGAATTGCTTAGTAATAGCAAGGAACGCGCCGAACACATTATGCTCGTAGATTTGGAGCGCAACGACTTGGGACGAGTTTGTGAATGGGGAAGCGTCAAAGTAGATGAATTGCTGACAATCGAGCGCTATAGTCATGTGATGCATCTGGTTAGTAATATTACGGGGACTCTCAGATGCGATGACTTACCTCCCGTGCATTCCCGAAATACTACGGTTAATTTAATTAGTGCCATGTTCCCAGGCGGTACGATCGCGGGTTGTCCCAAAGTTCGCTGCATGGAAATTATTGAGGAACTCGAACCTGTAAAACGCAGCTTATTTTATGGCTCCTGCGGGTATTTAGACTGGCGGGGTAATTTAGATTTAAACATCTTGATTCGCACTTTATTAGTGGCTCCTCAAGTAAATAAGTCTTTAAACCCTCTTGCTCCAGCGGACATTACACCATATGATTTGTTTAGCTCCCTACAATCATCAAACAGCAACCTACATTACCCAATTAATTCTGTTTGGGGACAAGTTGGAGCCGGAATTGTCGCAGATAGTAATCCTCAGAAAGAATGGTATGAATCTCTGCACAAAGCACAAGCACTTTTTAAGGCACTACACATTTAAGGCATCTTTGTCATAAATGTTATTTTCCAGAGATCGAATTTATGCCCTCATACTACGGCAACGTCAAACTAGTTACATAACTTTAGTTTCAAAGCAAAACTTAGAGCATTCAAAAGTTAAAATTTGTTACTCTTGATGCTTTATTTCTAATGATTCAATTGTGAAACAATAGAATTGCTTTTATGCTATGTCTTAAAACTGCCGTAAAATCTTTTTTTTACCTATAAAAGTTTGATTGCCTGTATGGGTTATTTGCTGTTTTGTACAAAAAAGTTGTCGTAATTGCAGTCGGGTTTGTAGAATCTATGCTTTTCTTGAAAAAAGAATGTAGCGGCTATTTTCCATTTTAATTGTTTTATACGTATATAACATTTTGTGCAAATAACTACCTTAATCGCCCTGCTGTATTCGCATATCGAGCAAATCTTCCGCCAATATCTTATTAAAGAAAGTCTGACTCTTTGTTTTGGAGAGCGAAAAGATATATGTACTTGTACCTTGACTACTAAATGAATTCAGAAAACTTGGAAACTTACTTGAATCATCCAACTTGGGGATTACTTTACAGAATATGTACGGTAGACCAAAGTCAAGAACTTTTTACTACGTTGTATGCTCAACGCCTCTTTTTTCTAGTGATTAACGATGAAAAAGGCATTAAGTTCCAACCAGTAGGACGCACCGAAGCAAGAATGATGTTGGAAAATCGTTTGCGTAACTTGCGTCGAAGCGGGCAATCTATTGAGTACGATCAGCTGACTAGTATTTTTCAACGTACATTCCAATGATTAGTTCGATTTGCGAGCGCATACAAAAGGTTCAAGACTCACTTCCTTCTGCCGTAAAATTAATTGCTGTTAGTAAAAAAGTTTCGACTGCGGCAATACGCGAAGCATATGCTGCTGGTATCCGAGATTTTGGCGAAAGCCGGATTCAAGAAGCTACCCTCAAAATTGAGGAATTGCAAGACTTACCGGGTATTACCTGGCATTTTATTGGACATCTACAAAGCAATAAAGCTAAAGCCGCTCTTTCATATTTTCAATGGCTTCATTCCGTAGATAGCCTGAAATTAGCACAACGCTTGAACCTTTTGGCACAAGCAAAAGGAGTTACTCCCAAAGTTTGCTTGCAAGTCAAAATTCTCCCCGATCCAGATAAATCTGGCTGGACAATACCCCAACTCCTAGAGGATTTAGCAGAACTTAATCTATGCAAAAGTTTACAAATTGAAGGTTTGATGACAATCCCACCATTGGGATTAGATAGTTCAGAAGTTGTCAATGTGTTTAAAAGGACACGAAAATTAGCTTCAGAAATTGGCGATCGCAACTTGTCAAACATCAAAATAAAGCAACTTTCAATGGGAATGTCGGGAGATTATCAGCTAGCGATCGCAGAAGGTGCAACGATGATACGTTTGGGAACAATTCTGTTTGGACGTAACGTATAAGTCATCACAATTAGGCAGAAAAAGCTAAAAACTGTTGAAAATACTTGGTTTTAAGCTGGGAGAAGAAAATTCTGTTTTTTAACAAAAAATCAGCCTTTTGATAGATAATCGGCAATTCGCCAGCGTAACGCTTAAAACTGGCGAATGCCCATCCTACAAGCAAATATTAGTCCGTAGTTTGGATGACAAGCATTTCCATTTAACACAGAATATTTATCTAATACAGTAGTTTCAAAAACGACAAAGATATAGTATCTATAAATGCAAAATAAAATGAAATAAGGGGTGAAAACAACTTTTCATTATAGAGCTACTAAGATATAATCTTGACTCATTATTGTGCGTGGTCAAGCTACAAACGTTGTCAAAACGTGAGTGGAATAAAAAGACTCGTGATATATGCTACAAGTAGCGATAATATGTAACAATTATTCCCTATTTGTAGTGGTAAAAGTTGACAAAAACAATTTTTACCTTCTCAATAAAAGATGATTGGCACCAGGAGCGTAACAATGAATAATATATTTTCCCGATTGAGAGACTTTGTTGGATTAAACGAACCCGTGGAATACGAATATTACGAAGAGGAACCGGAGGCAGAAGGTTATCAAAATCTGTATCAAGAGCAGAATCAAACAGCACCTCCTCAACCAGATGTTGCAGTTAATCGACGTTGGCGCGAAGGGGTGCCTACAATGGGAAGCGATGTAGCAAGTTCAACTTCAGCAAAGGCAATGAGCAATGTTATCGGTATGCCCGGCGTATTAAACGGTATTTCTGAAGTTTTGGTGCTTGAACCGCGCACCTTTGAAGAAATGCCTCAAGCAATTCAAGCGCTGCGCGAACGCAAGTCTGTGGTATTAAATTTAACAATTATGGACCCAGACCAAGCACAGCGGGCTGTAGATTTTGTTGCAGGAGGTACTTACGCCCTTGACGGACATCAAGAGCGGATTGGGGAAAGTATATTTTTGTTTACGCCTAGCTGCGTACAAGTCAGTACTACTGGTGGAGTACTTCATGAAGTTCCGCAACCACCAGTGCGCCCCCGTCCGAATCCATCTACCCAAGCGTGGGGAAACGAACCGAATCGCATGGCACAATAAAGATAAACTAGTCATTAGTCATTAGTCATTAGTCCGTTTTTCTGCCTGATGACCAATGACAAATGACCAATGACGGAATGGGCAATGACGAATCACAAAAAATTTGGCTTAATTGGTGGCGGGGTAATGGGCGAAGCATTATTATCCCGCCTCATCAGTTGTGAAATATATCAACCATCGGAAGTTATTGTCAGCGAACCACTTTTAGAGCGTCGAAGTTATTTAGAGCAAGAATACAAAATTTTGGCGATCGCCGATAGCAGCATGACGTTTGCTCAAGCGACAGAAGTAGTATTTTTAGCAATAAAGCCTCAAATCTTCAGTGCAATTGCTCAGGAGTTAGCGGGAGTAATCGAACATGGAAGCAAGCAATTAATAGTTTCTATTTTGGCAGGAGTACCATTAAAGCAATTAGAAGCAGCTTTTCCTGGCTTGCCAGTAATTCGAGCAATGCCAAACACCCCAGCTACAGTAGGTGCGGGAATAACTGCAATTTGTTGTGGTGCTTATACCAAAGAGAAACATACTGAAGTTGCAACAAAGCTATTTTCCGCAATCGGGTCTGTAGTAGAAGTACCCGAACACTTAATGGATGCCGTTACAGGGCTTTCAGGTAGCGGTCCGGCTTATGTAGCAATGATGGTAGAAGCCTTAGCAGACGGAGGAGTTGCAGCAGGTTTACCAAGAGCGATCGCCAGCACCCTAGCATTACAAACGGTGTTGGGAACGTCACAATTGTTGCAAGAAAGCAAAATGCACCCAGCAGTATTAAAAGACAAAGTTACCAGCCCAGGAGGTACGACAATTGCCGGAATTACAAAACTCGAGCAAGCCGGGTTTCGTTCCGCACTAATTGAAGCAGTAAAAGCCGCTACCAAGCGTTCTCAGGAACTAGGTAATTAAGGAGTAGGGAGTAGGGAGTAGGGAGTAGGGAGTTAGGAGTGAGGAGTTAGGAGTGAGGAGTTATAAAATTCTACCCCCTCTACCCCCTCTACCCCCTCTACCCCATCTCCCAATTCCCATTATCTTGTTTTTTACGAAATGTCGAGAAAGCTAATCAAATTGAATGCGGTTAAGTATAATACGAGTAATCTTCTTAAGGAGATTTCATTTATTGATGCAGGGATAATTTCGTGAGAATCCTGCTTAATGCGATTTGAATCATATAAAAAAATCAGTTTGGATGCAATTTTATTTGAGTGAATAATCCAGCCCTAACTCCAGATATTGACCCGAGTTCTGTTTTTTCTTTTGAACTCGATCGATTCCAGCATGACGCGATAGATTCCCTGAATGCCGGACGTTCAGTTGTTGTATGTGCGCCTACGGGTTCCGGTAAAACGTTAATTGGGGAATACGCGATCTATCGTGCAATGGCGCGAGGCAAACGAGTATTTTATACTACTCCCCTCAAAGCGCTTTCCAATCAAAAATTACGCGATTTCCGTTCCGAGTTTGGTTTCGATTCGGTCGGACTGTTGACTGGAGATGTTTCTATCAATCGAGATGCTCCAATTTTGGTGATGACGACGGAAATTTTCCGTAATATGCTCTACGGTACACCGATTGGACAAGTTGGCACTTCTTTAATAGATGTGGAAGCGGTGGTGTTAGATGAATGCCACTATATGAATGACCGTCAACGAGGGACGGTTTGGGAAGAGTCGATTATTTATTGTCCGGAATCAATTCAAATTGTCGCTCTTTCGGCAACGGTTGATAATAGCGATCAGCTTACTGACTGGTTAAATCAAGTTCACGGTCCGACGGATTTGATTTATTCGGATTTTCGTCCGGTTCCTTTGGAATATCATTTCGGTAATAGTAAGGGTTTCTTTCCCCTACTAACCTCGGATAAATCTCAATTAAATCCTCGCTTAGTTAAAAGAAAAAGAAAGAGAGGCGACAGAAGTAAACACTTTGCCAGACAAGAATCTCCCAGCATAATTTATACCTTAGACAATTTGCGTCAAAGGGATATGCTGCCAGCAATTTACTTTATTTTTAGCCGTCGGGGTTGCGATCGCGCGGTGGCTGATGTTGGCGATTTGTGGCTGGTGGATGGAGATGAAGCGCAAAGATTGCGTCCTCAAATTGATGAATTTTTGACTCGAAATCCCGATGCAGGTCGCGCCGGACACGTAGGTCCGCTTTACCGAGGAATTGCCGCCCACCATGCCGGAATTTTACCTGCTTGGAAGGGGTTAGTTGAAGAATTATTTCAACAAGGTTTAATTAAAGTTGTGTTTGCGACGGAAACTTTAGCAGCAGGTATAAATATGCCTGCTAGAACAACCGTAATTTCTACGCTTTCCAAACGTACCGATAGCGGACATCGTTTATTAAATCCTTCCGAGTTCTTACAGATGTCGGGAAGGGCTGGTCGTCGTGGTATGGATGAGTTGGGTCATGTAGTGACTTTGCAAACCCCCTTTGAAGGTGCTAAAGAAGCTGCGTATTTAGCGACATCTCAACCAGATCCTTTAGTAAGCCAATTTTCACCGAGTTACGGTATGGTGTTAAATTTGCTGCAAACCCATACATTAGAAGAAGCGAAAGAATTAATCGAACGTAGTTTTGGGCAGTACCTAGCTAACCTGCATTTGCAACCGCAGTATAAACAAATTTCCGAAATCAAACAGCAACTAGGAGAAGTTCAGTCCAAAATTGCTGATATTAGCGATGAGGAAGTAGCCCAGTATGAGAAATTGCGTCAGCGCTTGAAAGTGGAACGCAAGCTGCTAACAACTTTGCAAGAACAAGCAGCAGAAACTCAAAAAGAAGAATTGAGCATGATGTTGAGTTTCGCCGTTTCCGGAACGCTTTTGAGTCTTAAAGGCGATAATACTCAATCTACACCAGTCACGGCAGTTTTAGTTGGTAAAACACCAGGTTCCGAAACACCTTTGTTAGTGTGTTTGGGACGAAATAACCGTTGGTACGTAACGAACGTTGAAGATGTGATAGATTTGTACGCTCAATTACCTCGCATTGACGTACCTCCCGATTTGCTGCCGCCATCGGAATTGTCGCTCAAACCCGGAGAATCCTGTGATGGTTCGGAAATTACAGACGCGATCGCCGCACAAATTCCCCAACCCACAGATGATTTTTCTATGGCACCCGAAGTAGTAGAACAGCTGCGTCTGGTAACGAGCTTACAAGAACAAATGGAAAGCAGTCCCCTGTATGAATTGGGGAATGCAGCTAGCATATACAAACGTCAAGCCCGCGCTGCTGAATTAGAAACCGAAATCCAAGAATTGCGATCGCAAGTAGAAGAACAATCTCAACGCCATTGGGATGAATTCGTCACATTAATTGAAATTCTGCAATACTTTGAAGCTTTAGATAATTTAGTACCCACTCAATTGGGACAAATGGCGGCAGCAATTCGCGGAGAGAACGAACTATGGTTGGGTTTAGTACTTAATAGCGGCAACCTAGATCAACTAGCTCCCCATCATTTTGCTACAGCCATTGCAGCTTTAGTAACAGAAACTTCTCGTCCCGATAGCAAAGTATTTTTTGAGCTTAGCAGTGAAGTTGCCGATGGTTTAGCTTCATTACGTTCAATTCGTCGCAAAGTGTTCCAATTGCAACGCAGGTATGGAGTAGCTTTACCTGTATGGTTGGAGTTTGAATTAATTGCCTTAGTTGAAAAATGGGCGTTAGGAATGGATTGGGTAGAACTATGTGAAAACACTACCTTGGATGAGGGAGATGTAGTAAGAATTTTACGCCGTACCTTAGATTTGTTATCGCAAATTCCCCACGTTCCTCATTTACCAGATGAGATTAAGCGTAACGCTAAACGTGCAATTCAGTTAATCGATCGCTTCCCCGTGAATGAAGTGGTTGAGTAGTTTAGGGATTGGGGATTGGGGATGGGAGATGGGGAGATAGGGAGACAAGGGGACAAGGAGACAAGGGGAAAATAACTATTCCTAACTCTTAACTCCTAACTCTCAACTTCTAATTCCTAACTCGATCTAATATCCCTATGCTTAATTGATAACTTGAGTATTTCCTTGGTGACGAAATAGTTTAGCAGCTTGCTGTAGATCGGTTACGGCAACGCGCTTGTTTTCTAAAGCATAATTAGCTAATCCAATAGGTGGTGTAATTATGCAAACAACATAGCGGCATATTATATCACTCTTGCGGGTGCAAATAACTACAATTTTGCGTCTAACTTTGTAATCGGAATAGAATCGCAAGACACTAATCATGCTTTCAAAAATAGTACGGGTGGTTATTTTATTTGGCATTACCCGACATCTGCCAATGGGTTTCAGATTTTTTCTGGCAGTATGACTAATGCGGATAATAATAATCGTGGTTGGTATTCTAATTGGTTTCCTTTACAAAACGGAAACAATGCGATCGGATTCTATAACCAGTAAATTCATACACAAAGGAAGATAATTCAAATGAAAAAGAAATTTGTCATTGTAGGAATAAGTTTATTAGTTATAACTAGCATTACCTCTATTGCTTTTGCTAATCAAAAGGAACCAAAACAAAATCCTCGACCAGATTGGATAAAACCTGGTAAGCCCGAAACTTTATCAACCCCTAATTCTGGGCAGTATCTGTATCCAGATAACAGTTTTAAAGATGAACGGCAACTAATTAAAAAAAATGATGTTATCAAAGGTAAGCTCAAGGAAGATTTAAATCTCAAGGGACTAAGATTAATTAAGTATTCCGAATACATAGATATGTTAAAAGCTGATAATGGCGATGTAGTTCAAGATATGCAAATTCATCCAAATCGATTAGTATGGGTAGCTTTCATTGAAGCTCCAAAAGGTATAGAAATCAACCAAAAGAATACTGGAACTGTCAAATATAAGAAATCAAAAATAACTATAGTCTTTGATGCAGAGACTGGAGAAAGATTTACTACTAGTGTTGCAGAAATAAGTTAAATTTATTTTGTTGAATTAAAAAAGCTTGGCTTATAAGCTCAAATCATAGAATTCCTGACTTTTTTAGTCGGGAATCTGAGTATTAATTCTTCTCTCCCATATCAAACCGAACTCGTCGATACAACTTTTCTACAGGAATCGAAATTCCCACGCTTTCCAAAGTTAAAGTATCTCCTTCTCCATAGGTATGTAAAACCCATAAACCTTCATCATTCCGACGAAAGCATTCCACAGCAATTTCATCGGATTCGATTAAAACGTATTCTTGCAAAGTGGTTGATTGACGATAGCGAGTAAACTTTTTACCTCTGTCAAAAGCTGCGGTTGATGGGGAAAGCACTTCGACAATTAAACAAGGATATCGAACCATATCAATTGCTTCCTTATCGCGATCGTCACAAGTTACCATGACATCAGGATAATGATATGGTCCAGATGGTGTTACTTGTACTTTCACGTCAGAGATATATACGTTACAATCTTTTTCCTCTAAAAAATTAACTAAGGTGATGTACAAATTACCTGCAATGAGGTTGTGGGGTATTGTTCCCCCCGTCATTGCAAATACTTCTCCGTCAATGTATTCATAGCGGAGTTCCTGAGTTTTTTCCCATTCGAGGTATTCTTGGGGACTCATGTATTGGAATTGAGGATTAGCAACCATTTGTTATTTTGAGGTAATGCTACGGCTTATATTCATTTTATTCAAAAAGTCCCCCTTGTTAAGGGGGGTTGGTTCTATCTAATTTGTGGAAACACGATAAAAAATTGGTATTACTCTCTTCCCACTCTTATAATTACTGAAAAAAACCGCAGAGACGCAGCGTTAGCGAAGCGTGTCCGCTAGGACATAAAGTGTGGTCTTTTTGGTTTCCAAAATGAACAACTTTTCAAGAGAGAGAACACGGAGGAAAGAGATTAAGAGAGATATGAGGATAGGGGTATTCCCCATTCAGATTAAGAATGATTAATCAAACAAGCTTGCTCTAACTCAACTAACAAATCCTTTTCAATCGGTTTTGTCTCAAGAATATCGTGTTTTAAATCTCCCCATTTTTTACCAGATTTAGCTTTATATAAACTAATAATTTCTGGAATTTGGGAAGAAACCATAACTTGCACGGGTTGTAATTGTTCTAATTGTCTGGCGCGATGATAATGATGGGATTTTTGTAACTCTTGCTCTAATTGAAAAGCGATTTTTTCGGGGTTTTGTGCAGTATCAATTAATAATAGATAATGTTCTTGAGGATGCTTTACAGGTACTAAAGTTTTAAAACAGCTTGCTTCTAAAGGTAAACTTTCTAAAACATCGCGAACAAAATGGGAATGCAATTTTTCACCAACTAAATCGCTAACTTCTTTTTGTCTGCCGACAAATTCCAAACAAGGTGTATTCAGATATAAATGAGTAAAACGGACTCTATCTCCAATACGATAACGATATAATCCTCCTTTTTGAGAAATAATTATCTCGTAGGTTTCCCCCAGTTTTAATTCATGAAGTTGAGAAATCAAGCCGTTTTCATCCAGAAACTCGAAAAACACTTCATTGAGTAGGGGTACGCATCCTTTTGCGGGAATCAAGGGAATAGTCATTGGTGCTTCTGTAGCGAGAAGTCCTTTTCCCTGTACTAAAACGTTAGGAAACAAAGAACGTAAAAAATCGGCACCATCAGCAGCGTTGGCGCTATCCCAGCAAGAAATTAATTTAAGTTGGCTCCATAATAAATTCCAAGGAATGCGATCGCGATTAATTTGTGTAGATACTTGTTTGAATAGATCGGGTTGTAACAGCATTAAACGCCGTTTTGCTGACATTTTATTTGTAAGTTCTGAAGCTAGAGAGAGGCGATGATTTTGAATATAATCAAGGATGACTTTGAGAAAACTTGGACTCCAAATAGAGATGATTTCGAGGTTTTCGGAAGTTAAAAGTGACTGAGCAAGTTTATGTTTAAATTTTTCTGGATCGCGTACTTTATTTAATTCCGATGGTGAAACTAAAAACTGACTCATTACCCACTTCAGCCAGCCATCTAAATATTCTGAATCGTCTTGTAAAGATTGAGAAGAGGTTTTTTGTAATTCTTCTTTTCCCAATTGTGGTGAAATACAAAAATATATTTGTCCGGTGGTAAACTTAGGACCATGCTTAATTAAATCGTGCGCCCATACACAAAACATTTGATTGAAAGAATGTCGCAAAGACTTGGTATAGGGAATCAATTTAGCTGTACCACGACTTCCAGAAGTTTTTTCATAGAAAACAACTTTTTCGGAGGTGAATAATTCAGTTTGTTCTCGGTGTTGGGTATGAATCCAATTTTGAATATTATGATATTCCACTATCGGAATACGATGCCAATCATCAATAGTTTTAACGCGCAAATATCTACCGTAATCGCTTTCAACCAAACTGTTTAATATTTCTTGCTGTACTTTTTTCTGTGCAGCTTGAGGATTTTCTAAAGCTCGATAAAAAGTTTTGCTAGCAGATTCGATTAGTTTGCCAAAAATTTGTATTGTTAAACGCATAAAATTATTTTTTTTATAAATCAGTTGTGTCTTTTTCTAAATTTTTTACTAATGCATTTGGATACAAACGGCTATCAGCAGAAACAAAAGTTCCATCGGCGATAGTTACACCAGGAGCAAGATAAGAATTCGCTCCTAAAAAGACATTGTTACCAATTTTCACTTTTTTGACATACAGCATCAAATCTTGTTTTTTGGGTTTAACTATATGAGAAAAAAGACCGCAGCTTTGACCGAAAACTACGCGATCGCCTATTTCTACTAAGGAACGATCTGCTATTTCTAAATTGGGAGTCCAATAAACATTCTGACCAACTTTTGCTCCCCACAGTCTTAACCACAATGAAAATGCACCAGGAATTAGACGTAATGCTGATTCAAATAAGCTAAAGGTAATGTATATAGACTGTATTTGATGACTTCCCCACCAAGGTGAATATTCTTTACCTTGTAAATAACTAATTCCTTCTTCAACAGGGTAAAAATAGTTATGTATTTTGTGGATTAATAATGGAAATCCGTAGAAGGAAAAGAAAAAAGCAGCAACGCTAAAAATTCCAGGGGAATAGCAAATCCACAGGAAAGAAATAAATCCCAACAGCATTACAGCGGCGGGAAATAAGGAAAGTATAGTACTTTTTAGAGTCATGGATTTAGATATAGTAGTTGCTTAAACGTAATATCTTGCACTATTCTCTACAAGCCTGCTGCATTATAAATGAGACATAATTTAGTTATTTCCACGGTATTAGACATATTGAGTAGTAATACCAACTGCTTTGAAATCGCGTATAAATCCGGAATATGGATCGGTTAGATTACAATTAGTTTAAATTCTCTAGTTGAATATGATGAAATTAAAATGTTTTCACCGTCTTCCCGACGCACCGCAACTTCAGTATTTATAATTACATTCTTATTCAAACGGGAAAAATAATTTTTTGGTAAAAGATAGGGAACTATTAATACCCAAGCACTCTGGCGCATTCTCGGATTCGTAATAAGTGCCGTGTATTTTATCCCAAAGCTTCAAATTTGCACCGTAGTTTCCTTTAATACAGCTTTTCGAGTGATGCCAAGCATGGTCTTGCGGTAAAATTAACCACGGAGATAAGCAGCGATATAGCCAGGAATTTGATGTTGGAGTAAAACTACTGTGTCGCCACAAATCTAAAACCGAACTTAGACTGATGCCTAGAATATACCAGTTGGGTTCTTGCAGCAAATAGATAAATATTGAGTGAATCCATAGATAAACGATAAAAAAACTTGTCCACAATGTATTCCGGGAAGTTCCTAAAACATCCATCTCCGTTACGGTATGATGCACTTGATGGATAAACCACAACGAACGAGTATGAAATAGACGATGATTCCAATAGTAGAGATAGTCTACAAATACAAAACTTAACAAAAAAGCCGCAACGGGATAAAGACTTAATGAAGCACGAGCAACTGGTAGCAACAATTGGTAAAGTTTGAAAACTACAGCGATTTGAAAAAACGGTATTGCAATTCCCTGAAAAAACAAGCCAATACCGTCTAATAGCCAATCCTCACGCTTCTTTTTCCACCATAGAAAGGGTTGCTTGCTATTTGTAACGGTTAATGCTAGAAGAATTACGAATGTAAAGAAAACCAACATATTAATAAATCAGTTTCAATTTATACGATTTGAAGATTATATAGTCGCTATACTTTTGTCAGGTTCTACCTGGGAATTTTTTGGAAGTGGCTGCGCCACTTCTTTTTTTGTGTATACTCATCTAAACCCAAAATTTTACCTCTACTGAGCGATCGCTCAGATTTCTTGGATCTTTACCTGCTGCGATTTGATTGCGAATAGACTCAACAAAAATGTGAATGGTGTCAGCAGGGGTATTCGCAAACTGCGTACCGTACTTTTCGATAACTTCCCACTGAATCTTTAAAGCTTCAATATCTTGGCGGATAATATGCTGTGTAGTCCAATGTACGAACGGCTTTGCCAGTTTATTCCAAATCCCATAATTATAGGTAACGTCGGTGTAAACTAGAGTCGAGTCTTCAGCTTCTGGAACGCATTGACTGGTAATAAAAAGCCTTCTATTGGGTGACATATCGTACTCGACGCTGGTAATATTGGGCATCCTGAAGCTATCGATATGGCGAATTTGATAACCCTTACTATTGAGAAACTTTGTAAACCAGCCCAAATTACTGGTTTCGTTACGGTATTCGGCAAACACGCAACCGTTGCGTCTTTCCACAGTCATTTCTAACTGTTGTTGACTTGGTTTGCGAAATACTCCAGGATGAACCGAAGCGGTATGAGGAATATCGATAAAATTTTCGGCGCAATTAGTAACGTTATTGTGAAAGCGATTGATTGCTCTTACAGTTTCCCATCCCGGTTGTTGATAGTGAGGCATTTTGAAAGGTGGAAATTCCTCAGCAGGTGACGACAACCGCACGTAAACGTAACCATCTTGTTCTAAAGTTTGATAAACTTGGGACTTTGGCATTTTAGTTTGACAGAAACTTTCTCCTTCCGAAGGTACAGCTACAACATTTCCGGTATTATCGTAAACCCAACCGTGGTAGGGGCATTCAAGCCTTCCTTGACAAACTTTACCTTTCGATAAGCGGCTATTTCTGTGAATGCACCTATCTTGTAAAGCAACGGGTTTCCCATCTTCGCCACGGAATACCGCCAGCCATTCACCTAAAATTGTGCGTGAAAGAACTTGATTTGGTTTTAATTGGTTGCTGAATGCGACAACATACCAAAAATCTTCAAATTTCATTACTGTTGTTAGTTGATAGTTGATATTACAAATAAAAAACAGATAGTTGATAATGTTCGCATCATGTTCCTTAGTCTTTATTAATACTAAGAGGTTCGTAGTAAGGGCTTCAGCCCCTCCGATAAATTCTAAGAGGTTCGTAGTAAGGGCTTCAGCCCCTCCGATAAATTTGCTCGATCGTTTAAATTAGCGAGCAAGATGCTCGCACTACTTTTAATTTCATGAATCATTTAATCTTATATTTGATTTTTTTTATTCCCTGCTGCCTGTTTCCCCCAACCCTATTCCCTACCTTTATTTACAAGCCGTAATTTTAATATCGTTAGTTAATTGAATTTGACAAGCCAGCCTTGCCCGTGAATTTTCTGGTGCTAATACCTCTAAAAGTTCTTTTTCTTCTGACGATGCAGGTGGTATATCACCTTCTATAGTTACAAGACAAGTACCACAAATTCCGGTGCGACAACCGAAAAGTACGGGTGAATTTTCTACAGTTAAATGTTCGGCAAGGTTTTGATTTTGTTCTAGAAACAGAGGTTGGTGTTTTGTTTCTGTAAACTGGATTTGACAAAGGTTACTCATCATATTATTTACTTAAAGATACAAATTATATCTTTTATAATTACCTCGAAATTACTCAAGTAATAGTCAAAAATCTTTGCGTCACTCTGCGTTGTAAAATATTCAAATTATAAATTATGATTGATTTTTAGACCATATCGAAGGTTGAAGTTGATTTACATAGCTCATATATTTAATCAGCGGTTCGTCAATAGTTAAAATAGCATTGGGATTATAGCGAATATTGTCATAGATCGTGCCGTCTTCACCGCGTAAAAAATAGTAAGCTAATTTTGTCATTAATAATAGACATCTACTTATAAACCAACCAACAATTCCTTTTCTTTTCTTAGTAATATAAATAGGCTGAATGCGCGTTCTTTTAGTTTCTAAAGGTGTATAGGCATAAATCATATACAAAGGTGGTATAAATCGCACTTTTTTCATGATGGTTAGCAATCCGATACATCCATCGGCGTATCTCATGGTGTATTCGTAATCATTGCCAAGTATTCTTTTAGCAATTTTCTCTCTAAATGTCGTTTGAGGAAATTCACCGCTCAAAGTAAAATCAATAATATTTACAGATTTATTTGACTCTAATGATAAATCCATTTTGATGTTTAATTTATGCACGGTTTGGAGATGTTGAGCATCAATTCCGTTCATCATACAAATGTGATGATGACAATTGCGTTCAAAAGCTTTATCGTATGCTGTGACAAGAGATCGATCTTTTAACTCGTCAAATTCTGCAACTTCGACTGCTTTTGTATCTGGATAAACCCAAATAAAACCATATTTTTCATCAGTAGCATAAGCTTGTAACTTGGCTTTTTGAGGAATATTCGACTGACAGGGAATATCTTGACATTTACCTTCACGATCAAAAGCCCAATGATGGAAGAAACAACGAATTAAATTACCATCAACTTTACCGATCGCTAAATCAGTTCCTAAATGGGGACAGTAAGCATCTAATGCTCTAACGTTGCCATCTTTACCGCGAAAAACCGCTATTTTTTGTCCGCAAATCGTGAAAGATTTAACTTTACTTTGAGGTATTTCTTTACTTGGACAAACTATATACCAACCTTTAGCAACAACATCCCAATTGTTGAAGATTTTCATCTTTATTAAGGGTTGGGTGTTTTGGTTTTGTAATGAGTTCATATATTTGAAATATGTTTTTTAACGCAAAGTAACGCAAAGGTAAGCGCAAAGGAATACAGAGGTTTTTTATTCATGTATTGAATTGTTCCGATGTAAGTGAAAATGATATTTCCCATTTTTTAAAAGCTTTTCTTTGCCGATTTAAATACTTGGAAACAGAATTATCAGCCATTAAAGACATTTCCCGGTTACTTTTCCACAGATAATCCAAAGGTTGAAGATAAACTTTGTATGATTCCATCGCTTCATTGTGAGTTTGAAAGCTGTTGTGTAACGCTTGTGTCTCTTCGGTAAAACAACGACGCATCATGTCTTTCGCATCTGCATCGCTCATCCCGAAAATTGGCGATCGCAACACTTGATAAATAGCGGGATACAGTGCAGCATCGTACCAAAATATACCGTTAACTGCTACCGAACAGTGATAATGGTCTTTTTGACAACCGCGTATTCCTAAGTTTGCAACCATTTTCTCAAAATCTGTCGGAGGTTTGATACAGTTAATCACATCATGGGAAATTATGGTTGAACTATTGAAATGAAAGCTTTCATCCATGAAGTGATAGTAGGAAATTTTTGCGGGGATAGGAGCATTTTCGAGATTTGGATGTTTTTGATAATAATTGCTAAGTTTGTGTTGAACTAACTTACCGTTGAGAGTACGCACCCCCCGCACCGTAAAATATTGGCAAGCAAGGAAAGTATTATCCGCAGATATCAAACCAAAGGCTTGTAGCTGAAGTTTTTTCCATTGACGCTTGAGAAAATTGGTATCGGTAAACACCATCGTTTCAGAATAAGGACCGCGCATTGGGTAGCTAAATATGCGATCGCCAAACAATGTTAATTCAACTTCTTGAGAGATAATTTTAAAAGCGTTAATATGGGCGCGTTCCTGTGCGGATTCCAAATCGAGCATATCGCATATCAATCGAAAATCCTCTTGCGCATAGAGTCCAGCGGCGCTAGTTTGATTAAAAAAGATAGTCGCAATTTCAGCGGAAATGATTTGAGAATAGTAAGCTACCCAGTAAAGTTGATTGAGAATAATTCTTTGTTCGAGGCTTGCTTGTTCCCACAAAGGCGTACCGAAAAGTAAGGAAAATTGTTCTGGGTTCCAGTATTCATTTTTGCAATCATCATACTTAAAAGCCGCAGCAGCTTCATCTAACAATTCCGTACAATCTTGCTTTTGATTGCGCTTATAGTTAATTTGCAGCTTGCGACAGACTTGTTGATTTTCTAAAAGCGTATTTTCTTTATCAAACATATAAAAATATGGTTAGATTAATGAAATTACTAATTACTCCCTTCTCGGCAGAAGATTACCGCTTAAAAAACCGCAGAGGCGCAGAGAGCGCAGCGAAAAGTGTGGTCTTGGGGGTCTCCCCCATGAACAACTTTTCAAGACAGAGGAAAGAGGTAAAGAGAGATAGTTAATTATAGTAGTCGCAATTTATAGAATTTTTCTCTATTTTCTACTCCCTACTCCCTTCTTAGAAAACACATCGATGGGGCTTCAAAGGTTGAAAACATCCCTTAATTTCAAGTTGTTCAACTATAGATTTAGCGCTAGGTAAATTCATTAAACCGCGTAATATTTTCAACCGACTTCCACTATGGTTTTCTGTATTTAATTCTGCAAAAATATTGATTTTTTGGGCTTTAGATAAATCTCCCTTGACTTGTTCAATTGCTGTCACAACAGTTTGAGGTCCCAATTGTACCATTTGTAAAAACATTGCTAATATTTCCACAATATATTGACTCGATTTAATTGGGGATATCTTTTCAAATAGCGTTACTCCAGTAGCGTGATGGCGGCTTTCATCTTGTAAAAAACCCTGAAAAACCGAACTTAACAGAGGATTTTGACAATAAGAAGCAATACTGCGGTAATGAGTTAAACCCCATCCCTCCAAAACCACCTGAAGCACAAATAATAAAACTGCTTTATCGTCACTTTCCACTACATCTTCCAGCAAATCCAAAAACAGATTATTATTGACTTGCGGAATTGGTAAAAAACGGCTAATTTGTGATAAATGGGTTACTTCATCCCCAGCAAACAAACCATAAAGCATTCTTTCTTCAGTGGTTTCTGCCAGCAAAACCATTTTAGCCATATAACCCATCCCAGCTTTTTCGATAAAATAAGCTTCTTCCAAAATTCCCAAATTGCAAAGCTCTAAAATTGAACTTTGTTCCGCAGGTGTGGAATCCTGAAAAATTTTTACCTTATCAAGATTAAAATATTTCGCATTCCAATAAGCAATTATTTTAGAATTATCAAAATGTGAATTTATAATTGTAGTGCGAGCATCTTGCTCGCTAGAAATAGATACTTGCTCGCTAAAGAAATGTGATTTTTTTATTGTAGTGCGAGCATCTTGCTCGCTAGAAAATCCTTGCTCCTCTGAAAAATCTTGGCTAGAGAAACATTTTGGCATTCTTTTTTCGAGTGCTGAAGATAAAATTCTATTTAATTTATCTTCTTGATTTACATAAGGTAAATTTAATCCAGCGATATAATATAATTGATTCATGATTTGATAATTGATAATTGCTAGTTTTAACTCCTACCTGCCTTGGAATAAATTCCCAGGAACCAATATACAAAGTCTGATTTATCAGACTGTGGGAAGCTTTTAGTGCGTTTTAATGTACTAACTTTAGTTGCTTGGAATAGATTTAAAGGCGATAAGTCGGACTTAACGAAACTGCTGCAAGATGTGAATTAAAATGAACTAAAAAAGATGAAGAATAAACCAAGTAGTATTTTTTTTACAATTTATACTTTTTAACTCCTAACTCCTAACTCCTAACTCCTAATCCCTTCTCTTTTGGTTTTGAACATGGAGAAACAACCATAGGATGAGATTCCTTATCAAAATGTGGGTTTTTCGGTAAAAACATTGGATCGGAATTCTCTTCAGCTTTATTTATCGCAGAATTATTTTGCGGTAAAAACATATCAGAATCTGTATTTGAACAGATTTCCGCTTTTTTATTAGCATTCACACCACAAGCAGCAAAAATAACTACTATAAACGAGTTGAAAAGCATCGAACGAATAGTCACAATTTTTTTCATAATTAAAGATTTGACCTAATGTATTTCTTATAATTGTTGTTCTTACATCAATCTTCAATGTTGTTTCAATTTCAGTAACAGCTAATTTAGGGAAGCATATTCGATTATGTTAACTATTGTAGTGCGGGCATCTTGCCCGCTATAATCAATTGAATTCTAACCTTTGACCTTTAAGGTGTTAATCATTCGCTTCTCCTTTAGATTCCACCATCTCTATTTCTTTTTGTCGCTGTCTTTCTTCTTCTTCGTTTACAGGTTCCCAATTTCCCCAACGTATAGCTTTTTGTTTTTCCACATTCTGAATAAATTGCAAAATGGAATTATCTGCTTTGGTTGGTGTTTTTAAATCGAATTTAATCGTTTGAAAAATCTGGGTATCTCCCGAAGCAAAGTAATTACCTACCTTATTTGTTAACCAAAGTACAACTCTATTAAATAACCAACCGAAAACACCGCGACGTTTTTTAGTTATTAAAATTGTTTGTCCTTCCGTTTTTCCATCTTCAAGCAAACGCAAAGCAAACATAATGTGAAAATGTAGAAAATCGGGACCTAATGTTACCGTACCGATACTTCCATACCAATAACACATACTATAAGTAATGGCTTTTTTATAAAAAGGACGGATTAATTTAATCAAAAACGAATCTTCACCACCCCACGTAACGTTGCTAAAAGTAACGGCATTTTCGTTGAGTTGTTGTTTACGAAAAACAATCTCTAAAGGTAAATTGTGAACCGTATTGAAGTGATGAGCGTCGATCGCATTAATCATCACCACGTTGGGATGACAGTTTTTCACAAAATGAGAAGTTAAAATACTATCGCATTCCTCATTCTCTAATTCTGGAACGAAGGGTAAAGGCTGTAAAGGAGTTTCGCCAGTCCAAACCCATACCATGCCGTACTTTTCGGCGACTTGCCAGGTTTTCAACTGCAAGGGAAGCGAAGTTCCCAAACAAGGAACATCAACACAATTACCAGTGCGATCGAACTTCCAATTATGAAATAAACAACGCAATCCCTTACCTTCAACTTTGCCTTCTGCAAGGTGAGCGCCCATGTGGGGACAGTAAGCGTCAAAGCAAACTAATTCACCATCCATATCCCGATAAATTGCCAATTCTCTACCCAACAAAGAAACCGGCTTTACTTGTCCTTTTCGTAGCTTTTTAGAAGGAATAGCCCAGTACCAACCTTCAATAAAACGTCTTGAATGATTAAAAATTTGCGTGTAACGATATGAACTAATACTATTTGATACGACTTTCATGACTTAATTATTACCGGAACTTCCGGCTTGTAAACAAGTTGTATTAAAAGGCGTTATATCAGGGATTTGCAGTTTTTGGTGTGTTGAAAGCATCATCCTAAAACTATTCCACGTCTTCTTCAACCCAACCGCATTTATAATTTTAAGCCGGAATTTTTAAGGTTGAATTTTGAGTTTCCCCCATATCGGCACTAAACCACATTCTACGTCCGGCACGGGTAAGATTTTCTTCACAAATCTCTGTAAAACAAACTAATTCATCACCATTAAGATGACCTGAATTCAGAGTTTGGAAAAACCGGATATGTGGATCTCGCAATCTCTCAACGGGTATACCTCGCAATCCATCGCGCAGTATGTGGGGATGGGGAAAACGAACTACGCCAGTTTTAATATCGTAATTTTCGTCAAAACGTTTGATAGCTAAATCCTGCATCAAGCGCAAAATATTTTCTGGGGTTGGCTTGTCGTATCGAGGATAAAATTCTTGCCAAAATAAGGGTAAAAAACGATAGGTGCGATAACCGCCAGAAATCAGCAGCCAGTAAAGTTTGCCTTTGCAATATTCGCGACGTAGTTTATTTATCGAAGTTATCCAGCTAGTAGATAGCGCCGAACTCGACCAAGCACTTGGATCTACAATAGTGTCACCGGAAAACACAATGCTAATATTTTCACCTTCAAAACAGGTGTCGTACATTAGTAAAGTAGAAAAGCCTTTTAATTCATTTGTTTGTTCATCTTTAATCAAGATAACCCAATTTTTACTATCTAAATCGTTGTTAAATACATCTCTTTTGACTCCTTCAAAATGAGTGTTTAGAAGTAAAAACATTTTTTCTGCATCCAGAGGTGATAATTCCTCGGTGCGAATCAATTGATTATTCATTTATTTATCAATATATATTTGTATTTTCTTATTGTTAACTATAGATTTTAACTCTGCATCACAAATTATTACTTGTGTCAGAAACTTATCTGTCCGAGATAAAAATCAACTTAAATTAGTATATCAAACAAAGATAAAAGCTTTATGAGATAAGGTATCCAGGTCTTTTTAAAATATATTGAAAAGAATATAGGGAAATAATTTAGAGTATTAAAAATTGTAAAATACTACATACTTCATAGTGCTTCATCCCCGTTCAGCTATCTTCAATTTATATCTTGATTCTTTATATGCCCTTTTGAAAGCAATACGATTTATAGCCTTTATTCAAAATTAATTTCGTGTTTAGCTGAGGTTTATAGTTAGGCTTTCGAGGATGTTTGTCAAGCCACAAATAAGACTAGAAGACTTTCGAGATCCCCCTAAATCCCCCGCTAATTTGGGGGACTTTAACCCCCCTTAAAAAGGGGGGAAGGGGGGATCGAAGCAGTAATAAGGTTATACAACAGATATTTTTCAAACATCCTCTTAGCGCTCATTCCTGTTTTCGATTAAATACCGCTACAGCTTGGCATTTGATTCCAAGATTGATTGTTAGCAACCGTACCTGTTTGATTATCTGCAACTAAATACATCTCCCCGTTTTTATCCTTCACGAATCCAGTAGCTTCAACAATTGCTGGCTTTGGATTTGCAACAGAATAATTAGAAGTTTCTTCTCTTTTAAAAGAGGTTCGCAAATCTGACCATAAGATTGTACCTCTTAAGGTTGTTGTAGGATTCTGTGGTAAACCACCTCTATTGCTAATAACAAAATTATTTCCTTTTTGTGCCGCACATCCAGCACTAATTTGATTATCAACGTCCATAACGGTTGTAGGTAGCTGATTTACTCCCGCATTTGGATCTATATCGGGGGTGTTAAGCTGCACTACGCCGTTAAATTCTGCTCCTCGATTAGAGCTTGCAGTAATATCGCTTTCGGTGGTTAATTGAGAGCTTTCTTTGATACCGAAAATACCTTGAGCATTAATAGTTACTCGTCCGCCAAAACCTTCTGTAGCATTCGCTGTAATATCGCTGTTTAACAAACCGACTAAAGTATCAGTTTTGATAAATATATTACCGCCATCGGAACTGTTAGCAGCGTTGCTGGTAATGCTGCTTTCTCGAATTTGCAGATTTTGCGATTCTATATTGATATTACCTTTGTCACCAGCATTAGTATTTGCAGTAATCGTACCTTGATTTTTGAGTAAAATAAAAGGCGAATTTATATTAATATTCCCCGCAGCGCCAGTACCTGCCAAACCTCGTATATTTTCGGGGTCGCTACTGAGGAAATTACTGGCATTGATAGTTGCGCGATCGCGAATTGTTAATTTTTTAGTATCAACGTTTAAATCTCCACCATCACCGTTACTTACTGTGGCATTTGCAAATAAACCGCTGAGGCTGCGCGGACTGGAACCAACTAGCTCAACTGAATCAGCTTTAATCTGCATATTTCCAGCCTTTCCCGAACCTGACGTGCTTACCGATACTTGAGCGCCATCGCGAACTCGCAAGCTTCCGGTTTTAATATTCAAGTTACCGCCCATACCCGTACCCGTACCCAAAAAATCTGGCGCTCCCGGTATTTTCTGTACTCCTGTAACAATACTGCTCGGACCTTTTTGTGCTATACCAACAAGTTCTATATCTTTAGCGGTAAGTTGCAAATTTCCGGCTTTTCCAAAACCAAAGGTACTGGAAAATATTTGAGCGCCGTTAGTAACTTTTAAACTATCGGTTTCAATAGATAGACTTCCACCATTACCTCTGGCACCTGGAGCCACATCAGTTGCGATCGCGGTTGGTGCAAATTCCGAAAAGCCAGTAATTTCGATATTTTTTGCGGCGATGTTTAATTTTGCAGCATTACCCATACCATTCGTACGGCTCGATATTTGACCACCATCTTTTATTTGTAAACTTTCTGTTTTTATATTTATATTCCCTCCATCTCCACTGGCTTGTGAAAGGACAACAGATAATATGCCGCTCGGACCATTTTGTGATATACCAAAAATCTCTATATCTTTAGCTGTAACTTGTAAATTTCCGGCGTTACCAGAGCTAAAGGTACTGGAAAATATGCGAGCGCCGTTAGTAATTTGTAAGCGATCGGTTTCAACACTTAAAGTCCCACCATTACCTGTTCCACCAGGGGCAACGGGAGTGAATAAACCACTTGGTCCGAAGGGAGAAAAACTATCTAACTGTATATTCTTAGCTTCAACTTTCAATTCTCCAGCGTTGCCATTACCAAAGGTTGCGCTGGAAATTTGACCGCCCTTTACTATCTGTAAGCTACTAGTTTCAATATTAATTTTACCGCCATTTCCACTTGCTTTGGGTGCGACATCAGCTAATATAGCGCTAAAAACTTGATTATTAGGATTTAAAACAAAGCCTTTGACTGCTAGCGATTCCGATGCAAAAACATTGATTTCTCCTCCAGAACCGTTGCCAAGGGTATCTGAGATAATAACCGAACCATCTTGAAGATTTATATTTTTACCTTTAATTTGAATGCTGCCGCCGCTATTACCACTGGTATTTACAGAAGCAGCATTAAGCAGATTAATATTACCGTAGTTAATTACTTTTGGTTCTAGCTTTAATTTACCGTTGTTATTAACTAAAGAAACCTCACCTTGTTTTACCGACCATAATTCAACATTACCTGAAGGAAAAGTAACGTTTCCGCCATCAAGAATTATTTCGTTACCAATAAAAGCTAAAGTTTGATTATTTGAATTTTGATAATTTAGTCCAGAAGGACGATTGCTTGTATCTATAGAAAAATCTGGATTTACTTTTAGATTATTACCAGAGCCGTTAATATTTATAGCGCCGTTAGAATTAGAACCAAGCTGCAAACCTACCGGAACGCTGATAGTAAGCAGTTTTGTTGAAGGGTTAACAGCGCTGAATTCTCTTCCATCAGCAAAGTTGATTTTATCCGCAGTCGAACCAATAAACGAGCCGCCAATATCTAAAGCTGCATTCGGACCAAAAATAATTCCCTGGGGATTAATTAGAAATAGATTCGCCGTACTGGGTTTTACCCCATCAATCCAAGTTTGAATCGTACCGTTGATATTAGAAGCCGAACCACCAGTTACTCGCGTAAGAATATTTTGAATTCCTGCATCGTGAACAAAACGTGCAGTATCGCCAGATTGGATCGAAAATTCTTGCAAACTGTGGAAGAGATTTGCAGCGTTTTGAGGTCTGCTTCCACCAGTAATTTCGTATATTCGGGCTTTTACATTGTTAACTAAGGTTGGTGTAGGTAAAGTCTTATCGCCACTTATTCGAGTTTGAGCTTGGGTTGGTAATGGTGCTTGAAAAAGCGAATAAATACCAATAAATAAGAGAATTCTTTTGAATTTGAACGGCGAATAAGTGGTAAAGCACATTTATATTTTCTTCATAACTGCTGAGATGCCAACCCATTTTATTTACTCAGCATTACGCTTGCGTCCGAGAAAACCCTGAGAACGAGAAATTATTGCAAATAAGCTTAATCCTAGTAACCCAACTAAAGAAGTAGGTTCGGGAGTTGATTTTACTTCCACCGAACTTGATGCATCAAAATCCATCTTTTGCCAAGCCACATTCTGCCAAAAACCATCTTCCTCAAGTTCTGCATAAGACTGATTAAAACCATTCCAACCTGACCAGGAACCATCCCAGCCCATCTTATAGCCTTTGTAACCCCATTCGTAAATTTTGCCACTTCCACGAATCATTTTGTCTAAGGATACAATGCGATCGTCGATGTTGTCCGTGTTTTTATCTATCCACTGCGGCGGTGTAAACGAACTTCCAAATTTTTGTAGTAGTTCCGTCTGTGCATCGTTGTACAAAGTATTGAAATTAATATTATTCTGCCGCACATCCCAACCTAGTAGATCCATTGCAGTCAAATCGAGGTTTTTAGCAAGTCTTCTCTGCCCCGTACCCAAAGTAGGGTCCATAATACCTAACACATTGCTTTGTTGTTTCCAATGACTTGATTGATATCCATCACCACCTAAATTCCCATCTTCTCCAGTCGCAAATTTAGCAATACTTGTGTTCCCTCCGTCAAAAGAAAAGAAAGGGTTTCCGCCGACTGATAGATCGGGCATTCTATTGCCTGAACTATTAGAATCAGAAGAATAGCGGTATAAGTCAAGAAGAGTTATATGTTCTTTTGCTTTATAGCCCGTGTCTTGAGTATTATGTTTTTTCTCTAGTTTGACAGCATTTAACCATCCAGGATCGTCTCCAGAACTGACAAACCCCAGAGTATGACCGAGTTCGTGTACAGCCATGCTAAATAAATCTAAAGTACCTTTAGCAACGGTATTGCTTTGGTAATTTTGATTCCAAGATACCTTTTTTGTGAGGTTACTGAGGTCACTAATTAGAATATAACCATCTAAATCTTGGTAATCACGATCGTTTTTTGATATTTTTCCTAAAGCTTTAGCGCTAGCGCGGGTAAGGCTAACTTCACTTATATATTCAAACTCCTTACCATCAACCATAAGGCTATATGTCGAGCCATGTCGATCCACATTGAAACCGTCAAAGGCTTTTCTATCGGTATTTGAGGTGATATCTTTGTGAAAATCACTCCGAAAATCTCGATATTGTTTATATTGCGTCATTCCCGGTAATGCGCCACCAATCACGTTTTCAGGTAACATACTTGTTGATTCGACAAATACGTTTACGGTGACATCATCTGTTAAATAATTTGACCAATACTTACCAGCCATCTCGAAGCCAACCATTTGCTCATAAGTAGTTCCAGGTGCATAGGTAAAGTTAAAATTTAATGCTTGTGCGGGTAATGTCGTAATTAATGCGGTGCTGACGGAAAGCAAAGATTGCAGAATAAACTTACCTGTTGAAAAGAATTTGTTTCTACAGTTTATAGATTGATTTATTTTCATTTTTCCCTAATTTACTAGTAATAAATACAGCCGATTCATTACTATCTAATTTAGGTTAAATAAGATTTAAGATAAACCTGTAAATTACTTATAAAGTCATACTTTAAGTTAATTTGATAGATAATTTATAATTGTGGCAAAAATACTTGTTTATGGTGTTTTTTATCTGAAGCTGTCTTAAAGAATAAGGTTGAGTGTATTTTTAATTACTTAACATTTTTGATAGGTACTGATGAGATATGTTCCAAAATATAGTTTATGTAAAAACGAAGCTTTATTTTTAAATATATTTACTGAAAATGCGTGTGATGAATAAAACATATTTGATTTAGAATTCTTTAATAACTTAAAGAAGGTGGTAGAGCAGCCTTATATTTTCTCTGGTCTAAATGAGATACCCATCTATCTTATCTATTTAGCATTACGCTTACGGAGAAAACCCTGAGAACGAGAAATTATTCCAAATAAGCTTAATCCTAGCAATCCAATTAAAGAAGTTGGTTCGGGAGTTGATTTTATTTCCACCGAACTTGATGCATCAAAATCCATCTTTTGCCAAGCCACATTTTGCCAAAAACCGTCTTCGTTGTCTGTGTTTTTATCTATCCACTGCGATGGTGTAAATGAACCACCAAATTTTTGTAAGATTTGCGTCTGGGCATCGTTGTGCGATCGCTAAGAAACCAGCTAACAAGCGGGCAAGATATCAGTATTACCCAACTCAAACAACTAATTAAGGATCGCAGACTTTTATATTGCTCCAAAACCTATCAAAAACAGAGCTTTCATAAGCCCTGTTGAAAATACGTTTTATTTCAGTAAATTGCGCTACAATAATTTCAGTTTTGACTGAAGACAAAACGTAAGTGCATCTACTTTAAACATCAGGGTAGTATCTTCTGTTCCAATCTCTGCTTAATTTCCTCTGCTAATTTATCTAGCGAAACTTCAACTTGTTCGCCAGATTTCAAATCTTTTAAATTAGACTTCTGTGAGAAAGCTTCATCAGCACCGATAATTACGCAAAATTGAATTCCTTGTTTGTCAGCCAGTTGAAACTGCTTACCCAAACCGCGTTTATCAAAGCTGGTAATGACATTGATTCCTGCTTGACGAAGCTGTTGAGATACCTTTAAATAAAGTGGCATTAAATCGGCTTGTAAATTAACCACCATTACCTGTGCTGGTGTCGCAGATAAAGTCTTTAAAATATCCGCTTTTAATAACCTACTCATCAACCGAGTTAAACCGATAGAAATACCCACTCCGGGCATTTTCTCGCCTAAAAACGTTCCTACTAACTCTTCATATCTACCGCCAGAACAAATACTTCCTAACGCTTCATGTCCTAGTAAGGTTGTTTCGTAAACTGTGCCAGTATAATAATCTAAACCGCGTGCAATTGATAAGTCAATGCAGTAACGGTTATCGGCAACTCCCAAATCGCGAACTCCAGAAATAACTGTTTCTAGTTCATTCACGCCAAGATTAAATTGTTCGGCTTCTGGCATACTTTGGGCAAGATGTTTGAGTTTATCCAACACCTCATCCACCGAACCTTTAATATTAATAAATTCAATAATTTTTTCAGTTTGTTCCGGCGAAATTCCTTCTTTTTCTAGCTCTCGTTTAACCTTGGCTTCGCCAATCTTTTCTAAATTATCAACTATTCCTACACAAGTTTTAATTTTCTCTTCGGTAACACCAGCCGACTGAAAAAAACCAGTCAAAACCTTGCGGTTATTTATCCGAATCAGAAAATCGCCAATATTAACCGCTTCAAATATCTCAGATATAATAGCAGGCATTTGAGCATCATAAAGCAAACTTAATTCTCGGCGAGCGATAACATCAATATCGCACTGACGAAACTGACGAAAACGTCCATCTTTTGCTCTTTCTCCGCGAAACACAACATCCATTTGATAACGCGCAAAGGGAAAAGTTAAATTATTTAAATTTCGCGCAATATAAGCCGCCAACGGCACAGTTTGGTCAAATTTTAACGCCCTAGCTTCTGAATTATTATCATCGGATTTATCCTTACCCGATTGCTCTTTCTGGGCTTGTTTATTCGGCGGCAAAATCGGACTAATACCGTAGACAATATTATCACCTTGATTTCCTTTCGCTTGCAGAACCTCCAAACGTTCCACAGCAGGCGTTTCAATCGGTGTAAATCCGTAACTTTCATACACTTTACGGATAGTATCCATCAAATAAGATTCTAAGCGCTTCTCACCGGGTAAAAATTCTGGAAAACCGCTGGGGTTTGAATAATTTATTTTTTCAGATTTAGGCATAATTAATTATCAATTATCAATTATCAATTATCAAGGATTGGGAATGGGGCATTGCGATCGCGCTAAGAATGGGTTTGTGGTGTTCGCATCTTGCTCAATAATATATACGATCTACTGTAGGCGTGGGCTGCTGTTAACTTCCAAAAAAGCTTTGAGTATTATGATATTTCATTTCGCTAAACTAGTGTTGAGGAGAACAAATAACTATTAGGAAGCCTATATTTATGCAAGTATTTCGTTTAGCGGCACTGTCAGATAATTACATATTTTTGCTATACGATCGCAAACAAAATATTGCTGCTGTAGTCGATCCAGCACAAGCAAAACCTGTTTTAACTAAGCTTGGGGAACTCAATGCGGATTTAGTCGCAATTTTTAATACCCACCATCATTCGGATCACGTAGGCGGCAATCAAAAATTAATTGAAAAATTCCCGCAACTCACAGTCTACGGTGGAAGCTCCGATAAAGGCAGAATTCCTGGACAACAAGTCTTTTTAGAAGATGGATCTCGCGTTAATTTTGGATCTCGCACCGCAGAGGTTTTGTTCGTTCCCGGACATACCCGCGCCCATATTGCTTACTATTTTCCTCCCGAACATTCCGAGGAGACGGGAGAGTTATTCTGCGGGGATACTCTATTCGCTGGCGGTTGCGGTCGTTTGTTTGAAGGAACACCAGCACAGATGGTAAATTCCCTGAGTAAAATCCGCGCTTTACCCGACAATACGCGGGTTTGGTGCGCTCACGAGTATACTTTGAACAATTTAAAATTCGCTATAACCGTGGACGGTGAAAACCCCGAACTTCAGCAGCGATTTGAGGAAGTAAAAGCACATCGCAGCCGAAATGAAGCTACCGTTCCCTCATTGTTGGGAGTAGAAAAACACACCAATCCGTTTCTGAGATGGGAAGAACCAGCATTGCGATCGGCTGCAAAAAGTAGCGATGCGGTGCAGACTTTTGGGCGGATACGGGGGATGAAGGATAATTTTTAAGGGAGTAGGGAGTAGGGAGTAGGGAAGATGATTCTTAATTCTTAACTCCTAATTCCTAATTCCTAACTCATGACTATTCGTCGCGCTATTCTACAAACCCTGTCTCCTTGAGCAACGACTGTAGTTCTATATGAGGAAGTTTCGTGTCTTTCTGATTGTTTGCCCACATATCAGCAAAGAATTTTTGCATCAGCCTAATGATGCTACGGTATTTAACAATACTGGCAACGTAAAACTCATTTAACTTTATGTCCCCCTCAGTATGTATCTGCTCAATATTGTCGAGTAATATAGACCCCAGTTGATAAGGTTTTAAGCCTTCTGCTATGCCATATTTTTGCACGATACTACGTTTATCGTCCGAACATGAATCATACGACCATCGAATCAATATACCAAGATTTCGCAGAACTTCTCCGCAGTCGTAAAATTTATTCTGCTCAAAGAAAGACTTTTCATATGAAGTCAACGAAAAACTCTTGTCAAGTACCAAACCAAAATCGGTCAAATATGTCTGCTCACCGTCGGTGAGGACATTGCGAAAATGCGCGTCAAAGTGGATGATTTCCTTAGTCCTCAAAAAGTCAATCGTCGTGCGTAAGTCTTCCAAGGGTTGCTGAATGTTGGGGTTTTCTCGCAGCCATGTTTCGAGAGTATATGGTACGTACTCTAGGAACAAAACCAACTCATAATTGGCGATCGCTCTATCTAAAACATACTTGAGCGCATTCTCACTATTACCCCAGTATTCCACGTAATCTTTTAGACGCGACCTATCCACATCCGCACCTTGCCCAGAGAACGGAACAATCCGATAATGGTACATCAGTGGAAAGTTAGCGATCGCCCCTTCTAACACCCAATTAGTTGTCTTGATATGTGTTACAAGTTCCCGAAATACCCCAAAACCAGTTGAACCAAAGCCGTAATTACAGTAAGCCGGCAAATCATAGAGGTTTTTGGTGGAAAACTGGTTCTCATATTCAATGTTTGTAACCGGAACACGTTTCACAAAGACTTTGGATTCCCCAACGACTATGGTATGATTCATCCCCCAACCCGTACTTGAATCATTTGACTCACCCGACGCAAACAAACAGCGCAATTGTACATTATCCAACTGAGCCATTTGCGAACTGAGCTTGAAGTACCTTTTCCTTCTAAGTTCAATATGGTTCTTTACCATTTTTCTACGTCACTGCAACAACGCTGGTTTCTCACTCTTTGAAATCAAATAATGTCTACAAAAACCGGATTATACCTTGCGCCATACAATTCATGATTCATATGCTTCGCTACGATGAGCGATCGCTATCACAAATACCTCCCTTAAGGACTTTAATATTTGGGTGTGAATGGGGAGTTTGTTCTAGCTGCTCTAAACATCAAGCGATTTTCTTACTTAGGGCTTTGTCAGCATTGACATAAACTTTTTGGGCATCGGGATGTAGCAAAACTTCATACATCGGAGCGAAGAGTTCTCCAGTTTGCGTAATCGGTTTTAGGGGTTGTTTGATTTTGTTTCACTCGCTCTAACAATCCAGGAATTGCCAAAAGTTCTTGAGTAGCAGCTTCGCTTTCAGCATTTGCCAAATAAGCCGCAAAATCAGCAAGCACCTGCAACCGTTCCGGCGATAGTTGCTTGAGTAAGTCATTGACTTGGCTCTGTAACTCTGTCACAGATATCACATCCATTGATGACCTATCATCTGTTGAGGAATTATCGGTGGTATTCATCGCCTACTTCGTAATTTTCTAGGTTTAATGTTCATTGTAGGGCAACAAATCTTAGGGAAATATTATCTACTGCTTAAACTTTATTACGGGGCATTATTTTTTACTTAAACCTTCTCACAATATAATGCCGTGTTCTTGACGAATTTCTAGCAAAGACATTTCCTTGAGTTGAGACATTTCTTCGATAGCTAACTTCTTTTTCATCCGTAAGCTTTTGGAAATAATATTGATGATGCGCGGAAAGCTGGTAAACCAGATACTTAATAACTTAAAATGCCCAATATTAGACAAAACACTGCGATGCTCAAGGCTGGCAACTGCACGATGCATTTCATTAACTTTCGCCGTTGTTGCAAAAAGCATCCACAGATGTGCGGCGATTTCCTCTCGAATAGAAGTACCGCAGTTAAACAAAACGTGTACTGCATCATGCTGTTCTAATGCTTGAGTTACTTCTGCCGACATTTGGTTTGTCATGTCGTCTTCATCTTCTAAAGCACGTAATTTCTGAATTGCTTCACCCAAGGTAATTGAAGTATCGGAACCAAAATACTGATTCATAAGAATGCTTTTAATCTAGTTTGTTTATAAAAGTAAGCACTTGCTCACTTAAAAAACTATAACGGTTAAACTAGATAATTAATTGCAAATAAGTAGATCGGCGTTGAAAATTGCAACGTCGGGCAAGGAAGTAGGGAGTAAGCAATAGGCAGATTTAAGTAAGGCTTTTAGCCTAATTTACCCAACCGTTACGCCGTTCTGTTTATTCGTACCAACTTACTTAGTACTCAAAAATAAATAGAAAATTTCCCGCGACTGTTAATGATAGAAAACTGAATAATTATTAGTTTCCGGAATATCCCGTAAATTTTTGGAAGACATGGTAGCAGGAGAGAATTTATGGAGATATCTGCGCTTATATTATTTGCTTTCGATCGCGAATTTACATTTATTAGGATTTACGCAAAACTGCAATTTTTAAGGGAGATTGCGAGAATTTCACTGTCTGGAACACAATATTTTCGGTTGCGATCGACTAATAATTAATTATAGAAAATTTTAAGTTAATATACTTAAGATTATCGGCTATTTAATCAAGATAATATACACATAAATTTTGTAAATAGTTAAGCTAAAAAATTATTAAGGAGTATTTTTATGAATAAAAGTTTCTGCTTCAGCATTCTTGCTTTGAAGCCCAAATATCAGCTTATGGCTAAAAAATTTGCCGAAGACTTAGAGAAACAATCTCCAGAAACTACAGTCGTAATAGGGACAGATAATCCTAGCGTGTTTAAAGACTGTGGTAATGTATTTGCGTTTAAACTTGAGAAAAAGGGAATTCTTCATTGCTATCATGACAAGCGATTTATGATTGAGAAAGCATTAACAAAATTCCAAGTAGCAATACAGATAGATGCAGATACGAAAATTATTGGTAGCTTACCAAAGTCAATCGATGCGTCATCGGGATTAGCAGCATTACACATTGAGAATCTTGTTGAACACGCACAAAAGTATAATCCTGAAAGGTTGCTCTATCTTCGCAAGTAGGAAAATAAGTTAGAGATAAATCTTGAGAGTGTAAGCTATATCGGGGAATCATTGTTTGCTTTGTCCGCTTCGTCCGATAAAACTTCGGAATTTTTCAAGCAATGGGGTTTGATAGCTAATTATTTAGAATTAGATGGAATTCATGCTGGTTCGGGACATGCTATTGGTATAGCGGCAGCTTGTTCAGGATTAGAAATTACTAAGCCGCTCTGTTAAACCTACCCAAAACTGCCCAAGTCTAGACATAGCTGGACATAGTTAGTTTTGGTGTTAACTTCCTGTTTCAAGGTGGCTTCAATCTGACGATTGAAGGGTTTGTCCACTCCACAGGCAATCTCGGCTTTGGCTTACCGTTTGATCCGAACGAATCGGAATATAAATTCCTTCAAACCATCGTTCTATGTTTTTACTAGCGTTTGAATCTCTATCTTCTGTATAACCGCATTCGGGACATAGATAGATACGCTCTTTTAATGACATTTTATGACGATGATTTCCACAATTAGAACATATTTGAGAACTAGGAAACATTCTGTCAACTAATATTAATTGACTGGAAAATTTCTCAGTTTTGTATTCTAATTGACGTTTAAATTCATACATACCACAATCAGCAATTGCGCCTGCTAATTTATGGTTTTTAAGAAATGCCTTAATATTTAAATCTTCTATTTTTATGATGCTGTGGTTTTTAGCAAGATAAGTAGTTAATTTATGGATAGCATCTTTACGGATATTCGCTATCCGAGCGTGCAACTTCGCAAGTCTAGAAACTGCTTTTTTACGATTATTAGAACCATTATTTTTCTTACTTAAACGACGTTGTAGGTGTTTTAGACGCTTACTCATGCGACGGTAAGCTTTTGGGTTTTTAAATACTTTACCGTTTGAACAAACGGCTAGTTCTTTAATTCCAATATCAACACCAACAGACGTAAAGCTCGCCACGGGGATGCATCCCCGTGGCAGACTTTACGGTCTATCAGCTTTAACTACTGGTTTTTCAACTTCATATTTAATCGCGAGAAACCATTTATCAGCAGTGCGAGAAATTACACAATTATGTGTTGCTTTAACTGGTAATGCTTCTGTCAATCTTACCCAACCAATTGATGGTAATTTAACACGTTTACCATCATTTTTAATCAGTGGTTTTGCCTTAGAACCTGATTCAAGATAAAAAGTATCGTGCTTTCCTTTTTTTTTGAATCTTGGCTGTTGAGCTAACTTTTTAAAAAACCTATCCCAAGCTGTACGCAAATCTTTTATTGCTTGTTGTGGAACGTTTTTATTAGTTTGGTAATACCGTGCGTATTGACAGATTTTACTTCGGCTACTAACTTTTTATGTAAGTCGATAGAACTTGGTAATTTGAGCGACTTCTGTGTTGAGCGTAATCGTAATGAATCTTTAAAGATGGCATTTGCCCAGTTATAAGCATGACGTGCGACACCGGATGCTTTTCTGAAAGCTGTTATCTGCTTGTTGTTTGGAATTAACTCAACTTTGATACTTAAAAGCATTTAACGCCCCCATTGGGTGTCGTAACATCATATATCGATTAATTTACTGGTATTTAGATTCCAAAACAATCCTATATAAACAAAAATTTACTGTAACTATGGCGTTAGTTAAATGATATTTCTGGACAATTTGGGTACATATTTCCAGATATGGGTAGAAATTAGAGAACAGTTACAAACCCTCTTGGTTGGAAGAGATTAATCAAGCTAAACATCATTTAGATGCTGCTGCATTCAAATCAAAAAAAAGCTTCTGGAGCAATTTAGAGCGTACAATAAATTATCATTACCGCTTTAATAAAGCCAGAATTACTGCTCTGAAAGATTTCAGCTTTTATTACCGATAATTATCAAGATCCATATCTTGTTCTGCTTCCCAGGAAACGAGCCTGGGAACGCTGGATTTGGAGGCTCTGTTTAATCCGATCGCATACGGCAAATTGTGAATTAATTAAACAACTTCAAACTCAGCCTGGAAAAATAAATCATCGAAAATCCGAAGGGTCAATAACTGGGCATTGCTCCCATTGAAGTATGAATTGGAACGAATGCTATGGAATGTCAACCTGAGCTATAAATTGACAATACCACGCTTAAGGGCAAGAATTGTTGCCTGGGTGCGATCGCTCACCTTGAGTTTGCTTAGTAAATTGTTGACGTGGAACTTAACCGTACCTTCAGTGATGCCCAAAGCAGTGGCGATCGCCTGATTATTTTTACCGGATGCCACTAAACACAGAACTTCCTGTTCGCGATCGCTTAATTGAGGACTGCTCAACCGCTGTGCTAGTTTTTCTCCTACTCCGGGGGGAACGTACCTATATCCGGCGTACACCTTACGAATAGCTGACAACAGTTCATCAATGGGAGCGTCTTTAAGCAGATAGCCTTTTGCACCTGCGTGCAACCCTCGATATATGTCTTCATCACCATCATAGATAGTTAGTACGACTATCCGGGCACCGGGGAACTCCTGACGAATGGCGATAATGGCATCTACACCGTTCATTTGTGGCATCCTCAAGTCCATCAACGTCACATCGGGCTTTAGTTGGCGAAATAGCTCTACTGCTTGGATACCATTGCTAGCTTCGGCTACCGTTTCCATTCCCGATTCATATTCGATCATCATTGCTAAACCAGTGCGAACGATGGGATGATCGTCAGCTATTAAAACTCGAATGTTGTCTTGAGTCATAACTTTTTATCTGGTGGAGGTTTCAGCACGGGTGTTTGAACAATTATTTCGGTACCTTGTCCGAGTTCGCTAGAAATGCTCAATTGACTGCTAATACGTTCTGCCCTTTGATGCATCCCTATTAACCCAAAACCACCATTATCTGCTTGCAGCACAAACCCTTGCCCATCGTCTCGCACGCACAGGTACACATACTTAGGTTCATAGGTAAGCTCAATCCAAATAGTTTGTGCTTGGGCATATTTTAAACTATTTGTCAAGGCTTCCTGACCAATTCGTAGTAAGTTCATACCTAAGATAGGTGGCAAGTGGTAGGAAGTACCCTCAATGGTAAATTCTATATGCTCGGACGTGCCGTGGGTTATCTGCTCGACGCTGCGTGAGAGCGATTTTACCAAATCAGCATATTCAGCAGTAGGTGGGTAGATATCCCAAACAAAGCGCCGAGCTTGAGCCAATCCAGCTTGTGCAAGTAAGTTTACCTGCTCAAGAATTTTCCGGGCTTCTTTTGGTTGAGAGTCAGCAATTCGTTCAGCTACTCTAAGTTGGATGGAGACACCTGTGAAGACTTGAGCAAGGGTATCATGAATATCGCTTGCTAAGCGGTTACGTTCTTCTAAAAGTGCGGCTTGCTTTGCTTGTTCTGCTAGACGAGTTAATTGCAGTGCTAGGGTTGCTTGATTGGTGAATGCGTGTGCTAATTCAATTTCTTCGCTTGTAAAGTTTGCACGTTTGGTATTGCGAATGTTCAAAACACCAATCACCTCCTTATCCATAATTAAGGGAACGCTTAACAATGACTTCACGCCTAAACCGTGTAGATACGAACGAACAGCGATTGGGAATGCTGGCTCATTCGCAACATCATTACAGATTACAGGTACATGATTGAGATAACTTGTTACCCACGCCTTATTTTGTGCGTGCAATGGCACAGTTGTACTAGGATGCCCTAATTGTTGCTGACCAGTTAGAATTATTCCTTCGTTACAAGTCATGTGCAGCGAGTAAATATTTTCTGCCGAGTTGTAAAGCCAAACAGTACAGGAAGGAACATCTAGCTGTTCTGTAATTACCACCAGTACTTGTCTAAGAAACCGATCTAATTCTGAGTTGGTTGTAAGTGTATGCAGTGTACGGCTTAGTATTTCTGTTTGTCCGCGTGCTATCTGTTGAGCGTTTTTGAGATCGGCAACTTCTGTTTGCAGCGATTCGCAAAGCTTAGAGAGTTCTGCTACCTGTTGTTGCGTTGCAAGCGATCGCTCTTGAGCTTGTCTGCGATCGGCTAACTCAAACCGCAATGCATCATTCTCTCTTTCTAATGCCGCGATCCGCTCCATAAGCTGCGCTATCAACTTCTCCTGCTCCATCGGTTGCTTATATCTATGTTCTATCTCCCTAAATGGCAACTACCTTTCTTAACATACCACCGAGATTAACTCAGGAATTGCTTATTCATTATTTAACAGCTTATCAACCATGAATACAACACTGATTGGGCATAATGGGGATAACAGGCAAAAACTGACCGAAAGTTAAGTTATTACCTTGCCTTTTGATAATGTGAAAACATATCTCTATGTTAGTTACAGATAACAGCACAATGTGTAAACTTAGTTTTGTAAGTTCAATAAACATTTTGATATATAGCAATGCTCGATTATTCATGTATAAAAATGTGGTAGCTTCCTTGAAGACGGCTGATAGCGAGGTTGTTCCCGGAGGCGATCGCCATCCTATTGAACACGTTATGCGAACGAAATAGTACCATAGCTGAATATATTTGAAGCAAATAATTTCTTTATATGTAAACTCTTTTTAATTAACTATAAAAATTATATATTGGTAAGTAAGTATTAGCAATCTTTTGAAAAACATTGCTAACTTTTTTACGTTTATTTGTTTACAAAAAAGATAACAAAGTAAATATCAATTTAGGCGAATAAAAGTTCATTTAAGGTTAGATTTTAAACGTATATTCTTATTAAGAACAGAGTGTTCATAATTATATTTGCATCTCAACATCTGGTATCCGCTTAAAAATTGTCTGGTGTATGTAGACGTTCTAAATGCTGGTATTACACCACATATATAAGCAATTAATGCCAGCAAATTTTCATAAGAAGTTGCTCCTAGTAACTCGAATTCGTTCCGATCGGAACCATACAATGTTCCATTTACC
Organism: Rivularia sp. (in: cyanobacteria); assembly: GCA_965234645.1. Lineage (GTDB taxonomy): Bacteria > Cyanobacteriota > Cyanobacteriia > Cyanobacteriales > Nostocaceae > Rivularia. The sequence continues at coordinate 7,230,692 of OZ248344.1, read as the reverse complement.
AACATTCAACATCAATCTTAATTAAGTATGAATCTTAAGCAATTAACCTACTCACTGATTACCTCTAGTCTTGCCCTCGTTTGTGGCACTCAAGTTGCCGAAGCCGCGTCGCTGTCAATCATTGCTGATGGACTTAACCAACCACGAGGCGTAGGATACAGTCCAGATGGAAATCTCTATATTACAGAGCTAGGGATTGGAGGTAATGGGAATTGTCAGCCGTCACCAAGTACCCTATTTCAACCGATTTGTGAGGGGAAAACAGGTGCGATTACCAGAGTTACGCCGTCAGGGAAGCAAGAGCGTATCTTTGACAACTTTGAATCTTTGGCAGAACAGCCGAGTGGCAATCAGGGAGCTGGTCCTACGGATATAGATTTTGATGCTGCGGGTAACGCTTATCTTCTGACTGCGTTTGCTGGTTATCCCGGCAACCGCGATTCAGAAACCTTTGAACTTAGTCAGAACTACCCAGTTACAGAGTCACAACTTGCGGCTTTCCCTGCTTCCCCAGCCGATGAACTCCTTAACACACCTTCTTTGGCAAAGCTCTATAAATTTAACCTACTGACTGGTGAACTCAACAGTATTTTCGACTTCGCAAAAATTGAAATTACTCTTAATCCTGACGGTGGGGATCGGGTGACTAATCCCTATGACTTGGAAATTAGTGGCGATACAGCTTATGTTGTTGACGGAGGTGGTAACTCTGCCTATAGCATCAAACTCGATGGTAGTGATTTTAAAGCATTTGCCATCCCCGATCTAATTGTGGGCAGTGAAATATTATCTACGTTGCCCCCTCCTCCCGAAGCTGAGGGAGAGGTAACACAGGCAATTGGACAGCCAGTGCCAGACGCAGTAATAGGTTCAGACGGAGAACCAAACATACTCGACTCGCTACCAGGATTGATTGAACAGGTTCCGGGACGACCGGATCTAATCGCACTTCAATCGGTACCTACTGGTGGTGCAGTTGGTCCCGACGGAGCTTTATACGTTGGGGAATATACAGGTTTTCCTTATCCAGCAAATGAAGCCCGAATCCACCGGATTGGTGAAGATGGTGAGGTAGAAGTTTTTGCTGAAGGGTTTAGCTACATCACTGATATCCAGTTTGACAAAGACGGCAATTTATTAGTTTTACAATTTAGCGATGTACCAGAGTTCGACGGCGACTTTGCTAACTTAAAAAGTTCTTTAATTCAGTTAGCCCCGGACGGAACCCGCACCACTCTTGTTGCTGCTGGGTCAGGATTAACATCGGCTGATGGCATTGCTTTCGGTCCTGACGGTGAAATCTACATTACTAATCGCGGTATTGGTCCTGATGTCGGAGAAATCGTTCGCGTGGATCTCGGAGAAACTCCAGCTGCACAATCCGTCCCCGAACCCTCTTCGCTGTTAAGCTTACTAGTGTTTGGCATTTTTGGCGGCGGTATGTGGTGGCAGCGCAAACAAAAACAGGTAGCTGCTAAATTGACAACCTGCCAGAAAACTTGCTAAATAAATTCTCCAGCTACTTAATTCCTCTGATATCGCATTCCGGGAAGCTGCGAAACTAAACCCATTAATTCCAATTGCAACAAAGCGCTGGAAACTTCTGAAGCAGGCATTTGGGTTTGTCGAATTATAAAATCGAAGGGCAACGATTCCGAGGAAATTGTTTTCATTACCCGGTGCAATTCGGGGGGTAAATCTGGTAATGGCTTCTCTACATCCGATGCCAAAGTTCCTACATTAACTTGAGGAATTGCACCGAGCATTTTTAACAATTCATCTAATTCCTTAAGAATGGGAGTAGCACCTTGAGAAACTAGTTTTAAGCATCCTTGGGAAGAGAAATCATCAAGTCTTCCCGGTAATGCGTAAACATCTCGACCAAATTCGTTTGCAAAATCAGCGGTAATTAAAGCACCTGACTTTTGAGGAGCTTCCATAACTAATACAGCGCGAGATAAACCAGCAATAATCCGGTTGCGTCGCGGAAAGTGAGTCCGATGAGGTTGGGTTTTTGTAGGATATTCGCTGACAACGAAACCTTGATTCAAAATCTCTTCGTATAGTTTGCGATTTTTTGCCGGATACACCATATCTACACCCGTACCCAAAGCTGCAATAGTACGTCCTCCGGCTTTGATTGCAGCCGAATGCGAAGCGGTATCAATGCCTTCTGCTAAACCAGAAACCACCGTAAAACCATTTTGTACCAAAGCGGTACTTATGCGGCGCGTCCAGCGGATACCGTATTCTGTGGGTTGGCGCGTTCCCACTATGGCAACGAGAGGTTTTTGCGCCAAATTTTCTTGTAAATCGATGTTGCCACAATAGTACAGCACGGGTGGAGGGCTGGGGATTTCCAGCAGCAACCGGGGATATTCTGCATCTGCTGGTGTCCAGAAATTGGGATTTTCTTGCTCGTGCTGTTTAAGAAACTGTTCTGGATTAATTTGCGATCGCTGTTTAATTACCTTTTGCAAAGTTTGATAACCAAAACCTTCAACTTCTCCCAATTGAGAAGAATTGGCTTCCCAAGCGATTTTCGGCGAACCAAAATGTTGGTGTAATCTTTGCAATAAAACTGGTCCCACCCCCGAAACCCGCGCCCAAGCCAACCAGTATGCACGTTCTTGCGTCAATTTTCTATCCTCATCCCTACTGGTTTAGTATTCCCAAAAAGTCAGGGGGAGATGAGGGGGGAGATGGGGAAGAGGGGGAAGAGGGGGGAGATGGGGGAGATGGGGAGATAGGGAGATGAGGAGTGAGGAGTTAAGAGTTAGGAGTTAAAAATTAATCAATATTTTAAAACCCCTTACCTTTAACCTTTAACCTTTAACCTTTAACCTTTAACCTTTAACCTTTAACCTTTAACCTTTGACCTGTTGTAACCTTTAACCTTTAACCTGTTGTAGCCTTTGACCTTTAAGATATTCAAATACAGATTTATCTCCAATATCTGGGGGAATTGCTTGGACAACTTTACGAATTGCGAAAACTAGAAAAAATACAGCCCAAACTGCTAATAAACCTTTTTCTACTTCTACGGGAAGAATGTTGGTCATGTGCCCTAAAAGCAGTAGCGGAACTATGGGAGTAAGTAGTTTAGTTTCTAATCGGTTGAAACAAAAAGCTTCTTTGAAATAAATACCCGTCAAGGCTGCAAAAGTGAAGCCAATTCCTAATATAGTTAGGGGATAATTGTAAACTGTTTGTGCTAAGGTTTGGCTGCTAGAGAAAGCAAAAACAATTGCGGAAATACTACCGATTGCCCAGAAAATTTGTAACGCTCTGTGCAACTCTACCATATAGATATGTATGCTCAATAAGCTAACGCCGAGGGCAAGACTAAAACCAGCGTATAAAAATGTCAGTATCTGTAAATTGGGGTTTTCTTTGATTAATACCAAAGCGGTACCAACGGCAAAACAAACTGCGGCGATCGCCAAGCCCGCACGATAGATAATTACGCCGAATCGGTCATCTTTAGTAATTGTAAATTCGCCAAATTGACCTTGATATATGTCTGGTGCTGGTGCTGTTTGTGTTGTCATGGTTATAAGAGTAGGGAATGGGTAATAATATATTGAGCGGATAGTTTTTTAAATTAGATTAGATTAAAATAAATTCAATTTAATTCAATAAATTCAATTTAATTAGTCTCATTTTAATATAAAAATGATGTAGCTCTTACCGAATTTAAATTTAAATTTAGATTTTGAAGCAATGCCCAATCCCCTATTCCCTCCTACCAATTAATAAATAAGTAGTCATTCTACCTTTACCTTTAACTGAAATTTCGCCGCGTTTTTCTAATATAAACCGATCGCGCAATCTGCGATAAGTGTTTTCTGTTACCTGAATTTTTCCAGGTAAACCGTGAGATTCCATTCTGCTGGCAATATTTACCGTATCACCCCACAAATCGTATGTAAATTTTTGTAGCCCGATTACTCCTGCGACTACCGCTCCAGTATGAATGCCAATGCGAATACTCAGGTTTAAATTATTTCTTTTATTAAATATTGCGATCGCATTTTGCATTTCTAATGCCATAGAAGCAACAGCTTGAGGATGGTTTGAATTTCGTGTAGGTAAACCACCAACAAGCATATAAGCATCACCGATGGTTTTAATTTTTTCTAAACCGTATTTTAACGAAAGGCGATCGAATACCGAAAATATTTGATTTAGTAGGTTGACTAAAGTAGTAGCGCTCACTGAAGTGGCAATTTTCGTAAAGCCGACAATATCTGCAAATAAAACCGTTACATCGTCGAAATGCTCGGCTATGTTACCCGGTTCTTGCTTCAAACGATTGGCGATGCTAACTGGTAAAATGTTGAGTAATAAACGCTCGGTTTGTTCTTGTTGATGGCGTAGTGCTTTCTCTGCTGATATTCTGGCGGTAACGTCGCGAAAAATTGCGCGTGTAGCTGCGGGTTTTCCTTCAACAAATTTACAATTAATATTTCCTTCTAAAAAGATAGTTCTACCGTCTTTAGTCATAAATGCAGCTTGAAGCTGTTCAAAATTACCGCTCGACATGACGCGATAAAAAACATCTCGACAGCGCATTCTAAAATCTGGATGTACAATATCAAATACGGTTCTTTTTTCAAGATCGGCTTCACTATATCTTAAAGTTTCTCGCCAAGCACGATTAACATATAAAAAACGCCCGTAAGCATTAACCGACTGAATCAAATCGTTAGCATTTTCAAATAAATCTCGATATCTTTCTTCACTTTCTAAAAGTGCTGACTCTGCTTGTTTGCGTTGCAGAAATTGCGCTATTTGACTACCTATCGAAACCATCATTTGCAGCAAGTCTTCGTCTCTAAATAACACCTCCCGACTAAAGAAAATCATGACTCCCAAAATTTTATTATCGTTTAAAATCGGGAAACCAAAAGCTGCGTGTAGTTGTGTTTCTTCTACCTGAGTCAATCGCGGACAAATATCATCATTCGTTACATCTTCACACCATAAAGGAGAAAGAGTTTGCCAAATTTTACCCGCTAAACCAACTCCATTCGTAAAAGTTGTTAGCCAAGTAATCGCTTCAAACTGCCGCACGTCAACCCTTCTAGATGACCACATTTCGACACATCTTAAAACTGAATCACTCGTAGATATTTCGTTTACATCTAAATATTGACTCGGAGTCCATAATTCTCCTAAATCCCAAGCCAAACTTTCGCAAATTGCCTGCAAAATTTGCGGCATCGCTTGTTTTACAGTAACTGATTCCGATAAGATATTGGTAATTGCATACTGAGCGCTTTTACGTTGCTGGCGACGCTTTTTAGCAGTAATATCTCGACCAATATAAACGATATCTTCGACACCATTAATTTTTTTACGAATTACCGAACAAGAAAAAGCAATCAATTTTCTTTCTCTTGATTTAGTTCGACAAACAACTTCTACATTTTGAAAATATTTTTTATACAAAGAACGTTGTTGAATCGCTTTTTGCAATAATTTATTATCATCAATAACTAAAGAAATCTGTTGATCGATTAATTCTTCTTCGGTATAACCTAATAATTCTACAGTAGCTTTATTTACCTTATTTATCTTTCCTGATTTGGTTGTCACAATCAAGGCATCTGCCATTGACGCGATTACCTTATCCATATAATTTTTATAGGCAACTAAAGTACTTGAAAGCAAATTCGTTTCATTAACTCTTTGATTTAACTTTTGCTCCAGCAGCATTCGATCGCTTACATCTTCAATTAAAATAATTAATCTATTTTCAATAGGTTCGCCGACAATATATATATCTATATAAAAATCACCTCTTTCTTGATTGAAACGGTGAATACCTTCTAACTCAAATAATTCCTGTTTCCCTCCTAAGATAGATGTCATTTCATTTTCAAGTCCAACAAACTCTGGAAACGCAATACGGACATCTTTTTGCAAAATTACCTCTTGAGGATAATAAGCAAAACGTTGCACCTGCTTAGATAAATGTAAAATACAAAAATTACTATCTAGCTCCAAGCTTTCAAATTTGCGAGGTGCATGATGTTTATTAAAAATTTTCTCTAAAACATGATATTTCATCGTGGCGCTTTTAAGTAAGTAAAAAGGAGAAACAAGTAAAAAAAATAAAACTCAAAAAGTAATTTGAATTTAAATTTTTTTAATCTCGTCTTCCTACTCTTAACTGTATGAGTCAGATGTAGGCACCACTGATAATTGTATATGATTGTATATCTATGGGGTTTATTAAAGCATTTACTGTTATAAAACCTGAAATTAAAATTTGAATTGACTTAATGCTTTAAGTTAAATGTCGTTTGAGCTTAATTTCTGAATCATAAATACAGTATTAGTGTATAATTACCAGCTAAATGCATTTTTTTTATCGAGTATCAAGTATTCTCTTAAATTTTACCGTAAACAGGAGTTACTGCTCGTCGAATAAAGGATTCTGATTTTACCTACTGACAATCTGTAGCGCAATACAATAACCTATGGTAAAAATACAACCGTAACCATGCTGTAACATATTTATCAAGTGGACTGATTAAAATACACCTGAGACTTTAAATGTCAGTCTTGCAGCATAAATCCATTAAAATTAACATCTTGCACCAGAGTCAGAAACCCGGTTTCTTGCTCGTTACACAACGAAAAAATCATGTTTTTACGAAAAGAAACCGGGTTTCTTTAGGCAAGTTACTCATGGTGCAAAAAGTCAGTTAAAATTAACATCTTGCACCGATCGCGTTAACCCTAACAAACCAGTCTAGATGCCTTAAGTTGTCAAATATAAATTACTGATGTTAACTGATAACTGTTAACTGATAACCATCTGGTGCAATAAAAGAAAAACTGGTTTCCCCAAATTCATTATTCTCAATTGCTGTAATATTTTTGGCGGAAGTTGACTGAATGCGTTCAAAATAATAGTTTATATCAGATACGCGGTAAGTATACAAGCACATTCCCAAACATCCCGATCGCGCTTTCTCAAATTCTGCTTTTAAAGCAATAGATTCAGGAAAACGAATAATATAAAGTCTACCAGAACGTGCGGCAAATATATCAGTTGCAGAAGAACACGGATCGTCAAAAGCTGTGACAAAAAACTTTTCACCGGGCTGTAAATCAAAGATTTCTCTTGCGGCTAAAGAAGATTCGTAACTAGTTTCTACATCATCGCGCACCCGCAATAAACCCAAACCTTCAGCGTAAAACTTCAAAATTTCTTTGCTATCATCTTGAACTATCATCCCCATATGAGTAAACTGGCTGGTTTTGAAAGGGGAATTTTCATTGATATTTCCGTAATAAGGTAAATCATAGCCAAACCTTTGAAATATAACCTGTCGGGTTAAAGGTTGTAGCAGCAGCATTTCTCGCACACCTACAGTTTCATCTAAAAAAGGACGGCTTTTTCTTTCTTTGTTATAAATAACTTCCCAGCGAGGATTGGTATATTTAATAGTTTCACCGGCGGCTTCCGCTAACTCGGCATGATTTAAAATGTTTAAAGAATCATTTGTTAATGTAGTAGCCCAACGATTACCTTTAACTTTCATCGAACTAATACCCAACCCTTCGTTAATAGGGTTTTGCCAAATCATCAAACGGATTAAGCCATGATCTGAATTTTGATGGTAAAGTCGAATCGAACGTAAAGCAGAATTTACACCGTATAATTTCTTAGCTTGGGCGGCGTTTAATTCACCAGTATTACCGATGCGATAACCGAATTGTTGCCAATATTGAATTGCGGAAATAGGCTCGTTCACTCCAATACAAACTTCGTAAATGCCTTGAATAGTATGTTGTTCGGGATTCATGATTAGTAAAAAATTTAGTTAATAATTTTCAGTAAGTGAATATCAATAAATATAAGTTCCCACTCCGAGCTTTAGTTATGATAAGGGCTAAATGTATTACTACAAACTTTTTCACGATTATTGGCGCGATCGCTTTATTATTGCCTGTGACGGTAAAGGCTGATACTGGCAATCCTAACGGTATTGAGAATAAACCAGAACCCGGTTGGAGTTTGTGGCGCTCAAAAGCTGAAGTTAAAGATGCAGATTTTGATTCCGGTTTCTCAAATTTGGAATTAGGGGGATATTTAGACTTTGAAAATGCTTGTAAAACCTCTTCCAAACTTCCTGAATCTGAAATAAAATATTGGTTTCGCTTGAGTAATAGAGTTAATCGTATCGGTACGGGAAAAGTAGAGTTTGCTTGTGGAGATGGAAAGCGTTTTTTACATACTTATACTAGTACCGCAATTAAAAGTAGTTTGAAATATGTTGATTGTCTCCGCGTCAAATCTTCTGTCGGAGGTGTATTAATTTGGTCTGAACCAACACGTCAATCTCAATTTTTACGAGTCATTGGTAATGGTGAAACGGTAAAACCTGGGTCTTTTCCGGCGACAATTATTAATAGAGAAAATCGTAGTTGGGTGGCGATAAGTTTTCCGGTGGAAGGATGGGTTTCTGATGGAAGTATGGAGAGTGAAGGAAATTTGAGATTGTGCGATCGCTAGTTTCAAGTTATCTATAATTAAATAGACATCTCCAGAAATGAAAAAGACTTAATTTTCCCCCTTTCCTGGTAGGGAAGGGGGGTAGGGGGGTTAGGTTTTTGTGTAAATTTGAAAATATATAAATGTTTTCCGGAGATGTTGTAAAATCCATTTTATAAAACGCTATCGAGTAAAATTAATAATATATGACCCTGTGAAAAAGGTAATTGTGACATGGAAAAATTAGAACAGTATCGTCAAATAATCCAAGATATTTTACAAGAACATGGTGCAATAAAATCAATTAACGAAGATGTAGAGCCTCAAATTGTTTTTGATATAGAAAGAAAACATTATCAATTAATCCATGTAGGTTGGTCAAATCAACGAAGAATCTATGGATGTATTATTCATCTTGATATTAAAGATCATAAAATATGGATACAGCATGATGGAACTGAAGGTGGTGTTGCAAATGAATTAGTAGAGCGAGGAATTAGCAAACAAGATATTGTATTAGGGTTTCATTCGGCTTTTAAACGACAATTTACAGAGTTTGCTGTTGGATAATTTGCTTTTTTGAAACCTATAATACAATTTTTCCAACCAACTTACTTAAAAAGCAAGATAAACTAGGATGAGAATTAATGATTTAATTCTTAATGTAAATATATTTATTTGAACATTACTTTGTGATTAATAAAATTTTCTCTTTACAATCTGATTCTCAGCAATGGCGAGAGAAGCTTTTTTCCTATTTACCCCAAATAACAACAATTGTCTGGCAGCTAACTATAGGAATATGTGCGGGTTTCGTATTTAGCTGGTTGCAAATTCCTGTTGGTTGGTTGTTGGGTTCGATGATTGGGGGAATTATTTATTCGACTATCCAAGGTAATCCCCAACCATTACCGAAGGTTTTTATTACTTTTGGTAAGGCGTTTATTGCCTTAGCTACTGCGGTACGTTTTTCTTGGGACACAATAAATGTAGCTACGACTTATGCGGTACCTTTGCTGTTATGCGTGTTAATTTCTGGTAGTTTGAGCTTGTTTCACGGATATCTATTATCACGCTTATCTGGTATAGATAAAGTTACGGGGTTCGTAGCGTTTATTCCCGGTGCTGCTTCTAGTATTGTTCCGATCGCCGAAGAAATGGGAGCGGATGCTGTTGCAGTAGCGGTGTTTCAATACCTACGTTTGTTATTAGTGGTTTTACTGATACCGAGCGCGGCTGGTTTCTTTTTTCCTGCCGATTTAAATAACTCTATTACAACGGCGATCGCACCACTAACAACAACAAATAATCCTTCAATTCCGATGTGGTTGAATTTAATCGTATTGGGTGGATGTTGTGTTGTGGGAATGTGGGGTGGAAATCTGTTGCGTTTACCTGCTTCTGGGTTTTTAGGTACGTTTTTAGTCGGGTTAGCGGTGTTTTGGAGTTCTCCTTATGAATTGCAGGTTCCTCAATGGTTATTCGCGACGGGATTATTATTTGTAGGGATTTCGATTGGCGTTAAATTTGATATTAAAACTGCGAATAAACTTTTGAAAGCGGTGTTAATTGAAATCGGTTTGGTAATCTCGTTGATTCTTTTATGTCTTGGTGTTGGATATGAATTTCATGTATTTACTCACGTTGATATTATTACCTCTTTATTAGGGTTTACTCCTGGAGGTTTGGAAGCGATGGTTGCTACCGTAATGCAGTTAGGTGGTGACACGGGTTTAGTATTAGCAATGCAGTTGACGCGAATGTTAATTATTATCGCTTTGGGACCTTGGCTGATCGATTTTGTGATGAAAGTAGCCAAAGATTCGGATGAGGAAGTTAAGAGTTAGGAGTTTTTAATTTTAGATTTTAGATTTTGTCAGAAACCTCTTTACTTTTGGTGAAACTATGATTATTTCGTTGTGCGACGAGCAAGAAACCGGGTTTATTTGGGCTTAACGAGAATGGTGAAAAATGTCAGTTAAAATGCATTCTTATGTCTTACTTAGTCATCTTTAGATGACTTTGACTATAAGCCTGGGAATTTATTCCAAGGTGGTTTACGAGGCTTATTAAGAATGATGCAAGATGTGAAAAGTATTGAATTTTAGTTTAGATTTTGAAGTTTGTATTCTTCTATCTCCCCCATCTACCCCATCTCATTTAAAAGGTAAGTGTAAAATCACCTTACTTTTTACATATTTACAAGGTTAAACTAGTAAGAAATGCTATCTACCATATTTATTCCTCACGGGCATTGTTATCTGTGGAAAACTGGGTTAGTTTCGCTGCATCTAATTTCAGATTCATCGATCGCGGTGGCTTATTTTTTAATTCCCATCATGCTTGTCTATATAGTTGAGAAACGAGAAGATGTTCCTTTTGATTGGATGTTTCTTTGTTTTGGTGCTTTTATTATTTTGTGCGGCTTTACGCATTTGGCGGAAGTTTGGACTCTATGGCATCCTAATTATTGGGTTTCTGGTTGGCTAAAGGCTTCTACTGCGGTAATATCTTTAGGTACGGCAGTTTTACTTTTTTGGTTAATTCCAAAGCTGTTAGCTATTCCTAATGTTCCGAAATTGTCAGCGTTAAATGCAGGTTTAGAAAAAGAGATTATTGAAAGAAAAGAAATAGAAGCAAGACTGAATATAAAAACTCAAGAGTTGGAAAAAACTTTATTAGAACTTCAGCGCACTCAAGCCCAGATGATTCAAAGCGAAAAAATGTCTGGTTTGGGACAAATGGTAGCGGGAGTAGCTCATGAAATTAATAATCCGGTTAGCTTTGTTTATAGCAATCTTGTTCCTGCAAGAGAATATGCTCGCGATTTTATTGAATTATTAGAACTTTATCAGCAAGAATATTCTCAACCTCTGCAAAAGATTCAAGAGAAAATTGCAGAAATTGACTTGGATTTTATCAAAGAAGATTTCATGAAATTACTTGATTCTATGGAGGTGGGAACCGAACGTATTTATAAAATTGTGTTATCGCTGCGTAATTTTTCCCGTCTGGATGAAGCTGAATTCAAAAAGGTTAATATTCATGATGGGATTGATAGTACTTTAATGATTCTGGGCAATAAGTTAAGGGCGACATCCAAACATTCTGAAATTCAAGTAGTTAAAGAATATGGTGATATTCCTGTTATTGAATGCTATCCGAGTCAGTTAAATCAAGTGTTTATGAATATTATTGCTAACGCTATTGATGCTTTTGAGGAAAATGATACAAATATTTCCAGTCAGATTAAAATTTATACTCAAAAAGTTGAAAATAATTATATAAAAATCATTATTGCTGATAATGCTTGTGGAATTCCGCCAGAGATTCACGGAAAAGTTTTTAACCCATTTTTTACGACGAAACAAGTAGGAAAAGGCACGGGTTTGGGTTTATCTATCAGCTATGAAATTATTACAGATAAACACGGCGGCAAGTTATATTTTGATTCTACTCTTACAAAAGGAACGAAGTTTGTAATTGAGATTCCGATTACTCATCAAAAATAAAATAAACCCGGTATTTTGAAGATAGCGGGTTTCCGAGTTTTCACTTAAGTAAATTCACTTGGACATTTAAATTAGACGTTTTTCAAAATAGAAAACTTATCAAACTTATGTGTAAATCTTATGTTTAATTGGGAACAATAAACTTAACAGTAATACATATAATTTTAATCATGCCAGAAAGCGTTTACGAATCAACTTATATAACATCTGGAGAATGTCAAGGAAAATTAAAGCGCATGATGCAGTATCAAAAGGTACTCGATCGCATCCTTGCAAGGATTCGTGCGTCGGTGGATTTGGAATCTCTTTGTGCGGATACCTCTCAAGATATTTGTTGGCTTTTGGGTGTAGAAAGAGTTGCACTTTATAAATTCAACGAAGATTGGAGTGGAAGTTTTGTAAATAATTTCGGATTTGCACGCACTCCTTGGCATGATATTCGCGCTTTTGGAAAAAACTTGGTTTGGGAAGATACCTATTTACAAAAAAGCCAAGGTGGAAAATATATAAAAAATGAGTCTTATTCTGTTAGCGATGTCTATGCTGCTGATTATCCTCGCTGCTATATAGAAGTACTCGAACAATTTCAGATTCGCGCTTATGCGATCGCACCAATTTTTGCAGGTTCCAAATTATGGGGGTTACTTGCTGCTTATCAACATTCCGAAGCGCGTGACTGGTTAGATGATGAAGTAGAATTTTTGCATCAAGCTGGCAGCTATTTAGGAATAGCAATGCAGCAAGCGGAAACTTCCGCACAAGCAGAGCGGCAGACTGCAAAGTTACAAAACGCAGTTGCACGACAGCGGGCTTTGATGGAAGTGGTGGGGAATATTCGCTCATCGTTGGATACTAAATTTATCTTCGATACTACTTGTAAAGAACTTTGCAAGCTGTTGAAGTTAGAAAGAGCAGCAATTTTCCAATTTAATGAAGACTGGAGTGGTGAATTTATCAGTCATTTTGGTACGGTGGAATCTCAGTGGGAAACAACTAATCCTTTTGGTAAAAATTTAGTTTGGCAAGATACTCATTTACAGGAAACAAAAGGCGGGCGTTATCGTAATAATGAAAGTTTTGCGATCGCCGATATTTATAAAGCGGGGCATTCACGCTGTCATATAGATATTTTAGAACAATTTAAAATTCGGGCTTATGTTTTGGCACCAATTTTTATTGGTCCGAAACTATGGGGTTTATTGGCAGCTTATCAACATTCGTCACCGCGTCAATGGCTGGATTACGAAGTAGAATTTTTGTCTCAGGTGGGTGGGCAGCTTGGGGTTGCGATTCAGCAAGCGGAATTTCTACAACAGTCGAAACAACAGGCAATTGAGTTAGAAAAATCGAACGCACGGCAACGAACTCTAACTGATGTAGTCACAAAAATTCGGTCTTTTTCTAATACAGATTTGATTCTTGAAACTACATCTCAGGAAGTTTGTAAACTGTTGCAGGTGGAAAGAGTTGGGGTTTATCGGTTTAATGAAGATTGGAGTGGTGAATTTGTCAGCAATTTTGGGATTCCTGAAGTTAATTGGACTAATGTTAACCCTTTTGGAAAAAATTTATATTGGGTAGATACTCATTTACAAGAAACAAAAGGTGGTAGATATCGCCAGAATGAAAGTTATGCAGTTAACGATATTTATCAAGCCGGACACGTGAGATGTCATTTAGATATTTTAGAACAATTTAAAATTCGTGCTTATGCCATAACTCCGATTTTTGTCGGTCAAAAATTATGGGGATTATTAGCAGCTTATCAACATACAGCAACCCGTGAATGGGAGAATTTAGAAGTTGAATTTTTAGCTCAAGTTGCCAATCAATTAGGGGTAGCAATTCAAAGTGCAGATTTACTTTCTCAAACTCAATTTCGCGCTGACGAACAGCTTCAATATGCACAACAGCAGCAGATTCTATTTGATGTAGTTGCTAAGATTCGCGAATCCCTCGATTTAGAAACTATTTTTAAAACAACAGCCCAAGAAATTAGGCGCAGTCTTGGAGCCGATCGAGTAGCAGTATTTCACTTTCATGAAAACAGCAACTATTGCGATGGTGAGTTTATTGCTGAAGACGTATTAGCCGACTTTGAACCAGCATTACATTTGCATTTTGAAGACTATTGTTTTGGCGAACGTTATGTACCTCAATACACTCAAGGAAAAGTTTTAGCAGTCTCTAATATTTATAAAGCAGGTTATCAAGATTGTTATGTTGATATATTAGAGAAATTTCAAATCAAAGCATACATTCTTATTCCTTTGATGGAAGGTAAACGTTTATGGGGGCTTTTGTGCGTTCACCAATGTGGTTATTATCGCAGTTGGAAAGATGAGGAAATCCAGTTTGTTACCCAAGTAGCAGCACAGTTAAGTGTAGCTTTGAAACAAGCTAATTTGTTAGGTAAAACCCGCGAGCAAGCCGAACAGTTAACTCAAACTTTAAAAGACTTACAAAAAGCTCAGATTCAAATGATTCAATCTGAGAAAATGGCTTCTTTAGGTCAATTAGTCGCAGGTATTGCTCACGAAATCAACAATCCAGTCGGCTTTATTCACGGTAATTTGCAACACGCCGATGAATATACTCAAGAATTGATGAAATGTTTGAAACTGTATCAGCAGCATTATCCACAACCAGTTGCAGAAATTCAAGAATATTTCAAAGAAACAGAGATAGAATTTTTGTTTGAAGATATTCCGAGCTTATTTCAATCAATGCAGGTAGGAACCGATAGAATCCGCGACATTGTTTTATCTTTACGTAACTTTTCGCGTCTGGATGAAGCGGAAGTAAAGCAAGTTGATATTCACGATGGTATTGATAGCACTTTGATGATTTTACAAAATCGACTTAAACCAGAAGCGAATACCGTACAGATAAAGATTGTTAAGGATTACGAAGCATTACCACTCGTAAATTGTTATCCGGAACCACTGAATCAAGTGTTTATGAATTTGTTAACAAATGCTATAGATGCTTTAGAAGAACATAACAAACAGCGTACACCCCAGGAAATAAAATCAAACCCCAGTGAAATTCAAATATCAACATCCGTTATCGATAAAGATTGGGTAACAATTTCCATTGCAGATAACGGTCCTGGTATACCTCCAGAGATTCAAGAGCAAATATTCAACCCATTTTTTACTACTAAACCAGTAGGTAAAGGTACGGGATTAGGACTTTCAATTAGCTATCAAATTGTTACTGAAAAACATGATGGTAAGCTGTATTTTCATTCTGCACCCGATCGAGGTGCGGAATTTGTAGTAGAGATTCCGATTAAGAAGAAGTAGGGAGTAGTTAGGAGTTAGGAGTGAGGAGTTAGGAGTGAGGAGTTAATAATTATCCTCCCATCCCCTTGTCTCCCCATCCCCTTGTCCCCCCTCTCCCTACAAAAACCGGGTTTCTTAATTTTCACTAAGACAAACCCCAATATATATACCTTGAGGAATATTAATTATAAATCGGTAAATTAATCAAGTATTAATTTGCTGAAATTATTTGTTAATAAAAATAGGAATAATATTACTTTGGGCGGAGTAAAAATAACTAAAAACAAATGAAACTTAAACTGTATTAAACAATTCTAAAAGCTTGAATTATAAATAAATGAACAGCGATTATTTGGTTCTTCGCGAATCAAGAGAAGTTTTCTATGGATAGGCTTTTGCAGGTAGTTACATCAGAAGCTATATTCCAACGGCAGTTTACTCAACCTTTAGTAAAAATACCACCGCTAAGAGAATGCGAAATATGTGCGATCGTTCCCGTTCGGAATGAAGCCGAAACCCTTCATAGTACTCTTAAGGCTTTAGCTGAGCAAATAGATTTGCATGGACGACGTTTCGATCTTAAACGTTACGAAATCATTGTTTTAGCAAATAATTGTAGCGATGATTCTGCGGATCTCGCAAACAATTTCGCAGCCCAAAATCCAGAGTTAGCGCTGCACGTTGTTGAAGTAAC
Organism: Rivularia sp. (in: cyanobacteria); assembly: GCA_965234645.1. Lineage (GTDB taxonomy): Bacteria > Cyanobacteriota > Cyanobacteriia > Cyanobacteriales > Nostocaceae > Rivularia. The sequence continues at coordinate 7,214,687 of OZ248344.1, read as the reverse complement.
TCTACCCCCAACTGAGGCTTATATTGGCAGAGTCCGCAAAATGTTAATGGATGAAGCATACCATCGTTTGCACGGTTTGGGACGCAGACGCGGGGTTATTGCTTCTACTGATGGTGATTCGCAAGTTAGTTGTAATTGGATAGCTGCTAATTTGTATGAAATCAATCGCGGTGTTGATGCTGTAGGTGGAAGAATTACTATTGATAGCAATCAACGCAGTAGATTAAATCCCCATGTTAGAGCCTGCTATTTGCGAGAAGTCGGCTACCGTTATTTAATTGCAGAGTTAGAAAGTTATCTCAATCCAAATTTTTACGATCCGTTTCCCCGACATTTTCAACATTACGGCGCTAGTTTGGCGGTAACGGTAGAAATGTATGCTTTGGCTGGAGGTTTACCCGCCGTCAGAACTCCCGAAGATGAAGCTTTTTACCGTGCTTTACTGCGTGTAAATGCTCGGTTTCGCCACAGTCCTTTAGTAAAAGTTGTAACTACCGCTAGAGTTACCGGACGTAGTGAAGTCGGTTTAGCTAACCAGTTGAACCAATGGACAAAAACGGGAAATCAGGCTTTTATGGTTGAACCAGGTGAAGCGATCGCAACTCGTTTTCGAGCGCGTCATCAACTGTGGGTACTTTGGTGGTGTATTCTCAAGGGCGATCGATCTACTCCAAATATAGAAGAATTAGCAGACACTTTTGGAATAGATACTCAATGGCTCATCCAACAATTGCATCAGCCTCAATCCTTCAATTCTCTGTTTGAACGTATCGAACAGCGTTCTTTACAACAAGGAATTTGGCTCGATCGTTGGGGTGAGGTGGATATTCGGGAAGCGATTCTACAGTTGCGGAAGATTCTGGGAGATTTGCGAAACGCAAAGGAACGCTAAGGTAAACGCAAAGGAACGCGAAGTTCTCTTGTTCCTTGTCTCTGGCAAGGAATACAGTAGTTAGAGGCTCTGCCTCCGGTCAACTTTGGAGGCAGAGCCTCCCGCTTATGGGTTCCCAGCCAACTGTTAACTGTTCACTGCTAACTGTTCACTGTTCAAACTCGCTCAAATAGATCCAGGCGATATTCTTCCTCTCTTTGCCCTTTTAAATGTCGCAGTTTATCGGGAGTGAATTCCATAAAAGCATCGTGAACTTCATTGCCGTTTAAAGGATAATCTTGAGCATAAAGAGTCCAATGCACTAATAATAAATGTCCCCCCGGTTGTAAATGTTCTATTAGCAGTTGCCGCGCTTTTTGTAAATCTTCCCAACACAAGTAATAACCAACTTCAGAAACTAATATTAAATCAAACATTTCTTCGGGAAATTGCTGCGGTAAGCACATCACCTCAAACCGTACTTGAGAAAGATGCTTACAACGTTCAATTGCTTGCTCTTGAGCGATTTTAGATGCATCAACTGAAAGCAAAGATTTACATTTATCTGCTAATTGCTCAGTTAAAACACCGATGGAACCACCAATTTCAAAAGCATTATTATACTGTTTTGGTAAAGCGGCTAGGGTAGCTTGATACTTTTTTATTTCATACTCGCTGGTTTCAAACTTCCACGGATCGGGATCGGTAGTATAAAGGGCTTCAAAATAACTTGCTGGTAAAGATGATTTTTGCACGTACTGCTGCTGTGGAATACCGGCGTTATTTAAGGCTTCTAAAAATCCATCAAAATCGGTAAAATCTGTAATAATTTGCTTTACACCAGCATCTTGTAGCACCTGTCGATCGCTAGTAACCCCGACAAAAGGTAATTGCAACTGTACCGCTGTGAGAACATCCCAAATTCCATCTCCGATGCAAACTATTTTTTCAAAATCGGCAACACCATACTTTTCCTTGGCTCTAGATATAGCCGTCTTCACGATTTCTTCCCGCGAAATACTATCATCAGCGCTAGCTATGGGAAATTTAGTAAAATTCAATCCGATCGCTTCAAGTTTCATAGAAGCAGAATCCAACCATCCACCCGTAGCAAATGCGATCGCCCAATCTGTACCCGCAATTTTACGCAGCATATCCAACGTTCCAGGTGTTTCTAAAAACATTTGATTATCAACTGCATAACTCGACTTCAACAGTTGTACAAAGCGGTTTTTTAACTTTAACAACTCCTCTTCCTTGGGAGCGCGTCCCCAAAAATCTTGAAAAATCTGGATAGAAATCGCTGAATCAGTAGTGTGTCCGTAATCACTCCAGTTAGTATTAATTCCTGTAATTTGAAATTCCTCTGCAAACGCTTTTACATAGCATTGAGTATCTATATCGTTCCTTTGCGTAAGCGTACCATCGATGTCGAAAATTGCTAGTTTCATGGAATGGGGGATGGGGGGGATGGGGGGATGGGGAGATGGGGGGGACAAGGGTACTAGGAGATAGAGGGGGTAGAGTGGGTAGAGGGGGGAGAGGGGGTAGAGTAAGTAGATATAGGGAGCGAGACGCTCCCACTACATTCGTAACTCATAACTCATAACTGCTAACTCCTAACTGTTCACTGTTCACTGTTCACTGTTCACTGCTCACTGATAAATAAACTTCCCAAGGGCGAGCGAAATTAGCCAGCATTTGGGGAGAAAGACGAAATCCTTCGAGATCGTCGTCGATTAAGTCGGTGGTTTGAGAACGATAGGCTTGAATTGCAAGTGTCTTCAATTCCAAAACTTTATTAATATCCAACCGCCAACAGTCTATTTGTTCGGAATCTGGTATACTTTTACGTTGTTGGGGGTCCCAATCCCAAATCGGATATTCTATGATTCGGGGTTTTAAAGATATGCATGATAAAGCTGTATTAATTAAACTCCAAGTACCGCGATGGTCTGGATGCGGATCGTAACGCCAAGGTAAAAATATGGTTTGGGGATTAATTTCTATTAACTTTTCACAGCAAGCAACAATGGCGTTTCTTCTTTTCTGGGAATAATATGTGGAAATTGAGCCATCTTGTAAACCGAGAAAATCTATATATTTAGTTTCTATTCCCAATACAGACAAGGCTGCAATCGTTTCACTTTCACGTAAAGCCTTTAATTTAGGTGCGGGATATTTCCGAGAGCGGGGGTGTGAAAGCGTACCATCACTCATCACCATTACGCGGACGTGGCAGTTGAGAGAACGTAATAAAGCGATCGCACCTCCACAGCCTAAAGTCTCATCATCGGGATGCGGTGCAACCACAAGAATGGGACTTTGAGCAATATTGTCAATTGTCCGCAGGGGTAAAATGTCGGGATTAGTTAGCTGTTTCATTTCCACAGCGAATGTACAGATGAGGTTTCATTTGCAGCGTATTCACCAGGATTGGCGATCGCAATATCAAAGGCTGGTTGACGCAAGTATAAAGTTAAGTCTCTAATTAAACGTTCCATCGGGTGAGGTGGTAGCAATCCGCGAGTTCCTACACAACGCTCGCAAAGCTGCATGATATCGATGCAAATTTGTTCGATGGCAGTTCGCACCATGTTAGTATAAGCAACCAACTGGTCTTTTTTCGGATTCGGTACCGTTGCATAACCTGCAAAAACTGGAGCATAAGCAGCGATTTTATCTGCCGCACCCTTTAACCAAAGATTACCGCTTTCAATTGCGATCGCCATTTTACCCAAGCGTTGTTTTTGATAAGCGTCTTCGGTACGTTGCAAAAGCCGCAAAAACTCGCGAGTCGCATCAAATATAGCTTCTGCACCTCCTAGCTGTACCGCAGCAAACCGAATCACCCCAGCCGTTAACCAAGGCTGACGGTAGTAATCCCCCGGTTGAGCAATTAAATCGTTTTGGGATAATTCCACCCCAGTAAAATCTATTTTAAAACTCGCTGTCGCCTTCATTCCCGGAGGTTGCCACCAACTTTCATCGCTTACCGTCTTCACTTTCTCCATCGGTACTATACACATTTGCCAGCCACCGTCGGGTAACACCCCATTCACAAAAGGACGTTCCACATAACCCGCACCAGAACAAAAAGTTTTTGCACCTTCAAGACGATATCGGCAATTATCTATGGGAATAACCTTTACACCGTCGTTGGCTTCCGCATTCCACACCCCGAAAATTTTACCGTTACGAGCATCACGAGCATATGCTTCAATTTGCTCTTTAGTGCCCAAAGTCTGAATTAACTGTAAAGCATTAACGTGTCCTTCATAAACCCTACCAACCGCCAAATTACCGCGCCCGATATGTTTAAGTAACATTAATGTTTCGTACATCACATTACTATTAAATCCCGCACCCCATCCCCCAAACGAAGCTTGTAGCGGTGCAGTCAATAGATCGGCTTGAGCAATTAACTCAAATTCCCGTTTGGCAAAAGCGCCATTTGTATCAATATTTGCAGCATTTGATTGACAAAAATCAGCAATTTCTAACGCATTTTCCAAAGCTTGAGCAATAACAAAATCTTGGCGTTTATTGATGACAACATCTGATGATTGAGTAATGATAGTCGCTTCCCCCCATAGTAATTATTCGCATATAGTTTTATATATGGAAAATTGGTAGGCAAATGTATCTATCTATCGCGTGATTTTTTAATCTACCGCAAGAGTATTTTGGATTTTGGATTTTGGATTTTGGATTTTGGATTTTGTAGGGGAGCCAAATTGGGGTGTAGATGTTCTTTCCCTAATATTGCCGTTGTGTTAGACGCACGGCTATTTCATTGAAACACGAAAATCTTAACAGGTTTGTAGTAGGGGCTTAGGTTCCCTAAATCCGGAGGGGCTGAAGCCCTTACTACGAACCTTTGTTAGTAATAAAAACAAATGAAAAGGAGTACTAATAATACACCTGTTTTCCCATTCATTCAAGGATTGGTTCTAAATGAGAAGAAATCATCAACGCGCCACCATTAACTTGAATTACTTGACCGTTGACAAAACCGCTATAATCTGAAGCGAGATACAAACAAGCTTCTGCGATATCTTCACAAGTACCCAAACGACGCACGGGTATGAGCTTTTTGAGAAGTTCGTATTTAGCTTCTAAATTGGGGTAATTTTCAGCAATACGATTAGTATCAATTGTGCCGGGACTAATTGCATTTGCCGTGATTCCGTATGGTGCTAATTCTGTAGCGATCGCCTTTACCAAAGCATCCAAACCTCCTTTACAAGTAACGTTATGAGCGCGGTGGGATGCTCCGATTGTTCCGTCGTAGCCAGAAATATGAATAATTCTCCCCCATCCTCTAGCTTTCATCCCCCCTGCTGCTGCTTTGGCAAGATAAAATGCTGAATTTAAATTGGTGTTTATAACTTGATGCCAATCCTCAATTGAAATATCAAAGAAAGATTGTTTTCGTCTGAGTGAAACATTAGAAACAATAATATCAACCGCGCCAAATTTTTCAGTTGCAGTATCAACCATTTTTTGAACTGCATTAGGATCGCTGACATCTGCCACGATCGCAATTGCTCCAGCGCCTAAATCGCGAGCTTGTTGAGCAACTGTTTCAATCGCTTCTCGATCGCTATGACCATTAATGACAACATTAGCACCACATGAAGCAAAAAGTAAAGCGATCGCTCTACCAATATTTTGACCCGAACCTGTCACTATAGTTGTTCTACCTTGCAGACTTTTATTGCGATCGAACATTATTTAATTTAACCTTTTTACAAGTATTTATAGCGAGATAATAAATCAGTTTGTACATTTTACTACTCGAATTGCTCATCTTCAAATAAAAATCTTTAAAGCAATATTAATTTCTGTAAAAATATCTAATTAGGTAAGAAAAGTAAGAAAAATCAGATTTATTTTCAAAAAAACTGAATACTATGAAACTAAACTGCTGTAAAATAAACCAAGCTGTTATGAAATGTAGTCAATGTTATTTAGTAAGTTAGCGATTATTGACTCTACTTTGCGTGAAGGCGAACAATCTTGCTATGCTAACTTTTCTTGTGAAGATAAAATTGAAATAGCAAGAGAACTTGATGCCTTTGGAGTGGAATACATAGAAGTTACATCTCCCTGTGCTTCCCCTCAATCATTTAAAGATTGTCAGGTTTTAGCTCAATTAGGCTTGCAAGCAAAAGTGTTAACACACATTCGCTGTAATTTAGATGATGCTAAAAAAGCCTTAGATACGGGGGTTAATGGTATCAATATATTTATGGCAACTTCTCCACTATTGCGCCAATTTGGTCATGGTAAAGAAATTAACCAAGTAATCGATCTTGCCAGTCAAGTTATTACCTTCATTCATCAACAAAGCCCGGAAACAGAACTACGTTTTTCCACAGAAGATTCTTTCCGAAGTTCGTTTTCAGATTTGTTGAAAGTTTATCTTGCCATTGCAGAATTAGGAATAGTTAATCGTTTGGGAATTTCCGATACAGTTGGTGTTGCAACACCCGATCGAGTCTCTCAATTAGTACAGACTTTACGTCAATGTTTTTCTCAAGATATCGAGTTTCACGCTCATAATGATACCGGGTGCGCGATCGCAAATAGTTATGCAGCCTTTGAAGCCGGTGCTACCCATCTCGATACAACAGTATTAGGAATTGGCGAACGAAATGGGATTACTCCTTTAGCTGGATTAATTGCTCGTTTATATACCCTCGATCCTGAAGCTTTACGTAATAAATACAACCTCAAGAATCTTTTGAATTTGCATCAAATTGTCGCGAATAAACTTGGAATCGAAATTCCCTTTAATCATTACATAGTTGGTGAATATGCCTTTACTCATAAAGCTGGAGTTCATACAAAAGCAATTTTGAATAATTCCAACACCTACGAACTAATTTCTCCCGCAGATTTTGGGATAACCCGCTCCGTATTAATCAACCATAAACTAACAGGAACTCATGCAGTTACTAATCGGGTGAATCAACTCGGACTTAACTTAGATTCAACTCAAATTAGGTTAGTTACACAGAAAATTAAAGTATTAGCAGAACAAGAAAATTTGAGCTTAGAAAAGGTAGATGAAATTTTATTATCTTACAATGGAAGTTATTAAAGAGGTAGTTGTTAGTTATTAACTAAAAAAAAGGGAGTAGGTAAGCCACTGCGTTGGGCGGGTTCCCCGACTTGTAGCAAGTGGCGCAACCCGAAGGGGAGTAGAGAATAAAAAAGACGAAAGAAGATATGAAAAGTATTTTATATAACTAGAAAAATCATAATTAAGTATTTATATAAAGAAAAAACCGGGATTATATAAATAATATATGTCAAAATTGCAACCGGAATAATATTTGAATTGTGTTTTAAAATTAGTTTAATTCTTCCGCTTTTTGCTTCACTTCCACAAAAGCGGGAACTACAAACATATCTACCCCATCCGCTTCGGCTAAATCATAATAATTGATAACTGATTTTCACGGAATCTGCAAATACTGACGATATAAATCGCAACTTAGTATTACATTATCTCCTTGTAATTTGACTAAGCCAATACTTTGTAATTTAAACTTAGTTACAGTTGACAAATTATCACTATTATTACTAATTATATCTTTCATCGCCTTTGCTAAATCCGGCTGTTGCGTCAGAATTAAACTTTGACGGCGTAAATGATCTGCATAAATACTCTTCGCACCAGTCGCATTTTCTAATATTTGCGTCAGAGTAACATTTTCACTCGCTATATGATAAAGAGTAAGCCGGATTAAAAACGGATGCCCGCCCACCAAATTCATAATTTTTTCAACTTCAGTATCGTTCAAATTAAGTTGATGTCTTTGAGCTAAATCTAAAATTTGTTTGCGATCGAATTCAGGTAACTCTACAGAAAAGCCTACATTAAAAGGTGATTGGTTAATATCGAGAGGAACGTAAACTTCTGTAGAATGTACAATTATTAATTGCAACTTTTTCCAAATTTCTCTTCGTTTACCTTCTTCATGTAAAGCCCGCAGCAATCCAAAAAAATCTCTGTAAATTTCTGGATATTCAAAAACTTTATCAACCTCATCTAAACCAAGCGTTAGGGGTTTGTTAATTGTTGGTAATAGATATTCCTCAAAATAAGCTTTACACGCCATACTGCTACCAACAATTTCCGCTAAATCCCAATATTCGTTAATTTTATTAGGAATATTTAAAGCTAAACCGATGCTGGCACAAAACCAGCGTAAAAATTTATCTGAATTAACAAAAATTTGCCGTGCTGCAAGTTGGAAATCTAAAGTTACAGTACTATCTCCTTGCGATTCCGATTTATCAATAATTCTTGTTAAAAGTGAAGTTTTACCCATTTGTCTGGGTGCTTTAATTCTAATTAAAGAACCGGGTTGGTTGATTTGTTCGTAACATCGCTCTTCGATGGGAAAACGCTTGATATAAAATGGCGAATTCAACGGTACTAATCCGGATGGATGTTCTAGAGATTGGAATGAAGATATTTGTGAGTTTGATATCGTAGGTGTTACAGGTGATGTTTCTACCGTTAAATCCGCGATATCTTGCCATTCCAAACTTAGAGCTTGACAAATTTCTCTAAAGTTCAAATAATCAACAGGTTTACCATTAAGAAAACTGCTGATAGTAGATTGAGATATTTGCAAATATTCAGCTAAATCGGTTTGACGAATATAACCATTACGAGGTAGAGCAGACTTTACCTTTGAGATAAATTCAGAACGTACTTTAACTGAACGTGGCATATTTGATATTACGATTGCTGTATTTATTTATCTCGTAAAATTCGTGAATATTCAATTCTCACTACAAAGTCGATACGAACTCGATATACTCCTTTGTAAACTCAATTACCGTCAAGGTTAAATGGAATTAGTAATCAAAGTTCGTAGTAAGTGCTTTAGCGCTTCCGGAGAGGACTAAAGTCCTTACTACAAACCTAATATTTCATTTTACAGAAAATCTTCTCAATTACATAATTATGAAATTAGCATTCTCTATACCTTCCGTATTAGCTCATACATCATCTATTTTGCTGCTGAGTTTTTCCCTACCGTTAGTTGCACCAATCCTAGCTTCTGATAATCCTGATGAATGCAGAACTCCTAAGCCACCACATCTAAATACAGTAGATGACTTCATAAGAATGGGACTCTTTCAGATGGGGTGCGAAAAAGACTCCCAAGCTGCAATTTCTTCTTACACGCAAGCAATTAAGCTGAATCCTCAAGCTGAAGCTCCCTACTATCAACGTGCAAACGCTTACTTTCAAATTGGGAATTACAAAGCCGCAGTCAAAGATTATACCGAAGTAATTAATATAAATACAGGTAGATTGGGTTCGAGTGACGCTGCATATTTGAACAGGGCTAGGGCTTATGAAAAATTAGGTGAAAAACAAAAAGCAATTTCAGATTTAACTGAATACATTCGTGATAGTGGTTCCTCTGCTAGGGCTGGGGCTGAGACTTATATTTACAGAGCTAATTTGTATCGGGATTTGGGAGATAAAGAAAATGCTATTCAAGATTACAAAGTAGCGGATAAAATCTTGCGGGAAGATTTCAATATGGTTTTTGCGATTAGTGGTATAGATCCCATGTATCAAGAAATGATGGATAAAGTTAGAACTGAATTATCACAACTAGGGGTATCAGTTCCAGAGCCGGATCTTGCCACTGCCAAAATTTTAAAATCAATTGCAGAAATAGAAGTCGAGCGAGCATTAAATTTAGCAAAATTCAAACCTCAAAACCCATTAATTAGGAAATTTGACGGTCAACTTCAGAACTTATATAAACAACTTGAAAATACACAACCACAGCCAGATGAAGAAATAGAAAAAGGCATAATAGTGACTGCTGCTCATATAAAAATCCAACGTTTGAAAGTAATGCGATCGCAACTCACAACAAAGTTTACTGCAACGCATCCCGAAAGAATTTTCATTAATAGTCAAATAAAGCAATTAGAAGACTTAATTAGTCGTGTAAGAAATTAATGAGTATTTTTGATCGGGTATGTAGTACGTTCCGCTTAACGCACCATCAAAAATCTAAGATGCCCAATGCTTTTCTCTTATTAATACCTCCCTCTAAACATTCACTTAATTTTTCGATATCGTTAAAATGGTGCGTTACGAGTACGATAACGCACCCTACAAAAGATTACTTCCCTAATTAAACAACTATGAAATCTCCATTCTCTATAACTTCTATAATTGCTCATACATCATCTATTTTGTTACTGAGTTTTTCCCTACCGTTAGTTACACCAATCCTAGCTTCTAATAATCCTGATGAATGCAGAACTCCTAAGCCAGCAAATCTGAATACATCAGCTGACTTTACCCGCATGGGAATGTTTCAACTGGAGTGCGAAAAAAACTCACAAGCTGCAATTTCTTCTTACACGCAAGCAATTCAACTTAATCCTAAAGCTGAAGATCCCTACTATCAACGTGCAAACGCTTACTATAAAATTGGAAATTACAAAGCCGCAGTTAAAGATTATACCGAAGTAATTAAGAAAAATACGGCTAGATCGGGTTGGAGTGGCTTTGCATATAGAAACAGAGCTAGAACTTATGAAAAACTAGACGAAAAACAAAAAGCAATCTCAGATTGGACTCAAGTAATTAGTGAAAGTCAGAACTATCCTGAAGCTTATATTCACAGAGCTAATTTGTATCGGGATTTAGCAGATAAAAATAATGCTATTCAAGATTATAAAGTGGCAGATAAAATCTTACAGCAAGAATTAAATGGGGTTTTCGGAAACGGTGGTATGGACTCCATGTATCAAGAAATGTTAGATCGAGTTAGAACTGAATTATCGCTACTAGGAGTATCACTTCCAGAACCGAATCTTACCACTGCTAAGATTTTGAAATCAATTGCTGAAATCGAAGTTGAGCGAGCATTAAATTCAGCACAATTCAAACCTCAAAATCCAGTTATTCAGCAGTTTGACGCTCAGCTTCAAGACTTATATAAACAACTTAAAAGCACACAACCGCAGCCATATAAAGGAACAGAAAAATCCCTGATAAATAATGCTGCATATGAAAAAATGGGAAGTTTGATAAAAGAGCGATCGCAACTCACAACACAGTTTACTCTAGTTCATCCAGCGATCGTATCAATTGAGAATCAAATAGAGCAATTACAAGTATTAATTAGCAAAAATAGAATGTAATTGTTCGTAGTAAGGGCTTAAGCCCTTCCGGAGAGGACTAAAGTCCTTACTACGAACTTAAGGTAAATATTAAATAATGAACAATAATTTTTAGTATTAATTAGCCGTAATAAAAAATCGTTCGTAGTCAGGGCTTAAGCCCTTCCGGAGAGGACTAAAGTCCTTACTACGAACTTAAGGTAAATATTAAATAATGAACAATAATTTTTAGTATTAATTAGCCGTAATAGAAAATCGTTCGTAGTCAGGGCTTAAGCCCTTCCGGAGAGGACTAAAGTCCTTACTACGAACTTAGAATAAACATTAAATCATGAACAATAATTTTTCCTACAAAGTTGGTGGAAGTCTCACGGAAGATGCTCCCAGCTATGTAGTTAGACAAGCAGATTTTGACCTTTACAAAGAATTAAAAACAGGCAATTTTTGCTATATTTTCAATTCCCGACAAATGGGTAAAACGAGCTTACAAGTCCGTGCAATCAAACGATTACAAGCAGAAGGAATCGCTTGTACAACAATTGATATTTCTGGAAGGGGTAGCAAAGAAATAAATCCAGAGCAGTGGTATGCAGGCATAGTTTACACGTTAGTTGCTAATTTTGGCATAGCTAACCCCAGCGAATTTATTAGAACCTGGTGGAAAGATAAAAGCGAATTATCTCCTTTACAGCGTTTAGATATATTTGTCGAAGAAATATTGTTAGAAAAAATTACTAGTCAAATAGTCATTTTCATCGATGAAATTGATAGTATTCTAAGTCTGAATTTTGGAGGTGATGATTTTTTTGCCTGGATTAGAAGTTGTTATGAAAAGCGTCATTTCAATAACGATTTTAATCGAATTACTTTTGTTTTGTTAGGAGTAGCAACACCCAGCGATTTAATTGCAGATAGAGTCAGAACACCTTTTAATATTGGTTGTGCTATTCAAGTTAATGGCTTCCAAATAAATGAAATTTCGCCTTTAGCAGCAGGTTTAGAAGAAATTGAAAATCCTCAAGCTGTTTTGAAAGAAGTTTTAGCATGGACTGGAGGACAACCGTTACTTACACAGAAATTATGCGATTTATTAGTAACTTTCCAGCAAGTAAAAAACAAAGACACAGAAGCCGAATTTGTAGAAAAAATTGTAACTCAGCAAATAATTGAAAACTGGGAATCGCAAGATGAACCACCGCATTTAAAAACCATCAAAGATAGAATTTTGAGAAGCAAGCATAATACAGGTGCATTGCTTGGTTTGTATCAGAAAATTTTACAACTAGGACAAATACCCGCTGAAGATAGTCCAGAACAAATCGAATTACGGCTATCTGGTTTAGTTGTAGAAAATCAAGGGTATTTAAGAGTTTACAACCGTATTTACGCAGCAGTTTTTGATTTAAATTGGGTAGAAAAAGCACTTATGAATTTAAGACCATATTCGGAAGCATTATCAGCTTGGTTTGCTGCAAACTGTCAAGATGATTCTAGATTATTGCGCGGTAAAGCATTAAAAGACGCAAATATTTGGGCTGCGGATAAAAGTTTAAGCAAGCAAGATTATCAGTTTTTAAATGCTAGTCAGGAATTGGAAAAACAAGAAATAACTACGGCTTTAGCACTTCAAGAAGAAGAAAGTCGGATTTTAGCACAAGCTAACGATACTTTAACTACGGCTCAACATAAAGCTAAACGACAAATTCGTATTGGTGGTGGAGTTTTGATTTGTTCTGTGATAGGAGCAATGATTGCTTTTACATCAGCGAATAATCAATTACAAGAAGCTCAAGAAGGTACAAAATTAGAACGAGCGGGAATTGCAGCGTTAAAGCAATTTGAAACAAAACAAATTGAATCTTTAGTAACAGCAATGGATGCTGGACAAAGGTTGAAAGAACTAGTTAAAGATGGACGTTCTATAGAAAACTATCCGGCAACTAGTCCGCTTTTAGCTTTGCAAACAATAACTAGTAATATTCGCGAAGTTAAGCAGTTTGTAGCCCACAAAGACGATATTTTAACTGTAAACTGGAGCCATGATGGCAAGTATCTTATCACTGGTTCCTCAGATAAAACCGCTCGCATTTGGAACTTGTCGGGTAAGCTGATAACTGAATTAAAAGGACATGATGGAGGAGTAACCACTGCTAAATTTAGTCCAGATGGAAAGCATATTCTTACAGCTTCTTATAATAAAATAGTTCGGATATGGGACTTTTCTGGAAAGCAAGTAGCGATACTGAAACATCAAGAAAATGTCAATAGCGCCAGTTTTAGCCCAGATGGAAAACGTATAATTACTACCTCTGGAAATCCACCTGTTATGAGTCCAGATGGAAAGCGTATCGTTAATACCTCTAAAGAGAAAAGCGCTCGTATATGGGATTTATCTGGTAATTTACTATTACAACTTCCACATCAAGATGTAGTTAATAGTGCCAGTTATAGCCCAGATGGGAAATATATTCTGACTGCTTCTATGGATAAAACTGCCAGAATTTGGGATGCATCGGGTAAATTAGTACGAACACTTTCAGGACATTCAATGTATGTTCAAAGTGCTTATTGGAGTCCGAACGGAAAATATATTTTGACTAACTCTAATGACTCTTTTGTTTGGGATGTTTCAGGTAAAAAAATCGCACAATTAAAAGTATCTGACAACTGGGCAACTACTAACGCTGGTTTTAGTGCCGATAGTCAGCATATCTTAGTCTCAACTCCTGTAAAAACTTACCTTTGGGATTTATCTGGTAGGCTGATTAGAGAAATACAATCTGATGAAGTAGTCAATGGTAATGCAGAATTTAGTCCAGATGGTCAGCGATTTTTGACAACCAACGACAATATAAAAGTATGGAATTCATCAGGCAGGTTACTCAACGAATTGACACCAAAACAAGGAAATGCCAGTTGGAGTCCTGATGGTAAATATATTGTTAGTGTTGGAGAAGATAGAATTGTTCGTATCTGGGATTTATCCGATATAATCCCAGGAAATTCAGTAAATATTAAGTCAAAAGATTATATTACACAAACAAGCTGGAGTCCTAATAGTAAATATGTTGTTACCACAACGAATAAGTCTGTATTAATTTGGGATACTAATGGTAAGCAATTGGTAAGATTTGAAGGACATTCAGATAATATTAATAGCGCTAATTTTAGTCCTGATGGTAAAAAAATTGTTACAGCTTCAAATGATAAAACTGCTCGTGTTTGGGATACATCGGGAAAACAGTTATTATTGCTTTCCGGACATAAGGATAAATTAGTATATGCTACTTTTAGTCCAGATGGTAAGCATATTCTAACTACTAATGATAACCAAGGTTCTGCACCTACAACTGACAAGAATAAAACTAGAATTTGGTCTAATTCAGGTGAATTAATAACTACATTTAAAGATGGATATTACGCTTGGAGTCCAGATGGTAAATATATTCTGACTACATCCGATCGTAATAGCTTAATTTTGCGGAATATTTCGGGTGAAAAAATAGTAGAGTTTCCATCAAGTGAAAATAATTATCCTAGCGCTAGTTTTAGCTCAGATGGACGCATTATTACCACTGATGGAGATACAGCAACAATTTGGAATACATCAGGTAAAAAGTTATCACAATTCAAAGCGAATCAACCGATTTATAGCCCCAGGTTTAGTCCTGATGGAAAACTAATTATTACTACTTCCCCAGACTATAGGGTAATTATTTGGGATACCAATGGTAAACAATTAGTTGAAATACCGCATCAAGATGTCGTTAGAGATGCCAAATTTAGTTCGGATGGTAAGCGTATTCTTACAACCTCAAATGATGGAACTATTCGTATGTGGGATATATCGGGTAAGTTGATTGCACAATATAACTATTCATCTCCATTGATATTGCACGCGGGTTTCAGCCCGGATGGTAAACATATTTTTGCACGAGTCCTAAATAATCAACCCGCTAATGGTAGCGATATATTAATTTGGTCTGTTGACGATTTAGATGGGTTATTAACACGCGGATGCGACTGGTTAAAAGATTACCTTAATAGTAATCCTCAAGTACGGGAAAGATTAAAGGTTTGTCGGAGTAAGAATTAAAAAAACCGTCTTAGATAAATTCGACCTTAAAGGATTCGTGGGAAGGCAAAATCACAAAACATTCAATCTCGCTACAAAGTCGATACGTACTCGATATACTCCTATGCAAATTCAATTATTGTAAAGCTAAAATGGGATTGGTAGGAATAAAGTTTAAGGTGCAACCTACGAACATTAATGGTGAACGATGTTAATTTTAATAGGTTGGGGTAGTGCGAGCATCTTGCTCGCTAATTACCATCAGGGAGCGAAACGCTAACACTACTAATTAATCATCCATTAAAATTAATGCGGTAGAGTATTATCCCTAATTCCCATAAAAATATTTATAGATTACATAATTATGAAATTTGCATTCTCTATACCTTCCGTAATTGCTCATACATCATCTGCTTTGCTGCTAGGTTTTTCGCTTCCATTACTTGCACAAATCTCAGTTCCTGGCAATTTTCCTGAGTGTAAAATTCTGAATCCCCAAACTTTTAATTCGGTAGAAGAATTCTCAAAAATAGCAGGGGTTCCGAAGAGTTGCTTTACCTACATGATTAACGAACATAATAAAGCTGTGTTAAGCCAAGAGCGGACGAAATACTATGACAAAGCTATGGCTTATGAAAAATCAGGTGAAAAACAAAAAGCAATCTTAAATTGGAATAAATACATTGATGGTGAAAGTTCATCTGCTGACGATTATATTCACAGAGCTAATCTGTATCGAGATTTAGGAGATAAAGAAAATGCGATTAAAGATTATAAATTAGCAGATAAAAGATTGCAGCAAGAGTTAAACGGGGTTTTCGCAAATGGTGGTATGAATAGCCTAAATGAAAAGGAGTTAAATAAAGTTAGAACTGAATTGTCACAACTGGGCGTATCGCTTCCAGAACCTAACCTTACCACTGCTAAAATTTTAAAATCAATCGCCGAAATCCAAGTCGAGCGAGCATTAAATTTAGCAAACTACAATCCCCAACACCCCTTAATTAAGAAATTTGACGCTCAACTTCTAGACTTATACAAACAACTTGATAACACCCAACCACAACCATATAAAGGAACAGTAGAAAGCCTGATAAATAATGCTGCCTATGAAAAAATGGAAAGTTTGGATCGAGCGCGATCGCAACTCACAAAAAAATATAGTCCGGTTCATCCAGAAATAGTATTAATTGATAATCAAGTAAAGCAATTAGAAGCATTAAATCGTCTTAATAATATGTAATTTGAAGATGGTATTATTTGACCTTAACGAAAGCTTTATTGTTGATGGTGCTAAATCATAATCGCAGCAAGCTTATACACCTTTTGCGGCGATGGAGTTAACTGGAAAGGTGAAAAGTACCTTTTTTGCACGGTAATTTGATTTACGATCGCGGCGAAGTTTTAGGTAGTGCAAAGGGAAAGTATATAAGGTTAAAGGTTAAAGATTAGGAGTTAGGAATTATCTATGAAGACTTTAGTGGGAGCGTCTCGCTCCCTAGAATCTCCTCATCTTCCCTCTCTTCCCCCTCTCCATCACAAATTCTCATAAGTCAATTCCCCATTTCCCCAATCGGTTTGTTGTAAAAACTCGTCAAAAGTTGTCAGCAATCCGGGAAATTCTTCTCTTAGAGAGTTGACATCGGCTTGATAACCTTCATTTCGATAAAACTGAATGATGTTATAAAGTTCTTTTTGCATTAATAATAGAAATATCCACGGTGGTACTTCTTTGTGAACAACTTCGGTTTGCTGAGCTTTAGAAAATGCGATCGCCATTTGTTGGGGAGTAAGTACATCACCCGCGAGTTCGATTTCTTTACCTATATATTTATCGGGATGCTTAATTACATAAGCTGCAACCCTTCCCATGTCTTTAGTGGTAATTAAATGTAATGGCTTATCTGGTTGAATGGAAAATCGAAAAGTACCTTTAAGGATACCGGGGCGAGTATATTTCTTCCAAAATTCTTCCATAAACAAGCAAGCGCGTAACATCGTTGCAGGTAAATTTGCAGCTTTGATAACTTGTTCTATCTGAGCTTTTTGCTGGATGTGACTAACTTTAGTATTGCGATCGACTCCCCCAGCAGAGTTATAAACAAAGTGTTTAATTTCAGCTTTTTTGGCAATTTTTACCAGAGTTTTTGCTCTTTCAATCTCTTCCGGTTGGGGTTTCGCGGTATCGGGTGCGGTAGCGTGACAATAAACGGCTTCAACATCTGTAAAAGCTGCTTCTAACGAGTTTTCATCATCGAGATTTGCTTCAACTAATTCAATTCCTGCATCGTTAATTAGTTGTAAAATTGGACGATTTAAATCGATTTTGCGAGTTATAGCGCGTAAATTGGTTATTCCCTGTTCGAGAAAACCTTTGATTACATTTCCACCAGTACCGCCAGTAACTCCGATGAGTAGAATTTTATTCATATTATATTATTGTTAATTAATTCAAGCTTACATAAGAATAAAATATTATCAATAATGTAGCGTTGCTTGGGGAAGTATGAATTTTACTCAAATGCTAACTTAATTTAACGGCATCGGAACAGTTGATTTCACAGATTCACGTTGATGTAATTCATTAAACCACTTTCCGACATGAGGATACTTTAAAAGCCAGTTTTCATTTAAGCGAAAGCTGTAATAGCCAAAAGAACATAATGCTGATATATCTGCTGCCGTCCATGTATCATCGCCTAATAGGTATTTAGATTGGGTTAATTGTCGCTCGAAGAATAATGCAAGACGATTTATAGAGGTTTCTAATTTGGTTCGACTGCGAGTTGAAGCTAAATTATTTGTTAAATTTAGTACCCATAGATTGATGATATTATCACCTAAATTATCTGCTAATTCTTCCCATTTTCGACAATCAAGTCTTTGGCGATCGCTGCTAGGATAAAAACTAGGTTGGGGATAAGTTCGATCTAAATATTCTGCAATTAATGTAGAATCCCAAATCACCGTACCATCTTGTTCTACAAACACGGGTACTTTACCAATGGGAGATATTTCGAGAAATTCAGGAGGTTTATTCATCAAATTAACTTCTTTTAATTCGCAATCTAAATTTTTTTCTGCTAATAAAATGCGAATTTTTCGAGAAAAGTTTGATTGTTGGTGATAATACAATATCCTATTCATGAGAATATCTCCAATTTAATTTATTTACCCTAAAAAGGATTATACCTATGCCTGAAAATAAATCAATTCAAAATGCAGTTGTAATTGGTGCTGGAATCGGTGGTTTAGCAGCTGCGATCGCTTTACGTAAACAAGGTTTTGATGTAGAAGTTTATGAAAAAGCTCAACAATTATTACCAGTGGGTGCGGGTTTAACACTGTTTCCGAATGGATTAAATACTTTAGAAAAAATTGCTCCGGGAATTGTTCAACTTCTGATCGATGCAGGTAGTTCAACTCAGCAAGTTAATATTAAAAAAGATACGGGGGAGACGGTTTTTCAGAAGCAACAACAGTTACTAGAAAACTACGGACAGCCAATGTTAAATATCCGTTGGTCGCTATTACAAGAAATATTAGCATCTTTTTTACCAGCAGATATGATTCATCTTAATCATCGTTGTATGGATTTTAAACAGCATGAAAATAGCGTCGAAGTAAACTTTGTGAATGGGAAAACATTACATACTGACCTATTAATTGGCAGCGATGGAATAAATTCTGCTGTTAGAGAAACTCTTGTTAAAGATGGTTTACCTCGCTACGCCGGACGTTTATCTTGGCGTGCTGTCATCAAATACAGTCACGAATTATTACCACCAGATCAAGTATTTATCATCACATCTAATACGGGTAAAATTTTTACAATTATCGATGTTGGTGGTGGTTATATATTCTGGAGTGCGGCAATGTTATCAGAAGATGATTTGTCTCCAAGAGAGGAAGTGAAATCTCGTGTATGCCAAGAATATTCGGGATGGGCGGAACCAGTAGAAGCAATAATCCAGGCAACACCACTAGAAAAAATCGTCGAAAGACCAATTTGCGATCGCGCTCCATTACAAAGCTGGAGTAGAGGCAGAGTAACGCTTTTAGGCGATGCGGCTCATCCAATGATTCCATCTTTAGGACAAGGAGCCAATACAGCTTTTGAAGATGCGTGGGAACTTGCGAGTTATCTTTCCCATTGCGATCGTCTTGATGCTTTACATAAATACGATGAAAGTCGAGTTGAAAGAACCCAAATCATTCAAGCTCGTAGTGCGACTCAAGGTAGTCGTTCCTATGAAGCTGACAGCGATCGGTTTCTCAGTAAAGCGATGGAACAATCACAGTTAAGTCAATCTGAATTTGAAGATTGGCTTTATCAATATAATCCCGATGTGTTTTTATCTTAATTAAATCTTGTGATTAAACCCAATATCTGCTCAAATAACAGCAGTATTAATATACATTAAATAAAATCGGCATGATAGCCAAACCCGACTTAACAGAATCATTTATTGCCTTAGCGCTGCAAGTTACTTGTCATGCAGTTAACCGCGCAACTACGAGGCAAGAAGCCAGCGAATTGATGCTTGAGACTATCAAACGCTTGGGAAAACAAATCGCCGCTAGCATCGCTTTTATTGGTTCCGATTGTCGTTTAATAGTCTTACCAGAATACTTTCTTACAGGTTTTCCCTTGGGAGAATCAATCGATGCATGGGCGCAAAAAGCTTGTTTAGAAATGCAAGGAGTGGAATACGAAGCTTTAAGTAAAATAGCCCAGAAACATAATATATTTATTGCCGGAAATGCTTACGAATTAGACCCCAATTTTAAAGGATTATACTTTCAAACTTGTTTTGCGATCGCGCCTAGTGGTTCAATAATATTACGCTATCGTCGATTAAACTCGATGTTTGCACCCACACCCCACGATGTCTGGGACAAATATCTTGATATTTATGGTTTAGAAGCAGTCTTCCCCGTAGCCAAAACAGAAATCGGTAACTTAGCAGCAGTCGCATCCGACGAAATTTTATTCCCCGAAGTAGCCAGATGTTTAACAATGCGGGGAGCAGAAATAATTTTACATCCCACATCAGAAGTGTACGGTAAAGAATTAGCTCCCAAACAAGCCGCCAAAATATCCCGCGCCGTCGAAAACATGGCTTACGTAGTTTCGGCAAACACCGCCGGAATCGTAAATACCCCCATACCCGCCGCCTCCGTCGATGGAGGTTCCAAAATCATCGACTATCGCGGTATCGTGCTGACAGAAGCAGGTGCAGGTGAAAGCATGGCAGCCTTCGCCGAAATCGATTTGGCTGCATTACGTCGTTACAGAAAACGTCCGGGGTTAAATAACTTACTAGCGCGGCAGAGATTTGAACTTTACGCAGAAACTTACGCACAAACAAAATTATATCCACCTAATACCATGTTAAAAGGCGAAATCGAACGCAAACATTTTATTAAAACACAACAGGAAGTTATTGAAAAGATGGGTAATGGGGAGAGGGGGTAGAGGGGGTAGATAATTATTAACTCATAACTCATAACTCATAACTTATAACTCATAACTCCTAACTCCTAACTCCTAACTCATAACTCCTAACTCATAACTCCTAACTCCTAACTCCTAACTCCTAACTTTTCGTTTATGTCCAAACCAATCGAAATCCGCAATCCCCGCACGGGAAAATATGATTATGTAATTATACCGCCCCCAGAAAAGCTTTTAATTCAGCAATGCAATCGCTTGCGAAGAGCGCAAAAAAGTTGGTTTGATTTGGGTTTAAATGGGCGAATTGAAGCTTTACGAGAGTGGAAGAATGCTATATATTCAACCCAGGATAATTTATTAGAAGCTTTAGTAATTGATACGGGAAGATTTCGAGAGTCCAAGTTAGAAATTGACTCGTTTCTTTCGAGTATTGACAGATGGTGTCGCTTAGGTTCAAGGTTGTTGCAAGACACGGAAAAAGGAACCTCAATTTCGTTTATTAATTTGCAACAAACAGCAGTACCTTATTCTTTAGTCGGCGTTATCAGTCCTTGGAATTTTCCTTTATTATTATCAACTATTGATACTGTTCCTGCATTATTAGCGGGTTGTGCGGTAATTGTTAAACCGAGTGAAATTACCCCGCGATTTATGGCACCTTTAATGAATGCAGTGAACGCAGTACCGCAACTACGAGATATATTAACTTTTATTGAAGGGGATGGTAAAACAGGGGCAACCGTAGTAGAAAATGTAGACTTGGTATGCTTTACAGGCAGCGTCGAGACAGGACAACAAGTTGCGATCGCCGCCGCACAACGTTTCATTCCTGCTTTCTTAGAATTGGGAGGAAAAGACCCAGCAATTGTTTTAGAATCAGCAGATATAGAGTTAGCAACTTCAGCTTTATTATGGGGTTCTGTAGTCAATAGCGGGCAGTCATGTTTATCAATAGAAAGAATTTATGTAGCTAAGAATATTTTTGAAGAGTTTTATCATAAAATTGTCGCCAAAGCACACAAATTAAACCTTGCTTATCCAACCTTAGAAAGTGGAGAAATCGGTCCAATTATTTCCGAAACACAAGCAGCAATTATCAGCGAACAATTAAAAGATGCAGTAGCAAAAGGAGCGATAATCCACAGTGGTGGAGAAGTAGAAGAAATCGGTGGTGGTTGGTGGTGTCATCCGACAGTTATTACCGAAGTCAATCACGAAATGAAGATAATGAACGAAGAAACATTTGGTCCGATCGCGCCAATCATGTCTTTTTCTACAGTAGAAGAAGCCATAGAATTAGCAAACGACACCTATTATGGATTAAGCGCAGCAGTATTTTCCGAATCGATAGATGAAGCATTAGAAATAGCCCGTCAAATTGATGCAGGTGCAATAAGTATTAACGATGCAGGTTTAACAGCAATGATGCACGAAGCCGAGAAAAACGCCTTTAAATTTTCCGGTTTAGGAGGTTCACGCATGGGTGCATCAGCATTAACAAGATTCATGCGGAAAAAAGCATTTTTGATTAAGACTAACGATAATTACGATCCTTGGTGGTTTTAATCAGTTATCAATTATCAATTACCAACTAACTCCTAACTCTTAACTCTTAACTCGTACTCTCTACAACTAACAACTAATCATGTCAAATATTAAACAAGAAATGCCGGTACTTTTTCGTCATCAAGGAGAGTGGAAAGGTACTTATACAGTAGTTGACAGTGAAGGAAAAATTATTGATAAGCATGAATCGCATTTAATCTGTGAGTTTCCTGAATCTGGAGATTATTCCTATAACCAAATCAATCGCTATACTTGGGCAGATGGCAAACAAGAAGAACATCAATTTCCCGGAACTTATCAAGACAAAAAGCTGATATTTGATACCGATCGCATTACAGGTAAAGCTTGGGAAGTTGATGATTCAACGATTATTTTATCGTTTTCCTACAAAGGAATACCCAATGCTTATTTATATGAAATGATTAATATTAGTCCGTGCAACAATCATCGTTTCCGTACTTGGCATTGGTTTAAAGATAATCGAGTATTTAAACGCACCCTGATTCAAGAAGAAAGAATAAAAAATGGGGAATAGGGCATTGGGCATTGGGAATTGGGAATAGTTAAGAGTTAGGAGTAAAAATGTAGCGATCGCGTCTCACTCCCTGCTAATAATTAATAAATCTGTGAATTTCTCCTAATCCCCTTGTCCCCCCATCCCCTTGTCCCCCCATCTCCCCATCTCCCCTCTCCCCAATCCCGAATTTCTCAATATTTTGTATAAAATGAACGGTAATAAGCGTTACATTTCTTTATCATAGGAAAAAAGCTCGTAAAAGAATTAATCAATGCTTTCTCGTATTAAAGATTTAGCAACTGAATTAGCACCGCGTTTAATCGAAATTCGTCGCCACGTTCATTCTCACCCGGAACTCAGTGGTGAAGAGTTCCAGACGGCAGCTTTTGTGGCTGGGGTTTTGTCTTCTAACGGTATTCACGTAGAGGAAAATGTTGGTAAAACCGGCGTGATTGGGGAACTTGAAGGGAATGGTAGCGATAAGCGTATTTTGGCTATTCGTACCGATATGGATGCTTTACCGATTCAGGAATTAGCATCATTGGATTTTGCTTCTCGTAACCAAGGTATTATGCACGCTTGCGGTCATGATGTCCATACCACGGTGGGTTTGGGTACGGCAATGATTTTGTCTAAGTTATCCCATGAGTTAGCCGGAAAAGTACGGTTTATATTTCAGCCAGCAGAAGAAATTGCTCAAGGTGCCAGCTGGATGGTTGCAGATGGAGCGATGGATAATGTAGATAGTATTTTAGGAATTCACGTTTTTCCTTCCATACCTGCGGGATCGGTTGGCGTGCGTTACGGTGCTTTAACTTCAGCAGCAGACGAATTAGAGATTATCATAACTGGCGAATCGGGACACGGCGCACGCCCGCATCAAGCAGTAGACGCGATTTGGATAGCCGCACAAGTAATTACCACCTTACAACAAGCCATCAGTCGTACCCAGAATCCCTTACATCCGGTAGTATTAAGCATAGGAAAAATCAACGGTGGTAGAGCGCCCAATATCATCGCCGACACCGTGCGCTTACAAGGAACAGTGCGATCGCTGCATCCAGAAAGCCGCGCCAATCTTCCCAATTGGATTGAAAATATTGTCAAAAGCGTTTGCGATTGCTACGGTGCGAAATACCAAGTTAATTATCGTCAAGGTGTACCCAGCGTCCAAAACGATTTAGTACTTACCCAAATATTGCAATCAGCAGCAGAAGAAGCATGGGGTAGTTCATGCGTACAAGTTTTACCCGAACCTTCCCTTGGCTCAGAAGATTTTTCCATGTACTTAGAAAAAGCACCGGGTTCGATGTTCCGTTTGGGTGTAGGCTTTACAGATAGAGAAGTGAATCACCCATTACATCATCCTAAATTTGAAGTTGACGAATCCGCCATAATTGTTGGAGTTGTTACCTTTGCTTATGCGGCTTATAAGTATTGGCAAATTAACAATAATGCGACTTTAAATTTAAATACTGTAGCAGTTAATAGTTAACGTAAAATTTGCGTCTAAGAGGATGTGCGGAAAAATCTAATTTTATACTTAACCTGGTGGTTGAAACTGCTGCTAAAAAAGCGAAACATGCACTAAGGCGGCTTATAAATCTTTTAGTTCAGGTTGCCGGACAATGCCTGTATAGTAGCGCTTTTGACCGCCGGATATTAAAACATCCTCAAAAAAAAACTCTATTTTTTTTGAAAAGGTAGAGTTAATAAACAAAAAAATAATTCAAAATAAACCAAATGCATCCGTTGTTAAACGCATCCGTTGTTAAAATCTAAAATATTTAAAGCTTCTATCCGGAGTTATGCAATTAAAGCATGAACTTTATAACTAATAGAGGGACGCAAAATAAATGTAGGATGTTCATTGTCCATCCTACATTTTCTTAGTAAAACATATCAAAAGTGTATGTTGTTTCAGATGAACATTATCCGGATAAAATATGAAAATAATTGTATTTTGAAATAATTAAAGTATTTTAAAGGATGTTTAATAAGTATCGTTTTTAACTAAATCATCGGACGAACCCCCCTTCCCCCTTAAAAAGGGAGATTTAGGGGGATCTAAAAGTTTGCGAGTTTTATTTATAACTTTTCAAACATCCTCTTCCGCTCAATTATAGATTTTTAATTTTAGGTTGTGTTATTGCGGATTATAACGCACCATAAATAGCAACAATTTTAAAAAATGAATTATTTTAGATCGCTACATTGAAATAAGAAGGTACACTTTTTGTTCGTCTTTCCCCTTTCTTAAAAAATAATTTAACCAAACCGAATTACTATATTCGTGTTTTAATGACAACAATTGCGGAACCTCGGTAACGCTAAAACACTCATAAAGTACACATAAAAAACAACGAATTACCGCTACTAGAATGTCTAAAAAGTCTTCTCTAAGTTTACTATTATTATTCTTCGGCGTTCAAATTGGCGTTAATCAGCAAGCAGCAACAGCACAAACACAGTCACCAGTTGTAATCCCAACAACTCCTACTATACCTACACCTACAGCCCCGGTTCCTCCTAGAACTATACCTACACCTACACCTCCGAGAAATACTCCTGCACCTTCAGGAAATAGATTTTGCGCTTCTCAATTAAATTCGGTTGTGGATGGTGTAACAAATCGCGCCCAATTCAACAGAACCCACTGGGGTATTTTGGTACAAAATCAGTCTTCCCCACAAACGCTTTACAGCCAAAATGCTAGTAAATACTTCACTCCAGCATCCGTCACCAAGTTGATGACAACGGCGGCGGCATTACAGGCATTAAGTCCTAATTATCGCATTCGTACTTCCGTATACGGTGACGCTAATGGTGTCGTACAAGTGGTGGGTAGAGGAGATCCGAGTTTAAAATCCGAACAACTTGCAGTATTAGCGAAACAGTTGCGTGAAAAAGGTGTTAGTCGAGTTAATCAACTAATAGCTAATGACGGTTATTTTAAAGGAGAAGCAGTCGAACCAAGTTGGATGTGGGAAGACGTACAGTTTTATTACGGCGCACCAGTTAACAGTTTGATGTTAAATGAAAATGCTGCTGTATTTAGATTGTTTCCTCAAAGAGTTGGTAGACCTTTATTATTTAAATGGGATAATCCCGTAGATGCATCTGGATGGAAAGTTGTTAACCAAACCGTGACAGCAGCTAAAGGTACAAAAGGTTATATCGAAATTAAGCGCGATTTGAAAGGACAAACCTTGTACTTAAAAGGACAACTAGCTGAAGATTCTTCCCCTGATATAACCGCGATCGCAGTTTTCGATCCCATACAAAATTTCTTAGAACATTTCCGTCAAAACTTAGCAAAAGAAGGAATTTCGGTTGCAGGGATGTACCGGGGAACAACCCAGAGTACTGGAAGGGAGTTAGCCGCAGTGCAATCTCCACCGCTATCGGAATTAATTGCAGAGACGAATATTAACAGTAATAACTTGTATGCAGAAGCATTATTAAAAGCGTTAGCCGTTAAAAGGCGATTCGAGAACAATCAAACCACCGTTGAAAGAGGTTTGGAAGTGATGAAATACACTTTAGCAGATATTGGAGTCGATCCCACAACTTATAAACTAGTAGATGGATCGGGTTTATCTCGCAAAGATTTAATTAGTCCCCAAGCATTAGTGCAGACATTACAAGGGATGACGAAATCTCCCTATGCTGCGATTTTCCGTGCTTCTCTACCAGTTGCGGGTAAAAATGGTACTTTAAAAAATCGTTTTAAGGATATATCTCCGGAAGCTTTAGTACAAGCGAAAACCGGAACAATGACTGGTGTGATAACGCTTGCGGGATATGTTAACGCACCGAATTACGGTCCGGTAGTATTCAGTATTATGGTGAATCAAACCGAACAGCCCATTAGAACCGTTAGAAATGCAATTGATGAAATTGTG
Organism: Rivularia sp. (in: cyanobacteria); assembly: GCA_965234645.1. Lineage (GTDB taxonomy): Bacteria > Cyanobacteriota > Cyanobacteriia > Cyanobacteriales > Nostocaceae > Rivularia. Next base: position 7,188,110 of record OZ248344.1, on the reverse strand, counting down.
GTGCATTTGAGTCAGTTGAGAAGGTGTTGATAATTTCGGCTTTTTAGCTTAGTGGGATTAGGAAGCGCACAGGTTTACAAAGGTTCTTAGTAAGGGCATTGGTTCCCTCAAATGAAAGGGCTAAAGCCCTTACTACGAACCCAGACTAATAATACTCGATCGCTTTTTAATAATAAAGTATAAAATTACTATTATTTATAATTAAAGTTGGTTTTTTTAATTAAAAATACCTACAGTATGAGAATCGGTAAATTAATTGATAAAAGGATTGTTAACTTCAAGTTGGATACATTTCCAAGCAATATACAAAGCCATTAAAATATCGTAACCAATACAAACTGTTGGATACCATTGAGGAATAAATGCAGTTAAATTATGGTTATCAACGAGTAAATCCCAAGCTGGATGAATTAGCCATCCCATCGCTAGAAACCAAGGTGAATTTATTCCGATGAAAGAAATAATGCTGAATACAATTACTCCCACAATTTCAGTAAATATCCATGTGGTATTTTGGCTTAACAATGAAAAGCCGACATAGATGAAAGCAGCAGTAATTAAAGCGATCGCGTAAAATTTATGATGAATTGCAGTAGGGAAAGATTGAATTACCAGGATAGTTGCTCCAGCAAGAGTAATTCCAACGGCTAATTCTAGCAACATATAGATATTAAAAGTTAAAAATTAACAGTTAAACTTCTCCTTGTCTCCCCATCCCCCCCATCTCTTTATCTATCCTTTCCTACGACTCAACCAATTATCAACTGAAATCAAGTTAAAACTACAGCCAGCTAGCAGAATAAACAAGACAAGATTATAAATTAATTGCGAACCTGCCGTGTCCCATTTCTGTAGCAAACAAGTCCCAAACATTAAAGTCATCATTAACAGAAAATTAGCTATCAAAGCTTTGCGGGTTTGCAACCCCAAAATTAATAGCAAGCCTACAGCAAATTCTACAATGGGAATTAAATAAGCTGGCACTACAATTAACAATGCAGGAATAGGAATGTCTTTGTAAAGCCCTACTTGAGAATCTACAAAGCCAGATATATTAGGAAGTCTAACTAAGCCATGCACAAACATATTGATACCAAAAACCAGCCGCAAAAACGTGTAAGCTAGAACGATATCGGAGTTACGCAACTGGACTTTTGGGTTATACATTTGTTCTGCCTGACTCCGTAACATAGGTGTCATCATAATCATTAGTAGCTGATGCTGCATCCAAACTAACTGGACCAGTACCGTAATAATATATGAACAACATCGCACCTACTAAACCGAAATTTTTGAGAAAAGCATTCCATTCATCAGGGTTAGTAAAAGGATTGTGGAAAACGAATGTTGTAGGAACTAAAAATATAATTAATAAAATTGCTCCTATACGTGCTTTAAAGCCCAATAAAATTGAAAGTCCACCTACAAAAGTACAGAAAATATTACCAAGAAGTAATAAAGGTGGAAAAGGTAAACCACGTTCGGTCATCATTCCTACAATACCTGAAAAACCAAGAGTATTTGCAACAGCAGCCTTGAGAAAAACAGCCGCGAGAAAAGCTCTACCAATTAACGGAATATATTTTTTGAAGCCCATAATTAATTTTGGATTTTAGATTTTAGATTTTAGGTTATTTTAGGTCAAAGGTCAAAGGTAAAGGGTATTGAAAGTTAGGAGTTAAGAGTGAGGAGTTAGGAATTAGGAATTAATTTCTCCTTATCCCCTTGTCCCCTTGTCTCCCCATCTCCCCCTCTCCCCATCACTTGTTGCCTGTAGAAATAATAACCCTCGATGCACCTTCACCGAAGAAATAATGTTTCAGCCAGTTTCCAAGCACTCCCAAACGGTTGCGAATTCCGGGAAGGTATAGCAAATGAACTTCTAACCATAGAAACCAAGCAATAAATCCTTTAATTGCAAATTTACCTATTTTCCCGATTCCTGCGTGTTTTCCAATAATTGCTAAACGCCCTTTGTTGAAATAATCAAAGGGTTTGGGTGAATCACCGCGCATTTGTCGGAGGATGTTGTCTGCTGCTGTTTTTCCTTGCTGAATTGCTTCTTGTGCGACTCCGTTGAATTCTTCTTGAGTATCAACATAGGAAACATCCCCTACACCATATACATTTTTATGTCCGCAAAGTTGTAAGGTTTGCTCGACTATAATTTTATCTTTTGCAGCGGTTTTTACCGATCGATTGGTTTCGGGTGTTGCGGCTAATACTCCCGCAGTCCAAATTACTGTGTCTGTAAATATAGATGTATTATCTTCAAGATAAACGGCTTCTGGAGTGACTTTACTTACTTTTGAATTCAGATGTACTTTGACTCCATGACGACGCAAGTATTTTTCGGTATAGTTTCCTAATTGTTGGGGATAGCTAGGAAATAACTGTTCTCCCGATTGCAGAAGTATGACTCGTGCGCGATCGCGATTTAAGCTGGGATAATCTTTTCTTAAAGCGCTATGAATCAATTCGTTTAAACTACCAGCTAACTCTACACCAGTTGCACCACCACCGACTATGACAAAAGTTAATAACCGTATTTTTTCTTCATCATCGTCGGTAATCGCTGCTTGCTCAAAACGACTTAAAACTTGATTGCGGATGGCGATCGCATCATGCAAAGTTCGCATCGGGAAACTGTTTTCCGGCGCTCCGGTTACGCCGAGGTATTGCGATTGACTACCCGTAGCAATTACTAAATAATCGTAATCGATTGCGATATTTTCGGCATGAATAATTTGATTATGCAAATCAATTTTTGTAATATCCGCCTGCAAAAAATTTACTGTTGGTAAACCTCGAAATAAACGACGCAAAGGATAAATAACTTGGTGGGGATAAACTACGGCGGTGGCAACTTGGTAGAGCATTGGGATAAAAGTATGATAATTATGGCGATCGATTAATAAAACATTGACTCCATTTTTACCCAGCTTTTTTGCAGCTTCTACACCCGCAAAACCAGCACCAATGATTACGATTGGTTTACGAGAAGTCATTTCTTTTTTAAGTGGTTTGGTCTTGCTTGCATTTTCTCCACTCTAATGATATTGGGTAACTCGCAAATAAATGATTGTTGATGACTATCTATTTTAAAGAATATATTAACTACCTTTTTTAGTATTTTTAAAGACAAGTATAGAAATCTATCTTTAGACTTAATTCGTAAGGAATAATGCTTTAACGATCGCTATTTCCGAAATCTTACAACTTGAGATTTGTTTCTATATAAATACTTAATAGTTGTGATTATAATAACTATTTTTTAATTTAGATACGGTTTAAAGATTAGAAGTTGGTAATTATGTGTATAAAGTTTGTATGAAGATAGCAGAATTGTTTATAAAAGTGGTCTAACTGACGGGAGAATGAGCCAGGGATTATTCCTTGTCAAGTTTTTATTTATTCACCGATCGCGAAGTTCAAAAAATACAGTATTCCTTCTTCAAAATATGTTGGCATTTTTGTTGAATTTTTTATGCTGTCATTTTACAAATTAAAGAATTTCGGTTTTCTCAGGATCGGTGAGAAATAAAGGTAAAAAAACGAGAGAAAATATTCCTTTGAAAGTATTAATAACCCAGGAGAATTCCTATGGCTGAAACTCAAAAGATCGCCGAAATTCCCGTTACTCCTATAGATGAGCCAATAAGCAAACCGATTCCTATCGATGATTTCCCCATCGGTGAACCGATTCCGATCGAAACTGATTTTCCCATCGGTGGACCTACTCCTGAAGCAACAATTAGAGTAGAAGGTGATAACAGCAGTAATGCGCGATTAAGTACTGATTCCATACTGCCTGCACAAAATCGTATTGAAGGAACCGATAATCCTGAAATACTTTTTAGTACGCCTGGAAATGACCTTGTTTTAGCTAAAGGTGGTGACGATACTATCCTTGGTAGTTTCGGGGATGATTTCTATAACGGTGGGGATGGATTTGATACTTTAGACTACACTTTTTTAGGGCAAAAGATTACCCTACTTCCACGAGGTTTGATTGGTAATGGAGATAGTCAAGGAAGTCAAATTCAAGAGATAGAAAGAATTGTCGGGGCACCTGGTAAAGATAATACTATCGACGGTTCCGGTGGTACGGGAACTCCTGTATTTTTCACTATCGATTTGTCGGAAAATCAGTTAATAGTAGAAGATATTCCCGGACTTGGTTCTGTACCATTTGTAGTTGAAAACTTTGTCAACGTTGAAGGAACCGAAAACTCTGATTTTATTATCGGCAATAATAAAAACAATCATCTATCAGGAAATGGTGGAAACGATACTTTAATCGGTCTTTTCGGTAATGACACCTTGGATGGTGGTTCTGGGAATGATACTTTAACAGGTGCAGATCCAGATGTACAAGATACTGTAAGAAGAGAAAAAGATATTTTAACAGGTGGAAGTGGAACCGATAAATTTGTTTTAGGTAATGAGTCTGGTTCTTTTTACGATGATTTTGGTAATAAAGACTTTGCTAAAATCACCGACTTTACTTTTGGAGAGCAAATTCAATTAGGTAGCGGAGAAACCTATAATGTCGAGCAAAATAGAAATGGTTTTAAGATATTCGTAGTTGAAGATTTCGGTAGAGATTTAATTGGAAAAGTAACAATAGCTTCGGGAATTTCCAGTGCAGCTACTTTAAGAAGCGCCGCAGTGACAACAGATTCTGCATTAACAACGGATGCTGTTAGTAGTTCATTCACTGATATCCCTGAAGGAGATTTTACTCTAAATTCCGGCGAACAAAAAGGTATTTTCGTCGCGTAAGAGGATTTAGCGATCGGTGAAAATTAAAATAAAATCTCAATAAGTAAGTCGGCATTAAAAAATCAAGGTATGTCATTGCGAGTGGAACGGAGTGAAACGAAGCAATCTCAGGGGTTTGATGATTGTTTACATCCTGTTACATGATTCGGTTTATTTGTGCTGTTGATAAACTCGGTTTTTTGAAAAAACCGGGTTTTTTTTATTATCATTAAAGATTTATACATTCTATATATCTTAAGACAGAAGAAGTTTTACTTCAGATATATTTTATGAAATTACATCTTGATATTGGGAACCAATATATACACAGCTATTTCAATAATATTAAAATAATTATTTAGCAAACAAAAAATTATGCTGTCAGTAATTAAAAGATGGTCAATGAAAAAATGTTCATACTTAGCGGTTGGATTAGCCATTCAAACAATCACAGCTTGTCAAACACCGAAAGCCGAATCGCAACAAACTGATAATTCCAGTCAAACTGAATCAACTACTCAGCCACAACAGACTAAACCGCAGACTAATTTAATCGGCTTGGTTCAAATACAAAAAGATAATACCAGCCAACAAGTAAAAGCTCAAGTTTATTCTATCGCTTTATATCGCAACGGTAAGTATGTTGATGTCAGCAATAATATTACCGAAAAGGTAAAAAATAGTTTCGGAAACAATTCTGAACAATATACTTTAAGTGAAAACGACCGAGAAAAAAGTTTATTAAACGGTACCAAAAACTTTACAGTAGTTGGCGATCGCAAAAAAATCGGTAATATAACAGTAGATAATTTAGAAGCTGCTCAGTTGAGTTGCTCTTACTTTGTAGCTGGGAAATCGCAGAATCAACAATCATTATCAGAAGCCTTTAATCAAATTCCGTCGGATAGATCAAGAAATAGAACTAGAGATTTCAACGGTAATAAAATTGACGAAACATACCGTAGTGCGATCGCGATTGAAAATTATTATCCCACTTCTGAGAAAAAACCGGAACCATCACAAGCCGATTTAAATCGTTACAAGCAAGATTTGTTAGCAAAAGCAAAAACTATTATTTCTAACTCTCCTAAAGCTCAAAACATCCAAACTTCTTCAGATTTTGTTGTCGAAAAAGTGTCTGTATTTGACCTTGATAATGATGGTAATCCAGAAGTTTTCGGTACAGTTAAGAAAGGAAAAGAAAACACATCATCCCAAACCTCTCCCCGTATCTATGCAAACCTATGGCTAAATTACAGCAACTCACAACCGCAAGTGATTAGCAGCCAAGTAGAACCTGACAACCTTGGTACTATACTTGTTGACTATGACATATATAGTACTTTAGACGTTAACGGGGATGGTGTTAAAGAAGTGATTGTAGAAGACACTGTTTACGAATCAAATACATTTAAAATCTATGAATATAAAAGCGATCGGTTAAAAGAAGTATTCAACGGTTTTAATTACGGATGCTGAAGTTAGAAGGGAGAGAGGGGGTAGAATATGAATTGTTAATTGTTCATTGATAATTGTTCATTGATTACGTCTTCATACAGCAATTCGATTGGAAATTCAAAGTCAATGCTTGATAAAGTAACAATATCTCCTGCTGTGTAAGGATAATAAAGCCACATTCTTCCTTCTCCCCGACAATAACGCTCGACGGAGATTTTTTCTGAATCTATCAATATATATTCTTGCAAAGAAGGCATTTTTAAGTAATAAGTAAACTTTTCTCCCCTATCCTTAGAAGTTGTAACGAAAGAAAGAACTTCAGCAATCAATTTAGGATTTTTATAAAATTTACGAGCATTTAAGTCTTCAGGGTCGCAACTAACGATAACATCAGGATAGTAATAAGGACTTTGGGGCGTTACCTGGACTTTCACATCCGACACATTAGCCTTACAACCTTTAGGACGTAAATGTGGGTACAAGTTTCTGTACAAGTTTAAAGCAATATCATTATGAGGAATTGTACCACCCGTCATAGCAAAAACTTCGCCGTTAAGGTACTCGTAGCGAATTTCTTGCTGGGGTTCCCATTCGAGATATTCCTCAATTGTCATTTTTTGGGATTCTTCCGGAATAGCTGATTTATTAAACATATTATTTACTCGTTTTAGCTTTAGAAGAGGAGAGAGTGGGAAGAAGGGGAAGAGGGGGTAGAGGGGGGAGAGGGGGGAGAGGGGGGATGGGGAGATGGGGGGACAAGGGGACAAGGAGTTATGAGTTATAAATTAACCGTTCATTGATAATTGATAATTGATAATCGATCATTGTTTCCTTCCTTTTATTGAATTCAAACCGTAACCAAATACTTTCCCGTTTCTAAATAGCTTATATCCGACAAATATTAAGCCAGATGATACGAGAATAGCTAAAAGATTGGCTGAAGCAAATAGTCTACCGGAAAATAAGAGTAATGCCGCTCCTAATCCTATTAAACCCCATCCCCAATTACGATTAATTCGACGCTGCAAGAGAATTATAGCTCCTCCAATCCATAATAATATAGTAGGAAAACCAACCCAAAAACCGATGCGAGTATTTGCTGCGAAAATTAATACCCCTACTATTATCGATGCTAAACCAACAAATTTGCTTGTACGGTCAACTACTTGTACCTGTTGCGCGTTGTCGATCGCTTGAGCTTGGATATTTGTAGGTTGAGTAGTTGCGATCGCAGCTTGCTGATGCTGTTTGTATTGAAATATAAAGGTTACTTTATTGTCGTTACCGAGTTCGATTCTATCTCCTAAATTAAGGGGATAGCGCTTACGATCTTCTAACTTATTATCGTTCAAATAAGTGCCATTAGAACTACCGACATCTATTAAATAGTAAGTATTACCTTCTACAATAATTTCTGCGTGGACTCGCGAAACAATATCGGCAGAAGGTAAATCCAAAACATCAACATCAATAGGAACTTGTTCGTTTGGCTTACCGATACGAATAACGGGATAATTTGGCGGAATTTCAAACGAAGTTTTGCTTTGAGTATGAAACAGTTCTAAACTCAACCCTGTTGTTTGTAAAGTGCTTAAATTATGCATTTTCAGGGAGTATTAAAAATTAAAGGTCAAAGGTCAAAGGTTAAAGGTTAAAGGTTAAAGGTAAATATTTTTCAATTCTACCGTATAAACTGCCTGTAAGAGGGGTTAAGACTTTAATTTATAACTCATAACTCATAACTTTTAACTCCTAACTCCTAACTCCTAACTCCTAACTCCTAACTCCTAACTCCTAACTCCTAACTCCTAACTCCTAACTCCTAACTCCTAAATCAACTTCCTTCTCCTTTCCCCCTCTCCCCATCCCCCCATTTTGCTGATGTAGGGGAATTTCAATGATAAATTCGGTACCTTTACCGGGTTCTGATTCGCAATGCAGTTTACCTTGATGTTTGTCAATAATTATTTGATACGTAATTGATAAACCTAATCCCGTTCCTTTTCCGACGGGTTTTGTTGTGAAAAACGGATCGAATAACTTGTTTTTTACTTGTTCACTCATTCCTTTTCCATTGTCTGCGATTCGCACTGCTACTGTTTTTTCGATGAGTTCGGTTTGAATGCAGATTTGCGGTTGGGTATCAATATCTCTTTCTTCTTCCAATACATCTATTGCATTACTAATAATGTTCATAAATGCTTGATTTAATTGTCCGGGATAACATTCGATCTTAGGCAGTTGATTATACTTTTTAATAATTTCGATTTCGGTACGGTTTGGTTTGGATTTAAGACGGTTTTGTAAAATTAATAAAGTGCTTTCGATACCTTCGTGAATATCAACTTCTTTCATATCGGCTTCATCGAGACGGGAAAAGTTACGTAAAGATAGAACTATTTCTCGAATGCGGGTTGCTCCCATTTTCATTGAAGTTAATATTTTAGGTAAATCGGATCGTACAAATTCTAATTCCATATCTTCAAGTTTTTCTTCAATGTGGTTTCCAGGTTTGGGAAATTCTTGTTGATAAAGTTCAATTAATTCTAAAATATCTTTTATATATCCATTTACATGATTGATGTTGCCGTAGACAAAACTAACAGGATTATTGATTTCGTGGGCAACTCCGGCTACCATTTGCCCCAAACTTGACATTTTTTCGGTTTGAATTAGTTGCGTTTGGGTGCTTTTTAGTTCATTTAAAGTTTTTTCTAATTCTGCTTGCGCTTGAGTGCGATCGCCAATTTCATGCTTGAGATTTCGATTGAGTTTGATTAATTCTCCACTGCGATCGATGATTTCGCTGTATGATTGAGTTAATTTTTCTGTCATACGATTAAATTCGTTAGCAAGCTGTTCTAATTCATCTCTAGTACGAATATCAAGTCGGTAATCGAGTTTACCAGATCCAATTTCTGATGCTCCCTTTTGTAATTCGTTCAAAGAATTAATCAGCGGAAGCATAATTAAGAAGAATTGACTAATAAAAACCAGCAGAATAGCAATTATAATTCCAGAAGTTACTAATTGAGAGGTGCGCTGCATTTCGTCCATTTCATTTTTAACGATGATAATTTTTTCGCGACTACTATCTGTAAAATCGCTTAAGAATAATTCAATATCTCTACCAAAAGAATTGATCGCTCTAAAATCCTGTTGAGAATCGGCTAAGTATGCATCGGATGAAGTTTGATTGCGATTTCTAACTTCCTTACTCAAGCGGATTAAAAACAAATGACGGCGACGAATATTATTTATTTCTTTAGCATCTGGGATTAAACTTTCTAATCGATCGAGGTGAGCTAAAAATTGTTTTTGATATTTTTCTACATCTAACTGTTTATTATTAAGCAATACATCATCTTTGAGGGCATCGATTTCGTTTTTTAAATCAATTTCTAATTGTAAAGCTATTTCAATTGCTATACTGGATTTTTCAAACTTGCGGCTAATATTTGCTAAAGCTAGATTTTGCCATAAAGAACTTCCTACTAAAACAGCAGAAATTATACCTGCAAAGCACGCAGAAGAGGCGATAAATTTAGTAAAAATTTTCATTGCATCGCCTTCTTATTCAAGTTTAAGCTGGCTCGAAGTTTGCGAATCGGGGTATAGTTCTGGGCACCTGCTTCGAGAGCTTCTAAGTAAGACACTGCTCCAACATAAGCCATGTCTATTTTTTCATCCACCAACCATTTCACAACCTGCTTGTAATCCGTAGCAATCGGGAAATTTACCTGTGTTTCTAAAGATTGTTCTAAGTACTCCTCCAAAGGTTTAATCATCTCCTGTTGCTCTTTCAAGCTCTGAGTCGGTAGCACTCCAATTATCAAAGGTTGAATGTTCTCATTGCTACTCGCTGCCGCTGAAGGTATTACCAGATTATTATTATTAGAAACCTTGGTAGAACAGCTTGCATTAATAAACGCAACTATCGCAACCAGTACAAAAACTGCCGATTTACTAAACAGATGATTGGTTTTTCGCATGGTACCAAATATAATTTAAAACTTTTTACCTTCGTAGAACTGTAAATGCATAACCCAAAAGGTTATTTGTCCAGTCCATGCCTAAGTATAGGTTTCCCAAAAGAGTTACGAAGATAACAGTTTTTGATGAAAATTATATTCAGTAATGGGGGATGGGGCATTGAGGAGTTGAAAATTAAAATATAGTACTCTGCCACATTAAATATGATGGGTAATAAGGTTCGTAGTAAGCGCTTCAGCGCCTCCGAATCTAGGGCTTAAGCCCTTACTACGAACTTGTCAGAATAAATGAAAAGGACTATTAGTACTCCACCACATAAGTTTTGCGGGGCTTGCGTAGTGCGTTCGCGTAGCGTGTCCTCTTAGGACAGCATCTTGCTCGCTCGTTACCCACAGACAGCCAGATGCTCGTTACCCACAATGAGCTAGACGCTCGTTACCCTATTGGTTGCGAGCATCTGGCTTTAATTACTCCTACTATTAAATATTCCCCATGCCCCATGCCCAAAGCCCCATGCCCAATTAAGCAATACTCCCTCTCTTGCGTGCTTCTTTGTAAGAAGTTCCGACATTTTTCAAGCCAGCTTTAATCATTTGTCGTTCCAGTAAACCGAAGAAACGAGAGCGATCGCCACCTCTGACAACTGCTTGGTTGTGCGATTCTGCTAAGGCTACCGGATAACCATACCCTTTATGAACTTGCGCCAGCATTAACCCCAAAGATTCCTCAAACATTTCTGTATCTTGTACTACCCATTCCGGAAACTCTACCCGTGCTATTTCCATACCTACGTGAACGTAGCAAAAGTAAATTTGCTGCGAATCATATAAATCTAAAATCCGGGAATTACTCTTCCATAAAGGACTGCGCTGTCCGGGTTTGAGTTGAGTTGACCATAAAGTACTATCTCGCAACCCTTCAAACAATTTACAAGGTATCTTCTCCATTTGATTGGGGCAAAAACTCATACAATCCGGTACTTTATGAGGACAAGCCGACAACCGGAAAAAATTCATCCCCTCAATACTCCGCGAAGCACTCAAATAACCCATCAAAGGAATACCCGCAGCCCGTAAATCCTTCCAAGACTCCAAAATCGGCGGTAAAATATGTTCCCTTGCATCGTAAGGCAACTGTTCCAAAAACCAGTAAATTAGCGAACCATCTACCATTGCTAATGTAGGTATTCTTTCTGAGGTTGTAAGAGAGGGGGTAGAGGGGGTAGAGGGGGTAGAAATTTCTTCTTCCTTGTCACCTTGTCCCCTTGTCCCCTTGTCCCCTTGTCCCTTCCCCATCGCTGCGATCGCTAACTCCGACAACACCACCGCTTCACTTGCAGTACGTCGATAACTCATCCATTCTTCGGTTCTAATTCCCCATTGACGAGACATATATAAATCTTCAGGGCGGTAAAATATCTCCGGCAAACTATCTAGAATCGGGTGTTTATTTTGTCCGTAATGCAATACAACTCTACCGATATTTAATAGATAACAATAAGCAATTTCGTGGTGATTTGGGGCAATTTGGGAACCGTCAGTAGCGATGACAGTATGAACTTTTGGGGGAACCATAATATCAATACAGGTATGTAGCGGTTCCACCGGAGTCGCATTCGCAAATAAAATGCGATCGCGCCATTTTTGTTGAATTTGAACTAACTCATTTTGATTATCAAAAGCATATTCAAGATGTTTCATCCCCAATTGCAAACGCTGACGATTCGCTTCAGCTTCAGCCGTCAAATGTTGACTCAAACCACGCATTTGTCCGGCAAGTTTACTAAGATCCAGCATAAGTTTAGTTAGGAGTTAGGAGTTAGGAGTTAGGAGTTAGGAGTTAGGAATTAGGAATTAGGAGTTAGGAATTAGGAATTAGGAGTTAGGAGTTAGGAGTTAGTAATTAGGAATTAGGAATTAGGAGTTATAAATTAAGATTGATAAGTTAATAATTAATCTTTTGATTTCTACCCCCTCTACCCCCTCTCCCCTTGTCCCCTTGTCCCCCCTCTCTATTTTTCAATACCCAGTTATCTTTGCCATTCATCAAAGTCTTGGGTAAATTGAGCCAGCGATATCAACTGAATTCGCATATCTTTTTGGGCGGTTTCTCTTTCTTTGGGGATATTATAACCCCAGTCAGCAAGAAATAATTCTACGTCTTCTAAGTCGGTTTGCTCTTTAACTTTTTGTAACGTTTTTATTCGATCTTCTACAAACCATAAGCTAACTGTTGAATGGTTAGATTCTTGCTTTAATTCTCTTAAGATTTCATATTTGGGACGCTTTTCTTCTTTACCAAAAATTGCTTCTTGAGGTAAATCAAAACCGGCTTTATTTAATAGCTCTTTGACAAAACGTCCTTCTTTAGTTGTAACTATATACAGTGCAATTTGAGTATTATAAACGTTTTTAATCCTTTCAACTACTCCCGGATAAAATTTATGCAGACTCAGCCAACCATCCTTATCTGTAGCGATCCATTCATCACGCTGCTTATCTAACGTATCGGCAATTTCTTGGGCTACAAAATCATCTTGACGGAGAATTTTATGAGAAATATTATGCCAATCTTGCAGAATAATCTCTTCCTCAAATCCTTGTAATAGTGCTTTAATTAAAACAGGCATTTCCCAACCAGTTTCAATTACGGGGCGAAGTCGATAAAATTTATTAGCTAATTCTTCTGTTTGCGTTTGATTAGCACAAGACCAAACTTTACAGTAAGTACGCCAAGCTACTTGAAAGTATTCTATCAGTCCGTTACAGATTACACCATCAAAGTCGAGAGCTAAAATTGTCGGGCTAATTGCGGTCATTTTCTGAGTTTGCGAAACTGCTTTTGTAAGCTTATCGAATTTACGAGCTTATCTGTACCTTTATTTTTGAAATCTTACTACCGTCGAAGAAGTTAGAATTAAAATTAGTTCGTCTGATAGTTTAACAATAAGTTATGAATAACCCCTTTCCAGGAATGAACCCATATTTGGAACAGTCGGAATTATGGCATCAAGTTCATAACCGTTTGATTGTAGCAATTGCTGATGAAATTACTCCACAAGTAGTTCCTCAATATCATGTTGCTATCGAAGAACGAGTTTACAGCAGTGTTTCCGATATGCTGGTAGGAATTACAGATGTAGCGGTTTCCCGACGTAACGATTCAAGTGAGGGGGTTGCTGTGATGACACAGGAACTAGTTCAACCTAAAAAAGTATCGCTACCCGTACCTGAAGAAACTACAGAAAGATTTTTAGAAGTTCGTTCGACGCAATCTGGAGAGCTAGTTTCAGTAATTGAAATACTTTCACCTAAAAATAAGCGCTCTAAACAAGGTAGAGAGACTTACGAAAATAAACGTAACAAGATATTAGCATCACAAACCAACTTTATTGAAATTGATTTATTACGCGCTGGCGAACCAATGCTTATTATAGGAGCATCTAATACAGATTACAGTATTTTAGTTAGTCGAGGATATCAAAGACCGGAAGCTGATTTATACGGCTTTAATTTGAAAGAAGCTATTCCTATTTTTCCCGTTCCTTTGAAAGGTGAACAAGAACCTTTAGTGGATTTACAGAAGTTATTGAATGAAGTTTATCAAAAAGCGCGGTTTGATTTAGTAATTGATTATTCTCAATCAATAAAACCTTCTTTGTCTGTAGAAGATAAAAGTTGGATGGAAGAGATTTTGAAGTAATAAATCCAAATTGTGGAGAAGCGATAAATCGCTTACTACGAACCAGAAATAAGTTATTGTAGTGAGAGCATATTATTTGTTTAGCCCCCCTTCAAAAAGGGGGGTTGGGGGGATATTCTACAACTCTTCAGTAATCTTCACTTCTTTAGAAAGATATCTAAACCAATTAAAATACAAGGCAATTGAAAGCACAATAAACAGCGCTAACAAAATACCAAAAGTATCCCAACGCTTCATCATGAAGGTAATTCCCAACATAAATAAAATCAATTGCCAGGGAATTGCGATAAATGTAGAAAAAATATCGCGGCGATTTTCATTTTTAATTTTTTGCTGAATGTTCGCTGGAAGATTTTTCCGCACGATTCCCCAAAAACCAAATGGTCTGGTAACTTTATAGAAGTTATCTATTACCTGTAAATCTGTGGGTTCGGTTAAAAATGTACCAATGATGCAGCCAATAAACGAGGAAATACTAGGAATTAAAAACAAAGCATATTCCTGATACTGTTGATTTAAACTTGCAGCTACAAATAGTTTAGTAATTATAGCTGCTAACATTCCCGCAACAGTACCAGCAGCAAATCCATAACCGTTAAAACGCCACCAATACCACCTCAATACTAAAGGAATTGATAACCCCGCACCCAATCCCAAAGTCAGCCATCCCCAAATTTCGTTGATATTTTTTATCTGGTAACTAAAGAGCATTCCTACAACTACAATTGCCACGGATGCCAAACGACTTTGGGTAATTAACTGTTGGTTAGATGCTTCTGGCTTTAGATATGCTTGATAAATATCTTTCACCCAGTAAGCGGCGCTGGAATTAATGATAGAGTCAAAAGTAGACATCGCTGCTGCAAGAAAACAAGCTATCAACAATCCTTTAATTCCTACTGGCACGTATTCCCCAATTACCGTAGGCAAAATCAATTCGGGGTCTGATATAACACCCTCAGTTGCTCCGTAGTGGATGCCCAACATGGCAAAAGCGGTAACGAGGGGCCACCGAAATGAAAGTAGAAGAATCCAAAACAAAGAAAGTAACCCTGCTTCTCTATCGTTTCTAGCAGCGAAGTAACGCTGTACCATATAGCCCCCGCCGCCGCCAACACCTGCCAGACACTCTTTTAAAACATAAAAGAAAATTACCCCACCGAATAAGTTAAATACCGAATAGTCACCCGGTAAATTTAAAGTTAAAGACGGTGAAATACTGCTCCAGTCGGCAAAATTCCACTGCTGTTGTACAAAACTATCGCCAGCAGGAATCGAAACTGAAAATGTAGCGGGGATAGTTGCAATTTGCATCGCCAAAACACAAACGTAAATTATCGCGACAAAAATCAAAATACCTTGAAAAACATCAGTCCAAACAACACCGTAGAAACCACTAGCCGCCGTGTATACCAAAGCCAGAGTAACCAGCGCAATAGAAGCGAATTCATCGCTAATACCGAGAAATTGACCTAAAAATTTACCACCCGCAACAGTAAAAAAACTCATTGCACCCACCGCAAACATCAAATTTGCGATCGCGCTGATAATCCGAGCCGTATTTCCTTCTTTTCCTTCACCAAAACGGAATCGCATCCATTCAGCTAGCGTCATTACCTGAGCGCGTCGGTTCCATTTACCCATAAAAATCATCAAAATCGCCATGATTAACACCACACCACCGCGAATTTCGATAAAAAATCCTTTGGCACCCACCGCGTAAATCAAAGCGCTGATAATCATCGTACCCGCCAAATCGGTATTCGATGCCATCCCCGAAGCACCCAAAACCCACCAAGGCATATTGCGGTTGCCCAGAAAATAGGAATCGATACCCGCAGAAGCTTTTCGTTCCAAATAAAGCCCAAATATAACTATAGAAATTAGGTAAACAGCGATAATTAAATAATCAACTAGCTGTAGCATGAATTTTTAAGCTTAATGCGATAGTAAGTAATAACAGGGAAGATACAGCAAACCCCTGTTTGCATCAAGTCTGTTATTTGACGGTTTAGGTTTCCGTTGCTAAAAATAGCCCTCACCCTCGAAGCGTAGGGAACCACCAATACAAAGCCTACCTACATGGGCTGTCTCTCCTCTTCTCTTTTTCGCGTACCTTTGCGTTCAAAAAAAGGGCGTTGCTGAATCACAATATGAAGTTGTGATTTCACATTGTTGGAGACGTAGCAGTGCGGAACTCTCTACAATAGTTTCTGGTTTACGACAAATTGTAACCAAATATAATTCATAGCTTAATATGGCTAACGCCACGCTCCGCTAACAGCAACGTAAAAAAAAATAATTAACTCTTCTTCTGTATATTCGTCAAAACACCATGAGCGGGACTAAATAACAAAGATAATACAAATAATCCCGACACAACCAACACGATCGCAGGACCGGAAGGTAAATTATAAAAGTAACTCAAATACATTCCGCTGATACTCGAAATAACTCCAATTATCGCTCCCAATATCATCACTTCATGCAACCGTTTAACTAATAAATAAGCCGTTGCTCCCGGCGTTATCAATAAAGATAAAACTAATATTACGCCAACAGCTTTTAAACTAGCAACAATCGTTAAAGCAATAATCACCATCAACCCGAAATTTAAGCGATTTACCGGCAAACCAGCCGCTTGCGCTCCCAATGGATCGAAAGTGTAAAATAATAATTCTTTATATAGTAAAAATACGACTATTAGCACAACAGCCGCAATTACAGCAATATCTCGCATATCTGAAACGGTAACGCCGAGAATATTACCAAAAAGAAAGTGATTTAAATCGATTTTATTATCCTTCTGAACAATAGTAATTAACGTCACCCCCAAAGCAAAAAACGCCGAGAAAACAATTCCCATCGCCGCATCTTCTTTTATAGGCGATCGCGTTCTAATCCAGGTTATCACCATTGTGCTGAGAACCCCGGCAATAAACGCCCCCACAAAAATATTCATCCCCAAAATAAAAGCCACAGCCAACCCCGGCAGCACCGAATGACTAATAGCATCACCCAGCAAAGCCAACCGCTGCACCATCAAATAACTACCAACCACCGCACACAGCAAACCCACCAAAATAGCAACAATCAGCGATCGTTGCATAAAGCTGTATTTTAACGGTTCAATTAACGCTTCAAACATTTTCAGTTAACAGTGAACAGTGAACAGTTATCAGTTGGGAATAGGGCATGGAAGAGAGCGGAGGGAGCAATTTAATTTTTCTTAGTCTTTTCTTCCTCTGCCTCCTCTGCCTCCCCTGCCTCCTCTGCTTTTTCTTCCCCATCCCCCCATCTCCCCCTCTCTCCATCCCTTTCACGCTGCATCTGAAAAGTACATGACTTTTCCACCGTAAGCGCGATATAAATTCTGCTCTGTCAAAACCTGTTTTCTCGAACCTGTAGCAACTATTTGACGGTTTAATAAAATTATGTCGTCGAAGTGGGTGGTTGTTTCCCCTAAGTCGTGGTTAACTACTAAAACGGTTTTTCCGGTGGCTGCTAGTTCGTGGAAGACTTCAAATAACACCGTTTGAGTTTTTTGATCGATTCCTACAAAGGGTTCGTCAAAACAAAATATTTCTGCTTCCTGTGCCAATGCTCTGGCTAAAAATACTCGCTGCTGCTGCCCCCCGGAAAGCTGTCCGATGGCGCGGTTGCGGTATTCACCCATGCCGACTCTTTGCAGCGCACTTTTTGCTACCCGCCGACTCACCGCCGAAAAGCTCCTCAACCATCCCGTTTTCTTGACTCTTCCCATCATCACTACATCCCATACCGTAGCGGGATAAGTCCAATCGATTTGACTGCGTTGCGGTACGTAAGCAACTTTTTCCAACTGTTGCGTTAAGGGTTTGCTTTGATATAAAACCGTTCCGCTGCTGTCAACTAACCCCAACATTGCTTTCATCAAAGTACTTTTACCAGCACCATTGGGACCGTAAATACCCGTCAATCGTCCCGGTTTGATAACACAACTAACATCTGAAAGCGCTTCTAGGCTGCGATAGCTTACTCCTACATGGGCTATATTAATGCTCGCATTATGTCGCATCGCCGCATCCTTTAAATGATAGACGCGCTGTTGAGTTGGGTTATCGTCTGGCGAAATGTTCATACTTTGCATGGGATTATTTCTATAAACGAGCAAAAAATGAAAAGATTATGAGAATAATGTAACTTAAAAAATGAAAACATTATGATAACTTTTGATATAAATTATGGAAGCGATCGCTCATTCCCAAGGTAGATATTTGTTGCGTGGGTTACTAGGGATACTTTTAAGCTTGTCAGTGAGTGCGTGCGATCGAGTCGGTTCCGATCTTTCAGAAGATGGTAAACCCGATGTAGTTGCAACCAGTACAATAATTGCCGATTTAACTAAGAATATAGGCGGAGACGAGATTGATTTAACAAGTATCTTACAACCCGGAGCAGACCCCCACGTATACGAACCAGTACCGAAAGATTCGATTTATTTAGAAGAGGCAGAATTAATTTTATACAACGGTTACAATCTTGAACCGGGGCTAATTAAATTAATCGAAGCAGCAGGTGTAAAAGCGGATAAGTTAGCAGTGGGGGAAGTCGTCAAACCCTTACAGTTAGATAAAGGTGGAAAACAAACAGTACCCGATCCTCATATTTGGGGTGATGCAGAAAATGCGATAAAAATGGCGATCGCGATTCGTGATGCTTTAATAAAATTATCGCCAGAAGACAAAGAAAAGTTTACCGAAAATGCAGAAAAACTAATTAACGAATTGCAAGAATTAGACAGTTATATAACTCAGCAGATTGCAACCATCCCCAAAGAAAGACGAAAGTTAATCACAACCCACGATGCATTCCAATATTACGGACGCGCCTATGATATACCAATTGCCGGGACATTAATAGGTATCAGCACCGAAGAACAACCAAGCGCCCAAACCGTGAAACAATTAGTAGAAGAAGTGAAGAGAACAGGTGTAAAAGCCATATTCGCCGAAACAACAATCAACCCAGCCTTAATTAAAACCGTAGCCCAAGAAGCAAACGTCAAACTAGCCCCCCGCGAACTATATTCCGACTCCATCGGCGCACCTGGAAGTGAAGGAGATTCTTATATTAAAATGATGCAGTCTAATACGGAGGCTATTGTTGAAGCGTTGAGTGAGTGAGAGGATGAGGAGAGGGGGAAGAGGGGGAAGAGGGGGGAGAGGGGGTAGATAATTTATAACTCCTAACTCTTAATTCCTAACTCTTAACTCCTAACTCTTAACTCCTAACTGGTAACTGTTCACTGTTCACTGTTCACTGTTCACTGTTCACTGAAAATGCGTCCTATTGCTGTAGATTTGTTTGCGGGTGCTGGGGGGATGACTCTCGGTTTTGAACAAGCTGGTTTTGATGTGCTTGCTGCTGTGGAATTAGATCCGATTCATTGTGCTATCCATGAATTTAATTTTCCTTTTTGGTCTATTTTGTGTTCAAGTGTAGAGCATATTTCGGGAGAAGAAATACGAGCGCGTTCTCAAATTAAAAATAGAGAAATCGATGTAGTGTTTGGTGGTTCTCCCTGTCAGGGATTTTCTACAATCGGGAAGCGGGCTTTAGACGATCCTAGAAATAATTTAGTGTTTCATTTTTTGCGGTTGATTTTAGAATTACAACCAAAATATTTTGTATTTGAAAATGTACCGGGATTAACAGTAGGAAAACATAAAAATTTTTTATCGGAAGTTATCGAAGAATTTCAAAAAAAAGGTTATCAAGTAGAAGCGAATTATCGAGTTCTTAACGCTACTAATTACGGAGTTCCTCAAGATAGAGCCAGATTATTTCTTTTAGGATGTCGCCAAGGTTTAAAGTTACCAAAATATCCCCAACCACTTACTAAACCTAAATCAAAGAAATCAAAATATATTATAAGTAACATAGATTTACCAGCAACACCTACAGTGTGGGATGCGATCGGAGATTTACCAGAAGTCGAAAATTACTCGCAACTTATTAATAGAGATTGGACAATTGCTGAATATGGCAAACCGAGCGATTACAGCAGTAAATTACGCGGATTTTCATCAATTGAAAACAACTATTCCTATCAACGCTTATTTAATTGCTCTTATTTAACTTCCAGCACTCGTACAAAACATAGTTCGCAATCTATCGCCAGATTTCAACAAACCGAACCCGGTAAAAGTGAACCAGTTAGCCATTTTTATAAATTAGCCATAGATGGTGTTTGTAATACTCTGAGGGCTGGAACACCCAGTAACCGAGGCGCTTTCACCTCCCCACGTCCAATTCATCCCATAACACCACGATGTATTACCGTTAGAGAAGCAGCACGATTGCATTCCTACCCCGACTGGTTTCGTTTCCACGTTACAAAATGGCATGGATTCCGACAAATAGGAAACTCAGTTCCACCTTTTTTAGCTAAAGCAGTTGCAACAGAAATCATTCGTGCGCTACAAATAAATCCGGTTAAATCGCAGCAAATACAGCAATTAGGCGATGATAGTTTATTACAATTAAATATGTCTCAAGCTGCTAAAAGATTCGGAGTTGCCGAAAATATTATTGAACCGAGAAAAAGGAATAAAAATCTGTAGATAGGAAACTGATTGTAGGTTGGGTTAGACACGAAAATCAATTTTGCTGGTAATAAAAATCTACATTAATCGTGTCGTAACCCAACATTACGTTTGTGGATAAACGGTATTTTGTTGAATTTAGGATATTTTGATATACCGATCGCGGAATGTTGGGTTACGGCACTATAATAATTTACTCGTTTACAATTATTATCTACCGTTGTGCCTAACCCAACCTACAGGCTTTTATCTTCAATTACCATTCATGCGGAGCGTGCGGGCGTATAGATTCTAAGTTGGGTTAGATACGAAAACCAATTTTGCTGGCAATAAAAATCTATATTAAAAAATTAAAGTAACCTAGTCAAAGCGTTTGTATATAAACGGAATTTTATTAAATCTAAGATATTTTGATTTACGGATAATTGAATGTTGGGTTACGGCACTATAATAATTTACTCGTTTAAAATTATTTGCCGTTGTGCCTAACCCAACCTACAGGCTATTACCTATTCCCTATTCTCTTCATTTAACAAGCGCGATAATTGACTTAAGATTTTACCCCTATAATCTGTTGATGTGTTTTTCAATTGGTATAGTTTAAGTTTGGGTAAAGCAAGTTCAATGATACTATCTTCTAAAAGATGCTCTAATAAATCATCTACAATATCTTCGTTATTGGCTTTATTTGTCAGGTCAAAAACACTTGTAAGATAATAAATCTGTTCTATTCCTTTTGATTCAAAGTACTGTACGAGTCGCCATGCATCAAAAGCTTGTGGATAATCTACAAATCCAGCATGAACGTCAACTATAGTATAGGATTTTTCTTCTTGAAAATAAACGCCGACTCCATGTTTATCAAAAGTCCATTGTTCCCCTTGTAGTGATAATAAACCTTGGCGGGGACAATATACAGAAAAAGATTTACTGACATTGGGATATATCTGGCGAAATGCACAAATGAGATTATTTTGAGCTTCTACGAACTCTGAAATAATTTGAACTGCCTCAGCGCTTTTGATTGACGACTTCATTTACTGTACTCCTAGCCTTGATATTGCCGATATATAGCCCAGATGAACTATTCTCAATCATAAATATTCCAATAATAACCAATTACAGAACCTAAATAAGCCTTTTAAAAAACCATTACAGTTAGGAGGTATGAGTTATGAGTTAAAAGTTAGGAGAGGGGGAAGAATTTATTACCTTTAACCTTTAACCCATAATCTATTATGAAAAACCAACAAGAAAGCCATTTAAACCGCGCTCGTGCTAGCCTCAGACAAGCTTTGTCTTGGTATGGCAATCTACGTAAGCCGGGATTTGATTCGCAATTAGCGGGTTTGGTGAAGCCGGAAATACAGGTTTTAACGGCTAATCTAAATAAACTTGATTATAATACGATCTGTATCGCCGCTTTTGGGTTGGTAAGTCGCGGTAAGTCTGCGGTTTTGAATGCGCTGATGGGACAAAAGATTTTGCAAACCGGACCGCTGAATGGTGTCACTCAATACCCCCGTTCTATCCGGTGGAATCCCGGCGGTAAGGTAGAAGTAGAATTAATTGATACCCCCGGCTTAGATGAAATTGCGGGGGAAACAAGGGCGCAAATGGCGCGGGAAGTGACTCGACAAGCCGATTTAATTTTATTTGTTGTCTCCGGTGATATTACTCGTACTGAATACGAGGCGCTGTTGGATTTGCGACAGGCTCAAAAACCGTTAATTTTAGTATTTAATAAAATAGATTTATATCCCGACACCGATAAAACAGCGATTTACACCAATTTACAAGAATTAGGTGCCGGAAGTTTGGCGAAACCCTTACAACCCGATGAAATAGTCATGGTAGCGGCGGAACCCGCACCGATGTCCGTAAGGGTAGAATATGCCGATGGTAGCGAAGATTATGAATGGGAGACTTTACCACCGCAAATAGAGGAACTTCAACAAACTATTCTCAAAATTCTTAATCGTGAAGGGCGATCGCTTTTATCGCTCAATGCTTTGGTACAAGCAAGAGATGCTGAAGAATCCATTGCAGCTAAAACTGTAGAATTGCGAGAAAAACAAGCCGAAGAATTGATTTGGCAGTATACCAAATACAAATCATTAGCAGTAGGGTTAAATCCCGTCGCCTTTTTAGATATATGTGGCGGAATTGTGGCAGATTTAGCCTTAATTCGTTCTTTATCTCGGCTTTATGGTTTACCGATGACGGGTTACGAAGCCGGAAAACTGTTAAAAAGCATTTTATTAAGTTCCGGTGGTTTACTGTTAAGTGAATTAGGCAGCAGCTTTCTTTTAGGTTTTGGCAAAAGCGCGATCGCAATTAGCTCCGGCGAAAGTCCCCTTAATCTTACCGCCTTTGCAGGTACCGCCGTCACGCAAGCAGGTATCGCCGGTTACGGGGCATATTCCGTAGGTAAAGCTGCTCAAAGGTATTTAGAAAAAGGCTGTTCCTGGGGAGAATTAGGCGTTAGCAACGTTATTGAAGAGATATTGCGCGAAGTAGAATCCGATACTATTTTATATCGTTTGCAGCAGGAATTGAGAATCGGGAAATAATTACAAATGTAGAGACGTATCACTGGGCGATCGCCTTTTTAAAGTTAAAACAAAGTT
The DNA here is from genome assembly GCA_965234645.1 of Rivularia sp. (in: cyanobacteria). Lineage (GTDB taxonomy): Bacteria > Cyanobacteriota > Cyanobacteriia > Cyanobacteriales > Nostocaceae > Rivularia. The sequence continues at coordinate 7,164,976 of OZ248344.1, read as the reverse complement.
AAAACACGAACCGGGCAACAACTCTACTTACAAAAAATATTTTCGATCGCTTAGATTCGGGATTCCAGCAATAAAACAATACATTTTTAGATAAAAACCGGAACCAAACCACCGTATAATTATTTTTACCTATCCCTTGACTCAGGAGAATAAAGCCATGCCAATGGCAGTAGGAGTAATCGAAACATTAAGTTTTCCTGCAATACTTATAGCCTCAGACACTATGGTTAAATCTGCCGCAGTTACTGTAGTTTTTTACGATAAATCGGAAAGCGGACGCTTTTTTGTCGCAGTCAGGGGACGGGTTGCTGAAGTTCAACGTGCTGTAGCAGCAGGGCTTAAATCTGTTGAAGAAGAATCGCATGGCGGCGAAGTTATGGGGCATTACATCGTGCCCAATCCCCCAGAAAATGTAGAAAGCATTTTACCAATCCATTTCACTTCAAAATCAGAACCTTTCCGTATGTAGTACGCAGTTGTTCGATTTTTGAGCAGATAATGAATATATCGATAGCTATTAATTAATACAGGAGATAATAAATGTCATCACAAGCAGTTGGTTCTTTAGAAACTAAAGGTTTTCCTGCGGTATTAGCAGCGGCGGATGCAATGGTAAAAGCTGGTAGAGTCACGCTTGTCGGCTATATACGAGTTGGTAGCGCTCGCTTTACAGTTAATATTCGCGGCGACGTTTCGGAAGTCAAAGCTTCTATGGCTGCTGGTATCGAAGCCGCAGAAAGCTGTCATGGTGGAACACTCGAATCTTGGGTAATTATTCCTCGCCCCCACGAAAACGTTGAATCTGTTTTACCAATTGGTTATTCCGAAGATGTGGAAGAATATCGACTTTCTGTAGAAAATCCGATTGTAGGTAGATCCAATGGGCGTTAATTAGTAAAATTGATGCATGGATTGGGCAGTAATAAGTAGGTTGATAAGTTAAATGTAGTTGTACCGAATTAGTACTATATTACTACTGAGGTGCCTAATAGCCTGTTTCTGTTAAAAAGTTTTATCTTACATTTATTTGTAATGACGTAAAAAAAGTACCCCAACGGGTACTTTTATATTTTTAGTATTTTTTTCAAAATAAAGATCGAAATAACTATATTCAATTTGTTTGCTATATGCTTATTTTTTTAACAATATATTTAACCGATGCTACTTAGCAACGTCTTTATATTAACTGCGATCGCATACAAACTTCAGAAAATAGCCGAATCTGTGTAAAAATAAATACTAATCTAAATCTAGATATTAGAGGTGAAACTAATATATATAAAGCAACGTCTCGATTACAAGTGAATTCTATTCTTTACGTTGATTAATAGTCTGATATTATCAATTTACAAAATATTTAAACTGGTACTTTGTAAATCTGTCGAAAGATAGATATAAAGAATTTAGCCGAACAAAAAAGATTTTCCTTTGCAAAAATTTACATTCCGAAAAACCAAGGAAGATAGCTTAAAAGCGCGATTACTTTACTTATTATATTAATTGGTTTTTAGGTTAACGGGTAAAATTCTGCATAACTTGGACTGATTGAGACGTATTAAAAATAGAATCCATTAAATATGTTGGATATTTTAGCCTGATGGGGCGACAACTAATTAAATTCACCAATTGCGATCGAGGGGGTTGTGATGCAAACTTTAAAGCATGATTTTGAGGAGCGCAATCTCAATATGATATCTGAAGCGGAAAAACTAGAGCAATATTGGCAAAATCGTTTAGCTGATGAATGCTCGCAACACAGTGAAGCCATAAGGGAAAGTATAGTTAAGTGGCTTATAGGCAGCGATAAACAACGCTTTGAAAATCTCGACGCTAAAGATTTGAAAATCGCCAAGCAAGCGATCGAATATCGCTATCGGATTTTGTGTCAGCGATACTTGGGGTTGGGTAGGGAGCGTGCTTATCGTAATCTGATCGCTCGTTTGGGAAGTTTAGCGACATTGCGATCCAAAATTCAAACTTGGATTTCTTTGAGTCGCGATCGCCAGCGTCAAGTATTGGATGTGTTGCAAGAGGTACTCCAAGAATTGTTGCAAAGCGACAAGTATATGGTTTCGCAGATGGCTTGTATTTCTGAATTTACGAATGATACTAGGTTAAGAAATGCCTTGGTGTTTGCGAGTTTGGAAGAGTATTGCATGCGCCCGATACGCAACCAGCCATTACTGGTATATCGCTTTGTTAACTATTTAAAGAGAACTCAGCGGGGTGGTTTAACTCAGGTACCCGGTAAGGATTTAGTGCGGTTGGTTTCGGAAGAGATATTTGCTGAAGACGGTGAAAACCGAGTTAGCTTGGTAGATAGAAACGCGATCGAAGATTATCAAGAAGAGGAGAAATCCCAGGAGCAAGAAATTCAGCGTCATTTGGTAAAAGAGGAATTCTCGGAATATCTCAAAGAAAATTTGGGAGAAGATGCAACCCAGTGGCTGCAACTGTATCTCAAAGGCTTGAGCCAAGATGCGATCGCCAAAAAATTAGGTAAGCCAATTAAAGAAATTTATCGGTTGCGAGAAAAAGTTGGTTATCATGCGGTGCGGGTTTTTGCCGTCAAAGATAAACCAGAGTTAATCGCTAACTGGTTGGAAACTTCTTTATTGGAACACAATTTAGGATTAACACCGCAGCAATGGGAACAATTCCAAGAAAAATTATCACCCGTGCAAAAGCAAATTTTAGAAATGTCGAAAACGGGTAAAACCATCGAAGAGATTGCCCAAAATTTAAAACGTAAAAATCATCAGATAATGGGAGAGTGGACAAAAGTGTATTTAGCGGCTCAAGCTGTACGCAGTGAATAAATTAGTAAATAAATATTTGTTTTCCTCCACGTATTGAAGCCCATGCTGACTTGTGAAGGGGCTGCACGGCTGCGTTTAGCACGATCTTTTGTAAATAATTTTACTTTTATTTACTTAAAAGACTTTATTAATATAGTGCCAAATGCCGTCGAGAGCGCATACGATGGAGTCAAACATTAAGCGATTAGATTTATGTTGTCTTCCGAAGGCAAACCAAATGATACAAGTACAGTAGCCAATCAAAAATTATCTAAGACTATAAAGACTGGCGATGCATTATTAGATCCAAACCAACTAGTACGCGAACAGATATTTCGACTAATAGAAGAAGGTATCTTGTGTTTTGAGGCTTGCCTCTACCATCAAATTTTACCTTTGAAGTTGGAATATAACAGTCTGTTGTTGGGCATCGTTAATCCTAAAGACGCGGTAGCATTAAAGTATATAAATAGTGTATTATCTTACTTGAAATGTACGGTAGTAACTAAAACCGTGTCTGCCGAAAATCACCGCATCATATTATCAGAATACCTCAGCTACAAAAACGCATCGTCCGAGCCTAAGTTACATAAAAATGTTGCCCAAATAGATTCCGAATTTGCAGAAGATTTAGAAGAAGAAGAACTACCCGGAGATAATACTTTAATCCTGTTTGATACTTCGAGTGAAGTTAATAAGACAAATTTCTCCGATCGAGAGCGTAAGAAATCTCCCGCTCGTAAACCCGTAAATAACGAAGATTTTGATAAAAATACTGATGCAGATATTTTTGAAGTTGTATCGGCAGACAATTTACCGATATTAAGATTACCTCTTCCAGAATCATTCATTAGCGATCGCGTACTATCAAGCCTTCCACCGAAGAAATTGCTCAAAGAATTGCTAGCAAGAGTTTTAGCAGGTGGGATCGGTCGTTTGTATTTGGAAAGGCAGCCTTATCAAGGTAGAATACTTTGGAGTTTGAACGGGATAGTGCAGTCGGTAATAGAAGAACTACCGCTATCGGCGTTTGAAGGCGTACTCAATGAATTAAAGCGATTGAGTTCTTTGCCAATGGTGAGATTAACGCAAGCAAAACAAATAGAAATAGAATGTTTGTATCAACAGCAGCATTTGTTATTACGTTTGCGAGTCATGCCGGGAATGCATGGTGAAGAAGCAACTTTACAAGTATTGCGCGGGGCTGCATTAAAGTTTTATCAGCAACAACAGCTAACCCGCCTTAGTAGTGACGCTTTAGGGGCTTCCCAACAGTTGAGTTATAAAGTACACGAACTACAGCAAAGACTGTCATTAAATTTACCAAACTTAAATCCTCAGCAACAAGAAGCTTTAGCTAGCTTAAACCAACTCGTCAAAGATTTAGACCGTCATTTAAAAGTACTTACAGATATTCCCCCAATGTAAATAAATAGTCAGTGAAACCGCTGATGAGTATTTCTAAATGATTGTGTTGTAATAGAAACCATTACCGTTAATTCTAAAGAGTTGCGGTTAGATAAAATTAAATTTTGCCACCGTAATTAACTCATTTATTACAGGTGAAATCTATCTATATAAAACTTACTAGCTCCAGTTTTTTTAATCTATTTGTGGCAGATATTTCATGCAGACAGAGGTTTTCAGCGACATTTTTCCCTTAATGAGTACGGCTAATCCCCAAACTTTGGAATGGCTAGTGCAGTATGCAACAACGCACGAATATCCCGCAGGGCGAGCCGTTTTAATGGAAGATTCTTGGGGTAATGCAGTTTACTTTGTTTTATCGGGTTGGGTAAAAGTTCGACGCACTACCAGTGAAGATACTCGTGCCCTAGCAATTTTAGGTAAAGGCGATTTTTTTGGAGAAATGGCGATTTTAGATGAATCTCCTCGTTCTACCGATGTAATTGCTCTTTCCCCAGTAGAATTAATTAGCGTATCGAGAGAGAGCTTTATTCAGATATTATTTAAAGACTCCCAATTGCATCATCGAATGCTGCAACTAATGGTAAAGCGGATGCGTTACGTTAATTTACGCTTGCATATGCGAGCCGCACCACCAGCAGTGAAATTAGCTCATACTTTGGTTTCTTTGGGTGAGAGTTACGGAGTAGAAGCTGAAAAAGGAAAAAATATTTATAACATTCCTTTTGCCGATTTAGCGGATGTTACCGACATTGGGATTGAAGAAACCACCCAAATTATGGAAAAGCTGCACGAAAAAGGTTGGATTAAGATCGACACCACCCAAGAGATAATTAATCTGCTTAATTTCAAGCAATTGACGAATTTGGCTGGCAAAATTTAACGCAATCTTAATTTAAAATTTTCTGTTACCCGGTTTTTTGAAAAAGCCGGGTTTTTTGATTATTTAGGCTATAAATTATAAGTTAAATTAAAAAATTGTTAACTGAGAATTATTAAAAAATGACCGAAGTAACTGCTCCTCTCAAAAGCTCTACGAATCTTGCCGCATCTTCAATTAATTACCAAGTTGCCATGCCGAATCCTCAAAACCATCTGTTTGAGGTTACTTTACACTTAAAGGATTATTCATCATCTAGTTTAGATTTAAAAATGCCCGTTTGGACTCCCGGCTCTTACTTGGTACGGGAATATGCCAAGCAATTACAAGATTTTTCGGCTCAGAGTGATGGTAAAGCTTTAACTTGGCGTAAAATTGGTAAAAATCATTGGCAAGTAGATACAGAAGGTGTTTCGCAAGTCACAGTTAACTACCGTATTTTTGCTAACGAATTAACCGTGCGGACAAACCATTTAGATGCAACTCACGGTTATTTTAATGGTGCAGCGCTATTTTTCAGAATACCAGAATTTGATAAGCAGCCGATTCGCGTTACCATTCAACCACCGCGCCCTCAATGGCAGGTAACTACAGCATTAGCAGCAGTTGGAGAAAACACTTTTGTTGCTAAAGACTTTGATACTCTTGTAGACAGCCCCTTTGAAATCGGTACTCATCAGCTACATGACTTCGAGGTAATGGGAAAACCGCATCAATTAGCAATTTGGGGAAAAGGTAACGTCAAAGTCGAACCGTTAATTGAGGATATCAAGAAAATCATCGAAGTAGAAGCCGAGATGTTTGGCGGTTTACCTTACGAACGATATTTATTTTTGCTGCACTTATCCTCGCAATCCTTCGGTGGTTTGGAACATAAAGACTCCTGCTCCTTAATTTATCGCCGCTTCGGATTTGGCGATCGCGAAAAATACGAGCGTTTCATGCAGTTGGTAGCGCATGAATTCTTCCACTTATGGAACGTTAAACGTATTCGTCCTAAAGAATTGGAAGTTTTCGACTACGATCGAGAAAATTATACACCTTCTTTGTGGTTTTGCGAAGGTACTACAAGCTACTATGATTTATTAATTCCTTTAAGAGCCGGAATTTATGACATTAAATCTTACTTGAATAATTTAAGTAAAGAAATCACTCGACATGAAACAACACCGGGGCGTAAAGTACAGCCAGTTTCCGAATCGAGTTTTGATGCTTGGATCAAACTTTATCGTCAAGATGCTAACAGTCCAAATTCTCAAATCTCCTACTATTTGAAAGGAGAAATGATTACATTGTTGTTAGATTTGCTGATTCGCGATCGCCATAACAATCAACGTTCCCTCGATGATGTGATGCTCAAACTATGGCAGCAATTTGGTAAAGACGAAATTGGTTATACTGCCGAGGAATTAAAGCAAGCGATCGAATCAGTAGCAGGCACAGATTTAACAGATTTTTTCCAACGTTATATCCACGGTAAAGAAGATTTACCCTTTAACGAATATCTCGAACCTTTCGGTTTAAAATTAGTTGCCGATACGAACGATGAGCCATTTTTAGGAATCAAAGTAGTTAGTAATAATGCAAAAGAATCAATTAAATTTGTAGAAACAGATTCCCCAGCAGAAATTGCCGGAATAGACGCAGGAGATGAATTATTAGCAATTGATGGGATTAAAGTAACCGGACAATTAAGCGAACATTTGAAGAATTATCAACCCCAAGACACTATTGAAGTTACCGTTTTTCATCAAGATGAACTGCGTACTTATAGCGTTACCTTAGCAGAACCTCGTGCGAATAAATACGAAGTAGTACCAGTTGAGAATCCTTCTGCCGCTCAGAAAGAGAAATTTACAAAGTTTTTGGGTGTGTAATTTCTAAGTTTGGATTGTAGATTGTAGTAGATTGTAGGTTGGGTTAGGCGCACATATAATTTTTATGATTCACCAAGAATAAAAAGCGCCGTAACCCAACATCACGATCGCAGATGAATATTGTAGAAAATCTTTAACGTTGTGTTGGGTTACGGTTCAAATGTAAGTTATTTGTTGAATATTATATCTGCTGGTGAACCTAACCCAACCTACATTCTTTAATTAAATAGCACCCGTAACGGTAGAATACAAACAGCAAATATGTAGATGATATGAGTAAAATTTACAAAATATATCTTGATATTTGTTGTTTAAATCGTCCATTTGATGACCAAACACAGTCACGCATCAGGTTGGAGTCAGAAGCAATCTTAGACATTATTAACCGTTGTAAACTAGGAGAATGGGAACTAGTTAACAGTACAGCATTAGAAACAGAAATTGCTCGAACCCCTGACTTAACTAGGAGAGAACAGGTACAAGAAGCCCTAATAATTGCTAAAGATAAAATTTCAGTTAACGAAGAAATTGCTAAACGAGCTATAGAGCTTACAAACTTCAATATCAAAAACTTTGATGCGCTTCATATAGCTTGTGCTGAAGGAAATGCCGATATTTTTCTGACTACCGATAACCATTTATTATCAAGAGCATTAAGATATAAGGATAACCTAAATATTAATGTCGCTAATCCAATGACGTGGTGGGCAGAAGTCAATACTAATATTTTAGAAGGAGGAGAAAATGACCCCAATTGAATTATACAGAAAAGGATTTAAAGCTCTGGTAGATGCTTTGGGATATACTGATGCTATAAGGTTTATTCGCCAATTTGATAGTGGTAGCGGAGATTACACTGAAGAACGTCATCAATGGCTCGATACATTAACAATGGATGAAATTTTAGCAGATATTAAACAGCGACAAAAAATATCTGAATAAAAACAAACAAATTTACATCTGTACAATACAATTCAATATATGTTTACGGTAGTTGATATAGGCACCGTTTAATAAATATTTTCTACCATCATAATATGTAGAATCAGATATTTCCTTAAGAGATAATTGATTCAAAATATTTATTTTTTTCAATGCTTTCACTTGTACGCCAAAAATTTCAACAGTATTTATATAGCTGTTGCTTACACTACTATCATTGTTGAAATAATCTATTAGCTCCGGTATTATCAAGAATTCAAATCTATAATTGTAATAATTATAAGTGATTATAGAAAGTGGGTTGTAAAGACTTTCATCTAATCCGCAATATGTTTTTATATCAACCCAAGCATTTCTAACCTGAGTCGCATATCGTTTTTTTTGTGATTTATATATTATTTGATAATCATTATTAAAAAGAGCGATTACTATACAATTTTTTTTGCTATCGTCTTCATATTGACCAATTACCACCGAACGAATTATAGGCGCAAAAAATATTGGTTTGTTAAAGACTTTTAGTAAACGCTTGATTTCTCGTTCTACCATAGGTTGTTTTGGTAAATATTTTTTCACCTTACAACCATTTAATTCTGGTTGAAACAAGCTGACATAATATTTCTCTTGTTGATCTAAATCGCTCAATGAAGTTAGTTTCCAATAAATTCGATGACAAAGTTTGCGATTAGAACGAATTAATTGTGGATATCTATGATGAGTCTTCCCCGCCCATCTAGACTTTATATTTTGTGCCTTACCTACGTACCATACTTTATTATTACCATCGGCTACAAGATATATTCCAGATTCACCAGGTAGATGAGAGCGTTGTGTAAATAAAACATTTGACCACCCTTTCCATTCCATTATTATGATAAATTTTGAAGTACATATTGTTTAGAATGCCCTTCATTAGATAAAAAAATAACATCAGAATGACGCAAACCCCTTTTTTAGAAGTTTGCGGAATTTCAATCAAATAAAAAGTTAGTAGGTTGGGTTAGACAAGAATACAAAATTTCTCTTGTAATAAAAATCTTTATTTTTTCGTGTCGCAACCTAACATTAATGCTGGGGGTATTTTATAATATTCATTCGCAATACTGATGTTGGGTTACGGTTCAAATATAATTGTTCGTTAAAAACTATATTTACTAGTGAACCTAACCCAACCTACAAAACTACAAAAAATATTTTTATTTAGTTATATAAAATCAATATTTAGCCCGCGCAGACGGTGAGTCTAGTTGGGGGTGTCGGTTTCCGTCCCCCAAACTAGCGTTAGCGAAGCGTCTCCCGGAGAGAGATACCCGAAGGGGCTTTGTAAATGTGGTTCCCCACCCTTCGAGGGTGAGGGCAATAATGAATTTTGAATCTATCAAACGTGCCTTTTCAAAACTCCCGGCTCTTTCTGCATTGGTAACACATCGAAAGTATCAATTTGAGAACAGTATTTTAAATCATCGTTGCAATCTAAACCTAATAAACGTTTACCGTGGCTGGCATATTTAAACATTTGTAACAAATCGTGTTTCCATTGAGAATAAAGCGCGATCGCAGCAATCACTTCATCGTTACCCGCAACATCATCTATAGATAACTTCGTTTTTTCCAATAGATGATGAGCGATCGCACCAGCACAAGCGGTATCCTCAAGAGAGTAACTACCTTCCCATCCCGAACCCACCATCCAAACGGTTTCCGGTTGATTCTTTGCTAAGTATTCCACCACAGATGTTAGATTGACAAACGCTCCAGTAATAACCGTTTGAGCCTCCTGAATTCTTTGTAAAGCACGAGTACCGTTAGTAGTACTGATAAACAAGCGCTTTCCTTCTACTACTTCCTGTTTACAGTCGAGGGGAGAATTCCCCAAATCAAAACCAGGAACTTTCGCACCACCCCTTTCCCCAGCCCGCAAACGTTTTTCCACGGGAAACTGCTCGCTGACTTCCACAAGCTTATCCAAATCGCTAAAAAATTGAACCGCTTCCCCACCAGCAGCCAAAACCGTTGCCATCGTTGTAGTTGCACGCAACACATCAACCGCGATCGCGCATTCTGGCATCTCACCCGTTGGGGTTTCTTCGGGAGCATGATAGATAAATAATTTCATCCGTTTGATACACCTGCCTTTATATACACTGCCGAGATTTTAATACGCTGCCGGTGTCAATGGGGAGACAAGGGGTTATGAGTTATGAGTTATGAGTTAGGAGTTATGAATTGGTAACTGTTAACTGTTAACTGTTAACTGTTCACTGTTAACTGTTCGCTGTAATCTGGAAACAAGAACGATATTTTATCTGAAATCCAAAATCTAAAATCTAAAATCTAAAATCAACATGGCTCCTTTACCAAATTATCGTCCCAAACAACTTTCTCTAGGTCCGTTGGAAGCAGAAATTTTAAATCTTGTTTGGCAGTTGGGCAAGGCTACGGTAAAAAACGTACACGATCGCATTTTAGCCGATCCCAACCGCGAATTAGCTTATACTTCAGTTACTACCGTGCTGCGACGGCTAACCCAAAAAGGTTGGCTCGAATGTAATAAACAAGGAAAAGCTTTTTATTGGCAACCATTACTAACAAAACAGCAGGCTGAAGTTATTCAAGCACACGAGCAGTTACAGCAATTTCTCAAGGTGGGAAATCCCGATGTAATTGCGACTTTTGCGGATAGTTTAGATGAAGCAGATTCTGCGAAAATACAAGCAATAGCAAAACGAATTCAAGCTGCGCGACAAGCCAGGGAGGAATAAATAATAATGCATTTTTTAATAATTTTTGCAGCTTTAATAGTTGCTTACACCATCAGATGCCGATGGACTCAAAGTGTCGATAGATGGAATCAACGTTGGCAAAAAACACTATTTTTCTTTCTATTTCCTCCCTTATTAATTTTCATGACAACTTTCGCTTTGTTGTTCATGGGACCTCAAGGTACAATGGGTGGATTGCAAACGGGTTGTTATGGCTATCTGATCTCGTTGGTTGCTCTGATTTTTTTCGCGATTATATGTATAAAACAGGGGTGGCAAGGATGGCGATCGATCAAATCTACCCGTGACTGTCCCCAAATTAATGTAGCTGGTAAACAAGTTCGCTTGCTAAATACAGCAGCATTATTTGCCGGACAAATTGGTTTTTTAAAACCAGAATTAGTTTTAAGCTCTGGATTATTAGAAACTCTTTCAAGCGATCGTTTAGAAACAGTTTTGGCACACGAACAAGGACATTATTATTATCGCGATACATTCTGGTTTTTCTGGTTGGGTTGCATGCGAGAATGTACCGCTTGGCTACCTAATACAGAAGCTTTATGGCAGGAATTATTAACCTTGCGTGAATTACGAGCCGATGCCCATGCAGCTTCATATGTAGATCCTTTATTATTAGCAGAATCTCTATTAATGGTTGTTAGCAATCCCCCCATATCTTCAGAAGTTCTTTGTGCAGCATTAGGAACTCCGGGAGCCAAACGTTTAGAAGAAAGAGTAGAAGCCCTTTTATCTCAACCACAACCAACTCCAAAAATTCACTTCACCTCTTTAAAATGGCTTGTATGGACTTTTGTACCTTTACTTAGCGTTGCGTTTCATAGTTGATAGGGCATGGGGCATTGAAAATAGTTAGGAGTTAGGAGTTAAGAGTTATTTATCTCCTCGAAGAACATCTTAAATGTTTTATTTGTAGTGCGAGCATCTTGCTCGCTCGAAATATACATCTTGCTCGCACTACTATAGGAATCCGGTTTAATTTTTGAATAAAACTAGGTATTCGTAATATTTGTAGGGTGCGTTAGGCTGAAGCCATAACGCACCGAAAACAAGACTTGATATATATAGCGAGCGAGATAAACAAGATTTGATATATCTAGCGAGCAAGATAAACAAGATTTGATATATCTAGCGAGCAAGATAAACAAAACTTGATATATCTAGCGAGCAAGATGCTCGCACTACTATATATTTATTTTTAAGAAATCGGAATGCTCCTTATGCTTGTCCCCTCATCTCCCAATCTCCCCATCCCCCCATCTCCCCTTTTCTAAAACTCAATCATTAGTAATAATACTAATCCTCCCATCCGCTTCCATATAAGCCTTTTTTACATTTTTGAGAGACTCTACACCATCCCTACAGAAAGCAAACAACTCTCTAAATCTGGATTTGCTTGAGCTATCAACTTTTTTAAAACAGCGCTGCGACGTTCTAAATGACGCAACATTACTTCTACGTACAAATCTTCTTTTCCTAAAGGGAAATGATAGTACAGTGAAGCTTGTTTTATCCCCAACGCTTTAGCAATATCCTTTAACGTCATAGCAGTGTAACCACGAGAGGTAAATAGTTGCTCTGCGGTATTAAGCAGATTTTCTCGCGATGATTGTTGCTTGCTCATTTTACCTAACTTAAATTAGGTAGATAAGTTTTATCAAGGGGTTTGGGATGAATAAAAAACGGCGATCGCATACGTTACATCTTGCACCAGTTTCAGAAACCCGGTTTCTTACTAATTTCATAACGAGATAATTATGCTTTCAGCAAAAGAAACCGGGTTTCTTTGGGGTTATTAAGAATAGTGCAAGATGTGAAATACCCAATTATAGTAATGTTCAAAAAATAATTATCCCCCAAAATTAATAACTGTCGGCAGATATATAAATTTAGTTTACGCAAACATTCCTTAATATTCTGGTGGAATCGTTAAGCAGTCTTAACAATGGCGATAGTAAGCAATCAAATTGTGAGAGCATAATTACAATCAGCGTTGATAAATAGATATAGAAATTAAAGAACATGGAACAACACAAATCAACGGTTGTCATCACGGGTGCTTCCTCTGGGGTTGGCTTGTATGCTGCGAAAGCCTTGGCAAAAAAAGGATGGCACGTAGTAATGGCTTGCCGCAATTTGGAAAAAACTCAAAAAGTCGCCAATGAAGTCGGAATGTCATCTGAGGGCTACACCATCATGCATCTCGATTTGGCTTCTTTAAATAGCGTGCGTCAGTTTGTTAATAATTTTCGTGAAAGCGGTAAATCCTTGGATGCTTTGGTGTGTAACGCTGCGGTGTATTTACCTTTGTTGAAGGAACCAGAAAGAAGCGAAGATGGATATGAATTGAGCGTTGCCACAAATCACCTCGGACATTTCTTGTTGTGCAACTTGATGCTGGAAGACTTGCAAAAATCTTCAGCGGATGAACCGAGATTGGTGATTTTAGGAACCGTGACAGCTAATCCTAAAGAATTGGGAGGAAAAATTCCCATTCCCGCACCTCCAGATTTAGGAGATTTAAAAGGTTTTGAAGAAGGTTTCAAAGCACCGATCGCGATGATTAACGGTAAGAAATTTAAAGCGGGTAAAGCTTATAAAGACAGTAAACTTTGCAACGTTTTGACCATGCGAGAATTACATAGACGCTATCACGATTCCACGGGAATTGTATTTAGTTCGCTGTATCCCGGATGCGTTGCTGAAACAGGTTTATTCCGCAATCACTATTCCCTATTCCAGAAAATATTCCCTTTATTTCAAAAGAATATTACGGGTGGTTACGTATCCGAAGAATTGGCTGGCGAAAGAGTTGCAGCAGTAGTTGCAGAGCCAGAATATAACAAATCCGGTTCTTACTACAGTTGGGGAAATCGTCAGAAAGAAGGTAGAAAATCTTTTGAGCAAGAAGTTTCTAACGAAGCTTTAGATGATGACAAAGCACAGCGTTTGTGGGAATTAAGCGCGAAGTTAGTGGGAATTGCTCCGGAGCAAGCTGTTGGTGCTGCTGCTGGTAGCGTTTGAGGTTTGATGCGATCGTTCCCAGGCTTCGGCTTGGGAATGTATTTTATATCAGATTACTCAAAAATACTAACTGATTCTCCATATCCTCAGATGACTTTGCTGCAATCAATTTCAATACTCGTCGCATTTGTTGCCAATAGAATATTCCTGTAATGAGATAACAATTCCCGCGTGAGTTCGACTTTCACTCATATAAATAGTATGTAACTGGCAGAAATCACCAACATTAAATGTGTATAAAACTCGCTGCTGCTTTGTAGAAATAATCAACTGCTCTTCATCACTCAAGCTGACTGAACCAATTTCTCCAACCGTCAAGATATCCACTGCTCGCGCTCTCAAAGCTTGAACCAATCGGCGATCCATTGAATCCTCATCTATGAATAATTGAATTGGACTCATGTAAATTATCCCATTTCTTTGGCAAGTCTTTCATAATCAGTTTTCTCAGAAGCAATATAAGCTTCAATTTCTTCTCTATTAGCATGATAATAGGTAAGAGCCGCGTAAACTTGCGCTAGCGTCACATTGCCCATACGCTCGACAATTTCCTCTGCATTCATCCCTGTTTTGTACCAGGCGGCTATACGCTGAACGGATATCCTAGTTTCAGCGATGCGCGGACGACCACCGCAAATTCCTGGCGTGCGTACAATTAGTGTGCCAATGTCAGTAACAGCTTGCATAGATTATTTATCTATTTTTGCTCTTATCATAACCTGAATTAAATGATTTTATCTTTATGAAAACTGACCTATTATTTAATGTCTATCTAAACTAAAATATTAGGTTAATGCGCTTCTATATTTTTTATTAAAAATAAATTTTTTTATGCATTTTTAACTAATACTACCTATAAAATTAAAAAAAAAATCAAACCTCAAGATTTAATTCAATTAATTTACGCTTCTCTAGATACAGTCACTCAAGTTAAATTAGCTATATTCATCTCATAATATATAGTTAGAAATAAAAAATGAATTTATCAAATGGCTTATAGTGATTTTAAATTAGCTCAAGTTATCCAATCTTTTGGCTTAACAGTTCATGAAGGCTCCAGAATGTTTGCTAGTTTTCCTGAAGAAAAATGTAGCGACTTACTTTCAACTATTCTCAAAGAGAATGTAGATTTAGCAATTGCAATCAATACAGAAAAAGCCCGTTCTGAAATGATAATTAGTCCGATATTACTTGAAGTTCGGCGTAAACTTGATAACAAAATTAGTTTATTCTCAGGAGTAGATTTTAATGTTGATAGTACAAGAGGATTAAATGGCTTTTGTGATTTCCTTATTAGTCTTTCTCAAGAACAGCTTTTCATCCGGGCACCTGCAATCACCTTAGTTGAAACAAAAAATGAAAATCTTAAATCTGGATTAGGTCAGTGTATTGCAGAAATGATTGCAGCACAGATTTTTAATGAAATGCAAGGAAATAAGATTAAAAATATTTATGGTGTAATAACTATTGGAACGATTTGGCAGTTTTTAAGATTAGAAGATAATAATATTTACATTGATTTGAGTGAATATTATATTCAAGATATTGAAAAAATTTTAGGAATATTAATAAATGCACTCAGACAAAATTAAACTTTCTCTTTCGCTGAAGGTATCCCCAATTTGTTCAAAGTAGCATCGATCTCTTCTAAAAGTTGAAAATCTTCTTGGGGTAAAGTGTTAATACTATACTTTTCTAAAAACGAAAATGCTTGTCTAAATTCATATGGTGTTGCTTCTATTGGTGCGTCAAAGTGACAGGGAATTATGCGTTTAAAGTTCCACTTGGCAATTTTGTTTGCCCATGCAATAGTTTCTTCGGGTGCGCGATTGAGAATTAAAGTTTGCAAAATTGGTGCTACGAATAATCTACCATCGCCTCGTAACGCTTCAAAACAACGCTGCCAATTTTGCTTCCATTGGAAGGGATACAAGCCGAAATACGCTTTCTTTGAACGTTCTGGTGCTTTGGAAGCATTGCGAAATACTTCACCCCATTTAGGTACATCTAATACACTGGGACGAAAATATAAACTAAATAACGCGATACGTTGCCATCCTTTACGGCGGTTTTCTGGAGTGTCTGCAACGACATCAGTTGCTTTATCTCTAGCGTGGAAAAGCAAAGGGTATGAGTCCAACTGAATAATTGCCGGAGGTTGTTCGGGAACAGAAACTATTGAATCCGTAACTAAAAGGGTTTTTGATGATTTATGTAACAATGCTACTTCCGCAAATCTACCCGCACCTAATTCGATGGGACCGAGAATTTCATAATCAAATTGATTCGCAAAAGGTGTTTTACTGCTGTCTTCTGGAAGTACTTGAGTGCGTTTTGCAGGTATTCCCAACCAGCTAAGGGGAAGATTTACGGGAAAACTCCACTGTTTGGGTGCGACGAATATCTGTGAATCGGGAAAACGTCTGGCGAAGGGACCAACAAATATTTTATGTTCTAAACCTGAGATGGTAGGCAAAATTATATACTTCACCTTGCCGTATTCTGCGACTAATTCCTCAACTAGACGCACGCATTCGGGAGTTGGCGCTACTGGCGCATAAACCAGCAAACCGCCTTCGTTGAGCCTAACCACCGTCATGCGAATGGGGACAACAACATAGAAAATACCTTGAAGTTGGTCGAAAGTCCAAATAGTATCTTTCACTACTTCCTTACGGATTGTTCGCCGCTTACCGAATGGGTAAATTGGCAAAGTAAACCAGAAGCGCCATGAATAATCTTTGGAATTATTTTGTTGTTCTAACGTTTCGAGCATTTTCCTTTATTGGGAGTAGGAAGTAGGAGTAGAACCACCAGAGTTATAAATTTATAACTGATTACCGATCGCCGGTCACTTTTTTTAAGAAACTTTATCATCTCATAAAGATTTCTTGACTTAAACTTTCAACACTGCTTTGATGCTTATTAGTTTCCACAATTAAACGAGCAGTATGGTTTGTGGGATATTTATTCAGGAACAAGAGAGCCATCTAAACAATTAAAGCATCAAGTTTCAATAACCGATTATATTTTTAGATAATCAAAAATACTATAAATAGTTCAAACATTAGACTATTTTTTATAATTTTCGGCTTTTATTAAAGGTATCTTTTTCGGTACAATGTATAAAATTGAGTGTTCAAAATAAGGACATATAATGGTAGGACAATCCATACGTAGTCAATTGCGTAATAAACTATTTGACACTAATATTGAGAATTATCACGTTTTATTGACACCCCAAGAAGTTAAATCAAAATTACCTTTAACACCTTTGGCGGAAGCAAATGTTTCTAAATATAGGCAAGAGCTAAGGGATATATTAGATTTTCAAGATAGAAGAAAATTTATCGTAATTGGTCCTTGTTCGATTCATAATACAGAATTAGCTTTAGAATATTCTCGAAGATTAAAGAAACTTCAAGAAAAAGTTGAAGATAAATTGCTGTTAATTATGAGGGTTTATTTTGAAAAACCTAGAACAACAGTAGGCTGGAAAGGTTTAATTAATGACCCAGATATGGATGATTCTTTCCGGATCGAAAAAGGCATATTAACTGCACGGGAATTACTGTTAAAAATCAATGAATTAGGATTGCCCGCAGGTACGGAAGCTTTAGACCCTATCATACCTCAATACATTAGCGAATTAATTTCTTGGTCTGCAATTGGGGCACGAACTGCTGAATCGCAAACTCACCGCGAAATGTCGAGCGGGCTTTCCATGCCAGTCGGTTTTAAAAATGGTACCGATGGTAATATTCAAGTTGCTTTGAATGCTCAACAATCAGCTAAAAATAGCCATCATTTTCTGGGTTTAAATCGACAGGGACAGGTTAGCATTGTTCAAACAAAAGGAAATGATTACGGTCATGTTATTTTACGTGGTGGTGGTGGTAAACCAAACTGCGATCGCGAAAATGTAAAATCCGCAGAAGAGCAACTCAAAAAAGCAGATTTACCCCCAAGAATTGTAGTTGATTGCAGTCACGGTAATTCTAATAAAGACTATAAATTGCAAGCTGGTGTTTTAGAAAATGTGGTGCAGCAAATAGCGGACGGCAACACATCTATCATGGGGATGATGTTGGAATCTAATTTATATGAAGGCAATCAAAAGATTCCTACCGATTTAAAAGAGTTGAAGCATGGAATTTCCGTGACAGATGCTTGTATTGGTTGGGAAGAAACAGAAAGAATTATTTTGGCTGCTCATGAAAAGCTGTAATTAGTAATCGGTGAATTTAGGTTTATCATTTACACCTACACCCTCGAAGGGTGAGGCTATAGCAACGAAGCCCACCGTAAGGTGGACTACGAGAATTCTTAGCCCACGTTCACCGTTCACGAAGTGCGGCTCAGGTGCGGCTCAGGTGGGCTTTGTAAAATTAGCCCCACCCTTCGAGGGTGAGGGCTTTTTCTATTCCCTATTCTCTAATTTTTCCAAGGAAACAACCCTCCAACTTCGTCGCGATAGCGTTGATATTGTTCGCCATAATTACGAATTAAATCTCGTTCTTCAAAGGCGATTCCAATTAAGATATAAAATGTAAATGTTGTTGATAAAACAAGATGGTCGAGTTGCATATATGGAGTTGCCCATAAGCCTATAAGCAAACCAGTTTGAATTGGATGGCGATTGAAGTTGTACATCCAACGTTTCATAAATGGAAATTCTTCATAAGTTTGCCCTTTCCAATAAAGATATACCTGACGCAAACCAAATAAATCAAAATGGTTAATAGCAAAAGTTGCGAGAACAAAATAAATCCAACCGCAACAAAATAGCCCCCAAATTAAATATTTTAGTCCTATATTGTTAACCGACCAAATTGTTATTTGCATCGGCTGCCAGAAGTATAATAATGTAGCTAAAGCAAGAGCAGCAGAAAATACGTAAGTACTTCGCTCCGCAGCCACAGGTATTTTTTGCGTCCACCATTGTTTGAATTTGGGACGTGCCATGATGCTATGTTGCAGCCCAAATAAAAATACTAAAGTTATATTAATACATAAGGCTAAAAAAATAGAGCCTTTATTTAAAGATATAAAGCCCAACGGTAAAAAAAGTGCATTGCAACAAATTAACCATAGTATAGTTAACATTGCGATCGCATAAGCAACAATACCGTAGATAAGCACGAAAAACCGTTTACTCGAAGAGACTTGGGTTAATTGTTCTTTGTTTGAAGTCATTATGTCCGCTCTGCTCTACCCCACATACTACCATTTAAAGGTGAGATTGTGAGGTTTATAGCAAGCGATTTGTCATTTAAGAAAGTGCTGTAGAAACCTTTATGTTATCATCTCTTGAATAAACCCAGGTAAAGCAAACGCGGCTTGATGAATATCTGCATTGTAATAGCGTAAATTATGCTCTTTGACAAACTGCGTGGCTTTCTCGTAATCTAAATTCTTAATTGGATGCGCTCCTTGTTTAGAACAATAAGTCAAACTCCACATTCCGGTAGGATACATGGGAATAAATACTAAATAACAATGCACCGAATCATTGCCAAAAACTTGTTTGAGACATTGATTTAAATCTACAAAAGCTTGTTGGTGAAAAATTGGCGATTCGCTTTGTACCGTTACTACTCCACCAGGGCGGAGAGTGCGATACACATCTTGATAAAATGATTTTGTAAATAATCCTTCCGATGGACCTACAGGATCGGAAGAATCAATTATTACTAAGTCATAGGAATTATCGGCGGCATTTTGAACGAATTTAATGCCGTCATCGATGAGTAAATTTAACTTTGGATGCTCCAAAGCTGAGGAAATTGTTGGTAAAAATTGCTTGGAAGCACGCACCACCGCTTCATCGATTTCCACCATTGTGATTTGCTCAATTCCTTGATGGCGAACTAATTCACGAATCGTACCGCCATCACCAGCACCAATTACCAATACGTCTTTAACATCAGGATAAGCCAACATCGGTACGTGGACAATCATCTCGTGATAAGCCGCTTCATCCGCTTCGGTACACATCACCATGCGATCGATAGTCAGTATTTTACCCCTGTCATGAGTATCAAATACTTCTACAGTTTGAAAGGGGGATACTTCATAGAAAAGCCTTTCTCCTTTTAAACGAATGGATATAGCAAAATTTCCGTTGCTATCTGTTACCCATTCGGTAGAATTTATTTTACCGGGTTGTTCTGAAGTCATTTGTAGATGCGTGGAAGATTGCGAATGTACCAAGAATCAAGTATATGATTTTAAGGTTTTTGATTCAAGGGTTTTAATTAATAAATATTTGATTATACGATTGGATTATATTAAATAAAATAGCTTAACTAAAATCAATTAACTATAAATTAATTTTAGAAAAAAATTATGATTAAATGAATGTTGTAATAATTTAAAAAGGAATCTGAATTAAAAACTCCGTACCTTTTCCTGGCGAAGAAATACACTGCAAATTTCCACCATGATTTTCAGTAATAATTTTGTAACTAATTGAAAGTCCTAAGCCAGTACCTTTTCCTTCTGGTTTAGTAGTAAAAAATGGTTGGAAAATTTCATTTCTGATTGATTCTGGCATTCCTTTACCATTATCGGCAATTTTAATAGTAAGTTGATGTTTATCTATAGTAGTTGCGATATAAATTTGAGGATTTACGATCGTAGGATTATGACTCAAATCTTCATAGGGGAGCATTGATTCTTCCAAAACATCAATAGCATTTGCCAACAAATTCATAAATACTTGATTTAATTGTCCTGGATAACATTGTATTTTAGGTAGAATACTATAATCTTTAACTATTTGAATAGCGGCACGTTTGGGATAAGCTTTGAGACGATGCTGTAAAATCATCAAAGTTGCTTCTATGCCCTCATGAATATCAACAAATTTTTTATTTTCTCCATCAGTACGGGAAAAGTTTCGTAAAGACTGCATAATTCCCTTGATGGTATCGGTACCCAACTTCATAGAAGACATCAACTTGGGTAAATCTTTATCGATATGTCCTAAATCCATTAATTCTATTTGTTCTTCAACTTCGCTACCAGGATTAGAGCAATTTTTTTGAAAAAGCCGTACTAATTTGAGTAAATCTTCAACGTATTGGTTAGCGTAATGTAAATTAGTAGAAATAAAACCGATAGGATTGTTAACTTCGTGAGCAACACCAGCAACTAATTGTCCTAAAGAAGATATTTTTTCTGTTTGAACTAACTGTAACTGAGTTTGTTTTAATTCATCTAAAGTTTGAGATAGTTCGGAAGTTCGCTCATCTACTCTTATTTCTAATTCTTGTTTTTGCCGATCTAATTCTACGTTTAATTTTCGTAATTTTAAATGCAGACTAATTCTAGCTAAAACTTCTTGCTGTTCAAATGGTTTAGTAATATAATCAACAGCGCCTAAACTTAAACCTTTAACTTTTTCTTCTGGCTCTGTAAGTGCTGTTATAAAAATAATCGGAATATCTTTTGCAGATGGATTCGCTTGCAATCTACGACAGGTTTCAAAACCGTCAATTTTTGGCATCATCACATCTAATAATATCAAATCCGGAGGATTGCTTTCAACTTGCTCGATGCCGCTAATACCATCCATTTCCACTAAAACTTCATAGCCTGCACCTCCCAACACATCATGTAGAATTTCTAGGTTGGTTGGGCTGTCATCAATTACTAAAATTGTTTCTAACTTTTTATTAGAGTCAAATTCTTCGTAAGGTAAATCCATATTTTTAGAATGATTATTTATCATATTAATCTCTGCGATTCAAAATAAATATATATTATTATGATTTGATGTTTTCTTGAAGAAATTCACGAATTTTATTGATGTTAAAACTTTTAACAAATGAATACAATTCCTCAACAAACTCTTGATATTCTTTATCTATCTGCGAGATTCTATCTAATTCTTTTTGAATACCCGTAATTTTACCTTTTTTAGCAAATTCTAGTAGTAGTATTAACTCAGAAGCAGGCGGAATAATTATCTTACGCTTTGGAGGCAATTTTGAAGCCATTGTTTTTTTGATTTCTTCATTGCTATAAAGCCAAGTAAGTTTTAATTGCTTTGCTAATACACGATAAAGTTCGTTCGATCTTACTGGTTTCTTCAAAAAGTAATTTGCCCCCAATTCCATAGCTTTTTGATTATCGCGATCGGATGTACTGACAGAGCAGAAAAAGAATAATGTTTTTTGCAATTCATCTATTTTACGAACTTCTTCAAGCATTTTCCATCCATGCATTATTGGCATTTTAATATCGGAAATAATCAAATCGGGATGATATTTGATTGCTTTTTCTAAACCATCTTGACCATTTTCTGCTTCGATTAAGTCAAAGCCAATACTTGATAATAAATTAATAAATAGAGAGCGGTTTTCCCATCTATCATCTACAACTAAAATTTGCTTTGTTTTACCTGCATAACCAATAACTCTGCCTGTACGAGTAATACTGCTTGTTTCAGTCCAATCTTCAGCTACCGAGCATTCTATTTCAAATTGAAATACGCTTCCCATATCCAATTTACTTTTAACTTGAATTGTACTATGCATCATTTCTATTATCTTTTGACTCAAAGCCAATCCAAGCCCGGTACCTTCTGATTTATTTTTAGTTGTGCCTAATTGCTCAAAAGGTAAAAATATTTTATCTAATAGTTCGGGTTTCATACCTACACCAGTATCTTCGATATGGAAAAGCAATTTTACTTTTTCTGACAAAGATTCTTGTTTTATTTCTAGCACCTCTACTTGTAAAGTAACGCAGCCTTTTTCGGTAAATTTAATCGCATTACTTAGTAAATTTATTAATACTTGTCGCAATCGTCTTTTATCAATAGTAATACCACTCGGTAAGCTTTCTGGAGTCAAATAAATAAAATTCAAACCTTTTTCTTCGGTTTTAATTCGGCATATTTCTACAATTTCTTGTAAAAATGAAGGAAAATGAAAATCACTAGGATGCAGCTTTATTTGATTTGCTTCTATTCTAGAAAAATCAAGAATATCATTAATCAATGTTAATAAATGTTTGCCGCAACGGTGAATAATTTCTATACCACGCTGTTCTTTTTTAGATAGATTAGGCGAATTTTGAAGAATTTGGGTGTAACCCAAAATACCATTTAATGGCGTGCGGAGTTCGTGACTCATATTCGCCATAAACTCGCTTTTGGCATAACTAGAAGCATCGGCAGATATCTTTGCTTCTTCTTGTGCTTTTATGTGTATTTTTATCCGTTCAAAAAGCCGATCGACGGAATCCGCAAGTTTTCTTGATTCTATATTTCCCGTTACGGGTATTTCTAGATCGTAGTTTGCTAACTCTAAAGCTTTGTTAGCTACGTTATTAATTGTCAAAATCGGTTTAGCAATCCTTCGACTACTGTAAATAACGATAAAAAACCCAATAGTTAAAGACACAAAAAGACTAATAATTGTAATTAGCGATCGCAACATTTGCGCTTTACTTAAATCATTTTCTGCCTTTTCTTCTTGTAGCTCTATAGATTTCACCAGAAGTTGCAACTCATCTATAAATTCCAATGTTTTTATTTGTGAGTCGCTGGCGGCTAAATTTGCAAGAAGCTGTTTTAGCTCTACTTCCTTTGACTTTAAGTTATCTGAGTCGATCGGGTTTAAAGTATTTTTAGAATCTTGAGCAAATTGTTTTAAGTTAGCGTTATACTTTTTAATTAATGGTTTAGAAGTTGTTGAAGCACTTACATTCACTTCAGCGAGCAATGCTTCAAAATTACTTGCTTTGTTAATTACCCTTAACTTTGCTTGTTGAAACTGCTGGGGTTTTTCTAAGTAAGGAGAAAGCTCGCTAATTGGCTGTAAACTTAAACTACTATTTAGCAGGTTATTCAACAGCTTTAATTCTTGACGAATATCCTTCCTCTCGCGGTTTGCTTGATACACCCAAGAATTGCCCATACTCAAACCAAAACTGGTACCCCCTAGAGTAATACCAAGTGCGACAGCATATGCCAAACAAATATTTTTTTGCAAACTAAGGCGATTCGTTATCCACGATGCAGGATTAAAACGCCATCCAAACGAAACGCCAGAAGCTGTTTGATGCTCCTGAGTATGGGGTTGGGATGGATGGTTTGAGGAAGGATAAGTCATTCGTCTGGCTGCTTTTGCATTTGGATATAGAATGTCTGGTAATTACATAATTCCCAAATTGCAACTCAAAATTGTCATAAATTTTGACAAATTATCTTTTGAGGATTGCTTTTTCGACTATTAATATGCTCTGAATCCGCTTTTACTTCAATATTTCAGCATTATGACGCTACATCAAAAACAATTTTTTGCCCATTGCATCTTCCCCCGTTGTTGTAGCTGCCGTTCATAAAGTATCATGCAACAAATAACTATTGCAGCTTTGATTAACAGTAGTTTTATGGAAAACAATATGAAAGTTTGGTTTATTTGCTTCGTCGTACTGTTTGCTTTATCACAGCTATTCGATTGGGCACAGCAATTTACTCTACCTTTGCCAATTTATATTTTAGGTGGCGCATTTCTGGCTGTTGCTTCTAATTATGAAAAGCTTTTTGGCAGTTATTTAGGCGAATATTCAGGTGAAACTTATACTCAACAGCAATTAGATGCTGCTTCTCAACCTGAAGTATCCAGATTGAATACTTCTCAATCTGTGGAAGAAATTGAGGAATTGGAAATTAGGGAGTAGGGAATAGAAATATTATTTAGCTGGAATTACGTAGGATTAACTATAATTATGTAGGAAATCAATGTATAACAAAATCCAGCAATCAAACCAGTAATTACAGCACCAATAATTACTCCTTTCATAAAACTATATTTTCTTAGTCTTCTAGCAATTGAAATTAAAGGAATAATATATGGAAGCTGGTATATCCATACACTACTTGAAGTTAAAACAAGAACACTGTACCCCGATCTAGGTTTAGCCAAAATAGGAAAAATCTCAACCATTGTGTTGGTAAGTAAAATCATTCCGAAATAACTTAGAAAGAAGTTAATTAATAATACTAATAAAATTGTGAAGATAATTATTAACCAATTATTATTGCGAGAATTGGGATTTCTGTTTGACATGATTTTAGATTATTGAGATGTCAGTAATAAAAAGCAGCCACCATTTAGTAAAAAAGTAATAACCGCACCAATAATTAGACCTTTCATCATCAGCGGTTTTCGTTTTCTTTTTAACCAAATACAAATTGGGATTACATATAAAAGCTGCCATAGAGAAAATCCGCCAAATCCTAGAACCCAAACACCCAAAACCGTATAGCCACCGTAAATTTCCTGCAAAATTAAACTGAGGGCATATATTATTAATAAAGCAAAAACATGGATGATGAATAATAATAGTATGCCTTTAACAACTCCCCAAAATTCATTTTGTTGCGACATGGTTTTTTAATCAATTCCGATTATTCACCAAATCATACCCCGCACTACCTTCGCGATAAAACATATTAAAGGTGTCAAAAGGAATAATTCTTCCGTCGGGGTGTACTATGTGAATGCAAGAACGTTTAACCGATCGCACGTCAAAGTTAAATGGATCGAGAAACTGCACTATCATCACCCGAAAAATATTAGAATAACCAATTCCGGCGGGTACGTTAACCATTGGCAAACAACACAAAAGCTGTTTTAATGAAGTTGCAGCCGAAGCTGGTGAATGACTGGTAGAAAATAACTCAAAAACTTGGCGTTTTAACTCTTCATTCTGTTCGTAAAGTACGCTATTCGGCATCATTTCTACAAACGCTTCCGGATTAATTAATCCCGTCAAAGGTATTACCTTACCATTGAGTTTCAATGCATATCCCATCGCCAAACAATCGGGATGACAGGGAACCGGAAGAATATCTTCAGGTTTAAAATAAGGACTCTGCTCTAAAATCGATCTACGAACTTCTGTAAGAGTATATCTATCTGTTTTAGGATTGAAACCCGATAATCTTCCCGCAGCCTGTATCGGTTGAAATGTTACTCCACGCACGCATTTTTGCTGTAGTGCGTATTCAATAATTTTACCGATTTCGCCGTCATTTAAACCTTTTTTTACAGTAACAACCAAAGTTGTAGAAATATTGTACTTATTTAATTGTGCGATCGCCTTTTCTCTGACAACCCGCAAATCAGCACCCCGTAACTCTTGCAAAGCTTCAGGTTCAAAACTATCAAATTGTAAATATATTTCAATTCCCGGCATATATTGCGAAAGGCGTTGAGAAAATGCTTTATCGTTAGCAATTCTCACACCGTTGGTATTAATCATCAAATGCTTTATCGGTTTGCTTTTGACAATATCTAATATTTGAAAAAACTCAGGATGTATAGTAGGTTCACCACCACTCAACTGCACGATTTGCGGTTCCCCTTCATTTTCTACAACCGCATCAATCATACTTTCAATTTGTTTCAAACTGCGGTGTTTTCGGGGTTGATGGGATTCCGAAAACTCTTCTACACCAGAATCAGCATAACAAATTGGACAAGAAAGATTGCATTTATCAGTCACTTCAATTAAAGTTAAACAGCTATGTTGTTCGTGATCCGGACAAAGCCCGCAATCGTAAGGACAACCGTATTTTATTGGTGTATTAAACTGTCTCGGCATATCTCCAGGCTTAATAAACTCCAAAGATTTTTTATAATATTCAATATCGTCAGCAATCAATACTTCTTCTCTGCCGTGAGTGGCACAATGTTTAACTAAATAAACGCGATCGTCCTGAAAAATAATTTTTGCTTCCACCTTAACAAGACACTTTGAACAAACACTATTAGTCAAAGCGTAGAAAAGATAATTACGACTTGGCATAAATTTAATGAAAGTTAGGAGTTAGGAGTTAGGAATTATGGAATTTTAGATTTTAACAACGGATGCTTTTGTTTTGGATTTTGGATTGAGAGTTGAAAGTTAAGAATTAAAAGTTAAGAATACTCACATCTTACACTCCATGCAATAACCGCCTTGGAATAAATTCCCAGGAACCCACAACAAAGTCTACTAAAGTAGACTGGAAAAGGCTTTTAGTACGTTTTAAACGTACTTTATATATCGGTTCCTTGAAATTAATTTCAAGGCGGGTTTGGAGATAAGTTGCTCATGGTGCAAGATGTCAGGAATAAAGAATTAAGAATTTTCTTCCCCCTCTACCCCCTCTCTCCTTGTCCCCCATCCCCTCACCCTTCCTTCTTCTGCCCTTCGGAGACAAGCTCTGAAAGAATATTGCCCGTCAAATCTAAAAGTTGGTCTAGGACTAATCCGATAGTTCCGATACAGATTATACCTTCAATGATGTCACTTACTTTACTTTCTTTATAAGCGTTCCAAATGATAAAACCAAGCCCTTGATTGAGAGTTAACATTTCGATAGAAATTGCGCTAAACCAAGCAATCCAAACAGCGGATCTTAAACCCTCAAATATATGCTTAATTACTACTCTAGAATTTCTAACTTGTTTGCGTCCGTGTCGTATTCCTGTAGCGGTATTTATAATAATTGACCAGATAGCGCTAAAGAAAACAATTACAATTGCAGCAGCTTCAGCATCTTTAAAAAATATTAAGGCGATCGGCAGTAAAGCAATGGGGATAATAGTATTTGGAACCTGAAGTATCCACTTAAATGCTTGATAAACAAATCTATTTATACCAATAAAATACCCAATCAAAATACCCACAATAGCAGCGGGAACATAGCCTACTAATAATAATTGTAAGCTCGATAAAAGATTAAAAAAAATACTTCGTTCCATTATTCAAGATGTTATGCGGAACATTTTAGGGATAGTGCGACGATAATACAAAATAGCGATGAGACAAGCTGTTTGAATTGCACTTAATCCCAAAAAAGCATGAAAATCTGGTTTAATAAAATCTATCAGGAAGCGAAAGGTTAAATAAGAGATTAAATAAAATTGAAATAAATCGCCTTGTTGGTAGTTATAGCGACTGCGAAAGCGGAGAAATATAGTTAAAATAATTAAAAAGGTAATTTCATATAGCTGCGTCGGATGGCGTGTAATTCCGTCACCGAAATCGATACCCCAAGGTAAATTAGTTGCTATTCCGTAAGTTTTATCGCTCAAACCAGTTAGAAAACAGCCAATTCTACCGATCGCAGTTCCCGCAATTAAAGGATAAACAAATACATCACCAGTTGACTGCTTGACACCAATAACTTTCTTAGTAATTTCTACTCCAATCAATCCCCCCAATAAAGCACCAACAACAGTTTTACCCTGTAGAAATAGCAATAAAAACTGTTGCCGATTTTGCCACAATAAATCAATATGCTGTAGTAAAACCAGCAACTTTGCACCTAATAAAGCCCCTACCATTCCACCGACAACAACAGAAGAACGTTGTGCAGTAGAAATCGAATCTTGACGCACGTTTCGCAACATCAAACGAAACGCCACAGCATAAGCCAAAGATTCAAATAAAATATGCGGATGAATTTTCAGAAAACCCAAAGAAATATAAATTGGGAATTGGTAATTGGGCATTGGGCATTGGCATTTGATAATTTATAAATCTTAACTCCTAACTCCTAATTCCTAACTCCTAACTTTCCCCTCATTTCCCCATATTGCGTTTCATCTCTTCTAACTCCGCTTCGGTTTCCCAACGAAGGAATTTTTCTTCTAAGTCGTCATAGGTTTTAGAACTAGAACTGGAATTGGGATAGGTGCTGCTTCCGCTCCACCAACCAGCATCTGTTTCGATACGTTGTTTTGATTGGGCTTTTGTACGTGCTGCTTGGGCTTCTGTGGCTTTGGTTTGGACTTCCTGTCGTCGTAGTTGAATTTTTTTGTATAACTCTTTGGCTTGGGTAATGCGTTCTTTTACACCTTGCATTTGTCCCCAAAGCTGGTTTCCTTGTCGCAATAACGCTGCTTCTCTTTCTTCGGCTTTTGCGGCTAAATCCTGTCTACCAGCATTTTTCGCTTTTTGTACTCTAATGTGCCATCTTTGAATTTCTTGGGCTGTGGACAATACGTCGTCTTGCTTGCGCTTTTCCTGTAACTGCAAATCTGCAATTAATCTGAGAGTGTCTTCTTCCTGTTCCCGTAACTGTTCCAATAGCGCGTCTAATTCCAAATGCGGATTATTTCGCAGGAATTCTTCTAAACGACTTTCTAGAAATTTGCTCAAATCGTCAAATAAGCCCATCTCTTAACTCCAAACCTAAGCATGACTAGATTTATTGTAGTGATTATTATCGCCAATGCGAAAGTAAGTTTTATTGCAAAAGCTTTTACCTCACAAATTAAATCGGACATATTTGATATTTTTTACTACTTACCTCTAAGAAGTAGAACTCATAACGACTTTCTTAACAATCACTCAATTCCATCTTGGGTAATAGTAATTAGTCAGTCTTAAGCAAGATAAACAAGTTACTTAAATAATCTAAAATAAACAAACTTATCGATCGCAAGAGGTAATTTTATAAGTGGGTATGCAAAATTATTTGTGTCATTGCGAGCGACAGCGAAGCAATCCCAGAATCTTGCGATGATCCGCACATAAAGGTGATTGCTTCGTTTCACTTCGTTCAACTCGCAATGACAAATGTACAATTAATTTTTTTTAACTACTTACTCTATTTAGCAAAAGTAATGTAAGGGTATATACGTTGATTAAATTTATTTATTAAATACCATATCAAAATGAAAATAGCAGTGCTGGGACACAGAACGTTCCCTATTAGCGAACCTTTTGCTGGAGGATTGGAACGGTTTATTTATACCTTAGTAACTGGTTTACAGCGAAAAGGATGCGATGTAACTTTGTTTGCACATCCAGATTCAGAGAAAAGTCTTAATGTTGCATCAACATCTTTTATAGATACTTCTTTTTGTACTACTTCTGAAGAAAAATCTCATGAAGCTTTCTTGAGCATCATGGATTATTTGAATTACGATGATTTTGATATTGTTCACAATAATTCTTTAAATTATTTTCCTATAGTTTTATCTGAAACTATAAATACGCCATTAGTAACTACGCTGCATACTCCACCTTTTCCACTACTTTACAGTGCTGTAAAACATCGAAAACGTAGAGGTAATTATATTTCTATTTCTAAATTTAACGCCGAAACCTGGGGTTTAAATAATGGATTATCACAAATAATTTACAACGGTGTAGATACCGATATCTTTACTTTCACCGATAATAATTCAAAAGATTTTGCAGTTTGGACGGGAAGAATTATTCCTTGTAAAGGTACTCATTTAGCAATTGAAGCAGCGAAGAGAGCAAAGATAAATTTGGTCATAGCAGGTCCAATTTGCGATTTAGAATATTTTGAAAACCAAGTAAAACCTTACTTAAATGAAGGAGTACAATACGCGGGACATTTAGGTAAGAAAGAACTGATATCGCTTATACAAACTGCCTCCGTAAGTTTATGTACGCCTACTTGGGAGGAACCGTTTGGTTTGGTTGTAATTGAGAGTTTATCTTGCGGTACCCCCGTAGTTGCTTTTAACCGTGGAGCGATCGCGGAAATTATTGACGAAAATACCGGAATATTGGTAGCTCCAGACGATACCGATGCAATGGCTGAAGCAATCAAACAGGCTAAATATCTTTCTCGATATGCCTGTAGGAAAAAAGTACTTAGCAATTTCAGTCTTGATACAATGCTGTCAAATTATTTACAAGCTTTTGAACAAATCGCAGATACTCGTACAAGTAGACATAAACCATGCACATCGGCTACTACATCCACTCTCACGGTAAAGGACACTTACAAAGGGCGCAGGCGATTTCAAAACACATTAAATCGGACGTAACTTTTTTAGGAAGCAATCTTTTAAATTCTGATGTTTCTAATAGCTTCAACATAGTAGATTTACCTGCCGATGAAGTTAAATATGTTCCTCCCGTACAAATCAACGAAAACTGCGAAACTCTCTCCTTCCACTACGCACCATATGCAGCAAAAACATATCAACAGCGAATGTTAAAGTTAGCGCAATGGGTAGAAAGAACCCAGCCTACATTAGTTGTTGTAGATGTTTCGAGTGAAATCACCCAATATTTTCGGCTTTTGGGAGTACCAGTAATTTCGATGCGTCAACATGGCGATCGCAATGATTGGGCGCATCTTTGCGGTTACGATGCTGCATACAAGTTACTCGCACCTTATCCTCAATCTTTAGAATCGACATCAACTCTATATTGGGTAAGAGAAAAAACGATTTACGTTCCTGGATTTTCGCGTTATTCGGGAAGAGTTTTAAGTAAATTGTCAGCACAAAAAGAATTAGGAATTAACCAACAAAAAGTAGTTTTAGTACTTAAAGGAAAAGGAGGAGACAAGCACTGTTTAGAAAGTATTTCCGAAGCTGCAAAAATAACTCCAGAATGGCAATGGTTGATAGTAGGTTTCATACAGGTTAACAGTAATCAATTGCCGCTTAATATATCTTGTGAAGGATGGCAACAAGATACTTTTCCATATTTAAAAGCTGCCGATGTCGCGATCGCTTCAGCTGGGCATAACACTGTAATGGAAATTGCAGAAGCACAAGTCCCGTTTTTATGCATTCCCGAAAAAAGACCTTTTAACGAGCAAAAAGTAAAGGCGAAATTGTTAGAAAAAATGGGTTTATGTCTTTGTGGTAATTCGTTTCCTGCAACTCATTCAATTAAAAGTACTTTAGAATTATTGATAAAAATGGATGTTAGTAACTGGAAACATATCGTTTCATCAGATGGAGCGAAAAAAGCTGGAATGGCGATCGAATCAGAAGCTTTGAAAATACAAGCTTACTTAAAAAATAATACTTGTAGGCTGTGTTAAACGCACCATCCGGGATTACTCCTATCCCGCTCCTGATTGTTATCTCTCTTTACTTCTTTCCTCCGCGCTCTTTGCGCCTCTGCGGTTTTTTCTCAGTAATCTTCTGTCGGTTCGGAAGTATCAATTTTAGCATTCTTAACTACTTTTTCTAAAAGCTTCAATTTCCGATTGTGAAGGGTATTTGAGTATTTCAATCCGATCGTCTTTTAACTTAATATATCCTAATTCCTCAAACTGCTTTAACCACTTATCCATCGGTAGAAAATTCCATTTATCATAAAAAACTTGAGCGTTTTCTACAATATCCGCTAAATGATTCAATGGAGGAGAATAAGATGCGTGAAATTGATGGTATGCTAAAGCGCCGATCTTGTAAAAAGGCACTTTATTTAAGCGTGCGGTAAACGAAAAATCTGTATCTTCTCCACCATAGCCAACGAAACGAGTATCAAATCCACCAATTTGAGTAAAAGTTGATTTTCTAATCCCAAAACAAAGCGACCAAAAAAACTCGTAAGCATGACTAATTCGTTGATTTCCCTCTATTTCTTCACCCTGGAGGTGATGGGGTGACGAATCAAAATGCAGCGTTTCAAAAGTCCATTGCTTGCGCCATTGAGAATTTAAATAACGAATCGAACCTTGATAAAGCGCATCTTCTTGTTCGAGATGATAAGCAAAAGTTTCAACTAAATTAGGATCGGGAATACAATCAACATCTAAAAATATTAAAAATTCACCTTGAGCAATTGAAGAAGCTTGCGATCGTGCTTGTGCTAAAGGTAATTTATAATGTGAATTTATTACAGAAGAGTTAATTTTAAAAGGTGTTGGTGGGAGTTTGGGTAGAGAATCATTCATGCATATAATTACAAGTTCCCAAGGATGTATTTTTGAATTAATTAATCCTTGAATTAGATTTTGTAAATGCGAAGTTCTTTGAGAATAAAGCGTGCAAACTGATATTTGATGATTTAGCTTCATTTTTAGATTTGTATTTGTCAAATTTATGGTGCGTTACGAAGTTCGCTAACGCACCCGACAAAAAAGACTACCTTATCTTTAACCTTATTTCTACCATCATCAACTATTCTTCTTTAATTGTGGTGGTTCAACTGTAGCTGTTGAATCACTTGTTTCTCTTCGATGTTGTACTGGATCGGGTAATCTTACAAAGTAATCACAAACAGCAGGAAGCAATTTATTAGTGTGATTATCATAACCGCAGCCAATAACTAATTTACCGTACTCATGCAGCTTTTTCGCTAAACAAGAAAATCCACCATCACCTGATACAATTGCAAAAACTTGTAACGAAGGTTTGCTGTGAATTAATTCCATTGCATCAATTACCAATTGAATATCCGCTGCATTTCTATTATTACTGAAACCAAAAATCTGCATCGGTTCAATACCAAGCTGTTGAATTTCTTTTCTAATGGGTTCTAATCTACTATTACTCCAGTCAGCGTAAGCATATTGTCCGGCAATTTGATTAACTAAACTGTATCGTTTTATCTTTTGTGTAATGTCTTCTAAAGAAAAATTAAATTTAGGATTGCTATTACCTTCTGTTAAATTTTCGATATCGTAAAGAATTACGGTATTAAAGCTTTGGTATGGTGCTTTTATCTCTTGAATTGCCGAAACAATAGGTTGTAAATCTATTGCTGATGCAGGTTGTTGAGACTCCATCACTTCCATAAGTTGTGCTTTTAATTCGCAAGATTGCTGCTTTTCTTGTTGAAATTCTTCGGTTAAATTGTTTATCTGAGTCTGAGCTTGAACGGTGTTTTCTTTTAGTTCGGTAATCGTTTTTGATAAAATGTCTTGACGCTGCTGATAAACACTAGTCAAATTTTGCTGAATACCGCTCCAATCTTGGGAAAAAGCCTCGTTAGTAACAACTGTGAGCGCTGATTCGTAACCTGCGATCGCAATCTCTAAGTTAACCGAACGATTCCCTTGTTCAAAATTTTCAATTAAGTTACTAAACTTAACAATAAGCTTAGCGATGCTAACAGCTTTAGCTGGTTGATTTGCAAATGTTCGGCTTGCAAATTTCCTTAAGCCCAAAGCAAAATTGCGATCGAGCTTATCTAAATGCTCTCCTAAAAGCGGATATATATCGTGATTTTGATTAATAGCTTTTAAATAACGGAGTATTAAATCTTGATGCATTGCTCCAACTCTTATAATGCAACGATAAACTTAGTTTTCCCAAATTTTCGCTACATCTAACGGTTTGAAACAGTAAATAGTTACGAGTAAACACATCTATAATTTTTAACTCCTAACTCTTAACTCCTAACTCATAAAGGCGTTAACCAATAAGTAGTTCTGCCGATAAGTTTCTTTTTAAAACCTAATTTAGGTAATTTTTCTGGTGGATAACCTACATAAGTCCAATGTGGTACGTCATATTCTACAGTGCGATACCAACCGTTTTTATTTAAAGCTTCTATTTGCTTTTTATTAGTTGCTCCTAAATCAATTGCTAATCCCCATAAATGTTGTGAAGTACCTGGTGGTGCTACGGTACCCAAAATTCTTGTTTCTTTTCCCTGTCTGACTAAATCTAATGTTTTAGAGTTTGTATACTTTTTCCAAAACTTTGTAGTTGTCGCAAAACTACGCATACAATCACTATTTCCATATCCAGATTTAAGCCGAAATCTTGATTGACTGCGTGCTTTATTTAAAGCATCAGCAGCAGATTTTTGTAAATAACAATTGTTCGTACCCGTTACTTTTCCCTTTGTCAGAGTATCTTGAAATTCTTCGGTTTCTTGATGATTTTTAAATGCTACTTTTTTAGGTAATTTAATTGTTGGTTCTAAATTCACAAATGGCGCACCGTAAGCACGCAGCAAAATATATTCGTAACTATCATCCCTCGGAATTGTCGGGAACTGATTCATCAATGCTGCGATAAATCGTTCTTTATCAGTTAAAGTTCTAGCTGGAGTTGGAGTCGGTGAAGGAATTATTATTGGTGATTTTGGTTTGGGCACAGTCGTACACTTTTTATTCAAAAGCCTATTCACCAAGCAGTTTTCTGCCTTCTCGATATCGCTGCTTGGCTCGCTATGAGCAATCTGATTTGTAGCAACTAAAGTCACAACTATATATGTAACAATAATCAAAAAAGCTATTTTCCTAAAAATTATTTTCATCCATTTATCGAGTAACAGTTGATACATTATAATTGCTAAAAAAAGAGACTAAAGTTTGAAAAATTACATTAAAATATTAAAATAAATTTGGTTCTAGAAGTTAAATAAATACGACTTAGACACAACCAGCGATCGCAACAATAATTTTCTTTTTGTAAAAGAAATAATAGTGGTTTTGCCGAGTATTTTATCAGTACTGTACAATTATTAAATGACTGTATCGGTTAAAATTAGATTAACCCCAAATCATGCTGAACTCTAGGTATGACCATGCACAATTGTGTTGAGTTCCAAGACTCTTTTGATGTCATAGTTGTTGGTGCAGGTCACTCTGGTTGTGAAGCGGCTTTAGCTACTGCACGGCTGGGCTGTCGTACCCTTCTATTGACGCTCAACTTGGATAAAATTGCTTGGCAACCCTGCAATCCTGCTGTGGGTGGTCCGGCAAAATCTCAGTTAACCCACGAAGTTGATGCGCTCGGTGGGGAAATTGGGAAAATGGCAGACCGTACTTACGTGCAAAAACGAATTCTTAATTCTTCACGAGGTCCTGCTGTATGGGCGTTACGCGCTCAAACTGATAAGCGCGAATATGCGTTGGTGATGAAGGAAATTGTCGATAACCAAGAAAACCTCAGCGTCCGTGAAGCAATGGTTACGGATTTGGTTCTGGGCAAGAATGATGACGTTATCGGCGTTCAAACTTACTTTGGTGTCGCATTTGAATGTAAAGCCGTTGTCCTCACCACTGGTACTTTTTTGGGAGGACGAATTTGGGTTGGCAATAAATCGATGCCAGCCGGACGGGCTGGAGAATTCGCCGCCGAAGGGTTGACGCAAACTTTGCAACGTTTGGGATTTGAAACAGGTCGCCTCAAAACTGGAACTCCCGCACGAGTAGATAAGCGCACGGTTGATTACAGCAAAATGACTCCGCAACCGGGTGATGAAGATGTTCGCTGGTTTAGTTTTGACCCGTCGGTATGGGTGGAAAAGGAACAATTGCCTTGCTACATGACCCGCACCACGGCGGAAACTCATCAATTAATTCGCGATAATCTCAATCTTTCTCCGGTATATGGTGGCTGGGTGGATGCCAAAGGACCCCGTTATTGTCCCAGCATTGAAGATAAGATTGTCCGCTTTGCCGATAAGGAAAGTCATCAAATCTTTATTGAACCGGAAGGAAGAAATACTCCCGAACTTTATATTCAAGGGTTTTCCACAGGGTTGCCTGAAAATTTGCAACTACGTATGTTACGTAGTCTTCCGGGCATGGAAAACTGTGTAATGTTACGTCCAGCCTACGCTGTCGAGTATGATTATTTGCCAGCGACTCAGTGTTTTCCCACACTAATGACCAAAAAAATCGCCGGTTTATTTTGTGCGGGACAAATTAACGGTACAACTGGCTACGAAGAAGCCGCAGCTCAAGGAATTGTTGCCGGAATTAATGCGGCGAAATTTGTCCGTAATACGGAGATGGTTGTTTTCCCCCGCGAGCAAAGCTATATCGGCACCTTAATAGACGATCTATGCACCAAAGATTTACGCGAACCTTACCGGGTTTTAACTAGCAGATCCGAATATCGCTTGCTGCTGCGTTCCGATAATGCCGACCAAAGATTAACGCCCCTGGGACGAGAAGTTGGTTTAATTGACGATCGCCGTTGGGAATTATTCACTCGCAAACAAGAGAATATTACCGCCGAGAAAGAACGGCTGTATGCTACGCGGGTTAAGGAAAACGATGATATAGGGCGAGCGATCGTAGCTGAAACTAAGCAAGTAATTAAAGGTTCAATTACCCTTGCCGACTTGTTGCGTCGTCCAAAATTTCACTACGCGGACTTGATTAAATATGAATTGGGAGCCGATTTAGAACGGGCTGAAAAAGAAGGTGCGGAAATCGATATCAAATATTCCGGCTATTTAGCCAGACAGCAGAATCAAATTGACCAAATCGCTCGTCAAGCAAATCGTTCCCTACCTGGGGACTTGGATTATGACACCATTGATACCCTTTCCAAAGAATCGCGGGAAAAACTAAACAAGGTAAAACCGCTCACCATCGGTCAAGCAGCACGTATCGGTGGAGTCAACCCCGCCGATGTAAATGCTTTACTTATATTTTTAGAATTGCGTCAAAACCATAAGCAGACTGAGTTTCCAGCCTTAACATCAAGACAATCTTCATAAAGCACGATTATAGTAGTATGGTGTATTCAGGGAGACTTGTATGATTGATGACATAGGAAAACGTCAAATATCGTCAATATCTCCCTGGCATATGTTGAAATAGATACTTAAACTTGATGAACTCTTCCGTAACTACTTAGTAAGGAAACAGTTCTTTTTAGATTCACATTTACAAGGGTAAAGATTTCATAAATCACCTTGAAGAAACGAATTATTACTTAAAATCGTTATGTCTAAAACAGCAACCACAAACCTCGTACTTCCAGAACCCTCTCAAGAGTTAATCGTCAGCGAACCTTGGACGATGGAAACTTATGCAGATGACTTGATGGATCAACTTTTTGCCGATCTTGAT
Organism: Rivularia sp. (in: cyanobacteria); assembly: GCA_965234645.1. Taxonomy (GTDB): domain Bacteria; phylum Cyanobacteriota; class Cyanobacteriia; order Cyanobacteriales; family Nostocaceae; genus Rivularia. The sequence goes on along the minus strand of OZ248344.1, from coordinate 7,127,684 downwards.
TGTGTTCTCGATGGAGGCGGTAATCTTAGTTCGCAAATCGTTCAAGCACAACAGATAACGCTCGATCGCGCCAGCTTACCCCAACTAATTGCGCCACCAACCACGATCGATCCCATCCGGGATGAGCAACGCCGCCATCAAGCTCAACACACCGTAGCGAACAAACCTTCAAAAACAACTCAAAGAATAAAAAAACCGCGTCGTAAAATTTGGCGCAACCTCAGACAACTACTTACAGTTGGTGCAGGTATGGGATTGGCGATCGCGGCGATCAATTGGGCGATTAGTAACGGGTTTTTGAATCGTCTCACCTCCACATCAATGCAATTTGCTTTGCAGGAACCAGCATTACAGCAAAAAGTATTGCAGCCACAAAGCACGGCACCCACCCAAGCTGAAATTAAATCAGATTTAGTTGACTATATGCTGGGTGCGCTAACAATTATCGAAAGACAACAAGACGATTTACGGGATACAGCTACTAACAACGTTGCGATCGCCACTCCCGTACCCGCGAATCAAACAACCCTAGCCTACCCCAACCAACCAGTCCCAAATGTTGCGGCACCAAGGATTGCTAACAACGCCAAACCATCACCCACTCGTACCACCAGCACCAGAGTTGTAGAAAGAATCTACATACCCGTATATCAAGCGCCGCAACCGATGCGGTACGCACCTCCAGTCGTAGCCCAAGCACCAGCACCAGCACCAACACCCTTACCGCCAGTTACCACAGCTTCTATTGAAGTTGCACCAAAGCCATCCGACAACAAAGCCAAAAAACCCGCACCTGTAAAAGCCGCTAAAACCAAACCACCAGAGAAAATTGCAGCTTTCGCGTCTATCAGAGAAATTAAACCATTAGCGGTAAAAACCAAACCTGTAAATGTACGGCAAGCTCCCGAAATTCCCAAAATGAAAGAGCCTGGAAAAGTTGTCGCACCAAAACAAACCGCAACTTCCCCAGCCCCACAACCAGAGCAGAAAGTAGCATCAGTTAAGCAAGAAAAAGTAGCATCAGTTCCAGCTTCTTCCCACGTATTGGAAGGATTATTAGAACTAGGAGAACAATCTGCGGCATTATTTAAAGTCAACGGCGTAACCCGTCGCATCAAATTAGGCGAAAACATCGGCGCTAGCGGTTGGACATTAGTAGACGTAGCCAACGGAGAAGCCATCATTCGTCGCAACGGAGAAGTGCGTTCAATTTTCGCAGGACAAAAGTTTTAATCAATTATCAATGAACAATTATCAATTATCAATTAAGGGATAATAATCGATCGTTAACTAGATTGATTTTAACTGTACATTAGCCTGTTATTAACAACATATCATCAGGGCAATCAAAAAAAAAGCATCTACGGCAACAAATTTTAAATCAGTTAGCACTTAGCAGTGAACAGTTAACAGTTGTTTGCTGTGTGGATTGTTAATTAGTCGATCGCGTACTTATATTGCAAACTTTATACAACTATTTATTCTAGATAGGTTCGTAGTAAGAACTTTAGTTCTTAAATTAAGGGCTTAAGCCCTGACTACGAACCCTCTTACCCCCTAAAAACTAACGCGATACAGTTATTCAGTTCGTATTATTAATTATTCACTGGTAACTGCTCACTGTTCAACCCATACGGAAACGGAACCACCATTACAGCGAAACTCAGCCCAACCCCACTCGTTGGTGGTAATGGGTTCTTTGACGTGTTCGGTTAAGTCGTAAAATTTGGTATTGGGTTTACCGACTTCCATCCATTTACTTCCCCCCGCACCGTTGCTCATAATTACTGCCATCGCTTGAGGATGTTCTGGATTACCTAACCGAGTCCAGCCGATGATGTCCCAATCGTCAAAGTAATCATACTGATAGCCATAGGCAAAATTTTGACGCGCATACAGAAATTTATCTATTAACCATTGATGAGAAATTAAATAAATCGGATAGCGGTTTCCATCTCTTCCATAGTCTTCATATTCCGCACCGTAGTAGTCTGCGTAGAATACACAGGGATAGCCTTCTTGACGCAGTAAAATCAGCGCATATGCTAAAGGTTTAAACCAAGATTCTACGGGTGCTTCCAACGCCTGCAACGGTTGTGAATCGTGATTTTCAACAAAAGTAACGGCATGGGTGGGAAGCAGCTGCATCATCGTATTATCTAAAATATGCCGCATATCGTAGCGATCGCCGGATTTACTCGCATAGTGGAAGTTATAGTGCAGCGGTACGTCAAAAACCGACATTTTACCCTGCACTGCATCAACGTACCAGTGGAGAGTATCAATATCGTTTTGCCAATATTCACCCACCACAAATAAATCTTTACCAGCATAACGCTCCATTTCATCGAGCCATATCGGGAAAAACCACGATGAAATATGTTTGATAGCGTCTAAACGAAAGCCATCAACACCAGTTGTATCGAGATACCATTTACCCCAATTGATTGTTTCATCCTGTACTTCTTGACTCTGGAAATCGCAATCGCATCCCATCAAGTAAGAGTAATTACCATTTTCCAAAGCAACATAATCATCAAACTTTTTACCTTCGAGCAGATATATAGTTGAAGAATCTTGAGTGTATTCATCGTAATCAACCGCATCAAAATGCCACCAATGCCACTCAAATTGAGAATACTTACCCTTTCTACCGGGAAAATTGTAGTGGGTATAGCACTTGATATCTCGCATCCCACCTTTAGGATTTAGCCTATCTCCGCGATTAAAAGGTGTAGCTTTGACAATTTCCGCATTATCACCACCAATGCGGTGATTTAATACCGTATCCGCGTAAACTTGCATTCCCGCAGTTTGCAGAGACTTGACTGCGTTTAAATATTGTTTGCGGGTACCATACTTAGTCCGAATCGAATCCTTTTGTTCAAATTCGCCCAAATCGTACATATCGTAAACAGCATATCCCACATCATAAGTTCCACCCATTCCCTTATAAGCAGGTGGAAGCCACATAGCAGTAAAACCCGCGCTGCTTAACTCTTTCGCCCTCGTACTTACCTTATCCCACAGCATTCCATCATCGGGAATATACCAATGGAAATACTGCATCATCGTACCGTTAATATCTGACATGGTAGTGCTGCCGATCGCTGTACATTAAGAACTATAGTCTCTTAAAAAGTAATAGGCAAAAATACTACTAAGTTATGCAGTAAGTTATCAAAAAGGTTTGTAGTAAGGACTAAAGTCCTCAAAGAGCTAAAGCTCTTACTACGAACCAAAAATATCAGCAATTAACTCCCCGCACAATTAACATTTCCTTGCCAATCCTCTAAATTTTCACCATTACTTTGAGCAACAAATTCAATATTACCTTCAGCATCAACTACCATACCAGTTGCTTCTACAATTCGTTTTGGTTTAGTTGGTTTCTTATAAATCCTTGCGCTTCTATTATTATCAATCTTAATTTTGCGTAAATCGTTCCATACAATTTGACTTTGTATATTATTAGGATTAGCAGGAAAACCACCTTTACCTGTAATCTCAAAACTATTACCGCTATTCGCAATACAACCAGAAGCAATCTGTTGATTAGAATCGATTACATCTTTGGGTAATTCTATCGCTCCCGAAGTCGGATTTACATTCAAATTGTTGATTTTGACAACACCATCAACGCCAAATTCAGAACTAGCTGTAATATCGCTTTCTTCGGTTAACTTTTCGCGAAACTGCAAACCAAAAATACCTTGAGTATTAATATCTATATTTCCACCATTTCCTTGAAAAGCGTTAGCAATAATATCGCTATTTTCTACACCTACAATTACCGGAGAATTAATCGTAATATTTCCACCATTACCCGTACTTCCAGCTTCTGCTGAAATTGTACTGTTATTACGTATCAATAACTTTTCTTGTAAATTAAAAACAATATTACCGCCTTCACCAGAAATAGTCGTAGCTTCAATAATACCTTGATTTAATTCTACGGAACCCGCATCAATTTTCAGCGTACCAGCAGTACCAATACCAAAATTTGCCACACTTACACGTCCTTTACGGCTTATTTTTAGTGATGGAGTGTTAATCGTGACGTTTCCTGCGTTGCCAGTTGCTTTGTCAGAACCGGGTACGAATTGGCGAGCGATAGAATTTGCTGCACCTATTTCTGAACTAATGTAGCTAGAAAAATCGGTCCCTGGCATAATTCCCGTGACTTCCACAAAATCTTTAGCATTAATTATAAGATTGCCAGCAGAGCCGTTACGTAAGCTTGCAGTTGATATATTTGCTCCATTTTCAACTCTAAGGCTGCGCGTGTTAAGAGTAAGGTTGCCGGAATTACCACTGCCATACCCATCAGTCGAAATTGAACTAAACTGATTTAGACCAGCAATCAGTTCCGTTTTTTCTGAGTTAATTAACACATTTCCACCAGAACCATCTCCAAAAGTAACAGCCGCAAGATAAGAACCTTTTCCTAGAGAAAGATTTCGAGTTGTTACGCTTACGTCTCCAGCTTTTCCTGTTGTAGCTGTGGCAGTTCCCATTATATTGAATGCCCCAGTTATCGGGGATATACCGTCTAATTGAATGAAATCAGTAGTATTTACACTGAGATTACCGCTTGGAGCAGGAGTAAATGTTTTGCTACCCAAAGTTACTCCATTTTGCAAACTCAACCCTTTGGCAGAAATATTAATATTACCGCTTCTTCCAAATCCAAGGGTTTCACTAACAATACTGCTTCGCAAAGTTTCGTCAGCATTCATGCCATTTAACGATAATACTTCACTGGCATTAATATCAATATCTCCTCCAGGTTGAAAACTCAGAAAGCTATTTTGACCCCAAATTACCGAACCATCATTTACATTAATATTTTTTCCTCGTACCTGTATAGAACCCGCACCTTCACCACTTACATTTAAAAGCGAATTTTGATTTAATTGAATATCTTTATAGTTAGAAATATCGTTATATTTGAATGTGAATCCTTCTTTTATGGAATTTAACTCAACTTTGCTATTATTACCTAAACTTCCCAACTCAATACGTCCGCTAGCAGCAGTCAAATTACCACCATTTAAATTAATATCGCTACCCAACAAAGCTAAAGTATATCCCGGTTTTACCTTTAAACCAGGTGCGAATCCCAGGGAGAAATAAGGTGTAAAAACAGGATCTTCGGTAACTAGATCGTGTCCGTAACCATTTACTTGAATCTCTCCCGGATTTTGCCCCATTTGTAAACCCAGAGGCATATTAATAGTTAATAAAGGTGGCGAATAAATATCATCCGCGCTAAACTTCCAACCATTTGCGAATTCAATACTACTTGCAGTACTACCAATAAACGAACCACCGATATCTAAAGCAGCATTTTGACCAAATACAATTCCCGACGGATTAATTAAAAATACATTTGCGTTACCGTTTGCTTTAATTAAACCGTCTATATTAGATATATTTCCACCCGTCACCCGATTGATAATATTTACCACATCCGCAGGATTATTAAATACAGCAGAGCCACCTGTAGGTATAGAAAACTCTTTAAAACTATGAAAGAGATTATTATTAATACGATTAGAATTATTTAAACTATCAATCACAAAATTGAGATTATCTGTAGATGTTACCCCTGTTGGTAAAGTACCATCAGAACTCACCTTTTGAGCGTTAGCAGAGGTAGGTAATATTAACTGAGAAACAATAACAGATGTAAAGCAAAATGAGAAATATTGTTTTTTTAAACCCTCAAGCATAATCTAAATCTGTAAAAGTGTTAGTAATATAGTTCCCACTTTTAGAGAAAAATCAACATTGTTCGTAAATTGCGATCGCGACATACCAAAAATGTAGAGACGTTGCAGTGCAACGTCTCCAAATATAATTAAGTAACAAATAAATTCCTGAATATTAATTCAAATAATCCAATATTTCCTATTGCCAAGTCGCCACATCTCGAAATTCTTGAGGTATCTGTGTAGATTGAGGAAATTCTAAGATTGTCTCTCTAACACCCAAATATCCCGATTCAGTAAAAGACATTAACATCCTTCCTAAAGCAAACCAAACTTCACTTTCATATTCCCAATCGCCATAACGCCCAGCTTTTCCCGCAATCGATCGCAATGCCCAAAAATAACTATTCCTCACCACCGAACCGCCTTTTTTATACTCCGGTACGTCTTCGTGGCTTATGTATATTAAGTCGTCTTCGATTCTGGCTTTCATGTAAAGAATTAGGAGTTAGGAGTTATGAGTTAGGAGTTAAGAGTTAATAATTTTAAGCTTTTAGAATATTAACTTAATTTACCAAAATATCTATTAGGTTCTTAATATATTCTATGTGCAATCCAATAGTTGATGGTGCGTTACAGCTATATAAATTTTATATTTTAGAACACAATATTCTTAGAGGATGTTTTCCAAGTATAGTTTTTAGCACAATTTTCGGATTATCCCCCCTTCCCCCCTTATAGAAGGGGGGTAAAGTCCCCCTAATACAGCGGGGGATAATGGAGGATCTAAAAAGTTTTGAGTTTGATTTATGACTTCCCCGCGCATCCTCCTAACTCCTAACTCCTAACTCCTAACTCCCCTGTCGCAATTTCCACTTTAGTAGCTATTTGCTGTTGCACGGTTTTAATTAACTTAACCGTTCTTTGATAAGCTATTGTTTCTTTATTATTTATAAAATAAGCTGCGGCTGTTTGTAAATCTTCGATCGCGGCTTGTTCGTAACCGAGATTATGGTAAGCTACACCACGATTTACATAGGCGATCGCATTATTGGGATTCAGCTTTACTACTTGACTAAAATCGCGCAACGCTCCCCAATTATCTTTGTTTCTAGCGCAAGCACAACCCCGGTTAAAATAAGCTCTATCATCTGTTGAATTCAAACGAATCGCTTTGGAAAAATCAAGTAAGGCAGCCGATAAATTTTGCAACTCAAAATTAACTAAACCCCGATCGTTATAAATATCTGCCAAGAGAGAACTTGATAATTGAGTTTGAGTTAACGCCAAATTATAATCTTGAATTGCCCCTTGATGATTCTTCAATGCAGCATTAGCGATACCTCGGTTATAGTATGCTCGAAAATCATGGGGTTTGATTTGAATCGCTCGATTATTATCTAGAATCGCCGCTTGATAATTTCCCAATCTGTATTGTGCAAGTCCCCGATTTAGATAAGCTTCCGTATTATCTGGGACAAAACTTAACGCTACAGTACAATCTGCGATCGCATTATGGTATTCTTTTAATTGAAGGTAAGCTAAACAACGATTGCTGTAAACTGTGCCAGAATTACTCTTTAACTCGATTGCTTGAGTAAAGTTTTTAATAGCTTGTTGATAATTACCAAGCTGAATATTCTTAACTCCCATTTGCAAAAATTCACTTTTCGTAACTTGATGAGAACTTGGTAGTGAATGTACGGGAGAAATGATAAAAAAGCAGTTAATCGCAACAATAACAATAAAATTAATCGCAAATCGGTAGCAGCAATTCATAAGTAATATTCCTCTCTTGAATTGTTGACATAATTATAAGGTTATACAAATGAAGCCCACCTGCGTGGGCTTTGTAGTATTAGCCCATCGGCTCCTTCTAAGCTGCGGGCTTTCCTTCACTTTTCGCTATTTCAAACTAAATACGCTTATTCGCGGAGTAATTGTAAATAGTCTTTCCTACCAACCAGCTTCAGATTTTGACAAAACGTAATCAGCTACATCTTGAATTTGTGAATCTTTCAAACGCCCTCTGAAAGCAGGCATAGCATTTTTACCATTAGTAACTTGAGTTACAATAGCTTCTACAGAATTCATACCATACTTTTCCAAATCTGCTTTACTAAGGCTTTTATTAGCTTGAACCAAATTTCTACCACCTGCATGGCAAGAAGCGCAATTAGCATTAAACACAGCACCACCAGAGGCTGCATCAGCTAAAGCAGGGCGACTAAAAGCGAAACTAAAAATTGCTACACCGAGTAACAATATTGAAACAATCTTTTTCATTCTGCGTTCTCTCTAAGAATCAAGGATAATCAAGTACAATATCCTCGCTTATTCTCTCGCCTCACCGCTTTTTCCGTCAAATGACAGCTTGTCATAGTTGGGGGGATGGGGGAGAGGGAGATGGGGGGATGGGGAGATGGGGGGATGGGGGGGTAGAGGGGGGAGAGGGGGTAGAGGGGGTAGAGGGGGTAGAGGGGGTAGTTAAACAGCGAGCAAGATGCTCGCACTACTCCTAACTCCTAACTCCTAACTCCTAACTCCTAACTCCTCACTCCTCACTACTCACTACTCACTACTCCTAACTCCTAACTCCCTAACTCCCTAACTTCCTCAACTCATCTCCCATGACGCGGCAAGTTTGCCAATCTTCTAAAATATCTGCTCCCATATGGCGGTAGAATTCTTTTGCTGGTTCGTTCCAATCCAAAACGCTCCATTCTAATCTTCCACAATTCCTTTCAACTCCAATACTCGCAAGTTTGGTTAAAAGTGCTTTACCAATGCCTTTTTGACGATATTCTTTTAAAACGAATAAATCTTCTAAATAGATTCCCGGCTGGGTAAGAAAGGTTGAATAATTATGAAAAAATAAGGCAAATCCTACGGGCTGCCCGCTTATTTCTGCTAATATCGCTTCAGCATATTTTCGATCCCCAAATAAATGCTCTTTGAGTTGTGAAACACTACCAGTTACCGCATCTGTTAGTTTTTCGTATTCTGCCAACCCTTTGATTAATTCAAATAATACGCCGCAATCTTCTGGTTGAGCTAAACGTAAACTCAAATCGCTATCGATCGCCATTTAGTTATTTAAAATATGAAGTACGAATTTTTAAGTATGTAGCAAAGATATCCTACATATGAAGTAACTTTACAAAAGTTTTAATTTAGAGATTATTATTCAAATTTTTCTCTTAATGTTGGTGTTAAAATCATTAATCCCCTGGCAACTTCTTCATGAGTTGCTGTACCCGAAGCTACCTTCGGCATAATAGTCATGTATTTCGGTCATAGATATAGCTTCCTAGTATCTAAATTTATTACTCAATTTCTATATTTATTTTCTCCCAGGAATAGCATTTTATAACAAGTTATTTCAAGAAGATTTGAGTGTATTCCCATCCATTAGGTAAACGATCGCAGCACAAATCCCTCCCCCAGGCTTGGGAAAGGGATTAAAATTTAGATAATTTTCAAGCTTTAAAAGAATCATAGTAAAATATCAATTATCAGTTAACAATTACAACCAATCGCTTAATAATTGATAACTGTTAACTGATAACTGCTAACTGACTACACCAGCCAACCTTTCAAACGCTTGGCGATATGGGGACGGCGTAATTTACGCATTGCTTTACTTTGAATTTGACGTACTCTTTCGCGAGAAAGATTGAACATATTGCCAACTTCCTCTAACGTACAAGGCTCGCTACTTGTCAAACCGTAACGCAAGGAAATTACGTCTTTTTCTCGTGGGGTTAATACGTCTCCCAATACTTCCCAAATCTCCTGACGCATCATGCTTTCGTTCATTTTTGCTTCGGGAGATTGGTTGTCTTCATCTTCCAACAAATCCATCAATTCGGTATCTTCTTCTTTACCGACACGATGGTTTAATGAAAGTGCTTGACGACGCAATTGTTGTAACTGGCGTAGCTGGTTGGGGGGAATTTCCAACACTTCTGCCATTTCTTCTTCTGTAGGATTCCGACTTAATTTTTGTTTTAATTCTCTTTGCGCTTTCTTGAGTTTATTAAGCTTTTCTACAATATGTATGGGTAAACGAATTGTGCGTGCATCGTTGGCGATCGCTCTGGTAATTGCTTGGCGAATCCACCAGTAAGCATAGGTTGAAAACTTGTATCCTTTATCTGGATCGAATTTTTCAGTAGCACGATTTAAACCCATCGCCCCTTCTTGAATCAAATCTAAAAAGGGAACTCCACGATTAAGGTAGCGTTTGGCGATGGAAACTACAAGACGCAAGTTAGAACGAATCATTTTGCGCTTGGCGACTTTACCTTGGTATAAGCGATGTTCTAACTGCTTGACGTTAATCCCCATTTGACTTGCTACAGCCGCTCTATCGGGGAAATGTCCTAATTGTTCCTCTGCTGCCGCTTGTGCTTGTCTTACTTCTTCAAGGATGCGTACCCTTCTAGCTAATTCGACTTCTTCGTCGGGCTTAAGCAATGGATAACGCGCCATTTCTTTGAAAAACGCACCTACAGCATCATCGTACTCGGTTTTGTTGTACCCGGTAGGTCTGGCTTCCGCCATGTCATCCCCATTGCTCGACTCAGCTTCCATGTTTTGAGCAATTATTGCTTCATCGTCTGTCACTACTTCTAAAACATTAATTGCTTCTGATTCATTTTTATTAGCAACTTTCTGCATACTTTCCATTGTTCCTAATTGTGCAATATTCATAAGTTTTTAAATGGAGGATTGTTGCTTGAGAACCTAAAATAACTAAAGTGACAGCTACCTGGAGGGGCATTTCAAGATGGAATCCATCATCTACATATACCTTTTAGTTGAGCCGCGCAGCTTCTCTTTTACTCTTCAACTCAGGCTTTATAATTTATCTAGCTATATCCCACTCATATGACATGGTTATACAAATCACCAACATATATAAACACGATTATCCTAATACATATATTCTTGACTTTTTTTCTCTAACAGAATTTTCTTGTTGTTGCCTCCTAATTTTCCTTTTCTCAATAAATGTAAAAAATTTCTCTATTACTGCCAAAATCTTCAATTCAATGTCTTTCTCTATACCGTCGCACTTTTATATCTAATAACTATCAGAGGGATAATACTATCTTTTGATTCAGCAATATATAACTATTGGCAGTGTTGACTTAATTTATAAGCAAATATGACACGTCAAACTGTGGGAAATTCTTCCCTACATAAAAGCATCTCATATACCACCAAAGCTGAATATCTATCAAGAGAGAGATAAGGCGTATTCCATAATTGGTAAACTCAGCAGAAATTGGTGTAATTAGATGAGATTATTTGAGATTATATGTCAGGCATCAAAAAATCATTCGCAAGCAATGTTTGTGTAAGGTTTGTTTATGAGATTACATATCTAGGAAATTTATCAAGTATTATGTCCTATGAAAGTATTATGAAATACATTTTCTCTTATCTATAGGAGATTTATTCGATGTGAATAAATTTAGTTGATTTTATTAGTTCGATCGCGGTAATTATTAATCGGGAAAATAAAAAAATATGTATACAAAAAATGCAATATCGGCTGCTATAGTCGCTTCACCTCAAGGGGAATATAACTTGCGGATGTCGCAAAATCAATGGGTTGAAGTATTGGTAGATTGTCCTAGAGTGACGGGATTATTTACTTACGGATTACCTCCACAGTTGGAAGTAAAACCAGGAGATATTTTAAGCGTGCCATTTGGTACGCAAACTGTTGGCGCGATCGCAATTCGTAAATTAACAAAACCTCCCCAAGATGTACCAATAGAAAAAATTCGGAATATAGAAGATGTAGTCAGCGCCGGATTTTTCCCAGATTTTTACTGGGAATTATTAAACCGAGTTGCAGCATATTATTACACGCCTTTAATCCAGGTAATTCGCGTTGCTTTACCTCCTGGTTTACTGCCAAAATCCCAACGGCGCATCCGGCTTTCTAATCAAAATACTTTTTCATCTTCCCGATCTCTCCCCCTCTCAATTTCCTTCTCCCCCGCAGCGAGGAAAATTCTCGATTTACTCCAAGCTCAACAACAAGGAGATTATAGTTTTATCTATTTACAGCGACAAGTCAGGAATGCTCATCGTGGGGTAAGGGAGTTGCGGCGACTTGGTTTAATTGAAACTTATTTAGAAGCACCGCGCTCAACTAAACCAAAATTACAAAAAGCAGTAATATTAATTGGAAGTACTTTTTCACCAGACTTAACCACCCGACAAACGGAAATTTTAGAAGTATTACGACGGCGCGGTGGCGAAATGTGGCTAACTGAATTATTACAAACTTGCAGCACTAGTTCCTCCGTAGTTAAAACCTTAGAAAAAAAAGGTTATGTTGTCGTAGAAGAAAAAGAACTATTGCGAATCGAACTTGGCGAAAATGCAGATGAAACATTCACCGGGCAGCAAGCAAAAAACCTCACATCAGCCCAACAAATAGCTTTAGAAACGATAAATAATATTAATGGATATGCATCAATTCTATTACATGGAGTTACGGGATCGGGAAAAACAGAAGTATATTTGCAAGCGATCGCACCTCTACTACAAAAAGGTAAATCGGCATTAGTATTAGTTCCCGAAATTGGACTAACACCGCAACTAACCGATCGCTTTCGTGCTAGATTCGGCAGCAAAGTCAGCGTATATCACAGCGCCCTTTCCGATGGCGAACGTTATGACACTTGGCGCACTATGCTAGCAGGAGAACCGCAAGTAGTCATCGGCACCCGTAGCGCCGTTTTCGCACCATTACCCAACCTCGGCATAATAATCCTAGACGAAGAACACGATTCCTCATTCAAACAAGACTCCCCCATCCCCACCTACCACGCTCGCACCGTTGCAAACTGGCGAGCAGAATTACAAAATTGTCCCCTAGTATTAGGATCGGCAACTCCTTCCTTGGAAAGTTGGATGAGTGCGGGGGGAGGGGGAGAGGGGGGAGAGGGGGAAGAGGGGGAAGAGGGGGTAGAGGGGGAGATGTTAACTCCTAACTCCTCACTCCTAACTCCTAACTCCTCACTCCTAACTCCTAACTCTTTTAATCCAAAATCCTATTACCTTTCACTTCCAGATCGCGTTAATTCTCGCCCCCTACCTCCTGTAGAAATCGTAGATATGCGAGAAGAATTGCACCGGGGAAATCGTTCTATATTTAGCAATCCCTTACAGCAAGGTTTAGAAGAGCTTATTGAAACCGGAGGGCAAGGAATATTATTTATTCATCGTCGGGGACACAGTACTTTTGTTTCTTGTCGTAGCTGCGGCTATGTGATGGAATGTCCCTATTGTGATGTGTCGCTATCCTATCACCAAACCGAAGCGGGAGCGGCGCAGGTTTTACGCTGTCATTACTGCAATTATGCAACCCCCCATCCTAAAAATTGTCCCGATTGTTGTTCTCCTTATTTAAAATTCTTCGGTAGCGGTACCCAACGAGTAGCGCAAGAGTTAGCAAAACAGTTTCCCGAATTAAAATTTATCCGTTTTGATAGCGACACTACCCGCAACAAAGGAGCGCATCGGACTTTATTAACTAGATTTGCTAAAGGTGAAGCGCATTTATTAATCGGAACCCAAATGCTTACTAAAGGTTTAGACTTACCCCAAGTAACATTAGTCGGAGTAGTCAGCGCCGATGGATTGCTGCATTTATCAGATTACCGCGCCAGCGAACGCGCTTTCCAGACTTTAACCCAAGTTGCCGGACGTGCCGGTAGAGGTGAAGACCCCGGAAGAGTTATAATTCAGACTTACACCACAGAACATCAAGTCATTCAAGCAGTACAGCAACACGATTATCAAACTTTTATTCAAGACGAATTAGAACAACGGGAAGCATTAAATTATCCACCCTACGGCAGATTGATTTTATTGCGGTTAAGCAGTTTAGATGAAATAGAAGTAGAAAACACCGCCACAGAAATCGCCGAAAAACTCCAGCAACAATCGGAAATAGAAGTATTAGGACCCGCTCCCGCAAGTATATTAAGAGTAGCCAACCGTTATCGCTGGCAAATATTATTAAAATTCGCTCCCCAAGACTTACCGCAGTTACCAGATTGGGAAGAAATACGTCAAATATGCCCAAATTCAGTTAGTTTAACAATAGATATCGACCCTTTGAATATTATGTGAGGGGGTAGAGGAGGTAGAGGGGGTAGAGGGAGAGATGGGGAGATGGGGAGATGGGGACAAGGGGACAAGGGGACAAGGGGACAAGGGGGAAGAGGGGGTAGAAAGCGCTAGTTAACCAGCGAGCAAGATGCTCGCACTAAGCTGATGTGCAGCTAAATTGTATAATGCGTTAGCGTAAACCGCAGCTGAGCCGCACATAAAGGTGAACGCTGTTGCTTGCGTCGCCTGAAAGGCGATACACGCGGAGCGTGCGGCGAGCGCGTGTCCGTTCACCGCAAGGTGTTCCCGAAGGGTAGGACATAACCGCGAAAATATTGTAGTGCGAGCATCTTGCTCGCTAGTCTTATACAAATTAAATGCGTAACAACTAACTCCTAACTCCTAACTCCTAACTCCTAACTTTCAACTCCTAACTCCTAACTCCTAACTCCCTCCTCCTAACAACTAACAACTAAGCGAGCAACTTTCTGGGCTAATTTATCTGCTTCAATGGGCTTGGCGAGATGCAGGTTAAAACCCGATCGCAATGATTCTTCGCGATTTGATTCTCCGGCGTAAGCGGTTAAGGCGATCGCGGGTATTTTTGCGCCTTTGTGAGAGGGTAGCGCTCGAATTTGACGTATTAATGTATGTCCGTTGACTTCGGGCATGGCAATATCACTGATCAGCAAGTCTGGTTTATTTTGTAAGAATAATTTAAATGCTTGTGCCGCTGAGGTTGCTGTTTCTACTGATGCTCCGTAGGTTTCGAGGACAAATTGTAGGTATTCTAGGTTGTCTGGCTCGTCGTCTACTAATAGAATATTTATTCCTTGAAAATCTAATTCGGCACTATTATTATTGTTAGTTTGAATATCAGTTTCTACGTTGGATGTTAAAGGTATCTCTACGGTAAATATTGTACCTTTGTCAACACCAGGACTTTCTACTTGAATGTTACCACCGTGGAGTTCTACTAAATGCCTGACGATCGCCAAACCTAATCCCAATCCTCCTGTATTTCTGGTGCTGGAACTGTTTTCTTGACGAAAGTAATCAAATACATAAGGTAAAAATTCGGAACAAATTCCTTTTCCGGTATCTTTAATTTGAACTTTAGCTTGAGAGCGATCGCAGGTTAATTCTACGTTTACTTTTCCTCCGGATGCAGTGAATTTCACAGCATTGGAAAGTAGATTCCAAAAAACTTGCTGTAAGCGGTTGGGTTCACCTTCAATAAAAACGGTTTCTGTGGGGAAGTCGGTAATTATTTGAATCGATTTTGCATGAGCTGCTAAATCAACGGTTTCGATAGCAGCATTAATAATTTTGACTAAATCAACGCTAACTGGATTCAACTGTAATTTACCGCGCAATATTCGGGAAACGTCGAGCAAGTCTTTGATCATTTCTGCTTGTAAAGAAGCATTACGCTCGATTGTTTCTAATGCTTGTTCAATTTTGTGGGGGGGAAGCTTATTAGAACGTAAAAGTTGAGTCCATCCTAAAATTGGGTTGAGTGGAGTTCGCAATTCGTGAGAAAGTACGGCTAAGAATTCATCTTTTACCCGGTTTGCAGCTTCAGCTTTGGCAAGTAATTGCGCTCTTTCGATTTCGGCTTGTTTGCGATCGGTAATATCTCTCAAAGTTACCAAATTAGCTGGTTTTCCATGCCAATCTATTTTTACCACCCGCATTTGGGCTATTACTTGTTTTGCCGTTCCCGTAGAAACATCTACCTCGGTTTTATCTCCACCAGCTACCGCAAAGCCGAAGACTTCTCCTAAAAGTTCCTCTTCATTACGGTTAAATAGCTTCAAGGCTGCGGGGTTGATAAATCTAACTACTCCTTGCTTATCTATCACTACTATCCCATCGGGATTTTTGGTAATTAACATCTGTAACTGCTTCTGACTTTTTTTCAGCGCAGTTTCTACTTTTTCCCTACGAGTACTTTCACTGTGACTTTGCTGGCGTTGTCTTTTTAATTCTGTTGCTTGCGAAAATAGACGTTGCTGTAAGTCAGTCAAATCAGCATTAATTTTTGCTTCGGGAAACTCGGATTGCGATCGTTTATCAAGCAATTGTTTAACGATCGCTGGCAGATAGTGTAATTCATCCGTACTTAAATAGTGAGTTGCTCCTGCTTTCATGCAAGCTACTGCATCGCGGGCATTATTTTTACCATTGAAAACTATAAAAGGAACGTATAATTCTTTTTGTTGTAAAATTTCTTGAGCTATTACAATATTTAATTTTCGGTGTTGGTAATCTGCTAATATAACTTCTACATCATAATTTAAATTAGCTAGGAAATCAGCTTCATTTTCTATTTGCTTTGCTACGGTGGTAAATTGTGATTCTTGTAACAAAGATAATATTTTTTCGCTGTTTTCGGCATCAGATAATAGTAGCAAGTTTATTGGAACTGCCATAAATACCATTTGATAACTTAATAATTTATATTTATAGAAAAGGTTATCATGCTACAAATACTAAACATATTTTTTTCTTAACAGATTAAATTCGGACTATCCACACAGACAAAATTATCTATAACTTAAACTTATAACACGGTATCATTATAATTGGTTCTACCTTTAGAACTAACAGGAAATTAGATAATCAGAAAAATTATCAACCTGCTTCATCTTGAAACAATTCGCTCAAACGATTAACTTCATCTTGGTCTACATATATCGGATTTCCTGATAAAATTCCGGTTACGTTACGGAAACTTCTACCGATGTGCATTCCATTATTATCAATTACGAATTCGCGAATTTGTTTATCATGCATTGAACCACGCATTTTGATTACCGCCAAACCTCTTCTAACTTCACCATAAATTTCTACATATCGCAGTAAAATAATTGAATCGGTACTTGTAGAAATCTGAGATTCTGTTACCGAATTACCACCCAATAAAGTCGGAGCAGTAGTTGTATAAAGTCCAGTTATTCCTTGCCCTCTAATTGTTGCATTCAAGCTAGCAATAAATTCCCGAAATCCGTTAAGCGTAGCAACTTTTTCTAAAGTCGTCAAACTATCAATTACTACTCGATGAGGTTTAAATTCCTCTATTACTTCTTGCATTCTAATTAAATGATTTTCTAATCGCGTTGATTCCGGATAGCGAAACAGAATTTTTAATCTTCCTTGTTTCTGTGCTTCGGCGAAGTCTATCCCCCATCCCCGCGCATTCCTCATCAACTGATGGCGATTTTCTTCAAACGCAAAATAAATACAGCGTTCATTTTCGATTCCAGCAGCGATAAACTGAGTGGAAAGTAAAGTTTTACCCGTACCCGTAGCACCCGACGCTAAAATAATTGAATCGCGGTAAAAACCACCGTCACACATTCGATCGAGTTCGTCATTACCGCTAGAAATACGAATAGTAGATGATTCCCTATCCTGCGAAGACAATGCTGAAAGAGGAATAGTCACAAACCCTCTATCGGGCATAATCGTAAACGGAAATTCTCCTTGTTGATGAGAGCTACCCCGATATTTAAGAATTTCTAAAGTACGACGACGCTTTTCTTCAATCAACACGTTACGCAAAATAATCACGTTGTCAGCGACATATTCTTCCACTCCATGACTGCTGATTTCGCCGTATTCATAATTACGCTCCGATGTTAAAATTGCCGTAGCGTTAATATCTCGCAATGCCGAAGCAATGATAAATAAATCATCGCGAACTTGAGATTTATTGGGTAAATAGCTAAAAATTGCTCCCAAAGAATCCATCGAAACTCTAGTAGCTTTTACCTTACTAATCGCATACTGAATTCGAGCCAGCAAAGGGCTAAGATCGAAATCTCCACTAACATAAGGATTTTTCCCAGGCTCCGGAGAAGCATCAACAAATACCCATTTCCCTTCTTCTTCCCATTTAGCAATATCCCAACCGAAACCGCGCATATTTCTGCGAATATTTTTAGGAGATTCTTCAAAAGAAATAAAAACGCCTGTTTCTCCCCGCTTAATTCCTTCTACTAAAAACTGACAGGAAAATATTGTTTTACCGCTACCCGCACTACCAACCACTAAAGTAGTGCGCCCTACCGGCAATCCACCTTCAGATATCAAATCAAAACCTGGAATTCCTGTTTCTAACTTTTCGATAAATTCTTCTCTTGCCTCAGACATCTGAATAAAGTTGATTTTATTATTATCTAAGCTGTTATTTAAGTTTATTCGCTAAATAAATATATCATGTTTCTAACTACGAATTCCCAGCCCCATCAAAACTGTTTTTTTATCGGAGAAATCCCCAATAATTCTGATTTGTGGTAAAGGAGATTCTCTGATTAAAGTTGGTGTTACAAGGATTTTTTCTTTTTCAGCAAGATCGGGTTGCTTTAATACATCAACAATGCAAATTTTATGATGGTTTGATAAATTTGCTTCACACAATTCTTTCAAATTAGAAATAGCACTTTCTGACCTTTGCGTATTTCCCGTCACATATAATTTTAATATATATTGCTTATTAAAATGACTTTTACACATTATTTGTACGAGCGCGAATGTATTTTTTATCTCATTCAATCTGACTCTAAATCCTGACTAATCTTATCAAAATTAAGTTTATTTAAACCGATAAAGTATTTTCGATAATAAGTTGTCAGATAGCCCATTAACTCTAATACAATTAAACGTCCTTCCATCGCATAGGCTTGAGATTTGCGAGAATAACGATCGGTTTTTGCTTTAAGAACAATAGTATGAATTTCAATCGCATCGCGGGGTGTAGCTTGCATAAAACCTAATTGTCGAGCCAAAGAACTTAATTTATCGGAAATATTATGCTCAACTTTGTAAGCTTTTTGCTCCAAAGCTAAATCCATAATTTTGCCATAACTTTGGACTAATTCCTTAAAAATATCCGGTTTGCTCGATCGTAAAGATTCAGATTCCCATAAATTAGCGTTTTTATCTTTACCAGATACACCTATTGCTTCAAGCTGCTCAAATTCTAAGAGTTGCTGTTCCGTTTGCTGCTGCTTAAAAAGATTTAGCTGTTGCTGTCGCTCGATCGCCGAACGAATCGCATAAACTAATAGATTAGTATCAATTTCAGTTTTATGTAAATATCCGATCGCACCTAATTCCAAAGCCTTAACAGCAGCAGCTTCATCTAATAAGGTATGAACAATAATTGGTAAATGAGGTGCAGCCTCTAGCATCCGCACCAAAGTCTTGATACCTCGACTATCAGCCAGCATTAAATCTAAGAAAATAACGTCGATATCGATCGGTGTCAGTTGCTGCAATCCTTCTTTTAAAGATTGGGCAACAATCACCTCAAAACCTTGTTTAAACGAAGAAGACTTAGCTTTAGATAGCAATCTGCGAAAATATTCTATCTCAATTGGTTCATCTTCAACTAAAAGAACTTGACAACGATGATTAAGCATAAGCTTTTTTCAGTTATCAGCGAACAGTTACGAGTTACCACTCAACATATTTATGCGATAAATAAATGCTGTTCAATATGCAAGCTGTTAACCCTTAGTTTTAACTTAAACAATTTATGAATTGGACAAATTTAAAACCTTTATTAATTTACAGTATGGTGTAATAACTACAAAAAAATTGCTTGTCATACAATTCCAGGTATAAGCTGATGTGTAGCTAAATTGAATAACACAGAAACACCAGATTAGTGTAGTGCGAGCATCTTGCTCGCTTGCCATATACAAATTAAATACGCGACAGCTTATAACCTTTTTTACTTTAGAAGTTAATCGAATTAAATAACACATCTAAAGTATGAGAAGCAGGATGATTTTTTTATAGCTTTATTTGGTTACAACTACCAGAAGACATATTTTATAAAGTTGGGAATTGGGAATTGGGAGTTAGGAGTTAGGAGTTAGGAGTTAGGAGTTAGGAGTTAGGAGTTAGGAGTTAGGAGTTAAGAATTTAGAATTTAGAATTTTAATTTATCCTTGTCCCCTTATCTCCTTGTCCCCTTCCCCGGCTCTCCCCATCTCCCCTTCTCCCCCTCTCCCCATCTCCCCTTCTCCCCTTACCTTCAACCAGCGCCCATCAAGAGCTACAAACGCCATCCCAATTGCTGCATCGTTAAAAGCTAAACGAAATAATTCGCACTCACCTTGCTTTAACTGCACGATGTCATTATTATTATTTGTAAAAATAAATTTTATTTCTCTACTCTTGGTTAAAATATTCCAACACAACGGGAATTCAGGGTTTAGTCTGCATATTCTATCTTCAGATCGGACATTTGCTCTTAGACGCGATCCTATGAACGTTTCTACAAGCAAATTCATGCCAAAATTTAGGAATAAGATTATTGTTTCTAAAAAAATCAATAAATAGTATTTTATTATACTTCGGTTTGAGCTAATATCTGTTATATCGGTAAAGTTATAAATATCAGCCTCCGTACAAAGAGGTGTAAAGTATAAAAAATATTAATTATATTGAAAGAGGAATACAATATATCAGCGATCGCGCAAATAGATAATTGTTAAAAAATAACAAGTAAATTGCAGTGTAAGTTCAGAATGCCAGTATGATAACGTCTTTCCATTAGCGATAGATAAATATTGCAATTTGGCTTAAAAAAGATTGCAGAATTAACTAAAATAAGATATTTTTTTAATATTTTGTAAATTATCTCACAAGAAACTAGTTAATATTCCAATTAGATAGATTTCATAGTACTTAATTTTATCAAATAATAATCGGGCAGAAAATATATGGGACAAGGTTTATTGCAGATAGGGTTAACCCTGGCTGCTGTAATTATTATTACGCCGATCTTCGGAAAATATATAGCTAGTGTTTTTATGGGTGGATCTTCATTACTCGATCGGGTAATGAATCCAATAGAACAAGTTATTTATCAGCTAGTAGACGTAAAACCTCAAGAAAACATGAATGGTAGGCAATATGCCTATTCATTGCTGCAAAGTAACTTATTCATGGGAATTTTAGTATATTTGCTCATTAGTTTTCAAAAGATTTTGCCGTGGAACCCCAATGGTTTTGGTGCGCCAAGGTGGGATTTAACACTACATACTACAATCTCATTTTTAACTAATACAGGGCAGCAGCATTACTTAGGGGAAAAAACCCTAAGTCATTTTAGTCAAAGTGCAGCTTTAACCTTTTTAATGTTTGTCTCAGCTGCCACGGGTTTAGCAGTAGGTATTGCTTTTCTTCGTGGGTTAACTGGTAAACCTTTAGGAAATTATTACGTGGATTTGATTCGGGGAATCACCCGTATATTGCTGCCAATTTCTATTATTGGAGCGATCGTATTATTAGCTCAAGGAGTACCGCAAAACTTAGCAGCACCTTTAACAGTAGAAACCCTAGAGGGTAGAACTCAGTATATCGCCACAGGACCAGTAGCATCCTTTGAAATTATCAAACTTTTGGGTGCAAACGGCGGTGGTTTTTTTGGTGCAAACTCCGCCCATCCCTTTGAAAATCCCAACAGTGCGACTAATTTAATCGAAATTATCGCCATGATATCTATTCCAGCGGCGATGATATTCGTTTACGGTGCATTTACCAACAATATTAAACAAGCTTGGCGACTGTTTTGGATGATATCTATAATTTTTCTAGTTTTAGTTTGGATTGCAGCAGGTGGAGAATCTCAAGGAAATCCCCTGGTAAACGCCAACTTAGGAATTGAACAACCCAATCTAGAAGGAAAAGAAGTCAGATTTGGCTGGGCACAAACAGCGCTATGGGCAGTCATCACTACTGCAACCATGAACGGTGCAGTTAACGGGATGCACGATTCCTTAATGCCTGCTGGAGGTTTTGCCACCTTATCAAATATGTTTTTACACGTAATTTGGGGTGGGATTGGCACCGGAATAGTTTATTTATTGATTTATCAATATTTAACCGCATTCTGGGCGGGATTAATGATAGGTAGCACCCCAGAATTTTTCGGACGCAAAATTACAAAACGCTCAATAGTGCTGGCGAGTTTGGTAATAGTAGTTATTCCTATCTCCGTATTCATTCCCAGTGCGATCGCGATCGCTTATCCCATATCCTTATCCGGAATCACCAATCCTGGATTTCATGGAATCTCCCAGGTAGTTTACGAATATATTTCCGCGAGCGCCAACAACGGTTCCGGCTTTGAAGGCTTAGTAGATAATACCTTGTGGTGGAACTTAAGTACTGCTGCGAGTATGTTACTAGGACGTTACGTCACAATATTCGCTATTTTACTTTTAGCAGATAGTATGTCACGTACAAAACCAGTACCCGCAATACCTGCTACCCTAAAAACCGACACACTTTTATTTACCACTCTCAGTGCCGGAGTAATTTTAATTTTAAGCTTTTTAATCTTCTTTCCCATCTTAATCAACGGTCCGGTAGCCGAAGGATTTAGACTAGCGGCACAACAGTAACCAGTTAGAAGTTAGAAGTTAGGAATTAGGAGTTAGGAATTAGGAATTAGGAGTTAGGAGTACTTCGACAAGCTCAGTAACCTTTAGGAATTAGGACCACCGGAGTTAGAAATTAATAATTTTTATTTCTCCCCATCTCCCCCTCTCCCCATCTCCCCCTCTCCCCCTCTCCCCCATCCCCCATCCCCCTCTCCCTCCCACACGCCTATGAACCCAGTTGCGACTACCTCTAAATCCAAGCTTGCCACTAAGCCCCCTAACGAATTTCGTTCGCGTAAAAAAGTAAGGGCAAGTAAAAAAGGTCTTTATCCCAGAGCGATAAAAGACGCTTTTGCTAAATTTAATCCCAAACACATTATTAAAAATCCCGTCTTGTTGGTGGTTTGGGTAAGTTGTCTTGTTACTTTAACAGCAACAATTTTCCCTGCTTTATTTGGTTCGGCTGCTACAACAAATGCGCGAATTTTTAATGGTACAGTTACCTTCGTTTTATTTTTAACCGTATGGCTGGCTAATTTTGCCGAAGCCTTTGCTCAAAGTCGTGGAAAAGCACAAGCTGATGTATTGCGATCGATTAAATCCGATATCGTAGCCAAGAAACTTTTCGCTGACGGTAACATTTCCGAAGTTCCGGCTACCAGCTTGCAACGCGGCGATACCGTGTATGTCGTAGCTGGCGATGTTATTCCCACCGACGGGGAAGTAATCATGGGTGCTGCGAGCGTCGATGAAAAAGCAATTACCGGAGAATCGGCTCCCGTACTCAAAGAAGCTGGTTCTGATGTTGCCAGTTATGTTACCGGGGGTAGCCGTGTTATCTCTGATGAATTAATAATCAGCATTACGGTCGATCCAGATAAAGGGTTTATCAATCGGATGATTTATGTAATTGAAAGAAGAGAACGTAAAAAAACACCAAATGAAGCTACTCTCACGGTTTTGCTGGCACTAATTAGCTTGATATTTCTATCAGTGGTCGCAACTTTTCCAGCCTTAACATATTATCTAAAAACTCCGATTAGCGTACCTATTTTAATTGGTATTTTTGTGGCATTAATTCCCACAACAGTTGGTAGTTTACTTAGTGCTACCACCATTGGAGGTATGGATCGCATTGCTCAGTTAAACTTAATCGCCACTTCAGCTAGAGCTATAGAAGCCTGTGGGGATGTCAGCACCTTAATTCTTGACAAAACAGGTACCGTAACCAGAGGAAACCGATTAGCAGATGGTTTTATTCCCATCGACGGTCATACAATGCAGGAAATTGCTTATGTAGCTTTAGCGGCAAGTATATTTGACGACACTTCAGAAGGAAAATCAATTGTTCGTTTAGCACAAAGATTGGGAGCGAGAATTGATTTCGACTATCAAGCAGCCCAAGCAATAAAATTCAACTCTATAACAAGGATAGGCGGTACTAATTTACCCAATGGTTCGATCGCTCGTAAAGGTGCTGTAGATGCGGTCAAAAACTTTGTAAAAGCGCTCGATAGTGAAGAATCCGAACTCAATTCAGCTTATGAAATGGTATCTCTACAAGGAGGTACGCCGCTAGCCGTATGTATGAATAATGAAATTTACGGCATTATTTATTTAAAAGATACTATTAAGCCAGGAATACGCGAACGCTTTGGACAATTGCGGCAGTTAGGCGTGCGTACCATCATGATTACTGGCGACAACCATATAACTACTTCTGTAATTGCCAGAGAAGCTGGAGTCAAAGAATTTATTGCCGAAGCCACACCAGAAGACAAAATAGCTGTAGTTCAACGAGAACAAGCAGAAGGTAAATTAGTGGCAATGACAGGGGATGGTAGCAACGATGCAGCAGCATTAGCCCAAGCAAATGTTGCGGTAGCCATGAATAACGGCACGCAAGCAGCCAAAGAAGCAGCCAATATCATCGATCTAGACTCAGATCCCACAAAATTAATTGATATCATCAGCATTGGTAAACAAGTGCTAATGACTCGTGGTGCTTTGATCGCATTTTCGATTGCAAATAATATAGTCAAATACTTTGCAATTATTCCAGTAATATTCGCTTCTACGAACTCAAATAAACTAAACATTATGAACTTGACTAGCACCAATTCCGCCGTGCTATCAGTATTAATTTACAACGCATTAATTATTCCAGCATTAATTCCCTTAGCCCTCAGAGGTGTACCATTTACACCAATGACACCAAATCAACTTTTACAACGCAATCTTTTAATTTATGGTTTAGCCGGTTTAGTTATTCCGTTTGTTGTCATTAAATTGATAGATTTAATAATTTCCCTAACAGTTTTAGCGTGACAATTATCAATGAACAATTATCAATTATCAATTACGAATTAACCGTATTACCTTTAACCGTATTACCTTTGACCTAACTATTATGTCTAGATTTCGAGCAATTGTGAGAGCAATTCGCGTTACCTTGATTTTGTGGTTACTTACTGCAATTATTTATCCATTATTCATACTTTTAGTTGCTCAAATTCCCTTATTTCAACATCAAGCGAAGGGAAGTATAATAGTTGACTTAAATAATGAGCCAATTGGTTCGGCTTTAATCGGTCAAACCTTTACATCCGAAGAATATTTTCATAGCCGTCCTAGTAGCGTGCTATATAGTCAAGGAAAAAAAGCTCAACCTACGGGCATATCTGGTTCTAGTAATCTTGCTCCTACTAACCCAGAATTACTAAACCGAATTTTGGAAACAGCAAACCAACTTCAAGACGAAAGTATTGACCCGCGTGCCGATTTAATTTATGTATCTGGTTCTGGTTTAGACCCTCATATTACATTCAAATCGGCTATGCAGCAGTTAAATAGAGTCGCTAGCGCTCGCAATCTACGACCCGATCAAGTTTATCCTTTCGTTGTCAAGTACACCAAAGGTAGGTTTTTAAATATATTTGGCGAACCTGGAGTAAATGTCCTGAGATTAAATTACGCCCTTGACCTTCAAGAGAGAATAAATTGAAGCTACTGGGAGAGGGGGAAGAGGGGGAAGAAAAAACTTTCTGTAATTTAGATAGGTTCGTAGTAAGGGCTTAAGCCCTAAATCCGGAGCGAAGACAGCGCTTACTACGAACCTTGATTACCCCGCATAATTAATGTGGTGAAGTACTACTATTACTTAATCCCCGATAAATCCAAAATCTTTGTTAAAATATAAAATTTAAAATTCCATGACTCGCGTAATTGGTTTAATGAGTGGCACATCGGTAGATGGTATCGATGCTGCTTTAGTAGATATTTTCGGTACAGATTTAGATATAAAAATAGAACTGGTAGCGGGTGTTACATATCCTTACCCTCTAGAAATTAGAGAACGTATTTTAGAAGTTTGTGCTGGTAAAGCTATCTCGATGATGGAATTAGCGGAACTCGATGATGCGATCGCTGATTGTTTTGCCCAAGCTGCGATCGAGATTCAAACAGGTCATCAAAAAGCAACTTTAATCGGTTCCCACGGTCAAACAGTTTACCATCGTCCGCTGATGGGGAAATTTGACTCCCGAAAACTTGCTTACAGCTTACAAATTGGTCGCGGTACATTAATTAACCATTTGACAGGTATTACTACCATAAATAATTTCCGTGCTGCCGATATTGCTGTCGGCGGGCAAGGTGCGCCTTTAGTACCTCGTATAGATGCAGCTTTACTTAGTCATGATTCGGAAGCTCGCTGTATTCAAAATATTGGTGGAATTGGCAATGTTACTTATATTCCCGTTCGTGGCGGTGACTGGCTCTCAAAAATTCGCGGTTGGGATACAGGACCTGGGAATAGTTTGCTCGATTTAGCAGTGGAACATTTAACTGATAAAGCAAAAACCTACGATCGAGATGGCAATTGGGCTGCAAGCGGCACACCAAATTTGACATTAGTCGAACAATGGCTCGATCGAGAATATTTCCATCTACCACCACCTAAATCTACTGGTAGAGAATTATTTGGAGTTGATTATTTGCATCAGTGTATAAAAGATTCACAAAGCCTTCAACTTAATCCACCAGACTTTTTAGCAACTCTTACAGAATTAACAGCAGCCTCGATTGTTAGCAGCTACCGTAACTTTTTACCACAAATGCCGCACCGGGTATTATTATGCGGTGGCGGAAGTCGCAACCTTTATCTAAAACATCGTTTACAGCAATTATTAGGAACGATACCCGTTTCCATTACCAACGAAGTCGGTTTAAACGCCGATTTTAAAGAAGCGATCGCCTTTGCAGTTTTAGCATATTGGAAACATACAAATACCCCTGGAAACCTACCCGCAGCCACAGGCGCAAGTCGAGAAGTACTTTTGGGAAACGTCTGGGACATGGAGAGATAGGGAGAGTGGGGGAGATGGGGAGACAAGGGGACAATTACATATCAACAACTTCCTACTCTTAACTCCTAACTCCTAACTCTTAACTTCCTACTCCTAACTCCGGTGGTCTAGCCCTGTCAAGGTGACTTTTTTATCTGAGATAAAAGCTTGGCAGTTGAGACATGGGGATGTTTAGGGTCATACTTGGGAGGGTCTTTCTTCTTCTTTGGAGTACGAGTGTGTTTAAGAAAAGATTTCAAACGAACTCGGGAAGCCAAATCTGGGAGAACACAAGCAAACTGTTCAAGCTCAAAATCGACGAATACACGCCAATGTTCCGGAGCAATGGCAATGACCATTCCTTTATAAGTACCTTGTATGTCGTTAACCATATAGTAATCAGAGAGTCCAGCATCGATTTTTCCAACACCGTGTACGCTTGCTAAAACTCCACGGACGGTTGCTAAAATGTTGTAAGCGACTAAGGCAAGGCTTAACGAGAACAGTGCAGCTTTTGGATAGCCATTCGTTTGTATTTGGCACTCGTAATTTTCCGTCACAGTTTGAAACAGGTTTTCAACACTACGGCGTTGGAGGTATAGTTGTGTGACAACTGCTGCGGTAACTGCTGCTGTTGGAAGCATCGTAAAAATAGCGATTTCATTTTCCGAATTACGAGTAGGTTTTTTTGAGCTTTAATACAACTCGTCTTACCAGCAGGGATTCGGAAGCACTGCTCAGACTGACGGTTTGCTCAAATAATTCTCCTGTTTTAACACTACCAACTGGCTTGCTGGAGGTGATTGGCTTCCAAGGCATCGATTTGTGTGAGCGAATCACAAAGTTTGCCCCGCTTCGATGCAATCCCAACAAAAAGCTGGCAGTACACATATTGCGGTCGGCAATCCATAATTCGCCTTGCTTTACAGTTTTAAGTACCTCGTTAAACAAAGACCGTTCTTGAGCATGACCATCTTCACAGGCAAACACGTTGATTGCCAATCTTAATTCTGGATCGAGAACCACTAATGACTTACCTGGTAGCGCTCCTGCAGAAATTGTTCGCAATATTTCAAGACGATGGTCAGTCTTTTCCAGACAATTACCCTCAAGTATTCTAACTTTGTAACCGTTTAATAATTGCGGTGATTTTCCGCCAACAAACTCGATTAAACTTGCTAGTGGAACAGCTGTTTCCCTAACAATTGCCGAACTTACACTTGTTTCAACCCCATTTAATTTGTCATAAACAGCTGTGCGGGTTACATTCATCTCTTCGGCTTTTTCACGGTATGCTGCGCTTACCGATGGGTAAATCCCACATACTACTAAACTCATTAGTTCTACAAGGCTTGAAAAAAGTAGCTCTCTAGTGTACTGAGATGAAGCGTTTTCCTCAAATATCTGATTAATTGTTTCCGGTGCTAATACTCGTTCCATCAGCCCTCTTACCATCACACTAATTGGACTATATTTGACAAAACGCTCAAATATTATAAGGAAGCATTCACCCTACCCTCCGCGCAACATCTGCTTGCCTTCATCATTGGCGGCTCCCGGAGCATCAATTGGCATTATTATCTAATAAATTGCCACCTTGACAGGGCTACTCCTAACTCCTAACTCCTAACTCCTAACTCCTAACTCCTAACTCATAACTGGTAACTTCCTACTCCTAACTCCTAACTCCTAACTTCCTACTCCTAACTGGTCACTGTTGACTTTGTGTGGGTATACTAAATTTTGGCAATACTGCAACAATACAGGGAATTATCCACAGGTGGCTCATAGTTTTTTACTCGAACCAGGACGCTGGACTCTACAAGGAAATTGGTTGGAACGCAATGGTATGCCAATCAGCGTCAAAGGTATGACCTTGGTTGCATGGAACCGAGATAACTGGTTCACTATGGTGACAAAATTGATTTTTCCTCAAACCGAACATCCCGAAATCGCTTTGCAGTACAAAGGACGTTTGGATGATGGCGAACGTCAGTATACTTTTTTACTACAACATAATTTATTAGGGCAAGTTGAAGGAGAAGGCTGGATTGGTCCGGAGACAATAGTTCAGCGCTATTGGGTATTAGGCGATCGCCAACGACGCAGTGGATTTGAAACTTTGCATCGCGTGTCAACCAATACATATTATCTGACTAGCGGCATCATGGCAGGTCATTTTTTAACCAGCACAATGGAAGCCAGCGTAGAACGTCAAATCAGCTAACAGTGGGAATTGGGCATAGGGCATGGGGCATGGGGCATTGGGAATAGTGAGGAGTGAGGAGTGAGGAGTTATGACCACCGGAGTTATGAGTAGAAAGTTGTTGATATGTAATTATCTCCCCATCTCCCCATCCCCCCATCTCCCATCTCCCTATCCTCATTTCCTTCGTTTTTCACCGATTTTCATTTTTTTTTCCCGGTAAGTTAAGTTTTTGGGTAAAAACTGGGCATTATAAATTTGAGATGAAGTTAATAATTGTACAAACTTACCGGGTATATCTACCTTTTTTTTGATTAGGGTCAATTTTTGATTTTTTAAATCTTTTATATTCAATACCTGTCTTTCGAGCGGGTTTTATTTCATTTTTTTATAGATTGGAGTTTCTATGTCAGACCCCAATATTGGTCGCTTACTCGCCAAGCGCTACCGGCTTCAGGAGATAATTGGTACTGGGGCTATGGGTCGAGTTTATCGTGCTAAGGATGTTTTGTTAGGAGGCGTACCTGTAGCGGTTAAGTTTCTCGCCCTCTCAGTCCAAAATACAAAAATGCGGTTAAAGGAACGTTTTGAGCGAGAAGCCAAAACTTGTGCCCTACTTGGTCAAAAAAGTATCCATATTGTTCGAGTGATGGACTATGGCGTGGACGAAAACTCTACTCCGTTTTATGTCATGGAATATTTACATGGTAAAAGCCTCAGCCAGATTATCCGCGATGAAAAACTAACTTTAAGACGGTTCTTAAGTCTGGCGCGTCAAATATCTCTGGGTTTACAATGCGCTCATGATGGTATATTTGTTGATGGCAAAGTCTGCCCAATTATTCATCGCGACATCAAACCTAGCAATATGTTGGCAATTCATGATGCTAGTTTTGGGGAATTAGTTAAAGTTCTTGATTTTGGTATTGCCAAGCTATTACTCTCGGATACTCAACAAACTAATTATTATCTGGGTACTTTAGCTTATTCTTCTCCCGAACAGATGGAAGGTAAGGAACTTGATAACCGCTCGGATATTTACAGTCTGGGTGTAATGATGTTCGAGATGTTGACGGGAAAGATGCCTTTAATCCCAGAAAATCCTTCTTTTGGGGGATGGTATAAAGTACATCACTATAAGCCACCTCGCCCTTTTTCTGAAGTTCAACCAAAATTACAATTACCTGTAGAGGTAGAAAATTTGGTAATGAAATGTCTGGCAAAGCAAGCAAACGAACGTCCTCAAACCATCAATGAAATTCTTAAGGATTTAGCATTTATAGAGGAGCGTTATAAAAATCAAGTCGGGACAAATAATGTTGATGTCTACACAAAGGCTGAAGATGCGTCCCTTGCTCCTACTGTTAAAGCTGATTTTACCCCAGATAATCAACTTGATGTTAATAAGTCGGTTTCTAATGACGAGATTTTACGACAAGCTGTTTGGCCTAAAGATAAACCAATTGCTGATATCGTTTTTCCTCAAAATATACAGGTAAATGGTAATTTAACTCCTGCTCTGTGGATAATGTTACCGCAAATAGAAATTCATAAGCGTTTGGTTTGCACCCGTTACAATCAATTTCTATTTATTACTGCACCTCACCCCATGCTTTTATGGATTACCGTTATTTACCATCGCAAATTCGGTGCGAAATGGCTACCTTACTATCTTGACCTTAAAAGCAATACGGGTAAAGACATTGCTACTCTTTTGGGAAAAACGGGTTACTACCGTCTGGTCTTTTTTGGACGAGAAACTCCTCTCTTTTGCAATCATATTTTACTTTCGAGTATTGCACCTGCTCAAGCGACTCGTCTGCTTGATTGGGTTAATATGAGTCACACGTTACCATCTTCAGCTAAACCTCAATTTAGCAAAAAGTTGCTTAAAGCTGAGTATGAGAAGATTAAACCGCAAATTTTAGCAAAATTACACGGAATTAATACAGATTCTGCTTTTGACCTTTCTGCTTAAGTAAATACCACAGTCTTCATCTAAACACTGTGGTATTTACTCAGTTAATATTAATTTTTTTTAAGAAAATGTATAGTAAGACTTAAAATACAGTTATAAAAATAAGAGATAAGTTTTGTTTTTTTGTATGATAATTGCTATCAATTAATGAGGGAATTAACGAATTATTGCTTCAAGGTAATCCTTTAGAAGCTCCTGGGACGCAATTAATTTAAGTTTAATTTTTAATGTGCCGCCTTGTTAAGGTTTGATGGCGCGAGCTATACACCCTAACTCTGAAAATATTGGAAACAGGCTATATTTTTGAAAAATATGTTGTAAGTAAGGCTAAGTTTATAGTTGATGCCCCGGCATCCCCAGCTTTTTTCCAACAGAGCGGAACCTAGCAAGAGAAGGAGGTCATCCACTGTGACACTCACCATATTTTAAGCAGCCCAAGTGGAACCCGAATCTAAGCCCCATTGATGTTTGAGAAGTTCCTGATAAGTCGCTTCTCTCACAACCATTTGCTCGTAAAGCTTGACTAAGAAATCTTGAGCTTGTTCGTGACTCATATCTTTAACTTGGGTAGCAAAAGAGCGGATGCTAAATTGCTGCTCCAAGGAAAGTTCGATTGATTTGTCCATTATTTAGACTCCAATAACTAAAAAATAAAAACGTTGGTTACTACAGATAAGTTGATCTGAGTAATCGATAGATTTGTCTTGATATTGTTACCCCCTGTATAAAGAAAGATAACAATTGTTTGACATATTTGCCCACAGTCTTAATGACTATTTTTGGCTTTTATGTGTTTCCCATCTCTACCGAATGATATAAACCCCAAGTTTTAGCAGCTAAATTTCGGCTTAATTAGAGCTAAGGTAAGCTTATTTAGATAAATTTATCCAAATAAACTCTCTACAACTCCGCTTTACTCGTGAAAGCAAAGAGGATTACTTTGTAAGTAATTGTGCAGTTTTGGGGTTTTACCCTACGAGCAAATTGCACGATCGTAGGTTTAACTGCTGCATTCCTTAAGGGAAGTAAGCATGAATTATATTTCCTTACCTTGTAAGGTGCAAGTTGTCAATTTACCAAATATGAAAATTTAACCTCCAAATTTTACTTTGGAGGTTAAAGTATTTTTATCAAGTTGTAAGTAGAAAAAATGCTCAGACTGAACAAATTGATGAGTATTTTTACTCTGAACGCGAAATAATCCTCTCCTAGATTAAAGATTATCTACCACCGATCGTTTTTTCATAAACCTACTCATCAATAGATAAATCGAATTTTGCGATCGAATAGAAGAAATAGGAATCTAGACAAAGCGATAAGAAAAACTAATTACTTTGTAAACTTTAAATCGATAAAAATTAATCTTCAAGTTCAACAATTACAACAGTAATATTATCGTGTCCGCCTTGCTCTTTAGCTCCTTCTATTAAAGACAGAGCGGCTTTTTCGTTGATGGTGTTCTCTTGTAAATAATAAGCAATCTTTTCATCTGCAAGTTCTTCTGTCAAACCATCGCTGCACAATAAAAGGCGATCGCCGGATTTTACATCAACTGGTTGTACGTCAATTTCATGGAGATCGTCGCGTCCCAGACAACGGGATAAAACATGACGGAAAGGATGATTTCGGGCTTCTTCTATGTTGATATCGCCCATTTTTAAAGCGCGTGCAACCCAAGTGTGGTCTTCTGTAATCAGTTCTAATAGAGAAGAACGCCAACGATACAAGCGCGAATCACCCACATGAGCAATATAAGGAGACTCGCCGGGACGAAATACTATTACAACGACAGTAGTTCCCATATCGCCGCGTTCGGAGTGATTCTGCTGGTCTAGCAAAATCGCTTCATTGGCTTGCCACAAAGCAGACTGTAATAACTCTTCGGAGGACTTGGAATTATCCCAATTTGATGACAGGTACTTTTGGATTTCCATAGTGGCAATTCGGCTCGCCTCTTCACCTCCGGCATGACCACCCATACCGTCGGCAACAATGAAAAATCGCCCTTCCGGGTCGATATAGTAAGCATCCTGATTATTAGAACGAATAAGTCCCGGATCGCTAAAACCCGTGAATTTAACTTTCATATAGTTTCATATTTAAACTAATACATACGGTCATAACGGTCGAGGCGCAGAAGCAATCTAATCAACAGCCACGATACACACAAAGCAATTAAACCCGCACATACTGCGAACCATATATAATCATGAACCAACAATATCGTAGCTGAAAGGGTAAATCCACTGATAATCAGGGCATAAGTTCCCCCTAGCAAGATATTTGTTTGTCTTCGTAGCAAACGCTCTGTTTCAATAGACCGGACACGCACGCGCACATCTCCCCGTTCAAGTTTTTCTAATGTCTCTTCCAGTCTTCGTGGTAGAGCAAATGCACTAGTACTTACTTGAACTGCTTGACGACCTAGTTCGTTAATTATACTGTTCCCCTCAGAACCATTCATATCACTCATAAGGTTCATTGCGTATGGTCTTGCGACTTCCATAAAGCTAAAATTTGGATCTAACCCCTTACCGACTCCTTCAAGAGTAGAAAAAGCTCTCATCACAAAAGTGAAAGTAGCCGGAAATCTAAATGGCTGATCGTAAGCTATTTCGTACAAATCTTCACTAATACTTGCTACAGATTGGTTTTCAAAGGGCTTATCCATGAAGTGATCCAGCATATACTGAACCGAACGCCGGACGGGTCCCATGTCCTCGCTTGGCGCTAATGCTCCTAAATTGATTAACGAATTGACAACTCGCTCTCCGTCCTTAGAAGCAATACCAAAAAGTGTATCCATTAATCCTTCGCGCACGTTGGACTTGATTCGTCCCATCATGCCAAAGTCATAAAATATTAACGCACCATCTGGACTAACCGCAATGTTGCCGGGATGAGGATCGGCATGAAAAAAGCCATTATTGAGCAACTGATGCAGGTAAGCTTCGGCTCCTTGACGAGCCAGAACTTTTCTATCCAAGCCTGCTGCTTCCAACGCTTCATACTGACTAATTTTAATACCCGGTAGATATTCTAGCGTCAGTACTTTAGGTGAAGCATAGCGCCAGTAGACGCGGGGAACTTTCACCCATTCCTGACCGCGAAAATTACGGCGGAAAGTATCGGCATTTCGGCCTTCTTCGAGATAATCAATTTCTTCCCAAAGGATGCGGCAACATTCTTCGTAGATACCAAGCCAATCTCGCCCTCGTCCCCATTTGGGATGATTTTGAAAGTATTTAGTAATACCTTTAAGAATTTTTAAATCAATTT
This sequence comes from Rivularia sp. (in: cyanobacteria), assembly GCA_965234645.1. Lineage (GTDB taxonomy): Bacteria > Cyanobacteriota > Cyanobacteriia > Cyanobacteriales > Nostocaceae > Rivularia. Next base: position 7,093,614 of record OZ248344.1, on the reverse strand, counting down.
CAAAAAGTTGTTTTAATCCCGGACGTTGAACCTTAACGACAACCGATTCCCCAGAATGCAACACCGCTTTATGAACTTGTCCCAAGCTAGCAGCAGCTAAGGGAATAGGTTCAAAACTGGCGAACAATTCCGGAATTTTCTTTCCCAGTTCGTACCCAATAATTTCTTCTACTTGTTCGTAACTAAAAGCTGGAACCTTATCCTGGAGCTTTGTTAATTCTCCTACATATTCGCTAGGAAATATATCAGCACGAGTAGAAAATAACTGACCTACTTTTATGAAAGTCGGTCCTAAATCTAGCAGAGTGGTACGAATCCAAATTGCTTGCGATTTTCTTCTTGCAGCCTTTTTGGTTTCGGTAGCTCCCCCAGAATAACTCCAGGATTTGTTATATAGCCAAAGCTTCAACAATAAAGTCAATACGAATGACCAAATGTCAAAAAAGCGTCGCCTACTAGAATATTTTTTGCGGTTCCAACGGTATGCTTTATCTGAATAACCCTTTTCCATAGCTTTTGCAAAGCCGTTGATTTCCAACCGAGCGCAAACTAAGACATTCAAAGCTATTAGCACTCGGCATTCTTACCAACGTCCATACCTCTTTATATTTCCTTTTATTATTAATTTTCGATTTCTTTACTTTTAAACGGAACCGCTACGATGGCGTTGCAATTCAGTACGCAATACAGCAATTTCTGCTCGCAGTTCATCAATCATTGCTTGTAAATCAAGAGGTTCCGAAGTAGATTGTCCAGTTCCTGTCGGCGTGCTATAGGTACCGCTAGCAGCACCAGCAGCTTCAGAAGAACGTTCGGCTCGTGCCATCACTTCAGTGGTAAACGATCGCATATGTTCTTTTAGTTCGGCATCTAACTTACCAAGTTCGCTCAAAGCATCGGTAAAAGCGCCTTCCATACGTTCGTTAACAACTTCAGCAACGGCTCTGCCTACGAAAAATGCCTGTACAAGGGGGTTACTCATAATTAGTTTTTTTTATGTTTATCCGCAAAAAAATTATAACTTGCCGCTATACCCAACGTGCTTATAAAATTGTGATTTGCTTTGTATTTTTTTTGAGTTGGTTTTAATAAAAAGCCATATATCTAGCCATAAATCTCTATAGTATAGAGGTTTGAAGAGATTGTAGTTCTAGTTCGCTAGTTTACTTAACAATTCAAAACTTACCAATATAAATACAAACACCAATATCTGTAAGAAGAGCGATCGCCCCACTTACTTAAGGAATACATCTTTAGGAATAAATTATGTTTATGTCATCAAAGCCACACAATATATTTTAGTGCATCCGATAGTTCCTCTTCTAGGGCTTTCAAATAAACTTCTTCGACCGCGTCTGCACAGATTTTATGTACCTACTTTTTAGTTGTGTAATTCAAAGTAGATTTTTAGTCTTATTTATTATAAAAAGAATATCGAAATTGTTTTTTTGAATCAAAACAATAAATTTAAGTTCTTCAGTACGAAGTGCGTTTAAATTTTGGCAATAAGTGCTGAAACACCTACTGTAGAAAGATGATTGCGCTCCATTAAGCTGTTACGCATTTAATTTGTATAATGCCCTTCGTCCAAGATGCATATCCTTACGGACACGCTGCGCTAACGCACTACAAGAATTTGATATTTTCCTTTTATACAATCTAGCTGCACATCAGCTTATTAATATTCTCACTCAAGCCGTCTTTTCCCCTACTCCTTCAACGACTATTTAATTATTATAAACTTGTACGGAAAAATCTAAATTTGTTATCTTCAATCGGATAATTCCATCAATATAACTTGTTATTAAATAAAAATAATTCTTATCAATTTATTAGCCTATCATAACTTACTAATTTTCGTCAAATTTAAACGGGGGCGTATGTATAGCCACGGCAATGACTTTAAATCCAAAGTTACTCGTAGGTAAGTCTTAAACCATTTTACCCTCAAATATTTCTTTTTAATTATTGTGATGCACAGTTGCTCAATAATATATTTTTTAATGCCTAAAAATTTAATTTATCAAGATCGCTAAGAGTGATTACTCAATTAATTGTTAAGTTAATTTAACTTTAGCAACGTAAATGTTGTTAAAGTAATGTATATTGAGTTAAAGCAACATTTGTGTTGCTTTAGTCATGAATTTTATACATATGGTCAATAAAAACTGTATCTAGTGCAAAGCTAGCAAGTCTCGCCGTTGAATCACTAAGTATAAATCCAACACTAGTAATAGTTAATAATTTCTATGAAAAGTTATGCAGGAGATGTCAGACAAAAAGACACCCTCGTGAAATCAATCACTTTAGACCAATTACAGGTGTTTGAAGCTGCTGCAAGACACTCTAGTTTTACTCGTGCGGCGGAAGAATTATTTGTAACTCAGCCAACTGTATCGATGCAAGTAAAACATCTTACGCAAGCGATCGGTGTACCTTTATTTGAATACGTCGGAAAGCGTATCTATCTAACAGAAGCAGGAAGAGAGGTTTTAAGTACCTGCAAAGAAATCTTTAAATGTCTCGACAGGTTAGAAACTACCATTGTCGATTTAAAAGGAATGAAACAGGGAAGACTGCGATTAGCAGCAGTTACTACAACTAAATATTTTATTCCTAAATTACTCAAACCGTTTTGTACACTTTATCCCGGCGTTAGTGTTTGCCTAGAAATAACCAATCATCAGGTGCTGTTGTCTCGGTTGAATGAGAATCTTGATGACCTTTATATTCTTAGTTGTCCGCCGGAAAGAGACGATATCGAAACAAAAGCGTTTTTAGATAACCCGTTAGTTGTAGTTGCGCCATGCGATCATCCACTCGCTCTTAAGCGTAACATTTCATTAAAATGCTTAACAAACGAACCTTTTATTATGCGAGAACAAGGTTCTGGAACTCGCAAAGTAGTACAGCAATTTTTTGCTCAGAATAAAATATCAGTATCGATAAATCTGGAGCTTGGCAGCAATGAAGCTATTCAGCAAGCCGTAATTGACGGTTTGGGGCTTTCAGTTTTATCCCTTCATACCCTAAATTCTACAGAGATCGTAAATAAACTAGCGATATTGGATGTTGAGGGTTTTCCTTTATATCGTCAGTGGCACGTAGCTTATCCTAAGAAAAAGCAACTTTCGATTACTGCCAGCACTTTTTTAGAATATTTGCTCGTACAAAGTCGGCAATTTTCTGTTGACGAAAAAAATCCTTTACAACTAATTAAAGCTTTACAAATGATGTCCTCATTTGCCATGCCACAAAGCAGATAAAATTAAAAATCGAAATATTTTAAATTTTCCATTTTGCCGAAAGTTGGCGATGTCGGTTTCCGTGTCGCCAATCTTTCCTGCTTTCCCTTATCCCAATTCCCAATCCCCAGTAATTAATCCAACTCTCGACGACCTTCTAAAGCTCTTGCCAAAGTTACTTCATCAGCATATTCTAAATCGCCACCTACTGGTAAACCAAAGGCGATTCGCGTTACCTTGGTGAATGGTTTAATTAAGTGACCCACATATAGTGTAGTAGTTTCACCTTCTACACTCGGACTAATCGCTAAAATAACCTCTTTGGGATTTCGCTGACTTACCCGTCGTATTAAAGGCTGAATATTTAACTGTTCTGGTCCGATACCTTCTATGGGAGAAATTACACCTCCCAAAACATGGTACTTACCTTTGTATTCTCTTGTTTTTTCCAAAGCAATTACATCGCGAGAATCTGCGACTACACATATAGTTTCGTTGTCGCGCTTGGGATTGCGGCAGATTTCACAAACGGGTTCGGAAGATAAGTGAAAACACTCTCGACACAAACCGATCCGTTTTTTGGCATCAATTAAAGCTTGTGCTAAAGCTTCTACTTCCGCTTCAGGTCGTTTTAAAATGTGCAGCGCTAATCTTTGGGCAGTTTTTGGACCAACTCCCGGTAAGCGTTGCAATTGCTCGATTAATCTTGCTAAAGGACGTGCGTAAACCGTTTTCTTGTCTCCAGTATTTGCTTACCTATATATAGTAACCATTCATAAGCGGATTTTAGATTAGTTTTTTCATAAACGTATTTAGGAGAGTGTCTTCCGAGCGCGTTTTTTAACCTGGGTTAGCTTAGAATTTTCGAGAAAAGACACAAACACAGATACGCTACTGAGTGCAAGGTAAGTTTGACAATCCAAGAACTTTAATAATTATCACTTATTAGTTATTAGTTGATATTTATGATTCGAGACACAGTAAAATATCACCCCAGGAATTAGACGAATGAAATCTAATTGCAGGGTGTATTTACAGTTCCTCAACTAACGGTTTAACGAGCAATAATTACTAATACTATTTTAATTATAGTAAACAATTGTTAAGCTGAGAATGAATTTCATTTTTGTCTAAATTACGACCGATGAAAATTAGCTGATTTTGACGGTTTGTGGTAGACCATTCATCAGCATTGAGTTGATAGCGAGGACCGCTAAGTTGAAAAATATGTCGCAGTTCGCTATCGCTAAACCAGAGAATACCCTTGGCTCTAAACACATTTTCTGGCATTTTTTCATTTAGAAATGTCTCAAATTTATGCACGTCAAAAGGTTTATCGCTTTGAAAAGATATGGAAACAAATCCGTCATTTTCTAGATGGTTAGAGTGATGGTGGTGATGCTCGTGGTCATGATGTTCGTGGTCATGATGGTCGTGATGATGATGCTCGTGACTATCTTCCTCAATTAAGGAAGAATATTCATCTTTAGGAGTTAAATCTTTCGCCCATGTAATCGCGTTGTGTAGGTGAAAAATAACAGGATTTGCAAACAAATAATGTGTGAGAAGCCATATTAGATAAATTTCAATAACTAAAGATTATTTACCCGGCTCGAATATACTAATATCTATATACTATTTTTCAGCAATAGATTTGTGAATTTTGTATTCTTGTACGGAATGAGTCATCACATTAATTACCGTTTCAATACGTGGACATCCAGGTTCTGTACATTGTAACTGACTTAAAGAAATAGAAATTTCATCATCAAGAAGGCAAAGCTTGATAAATCCATTGCTTGACTTGCCGAATTTCTAGAGAACTCGGTTTTTGAGATTGTTTTCCGAAAGAAAAGCTCATATATTTGATGATTTGGTTAATGACTAAAATTAATAACTAAATAGTTGTATTTAAAGCAATAGCTGAGTGCAAACAACTAATTGTTTCATCAATTGATAGTGTTCCTAAATCTCCCGCTTGTCGAATACACACGCTAAAATTTTGGTTTTCCATCTCTCGTTTTACCAATATGCGATCGCAATGAGAATCATTATCATGATAGCGTAAAAAGTTAGTTTGATGTGAAGACTTTTTGTAACAAAAATATTTATACTGCTGGTGCTATTTTAGGGACAGTAGGTCGCCGTAGGCAGGCAGCTATAATTAAATAGTAAAATTCGTGCCTGTCAAGATTTGTGACCAAAGCTAAGGAAAGCGACATTTGCCAAACCCGGTGTTTTAATTCAGAGTTAGTAACTCAGGTTGGTGAAGCACTGCCAGGAGATGATATTATCGAAAATGCTCAAATTCTTTTTGGTGCTTTAGCTGATAAATCGCGCTTAAAGATTCTCCACGCTCTGAGTAATGGTCAAGAGCTTTGCGTTTGCGATGTGGCTTCTCTGCTTGATGTCAAGATTGCGTCTGCCTCTCATCACCTGCGGAAACTGCGCGACCTCAAAATTTTAAAGTATAGAAATGACGGGAAGCTCGCTTACTATTCTCTTAAAGACCAACGTATAGCAGAAGTTCTTTACTATACATTAAAGCAACTTGCTGAGTAGGTTATTCTAAACAACGTTAGAATGAACTTTTTTTGTGATATCATTCTAATGTTCATTTGAATATTAGAATAGTTGGATAATAGGAAAACCATGAGTGACAACTGCTGCTCATTTCAAAGGTTGTGAGCTAACGAAGCTAAGAAAACAGCAAGCTAAGATACTAGTGGTAGTTTTGTTTATTAACCTAGTAATGTTCGTTGTTGAGTTTGGAGCAGGTATTCGTGCGGATTCGGTATCTTTGACTGGAGACTCCCTTGATATGCTGGGTGATGCGTTGGTTTACGCAAGCAGTTTGTATGTCATTAATAAGGGTAGTAAAGCTCAGGCTAGGTCGGCATTTCTGAAGGGAATCATCATGTTTTTGTTTGCGATCGCAGTCTTTGCCAGAGCAACCTACCAATTCTTTTCGGGTGTAACTCCAGAGGCAACTGTTATGAGTGCGATTGGATTTATAGCATTATTCGCCAATTTAGTCTGTTTGCTGTTATTAGCTAGACATCGAAAGGATAATCTAAATATGTCTTCTGTATGGTTATGTTCGAGAAATGACATCATTGCCAATATCTCTGTTCTTGCAGCAGCAGGATTAGTTTTTCTAACTGGCTCGATATTACCCGATTTATTGTTCGGTTTGTTGTTAACGTTTGTGTTTGCAAAGTCAGCAGGGAAAGTACTTTCACAGTCTTGGAGAGCTTTGGCTTAGATACTGTTTTTGATAAATACTTATAAAAAGGCTCGTAGTTGCGCCGTCTTCGCTGAACACAACGAGAGGAGCGAAGACGGCGCAACTACAAACATATTTTTATTTATAAGTAATTAAGCGAACCTGATATCAGTCGCCGGTCATAAAAATTAGTAGAAACATTGCTGTATAATACATATGCTCTACGAATCATTCAAAAATTTTAATGGATGAAAACAGATACAATCTTTTACACGCTGCTGCAAAATCTTCCCAGCGTATTATTTGAAATACTGCAACAATCTCCCACCCAAGCTTTACACTATGAATTTTCCTCTGTGGAGATAAAAGAGCTTGCGCGAAGAATTGATGGTTTATTTCTACCCAAACCCGAATACCCTCAAGACCCAATTTATTTTGTAGAGGTACAATATCAATCGGATGATGATTTATACTGGCGATTAATCACTGAAGCCTTTGTTTATCTCAATCAGTATAAACCAGATAAATCTTGGAAAGCAGTAGTTTTATGGGCGAAACGTAGCTTAGATCCAGGTATTCCAATTGCGTATCAGACATCACTATCTGATGGGCAAATACAAGTAATATATCTCGATGAATTAACAGATACTTCTTCTTCAATTGGGTTGGGGATTATTGGATTAGTAGTTGCTCCGGAAAATGAAGCGGTAGAAGTTGCGAGAAACTTAATCGGACAAGTTCAACAAGCAGATGTCAGCAACCGTCGGCAGCTTTTAGAATTAGTAGAAAGGATGTTGATTTACAAATTTTCCAACAAAAGTAGACAGGAGTTAGAAGCAATGTTTGGATTAACCGAGTGGCGAAAAACTAGATTTTATCAAGAAGTTGAGCAAGAGGTTGAACAAAGAACAAAAATAGCAACGAAACTTGAAGCAATCCCCCGGATGTTAAATATGGGATTGAGTGTCGAGCAAATTTCTCAAGCTCTGGAATTGGAAGTTGAAGTTGTCAGAAAAGCTATTGAAAAGCAAAGTGAGGAAGAATCTTGATAATAGTAAAGTTGAAAGTTATATTTTTCAACAAATGTAATTATAAAGTGGAACACAAGAGGAAATTTAGTAGAATTTAGGTGCTTTTGCCCTGTCTATCAACCCGAACGCTAAGTTTCTCCATTTTGTATTTCTACAATGCGATTTAAAATCCTGGCTTCGTTGTTGTCATGACCTAATTTTTTGGCGATCGCGAGAGCTTGCTGATAATAATTCAATGCTTCTGCATTGTTCCCAATCTGCGAATACGCTGTAGCAATACGTTCGAGAAGACCATATTCGGACGATAGCGTTTCCAGTTTTTGATAAATATTTAATGCTATCTGATAGTGGGATAATGCTTGTTGCGGTCTTTCTAAGTCGATATAGGTTTCACCAATATCTGTATGCGTATCTGCTAGTCCGGAGTCATCACCAATAGTAGTACATATTTGTAGTGCTTGCTGGTAATTTGACAGAGCTTTTGAATACTGTTTCAATCCCCGATAGGAATTTCCCATACAATTAAAAGCCCATCCAAGAGTTTGTTTATCTCCAATTTCTCTTGCCAATCCTTCTGCTAATCGCCCGTATTCTAAAGCTTTAAGAAACTCACCAAGCTGATTGTACAAAAGTCCAATATTGCTGAAAATAGTACATTCTTGACTGCGATCGCCTGTCTTACTGGCAATCACCAAAGCTTCATCGTAACATTCCATTGCTTCGTCATAGTAACCAGATACAGTGTAACAATGTGCCAGATTATTTAATTTATTACTTTTGGAGCTTATATTGCCTATTTCTTCGCAAATTTCTAAAGACTGTCGGTAGTATGGTAATGCCGCAGATAAGTTATTTTGGTAAGCGTACACTGCCCCAATATTAGATAAAACAATACTTTCTCCATCTCTATCGCCAATTTGTTGTCTAATTTTGAGCGATTTCTGATGAAATTCGAGCGCTTGGGTATATTTGGCCCTTACACAGCACAAATCACCTAAGTTAGCTAAAATTGTTCCTTCAAGGTTAAGATTACCCGTTTTTTGCAAAATCTCTAACGCTTGTTGGTAATAAGATTCGGCTTTGTCGTATTCTCCAGTATCCCGATAAACTGCACCGATATTAGTTAAAGTTGAAGCACCATTAGGATTATTAATGTTTGTGGACAACCTCAAAGATAATTCATAGTATTCCAAAGATTTTTCATGTTCTGCCCATTCTGAATAAATTAGCCCAATATGACTCAGAATACTTGCTTGGGTATCTGAGTTGCAAATCTCTTCGGCAATTTTCAAAGCTTGCTGGTTAAATTCGAGAGCTTTTCTATTTTCACCAAAATTGCTGTGTATTAACGCAATATTCCCCAATATCTGACACTCTAAATTGCGATCGCCGAATTGCCGACAGGAAACCAAACTACGCTGGAAATAATCCAAAGCTTTTTTATATTCTCCCAGGTAGTGATATGCTTGCCCCAAATGACAGAGTGTTCTTCTCTCCCAATCACCATTTTTAACTTTTTGATGAATTATAAGAGCGCGATGGGAATATTTTAAGGCTGTTACATACTCTGATAGCTTCGTGTACGCTATGCCTAAATAAGAATATACTACACCGATATTTTCCTGGGAATCAGCTTTTTGATAAGAAGTTAAGCTTTGATTCCAAGCTTCTACTGCGGATTGATATTTTCTCGAATCATATTTCTCCCGTCCAAACACTAAAAAATTACACCCTTGTGATTCCCAATAGAAGTTTTTAAAAATACGAATTAACTGAAGTATAGAACTTAGCAAAGCTTTAAACACAGGATTTTAAAAGAGATAGGTAGGATACTGTAAATGTAGCCAATAAGATTGAGCCACCTTAAATTACTTATGTTTTTTATGACATAAACAATGTGTAAAAACCTCAGTAAATTCCTACAGTACGAGAAAAATCAAAATACTCTCCGATGCTGGTGATTTGCAAGTAACTCCATTTACCCAAACCCGAATATCCCCAAGACCCAATTTACTTTGTAGAGGTACAATATCAACGTGATGACGATTTATACTGGCGATTAGTTACAGAAGCATTTGTTTATTTAAATCAATACTGTTCTTGTAGCTTTGATAATTCTTGCCTTTTCTCTTTATACAATAAGGGGTCTGGCTTTTTAGGTACAACCCTTTTAATTCTATGCCAACTCATGTTCAAAAAATGTAAAATCCTCCGAATTGAAGAGAGAGCTAATCTTAATTCCCCATTCCGATAAAATTCTTGAACTCACTTTATCTAGGTTTTTGGGATTCTCTTTTACCCATTCTTTTATAATTTCTTTTTGCTCATTATTTAATTTTGATTTTCTTCCTCTACCTTTCTTATCATATAAGCTTACTAAACCTTGGTCTTCCCAACCATTAAAATAATTATAAATTGTTGAACGACTAATCTTAAATATTTTTATTAATTCTATAATTTTATATCCTTTATTGCTTAATTGAATACATTGCGATCTCAGTCTTACTTGATGATATTTACTTTGCTGATATATTCTTTCTAGTATTCTGATCGTATCTGGACTTAATCCTCTGATAAAACGCATACTTACACCTTTATTTAATCGCTTTATTTTACGATTAGTATTCTCTCACAAAATATGTAAATATTTTTGACTAGGTTCAGGGTTAACACTTAATTATGGTGAATGTGTTTAGCTAAGTGTTTAATTTGTTAAGTGAAATCACTCTAGGTATTAAAAAAAATATGTCGTAACATAAATATATAGAATTGTTTATGTTACATTTAGATATATAAAAATGCATCATAATTTTAAAATAGAATTTAGTTTTGATAAAATAAGTAATCTTTTTGAAATACCTAAAGATAGGCTAAAATCTATCAGCAAAAATTTAATGAGTTATCTTAAAATAGAAGAGAACTCAATAGAAATGCTTACTTATTCGGAAGTAGTTAAATATTTTGTTACAGAAAAGCCTGAAGACTCAAGAATAGAAAAAGGTGCAATGATAATTGATAATTATGGCGAAAAATATTTAATTAAACAAGTTTTTTTAGACGAGAATAATAACTTAGTTTGCAATACAAAGGGTACACCTTACGGTCGTAGAATTATAGCTATCAACATTGAAGAAGAGCTACAAGATATTTGTAAAGGTCAAAATTTAATTATTTTTGAATAAAGGAGCTAAAACAAATGTTGACAGCGATTCTTCATGGTATTGCTACTTTAGTTAGGATTGTAGTTGAAACCATTATAAGACTTTCTTTAGATATTATTATTAACTGGTTTCAGAATAGAGAGAAACTCAAAATTTCAGATAACGACAATATTGCTTTTACAATACAAGAGAAAGTAAAAAATAAAGAGTATAAAACTGTTCAAGGTATATTTAACAAAAGAACGAATGAAGTGGTTGATGCTCAAGAAATACGCTCGAATAGATTAGATAGACAAATAAAAGAACTTCATCGAGATAATGAACTTGTTATATATGAATAAATTTAATTAATTATGGTACTACCACTAATTGCTGGATTGGTCGGCTGTCTATTTATAGGTTCTCTTATTCTAGCATTTTTAAGCTACGAAGAGATTATGAATTGGTTCTATGATTATCTGGATACTCTACACACTAGTAAAAATAATTTGGCATTTACTATTAAAGATGACTTAGAAAATGGTAATTATCAAATAGTCCAAGGAATATTTAATCAAAGAACTGGCAATATAATTGAGGACAGAGTAATTGAAGCTGAAGAAATCGATGACGTAGTACTTGAGATTCATGAAGAATACGAGGATGAAGATAGAACAGTCGTATACGAAATTTAATATATTTACTGATTTTTAAAATGAAAAACCAACTCATAAATCTTTTTATAAAAGGTATCCCGACAGAGATATCAGAAGCTAATTCTGCTGTTTGTCGTTCAAGATTATTGGCAGCAGTTGAAAACTTAATAAAGGAAAATAATTTGAATCCCGGCGATATTTCAATCACTGTTTATAATGAAAATTATAAAGATTCAGCATCAACAATATCAAAAAAAGCTAAAAGTGCTAATGATGAATTATCGGTAGAACAAAGAGCTAAAAAATATAAATCTCAAAAACCATTATTTTCTCTCGACAAGTTAATAGTTCTTTCGGAAGTCAGAGAAGATATTTTGACTGCAATTGATATTATTCGTGTTCAATCTAAAGTATTTGTCGAATGGAATCTACAAACCATAGAACCTTTCCCGCGTACAGCACTAAATTTTCATGGTCAGCCTGGAACTGGAAAAACTGTAACTGCACATGCTATTGCTCATAGTTTAGGTAAGCCTATTATGGTTGCTAGCTATGCACAAATTGAAAGCAAATTTCTTGGCGATGGTTCTAAGAATGTAGAAGCAATTTTTTATGCAGCCGAAAGAGATGATGCTGTTCTGTTTATTGATGAAGCAGACTCATTGCTTTCTAAAAGATTAACAAATGCCAGTCAAGGAAGTGAACGAGCCGCTAATTCTATATGTAGTCAATTATTAATTTGTCTAGAAAAATTTAAAGGGGTAGTGGTTTTTGCAACTAATTTAGTCGAAAATTATGACAAAGCCTTTGAAACTAGGGTTCGTCATATTCATTTTCCCATGCCAGATGAAAAAGCACGCTACTTGATATGGCAGAATCATCTTCCTTCAGAGTTGCCACTTGCAAAGGATTTACTTATTCAAGAACTAGCGTCTATTGATAATGTTTGTGGTAGAGATATCAAAAATGCAGTTATTGATGCGGCTGTAAGAACTGCTAGAAATGGCAGAAGTGTAATTCAAACACAAGATCTTATTGAAGCAATAAATAAAATTAAAGCAAGTAGGATAACCTCCGAATCAGGAACGAAAAAGTTAGACCCAAAAGAAAAAGCTAAAACTGAAGCCAAATTACAAGCAGTACTCTCTAACAAAAAAGCTGATAACAGCCAACAACCGAACTTGTTGTAATACTACCTCCGACGCAATCCTATTTAGAAAAAGTTGGATAATAATGGGTAATTTTGTCACAGGTTTTGCCTAGCTATTGCTAAATCTTGTCAGAATACTCATAGCAAACTTAAGGATAGATATCTTGCCAGTTAAGGGAAAGCTGTACCACAGTGCATCTAATTCAACATCGTTATCTCCGCTCTCACCAGCAAAGGCTAAACTTCCTTCAGTTGTGCCAATATCGGGAGCAACTATATTATTGCTTTGCTTCTATTTGAGCAGTTCTTGCTTCTACTGCATCTACTCTTCCTCTAAGGGTTGCTAGCTCTGCTGAAAACTCTTCTTGCAGTCTTTGTAAAGTCGCAAGGTCTTCCTTACTAACGAGGTCTGCGGTTGCGGTTGCAATCAACTCATTGACTCTATCTAAACAAGCATTCAAACCCGCAGCAAATTCATAACGAGTTAAAGCCCGATTTCCTCGGTAAGTTCCATTCGGATAACCCGCGATACAACCGTAACGTTCTACTAAAGACTGTAGTGCTTGAAATGCCCAATCTGTAGGCTGCACGTCAGAAAATTGAGAAACAGAAGTAACTTGTTCTAAGGTTTCTTCTTGGGTTTGAGTTTGTGCAACAGCGCTGTCATTAATTAATGATGATGTTGCAAATACGACGGGACTAACTAGCAGAAACTTCCACAAGCTTTTTTTCATAATTATCTTCTCCTCACACTTAAAGTTTGAATACAGATATGCGAATAGATGAAGATGGTGCAAGAGATGTTTACACCAACTATTTTTAACCTTGATATTAATTAGGAATCAAACAGATATTGGAAAACGACAATACACTGCTTTTCAAATATTATTTTTGGAAAGCCGTATATTTACCTCCCAAACCATCAACAATAGCCTTAGTATTAGCAATCAACATTTTCTGATAAGTATCAGCATCAGTACCTTGTTCACCCAAACCATCAGCATATAGTTTTTCGTCAGAAACTTTTACGTTGGCTTCTTGAGCAACCCTTTCAATTAGTTTTGAGCTATGGGTACTTTCAGCAAAAATTGTCGGTACGTTCTCTTGTTTAATTTCTTTTGAAAGTTCACCTATTCTCGCTGCTGTTGGTTGTGCTTCAGTACTCAAACCTTCAATTGCACCTTCGTACTCAATATTATATGCCTGGGTATAGTAGCTTAAAGCGTCGTGAGTGGTGACTAATTTACGTTGATTTTCAGGTATTGTAGCTATATTTTGTTTAATCCAGCTATCTATTTCTTTGATTTCCCCGGTTACTTTTTGGGCATTAGCTGCATATAACTGAGCGTTATCTGGAGAAACTTTTTCTAAATTACTACGAATAGCTTCCACCATTTGCACCCCATTTTGAGGATTATGCCATACATGGGGGTCTGGGGCTTTTTCGTCGGAATGTTTTTCTTCTTCTCCAGAGTGTTCTCCCTCATGCTCGCGATCGTGTTCTTCCCCAATAATCGGCTTAGGAACGGCAACTTCATGAACTGCTACTTTTGGAGCCTCATTACTGCTTGCTTGAACTAATTTGATAATACTAGGCTCAAAATCATAACCGCCGTACAAAACTAAATTAGCCTGCTCGATCGCTTTGCGGTCATCCGGTTTGGGCTGATATGTGTGGGCATCTTGACCTGCATCTACTAAACACTTCAAGTCAACAGTTTGAGCCGCTACTTGTTTTGTTAAGTCACATATTACGCTAGTAGTTGCAACCACTAGGAGACGCTCCCCTGTTGCAGTACTGCTGGTATTTACGGCAGAATTTTCTTCTGTACCAGAATTGGAATTAACTTGCTCGTTACCACCACAGCTAATTAAACCTATGGCTAAAGTTAATGCCGCAATTGCGCTTAGAGGTAATTTTCTAAACATCACTTATTAGAAATATTGCAGTAAAATGATAATCGTTATCATACAGTACCTACTGCGGGAAGGGAAGTAGATTTTTAACATAAATAATAATCATTATCATACAGGAGAAATTAGTGCTAGAAGTAGAGCATTTGGATGTAGATTACCGGGGTGTAGTGGCTGTTGAGGATGTGAGTTTTCGCGTTTTCCCCGGACAAATGGTTGGTGTAATCGGTCCAAATGGCGCTGGTAAAAGCACTTTGGTTAAAGCGATACTGGGTTTAATTCCGGTTTCAGATGGCACTATTAAATTTTGTAACTGTCCCATCCACAAGCATTTACGCTCCATTGCTTACGTACCTCAAAGAACCCAAGTAGATTGGGATTATCCGATTACGGTACTTTGGGTGGTAATGATGGCTCGTACTGTTAGTACGGGCTGGTTTCGCAAACCAAGTCGTAAGTCTAAAGAAATAGTTAAATCTGCATTACACAGAGTGGGAATGTGGGAATTTCGTTCCCGTCAAATTGGTGAGTTATCTGGGGGACAGCAGCAGCGAGTATTTTTAGCTAGAGCGCTAGCACAGCAAGCTGATTTATTATTTTTTGACGAACCGTTTGTGGGAATCGATCGAACTACTGAAGATATTATGTTTGATATTTTTAATGAATTAAGAAGGGATGGCAAAATTTTGATTTTAATTACTCACGATCTAGGTGAAACTTTAGCTCAATGTGACTCTTTATTATTGTTAAATAAACATATTATCGCTGATGGTTCTATGAAAGAAGTGGTTACAACCGAA
The DNA here is from genome assembly GCA_965234645.1 of Rivularia sp. (in: cyanobacteria). GTDB lineage: Bacteria > Cyanobacteriota > Cyanobacteriia > Cyanobacteriales > Nostocaceae > Rivularia. Next base: position 7,078,452 of record OZ248344.1, on the reverse strand, counting down.
AATTTACAGCGTGCTTATGGCAATAATATTTTATTTTTGAATCGGTAATCAAAGTCGGCTTAATCAGTTGTTCACCCGCAGGTGTGGATCATCAACTAACAACTATCAACTAACCACTAACAACTAACAATTACCAATAATGTTGAATTTGCTTTTGGAACCGCTTAGTTTTGGATTCATGCGAGATGCGCTAATTATTGCTGCAAGCTTGGGTATTCTTTGTTCTGTGGTTGGTTCTTATCTGATAGTACAGCGTCAGGGAATACTCGGTGATGTAATTGCTCATGCTGTTTTACCCGGAATTGCGATCGCGCTTTTTTTAGGTATTGATATTTTCTTGGGTGCTTTTGTTTGCGGGACTTTCAGCACTTTTGTGATTGCTTGGATAGAATCGCAGTCTAGGGTTAAAATCGATGCTGCAATGGCTTTGGTTTTTTCGGGTTTCTTAGCATTGGGTATCATGTTAATTAGCGTGTTGAAAAGTAAAGTTGATTTGCATCATTTTTTATTTGGCGATATTTTAGGAGTTACAACAGATGATGTTTTTAGGACTTTAATAATTACATTTATTTCCTTATTTTTAGTTAAAATTTGTTATAAATAATTGTTATTTTACACCTTTGACCCATTAGGCGCACAAGCCAGTGGATTGCCGACAAATATTATTAAATTTGGCTTAACAGCGGCGATTACGTTAACAATTATTGCTAGTATGCAAGCTGTGGGAGTAGTGTTAGTAATTTCTTTATTAATTGGTCCTGGGGTTACGGCTTATTTATTAGTTAAAGAACTACATCACATGATGTATTTAGGTTCGGTAATAGGTATTATTGGTAGCGTCGGCGGCTTATATATCAGCTATTACCAAAACGTACCTTCGGGTGCATCAATTGTATTATTTATTTGCGGATTATTTTTATTAGCATTATTATTCAGCCCAACGCAAGGTATATTAACTCGTCCCGGAGGAATTGCAAATCGTTCGATCCAGGTTTTGCAAGAAGTTTCAGAGGTAAAACGCAGGTAATATTGAATTGTATTGCACTTATGAGAGAACCGCTAGATTAGCGACACTCTCACAGACTTAGTTTCTACGATTTTGAAAAGTTAGTTTTTCTTTGATAAACTAGCAAAGCTAAACCTACAATACCAAGTCCTAACACAGATGTAGGTTCGGGTATCTTTGTTGCAACTAAACGCTGTCCTACCTCATCCCCAGCTGTTGGGTCATTAAATAATTCCTCTGTGGTTACACTAAAAAATGCTACATCTAAATGAAATCGAAATCCTCGCGGTAAATCGGGGTACTCTCCTAACCAGTCAGTCAGGTGAACGTGGGGATTAGGACTCGGTGGAAGGTTTTCACTATCATCATCAAAAAGCGCTCTGGGTACTGACCAAAAGTTCAATCCCTCTTCTCTCGGTTCTCCAATACTAATTCCATCCGGTGCATCCCATAATCCTGACTGCAAAATCTTCCCAGTAGCAGTATCGAAGTTGAAATTGAATCCCTCACTCAGATGGTCATCCTTAGACTCTGCAATGAGATTTCCATTGGGATCTAAAAAGGCAATATCAAATGACTCTAGATCGTTTTTACGAACAATACCATCTATAGGTACTCTAGTTTCATCGTAGCTAAATTTACCTTTGGCTTTGTAGCCCAATGTCTGACCAGTCCAGTCCATATTAAAGGCGTAATGCCGAAGGCATCAAGCTCCGCTTATCGCCTCTGCTTTCCTTACATCTGTGAAGCCCAAACTTAAGAGTATACCTACGGTAGCGGTGATTTTAGCAAACTTGCGGTAAATATTCATTATTCGCGTCAAATCCTTGTGGAACTGTTGTTACTGACTTTAGGTTGCATTACCTAATATCTTTATCACTTTAACAATAATCATAATCATTCTCAAGATTGTATTAGAAGTTTAAAAAGTATCTCAGATTTTTCTGCTAATATGATAACGATTATCATTTTAATAAATAATGGGAAGTAATCCACCACACCTTTTGAGAAAAATCGATTTAGCAATTATCGGTGCTGGACCTCACGCTCTGACTTTAGTTACTCATTTGCTACAGAAACGTCAGAAAATCCGTTCAAAAATTGCGGTGTTTGATCCAAGTGGAAAATGGATGAATCAGTGGGAGCATCAATTCGCAGCGTTGGAAATACCGCATTTACGTTCTCCTGCGGTTCATCATCCAGACTCCAATCCTTTTGCATTACGCAAGTTTGCAGAGTCTCGTTCTTCTGAGTTTTTTCCTCCTTATGATTTACCGGGAACTCGGTTATTTAATGATTTTTGTCAGGATGTAATTCGTCGTTGGGATTTAGAGAATATAGTTATTGGTGAAAAGATAACTCGAATTCAACCATTAAATAATCCTTTTGGATCGAGGTTTCGTTTGTGGTTGGGTTCTGGAAAATCAATATTAGCTCGTCGGGTAGTATTAGCGACTGGTAGCAGTCAACTACAAACACCTGATTGGATAAATCAAATTAACCAAAATTATCCAGAGGATAAACTTTGTCATTCAAGATCAATAGATTTACGTAAACTATATTTAGCTGGTGAAAAAGTATTAATCATTGGTGGAGGGTTAACAAGCGGACATTTAGCGGTAGGTGCAATGTCTCGTGGAGCCGAAGTACAGATATCGATGCGACGACAGTTACAGGAAAAGATATTTGATGCGGATGCTGGTTGGTTGGGACCAAAATATCTCAAAGGATTTTTTGCAGAATCAAATTTTGAAAAGCGTTTTGAAATGATTCAACAAGCGCGAAATGGTGGTTCTATGACTCCTGCAATGGTAACGCAGCTAAGACGACAAGCGCATAATGGTAAATTGAGAATTCAGGAAAACACGCAAGTTGTTGAAGTTAAGTGGACGGATAATCAATGGTTGGTGAAATTTACTGATGGAGAGCAAAAACAATTTCATCGCATTTGGTTATCTACCGGAACCCGTTTCGATGTCAATTCCGAACCTTTATTAAAGGAAGTTTTACAAGCTTATCCAATACCTGTAATTAATGGTTTACCCATTTTAGATGATAACTTACGGTGGCGCGGTTGTTCGTTATTTATTATGGGCGGTTTAGCGGCTTTACAAATCGGTCCGACAGCGAGAAATTTATCAGGTGCAAGAATGGCGAGTGATAAAATGCTCAAAGCGATTATTAAATCTAATGTAGTTCAACATCAAGCTAAAATTGCTTGACCCTTCTAAAACTGTCAAGATAAAAATATTGAGTCTACTCTATAGAGCATTAGCGATAGATTTGGCTGAGGAATGTAATAAAACTATGATGATTTCAAAATGAACAGATTGCGGTAGCATGATTGAAGTCTGCTGCCGAGTCAATTTATATACTATTTTATAGTAATCATTATGGTAAATACCTCAGCAACTTTCCCAGATGTTAAAAACCATTGGGCGCGTCCATTTATTGAAGCTCTGGCAAAACGAAGGATTTTAAATGGCTATCCCGACGGTAGTTTTCGTCCGAATCACTCGGTAACTAGGGCTGAGTTTGCTGCGATTATTACTTCAACTTTTCATCAAATCCCCAAGAAGCGAGAATACATACCTTTTGTTGATGTTCCTGCGAGTCATTGGGCTTTCTCTGCAATTAAAAAGTCTTACGAAACAGTTTTTATTAGCGGATTTCCCAATCGTCTGTTTCGCCCTGCCAATCGCATCACGAGGGCAGATGCTTTAGTTTCAATTGTTAGCGGAATAGGTTTTACAAGTAGTGTCGATCGCGATTTATTAGGTGTTTTACCGCAAATTTATCGAGATTACAATCGAATTCCAGACTATGCCAAAATCGCGATCGCTATCTCAACAAAAGCAGGTTTGGTTGCAAGTTATCCAGATATTAATTTACTTAATCCCACTTTAGCAGCAACTCGTGCAGATATTTCTGTATTTGTTTATCAAACTTTAGTTTATTTACAAGAAGCTGAAAAAATTGATTCAAAGTATTTAGTTTCACCATCATTTTTTACAGTTAAAGAATACGACATCATCTGTTTTGGGGATGAAGTTCCCGGCGTTTTAAGTTTGGTGTGTGCTTCGCGGGAATATTATCGTCGCACGGGCAAATATCCCCGCAGTCTATTATTATTTAAGGGAAATTCTCAGTTAGGAATTGGCGGTCATTTAGTTCGGGGTGGTTTATCCTATCTTGACCGATCGGCTGTTCCAATTTCAATCCGTCGGCAGTACGATCTAGATACTTTCGGAGATTCACCAGCTATTTATCAAGAATTTCTGCAACGTTCTGGAGTTTATCAAATAGCTTTAAACCCCCAAGACGCTAATATAACTTTACGTCAAATGTTGCAGGAAGTAAAAGCCGATCTTCTTAGCAATGCAGAAATAGAGTCAGTAATTAAAGATGAAAAAAAAATAGCTGCTATTAAATTAACTAGAGGTGAAACCTACAGTGCAAAGCAGTTTATTGATTGTACTGTAAATGCAGAATTAGCTCAATTTGCTGGAGTTAAAAAACTCAAAGGCTTTGAAACATTTGGTTTACCTGATTCAGAATTATCAGTAACTTTAACGTTTCAAACTAAAGGATTAAGCGTAGAAAAGCTCAAGGATATTGAAAGTCAGTACCTCCAACGTTTGACTAACCTTGCAGACACTCAAGCCCAAACTTGGATAAATATTGCTGCTGGTAATAATTTAGAATTTGCCGATTATCTCAGAAAAAGTTTAATTGATGAAAATGGAAATTTGAAAACGATGTACGCAGGCAAAGACTACATTGATGTCCGTTCCAAAGCTTTATCGATCGCTTATCATAATTTTCGAGGCACTCCTTTATCTTTACAAGTCAGCGGAAGTATTCTTGATAATGGCAATATTGCGATTTTAAATAATAATACATTGTCATGGAATGCTTTACTATTTGATGTGAATGCAACACAAGCGGAAACTTTAGCCAGGAAAAAAGCGTTACCGACATCCGCAATGCGTCAGGAAATGGAAATTGTTGGTAAGTGGTTCAACAGTATTGGTGCTACCGAAGTAACAGCAGCTTCAGAATTATACATTCGTCATGCGGGAAATATTACCGGAGCAGTAGAACCTCTAACTGGAGCAGAAATGCTTGCGGGAGGAGTTCCAGAAAATGAAGCTTTAGGTACTTTTGGCTACCATTTTGATATTCGTGGGGGTATCAAAGGTTTGGATAACAGGGCGCTACAAAAAGGATTAAAAGAAGTCAGTTTACATTTACCACCATTATTTAACTTTGGCATTCAACACGCATTAATCAAAGATGCACCTAACCTCGCAGTTATCAGCCCCGCTTCTGGATTTGAAGGTTATGCTAGCTCTGCGGGTAGAATTGTAGAATTTAATTGCGGTGTCGGGCAAGGGGTAGGAATTGGAATTGCGATCGCGCTCGCAACTGAACTGAATGCGCTTTCTGAAAATCGTAATTTGGCAGAAATTTCTAATTCAGAGGTGCGAGAAGTTTTGGTAGATACGCAGCGTTTACCAAAGATATATGGAGTTAGTTATATTGAGCAAGCGCGGGAGTTGGATGTTTTTGAGAATTTGATTGCTTGATGTCTTTGTATAAATATATATTAGTCACTTTTAGTCAGAAAAACTCAATTAATACAAGGCAAATTAATGATTTGGAACTTAACAATCAATTCTATTTATTAAAGATTTAATGGTAGGAATCGGAAGTTGTTGAAATGCTTGCTATTAGATATAGCGATGTATTAATTATTTGATTTTTTAATTTATATGAAATGTGAGGCAATTCGCTTTCCAATTTTCCAAAACGGATTTTACCCTAAGCGATCGAGCGATAAATCGCTTACTACGAACCTATGAAAAATTACACAGCAAAAAACGCCCCCCGATCGCTCGGAAGGCGTTTTTTATTTATTGTAGAGACGTAATACATTACGTCTCATATTATTTAATTTTTAACCATTGATTGCGGGAGCGCTGACTGCAACAGGTGCAGATTCAAGTGCAGCTAAATCAAGTGGGAAGTTGTGAGCGTTACGCTCGTGCATTACTTCCATACCCAAGTTAGCGCGGTTCAATACATCAGCCCAAGTGTTGATTACTCTTCCACTTGAATCAATTACAGACTGGTTGAAGTTGAAACCGTTCAAGTTGAACGCCATTGTGCTGATTCCCAAAGCGGTAAACCAGATACCAACTACAGGCCATGCTGCTAAGAAGAAGTGCAAGCTACGGCTGTTATTGAAACTCGCGTATTGGAAAATCAAACGACCAAAGTAACCGTGTGCAGCTACGATGTTGTAAGTTTCTTCTTCTTGACCGAACTTGTAACCGTAGTTCTGAGATTCGGTTTCGGTTGTCTCACGTACCAAGCTTGAAGTTACCAAAGAACCGTGCATTGCACTGAACAAGCTTCCGCCAAATACTGCTGCAACACCTAACTGGTGGAAGGGGTGCATCAAAATGTTGTGTTCAGCTTGGAACACGAACATGAAGTTGAAGGTACCAGAAATACCCAAAGGCATACCGTCAGAGAAAGAACCTTGTCCAATAGGGTAGATCAAGAATACTGCGGTTGCTGCTGCTACTGGAGCAGAGAATGCAACACAGATCCAAGGACGCATACCCAAGCGGTAGGATAGTTCCCACTCACGACCTAAGTAGCAAAATACTCCAATTAAGAAGTGGAATACTACTAACTGGTAAGGACCGCCGTTGTACAACCACTCATCTAAGGAAGCAGCTTCCCAGATTGGGTAGAAGTGCAAACCAATAGCGTTAGAAGAAGGTACAACAGCACCGGAGATGATGTTGTTTCCGTAGATCAACGAACCTGCAACAGGCTCGCGGATACCATCGATGTCAACAGGCGGAGCTGCAACAAAAGCGATGATGAAACAGGTGGTAGCAGCTAAGAGGGTAGGAATCATCAACATTCCAAACCAACCGATGTATAAACGGTTGTTGGTGCTGGTGATCCATCCGCAGAACTGTTCCCACGCAGAAGCGCTCTCGCGTCTTTGTAATGTGGTTGTCATGGTTCAGATAATTGCGTTTTTGTTATGTATGTGTAAGCGATTTGCTTACCTATATTTATACATTAACCTAAATTTTACGTTTTGTAAAGGAGTTTTAATAAAGTTTATTTTATACTACTGATATGTTTCTATTATCAGCGAACAATTAAGTATGGGGGATTGGGGATTGGGCATGGGGCATTGGTAATTGGATTTCTCCCTATCTCCCTATCTCCCCATCCCCTCATCTCCTCAACCGGGTGGCCATTTCATCTGTCTTCCACCAAGTATATGTATATGTAAGTGATGGACTGTTTGTCCGCCGTCGGAACCACTATTAATTACCGTGCGGTAGCCGTTGGTTAATCCGGCTTCTTCTGCGACTTTTTTGGCGGTTAACAAAAGATGTCCCATTAAAGCTTGGTCTTCGGGGGAAGCGTCGGCTAGTTTGGGAATGGGTTTTTTAGGAATAACTAAGATGTGAACGGGTGCTTGAGGAGTAACGTCTTTGAAGGCTAATGCTAAGTCATCCTCATAAACTATGTCGGCAGGGATTTCTTTTCTAATTATTTTGCCGAAAATTGTGTCTTGTGCGGTCATTTTTTATTTACTATGATTGCTCTTCGTCAATTGTTAATGATAGGACAGACGGTTCAACGGTTAATAACCTACCGATGTTTCTATTGCCGGTGTTAATCCTGAATGTTGAGAGCTTCTATTCTTGGAATGCGCCCTTCAGTTATATCTTAGGACGCATTCTCAACTTTGACGCTAATTTGAGGAATTCAAAGGAGCAACGTTATTTTTTAGATTTGTGAAGGTTTGTTCAGTTTTATGATATCGAGAAGTGTTGTTTAGGAAGCGCCAAGCATCCCCAGCATCTAATAAATTAAAGCGTTCGGGATAATGAATTTCTAACAACTCCCTAACCATTGGATAATAGTCTGAGTTCATTCCTGGGAAAATATGGTGTTCTGTATGGTGTGAAAAATTTAAATGCAATTTATCAAATATTTTTGGAACCCGAAGAGAAACACTATTAATTAAGGGATCGTTAACCTCGGTCATTTGGCACAGCATATGATTTGTATAAATATAAAATATCAAGCCTGCATAACCAATTCCCACAGGAAGAAAATAGCTAAATACGAGTTTTAGCGAATCAAATTGCAGATAAGTCAAAATGCTCAAATGAATCATTAATATGACAAAAAATTCACCAGCGATCGCCAAACGGTCTTTAGGACTAACTGTAAAGGCTGCGGGGACATAATCTACATCTTCCCGATTAAAAAACAGCACAGATGTGAGATTGCGAAAAGTATGTACTCCCCAGGCTGTTGCCATTCCCACTGTTAACCATATGGGATTAACTTCAACAGAAGGCACAAATAAATCCTGAATCCATTTTCCCCAAGTCTGAGGCTGACTGTGTAAATAGTGGCGATCGGGATCTTTCAAAGAATTAGTATTGTTATGATGCACTCGATTGTGAACTGCTTTCCACAAAGTTGGTGGCATCCACAACATCGTTAGCCCTAACAAGCTAATCAAATAACTCAACCGACGGTTCTTGATCGCGCTACCATGCATCAGGTCGTGAGAGCTAAATAATAAGACAATAACGCTATTGCCCATGATGATTGCTAGGGGAAAATAAAACAATATAGGATATAGCTGCCAAAAATCTAACTTAGTTGCTATCATCCAGCCTAAGATTAAAATTGCCAAATTGATGAAAAGAATAAGTAACTTATTCGGATTAGGTACAAACGCTTCAGCCGGAAGTAAGGGACGTAATATTTTCGCATAAGACCCCTGAGAAATTAGTTTTTGGTCGTTATTAAGCTTCATAAAAAATAGTTAATTTTTAGTACAATGAATTGATTTTATAACTCTCAATTTTATTTTTACCATAGTCTTATATAACTAAAAAATTTAAGATAAATATAAGGACTGTATACATGACTTCTAGCATTCCAAATAATACCCAAAGGGATACTCCTAATATGAGAGATGTAAATAATAAAAGCGGAATTTTACAAGTGTACAATTAATTTTGCCTAAGTAATTAATGATATTAATTTGGAGACTAAGTTTAATCAAATTATCATAATTGGGGTTTTTGAGCATATAGGTAATTTAACGAAATCATTCCAAAAAGATGATGGCAAGGTCTTAATTCACTTAATCACAACCAGATTACCTTACAACATAACCCATCCTTTTATCAACAAATATATTTTCTAAAATATGCGAGTGTGGAGTTATAATGTCATCCCAAAGATTAATACAGACCTGAAAACCATTAATAGATGGTATTTAAATGGTGCTAACTATTCTAAGACTCTCAGAAATTGGTTAATGAATTTTGACCAAAATCAAGCAAAAGTCAAAAATTTAAATTATGGCATGAACTATGACAAGTTCTGCCGGATGTGGAGACTTTATTTGCTCTTATGCATTTCGTATTTTGACGGTTGTGATGGTGAAATTCTTGGTAACGCTCAATACCTGTTGGTTCATGCGTAACCATAAAAATGCAACAGTAAATTGCTTTGTGAGGGGAGCAAAACTTTTTAATTAAAGCAATCAATTTTATCGCGATCGCGGACAAAAAGTTGTAGGTTGGGTTGGACTCGTTTAGCAAATTTAATTTGTAACGAAGATTTATTAATCGTGTCGTAACGCAACATCGCGATTGCGGACAAAAATTATTATACGACTTTAAGATATTTCACGATACCAATAACTCAATGTTGGGTTACAGCGCTATGATAAATCTCTTGCAAAAACTAATTTATTCATGCGCTTAACCCAACTTACGAACTATTCGTGAAAGCACAATTATCTTGTTTTGTTACTAGCAAGAAGCCGGGTTTCTAAAATTGGTGCAAGTTGAGATACTGTGCTTCGATCAATTTTGCATTTAAACTGATTTATGAGTATGCGGTGAAGCTAACTTACGAACTAACTAATTTCAACTCGTTTCACCAGCTTTGGATAAACTATATCTAAAACTAATACGATTAATGCGTGAACTGGCAGAATAATCAGTAAAAATATCAAAAACCATATCGTAGTTATCCCAGCTTCTACAATTGTGGAGCGTGGAGTTAGCCAGTCAAAAGCGGAGTCCAAAAGGCTTGCCACCTCTTCCTTCCCTTCTACACATAACCAAGGGCTATGAGCAACTATTAAATGTTCTGCCCCCCAACTGCGAACGATATTAAGGGAATTACGCAAAGACTTGCGATCGAACATATTAGCTAACTGCATTCCGCGTGGGGTATGTTTATACATTTGGTTTAACCGAGCAGTGAAGCGGGAAAATGAAGAAAAAACTGCGGGATCGAAATCTATAATCATATCGGTGAAAACTACGGTGTTCGACTCGCGATGGAAAAAAACAATTTCATCCACTAATCCATTACCCGAACCAAAAATGCATTGATCTATTTCTTCGCTCCATTCGGATTCTGGCTCGTCTGTAGAAAGCGTTTTGTAAAAGGTTAAGTCTTTGCGCTTTGAATCTAGCCGTGGTGATGCATAAAGTCCCGCGTCTGGGTATGCTTGGCTCCAATCTCCCATATGCAAGTGGTGAATATTATTCGGCGAAACAATATATTTTACAGTTCCAAGCGCATCAATATCAGTGCGGATATCGTCAGTAAGGCGGATTGGAGAAATAATGAAAAGGCAGTTGTCTTTGAGACGTATGACAACTGCGCGATGGGTATAGGGATATCGGGGTTGCATCGGAGGTCGGTAGCATATACAATCAGGAGCTTCAATCGTCCAGATATTCGTGGATACTTTTACTAAGCCACTTTTAGTTTCGTGGGGAATTGGGCGAAAACTTTGTACCATAGTTAGGTCTTTTGGTTAATATTCAGTTTTATAAATATTTATGATTGTAGACCTTAGCAATAATTTAATGTTGGGTTACGCCGCTTTGAAGAATTTTTTGTTGAAACCTAATTTTTTAGTGCGCCGTGAAGCTAACCTACAAACTTTTTCTCACGGTCAGCTGCAAAAGCAAGACAAGCTTTAATATCATAAGCGGTAAGTTCAAAAAAATCTTCCAGAATTTCTGCTTCTGTCATACCACCTGCGAGATATTCTAAAATATCGTACACTGTGATTCGCATTCCTCGAATACATGGCTTGCCGCTGCGCTTCCCAGGTTCAATTGTGATTATTTTTTGGTAGTCCATAAGTAAAGTTAATATAAATCTTGCTTACATTCATTTATTTTCGCTTTCTGCATCGCGAATTGCAGCTTCTAATTTATACCCTCTCGCATAGTAGTCCATACCAGTTTTTAGCTTAGAAAAAGCCGATGGTAATGCCCAAAAGTTGCATTCCTCAAGTTCTCCGGTATCTTCGTCTCTATCTTCAAAATTTCCAATTCTGATAGCATTTTGTGACATCCATGCTGTTAACCGCTGCCACCACTGCCAAGTTTGTGATGGTGCAGCACCGTAGCGATCGCCAATCCATTGAAAGTCAGAAACCGGAAATAAGTCTGTATTTCCTATGTACCAATAATCCAGAGCTTTCAAACTTGCACGCTCTACATCGGTGTAGGGTTGGTGTCGAAGCCACAACTCAAGGCGGATCTCTGCTGGATGTCCTGGTCCAAAATAAGGTATTGTTGGATCGGCACCTGGATGCAGTTCTATCCAGCCTTCCCACGGATTTGGGATGGTTTGATTGCCTTCCGGATCTGGATATAATGGTAATGATGCAGTTGGTATATGCCACAAACTATATTTCTGGGCTGTAAATTGCTCAATATTATTTACAGCTTTCCACTTGCTTTCCCGACCAACTTGTGTTTTATCTTGAACAATAAAAGCGATCTCATCCTCTGCATTTAACCAGTTGAGCAAAATTCCCGCATCTTGTTTATCTGCAAAGAAGGATAGGAAAGGCATTTTAAAATCACTTTCAATTATTATCGCAATTATGCATTTTGATTCATCTTTGAGCAACAGCACTCAAAATTCAAAATATCGCCACAATCGCCAAACTAAGTAGGTTAACTATTTATTATAGATAAATTTTCTGGATTTTAAACTGAATCAATAAAAAAATCCATTAAAATCATACTCTTTAACATAGTTGTAGGTTGGGTTAGACACGAAAATCAAACTTGAATTGTAACGAGGATTTTTTCCGAAGTGTCGTAACCCAATACGATCGCGTAGCAGTATTGTGCGATTTTAAGATATTTTACAGTACTAATGATTTAATGTTGGGTTACAGCGCTTTGATAAATGTCTCGTAAAAACTAATTTATTCGTGCGCTTAACCCAACCTACGAGCTATAAACTACGAAATGAGATAAAACCGCAGAGGGCGCAAAGTACGCTGAGGAAAGAAGTAAGCAGAGGAATAGTTGCAAGCGCGACAAGCCATACAAAATAATTTTCAGCTATAACTGATGAGTTAAAAGTTTAATATTCAAGGTTATATATAAATATGCTTGCTAGAGTTTGGAGTGCGTCAATTGTCGGCATCGATGCGATTAAGGTGGGTGTGGAAGTCGATGTATCGGGGGGTTTACCGGCGATCGTGATGTTGGGTTTACCCGATAGTGCGGTGCAAGAATCAAAGGAAAGGGTAAAAGCAACTTTGAAAAATGCGGGTTTTGGTTTCCCGATGCGAAAGATTGTTATTAACCTGACTCCTGCCGATTTGCGTAAGGAAGGTCCTTGTTTCGATTTACCTATCAGCGTGGGCATTTTGGCTGCTTCCGACCAGGTTAATCCCGATTTGCTGGGGGATTATTTATTTCTGGGGGAAGTTTCTTTAGATGGTAGTTTGCGTCCCGTAGCTGGTGTATTACCGATCGCAGCTGCGGCGCAAAATATGGGAATTACGGCTTTGGTGCTACCTGCGGATAATGCTCAAGAAGCAGCAGTTGTCAAGGGATTGCAGGTTTATGGTTTTGAAAATATCTCTGAAGTTGCTAATTTTTTAAATAATCCCGCACGTCATCAACCTGTAGAACTCGATCGAACTATAGAAACTTCATCTAATGAGACGACACCTGTTTACAATTTAGATTTAAAAGATGTTAAAGGACAAGCTCACGCACGTCGGGCTTTGGAAATTGCTGCTGCTGGAGGACATAATCTCATATTTGTCGGACCTCCCGGAAGCGGTAAAACTATGTTAGCAAGGCGTTTACCTCATATTTTGCCTCCGTTGGGTTTCGATGAATCTTTGGAAGTCACCCGCATTTATTCCGTCGCTGGCTTATTGAAAAATCGCGGTAAATTAATTCGCGATCGCCCTTTCCGCAGTCCCCATCATTCGGCAAGCGGTCCTTCTTTGGTGGGTGGTGGCAGCTATCCCCGTCCCGGTGAAATTTCTCTATCACATCGAGGGGTACTTTTCCTAGATGAGTTAACAGAATTTAAAAGAGATGTATTGGAATTTCTGCGTCAACCTTTGGAAGATGGGCAAGTAACTATTTCTCGCACCAAACAATCTGTAATGTTTCCCGCACAATTTACCTTGGTAGCGAGTACCAATCCTTGTCCTTGCGGTTTTTATGGCGATACCATCGAGCAGTGTACCTGTTCGCCCAATAAAAGAGAAAATTATTGGAGCAAGTTATCGGGACCGTTGATGGATAGAATCGATCTACAAGTTGCGGTGAATCGTTTGAAACCCGAAGAAATTACCCAGCAACCCAATGGAGAATCATCGGAAGTCGTTAGGGAAAGAGTTTTAATTGCACGGAAGCGAGCATCTGAAAGGTTTGCAAAAGAAAAAACTTTAGGCTGTAATGCTCAAATGCAAAGTCGTCATCTTCAGAAATGGTGCAAACTAGATGATGCATCTCGCAATTTATTAGAAATGGCGATTAGAAAATTAAGTTTGTCGGCAAGAGCTAGCGATCGCATTTTAAAAGTAGCTCGAACGATCGCAGATTTAGCTGGTGATGAAAACTTGCAACCCCATCATGTTGCCGAAGCCGTTCAATATCGCACCATAGATAGAATGCAATAAGTAAGGTCAAAGGTTAAAGGTTAAAGGTTGAAGGTGAGCTAAAAATTTGGCGTTGCTCAATTTAAGCGATGAATAATATTTGTTTAAATTTTGTACCAAACGCATAATCTTTGTAGAGACGTAGCACTGCTACGTCTCCAGCAATGTGAAATTATAAATTCATCTTCCGCATTGACACTGCGAAAAACTATGCAAACAGTTCAAGCAAGAATCAATCTTCGCTACCTGATAGATAATTTTGGTATTCAATTAGTCCGAAACCTTGACTTCTTCCCCGAATGGCAAAACGATTTACCAGAAATAGCTAATTACGACAAACAACTGCTCGACAAAATAAAAGATGGTTATTTCAACCTACTCAATTATCCACTGCTACTCGAAGGAGTTGTTCGACAAGCAATAATTGACCCATTACTGTTTATCGGTGATTTTTACCTGGCACCATTCTACGTCAAATTGGAGGAATCAATTGATATCGAAGTCCCCGACAAGGATACTATTATCAAAGGTCGCATCAATACTTTGGTATTATGCAACCAGCTGTGGATAATGATTATTGAATCAAAAAAAGCATCATTCTCAATCGAAGAAGGATTAGCGCAAATTCTTGCTTATATGCTTGGTAGCCCTATAAAAGACAAACCAACTTTTGGAGCGATCGCCACAGGTAGCGAATTTATTTTTATCAAATTAGTTAAAGGTAATACGCCACAATACGGAACATCAAAAGTTTTCTCAATGCGTAATCCCGATAACGATTTGTATGACGTATTAAAGATTTTGAAGAAATTGATTGTAATAGCCAGCCTTTAATTCTCCCCCCTCTACCCCCTCTCCCCCCTCTCCCCCACTCCCTTCTTAAGTATAATTACTTTAATCTTTACCAATAGTTGATACTAATCTAAAATAGTTAAATTCTAAAGTGCAGAACAATAGATGGATTGGAGTAGCTTGCTGCAAAGTTTACAATCTGACTTTATCAGGCGCTTGGCTGATGGTTGTTTGCTGCATTGTCAAAGTGTTGGTCAATATAGCGAGCTAAGTATCATCAGCGGGGAAAGGTTAAAACAGTTACGCGAGTTTTGCTGGGTGATGGCGGAAAAGTACAAGCGCGTTTCTTCGGTGCGCGATGTTTTTATTAGCTATCTCAAGGGAAAGTTGGGTGAGGAAGTTGTTAAGGAAAGGTTGGCTGATTTTATTACCGAAGTTGATTATGAAAAACGCTTCGGTGGTGATGGTAATGTTGATTTTACGTTGACTGCTAATCCTTTAATTGGGATTGAAGTTAAATCTCGTCACGGTTATTTTAATAAGGTACGATGGTCGGTTTCTGTTGATGAAGTTCAAAAAAATGCGGTTATTGTTTGCGTTTTAATTCAGGAAGAGGTAAATGAAGCGCAATCTGAATATAATATGGTTTTGGCTGGGTTTTTACCAACTGAAATGATTAAGCTCAGAACTGGTAAAATCTCTTTTGGAATTGAGCAGTTATTTTATGCAGGTGGGTTACGCTCTTATCTGGAACATTTACAGGCTTCGACAAGTTATATTTCTCCTCAGCAGCAAGTATTTAATAAACAAGTAAACCAAAATTTTATTACTCAAGTAAAAATTGAAGAGAATTCAAATCAAGTTTATATTCAGCAAGGTGATGAATGTTTTAACAAAAAACTTTATGATGCTGCGATCGCGAATTATTCTCAAGCGTTACAAATTCATCAAGGTGATGCTAATACTTATTACAAGCGCGGTAATGTTTTTTACTGTTTGAAAGATTATCCCTCGGCGATCGCCGATTTTACGGCTGCGATCGAGATTAATCCTAATTTTGCCAAAGCTTATATCAAAAGCGGGTTGGCTCGATATAAATTAGCAGATTATTACGGAGCAATTGAAGATTATACTCAAGCAATTAAAATTAATTCTTACGATGCGATCGCTTTTCAAAACCGTGGTGATGTTCGTTCTTTTCTCGGAGATAGTCAAGGTGCAATTGAAGATTACACTCAAGCGAGAAAAATTAATCCTCGTTTATTAGAATCGCAGGAAGTTACTTCTAATATTGAAGATAATTCTCATACTCCAACAGATAATAATAACGGTAATTTAGAACGGGATAATCACCAACGAGCCATTGAAATTTTTACCCAGGTAATCGAAATCAATCCCTCGGATGCAGTTGGTTACAAAAAACGCGGTAATGCTCGTTGCGATTTGGGAGATTATAGAAGAGCTATTGAAGATTTTACCTCTTCTATTCAGATAAATCCTGATGATGCAGATGCTTATTTTTATCGGGGAAATGCTTTTTACGAGTTGGGAAATAAATCTGAAGCAATTGAAGATTACACTCAAGCAATTAAAATAAATCACAGCTATGCAGACGCTTATATAAATCGCGGTAATGTACGGGATGAATTAGGAAATACCCAAGGGGCGATCGCAGATTTTCAGGTAGCAGCAGATTTATATCAAAAAGCTGGTAAAGTACAGGAAAATAAGGATACTAGAGAAAAGATTTTAGATTTGGAAATTGAAGAATCACTTGATGTGCTGGATTTTTAACAATTAACAATTATCAATTATCAATTATTAGTTGAGAGAGAATAGTCTTGTAGGGTGTGTGACGCTTCAATAAATTTTGTTGGTAATTTAATCGCTTTTTGCGTCACGTACCATTGGTAAATTGTGAAAATAATGACGCTATTGCACCATGCACTGTTAAGGTAAATCCTAAGTTTTTAATAATAAATATTGAGGTGATACTTTATTCTTTTATTTCAAACTAATTTTTAGGGAAAAATACAGCAGGTGAAAGATGGAACATTTCTGCACTCCTTTGAATATGTTCAGCCGTCATTTTTCGTTTTCCTTTGAGTACATCAGAAACAATAGACTCAGTTTTAAAAATAGGAATCAAATCTTTTTGTTTCAAGTTTGATTCTACTATTAAAGCTTTAAGGAGTTCTACCCCATAAATATCTGGAACTAAGTCTTGTTTTTCTTCGTATTCTTCAATTAATATCCCTAATAAATGTAAATAGTCTTCTTCATCTTCTGTTAGTTCTCTTTTATCAAGTAAATTATCAACAATTTCTTGAATTTTTTCTAAATCTTCTTCAGTTTTTATCGGACGTGGAGGAAAAGAAACAAGTAAGTTTGTGTAAGTATTTTGTGTATATGACATTTGCCATTAATTTATTGTTTATTTGCTTGGAGAAAGAAGAATTGCACAATACAAACTTCTTTCCCCTATTTTAATAACTTTTAATTAAAATTAGCTATCAAACCATTCGTCGTTCTTCCATTTATCTTTGTCGTATTCCGCATGAGTTAAAAAATCACGTATGTATATGATTCCTTTGTTATAGTTTATGCAGACTATTAATCTGTAATTATTACCTCCAATATTAAAGACAACGAAGTTTTTTACCTTGTCAGGCGCAAAGAGAGAAGTTTCTGTTATATCGGCAAAACTATTCCAAGTTTGTGACTTCGCAATTTTCTTCCAAGCTTTTATGCCTGACTCAGCATCAGAATACTTTTCATAAGCTTTCTTAAGTCTAGTTTCTGAAATGATACGCATTTAAAGGGTTTTCCTTTATTTCTGAAAAAAAACATAATTTAAATTCCTTTTTAAATTAACAGATTTATGCAACTGGCACATTTATTGCCAAACTGTCACAGTTGATGAAGAAACGACCTCTAACATTTATAAATCAATGCTTACAAGCATGGTTCTTCAAATTTAATATGTGCCAGTTGGGATTATATTGTGACAGTTAGCCTTAGTCTTAATTAAATAAGCTCTAAAGTTGATTACCAGCAATATAAAATAATCTTAGCGAATTGCGAAGTTATTTTCAAGTACTCGGAGAATTGGCTTGAAGATGAAAGTTTCACCGTTACACAAGCAAGGTGAATCCAAATAATGGTACCTAATTATGACCAATTCCCAAAAAAATAGGAGCTAGAAATAACTCCTAACTCCTAACTCCTAACTCTTAACTAACATTAATATCCGCCTTCTTCTTCGTATTCTGGCTGTTTTTCTTTGACTTTTTTGGGAATAACAATTGGCTGGGGTGCTTCTTCGTCTTCCCAAGCATCTTTTTCTAAATCGTCGTCGTAGGTTTCGTAGTCTTCTGTATATGCTTTGGTTGGGAAAGGCTGGACTGGTGGTGGTGTTTGATACCTATCTTTACCTGTAGCTTCGCTCCAGTTGTCGGCTTCCTCTTCTTCGTAGCGGATGCTTTCTTCTTGGTAAGGACGTGCTTCCATGACGCGACGACGTGGGGCTTCTTCATAAGCGTCGTCTTCTGTCCAAACTTCTTCTGCTACGGGTTCTGGGCGGCGTACTCTAATTTGCGGTGCTTCTAAGGGTACTCCCGATGGTAGCTGCATATCTGGTGCTACGGTGCGGGGAGTGATGTTGTAACCATCTTCTTCGCGTTCCCAAGGCGCTTTTCCAATACCCAAACGTTCTAGTACACCAACGCTTAGTTGAGTTACTCGTTCTTCTGCTCCTTCAAATACTATCAGTCTATTGGGACCGACGCTGACTACTTCGTCCATCGATAGTTCGTAAGTACTGAGAACTTGGTCGGGTATTTGTGGTAGTCCTAAAGAAGCAATGACTATGGAAGAAATCCTACCGCCGATGCCGTCAAATTTGAAGCCGCGTACTCTTCCAAGTACTTCTCCGGCTTCTGTAATTACTTCCCAGTTGACTAAATTGCTGTAAAGTTGGGTATCGATGTCTTCAATTACATCTTCGTTATTAACCAAAATCACGTCGCCAATTTGGTCAATGCTGCTTAAATACATATAGCGGGGTATTCCAGAAACGGAGATCAGGCTATCTCGTAAACCAAGTGCCACAACCTCTCGTCTATCAATATCAACCCACAGTTGATTGACAATGCCGAGCCTTCTCCCGTTGTCGCGGGTGATGACTTGGGTGTTTAAAATGTCCGAGCGTCTTATAATTTGTTCAGAGGTCATTATATACCGAGTCCCGATCTCGAATCCGGTTTATCTATACACTATTATTAACAGATACTCAAGCAGAAGTATTGTCGGTTTTTAACTTAATCCCTAAAACTTGTGTATAAGCTCCACGGGCTTGAGTAACTCCGATCGTACGTTCGGCTGATTCTATCATTGGGCGGCGCAAGCTTACAACTATAAATTGTGCTTGTTGTGCCTGTTGCTTAATCATTTTAGCTAATCGTTCTACGTTTGCCCCGTCTAAAAACATATCTACTTCATCAAATGCGTAAAATGGCGATGGGCGATATCTTTGTAAAGCGAAAATAAAGCTTAATGCTGTTAGTGATTTTTCTCCCCCTGACATGGATGCTAATCGCTGTACTGGTTTACCTTTGGGGTGCGCGACTAAGTTTAAACCGCTGATAAATGGATCTTCTTCATTATCTAATTGTAAGTAACCGTCACCGTCAGAAAGGGTAGCGAAAATTGATTGAAAGTTTTCGTTTACTGCGTCAAAGGCTTCTTTAAATGCTCTTTGTCGTAATGTGGTAAAGTTTTCAATTCTTAATAATAATTCAGTTCGTTCTGCTTCTAATGTTTCTAATTTTTCGGTAAGTTCTTCTAAACGTTGTTGGGTGCGATCGTATTGTTCCAAAGCCAACATATTCACGGGTTCCATCGCTTGTAGGCGTTTGGAAAGAGATTTTAATTCTTTTTGTAGTTCTTCTAAATCTACTTTTTCGGGTACTTCGGGCAGGGGTTGTGGTAATTCTCCCGAAATTGTTTGTAATTCTGCTAGCACTCTATCTAGTTCTTCGCGGCGGTTTTGTTGGCTTTCTTGCAGCTTTTGCACTTCCCATTCCAACTGTTGTTGACGTAATAATAATTGCCGCAGTTGTGCTTCTACTGCATCGCGTTTTTGTTTTTCTTCGCCTAAATTCGCTTCCATTTCCCGAATACGTTTGTGAATTTCGGAAATAGCTGTTGTTAACGCTGCTTCTTGTTCTTTGAGACTATTAATTTGAGTTTGTCGCTCTACTTGCAGAAGCTGATATTCTTCAACTCTTCGCACTCCTTCAGTAATTTTTTCTTGCAATACCTGCTGTTGAACTTCGACATTTTTTAATTTTTCTTGAGCTTCTCTTAAAGCTGCGTCTTGTTGCTGCAACTGTTGCTCTTGACTTTTTATTGTTGCTTGAATTTGCTGCCATTCGCTTGGTGTTTGCGATTCTTCCAACTCCGCTAATTCTTGACGCAGTTGTTGTAATTGTTGCTCTAGTGTCGGTAATTCCCGTTCTAATATTTCCAAACGAGATTGAGCGGTATTTAATTTTTCTGTATTCTGTGTAAGTTGATGAGTCGCATCTTCGACTCGCTTATTTAAACTTTCAACTTCTCTTTGTAACTGTTCGGCTCGTAACTGCTGTTCTCTTTTACCCTGGCGAGTTTCGGTAAGTTGAGTAGATAATTCTTTTGTTCTTTCTCCAAGAGTAATAATTGCTTGATTACAGCGTTGTAAAACTCGTTCAATTTCTACCAAACGATTTCTCAAAGCTTTGACTTCCTCAGATTCCGTCGCTTCTACCGTACCAAAACGCAAAGTCGATCGCCCATTAACGCTACCACCAGTCATTGCACCGCTGGTTTCTAATAATTCCCCTTCTAAAGTGACAATGCGGACTTTCCCTAGATGATTTCTAGCTAAATCAATATTTTCAAAAACAGCAGTATTGCCGAAAACATAAGCAAACACATCATCGTAACGGGGTTCGCGATCGATTAAATTTACCGCATAATCGACAAAACCATTGGCATAACGCAAATTCCCCGCTTCCGAAATACGCGGCGATCGAATTTTATTCAAAGGTAAAAAAGTTGCTCTCCCGGCGCGTCTTTGCTTGAGTAATTGAATTCCAGCCGCACCAACGCTGTCATCTTCTACCACAATTTGTCCCAAACGTCCGCCAGCAGCGATTTCCAAAGCTAGCTGAAAATTAGGCTCTACCCTTCCCAACTCCGCTACCAAACCACAAACGCCAGGTAAACCCGATTGTAAAATAATTTTACTCGCATGGGTTCCTTGAGCTTCCTGCTGTGCCTGCGTTTGCGCTTCCAACTTATCAAGCTGGCGTTGCTTATCCCTTTGCTCTTGCAACAACCGCTTTTGAGTTTGCTGCTGAATTTCTAATTCCTGTTCCGTTGCGGCTAAATTTTCGGCTAAATCTTGAATTGGTGCGACGGTAGAATTAAATCCGGCTTCAAATTGATCTACTTGACTTTGTTTTTCTGCTAACTGCGGCTCTAAACTTTGAACTAACTCGGTTTGCTCTTGAATTTGTTGCTGTAATTGATTATTTCTTTCCCGTAACTGCGCTCTTTCGCTGCGTTGGGGTTCCAAAGTTTGCAGTACAGTTTCGATTTGACGGTTTAAATTAGTTTGTTGTACCACCCAAGCTTCCGAAGCAGAAGCAATTTCGGCAGCAGTTTCGCGAGATTTATCTAAATTTTCGCGCATTGATTGGCGCTGTTGTTGTAAAGAAGCAGAATTTTGGGTTTCTGTATCCTTTTGTTGAGCGAATTCTGTTAGAGAACTTTGATATTGCTGGATTTCGTGCTGAATTTGGGTTATTTTTGCGCCAGTTTCCGTAATTTCCGTTTGTAATTCCCTTTGACGACGCTGTGTTTGCTTGCATTCCGCGTCTTGAGTCGCTAAATTCGACTGTACCGCTAAAAGTTCTTCTTCACCCAAAGCCTTGACACGAATATTTAATTCCTCAAGCTGCTTTTGTTTAGCTTCAATATCCCCATTTACCACACCCAACTGCTGAGTGTTTTCTGTGAATTGGCGATCGCCATCTTGAATTTGCTTCGACAATCTTTCTTGATGCCCCTGCAAAGTGCGCCATGACAGCACAACTTCCCACTTCTGCTTTTCGAGAAAATCGATTCGCAATCGTTGATATTTTTCCGCCTTCGCTTTATCTTGAGAAAGCCTTTCGCACTGCGCGGTTAACTCCGTCTCAATAATCCGACAGCTATCTTCCTTTTCTTTAACTTCTTCTAAAGTCTTCTTTGCTTGATTAATTTTGCGATCGAAAGCTGCAACCCCAGCCAACTCATCAACAATTTCTCGTCTTTCACGAGCTTTCATGGAAATAATATCGGTAACGTCACCTTGCAGAACAACGTTATATCCTTCAGGGTTTATACGGATAGTACTTAACTCTTCTTGTAGCTCGGTTAAGTTACAGGCAATTCCGTTAATGTAATAACTTGATGAATAAGTTCCTTGCTTAGTCACCCTTAATCTACGGGTAACGCTCCATTCTTCACCCGGTTTAGCGCGGATTTGTTCGCGACGATTTTTAATTTCCTCGTCTTCTTCGTCTTTCTCTTCTTCCTGGGTTTCTTCTGGTTGTGCTTCCTCTTCTTTCGATTCTTCCTCAATGGTGGTTTCTTCTACTTCATCAGCCGCAATAGAAATCGGGCGATCGCTAAATTCATCGGAATCATAATCCGACAAATCAAAAGTCACCGTTACGCTAGCTTCCACAGTCGCACGCGCCTTCGTTACCTGATTGGTATTTACCAAATCGGGAAGTCTCTCAGCACGCATACCCTTAGAACTAGAAAGCCCCAAACAGAACAGCAGCGCATCAAGAATATTCGACTTACCCGAACCGTTAGGACCAGAAATCACCGTAAACTCCGGCAGTAACGGTACGGAAGTAGTACCACCGAAAGACTTGAAATTGGTGAGTTCCACGCGCTTTATATGAACCATAGGCGCAGGTTAATACAGGGGTTTAACGTTCAAGTGTACCAGTCAAAGTCCTTTATGAGTTAGGGAATTTTAAATTATTGAAACACACAATACACAACAAGTTGATCTGACTTTAATAAAGATATTGTAGCGACACCCAGAATATACGTAATTAATTATGTATCTTTAGATCGGTGGACAGCGAACGGTGAACAATACCCTATCCTAAAAATGAATTTCATCACTGGTAACTGAATAATTGTGAAATGGTTGTTTGATTATTGTGGTTTTGTTGGAATGCGAATTATATACGTATCTGGCGATTGAATATGTCTTCCAGACACGCTGCGCTAAACCGGCAACACAAGGGAAACCTGTAGTAAGGCGGGTTTAATAAGACTAAAATAGAATTAAACGCATCTTTATGCTGAATATTTTATAAATTTATTGCCAGATAAAATGCTACTTCAAGATTATTTCGACTTTCAACGTCCCGATGATATTAGGCTTAAAGGTACAAGAGTAGGAATTGAAACAATTCTCTATGACTTCATTCATCGCGCTCGAACTCCAGAAGAAATTATTCAAAGTTACCCTTCTCTCACTTTAGAACAAATTTATGCAACAATTCTTTATTATCTGCATAACAAAGATTCGGTTAGTGCTTATTTATCGAATTGGTTAGAACATAGCCATAAAATGCGAGAAGAACAGCGACGTAATCCTTCGCCGGTTGTTGTCAAATTGATGAAATTAAAAGCCTCAAGAGGAGCGATGAATAAAGCAAATGACTCTCAATTATCTTCTTGATGAAAACGTAGATAAAGTTTATTTGCGGCAATTTATACGGCAGAATCCTAACTTAATTATGTGGGTAGTTGGCGATCCTGGCGCTCCTTCTAGAGGTACGTTAGATCCAGAAATATTGTGCTGGTGCGAAGAGTAGAATTTCGTATTAGTAACAAATAATCGTACTTGCATGCCAGTTCATTTAGAAGACCATATTACTCAAGGTCGTCATATACCAGGAATTTTTATTCTGAATGATAAATTGAGTATTGGACAAACTATTAGCGAGTTAATTTTGATTGCTGAAGCATCTTTTGATGATGAATATCAAGATCAAATTATTAATTTACCATTACCTGAATAATTTAAAATAAGAATTTTATACATTTTTTACTTTAAAAACTAAGGTGCGTTATAAGAACGGCTAACATATCCTATCCTACAATTTGTGATTACAAGTAAACAATCATACAACTTCATTTCAAATACTTATGACTAAAGTAATAAATCTGAAATACATTATTCAACACTCCTGCGATATACAATTATTTTCTTCTAAAATAAAAATAGGTCAAAGTAGATTAATTTCAAAATACCTATATCTTGCATTGTTTCGGAAAAATGATTTTATATTTCAATTGATTTTGCTAGCAAGACTACCGCGAGCAGAAAATGCAAGATATCAAAAGACAATTTCCCAATAAGTTATCAACAACAGGTGTAGACATGAATAAATTTTTAAAGCGTGCATTATTACCCAGTTTGTTAGCAACAGGTATATTTAGCGCTACATTAATACCAGCAAAACCTGCTGCTGCTGACGACAAATTACTAGAAGATGTAGGAATTGGCGCTGCTGCTGGTGCAATTACCGGAATTATTACCAACAACGATTCTGTTCTCACCAACGCTGTAAATGGTGCTGCTGCGGGTGCTACCGTGAATGCTGGTAATAGCGGTAGAAACAAAAGAAATCGTAACCTGATTCAAGATATCGGACTCGGTGCCGCAGGTGGTACCGTAGCAGGCGAAGTTACCAATCGTCGAGGCACTGTGAGTAACACTATTAACGGTGCTGCTGCTGGTGCGGCGATTCATATTTTAAGAAACAAGTAAAGATTTGGGGATAGGGGAGAGGTCTGCATGTCAAAGGTTAAAGGTTAAAGGTAAATAGTTAGGAGTTAGGAGTTAGGAGTTAGGAGTTAGAAATTAGGAGTTAGGAGTTAGGAGTTAGGAGTTAGGAGTTAGGAGTTAGGAGTTAGAAATTAGGAGTTAGGAATTAGAAGTTGATAATAAATATTATCTACCCCCTCTCCACATGCCCAATCCCCAATGCCCAATGCCCAATCCCCAATCTTCAGATTGTTAGCCTTAAAGACAACTTAACCTTTCATAAAACTTGGCTTAACCTATCGAACTGCATATATCGGGTATTCTACTGAATGCGGCGAATCATTTATTACAGTAGGCACTTACCTGAGTAGAAATGACCAGACTATTTGATATCTTCTTAGCAGGAGGTTTCATGATGTTTCCTCTGCTAGTTTTGTCGGTTATTACCTTGGCTTACGCGATGCAGCGCGTTTGGTTTTGGTTGAAGTTGGTGATACAAGAAAGGCAGATAGTGCAAGATGTGCTAACTGTAGCGCAATACGATTTAGAGAAGGCAGAAGAAATAGCTAGGGGTGCCCAAGATTTGGCAATAGGGCGTTTTATTTCTGCACCGTTAAAACTGAATAATCCAACTCCGGAAAATTTTCATTTAGCAGTACAAGCATCAGCGGATAAGGAATTGGTTGATATCGGGGGAAATGGCAAGCTGCTCGAAAGTGTAATTATTATTGCACCTTTGTTGGGTCTTTTGGGTACTGCTGGTGCTTTAATTAGCACTTTCATGACTTTGAGAAACGGTGGTGCAGAGGCTAGCGATAGCAGTGGTGTAGCAGATTCTATCTTACAAGCATTGACTAGCAGTGCAACTGGTATAGGGGTAGCAATTTTGGCGTTTGTTTGTATGCAACTTTTTGTCATTTTACGTGCGCGTCGTGTGGATTATTTTTCCACAGTGGGTAATCAATTAGAGTTGATTTATTTGCATATTTGGCATCAACCAGTTGAAGATGCCACAATTAATTCGTAATTTGTAAGTCGTAATTTGTAATTGAGAGGTTTTTTAATTACGGGTTACGATTTTTTTTAATACGTAATATCATATCTAATAAATATTTATTTAAACCAAAAAAAATGTAGAGACGTAGCACTGCTACGTCTCCTTACACAACGTCTCCTTACACAACGTCTCCTTACACAACGTCTCCTTACACAACGTCTCCTTACACAACGTCTCCTTACACAACGTCTCCTTACACAACGTCTCCTTACACAACGTCTCCTTACACAACGTCTCCTTACCAACGTCTCCTTACGCACGATATCGTATTAATTAAATCCAAAAATAACAAAAACAAGTCTTACGCAGCGACAAAATAAAATATAGTGTTCCAAAAATTGAAATCGCCCTAACTTAGAGATTGGGGCTGTTTTAAATTGGATGAAATACAAGCCATAAACCCGGTTTATTCATAAATATCTAGTGTTAAAAACAACAATTTTGCATAGAAACCGGGTTTCTTCGCGTAAGTTTTATTATAGATTGAGGCTGTTTTAAATTGGATGAAATACTATTAGTTTCCCATCTTTAATTGCGGAAATTAGCTATAGGAATCTACATTATGGGAGACGTAGCACTGCTACGTCTCTACATTTTTTTATGTTTTAGCGTTCATATTATCTAAAAAAAATCGTAATCCATAATAAATACGAATTACGATTACGAATTAGAGAGAATTTTTCAAGGCAAGAATAATTGCTCCTTTACCTTCTTTTGTAGGTACAAAAGTAATATATTTGGTAAATTCACCTTTCTTCACTTCATACAAAATTCCGTCCGTTTCTTCATTGACTTGAGATGCTTCAAATCCTTCTGACTCTAGTTTACTTTTAACAAGCAAAGCTAATTTATCGGGAGTGTTGTTTGTATCTTTGCCGAAGATTTTTTCTACTTCGGAAGTTGCTGCAAAGTCTTTTTCTTCCATCCAACCAAGTTGAGCATAAAGTTGGCGGAATGTAGCATCAAATGCTTGTTCTTCAGGTTTGGACTTTTCTTGGCGATCGCTATTACTTAATCTGTAGCAGTCAACTCGCTCGTAAGATAAAAGAATCATTGTACCCTGCTCTTTAACTGCAAAAAGCTGCAAGAACTGAGTTAGACTTCCTTTAGAAATTTTATAAACCTTTGTATCAGATTTATCGGTGAGTTTTTCTACTTGGAAATCTGTACCTGTTAACTCTTTCTCGAAATAAGCTTGAACATTATCTAAGGAATCAGATGTGCGTCGAGTGCGTCTGTCTATTCTTGCAATTTGTACGCCACAAACATAAGGTTTAACGCCAATGTAATTGGGAAAGTTAGCAAATGGATTGACGCGAGGAGTTTGAGGTTGATTGTTTGTTTTAGAAGATGTTTCTGGGTTTGTTTCAGTTTTTGTATCAGTAGCAGTAGTTTCTGGTTCGGATACTGTAGCAGTAGGTTCTTCTACTGATTCGGATTCTGTATCAGTAATTTCTGGTTCGGCTACGTCTTCTGGTTCGGATACTGTATCTGTAATTTCTGGTTCGGCTACATCTTCTGGTTCGGATACTGTATCTGTAATTTCTGGTTCGGCTACATCTTCTGGTTCGGATACTGAATCTTCGCCACCAGTTAAATCGTCGCCAACTGTTAAATCGTCGCCAACTGTTAAATCGTCGCCAGCAGTTAAATCGTCGCCAGCAGTTAAATCGTCGCCAACTGTTAAATCGTCGCCAACTGTTAAATCTTCGCCACCCGCTAAATCGTCGCCAGCAGTTAAATCGTCGCCAACTGTTAAATCGTCGCCAACTGTTAAATCTTCGCCAGCCGCTAAATCGTCGCCAGCAGTTAAATCTTCACCACTAGCTAAGTCACCGTCGGCTCCACCTTCTAAAGGATCTAGAGGTATTACTCCAGGTACTTTTACCGCATCCCCTGTTTTTAAAGAATCTTCATCTCCTTTATTGGAACTAGAATCATCTTCATCACACAATTCTTCTTGCGTTTCTCCTTCTATGTCTTCTGTTTCCGATTCTGTATCGTCGCTAATTCCATCAATCATTTCGGATTCTGTATCGTCGCTAATTCCATCAACCATTTCAGATAATGTATCTTCACCAGTTTCGTCAAATATTTCCGATGCTGTATCATCACCAGTTTCGTCAATTATTTCCGATGCTGTATCGTCACCAGTTTCGTCAATTATTTCCGATGCTGTATCGTCACCAGTTTCGTCAAATATTTCCGATGCTGTATCGTCACCAGTTTCGTCAATTATTTCCGATGCTGTATCGCCGTCTGTTTCGTCAACTGTTTGATCAACTATTTCCGATGTTGTATCATCGCTAATTTCATCTTCCCCTCCTTCATCGGTAAAGGAGCCATCCTCCTCACATAATTCGTTCTTTTTAGTACCCTTGGATTTATCTGTTTCTGAAGAATTAGGTATTGGTACAGCAAGTAACAAACCATGCAATACGAATGAAGCTACCAACATTGGTGGGGAAACTTGTCGTAATGAAACGAGCAAATTATTCAGGAGAAATGAATTAAGCATATATTTGGCTCTGAGAATCTGAATTGCACTTCGGTCAAGGAAAACTTAATAAAAAACAGATGTACAAAGCGAACCAGATAATTATTGTGAAGTACACAAGATGAATTATCAAGCCTAAAATATCATTTTTTATATTTTTGCTGTCAAATTTTATAGCGTTATCTATATCTAGAGTAGCATTTTTCAATAATTTTATTGTTTTTTTAGGTTACAAAAGTTAGTTTAATTATAGAAAGATAAATCACAAAAATTACGTATCAAGTAATTTTAATATAATTTACAAATATAATAATTATTATTGCCTAAAAACCCAACTTTAAACGAATTTTAAACTTTATTTGCTGCTTTCTTTAACAGTTCTTAACTGGTAAAGGGGTAGGGTATTTGTGGTAGGAGCCTCGCCTAGAATATCCCCACAAATCGAGACACTATGAATTTTAAAGCTACCGCATTGAATCGAATCGTAACTTCTTCCGTTGCTGCTGCTGCTGTTGTATTGAGTCCTGTTTTTGCAGCAGTTGCTCAAGCTGAAACTTTAGTAGGTGCAGGTGCTAGTTTCCCGGCTCCTTTATATCAAAGATATGCTCGTGAAGTTCGCAAGACACATAAAGATTTACAAGTAAACTACACTTCTTGTGGATCTAGCTGCGGTATCCGTAACTTTGTTAAAGGAACCGTTGATTTCGGTGGAAGCGACGCAGCGATGAAAGATTCAGAAATCGCTAAAGTTAGCCGTGGCACAATCTTAGTACCTACCGCAGGTGGTGCTGTTTCTGTTGTTTACAACTTACCTGGCGTTAAGAATCTCAAGTTGTCCCGCAATGTTCTACCTTTGATTTTCGCTGGTAGAATCACCAAGTGGAATGACTCTAGAATCAGAAAAGATAATCCTGGCGTTAGATTGCCTAACCGTGCAATCACCCCTGTTGTTCGTGCAGATGGTTCCGGTACAACCTTCATCTTCACCAATCACCTCAGCACCATCAGCGGCTACTTCAAGGGAAGAGTTGGTACTTCCAAGAAGCCAAGATGGGCTTTCAAGAGAGTTAGAAAGGGTAAAGGTAACTCTGGTGTAGCTGCTCTAGTTAAGCGTACATCTGGTGGTATCGGTTACGTTAACTATTCCTACGCTCGTTTGAACAGACTTAAGTCTGCAAAAGTACAAAATAGAAGCGGACAGTTTGTTGCTCCTTCTTTGAAAGCTGCTAACGTTGGTTTGTCTAGCGTTAAGTTCCCCGCTAACTACCGCGTATTTGTTGGAGATGCTTCTAAGGGTTATCCTATCGTTGGTTTAACCTGGATGATGGTTTACAAAAAATATCCTACAGCTGCTAAAGCTGCTGCCGTTAAGAAGTGGATTAAATGGGTAATGACCACTGGTCAAAGCTTCAACGGTAAGTTGCTCTACACTGGTATTCCTACTAGCGTTAGACAGCGTGTAATCAACCAAGTTAACAGAGAAGTTAAGTAATTAACCCCAGATGCAGAAGTTGTATCTTTTAAACAGGCTAGCGGATGTCTATATTGTGTATTCTTAATCGTTAACTGAACGAGGATGAGGTAGGTATTAATTGCCTACCCTTATCTTTAGGTGATGGGACGATAATTACAAACGGGCAAGGATTTGTGATTTCTTCAGGGTTATTCTTTTTAAAATCTAGTGCTCTACCACAGTAACTTTACGAGGTAACAAAGGTTTGTAGTAAGTGCATCGGTTCCCTAAATCCGGAGGCGAGTACGGTGCTTACTACGAACCTTATTGCCCATCAAAACGGCTGGCAATGGACTACTAGAATCTAAAATCTAAAATCTAAAATCGAGATGACGGATAATGGCTAATTCATCGATTCAACCAAGTTCAGTAGTGGATGACAAGCTCGATATTTTTGCGACTGATGCAAAAAATTTATGGTTAGAGTCAGGGTTTCAATGGCTGGTACGCGGTTTTGCAATTTTTTTAGTAATTATGTTCCTGTGGATGATTTACATTATCTTTGGGGAAGCAAAACCAGCCATTGAGAAGTTTGGACTGGGATTTATATTCAGTCAAGAATGGGATACTGTTGAAGGGGTTTATGGTGCATTACCCTACATTTACGGAACGCTGGTAAGCAGCTTTTTAGCGATTTTAATTGGCGTACCTATAGGATTAGCGATCGCCCTGGTTACGAGTGAAGATTTTTTACCTACTTACGTGCGATCGCCCGTGGCTTTTATCGTCGAGTTAATCGCGGCAATTCCCAGCGTCATCATTGGTTTGTGGGCTGTTTATGTTTTAATTCCCATTCTGGTACCTCTACAAACCTGGTTGTCGGAAAACTTTAGCTGGATACCCTTGTTTAATACTGAATTACCTAGTGGCGATAATTTATTAACTGCGGGAATCGTTCTGGCTATTATGATTTTGCCAACAATGGCAGCAATTAGCCGCGATGTTTTGTTAGTTGTACCCCAACATTACCGCAGCGGTTCGATGGCTTTGGGTGCTACTCGTTGGGAGACAATTTTTAAAGTATTATTACCTACTGGCTTCTCTGGTCTTGTTGGTGCTACTATGCTGGCTTTGGGACGCGCTTTAGGGGAAACAATGGCTGTAACGATGGTAATTGGAAACTCGGAAATCATCAGTGCTTCGTTGCTGGATGCCAGTTATACAATTCCGGCTATATTAGCGAATGAATTTGCCGAAGCTGAAAATCGACTGCACGTCGGAGGTTTGACTTATTTAGCTCTGGTTTTGTTCGTTGTTACTCTAGCAGTCAACATCGGGGCTGTGGTATTAGTGCAGTTACTGAAGCGAAAGGACAAGTAATTTCTATTACGTCTATGCCCGCTAGTTAGCAGTACTTCTGCTTAGAATTCGCGTTGAAAAACTTTTCTGTAGGGTTGAGGGAAATGAGTGCTAGAAAACGTCCGGAAATTGATTTGTTCGTAGCAAGGGAAGTATGTAATCCTCTGTCGCCTGAAAGGTTTGTGTTCCAATATGGAATGAGTGCGATTGCTTTTTTTCTCACATTTGTGGCGCTGTTACCTTTGTTTTCGCTGGTATGGGAGATTCTCGGACGAGGATTGTCCAATCTTGAACCAGGGATGTTTGTTAACCAAGTAATTGATTTTGGGTTTGCCAATGCGATCTTTGGTACCATCAAAATGGTTGCAATTGGTTCATTATTCAGCGTTCCTGTTGGAGTAATGACGGGAATATTTTTATCGGAATTTGGTGGAGATTCTATCTTTGCAAGTATTGTGCGATTTATCACCACTATTCTGACTGGCGTACCTTCGATTGTTGTCGGTGTATTTGCTTACGGTGTTTTCGTAGCCACAACCAAACAATTTAGTGCGATCGCCGGTGGTTTTGCTTTGGGAGTTATTATGCTTCCAGTTATCGCTCTGACAACTGAAGAAGTCTTAAAACTCGTTCCTAATTCTCTACGTTTAGCATCGGCAGCATTGGGAGGAAATCGCTTCCAAACTACTTCTCGCGTTGTGCTGGCTGCGGGATTACCTGGAATCACAACAGCAACTTTATTGGCGATCGCCCGTGCTTCTGGTGAAACCGCACCATTGATTTTCACGGCATTGTTCAGCGATTTTTGGTCTGAAGGGTTGCTTCGTCCTACAGCTTCGTTACCAGTATTAATTTATCGCTTCTACCAACAAGACGATCCCAAGATTTTCCAATTAGTTTGGACTGCTTCGATTGTATTGGTGGGTTTAATCTTCTTGTTGAATCTTCTTTCTCGCTTCATTACCAGTAGAAAAAGATAAAGACACTAAGGCTTCACGCTATAAGTTTCATACTTCAGTCTATTTGAATAATCGCCTCTTGTTCTTTCTTCATGAGTAACTTAATTCCAGCTATTACCGTTAAAAATCTTGCTTTCTATTACGGTACTTTCAAAGCACTTCAAGGAGTGTCTTTAGATATTTACCAGAAGCAAGTTACAGCACTTATCGGTCCTTCGGGTTGCGGTAAATCAACTTTCATTAAATCTCTCAATCGTATTGGCGAATTGGAAGCTAATGTAAAAATTGATGGAAAAGTCAATTTTTTCGGTCAGAATATTTATTCACCCCGCGTTAACCTCAACAGATTGCGCCGCCAAATTGGGATGGTGTTCCAAAAGCCGAATCTTTTTCCCATGAGCATTTACGATAACGTAGCTTACGGAATCAGAATTGCCAGACATTGCCCCAAATCTGAACTAGATGGTATTGTCGAATCCGCAATTAAGGGCGCAGCTTTGTGGGATGAAGTCAAAGACAAACTGCATAAATCAGCTTTGGGTTTGTCTGGTGGACAGCAACAGCGTTTGTGTATTGCTCGTTCATTAGCAGTTAGACCAAAAGTATTGCTAATGGATGAACCTTGCTCGGCATTAGATCCGATCGCAACGATGAAAATTGAAGAGTTAATTGATAGCTTGCGCGGTGAATTAACAATTGCGATCGTTACTCACAATATGCAACAAGCGCAGCGTGTCGCCGACTTTACAGCATTCTTCAGCACCGACGAAAGTCGTGTAGGTCAAATGGTTGAATTTGGCATCACCGACCAAATTTTTAACAATCCACTGGATCGTCGTACCCGCGATTACGTTTCTGGACGCTTCGGTTAAGGTTTTGATTTCTGCACGTATTATCAGGGTGCAGGCTGCGTTTTTTTATATTTTGTTTTATAAGAAAATACATAATAATTAGAATTAAAGGTGTCAAGAAACCCGGTTTTTTTTGTACTTACTAATCATTTAATAGCTCCCGGTTCGTAGTCAGGACTTTAGTCCTTTCATGCGAGGACTAAAGTCCTTACTACAAACTAGTTTTCAAAATTTAAAAACGACGTTTTTACCTAATTTTTATAAACATTAATCCTTAATTTTAAATTGTAGTAATAAATACTATATTTTTGATTTATAAATAAAATACTTGTAAGTTTATTTACAATTATATTCTGTTTTTACTTTGAAAAAAGATAAATCATAGAGAGATTGTAGCGTTATTTTCCATTTTATATATTATTTTTTAGATATCGTTCCACATAACGAGATAATACAAAGTATTTAGGAGCCTATCCGAAGTCAGACAATTTTGGATTTTGGATAATAGAATTATTCCATGAATAGGAAGATACATAAGTTATAAGAATGTTATTAACAGCATATTAAATACTTGTTTTTCACTCTTAACTTAATTGAGAAGCATTTATAAATCCATTATTTAATAAAATACGTTTTTAAACAAACCTTAATCTAAAAGGGATTATTTCTTAATCAATTTTTTTAGCATTTTAAGGTAAAGTATCAGTATTTACACGTATTTATTCTTAATTCAGCAAAAGCTCTTGCAGTTTGATTTTGAATTAAAGTAAATACCTCAAATTAGTTAACTAACAAACAAATTCTATGGCTCAGACAATTGGAATCGTGCGCGGCGGACTTGTTATAAACAAGATTTTTATTAACTCTAATCAATCGGCAAACGATGTAGAAGTAGATACAAAATATACTGCTATAGTTACAGATAAACACGTAAAGTAACTGTTTTTTTAACCGACAGATAGATACTAGCTTTGATTAATTCTGAGATGCTGGTAGCGAGAATTGAGCGTAGTTGAGTAATTTTTGATTGCGAGATTTTTAACGTCGGGAACTATTCGTAAGATAGTTTGATTTCTATCTAATAACTGAGTCAGCTTAGTTAAGTGACTTGGAAAATTTAGCATTGTTGCGTATAACTATTAATTAGGAGAATCCTGACTGTGGCAACTGTATTTATTAACGAGTTTCATTACGATAACGCCGGTAATGATACTAATGAATTTATCGAGATTGCTGGTCCTGCGGGAACTGATATTACAGGTTGGTCAATCGTTCTTTACAATGGAAGCAATGGAACTGTTTACAATACCCGAAATTTAACTGGTACGATTTCCGAGCAAAGCAATGGTTTTGGAACTTTTGCTGTTGATATCAGTGGCATTCAAAATGGAGCGCCAGACGGTATCGCTTTAGTAGACAATAATAATAATGTAGTGCAATTCCTCAGTTATGAAGGAAGTTTCACTGCGGTTGGTGGTGCTGCTGATGGGTTGACTAGTACTGATATTGGCGTTTCTCAAACAAATTCAACTCTTGCAAATAGTTCCTTACAATTACAAGGCACGGGTAGCGAAGACTCAGATTTTAGTTGGGTTGCCGTTGACGGTAGCAATACGAAAGGAAATATCAACGCATCACAGACTTTTTCTGGTGATGATTCTGACGACGATAATGACGATACAACTCCTGTAGAATCCGAAGATTCAATAACACCTATTTACGAAATCCAAGGTGCCGCTCATACTTCACCGCTTCTCGGACAAACTGTAACTACAACAGGTATCGTTACCGCAGTCGATAGCAACGGCTATTACATCCAAGGTGCGGGAGATGGTAACATAGCGACTTCCGACGCGATTTTTGTATTCACTGGTTCTAATTCAACGGTTACGGTTACAGTTGGTGATGATGTAGAAGTTAGCGGTACGGTTAGCGAATTCTTTCCCGGTGGTGCGGATACGGGAAATCTTTCCACAACTCAAATTAGTAGCTCTAGCAGATCCGTAAAATCTAGCGGTAATACTCTTCCCACAGCAACAATAATTGGTAGCGGTGGTAGAATTCCTCCTACCGAAAATATTGATGATGATGCTTTCGGTAGTTTTGAACCAGATACCGATGGGATTGATTTCTTCGAGTCTTTAGAAGCAATGCGAGTCACTGCGAAAGATGCGGTAGCTGTTTCACCTACCAATCGCTTTGGGGAAATTTTTACCGTTATAGATAATGGTGAAAACGCTACAGGTTTAAGCGATCGCGGTACTCTAAATATCAGCCCCGATGATTTCAACCCCGAAAGAGTTCAAATTAATGAAGATTCGGGAATTTTACCAGGATTTGATATTCCCCAAGTTAACGTTGGTGCAAAGTTAGGAGACGTTACCGGGGTTGTTGGTTACGGTTTCGGAAACTTCGAGATTTACCCAACTCAACCATTTACCGTCACTGATTCAACTATCCAGCCAGAAACTACTAACTTAACAGGTGGTGCAGATAAGCTGACAGTTGCTAGCTACAACGTGCTGAACTTAGATCCCAACGATGCAGATGGGGATACAGATGTAGCAGATGGAAGATTTAGCGCGATCGCAAATCAAATTGTCAGCAACTTAAAAACTCCCGACATCATCGGTTTGCAGGAAATTCAAGATAATACTGGTTCCGATGATGATGGTGTAACAGCAGCAAATCAAACTTTGCAACAGTTGGTAAGTGCGATCGCTGATGCTGGAGGTCCCACATACAGTTTTATCGACAATACTTTTATCGGTGAAAACACCAGCGGCGGTCAACCCGGTGGTAATATTCGCACTGCTTTCCTTTATAATGGCGATCGCGTTGATTTTGTAGATGGTTCTTTAACTGCAATTACCGACGCACAAGCTCAACAAACTGATGAAAGCAATCCTTTCTTCGATAGTCGCTTACCGTTAGCAGCGAAATTCACTTTCAACGGTGAAGAAGTTACGGTTGTTAATAACCATTTTTCTTCTAAAGGTGGTAGCGCTCCGATTTTAGGAGTTGAGCAACCTTTTGAAGCGCGACAAGAAGATGTGAATGTTAACGGCAGCCTTGATGAGCGTCAAGCACAAGCGCAAGCTGTCAAAGGTTACGTTGATGGAATTTTAGCAGCAGATGCAAACGCGAATGTTGTTGTAGTTGGTGATTTGAACGAATTTGAGTTTGTCTCTCCCGTTGAAACTTTGGCGGAAAGCTTGACAAATTTAACAGAAACTGTTCCAGAAAACGAGCGTTACAGTTTTATTTTCCAAGGTAACTCCCAATCCTTGGATCATATTTTGGTTAGTGAGAACTTAGCTGACAAATCAGAGTTTGATATCGTACACTTAAACTCTGAATTTGCGGAAACTACTCAGACTAGTGACCACGATCCGTTAGTTGCAAGTTTGTCAATAAGTAATCA
Source organism: Rivularia sp. (in: cyanobacteria) (assembly GCA_965234645.1). Classification (GTDB taxonomy): domain Bacteria; phylum Cyanobacteriota; class Cyanobacteriia; order Cyanobacteriales; family Nostocaceae; genus Rivularia. The sequence continues at coordinate 7,042,141 of OZ248344.1, read as the reverse complement.
AAACGTACAGAATAACTCCCAAAATATGCTGAATTTTGCTGGAACTATTAAATTAGAAGGTGCAGAAATTTCTGCTTACGATTCTGGAACTCAGCGCATCTTTGTGACTGGAGAAGCAGGAGAGAATAATGCAAATAGCATTGAAGAAGGTTCTCCCATCCTGCAAGCTGTTGATGTTTCCGACCCCAGCAACCCTAAAGTAATTAACCAAATTGACCTTTCTAGCTACGGTGATGGAGTTCAAAGTGTAGCAGTTAAGAATAGTGTTGTTGCTGTAGCTGTTTCTGCTGATACGGTAACTGACCCCGGCAAAGTTGTTTTCTTCAACGCTTCTGACTATTCTGAATTATCTCAGGTAACGGTAGGTGCTTTACCTGATATGCTCACCTTCACCCCCGACGGTAGCAAGGTATTGGTTGCTAACGAAGGTGAACCCAACGATAGATTTACCGTCGATCCAGAAGGTTCGGTTAGCATTATTAATGTTTCCGATATTTCTAATCCTACTGTTACTACTGCCGGTTTCACTGATTTTAACGGTCAGGAAGCTACTTTGAGAAGTCAGGGAGTAAGAATTTTTGGCGAGAAAACCAATCCTGATGGAACGAAAACTGCATCCACAGCAGCCGAAGATTTTGAACCAGAATACATCGCTGTATCTCCCGATGGAACAGCAGCTTTTGTCGCTTTGCAAGAAAACAATGCTTTTGCTGTTCTTGACATTGAACAAGGTACGGTTACAAGTATTTTACCTTTGGGATACAAAGACTGGAGCGGTGCTAATCCGACATTAAAACCATTCAAAGCAACATTTGATGGTTCTCAGGAAGTTACACCTAATGCTTCTACAGCTACAGGAAACGCTTTATTGCAACTCAATCAAGCGGGAAATGCCCTAAATTATACCATGACCGTTTCCGGTTTGGATTTTGGGACATTAGCAGGTGGAGCAGTTCAAACTGCCGATACAGGTGATGATGTAACCGGGGTACACTTCCACAACGCCGCACGGGGAGCAGGTGGTCCGGTTGTGTTTGGTATTTTCGGACCCGCACAAGATACCGACGATCGCACTATTACAATTAACGATAACGGTTCAACTACAATTTCTGGGGTTTGGGAAACTACAGATACCGCAGCCAGTACAAGCTTAAGTAATTTCGTTGCCGATTTGCAAGCTGCAAACACAGACGAAGATGTGAATTTGTACTTCAACATCCATACCGAAGAATTTCCAATGGGCGAAATTCGCGGTCAAATTATGGGTAGTACCGTAGAACTTGATGCTAGTAACGAAGACGACGGCATAAACTTCGCTAACTACCCCAATTTATTTGGGATGTATCAACCGGATGCGATCGCCAGCTATGAAGCTAACGGCGAAACCTACTACATCACCGCAAACGAAGGGGATGCACGCATTCGTCCCGATGGTGATATTGAGGATGACGACGATAACGTATTGGTTGAAGAAGGTGCTGATTTCAACGAAGAAGCACGAGTAAAAGATGTCACCCTCGATTCAACTGCTTTCCCTAACGCAAGCGAACTGCAAGAAGACGAAAATCTCGGTCGTTTAAATATCACCACCACCCTTGGCGATACTGACGGAGACGGAGAATTTGAAGAACTCTACGCTTACGGCGCTCGTTCCTTTTCTATCTTTAACAGCAGCGGTGAATTAGTTTACGATAGCGGCGATTTAATCGGTAAACTGACATCTCAACTAGTTCCCGAAAAATTCAACTCCCAAGGTTCTGCGGATAGTTTCGACAGCCGCAGCGATGACAAAGGAGCCGAACCCGAAGGTGTAACTGTAGGTAAAGTTGGCGACAAAACCTATGCTTACGTTGGTTTGGAAAGAACTGGCGGCGTAATGGTATTTGATGTTAGCAACCCTACCGCAGCTAGCTTCGTGCAATACATCAACAACGAAGGTGATTTAAGCCCAGAAGGTTTAACTTTCATCGATGCACAAGATAGCGCAAATGGCAACTCTTTACTAGCAGTTACTAACGAAGAAAGCGGAACATTAAGTATCTATAACGCTAGCATTCCCGATACTAATAATTCAGCTAATTACACCTTACAAATTCTTCACGCTTCCGACTTAGAAGGTGGAGTAGATGCGATCGATAGAGCTGCTAATTTTGCGGCGATCGTTGATTATTTAGAAGACGAAGTTGATAATTCCATCACTTTATCGGCGGGAGATAACTACTTATCCGGACCTTTCTTCTCAGCCGCAGGGGATAGAACTTTCCGCGATAATGGAGTGTTTAACAATGTTTACAACGACTTTTACAACTTACCTCAAGATGTAGATAACGACGGAGACGCTGATTCTTATGGTAGTTTGCGCGAAGGTGGTGGTCGTGTAGATATTTCGATTATGAATGCGATCGCATTCGATGCTTCGGCATTCGGGAACCATGAATTCGACCTGGGAACCGACACCATCGAAGATATTATTGCTCCCGATTACCGTGGTGCAGAACTAAGCGACGATCGCTGGGTGGGTTCTCAGTTCCCATATTTAAGCGCTAACTTAGATTTTTCCAATAGCAATCTCGCCGGATTATATACCAGCGACATTCTCCCCAGCACAGCTTTTGAAAGCGGTCCCGAAGAATCTTTAGCTGGCACAAACGTACCCAAGATTGCACCCGCAACTGTTATTGAAGAAGGTGGCGAGAAAATTGGTGTAGTTGGTGCGACAACTCCATTACTGCGAAGCATTTCTTCCCCCGGTGATGTCCAGGTGCTGGGTTCTGGCAATGACATGGATGCTTTAGCTGCGATATTGCAACCTTATATTGACCAACTTATTAACGACCAAGGTGTTAACAAAGTTGTTTTGGTCAGTCACTTGCAGCAAATCGCTTTAGAGAAAGAATTAATCGGAAAACTCAGCGGCGTTGATGTTGTAATTGCTGGTGGTTCCGATACTTTACAAGCCGACAGTGAAGACGTTGCACGCGGTTTGAATCCTGGCGATACACCTGCCGAAGACTATCCCTTCGTTACCACTAATAAAGATGGTGATACTGCGGTAATTGTCAGCACTGATGGTGAGTATTCTTACGTCGGTCGCTTGGTAGTTGATTTTGATGCTGAAGGTAAAGTTATTGCTGACAGCATAGATAAAAACGTCAGCGGTGCTTTTGCCACCACCGAAGCACAAGTCCAAGCTTTGTGGGGAGAGGAAGATGCATTCGGCGATGAAACCAAAGGCGAATTAGTCAAAAAACTTACCGATGCTGTAGATGGTATCGTTACTGCAAAAGACGGTAACGTATTTGGTGAAACTGACGTATTCTTAGAAGGTCGTCGCGGTGAAGTTCGTACCGAAGAAACCAATTTAGGTAACTTAACTGCCGATGCTAACTTAGCTTACGCCAAAGAAATTGACCCATCAGTTACCGTTTCCATCAAAAACGGTGGTGGTATTCGTGCCCCCATCGGCTTTATCAGTAACGACGGTGACGAATTACCTACCCAGGAAAATGGGGATATCAAAGAAGAAGGAGAAATTTCTCAGTTAGATATTGAGAATAGTCTCCGCTTCAATAACGAATTAAGCTTGTTAACCGTTACAGCAGCAGAATTAAAGCAGATTCTCGAACACTCTGTAGCAGCTAGCGGTGGAGATGCTACACCCGGTCAATTCCCGCAAGTTGGCGGTATTAAATTTAGCTTTGACACCGACAACCAGGCAATTGAATTTACCAGAAATGCTGATGGTGACGTTACCGGAATTGCAACCGATGGCGATCGCGTTCGCAGTTTAGCGATTACAGACGAAGATGGTAACATTCAAGATGTAGTTGTCGAAGAAGGGGAAGTAGTTGGCGACGCGAGCCGCGAAATTCGTTTAGTAACCCTCAACTTCTTAGCTGGTGGTGGTGATAGTTATCCCTTCCCATTCTTTGGTGAAAACCGCGTCGATCTCACAGAGCAAGATATTGCCGCAGGTGAAGCTACTTTTGCAGAAACGGGAACCGAGCAAGATGCTTTAGCTGAGTACTTGGTTGACAACTTCTCAACCGAAGCCTTTGATATGGCTGATGTTGCACCCGCACAAGATATGCGGATTCAAAACCTTGACTTCCGTGAAGATACGGTTTTGGAAGATTTCGTAGAACAGCCACCTGTAGGAGAAAATGCGATCGCAGCTACCACTTTGGCTGATGGAACTGTAGTTGAATCGATTGATTTAACTGGTTTCACCGGACAAGCAACAGTAAACTACACTATCAGTAGAGAAGCTGATTTCGATAACGAAGTTTACTTCTACAAAGTTGATGATATCAACGGTAGTGTAAACGGTGTAGCAGTTGGTGAAGACGGTTACTTACAAGCCGCTTTAGCAAGACTTGCTTCTCCCGAATTTTCCACCAGTGACGATAATACAGAAAGTCGCAGCGTTCAATTTGACGCAGGTTCGATTGTCGTTCCCCTAATCATTGCTGATGGTAATATATCTGAAGCATTAAGCGGTGCGGCAGAGGTTTACTTCCCATACTTGGGCGCTAACACCGATAACGGTACATTCGACCACATTAAGTTCTTGGATGATAGCACCTTCGGTTTTGAAGACTTACCCAACGGTGGTGACGCAGACTTCAACGACATCATTATCAAGATCGAAAGCATTGCTTAAATCAGTTAGCAGTTAATTTTCGTAGTGTTCGCGTCTCGCTCTTTGCAGATATCAAGCAAGACGCGGACACTAGCAACCGCCGCTAATTTGGAAGTTTTAAGTAATTTATACAAGTATTTACACTTAGTTAACCATCTGGTTACTAGGTGTTTTTTTATTATCCGGTTCCCCCCTTTCTCAAGGGGGGTTAGGGGGGATCGAAACGTTATGGAGTGCCATTCGATATTGTATGTACGCGGTAGCCTTAGAAGGGAAGGGGTGAGGTTAATTTGCATACAGTCAAAAGAATATATAATAAATAATTTTACATATTTACAGGTAAGTTGTTACGCATTTAATTTGGATAAGACTAGCGAGCAAGATGCATGTCCTTCGGACAGACTGACCCGCACGCTCCGCGTGAACGTTAACGCACTACAATATTTTCACGGTTTCGCCGTATACAATTTAGCTGCACATCAGCTTAGTATTAATATCAGGATCGGACATAAGGATCACAAGAAGACACTTGAGGCTCCGATTGAGAAGTCGGGTTTTTATAAAATTTGTGAGCGTATTACAGATACGTGTTCTAAAAACCCGACTTCTGACCATTAAAATTAGGGGTGCGCTATTTAAGCTGTGTGGTACTAGTATTTAGATAAACATACTTTTGCGCTCAGTAATCATATTAAAGCTGCACTACTGTTTTATCTGTAAATAATTTAGTTTTTGTTGTATTGGATAAATATATTACGCATTTTGACAATCCGCGATCGTGTTTACGTAGGATGTCTTAAATTCTGCGACAATTCTTACTATTGCGCTAACTAATCTACCTTTTATTAAAGGTATGTTATGAATGGTGCTGCGTAAAATGCTGCAACCCTCCACGGATAAAAGGTGGGGGTGGATAACTGTTGGAATTGCGTAAGTTCTGTTATTACCGGAAACATTAATTATCTGCACTGCTCGCTATTTCTATCATTTAATAGCTTTGTAATTACTTCAATCAACTATGGTGGTAAATGTACAATTTTCTATCATTTTTCCCGCTAATAATTACCCGATTACCGGAAATATTCACCCCACCCCCTGTGGGTTGATTATTGTTAGGTCTAAGTTTTGCAGAACGCAACCAACGTCCTTTTTCATTTCTTACAAAGATGTAAGCACGTCCTTTTGGTTTTGGTGTAAACCAGCTTAGAGCATACGCAAGTTTATTTGAAACATAAAAACCATGACCAGCAATAATTGTCGAACCGTCAATGGCAATAGAACTTCCAAAACCATAAATGGCAAAAGGAACTATATCATGTGGAACAAGCTTTGTCTTATATTCCCATGCTCCAGTGTTGGGGTTTCTTTCAAATACGTGAGCCAAGCCCCTTTGGTCGTCTTTGGTATTAAATTCAGTCTGCATCCCCACAACAATGGTATTACCAGAAATATCAATTTCGGAAATCTTTTCAATTGGCTTCTCATTTAAAGTAAGTTCGGCTTCGGGGAGCCAATCGTTTGTGGAACTGCGACGATATACACGATTTCCATCGACAAGCGTATCGCCATCAATAGCAACTGCACCTTCATAATCAGTGTTTGAAGCATGACTTCTTTTGATTTCGGCTTCAAAAAACCAATTATCTGTATCCGGGTTGCGTCGAAACACATGAGTTGCAGATTGAGAGCCAATTACCGCAGTATCTCCACTAAGAGCAATTGATTTAGCCATTCTCGCTTTTTTTGATAAAGGAGGTTGAAGTTTAGTACTGAACGACCAAGTTTCTCCCGAACGGACAAAAATATTACCTCCAGCTAATATTGTATCGCCATCAATAGTGGCATTAAAACCAAGACCATATCCATAATCTTCTAACGATTTTCCTTCATTTGCATTGAATTGGGCTTGTTGTAAGCAATTTTTCCCATCGTGAGTGTAAACATAAATTCGATTCGGTATATATGGTTTTTTTGAATCAGAACTTTGGTAATGATTAGGATGTTGGAAAGTTAAGGCAATAACATTCTTTCCGTCAATAGCAAAACCAGTCGGATATCTTTTGTTATCCTCAAAGGAAATTACTACTTCTTGTACCCACTTTGTACGAGCTTGAAAAAAAGGAAAAATTGATACTCCTAAAACAATTATGGCAACTACTATTATCAGGTAAAAATTTCTGTTAAACATTTTGGATTTATCTACAACATTAGATAATGACGCTTATTCTTGTATCGCTGGCAGATTTAGTTTTCTAGAAGATTAAGATATAGAGCTATTTTACTCAAACCAATATTTCAAGTAGATATTTTCCTTGTTTAAAGTCTGATTATGCTTTGATTAAATATTTGTCATTTCTATAATCAAGGTACCTCCTAATACTTGGTTGTAACTCCGAGTAATGGTAATTTATTTAACACGTATGCTTATACGGACAGTTCTTACCCATTTATTTAGTTACCATAAGCCCTGATAGAACATGGACAAAATTAATCTAAGTCAACTCAGCACTTTTACAAGTGAAGACGGCGCGGAAATTGTTGCTTATGACTCCACAACTCAACGGTTATTTGTAACAACTGGCGATACTGTAGAAATTGTTGATATTAGTAACCCAGCGAACCCTACAAAGTTTGGTGAAATTTTTATCACTGACGTACTTGATGATAATTTTAGCGCTGGTGGTGCTAACAGCGTTGCAGTTAAAAACGGTATCGTTGCGATCGCAGTTGAAGCTGAAAATAAGCAAGATAACGGTAAGGTTCTTTTCTACAGCACCGATGGCGAACTTCTATCTGGGGTTACAGTTGGTGCGCTTCCCGATATGGTTACTTTTACCCCCGACGGTACTAAGGTAATCGTTGCTAATGAAGGGGAACCAAATGATACATATGATAATGACCCGGAAGGTTCTATCAGCATCATTGATATTTCCAATGGTCTTAGTAATGTCACTGATGCCAATGTCACAACTGCTTCTTTTACAGGTTTCAACGATCGCAAGCAAGAGTTAATTAACAAGGGCGTTCGTATCTTTGGCGAAACAGCGGATGGAACTGCTGCTACAGTTGCTGAAGACTTAGAACCAGAATACATCGCAGTATCAGCCGACGGTAAAACAGCAGTTGTGACGCTGCAAGAAAACAATGCGATCGCAGTTGTTGATATCGAAACTGCAACCGTACAAGATATCTTACCTTTGGGTTTCAAAGACTATAGCAAAGGTCAACCAACTCTCAACCAATATCAGTTTTCTAACTTACCAGTTCTGGGTACAACTGCTACAGAAAACCCTGATGATTCTACCGAAATAACCGTAGGACAAGATATCTTGCTTGGTGGTTTATCAGGTCTTTTTTATGAAGGAACAGCTGATAACGGTAATTTAAAGTTTGTTACCGTTCCCGATCGAGGTCCAAATGGTAATTCTGCGGATGTTGATGGTGATGGTGGTAACGAGCGTCCTTTTGCTTTACCCGACTATCAAGCCCAAGTTGTTAAGTTTGAACTCAACGAAACTACTGGTGCAATTGAAAATCTATCATCGATTTTACTAACCAGAGACGGTACAACTCCTATTACTGGTCGTCCTAACATTGCTGGGGTTGATGAAGAACCTGTAGATTTGTTTGGTAATCTGCTCGGTTATGACGAATATGGTGCTGATTTAGAAGGTGTAGTAATTGCACCTGACGGTAGCTACTGGATGGTTGATGAATACCGTCCGGCTATTTACAATTTCGATTCTACTGGTAAATTAATTGAGCGCTTTGTACCGTCGGGAACGGGTGCATTAGGCGGTCGATCGTCAGGTACCTACGGTGCAGAAACTTTACCAGCAGAATATTTTAATCGTCGCAGCAACCGTGGTTTTGAAGCTGTAGCTCTGGATACCGACGAAAATATTCTCTACGCATTTATCCAGACACCTTTAGCTAACCCAGATAGAGCAGCTTCTAATGCTTCTGATGTCATTCGGATTCTGGGTATCAATCCTACTACAGGCGAGCCAGTTTCTGAGTATGTTTACTTACTCGAAGACCCCGCAGTTCGTCCCGGCGGTAGAGTTGATAAGATTGGTGATGCGGTTTATGCGGGTAACGGTAAATTCAAGGTCATCGAGCGCGATTCGGAAGTTGGTGCGGATGCGGATAAGTTCATTTTTGAAATCGATCTCAAAGGTGCGACAAACGTTCTTAACACTACTTCCTTGTTACCAGGAAAAACTCTTGAGCAACATACGGCAGATGAACTTGTATCAGTAGGTATTAATCCTGTCAACAAAATCAAGGTGACAAACTTACCTTCAATTGGTTATCAAGCTGGTGATAAGCCTGAAGGTTTAGCATTGCTACCTGATGGACGTTTAGCCGTGCTTAACGACAATGACTTTGGTTTACTTGACGAAGATATTCCCGTTGATGGAACAGTTCCTCTCAACCCCAACCCCACACCTGTTGTATTGGGAATTATCGATTTTGCAGAAGGTAATAAACTCGATGCGAGTAACGAAGATGGTGAAATCAACCTGCAAAATTATCCCGTCTTTGGGATGTATCAGCCAGATGCGATCGATAGCTTTGAAGTAGATGGTAAAACCTACTACATTACTGCTAACGAAGGAGATGCCCGCATTCGTCCCGATGGTGATATTGAGGATGAAAATGGTGATGTAACTGTAGAAGAAGGCGATATCTTCAATGAAGAAGAACGCATCAAGGATGTCACACTCGATCCGACTGTCTTCTCCAACGCTGACGAACTACAGGAAGATGAAAATCTTGGTCGCTTGAAAATTACCAAAACTCTTGGCGATTTGGATGGAGACGATGATTTTGACCAGTTATTTAGTTACGGCGCTCGTTCCTTCTCGATTTGGGATGAATTCGGCAACCAAGTATTTGACAGCGGCGATCGAATCGCTCAAATTCTTGCCGCACAAACTCCCGAACTCTTCAACGCTAACGATGGAGTTGCAGAAGAATTTGACGATCGCTCCGATGATAAAGGTGCCGAACCCGAATCTGTAACCGTTGGAATGGTAGATGGTAAGCCTTATGGATTTGTTGGTTTAGAACGTGCTGGTGGTGGTGTCTTGGTTTACGATCTGAGCAACCCAACCGCGCCCTCGTTTATCCAGTACATTCGCACAGAAGGCGATATTGCTCCTGAAGGATTGCAGTTTATTGCCGCTGTTGATAGTCCTAACGGTAGTCCTTTGTTAGCGGTTGCGAATGAAGAAAGCAATACTACCACACTTTACGAAATTGCTTCCCTTGAAGCTTCTGGGGAAAATGAAATCTTTACTACAGATGTTGATGGGACTACAGTTGAACTAATTGACCTACGCGGTTTTGATGGTCAAGTAACAGTAGATTTTACTATTAGTAGAGAAGCTGATTTCGATAACGAAGTTTACTTCTACAAAGTTGATGATATCAACGGTAGTGTTAATGGCGTACAAGTTGGTGAAGATGGTTATTTACAAGCCGCTTTATCAACACTTGCTTCTCCCGAATTTTCCACCAGCGACGACAATACAGAAAGCGGCAGCGTTCAATTTGACACAGGTTCGATTGTCGTTCCCGTAATCATTGCCGATGGTAATTTATCTGAAGCGTTAAGCGGTGTGGCAGAGGTTTACTTCCCATACTTGGGAGCTAACACCGATAACGGTAGCTTCGACCATATTAAGTTCTTGGATGATAGCACCTTCGGTTTTGAAGACTTACCCAACGGTGGTGACGCAGACTTCAACGATATTGTAATCAAGATTGAAAGCATTGCTTAAATCAGTTAGCTCTAAATAAGTAAGCTATTAATTGTACACCTAGTAACCGGACGGTTGGCTAGGTGTTTTTTTGTTCGTTTATAGCCGTCTCCTTGTGTTGCGATCGCCCTTTATTGCAACAGTTAATACTACAGACAAAATTAAGAATTGTTTCAACTTATGCTTTTTTTTGATTGTTTGACTGAGAAAACATAGGAGGCGAAATTGATTTATCAAAGAAGTCACCATCCGATAGATTAAATCCTCCGTATTAACACGATGATCTATTGTTAAAAAAATTAATAAATAAAATCTGCTTATACGGTATAAAAGATCCAAGTCATCTCTGTAATTTAATTTCATGAACTGAACGATGAATTATCTCAAAACAAATTTAACTGCTCCGACAGCAACTTTCGTTTCTCTGGTAGCTTTAACCTTATCGATTGGAATGCAACAGGTTAAGGCTCTAGATTTATCTAAAAAAGTATCAACACAGACACCTTCCCCAAGCCTTCCGTCGTCTTCATCCTTCAAGATTGCTCAATCTAATCCCATTTATGGACAGTGGAGGCTGAGATTCAGTAATGCTGGGGTAATCTACGAGAGTGTTTTGCGTATGAATGGCTACTCAGGTATTATGCTTACCAGATATTATGACGTAAATAATAGACGTTCTGTTATTGTGCAGCAAACAATGAAATTGAGTTCTTCTGCAAAGGGACTAGTTATATTGGGCTATAATCCTGTTTACGCTGGTACAAAAACTCGTCACCCAACATACAGCCCTGATAACTTCCTCTTCCAAATCAACCCAAATGGATCGGTCAGATTTGCAACTTGTGATGATGCGAGAAGATGTTCGCCTGTAGAAATATTCTGATATATTTAGTGGTTTACCACATTAGATTTAATTGGTTTGTAGTTGGGATGAACCGCCCTAATAAAATTGTTAAATAAAAGCGCGGGCATCGCAACTATGAATCTTGAAACCAGTTGTCAATTTGGTTGCTTGGCACGAACTTCGATATCTTCAAGTGTTTGCAGCAAAAGACGCTTGGCTTGCATTTCCCAACCTAATTTCTGAATTTTGATCGCAGCAAAAGTACCACCGATCGCAGGTAACAAGCCGATGTATTGATGAAGCGAAATTCCGAGTAACAAACCCAAACCAGCAATTCCCCAAAACGGTAAAGCTACTGTTTGCCGCTGTTCTTCAATAATTTTATTTAGTTCACCCGACGGCATTTGAGTCAATAATTCTTCTTTTACCTGTCGCAGTTCTGCCATTGGTACAGCTAAACAAATCTTCCGTCGCAGTTTTTCAATTTTACGGGCATCGGTGCTGTATTCTGTAAGTTCATCGAGAGTCATTGACAACAAACGGTTTAATTGTTCCACTGTGTGCTTTAAGTCCCTTTTATTTATTTTTACGTAAAACGTTATTCAACCTATATGTAGGTATCTTATCTGCTTATGGGGTATGTTGCGATCGGCGCAGCGGTGCCGTAGGCTTATCGCTTCTCTTTTTAAATATAGTGTTTAGTCCAGCTTTTAAAAAATTGTAATAACCCGTAATTTTACTATGTGTCATAATCTGTTATAAACCTTTAAGAACAAACGATGACTAGTCTCCATAATTTCGCAGTTGCTTTTGCAAGCATACCTGTAGTCGCAATAATTGCTAGTACAACTCCAGCCAACGCTTTCCAATTGTTTACCGATCGCGACGAGTGGAAAGCGGCTCTGAGTACTCCCACCGAAACTCTTGACTTTGGCGAATCTAGGTCTTTTTCTGACACAACTATATTTTCTAATGATGTTTCTGTAACACCAAATCTATTCAACGGTGTAGGAACAAGTTCCGGTTCAACTATAGGTGCTTTTTTCGCAGGTGGAGGAGGATCGGTTCGTGGTAATATCACTGTAAATTTACCTAATAATGTCAATGCTCTTGGATTTGACGTATCAGTAGGACCAGTTAATTTAATACTTTACGCAAGTTTTATAACAGAAGAGGGTTTCCTTCGCGAGCCAGGACTATTACGTTCCTCAGCTTTTACTGGAATTATATCCGAACCGGACGATCCATCGATCGCTGGTTTCTTCATCAGTAGCAATAGTGCTGGAACTGGATTCTTTAATGCGAGCAATATAAGTATTCCCGTTGCTGTTTCTGTTCCCGAAACCTCTCCTATATTAGGTTTATTTATAATGGCTGGAACTTTCTTTAACTCATTCTTTTTTAAAACCATTAAACGCGATCGGTGAAGTCCCGGCATAGGCGATCTCACGAATGCAAGAATGCAAATAATGTTAACTCGCTACTAAGTAGGTCGGCGTTAAAAATTACAATTAGGGCAAGGCAATAGGGAGTAGGCAATAAACAATTTTGCTCCATTCCGTATCGCTTAATTAAAAGTCTGAAACTGTTAGTTTATAAAGTAAAATTTAACTTGAATTTAATCGGCTTCTTCGCGGAGTCGGTTTTTTTTGTTTCTACGGTCAAAAACACAGCCATTAGTCTCTACCGAATCATCAAACATTAATCAGAGGATAATCTTTTATTAACTCAGATGGATAGAAATATTAACTACATTACATATAGGCTAAAGACAAGGCTATAATTTCGCCGATTCAGTCAGTAAAAATACATATAAAGGAATATCTAAATGGCGGTTAAGTTAACAGGATTCGCATCATTACCAGCGGATACTTTTGCGGAAGGTCCCTCTGCGGGTGCCGATATTTCTGCAAACGGACGCACCGGACCTTTTGAAGGACAGCCGGTGCAAGGTTTTAGTGGGGTGCAGTTTGCTCCGGGGAATGATGGTTCCTACTGGTTTTTGTCGGATAACGGTTTTGGGAGTAAAGATAATAGCGCGGATTATTTATTGCGGATTTATCAGTTAAAGCCTGATTTTAAGCAAACAGGTGAAGGGAATGGAACCGTTGAAGTTGAGAAGTTTATTCAGCTTTCTGACCCCGATCGTTTGATTCCTATCGATATAGTTAATCAAGATAGCGAGCAACGCTTGTTAACTGGTGCGGATTTTGATGTAGAATCTTTTGTTATAGCTGACGACGGCTCGATTTGGGTAGGGGATGAATTCGGACCGTTTTTACTTCACTTCGATTCGACGGGAAAGTTGATAGAAGCCCCGATCGCAACTCCAAATATACAAGATTTAAATACTTTGAACGGTCAAACTCCCTTGGTAATCGGTCATCGAGGTGCTAGCGGTTCTCGTCCCGAACATACTTTGGCAAGCTATAAATTAGCGATCGCCTACGGTGCGGATTTTATCGAACCCGATCTAGTTGCTACCAAGGACGGCGAATTAATTGCCCGTCACGAGAATGCTTTAGCGGTTGTGGAGCTTGATGAGCAAGGAAATATCGTATTTGACGAGAATGGTAAACCGAATGTAACTTCAGAAACTACCAATGTTGCAGATTTAGATAAATTCACCGACCGACTTACCGTTAAGGAAATTGACGGGGATAAAATTGGCGGTTGGTTTTCTGAAGATTTTACCCTGAGTGAAATTAAGGAATTGCGAGCTAGGGAAAGAATTCCCGGTGTTCGTCCTTTGAATACTGCGTTTAACGACGAGTACGAAATCCCGACTTTTAAGGAAGTAATTGAGTTAGTTAAAGATGTAGAAGCGGAAACCGGGAAGAAAATCGGAATTTACCCGGAAACCAAGCATCCTACCTATTTTGCTAAAGAAGGAACCCTAATTGATGGCACTCCGATCGATATTTCGCTATCGCAAAAGTTGGTTGATACTTTAGTTGAGGAAGAATTTACCAACCCCGATCGCATTTTTATTCAGTCTTTTGAAATCGAAAATTTGATCGAACTGGATAAAAACATTATGCCTGCTGCCGGTGTAGATATTCCCTTAATCCAGCTTTTGGGTGACTTCAGCGATAACGGTGGTAGTTTCTCGGTTCCCTACGATGTTGTTTACAATTTCAATACAGATAATGCAGACGCTAACCCCGAAGTTTACCAAGATTTCCCCTTCAAGTTTGACGAAAATACCAATTACGGCGATTTAGCGAATCAAGAAGCCGTTAATTATATCAGTACTTATGCTGATGGTTTGGGACCGTGGAAGAACAGCTTTATACTCCGCGAACCTTTGGATACTCCTGTTGACGGTAACGGTGATGGCAAAGCTGAAATTACCACGCAGCTAACCGGGGAAATATTACCGTTAATTGATTGGGCGCATAACGCGGGTTTGCAGGTTCACCCCTACACTCTGCGGAACGAAGAACAGTTTCTGACACTGAATCCTGACGGTACACCGCAAACCCCAGAAGAAGAATTCGAGCAGTTGATTCAATTGGGTGTAGATGGATTCTTTACCGATTACTCATTTACTGGTTCTCAGGTACGCGATGCGATAGTTGCTCCAGAAGTGCGATCGCCACAAAATCCCGATGTACTTTTCAACACCTTAGATGGCGAACCACCGTTAGTAATTGCTCACCGTGGTGCGAGTGGGGAATTACCCGAACATACTTTGCAAGCTTATAGAAGAGCGATCGCTGAAGGTGCAGATTTTGTCGAACCGGATTTGGTAATTACTAAAGATGGGGTGTTGATTGCGCGTCACGAACCAATTTTAGATGATACCACTAATGTTGCTGAGGTATTTGGGGAAGAGCGTAAATCTACAAAACTCCTTGATGGGGAAGAAGTTACAGCTTATTTTGCTGAAGATTTTACTTTAGAGGAAATCAAGCAGTTGCGAGCGGTACAGCCTCGCGATTTTCGTAGCGATGAATTTGATGGTGAATTTGAAATTCCTACTTTCAAAGAAGTTATCGAACTCGTACAGCAAGTAGAAGCAGAAACCGGGGAAAAAGTTGGGATATATCCAGAGACAAAGCACCCGACTTTCTTTGATAATCAAGGGTTGTCGTTGGAAGAGCGGTTAATTGAAACTTTGCAAGAAACTGGTTTCACCGATCCTAGCAGAATTTTTATTCAGTCTTTTGAAGTTGCCAATCTGCTAGATTTACAAAACAATCTGCTTCCCGAAGCTGATTTAGATTTACCTTTAGTGCAGCTTTTCGGTGATGTTGAAGACGATTTTATCAACGAAAACGGTGGTGGTTTCTCGGTACCTTACGATATTGTCGCTAATTTCAGTAACCCCGACTTTGATGCAGCAGATGCAAAAGCTGTTTACGGCGACTTTGTAAGTATCGTTCCCGATTTCGGTAAAGATGTCACCGGAGATGGTATTCCGGATACGACTTATCAAGATTTAGCCACCAAAGAAGTCTTTGATTATATCGGTGAAACTTACGCTGAAGGTGTGGGACCTTGGAAAAACAGTTTTGTGTTAAGGGAATCTATAGATAATCCCGTCGATGCAGATGGTGATGGAAATGCAGAAATTACCACCCAACTCACCGGGGAAGTCCGTCCTTATGTAGAATGGGCGCACGATGCGGGAATGCAGATTCATCCTTACACTTTGCGAAATGAAGAACGTTATTTAACTTTAAACCCCGACGGTACGGTGCAAACTCCGGAAGGTGAATTTAAGCAGTTTATTGAATTAGGTGTGGATGGTTTCTTCACAGATTTCCCCGAAAGTGGAAGAATTGCGGTTAACCAAGAAATTGTGCCTCCGAATCTTGCTTCATCTCGCGGTTTTGAAGGAATGGCATTTAGTCCCGATCGCAAAACCTTATATCCTTTATTAGAAGGTGCGGTAAAAGGGGACCCCGATGATGCTTTACGAATCTACAAATTTGATGCGACAACCAGCAAGTATACTGACTTGGTTGGTTTTTATCAAACCTCAGTTGTCGGTCATGCGATCGGTGACTTTACCCCCATCAATGATTCGGAATTTTTAGTTATCGAACGCGATGGGAAGCAAGGGGATGAAGCCGAATTCAAGAAAATTTTCAAAGTTGATATTTCCAACATAGATGAAAACGGTTATGTAGAGAAATCAGAAGTCGTCGATCTTTTAAATATTCAAGATCCCAACGACCTCAACAACGACGGTGAAACCACTTTTAAATTTCCTTTCGTCACCATCGAAGATGTTTTGGCGATCGACGAAAACACGATTTTAGTCGCTAACGATAATAACTATCCTTTCTCCACCGGAAGAGAAGAAGGTATCGATAACAACGAAGTCATCCTCCTAGAGTTAGATAATCCCTTAAATTTAGACCCCCGTTTGGGTAAAAACGCGGTAGAATCTCAAGAATCTCAAGAATCTGAATTAGTTGCAGGTAGCGGCAATGAAGATTTATTTATCGCTGGGGATAATTTTAAAGGCGATCGCACTATCCTATTTGCAGGTGCTGGTAACGACGAAATTGATTTAGCCTTTGGTGGAAGTAACAACCGCGTTGATGCTGGTAGCGGTAATGATGTAATTTACCTTAGTAGTCAAAACCACGTATTGGGTGGTGAAGGTGACGATAAATTCTTTGCATCCGGCGGGAATAATATCATATCTGGTGGTGCGGGTAAAGACCAATTTTGGATTGTAACCGCAGAAATTCCTGAAGCTGAAAATACGATTGTTGATTTTGAGATGGGTGTTGATGTCGTCGGTATCCTTGGTAGTGCAGGCTTAGGAATCTCTAGCGATACCCTTAAATTCAACG
The DNA here is from genome assembly GCA_965234645.1 of Rivularia sp. (in: cyanobacteria). Taxonomy (GTDB): domain Bacteria; phylum Cyanobacteriota; class Cyanobacteriia; order Cyanobacteriales; family Nostocaceae; genus Rivularia. The sequence continues at coordinate 7,025,074 of OZ248344.1, read as the reverse complement.
AAGTTGACGGTAACACTGAAGTTGCTTTTGACGATCAAACATTGGCTATTCTCAACAATGTAACTGGTTTAGATGTTGATGCCAGCATTCTATTTGCTTGATTTTTGATTTATACTCTTGTGGGATGGGCTTCTAGCCCGTCCTCAATAAGACAGGATATGACCGCGCAATGTTAGGAGACGTAGCAGTGCTACGTCTCTACATTTTTGAATCATGCGATCGCAAATAACGCAAACATCTATTACAAAACTTATTATTAACTTCAATTCAATTCAAAATAATTCACTTCTATTATTAAGCAAATTTTGTTTATATTAATATATTTATTTAAAATATCAGACTTTATTATTATCAAACAATATATCTATTGTTAATCTATCTATTGGCTTATAAACCCTACTGCACCTGCATTTTAAGTTTTATTACGTTAATACAAGTATTAAGCGATTAGCATAAATTTGTGTTTATTTTTATTATTTTTATAATTCCTAAAAAAAAGTCAAATACGTCTTTAATTTTAATTATTTAATCAAATATTTATAATTAATTAACACAATCTTAAACTTAAGTTTCTACGCTTAGATTGGCAATACTAATTAACTGTATTACCACCTAAGAATGAACAAAAAATATACATAGGAATTTAACTACAATGGCTAAGAACGTAATCATTATGGTTGGCGATGGTATGGGCTGGGAAATGGCTCGTGCTGCGGCGATTCAAGAACAAATTACTAAGGGTAAAACAGGTGCGACTCTCACCGATTTTTATACTGAAGGGAAGGGTAGTGGCTTAAGTTTCCAGACATTAGATAATTACGCGATCGCAACAACCAGCAATACTTTTATTGATGGTGATAAAGGTAACTCGGCGCTCAAAGGCGACCCTTTCGACCACGTAACTGGAAAATCCGAGTTGCGCGAAGGCTTTGAATTTAGCGCCAATCCGGCTATTGTAGAAGGTTTTTCTCCGGAATTGCGTGAAGCAGAGCAGGAAGAGATAGATGCTGATGGTAATCTACTTGAAAATTTACCCTTATTTAATCCTGAGTTAGGTTTTAACGAAGACCCAATTTTAAACGCTGCTGGCAAACCCCTCGGCGGAAACTTACCAATTTATAATAAACAACTTGGTGGTGCTTTACCTTGGTTAGATGGTGCCGATCCAGAATACATCAAGAACTTGTATCCCGACTCGGCAGGTACTGCAACAGCTCTCTACACCGGAGAAAAGACTTATGTAGGAGCAATTGGGGTAGATATTTTTGAAGAATCCATCGAAACATTAGCAGAACAAGCTAAAGAACAAGGTAAGTCAGCTGGTGTTGTTAGTTCCGTACCTTTCAGCCATGCAACTCCTGCGGCTGCGGTTGCTCACGTCAACCAGCGCAATAAATACCATGAAGGAAGCGTTGAGGAAGAGACAGACGAATTCGGACATGAAATACCTGACACCGACAATATCTTCCGTCAAATTGTAGACGAAACTCAGCCCGAAGTTGTGTTAGGTGGAGGTCATCCAGACAACCGTTCCGGATTCAGATATATTAGCGAAGAAGGCTACAACGAACTCGTAAACGGCGAATACGACGATGTTTATACTTTCTTAGAACGCGGTGAGAATGCAGCTTCCGAACTGTTAACAACTGCATCAGAATTAAATGTAGAAGAAGGCGATCGCCTGTTTGGTTTGTATGGTGCGAGGGGACAAAGCGGTAACTTACCCTGGAGAACCGCAGACGATGACTACAGCAATACGGGTTTAAGCAGTCGTTTGGATGCAACTCGTCCTTTAGAAGAAGGGGAAACAGTAGAAGAGTTTATTGCTACAGAAGTTGCAGAAAACCCAACTTTGATGGACATGACAACCGCAGCCTTGGATGTCTTAGAAGATGACCAAGATGGTTTCTGGTTAATGATTGAGGGTGGCGATATTGACTGGGCTGCTCACGATAACAACCTCGACAATATGCTCGGAACCACAATGGATTTTGCAGATTCCGTAGAAATTGTCAAGGATTGGGTAGAAGATAACGGTGGATGGGAAGATAACCTGTTAATCGTTACCGCAGATCACGACCACTACTTTACCTTAACTGAAGACTTCCCCGAATTATTGGCAACCAAAGGCGCAGAAGCATTAACCACCGCAGTTGATGAAGATGGCAACCCCATTACCGAAACTGGTGAAGAAGGCGAACTCGTCAAAGTAGATAACGAAGACGTAGCAGCTTCCGGTCACTACTGGGGTTCCGATCCAAACGAAAAATACGGTTGGGGAACTCACACCACCCGTCCCGTTCCCGTTTACTATCAAGGAGACGGTAGCGAAGTTTTAACCGAATTTGCTGGTGAAGGCTTTGAAGCTTACGGCGAACAAGTTCCCGGAATTGAAGGTTTTGTAGACCAGGTTCACATCGCGAAAACAATGGCTGCGGCTTTATTGGAAGATGATACCGACACCGATACAGGTAACACCGACACCGATAACAACGAATCAAAATTAGTTTCTGGAACCCCTGAAGCTGATACTTATATCGCAGGTATTGACTTTGAAGGTGTTGGCAATACCGTCTTTGCTGGTGCTGGAAACGATGAAATTGATTTAGCCTTCGGTGGCAGCAGAAACCGCGTTGATGCTGGTAGCGGCGATGATATTATCTACGTGGGTAATCAAAACAGCGTATTTGGCGGTACTGGCGACGATGGTTTTGATGCTACCGACAGCATGGGTAAAAACCGAATGTCCGGCGGTGAAGGTAAGGATCTGTTTTTCTTAGGTAAAGGCGATCGCGCTTTGGGTGGTGAAGGCGATGATAAATTCTTCGTTCAATCCGGTGGTGGTAATATCATCTCTGGTGGCGAAGGTGCCGATCAATTCTGGATTGTCAGCGGAGAAATAGCTTTATCTGCAAATACCATTGTTGATTTCGAGATGGGTACTGATGTAATTGGTATTTTAGGTAGTGCTGGTTTAGGAATTGATGCGAGTACTTTGAAGTTCAATGAAATGGATGGTAATACTGAAGTTGCGTTTGGTGAAAATACTTTAGCAATGCTTAACGGTGTGACTGGTTTGGATGTTGATACCAGCGTTGTATTTGCTTGATATTTGATATACAAATAAAAAGATGTTTGTAGTTGCGCTTCAGCGCCTCTTATAGGAAGCTAGTACAGCGCAACTACGAGCCTTATTACAAATCCTCCGGGTTAACTCCCAACTCTCGCAACTTTGCGGCTAAACGTTCGGCTTTTTCAACAGGTGTTGGTATCCAATTTTGTTGAGCATCATACCAGCGCAACCATTTTCCTTGTGTATCCTGATACGAACCTTGCCAAACTCCTAAACCTAGTTGAATTTCATCTAACCACACCTTTTCATCGGATAAATTCATTTCTTGAAAACGAGTACCAACTAACTGGAATACTCGCAATACATTAGTATATCGATCGAACACTACATAATAAGGAATTCTTAAAATTTGTTCGTAAACTTCCCATTTAGTTGGGGGTTTATTAACGTCTCTTAGAGTTTGACCTAAATCTTCTTGTTCCGTACCGGGGGAAAGCAACTCGACTACCATAAAAGGACTAACCCCTTCTTGCCAAATTACGTAACTCAAACGTAAATCTTGCTGTTGCTTGCTGCTAGTTACACCTAGTACGGTAAACTAATCGGGACGCTTGTACCATAGCTGATGATGAACATCATAATAAATATATAAATCGGTAGCAATAAAAATCTCTTCTTTAGGATAATTTGAAGGTTGAAAAGTGTCTCCCAACAAACGAGGTTGAAAAATATGAAATTGGTCAGGCAAACCGGATTCCCCTACATACTCGCTAGGTAAATCGTACATCGTAGGGAGCGTTTCTTTAGCAGGTAGAGGAGCATTTGGATCGTACTCATCCGGATGTTCGCTGCTGTTATCGTACATTGTCGGAAGTGATTCTTTGGGAGAAGGAGGGGGATTTTTTTCGTACATACCTATAAGTCGAAAGCAACTAACTATAGGTTAGCGGATGAGAAGTATAGATGGTAATCAAAGTTCGTAGTAAGGGCTTTAGCCCTCGGATTTAGGGAAGACAACCCTTACTGCAAACTCTCAAAATTCCTTTTGTTTCAACCAATTTTTTATTTCTTCTACTAACCAATTACACTCGGCTTCGCTTAATCGTCGATCAAATACATATTCTTTTTGTTTTGTTTTGATTGAGATAAACCATTTATTTATTGCTTCATCTGCATCATACATATTACATTGAGTTATATCTTCAATATCTTCGATAAAACCTTTACCAACTCTCTTTTTTGACAAATTATTTTATAACTCTAAATTTCAAAAATATTAAATTTTGAACTTCTTTTGCTCTCATATTTAATGTTGGGTTACGACGCATTTCTACAATCAAAGTTAAGTATAAAAATTATTTATGCGTCTAACCCAACCTACGAACTGTTCGCTGTTCACTGGTTTTAATGTTGGTGACAGTGTTGTATTTGCTTGATACTTGATACGTACTTACAACAGCGTTATTGACCGCACGATCGTGGAGACGCTATAGCGTAACGTCTCTACATTTAGAAATATCTGAATAAATATTTACTAAATCATCAATATAGATAAATAAAAATATATAAAAAATGTACAACGTTCAATCATACGTGAAATTTTGAGGTTTATTGTTAATAGTTAATAATTCTTTTTTATTCGCCAAAAGTGTTACTTAAACAACTATTTTATAGATAAAAAGTATCAGCATCTACCAACTTATCAACAAAACAATTCATTAATTTTAAACTTTACTTAATATTATCTTAACAAAAAAATGGAACAATGTTTTCATGCTCCTCAGTATTATTTCGCATACAAATTTTGTGAAGACCTGGCGATCGCGTTTATTTTGTTTCGACTATGTACAAATACATAAATAGGGAATTTACCTTTAATGGCTAAAAATACAATTATCATGATCGGCGACGGCATGGGCTGGGAAATGGCTCGTGCTACTGCCATATACAAACAAATCCAAAGTGGTGCTACTGGTCAAACTCTCAGCGACTTTTACACCGAAGGTAAGGGAAGTGGACTTAGCCTCCAAAACTTGGAAAATTATGGTTTAATGACCACCTACGGAACTACCATCGCTGATGAAGATGGTATTTACGATACTGGTAACTCTGCTCTTGAAGGCGACCTTTCCGAACGGGTGACCGGAGAAGGTGAAATTCGTGACGGTTTTGAATTTGACCCCAGTTTTAACCCAGGAATTAACAAAGATGGTGGTGCAAGTGCAGACGATGTTGAAGGTAATTTAGTCGGTTACGACCCGGTAAGAGGTAAAACAGAACCTTGGGATGAAGCTTACTACGGTGGTGAAGCTGACGAAGGCTTTGATAAGGAATATATCAAACTCAGCTATCCCGACTCCGCGAATACTGCTACTACTTTATACACCGGCACCAAAACCTATAACGGTGGTGTTGGAGTTGATATTTATGAGCAACCTTTAGAAAGTCTCTTTACCAAGGCAGCAATTCAAGGAAAAGCAACGGGTTTAATTTCCTCGGTTCCTATTGACCACGCAACTCCTGGTGCGGCTGCGGCTCAAGTTAATACTCGCAGTAAATTAGACGAGTTTGGAGTTATTGATACTATTCTCCAGCAAGAGCTAGGTGTATTTAAACCTACAGTTCTCTTGGGTGGCGGTCATCCTTTGTCTAACGTTGACGATCCCTTACCTGAAGGTGTAGAACCTCCTAATGGTTCTTTAGAACCCACGGATTTTAGATATGTATCTGAAGGTACTTACAACGAACTTAGAGAAAATCCTACAGATAATATCTACGGCTATACTTTCTTAGAGCGCGGAGTTGATGCAGCCCAAGCTTTAGCTGATACAGCTGCGGGAATAGATCCAGAAACTGGACGACTCTTAGGTATTTACGGTGCTAGAGGTCAAGAAGGAAATCTACCTACCGCTTCTGCTGATGGTGATTATGGAACAACGGGTTTTGCTCAATTCACCTTGGGTTATAACGTACCAGCATCAGAAAATTCACCAGCATTACCAAAAGGTGAAGGTGATACAACAAGACCTTTGCTACCTGGCGAAACAGACGAGCAGTTTATTGCCAGAGAACGTAACGAAAACCCCACCCTCGACCAATTGACAAAAGCATCTTTGGATGTATTAGAAGATGACGAAGACGGCTTCGTTATGCTAGTAGAAGGTGGTGACATTGACTGGGCTGCTCATGATAACAACTTGGACAACCTAATCGGTAATACACTGGAATTCGATAAATCAGTGCAAACCGTTTTGGAATGGATTGAAAATAATGGTGGGTTTGAAGAAAACCAGTTGGTAATCACTGCCGATCACGACCATTACTTAACTTTAAATGAGAACTTCCCCGAACTGCTGCGGGATGTAGGACCAAATGCTCTTACTTACGGTGTAAATGCTCAAGATACGGATGATGCATTAGACGGTGAAGCTTCACCTACAGATTACGATGCTTCTACACCCGATGCAGCAGGTCACTTCTGGGGTTCGGAATCCGATGTCAAGCACGGTTGGACTAACCACAGTAATCGTCCCGTACCTGTTTATTACGATGGTCCCGAATCTGAAGCTATTACAGATTCAGTTGGCGAAGGATTTGAACTTTACGGTGAAGAAATTCCTGGAATTGAAGGTTTAACAGACCAAGTTCACATTGCCGAAGCAATCAGCGCACCATTAGAACTTGGAAATGAATTTGGAGAAGAAATCGTCAATGTAGAATTTGATGATAACAGCGTAGAATTAATTAACCTCAGAGGTTTCGGTGACGTTACCGTCCAAGCTAGTTACGAAATCAGTAGAGAAGCAGATTTCGATAACGAAGTATACTTCTACAAAGTTAACAGCGCCAACGGTTTGATTGGTCGTGAGTTACCAAGTGGTGATAACTATCTCCAAGCTGCTATAAATAACGTCATCACTCCTGCTTTCTCAATTGAAGATGGCGAAAGCGAAAGTGGAGTTGTCAACCTTGAAGCTGGTTCGATTATCGGTGCAATGATTATTGCTAATGGTAGCTTAGCACAACTCCAAGATGCAGATACCAGCAACGATCCAATGGTTTACTTCTCATTCCCTGGTGCAGCGGGTGGTGATGGTTTCGACCACATTAAATTAGTTGGTAATAACACCTTCGGTTTCGAGGATTTACCCGATGGTGGTGACATGGACTTCAACGACATCGAAATTGAGTTCACCAATTTTGCCGTTGCATAATTGAATTTTCAAATTTTCCCTTGTTAAATTAAGCTAGAGTTCCATAAACCCGGTTTCTTCAAGGAGCCGGGTTTTTGGTTTATAGAACGCAAAAAAAATAATCTTGTAGGGTGTGTTACGGTACGCAATTGTAACCGGAAAAAAGATATCTTAAAGGGAGCCGTAACGCACCATCTTACATTCAACTGCATAAAACTAAATCTTAAATGTTGGGAAGGAGACGCATTTTTACATTTTTGATAATCATCAATAAAGTTTTGTGCGTCTAACCCAACCTACAAACTACAAACTATGATTTTAAAATGTTACGATATATCTTCAAAAAATATTGATACGTATTATTGATTACTGAATTTTTAACTTGATTGAGTTTAATTAAAGACTTTGCTTCTATACTATTTCTGCTCCTTGCTTCTTTAGGTAGAGATACACAAATATCCATCGTCAATATGATTAATCAAAATCATCAGAACATCACAAAAAATTCCTTTTCTGAAGAATTAAGCTCTCAAACTTCATTCACTAGCTTTATTACATTCGGTGATAGTCTTGCAGATGTAGGTAACATATATATCACCACCCGATCGGCTAATCCAGAATCTCCACCTTATGCTGACGGACGTTTTTCTAACGGTGAATTAGTACCAGAAATAATTGCCAAAGAATTAGGTTTATCAGCTTCTACTCCTTCCCTAGCTGGCGGAGATAACTATGCATTCGGAACAGCAGAAACTGGAGGAGGTTTTTCCGATGAAGGTTTACCTAATGTTGGCGAACAAATTAAAGCATACTTAAATATAGATACACCTGCCGAAGATGATGTTTTCTTTATCAGTGCGGGTTCAAATAATTTCTTCCCCGATATAGATGAGGAAATAACGCCGGATAATGTAGGTACGCCCGCAAGCGTATTAGAAGGATTGACTGAAAACATTACCACCTTAGCGAATGCTGGTGCAGAAAACTTTATTATTCCTAATATTGCGCTGTTGGGTTCGCTTCCCTATGCTAAAAATGAGGGAATTAGCGATGCTTTGAATACTGCATCAACTGAATATAATCGCTTGCTCGATACCAAATTAGACAATCTTGAAGATCGACTGGGAATAAATATTTTTGAGTTAGATGTTGCTAGTGAAATTGCTCAAATTCGAGCAAACCCAGAAGCTTTTGGATTAACCAACGTTGAGGAGCCTGCTTTAAATGAAGATAACCAAATTGTCGTACCCAATCCCAACCAATATTTTTGGTGGGACGAATTTCATGCGACAACTGCTGTTTCAAGTATAGTTGCTCAAGCTGTAATTGATGAGATTCCTAGAGATACAGTTCGCACAAATACTAATAATTTTTCTATAGTTTCTTATGTAAAGGATTCATCAACATACTTCGGTAAACATGAAACGAGTTCCTTAATTCCTTTCTCTCCTCAAAATAGCAACGACTCAGTATTTAGCTTGGTAACTGCAAGCGAATTTTCTCTAAGTTTGCTCGCAAGCAAGCACGATATTATGGAAAACGTTGATATATCCGACATCATTTAAACTGATTTCGAGGATATTACAATTGCGTTAATTTCGCGTAAATCCTATTAATAAAAAACATATGCCGGTAATTGCCGCTATCTTGCTTTCTTGCGACAATATCCGGCAATTGTAGGGTGCCCTGCGGTACAAAATCGCAAGCGGGTAAACAGATATTTTATTTAGAGCCGTAACGCACCATCTTAATATTTAATATAAAACCAAATCGTAAATGTTGGGAAGGAGACGCATTTCTACATTTTTAATCGCTATCAATATTGTTTGTGCGTCTAGCCCAAGCTACAAACTACAAACTTTCGCAAATGCAAGAAGACGTTGCAATGCAACGTCTCTACATTAATGACTCATATTACAAAAATTATTATTAAATACAGTTTTATCAATATTTCTTTAACCTGAATATATCCTTTCCTTAACCTCTAAATGAAACATTGAAAGAAAGTATTTTTACAGAATAAAAGGTGATAATATCTATTCTCTGTAAAAAAATATTCATGCCACTACTTAGGTTAAAGGATAAATATTAACAATGGCTGATAATGCAACCAAACAAGATATCCGTTTTGCAACTTTTAATACATCTTTAAATCGCGATACTGCGGGTAAACTAATAACCGATTTATCAACTCCTGATAACGAACAAGCCAAAGCTGTAGCGGAAATCATTCAGCGGACAAATCCTGATGTGTTGTTACTGAATGAGTTTGATTACGATCGCAATGGAGAAGCGATCGCCAATTTTAAGAACAACTATTTAGAAGTTAGTCAAAACGGTGTTGATGCGGTAGATTATCCATACGTTTATTTAGCACCTTCTAATACCGGGATTGCTTCGGGATTCGACTTAAATAACGATGGTACGGTTGGTACTACCGAAGGAACTTTTGATTTAGCTAACGATGCTTTTGGCTTTGGTACGTTTCCCGGTCAATATGGCATGGTACTGTTATCAAAGTATCCGATTGTAGAAGATGAAGTTCGGACTTTCCAGAATTTTCTGTGGAAAGATATGCCTAATGGGTTTTTAACTAATGATTCTAGCAGCGAAAAACTTGATGATTTCTACTCTTCAGAAGAAATAGATGTTTTACGTCTTTCTTCTAAAAGTCATTGGGATGTTCCTGTTAATGTTAATGGTGAGATTATTCACGTTTTAGCTTCTCACCCTACTCCACCAGTTTTTGATGGGGAAGAAGATAGAAACGGTAAGCGCAATCACGATGAAATCCGCTTTTGGGCTGATTATATAACTCCTGGTGAAGGAGATTATATTTATGATGATAATGATAATAAAGGTGGATTAAATAGTAACGCCAAATTCGTTATTATGGGCGATCAAAATGCCGATCCGAATGACGGTGACAGTCGAGATAATGCAATTTTACAACTTTTAGATAATCCGCAAATTAATACGAATGTAACTCCGAGTAGTGAAGGTGGAGTAGATGCAGCAAATCGTCAAGGTGGAGTTAACGAAAATCATACGGGAAATCCCGCTTTTGATACTGCTGACTTTAATGATGAGACTTCCGGTAATCTGCGGGTAGATTATGTTTTACCTTCTGAAAATCTAAAAATTGAGGATGCAGGTGTATTTTGGACTACTGACGAAGATCCTTTATTTAACTTAACTGGTGACTTTCCCTTCCCAAGTTCTGACCATCGTTTAGTATATACGGATATAGATTTATCAACCGTAGATATGACTAATCAAAATCGTAAAACTGTTACAAACGTCTCCTTCTTAGGAGAAACAAGTTTTCAAACTGGTTTAGATTTCAATGGTACCCAAGTTGGTGGTTTATCGGGGATTGCTTACGATCCGAGCAAAGGTGTTTATTACGCACTTTCCGACGATCGCAGTAGTAATGCTCGCTTTTATACTCTCGATATAAATTTAACCGACGGTAAATTAGATAGCGGTGATATCACTTTTAACGGTGTCACTACTCTGCAAGATGCTAGCGGAAATCCTTTTGCTGAAGGTAGTTTAGATCCTGAAGGTATTGCCTTAACTCAAGAAGGTAATTTGTATATTTCTTCTGAAGGGGATGCAAATAATTTTATTAATCCCTTCGTTAATCAGTTTTCTTTGCAAGGTAGACAACTGAGCGAATTACCAATACCGGAAAAATTCAATATCGGAAATAACAGCGGAATTCGTAATAATCTGGCTTTTGAAAGTTTAACGATTACTCCCGATCGGCGTTATCTATATACTGCGACTGAAAATGCCTTAATTCAAGATGGTGCAGCAGCAGATATCGAGCAAGAAAGCTTATCGCGAATTATAAAATACGATCTGACAACCGGACAACCTGTAGGGGAGTTTGTTTACGAAGTTGGTGAAGTTGCTCAAGCTCCAGATTCTGACGATGCTTTTCGTACTAACGGGTTAGTTGAATTATTAGCGACTGATAATAACGGTACTCTACTCGCTTTGGAGCGTGGCTTCACTGCTGGTAAGGGTAATACAGTTAAGCTTTATGAAGTGCAAACTCAAGGTGCTTTGGATGTTAGCAGTCAAAACGATTTATTTAATGAAGCAGAAAACGTACCTTTTGAAATCGATCCGGCGGTAGATAAGCGGTTGTTAGTAGACTTTGCAGATTTAGGAATTACTCCCGATAATTTGGAAGGTTTGGCTTTGGGACCACAATTAGAAGATGGCAGTGAGCCAGTTGCGGTGGACGGGTTCCCCGGCATAAGCAAACTGGCGAACCCGGAGGGTCAAAGTTTGATTGTTGTTAGCGATAACAATTTTAGCGATACTCAAACAACTCAATTTATTGCTTTGGGTTTAGATTTCAAAACTACTCCCGCAGTGCTTCCAAAGTTGGAAACTCCTGGTGTTGTTAACGTTGAAGGTGTTGAGAATGCAATTTCTGGGGATGCTGACGATCCAGCAATTTGGGTAAATCCTAATGATTCTGGTGAAAGTATTGTTATCGGAACTTTGAAAGATGGTGGTTTAGCAACCTTTAATTTACAAGGGGAAGTTGAGCAAATAATTGCACCAGCAGAATTTGGGCAACAGCGTTTTAACAACGTCGATATTATCTACAATTTTCCTCTCGCATCCAGGATCGTTGGTGAGCCAGTTGCGGTGGACGGGTTCCCCGGCATAAGCAAACTGGCGAACCCGGAGGGTGCGGAATCGAAAGTTGATTTGGCGATCGCTTCCGATAGAGAAAATGACACTCTCGCAATCTTCACTATTTCAGAAAACGGTGAACTTTCCAAGTTTCGCACACCACAATTAGACGATGCAGATTTTTCCATCTTCGGTGTAGATGACACTGAAGCCACTGCTTACGGTTTAGCAACTTATACCAGTCCCGATTCCGGTAAATCTTACGTTTTTGTTACCCAAGCAGACGGTAATAAAGTTGCTCAATTAGAATTAACTTCTAAATTGGGAGCTGCTGACGAACAATTGATAGAAGCTGAAGTTGTTCGTACTTTAGAATTACCTATACCCGAAGGTGGGGAAGCTGAAGATGGACAAGCAGAAGGAATAGTAGTTGACCAAGAATTAGGCTTCCTTTACGTAGCGATGGAAGATGGTGCGGGTATCTTAAAGTTCTCCGCAGCACCAGAAGCTGGTAGTGATTTCACGGTAGTTCAACCTTCCCAAGAACAAGCCGATTTACAAAAAGTTCCCTTTACCGACTTTATTACATTCGGCGATAGCCTTGCAGATGTTGGTAATGTTTTCTTAGCTACACAAAACACCTTTCCACCATCTCCACCTTACGATGACGGACGCTTTTCCAACGGTGAATTAGTACCCGAAATCATTGCCAAACAATTGGGTTTATCAGCTTCCACTCCTTCCCTTGAAGGTGGAAATAACTATGCATTCGGAACTGCTGAAAGTGGTTCTGGTCTTTCTGACGAAGGTTTTCCAAATGTCGGAGAACAAATTTCAGCCTATCTGCTTGTAGATGAGCCTACTGCAACTGATGTTTTCTTCATTACTGCGGGTTCAAATAATTTCTTCCCCGATATGAACGCTGAAACCACAGCGGAAAATATAGACACGCCCCTAAGCGCTTTACAAGGATTAACCGAAAATATTACCACCTTAGCCCAAGCTGGTGCAGAAAACTTTATAATTCCTAACCTTCTAGCTTTGGGTACGGTTCCCTTTGCTAAGGCTGCTGGAATTAACGATGCTTTAAATACCGCATCAACTCAATTTAACAGCTTACTCGATCCTAAATTAGACGAACTCGAAGATCAACTGGGAATAAATATTATTGAGTTAGACATTGCCACTGAAATCGCGAAAATACGAGCAAATCCCAGCGAATTCGGGTTAACTAACGTTGACGATCCTGCTTTAAATACAACCACCGGAGCCGTCGTACCCAACCCCGACGAATATTTCTGGTGGGATGAATTCCATCCGACTGCTGCTGCTTACAGTTTAATTGCTCAAGGTTTAGCTGACGAAATACCCGAAACTCAATTCGCAGCTACCAACGTTTCTCCTTTAGTTCCAGATATCGAAGGTTTATCAATATATTACGGTGACGATGGAACTGGTTATCTGATTGCTAACAGTCAAGGAGATTCTTCCTACGCTGTCTTCAGTCGTGAAGGTACAAACGAATATTTGGGTAGCTTCGTTGTTGGCGATAATAATGGAATTGACCAAGTAAACGAAAGTGATGGTTTAGATATTGTCAACGTTGGTTTGGGAAGCGAATTCCCCAACGGTTTATTAGTATTACAAGACGGTGCAAACGATCCGCAAGTCGTGGTAGAAGATGAAGAAGAATTAGAAAACGCTAGCACCAACTTTAAATTTGTTGATTGGAAAGAAGTAGCTCAAGCATTTGAAAATCCTCTTACTATCGACACCCAAAGCTATAATCCCCGCAATCCTCAAGCGCAATCTTTGGTTAACGGCATAGCTAGCGGTGACACTACCCAAAAATCTACCGTACTTTGGGCGCGGAGTACATTCCCTGGTGAAGTCACCTTTGAATATTCCACCGATGCTTCCTTTAATTCCGTTATCGGAACAGTTACCGCCAACGTAGATAATATAAACGTTCCCGTCAAAGTTGAAATTGAAGATTTAACTCCAGGAACCGAATATTATTACCGCGTCACCGATGCAGCTGGCGATCGCGCGATCGGTGAATTCCAAACCGCAGCAGAAGTGGGAACTAAAAACGGTTTGCGCTTCGGAGTTTCCGGAGATTGGCGCGGTGAATTGGCTCCTTATCCGGTGATTAGCAATGTTCCCGATCGCGATTTAGCATTCTTTGTGGAACATGGAGACACCATTTACGCTGATGATGCTTCCCCCGCAGTTTTGAACGAAGACGGTACTCCCAAACAGCAAGCAGAAACTATTGAAGAGTATCGCGCTAAACACAACGAAGTATATTCTAGTCGTTTTGGTAAGAATACCTGGGCAGATTTACGGTCATCTACTTCTATTTTGGCTACCATCGACGACCACGAAGTTACCAATGACTTTGCTGGTGGTGCAGATGCTTCCACCGACGATCGTTTTGCAGAAACTAGCGGTTTGATTAACGATACCCAGCTTTACGAAACTGGTTTACAAGCCTTCCAAGAATATAATCCTTTACGGGATGACTTTTATGGTGATGTCGGTGACGAACTTTTCGATGGGGAACGCAAACTTTATCGTTACAACACCTACGGTAGCGATGCTGCAACAATTACATTAGATACTCGTTCTTTCCGAGACGAAGAATTAGAAGCTTCTGACTTTACAGATCCCGCTGATGTAGCGCGTGTATTAAATGAGTCCCTTACCTTAGACCGGACTTTACTAGGTGAAGTACAATTAAGCGAACTCAAGCAAGATTTACTAACAGCCCAAGCAGACGGGATTACCTGGAAGTTTATCAACATTCCCGAACCAATTCAAAATATCTTTCCTGGTGTTAACGTAGATGCTTATGAAGGTTACGGAAAAGAAAGAACCGAACTGCTCAAATTCATCGAATCAAACAACATTGATAACGTCGTCTTTATTGCAGCAGACGTTCATACCACCTTCGTTAATAATCTTACTTACCAAGAAGAACCTTTCGGAGAACAAATTGCAACCGACATCTTTGAAATTACCACGGGTGCAGTAGCTTACGAAAGACCTACTGGTGAATTTTTAGCAGACCTTTTTCTGGCTCAAAATCCCCAACAGAAAGCATTCTACGACTCTTTACCCGTTGCACCAGATACCGATAGTGACATCAACGATAAAGATGATTTTGTCAAGAAAGCGATCGACGATAACCTGTTAACTCCCCTTGGTTTCGATCCATTAGGCTTAGATAATAATTTACCGCAAGCACAAGGATTAATTGACGCAACTCTACTTGAAGGAGATTATTTTGTCGGACATTCCTACGCTTGGAGTGAATTTGATATTGACAAAGAAACTCAAGCATTAACAGTTACAACCTACGGAATTGACTCCTACACCGAAGCCGAATTACTCGCTAATCCCGACGAAATTGCTAACCTGACTCCCCAAGTAGTAAGCAAATTTGTAGTTAATCCGCAAGAAATAACCGAAACTCCAGAATTACCCCCGCAAACTATCAACCCTATTAACACCAGCAACAAAGATGCAAATGGAAATGAAATCGAATTAATCGATCTTACCGCATTCGCAGGTAGAACCGTAACAGCCAGCTTTGAAATCAACCGAGAAGCAGATTACGACAACAACGTTTACTTCTACAAAGTCGATAACGCTAACGGTGAAATCGGTTCCTTAGCACCCGATGCTAGCGGTTATCTACAAGCTGCATTAAACAACGTTATCAACCCAAGCCAAGCGTTAACAACCGACGACGAGCAAACCACAACAGGAATGCTTGAAATAACAGGTGGGGATATTTTGGGTATTGCGATCGTTGCAGACGGAACCGCTTCTGAAGCAGCAAGCAACTTCGATCGCGTAGAAGGCGTTTATTTCTCGTATATTGGCGCTAACACCGATGGCGGAGACTTTGACCATATCATATTTGAGGATGGTATGTTCAAATTTGAAGACTTAGCTAACGGTGGCGATCGAGACTTCAACGATATGGAAATTAAGATGGAATTTAGCGCGTGATATTAATTAGACATCTCCGGTTCTCTCTTCTTGTAGGAGAGAGGCTTAATTTCCCCCTTCCCTCGTAGGGAAGGGGGTTAGGGGGTTAGGTTTTTATGTAATTTGAAACCTTTATAAATGTTTTCCCGCAGATGTCTATTAAATTCACGACTTACGCAACCACAACGGAATTCCGTCATTACTCACGAGAGGCGTTAGCGTAGCGTCTCCCGGAGGGAGATAGTAATACGCCGAAATCCTGAGATTGCTTCGCTACACTGCGTTTCGCTCGCAATAGACATCTCCGAAAACAACCAAAGTCTTACTATCACTACCTTGTAAATTGCGATAGCGAAGCGCTGCTGCAAGCAGATCGCCTAACCGCAAAGGTAGTTGCTTTGTACACAAGAATAGGTATTTGAGATACTTACTATTAATAATTAGCAAAAAGATAGCATATATTTTTACAAATTTATTCTTAATATATTGAGTTTCATCATAGCTATAAAATAAATGTCCCTATCCGTAATCTAACAAGCCCGCAAATAGTCATAATTATCTGTTCATACTTATCTGAAATTCATCTAAATCTTTCTTGAACTACTTTAAAAATTTTGACTACTCGAATTAAGTGTTCTACAAAAATGCGTTTAGATGCTAGTTCTTTATTTTTTTGTTTATCTTCAATATTTAATTCTTTATTCCTAGGTTTCTTTTTGGGAGTTTTTATAGATTTTTCTCCCTGATATGCTTTATCTCCATGAAATTTTTGTTTTGGATCAAAACCTTTTTGGCTTTCGCTAAACATACTAATATCGCTTTTCGGTCCTGGTTCTCCTGCGACTACATCAACAATATCTTTGCCATTTGGTAAAACGATTAATTGACTTTTTCGAGTATGACTTACTTTTTTTACCGAGTAGTATTTTTTTTGCTCTTTGTAGTCACTAGGTCGCTCTATAGGCTGTTCATAGCTATCTACTATTAACTCAAATTCAGTTAAAAACTCTTTAACAATTTCTTCTTCACTGGAGTTTTTTTTACCTGTTAAAGTAAACTAGGAGGCAGCAACTCTGTCAACAATGGAAACCAATAATTAAATGTATCATTTGCAGTACTTTCGCTAACGCGCCTCTTGAATTCCAAGAAGTTGAAATGTTGTCAAATGTAGAGCCGTACGTTAAAGTCAGTATTACTTGCTCTGGTGGTAATAATTTTGGTTTTCTACCACCTCCACCTCGAATAATTCTTACTTTTTTGGATTCAGCTAATTTAACTTTATGATTATGTAGTTCTATGACTTTTTCTAAAAGCTGTTTTAATTGCTCGTACTTTAAACTTTCGCAAGCGCTGTGCTTCTTGAGGATTCTTCTCGATATACTCTAATACGGTACTCATAAGACTTTGATAAAACACCCTTCTATATTATTTTACCAGAGTTTAATTATTTCTTGGAGATGTCTAGTGAAGGTGAAGACAGTTTCCGAATCGCTGCTGATGATTCTTCTCAAGTAACTATCGCTGGTGGTGTTGTTACCATCGACCCATCTTTTAATTTGATGAACGGTAAAGAGTACACCGTTGAAATCGAATCTGGTGCATTTACAGATGATGCTGGGAACGCATTTAACGGCGAATTAGCTGATGGTGAAGATTATAACTTCACCACAGTTGCTGCTCCTGTAACACCTCCTGTAACACCTCCAACTACCCCCGATCCCATTACTCCTGTTTCCACAGGCAGCCCCATCGGCACCGTAGATGGAACGATGGAAGTAATCAATCTTAGAGGATTCGCAGGTGAAACCGTAACAGCTACCTACGAAATCAGTAGAGAAGCAAATTACGACAACAACGTTTACTTCTATAAAGTTGATAGTGCTGACGGTAGTATTGATGGTATAGCAACCGATGAAGAAGGCTACCTTGCAAAAGCTTTAGGCAATGTTGTTAATACTGGAATCACAGCTGACGACGATGCTAACAACGAAGCTGGAAGCTTCACTCTACAAGGTGGGGACATCTTGGGTATTGCGATCGTTGCAGACGGTACTTTATTACAAGCGACAAGCAACCTTGATAGCGTCGAAGGTGTATACCTCTCTTTCATGGGCGCTAACACCGACAACGGTACCTTCGATCACGTTAAGTTTGAGAACGGTATGTTCAAGTTTGAAGACTTGGCTAACGGTGGCGACAAAGATTTCAACGACATCGAACTGAAGATTGAATTTGCTTAATTGATTAATTTGTTTCCCAGCCGCAGCCGGGAAACCTGCTGTTAATCTTGGATTGAATAGCCAATATATCATCTACAATCTATTAAAAAAAGCATCTGGTAAATTGTTTACCGGGTGCTTTTTTTATCAATTATCAATTAATATTTATTTTAGCCATCTCTGGTATTTCCAAGTTAATCTAAATGAGTTGCGATCGCAGTGGGATAAACTTGAACCCGTACAGCCAGTAGCTTGGTCTAATCAATTACATGACTCGGCTGTTGCTCACACTCAGTTGACGATCGATAATGACGAGCAATCGCACAATTTACCCAACGAGTTGAATTTAGGCGATCGCATTCGTAATACTGGTTATGAATTTGCAACGGTAGGGGAAAATATCTACGCTTACGGAAGTTCGGTTTTTGAAAGTCATGCGGCTTTTGCGATCGATTGGGGAGAGGATATCAATGGAATCCAAAATCCTGCCGGACACCCTCGAAAATCGGATAACCAGCCTCGACTTACTGCAAACCGATAACCGAGCAGAATTCAGCGGCACATTTGAAGGCGGTAGTATATTTGCTCACTTCATAATTGCCGATGGTAGCTTCACAGATGCCCTCAACAACAACGCAGAAGTATACTTCGCATATCAAGGCGCAAACACCGATAATTTCGTATTCGTCTACTAAATGACAACACCTTTGGTTTTGAAGACTTACACAACGGTGGCGACAGAGACTACAACGATTTAATTATCAAGATGGAATTTACCATTTAAAAATAAAGGTTCGTAGTAAGGGCTTTAGCCCCTCCGGATTGGGGCTGAAGCCCTTACTACAAACCTATCAAAATTAATGTGGTGAACTACCAGACGCTCTCTGGTGGCTACTAGAAACCCAGACGCGAAAACCCCTCATAACTTATGTGGTGAAGTACCAGCAACAATTTAACGAGTAATTACAAATTATATAAACAAAATTATCATACTAACACTCATTAATCCCACTGTTTACTTGCCCTGCCTCGGAGCAAATACCGATGCCGTTGACTCCCTAAAGGTTACTCGCAGATAATACCTTGGGTTTTGAGGATTTAGCTAATGGTGGCTGTATAGACTATAACGACCATTATGTCAAGGATAATTTTACCGTTTAAATAATCGCGATTGATTGTTTAATCATCTATACAGGTGGGTTGTTAAACCGGATCGATTTCTATTGGAGTCGAAAAAACTGGCTCTCAATTTTTAACAGCGGTTAAACTATTAAAGATAGTTAGTTATATATCAATAGTAACAAAGATTACGTATGTCTCAAATGTACCCTTGGCAAACAGAAGATTTTATTACTACTATGTTTTTCAGTAATTCCCCGAATAGCATATGTTCCCAAATCTAGGTATTAATAACAGTCAGCAGCTATTAGTAAAATTAACCAAATGTTGTCTTTTATGCTTTATTAACCGGCATCACAACCTGTTAATAACTTTATAGACATAGTTTGATTGAAGCAAATTATCACAGCGGCAACCTGAATGATACTAATATTATGACCGCAGTTTTGCAAATTGGCGATCGCGCTATTAATGTTGATGAAATTCTTCCGCTGCTTAAGCAGTACGGAATGCTGCCTCAACTGTTAAAAGAAATAGTTATTGATAATGCAACTGCTTCTATTTCGCTTTCTGATGAAGAAGTGGCAACAGCATATAAGCAGTTTTACCAACAGCAGCAGCTAGGGGATGAGCAGCAATTACAAGCTTGGCTCAAATCCCGCAATTTAGAACGCTCTCAGCTAGATTATCTAGTAACTCGGACTCTTCGCTTAGAAAAGTTTAAACAAGAGACTTGGAAGACAAAGTTAGAATCATATTTTCTTAAACGCAAAGAAAAGTTAGATAAAGTAATTTATTCGCTAATTCGGGTTAATGATATTGCCATTGCCCAAGAATTATACTTTCGCGTTCAAGAAGATGAGCAGCCTTTTGCCGAACTTGCTCGCGAGTATAGTAAGGGACCTGAAGCGCAGACGGGCGGTTTAATTGGTCCGGTAGAGTTGGGGGTTCCCCATCCGGTTTTAGCGAAAATGTTGCTCAAGTCTCAACCAGGGCAAGTTCTACCGCCCACTCGTTTGGGAGATTGGATTTTAATTGTTCGATTAGAGCAATTTATTCCCGCGCAGTTAGACGCAGCAACGCAACAGCGATTGTTAAACGAGCAATTTGAAACTTGGGTGCAAGGAGAAATATCTTCTACCCTTGAGAATAGTCAGTTATCGACGGATAAAGATGATTCGACTGAAAGCTAATTGAATTTTAAATTTAAATTTAAATTTTGGATTTTGGATTGAACGAAGGAATATGTTCCTGTTTGACGAAAAATAAAGCAGATTGATTATTTTTTAAGTTGTCGTGACGAGAAAACGCATCACCATTTAATTCGATTCAAAATCCAAAATTCTCAAGTTTTCAGGTGTATCTAAAGGATTAATCTAAAATCCAAAATCTAAAATCCAAAATTCAAATGACTTATACAACAACTAACATCCAAGAATTTTTAGCGGGGGTTACTCCCTTTAACCAGCTACAACCGGCAGTAATGGCAAAGCTTTTAGAAAAAGCACAGCTGTACCGCTACCGTATGGGACAGGTAATTTTAGCGCGGGAAAAAATGCCCGCTCAAATATCTATTCTTCATTCCGGGCAAGTGCGTTTACTCGGTTACGAACCCGAAACCCAAATACCCGTAACTTTGGCAAGGCTGCAACCCGGAGAAATTATGGGTTGGCTGGAAACAGTGCGGGGAGTACCTGGTTCCACCGCTATTGCTTCGACGGAAGTTATTTGTATCAACTTTAATGCTGCGGAGTTTCTAGCTTTAATCAAGGAAGAAGAAAGTTTTTTATCACATTTTTATAATCGTGCCGGAATAGTTGAAGTATTTGAATTACTGTCGGCACAATTGGGACAGCAAGCAAATAGCCAGTTGGTTTTAGAAGCATCCGATTGTAGCAGTTGTAAAGATTTAGCGCTGAAAACTTACGATGATACACAAATTGTCAACTTAACAACTCGCGATGCTGCAAATCAGCTAAGTCCCGATTATCTTTGGTTAGTAAGTGGAGGAACGGTTTCCCCTGAAATCATCGGCGATCGCTTTGACTCCACTCAATCTTTACCTAGAGGAAGTCGGGTTCGCTTGTTAGGTATACCCGCAAATATCTTTTCGCCATCCGAACAAGTAGTTCAAGATAGTACCGAGGAAGAAGCGCAACAGGTAAACATCACCGAAGTAATTCCTGCTGGTTCTTCCGGGGCATACGACGATATTCCCTACGCTCCCGTAGAGCCGCCAGAAGCCGAAAATTATCAAGTAAATAGGCGAGATGCTGCTGCTGCGAATAAATACCCCCACGTGCGCGGTAGTGGCGAAGTAAATGGAATTCTGGCTTGCTTCGGGATGCTGAGCAAACATTTGAATATGCCCTTCCGCAAGGAAGTTATTCGTAAAGTATTAATTAATCAACGAAAGCGCACGGGATCGCTGTCGTTGCAGCAGTGCGGTTCTATAGCCCAATTGGTCGGTTTAAGACCCCAACTTGTTGGCGTACCCGCAAACGCGATCGGCAGAATAGAAGCCCCTGCAATAGTTCAATGGCAAGATAGTTATGCCGTACTTTATGAAATTACTAATAAAAACATAGTAGTTGGCGTGCCGGAATCGGGAATCCTTAATCAGAAAACCTCTGATGTAGTCCAGGTACTGCTTCAGTCCAAACCCCAAACCGAGCAAGAACAACAAGATGCGATCCCCGTATTGCTGCTGCAAGCCACCTCAGAAACACCGCAGCAAAAATTTGGGTTAAGTTGGTTTTTGCCATCTTTAAATAAGTATAAAGGCGTACTTGTAGAAGTCTTTATTGCTTCTTTCTTCTATCAGTTGTTCGGCTTGGCTAACCCACTAGTTACCCAGGTAATTATCGATAAGGTAATTAACCAAAACAGTCCGGATACGCTGCAAGTTCTCGGTATATTTCTGGTCGTAATTGCCATATTTGAAGCAATTATTGGTACTATTCGGACTTATTTATTTGTAGATACCACCAACCGTATTGATTTAACTCTGGGTTCGGAAATTATCGACCATTTGCTGCGTTTACCATTACGTTACTTTGAAAAGCGACCTGTAGGTGAACTTTCCACTAGGGTGAACGAATTAGAAAAAATTCGTCAATTTTTAACCGGAACCGCTTTAACAGTGGTTTTAGACGCGGTTTTCTCCGTTATCTACATCGTGGTGATGTTTATTTATAGCTGGATACTGGCTTTAGTAGCCTTAGCGACGTTGCCATTATTCGCCATCCTCACCTTTGTAGTTTCTCCCATCGTCCGCCGACAGCTACGGTTTAAAGCAGAACGTAACGCCGAAGCGCAATCCCACTTAGTCGAAATTTTATCGGGTATCCAGACAGTTAAAGCCCAAAACATTGAATTGCGATCGCGCTGGCAATGGCAGGAGCGTTACGCTCGATATGTCAGTGCTGGTTTCAAAAACGTACAGACTTCTACTGCGGCAGGTTCTACCAGTGGTTTTCTTAACAAGCTTTCCGGCTTACTCGTGCTGTGGGTGGGAGCTTACTTAGTATTAGACGGGACGCTAACATTAGGACAGTTAATCGCCTTTCGGATCATCTCCGGTTACGTGACTTCCCCGTTACTGCGTCTTACCCAGTTATGGCAGAACTTCCAAGAAACCGCTTTATCCTTGGAACGGTTGAGCGACATTATTGACTCACCCCAAGAAGCTACAGAAGAAGACAAAGGTAACATTCCCCTGCCCATGATTGAAGGGGCTGTTAAATTTGATAACGTCTCCTTCCGCTTCAAACCCACAGGACCGATGCAGTTAAATAACGTTAGCTTGGAATTTCCCCCCGGTGTATTTGTGGGTGTCGTCGGACAAAGTGGTTCCGGTAAAAGTACGCTAATGAAACTGGTACCGCGCCTTTATCCCTTAGAATCCGGACGCATTCTCATCGACGGTTACGACATCAACAAAGTAGAACTTTACTCCCTGCGAGAGCAAGTAGGAATTGTACCGCAAGATACCCTACTTTTTGAAGGCTCCGTACAGGAAAACATCTCCTTAAATTATCCAGATGCCACCCCAGAGGAGATTATCGAAGCTGCTAAAATTGCAGTAGCCCATGAATTTATCATGGAACTGCCGAATGGTTACAATAGTAGAGTCGGCGAACGAGGTAGTGCTTTATCCGGTGGACAGCGGCAAAGAGTCGCAATTGCCCGTACAATCTTGCAAAATCCGCGTTTATTAATTCTTGATGAAGCTACCAGCGCCCTCGACTACGAGTCCGAACGTCAGGTATGCTTAAATTTAGCAGAAGCCTTCAAAGGGCGTACAGTTTTCTTCATTACACATAGATTAAGTACAATCCGTAACGCCGACACTATTTTAATGTTAGACAAAGGCTATGTTGTAGAACAGGGAACCCACCAAGAATTAATGTCGCTCAAAGGACGTTACTACTGTCTGTATCAACAACAAGAAGCGCAAATTTAATAATTAGGGCATTGGGCATAAGGCATAGGTTAAAGGTCAAAGGTTAAAGGTTAAAGGTGAAAAAAAGCGAATAATTTCTCCCCCTTCTACCCCCTCTCCCCATCTCCCCCTCTCCCCCCTCTCCCCATCTCCCTCCCCCTTCCCTCGTAATTCCTAACTCCTAAATTCCCATGACTCAACTCAACGGTAATCTCAACGGTAAGAACTCTCGGCAATCCATACTCCCTGGATTCGCGGAAACTCCCAAAAATTCTATTCAACGGAAGAATGATAAACCGAGGGTTTCCGACTTTGAACAAGCCGTAATTTTGCGGCGATCGCCAATATTTTCGCGAGCGGCGTTGTGGAGTATTTTGGGCGTAACCGTTTTTACAATTTCTTGGGCGTACTTTTCCAGAATCGACCAAGCGATCCCCGCTCAAGGAAAATTAGAACCCCAAGGAGCCGTTAGAGAAGTACAGGTTCCGGTGAATGGTGTAGTGAAAAAGGTTTTTGTCAAAGATGGCGATCGAGTAAAACAAGGGGACTTGCTGTTGCGTCTCGATCATGCTGGTGCTGAAGCGGAACTAACTTCTGCAAGAAGAGTTCGTGAAGCTTTGAAGCTGGAAAATCAGTTTTATCGCAGTTTGTTTAATCGTTCTTCAGCACAAGGAGCTTCAATCAAAGTACCTCAAGAAATGGCAAGGTTGGCTCAGAGTAGAAGCGCATTATTAAAAGAAAATCAATTTTTTCGAGTGCTGTTGACTGGAAATAGCAATGGTGCAAATTTAACAGGGGAAGAGCAACTGCGTTTATTTTCCAGTCAAGAACAATTAAGATCCCAAGGCGCTCAAATTCAGTTAGAACAAGCCCAGCTACAGCAACAGTTAGCACAAACTAAAGAAAAACTTGATAATTCTAGAAACATTCTGAGCATTAAGCAAGGTATTCTCAATGATTTAGAACCCTTGTATAGGGAAGGAGCGATCGCTCGCTTGCAGTACTTACAACAAAAACAAGAAGTTAGCAACAGTCGGAGTGAAGTTGCTCAACTCGGTCAAGAAATACAGCGTTTAAGATTAGCTATTGCTCAAACAGGTCAGCAACTGCAAAATGCCGTGTCAACTTCTAAAAAAGATTTATTGACTCAAATGGCAGACAACGAAAAACGTGTTGCTGAAATCGACAGTCAACTTAATAAATCGATAGTCGAAAACGAAAAGCGGATTACCGAACTCGACGGTCAAATTAAACAAGCTTCATTAACTAGAGAATATCAAGTTGTCAAGGCACCAGTAGATGGCATCGTGTTTGACTTAAAAGCCGGTAATCCCGGTTATGTAGCTAACACCACCGAACCAGTAATGAAAGTCGTACCGGAACAATCGCTGATAGCCGAAGTATTTATAACTAATAAGGACATCGGGTTTGTTAGAGAAGGAATGCCCGTTGATGTCAGATTTGAAAGCTATAACTTCAGTGAATTCGGCGATATCAAAGGTACTCTTATATCCGTTGGTACAGATGCCCTACCGCCAGACGAAATTCATCCCTACTATCGTTTCCCCGCAAAAGTTAAGTTAGATCGACAAACTCTTTCTGCCAACGGCAAACAATTACCCCTGCAATCGGGGATGTCAGTCACTGCCAATATTAAGACGCGAGACAGAAGTATTTTAAGCATATTTACTGATAAGTTTACTAAAACAGTCGAAAGCGTTAAAACTGTCAGATAACTTGGTTTAATTTAAGATTAATTTAAGATTAATTTAATTAGGACTTATACAACCCCAACGAGAAAATAATCATTCTAGCCGTTGTCCGCAGCGAGCGGTGCGGCTCGATCCCCCCCAACCCCCCGATAAATTGGGGGGTTTTGCGTAAGTCCTGTTAATATGCAATGTAAATATTTCATACTTCTAATTAGAGGAGGATAAAATTTTATTATGATTATGAGATATTAATAAACTTTCTGTAAATAAATAAAAATTGTATGTTAAATTACACACATTGCATTTTTTTAGCTTATTGTATACAAGTAAGTATACTCTTACGAAGTAAGTACAAGTAAGTGTTCCCCCTCTTGCTCTGTGTCAGGAAAAAGTAAAATATATAAGTTCAAGAAGATACTTTTGTTGACGGTGAAAAGTGAAAATTTGATAGTTTTTACCGAAAAAGCAAAATTTTATGTTCTTCTTCAGCACATTTTTGAAAAATATTTTCATTAGTGTTTGTAATATTTTTTCCGGAAGACATATAGGATATGCTGTATTCAACTATTGCAGCATACCGAAACTCAAATGAGTTGAAGCGCAATCAAAGCCTTCTATTTGAGAATTTTAAACTGATGCTTGCGGAGTCGGTTTATTTCTGTATCCCTGTACTTCTTAAAATTACGGCTAGTAGTTTATTTTTCACAGAAATCTAAAAGTTTTCTTAATTTTCTGCTGCCCAAATAAATTAGTTGAAATCAATGAATGTGACAAATAAATGATGGAAAACCTTGCTGTATAAAGCTCTTAAAAAACCGGAAAGTTTTTACAGTAGAAGGAACATCTGCAACGCAATATATTTAATTGTTAAAACAAACGCATCTGTTGGTATAAAGGTTTTTCTAACTGATAATATGCCTTCAGTTTTTTAAATGCGTATATCTCAAAATTTGAATCAATACTAAAAGAAGATAAAAATGTTCGATTCCATGCAAATTAATGCCGACAAAAATACCAAATATAACTTTGCTTACCTTATTGATGTATCGGATAGTGTTGAGAAAAAGACGCTTCAACAAGCTAAAGATGCCTACACAAGTTTAACTAAATCCCTGATCGATCGCGGAATTGCAGGTGTCAGTCAATTTGCAGTAATTCCTTTTAGCTCTGACGCAATCCTTAATGCACCGTTGAATGCAACAGAAGCAATCTCAACCATTAAAGGTTTGTCTGGAGATGGTTTCACTAATTTTAATGCCGCACTTAAAAAAGCAAATCAGTTCTTTTCTACAGTACCCCCCGGAGCAACCAACATAGCCTATTTTCTGTCTGATGGGTTTTCAACTACAGGAGGAAGTTTTAAGGATTCAGCAAAAGCTTTACAAGCAGTAGCTGATGTTCGAGCTTATGGTTTTGGCGCTGCAAATATTCAATCCTTAGAGATTGTAGATTCAGATGAACCCGTGATAGTCTCCGAAGCATCAGAATTAAAGACTAAATTTAGTGATTCTATAAATAATTTGGTTGCTAGCAACTCTCAAATTGATTCAACAACAGACGAGAATAATGATGTTGAAATCGCTTCTCCTGTAAATGAATCTGTTGAAGATGAATCAGATACCAGTAACGACCAAATCAAAAAAGACGAGTCCAATAAGATTGATGATTCGATTCCGCAAAACCTTGTGAAACCCGAAGTTGACGACATAATTAAGCTGGGTAGCAATATCGATGGATTACCTGATGGAGAGTCTCCCATTTTGAAGGTTGAAGATATTTCTATCGAAGAAGGCGATATTGGAACCAGTATTGCTCAGTTTAATGTTAATTTATCTTCACCTGCTACCAAGGAGATTCAATTCTCATACCAAACTGTCGATGGAAGTGCCGTTTCTACTTCTGATTACGATCCAATATCTGGACAAATTACAATTCCGGTTGGTGAAACCAGCACAAATATTGACGTTGAAGTGAATGGGGATAATGAAGTTGAATTAAATGAAGAATTTACTCTTAATTTATTTGGCTTATCTGGCGCAACTTTTGAAAACAACAAAGCAGAATATAGTAAAGTCGCGACGATAGAAAACGATGATATTGCCCAAGTCACAGAAAGTACACAAGTAGCCGATGATGGAAGTATCTTCGATGGGAATCTACTTGACTTAAAATCCTTTGCTGGTGATATAACAGTAACTTTCACCGTAGATAGAGAAGCCGAATTTGATAATACTGTCAGTTTTTATAAAATTGAAGACACAGAAGGAACCATTACAGATCCAGTGACTGGAAATAGACTCAAACCCAGTGATGGCGAAGCTTATGCAGAATTAGCAATGAAGCTTAAAGAACCACAAATCGAACTAAGCGTAGATAACCTTAATTCCGTTACTATCCAAGATACCCTTGATGGAGGATATTTCTACGCTCCTTTTATCGTCGCTGATGGAAACCTTGACGATGGATTCAGCCAAGTTTACTTCTCCTTTGCTCAAGCTAACTCCGATAAATTCGAGCATATTCGTTCGTTAGGAAATACCCTTAGATTTGAAGACTTAGCCAATGGTGGCGATCGCGATTTCAACGATATGGTTATCCGCGCCGAAATTACAATTTAACCGCTCCCCCTCAATTCCCATTCGTGCTATCCGATTGGGTTTGAAATCCCGATCGAATCTCATTCAAACTGCGCTATCAAGGAATATAATTTCCGCATCCCACCCTTCCTGCCAAAGGGGAGGGAATACAAACTATAAATTTATAAATACAAAAAAATTTTAATAAAAAGTAAGCACCACGATAGCTGCTATACAACATCAAATATAAAAAAACAAATTTTACATTTTAAGTATTATTGCAAACACCAGATTATTTTTTTTACCTCTAATATATACCTGCTTGCATACAATTACTTATCGTCGTTCGGTAAGCATCATTTAGATAATTTTTCTAAATTAAAACCTAACTAAATTCATGAATAAAACCATACAAATTCAGGAATTGGCAATTGCTATTACAGCCAAAAAACTGAATCCCACCATCGTCAACCTTGATTTTTTGAAGTACAGCAATATTATCTCATCAGATTGGGAATTAGCACGTACTCCGGTTTATACGAAAAATTTGACGCAGCTTGTCTTCCAAAATGGGATTGCAATTGTCGCACAACCTAACCGAATAGTTTTTGCAGAAGCTATTGACACCAAAATTCAAGAATTAAATGTTTCTCAATTAGCTGCTAAATATATAGAAAAGCTACCTAATGTAGAGTATCAAGCTGTAGGTATTAATCCCAAAGGTTTTGTAAATTTTACAGAATCCAATGGTGCTAGCAACTATTTATTAAATAATCTGCTTGCTTCGGGAGAGTGGCGAGAGTTTGGTAAAACACCCGTGAAAGCCGCAATCCAATTAGCTTATACTTTAGAACGTTCTCAATTAAACTTAACAATTAACGAAGGATTACTAAAAGTCTCAGAAGAAAGTTCCGTACCAGCAATATTATTCTCCGGTAATTTTAACTATAATATAATCGGTGCCAAGGAAGAAGAAAGATTACAAGATTTGTATCAAATTCTTCAGAACTGCAAAAGTAATTTAGAAACTTATCAGCAACTAATTAACGATAAGTTTTTCTCTTCTCGACTTAACAATAAAAACGCGATCCCTTTCGGAGTTCCGATTTCACCATCAATTTAAAGTATAAGTAGTTTGGCGTTGAAAATTGCAATGCCGGACAAGGGAGTAGGGAGTAGGCAATAGGCAGATTTAAGTAAGGCTTTTAGGCTAATTTACATTTTGTTACATAGTTTGGTTTATTCGTACCAACTTACTTAAGACTCTGTTTTGTTTGTTAGCGTCAGCTTGGCGAAGCCATATAAAGGAAGATTCTTACTTCCCTACTCCCTACTCCCTACTACCTACTCCCTACTCCCTACTCCCTATTTCCTACCTAAACGAAATGTTTAATTTTGCATAAGTACTGAATCATTTATCTTCAAATTCCCTTCCTTAAGCAATTTTACGGTTCTCAGATAAAATCTTTGCTAGATATAAAGGAATACATACCTTTTTTAATTGGTATTAGCTAGGATGCCCTATCTACCGTACTCTGAAGAGCTATGACTGTTACGCTGACTAAATACCCCGTACCATTGTTGAATAAAATTGGCTCCTATGTTTGCCAAGCAGTTATTTATATTCAGCAACAGCAACCCGAACTATTGCTCGATAAGTACAGAAACATATCTTGGCGTGACAATAGCAATCAATCGCGTTTGAAAACAAGAATAATAGAAAAAATTAGTAATGTCCAAGATTGGGAATCCTTAGTTAAACAGGTAGAAGTGTTTATCAAGGCTTTGCTAATATCTAATTCAACAAACACACCTGTTTTAATCAAATTACAAGAGAAAATTCGTCAGCTTAATCCCAATATCTCAAATAACGATTCGAGTCATCAACAAAATCTAAACTCGACAAATCAAGAATCTAATATTAAAACCGTTGATGCGATCGCTTCTAATCATCAATCCAATATCCAAACAACTTTAAACGGCTCTGAAAAAACTAATCAAGAATCTTTACCTCCACAAGCTCAATTAAAAACGAATGGGAATCATCAAGATATAAATTCTATTGAAGCTCGACAGCAGACGGGAATAACAGTATTACTTTTAGATGCAGAAAATATCCAAATTACCCCTGAAACAGAACAGTTTTTAGCAACGGTTTGTAGTAATCCCATTCAAATAAAAATCGCCTTTGCAAACTGGCAAAGTATGGGTAAAAAAGATATTGAATTTCATAATCGTGGTTACGATTTAATTCATGTTCCTCCCGGTAAAGATAATGCTGACGGAAACACGATCGCTTTCGGTTCGACAATTTATGAGTATTACCCGAAAGCGAAGGAAGTTTTGATTTGTTCGTCAGATACAGTAATGACTAATTTGTGTAACCATCTTCACCAGAAAGGATTAGTTGTTTATCAAGTTAGTCAAGAAGATAGCAATCTGACTATATTTAACGCTAAAACTAATGAAACCCAAACTCATACGATTTTACCTTCAATAGAACAACTTCTGTGCCAGATTAAAGATATAATTAAAGATCAATTTGCACAGACTTCAAACCAATGGATAAAGCTCTCTATAATCTGTAAATTATTTAAAGAAAAGTATAGCTTTGGTATTAATAAAGTTGTATCTCATCACCTTCCCGGTAAAACTTTAAAAAATATTTTTGTCAATAAGCCTGAGTTTGTCATTCATCAAATAGCCGAAGATCCAGAAGTATACATTACTTTGTTCAAGTTGCCCGTTCAAGAAAACCTAGACGAGTAAATATTGACATTTGAGAATAAATTGGTTTTGGAACAAGCACTAGTTGAAATTATTACTCAGTTAGTAGGTAAAACGTCAAATAATTTTATTCCTATGCACGCTATATGCGAAATATTTAACAAACAATATGGTAAAGGAATTACCAAAATACTCAAAGAATTAAATATGAGTGGTAATTTTGTCAATTTTTTAGAGTCGTGTAATTTTGTGGAACTCAAGAAAATAGATAATATATGGCAAGTGGCTTTAAAAAAGTAACCAGTTACCAGCGAACACTTATAACTCCTAACTCCTAACTCTTAACTCCTAACTCCTAAATCTCCCAATTTGAGAAAAATTTAACCGAAAAATCACTATCTACTGCTTAAGAGTGACTTGAAAATCCAGCAAAAAAGGCAAAAATGACAGACAGATAAGCTGTTAGTGCCTGTTGCTTTAACTAAAATGAGAATTGCTCACGTACACTTTTACGTAGAAGATGCCATCACTTGGCGTGATTGGTTTGTAGTTCATCTTGGTTTTCAAAGATTAGATGATTATGCTCTTAGCGCTAACTTCCCCGGTAGAGGAGATACAGCTTCTCATACCCGCACGGAAGTAGTTACAAGCGGTTCAGTTTGCTTTGTGCTGTCTTCAGCAATATCATTTATTAGTCCAGTCGCACAATATCTACGCCAACATCCCCCCGGAGTAGTAGATGTCGCCTTTGAGGTAGATAATTTGTCCGCGATCGTTGCCCTAGCAAAAGCTCATGGAACAAAGGTTATACAACCTACCGTACAATACCAAGAAGATCGAATTTATATCAAGCAGGCTAAACTAATTGCTTGGGGAGGGCTTACCCATACTTTATTAGAAAAACAATTAACACAACCTGTAGAAAATTATTCCCTGCCTGCCTGCATTCAAACAATAGATCATATTGTGCTAAATGTGGCTGTAGGCGATTTAAAGGCTGCTGTTGCTTGGTACCAGAATATTCTCGGTTTTCAACCCCAGCAGAGATTTAACATTCAAACCGAATATTCTGCATTGCACTCTCAAGTGATGGTTTCTCAAGATGGGGGGGTACAATTGCCAATTAACGAACCTGCAACCCCTAATTCCCAAATTCAAGAATTTCTTAACGCTAATCAAGGAGCGGGAATTCAACATATCGCTTTACAAACCAGCGATATTATCAGCAATATAGGTCAATTCCGTAGCCGTGGGGTTTCCTTTCTCCCCATTTCTCCAAGCTACTACTCTCACTTACAACAGCGAACAAATTTACCTCTTAAACCAAATGAACTGCTTGAAATCGCCAAACAAGAAATTCTAGTAGATTGGAAAGAAGATATTCCCAATGCCCTACTTTTACAAATTTTTACGCAGCCTATTTTCACTCAACCTACTTTTTTCTTTGAGTTTATCGAGCGTCGAGAATGCGCTCAAGGTTTCGGAGAAGGTAACTTTCGCGCTTTATTTGAAGCGATGGAAATTGAACAAATGAAACGCGGAAGTTTAGAAATAAAGAGTTAGGTAGTAAGGGAATCAAGGGGTGAAGGAAAAAATAAAATTTATAACTCCTATTACCCATCCCTAGCATTCAACTTATTAAATATTTACAATCGAAAGACGATCGCAATTGCTGTAATCTATAAATATTTAGGCTATAGCCGTACAAGTTGATACTAATTAAATAGTCAGTAATTAAACCCAATAATCATTGTATACTAGGTGTTTGAGCATTTTTTGCTAAAGAATAAGCATTCCTTTGTACTCAAGAACCAATATTTATATATTTACTGCTCAGTTATATAATCGTTCTCTACTCCCTATCTAAATAAAATTTTTAATTGAATGTTGGTACAAGTACTTATTTATTCGCGATGAAAAGAATAATTGTAGATTTTGATGGACCCATTAGCGATGTTTCCGAACGCTATTATCAGGTGTATCTATTGTGTTTAGAAAAAAACCGTCGTCACGATCGACAAGTACGGATACTTTCTAAAAATGAATTCTGGCAGTTAAAACGCTCGCGGATTCCAGAAAAACAAATAGGTATTATGTCCGGTTTAGAACCAGCACAAGCAGAAAATTTTGCTTTATTGCGAAAGCAAACCGTGCATACGCAGCCTTATTTTGAGTATGACATCTTAGCTGTAGGCGCTGTAGACGCTTTATTAAAAGTTCAACAAGCCGGAATTGATTTAGCGGTAATGACTATGCGCCGAGTCAGAGAATTAGAATACGCTTTAAAAAAATTTGATTTATACCAGTTTTTTCCCGAAAACCGTCGTTACTGCCTTAGTAATGATTACGTAAAAACCCGCGATATTGATGATAAACCGCTACTTATGGAACGCGCATTAAAAGAACTGTCCCCCGCAGAAGATACTTGGATGGTTGGGGATACTGAAGCGGATATAAATGCTGCCAAAAAACATGGTGTAAAGTCGATAGCTGTGGAATGTGGTATTCGCGATCGCGCTCAACTCGAAGCATATCAACCAGATTTTTATGTTAAAAATTTAACAGCAGCGGTTGATTTTATACTTGAAGGTTCGCCGTAATTAAGAAGTATAAAAAACTAATAATTTAAAATAACAATTTAAACTAATAATTTAAAAATGGGTCTAAGGGAATTTATGGTTATTAATTAGATCGTAACTAATAATTCCCCCAACCCTATCCCAATTAAACTTACTTAAGAAAACTACAAATAAGCCATAATAAGACAAAAGTAATCGCCGTAGCAAACTGATTAGTTGTAAAATCACCCAATTGTAATTGTTCTACAAGGGGACTAGCAATTAGTCCTCCAATTAGTAAACCAACTATCAAACCAACTAAAGTTAATAAAACCGCTCTACCGAATCTACTTTCTTTACGATTGAGAAAATAAATACTTACTCCAACTCCAAGTACCAGCATTAATTGTAAAACTTGGTCGCCTCCAGTTCTATAAAACAAGCTGGTAGTACTCAAACCGAGATACCAAACTCCAGGCAAAACTACATCAAGAGTGCTGGGTTGATCTACAATGCGTTGCAGCCACGCGGGTGATTGCTTTTTCGGAACGGGACTTAAATCAGGAGATACCTGCTCTCTGCGTTCGGGAAAGCGAATGCGTTCGGGTACTTTGATTTTCCCTTCTTGACGCATCCGCAAGCGGTCCATTAATACAGCATCATAAGCCGCTTCAATCATTTCAAGACGCTTGCTATCACCACTATATTGTTCTACTAGGCGATTGCGTGTATCTTGAATTTCTTCAAAGCTAGCGTCTTCTGATACCCCAAGTTTTTCGTAGGGATTTTGGTCGCTCATGAGTGTTAATTACTGATAGCAAGGTCGGCAGCAGTTTGTTGTTTATTGACGCTTCCCACCCTATAGAGGGATAGGGATTCTTGATTCACAGAGTCATCCCTAAACCTCCCTATCCGACGAGCGTAGCGCTACTACTACATTCGACGGCAGTACTTGACCGAACACCGCCACTAAAATCAGGGATGTCTAGCCAATTTAGGAAAGACTTAGAAGGAAACTCTCCCCAAGCTTGTCGGGCATTTTTCAACCCGCGTTTCCGTGCGCCCTACGGTACGTTGTTATGTAAGTTTTTAGTTTTCT
The DNA here is from genome assembly GCA_965234645.1 of Rivularia sp. (in: cyanobacteria). Taxonomy (GTDB): domain Bacteria; phylum Cyanobacteriota; class Cyanobacteriia; order Cyanobacteriales; family Nostocaceae; genus Rivularia. The sequence continues at coordinate 6,990,696 of OZ248344.1, read as the reverse complement.
AGGTTTTTTTTATGTGGACTTACCTTTAGATTGGAGCTTTTTTATTTTCCACACAGGACGAGCGAACAATATAGCTTCAATTTATATTGTCTCTTTTCTGCGGATTTGTTGACTTTGGGCAAATCGACCATTACTCATATCTTAGCCACTAATTTACTTTTTATTTAGCTAGTTATTGCCAGCGAAGAGGGTTTGCATAAAAACTTTTCTTCTCAAAAATTGTTATGGGTTCCTCAACCCCCATCCTTAAAAGGTATAGGGTATGACGGCGGTTTAATAAAAACTATTTTATGATTTATTTTGGTAGAAACCAATATTAATGAGTCAATTTTAATAGTCTTACCTAAATACGAAGTATGACACCAACGAAATAAACGCAAGTAATTTTCGCTAATAGTAACTTTAACATATCGCAATAACTCCGTGTATCCCCTCATGCCGTTGGCAGTCAGGGGCTTTACTCTAGAATTTGAGATAAAAACACGAAAGTGGGCAACTTTTATGAAAAAATTAAACTTTGTGTTTTATGTAAAGCAGTGGTATTTTCCCGGAGGAAGATTTTAATCTATAAACCTCCTTCTTCATTTCCTGCCGTTTAAGCGCATATAGATTTAAAATTGATAGCGTTTAAGTATTTTGGAACTTGAAGTAACCAGTTTTCTAGTTTAATCTTCAAGTAAGGTCGTGGCATTTTCCATATCTACCTATAATTGTTAGATATTCTTGTAAACGAAGAAGAGCATTACTGCTTTATACTCAGGGTTGCATAAAAGATAAAATTTACGCTCTCATTACCGAAGCCAAGGCATTACACTAGTATGTATTTGGAACAACGGGTGGGGAGAATTTTAGCCTTGTAGTTTATTATTGCCCAAAAGCGGATATCCGCGCCTTAAAAACGTAATCCGCCTGTAAATCCTATGAATTTTTTTGCAAAGTGATGGTCATGGCTCCTGCTGCCAAGGTTCTTGTAGTTGACGACGATCCAGCCGTTAGAAATTTAATTCAACGCTTCTTGATGAAGCAGAGCTATCAAGTGGAAGCTGCCGAAGATGGCAAAACCGCATTAGCTCTCTTCGAGCAATTTAACCCGGATTTGGTAGTTTTAGACGTTAATTTACCAGATGTAATCGGGTTTAACCTTTGCCAAGAAATGCAAAGTCGTAACGGTGTTTTTGTTCTTATGCTGACTAGTCGTGCGGACGAAGCCGATAAAATTCGCGGCTTTTCCAAAGGTGCTGACGACTATCTCACCAAGCCCTTCGGTTTAGGAGAGTTAGAAGTCAGAGTCGCAGCCATTCTGCGCCGTCAGCGCGTTGTAACTACAGCGGAACAAAAACGTTTGGTTTTTGAAAGATTGATGATAGATCCTGTTAGGCGAGAAGTTGCGCTCAATAATCTACCAGTTCCTTTAACTGCGTTGGAGTTTGACTTACTGCATTTCCTAGCCAGTCATCCCGGTAGAGTTTGGCGACGTGCCGAACTTATCCAGGAGGTATGGGATTATGAATATGTTGGCGATCAAAGAGTTGTAGACGTACACATCGGTCAAATTCGTAAAAAGATTGAAGCTGATGCTGCTCAGCCTGCATTAATTCAAACAGTGCGTGGTGTTGGCTATAAATTTGAATGCCCAGCCCCTCCTCAACAACCTGAAAAAGGAGTTTAATGTAACGGGAGGTTAAACCTCCTTTTACGCATTCTCAGCTTTTTAAGAGCCATTTTGCTTTATAAAACTCAACAGTTTAGAATTAATAATTGCATATTGCTAATAAATATTCTCAAAATATCTTTACAATGTTTATGCATTTCAAGCAAAAAGTAAGGTCTTTGCTTAAAGACCTTACTTATTCGCCGTCTTCAGTTTGATAATTTTTTTGTTTGAAATATAAATGTAAACCATAAGCTATTCTAATTAAATCATCTTGAAGCAAAATATTAATTCTATTAATTCTTTACTTAAGGCAGCCCGCCTTTATGTTTTATGATTTACAATCTAAAAATAAGATTTTTATTTTCACTATAAATTCTGTTATCACCTCAAAAATGACGCACTGTAAACAAAAATGACGGCATTAACAGCATTAAATAATTGATTTTAAAAACATTCTTTAATATTTGTAAGTTGTAAAAATTTTTACAACTTAACTTAGCTATAGGTAAATAATCTCATCCCTTGATATTAGCACACAACTATCATAAAGAAACACTTTACTAACCATCTCTCTTTTTGTTGCGTGCCATTTAGGGACTTATAGACGCTTAATTCATCGCTGACTCAACCTAAGTAGGTTGGCTCAAATAAACATAACTATGTAACGAAATGTGAAATACTCGAAACCCTTGCGATTGCTTCACTTCGCTCCGCTCGTTCGCAATGACATAGTTATAAATTTTCCCACCGACCTACTTAAAATACTAGCAATGATGAAATAACGTTTCCAAATAAACACGAGCCGCGCGGCGATCGCTATCTCCATTTTGGAGTAGAAACAAAGACAGAGCGGCAGTAAGTACTCGGTCTTGATCCCAATCTGGATGGGTTTCTAAATAATTTTTCAATGATTCGTGAAGTGTCTGGGGGACTTGTGCTGCAAGGCTAACTGTAGCGTTCATAATTCTTCTCCTGAAAATCAGACTATGGGAGTTCGGACCGATGTTGACCTTATGGAAAACATACAAAGTTGACTAAGCGGTGCTACATAAAGGCATCGGCATGCAATATTACATCGATAACTTGGGTTGTCGAAAAAAATCTTGTCGCATCATTTTGCGCTAAAGGGGGGTAGGTTTGTCAATGCTGCGAAATGTTATGAAACTAGGTATAAAATTTTCTGTCTTACGGAATAATCAAGTTTAGATACGTTTTATTGTTACAATAATTAATGATAACTCAGTCTTTACAAATCCTGACTGCGACAAAAAGAATCCCCAGCAATATGTCACAGAAGCCTATTTAAACGTAAATAACCTGTGGAAAAACAATAAGGAACCTGTGGAAATCATGTGGAATCAGTGAGGAAAATTCCAGTTAATGATAAGAATTACAACGCATATTATCTGTTTATTGCAATTTGCCAATGAAATCCTTTTTCCGTAGGCACTTACCGACTTTTGATGCTCAAATTTGGATTTTAGCTGTTGGTCGATTGCTAAGTGAAGTGGGTACGGGTTTTACTTTGTTTTACGCGCCTATTTTCTTTGTGAATCAAATCGGTTTATCAGCAACTACCGTTGGTATCGCTTTAGGTAGTAATTCTATTTCAGGGGTTGTCGGACGTATTTTGGGGGGTTCTTTAGCCGATTCGCCTTTAGTGGGTCGTCGTCGCACCCTACTACTTTCAGCAGCAATTTCAGCAATTGGTTCTTTAGTTTTAGCCGCAACTAATAATTTTGTCACTCTTGTTATTGGTAATTCGATCAACGGCTTAGGGGTGGGTTTATACTGGCCCGCAACTGAAGCCGTTGTTGCCGATTTAGCGTCGGACGAAAATCGTCGCGAAGCTTTTGCTATTACCAGATTTGCAGATAATATTGGTTTGGGTTTAGGAATAGTTTTAGCAGGAGCATTGGTAGCTAATACGAACAGCTACCGCTCGTTATTTATTATTGATGGCGTGTCATTTATTGTCTTTTTTGGAGTTATTTATGCAGCGATTAAACCAGTTCGGCATTCCTCAAATACAAGATCGGATACAAACCCACCACAAGTAGCCTCTTGGTTAGCAGCATTAAGTGATAATCGTCTGCTTATATTTGTTGCAGTCAATATTATCTTTACTACCTATATTTCTCAGTTACACAGTACCCTTCCTCTTTATTTCAAGAATTTTATTGCGACAAGTGAAATAGATAAAGGATTTGCCCAAACAACGATCGGCGCTCTTTTTGCTTGGCACTTAATAGTCGCGATAATTGCACAATTACCTGTTGCTCGCTTGATGAAGCGTATGTCTCACTCGTTATCACTTACCATTTCTGCCCTATTATGGGCAATTGGTTTTGTTTGTATCTGGATAACGGGTGTTTCGTTTTCTTATTCAATAGTTTGGGCAGCTTTAGCATTGTTCTTATTTGCCTTGGCTATCGTCTCCTACACGCCATCAGCCGCAGCTTTAGTTAGCGATATCGCTCCCGCAGATAAACGTGGTGTCTATTTTTCGATTAATTCCCTTTGCTGGGCTGCTGGCTATTTAATTGGTCCCCCTTTAGGTGGTTGGGCATTAGACCAATCCCAATTCGTAATTAATAGTTTTTGGTTAAGTTTGTCTGCTAGCGTTATTTTAACGATCGCTATTTTACGCTACTTGTACCGCTTGCTTTCGAGTTCATGATTTCCACTAACAGCAAGCCACTAATTTATAGTGCTATGATTCACTTATTCATTAATGTAAATCAATTTAGTTAATTGAAATAAAAATTAGTTTATAAAAAATTTTATATTTATTTTTTGAAATATTAAAGCGCAATCCGTGATAATATCTTTATTATAATGGAAATATATCTCAAAAAAATATTTAGTCTAATATTCCCATTATAAAAATAATACCATCAAAGCCGCTATTAAATCGCTTCTCGAAAAAAAATTTAAGGCGAGAAAAAAATATTAATTTAACAGTTATACAAAAGATTTGCGAAAAGTCCCAATTAAGAATTACCAATTACCTCTTATACGAATATTTAATTAATATGCACTTATATCATCGAAGAATCACGTTTATTTGAGTCATTAACTACTAATGACTCAAAACTAAATAAATGAAACAGGATTTATTTGCGTCGCTCTTGTAACTTACGAAAAACAGATTTTAAATCGACATGATGATGAGCCAAAGCGACCAAAGTATGGTATAACAAATCTGCAACTTCACCGGCGATCGCATCAGCATCATCATCTTTGCAAGCCATAACCACCTCTGCCGATTCCTCACCAATCTTTTTCAAAATCTTATTATCGCCACCCTGAAATAACTTACAAGTGTAAGAATCAACAGTCGGGTTATCGCGTCGGTTAGATATTATGTCAAACAACTGTGACAACGTATCCGCAGGAGGTGGAATAATTTTGCTGTCAACTTGGTGAAAACAACTCCTTTCGCCGGTATGACAAGCAATATCTCCCACTTGTTCAACACCGATTAAAAGAGCATCACTATCGCAGTCGTAGCGGAGACTATGTACGCGCTGAAGATGTCCGCTTGTCGCACCCTTATGCCATAATTCCTGACGCGTTCGGCTCCAAAACCAAGTTTCTCCAGTTTCCAGAGTCTTAATTAAAGATTCTTGATTCATCCATGCCATCATCAAAACCGTGCCATCTAAATAATCTTGGACTATAGCTGGCACCAAACCTCGTTCGTCGTAGCGAATTTTTTCAACGGGGATATAGTTTTGCGAATCTGTTACAGAAAAAAACATACCAGCTAGATACCGCCCTTTAATAAGAATGATTCATAAATTCACGATATCATTCTGTATGGTGTATCTTAATGGAATGTTTTTCCTCTATGCTTACGATTAGACATCAAATCATGTTTCTTTGTATAGCCGAGTGCATTCTCAATGCACTTAAAGCAACTTGATGGGCTTTGGGAGCTTCACCGTACCAATGAATAGCCGAGTTAAAAGCCGCCCGATAGACATCTTGAACAGCCGACAAGTAGCGATTGCGAATCTCATACGGCAAATCCTGATTTGACTTATATAACATATTGTTATTTTCTAGGGAACGCTAGTTCAGCTAATTTACAGAATAGGAAGTTGAAAGCCCTTCGTCGCAAGACTTGGGATGAAAACAAGTCACGATGCGTTTTAACTATCGGGTGACATGATACAATTATTTTAGCTTTTGGAAAAAATAATGTACAGTTGTCAACAAGTTTTAGTAAAGCATGATAAAAACTTGATTGCAATATTAGAGTTCTTATGTTCTGAGTCTCATAAACTCACAAACATGGGAATTTATTATGCTAGACAATTGTACTTTAAAAATCAAAAAGGAATTGGGAAATATGACTTAGAAAAAGTATACAAAAATAATAATCACTATAAAATATTGCACTATAGGGCTGCACAACAAATTTTAAGAACGGTAGCTGAATCCTTTAAATCTTATTATGGCTTAGTCAAAGCATACCTCGAAGGAAAAATAACTAACAGACCAAGAATACCCAACTATAGAAAAAAGGGAGGTATGGCTACAGTTAGCTATCCGCGTCAAGCACTTAAATTAAAAGATGGTCAAATAAGAGTTCCTCTAGGCAATACTTGTAAGCGATGGTTTGGTTTAGATAGTTTCTATATCTCAATACCAACAAATATCAACTTTGCCGACATTAAAGAGTTGAGAATACTGCCCAGAAATAAATGTTTTTATTTCAAGTTTGTATACAATAAAGTTGTTGAAAAGCCTAAGTTAAATCAAGATAATGTACTAGGAATAGACCCAGGATTAAACAACTGGTTAACTTATGTCTCTAACGTTGGTACTAGTTTTATTGTTGATGGTAGACAAATTAAATCTATGAATCGTTGGTACAACAAAAAAGTATCAACTATTAAAGAGAGTAAACCCCTGGGTTTTTGGAATAATAGATTAGCCCAAATCACTGAAAAACGTAACCGTCAAATGCGTGACGGAATTAATAAAGCAGCAAAAACTGTAATTAATCATTGCTTAGAAAATGATATTGGTATAATCATTTTTGGTTGGAATATAGGTAATAAAAATGAAATAGATTTAGGTAAAAAGAATAATTCTGAATTTGTTCCAATCCCTACAGCTAGGCTTAAAGATAGAGTATCTCAACTGTGCGAACAATATGGAATCAAATTTGTAGAAACTGAAGAATCTTATACTAGCAAAACATCTTTTTTAGATGGCGACTATCTGCCTAAGTATGGTGTTAGCGAAGCGTGCCCGAAGGGCATAAAACCCAACTATTGGAAGCCGTCAGGAAAGAGAATAAAACGTGGTTTATATAAAACAGCCAGCAATTTTTATATTAATGCGGATGCAAATGCTTCTGCCAACATCATCCGCAAAGTAAGCAGAAAGTTAGGGCTAAACCTATCACGACTGTCTAGGGGCGTTTTGACTCGTCCCACTCGGATTAAAATCTGGGTGACAGCTAATAAAGATAAAAAGTGTAGTGAAGAGGATTTATCCCTTCACGGAACATCCTTATTAGAATCTCCTCGACTTTAGTCAGGAGAGAAGTCAATACGATATAAGTTTGAAGCAGTCTTAACCCCTATCAAAAGATAGACCATTATAATTACACTCTAGGAGACAACCTTGGTAAATACAACGATTAAAACTACCAAATCACAAGAAATCTTTGCCGCAGCTCAAAGTTTGATGCCCGGAGGAGTCAATTCTCCCGTTCGTGCTTTTAAATCTGTAGGCGGGCAGCCTATTGTTTTTGACCGAGTAAAAGGCGCGTACATTTGGGATGTAGATGGCAATGAGTATATAGATTACGTAGGTACCTGGGGTCCGGCAATTTGCGGTCATGCCAATCCCGAAGTAATCGCCGCACTGCATGAAGCCCTCGAAAAAGGTACTAGCTTCGGTGCCCCTTGTGTTTTAGAAAATGTTTTGGCGGAAATGGTCATCGATGCCGTCCCCAGTATTGAGATGGTAAGATTTGTTAACTCTGGGACGGAAGCCTGCATGGCTGTGTTAAGGCTGATGCGAGCTTTTACCAAACGAGACAAAATTATCAAGTTTGAAGGCTGTTACCACGGTCACGCGGATATGTTTCTGGTGAAAGCAGGTTCTGGAGTGGCTACCTTGGGTTTACCCGATTCTCCAGGAGTTCCGAAATCAGTTACCAGCGACACCTTAACCGCACCCTTCAACGACTTAGAAGCCGTAAAAGTACTATTTGAAAAAAACCGCTCGGAAATTGCTGGCGTAATTTTGGAGCCAGTAGTAGGAAATGCTGGTTTTATTCCTCCTGATGCTGGATTTCTGGAAGGACTGCGCGAAATTACACAGGAACACGGCGCTTTATTGGTATTCGATGAAGTAATGACAGGTTTCCGTATCTCCTACGGTGGCGCTCAAGAAAAGTTTGGTGTTACCCCAGACTTAACCACTTTAGGTAAGATTATCGGCGGTGGTTTACCTGTAGGAGCTTACGGTGGTCGTCGAGACATTATGTCTATGGTGGCACCCGCAGGACCAATGTATCAAGCCGGAACCTTAAGCGGTAATCCTTTGGCGATGACTGCGGGCATCAAGACATTGGAATTGCTGCAAAAGCCGGGTACTTACGATTACTTGGAACGAGTTACCAAAAAGTTAGCGGATGGTTTACTACAAGTTGCGATCGAAACTGGTCATGCTGCTTGTGGTGGCAATATTAGCGGGATGTTTGGTATGTTCTTTACGAATGGTCCGGTTCATAACTACGAAGATGCCAAAGCTTCAGATACATCTAAATTTGGACGTTTCCATCGCGGAATGTTGGAACACGGTATTTACTTAGCACCCTCTCAATTTGAAGCTGGTTTTACCTCCATAGCTCATACTGAGGAAGATATCGATCGAACTTTGCAAGCTGCACGAGAAGTTATGTCTGGTTTGTAAATGCTCATATACTTATCAATCCTGTCTTATTTGTAAGACGGGATTGATAAAAGTTTAAAAAAAATAATTATTCAATCGCTACAGCCACAACCACTATGTCCGCAACCTGTCATGGTTTTGTGACCATCAGCGCAAGCTTCAGAACAATAGTATTGACCGTCTTTATTAACTGCACTTTCAACTTTCACGATACACAAACATTTCTCGCACGCACATTTCATTAAATCTACGCTAGTCGTCATTTTTCTCTAACCTCTAAAAAAACCTTTCAAACTTATTATATAACATTTGAACAGATATTCATACATACAATAGATATGCTGGTGCATCAAGTGTGGAGATTTTTTCGCTTTAATTTCGGGATTAGGGATTTGAGAGTAGGGAAAGGTTATATAACCGAGCAGTAAATATATTAAATATATAAATAATGCTGGCTTGACTAGTAATTTTGAAGGAAAAAACCTAAAATTCCGTATTTACACTATAGATTATTTAAATATTGCTTAAACTTTAGAAACTCTTCAAGACAAACCCAGCAATTTGCACCTGGCAGTTTAAAAATCATATCTCAATAATAGAAATAGAGTAATTTCTCCCCGTTATTATTGTTGTAGCGAGTTGACAGTGCATGAGCTACTGCTTAAATCCGAACTGTCCTAATCCAGAAAACTTGCCTTTTAGTGAAAGATGCCAATCTTGTGGGGCGCGAATTTTGTTACGCGAGCGCTACCGAGTTACCAAATCTTTGGGTCAAGGTGGCTTTGGAGCGACCTTTCTCGCACAAGATGAAGCATTACCGGGAGAACCAAGTTGTGTAATCAAGCAACTGCGTCCTTCCGGAACAGCACCCCATGTTTTGCAAATGGCACGGGAATTATTTGAGCGAGAAGCCGTAACTCTGGGTAGGATTGGGAATCATCCCCAAGTTCCACGTTTACTAGACTATTTTGAAGACCGCGAACATTTCTATTTAATTCAAGAATACGTTCATGGATTAACTATACAGCAGGAGGTGAAACGGAACGGAATATCAAGCGAAGTAGGAGTGAAGCAGTTTTTAAGTGAAATTCTACCATTACTGCAATATATTCATTCCCAGAAAGTAATTCACCGCGATATTAAACCCGCCAACTTGATTCGTCGCGCTCAAGATGCCAGATTAGTTCTGATTGACTTTGGTGCTGTCAAAAATCAAGTTACCCAAACAGCGGCGATGCAATCAGGACAAACAGCATTAACTGCTTATGCTATTGGTACTCCTGGTTTTGCGCCTCCCGAACAAATGGCAATGCGTCCGGTTTATGGTAGCGATATTTATGCTTTAGGGATTACGTGTATATACTTGCTAACTGGTAAATCTCCCAAAGATTTGGAATATAATCCGGCAACGGGTGAGGTGATGTGGCAACATCTCGTATACCCTAGCAATCACTTTGCACAAGTACTAGCAAAAATGATGGATGTGTCGGTTCATAACCGCTACCAGTCAGCCGAAGAAGTACTTAGAGCCTTAGAGATGGAGCCTTACCTAGATAGTCTGGCTTCTGGTTTAACAACTCCATCAAACGTTGGTGGTAATCCGAAAACTTCCACTGGTTTAGCAGATGGTGCGAATACGAACAACTCATCGACTGGTTTTTCTAGTGCAGGAGTAGCCCAAGTTGCAGCAGCTATTAGAGCTAGAAAAGCAAAAGCTGCGAACGGTACTGCTTTACGATCCCCAAGAGTTAACAATCGCGTGCTTTCATCAAGAAATTGTGTGACTGTCGCCGATTCAACGAAATCTTATTCTGATAAATCAAATGTACAGCGTCGTTTAAATTCGGAAAGCTTACTTACAGCTTATTTGAAAGGAAGACGAGATTTTGCTTTACACAATCTGAGTCTGCTAAATTTACAAGGCTCCGATTTATCAGAAACAAATTTTCATTCTTCTAAGTTTGAAAAAACCAATTTGCAAACCGCAAATCTTTATAATAGCGACTTTGGACGAGCTAACTTAAGTAAAGCTAATCTTAAAGATGCCAATTTAAGCAAAGCTTACTTCAATCATGCCGATTTACAATTAGCAGACCTTCGAGGAGCAGACCTCAGCTATGCTCATTTAAGTAATGCTAATCTTCGTGGTGCTAATTTGTGTGGCGCGAATCTGACTGGAGCTAAAGTTTCTCCCGAACAATTAGCATTAGCGAAAACCAACTGGATGACTGTACGTCCTAACGGCAGAAGAGGTTTATTGTGATTTAATAACTTAAAACTAAAAACTAACTTTTAGAAATCGTTTTATTTATGCTTAAATCATCATAAACCTATATTTTTTAGCTTTTAATAAAGAAGGTGAACAAAGCTCAATAGACGAAAACAATAACGTCGCAATATTACAAATCCGAATGGGTTGTTTGAACATTTGTCAATTAATTTTTACAAATCTATAAATAAATAGACGCTTCGCAAATAGTAAATTTTATGTACTAGTATATTTTGCGATTAAAACTGCATATAAAAATTTCCTCTATAGTTCCTTCACTTTAGGATTATAGAGGAATATTTTATTGGAATTATAGTTACGTACAACTTCATGCTAATTAAATCGGAATTGTTAATAAGTAGTCAAGCCCGCATTATTTATATAATCGTTCCCTACTCCCTACGTAAACCAAATGTTTAATTAATGGAGGCACAAGTACTTATTGCATTGCGAAATTGCTTGAAATAGTCTTTTATCAACTATAGCTTACATAATTATCATTAAAATTGTATATAACACGCAAAAATACTGATGACATCAACTTATTTTTATATAATGGAAAGCTATGATTATATTGACTAGATAAGATTAAGGGTTAAAAATTATAGCTAAATATAATAGACAAATCTATCGAAAGGTATAGATATATTGATTTTTTTAGAAAAACTTCTGCATTAGGGTTGATTACTTTCAAAAATAAATTAGGATATTTTTAAAAAATCATGTTCTCCTCGTCGCCAGAAAATATGTATAATATAAAGCTAAGTATAGAAAAGATAAGCTTATTAAATAAAAAATTGATTATGTTGCGCGATCGTACAGGCATTAGTAACTATTTAAGCTATTTTCTGAGACTAAGTTGTGGTAAGTGTATTATGTTTGGTCGATAAAACTTAGTCCGCCTCGGATGTGAGTAAAGATATGTATGGAAACGCAGATAATTAACCGTCGCCGATCGTAGGCTGAGACTAAGTAGTCATGAGCAATATTAATGAGTTGAATTTTTTATCAATGAAAGGCTCACCTATAACGCCTGAATCCATACCAGAAGAGCTACAACGCCGATTAAGTCTATATCAGGTTTTTGTTAAATTGTATGAAAATCATGGCAGTATCCTAGAGCAGATTCTTAAATTAGAAAATTTATCCGAATCTTCATTGAAGATAACGCAGCCGCATTACATACAGGCTGTTGTTGATGGCGAGATGATTTACGTAACGACAAATCTACGTGATGGTAAAAGCCAAAGTTTGCGACAGTCTCAGAATACTTGGACTATAGGGCGCGATCGCAACAGCGGAATCCACATCAAGAATAAATATGTATCTCGTCGCCATGCTGCGATTCGATACATTGAGCAAGGGTTTTATTTAATCGACTTTAACAGTACTAACGGCACTTATATTAATGGCGAACAGATTTATAAACCGACAAAGCTCGAAGATGGAAATGTTATTCAATTAGGTAATATCACTTTTTCTTTTTTCATCAATCACAGTTGCTCTGTTTTGCCTACAGTAGCTGTAGAGTTATTGATGCAGTTAGTGCCGTCATCAGTTAACGATACAGAAACATCAACGTACTACAATAAAACGAAAACTCGCAAGCTTTTGGATAGCGAGTGCATCCAAGAAGAAAATTTAGTTAATAAAATAGCTAAGATGCAGACTTTAGAAGAGCAATTAAGTCAACAGTGGAAATCCGAGATTTTAGAGCGTTTTTATAGTAAGCAAGCACCGCTTGATTCTGTTTGATAAAGTATCAAGGCTAGAGAGGGGATTTTATATGCGATGAAGCTTATATAGTCGTTGGATTGTCAAAAAGATGAACATTTTATTTATGTTTAAATAATTAGCCTGTCATAAAAAAAAATACGGCTTTAGTAAATATCAGTACAGACGGCTAATAGTTATTAGCCGTCTTATTTATGAGGAGATATTAAATCCGGTTGATTACTTATTGTATAGCTTGTAGATAGCGACCTTAATAAGCCCATTTCGGGTTTTAAGATATTGTAATAGGTAATTTGTATTTTGCATTACCTATTACCTAACTTCACAAATATAATAAGTGTTCATCGCGGACATAATTGATATTTATGATGCTATTCTTCCTCATATTCTTCTTCTTCATCCTCATTCTCATCCCCATCCTCATCGCTTTGCTGTACCACGGAGTTAGCAGAAACAACAGCGCCTAATTCAAGCTTTTCAAGTACCTTCTGCTTAATTTCTTCAAGCATTTCTGGCTTTTCTTCAAGGTATTTGATGGCGTTATCCCTTCCTTGGGAAATATTATCGCCATTGTAGCTGTACCAAGCCCCCTTGCGACTAATAACGCTAGTTTCTTCTGCTAAGTCAACAATACAGCCCAGGGTTGAAATACCTTTGCCGAAGATAACGTCGAACTCGGCAATTCTAAAAGGTGGTGCAACTTTATTTTTAGCAACTTTGACTTTAACACGGATACCAAATTCTTCCGTACCTTTCTTTAAGGTTTGAATGCGTCGAATATCTAAACGCACCGAAGAGTAATATTTTAAAGCGTTACCACCAGTAGTTGTTTCTGGATTACCATAGCTGACACCAATTTTCATCCGCAACTGGTTGATAAACATGACCGTGCAGCCAGATTTACCAATATTACCAGTAATTTTACGCAAAGCTTGGCTCATCAATCGTGCTTGAAGCCCGACGTGAGTATCGCCCATATCGCCTTCAATTTCTGCGCGGGGAACTAGTGCCGCTACCGAGTCAATCACCACGATGTCAACCGCAGCAGAACGCACTAATTGATCGACGATTTCTAAAGCAGATTCTCCGGTGTCTGGTTGGGAGATTAACAAGTTTTCAATATCAACACCCAAAGCCGCAGCATAGGTAGGATCGAGAGCGTGTTCTGCGTCAACATAAGCGGCAATTCCGCCTTGTTTTTGCACTTCAGCTACCGCGTGCAGCGCTACCGTTGTTTTACCAGAACTTTCCGGACCATAAATTTCAACTACCCGTCCCTTCGGTAAACCGCCACCTAATGCTAAATCCAAGGTAAGTGCGCCCGAAGAAATGGTTTCAACACGCATCCGGGTTGCATCCCCAAGACGCATGATCGTACCTTTACCAAAAGTTTTCTCTATTTGGTTAAGCACCATGTTGAGCGCTTTTTGCTTGCCTGCATTCTCTTTACTTGCATTGTCTGTGTTAACCGCCATTTGAGCCTCTAAAATATATTGATTGGGGGTATAAGGTTTGATAATCTTAATAGAACAGATATACTATCATGCCATCTTAGCACTAGCGAACGTTATATAGTTTAGCTAAATATTCTCTTTTCTATTAGAGTGGATAGCTCGACTTGCCATCGTCGAATAAATTTTTACTCGTTTAAGCTAGGCAGTCAGGCGATACACGATTGTTGAAAACATTCATTTTACATATTTTTACATAGATATGGTATTAGCCTACTTATTAATTGTTTTGGATGAAGCTCCACTCAAGTAACGTAAATTTTGTAAGTAAAAGCGAATGGCGCGATTTATATAATTGAGTATTGTATGCAGGAAGCTTGTCAGCGGTGGCAAAAGGGTGGTAAGGGAAGAATGCGATTAAAGGCGGGCGGAACGTTGAATCGCGATCGCGAATCTGGAATAAAATCTTTAATTAAGATTGTATTCCGAATTATCCAATAATTATCTAATGATTACCTAATTCTAGTTGTTCGTCGGGTTGCGAGATCCGTTGCAGAATGATTTATCATCGGGGCTTCCCAAACGTGTAAACGATTCCGGATTAAATCAATCATCTGTTTTGAGTCTAACCAAGATATGGCTGCCTAAAATCACCTGTGGAAATCATAGGTATATTAAAGTGTCTGGTAACATGAACCTGCTTGGGTACTTTTACCCGAACCGTAACCCCCTAAAACCATATATTTTATAATATAATCTACTCCTTTAGCTATCATTATATTCACTTGACTTGAGACTTCCATCGGTTACGTTAAGAGACAACGCCTCTGGCGATCGCCGGACACAATTAATATTTTGAGAATATCATAGCTATTTTTTAAGCTTTATTAATAAATTTTATTCTGGTATAAAAGACGTTTTTATTTTTACCGCCTCTTGCTTTTCAGACAATATAAATATAAATTTTAATAGCTATTGACTTAAGTACAAACGTAGTGGTTGACTAAGAATGCAAGCAAGTTAAATTACTATATATCCTTGTTATCGAGCTTAATTAATAAGTAAATTTGCGAGAAATTGCCTCAGCAAAATTACTAAATTTACCGTGATTATTTTTACATTATTTTATGGTTGTTCAGTTAGAAAAGAGTGTAAATTCGACAGTTAGTTCATCACATACAGTCAAAGGGTTAGTACAAGTTTTTACTAGTTCTTACCGTAGTTTTTTTACTAGCGTCATGGCGCAAGCACTGAGAATTGCCGGTCAAGGTACGCCGGTATTGATAGTGCAATTTCTCAAAGGTGGTATTCGTCAGGGACAAAATAATCCCATTGTGTTGGGACAAAATTTGAATTGGATTCGTTGTGACTTACCGCGTTGCATCGACACGCCCCACTTAGATGAGGCTGAAACCGAAGCATTACATTCATTGTGGCAGCATACACTGAATGTAGTCAGTGAAGGTAAGTATTCTTTGGTTGTATTAGACGAGTTAAGTTTAGCAATGAACTTTGGTTTAATTCCTGAAACAGAAGTTTTAGAATTTTTAACCAACCGTCCCCAAAGCGTTGATATCATTCTTACTGGAGCGGAGATGCCTAAATCTATCTTGGATTTAGCAGACGAAATTACAGAAATTCGTCGCCCGAATCGGTTGTAAAAGAGGTTGGGGAGATGGGGAGATGGGGAGATGGGGAGATGGGGAGATGAGGGGACAAGGGGACAAGGGGACAAGGAGATAAATAACTCATAACTCATAACTCATAACTCCTAACTCCTAACTCCTAACTCTTTACTCTTTACTCTTTAATATTCCCCATTTTCCTCAAAACCATTTTGCGGTATGTTAATAAGTTCGTTTGAATTATTTTAGTCTGTGATTAAAAACGATATTTGGATTTCTCAAATGGCTCAAAAGGATATGATTGCTCCTTTTGAAGCTAGCTTAATTCGAGAGGTAAACCGCCACGAAGGTAGTTTACCGCGCCACGTTATTAGTTATGGTTTGTCTTCCTACGGTTACGATATACGCCTTTCTCCAACGGAGTTTCGTATATTTCGACATATTCCGGGAACTGTAGTAGATCCAAAAAATTTTAATCCGCAAAATTTAGAACCAACACCACTACATTGCTCTGATGCTGGCGATTACTTTATCTTACCCGCTCACTCTTATGGTTTAGGTGTTGCTTTGGAAAGATTGCAAGTACCAGATAATATTTCGGTTATTTGCATTGGTAAATCCACGTATGCAAGATGTGGGATTATTGCTAATCTTACGCCTGCTGAAGCTGCATGGAGAGGTCATTTAACCTTGGAATTTTCTAATTCTTCGAGTGCAGATTGTCGTATTTACGCTAATGAAGGTGTAGTACAGTTATTATTTTTGGAAGGCGAACCGTGCGCTATTAGTTACGAAGCTCGTCAGGGTAAATACCAAGACCAACCTGAAAGAGTAACCATAGCAAGAATATGAATTAATTATCAATTATCAATGAACAATTAAGTATTGATAATTGATAATCGATTATGGTGCCAATCTTGCTTTAGCCAATCGATTAGATTTGTACCATTCTGCTATGGCTGGAACCCAATTTTCAAAGTGAATTAGCATTGATTCACACAGCTTTTGGATTTCAAGTTGAGCGTCTTTTTTGTTTCTCATATCTAAGAAATGCATTAAAGACCTTAAGTTAAAACTAACTATAAAATGCTGGCGGTAGTCAAATGGCATTTTACCTCTAATATGTTCCTCGGAAATGCCGTTCTCAAAATCGGTTTTGTATCGTTTAACCGCTTCCGTACACCAGTTTAAATCAGCTTCTCTTTGTTCGGGGGAATAGTAATATTTCTTACCTTGACGATTTGTATAATAACCCACGGGACGTAGATAAAAAACATCTTCTATATCTTTTTCCCCTTCTGCTACTTTAATAAATTGTTCTGAAGTATATCTAAAAGATTGAACGTCAAAGGATACGCTGATACGATGAGTACGCGCTTGTTGCATGACGCTGTGAGGAAAATATCCGCAATTAAAGACGATTTGAGGATGTTCCAAAGGACCGTAATGCCCTCTTTCACCTGCTAATAGACGCTTAACTATAATTTCACCACATTTTGATTCTGAGGGGAATGTGTCGCGTTCATCATACACAAACCTATCGGTGTAGTCTTGGTGCATTGCAGCATAAATAACTTGCTGCGGGTTAAGTGTTTTTGTAATAACTTCTACTCGAAATCGATTCATGTTTTAGTTAGGGCATTGGGCATTGGGCATTGGGCATTGGGCATTGGGAAAGACTAAATATTTACTTTTTCATCTTTTATGCTTCATTGTTTAAAATAGCTGAAAATATCGTTTTTTGAACCAAGGTGTAAGAAAAATTATGGCTTTAACTGCTTCAACGATGTTGTCTTTGGGAACGAAGGCTCCGGATTTTCAACTACCTGATGTGGTATCTGGGGAGACTATTTCTCTCTCTACATTTGCTGATAAAAAAGCTTTGTTGATAATGTTTATTTGTCGTCACTGTCCGTTTGTAAAGCACGTAGAATCAGAATTAGCTCAATTAGGAAAAGATTATTTTCAAAGCGGTTTAGGAATTGTTGCTATTAGTGCAAACGATGTAAAAAATTACCCCGACGATGCGCCGGATTTATTAAAAACAATGGCGAGGGAATTGGATTTCAAGTTTCCTTTGTGTTATGACGAAACTCAGGAAACAGCAAAGATTTATACTGCTGCTTGTACTCCAGATTTCTTTCTATTTGATGGCGATCGCAAACTATTTTATCGCGGACAATTAGATGATAGTCGTCCGAGTAATGGTAAACCTGTAACTGGTAAAGATTTACGCAATGCGATCGATAGCTTACTAGCTGGTAAGTCTTTAACTGAGGAACAAAAGCCGAGTATTGGTTGCAATATTAAATGGAAACCGGGTTCGGAACCGGATTATTTTGGATAAGAGTTAGGAGTTAGGAGTTAGGAGTTAGGAGTTAGGAGTTTGTTGCTAACAACTAACAACTAACAACTAACAACTAATTAATTCTGAATTTCTAAATTGAGGATGTAATTTCCTAACTGAACTTTACCAGCCCATAATTCGTATTCTACTCGTAGGTGTTCTGGTAAAGGATTTGCGCTCAAAGTCAGATTACGAGTAAAATTTCTGAGGCGGATTGGGTGGTTATTTTGCAAGGACTCATTAGGTAGCCAGTAACGAGTCGTACCGTAAACTCCTTTTTCCCAAAAATGACGGTAACTCAAGTGTGGATTGCCTTGCATTGTCATAATGACTCTAAAAGGCGATATTTCTAACCATAAAATTCTGGGACTTCCCGAAATGCGAGGATTAGTTTTGGCAGGTGTAAGGAAGGGATTTTGCGGATTTTGGACTTTTGCTTCTTGACAAGTTTTTATAGGTGGTGCGTTCAATAACAAGTGAAAGCGCTGGCTATCTTTTTGGTATAAAGTAGCAGCAGCTTCTACAACAGACTGGACTGGTAAATCTGTTGAAATTATGGATAAGCAAACGGGTTTACGTTGATGAGTCAGCATGGGAGGGATAGATTCGAGAAGCTATTGGATAAAATCAAACAATGTTGGTGTTAGGTGTGCGGAGTTTAGCGTTACGATACTAGCGAGGAAGTTTATACATAAAACTTTTGTTTTTATATAACTTTCCCGTACAGTCACACGCTAGTTTATCCTAATGTCGGCTTCTGTTATAACCGTAGAAACTAAACAAAACCGGACCCATAAGTTGGTTGTTAAACGACCAACTTCGGGACTATCTTTAAATGGTAAAATTCGAGTCCCTGGTGATAAATCTATCTCGCATCGGGCGTTGATGTTGGGCGCACTTGCGGACGGTGAAACCCGTATCGAAGGATTGCTTTTGGGAGAAGATCCCCGCAGTACAGCTAGCTGTTTCCGAGCGATGGGAGCAGAAGTTTCGGATTTGAATACAGAATTGGTAAAGGTTAAAGGAATTGGTTTGGGTAATTTACTCGAACCTGTTGATTTCTTAGATGCTGGCAATTCTGGTACCACGCTGCGACTAATGTTAGGAATTTTGGCATCCCATGAGGGACGTTTTTTCACCGTTACCGGAGATAATTCCTTACGTTCGCGTCCTATGTCTCGTGTTGTTAAACCTTTACAACAGATGGGAGCGCAAATTTGGGGAAGAGATAATAATCGATTAGCACCCTTGGCGGTTTGCGGACAAAACCTCAAACCTATTCACTACCATTCTCCTATAGCTTCGGCTCAAGTGAAATCTTGTATCTTGCTGGCTGGTTTGTCGGTTGAAGGTAAAACTACCGTAACCGAACCAGCCCTGTCTCGCGATCATAGCGAACGAATGTTACAAGCCTTTGGCGCAAAATTAGATATTGATACCCAAACTCATACTGTTAGTGTTAACGGTCCGGCGAAACTATACGGACAAACCGTAGTTGTACCCGGAGATATAAGTTCGGCAGCTTTTTGGTTAGTAGCTGGTGCAATTGTATCAGATTCGGAGTTGCTGATTGAAAATGTTGGTGTCAATCCTACTCGCACTGGTGTTTTAGAAGCCTTGGAGATGATGGGGGCTGATATTACACGAGAAAACGAAAGGGAAGTTGCGGGGGAACCTGTAGCCGATTTGAGGGTACGCTCTAGTAAACTTAAAGGCTGCACCATCGAAGGAGACATCATCCCTCGGTTGATTGACGAAATTCCTGTCTTAGCTGTAGCCGCAGTATTTGCCGAAGGTACTACTGTAATAAAGGATGCCGCAGAACTGCGAGTTAAAGAGAGCGATCGCATTACTGCAATGGCAGACCAACTCAACTCAATGGGGGCAAAAGTAACCGAATTACCCGACGGTATGGAAATTACTGGCGGTACCCCCCTTACTGGTAAAGAACTTGACAGCTTTACCGACCATCGCATTGCGATGAGTTTAGCGATCGCTGCTTTAAATGCATCTGGTTCGACTACCATCAACCGTGCGGAAGCAGCATCGGTTTCTTATCCAGATTTCTTTGATACTCTCAAAGCAATTATTTAATTAAGTTGTAATAATCTTGTAATAATTCTTATCCTCAGTATTCACCGAGGTTAAGAATTCTTTTTAAGTAAGGAATTAGCGATCGCTGTGATTTTATTTACAACCTCGTCAAATATCCTCGATCAACCTCCAATTTGTGACATGGTACGGTTGTAACCGCTAACTGTTCCCTTATCTCGCTCTTTAAAATTGATCTCCTCTTTGAGAAACAGTAAATTTCTGACTTGTTCTTTTAATTGATAACAATCAACCCCATTTCTTAAAGCATCTTTTAAATTAATTTGACCAGTTTCATTTAACAAACAAGGGCGCAGCCAACCATCAGCAGATAAACGGATGCGGTTGCATTTGTCGCAAAAACATTCTGACATTTGCGAAATAAATCCTAAAGTACCTTTCGCACCAGGAATTTTAAAAACGTCTGCCGGACCATTTCCTTTTATATTGGATTCAATTAAGCCAAATTTTTGCGAAATAGTCTCACGTAAATCTGCTGAAGGAATCCAGGCAGATTCGTCAAATAATTTGCTATTACCAATCGGCATAAATTCAATAAAACGAACGTGCCAATTACGCTCAATAGTCAAAGCAGCTAAATCGAGAATTTCCGAGTCATTTACACCTCGAATAATTACCACATTCAGCTTTAAAGGATTGAAACCCACGGAATAAGCTGTTTGAATTCCTTGCCAAGTTTGCTCCCAGCGTGACTTTCCCCCATTACCAATCATTTTGTCAAAAGTTTCTGGATTAAGCGAATCAAGACTAATATTAATCCGTCGCAAACCAGCATCAAAAAGTGGTTTTGCTAGCTTTTCTAATAAAAATCCATTAGTTGTCATTGCTAAATCATCACATTGAGGTAATGTTGCAACTTCTTTCACAAAATCAACTATCCCCGGACGTAATAATGGTTCCCCTCCGGTAAGACGGAATTTAGTAAATCCTAATGGAATAAATACTTCTTTTAGTAGAGTTAATAACTCCTGATAATTTAGTAATTCCTGTTGTAAAAGATAATCAAGTTTTGCGCCTTCTGGAACGCAATAATGGCAGCGAAAGTTACAACGGTCTATTAAACTGATACGCAGATAATCTACTTTATTCATATATTTATTTTAATTATTTATTCCCAAATTGTTTAAATATTGTAGAATGCTACGTAAAAAATTGCTCGAAGTGTCACACACCCTACAAAAAATGTACCCCTTGCACAAGCCCGATCGATTTCATCGAAAAACTACCAAAAAGATATTTTTAACTAAAATTTTGATAATTATTTAAGATAATCGGCTTTTGCAAATGGCAGAGGATATCAAATTAAGATGTTAGAATCTCAACAGTTTTAAGTACTTCCCGATATTTTTTGAATTTGCCCTTTGAAATCATCAGTTTCGGAACCTAATTGCTGTGCTAATTCTAGTCCTTTTTGAAAAGCTGTAAGTGCTAACTGATTTTCCTGGCGCTGCAAATGAATTTTACCTATTTGCTCGTAAGCATTCATCATTCCGTAATAATTAGAAGCTTGTTGTTCTGCTTGTAATAAAATCTGAGAGGTTTGCAAAGCATCTTCAGTTTGACCTTCTTTGACATATAATGAAACTAACTTTTGTAAAGCTTCTGCCGCACGCACGTATTGTTGTATTTCCCAGGACATAGTATAAGCTTCTTGATAGTTTTGAAAAGCTTCATCTAGCAATGCAGGGTTTTCAAGAGCCAAAACTTCGTAATCTGAACCTATCGCTAACTTTAATGCTGCTAACTGCGGGATCTCATTTCGTTGGCGAGAAACTAATAATAATTTTTTACGTACATCTATTGCTTTTTGATGCTGTTTTGTACGGTCATAAATGTAAGCTAAATTTTTTAAAGATTCTTCAATATCGTTATTATTAGAAACCTTATTTAGTAATTCTTCATAAATCGTTGCAGCTGCTGGATAATCGAACCAACTAAGATGAATATTACCAATAGTTTTCAGCGTGTCGATCTCCCCCGCAATATCCGAACTCCCCCGGTAAATTATCAAAACTTGATTGTAAACCTCCACGGCTAAAGATGGCGATCGCACTTGAGTGTAAGCTTCACCTAAAGCCTGTAATACCTGTAAATCCGGTGTTTGCTCTTGTTGAACCTGTTTTTGAATTGTCTGCAATCGCTCGGTAATATACCTGATTTGCTGCCGATCGTTTTTAGTGTAAGCTACTTCACCAACCCGCTGTAGTGCTTGAATTTCTGCCAAAGTACCCAAATAACGACGCAAGCGTAATTCCCGATTCCAAATTGTAAATGCTCCTTGGGTATCTCCTGCTAGCAGTTTTGCGGTTGCTTCAGCATCTAGTCGATCTAAAGCTGCTGACAAAGAACGCTTTTCTTCAAGACTTAATGGTTGCTGATTCCCAGAAGCCGGGAGTAACGGGTCGGGTATGGTAATCTCTAATGGATTGGGTGGAAATTCTTTCGGTGGTTTGGGCTTTTTCTCTTTAGCTAACGTCAACGAAGTGCAAAGCAAACAAATTGTAATAGACGTAGTAATTGTAATACTCAAGCGTTGTATGTTTAACATTTTTTTAAGGTTTAGGAATTATGGAACAGGGCATAGGAAATTATAAGTGACGAATACCCGCTATTATTTTCTCCATGAATATTTTAGTTACGGTGAAAGCTTAACTTATGTAGAGCTAAGTTATTGGTAAATTCCACTGTTTTTATGGAGAAAATCGGTAGGGTTTCCGGCGTTGAGTATAGTGTTGGGAGAAAAAAACTTGTTTAAAATTCATTGCATCTAGCTAAACAAGCGGTAACTTAGTTTAGTAATATAACCTTATCTAAAAAAAATCATCCAAAATATATTCTATATAATGTCACACTCTACTGATATAGCAACCTTAGCTCGTTGGATGGCTTCTGATTTCAGCAATCAAGAACAAGCTTTTGAAAATCCGCCTTTTTTCGCTCATATTCGCGTATGTATGCGTCCTTTACCTTTAGACTTATTGTCGGGAGTAAGCTTTTATGTTGAGCAAGCTTATGATTATATGCTTAACGATCCCTATCGTGTTGCGGTGAATAAATTAGTTGATGCAGGGGATCGTATAGAAATTGAAAATTATAGAGTTAAAGATGCGGAAAAATTTTACGGTGCATCTCGCGACTTGGAGCGTCTCAAAAGCCTAAAACCCGATGATTTGGAAAAACTATCTGGCTGTAACATGATTGTAGAGTGGACTGGTCACAGCTTCAAAGGGATGGTGGAACCAGGTAAAAGCTGCATCGTATTTCGTAAAGGACAAAATACCTATCTTGACAGCGAATTTGAAATTGATGGAGAGAAATTTATCAGTAGAGATAAAGGAAGAGACTTAGAAACCGACGAACACATTTGGGGTTCGGTAGCAGGACCATTTCAATTTGTCCGCTGGCACAGCTTTGCAGACGAAGTAAAAATTTAATATATTCACATATTAAAATTAACCAAAAACTAATAACTGGTAACTGGTAACTGGTAATTGGTAACTCTTTCAACCCAAGTTTGCCAAGTACCATTGGGATAGAGTTTCATCAAGCGAAAACCTGGCGGCTTTTGATCGAGAGCAAATTTTTTACTTTTTGGCTGAAACTGAACGCAAGTTGAGGGAGTTCCTAAATAATCAACACCCTGCCGTTGAGTATAAAATTCTTGGTGTATATGACCAAACAACACTAATCTAACTTGTGGATATTTATCTAAAACTGCAAAAAATTCTTCAGAGTTTTGCAAGCTGCTGTCATCTAACCAACAAGAATTTACCTTGAAAGGAGGATGATGCAGTGCTACTGCTGTTGGTTTATTAACACTCATGCTTAGCTGTAAATCTAGCCATTCTAAAGTTTCGCTACGTAGATAACCGTGTATTTTACCAGCTACTGAAGAATCTATCAATATAAAATTCCATTCGCCGCGTTCAAAAGATTTACGCCGGGAAACCAGTCCCAGATTTAAAACTTCATTCATGATTGCGAAATCATCATGATTTCCTGGTAGCCAATAACTAGGAAGAAATAACGGACTTAATAAATTTTGTAAATTACTATAAGATTGTGGCGTACTATCACCTGATAAGTCTCCAGTTAATAACAACAAATCAAGTTCGTCTCGCAGCTTTGTTAAACGTTCGATCACCGCATGGAAAGACTCTGTAGTAGGCATTCCCAGGAGTTCTTGCTGCTCCGAGGCAAATAGATGCATATCTGTTACCTGGGCAATAGTTATGGTCGAAACTTCTTTCATATAAGGGTGATACCAATATAATACGAGTCTTAATATCCAATTCTCCTTTATAGTCATAACCCATCTAAATGTGATGGTAATTAATATTTCCTCCGTCGCATATTCATACTGTGAATTCCTCAATATTGTTGAAGTTATGTATGTTTAGTCACTTTTGAGTTTTTTAAGTAAAAACCGAGCTATTACCTCGACATCTTATACTGTTTTTGCCTCTAGTAATGTTTTTCATCTATCTTAAGACATAAAAAATGTATTTATAAGCTTTTATAATACTTATACTTGAAAAAGTATAAATACTGCTTCTACGGAGAAAAATATGTATTCTACGTAACCGAAAATCCTAGCATAGATATGGGGTAATAGAATGGGTGGACGGATAATAAAAAAATATGGTAATAAGTTTTAGATGCAGTCGCAAACACTTATGGGTAAACCAGAAGTGTGAATGCTTATTGTAGACTTATACTCCACTCGGAACTCTTAGTTAAAAAAACCATGTTTTCTTATAAACAATTCAATACTCCACATCTATATTTTTTCTTTGAGTCGGCTTCTTCTCGTGCGTCTCCTTAATGCTTATTGTTCTTGCCGGAAAATAATGTATGGGGAAGGGTAGATTTTTATATAAAATTTTGATAAAATAAAAAATGGCAAATGCGGCGACATAGCCAAGTGGTAAGGCAGAGGTCTGCAAAACCTCCATCCCCCGGTTCAAATCCGGGTGTCGCCTTTTAATAAATACAAGCATTGTAGGGCTTTCAAGCCCTTTTTTAATGCGCCCGCGAGGACTGACTCTTCAAGCTTTCTCATATTTTTGGGTCACTTT
Organism: Rivularia sp. (in: cyanobacteria); assembly: GCA_965234645.1. GTDB lineage: Bacteria > Cyanobacteriota > Cyanobacteriia > Cyanobacteriales > Nostocaceae > Rivularia. The sequence continues at coordinate 6,965,505 of OZ248344.1, read as the reverse complement.
TGAGTAGTTTAGGGCAACAACTGGGGTAAAATTGGGGTAAAAATTGTAAGGTAGAGGTGTTTACCCCAATCCCATGTTTTGGGGTAAAACTGGGGTAAAGTAACTAATTGTTTAATATAATTTCCTTTATAACCTTTATGTGTATGGTTAATCATTGGATTAGATAACACTCCTGTTCTTAGCAGTAGTACTACAACAAATAGTACTTGAGTACTAAATAAATATTCCCGATCTGAAAGTGCGTAATAAATAGAAATTATCATTATTTTTTAAAGGAGCGGTTGACTCTATGTCCTCTAAAAAATCATCCAATGCTTCTAAACCCGGTTCGGTACAAATAAAAAATTCTGAATAGTAGACTTCGGCGATTTTCTTAATCATGCGTGGAAAGGTTATAAAAATCATCGTGGTAAACAAATAGATGGAATAGTAACTAAACTTGTAAAACAAGGTGTGGTAAGTGAATATCGCAAGCCTTATCAATGTAGGCACACTTTCATTACCCTTTGTTTAGAGGCTGATATTGATGCGAAGGATATAGGAAAATGGGTTGGGAATTCTCCAGAAGTTATTTATAAGCATTATGCAGGTAGCAAGCCTAATTTAGAAGTACCAGAATTGTAATTCGAGAATTAATAAAATAATCAATCTCAAGAATCGTATTAAAAAGTTAAGTACGTTTTCGTCTTGTTTTCTTCTGGCTAGATGGAAGCGACGCTAAATAATTTTCAATTGCTTTTGAGTGCGCTTTTGGATTGCTTTCGTGATTCTGTATCCAATCGATTAATAAAGTCTTATTGTACCTTACTACTCTTGAGTTAACGGAAACCCAATGTATGTCTTTTTGAAGCTTGCCTTTTTGTCGATACCTTTTAAGAGTATCACCGGATAAACCTGTTAATTCTGCTGCTAAGTGCTTGTTAACAAATTTATAATCCTGATTTTTTGCAATAGTTTCATTTGAATTGGTCATTAGCTAAATACCTCCTGTAAAATATGATTCGATTGCGATTGGTCTGAATTATATTCATATCTAAAAATAGCTTAATTAACCTAATATTTTCCAATAATGTGAAAAATAAATATTCTACGGAACAAGTAGTTTATCTAAAGTTTATTATTAATTAAGGGTACAGATTAGGTATGAAATAACAGCATCAGCCGTTTCATTATCAAATGTCTATCACTATAGTCATAGGTCATTTTATTACTATAGTAATAAGCTTTTTTACGTCATAAGGAAAGCATGGACTGGAGGTATTTAATAGAAAATAAATTTAATAATTAGAAGAGGGATAACTGCGAATGTACATAGCTATCAGATATAATCATGAACCATTCAATTAATAACTACTTTCTAACAGACCCAGAAGAATTGAAGTTTATATCTGATGTCGTAAACCAAGTATTAGATAGTAGACATCATTTAGCGGATATTAAAGATTTGCAAGCGGCTTTAAAGGAAGTTAGTTTAGAGCATGGTAAAGAAATACAAATGAATTTAGTCTTTGAAGAAAATCAACTGGCTGGATTTAACTTTTCTTTCACAAATAACCCTAGTAAGACAACTGATACTATTCCTTTCAAACAGCAGCAAATCAATATTGAATCCGAAAAAAGTAGTATTATCTCTTACGAACAAACAACAACAATAGCTACAACAGAATCGGAAAACAATCTAACAAATTCTTCTCTATCACCTGGATACATAACGTTGACACCAGGATTGCAAGTAGAAGACCAACATATTATTAACGAGGAGCCACCGGAAAATCAAGAAATTCTCACATCAGTATTTCCAGCTAAAGGCAATATCAATCCGAGCTTAACTAATATTGCAAATCAATTAGCAAATCAACACGAGGTTAACGGATTATTGTTAACTGGATTACCCCTCAAAACAGGAATTTCTCTAACAGATACTTTAAAAATAGAAGAAAAACCTGATATTCAGACTGCTGGATTAGCATTACTCAAGCGTTTTGAGCAAATTTTACTGCAAGAATTTATGGAGTTAAAAGCAGGTGAATCTCCCAAAGCTTTTAATTGGAAAGACCCCAAATCAAATAAGCAATATCGCTTTAGTTTTGAAGCAGCTAAAACTGATATAGAAGGTAATATTTTAATACCTGAAAAGCTAAAAGGGTTTAATACCAAATCTGGTTCTAATGTGCAACAAGTATTTGAAGCAACTTTAATAGATTCTAAATATAACCGTTGGAGTATCGAGCAATGTGATTTTAATAAAAACCAGATTCAATCTTTAAACCTTGCAACCAAATCCACACTCCCCAATCATTCAACCGTATCTATTGATATGGTTGGTGATTTTTCTTACGAAATGTAAAAATTTCAAACCCTTACTAATTAACTATGTACAGTAACAATGAACATGATTCTGTTGATGGGTTGTGCGAAGAAAAGAAGTTAAAATCTGCTGCTACTAATATTTACTATTGTGGTATTCTACCATTTGTCACAAGCTTTGTATGGACGAAAACAGATACCAAAACAAGCTTATTTTTAGGGCTTGGTTTAATTTACTTAACAGTAAAAGAACCACTTTTAATCTCAATCATTTTATCCCTATCCTTATTCTTCTACTGTTTAAATAGAATCGTCAGCTTCATCCCAATATTTAACCACTTCGTTAAAGCCAAAATTCGCTTTTGGCATATTGCAGGATTGATTATTGCACTAACTGCAACTCTGACAGTATTTGAATTACCAGCACAAGCAATTTTCTTGAGCGGATTGGAACAGTTTCTAACAGATATTGCCGAACAAAGTTCTTCAGGGGGAACAAGTTCAATTGACCCGGAAGCAATAACTTTAGTATTTAATGCAATCCGTGGAGTCTTTTTACTGTTAGTTGGGGTTGCAGCATTATTTGCCTATAACCAAGCACAGCAAGGTAACGACTGGCGACCAATTGCAACTCAAGCAGGCTTAGCGATTGGAATTATTCTCACAATTGATGTTATTACATTCTTGTTTATTGGCGATGGAACGGGAACTACTGGAGGGGGGTAGGAGGAGTGAGAGAGGGAGAGAGTGAGGGAGGGAGTAATGGTTTGGGATAAAGAGCCAATTAAAGTAAATAAAATATTAGGTAAACAAGCGGGCTTTGGTCCCATTCCAGCCAATCAAATTCTGCCTTGGTTTGCGATTGTTACTCTAAGTTATTTTATTTTTGATGGATTACTTAGTTGGGGAATACCCAAGGTCGCAGTTATCAGTTTTTGGTTGATTCTAAGTTGGTGGTTCGTAACGGGGAAAGACCCCGATAAATATATTAATCGTTTTCGTAAACCCAAAGGTAGTAACTGGATTATCGGTGGTGCAATGTATGTATCTCCTTTACTTTCTCGAAATATTAGACAGCAGCTAAAAAAGCATAGACAGCAATGAAAACCTATATTCCTTCAATAAATTCTATCAACCAAAATAACCAGAAATCGCAGTATATACCCTTTGAGAACGAACTCGACCTCTGCTGCATGGTTCGGATAGAAAGGGATAATCGTAAAATAGGAGCATTTTTATTAAACCAAGGTGATATTAAAGATGAAAACCAATTTCAAGTAGTTTTTGCATTCCAAGTCAAAGGAATTCATAACCAACTTTATTCAGAAGAAATAGCATCAATCTCGGCTTCTATCTCCGAAGCAATGAAATCTATCCTTCCAGGAGAAAAATGCACTTTTCTTTTAGGACGTTATTCGGATGACTCTGCAAGACTTGAGCATCTTAATAATCTTGCACAAAATTGTTCTTTAAAACTACCAGCTATATTAATCCGCAACGAACAAGCAAGAGTACAAGAATTGACTCGTAATGGAGCAAGATCAACCTGGCAGCAAATAGTATTCTGTACCTGGACTGTAGATAAATTTGGAGAGAATAAAACTGACCCTTTATCCAAACTAATTTATTATACAGGGAAAGCAGGGCGTTTTGTCTTGGATAACTTTACCGGACGTATATCCCAAAGGCAAGAGCAGCTTCTCAATGTCTTATTAATGAAAGCATATACCCAAGGATTTATTCAATGGGAAATGCTGTTTAATACCAAAGCAGGATTAGAACTTATACCACTTGACGATACACAATTATGGTCGTGGTTGTGGAGCAGATTTAATAAATATGAAGCACCACCGATTCCTCAACTATTAGTTATCGCAGAAGACAAAGATAGTGGTATTAAATTAACGGAAATTCAAAATTCCCTCAAACACTCCACAACTATCTTAATTTCTGGAGAAAAAGGTAGAAGCTCTTGTCCGGAACATCGTCAATGTACAAACCGCGTTTATGTTAAAGATAAAGTATGCGGTGTCTTAACAATGGTAGATACCGTAATCGCATGGACGAGTGCAAAAGAGCAAATTGCATGGATGTGGAAAGTCTTGAGCGAAAATCACGTCCGAGATACCGAAGTATGGGTAGAAATTTCAGGAGCTAATCGTTACTTGACTGAAGATAATCTTCATCGTCAAGCGAAGCAAACTAAAGCTGCGAGAGAACGAGCATTATTTAAAGGAACTGGCAGAGATGTGGGTGCTGAAATTAAGCAGGAGGAAAGCTTTGATGCACAGAAGAAATTGTATAAAGGTGCTGTTCCCCTCAACTGTGCAGTTGTATTTTTGGTTTACCGCGAGAATGCAGAAAGCTTAGACCTTGCGTGTGACTTACTCTGCAACAGTTTTGGTACTGCTAAGGTTGTCCGAGAAAGAAATATTGCGTCCCAAATTTGGCTAGAAACTTTACCCGTAACCTGGCGAAGAATTTTACATTCGAGTTCTATTTTGAGCGAACGCAGGTTGGTATTAGAAAGTGAAACCATCGCAGGTGTTCTACCTCTTACTCTTCCTAAAGAACTCGATAGTCAAGGTGTAGAATTTCTGACTAATCGAGGTGGTAAACCCGTCTGTGTAGACTTATTCACCCATACCCAACACGCATTAATTACAGGTAAAACTGGTTCGGGTAAATCAGTATTGCTATGGCGATTTATGCTCGATGCTTTATCCCAAGGAATACCAGTGGTGGGAATGGACATACCCGCAGCCGATGGAGAAAGTTCTTTTAAGACTGCAATTGAGTTATTAGGTGATGCTGGTGCTTATTTTGATTTATCCCGCGCTTCTAATAACCTAATGGAACCTCCAGATTTACGAGACTTTGATGCAGAAGAACGGGCTTCGCGGATGAAATCGTGGCGTTCGTTTATACGCAATGCTTTGAGCGTTATCGTTATGGGACGCTTAGATGCTCCCCACCTCACACAACGAGTAGATGCAATTTTGATGCAAGCACTGGACGTATTTCTAAGTGACCCCGACATCATTGAGCGCTATAATTTGGCATTTTCCAAAGGCTGGAAATCACAAGAATGGCAGGATATACCAACATTAAAGGATTTTGCTCGAATAGTTACCATTGCACGACTAAATATTCAAAAACCAGAAGCCATTGACCACCAAGCAATAAATCAAATCACCAGCCAAATTGCTGCACTACTGGTAAGTCCTTTAGGAACAGCAATAGGTAAACCGAGCAGCTTTTCTCCAGAACCGATGGTCAAATTCTATGCTTTAACAGGCTTAAGTAACGACCAAGATTCTTACACAATGGCTGTTGCTGCAAAGGCTGCGTGTTTGAGGGTAGCGCTTTCTCATCTCAAAAGCCTTTTTATAGGTGATGAGCTTTCTGTATTGTTCCGCAAAGATGGCTTCAGCGCAATGATTGGGGAACTCTGCGCTACTGCACGAAAGGATGGATTAAGTATCGTTTTATCCAGTCAAGACCCTGATACTATCTGTCAGTCCGCAGCAGCAGCAATGATTATGCAAAATATCAGTTACAGAATTACTGGCTGTATTACTTCAAATGCTGTTGCTTCGTTTGAGAAGTATTTATCATATCCGGTTGAAATAATTGCGAGCAATGCTTCAGAATCCTTCTTTCCCCGTCGTTCTGATTTATATTCCTGCTGGTTAATTGAGAAAGGAGGACGTTTTTGGCAAACCAGATTTTATCCAGGAGAAATGGCTTTAGCTGCAATAGCAACAAATCAAGACGAACGCAGTACACGCAGAGAAATTTTATCCCAATACCCTAATAGTATCAAAGGACAACTACAAGGTTTAGCTAAGTTTACCAGGGTTTATGTTGCAGCTATCAAACAGAATAGAAGTTTATCGCATATCAATGGAGAAACTGAAAATGTATCAAAAGAAGATAAAACTGAAGACAAGCAAACGCCTACGTACACGTAGATTTAGAGGTAAAAGTAGAGAGGACAAGAGACGCAAAGCAGAAGCTATAAGTAAAAGAAGCAATTGCTTACATTTTGCACCTTCTGACTTCTATCTTGTCGTTAAAAGTGTTTCAATAATTGGCTATTCAATTATTAGTTTCAATCTGATTTCAATCAGTTCTTCGTTTGCAGCAACTTTAGATATATCGGAAAATAGAAGAGTTACCCAAACGACTAATTCAACATTCAACAAAAACTCATCAGATGAAATTCAAGGATTTATTAATGATGTACGTTCTTTTGTGCGCGGCGATTTTTTCGGTAACATTAAGCAGCTCGTTAAAGATTCAATCGGTTCGGTTGATATCCCCGATTTGGGTCAAGTTGTAAGTGAAATTATGAAAGGTTCGCTTCCATCCGATGGAGTTACATCTAATAAGTTAGAGAATAATCTTCCTAATTCCTATGCGATTCGTCAAGATTTAGCTAACCAAAGCGAAAGAGTAGGAGCTATTGAAGTTGCACAGAATAAAACTCTTTCTAAAAACGCTCAACAGGAGTCTTTCAATACTCTTGAATTGAGTGCTAATTCCCAGGTTGAATCAAGTCAAATGTCAGATGATTCTCAAAATTCTGATACTTCCCAGCAAATATTGCAAAATATTTCTAAGCAACTCAAAAATAATACAACAATTTCCGATTTGCTTTTACAAGAAGCGAGTCAGTCACGACAAGATAACGCTTTGGGATTAACTTTAACTGCTCAAGCAGCTACAGAACTAAATGCGGTAAATACTAGAGAAAGACAAAGTGCGATCGCCACTGGGAATCGTGCTGTATCTCAAGGTTCTCTGCTGATGATGCCGGGAAGTTCTGTTCTTGGTCAGCCAAATCAATAAAATGGTATTTTCTTATGTCTCTCCCCATCTTTCTAATTCAAGTTCCATCTGATAATTACTCCGATTCGGCTGTTGGTATTAGTCTGGTAAGAAGTAGTATCGAACTGAGTCAGCAGACAGTTGAATCTTGGAATAAAGTTTGGGGAGACGTAATTAACCCTTCGGGTGCATTATGGGCGGGTTTATGTAATCTTGGTACGACGCTTGCAGCAATGAGCATTATTATACTTGCCATAAAAATGGCTGCTGATTATCAAGAAAAGCGGTTTTTATGGTCGGAATTAGCTGCATCTTTTATCTATCCATTGGTGATTGCTCTTTTTCTAGGAAGTAACGGTTATTTACTTTCCCAAACTGTACTTATCATTAGAAATATCGGTCATCAGCAAGTTGTTAGCGTTCTGGATATTCAACTCGCTGATACAACTTTTAAAAGTGCAATTTCCAACGTTACTTTGACCCAAAATGTTAAAACCCAAGTGTCTACAATTTACGCTGAATGTCAAGGGAAGACTGGTAAGCCTCTTACAGATTGTCTCCAAGAAAAAAGACCAATTGTAGAAGAAATTCTCACTGAAGCTGAAAAACAAAATAATGCACCGCTAGAACAAGCACGTTTAGCAGTTGCAGAATTGACAGACTTTGTACAAAATCCTGGTACTGTTTTCAATGCTTCTATTTCTTTAATACTAATTACATTTCTATATGCCCTTCAATGGGCTTTTGTCAATATTTTGGAAGCTGCATTAATGATGACTGCAACATTTGCACCAATTGCTTTAGGATTAAGTTTATTACCTTTAGGGTCAAAACCAATATGGGCTTGGGCGAGCGGTTTTATATCTTTGTTTGGAGTGCAGTTAGGCTACAACATTGTAGTTGGTTTAGCTGCAACTGTGATTGTTTCTGCTGGCGCTCAAAGTGCTTCCGATTTAGCATTTTTAGCATTTATCAGTATCTTTGCTCCTGCACTTGCACTGTTGGTAGCAGGTGGTGGAGGAATTGCACTTTATACAGGAATCAATAGTAGAGTTCCAGCACTTGTAAATGCAGCTTTTGACGGAGTAGTCGCCGTAGCAATAGGTTTTGCAGGAAAGGTGTAACAGATGCTTAAATCATTAAGGCAAGTTCGACGACCTAAATTATTACTCGATTCCAAAGATATACTTCCCTTATGTTTTATCGGGCTGACAACATTTAGCTTGATAAGCTTTTTATTTCTATTATTTTTAAGCTTTAAAGTGAATCAACTTTCTGCTAGAAAAACAACATTTGTGCAATTAGCTAATGGTCGCGCTCTAGTTATTTCGGAACAACATTATTTATATCGTCATCCAGAAGTTATAAAAAATACTGTAAGACAGTGGACTAATTTAACTTTTAATTGGGATGGTGTTATTCCCGGAACCAAAGAGTTAGATAAAGGAAGAGATATAGGTAAAGGTAAACGTGTTAGCAATAACGCTTATATTGCTTCATTTCTAATTCAATCAGGGAAAGGGGGATTTCGTATTGCTGCATTAGAAGCACTTGCTGATATCACGCCTTCCCGCATATTTAGCGGTCAAGTTCGTTCCAAAATAATTATTTCCTATCTCTCTGCTCCCAGACAGGTAAAAATGGGTGAATGGGAAGTTGACATGGTGGCAACAAGAGTATTAGTAAACTTGGCTGGTGGTGCGGATGAGGAAATTAATTTTAATCGTACTTTTAGATTACAAGCTGTAGATATTCCTTCTCCACAATCGAATGATAGTTCGGCATTAGAACAACAATTATATGAGATTAGAAGTGCGGGTTTGGAAATAACTAAAATTTCTGAGTTTATGGGGGAGAGGGAGAGTGGGGGAGTGGGGGAATGAGGGAGTCAGTTACGAAATTAATAAATAGTAATTTTATATGAATAATAATCAAGAAAACTATACTGATGAATCCGTAGATGATGAATTAACTCCTGAAGAAGAACTAGAAATATCAGGATATCAACCCGAACAAGTAGCTTTAATTGACCAAGAATTTTTAATTGAAGGAGATAACGAGCAAGCAGAAGCACAATCAGGAAGTGAAAATCCTTTAATTAGGTTTGCGATCGCGTCTTTGTTAGTCGGTGGTGTGATGGGTTCCGCTTGGATGATTTGGTCAATTTTCTTTGCTCCTAAAGCAGTTGTCAAAGCTCCTGTACTAGAACCAACACCAACAGTTTTAGCTTCTTCCGAAAGTGATGAAGCTGCACGTCTTAAAGCTGAATTAGCGCTACGCAACCAAGCAAGTCGGGATATTGAAGAATCTCCACCAGTAACACCACCTCCACCAAAGCCTAATAAACTCGTGAGAACAGTTCGTAAACCGAGACAGACTAAACCCAGAATCATCCGGGAAAAAGTTCCATCACCACCAAGAATTATTCGAGAAGCAGTACAATCATCACCGAAAATTATTCGAGAAAGAGTGCCAAACAAGATTCAAACAAAGAATACAGTTGTTAAAACTTCCTCTCCTCCGGTTCCAAAAACCGTTGAAAAAATAGACCCCTTCGAGCGTTGGAATCAACTTGCGACTTTGGGACAACAAACAACATCTCTGAGTAACAAAAATTGGACACAAGATAATCAATCATTTGAACAAGCACAGTCATTACCAAATCAATCTGAATCTAAAAATGAAAATGCTACTTCAGAAAGCGATAATATAACTTCAGATTCAGAAAATAATTCATCTCCTATCCGAATTGCAAATGCTTCTAATAGCGAGCAAGATAAAGCTTTTGCTATTTCAACAGTTCCAAGTAATAAGTTAAATAGAAATGATGAAGTTGTTCAAACACCTGGAGAATTAGGTATTTTAAATAGAACTCCTGCCCTATCTTCCCAAGAAATTATTACCGCTTCTAATTCTCCAATTCAAGTACAAATAGGTACGAGCGCAGAAGCTTCCGTTTTAGTGCCAATGATTTGGAGTGATGAAGATGAAAAGCAAGAACGCTTTGCAGTGGAACTACAAGAAGACGTTTTATCCATAGATAAACGCATTGCATTGTCAAAAGGAACTATTCTAATTACAGAAATAAATTCAGTTTCCAAGATTAATAAGCTTGTTAAGCAAACCGTTGTTGCAGCTGTTTATAAGGATTCTGCTGGTAGGATTCAACAACAAGCAATACCTAAAAATACAATTTTAGTTCGAGGAGAAAACAATAAACCTTTAACTGCAAAATCTATATCAGATAAAGGTAAGGCTATTGCTCAACAAGATATTTTAATCGGATTATTGGGTGCAGCAGGTCGCGCTGGGGAAGTTTTCAATCAAAATCAAAGCCAATCTTCGACGGTAATTTCTAATAATGGTTTTAGTAGTCAGACATTTAACACGAAAGCTAATAAACCAAATGTCTTAGCCGCAGCAGTTGAAGGGTTTTTCAAACCTATGTCACAACGATTAAGTCAACGTGCGAATAAAGCGGATAGCGAAATTATGAATCAGCCCGATGTCGCTATTGTACCTGCGGGAACGAAAGTTTCTGTATTGTTCAATGGCTTTTTTGAAATTTCTCGTTAAAAATCTCAAATTATGAAAACAGACATTTTGAAAAAATTAATCATCGCGTTTGGGATATCTACTATATTCTTAACAACTCCGTCTCATGCCGAATCAGCAATATTAACAGTGAATCCCAACCTTGCTAGAGGTTTAAATTCAAAAGCTATTGATATTAAAGTTTGGAATGGTCGAGCAACCGCTGTTGATTTTTCTGGGGTAAACGAACGCATTACTCAAATTTTTCTAGCAGACCCGACTTACTTTACTTACGCTACCGATACACCTTTAGATAGCGGTCAAGCCACTACGATTTTTCTACGTAAAATACAGCCGCTGAAATTTCCTAATTTAACTACAACGAATATAACAAATTTATTCGTTAAGACTAAAAGCAGTGATGGAAAGACATATCTGTATACTTTCAACCTAAAAAAGAGTAGTAGCTCGCCGACTTACAGTGGTTTAAGCATATCTAATCAAACTCCCAATCCCCAAGGAATAGAACCGACCATAAAAGTTGATTCTTTCCGGAGAGCGACGATTAACGATATTGAACGTGGTTTGGTTTCCGCTATTCGTAAGGGTTATACTCCACCATCTGACCCTGTTGTTACTAAGGTTAGGGAATTCATTGCATTGGCTCGAAATATTTCCGATAAATCTTTAGTTGAAGTTGCTCAAAATACACAAGTTTCTTTACCTTTGCTGACGGAATTGGGATTGCTAGGAATTGAAGATAGTTTAAAAAGACCTTTGCCAAAACCTACATTAAATAATAAAAATTTACAAGGAAGTGAATAAATCTTATCCTGCCACCTTTTATCCATCTTTAATACTTGAATTTATGGCAGAAAATCCTACACCCAAATTTCAACAAGATTCTCATCAAATCGATAAAAAGAGAATAAATTTATCCAATGAGGGAATTGAGAAAGATTATTCCCTCAATAAAATATTTTATATAGCCATTTGTATAACTTTAATTATTTCAATTTATTTGCATATTTTTGGTTTATATCCGCTTTGGCTAATTGTTATTCTCTGGCTTTCAATCAGCTTAGGTAGTAAGATTTTTATCTCAAACTTATCTAACAAAAAAAGCAAGAGAAATATTTCCAATCCGATTCAAATAAAGACTAAAAAAGATAATATTGCCCCAATGCGTCTACCGCAACGTGAGGAAGAACTACACCGCTGGCTGCAAGGGAAAGTATTACAACCATATAGGCAAAGTGATGCCCCCACAGGTGTTTCTGAGAAAGCTTTTTATCAAATTACTAAGCGCTTATTTCCGAATATCGTTCAGGGAATAGCATTCCATAACCCTAAATTTCCTCATCCTTATTCAGCAGATTTCGTAATAGTGCATACAAGCGGTTTGAGTCTCGATATTGAAATTGATGAACCTTATGTAGGTAACTCCAAAGCACCACATAACTGTATCGATCAAGAAAAAGACAATATTAGAAATCAATTTTTTACTAAAAATAATTGGGTAGTTATTCGCTTTAGTGAAAAACAAGCTGTTAAATACCCCTATCGTTGCTGCAAAGTGATAGCCAAAGTTATAGCGAAAGTTTCGGGTGATTATACATTTGAGTGTCAGTTAAAAGATGTACCTTCATTACCAACCGAACCCATGTGGACTATCAAGCAAGCGAAGAAATGGGCTAGTGTTAATTACCGGAGAACTTATTTACAATAAATACGAGAAAATTTTATTTCTACATGAAATAGAATTCTAATCCCACCAAGCAAATAAATATTCTGAGGATACTTCTATCTCATCACATCGTTGTACAAATTTTATAAATTCCCCTGCAAAATCTAAATCTTTAACTCCAACAACTTTTATCGCGTCAATAGCCACATCTGAACTTTGGTTTTTAAAACCTACTCCGTCAAATGTTGCTACTGCTCTCATCTCAACACAACGTTTACCAAACTTAATAAATTTAGCTATCGTGGGTGATCCATTGTAATATTTATCCTCTCTTGTGTAACCTTGATCGAGTAATTGTTCTAATACACCTAAAGACAAATTACTAAATTTAATTGCGTTGGGAGTGTATTCAGTGATTGTTGTACCTAAAATCTTTTCTAGATGCTGGCTATATTCGCTCATAATTACCTATTGTATTTATCAAATATCTTCTCTCACGAGGATACACTAATAATGAATTTGAGTCATTTACCGTTGTTATTCAATAGTAAACAAACTGTTATTACAATAGAAAGTCCTATTACCGAACGATTTAAAATATTAGAATTTGTTTATGAATTAGCTCAGAATCAATTATTACCTTTATATTTTTGGAATACTGGTTATTCTGAGTTACAACTATTCAATGATAATCAGCCACTTATATCTACAAAGTACAAATGTTTTTCAGGATTGAGTTGGTTATTACAACATCCCGATGTTCCAGGAGTATTTGTTTTTGAAAGTGCAATTTCACCTGATACCGTCACAGGTATGTTATCTCAGCAAACAGAAATGATGCTGAGTAACTTAGTTTATGACTTAGCCGCAAATTCTGTACCAAGGTTTCTCATATGTGTGGAAAATTATGTTGAACTTCCTCACTCGTTAGCACCTTTGATTCCCGTATTAGTGAACCTGTTACCAAGTACATCAGATGTTATAAATTTTATTCAAAACTTTTGTAGTAATCAATTTCTTAACACCAACAGCACAGAAGAATATGAAACTTTAGTCTGCACTTGTTTGGGTTTACCACTTGGTGAATTAGAAATGTTATTTTCTCGTTTATTCGGATTCACTCATACCTTAGAAGAATTGATTGATGGGGTATTAAATTACAAGAAGAGCAAGCTAAAAGGTCAGGGTGTAGAATTTATAAGCGAACCAGATGTACCACAAGCTGCTGGTTTGGATTTATTAGAAGAAATTTTAGAACGTGCTGCGGTATTACTTAAGCCAGAAGCGAAACAACACAATCTCAGCTTTCCAAAAGGTATGATTCTTTGGGGACCACCAGGAACGGGTAAATCTTTGAGTGCAAAATTAGCAGCCAAGAAAATGGGTGTCCCAATGGTTGCTGCTGATTGGGCTGGATTAAGAGGTGCGACTGCATACGAGTCGAGAAAGAATTTACGAGAATTTTTGCAATTTTGCGATGCGAATGGAGAACACGGTTTAGTTCTCTATTTCGACGACTTTGATAAAGGTTTTGCGGGTTTCGATTCCGATCGCGACGGTGGTGTATCTCGTCAATTAGCAGGGAAGTTGCTGACTTGGATGCAAGAGAGAACATCACAGGTATTAGTTATGGCTACCGTTAACAGGTTGGAGTTTTTACCTCCGGAATTGATACGCCGTTTTGATGAGATTATTTTTGTAGACCTTCCTCATACTGGAGCAAGATATGAAATCTTTAAATTGCATCTAGCGAAATATTTTCCTGGATTAGATTTTTGCGAGAAAGATTGGTTGCGTTTATTGAGAGAAACGAAGCTGCTTACTCCGGCTGAAATTGCGCTGATGGTGAGAAAAACGGCACAGGAGATATTTTATCGGAATGCACAGAAATTTCCCACCTCTGAACTTGGTAAACGACCTTTAAATGTTAGCGTGAGGGATTTTTTAGAAGTGCGATCGCACTTCACTCCTAGTATGATTCGGGAAGAAGATAAAATTGTGGAGATTCGTAATAAAGCAATTTACGCTCGTCCTGCTGCATCGCCAGATACAAGTCATTGGGCTAAAGAACCGGAAGTTTTGTTTGGGAATTGAAAATACTAAATAAAGCTACTCCAGATAATATTATATTTCCTAATTTCGTTCAACAATCCCTACTAAAACAAGCATTAATGCTTCTAAATCATCGGGTAGAGAATAAAGTTTAATATATAAAGGTAATGCGTTTAGCTTCAACATCAAGTAAACCAAAACGCCAAACATCTCCAATTGTTACAGCCCCATATTGAAATGGCTGTTCTTCTACTTGAGACAAAGCGATTAATTCTACAGCCATTTGTGTAAATCCTCTGGTGATATCATCAATATTTGCTTCCACAACTAAAAGGCTTTGGCTTGAACGTAATAAATAATCTAAGTTTCCTTTTAACCATTTGCTTACTGCTAAGGGGTACTCAATACGTAACTGACAATCACAATAATAAGTAGCAACTTCTAATAATAATGGTGCAACAAGTGTTTCGCGACGAGCAGTTTCACTTGTTAGACTAACACGGGGTAAAGTTCGTTCAATCCGATCCTTTAAATCCGCAATTCTATCAAGAGGCTTTTGGGTTTTGGGTAAGGATAATTTAGCCCGAACCAGGTTATAACCAAACTCTGCTAAAATTTCTTCTGGCTCGTAAATCATTTCAAAATACGAGCGGAATGTGTATTCCTTACTTTCCTGGAGAATTAGGGATTTGGACATAGTTTTACCGCAATTAGCTATGTTGTTTTTTGATATTATCTTTATTTTATATTCTAATAGCTCGCTAGAAAATATGTTTGGCTAAATATGGATGGTTGATACTTAAAAATATCTAGATATCACTATTGTGATAGACAAACTTACGTTAATAGTCAAGCACATTGATAACGATATTTGACTGATAATTATAGAGAAATATCTTAAAATAGATTAATGAAGATTGCTCAATTTATCACTTTGAAAATCCTCCCCATTTTGTTAGCTTCTATCAGCATTTACTCAAACCCATCTTCGGCACAAAGCCAAACCAATCTACCTACTCGCACTCTGCCTTCAGAAGAAGGAAATCTTGTCTTATTACCTGACTGGGAAAGAATTTCATTTAAACAAATGCCAGCAATACAAAATAGTGGTTCAATAAAAGTTAACGGATTATCACGAGCATGGAACGCTGGAGATACTCCAGATAAATATTTAACTTTAGGCGATATTGATGAAGCATTGAAACCTCAATTATTTACCCTTGCCAATATCATTAACGATGACGAATTTAAAAGCTTCTCCTTAAAGAATTTTCCATTATTAGGAGAACAAACTGTTCAAAATTTAGCAGATGTAGTGCCAAACTTAGGCCAAACTAATGCAGCTAAAATACTACCCATAGTTAAACTTTTAAAAACCGAATTTCCTCAAACTAATACCAACACAATTCTATCAAATCTCTTATCCCAAAATCCAACTTTAGGAAAGCTGAAACTCAATCAAATTGACTTATCAACGTACACAATTTCTGATATTCCTAACCTTGATGCAGTGCAGCTATCCAATTTCAAAGGTTGGGAGAATACTTTGATTAAAGACGTTCCGGGATTAAACGCTGTACCTTTAGCTTCATTTCCTCTTCCCTTAACAGAATCAGGGAATAAAGTTGCCAGAATTGATTTTATATGGGGTACGGCAGAAAAACGTCGTCAACGCACGGTATCTGGTTCGGATGTAACGAGCTTTTCTGTGCCATGTGAAGGTGAAGATTGTCCACACATCGAACTTGATGATTTAGAAAATTCAGGACGCAATATTAGGGATAAATTTGAAGGAAGCTCTTGGATTAGCGGAAAATATCAGCGCGTGAGCGGTGGTTGGGGTTGTTTGAAATCGGTAAATGGAGGTGAGGAGCCTACGGGAAGACTGCCTTATGGAAGCGCTTTTAAAGTAGTAGTTATGGAACTCGACGAGAAAACTGATACTGTTGACACCGCTTTATTCTTTCGCTTCAAAAATGCTTGTGGTGCAACACCATATTTTATCGGTCTGGTTCCATTTTTTACTCATGAAATTAATGCGCCTATTTTTATAGGAGATTGACCATAAAATACTTATTCTCGATCGATGATACCAATCCATCTTCTAAAATTGTGCGCTTTTTAAGCTACTTTAACTTAGGCTTAGGGATTTTCGTACTTTTTACAACTTTATTTCTCAAAGATTGGCTGTAACTTTTAAGATGAAGCAGTATTTTTTATATTCACCAAATACCAAATATAAAACTGTTACCGAACAAAGATCAAACGGGATAAAATCAAGTTTTGAAAATGGACTATTGAAGACTTTCGCTAATCCCGAAGGTTTAGCAATGATAGGAATTTTAGTATTCCTAATTTTACTAAGTCAATTTTCTAGTGGTAGAAAGGGCAAGATTTCCACAGGAAGAATAGTAGGAATAAGTGAAAAAATTGCAGCAACTAACCTTGCTCTCAAACAAATTGAAGAACGCAAACACAATAAAGTGACTTTTTGGTGCGGTTCACCCCGCTACTGGTTTCCTGGTAGATTCAGAAAATTTGGAGCAGCACTTCAAACTTTCCTCGGAGCATCCCCAACCGTTTGGATTCCCCATGCAGAACGTTCTACTCTTGTTCTTGGCGCTCCCGGTTCCGGTAAAACCTTTGGCACAATTGACCGCATGGCAGAAAGCTGCATGATGCAAGGTTTTCCCCTAATTGTCTACGACAAAAAAGGCGACCAGATGAAACTACTCGCACCCCTAGCAGCACGCTATGATTACGATGTGCGAATATTTGCTCCTGGGGAACCATACAGCGAAGTCATTAACCCACTCGATTTCATGGAGAATCAGGAAGATGCGGTGAGTGCGGCGCAAATTGCTCAAGTAATTAACGCAAATGCTGGTAATAGTGGTAAAGGAGATGAGTTTTTCTCGAAAGCTGCTGACTTACTCGCTAAAGCGCTAATTCAATTAGCTAAAGCAAGTGATTGTCCAGATTTAGCCACCGTTTATTGCATCCAGTCCATCGATGATTTTATCAACAAGTTACACGCAGCAGTAGAAGCAGGTACAATTTCTCGTTGGGTAGCTGCTTCGTTTCAACAATATCTTAAAGCAAAAGACAGCGAGAAAACTATTGCGAGTATAGACACAACCACAGTAGGTATTTTTTCTGCTTTTATGCAGCGATCGCTTCTTTCTTCTTTCATCGGTAAAAGCACTATTTCTACCAAATTATCAGGAAAACAAATCCTGATATTCAAATTAGATGACCCCAGACGCGATATTGTTGGACCATTGCTTGCAGCAGCATTGCACATGACTATTGTGAGTAATCTATGTACCCAAAGGAAAGACCCATTAGGAATATTTATCGATGAGCTACCATCGCTGTACCTCAAAGCGTTACCCCAGTGGATTAACGAATATAGAAGCAATGGAGCTTGTTTTGTTTTAGGTGTCCAATCTCTAGAACAACTAGCGAACGCATACGGTGACAATTTAGCAACCGCTATAATCAGTGCTTGCAGTACTAAAATCCTCTACAACCCAGCGAATTACTCAACTGCGGACAAGTTTTCTTGCTACGGACATAAGGAATTTATTGTTAAGAATAAGTCTATCAGTGATTCAAAAGAAGGACGGACAGTTACTTGGACTGATAATTTACAAACCATGCCGATTCTAACTGCGGATGAAATTATGCGCTTTCCTCAAGGTAAATGTGTGATTACGAATCCAGGTTATACCTCTGGAAATGAAGGTTCGATTCCTTATCCCATAACTATTTCTATTCCTAAATTAGATATAGTGCGAATAAATAGAAGCGAACAACTTTGGTTCCAACAGGTTTACCCAAGGTTAATTATGCGATCGCCCCAAGTCCCACTTAGTCATTTAGATGAAGCTATAGATTTGAGAGAAAGAATTGCAGAGCAGCTTTTGATAGCTGCGGAACATTCAGCACCTGTGATTAAGTTACTTAAAATCTTCGTTACCAAAGAAAGATAAGATTTCATCTCTTAACTGTTGTTTCCATAAATTTTGTATTTCATCTTTAAAAAAGTTATCAATATCTTCTTGCCTCTCATTTTCAATATCTTGCATTTTATTTGCGTACATATTTAATACGTCATCTCTGTATCCAGAACCTCCACCCCATCTACCCTTTACTTTTGACCAAAAAGTATTAAACTCATCTTGTGGTTTTAAAATTTCCTTCTGTAATTTATTAGAAATTTGATTGCCTAAGTGAATTACAATTTCTTTATAACAAGTATCTACTTTTTTTTGGAGGGTTTCCAGAATAGGAGCTAAACTTGATTTATCAATTGCGTCTTTTTTTGCAAGGTCAATGTTTCCCCATATCTTATTTTTCGGCTCTTGTAAATTGTCTTTTACCAAATCTTCTGTAATATTTTTGCAAATAAAGTATATATTGATATCTCTAAAATCATATATTCCATGTCTATTATTTATTGCTCTAAAGACCATAACATGATAAGTCTTAAGAAATTGAGTATACCTGAATGTTAAATTATATATTAGATTTTTTATATTTTCTTGCTTTTGAATATTTTTTTTTAAATTCAAAAGTAATTTTTGATCGTCGGGCTTCAGAATGTTTCCATTTTGTATTTTCAAAAACATTTGTTCTAATGTCTTAACTTCAAAACGAAGTCTGTTTTCTCTGCTTACAATCAATTTATTAATTTTACTAATTAATGTTTGTTTTTCAGTCTCGATATCTGATATTTCATAATCCGGATCTATTCTACCATCAGTTAAATAAAATTGTTTGGCATCATAGAAAAATATATTCTCTGGAATAAATTTAATTTTTTGTTGTTCAAATCTGGTTTCAATATCACTTCTTCTTACCGCTATTCCTTCATCTCTATCTTTGACTTGTCCATCTGACGAGTATATTTTTTCTGCTTCACCTTTTTTATGTAGTACAAGTAATCCAAGCTTTGTATCTATATCTTCAGATTCACTTGTAAGATCTCTTCGTATTATTTCAGAAACATTTGAAGGTGCAGATTTAAAATCTTCTGTAAATATACAAATGGTTTGGTCGTTGTCTCTAATATAAGTTTGTAAATCTTTTCTAATCTTAACTTCATCTATACCTTTGGTATCAATAATTGAATTGAATTTAGGATATTGCTTAAAATCAATAATATTTGAGCTTACATATATAAAGATTTTCTGAGGAATTGAAAAAGTACTTATCTTAGCGAGATTGATTTCGTTAAATGTATTTATTGTCCATATTTTTTCAGCCTCTACATCATTTATTTTCGTAGAATTTTGCTCTTTTATAAAATTAATTCTAGTTTGTTTTCTCTGAGATAACTGAGCAAGGTGAATCACCTTTTTTGTAAAATCATCTAATTGAGAACTAGTGAATTTTTGTGCTAAATTTTCAGCTTCATCTATCGAATTACCTTGACTATGAGATTTTTTTAGATTAACTATGTTTCTAATTGCCCTAATTAGTTCAGTAGAAGTCGATTCTGATGAATATTCAGAGTTGCAATCAGGATGTACTTTTTGCCATATATTAATACAAAATTCTTGAATTAATTGAATAATATCTTCTTGAGAACAAGGAGATATTTCAATATAAGTTTCTGAAGCAGGTTTTATGATAACTTCGCATATTGTTGTTTTACCGGAACCAGTTGATAAAATTTCTTTAATACTTGTGATTGTTTTAACTTTATCCTTTGATTTGGTTGTTTTCGTTTCTTCATGCTCATATATAAGATTAAAAAGATGACAAATAGCTGTAGTTTTACCTACGCCTACTTGTCCAACAAATAATATGTTATATTTAGGGGTTTGTAAAATGCTTTTGATTTTATGTAATCTATGATTAATAGTCTTCAATGCTTCCGAAGATGCATAACACCATATAGTTTTTGAATTCTTTCTTCGATTGATTTCCTTTGATATTTGCTGCTGTAAAGATTCAATGGCTTTTATTCCTCGCATAATATTTACCGCTTGAGTAGATGATACTTATATAATTCCCTTAAATTCTCCGAAAATCACAATTAGTTAAAATATCAGTATTTACCGCAAATTGGTGGTAGAAACCAATTAGCGTCGCTTATAGACCGGACGGTATCGGCAGTTAACATCGATGCCTTGGCTCAATTGGTGATGGATAAATACCACCGACGGCAATTAATCAAAGCCAGCGGCGAAATTTACGCCCTAGCGCACGACCAAACCAAAGAAATAGGTAAACAGTTATCCATAGCCTTTTCAAAGGTTCTAGAGGTAAATAGTAGACGTAATATTACACCTGAAGTTGCCAGTTACTTACGAGGTAAACGATACCTAAATTTAAAAGGCGATCGCAATCACAATCTGAAGCAGAATTCACCGAACGGAAATAATTTCCTATCGGTAGATGTGGCTCAAAGTTTGGCACAGCAGTACAAAGTTTCTGGTAGAACTATTCGTAACGATGCTCAGTTTACGAATGCATTGGATACTTTAGCGCAATCACTGGGTGAAGAACTCAAGCACTCTATATTAGCTCGTAATAGCGGGCTGACTAAAAAGGATATTTTATCGCTTGCGAAAGTTGTTGATCGAGAAGGAAAAGAATCGGCACAAAAATTACTCCATAGCAAGCAAAATAAATCTGATATAGTCGGGCAAATAAAGGATAAGCAGCGCGTACCTAATCCACATCATGTTGGTGAGGTGTGTCGAATTATGCCAAAGTATGAGCCGGATTTAAGACAATTCTCTGGGTGTTGGTGCATTGTTTGTCAGATAAATCCTCATAGTTGCAGTATTAAAACCTGGAAAGTTGATTTGGAAACTGTTAAACCAGAGCATTTAGAAAGAGCTTATGCAGCGAGTGAAGATGCAGCTTCCCAAAATTGCATTCGGCTCAGACATATAGTCAGTAAAGTTGAATCAGATTATGAGCCTACCCATGCAGCAGTACTAGAAGTGTTGGGAAAGGTTCATGACCCATCTAGCTTAACACCTAAGCAGGAGCGAATATTGGCTTTTCTTGAAGCAGAGTATTCAATCAGTTGAAAGGTAGTAAAACTAAGGCGTTAAAGAGTATTGGACTCGGTTGTCATATTTTCTTAGCAACCGATGAAATACTCCACAAATATGGCAATTTGGGGAGTTCAATTTAATCAAATTCTATTTGAGAATTTTTGGAACGCACAGGAGGGTTGTTTTTTGGTTCTAATGCTTCATCTTTATCAACGTATCGAGTAAATGCTAAATCATCACGATAATGGTCAAACTTAACACCTCGCATTGCTAATCCTTTGAGAGTACAAGCCTTATCATTTCTACCTAATTTACCTCCAGCAAACGCAACACCATCTGTGGAATAGGAAATACCTTGAATAACACCCTCCGAATTGAATTTTAATGATGTTTCTACATCTACTATTTTTAACTTTTCAATAAATTCAGTAAAACTTACTCCTGGTTGAATAGCAGTTTCTATTGCATCTTGAATTTTCTCAACTGCATTCTTATCTGCTGGTTTATCCCGCAGTCCCAACTCAAATTCTTGGTTTTCTCGAAACATTCGCCGCTTTTGTCCGGTAGATAATGCTGTACGTTCAACGGACCATGAATTTGGTACGGGGGTTAAGTTAAATTGAGATTCTAAATTTCTCAAAACCTTTTCCAAGCGTCGTTTATCGTACCAATCAGATACACACTCACCATCGATATTGATACGACTTGCGGCAATATGCAGGTGAAAATGATTGCAGTCATTATGAGATGCTGCGAAATAAAGGTTTTTCTCAAACCCCATTCCTAAAAGTGTTTCTTCGACAATTTCTTCTAATTCTTGATTTTCTGGTTTTTCATGAAATGGGAAACTGATACTGATATGACTAACTGGCGATAGCCCGAAGGGCGACGCTTCGCGTATCGCACTCTCGGATTTAACTGCTGTGTCGCACAGAGTTGCTTGTAAAAGTCCTGGGGTGTTTCTCCTGCAAGGTTTGTGCAAATTAACTCAGCTTGTTCTTTTTCAAGAATATATTTGGTAAGCCCTACGAAGCTTTTACCTTTTTTTCTCTTGCCAATCATCGTTTTTTTCTAATTCATCGTCTGTTGCTTCGTCGCTTTCTAAAAGTAAAAATAGGCGTAATTTAGAAATCTGTGTTGCCAATTCTTTAAAAGGAATATGGTCAATCGGTGGTGGAATCAAGCTGCTGGTAATAGCATCATCTTGAATGGCGGCTATTTGACTAATATCTTCGCTGATTTTTAATAATTGCCAGTAGCATTTCCAGTTAACTCGGGGAATACTTTTGATACGACATCCTGCCATTCTCCGTCTAACGAGTTCTGCTTTGCTGATACCGTTAGATTCCGCTAATGCTTGCCAATGTTCGTTTTGTTCTTTTGTCAGCAGCATTTCAAATCGGACTGTATGTTGTTTTTGTTTAGCTGCCATTGCGATCGTTGAGTACTATATTTTAAAAAGCGACGCAAGTTTTTTTAATTGGGTTACTTCTGTTATGATGTAAGTACATCACGTACATACATTCATGAATAACTCCTACAAAATTCGCAGTACTAAAATTGGGAACAGTGCAGGGTTTCGCTTGCCTGCGGATTTTTACCGCGAACATCCTCAGTTTAACAATGCTTCAGGTTGGATAGAAGTATTGTCTCCTGATACTGCGATCGTTAAGATTATTCCCGATGTCGTAGATGACGATTCGGAAGAAGATTCGCTGATGATGCGGCTGTTTCTAGATTTTGCGATGACACAAGCATTGAAAGATAATACGTTACAACCTTATACAGCCGAGATGTCTAAAACTGCTCGTGAATTGATTGAGGGTGTGGAATTAGACTCAGATTCCTAGTAAGATGGCTAAATTTGTCAGTAATGATTGGGAAATTTATTTTCACCCCCAGTTATTTGGAGTTCAGTATCAAGAACTATTAGATCGAGTTTCTTATTTACGTAATAAGTTGCCAGAAGCTGAGTTCAAAACCCACGCAACTGTAAAGCTATTTGCAGCAATCACTGTTGCAATTGAAAGTAAAATTCCTTCCGATCCGGGAGCAAACTATTTTGCATTGACGGGAGCATTGAAACGTTATGGACGAGTTAAGAAAATGGGCTTACCTCAAAGGTATCGATTATTTTTTCGGGCTTTTGATACGGAGCAGCTAAAGGCTATTGTGATTTTATGGCTGGGTTATCCCCGCAAGGAAGGAGCAAAGAATGACTGCTATGAAGTATTTACAAAGATGGTAGAACGGGGGACTTTTCCAGATAGCTTAGATGAATTGATTGCACAACCAGAAAAAAGCCTGGATGAACCAGAGCCTAATTAAGAAGTATTCTCCTAAAGAATAAATACGTATACCACCACTGCTTGCTCCCCTAGACAACAAGCGCATAGAAGAAAAACCGCTGCAAAACCCAAAGTAGGGAGAGTAGAGGGAATATTTATCCATTCGCTTGATGACTGACACTTTTACCCCGCCAAATCCCTATAAACACCTTTACGTCAATAGTGATAGAACGAATAACTACTTTAGTTATATCCTCACCCGGATTTCTAATTGCTACCCTAATAAAGATGCTGTGTGGGGAAATTACTTATGGGTAGATTAAATAATCTTGCATACCCCAAAGTTACTCTGACTATAGATTTTGGTGGAAGTGGTACTAAAGGTATAGTGCAGATTCGCGGTGGTAAACCAACAGCATTCTGGATGGAAGCTGCTGTAATCGAAGCTGCTTACAGTTCGTTGGCTTTTCAAACTCGTAATTTGGGCAATGCTTATCCCCAAAACACCGCTTGGGTAGGAATTGGTGAAGATTATCGAGCAGTAGGTTACTTGGCACGGAGCATCTACAGTGCGACACCGAGACTAAAACCGCGCAAGTATGAACTGGCACTATATAAAACTCTGGCTGCCATATGGGTAATAAAACAGAAGTTCAAGTTATCCGACTGCTTTGACATTTCTCTAGCACTACTTTTACCACCGGGAGAATTTGAAGATTCGGCGTTACTCAAACCCATGCTCAAGGAAGCTTTAGCACAGTTCGATACACCAACCAAGAAGATTAATGCCAACTTAGTCGGTTACGAATGTTTTCCTGAAAGTGGTGGGATTTATGCAATGTATTGCAAAAACACGGGTGAGGCAATAAGGCGTAAAGTTATAGCCCTAGTGATGTTGGGGTATCGTAATGCCTCGGTAATCATATCTCGGCGCGGTATTTTGAATCGCGGTAAAACTGCAAGATTAGGGATGACTAAAATGGTCGATTTAGTCATAGAAGGCACATCAGGGTTGGAAGCAGAAGAATTGATTGAAGGGATTGTTGCTGCGGGTAGCGAACCAAAACCCCAGCATTTTTATCATTTGTATAATTCTAGTAACATAAAAGATGCTCAAATTGAAAAAATTATATCTGTTGTAAATTCATCTAGAGCAGAATATGCGATCGCGCTTATGAGTTGGTTAACAGAAGTATTGCCGAATAAAAACGAATTGGACGAGGTAATTATTTGTGGTGGTACAGCTGATTACCTGCGAGAAGAATTAGATGCACTATTTCCTGCAACACCTATAGTTTGGCATGGCGGGGTGGAAATTCCGTCAACTCTAAACGAGCAGTGGTTGGGAAATCGTTTAGCTGATGTATGGGCGCTTTCGGTGTATCACAGTATTAAGGTTAAAGCAGTTATGAGAGAGGAAAAAAGTGGGGGAAGAGGAGAAAGCAAAGGGGTACAAGATGAGTAAAAAAAAGGACTTCCTATGGCGTTATCAGCCACCAATCAATTCAGATAAAGCAAAAATGCTTAGTTACATTCAGAACCAGAGCTTACATCCATTTGAAGATAAAACTACGATGATAATTACTGCTCTCAATGCTTACTATAGAATCCATTTGACATCTTTTAGTATATTGAAGTACATTTACGGCAAAGCTTTACCCAGCAATCATGCCGTATTCCAGCAGCCTGACAGACGAAGAGTGGGAAATTCTTGAGCCACTACTACCCCAGATATTGCCGAAGAAAAAGAAAACTAGACCTTCAAACTGGACTAAAAGAGAACTTTTTGACGGTATCTTTTATCAACTGAAGAATGGTTGTAATTGGGAAGACTTGCCCAAAGACTTACCCCCTTATTCCACGGTATATTGGCATTACAAGCAGTGGCGTTCGGAAGGAGTGATTGATAAATTGATGGGCATTTTGCATGGTAGAGTACGCGAGCAGGTTAAAAAAAAGCTCAGTGGACAAGATTACTAATTATCGACTCTCAAGCAGTGAAAAATACTTGTAATGCCAGCACTTCATCAAAAGGATATTGTTTTTACAAATCTACCAATGGTATTAAAAGGCATCTTGCTGTTGATACCGCATCGGTTCCCCTTTTTCACTCACTGTACTAAAGCGTCGGTTTCGGATGATGCAGGTTTGATTGAAATGCTGAGTGAAAACATCGATTATTTTAAGTCAAAACCTGTCAATATTCCTAAAATAACAATTTTACTAGACCACGGTTATCACCCCGAACATTTGAGAGAGAAGTTAGAGAAAGTTTATCCCCAGATCATGACAAAAATAAGATTTGAACTTTCGCCGAAACCATCAAAACAAGAGAAAAAAGTACAAGGTAAATCTGGCTTTGTTCCGGTTGCAGCAAGGTGGGTTATTGAACGGTCAAATGCTTGGATGGAAAGATGTAAAATCCTTGTCAAAAACTTTGAGAGAAGTTTAGTCAATGCAACTGCCAAGGTAAATCTTTGTTTTACTCGGCTGATGATTAAAAGGCTTGCGGCATTTTCGTAGATGTCAAATGGGTTCTATATGGCTTTGGCACTGTATAGCGAAAGTAGTTATTCTCATGAAACTTTAGAATTGATATTCTTGGATTCGGTAAAGGCGATCGGCTTACATCTTCAATGCGTGAGTATTTCAATAAAAGTAAACCCTGAAGCTGTAGCAAACGTGTTATGTACTGTGTTTGGGGGATTAGAAAACAGTAACAAACAATCAGAAAAGCCGATGAATTATAGTATCGAGTTACCAACGTCAGATATTCATAAAGAAATAGATGATTTTGACCTCCAAGTATGGAATTTAGCGGGAATGACAACTGATAGCGAAACCTTTGATTAATAAATATTAGTTGATTATGGCAAGAATACATTTAATTGATGGTGAAAAAGGAGGGGTAGGGAAGTCGTTGTTTACCCGTGTCATGGTGCAGTACGCCATTGATAAGAAGCTGGAACATACTTTAGTTGATGCAGATATAACGAATCAAGATGTTAAACGTTTCTATAATTATGCTGTTGATGCTGAATTTAGTGAAGCTGTAAACAAGGGAGATAAGGCTGACATCATTTTTGAATTAGCCAGAAAGCAACCCGTTATCGTCAATCTTCCCGCAAACGTATTTCCTCAAGTTAAGAACTGGATAAAAAAGGGACGTTTATTAGAAGTAGCAGACAAATATGATGTAGATATTTGTAAATGGTTTGTATGTGACGGCGGTTTTGAATCTATCGATTTATTTTACCAATCTTTGAAATTATACAAAGATAAAATGCTCCATATTTTTGTAAGAAATTTGGGTAAAACTGATGATTGGAGTTTTTTAGAAAATGATGCTGATTACAAGGATTCGTGTAAAAAGTATAAGAACACCTTGAAAATTATTAATTTTCCCTTGCTGTATCCGGGGGATAGATATTTCATTGACTCTAATAAGTTTCGATTTGATGCAACAGAAATCTCTTCAACAATGCCTATAATGTCGCAGCAAAGATTATCTACTTTTTTAGAAGAATCAAATCAAGCAATAGAAAATACTCAAATGTGGGTAAAGGAGAAAAAATCAGCTAAAACTAGTAATATCCAAAGTAGTTAGGTCAAATTTATAATTGCTTTATGTTTAATTATTTCGTGATATTTTATCAGAGATAAAAGGCAAATTTTATGAATTATGAACTTCAAACTTTATACTCAACAAATCAAGCTTTTAACTGTGACGTGATAATTAGTGATAAAGAACAATACATGGGAAGATTATATGTTCTTACCACCGAAGATAGTATATTACAGAATTTAGGAATTAAATCGGAATGGTTTCTTGCTCATCAAGAAGCAGATGTATTGATTAGCGGACACATTAATCGTGAAGGTAAGTGGAGTCTATCACCCTTCCGTAATTTAGAACCGAGTTTTGAATATACAACTCGTAACAAAATATTTGACCAAGTTTTTAGTCCGGAGTATGTGTGGGAATTAGCGCATTTACGTGAAGAACTAATTTCAAATATATCTCAGTTTACAAATAACTCTGGTTCTAGCAGTAATGAAGATGATGAAGATAATATGATAAACAAAAAAGATACAGGTGTCATTGCTTCCCAATTAAGCATTACTCCTGACAATCTAAATGCTTTAAGGGATTTAATAATTCATTCGTTTTCAGATGAATTATCTACTTTAGAACAAGAGTTAGAAATAGAAATGCACAACAATCATCTATATAACGAACAACAATCAGCAGTAAACACTACAAACATAACTGAAATTATGAATTACTTTCAACGCGAAGCTGCTCCAAAATTAGATGAAAATGAATTGTTTCATGCTCAAATAGATTTAACCCAAAGAATCATGGATGAGTACGAGAGGCAAAATATTGATGAATTTCTCTTTAAACCTTTTGGAATTGTCACAATAAATGTTGAAGATAGTTGCTGTAGTTTGCGCGATGCGGAAGATGGACATACTATTTTTACTGCGACTTTCGACGCTGATATTATTCACAGGTTAAGTGATATTGATGCTCCTAAAATTGAGATGATTTTGCATCAATTCGATAGAGAAGATTTTCGACGAGCGATAAACACAATGAAAGAAGAACGCTCAGTCAACGAAGCTGATAAGCTCGAAATTAAGCAGCAAAAAGGAATTGATTATGGTACATAGTTTGCGAAAAGCAAAAAACGAAAGTTATCTAAATCGTTTACTTGAAGGGAAAGATGCTGATTTTCAAAGACGAGTTTTAGCGGTAGCAGTTGAACATGGATTATCTACAAGCGACCCTTTATTCCTAATAATGTTGTCAACTGGTCAGCTTCAGGTGCTGTTAGAAGATAAACCTAATGAATTCAACCAATTGTTTCAACGTTGGTCGGAAGCAATTTACGAGCATTTGGAGAAAGCTAAGCGTACTGCTGTTAGCGGACAGGAAGTAGAAATCCGCTCGATGGTTAACCGACTTATAAAACATTGCGAGTCGAAAGAGCGAAGCCGTCTGAGGGTAATGTTACCAGCGATGGGATTACTTGTAGCTGCAATTGGATTTGGTGTTTTGACTGGTTTATCTGTTCGAGTATGGTTGGATGGTGGATATGCTTCTGAAAAACCCAAGTTACTAACAGTTGCAGAGGTGGAAAGTTTGCGCTGGGTAAAAAGTTCTCAAGGTCAGTTAGGACGTAATATTATTACCTGGAATTCTGAAAGTTTAACTAATTTAAACTGTACGAACTATTCCGAACAAAGGGCTGTAGTTAAGAATGAAAAAAGAAAGAATATTACTCGTCAAAGTGACTATTGCTTATTACGGGTAAAACCTCCTTAAGAAAGTAAGTAGCTGTCTTAAATAAAAAATTACGGGATTAAATCATTTTTATTAAATTACAAAACTGATGGAGGAAATAATGGAAGAATTAAACTATCATCATCATGAACAACAACATTATGATTTACCAGTAAATAACCAA
Source organism: Rivularia sp. (in: cyanobacteria) (assembly GCA_965234645.1). Classification (GTDB taxonomy): domain Bacteria; phylum Cyanobacteriota; class Cyanobacteriia; order Cyanobacteriales; family Nostocaceae; genus Rivularia. The sequence goes on along the minus strand of OZ248344.1, from coordinate 6,936,311 downwards.
TTAGAAATCAATCCATCAGTCAAATCTCATACAAGCGCTCAAGGTACAGATAAAATTCGCGTGGTAGTTATTGAAGACCTAGAACTTACACTTATTGGTATTAGGACAGCATTACATCAATATGAAAATATCGAAATTGTTGGAGATGCTCTCAATGCAAAAGATGGTTTGACGTTATTAAATAGAACACAACCCCAAATTGTTATTATTGATATTGGCTCACCCTCCTTAAAGGGTATTCAACTAACAAGAGAAATTAAAACAAAATATCCAAAAATAAAAATAGTAATTTTAACTTTGAATTCAGATAAAGAAACTGTATTAACATCATTCGCTGCGGGTGCTAATTCTTACTGCATGAAGGATATCAAATTCGATAAATTAATTGAAGCGATATATCTAACCTATCTTGGTAAAACTTGGATTGACCCCACTGTCGCACATTTTGTACTTGAGCAAGCCCTTTTTAATTCACTACATTTTAATAAATCCAGTTTAGATGAAGAAATGCTCAATCTATATACCTTAACGGGTAGGGAATTGGAGATATTACGGTTGATTGTGGATGGGAGTACTAATGGGGCGATCGCCGATCAACTTCACATCACTATTGGAACTGTAAAAAGTCACGTTCGCAATATTCTTAACAAAGTTGGTGCTGAAGACCGCACTCAAGCAGCAGTTCATGCTTTACGTTACGGCTTAGTGGATTAATCTAGCCTCACGCTTTCAAATTATACAAGTCACGTTTGTCCCTAATATTGATAACGTCGGAAGTATGTCACAATTTCCACTTGAGAATATAGTCGAACAAATACACCAAGAAATAGAAATTGATGATTTTGGTAGGGGAAAAGCTAGTATCCGAGCAACTTCTAGGCTGGCTGGGGTCGATGATAAATCCCTCAGAGCAGCTTTTTTAAGTGCGGAACAGTCACCTTCTCCATTAGCTACAAAGCTTATAGGACATGGGTTTGGTTCTGCGGAACAAATCTCATGGTCTTCTGTCGGAATCCCCGATTTAGCTGTGTCGATTGTGCTTGAATATTATGCATTCGATGCAGGTCGGTAAAGAACAGGCGAAATTAGCATATAAAGCCTTTGCTTCTGTGGGAATTCGTACTTGGATGCGGCAAATTAAGGGTTGGCAAGAATCAACAGAATGCGTAAAGTCGCCACAGCCCAGTGTAAAAGATATTTCCGAAGCCATATCATCTGTATTTTGCATGGGAACAGTTGAGCCAAATCTCGTTCAAGGTTTGATTGCTAATGAAATTGGTAAAGCTTATCCCCAGTTGAAAAATCAGATGGAAGCGGTGAAACAACTGCTACCAATGCCTGTTGAAGATGAGTTAATAACTGTTACTAACCTTGCCTGCGTTGTATATGAAACGCGGTGGGAATAGATTGAGTTCAAATAATACCAACCAAGGTAATGCAAAAGTGATGAACGATATTTTGATAAGTCGGGGGATGCAAATTAGAAATCCGAACCTCGATGCCAAAAAGAATGGTCAACCTTTATATTTACCGACACAGTTGGGTAAGCAGTATGGAAAAGTTGTTTTGCAAGAAGCAAAAGGAAGCAATAAAACTATTCAGCAATTACGGTGGTTTCCATCAGTGTTAAGCGCGATTGATTAGCGTGCTGATTGATACGTCAGTAAAAGAGAAAAAGCATATCTCCAAGTTCTGGAGTTACCATTGACAGTGCTTTATTCTCGGATGCGCGGCTGTCCCTGCGGGAGCATCACAACTGAACTGCTTTGCTAGAGACGTTTTATTCATGACTTTTAACAGTGCGAACCTAAAGCCATCGAAATTCGCTATAAAGCTTGTGAGATAAGGAGTTGATGCCGCAAACCTGAGTTTTAAGTTGAGATTTGGAATTCCCGATATTGCAATGCCACCGCAAAGCGGTAGCTTGCTTCCACGGAGGGCTACGAAGATGCGATACTATCGAAGATAGTTGGCCAGGGGCATCGCATGGCACACTATTCCTATTAGCTATTCCACAAACGCTTGCTGGGATAGACTTTCGCCATATATCCCCCATTCCGATTTCTATTATGCGATCGCAACCAAGAGTATTGATACTTTTACCAAAATACGAACAGGAGTATCTTTCAGATTTTAAGGCATCTCTCGCTAATCTCCCGAAGCTATAAATGCAGCCCAGTAGTAAGGATGTTGATATTTATCTCCTTGCAGCATCTCTAATTGCACTTGACGCAATGCTTCGCTGCGTCCTTGTTTTTTCTCACCTTTACCTAATACCTTCTTAAAATAAGCAATCATCAAGTCTTTTTCGATCTATTCCTGTTGCAAATCCTTGAGATGTTGCTGTTTAGCGTTATGCTCAAAGCTTCTCTTCTCATCCTCAGTGAACTTGCATACCTGAACGGGTTTTTCTTTCTGTACTTTATACAAAGTTCCGCGATGACTTTCCTCATCAACAATCCGCAGGATTTCTGAAGGTACATGATGAATAACTCGATATTTATCATCTCCAAAAGTTGCTGTTTGTATCTCCTCACCAGCATTCGCGGGATTTTCTTTTAAACTCGCAAGAGCAAGTTTTAGCATCTGTTTTTCCCATTCTTCACGTTTTACCCTCAGAGGAGCATCCCCAGAAACTGCTACGCTGATATCTCTTTCGATGTGATTTTTAACATCGCTTACTTTTTCATTAATCGCTTTAACTTCAGTTAGTTGCGTAGTTAACTGTTTTGTTTGACTTTCAGTTTGATTAATCAACTGTTGTAATTCATTCAATTCAATTGCAATAAATTTGCTTCTTCGTCCATCTTGCAGCTGGTCGTAAAGTAGCGGAAAATTTAAAGCATCGTCGATTCTAGCTGCTGTCTTCTGTTCTGAAACCTCTGTAGGAAAAGTAACACAAAAATAAAGTTCTTCAATATTGTCTTTATTAGCAATACCAACCAAGCACTCGACACCAAATTTTTTATCAATTTCATCAGATAACTGTTTAAAAATTTCTGCGTCTATATTCTTTTTTTGTAAAAAAGATTCAAAATATTCATTTTTAACTGCTAATACACCTAAAGATGCTTCGTCATCATGCAGTAAGCTTTGATTACTCTTCTCCTGATAAATTTCATTGAAAATGGGTTTTAATTCATCTAATAAACTCACTTTCTTATCTCTAACTAAAAATTCTTCCTTAGTCCAAATGTACGGATATCGAACTGTTTGGGAATCAACTTTTATATGAGCAATAGTTGCGGGCAATGATTCTAGTTTACCTTCAAACTTAAACCCTTCGACTTTAATGCCTCTTGCATTTAATTTCTCGCTTAATAATTTGAATGATTCTTTATCAATTTCACCTAAAGGTTTGTCGTCAATTAAAGCTATTGGTTTAATTGCCTTTCCTACATTGGAAAGTTTAATTGTTATTGTCCGTTCTTCCCCTTTCCATTCTCTGCCTGCTGGTTCATACTTTTTCAACTGTCCTACCTTCAGTTGATTACCTTTGCTACTCGTAATAATAACCGATGCGCTTGCTGGAGATGTGATTTCTGCCGTGAAAGAAGTACCGATAGGTAACTGTGCTGATTCGCTACGAAATACCCCTAATTTTTTATCTTCAGCTACTAACCAGCGTTTATTTTGTGTTGGATTTGCAGGGTCGGGTGCTTGTTCAATACTACATTCAACTTTTTCTCCCACCCATTTACGTCCTAAATGCTCGTTACAGGGTTTATGGGTTCCCACAATTGCAAATTCGGTAAATTGCAGTTGTTCTAATTTAGCGATTATTTCTTCTCCAAATACAGCAAACGCAGCCGATGTTTTGTTAAATCCATATCTCGCATCATCTTTACTCATTGTTGAAATCTGCCACATTGCAGCTGCAACTGCTTCTTTTTCTGAGTCGGGAATACTTTCACGAGTTGCAGTCGCAAACTCTTTGACTTGTTTAAAAGCTGCTCTAACTTGACTGGGTGTTAATCCTGGTTCAATTTTTTGGGTTAAATTATTGAATTCGGTAAATGGCTTGATGCTACCTTGGAACTGCTGTAAAGAAACTTCTGAAATATACCCCAGGTGCTTGCGCTGCTGTTTACCATTGCTTTTTACAACGGGCTTTCCGCGTTCGTCAAATACAGGTGCGATCGCTATGTATTTATTGTCGGTTTTATTAAAGGAACTTTTATTTTCTATTAGCGTAATATTGAGTTTTCGGTTATCAAAAATATTCGGATGTTTTTTCTGAGCTAAACCAACAATTTCTATTTGACTACCTTGAGGATTAGTTGCAACAATTTTTAGACCTGGTGCAAGTTTCACTTCTCGGCTAATATGAATTGCTCTACGAATTAACGAATCGTATGTTTTCTTAATACTTACTGCTTTTTGTTTCTGTGCGGGTGTAAATTCAACCCCTTTAAAAAAGGTTTGGAATTGTTGAGTTGAACGCGGTACGATTGCGCTTTGTGCGAATGCTTCATTGGTTCGACTCGCCATTTTATCAATAGCGGAGTGACCTTTGACATTCATCGTATTTTTAGTATAGACTTCACTGTTTTTTCTTTTTTCAACCCAAGGAGAAACATCAAAGCTTTTAATAATAGTATTGCAGGCATTAACTATATTTGGGTCGGAACGGTTAGCACTTTTACCTCTATCTACTTCGATTTGTAATTGTCCTCCTAAAGTTCCTACAACATCGTGATAAAATTTACCAATTTTTTCTAACAGCTTTTCAATCTTTGATTCAGGGATTAAAGGTAAAGTTTTATGATGTTCTTGTAGTTTATTAAATTTATTAATAGGGGTTTTATCAAGTTTTTCTGGCTGACACAACTGTGCTAATTCAACTATTTGGGTTCGGAGATTTTCTGGATATTGAATTGGTTGAATGGGATGATTTTCTGCTTTGAGCATTTCTACCGCAGCCCAGGAAATATCTTGAATAAATTTATCAGCTTCCTTCGGTGGAATTGAGATACACTCATTTTCAAGAGCAATCCCTTTCATACATAAATTAGCAACTATACCGATTTTATTTTCCATCGCATCTAAGGCAATTTGCTCAAAAGAACCTGTATATGATTTCTTTTTTGGTTTTATAATCTCTTCATAACGGTTTTCTTTGAGTTGCTTTTGTTTAATCTCCGCTGCTGTATGAGGGAAGTCAGATGAAAGTGCGATCGCCATTCTATCTCCGTCACAATCGGATAGCGAATGCTTCAATCCTTGAGGTGACATTTTGATTGTGCCAATGTCGTGTGGTTCGTTGGGTAAATGACGATTGATATAAACATCTACCGTATTAGAATTAGCTGTAGGACCGCGATAAATAATTAATTCTGCACCGTCTGGAAATTTTGGATAACAAACTTCGTTGTCAGCTAAATCGTGGCAAGTTTGCGCCATTGCTGAGTCAAATTTGATAAATCTCCCCGTAGCACAATCCATATACTGTTGGCGCAAATGTTCTTGAAGCTTATCTATAATTTTGGGATGCTCTAATAACTGACAATGTTCTTGTAAATCCGCTTTGAGGATACGATATATTAAATTTTGGTCGCGATCATTTGACAAAAACATATCATCGATTAGATTTTCAATATCACCTAAATCAAAGCTTTCAAAATCAATCAAATCTTCGGATTCGGTTTGGGCTTGTATTTGTGCTAAACATTTAGCATCGATTGAATTAATATAATCTTGGGCGATTTTCCTGGGGTCATCAGCTATATCTTTGAGTTCTTCCAAACGTCTTTCTAGTCTTGGAAGTACATCACCTTCAACTCCTTTAGGAAAAGAATTCCAAAATTGAGCGCCCGTAGAAGTGATACCGTAGTAAGCATTAGTTTTGTTTCCAATTCCCATTTTCATTAAATATTCCCCAGGGTTAAGAGGAGCGGATGAGGAGAGGGAGGGAGTGAGGGAAGCGGAAGTGAGGGATTTCTCTACCAAAATATTCTTAGTTAGTATAACTCCTGCATACTCTTGCTCATGCTCCTTCCCTCCTTCCCTCGCTCTCTCACTCTCTCCCTCCCTCACTCTCCCCTTAAGCTGTTCTGTAGAAATCACCAAATCATACCCACTCCCTACCTGGCTTAAATCCCGTGGTGCAAATGTACCTTTCCCTAACTGCCAAGTTTCATTATTATCATTATCTATATCAAGCCCATCACGTCTTTCTTTAATACCAAAACGGGTTTGAAATGGTGTTGCTGGCTCATTACCAAGAGACTGATGTAATGCTGCATCTATCTTCCCATCACCATCACCAACCAACTTAATTGCTTCTGCATTTGGCATTACCCCACCGTTTTCTCCAGTGTCAGCATCTACAACTAAGACTCGCAAGTTTTCCCGCTCCGAAAAACTTTGGCATGGTGTGAACATATTTGAACCGTATGCTGCACCAAAGTGAGGTTGGTCAAAAATCTTTTCTCGCAATTCTTCATCCATAAAGTAGAAGCGATTATCGGCTGCAAATTGCAGGGTTAAACCTTCTGGAGTAAATTGTTTGAGGTCTTCTTCTGTTGTTAGCCCCTGATATACTACTCCCAATTTGAAGGTGGCATTTGGTGCAAAATATTCTGCCAAACAGTGTTCAATTGTTTCTGTGATTGGTTCGTTGTCAGCGATAATTGGTTTACCCGTTTTTGTGCAGAAGTGGGATAGGGTAATCACCATAACCTTATATGTGTTAATTCATTATTTCACCTTTAAATCTAGTTTTTATGCATTGATGAATATTAGTTCTTTAGTAAAGAATCTTTCTATCACTAAAGTAGTATTTTTGTTCTATAATACTGATTTTTTGTTTATTATAGGGATTAAGTAACTTGTATTTTTAGGGAAGATTTAGTTATGGATAGTGCGAAAAAAGTAGTATTGCGACCTTCCGTATGGGATACCGATAATTTGGGAGACTTAGTTGCTGAAGGGGTATTGGACAGTGATGATATAGTGTGATTCGTTGGCTAGAAACCAAGACCCATAAGGGTCAAGGGGGATTAGTCGCTAGGTGAAAAACCTTGATAACTGAATGATTTTATAGGTGAGAATCCTATCCCGTAAGTGCAACGGTGAAAGCACATCCCCCAGGTTTAAGACTGGTCATCAATGCCTGAAGCGGGGATGAAAGGCGAAATCCACTGGAAGCCATATCCGGGGAACGCCAAGCAAAATGTCCATGAGTAAAGATTTCTTGAAGATGCGTCTGAATCGTCGTTACGCTGAACTAGCGAAAAGGCTGACACGCTAGAACCAAAAGGTTACAGGATAATGGAGTTGGCAGTTTATATCCTGACCAATATGCACCTCCGATAAACCCGGCGAAAAGCATCGCTCTAAAGACATATAGAATTATCATTCGGAACGAAATAACCTATCGAAGGCTCTCAGAGGTCGATTCTGAGTAGGTACCAACCGCAAGCCTCCAATAGGAAAGATTGAATCAGAAGCGAAAGCTTGGAGTAATGTCCAAGATATGCTGACGGATTCACGATGATTTGGAAGATAAAGTTTAAAGTAGAGGAAAAATGTCTAAAACGAGTTTAAAGACTACGGTAGAATGGCACAAGATAAACTGGCGAAAGCTAGAACGTCGCGTGTATAAGCTTCAAAATAGAATTTATCAAGCCGCGCAACGTGGAGATGTTAAAACATATCGCAGGCTACAAAAGCTCCTCCTAAAATCATGGTACTCAAAAGCACTGGCAGTGCGGCGAATATCGCAGGATAACAAAGGAAAAAAAACGGCAGGAGTGGACGGTGTTAAATCACTTACCCCTCCTTAAAGACTCAGATTAACTTTGAGCCTTTCCTTGAAAAACAAAGCGGACTCTATCCGACGAGTTTGGATTCCCAAGCCTGGAAAAAAGGAGAAAAGACCACTAGGAATACCTACGATAAGAGACCGCGCCCTACAAACTCTTGTAAAAATGGCTCTAGAGCCAGAATGGGAAGCCAGATTCGAGCCAAATTCATACGGATTCAGAAGCGGCAGGTCATGTCATGATGCGATTGAAGCAATCTTTTTATCCATAAGACGGAAGCCTAAATACGCTCTAGATGCAGACATAGCTAAATGTTTTGACAAGATTAACCACGAAGCCCTTCTATCAAAAATAAACACCTTCCCACAACTACGCCGCCAAATCTGGGCATGGTTAAAAGTAGGAGTTATAGACAAAGAAAGCTTCACTATAACGGAGACTGGCACACCACAAGGCGGGGGTTTAAGTCCTCTCCTCGCCAACATCGCCCTGCACGGTATGGAAGAACGAATCAAGCAATATGCTGAAACATTGGACACTAAACGTTCAAATGGAAGACAGCTAAGTAGAAAAAACAAACGCTCTGCTATATCGTTAATTCGTTACGCCGATGACTTCGTGATTTTACACGAAAGGGAAGAAGTGGTAAAAAATGCAAAAACTATTATCTCCGAATGGTTAAAAGAAATGGGTCTTGAACTCAAACAAGAGAAAACAAGCATAGTCCACACACTGAATCCATATAACGGAAAGAACCCAGGTTTCAACTTCTTAGGCTTCAACATAAGACAACATAAAGTTGGAAAAACCCACTCAAAAAACGGTTTCAAAACCATAACCTCACCTAGTAGAGAAAGCTGCAAATCCCACTTAAGTGACATTGAAGCGGTTATCAAATCTCACAAAGCAGCACCCCAGTTGGCTTTAATAAAAAAATTAAATCCAATCATAAACGGGTGGGCTAACTACTACTCAACAGGGGTAAGTTCAGAGATTTTTCAAAAACTAGGATATATGGTTTATGAAAAGCTAAGAGCATGGGCTAATAGAAGGCATCCTAAGAAAAGCAAGAGTTGGATAGTGCAAAAATACTGGAAGACTATAGGAGATAATAATTGGGAATTCGTCCACAAGAAAGATGGGAAAACACACATTTTAGCTAAACATTCTGACAAATCAATTGTCAGACACATAATGGTTAAAAATAGTGTCTCACCCTACGACGGAAACCTAGTTTACTGGAGCAACAGACATGGGAAAAACCCTCTACTACCAAACAGGATAGCTCTGCTTCTCAAAAAGCAAAAAGGGGTATGCCCGCACTGCGATATGAAATTCCTAGAACACGATGTAATGGAAGTAGACCATATAATCCCTAAGTCGAAAGGCGCTACGGATACATGGAAAAATCTACAACTATTACATAGACACTGCCACGACGAGAAAACTGCCACAGATGGTAGTTTGTCAAAGGTACGCAAGAAAAGCGCCAAATCATTGAGGAGCCGGATGAAGTGAAAGTTTCAAGTCCGGTTCTGAAGAGCAGTGGGGAAGGTGACTTCCTCGCTGACTTTAATTCTTTACAAGGTGTCGTTCAGGCACAAAATGAAGAATACGAGCGTTTAGAGCGGGAATGGCAAGTAAAAAATGAAGAATACTTGAATTCGATTGATTGGGAAAATGCAAAAGTTAAGTCTGAATTAGTTACGGAAGAAGAGGAACAAATTTTTTGAAAGCAGTAGATAAATACTTTCGCTACCATCTACTAGTAATGCACGAGCGCGTCTTTTCCAATTAAGTTGTAGTTCGGCAATCAAATCTGGAGGTAAGCAAAGCCACCCATCGAAACCTGTATCTATCACTGCATCTCGTTCGTGTAGCTTACCTTGCTTATCGCAAATTACAATAGGAATAATTGGCTCGTAGTCAGCATTAACTTTCCCTGCTATCATCTTATTTTTGCTTTTTGAGTGCGACTTGCACCAAACCGACGAACATACCTAAAACCAACTTTTATAATCCAAATTTGTGCGCTTGGATAACGTTTTTCAAGACGATTACAGACTGAAATCTCATCATTATCTATTTCCCATGCACCTGTAGTAATGTCGATCGCGACTATCTTACCTTGACTATCTGCTTGGAGTTGTGGATAAATATCGCGTATATAAATTTCATCCCCCAGTTGTCCAAATTCTTCTTTACTGTATTATGGTTGTAGGGCTGCTATATCTAGGTTGCTGGCTTTTACAATGTTTGACAATTATATAAATATAGCGTTTTTTGATTGAATCTAATACAGTTGAAAGCCTTAAATCAGAAAAATTATCATTCCCAAGCAACGGCGATCGCCGCAGCCGTGCGGCTGAACGCCACTCTAGAAAAATATAATGATACGGTTATTTTAATACTACTTTTGATGAACTTTGGACTGAAAAATTCGGTACGGATACTTACGATAAAAAATCTATGAAGGCAATCTACTTTAACTGTACTATCCAAAGAACTTTGCGGTGATGATGGTTTCCAGGCTCAATTTAAAGAATATACTAAAAACCCCGCTAGCGCTCCATTAGTTACGGGATTAATTGTTTCTATTACAACTTTATCTGGTTTACCTTTAGATCCGGCTATTTCTACAGTTGTTGTTTTATATCTTCTCAAGGTGGGATTAAAGATTTTCTGCGAATATACCGAACCAGATAATAGTAAATAGTATTGTGTAGCGGAATTACGGCTATCCGGTTAAGGGTATTAGTAGTATTAAGACCTATTACCGGCTTAAGCTCAAAATTCTTATCTAATAAGAATTTTATTGAGGGTTATACTTTTTAAAGCAAAGCCTGCCTTCTAGTAAGCTTTTTTGCGCGACAATCGAGAGGTTTGACGCTTTGAGTATCCCAAGAAAAAAATTCCCCAACAGGGGAAACGCTATTTAAAACAAACATTACTATACGGTAATTATACGAATCAAAATACTCATTACCTCTCCCTGATTAGAAGTTGGTAAAAGTGGAGTCCAATCGCGTATATTTGCATAACCGAGTTGATGTAAAATCCTAATTGTTCCAATTACAGCTTTACTAGAACCAGTCAGAGTATGCTTAATTTTTTCCGACTCCGGAACTTGAGATATTATCGGTTGGGTGTGAGGAATCGCTGTTTCTTGATTGCTTGCATCACCTAGAAAGTTTTGATATTTAGATTTCATTAGTTCTTTACCACTATTACAGAAAGTCAATTTCATTGTTTACTCCCCGTGAGGGGTTTTACTAAGAAAGGCAGTAGAAAATTAGGCTGAGCCGCACATCGAAGGCGTGAACGCGAACAAGATACGTAGTACGAGAAAAATTACGTCCGAACTTTCAACCCCATTATTTATTTATGGAATTACTACTACCTACTGCCCACTTTCCACTGCCCTTCATTAGCTGCAAATATTCAGTTTCTAAAGAATTCATTGTTCTGAAATACAGTCGAAACGACCCATCTCCGTATTGCTTTAAGTCCGTTTCACAGAAGAGAATGTCTTGTCTTTGGAGCCATTGAACAATGCTTTCGTGATAATCAGCTAAGAACAGTGCAGGAAAGTAAATTATTCCGGTTTTAATTCCTGTTTTTGGATTAGTAAATATCTGAAATTGAGGTTCACTTAAAACTTCAGCCATGACTATAATAAGCGCGAAAATAATTTGAATGATTTTGAAAGCTTGCGATAGATTTTTGAAGTTAATTATCACAAGCTTTCATTTCAATTAATTAGATAGTGACTCGGAATATTTCACAAAATTTGATACTTTCCACGTCAATCCATGAACTCTGTCAGCAATGTTTGGTTTGTCAGAACTGCCATTACACAACATACAAAATTCACACTTTATTATCTCATCTTCTGTATGACGACAAAGGATTTCGTTATCACTTAAAGGTGCATCAGGAGTCATAATTCTATAAGTTCTCCAACCTTTGTTTTGAGCAATACGCGCTTCTGCCAAGCTTTGCACGGAAGCCATTAAATATTTTTGCCAGCGTAGGTCACAGTCATTACGAAACCATTGATGTGTGTAGCCCGTATGCTTTCCTGATGCAGAAATAATCGGTTCCCAGACATCCATTGGTACTGCTGTAGGGTCGCCATAGGAACCAATTCTGATAGGATAACGATATCTTTTCAAAACTTCTATTTCGTTTTTGCTAAAATAGGGGTAAGTTCCCGTTTCGTATTTTCGGTAAATATTATTGGTCACAGCGAGATTAACATAGCAACTACCTAACCGACTTAATTTCATCGGACAATCTCCGCATATTCCCCGATCTAAACCTCTCTTTGCAGCTTCCGTCGGGACAAAATTTTTTTGAATAACCCAAGATTGTAGGAGTCTTCCGGTCTTACGATTCGATGTGTGATTGACGAATCCCGTTAAGATAAGGACTATAGGAGAACCGTCAATCAAAGATGCCCCTTCCCAAACGATGTAACTATTCTTCAACATATTACTAGCGGACAATGATTTTGATTTTTGTGAAGTGAAAATTGTTTTAAGTGATGATGTATTTGAAATAATTTTTGACAGCAAAAAAGGGAATAAAACTTACTTTATCCCCTTTAATTTAGTTTGTAATTACGGTATTAATTCTCAGCTTCTACTTGAGGAATAACACTCGCATTTACACGTTCTGCATATTCTCTTCTGCGCTGCCAGGATAATTGATTTAGCACTACTAAATCTTCAAGTGTTTTCCCAAACTTACGATTTGCAAATTCAAGTAGTTGTTCTAGAGAGAATCGCTGTTCTTCAACTTTTCCAAAGTCATTTGCGAAACGTTCTTTGAATGCATCCCAATTAAAATCTTGAAAACTACGTTTGGCAAGGATTCCACACAAAGAACGAATAGAGTAGTATACTTTTGAGTACAAGCGTTCTGAATAATTACTAACAGAATACTCGCCGAGAACGGAATCATCAATTGCTTGAAAGTTGGGTGTAGAGGATTTACGTGTAGCCATAAGACAAATATCTCCTAAATTTTCATTGCTCTATTGGGCGTAAGCCACTTTCTGTTGGAGTGTTTCAGTACGTTAAGTAATAGAATTACCACCAAGAAGAATCATGATAATCTGCCATTAAATCGTTGATTTCACAGTTATGCTGAAAATCAATTTCTAATTGTTGCAAGTCTGTATCGAACACTAGATTTTTAAGTTCTTGCATCATTTCTCTCACTTGATTTTCGTCGCTGACACCTGAGTAGTAAATTTTGATAAATTTGTCAGCAGACTTCATGAATTGTTCGAGGTTTGTGACGAATACCTGTTCTGAGCCAATTGCTTGAATCATGATTTTCTCCTGATAGCTAAAAGTGTGTGATGTGCGTTAATATTCGTTTGTCAGCATTAAGACTTTTTCAACCAAATAGAGTTTGATATGACTCAATGGGAAATCTGTATATTCAATTTCTTGCCGTAATACTTCTTGATTGGTGTCCCATTCGCATATCAAAATGCCGGAATTATCTTTGACTCGTAAATGCCAAATTTGAAATTCTCTTAGCTTTGGATTGGACAGTAAATTCTTAGTTTGATGTGAAGCAATAGCATCCAATAACCAGTAACAATTGGCTTCGTGAGCCAAGTATTGTATACCCTCAGTATATTTCAAACCTAGCCAATGTTTGTAGAGAGTCGTTGAACCATAAAATTGGTTTAACTCGCTGGTTATTTCTCGTGGTGTTTTCATGTTTTAAAATCTTTGATTTTACAGACTTCACAACTTCATCGGCGTGAGCCGTAAAATCAAAACTGCTGATAATAAGTACCAGCAGTTGTAAAATTTTATTAGTTATCAAAGATTTGGAGATCCGAGCAATATTTTTTTATGATTATAGGACTAGCCCTCTCAAGGTGAGTAACAAATATACGTTATTTCAGTGCTACCATTTTGAATCCTATGCTCATATTTTGGGTTTTTTGAAGATCAAAATAACCAGTCTTCGTTCCGAATTTCACTACTTTGAAAGGGCAGGGCTAGTCCTAAGTATCTTGTGCAGGCTTTATGTTTATAACCAATAGTGGTGTATCCCATGGGGATACACCACTGTTATTGAACTAGATGTATTAACTTATTTGAATGTATTGTTTTTCCAAAAACTATGGAGGTTAATTGTTGGCATTCGGCGCAGCCATGCGACCGAACGCGATAAAAGTTGCTCCTTGAAGTTTCCCTTGCTGCAATATTGCTACGTGTGGAGGAATAAGAATGGAGGCGATCGGCTTATTCAGTATCTTATTAACCCTGCTGGGTTATTTATATCGTTCAGAAGTTGGCGATAGTCAGCGTATCCCAATCTCTTCGCAAGACTAATTGCATAAAGTTTGGCTCTTTCGGGTTTCTTGTTTTCGATTGCTTCTGCTAGCTTTTCGGTTAGGATTACAGTAGATTCCTGATCGAGCTTTTCTTTTTGAGCTATGGCGAAAAGTCTTTGAGATTCCGCTTGTGTATCCTCAGAAGAGCCTCCTAATTGAAAAACAATTCCAGCATTACTCTCACTTCCATAGGGAGTATTTCTAAGCATTATAAAACCACATAATTGCTTGCTACATGAAGGTGGTGTTAGAGGAGTAGTAAAACCATTAAAGCCATCAAAACCATTAACCTGTACTCCGTTTTGCTGGATAGATGTTGTATCCTGGGGTATGGTATTGGAACCATTAGTCTCCGTTGGTGCAGAGTTAGTTTCAGTGTCCGCGATCGCAGTGCCTATTCCCACAAAATAACATAAGCAAATTACTATCATTGGTCCAAGTTTTCCAAAGATACGCTTATTCATAGCTGCACCTCTTGAGAAAAGGGAGTTAGAAAAATTTTGAACTATGCGATAATATTCTTCTCTTTGTTATGTAAAAGCCGCAGCGAAAATTTTGCTGCGGCTTTTATTTCAAGATTTAGCGCGGATTTAGCGCGATGCGCGGTCGCATAATTGAGTACCGCCCGAAGTTGCAAAGCATGATGTTCGCATTTTAACCACATCTTCTTTGGAAATAGGAGATAGAGAAAGAACGGTATAGTAGTTAACGCCTTTGAGACTATCCCCTGGGCCATCAAGGTCGCGCAATGTGAGCGAATTACTCGTTGCCACTTGTTCTCCTTGCCAGTATCTAGCGGGTAAACTACCAACAGCAGTGCGATACATATCCCAATACACTTTTTTCCCAGACAGGTTTTTTGCTTGAACGGTCAAGTCAACAGAGGCTACGGAAACACTCAATTTACTAACAGGAGATTGGAAAGTAGTAGCTTGTGGCGGTTGTGGTGACGTAGCTGTACCGTTGGTAGAAGTAAGCACAGTATTTAAAGCAGGAGATGTTTTAGTAAAACTTACACCATCAACGACTTCGTTCTGGGTAGGTAAACCGAAGTGAAGGTGAACACCGTAGCTTACTGCACAATTACGGTCTTTGGGCATATCAGCAGCAACAACACCAATTTGTTCACCTGCACGAAAATTACGGTTCTTATAGATATTGCTGGAATTGCCTTGAACATGAAATAATGTATATTTCCTGTCACTATTAGCTTGTTGAAGCATAATTGCATGGTGGTCGATTGTTCCTTTTGCAATACAAGACCAGACGACTGTTGAATCAACAGGTGCAAGGACTGGAGTCCCTGCTGGAAGGGCAATATCAAATGCTGATTTGCCTAAACCATCAGTGTGTAATGTCTGGGATACTTTAGCGGAGATTCCTCCTTGCCAAGGAAGTTTACCAAGAGTATTTACTGGGGCAGCACTAACGTTTATTGGAGCGATCGCGGCGGTGATTAAAGTCCCAAAGATAAGTTTTTCAAGTGAAACTTGCATACTGGCTCTCTAAATATTTGGTGGGTAAATGTGTTTACTGGTTGTCTTGGCGTTATTGCCTTAACAACACCTATCAAATCACCAATGCTAAATGTTCGGGACGCAATTAACGATTTTAAGTAAAATTCCTGAGTAATAATCCTGAAACCTATGTGAAGATTGGTGTTGGGGATTTGCTTAAAAAAAGCCGAACTTAGTTTGATCGCCCTTAATTTCGTTAAATTCGTCTTTTTTTTAATAGGGTTATGGGAAGGAAAAGAAATCGGGGCTGCCTACTGACGGACGTTGGTGAGAAAAAAGTAATTGATGTTCTCACTCAAAAAGATGTAAAGTCTCGTAATCGGGCTAGTTGGTTAGAAAAGGCAACCGAAAATATTGGCGAGAGTTTAGGTGACGATACAATTCGCTGCATTTTAAGAAAGCAGCGTGTTGATGAAAGCTCGATTCAGTCTGTTTTTAAGGCGTTGAAACTACAATACAAGCGCGGCGAAGATAGCATACTAGCTTTAAACATTACAAGTATTACCGAGAATAAAATTGCTGAAAAAGATGATGCTGGTAAGAATTTTGTTGGGCGAGAAGGTGCGATCGCAAGCCTCAATACTTTAGTAAACGAAGGGAAAAAGCTGATTCTTATACAAGCTGAAGGTGGTATTGGTAAGACGACTCTGGCTATACGTTATCTTTACAAGCAGGGGTTTGACATTGTGGTGAATTATCCGATGGCAAAGGAATCCCAGAACATTTCCTCTGTAGAAAGTGTAGTTGAGGAATGGTTAAAACGATACTTTAACGAAGAACCTGGACGAGAATTTGGCATTAGCCTGGATAGACTTAGAAACAAGCTTGAAGATAAAAATAAAAAGATTGGAATACTTATAGATAACCTTGAACCTGCATTGAAAAACGGTAGGTTCATTGAAAATCATCGTCGCTATGTTGAACTTTTGAGGGTGTTAAATCATCCAAATGTACAGTCATTAACACTTATTACTAGTCGTGAACCAATTTATGAAGAAGGAATCTCCGTTTGCCTTTGTCCTCTCGAAGGGTTGTCCAAAGAAGCATGGAATCAGTTTTTTGAAAGTTGTCGTATAAACACTGGATCATCTCCTTTAGATGAAAAATCTGTACTATCTTTAATGCACAAAGCTTATGGGGGTAATGCCGAAGCAATGTTTATTTTCAGTGGTGCCATTAAAATCGAATGTCAAGGAGATTTAGAAGCATACTGGCAAAAGAACCATGATGATTTGTTGATTAATCCAACTTTGGAAAATTTAATTGAAGGTCAATTTAACAAATTGCAACATGATAATCCAAAGGCTTATAAACTTTTGTGTCGATTAGGGTGTTATCGTTATCAAGACGTACCTTTAGTACCCGAAGAGGGAATTTATTATTTGCTGTGGGATGTACGAGAGGAGCAACGTAAGCGAGTAATTAAAGCTTTACGCGATCGCTCCTTAATAAAGTTTTCAAATCAGGAATATTATCTACATCCAGTTATTAGAGCAGAAGCGAGAAAAAGGCTAACGAAAAGTGATTTTAAAATTACAAATCACAAAATTGCAGAGTTTTGGACGGAGAGCGTTGATACTATTGAAACTCTAGAAAATGCATTGAGGGCTTTTGAAGCTTACCATCATTATTTAGAAATTGGTCAATTCGAGTCTTGTGGAATTGTTTGTACTAAATATAGAAATAATAAATGGAATATTAGTGAGCCTTTAGGTGTTGCTTGCTATAGATTAGGTCTATTACATCCAATGATTGATGCGATCGATAGAATAAAAGTTAATATTAATTCTAAATATATTCTCGGTAGACTTCATAATATACTTGGCGACCTCTACTGGCAAGCTGGTTATCTTCAACTTGCTATTAACTCTCATGAGTTATCGGAGATGATATCTAGTAAGGCTCTTGAATGTAGCGATAGATTGGAAAATGAAAATATAATACTTAAGTTAAAGAGACTGAAAATAGTCTCTTTTTTCAATAGAGGTGCATGCAATTTATACCTTTGGAATCTTGAAGAAGCAATAGTTTTTTTTACAACCTGTAAAACTTTTGCTGAGGACAGTGGTTTTGTTGACTATTTGTTTGGGTGTCATTATTGCTTATCATTTGTATACTCTTGTATAGGTTCTTTAGAAAAGGCATCTAATTTTGCTATGAAAGCAGAACAGAATGTCACAAATAGGTTAACTTTATGGAGTTATGGATACAGCTATTTACTTTTAGCGATGACATATAAAAATTTAGGCTATGTTGAAAAATCTTTTGAAAGGTACCGCCAAGCTAATTTATTTGCTAAAAATATTCATTATACTCAGCTTGAGGCTAAAAGTTTAACGGGTTTAGCAGAACTTCATCGAGAACAAAAAGAATTTGATATAGCATTAAAATATCATTCAGAATCTATAGAATTACTGAATAAATTACGCGCTCAATGTGATTTAGCTGAAGCTTATTATCAACAAGCCTTAACCTATAAGAAGATTGGTAATAAGCAAAAAAGTCAAGTAGCTTTTGATAAAGCTATTCAACTCTTTGAGGAAATTGAAGCTCCAAAGCAAGTTGAGAAAGTAAGACAAGCGATGTAAAAAGCGGAGAGATATTCACTTAAATACAAACGCTGAATAACAGTTTTCCCATAGCTAGACTCCCTTTTGTTACCTGACTCTTCGATCATCCTATTTTAACCTTGAAGCAGTATAAAGATTCTAAAGTAGTAAATTTGTGCTTTCGATTCAAACATTTGTATGAGCAATGGAAAACAATATGAATCTTACACATAGCTAAATTTATATTACTCAAGCTCATCGGGAAAAAACGCTGCATCTGCCGCTTCAACTGTATTTATAACTAAGGCTCGATCAAGAAATTCGTTACGACGTTCGCAAGATGTTTCAGCTATCAACAAGCAACCGTGGCAAGCTGAACCGTGAAGGAAGCGTTCTTCTTGAGTATCATCAGGTTTGTGTTGAGCGCAAACGGGGTCATTTGAACATAAACGACCGAATTCAATGGCTGCTGTTAAATGATGTTCGATGCGCTTTCCTACTTCTACTAATCCCCCTAAAGTACCTTCGGAACCCGAAGTTCCGGTGTAAAGTAAAATACCGTATCCGGAATCACCTGCATATATGCGTTCGCGAATAGAACTTGCTGCATAACCACATTCGAGGGAAACTGTTGTAATGAGGAGATGGGAAAGCGAATGCAGCATTATGTAGGGTAAACCCGGAAATTTTGCATCATCTTCTGTAACTCCCCGACGCTGACACCATTGTTTGAAACCATTGAGTAATTCAATTCCCCGATTTTTTACAGATTCCTGTTGCTTCCAACTATCAATGGCTGACTTTTGAAAAGCAATAAAAACTCCTTCTCCTTTATTCTCGATTGCAGGAACCCAGTTCGATTCGATATCTAAGGTAGCGCGACGTACTTCCAGGGATAATTCGCCATCAATATCTGGCATTTCAGCTTCAAATCTTGTAAAACCAATTTGAGCAATAACTTCGCGCAACCGATGTACGAGTACTATTCTTTCAATACGCGAGCTAAGACTTGGTTCTAAATTATCAAGTTTACGAACGCGAGCATAAAAGTCACCTTCGGGAACATCTTCCCCGATTTCTGTGGGACTTGATAATAAAGCTTCGATTTCTACTTGTTTAATGCTTTTGATCTGGGATGTTTCTCCTTGCAAACGTCGCTGTATTTCTACCCAAACAACTTCATCGCTAAATCCTTCTAATGCATTTGCTACTTTATGTTTGCGACGTTCTTTACGTATCTCATCGGAACTTTCACAATATTGTAAAAAGTCTTCGTAGACTAAGCTTACGGCATCTTTGAGTTTCTGGTCGGAATCGGGAATTGAAATAACGCTTAATGCTTGAGCAAAATATGCGTTACTTGCAGAGCGAACGAGTAAGCGATTCTTCTCGCGCCCTTTACCATCAATAACGGTACAAATTTCCGAAGCACCTTGTCCCAACCAAGGACGCTCTCCTTTACAAAAACCAAGTATTCCGGGAATGGTAGCATCGGAGAGAGGACGACGTTTTTTGCATTGCTCGCACCTAACAAAAATATCGGCGAAGTCGTTTCCCGTACCCCCTTCATCTAACCACAATTGAGCGGGACAATTACTACGACAATCTGGGTTTGCAAACAGATACCAGTCAATGTCACTTATATGACCGTTTAAACAAGCTTGGACAAAACGTACTGGAACGACGGAATGTTTTTTCCTCAGTTGACTTAAATATTTTCCTTGTACTAAACGTACCCAAGGTATCATCGGTCTTGCTTGATACTCTTTACTATTCGCAGATATCCACTTTTCATCGGCAATTTGGGCGACGAACCAAGTCGGAAATGTAAATGCTTTAACACCCGTGCGCGGTGCTGCGGGGTCCTGTTCGGCGGCAGGTGGTGCGTACATATCAATTCTAGCAACACCCAAAAGCTGGGATACTCTGGCAGCGAGACGGTCTTCGTAAATTGGTTGGTTACGGTATCCCTGCCAGTGGTTTAAACCGCTAATTAATACAGAAGAGTTAGGTAAATCTACCATTGAACCGGGACCAAAAGTAGATAAAATTTGCGAACTGCGGATTTCTCCGGAAGGTTGTTTCTTCTGTGCCATTATTCCTCTTCCTCGATATTATTAGGATTAACCACCCAAAGATTGACTACTGGTTCCACATCTCGCAAGCTGCGTTGAGCTTTGAATTTTTGGGCTTCGGGTTTTTGATTTTTTAATTCTGGGTCGAGAAAGTTGTAAAGCAACGGAGGAGCGGAACCTACTTCCTGTTGGTATTGTAATTGTCCTTTCTCTGTGGCAATTGATTCCCAAGCATTTAAAAGGTCGGTAACGCGACTTCTAATTTGACTGCGGAGGTTTTGGGCTGCGATCGCATCTAATTCTGCGTCGTGCATTTCGGCTCGTTGAGCGATAATATCGGCGACAATATCTAATTGCTGACGATGTTGGGCAATATCGGCAGCCCTTATTGGTGCGGTCATCTGTTGGTTTCCTAACCTAGCTAAGGCAACGGTAATACCAGCAATTCCCCGGTCTACAGCACGAGGAGAAAACGGGGTAACGCTCGTTGCTTCCACATCGCGGTAAAATGCAGCGTGCCAAGTTTGAAAGCGTTCGTAATGAGAGCGATCGCGGGGTCGATGAATGTTGAGTAATGTTACAACCAAACCCGGTTTGTTTTCATCTCGTCCTACACGGCTGGTAGCTTGAATATATTCGGATGCAGTTTTGGGTTGTCCCAATACAACCATCAAACCCAAACGGGTAATATCTAAACCCACGGAAATCATGTTGGTGGCAAGTACTACATCTACTCGTTCGCTTTCATGAAAAGGTTGCTGCAAGCGTCTTTTGGTTTCTGCTACTTTACTGGTGCTGACGCGAGAAGTAAGTTCGCAGGGTTCGTCATCAATTTTACGATTCGCGAACAATCCCGATGCTTCATTTTCGCGTTTTCTCGCACCGTAACCGTATAAACGAGAATTAACCTCATCTTCTACGATGCGGCGGCTTCCTCCCAATTCTCGCAGCGAATTAAAGTATCCTAAAAGGGTCATGTAAGGGTCGGCTGGATTATCAAGATTTTTCTTTCCTCCTGCTGCTTCCCAGGCTTTTTGTGATGCACCTAGAAGCGCTAAATATGTCCTAAGTAAAACAACTTTCAAACTACGTCCTTGGGCTGCAACTCCTACGTAAGTGCGGGGATTGCGTTCTTTTACGGTAGCGGTTTTAGCAAAGAATGAATCGCGACGATTTGGTCCTGGAGGTGGAAAAACATCAACTCGATCGCGTCCGAAAAGTCCGCGTATTTGTTTGGTAGCTCTTCTTACGGTTGCGGTGGAAGCGATGATTTTAGGACGAATTATTTTATGATTATTATCAACATCATTAACTTCTCTACTACTCAAAGCATCAATCGCAGTTTCATATAACCCCGCCATTGTTCCTAACGGTCCAGAGATTAAATGCAGTTCATCTTGAATAATTAAATCTGGTGGTAGAAGTTTACCATTATTTAGGGGATGTCCTTGCAAAGTACTATCCGCAGAACCGTAAAAACCATCTCCGTCACTATAATGAGTAACTTTACCGAATAAAGCAGCAGTTTGACCAATCCAAGGAAGGTTAGCGAATTTATCAATGGTAGCGATGATAAAGCAAGGTAAGCGGCGATAAATTGCTTCATCAACCGCTACGATGGGTAAGGAAGCATTTCCTCTAAATACGCATTGCTGTTGACCATTTTTGTGACGCTTGCGGTTGCAACAACTAACCCGGAGGTTCGCGGGTTGATCGGAATTGGGCAGGAGTTGAAACGAATTGGCATTAAATCTTTCTCCACACCAAGGACAATTTTCTAAAGGAATCGGTGAGGGTTTGCTTTTACTATCATTTTGGAATGCGATTGTCCGAGCGCGAGCGGAATTTGGGTCGCCGTCGCCTTTTTTACCCATTTTATTAGGTGTAGCGGTCATTCCCACCCATAAACCGATTTCAAAGGGATGATAGCCAAGTTTTTCGGGATTTTTCTGTCGTTCTAATTCTAAAGCACAAACTAGCGTTGCAGCCCTTCCTAACTGGTCAAGGGTTAATAATCTGAGAGTGTAGCGCATCAATACGCTTAAACCAGCAGAGTTAATTCCCGGATTTGTCAAACGACGTAAAATTAAAGTAAAAGCAGCAAGTCCTAAATATGCTTCGGTTTTACCTCCACCTGTAGGGAAAAATAGCAAGTCAACTAATTCTCTATCCGAATGCAAAGGATTGGCGATTCCGGCAATATTCATTAACAAAAAAGCAAGTTGAAACGGTCGCCATTTCGGTGGTGATAATTCATCAGGTGACTTATCCGTATCGTGAGTAGAACGCTGACGAATAGAAATGGCGATCGCCCGGTTAGCAATTTGAAAAGCTTCTAATACTTTGGGGCCATCCAGAGCTTGTAATCCCGATGCAATTCTGTTTTTAGCAATGTCCGCTCGGTTTAATAATTCTTTGGCAATTTTTTCTCGGTGAGGAGATGTAGTAGGAATTTGAGTTCTTTGTTCGGCAATCCAAATAGTATAATTATTAACAATGCTGCCCAACATATTGCGTACCGTTTCCGCATCGGGAGCATCGGCGATCGCTTCCATACCCAACTCTACATTTTCAACTTTAGCTGCAACAACTTTTTCCACATCAGCAGTGGGTATCCAAGCAGTACAAATTTGATTGCAGCTATTATCAGGATTCAAATGAGCGACAGCAGATACATTATGTCCGACAACATATTCATAGACATCCCGGTATTGTAATTCCGCAACACTTTCGTCCCAATCATCACCGCTTTGTCCTCTGGGATTGGGACGAGGGACAAAAGATTCGCTACTATCAACGGTAAGTTGAGCTTGAAATATATAACCAATATCTCGTTCTTTATTATCTTTTACAGGACGACGATTATTGACTAAAAATAAAGCGATCGAACGAGTACCCGATGGTAAGCAGCTAGAAGAATTTACCGAACGGTTAGTTACAACTAAATACAGTCCGTTACTACGGGGAATTTCGTATTTATAAGTTTTATATTTAGTTTGATTTTTAACAGCTTGGGAAGTATCTAAAGGAATTTCTAATTCAGCTTCGCAAGGAGTTCTCTTCCAACTACCAGAAGTACGGCTTTGTAAAACGGTTTCAGCTTTCTCTTCTTTCTCTTCCGGGATTGGGGAATAATCTCCCCACTGTACGGTTACAGTTAACTTTGACGTATTTTGATTAACTAAGAAACTTAATCCCATTGAAGAAGGAAAGAAAGCTTTACGAGCCGAAGCAGCTTCCGGAGTATTTTCATCATCTCCCAACCCGCTTCCACCTTCTTGATGTATTTCCTCATTTCCTGCATCATCCGAACGTTGTTCTATCGAAGCTTCGTAAGGAACCAAAAAACCCGTCAGATACCACATTGAAGGAGGTTGGTAGAGAATTTCCTCCACTCGTTCAAAATCCGATGGTTTTGGTCCGACTAAATCAATTTGTAAAGCATCAATAAGACACCTTCTGATATCAGCAGGAGTAGTAGCGGTCATAGCGTATTGCTTTTAACTCCTTTACGTAAACTTAACGAGCAATTAACAGTCTATATCATGTTGCCGGAAGTCGGCGGAAGTGTCAATTAATACTTTTTTTTTTGATGCAGCGGTTTAATTGAATTATTTTTGAGGAATAGCCAGGGAATTTTTAGTCAATCAAGTGAATAGTCGGGGAATTGTTAGTTAGCCAGGTAATTTTTAGTCAATCAAGTGAATAATCGGGGAATTGTTAGTTAGCCAGGTAATAAAATAGCCGGGGAATAGAATTCCCCGTCTTAAAGCTAAAGTCGTCTGAAGACGACTGAATTTAAAAAATGTCACGGTTTAATTAAATTATTTTTTAGTCCTCTTTTAGCCAGCCAGGGAATGAAATTCCCTGTCTCAAAGCGAAAGTCGTCTGAAGACGACTGAATTAAAATAAATGTCACGGTTTGGTTTAATTGAATTCTTTTTTAGTCCTCTTTTAGAGGACTTATGCTATTAGACGGGGAATTCTATTCCCCGGCTTTAATTGGATGGGAAACCCGCAATTCTATTCCCCGGCTTTAATTGGATGGGAAACCCGCAATTCTATTCCCCGGCTTTAATTGGATGGGAAACCCGCAATTTCATTCCCCGGCTTTAATTGGATGGGAAACCCGCAATTCTATTCCCCGGCTTTAATTGGATGGGAAACCCGCAATTTCATTCCCCGGCTTTAATTGGATGGGAAACCCGCAATTTCATTCCCCGGCTTTAATTGGATGGGAAACCCGCAATTCTATTCCCCGGCTTTAATTGGATGGGAAACCCGCAATTTCATTCCCCGGCTTTAATTGGATGGGAAACCCGCAATTTCATTCCCCGGCTTCAATTAGATGGGAAACCCGCAATTTCATTCCCCGGATTCTTAATAATTACGTTTATAAATGATTAATCGCTAAAGGTAACTTTTTCTAAATGTACATTGGTAGTTCCTTGTGCATGATGTTGTTTTTGATTTTTTACATAAGCTAAAGCTCGATCGAGTTGTTTACTACCCAAAGAAAAAACACCATATCCTTCTTGCCAAGAAAATTTGGTTGAATTTGGATTCAAATCTTGATTTATATAGCGAGAACTACTACCTTTAATTTTTTTGACAAATTCGGAAATGGCAAGAGTCGGAGGTATGGAAGCAACTAAATGAATATGATTTTCAGTACCACCGATGCCGTGAATAATAGAATTTAAAGCAGTTGATTTACCAATAATATAGTTATAAAGTTCAAGCTCAAACTCTTGTTTAATTAAATCTTGGCGTTGTTTCGTTGCCCAGACGATATGATAATAAAGTCGCCACAGAGACATATAGTTGTTTTAAAAAAATATTTATTTACATATATAGTTCCCGAATTTGTGGGAAAAATAGCTAGGGAATCGTTAAAATTTTAAAAATAGCTAGCGAATTTTTAGTCAGTCAGGGAATAGCCAGGGAATTGTTAGTTAGCCAGGTAATAGAATAGCCAGGTAATAAAATAGCCGGGGAATAGAATTCCCCGTCTTAAAGCTAAAGTCGTCTGAAGACGACTGAATTAGAATGTTGCGGTTTAACGAAATTCTTTCCCAGTCCTCTTTTAGAGGACTTCTGCTATTAGACGGGGAATTCCATTCCCCGGCTATAATTCAACGGGAAACCCGCGATTCCATTCCCCGGCTATAATTCAACGGGAAACCCGCGATTCCATTCCCCGGCTATATATTACGACGGTAAACCCGCGATTCCATTCCCCGGCTATATATTACGACGGTAAACCCGCGATTCCATTCCCCGGCTATATATTACGACGGTAAACCCACGATTCCATTCCCCGGCTATATATTACGACGGTAAACCCGCGATTCCATTCCCCGGCTATAATTCAACGGGAAACCCGCGATTCCATTCCCCGGCTATAATTCAACGGGAAACCCGCGATTCCATTCCCCGGCTATAATTCAACGGGAAACCCGCGATTCCATTCCCCGGCTATAATTACGACGGTAAACCCGCGATTCCATTCCCCGGCTATATATTACGACGGTAAACCCGCGATTCCATTCCCCCGATACAATTCGATGGAAAACCAAATTCCCCGGTTGGGATAAAACAGCAAATTAATTCACGCAATAGTCAGCGAATAGCCGGGGAATAAATTCCCCGTCTTAAAGCGAAAGTCGTCTTAAGACGACTAACTTAAAACATCGCGGTTTAACAAAATTCTTTCCCAGTCTTCTTTTAGAGGACTTCTGCTATTAGACGGGGAATTCCATTCCCCGGCTATAATTACGACGAAAAACCCACGATTCCATTCCCCGGCTACAATTACGACGGGAAAACCGAATTCCCCGGCTATTATCACTTAAATTAAAACATCGCGTTTCAACCCAAAATTACTCCATCACCCCATCAAATCCCGAAATCATCGGCTCATCTTTCTTAGATTTCCCTTTACCCGCTTTCTTCTTACCCTTACTTTTACCTTTCTTCCCTCCCTTCCCTTTACCACCGAGAATTTCCGCTTCTGCGCGTTTTTGATTGAGTTCGAGCAGACGTGCTAAAACTTCGTCGTGGGTTTGTTCATTCCAACGGTAGCGATAGGGTTTTTTCTTTTGTTTCCTTCTCCCCTCTCCTTGATTAGGGGTGAGGTTATCATCTTCTTCATCTTCGTAATCAAGCAAGAATTCGCATTCTGTAGGAATATCCGTCCAACCGTAAGCTTCGAGTACGGCTTTATCCATTTGGGTATGGAGTTCCCGGAGTTTGATGATTTCGGGGTGGTTTTCTTCGGGGTTGTGGAAGCGGTTGTAGGTTTCGGTTAATCCTTGGTTGTTACAAACCATTAATTCGGCGCGGTATTCGTAGTATTCTTTTCCTGCTGTTTCTAATTTGGGGTTGGTTTCCCAGTTTTCCGGGAAGGGGAAGGTTTCAAAGCAGTCAGATGGGGTGTAACGAAGGTCATCTTTCATTGATGAACCGAGAAATCTAGCCCAAATTTCGTGAATCCGAGATTGAAGAGTGCAAAATGCTGAATAGGTAGCAGTGGAAATAACAACAAGTTGCTCGGAATAAACTATCCCAGAAGGTAAAAATGTAAATGAGCCATGCTGACCAACTCGTGCAATAGCTAACACACGTTCGAGAGGTGCGATCGCGTTAACTAAACCAGGTCTTTTTTCTGCATATTGCCACCATCTAATACGCAGAGCATCCCGCTTCTGTACATCACGAATCGGCTTAACTTTATCTTTGATAATCTGCATTAAGTCAGAATATTGCCAAGCTTCTTCCTCGCTCATATCAAAAAAGTCAATGGTATATCGCTGATGAGCATGAGTTGGACTGCTATTTACTTCTTCCCCACCAATATAAGGAAAAATTCTCTGGGCATTTTTGGCATCTTTCTCAATTAAATGATGCATCTCCTCGATAGAAGTTGCTTCGGGTTTGGAATCATCAAAAGTAAAACCCATTCCCAAAACATAGCTTCCGATAAAACTTTTATTCGCATTCGCTAAAAGCACCTCTGGATTTTTATTTCCCCCAGCATGAAATAGAAAAGCAGAAATTAAATCAACTTCCCTTCCATCTAACAGCTTTGTTCCTTGATAAATTCCCTTGAATACATTCACAACGCTGACAACAACCGCAGCTTGTCCCACCCATTTCATCCGCTTCTGAGCATTATAAATAGTACCCCCATGCTGACAAATCCACCTCAAACCAGTGCTGCGAGTATCACCTTGAGCAATAGTATTTGTCGCAATTAACCCAAAAGCACCACCTTGACGTAATAAATCAAAAGCACGACGAAAGAAAAACGCTACTAAATCCGAATTACCGTGTGATTCTGGGAAAACTTCCTTTAACCAATCCAGATAACCGGGTGCATTCGCGTTAATTGTGGTATTTTTCCCTGCAAACGGCGGATTTCCGACGATTGCGTCAAACCCAGATTTCCCAACATCAAAAACCTCTGGATATTCAATATCCCAGTTAAAGGGAATAATACATTGATTGCTGCGACGTAATTTTTGAGAAATCCGTTTTACAGAAGTCAAATTTAACGTCTCTACATCCGACGTTTCATATCGCCATTTTCTAACTAACTCTGCAAACTCCTTTTCTTTCTCTTCTCGTTCCTTCTTATTACTCCCCGCAAAAAACGCCGCAATTTTCACATCACCAGTTAACCGAGCTTCCCGTAATTCTTGTTCCACATCAAGCAGACGCAAACGTTTTTGATCGTAATCAGCATCGCTGCGGTTATCATTCGCTTGAATTTGCATTCTTAAATTCCGCGCTTTATCAATTTTTTCTTTCAATAAAGCTAATAAAGGTAAATCGTAACTAGCATCCTTACCAAAAGAACCGATTTGCGCTTTAGTTAAACCTACCAAAGAATCCCCACATTTCAATGCATGATCCAGAAACGTAAACGGATAATCCTTCGCTAACGTTACCAACCATAAAGACAACTTCGCCAAATTAACCGCAAACGGGTTTTTATCAACACCATACAAACAACGTTGAGCGACAAGACGACGGGCTAATAATAATGGTTCGACATCACCGTTGGTAATTGGTTGGTTTTGTTGGGGTGGTTGTGATTCTTCCGGTGATTGTGATTTTTCCGGTGATTGTGATTTCCCCGGTGATTGCAGCCAGGGATTAGAAATCCCTGTCTCATAGCTAAAGTCTTCTAAAGAAGACTGCGAAACATTATCAGTCCTCTTCAGAGGACTTTCGCTTTTAGACGGGGAATTACATTCCCCGGCTACCGAAGATTGTGAAACATTATTAGCTTCCGATTCGCTTTTAAACGAAGAATTCGATTCCCCAACAGAAGTTTCGTTACCAAACCCCGAATTCAATTCCCCATCTAATTCCGATTCCCGATTCCAAGCTTCCACCAGCTTCTCAGCTAATTGACGACAGGTTTCCACCAAAAAAGCACCGGACCCCATTGCCAAATCGGCAATTTTCAACGATAATATCTGTTCCGATGTCGGATGTTCTCCCAAACCTTCTAATACCGGACGCAAAGTTTTTTCGACAATTGGTTGAGTTAATTTACGGGGTGTGTAGTGAGAACCCGTTCTTCTTCTTTCCTCTCCCGGTTGCAAATACAGCGAACCTTTTAATAATAAGTTGGGAGTTCTAGCAGAAACCTTTCTATCTAATGCTGCGGCAAATTCTTCCGGTGTTTTCGCTGTTTTTATCTCTATAGCGACTTTACCCGCAACCTTACAATCTGCGTCTTGTGATAATAACTTTGCCCTGTCACCCGGTTTTGCTGCTAAAATTTCTTCAAGATTCACTACAACATCTTTCGGACGTACAGCAATGGAAGTTCCACGAGCAATTTCCACTTCATAACCCATAATCGCTTCATACACCGAACCGATTTGCTCGACATCCAAAGAACGGTAGGATAAACGTTCCCCATCCAAAACCAAAAGATTTTGCAACACGCGATAAATTACCCCGTCGGGAATCCGTGGTGGTTCAATCCAACCAAATTCGCTGTAATGACTGTTCTTACTTCTTCCTTCTAAAAACGGATATTCATCGGGGTCAAATAACTGTCCGTGACGTGCAGGCAAATAAGCTTCCGTACTACCACCACCATCGTAAACCAATCTGACCAAACTTAATAGCCAAGCCCAAGCACCATATCTTTGATTCATCGTATCGGGATAGCTGCTTTCATCTTCCCGCAATCTTTCATATAATCCAGTAACGGAATAGTTTCTTTGATAAATATCATCCCCTGGCATTAATCCTTGGTCTTCTGCATAAAGCAAAAATACCAACCGCATCAAAGTAGTAATTAATCCCCCATAAATATGTTGCGGTTCGCTACGAGCAATTTCCCCCAATAACTTACCGTTAACACCAGCATCAGCAATTTGAAATCCCCGCAACAGTTCCCAAAGTGCATCAAGTACCTGATTTGCCAGTTTATTAGAAACCTCAGCTTGATATTCGCGACTATCGCTAAGTAACTTCGGTAAACGACGTTGAGTAGGGACATTAAACAACCTATCCTGTCCCAAAAGCATATCCAAAGCCGCCAAAATTGACCGTCCCGACACCTCGCACATCGCTTGTACCGGAAAAGTCAGATGTCCCGAAGATTCTCCCTGGGGCGCATAAACCAGCCGCAAACGAGTACCGTTAAACAAAATCCCGATCGGAATATTAGTTTCTCGTAATAAACGCTCAAATTTTTCCTGTACCGTCGCTTTCCAACCGCTTCCCTTTTCTAACCTCGGTTCTACCCCATCAAAATCCAAACCCGGTGCAACTTCCTTAACCAGCATCAACCAACCATCGCTATCTGGGTCGGGTACTGCATAACTTGGCTTCAGTGTTTCTCCGTAATCAGTAAGTACAACTTCTAACTGTTGCGGTAACGCATCACCTGACCTTGCATCAAGCAAATCTTCCGGCATCCACTCCAAAACCTGTTCTGTAAGAGCCGGAAAATCCTTAATCCATAGGACTTCCTTACTAGCTAAACCAGGAATTGGGTCATAACAAACAATCTCAGTAAGCCTAGTTTGTAATTCTACAGCCTTACCTCGGTTAACTACAGCTTGCGCTTTTATTAAAGCCGGAGGGGATACTACTAATCCGATTGGTTGTAGAAGTCCTAACCATTCTTTATGTCGCCAGGTTTCGATGTCGTTTGTCATGGTTTTGGTAATGGGTAATTGGTAATTGGGATTTTGGGTTTTGTTTTAAAGGTTTAGGTTGGAATTGGGATTTTGTTAATAATGGTTTGGGTTGGAATCGGGATTTTGGGTTGATAACGGTTTGGGTTGGAATCGGGATTTTGGGTTTTATCCCCCACAATCGCCGGTTTGGTTTCCATATCCGCTCGTTTTATCCCCCACAATCGCCGGTTTGGTTTCCATATCCGCTCGTTTTGTCCCCCACAATCGCCGGTTTGGTTTCCATATCCGCCAGGGATTGAAAATCCCTGTCTAATAGCTAAAGTCCTCTTCAGAGGACTGGGTAAGCTTTTTAGTCTTCTTTAGAAGACTTTTGCTTTGAGACGGGGAATTCGATTCCCCGGCTATTCGCTGTCGTTTGAAACCGGAATTTTATTCCCCGGCTATTCGCTGTCGCTTGAAACCGGAATTCGATTCCCCGGCTATTCGCTGTCGTTTGAAACCGGAATTTTATTCCCCGGCTATTCGCTGTCGCTTGAAACCGGAATTCGATTCCCCGGCTAAGATGTGGTTTTGGTTTTCAAACCCCGAATTCGATTCCCCTCAACTCGAAACCGGATACAAATAAACCAATCCCACGGGTTCTACCCTGTCAGCTTTCACCTGATAACCTTTCTCAATTCGTTCCGGCTCGTCAATGATTTCCTTCTCAAGTTCCCCTACCCGAATTCGCCAATGACGCATATCTGCTTCCAATTGGCGCAATTCATCTGTATTAAATAAAGAAAGCTGATGCACTTGATATTGCTTCTCTTGCTTGAGAATGCGATCGCGCTGTTCTTTCAGCAACTTTTTCATTTCTCTGGCTTCTTTGATACCGCGTTCTGCGAGTTTTTTCTTAGCTCTCTCGGTTAAGGTGTCAGCGCGTTTTTCTAAATGAGGAATTAAATCTTCTACATCCCTGGCTGCATATTCTTTAAAGCGTTGTTTGATTGATTCGGACACGTTTGTTAAAGCTGGGGTTGCTAAACAATCCTCCAACTCTTGTAAAACGTCTTTCTTCTCAGTTTCAGTCAAAGGTCGTAACTTCCCTCTCCCCCGCGCTTCTGGGGCAATCCATTCTGCTGCTACTGCAATAATTTCATCGTGAAGTCTCGCTGCTCCTTCTCCGTACAAAGATAATCTTCCCAAAGTGATAACTTTCGGCACTGGATCATCCGTCAAACATACGCAAGCGCGGGTCAATTCGTCATACAGAAAACCTTGCGACAAAAAGCGTCCCAACAATCGCTGCACCATGCGATGTTCTAAATGCAGGTGTACGACTTTACCGTCTAACGTACCGGGGTCACGAAATACTACCGGACGAATTTCCGTTTCCTTCCTCCAATCCCACAGCTTTTGTTTTTTCTGACGGGGAGGTCTTAAGGTATCCAAAGTATTCGCCCATGTCGGGTCGCTTCCCGCTTTTTCATCCAATGCAGGTAATACCCATCTCGCACTATTTGGGTCTTTCACTGCTTCTTGCGAGTTCAACGGTTCTAAAGGTTTAGCTCCCATAATTTCCAAAGCAGCACACAAAGTGTTACGGAAGTGTTGCTCATCCAAACCCAACCACCTGCGAGAATCCCGCAACATATCTTCAAGTTCTACCTGTTGCTGATGTAGTTTTTGATTGCGGACTCGCACGGCTTCCAATTCTTCCTTAATCGCAGAACCTTTAATTACCAATTCGCTATTGCGATCGGCAACATTAATTGCTTCAGTTAAATCTTGCTCTTGAGAAGCCCGAATTCCTTTATCAAGCAATTTTGAAATATTTTTTTCTACTACTGGGGAAAGACTACCTAATTCTTGCTGAATAGTCGCCGTTTTCCGCACCAATACATCTAACACCCGGTCTTCAGAACGTTGCGGAAAGACAAAATAATGACACCTTACTACCGCTTCCCTCTGTAATTTCCGGTCAATTCTGCCGTTGCGCTGCTCCATTCTGCTGGGGTTCCACGGCACGTCAAAGTGGAATAAATCGGCGCAGTGATTTTGTAAATTTACACCTTCCCGAGCTGCATCAGTAGCAATCAAAATCCTTAAAGGATGCTCCGACGGTTCCGTATTAAATGCAGCTTTGATAGCTTCCCTTCTATCGTCCCCCATTCCCCCGTGAAAAGTGTCGATGCGGTGATTTTCTCGGTCGGAATTGGCGTTAGCGAAGCCATGCCGAAGGCTTATCGCACTTGATAGCTGCTGCACTAAGTAGCGTTTGGTATCCGTATATTCAGTAAATATCAAAACCCGACGATGATTCCAAATTGCACCATCTTTACCTAAATCGGGACAAAGATTTTCGCGAATCCAATCTACCAACAGATCAATTCTGCCATCAGCTTGATAGCGAGCAGTTGCAGCAATTTGGGTCATTTCTTCAAGCAACTCTAATTCCCGGTGAGTAATACCCGAAACAGCACTTTTGGTTGCAGCCGTCATTTGAGAATCTTCCTCAGCTTCCACCTCAGCTTCCGAAATCTCCGCACGCTCATCATCGGAACCCGGAGTTTGTAAAAGTAAGGGATAATTCCTCAAACTTTCTTTACCTTGAATCTCCCTTTCTTGCTTTCTAGCTTTTTCAATCGCATTTTGATGCACCTTCAAAGTGCGAGCAAAGGCTTCAATACAAGAAAGCAAGCGTTTCTGCAACGAAGTAATTACCAACATTGCGGTATTTTGAGCCGACTTAGAAACATCCTGAAGACGCTCTTCCCGCAAGCTGCGATATTCCTGTAATAAAACAGCTAACTTCAATTCCGCAGCATCTTCTGGTAAATTGTCAACTACCATTGGAATAACTTTGCGTTCGGGAAAATCCCTGTCGCCAATGTCTCGTAAATCCTGCTTTAATCTTCGTACCATCACAGCATCAAGCAGCTTTTGGTTAACGGTAACTCCCCGACAAAACCGTTGTGGATCGAGAATTTCTAACAACGCAGCGAAACTATTAGAATGTCCGTTGTGTGGAGTAGCCGAAAGAAATAACTTATGTTCAAAACGAGGTGCAATATCTCGAACGGTTTTTGTCAATTGGGAATCCACAGCATATTTTGAACTACTAGCAGGTGCAGCATTATGAGCTTCATCCAAAATCAACATTGAGCTAGCAGCAAAATTTCCCAACCAATCCCTCAACAAAGCTGCATAAGTCTCATCCCTAAGCAACGCATGGGAAATAATAAAACGATTGTGAGTTGTCCAAGGATTAATGCTATAACCGCGCTCCCGACGCTGCATAGCAATAAAATTTCGATCGAAAATCTTAAATATCAAACCAAAACGGCTTTCCATTTCCTCCTGCCATTGTCTGACAACCGAAGGAGGACAAGAAATCACCACCCGTTTAATTTTTTGACGCATCAACATCTCGCGCAAAATTAAACCAGCTTCGATAGTCTTTCCCAAACCCACATCGTCAGCAATAAATAGTGAAACCCTCGGCATTAATAAAGCCTTTCTCAAAGGTTCAAGCTGATAAGCCTTTACCTCAATTCCCGCTCG
This sequence comes from Rivularia sp. (in: cyanobacteria), assembly GCA_965234645.1. Taxonomy (GTDB): domain Bacteria; phylum Cyanobacteriota; class Cyanobacteriia; order Cyanobacteriales; family Nostocaceae; genus Rivularia. The sequence goes on along the minus strand of OZ248344.1, from coordinate 6,902,322 downwards.
ATAAGGAGCCTGAAACAACTTGGGATTAGTAGAAGTAACGCAATTCCACCTTAGAGCATGAAAATAAGCACTAAAAAAATTGGGTCGATCAAAACCTTTTTTGGCAACCGACTCCCAAGACGAAGCCCCCATAACCTGGGCATCCACCTCTCGTTCCCAAAAAACCTCTAATTGCTGTCCTTGAGCATCATCTTCCAAACAGGCAAGCCGCACCCTATTATCACCAATATCAGATGTCGAAATCACAACATCCTCAATCAAATATTGACGAGAGCGAACTCGAACTATCTGTCCAACCTTGATGTCAGTCACCCATACCTCGTTATAAATTCAGGATGTAAAATTTGCATCGAAAATTAACCGCTAGCAACATAAGTGCAAGCAGCACCAGCAATGAAACTTTTAACTGAAATTTAGCCGATTCATCAGTACTACTGACTATGATAAGCAGCAGTAAAATATGATTTGATACATGATAACCGCATATTTTATACTCTGACCGGATAAAATAATTTTTACTTAAACTAGTTTTAATGTATTGATTGCTATATTATTTGGAACGTATAGATACGTATAAATATTGATTCCACTATTCTTGGAAGTGAAAGTTTGACCGCTAGGGGAGAGGAAGGGGATAAAGTCTCAACTCGGATGCGAGGATTAAATAAATAAGTCCCATCGACAGGTGGCACAAAAATGCCTCCGGTGTTTAATCCATTGCCCTACAATTCCTCAAAGGGAATAGTATATTGGGTGTCTGTTGTGGAAATCTTGAAAATGCTTTTTTCTTCCCCTGGCAACTTGTGACCAAGCAATACTATTAGCGTATTCAACAGTTGCATAGTCTTCCAGGTTAACTGGTGCGTATTGGACTCGGAACTAATGAATCAGCCCTGTCAGGGACGGGGATATATGTTTTTTAGGTGAAAAGTTTGTTTACGGATTTTTATCAGTATCAACCAATAATTCATCCTCATATTTTTTTATAATTTCTGAGAACGAATCCCCATCTTTAATCTTTTCAATATTTTCAATCATCCATTTTTCTTTCCCCGCTAAACTAAAATAAACATCATCATTATAGCAGGCTGTTTCTTGCTTTATAGTTACTCCATCCTTATCTAAATAAAATAAATTAGCTAAATTTATATCGAGTGGAATTTCACCAAGATGTTGTTTGAGTTTAAAATAAGATTTAAGACTTGCAGCTATTGTAAAATCAGGTATAGGTTCTATACTTACATCTTCTTTTAATTCTTTAGGTAATGCATTAAATTCTGTTTTTAAAACTAACTTATCGTTATGAAAGTCAAAGTATACTGTCCCTAAAGCACCTTTTAAGTTAGAATTTTGAAATGCTTTAACAGATTCTTCCATACATTCCTGGAATTTTGAATTTGTAAGCTTTTTAAAATTTTCAATAATGCTTGCTGTGGTCATTCCGGTATCAAACAACTTTCCTCTCTTAGGCTTACCGTAAGCATCACCTAACAAAGCTTTACGTCTTCTTGCTTCACCCATAAAAATAATACTCCAATTACTAATAAGATTACATTGTAGTTTTTGGTTTAAAAATGTGCCTCACTGAATTTATAATACTTAAGAAGACCGCACTAAATGAAAATTACACGCTCCTATCATATGAGATTAAAGGGCGATCGCCTTCATGGGGCTACTGGGTAATTTGAGCAACCGACTAACTGTGACCCGTGGTTGGTTGTATTGGTTTTTAAATGCTGGTTGGTAGAATACTTGTAATCTCAACTATCAAAAATCCCCACCATGAGAAAAACTCTTTCGGAAATCAGGCAACTTAGCAACACCTTGCCCAAAAAGCCCAAGCAACTCGATATAAGGGAATTTTTGAACCTGGTGATAATTTTTAGCTACAGCGTCATCCTGGAAGAAAGCAACTTTAAGCAGTTTTGTGAGATGGAGAAAGTATCTGAGGAAGTAGCTGGGAAACTGAAGGATTTTGCCCAAACCAAAAGTTTTATCAGCTACGTTTCTAATCCCGTCTTTGCTATTGCGGCTAACCCTAAGTACATCCTGCAAATTCCTACTAGAGAAAAAGCTAAAGATGACAGTGAAAAGTTTAGTTTGGTAATACTAAAAAACCTGGTGGAGGACTTAGAAACTGAATCAGTAGAGAGCGTTTGCTCAAAAGCTGATGAGATTATGCAGGATTTTCTGGAAATGAACGATGCCCAGATAGCCGATGAAATCAGTCAAGTATTTGGGGATATTCCTATTTAGTTAAAGTATCATTGTACTACCCCCGCGCCCCCTATAGATAATTTTTAAAATATGACTTTAGCTGTCATGGATAGAATTAAAAGCTTTAAGGACTTAAGAAGAAACTTCAATTTAGAACAATCCTCTTACCCAGCATTCTTAAGTGAACTTACTGAAAAACTACAGGAACTAAGCCCGGAAGAAAAAGCTGGAGTAGGAAAAATTAAGAAGCGGTTTGATTACCACCGCGAAGACGGTTTCCTTTTGGAAGGAACTGTTAATTTACTTGTAGTTTCTCCACTGCTGGAACTAGCTGGATTTCTGGACGAACCATATCAAATCCGTTCCCCCTTCGGTATTGAGATAGTTATAAACGATACAGTAGAAACACTAAAAGGTTTTATTGATACCTTAGTAGTCAATGATAATTTATGGGTTTTATCCCTGGAATCCAAAAGAAGCGCCATTCCTGTGGGTGTTGCCCTACCTCAGCTATTTGCTTATATGCTTGCCCAGCCACGACAAAACAATCTTACTTTTGGTCTTGCTACCAACGGAGACGAATTCATATTTCTTAAATTAGACTTCAGCATGGAACAACCCCCCTACGGCTTTTCACGGGCTTACTCCCTGCTCCCGGTTAACCACGAACTGGATATTGTTCTTAAAATTCTGAAAAGATTGGGAAATTCGGTTATGGAAGCTAAAAAGATTAACTCTACTCAAACAAAATAATCACTACCATACCAATTCTGTAACAAGGGTTCTTGCTGCAATGCTTTCTACTCCTACTACTCCCAACTTTAATTACGCCACATAGTGAAGTGTATTTTAATATAGCAGTTGCTTTTTCGTATCCATTTTTACTTACAAACAATTATTTTCATAGGAGCAATACTTGTATTAATATTCATATCTTACCGAACGGAAATAGTTTCCGTTCGGTAGTGTTGGTGAGAAAGGATTTAGCATACAGATATTTTTTCTCCACAAGCATTTTTAACTTAATCATCTACTTTTAACTATAAACAAGACTACTTAACTTTTTTTATTCCCATCTGAATCTTCTTGGCTAAGAAGACCTGGTGGTGCATTTTCCTCAACCCACTTTTCAATTAACTCATGAGCAATATCACTCATGTTCACTCCTTTCCAGGTACATACGGTATTAAAACGCCGCTTTAATTTTTCTTCCATCGACAGATTAAGCCTTTCGGTTCTACTTTTTCTAGGCATAAATTTAATGTTACAGAATATTAAGTGACTGAGTGAATGCGTGACTAAGTGATAAAATCTAAATATAAACGCAAAAAACCTCCTAGCATTGCATTTAAGCATTGCTTCAAGAGGGTTTGCAACTTGGTTTTAAACACCAAAGTCCCCCGCCACGACTCACAATCAAAACGGAGGACTTGGTTTGTCCAAATAGAAAGAAACATCTCTAAAAGGGACATCCATATCTATAAGGAACATCTATCTCTATTATGAACACAACTGCGCCTTTTGCACTAGCGTACACGTTTGATTACGCAAGATTTTCTAAACCAGATTTACAAAATAAGGCAAAATCGACTCTTGGAAACTTTCTTGGTTTCGTTCGTCAAACCTTTGATGGCTTGCTAGGAAGCGGTAAAGCTTTGTGGGATTTATATTATGACTGTATTGCCCATTGTCCAAATGGTAAGAAAGTATTTGAACAATGGCTGATATCTGATGACTTTGGTTCTTCGCGTTATTTTGCTAAAAGTGCGATGGAAATTTATGCCTGGTTTGATAAATTGCCTTCGAGGACGCAACGTCTTATCTGTCAAAACGTCCAAAAATGGAGCGTATCAGCGCTACGTCAACTAACCAAAGTCAGCCATGATTTGGTAAAAGAATTAGTGCGATCGCCACATATAACAGCAGCACAAATCAAAGAGGTGCGGGAGAGAGGGAGAGTAGGGAATACTGTAGATCAATCCCTCACTCCCGTTTCCCCACTCGCCCCCGGAATGAGAATCGTAGTAAAAAGTGATGACAGAGGTTGGACTGGTTACACGGGTATTATCATGTCCGAATGGAACAATGATTTCTGGGTGTTGCTTGACCACACAGTTTCTCAGGGTATGGAAGTAAAACACCTGTTCAAACCACACCAAATTCAACCAGAATCCCCAAAGACAGCTATCAAGCCAGCTTCTCCCAAGGAAATGTTTACACTAGCCCAAGTCGAACAAAAAATAGCTGAAGCTTTAACACAACGAGAGAAAGAAAAAGCAGAAGAAGAACTGGGACGGTTTATAGAAATCCGAGATGCAGCGCTAAAAGCAGCAAAAGAGGAAATAATTGCTGCCGAAAAACACGCGACTAAGATGGAACAAGCCAAACATGAACTAATCGAGCAATTAATAGCCAAAGAAAACGAATTACAATCTGTGTGCGGTTTAGTAGATAAAAATCAACAGCTTCAGCAACGAGTAAAAGATTTAGAAAAAGCTCTTGAAGATTCTAATAAAGATAGCTGGGGTAATACGTTTAACAAACAAGCTACGAAGGTGGTAAATAAGGAATTGGAGAAAACTATTGAGCCATTAACGTTAGAAGTTGAGCGTCTGAATAACGTGCTTTCACTCATAGTGCATGAATTAACTCAACTTCAAGATACGAGTAGGAAACAGCAGTTGCAATTGCAGCAGAAATCAAAATCTAATTTAGTTATTGCTGAGTTTGGCGAGATTGGAGAATATTTTGGTTGGAATGGTTGGAGTAGTAAAGGATACAGAGCAAATAGTGGAACTTTGTATACAGGAATTCACGCCCTAACTGCTTTTATCTGTGATTTGAAAGTATCTCATCCGAACTATCAAGAGCAAGAAATTCCTTTTTAAATTGAAAGTAAATTCTATTTCTGTGAAACCTTGCCTTTGATTAAAAATTAATGGCACAAAGTTTCGGTATGACAAAAAATCTTCCATAAATAAGTAATATGCAATTGCTAAAAGAGCCGCAAACCAAAACTAAAAAAATTCCTCGTTGGTTAGCAAAATTTGTATTGCTACAAACTCAAAATAAACCTGACAATCAACATATATTATTGGGAATCTTAGAACCTATGACACCTCAAGAATGGTGCTATTTCTGGATACCAATTATGCATCCTGGAGTCGAACTTCCCAGTAATGGAGAACGAAATCCTCACGGCTATATGAAGGCTTGTACGTTAACTTTATCAACACTGACCGGGTATAACGAAAGAACTATTGAAGGATGGTTTTATGGCAAGTCTTATCATTATTCGGTGGGTATATCCCAAACGCTGTTTTCATCTAATTTTTAAACCTTAGTATCCATAAAGGCTTTCGTGAGGGATACATCTTCAACTTCTTCAAGAAGTTGGGGATCTAGTAGCCCCTAGGTGTGACTACGACTTTTTCACCAGAAGGGAAATTAACTATATAAGTACCACCATTTTTTGCGATCGCACCTCCACCTGACAAGGTAATTTTATTATCTTCAATGGCTACTGGTTTACCATTTACTCGTAATTTAGTGCTGGTGTCTGCATCGGGCAAATCTTGAGCATAAATTGCGACTCTATCGCTACCGACTCGTATCGCCACCGCGCTATTGAGAGATAGATTAGAATTAACGGGTGTTTGACGGGTTTGAACTTCTACATCACCGTCTTTAGATTTAGCTAAGATAAATTCTCCAACAGTTTGGAAGTTATAACTTAAGCCGTCAAAAGTAATTAAGTGTGGATCGCCCCAGCTTTTACCTGATTTTAATTCACGCCCTTCACGTTTTTCTTGTAATGGTTCTTTGCTATTCTCAATACCCATAAGGGCTTTAATTGCTTCAGGGTTATCACGGATAGTAGGTGATTCTTTGATTATTTGATCAATGTAGTCGATACTCGCCTTCATCGCAAGTTGACTAGCTTTGTCATACTTGGGGCGCTCAGGTTCATCTTTATTAAGACCATTCGGGCATAAGAATACGTCTGAAAGCTTGTTATGGAAATCAAGACCATGCCGAGTTTTACCCAATGGGACTTTACATGAATCTATTGGACCAATACCCATGAAGTAACCCGATGTTAAGTATTCTTTATCTTTAGTTCCGATAAACTGTTTCTTAAGTTTTCCTGGTTTGGGCGATAGATACGATGCAATATCATATGGTGAGTTGTGAGATATAATTGCTGCAAAATTTGCTAGTTTTGATAGTGTCCTTAACTTTGGATCTGAGCTCACATTGCCACCTATTAGAAATGCTTCAACAGCCGCGACTTCGGCAGAACCAACAACCTCAGATGTTGGTCTGCCTATTGGTGGGCTAGGAATAACCTTTCTTCCAAGACGTGTATCAATATCGTCAAATCCTAACTCTACCCAATTAGTATGAGCGTAAAAATCTTGTAAAGTATGCAAAGCTTTACCAAGAAGTTGGCGTGCCTCTATTCCGCTTTTACAGCAAATTGCAAGTAAATGAGGTACACTAACTATGGTGCATTAATGAGTAAAATGAAGGCTTACTCTATAGATTTGCGAGAGAAAATAGTACAGGCTTACGAGCATGGTAATACCTCAGTTAGAAAAGTAGCAACAAACTTTGGTGTGACCAAAAGTTTTGTTCAAAAGCTGCTATTGATGAAAAAGAAAGAAGGTCATGTGAAGCCAAAAAAACAAGGTGGAGCAGTTAAAGGTAATTTGGATGGATATGATGTTCAACTAGCTGGGATGGTAGAACAGTACCCTGACAAAACTTTCCGCCGAATATTGCGAATATTGGGCTACAACTTACAATATTTGGGTAAGTGCAAGTACAATGTGTCGTGCATTGAAAAAGCAGAATTTAACATTAAAAAAAAGACGCTGCGTAGTAGCCAAGCAAGAACTGAACGAGTCCAAAATTAATTCGTGAATATTGGCAACAGGTTAAACTAATAGACCCAGAAAATTTAGTTTTTATCGATGAAATGGGTGTTCTACTTGGTAGAGCCACGAAGTAGGGCACGTGGCGAGAACCGCACCTTCGGTGAACGCGGCAGTAGAGTATATGATTTTAAACCATTTTATCGAGGAGCGAAAGTAACAGTAATTGGGGCAATAAGTGTAAAGCAAGTTTTAGCTGTTATGACAATAAAGCGGTTCTATGAATTCTAATGCGTTCAAAGTCTTTGTCGAGAAATGCTTGCTTCCTCAACTATGGAGGGGCGCTGTTGTCGTAATGGATAACCTTCCAGCCCATAAAGCTGCAGAAATTGAACCGTTAATTCAATCTGTTGGTGCCAGCTTACTTTATCAATCACCTTATTCACCAGACTTTAATCAAGCGCGAACATTGGTGGTCACAACTTAAAGCTTTTTTACGTCAATTTTCTCCAACTAACTCAAAAATGGTTGATATTCTTATTGCAACAGCATTGGATTTAGTCAATCCTAAGCATTTAAAAAACTGGTTTATAAACTGCTGTTACTGTACCTCATAAACCTGCAATCTGCTGTATTACCAGAATTTGCATCTTTAATTGGCTCAAGTCTTCTAATAATTTGTTTTTTAGTCTCGATCAGATACTATGAACCTTCTTTTAAGCATTCATTGTCAAAGTGCTTCAAAGGAACGTCAAAATCCTCAGAGGTTTTAGGTATCATATTATTTTCAGTTCCTGGCAATAAATCCACAGATACATCAGCATTAATAATCTGCTGAATGGCTGGATCGGTAAACTGAAGTGAAGAATTTGAAGAATCTTGAATCCCTACCCTAATTTTTCTTAGTGCTTCTTTAGCGATGTAAATATGACCGTAGTCTTCCTTGTCTGGCTTGAAAGCCAAAACCGTATCACCTTTTTTATTAAGTAGCTTTGAATCTTGAAGTGATTTGGATCTTTTTTCTTCTGAACCATAACATCCCCGAATACTCTCTGCATTGACAGTATTAGAATGGCTGTTTTGCTGCTGTTTCTTTGATGGTGCAGAACTTGCAATAGGTGCAAAAGATGCAAAAATCAAGTTGAGTACAGCAATTCCTTGAGTAAGTTTCCAAATATTCTTCATTAATTTCTCCGTTAATTGGTCTAAAACTTTATACTGTGAAGCGAGATAGAAATATTCATAAGCATTTATTATTAATGCTGCGTTCGCTTCCTTGTTAATCATTCTTCTTACTATGCTGAAAGGGCAACGAAATAAGCTATAACGTAGACTGTATAAGTTTCATAGCCCTTAGACCTTGCTCGTAATACTTTTTATTATTGCGATCTAGTCTCATTAATTCAGCTACTAATTCTATACACATATCATTAAAATTAAGCCATGTTTGACCATATAACCCAATGTAAAAACTGCTATGTCTCCGTTTCAATCGATTATATTCTTTAACACGTGCAACATATTTTTGTATTCCTTTGCGTTTAATTTGCTGACCTTGAATTGTTGCATAAGTATAAGCAATTGTTATCAACAAAACTATAGTTCTAAAGCGTTCTAATAGTTTAAGGAGTTTCGACATCATCGCAATAGAGACGATAACGAAAACATTGATGGATCAGAAGTGAATATTGGTAAGCCAAAATTGGGAAAAAGAAGAAGATAAACCTATTGTATTTAACAGCTAAATTTAGCTCTCCGTGCAACAGACACCATATTGCTCTTGTTAAGCCGTAGGTCGGTGAATAGGGAATACCTATGCGTCTAAATAGGCTCAAATCAGGAATTTTTACCAAAACTTCTAATGATGGAACAATACAAAGTCCCAAAAGGGCTATTGTGATGAAGCTAGTAATAGCGTAAATTACAACTGCGTTTAGATTGACTTGCTTACTCATCAAGTTCCGCTTGTACACGATTCAAAGCCTGTTGATAAGCTGTGACTGGGCTAATAAATAAATACAGAACATTTCCTATCCAAGGGAAAAACGTACAAAGCCCCAAGATGAAACAAATCCAAAATACGGCATTTGGGGAATAACGAATCTGACAGTCTATATTATAAGTATTATCCTTTTTCTTGTTTGGAGCGACGTAGACATTTGCCTGAAATTTAGCTACAAAGGCAAAATCTACACCTGAAGTTCCATCGATAACCTCGATTGCGCCGTTTCTGTCAATAACTTGTCCGCCTAATTTACGCATTTCAAGAACAACGGCATCAGTCACTTCTTCTAAAGATTGATTAGTCTTGACTTCTGCAAAAACACTTTTAGTTGACATTGGATTTTGTACCTAATTTAGATATTGAAACTTCTAGACGAGTTTTGATTTGAATACTGTCTCAACAGATAACTCAAGCAATCAGCATAAAATGAGCAATTATGTAAAATACAAACACGGTAAAATAAAACCACGGGTGTATTAATGATATTCTTATGAAAGCTTACGACCAAGACCTACGCCAATTGGCGCGTCTTTGCTGAATTTCGATAACTTCCGTCCCAAAACGCGCGTAGGTCGGCGAGAATAAACCGAACTATGTAAAGAAAAGTAAAATTTGAAAATAGGTTTGTAGTAAGCGCTTACTACAAACATGAAGAATTTTTTAGCCTGACTTATTTAATGTTGTTACCCCAAGGATTCGCAGGTTGGTCATTAATGTTAACCCAATAGCGGGTAGACGGGGCTAAACCGTTTATATCGCTATAGGCTTCTGCCCAGAAACTCCATCCAGCGTTAAGACCAGTACCATCATGGAATTCTGCCATACGATACCCAGAAGTACCGCGAGTAATTTGTCCTACCTGGCCGCACATCTTGTCTGCAACTGCTTGAGACGTTAATTGCTTCCCTTGAATATTGGGAATCACCAACACTGTACCGCCAGACCATGAGGTTTTAGTCGCACCGCCAGGTGTTACGCTAGATGGCGGTAGACCTGCTGGTGTCGGAGCGCCTGTCTTATTAATGCAGAGCAGCGATCGATATTCATTAATACTAGTGTCGCCGTTATAAGCATTGGTACCACCAGGCTGACCATTATCCGAACCAAACAAAACATAAGTTTTTCCATTAAGCACTAAAGGGCTTGTCAACATTTTCCAGGTCATTGCATTACGGGCAAAATTTGGAAGTATTGGCTTCATTTCCTCGGTCGTTCCATCTTCTGGTAACTTCACATCAGAGCTATTATTTACGTCATCACCAGGTACAAATTTACTTAATGAAGATGCATCTATTTTGCTCGCAATAGATGACACTTCTGGAGTTTTTGCATTGGCTGCTCCTGTAGCGAGCATCAAAGTAAGAGTGGAAATTGCAGCAATTCTTTTGAGTTTCATATTTGTTAACCTTTCCTTTATTTGTAAGGGTGTGAAATTGGATATAAACATCCAGCCAGATAAGAGTTAAGTATTGTTATTCAACTCTTATCTGGAAATAAGATGAAGGTTGATTTTGCCAAGGAATAATTTATGCAGATTAAGAATTTAAACCTTGGCAAGAAAACTAGAGCGAAGTTTGGCGAACTTTGGGCGTTAGATTGTTATCAAATCCCATTAACCCTTACCAAATACCATTCTGGGATTTGCGATTGCACTCCTGAGTCCTACTTAAGGCTCAAGCAGACCCTTTTCAAACACCCTCTCAAGCTCTATTGTATTCCTATGTTGATCATCCTACTATTGCAGCATCGCAATCAAATCAGCTTTCTTTACTGGAACCCCTTGTACAGTTTCTTTAACGGACTTTTAGAAGGGTCACATTTAGTTTTGCGGCAATTCCTGCCCGCGTTGCGACCCCTGATTGTGTCCATATTTGCAGTACAGCAACGTTGTGAGTCGAAGATGAGCTAGTCGAATAGCTCTGCATCCGATCTAACAGGGCGTTGAGTTCTGCTTGAGCCTTGATGTCATTCGCATCGATCGCAGCCTTCAAAGCTGCTTGAATTTTGTCAATTGAACTCGACGTAAACGAGTATGCGCTGTTGGAACCTTCAAAAGTTTTTGTGTAGCCGGATCGATGCGACTTGCCCTCCTTGTTAGTAACCGTCACCTCGCTGCCGATGATAACCCAGCCTTGCTCTTCCATCTGTTTTGGAAGAGTCCACTTACATTCGTCCTTTTTGCCTCCTGCACCCCATCCGCCGAAAAGACTGGTTTCGCAACCTTCCACTGGCATTGTTTGACCAATATCAAGGGACAGCCCCTGTTGTTGCAGCAGCGATTTCGCAGAATCAGGCGATGAGTTCTGATTTATTGGTTCTTCGATCGCAGGAGTTTCGATCGCTGGTTCGTTCGAGGCGGGTAAAGCGATCGCGGCTTTATGTCCTGCGGCTATTGTCACAAGAGCCAGTATTGCAATACTAAACGAACACTTCAAAAATTGTGTAGACATTAGTAAGTATCTCCTTCTAATTCTAAGGTTTAGTTAACGGTGCGAGAAAGAATACAGCCTTTTACACACTGGTCAAAGGCAATTCCGTTTCGAGCAGTGTAAGTTTTGCAACATCCTCTTTGGTGAAACCAAATTCTTCGGGTTTAAGCAAGAGTTCAGTGCGAAATTCAAGGTCTATTACTGCTCGTTGTCAATGTCATGCCATAACTTCACAAAACCGCGACTAAAGCGAAATTATTTTTGAGTGTTTTTCTAAGATTAGTTGCCATTTGATTTCCTTGGTAAATGGGGGACGAGTAGCCTTAGTACTATTACCTAAGTTTTATTAACTTCGGGTGTTTTCGCCTTCACATACTTAATTGGTTTACCTTTAGTTGATTTATTGATTTTCCTCAAATTTATTTTTCAAAATCTCTCAAAACCTGTGTCTCACAAGGTTTTTTAGTTTTATGCATTATTTTTTTGTTAAATATATAATTTCCGTAGTAAATGGAGCATTTGCCTTTAGCGTGAATAGATACTTTTTGTCAAGTGTAACCAGACCTGGGTATATAGTAGGTCTGGTTACACGCTTTTTTCGTTGCTAATAGCTGTTGCTCCCGCGCGATCGCTCCTGTGGTAATAGTACTAGTTTCACTTATACACCGACGATCGCTTGGGGCTTGCTGCTTATTTTTATAGGGATAGGGAAAGTATTCAAAACAAATCTCAATAAAACAACTAGTAGCAAACCAATTAAATAAAGGAACTTTAATTGGGGAAAGTCGGTCATTATGGCGTTTGGTGTAAGTGTTTTTTTTAATAAAAAGTTCTTTATATTACATTAAATAAAGATTTTTCCTGGTATGAAAAATGATGTTATCTGTGGTAAATATAAATTTATTATACTTATACGTATGCACGGAGTTCAGTATGTTCAACTACTTGCCCAAACTCCCCTACAGGATAACGCAAGAAAAATTCTATAAATATATGGATTTAGAGAGTAGCAATGCTAACTCAGCTATTCGATGGAAGCCTGAAGCTTATTTGCAACGCAATATTGAGTTATATCAAAGCAGGCATGAGAAATTTGCATCTTTATCTAACCAGGAGGATAACACTAGAGATTTGGTACAGTTTTGGATAGATATGGCTCTTTATGACCTACCACTTCCAGAAAACTGGGAATCAAACAACCGAGTGCAAAAAGCATGGGAACACTTAAGTGTTTACTGTGAGGAAAGTTGCTATTATGCTGCTTTTGATGTATCGAAGGTCGATCGATCTCAATCTTGGGAAGAGTTTATATTTTTTGCTCGATGCCTCATTTATGACCGCAATAAATTTAAAAATATTTTAGTTCAATATAATAATGTAAACTCTTCGCTAGATACTTATGTTACTAAAATTATCATTAATACTGTTAAAGACAAGACCTCTGTTGGTAAGTTTTCAACGTGGCGATTATTTGTAGATAAGAGTGATAAAGAATTAAAAGAAGCACTAAATCGGCATGGCAAGTGCGAACCAGAAATTTCGAGATTTTTGTTCGCACGCAAATATTTTAAACAAGTCTATCAAATGAATAAGCTTCAAAATCCTGCTGTCACTAAAGGTAAGAAGTACCCGGAACCATCGGAGACAGATTTTATGGAGGTGGTTAATTATTATAATACTCAAAAGTTGCTTTCAAGCGCACCTCATGAAGTAGCTGCTGGTGCAAACATTACAGTTGAAGAATTAAAAACCTGGATAGAAGTTTGTATTGCCGCACTATATAATTACCCAAAATCAATTGCATCTAGCTTTTCTTTGGAAGCGCTGCAAGATGCTGGTCGTGAGTTTGAAGCTTTATCGGAAGAGGTTTTTGTGGAAGCAGATTCTACGAAAACGAGCTTAATCAGTAAATTATCAGCATTGGAGCTACAGTTATGTTCCCTAAAACCCGACCAACAAAAAATATTACTACTCTACTATGGATTTGAACTTAATCAAACACAGGTAGCAGATAATTTTAAAGTAACTCAGGGGACGATTGCTGCTCGATTAAAAACTATTGAGTTGAAACTTATTAAAACTTTATCTCAATTAAGTCAGCCAACTGAATGGGTTTCTCAATATGTCGCTGTCTGGCTAGTTGGTAGTTATCAAAGTCCTGTTTATTCTGATTTAATTAATGTTGCTTTAGTTGAGGCACTCAAGAAACTTGAACAATTAGAGAAAGATGCGTTACGACTATATTACGGACAAAAGATGTATCAAAAAGATATTGCTAATCAACTCCAAATAACTGAATCTAAGTTAGCTTTGATTAGCGATAATGCTAAATCTAAGTTGGAAGATTATTTAATCAAAGAAATCGATTGCATTATTAATCAATATTTAAAAATCTGGTTATCTAATACCTGTAAATGCGTTGTAAAATCGGCTTGTAATAATTTGAAAGTTTCGCAACCCACAAACTTAGAAGCATTACAACCTGTATTAGAAGAATCATTAAAAATTTGGCAATTACCATTAAAAATATAAGGCACTTAATTATGCATTATTTAAATGAATTAGAAATAAATGAATTAGAAAGAGCGCATCCTAACCGATTGTGGTTGCAGATTTCAGCGATGGAAAAACATCTTGCCTGGGAACAAGCTCAACGTCATTCTAATACATCGCGTTACAATGCTTATCTAAACCACATTGTTGTGCATACTTTCTTAAATTTTCTTCGAGAGTGGCTTTCCGAGGAATCTGCACTTCAACCCCAAATTTACAATTACGGGGATAACTTATCTAGTATTTGGGAAGTAGTTAATGGTGCGGCAATTGGACTTGGTGAGAAGCGAATCGTGTTAATTCCTAGCGAAACAACCTATTTAGAAGAATTGTGCGTACCACAAGAGTGGGTAGATATTCCTAGCTTTGCGGGTGATTATTATTTAGCGGTGCAAGTAAATTTGGGAATTGATGAGAATGAGTGTTGGATGAGCGTTCGTGGTTTTACTACTCATCGCCAACTTAAGTGTATAGCAAATAACCAAACCCATGCTTATGTAATGCCTGTAGAACATTTAACCGAAAACCTGACTGTGATGCAGGTAATCCAGGATGTTGATGTGCGATCGCCAATCCGACAATTATCTACTTTATCTGAAACTGAAGCTCAAAGTTTATTGCAACTGTTGGGCAATCCAGCAATTTATTCTCCAAGAGAGCATAACGTACCTTTTGAGAAATGGGCATCATTAATAGATAATAATCAATGGCGACAACAATTATACCACCGACGTATAGCTAAGTTGAACGAAAACGCTCAACCAGTAGCAAACTTAAGCAATTGGTTGCAGAATGTATTTGAAGTCGGGTGGCAATCGATTAATATTATCAATTCCGAATCTCAAATAGCTTTTGCTTTTAGACAGCGTGAACTTCATATTAGAGGTGCTGTTGCCCAAAGGGTAAAACTAATTGATTTAGGAATGCAACTCGGCAATCAATGTGTAGCTTTGTTACTTGGTTTGAGTCCAGAAGAACAACACAAAGTTGGTATTCGGGTACAGTTGCACCCAGCTAACGGAGAAAATTTTCTACCAACAAACATCAAATTAACTTTACTTTCTCAGTCTGGGGCAGTTCTACAAACATTAGAATCTCGCAGTCAAGATAATTTTATCCAGCTAAAAAGATTTATCTGCCCAAAGGGAAAAAGTTTTAGCATTCAAGTAGCTATCGATGATTTGAGCATTACAGAGTATTTCACGATTGAACCACTTGATTCTTCTCAACATGAGTAAGCTAGTTGTTTTCAACTTAGGAAAAGGTACTTTGCAGGATGGATTTCCTCATGTTAGCGTTCAGCTACAGGATGAGAATAACTCCAACTGGAAACAATTTCAAGGAAGTTTACCTGCTGCTCCCAATATTATCGACCTCTACCGTCGTTGGCAATTGCTATACGATTTAATTTATGAAGCTCGTTCGATTAGTATTGGTTTGCGTAATTCCCAGTTCGTTGATGATATTTTCATCGATAATGCCGATGTCACTCATGTTTCGGACGCAGAGTTTTATCAGGTATGTGAAGAGTTACAAAACAAAATCGATAATTGGTTAGACGCTGAAGAATTTCGCAATATTGACCGTCAACTGCGAATGCGGCTGGCTTATAATGATGAAATTCGCGTAATTATTTCCACCGAAAATATTCATCTTAGAAGATTGCCTTGGCATATTTGGCGGTTTTTTCGAGATTATACTCAAGCCGAAGTCGCTCTCAGTCCGATTGAATTTGAAGCCGAAGTTAAAAAAAATAATTTAACAAAAACCATTAGAATATTAGCTGTTTTAGGAGATAGTACAGGTATTGATATTAACGAAGATAGAAAATTATTATCTAGTTTACCAGGAGCAGAAACAATATTTCTAGTCGAACCAAAGCGTCAGCAATTAAACGAACTGCTTTGGGATGAGCAGGGATGGAACATTTTGTTTTTTGCAGGACATAGTTCGAGCGCAGAAGAAGTCGGTAATATCTACATCAATTCGACTGAGAGTTTAACGATTACCCAGTTAAGAAACGCTCTCAAAAAAGCGATTACCAGTGGTTTACAGCTAGCAATATTTAATTCGTGTGATGGGTTGGGATTAGCACGGCAACTTGATGATTTGCATCTTCCCCAAATAGTTGTTATGCGTGAACCCGTACCAGATAAAGTAGCGCAAGAATTTTTAAAACACTTTCTGATAAGATTTGCTAGTGGAAAATCATTTTATTTAGCAGTACGGGAAGCACGAGAAAAATTACAAGGTTTAGAAAGTGAGTTTCCCGGTGCAAGTTGGTTGCCAGTAATTTGTCAAAATCCTGCTGTTACTCCCTTAACTTGGTCGCAAATGGCAAGATTATCGGAGACAAATGTTTTAGTAACGGGACAAAATCAACGCATTGACAAACCAATAAAAAGTAAAGTAAGCAGAAGAACCATACGCAAGCTCGGTCGTACAGTTCTTTTAATAAGTATTGCTGTTGCTATTGTAGTATGTAGCTTTCGTCATTCGGGGATACTTCAACCTCTGGAATTACAAGTATTTGACCAAATGATGCGAATGCGAACCCTAAACGAAAAACCTGATGACCGTCTTTTGGTTATTACTGTCACCGAAGAAGACTTAAAATACCAGGATGAACAAGGAATGCAGCGGCAAGGTTCCCTCTCGGATGCTGCACTTGCCCAAATTCTCGCTAAATTGGAACCTCTTAAACCCAGTGTAATTGGTTTAGACATCTATCATGATTTTCCCGTGCAACAAGTTGCTTTAACCCAAATGCGGGATGAAAACTTTTTTGCTATCTGCAAACACAGCGACCCTCAACTGAAACATCCAGGTACTGCTCCCCCCGCAGAAGTTCCAAGCGATCGCTTGGGTTTTAGTGATGTTGTCACTGACAGCGATGGCATTATTCGCAGATATCTGTTTTATATGTCTCCCAATCTTGATTCTCCCTGTCCTACAGAAACTTCGTTAGGAATGCAGTTAGCACTGCGTTATTTAGAAAAAACAGGTCAGAAAATCACACCAGAAATCAACGATGACTCTAGGGTGCAGCTTGGTAAGATTGCTTTACCAATTTTAACTAGTCATTGGGGAGGTTATCAAGGATTAGATGCGGCGGGTTATCAAATTATGCTTAATTACCGTCGCTCTCGCAATATAGCTAAAAATGTGACATTAACGGAAATTTTGCAAGGTAATTTTGACCCCAGTTCGATCGAAGACCGTGTTGTCATTATTGGTACAACTGCACCAAGCTATAAAGATAACTTCTACACACCATTTAGTTTAAATAGATTACCCGACCAAAGTATTGGTGGAGTATATATTCAAGCGGAGATGGTTAGTCAAATTCTCAGTACGTATCTAAATATAAGACCGACAATAAACGTTATCCCTACTTGGCTGGAAACATTTTGGATTTGGATTTGGTCATTGCTAGGAACTGGTATCGCTTTATATTTCAAAAAACCCTTAGCTCTAGTTTTAATTACTGGGTTTACAGTTTATATTATTTTTACTTTAGATTTCAGTATTTTTGAAGTACAAAGCACTTGGATACCATTTATTCCCGCAGGATTGAGCCTTGTCAGTACGGTTTTTATAATAGCACTTTTAATAACACCAAAAGTTAATTAATTACGTAAAAGCATAGAGACTAAATTATGACTTTGAAAAAGTGGCATTCGCTGCGATCGCCTCTCGCTTTCGCTTGCACCTTAGTAATTTTATTACCGAATCCAGTAAACGTGTTAGCGCAGCCTGCTTCGAGTTCCCAAAATAAACCGAAGCCTCAGCTTAATCAAACACCAATCAATCCAAAACGCAAAGTAATCCCTTTAAAATTTAAACTACCTCCAAAAGGTGCCCCTAACGAGCAGATGCAGGTTCTAGAAGTGGATGTCCTGTTTTGAATAAGCATCTGGTAGGTTTAGTCCCAGCAACCAATATTGGTTTAACCATTGCCGAACGTCCAACTTTCTGGTTTTACGTTCCTTACCAAGCTTCAGCAAAGAGTTTGGGCAAGTTTCAATTACTCAACGAACAACAAAGGGTTATTTACGAAACCAGCACTCAATTAATTGGAACTCCAGGGATTATGGGTATTAACTTACCAAGAACTTTCGGTTCCTTGGAGAACAAAAGGTATCAATGGGTATTCTCCGTTATTTGTGACACAGAGACATCCGCAGCAAATGTATCTGTCAACGGTTATGTAGAACGATTATCTTTGGCACCTGAGCTAAGGAAAAAATTGGAAAGTGCAAAAACATCACAACAGAAAATGTTGCTATATGCAGAAAATGGCTTGTGGTATGATTGACGACACTTATTAACGAACGCTGCCAAAAGCCTCAAGATGTTCAACTAGCGAATAGTTGGAAAGAATTACTCGAACAATCTCCAGATGTTCAGTTAAAGGAATTAGTCGCAGAACCTATAGTTTCTTCTTGTAAAGCTAAGGAGTAATTGTCATGAAAATCTCTTCTAAACTTGGTAATAAATATGACTAAATTTTCTCCTTACTCTCAACGTATGCGTTACCGAAGAATTTGCATTACCTTCTTCACCCTATTTATTGCCACTGCATCAACTCCTCTAACTTTTAGCTTTCAAGGATTTCTGAGTACGTTACAGGTACTAGCACAAACAACAAATACACGTAAAGCAGAAGCAGACAGATTACTAAAGACAGGTCTTGATAAATTTCTAGCTAGAGACTATAAAACTGCATTACAGTTTTTACAACAGGCACTTACTATTTTTCAGGAAATTCGAGACCGCGAACAAGTGACAGTGGTAACGAAGTTTATCGGTATTACCTACAGTCTTTCAGAAGACCGCGAAAAAGCTATTGATTACTTGCAGCAGGCATTAGAAATTGCTAGATCGCTTCAAAATCGTAAAGAGGAAGGGGATATACTACAATCATTAGACATCTCCGAAAATAACCAAAGTCTTACTATAACTACTTTTTGAAGTGCGATCGCCGAACCGCAAAGGTAGTTACTTTGTACACAAAAATAGGTATTTGAGATACTTATTATTCATAACTAGCAAAAATATAGTATCTGCTTAACCTAATTTATATTGAAAATATAAAAATAGTATTCTATAGATGAATTATCTTGAACCATTTTAAGCATTTTTAATTAATTTTGGGCGAGATGATTGTAGCTTGGGTAATGTAACAATAAAAGTACTACCTTTTCCGACTTCACTTTCTACGTCTAAACTACCGTGATGCGACAATACAATAGCTTTTGCAATTGCTAAACCCAAACCCGAACCCCCAGTATGACGAGAGCGATCGCTATTAACTCGATAAAAGCGATCGAAGATATGAGATAATTCCTGAGTCGGAATACCAATTCCTGTATCTTTTACTTGAATAACAGCATCCGATTCATAACTATCTAAAATAACTGTGACTTCCCCATCAAATAAACTATATTGAATCGCATTAACTATTAAGTTAGAAAATAAACGGTAGAGTTGCTCGGAATCACCAACAATATTTACATCTTTATTCACGCGAATTTCAGATTTGAGTATTACCTTAGCCGAAATTGCCATAGCTGCAAATTCTTCTACCAAGTCGGCAATAATATCATTTAAAGAACATAATTCCCGCTGCACGGAGATGGATTGTCTATCGAAACGAGAAAGCATTAGTAAATCAACAACTAAACTAGTAAGCCGCTGATTTTGACGCTTAATTGTTCCAAGAATATCCCATGCTTCTTTAATGTCTAAATCTGGCATTAATAAAGCTGAATCTATTGTTGCTTGAGTTGCTGCTAAAGGAGTTCTTAATTCATGGGCTGCATCGGCTGTAAATTGTTGAATTTGTCGGTAAGATTGATAAATTGGTCGCATTGCTAAACCTGCCAACCACCAACTAGCAACAGCAACCATCATCATTGAAATTGGTAATCCTACTAGCAAACTTAATTTAACCGCATCCATATAGCTGTTAACGTCAGCGATATTTCTTCCTACTTGTAAATATCCCCAATCGCGATTATCTATAGTGTGTAATGCTAATGACATTTGATGGTAAAAGTTACCAGTATCATCTTCAATTGTTTGCCATACTTTCTTATTTAAATCTAAAGATTTCGTTTGAGGTAACGAACCTGCTGTTGCAACAAAATCTCCCGAATTACCAAACAAACGCACGTAATAACCTTGATTAATTGCATTTAAAATATGGCGTTTAGAAGTCGATCTATCCGATATGCAACCCGTTTCAAGTACACAAATATTTGGTAAAATTTCTTTTACAATTGGCTCTAATTTTCCCGGTTGTCTTAACTGTAGTTCTAAATTATTATGTAAAGTTCTAGCGACGAATTCTAATTCTCTATCCAAGGCTACCGTATGGGCATGAGATACTGCGGTGTAGAAACCGAAGCCGCATACAGTTAAAATTAAACCCATGACAATGGCATACCAAAGCGCCAAACGAATCCGGGTACGTTGAAATAGTTTATTTTGATTCATGCTTATAACTAACTCTCAAAACTAAAACGATATCCCATACCATGCAAAGTTTCGATTGGATTTCCACAGCCACTACTCGCTAATTTACGTCGTAACAAACGCACCTGCGCGGCTACAACATTGCTACTCGATTCTGCACTTGCTTCCCAAAGCTGATTGCGAATTTGTTCGGTTGTAAGAATTTGATTTGGATGCTTCATAAAATATTCTAGTAATTGAAATTCTTTGTTAGTCAAAGACATTTCTTGTTTCTCTTCCAAAGCATTTTGATTAATAATTGTATTGTTACCGTAATCTAATGTTAAATTGCCCATAGTTAATTTTTGGGGTTGAAATTGAGGTACCCTTCTTTGTAAAGCTCGTAATCTTGCTAATAATTCCTCCATTCCAAAAGGTTTAACTAAGTAATCATCTGCCCCTGCATCCAAACCAGCCACCTTATCTTCCATACTATCTTTAGCTGTTAGCATTAAAACGGGCATCGCATTTTTATTTTGACGCAATTTTTTACATAGTTCTAATCCCGACATTCCTGGGAGCAGCCAATCAAAAATACCAATGGTATATTCCGTCCATCGATATTCTAAATGTTCCCATGCTTCATTACCATCCATTACCCAATCAACTAGATACTTTTGCGCTTGTAAAACTCGCTTAATCGCTGCACCCAAATCCGGTTCGTCTTCTACTAATAGCAATCTCATAACAAACTAATTAGTTGACTATAATAAGTTTCACTCTATAAACAGGTTGACATAAATTTATGAAATCAAGATGAAAACTAGAGCGATGTCATTTTTGCTTAAACACTTATCGTATCTGTGAAGATAGGTAATGGGTAATTGGTAATTGGTAATTAAAATTTATTAACACTTGGGTCATATAGTAAGTAATTAGCCCTCTTATTTAGGATATTTGATACTTTGAATTTAGAAATTAAACGATATTTCAGATAGATTATTTTTTATTTTCTTCTACCGCTTGCATAAAAAATATTAGTAATTAATCTAAGCTACGTTGCACAAATTAAAATCTTCATAACATACAAGTATGAAATCAAGGTGAAATCTAGTCGCATCAATAGTTAGAAATTAGACTATAACCTGCGTTAGATGAAAGAATGCTTTGTTAACCAATACTGTAAAAAAGTAGGTAACAAAACCTATCTAAATTCATTAATTTAATTGAAAGGTAAAAGCTATGACAGCTACTCAAACCCAGTCATCTAATTTAGATGCTTGTATTCAGGCTTGTTTAGATTGCCTGAAAGATTGTGAAAATTGCGCCACTGCTTGTTTAAGCAGCGATATGGTGCAAATGATGTCTGAATGCATCAAATTATGCCGAGATTGTTCGGATACCTGCGACCTCTGCGCTCGTTTGATGGTGCGTCAGTCAGGTATTCATGCTCAAATGTGTGGTGTATGCGCTGATGCTTGCGAAGCTTGTGCCTCCGAGTGTGGCAAACACGACAGCGACCACTGTAAGCGCTGTGCTGAATCCTGCCGTCGTTGTGCAGAGTCTTGTCGACAAATGGCAGCAGCGTAAGTATAGATTACTGCTAGCTGTCGTTACAAAAGTATCTGTCAGCTAGTAGATACGCTTTCAACATGAAGAAAGATTTACTAAACTACTTGACTCTACAGTTAACTTGAGAGTTTATCTTTAAAATATAGTTGCTCAAATAAAGAATATGAATAGCACAACCTTAGAAAAAGTAAAAGTATATCGGATGTCTACCCCGGAACATGAATGTCCCTGGGGATTAAAAGCAATCAATCTACTTAATGAGAAAGGAATTGATTTTGAAGATAACAAACTGACATCTCGTGAACAAATAGATGATTTCAAAGCCAAGCATCATGTAGAAACCACACCACAGATTTTTTCTGGTGATGAAAGAATTGGTGGCTATACCGACTTAGCACAGAAGCTAGATGTCGAAGCAGAAGGTGCAGAATATTCCTACACTCCCGTTATTGCCGTATTTTCCAGCGCAGGATTGATGGCTTTAGCGACTACTATGGGCTTAACTGGCTTTATGGGTTTCTCCCTTTCCTTACTAGCTACTTTAAAGCTGATGGATATCGAATCTTTTGCTGAAGGTTTTGAAAAGTACGATCTGATAACTAAAAGAATCAAACCCTATGCCAAAGTATATCCTTTTGCAGAGCTAGCGATCGCCCTTGGTTTTCTTTCGGGAGTTGCACCATTAGTCACGGGAATCACTTCTCTATTTGTTGGTGTTAGCGGTGGTATTTCGGTATTTAAAGCAGTATATATTGATAAACTAGCGCTCAACTGTGCCTGTGTGGGAGGAAATTCTAAAGCACCTTTAGGGATAATTAGCTTTGCCGAAAATGCGATTATGGCACTTATGGGAGGGGCGTTGATTTACTCTGCTGCTACCGGAGAAGTTGAATCTGCCAAGATAAAAGAAATCGAACCCGCTGCGGTTGTTCAAGTGCAAGATGCAAGAAGATAGACAATGAATACATAATCTATAAATTACAGGCTTGACCAAAAAATTTTAAACTCCAGATTAAATTATGAATAGTTTCAAGCCTTTAATTTTAACTGTCGAAAAAATCTACAATCGTAAATCAAAAATCAAAAATCAAAAATTGATTGACTCTCTAGTTCACTAGAGAGTTTATCATTAAGAAGTAGTAAACATGGGTAGGAAAAAACTATGAATAAATTAGCCTATCTAAAAATTGGAGAATTAGCCAAGCAGACAAGACTTACCGTAGGAACTTTACGTTATTACAGCGATATCGGACTTTTGCAACCCGTGCATAGAGGAGATAATGGCTATCGGTATTATGCTGCGAATGCCTCCGAGCAAGTAGAATTTATCAAGAAAGCTCAAGCTTTGGGATTTACCTTAGAAGAAATCAAACAAATTCTGGATGTTCGCAACGGTGGTGAAATTCCTTGCGATTTGGTACAAAGTTTATTAGAGAATAAGATAGAACAATTGGCAATCCAAATTAAACAAATGACTTTGTTTAAAGCGGAGTTAGAAGGATATCGCGATTTGTGGGCAAACAATCCTGAATCTAATTTAAAACAGGAAGAAGTTTGTCCTTTAATTGCTAGCGTACCTTTACATTAGATTTACCGAAATTACCTAAAATCAAAAGTCATTCGGTAGAAGAATTAATCATTTCGGCATGGCTATTAGGGCGGATTTCGCTTCCGTATTCGCGGGTATAAACTTGAGTAAGCTCTGCACCAAATAATAAAATCTGAGCCGAGTAAAACACCCACGCTAGAAAAATAATTAGAGAGCCAGCAGCACCATAAGCTGAACCCAAGCTACTTCTACCTAAATATAAACCAATTAAATATTTGCCCGAGATAAATAATAAAGCAGTAATTATTGCTCCTACCCAAATATCTTTCCAATGTACTTCGACATCAGGAAGATATTTATAAATTAGTGCGAATAATAAACTTGTTAGTATAAAAGAGATCAGCAAATTTATTAACTGCCATAGAAAAGCAGAGTTTGAAATCAAATTTACATCTAACCTGCTAATTACCGAAAGCACTGTGCTAATTATTAAAGACACTAATAACAAAAAGCCTATCGACAGTACCATGCCAAAAGATAGCAGTCGCTTACGCACAACTCCCCAGATGCCTACATTTGGTTTAGGTTTGACATTCCAAACAGTATTTAATGCTGCTTGTAATTGAGCGAATACCCCAGATGCACCAATAAACAGTGTTAGTATACTAATAATTGAAGTTATATTAGTAAAATGCGGTTGATTGAAATTAGCTAAGGCAGTTTCAATTGCTTTTGCTCCCTGCTGCCCTACCAGTTGGTTGATTTGATTAACAATTTCACCTTGGGCAGCATCCTCACCAAAAACTGCACCAGCAATCGCGATCGCAATTACCAATAATGGGGTGATAGAAAACACGGTATAGTAAGCTAATGCCGCAGCCAGTAAAGACACGTTGTCTCGTTTCCATCCCAAGAAGGCTTGTTTTAATAGTTTAAAAATCGATTTAACTTGTATTTGCATCAATCCACTAAAAGCAAGATTATTCTAATTTTACAGTGGATTAGCTTAGTCTTTTATATTTGATCTTTGTTGCCTAAAGCTAGTAATGACGTTTTGTCTGTAAGCTAAGAATCCCCTGCATTCTATAGACGGGCAGTGTGAAGCGGCAATGCAAGTAGTTAAAAAAATATCTTTGTTTAAAGCAGAATCACAAGAATAGCGTGCGATTTGGGCAGATAAACCCGAATCTACTTTGAAATACGAAGAAGTCTGTCCTTTAATTGCTAGCGTCCCTTTACATTAGAAGATGTTTCAAAAGTCTAAAATTATTTCTTTTGCTCAATTTTTTGTTCGTTTTTTTGCTGTTGTAAATTATCTTCTCTATCAGCTAAACCCATAGCATAACCTAAATGAGCGCTTAAAATAACTATAAAAATCAAAAGATAAATTTGAGCAGGATTATTGTTAGAAGAATTAGGAACATTTCTTGGACTCATTTATTTATCTCCTAATTGCTTAATATTTGTTTAAATAGTTAAGATAGCTAAATATATTAGGCTCATCCGTACTTGGTATGCTTAAAAATTACTGAAAAAAGGGAACAGGGAATAGGGTTGGGGGGAATAGGGTTGGGGGGAATAAAAATAATAATAAACAATTAAAATAAAATTGATAAAGCGATTTTTCCTACACAGTAAGGCTTTCAAGTTTTGAACTTATACTTTTAGCATACTATGTACTAAATAACCATATATTATAATAGTTTATTCAGATATCTAACAATGGTCTAGCACTTAATCACAAGCATTTTAAATAATTTTTACAGCTATTAGAATATGAAATCTAAAAGCATATTTATAAAAATAAAATTCTTGTAGGATGTGTTAAACGCACGACCATATACCAAGCAGACTATACAGTCTTAATACTTAAGGTGGCACCATCAGTAATTGGTGCGTGACGCTAGAAATATTATAACTACGTTTGTGCATTTATAAAAACGTCACACACCCTACAAGAAAAATAAATTTAATGGAAAGCCGAGCATAAGAAACTACACTAACTAATTATTAGTTTTTCACAAACTTATGAAATCAAGATGAAATTATCCGTGCCATCCTAACTTTTTCCTCAACCCGCTCAACCATATAGTAATATCATCGACAAGCGAGTAAACCACGGGTACAACAATTAAAGTCAGCAGTGTGGAAATAACCAAACCACCCAAAATTACCGTAGCAATGGGTGAATAAGCGTCCATCCCGGTTTCTGGAAAAAAGGCGAGTCGGAAAATTACAATGATTGTTGTTAAAGTGGTCATCACGATCGCTTTGAGTCGAACTGGTCCCGCTTCCCGGATTGCAACAGCCCTCGGTACTCCTTCCTGACGTTTGGTCAAAATCAGTTCTAAAAGTAAAATAGCAGCGGAAACTGATAAACCAGATAGAATAATAATTCCTAAAATCGAAACCGTAGACAAAGTTTGTCCCGCTAATAATAACGCTCCGAATACTCCTACCAACTGCAAAGGAATTGACAGCATCATTACCAAAGGTTGAACGAACGAACCAAACTGAATTACCAATATGAGATAAATCAGTAACAAAGAAACCACTAAACCTTGCAAAAGTCGCTCAAACTCAATCATCATATCCGTCATATCCCCCATCGAATCGATACCGTAACCGGGGGGAAAGTCTAATTTACTACCCGCATTCATGGCGATCGCCATTGATAAGTCCATCGAAGCGGGACCATCTTTACGATAATATCCGTTGACATAAACCACCCGTTTTCCGTTGACTCGTTCAATTAATGTCGGTCCTTGTTCCCGTTGTAAAGTTGCAACGGTACTTAGTGGAACTTGCCGATTATCCGAAGTCGTAATATAGGTTGATGACAAGTCTTGCTGAGTTCCCCGGTCTTGTTCGTCATACCGGACTAAAATAGAATTTTGTCTTAGATTGGGACGATTATAATATCTGCGAGTATAGCCCCCATTCAAAGCATAACGAGCTTGTTCGGCAATATCTTTGATATTTAACCCCAATTCCTTGGCTCGACGACGGTCAATTTTTAACTGATATTCTGGCTGAGTCATTGCCGAACTTGTATGTGGCATTACTAGGTCGGGTGTGTCTTCAGCGATACCCAAAACAGCTTGAGCTAAACGATGTAATTCGTCCAAATCTTCACCGTAAACTGCCAACTGTACCGGCGCTGCGGATGTAGCCATTACGTCTACACCCATTTCCTTCATTGCGATACGTCGCAAACCGGGAATAGTACTGCGAGCTTCGGTTTTGACTTCATCAATAATTTGCCAAATATCCCTTTCTCGTGCCCCAACATCCTTGAGAGTGACGATCGCTGAAGCGGTATTAACTCCCCCCATGCTGTAACCGCTAAAGTAAGTACTATTGCGCGTCAGTTCAAAACCAACTTGTGAAGAAACTTTTTCTACTTCCGGTTGTTCCAAGAGAATTTTTTCAAACTTTTGAGCAAGCTGGTCAGTTTTACTAAAAGATGTCCCCGGTTCAAATTCTATCGTTGCCATAATTTGACCGGAATCACCCAAAGGCATCATTTCTTGCCCAATTAACGGATATAAACTAAATGCTAAAACAATAGAAGCACCCGTCAGCGCTAGGGTAATTTCGCGGTTTTTCATGCAGATGTCGAGCAACCATCCGTAACCTTGCTCTAACTTATAAAAGCTGTAACGTATCGGAGTCAATAATCTTTGTAACCAAGTTTTACGTCTTCCTTTTTGATGTAAAGGTTTGAGGAAAAATGCTGCAAGCAAGGGAATTAAAGTAATTGAAACAATTAGCGAAGAAAGAAAAGCAAACACCATCGGATAAACCAACCCGACAAACATCAGCCCCGTTAATCCTCCCGCAAGTATTGTCGGTAACAAAGCCGCAATCATTACGCAGCTTGCAGCAGCACTTGCTAAAAATACCTCTCCCGTTCCTTTAATTGCTGCTTCCTGGGGTTTATGTCCTTCTTGTAGTTTCCGGTCAATGGAATCAATGACAATAATCGAATCATCCACCAGTTTACCAATCGCCATCATCATTCCAATCAAAGTTGAGGAATTAAGCGACATTCCAATGGGGATAAAAGGAAGCATCGATAGCGCTAGGGATGTGGGGATAGAAATCATCACAATTGCTGTGGCTCGGAAGTTTTCTAGGAAAACTAAAATTACCAATCCCGCAAGCACAACGCTTATCAGTAATTCCCCGGTGGTACTATCCTTGATTAAATTAACCAAATAAGAATTATCATAAGCAACCTCAAATTCTAAACCCGGATACTGTGCCTGTATTTTGGTCAATTCAGCGCGTACCCGTTCGATAACTTGCGGTGAACTAGAATCCGGTTTTTGAATCACGTTAACTGCTAATGCAGCTTCACCGTTGTAGCGATAACCACTACGACGTTCTTCATAGGTATCTTTGACAGTAGCCACATCCCTGACATAAACCACCTGTCCCGAATTTTCCAACACCGGGTAATCCATCACCTGACGAGCATTCAGCGCTCGTTCGTCGGTGCGTACTAAAATTTCACTATCTCCCCTGGTTAATACCCCCGCACCTTGACTTACATTATTCGCGTCGATCGCATCCCGCACTTGTAATATAGATAAACCATAAGCAGCCAACTTTTGACGGTCAACAATTATCTGTAACTGTCGTCGATAACCGCCGAAAATTGACACCGCTTGTACATCCCGTACCTGAGTTAATCTATCAACCAAAGTATTGTCAGCAAATTCTCGTAAACGCACCGGGTCCCAACCTTCTCCCCGTAAAGCCAGAGTTAGCACCGGACGGTTGAGCGGGTCGATGGGTAAAACCCAGTAAGAACGAGTATTAATCCCATCAAGCGCCAAATCGCCCTCCGCAGCAGTCATTACACTTTGTACTTCCTGCACCGAATTCTCAATATCTCCACCCCATTCAAACTGTACGGAAACTAAAGACATATCCTGTTGGGAACTCGAACGGATAAACCGCACCCCATCTAAGACAGTCAGCCGTTGTTCGATTGGTTTGCTGATATAAGTTTCCACTTCCGCAGGTGAGGAACCGGGAGCCATTGTCACAATTGCCACCAAAGGACTTTGGACATAAGGCATCATCCTTACCGGGAGTAGGAACAGCGTAAGGGTTGCGAGGACGAGGATACCGATGTATAAAGCAGCAAGTACTACTGGATTTTTGATTGACCAGCGAGTGAAGAAGTATTTCATAAGCAAGAGAGTGGGAAGGAGAGGGGGAGAATTAAAAAGTTAGGAGTTAAGAGTTAGGAGTTAAGAGGAGCGTAAATATCTTCTATTTCTTACCTTTGACCTTTAACCTTTGACCTTTGACCTTTTCCCTATTTACTTAACGTCAAATGTATAATTCGCTTGACCATTCAGTTTGGGGTCTTTTACTTGTGTATTTACGTTCCATTTACCTTGCATTCCGAAGTTGGTTCTGATTTTATATCTTCCCGGTTGCGCGTCTGGTTCTACTTTTGCCATCGAGGTCATGGGTTCTTGACCTTCCATTGGCATGACAACATCTACGTCTAGGGTTTCTACGGCTACAGGTTTTTGGGTTTGGGGGTCGATTACTTCTACAACTAGTATGTTATCGCCCATTTTTACGGCTTCTTGAGAATTGGGACTAACTAAATTGATTTTGGCGCTTTCTATTTGTTGTTGGGATGCGGTGGTTGATGTTGTTTCTGTTTGTGCTTCTTCTGGAGTGGAGCAAGCAATTGTGAAGAAACTGAGGGTTAATAGTAGAGGTAGTAGTTTAATCATTGTTTTAGCCTATATTTCGTTTAAATTTTGTACCAAACGCGAAATTGTTGTAGAAAACTCCGTACTGCTACGTCTCAAGCAATATGAAATCATCACGATTAACTAATGTCATTTTTTTTGTTTATAAGGTGAGTTGAAGATTTATTAAACCGCAGAGACGCAGAGGACGCTGAGGAAGAGGGGGAGAGGGGGAAGAATTAAAAAGTTAAGAGGAGCGTAAATATCTTTTATCTCTAACCTTTGACCTTTGACCTTTGACCTTTAACCTATTCCCCAATGCCCAATTCCCCATGCCCTATTCAACATTAAAATCAAAGTCCGCTTTCCCCTGATGTTTGGGGTCTTTGACTTTAACTAAAACATCCCATTTCCCTTTCATTCCAAAGTGGGTATCGACTTTGAAGCGTCCGGTTTGGGAATCGGGTTGAATATCTACCATTGATGTCATTGGAGCCATATTTTTCATTGGCATAGTTACTTTCACGTCTAGGTTTTCTACTGGTAAGGGTTTATTAGTTTTCTTATCTAGAATTTCTAATATTAATTCTGCGCTGCCTTTTTTAACTGAGTTTTTATTTTGAGGACTAATTAATTTGATTTGTGCGTTTCCTTGAGATGTATTATTCCCTAGTGCTAGGGTTTCTCCGGATTCGTCTACTACAGATACGGTTTGATTTTCAATTAGTCTGGAATGTCCGGAGGTAATTACCATGTCACCAGGATTTAAACCGCTGGTAATTTCAATTTGTTCGCCGCTGACTAAGCCTGTGTTTACTATTTTGCGTAAAGCTGTTTCTCCATCAACTACCCAAACTGCTGTTTTATCTTTGAATTGAGTTAAGGCAGATTGGGGTACTGATAAAGCGTTGGGTTGACGCTCGGTAATAATTTGCATTTCTAGAAATTGCCCGGATAATAACTGATTTTCGGGATTGTTAACAACGGCTTCGATGGTAACGGTGCGGGTGTCGTTGTTAGTTTGCGGAAATATGCTGGTAACTCTACCCGTAATTTCCTTGACGTTGCTACCGGGAACTTTGGCAACGATGGGAGTCCCCACTCTAATTTTTGCTGCATCTCGCTGGGAAACGTTAGCACGCAGACGTACCCGTTGATAATTCCCTATTTTGAGAATTCCCATGCTGGGCTGCACTACTACACCTGGATCTACCATTCTTTCTTGAATGATACCGGCGATGGGTGAGTGGATTTTGGTGTAGCCTTTCATAACTGAAGCGGTAGCGCTTTTGGCTCTAGCTTGTTTAACGTTACTGCGAGCGCTGCGAACCTGGGCTTCTAATCTTCTTAACTTCACCTGTGCTGTTTTTAACGCTGCTTGGGCGGTTTTGGTTTTGGTGTCTTCAATATCGTATTGGTCTTGAGAAATTGCTCCTTCTTTGACTAATAAAGCATAGCGATCGCGTTTTTTTTGTTGATATTTTAATTCAGCTTTCAATCGCTCAATCTCTTGTCTTTGCTCGTTTACTTCGATTTGCGATGCTTCTAATTCAGTTTCCATCGAATCGGCTTGAGCGGCAGCTTCGGCTACTTGAGTTAATTTTTCAGCAGCATCGAGTGTCGCTAAAGCTTGTCCAGAAGAAACCTTGTCTCCAGGGTACACTGAGTAATTAGTAAGCTGTCCGGCTATCCGGGGATACACGGTAACTTCTTGGTAAGGATGAATCGAACCAGTATACTGAACGCTAGCCGAAAGTAAACTTGGTTTGACCGTTTTAATAGTTACCGGAGTCGGATTAAACGACCCGTTGACCTGCATCATTTCATCGTGGGACATATTTGACATATCATGTCCTTCCATCCCAGCCATTGACGAAGCAGGTTTTAACTGGTTGGTAACTGCTAAAATACCTCCCGAAAGCAAGACGAAAATGCCAATACCTAAAAGTGTTTTCCCCGGACGCAGCGAAGATTCCACGGGTTTTTTATCCTCCTTGCGAGAGCGTTTAAGTAGAAATCCACCGACAATTGTTAACAAACCAACTAGGAAAATTCCTCCACCCAGCAAAGTTGTGTGAGTTAGTAAATTGTTATCGGGTGCGCCACCATGATTCATTCCCTCGTGACTTTCCGACGGCTTCATTTGGGACAGAATTACAGGTGTTGCTGTGAAAGGCATGGTTAAGAAGCAATTGCGGTTTACATATCCACTTACATTTGCCCATGATGCCAGGTAATTATGAAATTAGGATGAAATTTGTTTTAGGGCGATCGCGGAAATAATTACGTACCTGGCTAGAGCAGTTTTTGAGACGCGGTACAATAATCATTTTTATGGTATGCGGGCAGCTTGCAATTAAATTTTATATGCTGTCATACTTAGCTTTAAGCCATAAAGTTATCTGTAGGCGTTAAGCTATCAAAGATGGTTCACTCTGCTTAAAGTAAGCTAAATGCGGCAATGCAACAACATACTAATGACAACACAACCAACCTAGCCTCTACTCATGATTTGTTCAAGAAGTACATCAATTCTGGCACTGAACTCACATGGGGTGAAGTGAAAGTATGTCACAGCGTATATAAAGCACCCCCAGACCGAGTTACTAGTCTTGGGATACCAGAACACCGAATCTCGCTTCATATTGCCAACCAAGATTATTTAGAACGGCGACTCGATGGTGGAAAGTTGCGCTGCGCTTCCACAAGTCCTGGTCTTTTTAACTTTATACCTGCTCATCAAAATCAGGAGAGTCTATGGTTAAACAAGGTTGAGTTACTGTCAATCTATTTACCCCCGGCGCTACTGGAACGCACAGCCATTGAAAATTGCGATCGCCAACCTCAAAATATTGAACTTATTGACCGCTTTGCTATTCGCGATTCATTTTTAGAACAATTAGCTCGTGCTTTCAAGATGGAATTGGAGCAGTACAACCCTAGCAATCGTCTCTACCTTGAATCTTTACAAACGATGCTAGCAGCCCATTTACTTCGCCATCACTGTTCAAAATCGGTTATTGCTGCTGAGATTACAGGAGGATTACCGAAGTCAAAACTACGTCAGACTATTGACTATATTTACCATCACTTGGAACGCGATATTAGCTTGGCAGAGTTAGCAGGTGTAGCTTGTGTAAGTTCTCATCACTTCGGTAAACTTTTCAAACAAAGTATGGGAGTCACTCCATACCAATACGTTATGAAGTGTCGTATAGAACAAGCTAAGAAACTGTTAACGAACAAACAACTATCTTTAGCTGAGATTAGTTTAGCAACTGGCTTCTGTCATCAGAGCCATTTCACCAACGCTTTTCGTCGCTATACAACCCTTACACCTCGCCAATATCGTAAACAACTATAGCAGTAAATATATTTCTAATTTGTGATAACTTCGCGAGATTTTGCAATTTATAGAGGTAATTTGCAAGATTCGGTTGATATAGCCAACTTATATTACCTTGTGTAGATTGGCATAGGTAAAAATTATGAATTCATTTAGAAGACGGCAGTTCTTACGTTTATTTGGTTTAGCAACTGGAGCATCGCTTCTGCCTGTTGCTTGCCGTGCTGCCTCCGACAACAGTTCCCCATTTGCAGGGAGTCTTGCTCAAGCAGACGCTCCAACCGACCCGTTTAAGGCTTATATGCAAAAAGCAGAAGCTGCTTTGGCAGAAGAATTTCAAGGAATTACAACCAACGGACAGATAATACCATCACTTTACTCAATTGAATCTACGGGTATAACTACCGAACCCATTAGACGTGCAGCAAATTCTTTAATTGCAGCGTTAAGTAATCAGCAACAAGCAAAGGCTTTATTTCTAATTGACAGTAATGAATGGCGAAATTGGAGCAATATACATCGCTATCCTCGTAAGGGTATTTCGTTACAGGAGATGACCTCGCAGCAGAAGCAGCTTGCATTCAACTTATTGAAGGTAAGTCTGAGTAATAAAGGCTTTGAAACAACGAGAGACATCATGACCTTAAACGAGGTGTTAGCACAGATGATTAACAACTTTAAAGAGTATGGAAAAGATTTGTATTGGTTCAGTTTCATGGGACAACCATCTGCAACAAAACCGTGGGGATTCCAGATTGAAGGACATCATCTAGCTATCAACTATTTTGTATTGGGAGATCAAATTGTAATGACTCCCACGTTTATGGGGTCAGAGCCAGTAATGGCAACAAAAGGAAAATATGCTGGTACTCGCGTATTTGAGGAGGAAGAGAGTAAGGGATTAGCTACTATTCGAGCGCTTAACAGCGAACAACGAGAGCAAGCAATTCTCGGTTCTGAAATTCCCAAAGATGTTTTTACGTCTGCGTTTAGAGACAACTTCGAGTTACGGTATGAAGGAATATCTTATTCAAAACTTGAAAATGGACAGCAAAAACTATTGCTTGAACTGATTAATCAATATGTTGGAAACATTCGTAATGGTCATTCAGATATCAAAATGCAAGAAGTGCGTCAACATTTAGACCAGACTTATTTTGCTTGGATGGGGGGACTTGACGATAAAAGTGTTTTTTACTATCGAATCCATAGTCCGATAATTTTGATTGAGTTCGACCATCAAGGAGGACAGGCATTAGAAACAAACGGTCCAACTCGCAATCATATTCATAGCGTTGTCCGAACCCCAAATGGCAATGATTACGGTAAAGACCTGTTGCGCCAACATTATCAGCAGTCTGCTCACCCCCATTTGCACTTTCATCATCATGTGTAAGACAAAAGACCTAGAATTTTATAGGAAAAACAATAAGTTTTTTAGTTATACCTTCGTCGTGCGACTAAAATTTGCCTTAGCTTTATGAAACCTGCCTCTTAACAAACCAAACAATTATCAAAGGTAAAATTATCCACTGAAGTATCGGCGTTAAACCCGTACCTAACACCGGAAGCCTTGGCATGATATCAGCATATTCCCATTTATTAAGCACTCCAGTAGCTAGTTTTTCAAAAACAATAGTAATTACAAGACTTACTAAAATAAAAATACTTAGCTGCCACCATTTTGGTTGACGAAACCAGTAACGGGACTTAGAAAAAAAGGCAACAGTCCAAAATCCTGTTAGTGCAATTAAAACATCACTAAAAGTAGCTAAAGTACAGTTTCTCGTTCTTTCCCAACAAGATAAATCGGAAAGCTCAAAAAATGGCATTTGCTGAACTTCCCACAGAAAATTCAGCAGAAACGCAAAAATAGCAACATTTAATTCTGGTAAATTTAACCAACCACGACTTGTATTTGAATTATTTAACATATGAATAAAAAAACTCCGTGTCCCTCCGCGTTTACCTCCGCGTGCCTCTGCGTTTAAAAATTTATTTGACTACTACTAGCTTACAATCTCCAAACTCGCCATCATGCCTAAATCTTCATGGTCAAGAATATGACAGTGATAAACTGTCTTACCTGTATAATCCCGGAAAGGAATCCGGATGCGAACGGTTTCTCCTCTACGCACTAAAACAGTATCTCTCCAAGCACGATAAGGTTCTGGCTTACCGTTACGGCTAATAACTTGAAAGTGATTAACGTGGAGATGAAAAGGATGATCCATCGTTCCGGTATTCACAATTTCCCAATCTTCCACTGTATTTAACTTAACCTGCGTATCAATGCGATCGCGCTCATAAGATTTACCGTTAATTAAAAAAGCCATTCCCACACCCGGACGCATACCGTGATTAAATGTAAACCGTCGTACTTGTTGCGGTTCGGGTAAAGCTGATACTGATAAAAGTTTAGTTGGTAAAGCAATTGTTTCGACAGAGGAATTGTAATTAACAGTAGCTAATACTGGTGAGGTTTCGTTATTATTTCCGCCCATCATGCCACCACCGCCCATCATACCGCCACCACCCATCATGCCCATTGAACCGCGATTATAAGGCAAATTGAGCAAG
This sequence comes from Rivularia sp. (in: cyanobacteria), assembly GCA_965234645.1. GTDB lineage: Bacteria > Cyanobacteriota > Cyanobacteriia > Cyanobacteriales > Nostocaceae > Rivularia. The sequence goes on along the minus strand of OZ248344.1, from coordinate 6,867,012 downwards.
CGATATTGTCCGGGTTGTTTATCTCCTTTAATTAAAACTTCTGCTCTTTGTCCTGGAGTTAATAATAATTCGTTTGTTTCAACAGGCTCGGCTAATGAACTTCCATCGGTAGCAATCAGATAAAAAGGATGATTTTCTAAAGAAAGTTTATAAAACCGGGAAGGAGAAGCATTAACAATTCGCCAACGTAATAACCCATTTGCGGGAAGTGAAAAACTAGGGTTGGTTTGACCGTTAACTGCGATTAAATCACCTTCTCTACCCGACATCAACGACATATGAGCCGAAGAATCAATCATTTTTCCTTCGCTATCGAGAGCAAAATCTTGTAATACTAAAAATTCTTCTTTAGCGGCTTTTATTTCGGGAATTTCATCCAAATCACCCCGCACTAAAAATAAACCTGCCAAACCTCCAAACAATTGATCTGCAACTAAACCGTGACGATGGGGATGATACCAGAAAGTACCAGCAGGATGATTTTTAGGAATAGTAAATTCGTAGTTAAATGTTTCTCCAGGTTTGATATTGAGAAAAATATTATCGGCATTTCCGGTAGGTGGAATATGCAGTCCGTGCTGATGTAAATTTGTCGGATTTGAAAGATTATTAGTAAATTTAATGCTAACTGTATCGCCTGGTTTTGCTTCCAAACGCGGCGCTGGTACTTGTCCGTTATAAGCTAATAAATATGCCTGTTTATCTCCCAATTTTACGGGACGATAACTAGCTTCTAAATCGACGGATAATAAACCATTACTACTTTTGTGTAATTTGGGTAAATCAATTGCCCCTTTTAATGAGGCTTGAGAAGAATTACCTCTTTCCCATAACTGATTAACAAGAAAAGCACCAACAGCACCAGCACCAGCCAAGGTAATAAATTGACGGCGATTAATTTTTTTCATGAGTTTCTACTCGCTTCCAGGCAAAAGATTACCGAAAAATAAAACCGCAGAGGACACAGAGTTAAGAAAAAATAGAGAGTTATAGGTTGTTGAGCCGTAATTACTCTTGATTCTTAACTCCTCACTCCTAATTCCTAACTCCTAACTTTGTTAGTAAGTCTGATATTCTTTGAAAATCTTGATTTCGCCATCTTTGTTAAAAGAAGCTATAGCAAACGGTTGTTTTTTACTTCCTGCTTCCATTCCTGGGGTACCTAATGGCATTGCGGGTACTGCTAATCCTGCTTGTTTGGGCTTGGCAGCGACAAAACGCTTGATATCATCAGCAGGGATATGTCCTTCCATCACGTAACCGTCAATAACTGAGGTGTGACAAGATGCTAAGTTTTGAGGTACGTTATATTTCTGTTTTATCGCTTCCATATCGTCGGTTTTAATGTCTGTAATTTTAAAACCGTGCTTCTCCATGTGTTTCACCCATTCACCACAACAACCACAGTTGGGGCTGCGATAAACGGTAACTTCTTTGACTCCTGAGTAGTTTGGTTCGGTTTCCTTATCCCATACGCTTGTCATTGCCATTGCTTGAGAGTCGCTAGCAACAGTTTGAGTATTATTTCCCACTCCTCCAAACCAGAATGTTCCTGCTACTCCTGCAACAGCAACACCCGCGATTAAAGAAAGAAGCAATTTGGAATTAGATTTAAACATAATTTTTTTACCCTATACGTTATACTAATTACTTTTAGTTGGAGTTAAAACGTAACTCAATTTTAAACCCTCTAGTGAGCTAGAGAGTCAATATTTAGCGATAAAATCAACAGGACATAGACCTTCAATTTTTTTCATACTACAAAAAATTGAATTAATCTTGAAAAACTATAAATGGCAGCAGTTATTTTTATACCCCATTTATGAGTGTTACATCTAAAAATGAAATTTGGATGAAATTACTTGTTAACTCTATTTCTCTATCTTTGGTAGCAACTTCATAGCAATAGTAACTCTTTATAATTTTATTATAAGAATAAGTTAGATACCAAAATCATCGTTGCGCTGGCGAATGGATTACAATTGCAATTATGAAGGAGGCGCTAAAGTTGCTGAGTGCAATGCGTTATGATGTGCCAGAACAGGATTTGCAGATTAAACTCTCAACAATGGCAGCTATACCGAAAAGTCAGTTTTTAATTAGCAATGTCAGGCAAATTTAGTAAACAATCCGTTTCTATAAATAAATGTTGCCAGTACTTGACTCTATAGTTGACTAGAGAGTTTAGCATCATTCTAGTTATATAAAATTTGTCAATGACGGCAAGTTGATTTAAGCAGCGTCAATATAACGAAGCAATAAAAAATATAATGAATCATCAAGAACCCAGAATTCCCGCAGAATTAGCACCAGAAGTGTTTGAGAAAGCATCTCGTCTCTATGCCAAACATCAAAATGAGACTTATTCCTTATCAGAATTGATAGAAGCTGGAACAGAGGCAAAAATTCCACCGGAGTTTATCCATAAGGCTGTTGAGCAAGTTCAAGCCGAACAGATTCAGGCTCGGCAAAGTGTAGAAGCTCTAAAAGATGTTGCATTCATGAGTTTAATCATCACGACTTTATTTGGATGGATGGCTTTCGCAAGTCCCTGTCATGCGACCATAAACCAAGTAAACAACCAAACAACTCAAGTAAAGTAGCTGTTGATTAAGGACAAGTCGCGATCTATTTTCTTGACTTTAACATCAATGTCAAGGTTTATGTTAATGTTGATCGAGTCATCATATTTTGTAAATTAATGGCTCAAAGAATTAGATCGAACTTCTCTCTCAACCGACTTCTGGAATATTCAGACGCTTTAGCCGCTGCTGCCTGTGCAATTCTTATTTTCTTGGGTTGGTTATGTCTTAGTTTTGGTTGGATTAGTATTGCTTTGTTAATTTTTCCAGCAGCTTACGTCATTGGCGGTTATGAAAGCACGAAAGAAGGGTTGACGACTTTATTTAGGGAAAAAGAATTAGATGTAGACCTATTAATGATTGTGGCTGCTTTAGGAGCAGCTATTTTAGGTTTATGGCAACGGGATTATTATTTAATCATTGATGGAGGAGTACTGATTTTAATTTTTGCTGTCAGTGGTGCTTTAGAAAGTATTGCCATGCAGCGCACCGAGCGAAATATTCGTTCTCTGATGGCAACTGCACCGAATACAGCTATAGTCATCCAAGATGAACAAGAAATTGAAATTGCGAAATTGCAGCTAGGAGATTTAGTACTAGTTAAACCAGGGGAATTGATTCCTGTTGATGGTGTGATTTTAGATGGTTGGACGAGTGTTAACCAAGCATCAATTACTGGAGAATCTGTTCCTGTGGATAAAAATGTTGGGGATGAAGTATTTGCTGGTACGCTTAACGGTAATGGAGCTTTGAAAATAAAAGTAAATCGACCACCAGAAAATAGTCTTATTCAAAGAGTCATTCGATTAGTAGAAAAAGCACAAACTGAAGCTCCCCCATCGCAGCAATTTATCGAAGGATTCGAGCGCAGCTATGCAAAAATTATCGTGTTGGTGGGATTATTATTAGCAATTTTACCGCCATTTTTATTAGGCTGGGACTGGGAAACGACAATTTATCGAGCATTAATATTTTTAGTCGTAGCTTCTCCCTGCGCGTTAATGGCTGCAATTATGCCGACTCTACTATCAGGAATTGCTCGTGGTGCTAGGGCAGGAATTTTATTTAAGAATGGATCGCAGATAGAGAAAATCGGCAAAGTAAAGGCGATCGCTTTTGATAAAACTGGTACTTTGACTACGGGAAAATTAGAGGTGGCAGAGATTGTTCCCACAGTAGGGCAATCTAGCGATCGGGTTTTAGAGGTAGCTGCTGCCTTAGAATCGCGTTCGGAACATCCTATCGGTGAAGCAATTACCCAAGCTGCTCTACAGAAAAACCGAACATTGCAAAATGCTAGTCAAGTACAAGCAAAAACGGGTATGGGAATTGTAGGTGAAGTCGCAGGAAAAACAGTTAAGGTAGGTAAAACTGCTTTTATTCGTCAAGAAATCCCCGATTTGAACCCCGAATTTATTCAGATAAATAATCGCCTAGAAAAACAAGGTAAAACTGTTGTCTGGGTGGTTGAAGCAGCAAAAGTTATAGGCTTGATAGCCGTTGCTGACACTATTCGAGCGGAAGCAGCCGCTTCAATTAAGGAATTAAAAGAATTGGGTATCGAACAAATAGCTTTACTTACGGGAGACAATCAAGTTACAGCAAATAGTGTTGCTAAATCCTTGGGGATAGAAACAGTTTACGCCGAACTTCTGCCAGAAGATAAATTAACAGTTATTCGACAGCTACAGCAAAAATATAAAAATGTGGCAATGGTGGGAGATGGGATTAACGATGCTCCTGCACTTGCTATGGCAACAGTAGGTATAGCTATGGGTGCAGCAGGAAATGATGTCGCCTTAGAAACTGCCGATGTGATTTTGATGAGCGATCGCCTAGAAAAATTACATACGGCAATTAGCCTCGGTCGTCGTGCTAATCGTATTATCAAACAAAACATTACTTTTGCGCTTTCATTTATTTTCCTATTACTAATAGCCAACTTTACAGGTAATATTAATATGCCTTTGGGGGTGATTGGGCATGAAGGTTCTACAGTTTTGGTAATTTTAAGCGGTCTACGTTTGTTGGTGTGATATATTTTGGTATAAATGCAAAGATTTTATATTTTTTGCAAGGTTTTTCAATAATTACTTAATACTTCAAACATGAAAAATAAGTGAATAAAAAATGAAAAGACTATGAGAATACAAGTCATTTAGAATCAGTTATACTAAGCAATCATATAGTTTATCTTTCACTTAACAAAATTTGTGGCAATCATTTTAATCGGATTAGGGTTAGCTGCCGATGCTTGTGCAGTTTCTCTTAGTAGTGGAATGGTAATTAAACATATAAAACTTAGTAAAGCTTTAAAAATTGCTTTATCTTTTGGTATTTTCCAAGGCTTAATGCTTTTAATAGGCTTGTTAATTGGACTCAGTTTTAGAGAGTTGCTATCAAGAGTAGACCATTGGATTGCTTTTGGCTTATTGAGTTTTCTTGGTGGCAAATTAATTTATGAATCCATGCACGTAGACACCAATCGTAAACCCTTTAATCCGCTAGAGTTTTACACTCTTTTAGGATTGTCAATTGCTACTAGTATTGACGCATTAGCAGTAGGCATTAGCTTATCAGCGTTACAAATTCAGATTATTTCGTCAGCTATTTTAGTTGGCTTAATTACATTTAGTATATGTTTTATTTCTGTTTATGTTGGTCACAGTTTTGGCGATGTATTTAAAAATAGAATTGAAGTAATTGGTGGTTTAATCTTAATTTTTCTAGGTAGCAAAATTTTATTTGAGCATTTAAGTCAATAAATTGTGTTTTGAAATTCCTCAATTCAAAAGCTCTTTTTTTGATGTCTACTCAAAAAACATTCAGTACGCCAAAAAGCATGATGCCAAGATAAACCAAGTAAACGCCGTCAAGAGCTAATACCTGCCAAAGCTGAAAACCGTGTTCTCTACCCCCCCAGTGAATAAAAGCACCGTATAAAGCTGGCATGAGAGCGACAAAAGCAAGGTTAACCGAGTAAAGCTGAAGGTTGTTAACGGGTGCGGTTGCTAATGCCAAGGGAACAAAAGCGATGGTCATAGTTACAGCATGGTCGCCAATGGCGCTAGTAGTAGCAGCAGTTACCTGTCCGCTACGGGTAACGCTCCAGGTGGCAAACAGTTCTGGTAACATTGCCATTGGTGCGGTAATAAATAGTCCCCCAATAATTTCCGAAATTCCTATAGCACCAACGATTTTTTCTGTCGCCGTCACTGTAAAATAGGCACCGATAGCCAGAACAACTACACCTGCGATCGCGTTCCACATTTCTTTTTTAGTCCACTGTATCCCTCGACCTTGCTGACGACCGCGAAACACCGCCTGTCCTAAATAGGCTAAATAAACGATTGCCATTACCAAACCGTCAATAGGCTGAAGTCCCCGCACCGCTTGGGGCAAAGTTAAGGCAGCAACTACGGCAATAATTGCCAAATACGGAATAACCTGGACGCTAACGGCTGATTTGTCAACCCGCAACAGTCTTTGCTGTCGGTGACGGGCGTGGTTCTCAAAATCTTCTCCTTCTTCTGGATCGTCTTCATCTCCTAATCGCTCTCGTCTTGAAGCATAGTAAGCAGTAGTAACGAGTATGGGGATAGCAACGATATTTGACCCCAGCATTGTTCCCAAACCTATATCTGACAAGCCTCTAATCGCACTAACTGTATTAATGCCAATTTCGGGACTAGCAGCCGCCAACCCCACAAAAGCCGCTCCTGCTACCTGTGTTAGTCCCCACTGTCGTCGCAACTTTTTAAGGGGTTCATCTAATTGTTCTGCTCCCCAATGCGCTGCCCAGACAGCAGCAAGAAGAACTATAATCCATATCCAAATGCTCATAACAATAGCCTCCAATATTTTGCAATGTTTTCTACTGTCTCTTACATGAGCGCCAAAATTAATCAAAAGTTTGCAGGCTATCTTTAAGTAAGGAAAATGCGCTAATCAACATGAAAACTACCACCAACAAACTGGCTGCTGTATCTGCCCAGAGCCAATTTAGGTAGAAAACAGTTAATGCTGCTACGAGTAAACTAAACGAAGCTCCCACATCGGCGATCGCATGAAAAAATACGCCCCGCACGTTTAAGTTGTGGTGACTTTCTTCGTAAAGCAAACTAGCATTAATTCCTTTAACAGCCAGTCCCAATGCTGCTATCGCTAGCATCGGTAAACCAGCTTCAGGAGTAGAAGTCGAAAAATTATGTGTGATTCCCCAAAGGATTGTTACTGCTACTGCTAACAAAATTAAGCTATTAATTAAGGCTGCTACAGCTTCGATTTGCTGAGGATTTAATAGTAATTTACTTCGAGTAGAATGCTCGACTAACCAAGCAGCAGTAATGGCAATGGCGATCGCACTCAAATCGACGAAAAGATGACCAGATAGAGCAATTAGGGATAAACTGTGTACTCGAAGTCCCGCAATGAACTCGGCTAGAAATAGCCCACTTCGCAGACATAAAACAATCCCTAGCAGTCCTAGTGGCTGTGTTCTATGTTCTTCTTGAAGTAGTGTATTTGGTGTTTCAAGCATTTAAACTATTAACGTATTAGCAAAACAACGATGAAGATTGGATAGGCTGCAACTAAAACCCCGCCAGCAACTTTGCCAAGAGATCCTCTAGCAGTTGCCAACAAAATTACAAATACCAAAGCACTTAGCATGACGAGGAGAGGAAAATGTAGCAAACTGGCATCTACAATGGTCAGAGGACGGGCAACGGCGGCAGCCCCTAATGTCATCGTTACGTTGTAGGCAAATGAACCGACGACACCTGCGACAGCAGCTTCAGTCGCACCTCGCCGAGCAGTTGACCATGCAAGAATAACCAGTTCAAATGCTGTGGCAAAGCCCACTAGCGTCAATCCCAGTTTGGTTTGAGTTGCTTCAACTTGACTGATTTGACGCACTGCCTCCACCAGTAAGATTGAGCCAACAATCATTGCAGCAACGCCTACCAGGACAAATAGCAAGTCTTTCCCGATCCAATGATGAAGACCTTTTGCTCGTTCGCTCTCTAGCTCTTCGGCTGCTTCTGCTAACTCTCCTGTTTCGCCCAACGCTGGCGGTTGTCGCTCTACTAGCCAAATACAGCCCACGTAAAAGACATATAGCCCGATTAAAAGCCAACCTTCTAAACGATTTATCTTTCCATCCCAGATAAGTCCTGTCGCTAAAACACCAATGGGCAAACTGAAGAGAGCATAGCGCCGCACTCGCCTACCAAACGGTAGGGGAGCAACTAAGGCTCCAACTCCCAGAGCAACTAAACAGATGGCAATATTAGCTCCGACGACATCTCCAAACGCGATCGCTGGTGTATCTCTCAAAGATGCCGTAACTGCCGTTGCTAATTCTTCGGGTTCTGCTCCAGCCAGCAGCAATGCCAGAGCAAATGAACTCACCCGCAATCGCACTGCTGCTGCGCCAAGATGTTCGGCAAAGGCTTCTGCTCCCCAAACGATTGATGCAACTCCTGCCACAATCACTACTAGCCAAAGAATAAACATAAGGATTTTATCTAATTACTTTAACTCCATAAAGTTTCCCGAACTTTCACTTATTACTTGATACATTTTTTCTCCTTCAATTAACTCTCAAAACCCTACCTGCATTCAAAATTGCCAACAGCGCTACACCAACATCTGCAAATACGGCTTCCCATAAGGTTGCAATACCAAAGATTCCCAAGACAATAAATAAACCTTTAACTACCATCGCTAAAATGATATTCTGCCAAACAATTTTGTGAGTTTTTTTACCAACTTGAATCGCTTCAGCTACCTTGGAAGGAGCATCTGTCATCAGCACCACATCCGCTGTTTCAATTGCTGCATCCGAACCCAACGCTCCCATTGCCATACCTACATCAGCCCTCGCAATTACGGGTGCGTCGTTTATTCCATCACCAACAAATACGACTTTTTTATTTTTAGCAGCTTTACCTAAATATCTTTCAATTGCTTCTACTTTATCTTCTGGTAATAACTCTGCAAAATAAGCATCTAAATTTAACTGCTGGGCAATACTTTGAGCAACGGCTTGATTATCTCCGGTGAGCATGACAATTTGCTCAACACCAACATTCTTCAAATTCCGAATCGCTTCAACTGCATCTTCTTTGAGTTCATCGGCAATAATAATTCTTCCTGCGTAAACTCCGTCTACTGCTAAATGAACTACCGTTCCCTCAACCGAACATACATCATGCTCGATATTCTCTCGATGCAGCAAACGGTCATTACCTGCAATTACAATTTTATTCCCTACTCTAGCTTGAATACCATGTCCGGCAATTTCCTGATAATCTTCTACATCTGAAGTATCAACTGATTTATCAAATGCTGTTAAAATTGATTTTGCGACTGGATGGTTAGATTGAGATTCAACTTTTGTTGCTAATTGTAATAATTCTGCTTCACTAAAGCCGTTTTTAGGAACTATTTGAGTAACCTTAAAAACCCCTTGAGTCAAAGTTCCGGTTTTATCAAACACGACGGTTTCAACATCTGTCAAAGTATCGAGAAACGTCGAGCCTTTAACTAAAATACCTCTTTTCGCAGCACCACCAACACCACCAAAATAGCCCAAAGGAATGCTAATTACTAATCCGCAGGGACAAGAAATTACTAATAAAACTAAAGCACGATAAACCCATTGTTCTGATGTTGCACCCGGTATAAATAATGGCGGGAGTATTGCCACTGCTAAGGATAAGAAAACCACTACAGGGGTATAATATCGAGCAAACCGGGTAATAAATTTTTCAGTTGCAGCTTTTTTACTGCTAGCGTTTTCTACTAAATGAAGAATTTTGGAAATCGAAGATTCTGCAAATAACTTGGTAACTCGAACGGTTAATAATCCTGATTTATTTATCATTCCCGCTAAAACGGTTTCTCCAGGTTTTACTGTTCGCGGTACGGATTCTCCCGTCAACGCAGAAGTATCTACTTGTGAAGCACCCTCAGTAATTTCACCGTCTAAAGGAATTTTCTCACCCGGTTTGACGATAATTACATCCCCGACTTGCACGCTTTCGGGGGAAACCTGTTTTATTTCACCATTAACTTTGAGATTAGCTGAATCCGGGCGTACTTCTAACAAAGATTTTATCGACCTGCGAGAGCGACTAACTGAAAAATCTTGGAATAACTCCCCAACTTGGAAAAACAGCATCACCGCTACAGCTTCAGGAATTTGGTGAATGGCGATCGCACCCAATGTAGCGATTGTCATCAAGAAGTTTTCGTCAAATATTTTACCACGCAAAATATTACGTCCGGCTGTAGTCAAAACGCTCCAACCACTGATGAGATAAGCGGGGATGAAAACTAAATACTCACCTATAGAAAAAGGGGTGTTGTGCAAAGGTTCATAAAAAATTAAACCTACAACAAACAAAATCATCGACACCCCAACAGGTATAGCTTCCCGCTTCAAGCTGAATTCTCCACCATGACTATGCCCGTGGTCGCGATCGTGTCCCGAATGTTCGTTCTCTGAAGCACAACAACCAGAATGCGTTGACTTTGATGCCATTATTTACTACCCCAATATATATGAATATTTCTATGACTGAACAACTATTCATATAATATCTAAAGTTAGGTTCGCTGCACAAGATTTAATGATTAATTTTAATTAAACTTCTGGTTCGTCGATGTGGGAAACCACTTCACGGTAGATGTTGGTAATATGGCTATCTTTCAAACTGTAATAGACGTTGCGTCCTTCGCGGCGGTATTTAACTAACCGCATAGTACGCAAGATTCGCAGTTGGTGAGAGACAGCGGATTCACTCATCTTGACAGATGCGGCTAAATCGCAAACGCATAACTCCTGTTTTGCTAAAGCCGAAAGCAAACGCAAACGATGTGGATCTGCGAGGGTTCCGAATAGATCGGCCATCTGCTGCGCCTTTTCTGTGGGTATAATTTCTGGCTTTACTTGACGAACACTATCAAGATGAACCTCACGAGAGTCACAACTGGGTGAATCAAGATTTGATAGTTGCTGTTTGGGTTTTGATTTAGGCATGGGAGTTGCATCTACAACAGACAGAGCCTATTTCTTCTTAGTTTTAGTAAAAGGGAGTTTAAGAAGAAATAGTGACACTGATTATCATTGTAGCCAAGATGGAACAATTGTTCATTTATAGGTACAAAGAAACTCCATCCTCCGAATTCGCAGCAATGACATTAATTAAATAGATATTATTTAGTAATCTGTTAGTAGGTTATTTGCACCTCGAACGCAAGCCCGAAGTAAGTCTGGATAATGTTGTGGTTGGTATTGGTCGCTCATAATTTCCACTTCGTACCAGCCTTGATAACCCAATTTTTCCACTTGGTATAAAAGCTCATGGAGAGGAGCAACACCTTCGTTAGGAACAGTCCGATTACGCGGATTGTCATTCGGCTCTTTCCAGTCTGCTAATTGTACGCAAGCAATTTTATCTCGTGCCAGATCCAAGTAAGAGTACAGTTGAGGTTCCCACCAGGAGTTCCAAGTATCAAATATTAGACCAGTACTAGGTAAACCTTCTATCAACGATAGTGCCTGCGGGATAGTCACTACAGTGGAGTAGCGAGTCACTTCCATCGGATTAAGAGGTTCTAAAGCCAAGGTGACACCTGCTTGCTGGGCTATTGGATATAGAGATTCCAATGCAGTTCTTACACAAGTGTTTCCTTCCTCTGTTGAAAGATGGAGGCGAGAACCTGCCACGATTAACAGTGTTTTAGTTCCTAGTTGGTAAGCATTCTCAATAGCACGTTTGCCGTCTTCAATAGCTTTACTCATATTCTGGGTAGAATTACTGTTGAAGACTAATGTAGACACCTGCAAATTAGTTTCTCTAATTAAATGTACTGCTTTCTTCACACCTATTTGCGTAAGTTGGTCAAACCAAATGCCAATACCCTGTATGCCTTGAATTGAAGCGTAATTTTTTATAGCATCTTCCAAATTCCACTGTGGTGTAGTAATTTGGTTGACAGTAATTTGCTTACTCATGGTTCTGTTCACCTAGTTTTTTTACTGCTACTCCTGCGGCTATTGCAGCTGCTCCAATGACAGTTCCAGTAACAACTTTTTTCACCAGACGGTAAGAATGCATAATTTCTTGAGCGCATAAATATCCAGATGTAGCGTTTGTTCCCGCTCCTGGCCAGGTTCCTGCACCAACCATGTATAGGTTTTCTAAAGGCATTCTGTAATTAGAATAATTTGGGAAAGGACGGAATAGGAAGTTTTGACGCAGGTGATGGCTACCACCAACGCTGTCACCACCTACAAGGTTGGGATTGTGACGTTGTAAGTCAGCGGGTGAAAATACAGTCATGTCTAGTATCTGTTCGCGTATGCCTGGGGCGTAATCTTCTAGCTTTTGTAAAACACGTTCGGTAAAAGGTTGCTTCGCTTCGTCCCAAGTACGTGCCTGTATTTCGTTCTTGGCATCGCCTTTAATGATAGATGGTAATGTGCGTACCTGAATCCATAGTATTTGATGGTTGGGGCTGGGTGTACGAGTCGGATCGACGACGCTGGTTTGTCCTACAATCAGCAATGGGCTAACAGGTAGAATACCGTTAAGTGAATCGATATAAGTTTGAGCTAAATCTTCTACATAAGGAGCAATATGGACATAAGCGAAGTCCTGTGTTTCAGCACTACCTTTCCAGTTTGGTTTACCTTTGAGAGCGAGATGAACCATCATTGTCCCAGGACCATAAGTGTAGCCCTCAACATAGCGGCAAAACTTGGTTGATAAAGGTGTATCTTTTAGCAACTGCTTGAATAATACATGAGGTGTTAAGTTTGCAATTACAGCACTTTTAGCACTAATGCGTTCGCCTCCTACTAATTCCACAGCATTTACCCGACCATTTTCTGATAAAATCCGAGTTACCTCTGCTTGAGTACGTATTTCTGCGCCATACTCTTGTGCTAACCCAGCTAAGGCTTCAGGCATTTTAGCTGCTCCTCCTTGAGCAATATTCATGCCTTCTTCCATATCGCTGAAGGTTTCTAGAAAAGGGAACATCGCACCACCGGCTACATCCGGTCCAAAATCCATGTGCATTCCCCAGGTAGAGATTAAAGTGCGGGCTTCGGGAGTTTCAAAAAACTCCAACCCTAAATGACGGGTAGAACAGGCGAGAATGTGCGCTATCTTGACCATTTCCTTAAATCCAACTGCACTCAGCGCCTTTGTTAACTTTACACCTGCTTGTGCAGAAGGAAGGGGTGTGGCATATAAAGGCAGTAGGGCTTTCTGAAAAGCTTGAAAGTGTTCGTAGAGATCCGACCAACCTTCTGCATCTTTCTGATTGTGCTGGCGCAACAAATCGAGGGTTTTTTCCTGATTAGAGTAGACATGGAGGCTCTTACCGTTAGGAAAGACGCAGCAATAAGGTTTAGGAGAATGAGCGTGCTTCAAGCCATGTCGTTCTAAGTCTTGTTTGAGTTCTTTATAGACAGGGGAGGCTAGAAAAAGGTTTTGGTTAGTAGACCATAAGTCATGAATAAATCCAGGTTGTGTAATCTCGCCACTCTGTACGGCACCACCAATCTTTTCGTTGCGTTCTAAAACTAAAACTTTCCAACCCGCACGAGCTAGATATAATGCTGTAACTAAACCATTATGCCCTGCGCCTACGACAATTGCATCATAATCACTCATTAGAATTTACCTCGTAAATACGTCAAAATTAAAGCAATTACATAACTGATTTGATTTTTTTGGTGAGTGATTACCAGTTTCTTAGTAATCTGGTAAAAAACTTCAAAAATATGGGAATTTGCATCATAAACTCAAATTTTTGATTGGTGAGACACAATTTTTTACCTAAGAAAATAACGAAAAGTGCAATCAGTTTAAACTTGTACCACTTTGTTGCAAAGACAAACAAATTAATAATCAATGGTATAAGTCAGATTAGTATCTTTCCTAAAGAATTGGTATCAAGCTAATTGTCATCCACAAGTATCAATCACACCTCATACCATAGTTATAAATATTGTCTTCTCATTAAAAAAGTGCTATCAAACTTAAGTGGATGCTATAAAAATAAAGCTTTATCAGATGCATATCATTTGATAAAATTCTAAAAAAATAAATTTGATATGAAAATCTAGTCTATCTTTAGGTATAGAAAAATTCTAACTGATTATGAGGTATTAGATTATAGCCCAGTTAGAACAAATGTTAATTTATAGATAGTACGAAAATATTCCGAATTCGGCGCAATTAGATAAATATCAATTGTTTAAATAAATGCGTGAGTTTGTTCCATATCGTCGTAAAAAAGTAAAAGCTTGTCGCTGTAGCAATAGCACTCTCTCTTGAGCAATACCCATTCGCTGACTAATTTGATTTAGCGTAAGTTCTTCTTCCCCTGTTAAACCGAATCGCAAGGTTAATATTTCTTGCTGTTGAGGAGAAAGTTTAGATAATAAATCTTGAATAGTTTGCTTGAAGGATTCTTTTACAACATAGTCGAATGGAGAAGAACTATCCGAAGCCAATAAATCTTGCAATTGTGTATTTTGTTCTGTTCCTACTTGTACATCTAAAGACATAGGTTTACGAGCTAACCTCAAGCATTCTCTTATTTGACTTGGTTTGAAACCCAGAGCCTCAGCAATTTCAGTCACAGTTGGATTGCGACTAAGTTTCTGAGATAATTCTCGCTGAACTCGTTTAATTTTATTCAACTTCTCGGTGATGTGAATGGGTAAGCGAATTGTGCGAGATTGTTGGGATATGGCTCGCGTAATTCCCTGACGAATCCACCAGTAAGCATAGGTCGAAAACTTATATCCTAATGCTGGTTTAAATTTATCAACTGCTCGCTCTAGTCCTAAAGTTCCTTCTTGAATTAAGTCGAGAAAATCCAGATTGCGTTTCTGGTATTTTTTGGCAATTGTTACCACCAAACGTAAATTAGCCGCAATCATTCTTTGTTTGGCAAGTTGTCCTTGGTTTATCTGCTCAAGTAGCTCCGAATCACTTAAATTAGCTTGCTCTGCCCATTCTTGTAGAGTTGGTTGACGCTGTAATTTTTCAGATAATTCTTCTTTTAATGCTAGCAAAGAAATTCTTTGCTGAACTTGTTTAGCCAGAAAAATTTCTTCCTCAGAAGTTAATAGCGGTATGCGGACTATATCTTGAAAATAACTACCGACAGTATCTTTTGAATATTTACGATTTTTGTTACTGTCATTATTTGGTTGAGAGTTAAAGTTAGACATGATTAGGTTAGTCTCAGAAGTAACGCACGCTGGTTAATGTTGAAGCAAATTTTACTTAAATATCAAGCATGAAAATACGAAATATTTTTTGCGATAAACCCTGTTAGTGATTTATTACTTTCGATAATAGTAATCAAAAAAAAGGTTGTACTCTTAACGTAGAGTAACGCCAAGTACAACCGAGTGGTGTGTGTGGAAGTTTTGAATAATATAGTTATTTATGTTTACTTAATTAGTGTGACATCTTGAAATGAAATTAGGATGAAATTTCTCAACCTGAGAGAATTATCTTTAGATATTTGATGGGAGAATCACTTTCAAAGGTAGACGAACGCTAAAAATACTACCTTTACTCAATTGACTTTGTACCAGTATTTTTCCTCCATGTGCTTGAGCAATGACTTGGGCGATCGCCAATCCCAAACCTGAACCACCACTGCGACGAGAGCGAGAACTATTAACGCGATAGAAGCGGTCAAAAATTACCTGTTGTTCTTGAGGTGAAATGCCAATACCTGTATCAATTACTTCTATAACTGCATCGCCGTTGTTTTTTTTCAAAATAAGATTTATATTGCCACCAGCAGGAGTGTATTGAATGGCATTGGCAATTAAATTAGAAAGTAGGCGTAACAGTTGGTCTTCATCTCCCATTACGTATAAGGGTTGATGAGATAAAATTGAGTATTCTAATTGCAAAGAAGATGCATTTGCTAAAGCTGAAAATTCTTCGATTAAATCTTCAATCAAGATATTCAGACAGCAAGATTGCTTTTTGGGGATGATAGTTTGCTGTTCCAGTCGGGAAAGTAATAGCAAATCTTGGACTAATTCAACCAATCGCAGATTTTGACGCTTTACTGATGTTAGAACATCTCGCGCCTGCTGTTCCGACAGTTCAGAACCATCGAGTACAGTTTCCACCTTGGCATTAACTGCTGCTAGGGGAGTCCGCAATTCATGAGAGACATCAGAGGTAAACTGCTGCATTTGTTTGTAAGAGCGATTAATAGGTTGTATTGCCAAACCAGCCAGCCACCAACTCGAACCGCCAACTAATAGTATTGTAATTGGTAATCCAAATCCCAAAATCAATTTAAAAGCCGCCAAACGATTATCTAATTCTTTAAGACTGCGACCTACTTGTATGTAACCCCAAAGTAGATTATTTTGTGTATGTAGCTGCAAAGATTTTTGACTGTAACGAATTCCTCTGGTGTCTTTGAGTGTTTGCCATCCTTGTGTTTGTACGCTCTGAGGTAATTCGTCTGGATTAACGCCAGCTACAGCAATCAATTTCCCCGAAGCATCAATAAAACGAACGTAATAGATTTTATCTTGGTAAAAGGTACTAAAAATGCCGTGTTGAGAATGAACAAGTTGAATATGGTTAGGGATTTTTGTAGTCGAACAATTGGAATCAGGTACACAGAGATTGGGTAAAACCACTTGAAAAATCGGCTCCAAGCGTTTGGGTTGCTGCAAAGTCGGTTCGATAACGCTGTGTAAAGTACCCGTGACAGCTTCTAATTCCCTATCAATGGAAAGCAGGTAAGCTCGAATCATTACCTGGTAGATAGCGACACCGCACAGGCTCAAGAACAAACCCATAGCTGCCCCATACCAAGCCGCCAGTCGCCACCGAGTTTTATTAAATACTTTAATCTGCATTGGCGGGATTAAAACGATAACCCATGCAGGGAATAGTTTCGATAAAACTATCCCAACCATATTTAGATAACTTGCGTCGCAAAAGTCGCATTTGAGCGGCTACTACATTACTTACCCGTTCCGTATCAAATGTATAAAGATGATTCAAAATTTGGTCGCGGGTAACAATTACGTCGGGATGTTTCATCAAGTATTCTAGTAAGTGAAACTCTTTTTTCGTTAAAGTAATTATTTTTATTTCGCCATTAGCATACTGACAAGTAACTGCAAAATTACCGTAGTCTAAAGTTAGATTACCTACTTGCAAATGCTGGGGTTGAAACTGCGGTACGCGCCTTTGTAAAGCCCGCAATCGTGCTAGTAACTCTTCCATTCCGAAAGGTTTTACCAAGTAATCATCTGCACTCGCATCTAAGCCAGTAACTTTATCTTCC
The DNA here is from genome assembly GCA_965234645.1 of Rivularia sp. (in: cyanobacteria). Taxonomy (GTDB): domain Bacteria; phylum Cyanobacteriota; class Cyanobacteriia; order Cyanobacteriales; family Nostocaceae; genus Rivularia. Next base: position 6,850,060 of record OZ248344.1, on the reverse strand, counting down.
ATGCTATCTCTAGCTGTTAATATCAGTACGGGTAATGGGTTGTTCCGCAGTCGTAAATATTTGCATAATTCTAAACCCGATAATCCCGGTAACAACCAGTCAAAGATTGCCAACGTATATTTATTCGAGTTATCTTGCAAATAACTCCAAGCTTCATCCCCATCCAAAACCCAGTCAACAATATATCTTTCCTTGCCCAATTTCTGCTGAATTGATGCACCCAAATCTGGTTCGTCTTCTACCAGTAAAACTTTCATAACTAGCGTTGCCTTTTTAAATCAGTCAAACTATTAATTAACGCGCAGTCGGGCTATACCTACAGGAACTACTTGATTAGAACCGACAAAATTTGCAAATACTTTGTAGAGCATTACGCCTCTGGTGGCACCTCGTTTTCTAACTTTGTTCATTTCTATAGTCAGCTTTGTTCCGGGAGAAACGGGTTCGGAAAATGTTAATGTTGCTTTTTTCTTATCATCGATAGCAATTTCAGTATTAATCTTTTCTCCCGATTGGTTAGAGACATCAATATTATCCCTTAGTACTATATTATCTGGGGCTTCAATAATAATTTGTGACACAGCATTACTTTGTTCAGAAATTGCGATTTTGAAGGTGTGTCTAGGAGTACTCCAATAGCGAATACCTTTAGGAAATTCTGAAAAACTAGTAATACGAGCAAAATTGCTAGCTGCTATTGTTGGCTGTGCGATGGTAGTACCAATTGATACGGCTAATGTTAAAGTAGCTGCGGTAGAAATCAATATTCTTTTCATTTCATTTTTCTCAGTGATAAAGTAAGTTAACTCACTTTTACAATTGCATTAGTGAATCACGGGGTATACTTAATAGTTTTACAAACTGAAATGAAAATTCGATGAAATTTTGGTACAGATAAGAAAGCAACGCGATTCGATGAATTTATGACTCAATTTGTTTGGAGTTTTAGTATTTCACTTTTTCGCGTTGCTCCCTTACATTTTGATTCGCTTTAGTGAACTTACGAAGGAATAATTTAGCCACTGTAAGTGTTAACCCTTGCCAAACCAAGCGGAATTTCTTCTTTCATCCCTACTTTTTTGGCAGATACAGAATAATGCCAAGTATTTTCATAAAGTGGAGTCCGAACTCCCTGCATTTGAATTGATAGTGAAGTTCCTGGATTGACAGCTTCTGAAAATTCAATGGTGGCTTTTTTACCATTAATAGAAACTGTGGCAGGAATTTTTTCACCTGATTTATTGTTCACTTCAATTCCTTCAGTAATTTTCACATCTTCTGGTAACTCAATCATCAATTCAGAAACAGCTTTACCTTGAACGTGAACATCAAACTTATGGGTAGCACCATAAGCTTGAGCGTTGTCAGGTAGGGCTGCACTATTTCCTAAATGAGTAAATTTTGCGTCACTTGGACTTTTGGCAAATACTGGAATTGTAGATGAAATAGCGAAGGTAAATGCAGCCGCATAGATTAATTTTTTCACTTGTATTCTCCTAATCAGTTAATAATTGTTTTGACTTTTCTCTATATATTTATTGTGAAATATGTAAATGAAAATAAGATGAAAAAATCATAGATATTTCAAAATTGCTTGATTTTATTAGATTTAATTTAGATAGTTTTTTACGCAAACCAATTAATCGATAATAAAACTCACCTTTAATTTTCAATAGAAAAGGTGAGTAAATGGTTGAATTATTGTTGATTAATAATCTTTTTTATCTTCTATGGCAAAAAATCATATAAAATAGCGTATAAAAAAAGATAGTTTTTAATCTTGACTTTTAAGCCTTTGAGAGGATTTTTGGAAAGTATTAAACAATTTTTTTAAGACGAGAAAGGCACTTGGTTTACGAAATAATCGTACAATTTAGCCAATTTAAAAATTTCACCCAAATTCCATTTGAACCCGATCTAAAGTTTGCCCAATAGGAGCTTCTCCGTAGGCAAACTTTAGGCTTTTAAGCTTTTAGAAATACTTAACCTATAAATTATCTTTTAAAGCTAAAGCGACCGTTAACTTTTTCACCATCAACTTCGGAAAGAATAGCTACTTTATATTCTCCTGCTACTTTTTCTGGAAGTATGGCGTGATAATGTTTTTCGTCAGCTTCATATTCAAGAGGGATAGATTTTTGCTCCCCATTGGGTAATTGAACTTGAGCCGTTACTTGAGCATTGCTAATTTTTTCGTGTTTTTCACCTTTTTATAAATAAAAATCCATATGAGTTCCATCATCACTTGGTTCTGCGACAAGTTCTAAATGATATTGACCGGATTCTATAACTTGACCACCGTGAGAATGTTCCCCTTCTTTTTCATCTTCGGAATGGTCATGACCGTCATTTTCTGAGTGACCTTTCTGTGCTACGGTTTCAGTTTGATTCGCCGCTGAATCTTCTGAATTTGCAGTTTGATTACTACAAGCGCCTACAAAAATTAACCCTATACTACCTAAAATAATCGCACTTAGTTTTAGAGATTTCATTTTTTTGATTCCTTGATTTTTCAGAATATAATTTATTAACGCAAAGGAACGCTGAGGAATTCGCGGAGGAGCGCTAAGAAGTAATTTAAGTGTTAGTTTTTTAGTTTTTATTTTCTCCTTTTACTATTATTGAGAATAGTTAAATCTTGATTCGCAGTCATTTCTGAAGCGGTTTCCATCTGAACTACGGATGAATTTTGTTTGGGTATCAAATACTTGCCGAATTTACTATACAAAGCCGGAAGCACCAACAAAGTTAAAGCTGTAGAAGTAAATAAACCACCCAATACAACTATCGCTAAAGGTTGCAAAATTTCTTTACCCGCACCAGTCCCGATTACTAAAGGAACCATACCTAATGCAGATGTTAAAGCTGTCATTAAAATAGCAACAAGTCTTTCCGTTGAACCTTGGGAAATCACTTCTCGTAAAGGCATCCCGATCGCAAACTTGCTGTTATAATTTTCTACTAGCAATAAACCGTTACGAGTAGCTACACCAAATAAAGTAATAAATCCTACCATTGATGCTACGGAAAGGATACCACCACCCAAAGCTACAGACAAAACACCTCCTACTAATGCTAAAGGTAGGTTACTCATAATTATCAAAGTTGCGGATATTGATTTCACGGCGAAATACATCAAAACCGCGATCGCAATCATTGATAAACTGCCAAATACCAGTAAATTCTGGGAAGCTCGTTGTTCCGATTCAAACTGACCGCCATACTGAATAAAGTAACCAGATGGTACTTGTACTTGTTGTTTAACTTTGGCGCGAATTTCATCCACCACCGAACCCAAATCTCTACCAGAAACGTTTGCAGAAACAACAATTAAGCGGGAAACGTTTTCTCGGTTAATGGTATTCGGACCAGTTCCATAGTCAATTTGTGCTACTGCTGCTAAGGGTATCTTCTGTCCGTTGGGAGTATCGACAAGTAAATTGCGAATGGTGTCCAAGTTGTTGCGTGCTTCTGGTTTTAACCACACCAATAAATCGAAAAGCTGCTGTTTTTCCAATACTTGGGACACTACCCGACCATTAAGTGCAGTTTCGGTAATTTCCGATAAATCGCCTACAGAAAGACCGTAACGTGCCGCAGCATCTCTGTCAAACTGAATTTGCACCTGTTTGATAGGTATTTGCGGTTCTAACTGTAAGTCTACTAAACCAGGAATATTTTTCATTACGGCTTCTACTTCTTTCCCCAAAGCGCGTAACTCCTCTAGTTCCGGACCGAATATTTTCACGGCGATCGCACTTCTGACACCGGACAAAATTTCATCCATGCGGTGAGAAATGAAACCTCCGATAGCTGCCGCCGATCCGGGTATTCTCGCAAATTCTTCCCTAACTTTTTCTACTGTTGCTTCCCGATCTTTCATCCCTACATCGCTAATTTCGATATCGAGGTGTGTTAAGTTAACAGGTGCAGCATCCGCATCTCCAGGAGCGCGTCCGGAACGCATCTGTACTGATGCAATACGGGGGTCATCTTTAAGTGCTGACTCAATTGCGTTTCCGGCTTGGTTGGTAACTTCCAAAGATGTACCGGGATAAAGCAGCATGGAGTTTACTAAAGTCCGTTCCTGGAATTCCGGTAAAAACACTCGTCCCAAACTTGAAAAAATCACCATTGATGCTACAAAGGCTGCAATTGCGGTCAAAATTACCACGTTGGAACGTTTGATAGAAAAATTCAACAAGGGACGATATAACCTTTGCGACCAACGAGTTACCCAAGTTTCATCATCTGGTAGTCTCTGGTTGGCTAGCAGTATGGCACACAATGCTGGAGATAAAGTCATTGCCACCAAGGTTGAAGATAAAATTGACACCAAATAAGCCCAGCCCATCGGTGCAAAAATTCGACCTTCTACCCCACTTAAAGTAAAAATTGGCGCGAAAACTACGACAATAATTACTGTGGATAAAATTACACTGGTTCGCACTTCTACAGAAGTATCATATACCACCTGGAAAGGATGAATAGGATTTTCTGCTTGTTGGTTTTCCCGCAATCCCCGGTAGGCATTTTCCATATCCACAATAGAATCATCAACTACCGAACCGATAGCTACTACCAATCCTCCCAAGGTCATAGTATTAATACCTTGACCAAAGAAATTAAGAATCATCATCCCAATTAACACCGACAAAGGAATAGCGCTAAGGGTAATTACGGCAGTACGCCAGTTCATCAAAAACATCAGCAAAATAATCGAAACAATTATCGTGCCATCCCTTAGAGAACTGGTAACATTTTCTATTGCATCCTCAATAAAGCTTTCCTGGCGAAAAGAAACCGTGTACTTAACATTAGCTGGTAAACTAGGCTTGAGTTCTTCCATCGCCGCTTCAACAGCCCGACTTACAGTAGGAGTATCAGCTTGGGGCTGTTTATTAACCATTACCACCACCGCAGGCTGAGTATTAAAACTGCCATCACCCCGCTTTAATGCTGCACCAATTTGCACATCGGCGATATCGCGTAAAAGTATAGGGGTACCATCACGAGCGGTAACAACTGATTTCTGTAAATCCTCAATTTGAGTAATTCTGCCAATACCCCGAATTAATAATTCTTGGTCTGGGTCAATTAAAAATCCACCAGCTGCATTACTATTAGCTTTAGCAGCAGCGGTGGTGACATCTTCTAAAGAAACATTAAAAGCTTTCAACTTTGCGGGGTCAACTAAAACTTGATATTGACGGACATCTCCCCCATAAGAAACTAATTGAGAAACACCCGGAACTGCGAGCAGACGGTTTGTCACAACTAGGTCAACAAATCGTCTCACCTCCATCATGTCAGTTTTGGTTTCCCCTTCCGAATCGATAGTAAAAGCGTAGGAAAGCACTGTACCGATAGGGGAACTAATCGGCGAAATTTGTGGTGCTTCGATATTTTGTGGCAGTTTTTGCGACGCTTGCTGCAATCTTTCGGTGACTAGCTGACGCGCTTGATAAATATCGGTTCCCCAATTAAATATAACTCTGACAACAGAAATCCCAATTCCAGAGGAAGAACGTACAGTTTCTACACCCGGAGTCCCATTAACAGCACTTTCAATAGGTAAAGTCACTAAAGATTCTACTTCTTCGGGTGCCAGCCCTGGTGCTTCGGTTTGAATTTCTACTTGAGGTGGAGCAAAGTTCGGAAAAACATCCAAAGGCATTTGAGTTAGGTTGTAAACTCCTAACATCATCACAATCATTGCTCCAATCACCACCAGCCATCGTTGTACAATTGACCACTTGAGAATGTTATCGATCATGATTGCATACCAAGTTTATTGTACATTTACCCAATAATCGGCAGTAACAATTTTACCGTTACGATTGAACTGACCCCACATCTTATATTTTCCTGGTTGCGGAAAGCTGGTCATAAAGTGAATCTCACCAGGGGGAGTATCTCTCAACGCATGAGCGTGAATATAATTTGCTTCGGTTAGCGGTGATGATTGTTTAAGGATAACTAAATGTCCTTTTTCACCTAAGTAATTTTGTAAATCTTTCGGTGGTTGGTTGCTTGTAGTATCTAATAAATTAAAAATTAAATGTATTTCTTGTCCTGCTTTGATAGTAGGTTGAGATAGTTTGAGATTAGCCTTAGTATCACCGAAAGTTTTAGTTGTTGCTAAATCAATTTTTGGCGTACTAGGATTTGTACCTGGAACTTGGAGTTTTAAAGTTGAAACTTGTTCTGCTTTTCCAGCGACTTTGTAATCGCTAAACATTGTATAACCACCTGGCTTTGAAAAATCGGCTTGAACTTCAAACCGTCCGTTTCCTTTGTATATAGGATGAAGGTGATTGAAAGACTCAAAGTCGTCACTGACAACAATCAGATGCATTAATTTTTCTTGGAATCGATCGAAATTGGTAATAGACTTACCTTGTCGATCTTTGATATCAATCCCTAGAGCTACAGGTGTATTAACAGAAATTTTAGGGGGAACAATTAGTTGAGTTGTGGCATTTGCTGGCTCCAATTTAGATTCGGAAGAATGACTACCATGACCCTCATGAGGATTTTCCTTTGTGTCAGGAGTCATAGCATCCATGTTATGACCTTCATGAGGATTAACATCGGCGACATTAGTAGTACTATTATCAGGTGTCTGGCTACTGTTTACTTTGCTTGTACAACCAGTAATAATAGTGATTGAAGTAATCGCAAGTGCAGTTAGAATACGCTTCATTTTTTCTCCAGTTTGCAAATTTTATTTAAAAAACACAAAATAAGTATATTCTACGAATCTGAAGGTGTCTTTGATGACAGCCAACTAATATATAAGCGGCATATGCCGCTATCTACGTACTGCTACTTCACCACATTAATTTTGAGGTGTGGGCATCCAATCCGCCAGGGACTGCAAGTCCCTGTCTAATAGCATAAGTCCTATAAATAGGACTAAAGTAATACCCATCAAAACTAATGTGGTCGATTATTAGTAAGCCGTCACAGCTTTGTAAATTGAACTGCTCAATAGGAAGACCTACACTTAGTATCTCAACCATAAATGAAATCAGGATGAAATTTGAGCTTCGTTTTGGCTCTTGGTATAAGCAGTTATATCTTTTCTTGTATCAGAATTATTCCGAATTCCTCTTCTTCCCTCTTACTCAGCGCTCTCTGCGCGCCACTTGCTACAACGGGGGGAACCCCCGCAACGCAGTGGCTTGTCTCTGCGGTTTTTTTAACAGTAATCTTCGGGAAAATACTAATCGTCTTACCGATTAAAATTAAACCGACCGTTTACTTTTTCACCGCCAACGTCTGCTATAACTTTTACTTGGTATTGACCTGCTGCACCATTTTCTAACATAGCGACATAGTGCTTACCGCTCGCATCATAAGTAAAAGGAACTGTCTTTTGTGTTCCATCAGGTGACTGAATATCAGCCGTAACGTTGGCATTTGGTACTGTTTCGTGATTATCGCCTGTTTGCAAGAATAAATCTAAATGTGTTGCATTAGCTTCTTTTTCAGGTACTAACTCTAAGTGATATTTTCCAGATTCAACAACTTGTCCACCTTTGCTTACTGTTTCGTGACTTGCTTTACTTTCAGTTGTGCTTGCTGTTTCAGTAGTACCACCATTTGTATTGCTTGTATCAGCAGCTTGATTACCGCAAGCACCTAAAAACAATAAACCCGTACTAGCTAGAACTATAAAGCCTAATTTGAGCGATCGCATTGATTTACTCCTCATCAATTATTAATTCATTTAAGAATATTCGCGGTTGGGTACTGTATCTAATCTCTCAGACCAAGATGAAATCAAGATGAAATTTAATGAATTTTTGACAGTTAAATTTTCTTCTCTGGTTGATCGGAGACAGCAACAACCCGATCGCGATCGCCCAAATAAATCTCTGCTTCAGTTTCAAAGCTTGCAGATTCGTCTTCCTCCGCACCAACTGATGATAAACCCGCACTCTGACGACGTTTTCGTAAGAAATTCCCACCCATAATACCTAAAATAGTTATCAACGAGCCTGCTGCTGTTGTTGTTAACAATAAGGGTATAGGTATATTAGTTTTACTCTCCGTTGCTTCGGTATGAGAACCTTTCTTCTCTCCTGGTTTCGCACTCCCACTCCGTAAAGACTGTGCGTAAAGCTGCGGCGCACGCTGGGTAACAATCATATCACCTTCAAATAAACCAGCCTTAACTTCAACCATGTTCCCTGCTGTTTGTCCTAAAGTGACTTCTGTAGGCTGGAAAGCATTTCCATTTTGCACATAAACTGTTTTCTTACCATTAACATCTACAACCGCAGAGTTTGGAACTGCCAAAACATCCGCTTCGGTTTTATCTGTGAGTATTTCCAACTCAGCAAACATTCCGGGTTTGAGTTGCCCGTTTGTATTGTTTATTTCCGCTTGGACAGGTACAACTCGCGTTTCTCCTTCCACTACCGAACCAATGCGGCTAATCTTTCCTTCAAAAGTATTGTCAGGGAGCGAAGCAACTTTGACTCTCACCCTTTGATTAATTTTTACTTTATCTAAATCTTTTTCATAAATATTCGCCGTAGCGAAAACTCGATCGTCATTAATAATCGTCATCAGCTTGCCACCAGCATCTTGGAGAGATTGACCGATGTTAACTTCGCGGTCTGCAACAGTGCCATCAATGGGTGCTGTTATCGTGATTAATCCTTTAGCATTAGCAGTGGTTCCCAACTGTTGCAATCTTGTTTTATAGGTAGTATTACTTAGGCTAATACGTGAATTTGCAACTTGGACATCGGACTGAGCGCGTTTGAGTTGCGCCTGTGCTTCTAAAACATCTCGGCGGGCAATAGCTCTTTTAAGTTGAGTTTGTGCTTCCGCTACACGGGATTGAGAATCTCGTAATTCTCGTAGTGGCAAGTCAACTTCAGCCCTTTTAACCTCCGATTCGGCTTGAACTACTTCTGGAGTGCTTTTTGCTCTAGCAAGTTCTGCTTTTGCGGTGGATAATTTAGCCTGAGATTCTAACATTTGCCGTCTCGGCAACGCCCCTTTTTCAACTAATTCCCGATCTCGGTCATATTGTTCTTGAGCTACTGCTACTTCTGTAGTGGCTTGTGCTACATTCGCCGCAGCTATTTGCCGCTGGCGTTTGAGGTTTTCTTGAGCGACTTTGAGAACTCCACGCTGGTTTACTAATGCCAAGTCGCGGTTATATTGGGCGATCGCTGCTGCTAATTGGCTGCGTGTCTGTGCTATTTCAGCATCAGATATTTTTTGCTGACGGTCTAGATTTTCTTGGGCTAATTTCAAATCGGCTTGTGCCTTCTGTAATTCCCCTTGTGCATCCGCTTGTTTTTCTTGAGAACCTACGCGCAACTCTACTAACTCAGGCGAAGCTATTACCGCTACAGTTTGACCTTTTTTAACTTTACTGCCTGGTTTTACCAATAGTTCAACTACTTTGCTCGTTAGCGGTGCAGTCACCTCAACTCTTTGGTCTGGTAAAGTTTCAATTTGTCCTGTAGTTTTTATCCCTATATCCAACGGTTGCTTTTTTGCAGGCTCAACTTTAATACCTAATCGATCGGCAGTATCGGTATCAACTTGTACTGAACTAGGTGTACCTGCTGCATCACTTTCGCTTTGAAATTCGTCTCCATGTCCAGCGTGTGCCAGTACTGATACGGGAGCTAGCAATGATAGGCTCAAGAATGTGCCAAAAATGCAACGAATTGCTGTAGATTGTTGGGAGCGGTAGGATTTGACCATATTAATCAATAATATTAGCTAGAAAAAGAAATTATACTTATAAAAGTTTTTAGATAAAATACCTTTGGTATTTAGTGTCTTTTTCGGCACTTGATTACTAGTGTGACACTGGAAAATGAAATTAGGATGAAATCAAGAAGATTATAAGCACTGACCAATATTAAGTTGGGATTACGATTGCGATTGCGTTACAGATAGCCCTATGAAGAGAAGCTACGGTGTACACACTAATTTTAACGGCGTTAAATCGTCATTGCGAGCGTAGCGGATCTTTCCCAGCATTTTGCGATTGCTATGTCCTGACGGACACGCTCCGAAGACCGTCGTTCCTCCTTCCCGTATAGGGAACACTCCGTGTTCAGCTTGCTGACCCGTTAGGGTAACGCTTCGGACAGGGCTTCGAGCTATTTAGCTCATAGTTCAAAACTTGCTTCCAGGTAGGATTTTAAGACTTGTGTGTACACCGTAGATGAAGAGAAGAGGCTGCCGACGGTAGCCTCTTCCTAAGTTGTTGACTTTGATTGAATTTTCACTTCAGTTCACGCAATTAAATCAGCATAAAGCTTTTGAACGTATTAACATTCTGCAATTATTTCTAACTTGTGAGAAACTAACTCAAAGTTTCAATTAACTTTATTACTCGTTGTTTAACTTCCTCGCGGATACGACGGAATGTTTCAATATCTTTACCTTCAGGGTCATCGAGTTGCCAGTCTTCAAATATATCTCTTGTCACCCATTCTGGTGGTAAATTTACACCGCAACCACATAAAGAAATCACGGCATCGTAATCTTCTGGATTAAAATCACTTAAAGGTTTGGATTTTTGATTGCTGATATCAATGCCAATCTCAGACATGATTTCTACTGTTTTGGGGTCTACAAAACTTGATTCCAAACCCGAACTAGTAACGCCTATTTTACCTTCTCCTAAAGTTCGAGCGAAGGCTTCTGCCATTTGGGAACGACGAGAATTTTTTTTACAAACAAACATGATTTTTTTCATGGTATTTCCTCTTGTGAGATTAACTAACAGTTGAGTGAGAAAAACTTTTAAGAGAACTCAAAGGTACTAAAATTTAGGCAGACAATTATCTGCACTGATGCCTGCTTCGATTGCTTCTTGTTTGCGTTCGCTGTAGCGGTTCGTCAGATAATCAACTTCAGAGCGCAACAGCAAGGTAAATTTATACAATTCTTCCATGACATCAATAATGCGATCGCGATAAGGCGAATCTTTCATGGTTCCGTCTTCGTTAAACTCTTGGTAAGCTTTGGCAACGGAAGATTGATTGGGTATTGTAAACATCCGCATCCAACGTCCTAAAAGGCGCATCGAATTTACGGCATTGAAAGATTGAGAACCACCACTGACTTGCATTACAGCCAAAGTTCTTCCTTGAGTTGGTCTAACTGCTCCTATACTTAAAGGAATCCAGTCAATTTGATTCTTGAGAATACCAGTAAGATTACCGTGCATTTCTGGAGATGACCAAACTTGACCTTCTGACCATTGACTTAATTCCCGTAATTCTTGGACTTTGGCATGGGATTCGGGTACGCTACCCCGAATCGGTAAGTCATGGGGATGAAAAAATTTAATTTCTGCACCAAATCCAGCAATGATTCGAGATGCTTCTTCTGCTGCAAGCCGACTGTAGGAACGCTCTCGTAAGGAGCCGTATAAAAACAATATTCTGGGCGGATGATTAAAATCGGTCATAATTATTGAATTAACGGAAATCTACGGAAGATTTGACTGCTGTTCTCCGATGTACTCCAAAAAAATTGGAGTAATCTTCTTATAAAAAACTTTTAACCAAGCTTGGGCAGCCATTTGAATGACTTCATATTCACTTAAGAGAACTATCGTTATTCATCCGTATAATTAAAGGAGGGCGCGGATCGCGTAGAGTCGCCTTTTCCGGTTCCCGTGGAAACCAAGCTGCCGTGCGCTTGCAAAATTCAACTAACATCAACATCACTGGTACTTCAATTAAAACCCCTACAACTGTTGCTAAGGCTGCACCGGAATTCAAGCCAAATAGCATTACTGCCGTAGCAATAGCGACTTCAAAGTTATTGCTAGCGCCAATTAAAGCTGCTGGTGCGGCATCTTCGTAAGATAAATCTAGCTTCAGCGCTGCTACATATGCAATCAAGAAGATGAAGTTGGTTTGGATAAATAGGGGTACGGCAATTAATAATATGTGTAGGGGATTTTTAACAATTAGTTCGCCCTTAAATGCAAACAAAAGTACCAAAGTTAACAGTAAAGCGGTGATGGAAATTGGAGTTAGATACTTTAAAAATCGTCTCTCAAACCATTCCCTACCTTTATGTTTCATAATCCAGTAACGGCTGAATATCCCGGCTACTAAGGGTAATCCTACATAAATCAACACCGATAACACGATAGTTTGCCAAGGAACAGCTAAATTGTTCGCTGCTAACAACCATCTACCCAAGGGTGCGTATAAAAATAGCATTGCCAGGGAATTCACCGCTACCATCACTAAGGTGTGTCCTTGGTTGCTGTAAGAAAGATATCCCCACATCAATACCATTGCGGTACAAGGAGCAATTCCTAACAAAATCGCACCAGCAATATAGGAATTTGACAGCGCAACTTCGCTACCGCGAATTATTTCACTTCCCTCAATCAAAGGACGAAATAACCATCCTAAGAAAAACTGAGCAAACGCAACCATCGTAAATGGTTTAATCAACCAGTTGATTACTAAGGTAAGAATTACAGGTTTAGGAGCGCGAATGGCATTGACTGCTTGGCTGAAGTCGATTTTTACCATGATGGGATACATCATGAAAAACAAACACACCGCAATGGGAATAGATACTTGAAACACGCTCATAGCATCTAATGCCGTTGCTATCCCAGGAAATGTTCTTCCTAATGCAATCCCGGCAATAATGCAGAAAAAAACCCAAACTGTGAGGTATTTTTCAAAAAAGCTCAGATTGCTCCCAGCTTTAACTGGTGCTTTATTAGCTTGCGAATTATTTGTACTCATCTGTAAACCCCAAAATATCTACAGTTAACTGTTAAAATTCGGCTCGTTTCCGCAATACTTCATCGATAGTTAAATCCAAACGGGCTTCTCCCTCAAATACCGTTCCCGCTTTGCCTCTAGTAAACTGAACGTTATCTAGGTAATAAGCTTCTTCGGATAAAGGTACATACCCTACAGAACTTACAACTGTCGGTGCTTTTTCGATATAGAAACTTACAAAGTCTCTCACCCCTGCTTTCTTTTGAGCAGACTTAATATTTACATAGATAAACAGAGGACGAGAAAGTGGTTGATATTGTACTTTTTCAACCGTTTCTCTCGAAGGTAATACTGCTCCTTTTCCGTTATCTATTCCTAAAGCTTTTAATTTATCTTGGTTTTGTTCGTAATACGCATAGCCAAAATAACCTAAAGCATTAGGGTCTTTACTGACACCATAAACTAGAACCCGATCGTCTTCGCTGGCTGTATAGTCATTACGACTATCTCCAGATTCACCGACTACCGCTTTTGTAAAGTAGTCATAGGTACCCGATTTATCCCCAGCACCATATAAACTCAATGGCTTATCGGGAAAAGAAGCGCGTACCTGTTTCCAGTTGGTAATCTTTCCTTGGGCTGCTGGTTCCCAAATCTTCTTCAATTCCGCTACCGTAATATCTTTTGCCCAATTATTTTAAGGATTCACCGCTACAGTCAAAGCATCAAAAGCAATCGGAAGCTCGGTAAATATTACGCCATTAGCAGTACAGGTTTTCAATTCTTGCTTCAGAATCGGACGCGAAGCGTTACTGATATCTGTTTCTCCTTTACAAAATCTTTCAAAGCCACCTGTAGTACCGGAAACGTCTACTTTGACTTCTGCTTGATTCTGTAGTTGGAAATCTTTAGCTATAGCCTGTGTAATTGGATATACCGTACTCGAACCATCAATTTTTATTGTGGTTTCAGAATTACTAACCTCAGATACTTTTCCCTGGGACACAGTAGTGCTAGAAGTGTTAGACGTGTTCGTACAGCTAGCCGTCAGAACTAATACCCCTAGCATCAGAGCCATTTTCGTTGCTGTTGCTTTCATGCTACGTACTTACATTGAGTTTAACGGAACATCTCCATCATTTCAAAAAAAATTGATGTTTCAAGTAAACGATATCACAATACCGAAAAAATAAATCAAAAAACATTGATATGAGTATTAAGAATCTTTACAAGCAGGTGCGGGTAATACTTGGTTGATGAGACGGTATTGTGCGAGGTAATGCTCTAAAACCTCAAACTGAGCCGAGTTGAGACTGTAGTAAATCCAGCGTCCTTCCTGACGAGCATAAACTAAGTTAGCTTCTTTAAGAGTTTTGAGATGAAAAGATAGCTTAGATTGACATTGAATCTGTTTGCGCTGACGCTGCAAAGTTTGAAATTCCAGAAGATAATTGCATATTTTATTTTTTCGCACCTTTTAAAGAAGATGTTTTGTCATCAGTAATTGAGAATATTAAGCAGTCTTATCAACAAGCTCCCAGACATATGTGGATTTTGTACATTACAGATCCCATAACACATCCTACTTCTTTTAATATAATCGAAAACTCTGGAATATTCACTGAAGTACGTGGAGAATATTGTCCATTTGATATTGCCCTACGGGATAGTCTGTATTACAAGATATACAAAACTAAATAGTTGGAAATTTTGGCAGTTTGTTGAATAATAAATATCCAGTAACAAATCGCAATTTTAAGATAGTTGTTTCAGATATAACGGTTTTATATCTGGGGCAGCTAATTTTTATTAACCTATTTATATTGAATCGCGATCGCACTACAAGCTAAGTAACATAACAAGTAAAAACTAAAAAGATAGTCCCCATAAATAACGATGCTTAGATAACGTATTTACGATCGCGCTGTTTTTATTTTGGATATAAACTGGAGTTACTTTTCTAAAATATTAAGCAATTTATAAGAAAAGATATCGAGAATAAAGAATATATAATAATTAAAAAAATAGATGTATTTTTAATTTACATCCCTAAATTTTATATCTTAACTGTAAATCTTTAATTCAAAAATTATTCTATTTTCTGGATCTCTTCAAGTTTTGCTAATAAAAGATCGCTGATAATTACGCCTACTAGCTTAGTATTATTATTAAAGACTGGTACAGAATAAGTTGTAAGAAGAATATCTTCACCAGCTTTGCCAATATCAAAATAAGGAACGCTCCAGACAGCTTTTCTTTGCTTAACTGGAACGTCATACCAAACGGTGTTAGTGTAACGAAATTCGGGAGCAATATCTCTACTTTCAAATCCATTTATATTTTTTAATACGAAAGGGCAAGAGGAACGTATTTCAGGCGAGAAAGCAAACGCACTTCCAATTATTACAGGATTTTTTTGTAAGTGATTTGTTAATAAAGTAAAAATATCATCAATATCAGAAGGTATGCGATCGAAAGAAGCAGCTAATTGTTCTGTCGATTCTTGAATAATGTTCCTTGTTTTATCTCTATGGTTTACTACGTTTTTATTTTTTAAAAAAGCAAGATAGCTTTTTAAACAAGAAATTTCAAGATTCAGATTGTTAAAGATATTATTCATTTTCTATTCATGCTATTTATGATTCATCAATGAAGTAATGATGCACCACGACAAATTATTAGTTCGGGTGCATCATCATATTTAAAATAATAGTGACTCTTAAATTTAGAGACACTAAAGTTTACTAAAATCTAGCTGAATTAGGGAAATAAAGGGAGGTAGAGGTAAAATCAACCTCTAACTTATTAATATCACACAAAGAGTTTATACAGTAAAAACATATATTTAAAAAGGCAGTATTTTTACGAATTTTTGGTAAATCTTTAGATATTTGTATAAAATATTTTGTAGCAAAAAAATGTAACTATTGACTTAATTTTATACTTTTATTATCGATTTTTTATCAAATCTACACAAATAACCTACTTCCGCATAGCTATTCATCAGCTTTGCAAGCAGGCTAGTGTTGTTCAAAAATTCGGCTTTCTCAACACCTAAAATTCTTACAATTCGTATTTTAAATAGACAGCATAAACAAGGCTATACCAATAAACATTAATATTTCTGCTTATTAATAGATATTTATAACAAACGCAGCTGTGTATTTTCACCAATTACAGAATTTCGATCGCCTTCTGAATGCTTATTATCCGAAGAATCTAATACCTCTTCTGACTCTAAGTCGAATAATTTATGTGCCGCTTCTAACATGGAATTAGCAATGTCCTGAAGGTCTTCACGGTTGTTTAAATAAGTTTTTAATGCTTCCATTGGATCGATGCTGCTACTCGCACTCAATTCTGGAACGCGGGGACGAGCTAACTGACTGACTAATTCCGGATGAATGGTATAAGTATGCGCTGGACTTAATATTTCTTGTAAAGAAGCGTTATCAATTAAATCTAATTGTTCCGAACGCAGCTTGTAAACTAACCTTACAACCGCATCTTCAATATTATTTTTGGCTACTACTTTGGCGATCGCCGCGATCGGATCTTCGGCTTTAGAAACGTCTGCTTCAATGGTGCGGAAAGCGCGAACAGATAAAGGACAAAATTCCCATTTAGCGCTACCCGATTCAACTTCTACCATGACATAGCCTTTGTCTTCCTTTTCTTCGCTAAAATCAACTCGTTCGATGCTTCCGGGATATATTACCGGGGGTTTGTTAGATTTATTCAAATTTTGGTGACGATGCACGTGTCCTAAAGCTACATAATCAAAACATGGACGTGTCAGCAAAGATAAAGGAAGAGTGAAACCTTTACCCACCGCCAAAAAACGCTCTGCTCCCAAGTTTGCATTATCTGCCATTAAATGAGCTAAAAGTACAATTGGCACATCGGGATCGAGACGACGAATTTCTGCTTCTAATACAACTTGCAAACGCTCGGTTAACAGTTGATTGATTTCCCCTAACGATAAACCCTGGGTTTCCTGACGAGTCATCAAAGCAGAACGAGTTAACCAAGGTAAAGTTATCACCTGTATCGCACCGCTACGAGTTTCAATATTATGCGTAGTTAAAGTATCTCCTACAACAATACCAGGCACGCCTAAAGTACGGTAAATACATAGACTTGCGCCGCCTTGCCCTTGTGAATGTTGGTCGTGATTTCCAACAAGTAATACTGTAGGGATTTGAGCATCCACCAAGCGGCGAAACTGACCCGCAAACGCTTGCTGCACGTAAGGTGGCGGCGTTGCATCCGGGAAAGCATCGCCACCAAACAACACCAAATCTACTTGTGATTCTATAGCGCGATCGATACACACGGATAAAGTACCGACAAAATCTTCCAAGCGCGTATTTAAACCAGTTTCAGGATTCACCCGCCCGTGGGTAAAGCCACTTCCCATGTGAATGTCGGAAAGGTGGAGGATTTTAATCATAATAGTTAGTTGTTAGTTGTTAATTAATAGTTGTTTTATTAACCAAAATACACCTTAATTGATTTGAATGCTGAATGGTTATAAGACAATTATTAATCATTATTCACAAATGAAGTTAAAACTATTTACATTTAACTCATAACTTATAGCTTATAACTAATTCAACTATCATTTCACCAAATTTTCCATACAAATCAAAATTTAGAGAGACGTTGCACTGCAACGTCTCTACATCATTGATATGTATCACCAATGTTATTCAAAAAAGAGTTCAACTCCTAACTATTTACCTTTGACCTTTAACCTTTAACCTTTGACCTTTAACCTTTGACCTTTTAAATATGTATTCCACACTCGGTTTTTCCAGTACCGCGCCAGCGTCCATCACGTTCGCTTTCGCCTTCTCCCACTTTGGTAGTGATAGGTTCATCCCCAACACTGGGATAACCTTGGTCATGTAAAGGATTGTAAATAACTTTGTGTTCGCCAACAAAATCCCAAGTTTCTTTGCGAGTCCAGGTAGCCAAAGGATTAATTTTGAGACGACCTTTTTTATCCAACTCAAAAATCGGCATACTTGCGCGAGTTGGTGCTTGATCGCGTCTGCGTCCAGTTATCCAAGCAACGGTATCAAGTTCGTCCAAACCTCGTTGCAAAGGTTCTATTTTGGTAACGTCGTGAAATTTTACAATGTCTTTATCCCAAAGCGCTTCACCGTATTTAGCAGTAAAAGCTTCGCGGCTATCAACATTCTCATTTTTATAAACTTTCAGATTTACGTTATATAGCTGCTTTACTTTTTCTACTAATTCTAAAGTTTCGCGGAAATGAAATAGCGTATCGAGAAAAATTACTGGTGTTTGCTGCTTGAGTTCGCGATAAAGAATGTCAGTAATAACAATATCATCCACATTGAAAGCGCTTGTTTGCACCAAACCTGTAGAAACATTTTCCGCACTCCATGCCAAAATTTCTCTTGGATGAGCAGTTTCGTATTTTTGGTTCAACTCTTCTAATTTGGAATCAGTAAATTGAGTAGATGCTGGGGAAATAGTCATAACAAATTAATCGTTCAAATGCTTACATAGCAGGGATAAAATAATTTTACCGCACAAAGGCACATAATCCGGTCGGGATTCAGTATTTTGTTAGGAGTTAAGAGTTAGGAGTTAGGAGTTAAAAACCGATCGTTTTGGACTAAAGTAGATACGGTAGTAATTACTAAGTAAGTTTACGTAATTTTAAGTTTTAAGAGGATTTTGTAGATAATTATACGGTTACTGATAATCTAATAAGATATTTAATAATCAAAGGATTGTAAAAAAATGAATGAATCAAAAGGTCCAAACGCGCTCAAAGAGTCTTTACTAATGGGCGTTTTGGTGATGATTACCGGCGCTAGCGTCATCACTATCATGAATATGTTTTAAGACGAAGGCGAAATTTATTGCGTAATATAAGTTTACATAACCCCGCTTAGTGACGAGCGGGGTTTTAGATTTTGGGTTTTAGATTTTAGATTACAAATTTGCTCGCATCTTGCGCCGATCGCATGAAAAAACAAGTTTCTAACACAGGTGCATTCCGGTGAATTTGTCCATTTTTTTGTCTCCAATGCCTAATTGATAATTGTTAATTATGACGAATGGGAATCTCGATAATAAAATCCGTTCCTTCACCTTTTACAGATTCACAAGATAATTTTCCACGATGTTTATCTACAATAATCTGGTAGCTGACTGACAAACCTAATCCCGTACCTTTTCCAACTTCTTTGGTGGTGAAAAAAGGGTCAAAAAGTTTATATATGATATTTTGAGGAATACCGGAACCGTTATCGGAAATGCTTATTTGAGCGGTGTTAGTGTTTGTCTTTTTAGTAAAAATTCTAATTTGAGGAATAAAACTATTATTATTGTTAATTTTTTCTTCTAATGCATC
This sequence comes from Rivularia sp. (in: cyanobacteria), assembly GCA_965234645.1. GTDB lineage: Bacteria > Cyanobacteriota > Cyanobacteriia > Cyanobacteriales > Nostocaceae > Rivularia. Next base: position 6,830,917 of record OZ248344.1, on the reverse strand, counting down.
AATTGCATTAACTAAGATATTCATAAAGACTTGATTTAGTTGAGAAGGATAGCATTCAAGAAAAGGAAGATTACCGTATTCTTTAATAATTTCAATCCCACAAGAATTGGGTTTCGGCTTCAAACGATTTTGTAAAATCATTAACGTAGATTCTATCCCTTCGTGGATATCTACTTTTTTGAACTCAGATTCATCTAAGCGTGAAAAATTACGCAATGATAAAACAATTTCCCGAATGCGTCGCGTACCTTCTCCCATTGAAGTGAGGATTTTTGTTAAATCTTCTTTGAGAAAATCCAGTTCTATTGCTGCAACTTCTTGTTTAATTTCCTTTGCTGGATTCGGGTAATGTTTTTGATAAAGTTCTAAAAGTCTGAATAAATCTTCGGTATATTCGCAAACGAAAGAAAGATTTCCATGAATAAAGTTTGCGGGGTTATTAATTTCGTGAGCGACACCTGCTACCATTTGACCTAAACCGGACATTTTTTCAGTTTGAATCAGTTGTGCTTGAGTTTGTTGCAGTTTTTGTAGAGTCTTTTCTAACTCAACAGCTTTTTCCTGTACCTGAATTTCTGCTAGTTTACGTTGAGTGATATCGGTTGCAACACCTAACAATTGCTTAACCGTTCCATCTTCGTTGCGATGAAAAACTGTTTGTCTATCGTAAAACCAATGCCATTCACCACTAGAATGTTTGACGCGATATTCAAATTCTAAAATATCCCCATCCGCAGCCGCAAGTATTTTTTGCTGTAGCGAAATAATTTTTTCAAAGTCTTCTGGATGGATTATCTTGAACATAAAGTTGCCTTTTGAAGCTTGAATTTCTTCGTCAGAATAACCAAGAAAAGTAGCAGCTTCTTTATTTGCGTAAATAGTTCTTTGCACTTCAACATCGTGGATATAAAGCATACTTGGTGAAGAATCTGTAATCCTTTGAATAAAATGCTGACTAGCTTTAAGTTCTTCTTCTGCTTGCTTGCGATCGGTAATATTTATTGTTGTACCTACCAATCGATAAATTTTACCTCGATCGTCTTCGATCGGATTCATAGTTGTTAACAACCAGGTTTCTTTACCTTGTAATATCAGAGATTCTTCATAAGTAACCGCAGTCCCAGCTTCTATACAGTTTTTACATTTTGAATATATTCCTGTTGCTGCATCTACACCAAATATTTCTTCTAAAGTTTTACCAATAACTTCAGTATTAGATAAACCTATCATCCGCAGTCCGAAAGAGTTGATACCCGCACAACGTAATTCGCCACCATCAACATCGACGACAAATATATTATGTTCCATTCCATCGTAAATGCTGCGTAAAAATTGTTCTTGCTCTTGTAATTTTGCTTCTACTTTTTTCTGTTCGGTAATATCAATTACACAACTATACCAAAGAATAGAATTATCCAATTGTAATTCAGGTTTAGAAACGCCTTTTAACCATTTTTGTTTACCGCTTGTAGTTATAATCCGCCATTGGTATTCCCAAATATCAAAAGTTTGTGCAGAATTGGCAATACTTCGTTGTAAAGCTCGAAGATCGTCGGGATGGGTACAAGCAAACAATAATTGGCTATTTTGCTGAGCTTTTGATGGTTCAACCTCAAAGATTTCCCAACAGCCAGAAGATACATAGGGGAATGACATTTTACCGTCGGGATGTAAGCAGAATTCGTTAATCATCCCCGGTACGCTATCTGTTATTTTTTTTAATCTTGCTTCGCTTTGACGAAGTGCTAAAGTACGTTGTTCTACTTTTGTTTCTAATTCTTCATTGAGTCTTTGTAGTGCGCGTTCGGCTTGCTTGCGTTTGCTAATATCAACTACGCAGCCATCCCAAAGAATAGAATTATCTAGCTGTAATTGAGGTTTAGAAACACCTTTTAACCACTTATTATTACCATTTGAAGTAGTAATCCGCCATTCATATTCCCAATTTTGAAGAGTTTGAGCAGAAATAGCAATTGATTCTTTCAACGCAGGTAAATCTTGGGGATGAATCATTGTAAACAACAAATCGGCATCGTCATACACCTGTTGCGGTTCAACTTCCCAAATATCTCGGCATCCTGAAGAAACGTAGGGAAAAGAAATCGTACCATCGAGATTTAGTTGAAATTGGAAAATCATTCCCGGTACATTATCTGCTAACCGGGAAAGTCGCATCTCGCTTTCATGTAACTGCGCTGTACGTCGCTTAACTTTAATTTCTAATGTTTCGTTTAATCTTTTAAGTTCTTCTTCTACTTGCTTGCGTTCGGTAATATTTTCAACAGTACCAAAAATACCGATCGCATTACCTTCACCGTCGCGCAAAGGAATTTTATTCGTATTTAACCAGAACAAATTCCCATCTGCTTGTACTTTAGTTTCAATAATATTAAGTTCGGGTACACCACTATCCATAACCCGTTTGTCATCGTATTCTTGAAACCATTGTGTTTCCTCTTCAACCCAAGGTAAATCGCGATCGCTTTTACCTACTATATTGGACGGTTCACCAATACCAGCATCTTCAGCAAAATTGCGGTTACAGCCTAGATAAACCGAATTCCTGTCTTTCCAGAACACGGAATGCGAGATATTATCGATCGCGAGTTGAAATAATTGTTCACATAGTTGTAACTTATCTTTTAACTGCTGATTTTCTTGGCATAGTGATTCATAAATACTTTTATCAATAGCGATCGTATTTTCAGTCATGGTAGAAATGCAATCTTGAGTTACAGTCTTTAGTATTTATAGTTCCCAAATATCAGTTAACAGTGAACAGTGAGCAGTTAGCAGTTAAGAGGAGGGAGATGGGGAGAGGGGGTAGAGGGGGAAGAGGGACAATTACCAATTCGCGGCGGAGCCGCAGGCTCCGCCTGAACGCAATTATTAATTCCTAACTCCTAACTCACTACTCTTAACTCCTAACTCATAACTCATAACTCAATAAGGTTACTGAGCTTGTCGAAGTACTCCTAACTCATAACTCATAACTCCTAACTCCTAACTCCTAACTCATAACTCAATAAGGTTACTAAGCTTGTCGAAGTACTCCTCACTCCTAACTATGCCCAATGCCCCATTCAAAATTATGAAATTAATCTTATACAGCAAGCCGGGATGTCATTTATGCGAGGGTTTGCAGGAAAAGTTGGAAACTATAATGCAAATTCCGGATTTCGCTTCTTTAGAATTAGAGGTGCGCGATATTACAACTCGTGAAGATTGGTTTGCTGCTTATGAGTATGAAGTACCCGTACTGTGTGTAGCAAAAGATGATAATTTGCAAACAATTCCGCGCCCTTCTCCCCGTACTTCGGTTACTCAGCTAGAAAAAACTCTCCGGAAGTATATTTGACTATTTGTATATCCTGAAAAATGTTGCAAAATAAGCCCAAGCAATGCTTGTGACGAGGTTGACTAGATGAAACTGCGTGAATTACTAGGTGCTATTGATGGGATGTCGCAATTACCCCAACATCCCGCTATGGATGCTGAAGTTAAGGGTTTGACGACGAATTCCCATGCTACTAATGTCGGGGATGTGTTTATTGGAATGCCGGGTACGCGAGTTGATGGTGGAGATTTTTGGGAAAGCGCCATTAAAGCTGGTGCGATCGCCGCAGTTATTTCTCCCCAAGCTGCCGAAAAGTATCCCCCCCTTGCTCCCCCTTATCAACAGGGAGTTGACGGAAATTCTCCTTTGACGATCGTGGCTGCGGATATGACTAAAGCTTGCGCTCAACTAGCTGCGGCTTTTTACGATTATCCCGGACAAAAATTAAAGTTAATTGGGGTAACGGGAACGAACGGTAAGACTACAACCAGCCATTTAATTGAATATTTCCTGAATAAAGCTGAGTTATCTGCCGCTTTAATGGGGACTCTATACACTCGCTGGAAGGGCTTTGTGCAAACTGCTGCTTACACTACGCCGTTTGCAGTGGAGTTGCAAAAACAATTGAAAGCCGCTCTCGATGCTGGTAATGAATATGGAACAATGGAAGTAAGTTCCCATGCTTTGGCACAAGGAAGGGTTTTGGGTTGCAAATTTGAAGTTGGAGTATTTACCAACTTGACTCAAGATCACCTTGATTACCACAAAGATATGGAAGATTATTTTGCTGCTAAAAGCTTACTATTTAGTTCCGATTATCTTACGGGAAGGGCAGTTATTAACTTAGATGACTCTTATGGTAAGCGGTTAATAGAATCTTTAGGCGAAAAAGTGTGGAGTTACAGCGTTAACGATTCCACTGCTGACTTATATATGAGTGACTTGAGTTACGAACCCAATGGGGTTAACGGCACTCTACATACTCCAAAAGGAGACGTAGCTTTCAATTCGCCCCTTGTCGGACAATTTAACTTAGAAAATTTACTAGCGGCTGTAGGAGCCGTTTTAAATTTCGACTTAGATTTACAATTAATAGCTGCCGCGATACCCGAATTTGAGGGAGTTCCCGGACGTATGGAAAGAGTCCAAATCGATTCAAATCAAGATGTCAGCGTGATTGTAGACTACGCCCATACCCCCGATAGTTTGGAAAACTTGTTAAAAGCATCACGTCCATTTATTCCGGGTAAAATGATTTGCGTATTCGGTTGCGGTGGAGACAGAGACAAAACAAAGCGTCCCAAAATGGGTAAAATCGCCGCCGAGCAAGCCGATTTAGCAGTAGTCACTTCCGACAATCCCCGTACCGAAGACCCAGAAAGTATTTTACAAGATATCTTGACCGGAATACCCTCTTCAGTTGAACCGATGGTAATTGGCGATCGCGCTACCGCCATTCGTACTGCAATTATGGAAGCAAAATCTGGAGACGGAATATTGTTAGCCGGAAAAGGACACGAAGATTACCAAATCCTCGGCACCGAAAAAATTCACTTCGACGACAGAGAACACGCGCGGGAAGCTTTGGGAGAGAGGTTGAAGGGATGATAGGGAGATGGGGAGATGGGGGGATGGGGGGACAAGGGGACAAGGGGACAAGGGGACAAGGAGAGAGGGGGTAGAGGGACAATTACCAATGAGCCGCAGGCTCCGCCTGAACGCAATGAGCAATGAGCAATGAGCCGCAGGCTCCGCCTGAACGCAATTATTAATTCATAACTCCTAACTCATAACTCCTAACTCCTAACTCCTAACTCCTAACTATTCCCAATTCACAATTCTAATTTTTTATCTTTTTGTAAAAAAATTACACTTAGGGGGGAGAATCTAAGAAAGTATTATTTATTGCTGGATACTTCTTAGGTTTTCCTTCTTTTGTTTTCTCTAGTTGTTATGAATTTATCTCCACCTCAAAATTTATCTATCTATCAGTTGGCAATGGACGCACAAACGCCTCCAAAACGTTTAACTCTTAGTTGTGTGACTCTGCTGTCAATGGTAAAGTCACAAGTTGATTTATTAATTGAACAGAAAATATCAGCTACTGTTGTGGTTAAATTTCCACCTCTGAATATTTTTTACTCGGAATTAAAGCGTTATCAGCAGCATTTAAGTGATGCGACTATTTATGATTGCCAACTGGGTGAGGTTGGAGAAATTCAAACGAATGTTGTAGAAGGATTTGATGTAAATAATTCGGATGGCTATACGGATACAACTGGTTTGTCGCATCATTCAATACAGCTTGTCACAGATAATCGTCAAATAAGGCGAGAGTATTTTTTAATTATTTTATCTGAGGAGTTTTGCAGTTTTATTTTGGCGCATCGTCCGCGAAAAAAACTTACAAAGCCGAATTTAAATCAGAAAAATAATTCTAAAATTCCGTCGCTGGTAACTGTTCATACTTTTAATGGTGAAGTAATCCAGCGAGTATTAGATGGTATAAATAATTTTAGTAATTTAGAAAAGTTTAATATAGCAACTAGCGAATTTGTTTATCCTCAATTGCCCCAAGCAGCTTTAACTAGTCAATTATTTCTGACACAAGTTAAGCGACAAGAAGAAATCAGTTCTCGAAAATATAAAAATCGGTTCGGCAACTTTAAACAGCAAAACCAAACACTTCGTAGTGAGTTACAAGCCAAAGACGAATACTTAAGAAATGTATGTCAAGAACTACTTGTACCTCTAACACACGTCAAAACAGCACTTTCATTATTAAATTCTCCTAGTATCAAAGCACCTCAGCGACAGCGTTATTTAGACATGATTAAACGAGAGTGCGATCGCCAAAATTATTTGATTACTGGTGTAATGGATTTGGTGGAGTTGGAGCGCAATTTAGAAAATACTTTTTTAGAACCAGTGTGTTTATCTGAAGTGGTTCCTGGAGTCGTCAGCACTTACCAACCTTTGGCACAAGAAAGAGGCATCATGCTGGCATATACCGTACCAAATGATTTACCGTATGTTTGGTGTGTCAGCGGTGGATTAAGACAAATTGTCATTAACCTTCTTTCTAACTGCATCAAATTTACACCGAATGGCGGTCAAGTTTGGGTAAGAACCCGTATGCAAAAAGGTTACGTACAGTTAGAATTTCGCGATACAGGTGTAGGTATCCCAGAGAATGAAATTTCTAAAATATTTAACCGCTTTTACAAAGTCCGCCCCCTAGCCACCGAAGAGACAGGAAGCGCGGGTTTGGGTTTAACTATTGTAGAAAAATTACTCAAGCGTTGCGGTGGAAGCATTTCTGTATCTTCAATTCCAGGTGAAGGTTCTAGTTTTAAAGTACTTTTAGCCACCGCCTCAAGCTGATGGGGAGATGGGGAGATGGGGAGATGAGGAGACAAGGGGACAAGGATAAATTAATTCCTAACTCCTAACTCACTACTCACTACTCACTACTCACTACTCACTACTCACTACTCCTAACTCGTTTAACCTTTAACCTTTAACCTTTGACCTTTGACTTGTATTAACTTTCAACCCGTATTTTCCAAATTTATCGAAGCAAGAATTAGATTTATCTACTCCTTCCAAAGGTAAATAAATAGTTAATACTTCCCCTTGTTGAGGACGTTCGCGTACAATCAACTTACCGCCAATAGCTTGAAATAAATGCTTGGTTGCAGCCAAATTCAGGCTAATTGTGCCCGTTTCGGGTTGAAACGTCAGTAATTGACCGATCGCTTTACGTATGGGTTGCGTCGAAGCTGATGTATCAAAAGTTGTATTAGGTAGCAATTGCAACTTTAATCGATCGCCAGCTTGAATAACTTCCACCTGAATATGACTACCCGCAGGTAAATTGCGAGTCAAGTTTTCCATCAAGCCAGTCAAAACTCGATCGAGCATATTTGGATTAGTTACCACGGTAGGCATTTGCTGTGGTAAAACAACATCCAAAGTTAGATTTCGCCGATTTGCAGCTTGTTGCCAACGAGGAATACAAGATTGCAACATTTGTTCCAAACACATCGCCGTTAGCTGAGAGCTTGATGAGTTGGAAGTTTCTAATTCTGCTGCCCTAAAGAGCAATTCCATCCGATCGATTTGTTCGGTACATTCGCGATCGATAGATTGTAACCGTTTGAGAACCTGTGGTGGTAAATCTTTCTGCTTCAACAATAAACGAGTTGTAGTGCGAATTGTTGTTAAAGGAGTACGGACTTCATGAGCAAAAGCTTGCAACAATTCAACATCCGAACGAGATGGGTGTTTCGTCGATGTAGAACTGGAGTAGCGATCGTTAACTTCTTCAAACTTGCTTTTATGTTCTGCCGTTCCTTTAGAGTAAACCTTTGTTCCTTTATCGAAAGATTCTGGATACTCTAAAAGCAACAACTGACTAAATTGCATCACAATGCGGTAATCAGGTGCTACCGGGCAATATTTTTGTACCAACTCATCCAATTCTGTAAAGAAATCGGGATTAGTTAACATTACCCTACTAGCAAGCGCCTGCCATGCTTGTTCAACCACTTCTGGATCGAAGGAAAATAAAAAACTGCTTTTATCGTTATCTTCTACTAAAACCAGTACTAATGAAAATTTTTCTGTAAAAATTAAACAGAACTGTTCCCTTGACAATGGGTCCACTTTTAGCAGAGGCAACACCGACTCATCGAAAGCATTTTTTTCTGCTTGAGTATCTGCGGACATATGAAAAGGCATCAAAGCCAAGGGATTAAATGGCTTTGCCGTAAAAGTTACCGTGCGCAAACAATCATTTAGCAATGGCTCGCACAACACGGGTGCGGGTGCAGCCAAAACTAATCCTTGAGTTGTATCGGGTGCAACTACAGATAAAGTATTTAACAGCAACTCTTCAGTAGCACCTAAAGCAGTACGCCATTGTTGTCGTGCTTTATGCAACGAACATTCAGCTTCAGTTGCTTGACGCTGGGCTAAAATTTCCTTTAAACTCGGCAAAATCCACTTATACTTATACACTGGGGTTCACCCCTTTATTTAAAAGCAACTAACAGCTTCCGCAAACTGGAAATTCAGTATTACTTACGAGCTTACCGATATATGTCTTCTAACGAAAGTAGTAGAACCGAACAACGATAGGAGCGATTTCCGTTAACAGTTATTAAAGGTTAAAGGTTAAAGGTTAAAGGTTAAAGGTCAAAGGTCAAAGGTTAAAGTCAAAGGTCAAAGGTTAAAATTCTTTTTGTCTCCTTGTCTCCTTGTCCCCTTGTCTCCCCATCTCCCCATTCCCTCATCCCCCCATCCCCCCATCCCAATGCCCTTCCTAAAGATAGATGCATATTCTCAACTGAAGATTGATTTCAGTTAAAGTTCGAGGAGGTAATAACAGTAATACAGATACACAAAAGTGTTGTGACTTATTGTTAAATGGAGAATATAAATGGTTTTGGGCGAATATAAACGTGCTGTTGGAGCATTTTCAAGCCGCAACGATCTTGAATATGCACTCCGCGAACTTAGAGATGCTGGTTTTGATATGAATAAAGTTTCTGCGATCGCTAGAAATAACGATACTGGTAATAAGCTTGCTGGTGTGGAAACGACCGAACACGTTGGAAACCAGGCTGATGAAGGTGCATCAACGGGGGCGCTCACGGGTGGGGTTTTTGGAGGTATAACAGGTTTACTTGTGGGTTTGGGTAGTTTGGCGGTTCCTGGTGTTGGTCCGATATTGCTTGCTGGTGAAATTGCAACGACTCTTGTAACTACTGTTGCTGGTGCTGGTATTGGTGCAGCGACTGGTGGTTTATTGGGTGCGCTGGTTGGTTTGGGAATTCCTGAAGAACAAGCAAAAGTATATAATCAGCGAATCGAACGCGGCGATTATTTATTAGTTTTAGATGGAACGGAAGCGGAAATTAACCGCGCCGAAGCTATTGTCAGAAATCGCGGTATTGAAGAATTTGAGATTTACAATGCACCCAATTCGGTACAAACAAACTCGGATTATGTAAATTCTACGTCTGAAGTTGATACTGTAAATCAAAATCCAAAGTTGGCTGCCGATAATGACTCTAAAGTTGTAATTGTTGACCGTCGATAGTAAAGATTGCTCGTTCTAAGGGCATGGGGACAAAAGTATCAGTTGTAACCTCATTACTGCTTTGATCCCCCCTTCCCCCTTGCCAAGACGGGTTAAAGTACCCCAATTCCGAAGGGGGATAATGGGGGATCTCGAAAGGATTAAATGTTTTGCCTTAATTCGTTTTTAAGATCCGGTTTTTGTTTTAAATTGAATACATAGCTATTAATTAATAACAAGTTTATTAATACAAAGGCACGGGATATTACTCATTTGAATGTTTAATATAAATTTTGATTATTTATCAATCTCTTCGATAGGAACCGCATCGATCGCAAGTGAGTCTTTGAGAAAAATACTTTTAAAAATTTGACTTTTATATTCGTACTATTTATAACAGATTTTTGCTTCTCAAAATAAGTTGAAACTGTCAAGAGTGTAAAGGGTGAAATTGTAATTGTGTTTTACTACATAAATACTCACAAATAACTAAATTTCAACAAAAACCGTTTATCTTATTGCTAGTAGGTTAATAATGAGTTGTTAATTATTAATGAGTAATGCAATATGTTATTAAACTTTTATATGTACCGATACTTTTTTTGACTGTAAAAACAGTATTAATATCTAAAAGGCAGCAAAAAAAGTTGCAACAAATGGCTTCAGTGTAAAGATAGATAACTGACTGAATTGAGCTTCTGTAAACTGTTTTGAAGTTTGATTCTCAATTAGATTTATCAAACTAACAGAAACTTGGAAAAAAGGTGGCTAAGTTTCACAAATTTGCTAACATCAAATAGCTGCTGTCCGGCGGCATTGCATACAAGCATTTAAATCTTGACAAGCTGGTTAAGAAGATACAATGCTTTTCCTGATGCGGTGCCGCATTTGTTCGCGATCGCCTGATTGAGATTGAAGAGAATACTTCTTGTTGAAGTAATTTTATCTTTAGTTTTCGCTCAACCCGGTACCTGTTATGGTGCTTGTTCAGTCTCATATTCGATTGTTTTTAAAACATTCGCTCCTCAACACAACACACCATTTATTTAGTTGCTTCATCTGGCTCTAAAAGGAGATTCAAATGAAAAAATTTATTCCTCTTCTCATCAGCGGTATTTTAGTAACAGGTGCAGTTGGTTGTGGCGAAGAAGCCGCTAAAACTGGATCGGAACCTGGTGCTACAAACGAAGCTTTGCAACCCTCTGCAAGAGAAGCTAGCGAAACAGAAGGTTTAAATCAACCTCTACAAGAGCCTGCATCTGTTCCCGGAGCCGAAACTGCGCCTGTAGATCCAACTGCAAGCACTGAAGAAAATCCGCTAGAGAGCGATTTATCAAAAGAAGTTAGCAAAAAGTTGAAAGAAAAATTACCAACTAGCAACTTAGAAGTTCAAGAAACTGAAGGGGTTGTTAGCGTTGGTGGTACAGTTTCTTCTCAAGAAGAATTTCAACAAATTGAACCTTTGACTAAAGAAGTTGAAGGTGTCACGGGAGTAAATGTTGAAGCAAGTGTTGAAGGTGGCGATAGTGCTGAAGATGCTAACCCTCAGTAAATTAAATTAGTTTTTACTCAAGGGTGTTGGGTAAAAGTATTAAATAAACGGGGCTTAAGTTAGTTGAGTCCCGTTTTTTTAGATATTTAACTAAAAATGTAGAGACGGGTGGATATAGCAGTTTTCAGTTGAGTCCAATACACTCGAAACCTCACCCCGCCCGACCGGCACCCCTCTCCTGATTTATGGAGAGGGGATGGGGGTGAGGTTCATCTGTATTCTATCTAAGTGAAAACCGCTATATTAAATCTCTTTAATTTTAGATTTCTAAATATTACTTCCTATTTTCCTCCCGGATAATTTAATACTGTAAACTGCGACAAATCCACCCGTACCAAGCAAACCGAACATGGAAGGAATCAAGGGAAACCATACACCTTTTGTTAAAGCAAACCAGCAAACTATATATAAAATAATTGCAGCGCTACTAATTGCTATTATTTGATGTTTAGGATTTCGCCAGTACCAAATTATTATTCCACCCACGCAAGAGAAAAACAAAACTAAAATAGTATCTCCCCATTGAGGTAGCCACCATATTAGAGCGCGGTTGTCTTCTACTGCACTCAAAATTTGACTTATCCCATGAGCGTGAATAAATAAGCCTCTAATTTCTCCGTAAGGTGTATCGTGAAGATCGCGAATGCTTGTTGCTGTAATGCCAATTAATACAATTCTATCTTTTATCCATTCAGAATTAAAGTTATTACTCGAATCTAAAACATCTCTAATAGTAACTTGTTGAGCAATGGTAGGAGTGTTACGATAATTAATTAATAGTTGATTTCCGCTTGCATCTAAGTTTTGATATCCACCACTCCGAGGCTGCAAACGTTTGATAACAGTATCGCCAAACTGCCAATTTTTATCTACTGTTTTAACGGGAATTTCTTTCGATTTAAAATATCTATAAGCTAATTGCCAAGCAAAAGAATAAGATGTATTGCAACGAGAGGTATTAGAAATAGCGTTCGGACTGCGGGATAATAAATAGCGACGAATGGTATCATCTTGTTCTTGAGTTTGCGATTTATCATCAAATAGATCGACAAAGCCGACTTGTTGTGGTGCAATATTTGGTGGTGGTGCAATACTATTTTTCAGATTATTCCCCGCACAAATCGCAATTAAATTTTTATTTTCTTGCCACCGATCGATTATATTTTTTTGGTCATTATTTTGGTTGCTGTTGTTTATAAGTACGGGTTGATCTCTAAATATATCTACTCCAATCGCAGCAGGTTGATATGTTTGAATTTTTGCTAAAAGTTGGCTTAAAGTTTCATCTGGTAAAGGATAACCGTATCTATTAGTGCTAATATCTTCTTCATCAGCACCAACAATTAAAATTCGCTTGTCTGCTTTTTCAACAGGCATTTTTTGCATTAAAAAATCAAAGGCTTTTAATTCCCAGGGTTGCATTACTCCCAACCATCTCAAACCCATCAATAATACTGTAATAAATACGCCGATCGAGATTACGGTATAAATTTTGGGTTTAATATATGGAAGAATTGATGAAGGTAGGGGAAAAGGAATAGAGTCAACTTTATCTCGTAATTGCTGCCAAGTTGGTGGGATTTCTGCGGGATTTTGAAAAATTACGGGTAGCCAAGAAGCACCGGGAAATTCTCCTTCTATTCCCTGCAATCTTTCTCGTGCTTCTCTTACTGCTAAATAAAAAGATTCACCATACGCAAAAATTGTCAGAAAATGCTTTAAGAATTGCTGCGCTACACTATCGGGAACTGGTTCCCGCATGACAATGATTTGCGGTATATGTAAATCTGTTAATTGAGCGGCTAAACCCAAACCTTCGCAAGAGTTAAAAATTGCTAGCTGCAAACCTCTTTCGATGGCTTTATGAAGAGCATTTTTTAATTCATTAATGGTTAAACTATCGGTGTTATTAATATAAATATTGCCTATATTATCGTCGTACTGAGTATTACTATGTCCGGCAAAAAATAGTATATCCCATCCACGTTTATCCCAAAGCAGTTCATCTAATTGTTGACGCTGAGGTTCTACTAAAAATACTGCTTCTACACCTGTTAGGTTAGCGATTAATTGTTTATCTGTTTCAACATCAATTCCGGTACTATCACCAATAATTGCTAAAATTCTCACTTTTTTTCCGGAGGTATGTTTAATTTTACCCGGTTCAAAGTTCAGAGAACTTAAAGACATTTCAGCATGAGGATAATCTTCAAAAAATTGCCAATTGTACCAAGGAATTTTGCGTAACTGATTATCTTCAGTTTGGATAATAAAATGAATTTCGTCTTCAGGATGCAATTCTTTACGTAATTGACGCTCTATTGTGCGAAATTCTGGAGAATCTAACCAATTATCCAAGTTTATTTTCAGTTGCTGACAAACATCGTTAAAATCGGCATCACTAACATGAGTTATGTCTGCTTCATCAATAGTTATATCGTCATCGTCTTCGTCTTGATTAATTAAAGGCTGAATGCTACGAATATTAATTGAACGAGCTTTGTATAATAACTCGTAAAAAAGTTGCCAGCGACGATAAAGCTCTACTAACTTAGGTAAAGCTGGTAAACTACCAGTAAATTGCATTACTTTACCCGATAATTTTAATTGAGCAGTGACAAAAGGAAACCCTGTTTGTACACTTCCTTTTCCCAAATTCAATACGACTACTTTACTCATAATCTGGCATTTCAATCGTAAAATCTTCGGTGATGCTAAAATTATCTAACGCAACTTCTACGCTAAATTTTTTACCTATAGGACAAGTAAATCGTTTTAACTGAATTAAGTTATCTTGAGTGCGCGATTCTAGTTGCTGCAACACTTTCCCCGAACGCGATCGCAATGCTAATTTGATTGAGGATGGTAAGTAAGTTTGTGTACCAGCAGGGTGTAACTGTATACGAACGCCGATTTTGTTATCGTTTTCTCGTGTTAAACCGATTAGCAATGCTACGGATTGATTTCCGAGTTGCATTCCTAAATCAATTATTTTTGCTGCTTCAACAGTCAACTCTTTAGAAGTATTCTTTTGTCTGAAAGCAAAAGCTAATCCCGTATCGGAATTTATTAATGTATCTAAAGATTGCCAACCAGTTTCAAATGCTGACTCAAACCATTGTCCCAAGTTTACAGCTGCTTTGCTAATTGTTTGGGTAATTTCAACTGCTGTATTTTCACTTTGCTGCTGTTGGTATAGTTGTTTTCTTAATGTATCATCGCTGATAAATGCACTCCATTTACTAAAAGGTACATCTAAACGCGGTGAATAAGGGTTCGATTCATTGAAAATTGTTAATAAATCTTCTATTTCAGCTTTAGATAAAACGGGTAATGCTTCTACAGCAGGTTTTTGAGTTGGAAAAAGTTCTATTCCAGTCCACATCGCTGTTAAGTCTTCGGTTAATTCTTCAACTGCAATAGAATAGGTTTCATCGGTAAAATCATGTTCGCCAATTTCTTTTAACTGCTGATGAGTTGTATATCCACATATCCGCAACCAGGATTCTGATAAATTAATTTCTACTGCTAGATAATAGTTACCTACCCATTGCGGTAAATCAACCCATTCGCGAGGAACTTTGAATTCGGAAAAATCTTTGTCTTCGTGAGGTATTAATATCAGTTTGGCTGTATCTAATTCAATAGCCGTACCGTTTACTACATTCCAAATACTATATAAATCGTTTTCTTGCCAAATTTGAAGATTTTGGAGTTGTAAATCTGTTTCGTTTTTAATATATTCCTGTAAATATTCTAAAACAGTATTTGTACAAAGAGAATTAAGATAACTCCTCCAGCGTGCGGTTGCATTATCGTAATGATGTTTTTGCGAATATTTCCATATCTTTTCTCGTTCTTGTTGAGAAAATTCGATAAAAATTTGTTCTGGATAAATTAATGCTAAATCATTTATACTTAAATTCATGTTATGCCTCTATTTTTTGATTTGAATTTGGATTTTGATATAATACGGCTTGGTTTACTACAAGCCAATTTTCGATAAAGCTTTCTATTTTTTCAACAGCAGAACTAAATTGTTGTAGGTGAATTTCTAGATTATTTTCAACTTCTGCTGAAAATGGTTGCTGAATTTTAATAATGCTGTTCTTTGCTTGAGTATAAGCATCAGCTAAAGAATCTTTGATGTCAATATCTTTAATTCTTTGCTGTTTGTATTCATTTAATTTATCCAGATAGGGAATTAAACATAATTTATCCGATTCATTTATTTTATTTAAAACCGTTTTTGCTAATATCTGACGGAAAAAGTTTTTGCTATGAATGCTCAAATAGCTTTTAACATCATTGAGTTTATCTTTACAAAGTTTGTCAACTTCTCGCGTACCAAGATTTTTACCTAAGATATCGCCATAGCGTTTAATAAATGCTTTGAGTATAGTTTTAATATACCGTTGAAAATGACGAGCTACCTGATATTGTTTTTCTAAATTCAAAAACCCTAAAAAATCATTCTGATTGATTTCTAAACCCAACCAAAGTAGTAATGATTGTTGAGCGGTTTTTTCTAATGCTCGAAATTCTTCTAAAATAATATTTCTTACTTCTTTTGATTGTTGTTGCGTTTCTTCCGCAATTAGTTCATTTGTAGATTCTGATGCTATTTCATTAATATAGTTGTGTTCTTCAAGAGATACCAATCGTTTGCTTTGTAGATTTCGCACCGATTGAACGCAGGTTGCTAGCATTTGTTTGATAGTTTGGCTATTGCTATTAGTTTCCTGAATTTCCAAACGTCGAATTTGCTTGTTATATCGGATTGCGATTCGATCGAGTTGTTCGTCAGTTAAAGCGGTTGTGGGTGGTTTGCGATGATGACTTCCATCGCTACTAGTAGGTGGATAAAGCTCTAAAAAAAACTCATTAAAAGCTTGCCAAACCAGACAATATTTAATGATATTACTTTTAGAAATACCGAAATTAGTTAAAGCTTGCTCTAATTTACTTTTAGTTGTATTTCGCAGCAACCCATTATCCGAGAATTTTAAAGACTTTGCTTTTAATTCTCTAAGAATTTTATTTTTAATAGTTCTATTTAGAGCTACGCTAGCATAACTTTGTAAAGCTGTTTGAGAATCAAAGCAATATCCTTTTAGTAAAGAAGCTGGGGTTAAGGCAATTTCAATACCAATAACAAAACAGTCTTCTAAAGCATAGTACGAACCGGAATTGGAAGTTTGTCTTAACTTTTGATTAACATCTCTAGCTGCATAAAAACAAATTAACTGTAAATAGTTAAACAAGCATAATTTCGCGACTTTATAACAAAATGTATAGCTGAAAGTTACGGATATTTTTGCTTGATTCCTCCACAATAAATGGTAAATGCTCTTAGATTCTAGTAAGAATTGCAGAAAATATCTGGCTAAATCATCTTCAGTATTTATTAAGTTATCTTCAACCAGATTTTCTAAAAAAGGTTTTAATCCTCGGTGAGTTTCCTGTTGAGCAAGTGCGCTTGCCGTACCTCTCGAACTATCTTTTAAGGATATACTCATTAAAAATCTATTAATAATTTGTTGATATTTAGACATTTTTCTAGTTTCTTATTATCTATTTTTTAGATGAATCGCTTCGCTACACCCCAATTTTTAATAAATAAAAACAAGTCTACTTTTATCTATTGGTGCTAATGTATGGCGATTATGCAGGTCTGCGCTTAATTTATATCTAAATTTACTGTATCAAGAAAAATACTGACTAAATTTTAAAAAAACGTAAAAATATCTTCTCTTTATATAGTGCTTTATTAAGAGGACAATCAAGCAGATATATGTTTCAGATGTTTGGAGAGGTTGCAAAGTACAGACTGTCTCTACGTTTTCACGACTTATTTACGATTATTTGTGAGCTAATTTCTCAAAAAAGCTTATAAAAATATTCTACCTCTGCATACTGATTTTACAACTAGACCAACTGCTTAATACAAGCGCTTAGTTGAGCGCGATCGCAGAAATAAATAAAAAAATATTTTACCCCTGCATACTGCTTTTACAACTAGACCAATTGCTTAATAGACAAAACAAATTCAACTTTTAAACTCGGAGGAATGATTATGTCTTACTTTAAAACTATCTACGGAACTCACGGTAACGATAACTTAGACTACAGAGGATACCACCATAAACATGCTATCTACGGTCGAGGTGGTGATGATACTATCTACGGTGGTCATAAGGATGATAAATTATTTGGAGAATATGGAAACGACTTCTTATATGGTGAAGGTGGTAACGACAAGCTAGATGGTGGTTATGGAAATGACTATCTATATGGTGGTCATGGAAATGACACACTTTACGGTGGTGAGGGAAATGATTATCTTGTAGGTAATAGTGGAGAAGATTATTACGATGGTGGTATTGGTTCTGATATGGTTTCTTATTACCACCATACCGAAGACATTCATGTGGATTTAAAAAAAGGAGTCGCCAGTTTTTCTGATTCACACTACAAAGAAACTCTGAAAAATATTGAAAACTTAACAGGGGGTTCCGGAAACGACAAGCTTAAAGGAGATCGCGGTAAAAATACTTTACATGGTTCTGATGGTAACGATAAACTTTACGGTCGGGGTGGTGATGACTATCTATATGGTGGTTATGGGGATGATAAACTCGAAGGTGATGAAGGTGATGACTATCTATTTGGTGGTTATGGGAATGATGTAGTTGATGGTGATAAAGGTGACGACCATGTATATGGTGGTTATGGGAATGATATTGTTGAAGGTGATAAAGGCAATGACTATCTAAATGGTGGTTGGGGACATGATACTCTCTACGGCGAACACGGTCACGATAATATTCTTGGTGATTTAGGAAACGATAAGCTGGTTGGTGGTGATGGTAACGATACTTTAGATGGTTATGGTGCTTCTTATTATGTTGCTTTCGGAGGAAACACTCCAAGAAGTAATGAATCCGATATTCTGACTGGTGGTCATGGGGCTGATGTTTTTATTCTAGGGTCGAAAGAATTTATCCAAGATAGCAAATACTATTTAGGTCACGGTCATGCGACTATCACTGATTTTGATAGACATGAAGGTGATACAATTCAACTCCTTGGTAGCAGTCACGATTACCATCTAAGTTTTGATAATTTCTCCGGTGGTCACTCGTTAGATACTTTAATTAAAAGTAACGGAGATTTGATTGCTGTTGTTGAAGATACTACTCATGTTAACCTTCACCAAGACTTTACTTTTGTCTAAGCTAATCAAACAATTCCCTTCAATAATTGATTATTTTGGTTTAGTTAAATAAGACAACAAATTTCGTTATCAAGGTTTATTTCTTGATAACGATTTGCTTGATTTAATAAATATTTAACTATGTAAATATCTGTATTGTTTTTTATACTTTTACAAAAAATTTATTTCTAACTAATTAGATTACTATCAGATAATGATACAATTTCAAAAAACAATAAACAGTAAATTTACTATATTGAAATTTAGCTCATGAATACTTTAAAAAATAAATTCAAACTATTTCTGGCGATAACTTTAGGATTTACTAGCTTAACAATTTATCCCAATCTAGTAACAGCACAAACTAATTCTCAAGAGGAAGAATTACCAGCAGCACCGGATACTGGTACTCCCACAGGAACTTCAACTCCGGGAGGTTCTCGTCCCCAAACTAATTGTCCCGAAACGAATTTACCTTTAAGGGCTTTGGTAGCTAATAACGGTAAAGATTTCACCGTTTCCGAATTTCCGAATTTATTATTTAACGTTCCTTATGCTGCTAACAAAATCAGTAATATTGAATTTGCGTTAAAAGACCCACAAGAACTGAAAACAGTTTACCGTACTGCGATTAAGTTAACTGGAAAACCGGGAATAGTTAAAGTTTCAATTCCTCAACAGTCAAAATATGCATTAAAAGCAAATAAAGATTATCGCTGGAATTTGATTTTATATTGTGTTGGCAATAAAACCGATGAACCAGACCAAATTTTAACTGGATGGATCAGACGGGTTCCGATGACATCTCAATTAAAGAACCAAGAATACCAAAGTTATATTCAAAATAATATTTGGTACGACGGTATTAGTTTATTAGCTGAAAAGTATTTTGCTAATCCAAAGAATACAGAACTAAAAACCGCTTGGAATAATTTATCTAAATCGCTTACTTGGGATAATTTAGATAAGAATGGCTTTGCTGAAATTGTATTGGTAGAATCAGGGGAATAAAGTTCGTAGTAAGCGATTTATCGCTCAAATTAAGGAAAGGACGCGCATTCCTTACTACAAACCACTCTTGATAAACTCGATTTTCAACAATCGGGTTTTTTCATTTATATAAAAACTCATCAAATTGAAAAATCAGCAATAAAAAAATTATAAACCTGCATACCACTTATACAGTTAGACCAATCAATAAATAGAAAGCGAGGTTAATTGATTCACAATCATTGCTCGCACTCTAATTGTAAGGAAACTCAACATAAATTAGGTCTAACATCATGATTACTAAGAAAATTTCTTTAGCTTTATCAACTTTTGGTGCAATTGTTTGCTTAACCATTCCGACGGAAGCAATGGCTGAAAGCTACAGTCAACTTTCTCAACCTACAAATCAAGTAGAAGAATTAGCTAAAGGTTTTAAAAAACGAAGAACTGCTAAAGGAAGAAGAATTAGAAGAACAAGTACTACAATAAGAAGAACTACTAGAACAATAAATACTCAAGGAACAACAACTTCATCAACAACAAGTGGCTCAATAACTACAAGAACTTCAACAAGAGCAACTTCAACAAAAAAAAGAACTTCAATAAAATTACCTTCAATAAGAATACGTTTTAACAAATAAGAAAACCAGTTAAAAGGAATAGCTAGTAGCACTGATTATAAATAGATATTGTAGAATATCGATAAGAAGAATGTTGGGTTACGGTTCAAATATAAATTATTCGCTCTTTTACTATATCTTGAAAGTGAACCTAACCCAACCTACAAGCTAAAGTCCTTACTACGAACTGAGGACTAAAGTCCTTACTACGAACCTAAATATAAAGTTTGTAGTAGGCTTATCGCTCTGAGGACTAAAGTCCTTACTACGAACCTAAATATTCACAACCAATTGCCAACTAAAATATAAGCTCCCCAATCATAAGGTTCGTTACGATATTTTCCTCCAAATACTAATGCTTTCTGCGCTCGATGTAAGGCTTCGGCTTTACTAACTCCTGCTTTTAATTCTTGGTAAAATCTCTCGATTAATTTAATGGTAAATTCATCGTTTACTTTCCACAGGGTGGCTAAGGTACTATCGGCACCCGCTCTTACTGCTAAACCAGCTAATCCTAATGTGGCTCGGTTGTCACCGTTAGCGGTTTGACAAGCGCTTAATACTAGTAGTTCGATGCGATTTGATGTTTGTCGATTTTCACCACCTAATAATCTATTTATATCATTCGGTCGCAATAGTTCGTTGTAAGCAAGGATATAGGTTTGTTCTGGATCGGAACTAAAGTTACCGTGGGTTGCTAGATGAAGTACGGAAAAGTCTTCATTTTTTAATTTCTGCTGTAAAGCTTTTTGATTGAATTGTTGATTTAACAAGCTTTGAGTAAATGCTAATTCTGAAATTTGGGTTAATTCTGTTTTAGCGTCGATCGCTTCAAATTTAAGATTTTCGACTTCTACTGCTTCGCTGATTCCTCCTGCTAAAATTTTCAGTTTTTCTGAACTCGGACGTAAATTAAACAGTTGGGAAGTCGGTAAAACGCTTAAAGCATATTTTTTCTCAACCAAATATTCTTTATTTTTTTGGTCGTATAAAACAGCCATTGGAATATTACGCAATTCGGTATCGAGGACAAATACTAAATTTTCTACTAATTGATTTTTTGCTAATTCTGTTTCAAGAGGTTTTATCAACCATTGATATACAGTTTGAGAATGTTTGTTTGCTGTTTCCGTATCTCGTTTGGCTATGGCTTTGCGTAATTTATCGGCAGTATTTTCAACTTGATTTCTGGTTACGAAATTACTGTAAGATTTGAATTGCTGTCCCGGTAACTTGTAAACAACCTCTAATCTATCTTCTAAAATAATTGGATAGATAAATGCTGCGTTTTGTCCAACTTGAGTATTTTGCTGATTATCTATAGCTAAATAACCAAGATTGCAGCGCAAAAAGTTTTCTAATTCGGCTAGTTGTAGGGAATCAATTAAGTTAATCGCTGATGTTAAATTATTTTGAGGTAAGGAAGCATTTTCTGTGTTTGTCAAAAGTAAATTAACTAACTGTCGGTAAACTGGTTCGACGTTATCGCGGAAGGAAAACTGGACATCTGAATTGATGCTGAGTAAATCATCGCGCACTAATTCTAAAGTGTTGACAGCAGCTTGATAATTAGCAACAGCTTTTTGTTTATCTCCTTGAATATTCGCTAATCTTCCTAATTGCCATTGCCACTGATAAGCTATACTTGGAGCTTCCGAAGGTTGAGCGAGTAATAAAGCTTCTGAAGTTAATTTTTGAGCAGTTTTGATATTTTTGTTTTGCGAATCAATTTGATTTTGGATTGCTAAATATTCATACAAACTACCGCGATTGCCAATTGCATAAGACTTTGCTCTTTTATCTCCTAAACTTTGGGCAATATCTACAGCATTATTTAAAATACTATCAATTTCTTGCCATGATGGAAGTTGATTTGCTGGCGATCGCCCATTTAAACAAGCCAATTCGCGAGCTAAGTTAATTTGAGCGTAAACCTTTGTACGACTCGGAGGTAAATTTGATAGGTTAATATTTTTAGATGCTTGCAGTGCTGATGTGAATTTACCCGTATCTGTCAGCAGACTCAAACGGTTGAGTTGGGCTTTTGTGGAAAATTCTTCCTCACCGATTCCCTTTTGCAAATTAATCGCTTGTTGATAAGCTTTGTCAGCTTTTTCGTAAAAAGGTTGTGCTTCTTCAGGTGTTGTATTTATAGTACACTGCCAAGGAGTAACCCAGTTTTCTGAAGTTTTTTGATTGCGTTCAACTTCTAAATTTCCCCTTGCGTAAAATGTATTCCCCAAACTCAGCCAAGTTTTGGCAGCAATCTTGGGTGTATCTTTGCTTGTAGCTAAAGCTTGTTCTAAAACTATTTGAGAACCTTTCAAATCCCCGGTAGCGCGTAAAATATCTCCCAAACTCAGCAAAGCTTGTACTTTCAAAGCTGCTGGTAATGTTTCAACATTTTGCTCTACCTGCTGTGCGATCGCGCTTGCTTGTTGATACAATCCCAAAGATTGCAATGCTTGAACTTGGTTAATTTGATTTTGAATTAATCCAGAATTATCGTTCAATTGTTGATAAATCTTTGCAGCTAGTTGCCAACAGTTCAAAGTACCTTCCGGCTGAGAGCGATTAAACAAAAGTCTGCCGTAAATATCTAAAGACGGCGCTAATATTTTTAACTTTTGAACTGAAAATCCGCTAATTTGTGGTTTTTGGCTGTCAAAACCAATGATTTGCAAACTTCGATCGATCGTTTTCTCTGCTTCCTGCCATTCTCCAAGCTGCTGATAAGCTAGGGAAATATTGCTCAAAATTACAGCTTGATTAAGTGTATCCCCCGAAGCCGCAAAACTCTTCACCGCTTGCTGCAACCGCTCAACAGCTAGTCTGTACTGACCTTTTTCATAATAGTTTTTTCCCTGCAATACTACTTGAACAACAGATGGCTGAGTTTGAGAAAATACAGGAGATATTTCAAATGCAAACAAAAAACCAATTAAAAAGAAAATTACTCCTACTCTCTTCACCTTCTTCCTCTGCGCTCTCTGTGTCTCTGCGGTTTTTTTATTCTTAACTTTCTGGAAAACGAGTAATATATATTTTTTAAACGCAGAGGAGCGCGAAGGTAAGCGCAGAGTAGCGCGGAGTTGTTTTATAAAGCGTTCCACTGCAAAGAAAAAAGCAGACCATTTTCTTGCCATGTTCTGTCCCTCGAATCTACGTTAACTAAAGGAATACCCCAATCCAAACGAGCGATAAAATCATCATTATTTCGCCATTGCAACCCCATTCCCAAAGATACTAAAGTGCTAGTATCGGCATTTTCGATACCGGAATTATTCCAAGCGGTACCAATATCAAAGAAAGGAATTATCTGTAAAATCCCTGTCGGTGCGGACTTATTACCAGTACGAAGAATCGGTAACTGTACCTCAGCAGAAGCAAAAACACCGTTATCAGCAAGCAGTTGATTATGACGATAACCGCGCACGCTAGCTCTACCACCAACGGTAAACTGTTCCGACGATAAAAGCCCTTTATCCGATAATTGAGCATTAGCACGAACTAATAATAGAGTCTCCGGTGCTAAAACTCTTACCCATTGCCCTTGCCCCTGCCATGCAAAAAAGCGACTATCGGGCACAAATTCCCCGGTTTCGGGAATCGGTTTATTAATAGTTGAGTCGAAAGCATCTAAACCAACACTAAATTGAGAGCGGAATGCAATTACCTCCTTAGCATTTTGTTGAGTCCAATCTTGAAAAAACCGTAGCGCAAATACGCGAGTATCTCCGTCATCGTCAGCACCGGGAGAAAGGGGAAAAGGTTCGTCTAACAAAGAAGTTTCGCTATCCCGTAAAGAAGTGCTTACACCAACAGCTAATTCTCGGAAAGTTCGGTTTTTAATCCGACGACTCAAAGGCTGACGAAAGGAAATTTCATAAAAACTAGATTGAGATTCAATATCAGAACCACGACCATCTTCGTTTATATCATCAAAGGGTGGTTCGATGACGTTGCTATCGGTGGTATTGAAACTAAAACGCAAAGTTCCATCTTGTTTTAAACGCAAAGGGGCGCAAAGGTTAAACGCAGAGGTTCGCGGAGTTGAGGAAATTAGAGATTTTTTCAAAATTGTTTTATTACAACTTAATTTAATCAATAACACTGAGGTTGTCTAGTAACTTTAACGAAAATAAATATTGTTTTATTTTTTATTAATGTGTAGAAACAATTCTTACTATTACTCGACCAACTCAAATATGCTGGGTGAAGTGGGGAAGTAGAGAAAAAAGTTTTTCTTATCTAGTTGACTTGGTGGACTACTAGAATAATTAGAAGACACTATATAAAAAACATTCCTATGTCTTCCCCTTTTCCTGGGATGAATCCTTACTTAGAACATCCCACATTATGGTCAGGTATTCACCATCGGCTAATTACGGCGATCGCTAATGACTTAGCTCCTAAAATTAGACCAAATTATATTGCTGCAATTGAAGAACGTGTTTATGAAATGGGTGGGGAAGCTTCATTATTAGTAGGTATTCCTGATGTCTCGGTACAAAGTTCTCAAAAAGTAACTCTTCCTTTACTCGAAGCTTTGACAGAAGGGTATTTAGAAATTCGTTCTGTAGAGAGTGAAGTAATCACTGCAATCGAAGTACTTTCTCCTAAAAATAAACAATCTGTAGTTGGTCGTCTTCAGTATGAAACAAAGCGACAAAAAATATTAAGAAGTGACACTCATTTAGTAGAAATTGATTTACTACGACAGGGAAAATCAATGCCAATTTTAGAAACAGATATACATAGCGATTATCAAATTTTAGTAAGTCGCAGTAATATTCGTCCCAAAGCAGAACTTTATCACTTTAATTTACAGGATAAAATTCCTCAGTTTATTTTACCTTTACGCTCTGAAGATACAGAACCTATAGTTGATTTACAAACATTATTGCATGAAATTTATGACCGGGGCGGTTACGATTTGAGATTAGATTACAGTCGTTCTCCCGTACCCAGTTTGTCAGGAAAAGATACTGTTTGGGTTGACGAATTATTAAAACGTGAAGGTTTAAGATGACCATTTATTGAGAATGCTTTAAAATAATAATCCAAAATCTAAAATCTAAAATCCAAAATCCTATGACTTTTATCGCTGCGAAGTGGACAACTGACGACTATCACCGCATGATTGCTGCTGGGATTTTAGAAGAGCGCAAAGTTGAATTATTGAAAGGGGAAATTGTCGAAATGTCACCGGAAGGAGTACCTCACGCTTATTGTAGCCATGAAGCGGATAAGTATTTAACCTTGTTATTAAGTGAACGTGCTGAAGTTCGCCAAGCGAAGCCAATCACTTTACTCAACGATTCGGAACCCGAACCAGATTTAGCGATTGTCCAACCTTTGGGGAGAGAGTATTTAGAACATCATCCCTATGTTGAAAATGTGTTTTGGGTAATTGAGTATTCTAACTCTAGTTTAGAAAAAGATTTAGAGAAAAAAAGCAAAATCTATGCCGAAGCTGGTATTCAGGAATATTGGGTTGTAAATCTTAAAACATTACATTTAGTAGTTTTTAGAGAACCATTAAATGGAGATTACGCAACCAAATTTACACTTGCTACGGGAATAATTCAACCTCTTGCGCTTGGTGATGTTGATGTTTTGGTAGAGCAGATTATTAATAAGTGAAAATCTTTAAAATTGAAATTGCGTGAATGGTTAAAGATGTTTTTCATCAACAGGTAAAAAATGGTTTATATGGATAAAATAGAACGCTATCGACAATTTATAAAGCAAATATTGAGCAAACACGCAGAATTAAGTCCTGGTAGCGATACTGTAAAACCAGAACTAATTTTTGATAATCAGAACAATCATTACCAATTAAATTACGTCGGTTGGGAAGGAGATAAAAGAGTATTTGATCCGGTAATGCATTTTGATATTATTAATGGGAAAATATGGATTCAATATAACGGTACGGAAGAAGCTGTTGCTCAAAGTTTAGTTGATTTAGGTGTACCCAATTCAGATATTGTGATTAGTTTTCACTCCCGTTTTAAACGTCAGTTTACATCTTATGCAGTTGATTGATTTCATTATTCGCTATTATTTTAGGTTGTCGCAGACGTAGCAGTGCGGAGTTCTCTACATTGCTTTCAGGTTTGCGATTAATTAATAATTTTTACAAGAGAAAATTCCTTTCTTTTTCACGCTTCTTGCAAGTCTAGATTTTTCATCAACTTGACTTTCCCCTTCCATCACCAACGGAATCCAATTAGCAATTACATCTTCACTATTTAAAGTTTCTCCTGGTGAAGATGGTAAACCACCACGTCCAATATTGAAAAATGCCACTGCTGCTTCACCCGATACTTGACATCCTTGCGCTACTTCCGTAGATTGAGCATCTTCGGGTAGTTCCACCGTCTCCGGATTTGGTTCGATTCCAGGAGTTTCGATATTCACGTTACCATCAAAGCCTAGTTGCGAACTTGCCGTAATATCGCTGAATGCAGTTAAATTATCTCGAAATTCTATACCAAAAATTCCAAAAGCTGTGATATCCACATTTCCCCCATTACCTGCAAAAGCATTAGCTGTGATGTCGCTGTTTTCATTAGGAAAAGCAACGATAAAACCGTCGGGAGAATTTACGTTGATATTTCCTCCATCACCACCAAATTGTTCGTTTCCTGCCGTGGTGGAAATTTGACTGTTGTTACGTAATAGTAATAAATCTTGAATATTTAAATCGATGTTACCACCAGTATTGCTGCGAGTTTTGGCGGATATTGTACCGCGAGCGAGGTTGAGGGTACCTGCTGTAAGTTCGATATTACCACCGATTCCAGTTCCTTGACTATCAACTGAAATTTGAGCGCCGTTTTTAATATTTACGGTTTCTGGGTCGATGATTATACTACCACCGTTACCTGTGGAATTTTCTGTGGTGTTGGCGAAGATTCCGGTTTCTGTTCCCGTAAGAGTGAGGTTGTCTTTGATATTTAAGGTGATGTTGCCAGCTTGAGATTTACTTGAAGTGGAAGTGCGAATTTGTCCACCTTTGGTAGCTTCTAATGAATTACTTGTAACTATTATGTTTCCCGCTTTACCTTCACCAAAAGTATCGGCTGATATCTGTCCTCCATCGCTAACTTTTAAGCTTTCTGTATTAATCTTCAAATTACCGCCATTTCCAATAGCTCTAGAATCAACTTCTGCTCTTAAAGCACTACCGATACCGTTTGATACACCACCGATTACTTCTACTTCTTTGGCTGTGACTTGTAAATTTCCGGCATCTCCTCGACCAAAAGTGTTAACTGCTACTTGTCCACCATCCGCAATACGTAAATTTTCTGCGTTAATTATTAAGCTACTTGCGTTACCAGTTGCGCCACTTTCTACTTGAGCAATCAATCTACTAGGAAGTTTACCGCTTGGAGAATTCTCACTACCAATCACTTCAATTGATTTTGCTTTGACTTTAAGTTCCCCAACTGTTCCCGAACCAAATGTGCTAGATATTACCTGCGCTCCATCAGCAATAATGAAATTATCGGTTTCAATAGATAATTCTCCTCCATCTCCACTCGCAAACAAAAAAACATTGCCAGCATTAGTTCCTATGCTACTTGGAAATATAGCATTTGGTGTTCGACCAATTACTTTTACTGACTCAGCCTTAATTGATAATCTTCCCGCATCACCCTTAGTAAGAGTTGCAGATGATATTTGTCCTCCATCAGCAACCAATAAACTTTCTGTTTCGATGGTTAAATTACCTCCAGCACCCTCTTGAGGTTCTGCATCTTCACTGGCGATTTCACTTGCGGTTATTAACCTGCTGGGAATACCATCATTATTAGCGCCAATTACTTCTATTTCTTGTGCTGTTATCTTTAAATTTCCAGCATTATTATTGTTAACTGTAGCAGTTGAAATCTGTCCTCCATCAGCAACAAGCAGGCGTTTAGTTTCTATAGTTAAATTACCCCCAGAACCACCCTCAGTTTCTGCTTCTGTACTTGAAAATATGGTGCTAGAAGTATTCGCAGATTCACCAATAACTTCTACTCGGTCGGTTCTAATGCTTAAGTTTCCAGCATTTCCCTCGCCAAAAGTACCAGATGATATCTGTCCGCCACCAGCAATTCGTAAACCTCCAGCTTCTATGTTAATATTCCCTGCATTTCCGCGACCATTTGGATTAACTTGAGCAGCTATAGCCGATTCATTAAGAATTTCTAGCGTCTGGGCTTTAATATCTACATCTCCGCCATTCCCAGTTGTATTACTAGCCACAAGAGATGTTATTTCTCCTCCATCATCAACAATCAAACTTCCTGTATCAACTGTTATATTACCAGCATTCCCAGAACTTCCTAAAACCTGACTAGTTAAAAGAGCTTTATTTATATAAGTAGATTCGCTCGCTTTAACATTTATATTGCCAGAATTTACTTTTCCCAGGGTACCAGCACCCAATCTAGAAAAATTTGTAATAGATACATTTTTAGCTATTAAGTTAATATCGCCTGTCTGTTCAGAGGGAATAGTATCGCTAAAACTAAAACTTAATAAAAAGCTATCATTAACTGAAATTGTATCCTTGCTACTAAGAAAAATATCTCCTCCTAGCAAACCAAGAGATATGATGTTAGCTTGAGGATTGATGATTATGTTCTCATTTGCTAATAAGGTAGCGTTACCAGCATTCCCAAAAAAGGGACCGAAATCAGTTTGAGAAAATGCAGAGACAAGAATTGATTGATTGAGTGTAATATTACTGCGAGAATCTATAGTAACTGAACCACCCCCAAAATCATCTCTTGCGTCAATAAAACCTACAGTAATACCATTTGGCGAACTTAGAGATAAATTGGGTTTATACTGATTTGTTAAAAATACTTGACCTCCATCAGTAAAGTCAAAAACTGATATTGCACCCCCAATATTAATATCCGCATTTGTTCCATTTCCTCTTGGGTTAGGAACAGTCGAAAAACCATCGCTACTACCTACAATTCCCGGCTTTCTAAAAGCTGTAGTTCCCGCTCTAATATCCAAAGTTGGTTTACTATTCCCATCAATATCAACTACAGTTTTACCATCTGAAAGGGTTACTTGTTCTTGAATCGAATTCTCTGCTGTATCAGTACCTGTAATCTTGATATCTCCAGGAATATTTACGTTTCCACCAGCAAAGATATGTAAAGATGCTCCCGCATAATTATCAAAACTCACATCACCACTAGCACGAATTACCGGATCGTAAGGGCTATATAAACTCCCCAAACTACCATTCTTATTTTCAATCCGAAAACTTCCACCACTTTGGAAATGTGTATCACCATTCACGGCGATCGCACTCCTTAAAATCATATCCCCAGCAGAAAACAAACCACTATTAGGATGATTCAAAGCAAAAATATCTACAGTTTCCTTACCTTGAATTAATAAATTACCACCAGCAGCAGCAATAAAAGGTTTTTCTACACTATCCCTTATATTTACAGTATCTTGCGCCCTTAACGTCAAATCTTTCCCTGCTTCCAAACTTCCCCGTAAATTCAAATTATTTGCATTCAAACTCAAATCTTTTTCAACAACCAAGTTCCCTCGATTATCAATATCCCCTTCCCCACCTTCAAACTGCAAACCTATCGGAGCTTTGACATTTACGCTCAATAAAGGAGGAGCGCTGGGATTTATGGCACTATATTTTTTATCGTTTCCTAAATCAATACTGCTTGCAGTAGAAACAAAAAACGAACCTTTAATATCTAAAGTTGAGTTTTCACCAAAAATAATTCCGTTGGGATTAAGAAAAAACAAATTCGCATCTCCTAAAACTCCCAACTTGCCAAAAATTAGAGATGGATTGCTTCCGGTGACACGACTAAAAATACTTTCAATCGCTACAGGGTTACTAAAATAAGCTTCTTTTCCCTCACCAATATTAAATTCTGTAAAACTGTGGAATAAATTACTACCGCGAATTGCTCCACCATCGATTCTTTCAAGCTGTGAATTTACGGGTGTGACAACAGAATTTTCTGTACCTAAAGTATCATCCGGGGTAATCTGAGCTAAAGCTTGATTTCGGGGAAAAACAATTGTTATCCCAGATAAGAATAACCAAAGGATTATCCAAGGTTTATTAAGATGATATTGCATTTTTTGAAACATTGATTTTTAATACAGACGTTTAAGCCTTATATCAATACATGAAAGAATACCAAGGCTTTGATAAATTTATTTTACGTAGAAAGTATTTTAAGGGTAAATACTGAATCAATCTATATTTTTTAACGAAAATACACGCTAATTATAATTTTTTAGCAATCGCGATCGCAATTAATTTACTTACTGTCTCGTTTTCATCAGAAAAAGACGCAGCAACGCTACGTCTTCATACAACATACATAAACGAGGATAAAACCTTTAGTAAATTACAACCAACGGGAACCGTTAGCAACCCCACGAATTTGAGTCAAGAATCTTTGTAAACCAATTCGATTTTGATAGTAATCGAAAGTTGAGCCATTGCTATAAAAAAGCTTGGCATAGCCATTATCAACCCAAAATCTTTGTTGTGTATAACGTTTAAAATTAGTTCCAGCACAGCTTAAACGAGGAGTAGTTACAGGAAAACCGCTTTGAGGATTTAAACCACCAGTTTGTACCAAGCAGTTAGCTTCATCTAAAAATCTTGAAATTATTCTTTTTTCTCGCAATGAAATGTTAACTCCAGCTTTTCCACCGGGAGTATGGTTGTAAGCTCCAAATCCCGGCTTTTTAACTGTTGGATTTCCAGAATAATTATTAACTTTATTCAGAATCTGCAAAACTTCTTGAGCTTCTTGTTGAGTTGGTTTTGCATCAGCAGAATTTGAGGTAGATGCAATTATTCCGGGAATAACTAATGCTGTAGATAAAAAGAATGCGGCTAATTTGTTGGTTTTCATTTTAATATATCCTTTGGCTTGTGAAAAATTAATGGCTTAATTTGCTCTGTTATTAATCAATTGGTTTAGTTGGTTAATTCATCATCTTTGACTTTTCTTAAAGGCTTAACTTCCCCATAGACAGTTGAACCAGCGCAGCTTCCCACTTTTTGCGAACCCTTAAATTTACATTTTTCAAAATCTTCGTTTGTCATATTCTCTATAACTTGACCATCTAGATTTAAACAAACAAAGCGGGGTGCGCTTCTCCAGCTAATATCACGCTGATGCTCTTTAAAGTTTTTCTCTACTTCAACCGAGAAGGTTCCTTTTTTGATAACTTTCATACCCGGTTTATCATATTTACCGTCGTAAATCATGTACGATAATTGATTATCACCAGGTTGAACGACAAATTTACTTCCTCTATGTTTGGTTCCAAAATCAAAACCTATTTTTTGTGATTTACCATTTTTTTCGTATTTAAGGTCTGTATAAGGAATTTTATTAGAAATGTCTACAAATTTTTCATTCGTAATTCTTACTCTTCTACCTTTTACAGCTTCTACTTCTTTATCTCGAAACCACCCAGCAACGCTTTCCTGATAATAACCGGGGCAATTTCCGACGTATTCCACCATATCAACTATTTTTTGATTTAAACTAATACCATCTCTAAATACAATACCAACATCGTCTAATTTTTCTTGAGCGTAAGCAATAGATGACATACCGCATACAACAATAGCACTTGTAAGCAAACCAATATTGTGGAGTTTCATGATTTTTATCTTGGTAGGAATTGGGTTTTATTAATGAAATTAATTGTGAAGAGAGAGATTGAAAAATAGAAAATATATTTTAATTTTCATTCTCTATATGACTTATAGCTAGCGAAAATTGATCGAGGAAGATTGCGCTTTTTAACTTTCTAAGTTTTACGAATACTTACCATTCCCAATAATAACTAGAAGGAACTTCTTTTTCTTCTTGTGGCTCTGGTTGTACGGGCTTAGTACTTTCTACTGGTGGAGTGTTCTTAGTTTGTTGCTTAGGAGGTTCATTGACATATATAGTATCTTTTCCTTGTTCTACAAGAGGTGTTTTTAAATTTCGAGGCAAAAGTCGAACAGAAACACTATTATTTCTAGAAGCAAAATAGTATTCATAACCTTTAGATAAACCACCTAGATTTAAGGTATAAGTAGTTTTTTGAGTGCCACTTCTTACGGTATTATTGTCAAATGTAACTACAGCGCGGTCGCTTTCTCTATTACAACTATTAGAACCTCCACCAACTTTATGAATACGTTGATATGTGGGATTTAGTCTATAGGAACTTCCGTTCAGTGAATAATAAACAACATTACGAGTTCGATTGACGAGACGATATTTTGTAGGAGGAGTAACAACTGCCAAACATGAACTTTCCGGAGCCTCCTGATGGCAAATGAGCGTGAGGTTTACATACCCACGTCCAGGAACCGGGAAAACCTAAACTTTGTTTGTAGCATTTTTTATGAGCATATGCAGGTTGAGAAAATAACCCGATACTTGATACTACTCCTAAAGTAAATACTGTTAATGCAGATGCTATTTTTAAGTTTTGAAGTTTCATTGCGGTTGTCTCCCAAATTGTATTTTTATAAAAAAGTTAACAGTTGAAGTTGTCTTCTTATTAATCAATTGGTCTAGTTGGTTAAGCAGTATGCAGTTTGATTTAAAATATTTTCTGCGAATTTATTTATATATACTGTTAACCAACTAAAACCTTTTACTATTTACTTCCTTTTTAGATCGATACCTCTACCTGCTGTTTGCCAACGAACCGTTTCAAACAAGTATTCACCATCACTTAAGGTATATGTTTGACGTTGATAACCCGGAATAAATGCTCTATCAAAAGACAATGCTGCTTGTCCTGTAGTAGTCCACTTAATACAAGAACTTGGTGGGAGAGAAGCACGGCTAGAACCAACCGAATAACTAACAGTATTATTCGTCTTATTACAAATTCTAAATTTAGCGTGTAAATCACTTCCTACATAACCGTTAGGATTAGTTGGATCGATATCACGTCCTAGTTTGCGAACAGCACTATTCTTATTGAAAGGGTCTAAATCTTTGAAAACACCAGCTTCAGCAGGTTGCACAAAATTAATAATACTTCCAAAAGCGATACCAATTGCAGCAGTTCCGAGGATAATTTTCTTTAAGCTAATCATTGTATGTCTCCTTAAGATTACGAAAATTTAACGGTTGAACTTGTCTTCTATTAATCAATTGGTCTAGTTGTTTAAGCTGTATGCATGGTTATGATTTTTCTGCGAATTTTTTTCTCTAAAAAATAGAAGAGACGCTGTATTACAACGTCTCTTCACAGGATTTATTATTAATGTTGTTCATTTGTTTTATATCTTTACTGGATACAATACTTCTCAAACCATAGGAGCCATACTAGAAACACATCCTATCTTCGCAGTAAAATTTTGATTTTCGTAAATAAACTCGCTGTAGTCAGCCAAGTCATCGATTCCGACTAAGTTGAGGATAATTTCAGTTGCTAACCAAAAAAAAGTTTTTACTAATAATTTTTGCCAACGTACATTCATAACTCTCTCTCTTGACTGATTAAGCCGAAAAAATATTTTTTTTAAAACCTTACTTATTTATTAGTGTCGGAACAAGAATGTTATGCAGTTGTAGAATAAACAACTCTGATAATTGATTACAGTGCCATGCAGGTTAATTCCGTATAAGCCTTATTACTAGCTAGTTTTTTTCCAGCCGTTTTGATGGGTATTAAAGGTTCGTAGTAAGGGCTTTAGCCCTCCGGATTGGGGAACCAATACCCTTACTACAAACTCATCAAAACGGTTCGGGACAAACCATTAGTAGTCTATTGCATTAAATTTGATGAGTTAGTTTTTCCCAAAACGTCGGAAGAAGTAGCAGTGCGGAACTCTCTACAACCCGTCAAAATAAATGAAAAAGACCATTAGTAATCGATTTCCAGCCGTTTTGATGGGTATTAAAGGTTCGTAGTAAGCGCTTCAGCGCCTCCGGATTTAAGAGAAAAATGCCCTTCCATGCAAGGTAATGAATCATCAGATAAGAGGGCTAAAGCCCTTACTACGAACCTTTTTGCCCTTTAAAAATAATGAAATGAACTATTAGTCTAGTGCAGCAGGGGTTACAACGACGTAGCAGTGTGGAGTTCGCTACAAGGTTTGTGGACGATGTATGTTTAAATTTCCGCAGATATCTAATCAATCAAAATTCTTCAACACATCTACTAATTTCTCAATATGGCTTTTTTGATGAGTTGCCATTAAAGAAATGCGAATCCGACTTGTGGGAACTGTAGGGGGACGAATTGCTGGAGCGAAAATTCCCGATGATTTGAGATAATTCCCGATTTTTAACGCTTCTGCTGCACTTTCTACCTGAAAACAAATAATCGCCGATTCTGATGGCAATATTTACAGGTTTGGCAGGTGAGACATCAAGTTTTTTAAATAATTTATGTTTTCCCACAATCGATGGCGACGACTGGGTTCTTTTTTAACTATATTTATTGCTTCTAAAGCCGCAGCAGTATCAGCAGGTGTTAGTGCAATCGTATTTATTTTTGATATCTATCTAAATATCTGATTTTACCGTAAATAGTTTCTCCATTGCAGCTTCCTACTTCCTGTGCAGCTGGATATTGACACTTATCTAAAGATTCTTCTTCTACAGTTTCACCTTTTTGATTTAAACAAACGAAGTAAAGATTGCTTCTCCACTCAATGTCACGTTGATACTCTCTAATTTTTGGTTTTACTTCAACTGAAAAACTTCCTTTTTTAATAAGTTGCATATTAGATTTACCGTATTTACCATCATAAATTAGATAAGTAAACTCATTTACACCAGGTTTAATTACAAATTTACTTCCTCTGTGACTGGTATCAAAATCAAAACCGATGATTTGAGAAGTATCATTTTTCGTGTATTTGCGGTCGGTATAGGGAACTTGATTTGTAATATCTCGGAATTTTTCATTAATAATTCTCACCCTTCTACCTTTCTTTGTTAGTACTTCTCGATCGCGAAACCAACCAGCAATATTTTCCCTGTACCAACCCGGACAAGTTCCTACATACTTTACTACATCAACTATTTTTTTATTTAAACTAGTGCCATCATTAAATACAATACCTACATCTGCTAATTTTTCCCGTGCGTAACTAATAGATGTCATATCACATAAAAAAATAGCACCCGCGAGCAAAAATAAATTCCGAAGTTTCATCTTTTTTTACTGTTCTACGTCAGTACTTATCATTCGGTCAAATTCTGTTTAATTATGATATTTTACAGCAACTCGACTATTTGCAATGCGCGAATTCTAAATAATCGAGGTAATCTCTGCACTTACAGCCGATTTCCTACAGAGTGAGGTCCAGGACATATTATTATAAGGGAGCAAGGAATAGGGGGTAGAGGAATATACCTCATTTAGCTGTAAAGTACAGTATATTGCGTTCAATATTACAAAGACGTAGCAGTGCAAAGTTCGCTACAAGGTTTGTGGATGATGTATGTTTAAATTTCCGCAGATATCTAATCAATTAAATTTCTTCAACACTTCTACTAATTTCTGAATATGGCTTTTTTGATGAGTTGCCATCAAGGAAATACGAATCCGACTTGTAGGAACTGTAGGGGGACGAATCGCTGGGGCGAAAATTCCCGATTCTTTAAGATAATTCCCAATTTTTAATGCTTCTGCTGCACTTTCTACCTGAAAACAAATAATTGCTGATTCTGATGGTAATATTTTCAGGTTTGGCAGGTGAGACATCAAGTTTTTTAAATAATTTATGTTTTCCCACAATCGATCGCGACGAGTGGGTTCTTTTTCAACTATATTAATTGCTTCTAAAGCCGCAGCAGTATCGGCAGGTGTTAGTGCGGTGGTGTAAATCCAAGTAGCAGCGCGATTTCGTAAAAAGTCAATTAAATTCTTACTTCCGGCAACGTAACCGCCCAAACTACCCAAAGCTTTACTTAAAGTACCAACTTGTATTAACTGCCTATTCGTACAACCGAAATATTCTACGCAGCCAGCACCATTTTCTCCTAACACCCCAGTAGCGTGAGCTTCATCCACTAACAACATACAGCTAAATTCTTCAGCAATATCTAATAGTGTTTTTATTGGACACAAATCACCATCCATGCTGAAAACACTATCGGTAATTATCAAACAACGACGATAATTTTGGCGAACTTCTTGCAACTTACTTTTCAAAACCGCAACATCGCAATGGGGATACTCAACAACCGCAGCACCACTGAGAATTGCCCCATTTTTCAAACTCGAATGATTGTACTCGTCAGATAAGATTAAATCCCGTTTACCAACTACGGCAGTAATTGCACCCAAATTTGCTAAATATCCCGAACTGAACACCAATGCATCTTCAGTTTGTTTGAGAGATGCGATCGCCGTTTCCAATTCACCGTGTAATTCTCGATGCCCGCTGAGTAATCTAGAACCAGTACTGCCAGTGCCCAAATTTTGAGTAGCAGTAGTTGCAGCCTGAATTAAACGCCGATCCCCCGCCAAACCGAGATAATCATTGCTGGCAAAATTAATTACCTCGCGCCCCTGCAAAACCACCGTAGCACCAGCGCCACCGTGGATCGACTGCACCGAACGGTACCAATTAGCGCGGTGAATAGTTGCCAAAGATTGCTCTAGCCAAGCATAAGAATTCATAATAATAAGGTTAAAGGTTAAAGGTTAAAGGTTAAAGGTTGTAATTTATAACTTCTAACTCTTAATTCCTAACTCTTAACTCTTAACTCCTAACTCCTAACTGTTAACTGATTCGCTGCTGCTTAGATGCGCGATCGCTTGTTTGATCCAATCTTCGACGAAAGCATCTTTTGGTAATCCAATATCTTCGCCGACGACGTGTAAAGCATAGCTGACTTCGTTGGCAGTGTAGCCCAAAGCAAGTAAAGTCATTTGCACTTCATCGAGAATTCCGGGTGCTGGACCACCTGTAGCCACGAAGAAACCAGCATTTTTGCGCCAGTCAATCAATTTGCTTTTTAGTTCCAAACAAATTCGTTCGGCGGTTTTCTTACCGACACCAGGAGCTTGAATTAATAATTGCACGTTAGCAGCAATAATTGACTGAACTAACTCTGGTAGTTCCAAAGTATCCAGCAAAGCAATAGCTAAAGCAGCACCAATGCCGCTAACACCGATCAAAAAGCGAAATAAATCCCGTTCCGCTGGCGTACTAAATCCGTAAAGTAATGGTACCTCTTCCCTGACTTGGTAATGGGTAAAGACTTGCACTTCACCCCCCGAATCCGGTAACTGCTGCACCAATCGTGCGGGAACTTGTAAATCGTACCCGATACCGTTCACCTCTAAAGTGAGAATTTGACGATTAGCGCTATTTTTCTGGATACCAGCAACGATTCCTTTGAGATAACTAATCATAAGAAACCAAAATATTTTAAGCCTTCAATAATTCCACCTGCACATTCACTTTTCGCCAGGTAACGGTGGTTAGCAGGATTTTCATTATGCCACTGGATTAATTCCGGACGAGCGTTTCCCACAAGGATACCTCGTTCTTCTCCAACAGCAAATAAAGCAATATCATTGCCCGAATCACCGCAAGCCACCGTTCTTTCTGCTACAAAATTCCACTTTTGGCGGAGAAATTGCATTGCCTGACCTTTATCGCTGCAACTGGGTACAATGTCAAGGTCGATACCACTGCTATAGATTAATTTGACATCCAAACCACTGCTTTTTAACATAGATGACAATTTTGGTAAAACCCCTGTTGCTACAGATTGTTCGAGGAAAAAGCTGACCTTGAATTGACCTTGTTCCGTGTCTGGTTGCGATCGTAACTCCGAGAAATCAGCAGTTTTAGATAATACCACTTCTCGGTTCCATCCTTGAGAAATTTTTTCCGACCAACTAGAATCGGGGGTATCGCTTTTATCTAAATATATTTCCGTACCTACGGATAAAACCAGAGCATCTGGATCTATGAGATTTCTTTCCTTTTTAAGTTGTTGATATAAAACTGGCGATCGCCCTGTAGCATATACAATTTTAGTGCCATATTCTTGGCGGTGTTTGTTTAGAAGTTGCTCTAATTCTCTTAAAGCATCATCGTCACCCACGAAGGTGTTATCTAAGTCCGTTACAAAGAGAAATCTAGCCACGTCTTCATTACTCCCCTGGTTACAGCTTTACCATCAAAAAGTTTATGCTGTTTTGGGCATTAATTGTTAGGCACGCGATCGTATTTTTGATCGATCCAAAGTCTCCTATACGTTTTTAACCCAACATCCAGGTTGCTGCACTACTAGATATTTTTGATTTGTCGCATTAGAATAGCTGACTATTGAATTTTGTGATTTGAGATTTAAGTTTTAACTAAAATGCAAATTGAATATATAAAAATGAATGTTTGAATAAATAATTTTTATAGCCAAATTTTTTGTTTGGTGTTGTGAATTTGTAGAGACATGATATATCGCGTCTCTACATTATGGTTTGTGGTTTTTCGCATCTAAAAATTTAAGTTGCTGGTACAAACATTCAATTTGCGGTAAGTTAACACCTTTTTCTTGTGCTTTTCGTAACGGATTACCCAAAATTGCTTCTACTTCTAAAGGACGATTTTCGTCATAGTCAATTTTCATGCTGGTGCGGTAGGGTTTCATTTTAACGGTGTAGTCGAGCATCATTTGAACAAAGCGATCGTCAATTGTTGTTCCATAAATGTGGGCACCTGCGACTACTTCACGCATCAATTGTTCGACTAATTTACGAGTATGAATATTCGCCATTAATTCATCTGTGGTAGCGTTGAGAATTACAGAAAGTCCATTGTAAGGAATATTCCACACTAATTTTTGCCAACGCGCTTGACTCAAATCTTCTGTTAATTCAATTTTGATTTGGGCGTTTTCAAAATCTTCTTCTAAGAGGTGCATTCTAGCTGTAATTCCTACCGGGTTATAGTTGAGTGCGTATTCTCCTAACTTTATTTGACCGTAATCTAAATGACGAATATGTCCCGGTGCAATTTTATTGGAACACAAAAAACACAATCCACCTATTACTTTATCGTTACCAACAATTTCTGCGATTTCTTCCTCAATTCCAAATCCATTTTGCAATACCAACACCACGCCATCTTGTTTAACAACAGTCGGCAATATTTTTGGCAATAAATGGTTTTGCGTCGTTTTAAGTGCAACTACCACCACATCGCACTTGGGCATATTATTCGCGTCGTTGTAAGCACTGACTTTCGGTAGGTTAAAATCACCATCTTTTGACTCAACCATTAAACCATGCGAACAAACGTATTGATAATCTCGATGCAATAAAAAGTGGACGGTGACACCAGCTTTTTGCAGCTTAGCACCATAGAATCCCCCTAATGCACCAGTTCCGATAATAGCGTATGTACGGTTAGACATAATCGATCGTTAATTCCCAATGCCTCATGCACATTTATATTTTGCCATTCTCCGTAGCATGGGATACAACTGACTAGAAACTTTTCAAGTTTGGATAAAAATCAATTATCAATTCTTCATTGTTCAGTGTCTTGAAGAGTTTCGATCGTTAAATCGACTTGTTGCTGTCGCTGTTGTAAAAAACTTTCGCATTCTCGTAATGATTTGACAGCAGCGCTAAATTGTTCAAAGACTTCTTCTAACTGCAATTCCCCTGCTTCGATGCGAGATATTATAGTTTCTATTTCTGCTACTTTGGTTTCGTAATTCCAATTTTTTTCCATAGTTATTTTATATTTTTTTTATTGCTTTAATATTACATTTTACCTGGCGTGTTACCGCTTCTAAACAAGTAAAACCCACCGTGACAGGGGTTATTTTATCAAAAGTTATTGTTGGGTAAGGCATTTTTCTGTTCCCTACTCCCTATTCCCTACTTCCTATTCCCTACTTTCTACTTTCTACTCCCTACTTCCTACTTCCTACTCCCTACTTCCTACTTTCTACTTTCTACTTTCTACTTTCTACTTTCTACTTTCTACTTTCTACTCCCTAAACTTTATTCCCTTCAATTTCAATCACCTTTACTTTCACTGCACCTTGATTTAAATGTATTAATAATTCTTCTCCTACTTCTAACTCCCCAGCATTACGAGCAATACTTCCATTTTCTTGTCTTACCACTGCATAGCCGCGTTGCAAAACTGCCCTTGGGTTTAAGGTTATCAATTTTTGTCGCAATAATTCCAAATGCTGCTTTGCTTGTTGCGATTTTGAACTGGTTACTTGCAAAAGCTTTTCACGTTTCCAAGCCAAAGCCTGTATTTCCCTTTCGACTTGCTTATCTAATTGATATCGCCGCAAACGATTTCGCAATTTTTGTACTTTATTTTGAGCGGTTTCCACAGAGTAATTAACTGCTTCAGATAAAGCCGCAATGCGATCGCAATGTTGACTATATAAATCATCTAATGATGGTACTACCATTTCTGCTGCTGCTGTTGGAGTATGTACGCTTTCATCCGCAACCAAATCTGCTAAAGACTCATCGCGTTGATGTCCGATACCAGTAATTACCGGAATTGAACAATCGGCGATCGCGCGCACTACCCGTTCGTCATTAAAGCAGGCTAGCTCTTCTACGGCACCGCCTCCCCTAGCTAATATCAAGACTTCAGCACGTCCATCATCTTGGACTCTTTGAATTGCTTTTGCGATCGAATTTGGTGCTTGTTCGCCCTGTACCGTAGCAGGTGAAAATAAAACCTGTAAACCAGGATACCTAGATTTAAGTGTTTTCTTGATGTCACCCCAAGCCGCAGCAGTAGGGGAAGTGACAACAGCGATCGTTTGCGGATGGGGAGGAAGCGGTTGTTTTCTTTCATCATCAAATAAACCTTCTGCTGACAAACGGTTTTTCAATTGTCGGTAGCGCAAAGCTTGTAAACCTGCACCCGCAGGTATAGCTTGCCACACGCTAAGCTGATATTCT
Organism: Rivularia sp. (in: cyanobacteria); assembly: GCA_965234645.1. GTDB lineage: Bacteria > Cyanobacteriota > Cyanobacteriia > Cyanobacteriales > Nostocaceae > Rivularia. Next base: position 6,790,156 of record OZ248344.1, on the reverse strand, counting down.
CCCCGCACTGGATACAAACGGATGCTGCCTAAGACAATCAATTGCTCGCCAACAGCAGGTATTTGAGCGAGTTTCGGTACTTGAGTCTTCCAAGTTACGCATTTAATAGAAGCATCACCATCCGTATCTTGCAAAGTAAAAAAGAACCCCGCACGATGGTTATTAGCACTAGAAACCTCACCAGTTATCCAAACTTGTCGCAAAGTTGAATCTTCTTCCAACAGCGATTGAATATAGTCAGTTAAACCAGCCACCGAAAGCGGCGAATCGGGAATAAAAAAGTCTTTTGGTTTGGAATTCATCTCAGGTTTATCTTATATAAGCGAGCAGTAAATATATAAATAATGCGGGCTAGATTACTACTCCACCATATTAATATTAAGAGGTTGTAGAGAACTCTGCACAGAATAGTCTCCCGACATTTACAAGAAAACGAACCCATCAAAAATGATGCGATCGAGTATAAATATTTCGCCACATTAATTTTAAAAGGTTGAAGGAGTGCGAACCAGACGCGATCTTATTTCTTCCAGCGAGCAAGATGCTTGCACTACGAATGTATTACCCCTGATAACTTATACGGTGGAATACTAATTAATTATTAGTTTTTAGTTTTTAGCGGTTAACCGTATTAATTCTGTCTTGCTCCTGGCGATTACCTATAAAATTTCTCCCCCTCTCCCCCTCTACCCCCTCACTCAATTAGATAATCATAAAGCCGGGAAGTGAGTAATTCTGATGGTTACACATATTTAGTCAGAGCGTCTCACTTACAAATTATCATTAGGGAGCGAGAATAAAGGTTAACTCTTAACTCCTAACTCCTAACTCCTAACTCCTAACTTTATTTAATCCATGAATCTCGAATCTCTCCTCAAACTCAACCGTACAATTCGTGTAATTGGCTTTGACGACGCTCCATTTATTCGCGGTGCTAATAAAAAAGTGAATCTAGCAGGAATTATTTGTGCGGCAACTCGATTTGAAGGAATGGTTTGGGGAGAATTACAACAAGATGGTTTTGATTCCACAGAAACCATTTGTAAATTATTACTTAACAGCAAATTTTTACCGCAATTACATATAGTATTGCTCGACGGAATTGGATTCGGTGGATTTAACGTTGTTGACTTACCAACGTTAGCCGAAAAACTACAACTTCCCTGCGTTGCTGTTATGCGTCGTCAACCCGATTTAGATGCAGTTATCGACGCGATGAGTCGTTTACCAAATCTAGAAAAACGCCAAGAATTATTAAAACGTGCGGGTACAATTTACGAATATTCACCCTTTGTATTTCAAGTATGTGGTGAACAACCAGAAATAATTGCCAAAGTTTTAGAAAAATTAACCGATTGCGGAAAAGTTCCCGAAGCATTACGTTTAGCACATTTGATTTCTGCGGCAGTTATCAAAGGAGAAAGCGGAAGTTCGGCTTAATAATTCAAAAATTAACTATTTATAATCGCGGTAAGATAACTAAAGCAACTTATAACAATTCTGCATGAGGCTGCGCTATATCGCCTTAACCCTAAAGGTGTGGCTCTACTTACCCTCGTCGGCTGATGCACGGCTCAACTCTGGCGTATCTTCATAAAAAAACGATCGGATTAAAGTGCCAATTGGTTAAATTTTACCTTTGCGACTGAGCATGGAAGTGCCTAACTTTTACATTTATGGTTTTCTCTCGACACCAGCCACCGTTTTGGAGTTACCTATCGGTATTAAAGATAGGGTACTTGCGATCGCTCATGCTGGTGTCTCAGCTTTAGTGGAACCACAGGTGTCTTTAGAATCATTGCAGAACGATGACGAACGATTAATCCAAGCAGTTTTGTCGCACGATCGCGTTATTTGCGAAGTATTTCGCCAGACTACAATTTTACCCTTGCGGTTCGGGACTTGCTTTGTCTCAAAAGAAAGCTTAGTGACTCATCTAGAATCCCATGCTGAGGAATATCTAGAAAAGCTCCGCCAACTCAATGGTAAAGCCGAATATATCTTGAAGTTTATTCCCTGAACTCCAGACAAAGGGGCGATCGCGCCATCATCAAAAGGAAAACAGTATTTTTTAGCTAAGAAACAACATTATCAAGAACAGCTTGCTTTTCAAACCGCTCAAACGGAGGAATGGGATCGGGTAGTCGATCTGATTACCCAGATATATTCGGCAATTGTCGATCGATCCCAGGCTGAAGAAGCGCGGATTTATCTTTTAGTCGATCGCCAAGAAGAATCCTTACTTATAGAACATTTTTTAACTTGGCAAAAAGCGTGTTCTCGTTGGGAATTAAAGTTAGGAACGGCGAAAAAACAAGATCGGGAGCGGTGAAAATTGCTTACACTCCCGAAGGTTGGCGACAAATTGTAGCGCAAGCTTTACCCGGTATTGATGAAATACTATCTCTAATTTCAGTGATGGAATTATTAAATCAAAAACAGCAAGATTTAATTATCCTCGATACAGCCCCAACTGGTCATCTTCTGCGCTTTCTAGAAATGCCATCTGCACTAGCAGATTGGTTAGCTTGGATATTCAAGCTGTGGATGAAGTATCAAAATGTTTTAGGTAGGGTAGATTTGATGAAGCGGCTGCGAAATTTGCGCCAACAAGTTGTACAAGCGCAGAAGAAATTAATTGATAGCGATCGCACCGAATTTATTGGTGTCATCCAAGCTGAAGCTGCAATTATTGCCGAACTTGTGCGCTTAACTGAGTCTTTGCAAAATATGGGAGTTTCGCAGCGTTACATAGTACATAACCGCTACAAGGGCGATCGCCGACTCGATGCTGGTTTATTTGCCGAGCAAACTATCATTAACTTACCGATTTTACCTCGTTCTGTAGATGCGCTAGAGCGAATTCAAGGTGCAGCTAATCTGCTCTTTTAACTAGATTCGGATGCTGCTTCTTCCAAAGCTTGAATTTTCAGCAGAAGTTCTTCTTCTTGAATTTCAAATTCCTCTTCGGAAATTTCACCTATATCAAATGCTAACTGCAAAGCTAATAACTGTTTTTGCAAGTTTTCTGTATCATCTAATTCAGCATCAACACGTTCTTGAACTTGCTTTCCTAACCAGATGATTCCACCTAGTGGTGCTGAAACCGGAAAAGTTAAGAGTTCCAAAAGCATAATCTTATCCTTTAATAAAGCTGGGCAAATGTATAAGGAGCCGTAAAATTGTTGTAGCGAATTCGGAGGCGATCGCCAAATTTTTGGTCGATTAGTTTTACGTTTTCGCTAAAGTTAGATTCACTTTCCCAAGGAATCAAATAAGCTGTATTGTAAATCATCTCTTGGGTCATATTATCGTTTTCCACAAATTTTTCTGCCAAAGCGTTTAATTGCAAGCGGAAAACATCAATAACTTCATCCATGCGAAGTTGCAAACCATTTTCAATTAACTTACCAATTTCGATAATTTCCAACTGACTTAAAGCTTTACCTGCCATTGCATCACGCTTTCTTTTCAAGCCGGTATTTACCTGAAGTAATTGCTGAATTTCTGACTGGCTATTCCAAAATACCTTGATGCTAACTTCTCTACGTCCCTCTAATTGTTGAAATAACTCTTCTAATTTTTCCTTATAAGGACGAGTTAATTGCTCGGTGACGGTTTCCCAAGTTTTCACTACCAATCCGAAGCGAAGAGGTAGTAGAGTGCGAAACCCCTCACTCATCGCTTCTTCTAAAACTTTTTCATGACACAATAAATTGCGTCGGGAAGTGAGATATTTTTCTTTTTTAGCTTCTGAGTATAAAAAGTTGAACCCGTCAACATTGTAGCTTTGAACTGGTTGTTCATCTAATCCGAGAAAGACCACTTTTTCCTTTGGGGGTGCGGGTAAAATGCCGTAAAGATAAAGACCATTATTCATAATTAGTTTTGAAATAAAGGAATCTTTATATCGGTTTTGATGTTAAAATCAGCCGCAGCGAGGCGTGAATCAAATTCAAATTAGCCAAGCCCAAATCAACATCGCCATGCACCACAATTCCAGTATTTAAAAGTCTGTCTAAAAGTTCTAAGATAGAAGGTTCGTTGCTAGTTTCCCCCGGATAGTAAGCTCCAGGTTGTGGTAAAAGGGTGCCAAATTCTCCCAGATTCACATTCAAATCTGCTGGATCTAGTTCAAAAATCTCACATAAGTGCAACACTTGTGCTTCCAGCTTTTGCAGACTTTCTGCTGCTCTATCTAACTCTGCTTCGCTGAGAATTTGTTGCTCCATGCGGCGAATGACTTGCGCTTCCATGAGTTGACGAAGTAATTCCACCACTGTTAACAGTAAAGAAGCTAATCCCGCTTCACTGTTCAAGTTGTTAGTATTACTTACTATCTCAGGATTTTCAGAGGATGTGCTAAGTAATGTCATAATGCCAACTTTTTACATTTTATCTGCCGGGATAGTTTCCTTTTCAGTAAATATCGGCATCGAATAAGGTTTTTCTAACTGCTTGCTTGGATCGAATTCTGTTCGATCGGTAGCTGAAGCTTTAAGCGATCGCATTTCGGCTTCTAAAGAAAGCAACCGTTCCTGAAGTTGGCGATTTTCTTCAATTAAAGTCTGGGACTTACTGGAGAGATAGGGGTCACTTTCCCACCAATTTATTCCCATCTCCCGCGCTTTATCAACCGAGGAAATCAATAAACGAATTTTGATATTCAGCAGTTCGGTGGAGGCTACAGAAACAGTAATATCGCCTGCAATTACAATTCCTTTATCCAAAACTCGTTCGAGAATATCCGCCAAACTTGAGCCTTGGGTAGATGGTGCAGTTTGATTGGCGTTGGATTTACTTGGGGGCACAATTGGTGTAATCACGATTGTTTTGACTCTTTATCTATAGTATTTGACGCTTTCTCGTGCCAGACAAGAATTAAAAATTTTTCTTTTTTTGAATTAAATAAATTTACCGGAATTTCTTTACAAAAATGCCTTTTACGGGGTCCGGTTGGAACCGGCAAAACAACATTAGCAATACATTTGGCGAATCTTTTGGCGCGTCCGATTTTGCTGACGTTTGGAGACGATCGGTACAAGTCCTCCGATCTGATTGGGAACCAACTAGGCTATAACCATAAGAAAGTTATTGATAATTATATTCGCACTGTTGTCAAGCTGGAAGATGAATTCCGCCCGATATGGGTTGATGGACTCCTGACTACCGCCTGCCGTGAGGGCTTCACCCTGGTCTACGATGAGTTTAATCGTTCCCGTGCTGAAGTTAATAATGTGCTGCTCTCCGTATTGGAGGAAAAGTTACTGGTGCTACCAAACGCTGCTCAGCAACAGGAATATATTCGTGTCCATCCCCAGTTCCGAGTCATCCTAATCTCCAATCCAAATGAGGACTGCGGAGTTCATGAAACTCAGGATGCACTGATGGATCGCGTGATTACGCTCGATATTGCAGAGCCAGACGAACTGACTCAGCAGGAGATTGTTGTCCAAAAAGCAGGATTGACACGAGCAGAGGCCTTAGCGATCGTGTCTCTTGTCAATAAGTTTCGGGAGCGCACACAGCAAAATGAAAAGTCCTCCAGTTTGCGGGCTTGTCTAATAGTTGCTAAAGTCACACGCAGCAATAATATTCCTGTTATGCTCACCAGCACTGACTTTCAAGATATTTGTGCAGATGTCCTGCTGTCCCGTTCCCAACTGTCCCAGAGTGAAGCAAGCTCGATTCTTTGGGAACTGTTTCAGGAAGTTGAGTCAGCAAAAAAACCTTCTGCTAAACGGAAGGTAAAGCAACGATCCTGATTCGCACCATGCGGCAAATTCGTACTAGTGGGACGATTTCTAGTTTCCGTAGTTGCTAAATTTTGAGCCATTTGGATTTGCCCTTGAGCGATCGCCTAAATTCTGGAAGTTACCAAGATATCCGAAAAGCATTACCCGGAATATCGATTGTCCAAGTCATTCATGTAAGTACAGAAGAATCATTAAATGAAGCTCAGAAAATCTCACCATTGGTAGATGCAATTTTACTTGACTCCGGAAATCAATTCTTAGAACGTTTTTACGTGAGGGCGTTTTTGCGACAAACCTTTACCTAACAAATTCCCTAACAACCTTCTCTAAACCCGAAACCACCCGCGCTAACTTTTCATAATCAATATTATCGGGAATATCTGCCAAAGTATGATAATGCTCGTACCGGAAAGGCGCGGTATCAGTTACCATTAAACCTTGATAACCTTGCTGCCAAAATGACCAATGATCTGACCATCCTACACCAGGAATTTGACTAAATATCGCTGCACCTTCAGATGGAAATTTTACCTGCTGGCGAAAATAACTAATAGTCTTTTTCACAAGTTGACTAGAATTTATATTCCCAACAAAAGCAATAAAATTACCTTGAGAAGGATAAATCAAACTTAGCGGAAACGGATATTTCTGACTTTCTTCTTCTTCAGAAAAATAACCCATCGTTTCCAAACTCAACATTGCTACAACATTCTCATTCCTTTCTTTACAACCCTTGGCATAAACCAAACTACCCATATTTTCAGTCCAAAAATAGGGTGGTTCCTCATTCGTAAATTCGACAAACCGTAAAGTACGACTTGGCTTTTTATCCGCAAATCTCCGCGCCAATTCCAACACAGCAGCAACACCCGAACCGTTATCATTAGCACCAGGGCTTGTAAAAGCTGTATCGTAATGTCCGCCAATAATTACAATTTCATCGGGTTTCTCAACACCTTTGATTTCAACTTCTAAATTTGTAAAAGTCTTATTATCTATCTTATATTCTTGCTTATTGACTTTATAGCCAGCTTCTTCAAAAGAAGATTCTAGAAAATCCGCCGCATCATTGAGATTTTCATAATTATTAAAATTTCGCGCTTTGATTTCAACAGCTAACTTATTAATATCTTGTAGTAAATTATCTTGAATTATTTTTTCTTGATTAGTTAAAGGAAGCAATTCACCACTATAGCTATTTCCCGGCATTTGGAAAGATGTAAACCACAACCAGCCGATAACGCTGAATAAAACAAATAGCAAAATACCAACCCTTATCAAAGCTGGTTTACTGAAAGTTTTAAATTGACGCTTTTTTTTCATCCTAGTCATAGATTACACCCCTGTAATTAAGTAACTAACTATAAATATTACAATATCTAAATAATGAGATTTTCAGTCCATGAAAACGGACTTTTTGCATCATTCTCAACAAGCCCAGTCTGATTCATCAGACTTTGTTTATTGGTTCCTGGGAATTTATTCCAAGGCGATTATTGCAACTGGTGTCAGATGTGAATTAAAACGGACTTGATAATAAGCGTGAAATTAAGAAGTTATGCAACCAAGAGTCAAAATCTGCTGTATTTCCAGCATTGAAGAAGCATGGATTGCTATTCGCTGCGGTGCTTCGGCATTAGGATTTGTATCTCATATGCCCAGCGGACCAGGTGTTATTTCGGAAGAATTAATTACTGAAATAGTAGCTCAAATACCGCCACCCATCGCCACTTTTTTACTTACTTCCAATCAAGATACTCAAGAAATTATTCAGCAAATCAAGCGCTGCGGTACAAACACCGTACAAATTTGCGACAACATAGAATCTGGAGGTTACGAAGATATTCGAGAAGCCTTACCTGGAATTTCCGTAGTGCAAGTAATTCATGTGACTGACGAAGAATCATTAAATCAAGCCATTAAAATCTCGCAATTTGTAGATGCAATTTTACTTGATTCAGGTAATCAATCTTTAACAGTAAAAGAATTAGGAGGAACAGGAAAAATTCACAACTGGGAAATTAGTAGAAAAATTCGAGAACAAGTAAAAATACCAATCTTTCTTGCAGGAGGATTAAAACCTGAAAACGTAGCTTTAGCAGTAAAACAAGTTGCACCTTTTGGACTTGATGTGTGTAGTGGAGTTCGCACAAATGACAAATTGGATAAAGATAAATTGAAACGTTTTTTTGAACAACTTTAGTAAAGCTTCTGTCAACGTCATAATAGACATAAAAACCAAAACCTGAGAACATGACAGCTACTACCTCGACTCAAAAACAGTCTCAAATCTTCTATCCTAGTTCTGACGGAGAACCCGTGGCGGAAACTTATACCCATCTCTACGCTTTATTAACAACCCTCGAAGTACTGCGACAATATCTTACAGGACAACAGGCAACAGTTTTAGCAAATCAATTTTTATATTATGCTCAAGGTTTCCCAAAATTACGAATAGCTCCTGATGTGATGGTAATTTTTGACGTAGAGCCAGGAGGTAGAGATAATTATAAAATTTGGGAAGAAGGTAAAGTCCCTTCAGTTGTTTTTGAAATGACATCTAAAGGTACGCAAAATCAAGATACAGAATATAAAAAAACCTTGTACGAACAGTTAGAAATACAAGAATACTGGCTTTTCGATCCTAAAGGTGAATGGATTGAAGAAAAATTGCGCGGTTATCGTTTGCGAGGAGAAAGCTACGAATTAATTACAGATAGTCGCAGCGAACCTTTAAAATTACGTTTAGCGATAGAAGATGAATTAATCGGTTTTTACCGCGAAGATACCGGAGAGAAATTATTAATTCCCGATGAATTAGCAAGCAAGCTTCAGCAAGAAACTCAAGCAAGACAAGAAGCAGAAAATCGTGCAAATGAAGCAGAAGCGCTTTTAGCTCGTTATCGAGAACGTTTTGGAGATTTGAACGAGTAATTAATTTGTATTAATCATGTAGGGTGTGTTACGGCTCTAATATGTTGAATTATAAATTAACCATATTGAAAATGCCGTAACGCACCATTTACGGTATATCGGAGTTTTTGAAAATGCCGTAACGCATTCTTAATATACAAAAAACTTTAGGCGCAAAACTATTTATTTAAAAGGTTATAAATGAAAAGCGCCTAACGCACTATCAAATATATGTCAGAAACACAGATTACAAAATTAACACCGGAACAAGAAGCACTAATTCCAGTTTATCGGGAAAAGTGGAAAAAAATTGCGCTTTCAACTGAGAGAATTGATAGAAATAAAGCAGCAGAAGCTGTGGAATTGCTTTATTACTTAATATGCAAAGAAAAACCGAAAATTTCATTTTATGAAAGTCCCTATGAAGCTTTGAATCAATCTTCTAATGAAGAATGAGTAGAATACAGAGGTTTTTTAGAGGAATATTTAAGACACCAATTACAAAATCAGATAGAAAGTTCTGTATCGCATACAATTTGGGAAGAACTTTATTTAAAAACGCAGAATGAGGTTGATTTTATCTGGGGATTAAACTTACATCTTCAACTTGAAAAAGATATTGGTGTAAACAAAGTTGAATTAGTAGAAGAATATAGTAACAGCTTTGATCTTCATTTTTGGTATGGTTATTGTTGCTGGTTTGATTATTGTATTTCGGTTTTAAATTGTTCTTATAATCCGGGGTTTTGGCAAGCTTTTGAAGGAATATTTAGCAACTGCGGTTTAATTTTTTGCACGGATACAGAAGTTTTAATTTGTAACCGCCCTACACAACTCCACCTCGACAACCGAAACCTACTCCATGCAGAAGGTAAACCCGCCATGCAATTCGCTGACGGTTATAGCGTCTACGTCTACCACGGCATTAATTTACCCGAAATATACGGAAAACATCATCCGCAACAATGGCAACCATCATGGCTATTACAAGAACAAAACGCCGAACTAAGAAAAATATTAATTCAACAAATAGGTTATAGCCGCATCATTGAAGAATTACAAGCCATCGAATTAGATTCTTATCAAGAATATACTTTACTTAAAATTAATTCAGATATCGATATCGAACCAATTCACTTATTAAAAATGATTTGTCCTTCAACCGGACATATTCACGTTTTGCGCGTACCCCCTGAAATGAAATCAGCCCGTGAAGCGATAATTTGGGTAAATTGGGAAATTCCACCAGAAGACTTTGCAATTCAAACTTAATAATTCTTCTTCACCTCTACCAACATACCTCTCTACCTCTTACCTCTGTGCCCTCTGCGCCTCTGTGGTTTTTTTTCTTTCTAATAATTGAAGTTGAAATGATGATTTTAAACAAACTTTTCTCGTTCTTATCTAGATAATCGGTGCGTGACGCTATAATCAAATTCTTAATTTCTAACCAAAATTGTTCAAAGCGTCACACACCCTACATTAATAGCAAACTAGCCCACGCAGGTGGGCTTTGTTTCTGTAGCCCCAGGTTTCTAATCTGCGGGCTTTTATTTAAGGTTATAATCCTAAAACTCCGCATTTTCCGGAGTACGCGGAAACGGAATCACATCGCGAATATTCCCCATTCCCGTCATAAACTGCACTAATCTTTCAAAACCCAATCCAAAACCAGCATGAGCTACAGTACCGTAACGGCGTAAATCCATGTACCACCATAAATCTTCTGGTTTCATTCCCTGGGCTTTAATTCGACGTTCCAACACATCATACCTTTCTTCACGCTGGGAACCGCCAATAATTTCTCCTATTTTCGGTGCTAAAACATCCATTGCAGCAACGGTTTTTTCATCATCGCTCAACCGCATATAAAAGGCTTTAATTTCTGTCGGATAATCGCTTACAATAACTGGCTTTTTAAAAAGTTGTTCGCACAAATAGCGCTCGTGTTCCGATTGTAAATCTAAACCCCAACTTACCGGATATTCAAATTGGACATCAGCTTTTTCTAATAGTTTGACAGCTTCTGTATAGGTAATTCGCTCAAATTTATTATTAATAATATTCTCTGCGGTTTCCAAAACTGTCTTATCTACCCGCAAATTGAAAAATTCCATGTCTTCGGGACATTTATCCATTACATATTTGAAAACATATCTAAGAAACTCCTCAGCCAAATCCATGTCTTCTTTAAGTTCGCAAAAAGCCATTTCCGGCTCAACCATCCAAAATTCTGCGAGGTGACGCGAAGTATTAGAATTTTCCGCACGGAAGGTAGGACCAAAGGTATAGACGTTACCAAAGGTCATCGCCATAATTTCGGCTTCTAACTGACCGCTAACTGTCAAATATGTCGGTCTACCAAAAAAGTCTTTGCTGTAGTCTACCTTTTTATCTTCCGTGAGGGGAACGTTTTTTAAATCCAAGCTGGTAACACTGAAAAGCTCTCCCGCACCTTCACAATCGCTAGCGGTAATAATTGGCGTATGTACCCACAGAAAGCCGCGCTGTTGGAAAAATTCATGAATCGCCGTCGCACAAGCATTACGCACGCGCAAAACCGCACCCAAGGAATTGGTACGGCTGCGTAAATGTCCTATAGTTCTGAGAAACTCAAAAGAATGGCGTTTCTTCTGTAACGGATAAGTTTCTGGATCTGCTTCACCGTAAACTTTTACCGTTTCCGCTTTTAATTCAATTCTTTGTCCTTTTCCTTGAGACTCAACTACTATTCCTGATGCTTCCACGGAAGCACCTGTATTTAATTGTTTTAAAATATTCTCGTAATCTGGTAAATCCTGGTTCAGCACAACTTGCAAATTAGCCAAACATGAACCATCATTAACTTCAATAAAAGCAAAACCTTTTAATTCACGCTTCGTTCTTACCCAACCTTGTACCTTTACCAACTCGTCAGGTTGAGCGCTGCGTAATATTTCTGCAATCCGTCTTTCTATCATAAGATTTTCTTCCGAGAATAAAAATTAAGTGCTGTTGGTTGTTAGTGGTTAGTTGTTAGTTGTTTATTTCTTAACTCCTAACTCTTAACTCATTACTCCTAACTCCTACCCAACAACAGACTTTAATAACCAGCCTATGATAACGCCCAATCCACCAAAGCGGACTACTTGCCAAAATAAGTCTTTTAAACCGCTTTTTGTAAATATGACGCTACCACCAAATAGCACTAAATAACTCTCGGAAAACAAGCCTAAAGCATTATCCAAGCTTTCTAACTGTTCTTTAATCTGTTTCAACTCCGCTAAAAGCGATCGCGAAGTGGTTTGTTGCATTTCCTTCTTAATTTCGTCAAAACGCCGTACCAATTCTATCTGGCGTTGTTTATCGGCGAGCATTTGGGCATAACGCTGTTTTAACTCACCAAGGCGAGACTCGACTGATAATATTTCTTGTTCTAATTCTTGTTCGAGATTTTCCTCAACCGAAGATTGTTTGGGCGACTCCATGAGGTTCGTATTACAGTAAAAGAGAATGTTTCATCCGCCTCCTCGTTATGTCTCAATCCAGCCAACTGCCTAAAACTAGTCAATTGCAAGATTTCAGTACAGTAGAAATAGCTCAAGCTCTATTGGAGAGATTGAGTATATCTCCTAACGATTGGCATCGCCTCAAGTCTAACCGCAAAGTTCGCGCTTGCGAACAAACAGCAGCCGCCCTGGTGTTTCTTCTTTCCGAACAACCCGAAGAAGCACAAGCCAGACTCGAACAAGCTACAGGCTGGTTAAATCGCTCGATTAGTGCGCCACCTTGCCCGACTCACGGACAAAAAAAAGACGGTTAGTAGTTAGTTGAATTATTATTTGATTCCTAACTCCTAACTCTTAACTAATAATTAATTCCGTAACAGAGGTATCCTGCTACGTCTATGCTCTAATTGCTTGCATAAGCGTAATTCTGTACCTCTACGGTTCCATTCTACCTGGTCAAAAATTAGATGCAGTATTGATAAACCGCGACCATTTTCTGATTCGTCAGGTGGTAAATATTCGGTGGGATCTTCTTCACAATCGCATTCAGGAATAAATCCTTTGCCTTGATCTGATATTACCCACCAATATCTATCATCAATTAAAGAAAAACGAACTACGACTTTTTTTCCAGGATCGAGATTATTGCCATGCTTCGCTGCATTCACTAAGGCTTCTTGAAGTCCTAGTCTCAATTCAGCTTGCATTTCTCCTGGAATTTCTGTCAAAAGTAAATCTAATATTGGGCAGAGATATAGAGTTGAGGCAAAACTAATCGTGCCCCAGTTACGTCCTACCGGACGAAGTGAAATGGTAATCACAAGAGAAACCCCGTAGCTTTCGGCTCAAGCTAGACATGACTTTTACTATCTACTACGCACCCTGAAAGTGATTTGAGGTGGTCATGTGCCTTAATTTTTATGTTCGTACAACTAATTTTTGTATGCTACTTAGCATTGACTCTTTTTATCAAATAAAGGTTGCTTCAATTCAAATCGACTGATTTTTTTTTAATTACAAACCGCTTACAAACTATAAACCTACTTCAAGTATTAATGAGTACCTTAATACTCGTAAAACTTAGCCGATTTGTAATTTAAACAACTTCTTTTTTCTTTTTTTAAGAGTCTGGTATTACGCCAATTTCTTTATACAAAAGGTATTCTATATTTAGATTAATTCAATTTTAGCATTTTTACTATGCGCTAGACTACAAATTTGAAATTTCACCTTCTTATTTAGACTAAGTATCTTTGACTAAATCCGATAGCACAAGAAATGCTGCAACTTCCACATGAGCTGTCTGAGGAAAAAAATCAGCCGGTTGTACTCGCGACAATGTGTATAAACCATCTTGACAAAGTTGCTTTAAGTCACGAGCAAGTGTTGCTACTTTACAACTCATATAAACAATACGAGTTGGTTTTACTGTACGTAAAGTTTCAATTACAGTGCGATCGCATCCTTTTCTTGGTGGGTCAAGTATAACAATATCTGGTTTATGAGATATCCGAGACAGTAATTCTTCTACCTTTCCCGAATGGAAGGTAACGTTGTTTATGTGATTATACTGAGCATTTATTTTTGCAGCAGCTATTGATGATTGTTGTATTTCTAAACCAATAGCAAGATGTACTTGTAATGAGAGCGGTAAAGTTAAAGTACCAATGCCACAATAAGCATCAACTAATATTTCGTTACCTTGTAAATTTAATTCGGATTGAATTTCGTATAATAATGCTTCTGCTGTTTGGGTATTTACTTGGAAAAAAGTATCCGGTCTAATTTGAAATTTTAAATCGGCAAATTTTTCTTCTAAGTAATCCCTACCAGCGATCCGTCGAGTTTCCTTACCGAAAATTGCATTAGTGCGATACTCATTCTGGTTTAATAACACTCCCACTAATGAGGGATATTTATCTAACCATTCTTCTGCTTTTTGCTCAATTCCTGGCAAATTCCAATCTTTTACCACCAAAGTCAACAAAATTTCCCCGGTACGGCGACCAATACGTAAAGCCAGATGGCGAACGATCCCCGTATGTTTGTGTTCGTTATATATCTGCCAACCTAACGATTGAATGTCTTTTTTAACTTCTGCCAAAAAAGGATTTAACCGCGAATCCTGCACCGGACATTGATTCAGGTTGACGATTTGATGAGAAGATTTTTGGTAATAACCCGCTATAACCCCTCCGGTAGAAGATATCCCCACCGGGTAAGTCGCTTTGTTACGGTAATCTAATGGTTCACCCCTAGTTATTACCGCATCTACGATCGGTTGTGTAAAACCACCAATACGTTGTAAAGCTTGAATAACGACTTCACGCTTAGCTGACAACTGGTATTCATAATTGATATGCTGCCACTGACAGCCACCACATTTATCAGCGACAATGCAAGCCGGTTTAATTCGATCGGGCGATGATTGTAATAATTCTTTAACTTTGCCGAAAGCATACTTGGGCTTAACAATTACCAAACGGACAACAACGCGATCGCCAGGTACGGTATTCGGTACAAACACCACCAATTCACCGCTTCGCCCTACACCATCACCCGTATCGCTCAAGTCCGTAATTACAACTTCAACCAAATCACCCTGCTTCCACTTTGTTCTAGTCATCGTTCTTCACTTATCAATTATCAGTTATCAGTTACCACTTACCAGTTACCATTTACCATTTACCAGTTACCAGTTAAGAGTTAGGAATTAATTTTCTACCCCCTCTCCCCCTCTTCCCCCTCTCCCCCATCTCCCCATCTCCCGATCTTCCCCATCCCCTTCACTTCTGAGTACTTGAATCGGTAAACTATCAGTAATAATAAAAAAAGTACTTTCTTTTACAAATCATGAGTGTAGTAAGACAAGTTATTCTCCAAGCCGACGACGAACTGCGTTATCCCAGCAGTGGCGAACTTAGGAATATCAAAGACTATTTACAAACCGGCGAACAACGGTTGCGAATCGTTAATACCCTAACTGAAAATGAAAAGAAGATAGTTGAACAAGCTACCAAAACACTTTGGCAAAAGCGTCCTGACTTTATTGCACCAGGAGGTAATGCTTACGGACAGCGCGAGCGTGCGCTATGCGTCCGCGATTATGGTTGGTACTTACGCTTAGTCACCTACGGAATATTGGCTGGTGATAAAGAACCAATTGAAAAAATTGGTCTGATTGGCGTAAAGGAAATGTACAACTCATTGGGAGTACCAGTTCCCGGAATGGTAGAAGCGATTAAGGGACTCAAAGAAGCTTCCATTAATTTACTAAGTGCTGAAGATGCACAACAAACTGCTCCCTACTTCGATTTCATCATTCAATCCATGTCCTAATCGGCTGTCATATCCTACAAATCCTTTTTGATAGGAACGAAAAAACAAAACCTTGAATATAACACGGATTTAATTCAGAATCCAGCTTAAATTCACCTTCCCCACACTTGCTAGTGGCTGCGGCAGAATCATCTGTCAAGTTACCAATCATCTGTGGGGAAACTTTTCAGTTACCAGTTGTTAAAGGTTAAAGGTTAAAGGTTAAAGGTTAAAGGTCAAAGGTCAAAGGTTAAAGGGTAAAGGTTAAAATTTAATAACTCCTAACTCCGGTGGTCATAACTTTTCTCCCCATCCCCAATGCCCAATGCGCTATATATATATAAATACAAAAAGCCGACAGTCCTTTGCTCAAGGCTGTCGGCTATTAGTGTGTTCCCTATTAATGACTCGGCTAGAGTTCAGTTATTTATAATTATGCTTATTTATCTCTTATTAGCAGAGGATCTCAATCATGAATGCTTGTGATTCTCGTCACAACAAAGTTTCATATCAGCTGTATCAATTTATTTTTGGTAGCAAAAAAAATCTAATATAGCAAATGGCATTAAAGGTAATCCGAATTACAAATAGGCGTACACTTAAAGCAAAAAAAATATTCGATCTGTAGGGTGCGTCAATATTTTTGAAAAAAGGTAAAATTTCATCCTTAAGATGGTTGCGGCATCGTTTTTGAGAGATATTAATTTTCATAAAAGCTTTTATGCCTATAAAATAAGAAACCGTCTGCGAAAAAATGATGATTTTGTATGTAAAATTCCGAATTATAAAGAAATATCTATACAATTAAGATTAGTTGCAGCCTTAAAATAGTCAGTCCGCCATTGTGGGGAGGTAGGTTTCGCCTAACCCTTGTCCGAATTAGAATCGAACGAGTCAAAATATAAGAAGAAAGCATTCATAAAAATAGCAATTCAAATTCTCTACAGTTATGACATACGATTACGATTTATTTATAATGGGTGCTGGTTCTGCTGGTGCGGCTGCTGCAAAAAAAGCTGCTTCTTTGGGCGTGCGTGTAGCTGTAGCCGAACAAGAAGCCCTTGGCGGTACCTGCTTGAATCGCGGTTGCATTCCTAAAAAGTTGATTGTCTACGCCGCTGACTTCGCGTTACAAAACAAAATAGCAAGTGATTATGGCTGGAGTAAAAGTTCATCGCACTTCGATTGGACTCATTTTATTGCGTCGGTACATAAGCACATAGATAGTATCAATTGTACGTATCAAGAAAAACTTAAGAAAAGTGGGATTGAATTAATTCGGGGTCATGCGACTTTTATTGATGCTCACACAATTAAAGTTGATGAACGTAAAATCACTGCGGACAAGATTTTAATTGCTGTAGGCGCACGTCCTTTTGTACCGGATATTCCCGGTGTCGAATACGCGATTACTTCCCGCGAAATGTTTCATTTACCGTATTTGCCCAAACGCTTGGCAATAGTTGGTGGGGGTTATATTGGCGTAGAATTTTCTAGCATGATGAATGCTTTAGGTTGTCGAGTCACTGTTGTTGATACGGATGAAACGATTTTAGAAGGATTTGATGACGATATTCGTAAAAGCCTTCAGGAAAGTTTATCTCAACGGGGAATTAAAATTATTAACAACAGCACGGCGACGCATATAAAACATTACGAAGAAGGCTTGCTGTTAACCGTAAATGGTAAGTACAAGAAAACTATCGCCGCCGATACTATTTTAGTTGCTACCGGACGCGCTCCGAATACTGAAAAGCTCGATCTAGATAACGCTCAAGTAAAAATGGGCGAAAAAGGTGCGATCGAAGTGGATGAATATAGCCGTACCAGTCAAGAAAATATTTTCGCCGTTGGAGATTGTACCAACCGCTTGCAGTTAACGCCGGTTGCAAAATCAGAAGCTGTTGCTTTTGTCAATACTGTTTTTGGGGATAAACCGCAAACGGTAAATTATGGCGATGTACCTTCTGCTGTATTTGCTCGTCCGGAAATGGCAAGTATCGGGATGACTGAAAATCAAGCCCGCGAGAAATTTGGTGATTCGGTAAAATGTTATTGCGATAAGTTCCAACCGTTAATGCATCAATTGGCTGCTTCTGATGAGCAAGCAATAGTTAAAATAGTAGTTGAGGGTGAATCCGAGCGAGTCATTGGAATTCATATGTTAGGAGAACACGCAGCGGATATCATTCAATGTCTTGGTGTTGCATTTCGCAAAGGTATTACAAAACTTGACTTAGATGATGCTATTGCCATTCATCCCACTACCGCAGAAGAATTCCTAACCTTAGATTAAATCGAGGAAAATTACGCGCTTGCTTGAATCTTTAAAAATAGCTTAGTGTGGAATATAGTATTATCTTTTCGCACGATCGCTGTATATAAGCGTAATTTCACCTGGTTTATATATTGCAAAGAACACGCTTAAAATTATGACTTACGACTACGATCTGTTTGTAATTGGTGCCGGTTCCGGAGGTTTAGCAGCTTCCAAACGCGCCGCCAGCTACGGGAAAAAAGTGGCGATCGCCGAATACGATTTGGTAGGCGGAACCTGTGTTATCCGTGGCTGCGTTCCCAAAAAACTCATGGTGTATGCTTCTCATTTTCCCTCACTATTTGAAAGTGCCGCAGGCTATGGTTGGAAAGTCGGCGATACGGAGTTGGACTGGGAAAAGTTCATCACATCTATAGATAAAGAAGTGCGAAGACTCTCTGCGCTGCATATAAACTTCTTGGAAAGAGCAGGAGTAAAATTAATTCAAAGTCGCGCTGCCTTAGTTGACGAGCATACTATAGAAGTTGATGGACGCAAAGTTACTGCGGATAAAATTTTGATTGCGGTTGGGGGAAGACCAACCAAACCTGATATACCGGGGATGGAATATGGTATCACCTCGAATGAGATTTTCCATCTCAAAGAAAAACCCCGCCATATTGCCATTCTTGGCGCTGGATATATAGGTACTGAATTCGCCTGTATTATGCGGGGTTTGGGTTGCGAAGTAACCCAAATTCTCCGTGGTGACATGATTTTGAAAGGTTTTGACGAGGATATCCGTACCGGAATTCAGGAAGGAATGACAAATCACGGTATTCGGTTAATTAAAAATACTGTAGTCACCTCCGTAGAAAAGACATCGCAAGGCTTAAAGTTAAATTTATCTGGAGATCGGCAATCAGTAATTGCCGATGTGTTATTAGTTGCAACGGGTCGCGTACCTAATGTTGACGGACTGGGTTTAGACAAAGCTGGAGTGGATTTAGTACCTAGTGAAGTTGAAGGACATGGATACGGCACCATGAACGCGATCGCCGTTGACGAATACAGTCAAACCAATCATCCACATATCTTTGCTGTAGGTGACGTTACCGATAGAATTAATTTAACCCCAGTCGCGATCGGTGAAGGTAGAGCTTTTGCAGATAGCGAATATGGTCAGATGAAGCGTGTTTTCAGCCATGAAGATGTTGCTACTGCCGTATTTACCACACCAGAAGCCGCCACGGTAGGATTAACAGAAGCTGAAGCCAAGCAAAAATTCGGAGAGGATAAAGTTAAAATTTATCGCACCCGCTTCCGCCCCATGTTCTACACCTTGCCACAACAAGAAGAAAGAACAATGATGAAATTAGTAGTGGATGCCGAAACTGATACAGTTTTAGGCGCTCACATGGTGGGAGACTATGCAGCAGAGATAATTCAAGGTATAGCCATAGCTGTAAAAATGGGCGCGACAAAGAAAGACTTTGACGCTACTGTTGGTATTCACCCTTCAGCAGCAGAAGAATTTGTGACGATGCGGTAAACAGTTATCAATTATCAATGAACAATTATCAATGAACAAGATTCAATTTTATAAGTACAATTTTTCAAACATTCTTTTAAGCGATAATTGATAATTGATAATTGATAACTAATAAATTGCATTACATCTACCTTCATGGCTTTGCATCAAGTCCTAATTCTAATAAAGCTAAGTACGTACTCGAACGCTTTACTGAAAATCAAATAAAACTAGAAATTCCCGATTTAAATTGTGACGATTTTTATCACCTCACAATTACGCGCCAGATAAAACAAGTTGTTGCAAGTTTTGAGCAAAAAAAGGACTTAACTATTATTGGTTCTAGTTTAGGAGGTTTAACAGCAGCCTATATAGGAGAAGAATTCTTACAGGTAAAACGTTTAATTCTACTAGCGCCAGCTTTTGGATTTTTATCTCACTGGCTACCTACTTTAGGTACAGAAGTTATACAGCGTTGGCAGCAAGAAAAATATCTTATGGTTCATCATTACGGCGAACAACGAGAACTACCTTTAAGTTATGATTTCTTGACTGACGCGAATCAATACCAGGAACAAGTTTTGCAACGTGCGATTCCTACACTGATTTTGCACGGACAACATGACGAAGTAATTCCGATCCAAGCTAGCCGAGATTTTGCTCAAAAACGTTCTTGGGTAGAGTTAATAGAACTTAATAGCGACCATGCCCTAAGTAATGTGATGATGGAAATCTGGCAGGCAATTGAAGATTTTTGCCAGATATCTAAGAGTTAATTAAACAAAATCAAGCCCTACATTTCCAAATGTCGGGAATACTAAATTATTGTCAAAGATTGCGTAATTTACGTTAATTTAAATTGATAAGATTGTTTATATCATACAGCTATATATTTCTAGATAGTTTTAATGTCGGATTTTGGAATTTAGATGTAATCCAGAATCCACAATTTAAAATCCAGTATAGGAAAGTTTGCGAGACGAGCGGAACCCCCGCACCGTAACTTTCCACAAAATCCAAAATCCAAAATAAACATGCTTCCCTTCCTCCGCAAAGAATTAGTCGAATTAGCAGCTTACAAACCTCTTCTTGGTATTGGTGTAGCTTCTTCAATATCATCAACGCCAATAGAGTCAGATAAACTTGATACTAATGAAAGTCCTTACGATTTACCTCCTGAGTTAAAAGAAAAATTAGCGTGGACTTATAAAGAGTTAATCGAAACCAATCGTTATCCAGATGGCGGACATTCTTTACTCAAGCAAGCGATCGCACAATACGTTAATGATTCGGCTAATATTTCAACGAACGTTTTTGTAAGCAATAATATCTCTCTAGGTAATGGTTCGGATGAACTAATTCGTTCAATATTAATTGCTACCTGTTTGGGAGGAAATGGTTCAGTCTTAATGGCTCAACCCACTTTCTCAATGTACGGTGTATTGGCACAGGCTTTAGGAATTCCTGTAATCGCAATACCGAGAAATTCCGAAAATTTTGAAATGGATTTGGAAGCAGCCTCAATTGCTACAGAAACAAATCGGGAACAACCTGTAAGAACGGTTTTTGTAGTTCATCCCAACTCTCCTACGGGTAATTGCTTAACTACAGCCGAGTTGACATGGTTAAGAAGTTTACCAGAACATATTTTGGTAGTAATTGATGAAGCTTATTTTGAATATAGTCAAACTACTTTAGCAGGTGAATTATCCCAACATCCTAATTGGGTTATATTACGGACATTTTCTAAAGGTTTCCGTTTAGCTGCAATGCGTGTAGGTTACTCTATTGCTCATCCCGAACTGATTGCCATCTTAGAAAAAGTGCGCTTACCTTACAATCTGCCTAGTTTTTCAATAGCTGCGGCATTAATAGCCATACAAAACCGCTCGCTTTTACTTGAGCCTGTTTCCCAAACCTTAAGCGAACGTTCTAAATTAATCGAAACTTTATCTCAATATCCAGAATTACAAATATTTGATAGTGCCGCCAACTTTATTTTCTTGCGTCTCAAATCAACAGATGGTAAACAAATAAATGATGCTTTAACAAATCTTCACAAACAACTGAAGAATTCTGGCTGTTTGGTGCGAGAAACTGGCGGTGGATTGCGAATTACTGTGGGTTCTCCCTCGGAAAATGTCCGTACTTTAAAACGATTTCAAACGGCTTTAAAAAATATTGAACTATAACTGCCTTCCATGAGTTTTTTTACCCGATATTTTTTAACTTAGGGTATCTACTTCATTACCAAAACGGCGCACTATTGCTACAGTTTGTGGCAAAACTCCCACTAACATCGCAAATGCTTCATCCGGTAGCTGACTGACTACTTCTGGTGGAAAATATTGTTCAAACTGGTCGATAATTCTTTGAATTCGCTGCTGGGGAACTGGATTTTCAGTAATTTGCTTAATTAACCTAATCCACTGTCGCCTAATCAAATAAGACTTTTGGCGTTCATCGGAGGAAGAGGTACTCAGCAACATTGACGAAATATTTCCGATCGGCAATACATAAAGGCAGTCGCGATCGTAATCGCCACCGACAGCAGCTCCTGGTCCGGCAAACTCTGCATGATAGCCTTTAAAGAGTATTAGCCCATTTCGCCTACGACTATTGACCATAAAAATCTTTCCACTATGCAGTTTTGTCAGGAGATCCGAGCCATAAGATTGCTCAAGTCCATCTGGCATTACAAGATAGTCAAGGAAACAAGTGTCAGGATAATAAGTTGATACCATAGCAGTTTGATAGCGTTGGCGCTTCTCGCTATCCATGTTTTTTTAAAATTTAAACAAGAAAGGAACTGGTTTGAACGTGAAACTCGCAATTGGTAATTAAATCAATTAATACAGCTATTAGTTTTGATATTATCTAAAGCTTTATTGTTCGGTTTAACTAAATTAGAATTAAATCAACGGAGGTTAACTAATTGAGTAACCATATTTTATGTGATTTAGCTGGATTTGTCTTCCAGTCCAGGAATGTTTACTTAAAGTTTCCATAAAGATAGATATTTTATATACAAAGTTAGTGTAAGACATTAGTCAATGTAAGTGTAATTTTACTGAATTGCTCATAATTTTTAATTTCAGATGCTTTCACTATTTAAAGTGTCGTTCGGAAAAACTCTCTTGGGCGATTCATGAACTCAGTTATATATATTTTATATATATTTTGACGCTATATAGTGTTAAGTATCGCTACAAAATTTAGCTTACTACAACTATATCCGCAATATTTTAAAGAAAATATAAACATATCAACGATAAGAGCGAAGTTATTGTGACCTTATCGCTTTAAATTGCTCCTGAATGGTTCTCCGACTATACGGATACAATCTTTAAATTCTACGCTCAAAAAAATGTGATACAGATAGCTTTTTTATAAACATCAAGTCATCCACAGAAATTCAGCAGAACAAACCTGATTTTAAATGAATATTTTTATCAAAAACAAATATAAAGGAATGTAAAGTATATAGTTATAATAACTATCAAATTTATTTGACATCTAATAGCGTATAATTGCCTGTTTTAATCGTAAAATTGGCATAATATCAGTTGAAGATTTAGTCAAGCTATTAATTTGCTATGAACGTAAATCGTTTAACTGCGGAGAATATTGATAATTCGTGCAGAAATTAAGGTGGAAGTTTAAGAGTCTAAAAGGCGTTTATATAGTAAAATTTGTCGCGAGCGTCTAAATAAAAATGTATTCCAATTAGAATCAATTTGGTGCATACGGTATCCTAATTTGAAATACAGTTGCCGTGCTTGATGGTTATTTTCTAAAACATGGAGATACAAATCTTTAAATCCCCATTCGCGGGCAACTTTTTCACAACTAGTTAATAACGCACGAGCCGCACCTTGCCTGCGGTATTGCGGATTTACGGCTAAATTAGATAAATAAGCAAAACTTTTTCTAGTACCCGTGTAAGTCCAAGAATCGCCCAAACGCACGCTTAATTCTACAGTCGCAACTAAATCCAAGTTTGCTCGATCGCTAGTATCAACAGCTACTAAACAAGCATGATGGGGGGCACAGGCAGTCAAACGATGTCTTAAGTCTTCATAAATTCCCAAACGCAGCAATGGAAAAGCCCATCCCCATATACCATGACGAGAGTGAAAGCTTTCGGCGATAATTTCGGCAACACCAGCTAAATCGGCTGGGGTGCATTGCCGAATTTGGAATTGGGAGGCACTTGGGGTAGTGGCTACCGCAACTGGCTTTTGATGGGATGGAAAAGAAAATGCTTGAGTCAAGGCTAGTTTACTGTTAAAGTTATTCATCTATATATATGAGTCAACTATTCTAGTACACCATCCGTCCTTATATGAAAACTCTAATTTAAAAGTATATAAATTGGAAGTTGGCATAAAATTTCTTTAAAGATAAAGAATTGGAGGAGAGTTACAAAAACAAATGAATTAAAGGAAATACATAAATTTGAATTGATATTTTCGCTCCACTTAAGATATAAATCCTAATTTCTTGTAATCCTTATCTTTATTGCAGTATACGGTGCTAAACCAGAGGGGATTGTAACTATTTGCTAAAAATATCCCCAAACTATCATTTTTAAGTAGCAACACGCACAATAGCAGTACTTTTTTTCCACCATAGGAATAACTATCCTATACTTGGGCGCTCAAAATGCCGATCGGATTCTGCACTGCCTATATTTTTAGCCGATTTGTTTAGTATGGCAGGCTAATGGGTTGTTTTTTATCCTCCTGACTATTGATAGTAACAAGTTCTTCATCAAAAACCGCGCTTGTCATACAATTCCTAATTTGATTAAGAGTTTTAAAAGGCATAACGTATACACAAGGAATAAATATTCTAATCCATGTTCCGTGCTTTTGGCTTTTATAACACCAATTTTTCCTGCATCATTATTCTGCCCCGTTTGGAAACCCGTATAAACTATTACCTGTCGATCTTTATTTCTGCTAAGTCGTAGTTATATTTAACGCTTAATAAAATATAAGCTCGAGCAATGGTTGTTAAACTGGCATTAAATAATTAGCTGTAGTTTTGGTAGCAGACGTATACGTAATTGCTACATAATTTACAGGTCGTTTGTGTAAGCCAGTAATAGTTCTCTAATTACTGTTTATCCGATAAATCGAACCCTAAGCAGGATTCTATTGATAAATAAATTTGCGCTCTAATTGATACAATAAAAATTTACCCATGTGACTAACCGTAGGTGCTATGTTAAGGGTTTTCCGGCTAAATATGTAATTTAATATACTTTAATTTTGGCTGTTATTATAGTAAGATTGCTGGTTCGATCGCGATCGCCATCAATAAAAATTACTCTCAGATGTTAGTGTTGGTGCTAAGGCGGGAAAACTAAGACGACAGGTGCTGGGTGGATGAATCTAGCCCGGTTTAACAACTGTACGTTTAATTAAAAATTCTCGCTGGGGGTGAATAAAAATTTGGCTACATTTAAAACTGAAACTGAGTATGAAAATAATTGGGGTATGCGCCCGATCGATTTTAATCGGCACTCCTCACCTCGATCGAACGACTGTTCTACCATAAAGCTTTGCGAATTAGCCTATATGCAAGCTATTGCCTATTGCCGCAATTAAAATGTGCCATTAAATAAGCTCGAATGTTAAAACATTCTTACCCGATTCAATTGTTTATCCGACTGCCGTTACTGCATGGAAGCGGTGCATGAAATCTCAAGCAAACAGAAAGCCGAAAATATTGGTTGTTGATGACGAACCCGACAACCTAGACTTGCTATACCGTACCTTCTATCGCGAATATAAGGTGCTGCGAGCTACGAGCGGTCCTGCCGCATTAGAATTGTTGGCAAAAGAAGGAGATATATCAGTAATTATCTCCGATCAGCGAATGCCAATGATGAGTGGTACGGAATTCTTGAGCCTGACAGCTACTCAATATCCAGATATTATCCGGATTATTTTAACTGGCTATACCGATGTCGAAGACTTGGTAGAAGCCATAAACGCTGGTAAGGTTTTCAAATATGTAACTAAGCCGTGGGAAGCAGAAGAACTTAAAGCCGTAGTACGCCAAGCTTTGGATACTCATAATGTTCTTAGAGCGCGTACCTACGAACTCACCCGTACATTACGTCAAGAATCCCTACTCAATTCTTTAACTAATACGATTCGCAGCGCCTTAGATTATCGACAAATTCTTCAAGCAATTGTAGATAATGTAGGTCATATGCTCGAAGTAGACGTATGTCTTTTACGTCCTTTCCAAAATGGGCGGTTAGTTGATGAAGGTTTTATTTATCAAAAAAATCTTAAAGAAGTAGAGGATAAAGATCGACTTATTGAATCTACCGATATTTCCTCGGCTGAATTATTAGCCCATACAGTATGGGAAACCCGCGAAGTTCAGGTAATTTACGATGCAACAACAGATGAGCGCACTCAAGAGGATATTCCCGAAAGCGGCGATCGCGCTCGAGTTTATGCTGTTGCTCAAATTTGTTCTAGTTTAGTAGTACCGCTAATTTGTCAGCAAGAATTGATGGCAGTTTTGGCGCTGCACCAGTCCAAGGAATCCCGTGATTGGGAGGAAGATGAAGTGCAGTTAGTGATTATGGTGGCAAATCAGGCTGCATTAGCTTTATCTCAAGCTCGTGCTTACGAGCAGGTACACGCTCTTGCTCAAAGGGAGGTGTTAATTAATACGATTACTAGCGCCATCCGCTCTAGCCTAGATCCCCAAGAAATTTTTGCTGCTATTACCCAACAACTTGGACAAGCGTTGCAGGTGGATGGGTGTGTTTTATCTTTGTGGACTGCGGATTCGGAATTTGTTGAATGTGTCGGTTTGTATATTATACAAGATTCCCAGGCGCATCACTTAAACGGTAAACCGAAATTTACCGCTCATGAATTACCCCAATTTTTAGCACCAATTAAGGGAAATCAAATATTGCAAGAAATCTTGCAAACTCAAGAGCCAGTAATAATTACCGATCTTAATGATTGCCCCGCTCAAGTAAAAGGTTTTGATTTACCTTTAAAAATGAATACTCGCTCTTTGATGGTAGTTCCATTACTTACCGACGGTAAAATCATCGGTAGTATTACTTTACGACAAAGTAAAAAAGAACGCCATTGGTTGAAATCGGAGGTAGAGTTAGCTGCATCTGTAGCAGTTCAAGCAGCCCTTGCAGTTCAACAGTCTCGACTTTATCAAAAAACTCGCCAGCAAGCCGAACGTTTGCTGGAATTAGACAAACAAAAAACTGAATTCTTTCAGAATATTTCCCACGAGTTCCGCACCCCAATAACTTTAATTCAAGGTCCTTTGGAGTCAGCAGTAAGCACGGGTGAAGGGTTATCTCACGAACAAAGTACCATTGCTTTGCGTAATTCAAGGCGCTTGTTACGACTGGTAAATCAACTATTAGATTTGCAACGTTTGGATGCCCGGAGAATGCAGCCAACTTTCCGCAAATGCGATTTGGTTGAATTTGTCAGTCAAATTGTGGAGTCGTTTCGTCCCTACTGCGAGAAAAAAGAATTGCATCTGCTTGCAGAATTAGATGATTGTCCGCCCGTTTATTTAGATATGGAAAAATTCGATAAAGTGGTTTATAACCTGCTGTCGAATGCCATGAAGTTTACTCCCCAAAACGGCAGCATTACTGTGAGAGTTCTGTCTGCGGGTTCGGGTTGCATCTTACAAGTAGAAGACACGGGAATTGGTATTGCCAAGGAACAAATTCCACATTTATTTGAACGTTTTCGTCAAGCTGAAGGTTCGGAAAATCGTTCCTATGAAGGTACGGGTTTAGGTTTGGCTTTGGTTAAAGAATTAGTAGAAATTCATGGAGGTGAGGTAACTGTTGATTCGGTGTATGGAAGCGGTACCACCTTTACCATATCGCTTCAGCCTGGAAGCGCTCATTTAAATGCCGAGCAAGTGGTAGAAGATGAAAGTAAAGTTGATGTCAGTCGTGCTGCTGTGGAGTTAGCCGATTTAGAATTAATAGAATCAACGGATAATCATAATCAAAATATCCCACTTGAGTTGTTGTCGCCAAGTTTTGATTCTTCAGATTTGAAACCTGGCAAGGGACAATTAATTTTAGTTGTGGACGATAACCCAGATATGCGAGCTTATGTATCAAGTATTCTTCGCGAAGCAGGCTATCAAGTCCAAACTGCAAGAAACGGTTCGGAAGGTTTTCATATAGCCAAAGAATTGTTACCTAATTTAATTGTTACCGACTTGATGATGCCTATAGTCACCGGATTAGAGATGATTCGGACGATACGCTCGGAGGAGATACTCAAAGGAATACCGATTATTCTGCTTACTGCCAAAGTTGATGAAGATACTCGTATTGAAGGAACCGAACGTGGTGCGGATGCCTATTTAGCAAAGCCATTTAACGATAGAGAACTTCTAGCAGAAGCACGAAATCTGTTGGCTTTAAAAGAAAACGAACGCAAAGTTGTGGAATTAAATACTTATTTAACAGAATCCGTACTTCATCGGTTTTTACCTCCTGCTTTGGTTCAAAAAGCCGCTGCTGGCGATTTAATTCTGGATTTACGACCGGAACCGCGTTTAATTACAGTTTTATTTAGCGATATCGTTGGTTTTACTCAATTATCAAATACTTTAAGGTCGCGAAAAGTCGCAGAATTGCTCAACGAATACTTAGAAGCTATGACAAAAGCTGTATTTGATAACGGCGGAACCGTAGATAAATTTATGGGCGATGCGATTTTGGCTTTATACGGAGCGCCAGAAGAATTGACACCCAACGAACAAGTACGCCGTGCGGTAAATACTTCTAGAGCAATGCTGCGCGGGCTTTCTGAGTTAAACGAACGTTGGCGATCGCAAGGTCTTTTTGACAGCGACGGACGTAAATCCATTCAGTTTCGCTGCGGTATTCATCAAGGTACTGCGGTTGTGGGAATGTTTGGTAGTTCCGAACGCGCCGATTACACCGCTATTGGTCCTTCTGTGAATATTGCCTCTCGCTTGCAAGGCGCTGCCGATCCTGGTACTATCCTTGTTTCTGCTGCTGTAGCAGATTATTTGCAGGAAGAAGAAATTATTAAAGGTAAATCGTTAGAGTTAAAAGGAGTAGATGAAACAGTTCTAACTTTCGCCGTGACTCCAGAAGTAGTCGTTCGCTCGTTAGAATAGAAGACGAGTTATTTGTTGAGAAACGCGAAAAACAAAAATAAATATACCTTTTTAATCGGGGTGCAATTTATTAAAACGTCTGCCATCTTGCCGATTCTTAATATAGATATATGTCACAATCGGTTGCACAAAAAACTTCAATTTCAGAAAAAACCTGGAGACGACAAACCGATTCACCTTCCTGGTGGATTGCTTTTTCGTGTGGTTCAGTTATCCTGCATCTACTGGCGTTCTGGCTGATCGGTTCATATAAATTAAGTTCATCACAACAACAGCGATCGCAATCTGTCCCGATTGAATTTATTGAAATTTCTCCACAAAAATCATCACCAGTTCAACCATTACCCAAACCATTACCCAAACCAGTAACACCAAAGCCATCAAAACCTATTGTTCCTCAGAATTCACAACCTGCTATTCCGAGAGCTGTAAAACCTCCCGTCACTACAAATGATAGAGATGCGATCGCTTTTAACAATCAAAAAATTGAACGGCAATTAGCCCAACAGCAACAGCAAAAACTTTTACAACAGCGTCAATTAGAAGCCGAACAACTTAAAAAAGAAGCTCAACGCCAAAGAGAAGAACAACAAACTCAACGAAAACTTGAACGTCAGCAGCAATTAGAAGAACAACAAACTCAGCGAAAACTCGAACGTCAGCAGCAATTAGAAGAACAACAAACTCAACGAAAACTTGAACGTCAGCAGCAATTAGAAGAACAACAAACTCAGCGAAAACTCGAACGTCAGCAGCAATTAGAAGAACAACAAAATCAGCAAAAACTCGAACGTCAGCAGCAAAGAGAAGAACAACAAACTCAACGAAAACTCGAACGTCAGCAACAAAGAGAAGAACAACAAAATCCCGCAGATGGCGAAAAAATAGCCGATGCTCCCACTGATGCAAGAGGACTAACCCCACCAGAGCAGCTTGCAAAAGCTCCACAGGCTCCGATTCAAAATCAACCTACTCAAAGTGGGGGAATACTAACAGCAACTTGGAAGACAGATACCAATACTTTTTTTGAAGGTAAACCTGATAATCTTGCAAAACCTAAAAAAAGAAGCAACAGCGAAATCTCACTACCTCCCCCAGAAGATGGCAATTTTCAGCCTAGAGATTTTCTGGTGTGGCTGACAATTGATAATCAAGGCAATTTATTATTGATCAAGGTAGATGAATCAATACCTGTAGAACAAAGAAGTCAATACCAAGAGTATGCCGAAAAAATTTTCAACGGTCAGAAATTTATTCCGGCAAGCGAAAATAATGGCAATAAACCTGACTTCAGTTATTTACCTGTACGTGTCAATATTCAAAGCGCTTTAGATTAAAGTTTTAAATAAGTTGATTTTTATCTACAACTGTAATATAATAATAAGGTTGGAAAATAATGCGGGCGTAGTTTAGTGGTAAAACCTTAGCCTTCCAAGCTAATGATGCGGATTCGATTCCCGCCGCCCGCTTTGAAAGTAGTTTCAAGATTAAATTAAGAGAAAAGGGAAAATAACTCCTAGAGATAATCTAGAAGTTATTTATATTCGACATAGTTTACAGCTATGCGTCACAAAAATATCCAAGATTTAACCAAATTTACCACTAATGTAGTCTTTAGTTTCTTCTTGCTGAGGATCGTTGAAAATCCTTTCAGTGGGTTCGTATTCTACTAAATAACCGTTACGTCCCCCATCTTTGGTATTGACGTAAAATAATGCTGTCATGTCCGAGACTCGCGATGCTTGTTGCATATTGTGAGTCACGATCACAACGGTAAATTTCTCCTTGAGTTGTTTAATTAATTCTTCTACTTTATTAGTAGAAATCGGATCGAGCGCGGAGCAAGGCTCATCCATCAAGATAACATCCGGTTTAACTGCGATCGCCCTCGCAATACACAAACGCTGTTGTTGTCCCCCGGATATGGATAAACCACTTTGGTCTAGTTTATCTTTAACTTCATTCCATAAACCCGCACCTTTGAGGGAATCTTCCACTAATTCATCCATATTGCCTTTAAAGCCATTAATTTTGGCTCCAAAAGTAATGTTTTCTCTGATTGATTTGGGGAATGGGTTTGGCTTTTGAAATACCATCCCGATTCTACGGCGTACTTCTACAGGATCGACTTTAGGTGCGTATAAATTCTCGCCGTTGTACAAAACTTTACCTTCTGCCCTAAATACATCAATCAAGTCGTTAAGACGGTTAAAGCATCTGAGTAAAGTACTTTTACCGCATCCAGAAGGACCGATAAAAGC
This sequence comes from Rivularia sp. (in: cyanobacteria), assembly GCA_965234645.1. GTDB lineage: Bacteria > Cyanobacteriota > Cyanobacteriia > Cyanobacteriales > Nostocaceae > Rivularia. Next base: position 6,759,446 of record OZ248344.1, on the reverse strand, counting down.
TGTTACCTGGTTTTTGGGGATATCCATATAGATATCTTTTAGTGCCAAAAATTTACCGTAGTAAACGTTTAGTGCTTCTGTTCTTAATACAGTTTGGGTTTGGGTATCTTGTATCCCGGAAATGTGTGTAGCCATAAATTTTACGTTAATTGTTTCTCCGAAAGCTTCAAAGCTGTTAAGTAACTTTTATCTATCAATGCCTTATGTCATGCCCCTGGATTATTCTATTTTGAGTAATAATTTATATTGCCCTCAATCCAACCCAAATTTGACTTTCCCCATGCAGTTAAGATTTGCTACGAGTTGCAAAGCGAGCAATTATACTAGCAATCAAGACAAGTAACACCAAAACCAGAGACGCAGCCCAACCCACAGACTGCTGGTTTTCGTCGAAAGAAATTGCAAAGTTGTAAACCAAAACAGCAAGAGAAGCAGTTGGCTCGGTTAAACTTCTCACCCAGTAGAACGAGAATAAAGCGGTAAATAGTAAAGGTGCAGTTTCTCCAGCAGCACGAGCAATCGATAAGGTAATACCAGTAATGATTGAAGGTAAAGCCGCAGGTAACACTACTTGCAAAACCTTTTGATAGTTGGTTGCTCCTATCCCCACAGCCGCTTGTCGCAAATCTTGAGAAACTAATTGTAAAGCTTCGTCTGTAGTTCGGACAATAATTGGCAACATTAAAATTGACAGAGCCACACCACCAGCGATCGCCGAATATCCTTTAAACGGCGCAACTAAAATACCGTAGGTTACAACTCCAGCAATAATCGAAGGAACACCGCTCAAAACGTTGGTGGCGAAGCGAATCCAACGGGCTGTTTGTCCCTTACTGAATTCTGTGAGGTAAACTGCTGCTGCAACTCCAATCGGTACGCTGATTAAAGCCCCAATTCCTACCATAAGCGCCGTACCGATGATGGCGTTAGCAAAACCACCATCATTAGCCAAAGGTGCTGGAGGTAATTGAGTGAACAAGTCTAAGCTCAAGCTACTGAAGCCTTTGATCACCAAGTAAGAAAGCACTAGCAGCAAAGGTAGTAAAGCTAACGCTCCACAGACAAATATGACACCATTCATCACATTGTTAAATAGCGTCCGGGAAGAACCCGAAGAACGATTTAAACTACCGCGTGTAAATCCCCGTGGCTGGTCAGAAAAACTAATCATGATTTAACACACCTTTTAAATTACAGTTGCTTGACTCGCAATACTATTAACTCTGCCAAAATATTGACAATCAGAGTCAATATAAACAGCACGAAAGCGGCGTACATCAAAGCACTAATTTGCAAACCACCAGCTTCTGCAAACTGATTTGCAATTAGAGAAGCAATTGTATTGCTCGGTGCAAATAGGGAAGGACTAATTCTGTTGGAGTTACCAATCAACATGGTCACAGCCATTGTTTCTCCCATTGCGCGACCAAGTGCTAGCATAATAGCGCTGACAATACCGGAAAATGCAGCTGGAATAATCACTTTTATAAGTGTTTCCCAACGGGTACATCCCAATCCATAAGCAGCTTCGCGCAAGCTGCGAGGTACGGAAGCCAGCGCGTCGCGAGAAATTGCTGTAATAATTGGCAAAGTCATAATTACCAGGATAAGTCCAGCAGGTAACAATCCCGGTCCGCCAATTGCTCCCGATTCGGGACGGCTAAATAACGGTATCCAGCCCAAGTATTGATTTAGCCACGTACCAACGGTTCCTAAAAAAGGAATTAATACAAAAATTCCCCATAAGCCATAAACAACACTGGGAATTGCTGCCAGAAGTTCTACGAGAAAAACTAGTATAGTTCGTACTGACAGAGGCAATATATTTTCGCTTAACAATACAGCAGTACCAACGCCAATCGGCACTGCAATTAGCAAACCGATAAAAGAACTAGCCAAAGTACCGTAAATTGCCGGTAGTATTCCCAATGCTACTCTTGGGGGGTTTGGACTCCACTCAGTTGTGAACAAAAACCCAAGTCCAAATTCCTGTAATGCTGGAAGTCCTTGAACTGCAACCTGAAATCCTATCCATAATAAGACAGCAGCAATAGCGAAAGCAAAAATTCGCGTTATCCAAATAAAGCTGCGGTCAAGCGTTCTATCTGCTTCTGACCTATTTTTACCGTCTGCTTGTCTACTCTGGGCTGATGTACTCATAAAATTTACCCATGTAATAGAGAAAATGTGGGAGCGAACCACATTATTCCTTAACTAATCAATTTTTGATGAAATGCGGTGAAAAAATCACCCCTTCAGGCTTACTATTTAGCAGCAACGTTAATGTTGTATTCGGGGCTGATTGTATCAGCAGCAGCAGCAACTTTCTCAACTACATTTGCAGGTAAAGGAACGTAACCGAGTTCGGGAGCAACTTTTTGACCTTCAGTCAAACCATACTCAACCATTGCTTCTACAGCTTTAGCTTTAGCAGGATCGTCATATTTCTTGTAAGCTAAAAGCCAGGTGTAGGTCACGATGGGATAAGATTCGTCTCCTTCTGGGTCGCTAATGAAAGCGCGGAGATTTTCTGGTAAGTCTATTGCTCCCAAAGCTTTAGATGCAGCATCGTCGCTTGGTTCAATATATTTACCTGACTTATTTTCCAAAGTTGCCATATTCAAATTTTGGTTTTTAGCGTAACCGTACTCTACATAACCAAGAGAACCATCAGTTTGCTTAATTTGAGCAGTAACGCCTTCATTACCTTTAGCACCAATTCCGGTAGGCCAAGATACAGTCTTACCTTCGCCAGGACCGCTCTTCCAATCGGGGCTAATTTCACTCAAGTGCTTTGTTAATACACCAGTTGTACCGCTACCATCGGAACGATGTACGACTGTAATATTCTTGTCGGGAAGATTAACTCCGGGATTTGCCGCTACAATTTTAGGGTCATTCCACTTAGTAATCTTACCTAGCAAAATGTTGGTATAATCTTCGCGTGATAACTTCAGATTTTCAACTCCAGGCACGTTATAAGCGAATACAATACTACCAGCAGTCATAGGTAGTAATAATACGCCTCTTTGTACCTGCGCGATTTCATCATCCTTCATCGCTACGTCGCTGGCACCAAAGTCAACGGTACCGGCAGTAAACTGTTTAACACCAGCACCACTACCAACTGACTGATAGTTAATTCGCAAATTGGGGTACTTACCGTTAATATCACTGAACCACTTCTGATAAAGTAACGCTGGGAAAGATGCACCAGCACCATTCAAGGATGTATCTCCACCCAAATCTAATTTGGTGCTAGCAGCAACATCGGTCGCACCAGGAGTATCTCCACCAGCATTATCGGTTCCTGAACCGTTACAAGCTGCCAAGCCTACAGTAAGTGCTAATACGGAAAGAATAGAAGTTAAACGAGACTTATTCGCTACAATTTTAGTGGAAAACATGGATGTGCAAGTTGAGTAATTTTGCAGGTATCGTATATAATATACTGCTATTGAGTAAAGAGAAGGTTAACAAAGTTCGATTTTAAAGTTTCTTAGTACTCATTCCGGCAAAAACTTATATTTATTATTGGCAATAAAATTTTTTAGTTAAATTAGTTATTTAAAAGAAATAAATAATACATTAGTATTTTTGTATTTTAACTGTTAACAAAAGTTTTCCTATGGCGATATTAATGTAATATGTATTACTTTCAAAGTTTGGAAATAGAAATCATAAGTAATTAAGCCTGGATTTTTTATATATTTTAGGACTGACGCAGCAATCACGGAAAATATAATGTTCTAGATATTCGAGATCCCCCTCAACTCCCCCTTTTTAGGGGGGGCTTGCGTAAGTCCTGTATTTAATCTATTTACCGCTCAGTTATATAGTTATATAAAAGTCACTTAGTCCCTATCTAGACAAAATATTTCATGAATTTTACACAAGTACTCATGCAATTGGTTTGTTTGATGATTGTTAGCACTCTAATTAAAATAATATTAATACTTATGAAGGTTTGTAGAAGGCAATATATAAAAAAAGTAATCAAGCATATGCCCTTCTACTTAAGTAGCTGAGTCTAAGCAAAATTATTTTACGAGCTATTGTTTTGTTCTAATTTCTATCTATAGCTATATAAAGCTGCCTTAACGTTGGTGTTGTTGACATATTATCCGGGAGCAAGTATCTAAGGATAGAAAAGTGGCAGTATCTATTTCATTAAGGTTTGCAAGGCTAGCTAACTTAGATTTTGGACAGTAAGCAGTTAGACGCATTAAACTAGGATGCAACATAAATAAGAGAGTAAAGATTTATAACAATATAAGTATATTTATTAATTAGTTAACAAAAAATTAGAGATTATTTTTCGCTATCTATATGAGTATCTTATAAATGCTAGCCGCATCTAACCAATTATTATGGTCAATGATTGGCTTACTACTAACTATGGGTGGTACCTTCCTTGAAGCCTATATTGCCGCCCCACCTTGGAGTTGGAGTAACCAAGGAATTCATGCTTTTTCTTTAGGTGTCACCTATCAAATTGGTGGGGTGCTGTTAGTGGGTTGCTTGGGAGGGAAAAGTGCTGGTGCGCTTTCACAAATTGCCTATTTAGTTATGGGCTTAACTTTGTTACCCGTATTTGCTGACGGTGGCGGTATCGGCTATGTCAAGCTTTCTCAGTTTGGTTATTTACTAGGTTTTATTCCTGGGGCGTGGATTTGCGGTTTTTTCGCTTTTAAAGCAAGACCAAAATTAGAAACTCTCGCATTTAGCTGCATTTGTGGCTTGTTATTTGTTCATCTGTGCGGTATTACTTATTTGGTCATCACTTATGCTTTAGGTTGGCAAGGTTCGGAAAATTTATCATTATTGCAAGCAATACTTAAGTATTCATTATTTGTATTACCCGGACAACTAGCTGTAGTCTGTGCCGTCACCGTAATAGCATATGTGCTGCGGCATTTAATGTTTTATTAGTTGTTAGTTATTAGTTATTAGGTGTTAGTTATTAGTCTTTAACTGGCGATCGCACATTGAGAGCATCCCCCGAAAGCCAAAAAACTCTTACTTACAATAGCAGGGCAACGACTTTTAACAAAACTTGTCAAACCAACCGCCATATGCTGTCTGTATATCTAGCAAAACTAACTTGTATCGCCGATCCAAGACGGGCATACTAGAAAGGTTCTTTACTAGTAAGTTTGTTTTTACTGGTTTAATACTTACCCTGAACCAACAACTAACAACCAACAACTAATAACTAATACCTCATGCGTTTAAAAAATCGCTTCTTTTGGATAGCTGCTATTACAGGTTTTGTCTTAGATCAATTGACAAAATACTGGGTTGTGCAAACTTTTAGTTTGGGAGAAACACAACCATTGATAAGAGAAATATTTCACTTTACTTATGTGAGAAATACTGGGGCTGCTTTTAGTCTCTTCTCCGGAAAAGTAGAGTGGTTGCGCTGGCTATCTTTATTAGTAAGTCTGGCATTAATCGCGTTAGCTTTATTTAGTCCGGTTTTAAGTCTTTGGGAGCAATGGGGATATGGTTTAATTTTAGGTGGAGCTTTGGGCAATGGTATCGATCGGTTTGTCTTAAGTTACGTTATAGATTTTCTCGATTTTCGACTAATTAATTTTCCAGTATTTAATTTGGCAGATGTATTTATTAATATTGGTATTGCCTGCTTAATTATTTCGTCTTTTCAAAAAACACCTTCAAATCATCGTCCTTCGCGATAGGCATTTCAAATCTTAGATTTTAGATAGATCCCATAAAAAAAAGTTCTGGATACCCATTAGAGCAGCCAGAACCTACTTTTTTTATTCTTATTCTTCTTATCCTAATAAATTTGGTATCGAATCTTAACTTTTATTGAGGAGCCAATATCTCTGCTCCATCTTCTTCACTAGGAGTTGTTTCTTCAGTATTAGAGGAGTCGGAATCGGGAAGAGTTGTTTCTCCTGGCTGATTTATGTTGTTAGGGGAATCAGAATCAGGAGTTACGCTACCAGGCATTGGAGTGATGTTTATGGGAGCATCATCTTCGCTTGGGGTTAGTTCTTCTTCAGGAGTGACGCTACCAGGCATTGGAGTGATGTTTGTCGGAGCATCATCTTCGCTTGGGGTTAGTTCTTCTTCAGGAGTGACGCTACCAGGCATTGGAGTGATGTTTGTCGGAGCATCATCTTCGCTTGGGGTTAGTTCTTCTTCAGGAGTGACGCTACCAGGCATTGGAGTGATGTTTGTCGGAGCATCATCTTCGCTTGGGGTTACTTCTTCAGGAGTGACGCTACCAGGCATTGGGGTGATGTTTGTCGGAGCATCATCTTCGCTTGGGGTTAGTTCTTCTTCAGGAGTGACGCTACCAGGCATTGGAGTGATGTTTGTCGGAGCATCATCTTCGCTTGGGGTTAGTTCTTCTTCAGGAGTGACGCTACCAGGCATTGGAGTTACGCCTTCAGGAGTTGTATCTGGAAGAGGTGCGCCCGGTATTGGAGTTACGCCTTCAGGAGTTGTATCTGGAAGAGGTGCGCCCGGTATTGGAGTTATGCCTTCAGGAGTTGTACCTGGAAGAGGTGCGCCCGGTATTGGAGTTACGCCTTCAGGAGTTGTACCTGGAAGGGGTTCGCCCGGTATTGGAGTTACGCCTTCAGGAGTTGTACCTGGAAGAGGTGCGCCCGGTGCAGTCTCAATACTATTTTCTGGGGAAGTGCTGTCTTCATTCGAGGGTGTTGCAGCGTTAACGCCCTGGCAGCGGGAATTCAGCGGGAAACGGGCACATAAAATTTCCATTGCATCTGGCGAAAGTTTTTCTTGTGCAGCTGCAACAATAGTGTCATCCGATTCGGAAACTCTTGTTGGTTCCTCGCGCTCTGGAAAGTCTCGGCTAGGAAATTTAGTAGATTGAGCAACGGCAACAGTACTACTTAATGCTAGAGTCAAGGCTGTGCCAATAAAGGTTAAAAATTTGCCCTTCATAATTATTCACTCCTCAAAAATAATGCCTCAGCCTATTTAATCAAACAAATGTCTTTATAAAATCTGTCTAAATGGTGATGTGTATTTTTAAATTTATATATGTACTAACTTAAAAATGTAAAATTTTAATCATTCGTTTACAATTTGTTAGTTGATATATACGTATATTCATTGTGTTGCTTTATTAGTGTATGAAGCTCAAAAGCATTAACACACAGATACTTGAAAACAATCAAGTCATGACGTATCTATCAATTACAACCGTTATATAGCGATCGAAACAACCGTACAAGTAATGAAAGCTAAGTACAGTTATTGTATCATATATAGATTGGAACAATTCCGTATTGCTAAACTTCATATATTCTTATGATTAGAATGATGAAATAACAGCTTAGGGCAGCATTTTGCCCGATTATCAAATAATAACCGTGGTGTGAATAGCCCATGAGTTCTCCGCAACCCCCTAAAAAGCCACAAACTTTGCTTGGTCAACTGACTCAAGCAGTTCAAACAATTCAAGCTCGGGTTGATTTTTCCAAGCTGGCGCTCAAGCCTAATGCCAGAGTTCCAGAACTATGGGTACAGGAGGCTGGAGCAACGAACGCTCAAATGTATCCCTTGCTTGGCGATCGCTATACGATCGGTCGCAGTTCCAAATCCTGCGATATAGTTGTCCGAAATCCGGTTGTCAGCCAAATCCATTTGTCGTTATCGCGAGATTCGTCTCAACGCAAGCCGGTTTTTGTCATTAAAGATGAAAAGTCAACTAATGGCATTTATCGAGGTAAGCGTCGGATTGATTCTTTGGAATTGCGTCATGGTGATGTTCTGACTTTAGGACCACCCGAACTTGCTGCTTCGGTACGTTTACAATACGTAGATCCCCCACCGTTTTATGTCAAAGCTGCGACTTGGGGAGGGTTAGGAGTAGCCGGTATCAGCGCCTTACTATTAATGGTAATTGGTATAGAATGGCTGAAATTTTCCGTGCGACCTTTACCCGCAGCGACTCAAGGACCAGTAGTCGTTTACGCTGGTGATGGTGAAACACCCCTGCAAGAACCTCGAACTACTGCTCATGTAGATTTGAAAAAATTGTCCGATTTTGGACCTTACTTACCTTCAGCAATAGTTGCTTCGGAAGATAGCCGTTTTAATTGGCATTTCGGTGTTGACCCTTATGGTATTTTACGAGCCGTATTTATCAATACCCGTAGTGGTGATGTTCAACAAGGTGCTAGTACGGTTACTCAGCAAGTAGCTCGTAGTTTATTCCGAGATTATGTAGGTAGACAGGATTCTTTAGGACGCAAAGTACGCGAAGCAATTGTATCTTTAAAGTTAGAAACGTTTTACAGTAAAGACGAAATTTTACTCAGTTACCTCAACCGAGTTTATCTAGGTGTAAATACTTCCGGCTTTGAAGATGCAGCGCGGTATTATTTTGACAAGTCAGCTAAAGAGTTAACAGCAACAGAATCTGCTACTTTGGTCGGAATTTTACCAGCTCCTAACGGTTTTAATTTCTGCGGCGATACTCAAAGCAAGCGTAGAATTGTATACTATCGCAACCGCGTGTTAAGGCGAATGCGCGAGATGGGCGATCTCAAACAAGATGAGTATAATCGCGCCAGACGTTCGCCAGTTGAAGTTAGCTCTAAGGTTTGCGAGCGTCAAGCTAAAAGAATTGCTCCTTATTTTTACAGTTATGTATTTAATGAGCTTGAATTTATCTTGGGAAAAGACTTGGCGGCTGAAGGAAATTTTATCATTGAAACTCAGTTAGACCCGAAAATTCAAGCCGAAGCTGAAACTTCATTAAAAAACCATATCAAAAATGCTGGAGCGAGTTTTGGTTTTTCTCAAGGAGCTGTGGTTACTCTTGATTCGAGTACGGGTGGTATTTTAGCAATGGTTGGCGGTAGCGATTATGCAGCTAGTCAATTTAATCGCGCTTTTCAAGCAAAAAGACAACCTGGTTCCACTTTTAAAATTTTCCCATACACAGCCGCGATCGAAAAAGGAATTTCAACGGGAAAAACTTATAGCTGTACTTCTGTAGTTTGGCAAGGTATTAGGTATAAGCCTTGTAGAAGTGGTGCTGGTTCCTTAACACTTTCTACTGGATTTGCTCTTTCGGAAAACCCAATCGCTTTGCGAGTTGCTCAAGATGTTGGGCTGGATAATGTAGTTAAAATGGCAAAACGTTTGGGAGTGCGTTCGGAATTAAACCCAGTTCCAGGCTTAATATTAGGGCAAAGCGAAACCACCGTATTAGAAATGACCGGAGCCTTCGCCACTATTGGTAATAGAGGTGTATGGAATCGTCCCCACGCCATCAAAAGAATTCTTGACAGCAGCGACTGTCGCGATCGCGAAGATTTGACAACTTGCCGCGTCATTTATTCTTTCAATCAAGATCGAGAAGCTAATAAGCGAGTTTTGAGAACCGGAGTAGCTGATACAATGATCGATCTAATGCGTCAAGTAGTTGAAAGGGGTACGGGACGCAGCGCCGCTATCGGATTTGGAGAAGGTGGAAAAACTGGCACCACAGACAAAAACGTTGACTTGTGGTTTATCGGTTTTATTCCCGGTCGGCGACTTGCTACAGGTATTTGGTTAGGAAACGATAACAATTCTCCTACAAATGGTAGCAGCGCTCAAGCCGCTCAATTATGGGGTAGTTATATGGGTAAAGTTGTGAGATGAAGGTTAGGACTACCGGAGTTAGGACTACCGGAGTTAGGAGTTAGGAGTTAGGAGTTAGGAGTTAGGAGTTAGGAGTTAGGAGTAGTGAGTAGTGAGTTAAGAACTAATTTCTCCTTGTCTCCCCATCTCCCCATCTCCCCATCTCCCCATCTCCCCATTTCCCCTTACCGATAACCCTGCCAAGGTGTAACTTTCACTTCTCCACCGGGCTTAAATTCAACTTGAAATTGAGCTACTTGTTCTTTTTGTGCTGCATTTTTAGTATTATCGCCTTGAAATAACTTGGGAATAGGCGTTTGTCGGAAATTTTCAAAGGCAGCTTTGTTTAAGGGTTCGTAATCGGCAATACTTCCATTTTGTCGAAGCGCTACTCGGTATTTCAAATCTTCCTTATAAGTCGCATTATTCCCCGAATTCTGACGAAGAGTTGCGGATAGTTTTTGGTTTAAATTAGAAACCGTGGTTTGGTCGGTAATATTTGTGCCTATATTATCGGACTTATTAACGTACCCCAACCAGGGACTCACTTCCAAAACTCCCGATTCTCGAAAAACTACTTTAAATTGAGCAATCGGTTCGTTAGCGATCGCATTGCTGTTGGCAGGGTTATAAAGTAATGTCGGTAGGGGAGTTTTTTCAATAGCCGTGTTGGCTGTTCGATCTATTGCTTTGTAACCGATAATCGCACCATCGCCAGCTACGCCCAGACGATAAACTGCTTCAGATGGCAAATCCTGACGATTCTTCCAAGCTTGATTGAGTTGTTGGTATACTTGAGCGTTCAACTTACGCAATCGCGATGCATTTTTGATTTCGGGAACTGAACCAACAAGTTTTTCTAAGTCCCTAACTAGTGGGGATGTTCCCGGAGATTGCGTTGCTCCCGGTTCCGCGCTAACAGTCGGTTTGTTGGCTGCGGTGCTAGGTTGAGTCTCTGGATTAACAGGAGCAGTAGTAGAATTGGACTTTTCCCCGACTTCGACTGGTTGTCTAATTGGTGGCGCTGGCATTAAATTAAAGGCGATCGCAGCGGCAGCTAAACTGGTGAGTCCAACAGTCGCCGGTACTGCTTGCTCTAGGACTGCACCACTAACAGCACCATGTCGCCGAGCAACTGGTTGTAGTTCGAGCGTCAATTCTGGTAAAGTTTGAGTATCGGCAAAAAACTGATCTACTGCTTCTACCAAATCGAACAACTCTACTGAATTTAAATCAACTTCAACTGTCTGTTTGGCATTGCCACCATTATTTAAATTCTCTTGAGCAATGTCAGAACGAACGCGCAATTTGTGTAGATTATTGTTAATTTTTTCTAGCTGTACTAATTCCGACTCGGAGTTATGGGCTTGTGGGTTAGAAACATTACTCAAAAATTCTTGAGCATAGGCGCTGACTGCTCTTACCAAACTTTCAAAAAATTCCCTACCACCCGTTAGAGTCTGAGTATAGCCAGATAAAGTGCATTCTGCATTTACCAGAATAGACAGTTCCGGGCGCATTTCCTGAAACTGTGTTGTTCTCGAAGCATCGCTTAAACCTTCCAAAAGCAGCGTGCAATTAGGTAAACTATACTTACGTTGAATATTCATTCCACTTCACCATCAAAAAGACTAATCCAGAAGCGCTGCATTCCGGCTGTTCCCGTACAGAAAAGTAACTGTGATAATAGATTTATAGCCAGTTCATTTAGTTTCTCGTCGGAATTAAGTCCCATTAATGCAGAACGTCTTTTATTCATACGACTGCGGAAATGCGCTCGGAATCTTTCTAAATAATTAGAAAGACGCAAATTTTGTTCCAAAGGAATCTGCTTTTGTGCCATCTGCTGATTTATCATTAACAATTGACGAATAACAACTATTAATCGTCTAGCTAAATAGCAGGCAATAACCACCAAAGCTTTTGCTTCCATAATGGTTAAAGGTCGGCGAATATTAGCTCTACGTAAAGGATTAGTACTACGCATTCGCCACAAATTTACCCGATCTTTGATAATTCCTTTCAGATCCAATTCTTGAGCAAATGCCAAAATAGCTTCACTGCCACCAAGATCCAAAGCTTCAATTGCAAGTAAAATCAGGTCTATTTGTTGTCTGGTTCGCCGGGGACATCCCTGTCCCTCGATAGCGGGATCGGGTAGCGTGTCCAAAATCATGGGCAAATCTTGTTCTGCCAGATTGTTGAACGGCGTTAGAGGAGCGGAGACATTCATTTATGAGTTCCTTATAGGGCTGCTGTCCTAAAAATAACGGTAAAATTAATTAAACAATGCTAACGTTGGGCAAAGTATGTTGGTGTATGGCAGTAATCCAACTGCCTGATATATACATTAATTACTCTTTGATATCAAAGCTTGGAGTATACCGAAAATCGAAGTTTTAAAGCATTTTTATTTCACCTTTCTGAAAATGGTAGTACAATTACAATCCATTATTTTAATGTAGATTCCAATATTCGTTGGTTTAATGACATATTCAAAGCATATTGGGCAATGACGTTTGCCAGACAAAACGCATTAGCTCCACTATAGCCTAAACCTTTACGGGGGCGACTTTACAGCTAACGTCAACAATTTGTAGCAATAACATCTGTATGAATATACTTAAAGACTATAAACGGGGGCGAGTATTAACTTTATAGCAATCTTGTAGTCAATTCAATTATTTTGCCGCGACTGTTGGAGTAAAGTCACTTGTAAGAATACTGATTTACTAGCTTTTAAGCCCGAATCAATATTAAAAGCAAAATATGTTAAATCGGCAGCAATAGCCTTTTATGCTTAATATAGTAAATTAATAAACGTCTCACAGTCGGTTTTCCCTAACTGAAATGTTGGGTAGCTAACGGGACTGTGCTAATTGTGATTCTATATTATGGATTTGAAATCTTTAATTCGCGACATTCCCGATTTCCCTAAACCCGGCATTTTATATCGAGATATCACTACTTTGCTGCGCGATGCCCAGGGATTAAAATACACCATTGACTTATTTACGCAAAAATGTATTGATGCTGGGATGACAGCAGATTTTGTAGTAGGGATGGAGTCACGAGGATTCATTTTTGGGGCACCTTTAGCTTATAAATTAGGAGCAGGTTTTATTCCCGTTCGCAAAAAAGGTAAATTACCAGCGTCCATTCATTCTATTGAATATGCACTAGAGTATGGTACGGATTGTTTAGAAGTGCATCAGGATGCTTTGCAACCGGGGAGCAGAGTTTTAATCGCTGACGATTTAATTGCCACGGGTGGAACAGCTGGCGCTACTGCAAAATTGATCCAGAAGGTTGGCTGCGAACTAGTAGGATTTGCGTTTATTATCGAGCTACAAGAATTGCAAGGACGTAAAAAATTACCAGACGTGCCGATTGTTACTCTTGTTGAATACTAGAAAAGTTAGGAGTTAGGAGTTAAGAGTTAAGAGTTAATAACTATATTCCCCTTGTCTCATTGTCTCCTTGTCCCCCCATCCCCTTTAACCTTTAACCTTTAACCTTTAATCTATGACTGCAACAACTTCAAAAAGCTTTTGGGAATCAAGTCGAGATTCGTTACTTGGAATAGTTACTAGCGAAACATTTCTTTATATTATCAAGCGACTATTGCAGGCGCTGCTGACGATTTTTTTAGCTTCGATAGTTTCTTTTGTAATTATTCAATTTGCTCCAGGTGATTATTTAGATAATTTGCGGCAAAATCCCAAAATTTCTCCAGAACGAATTTTGCAACTCCAAGAACAGTTTGGTTTGGATAAACCTTGGCACATACAATACGGACTATGGCTGTGGAGAATTATTTCCAAGGGAGATTTTGGCACGAGTTTTGTCTATCAACGTTCGGTAGCTTCACTGATTTGGGAACGAGTACCCGCGACTTTACTTTTAGCTATTACTTCTTTGATTTGCACTTGGGCGATCGCTATTCCTTTGGGTATTGTCGCTGCTGTAAAACAAAACCGGGCTACTGACAGAATTTTACAAGTAATTAGCTATGCCGGACAAGGTTTTCCCAGTTTTATCACGGCTTTGTTGTTACTGATTTTTGCTCAAATTACTGCTCCTCTGTTCCCGGTAGGAGGTATGACAAGCATTTATCATGCCGAACTTTCGCCTTTAGGAAAAGTTATTGATATTCTTTGGCATATGATTTTACCCACCATTGCTTTGAGTATCACTAGTTTTGCTGGATTGCAGCGGATTACTCGCGGTGAATTATTGGATGTATTGCGTCAAGATTACATTCAAACAGCCCGCGCCAAAGGTTTACCAGAAAATCGCGTTATCTACGTTCATGCTCTCCGCAATGCCATCAATCCCCTAATTACCTTATTAGGTTTTGAATTATCAGCTTTATTAAGTGGTGCTTTTATTGCCGAATTCTTCTTTAATTGGCCCGGTTTGGGTAGATTAACTTTATTAGCAGTAAGCTCTCAAGATTTATATGTATTAATGGCTAGTTTGATTATGGGCGCTGTACTATTAATTATCGGTAATTTAATAGCAGACTTATTACTTAAAGTTGCCGATCCTCGGATTACTCTTGGAAAGTCTTAGGTTGGGGATGGAAGGAGAGGGGGAGAGGGGGGAGAGGGGGTAAAGGAGGGAGATTAAGAGATTAAGTTTACCTGGCGCTTTGTTACCGCACGCCACTTGCTACAACGGGGGGAACCCCCGCAACGCAGTGGCTTAGCTACACAAGCAAAACCCGCCTGCGCGGGTTTAAAATTTATAAGTCCATGCAGGTGGACTTTGCCTATGTAGTAAGGAATTATATTCGCCAGATACTTTACTTTGACCTTTGACCTTTAACCTTTAACCTTAATTTTCATGTTATCAGAAACCTATTATTTAATTAGATCGAAAGCTGATGGTCGTTATTTAGCAGCACGTCCAAATGAAGATGATGCGTCTACTTTTGTGCTGCTGTTTCGCGAACATTATGATGCTTTGAGCTATGTTAATACTCATGCTGGAGATTTAGCAAATCGTCTTGGTGTAGAAACTATTTCAGGTAGTAATTTAAAAACTGTACTTCAACGATGGAGTTTTAATGGTGTGGGTATTGTTACCGATCCTTTATTACCTAAAATAGAATTTTTATTACAAAGTTAGATTGGGGAATTGGGCATTGGGCATTGGGCATTGGGAATTGGGAATTGTTAATTGAAAACAAATTCCATATCTAAAATAAAGCCAGGTAAAATATCTTCTCCTGATAAAGTTGCGGGAGAATCTAATATTTCTACTTCTTTTCCTTGACGATAAATTTCAACGCGGCGAGTTTTTCGATCGATTAACCAAGCCAATTTTATTCCCGCATCCATATACTCTTGCATCTTTTCTTGAGCATCGCTTAAATAATCGGATGGGGACATTAATTCTAAAACGAAATCCGGAGCGATGGGAGGAAATTTTTCTCGCTGTTTTTGACTAAGAGCATTCCATCTTTCTAATTTAATCCATGATACATCTGGAGAGCGATCGGCACCGTTGGGAAGTTTGAAACAGGTGGAAGAGTCGAATACTTCTCCGAGTTTGGCTTGACGGTTCCAAATCACAAAATCTCCAGTCATTGATGCATTACATTTTCCGGTTTCTCCTCCTGTTGGTGACATTACAATTATTTCTCCACATTGGTTGCGCTCGAATTTGACATCAGGATTGTCCCGACATAGTTGGTAAAATTGGTCGTCGGTGAGTTTAACGATGCGATCGAAGTTAATAGTTATAGCCGTCATGGTTAATAAAGACAGACTGGTGTAGTTTGATTTTAACTTTATATTAAGAATATTATTTATTCCAGCCAGAGAATCTATATCAAATATGTTTTGACTCACGCTGAATACGATAAGGATAAATGGAAAAATGACCCGTACTTTTAATCCCCAATCCTATGGTCAATTATTAGCTAAGTACCAGCCGAAAATAATTACTACAGAGGAAAATTACCAAGCTATAGCTCTGGCTGAAGAGTTAGATCGTCGTCCCCATAGAACTCCCGAAGAAGACGCTTTTTTAGAGCTTTTGATAACGTTAATCGAAAAGTTTGAATAAGTTAATTATCTAATTTTTAAAGGTACAGTTAGTTCGATGCTCTTACATTTAATGGAAGCGCAAGAGAAAACGAAGGAAAATTTGTTACCAGTTTTTGGTTCCCTTGAAAATGTTAATAAAGTTATCGATGGTGATTTAGAAATAACTTCACAACAGGCTTTGGAATTAGGGAATTTATTTCATGTTGATGCGAGTTTATTTTTCAATGAGTAAGTTTGATGGAAGACAACCTATTCATCATTAAAGAGCAAATTAACCCACCTAACAAATCGCACTTTCCAAGCAACTCAGCAAAAAACACAGCTTTCATTACAATGCGATGGCTCCCTTCTATAATGAGAATATGGAAAGTAGCTTAACTAGCGCAGTAAGGTATTTTGATTTGTGACACTCAAAGAATTAGAGCAACAACTTCTTGCCCTCAATCCCAATGAAAAAGTACAAGTAATACAGTTACTTGCTCAAAGTTTGGGTAGCAATTGGCAAGGAATTGAGAAAACACCTAGAGTTTGTGGTGGAGAAGCACGGATTACAAAAACTCGTATTCCAGTTTGGGTGCTTGTGGAAGCTCAACGTCTCGGATATAGTGATTCTGACCTTTTAATCAGCTATCCAACTATTACTGCTACAGATTTAGCGAATGCTTGGATTTATGCAAAAGCTCATCCCGATGAAATAGAATTGGCAATCGAGCGTAATCAGGTAGCCTAGTTGATGGCACGTTTTTACGCAGACGAGCAGTTTCCGTTTCCTGTTGTGGAGCATTTACGTAATTTTGGGCATGATGTTTTGACAGTTCAAGAAGCAGGTAAAGCAGACCAAAGTATACCTGATGACGATGTTCTAATGTATGCTATTAGCCAAGAACGGGCAATATTAACTATCAACAGAAATGATTTTATCCGTTTGCATCGTCGCGATGATAAGCATTTCGGCATTGTTGTTTGTACCAACAATCGAAATTGGCAGCAGTTTGCAGCACGGATAAATGATGCTGTTATAGCAGAAGAATCATTACAAGGGAAGCTAATTCGTGTAGTACGTCCAGTTACTTGAACGGTAATTTATGGCGATCGCACGGGAGCAATTAATAATCAGAATATAAAAAACAGTTTGAGTAGCAATATTTACAAGTATCTCCCTAACGTCTGAATTAGAAGAATTTATTCAAAATCAAGTTGAAAGTGGTAAATATTCCTCAACTGAGGAAGTGATTATTGCGGGTATTAAATTGCTCAAGGAAAGAGAAAGGATTTACAAAGGTAGATTTGAGGAATTGAAACGGGAAATTATGGTTGGGGTTGAAGCTTCCGAAGGTGGAGAAGTTATTGAGGGAGATGTCGTTTTTCGTCAACTAGAGCGGAATGTGGGCTATAAGCCTTTCTTAGTAAGGTACAGGAATTCTACACTCAGCTAGAAGTACTCTTGCCTTGTGCCTCCTATCTATGACCTTATTGACATCTGAAAAAGTTACTTCTGTTGCCACCAATAAAGTTGGCTTCTAGTTTCTCTCGATTAATATACAAAAATGCCTAATATAGATATCTAGAACTTCAAATACCTGTACTTAAGAGGTATTTTGACAGTAATTTATCTGCGACCACTACCATAAATTGACTTACTGATGAAGCGAGTGTTTGAAGCTACAACCCTCAAGCTAGCTTTTAAAAAAACCGAATCCTATGAGCAATTTATTAAATTAAGATATTCTAATGCTTCTATTCTACCTCCTATTCCTGTTTGTCCATTTGATGTATTAATGAGTTGCCACGCTTGAAAATAATTTTGTCTCTCTTGCTTTGAAATACCTGCAAAATACTGAATTAATCCAAATATTGCTGTTAAACCGATACCTCGTTTGACTAGATTCCACATCCATTTCCACAAAATTCCATTAGGTTTTTCAGCCCACCAAATAGAGATTTTTTGAAACAAGTTTTTTTCCCATAATTTAGGAAAGTTTACGTGGAGCATATTCAGGTTTCTGACAATAAGCTGAAAATAGAGAACGTAGTTGATCTAAGCTTACATTGAATTTTTTCGCCTCTTGTGTATTAAACTTAAAACTTATATACATTTGAGATAAAGGATCTATTCTTTGGTATCCTGTTTGACTATCAAAAAAATCTCTAATTTCCTTTACTTTATCTAACTCTACAGATTTTTTATTCATTTTCTTCTTGCCATAGCTTACTAAATTTAATCTAGATATTACACGACTAATTTTTAAAATACTAGTATGAATAAACACATTGCAATCCCTTGACCAATTAAAATTCCAATTTGGCTTGGCTCGCTTCGATTTCAACCGTCGCGGTGGGAGCCACAATGTCTCGTCTTAACCGATCCTATCCGTGATAGACACGCTCAAAAATACTGCGTAGCTTATTGATTGGTAGAAATTTGTTAGGCATTTTACATAAAATAAAGTCTTTTTAATACTTTAGTTATTTTGCCTGTGTATTTCGAGGCTGCTAGCCATTTATAAATTGTGTGACAACTTCTACACTTTTTGGTTTCGCTACATCTTACCTAATAACTCACATTCCGCACCTTAACTGTCACAAGTTCATATGTACTAACTAATTAGTTGATGGATAGTATTTACGAACTATCAACTGAAGGATTATTTTTGAGCTTAATAATAATTAATTTCATTAAGTATAGTAAATGCTCTGCATTTCAAACCCACATTCCGCATTTTACTTTGAAGTACAAAGAGATTACAGTCAAGATAAAAGTAAAAAATTAGGATAATTAAGAAAATAATACTAAATTAATATGATGAAGCAAGAAAAAATATCAAACATAAAAGATTTGACTCATAAAAAGAGGTTATTTAAGCAACAAGAATTGTCGGAGCAATAACTGTTCCTTCGGATATTAATAAATTTTTATTCACTCTCTAAACTTTGTTTAGATTAAGAAAGTAAATAATATTTTTGGCAAGATGATGGCAGACAACTCAAAATAAAATTCCGTTCTGATGTTAAATTAACAATTTGATTAATTCCATTTAAGGTTAAGAGATGAATTCCTTGGAAGCATTGGAATACCCATCTTAACGTAGGAGAAATCGTTAATTTACCTAGCTGATTCTTGATGCCGATTTTGACTCTTTTCAAGCTATTTCTCAGTGTAAAATATCTGTAGCGAAAAGAACGCGATCGCAATATTTCACAACATCAATAAATAACTTTACATAAATAAAAAGACTCCGCAATTGCGAAGTCTCTACATAAGTAATTTATAGTGTTCTGAAAAAACCCAATTTAATGCAAAAATTATTAAACTATTGCTTCTTCTAATATTAATTTGGAACGTTTAAGTCTTTCGGGTACTGGTACGGGATAATCTCCTGTGAAACACGCCGAACAAAAACTATTAGTATCTTGTTTGGTTTCTTCTAACATTCCTTTCCAGCTAAGATATGCTAGACTGTCTACTTCTAAGTGTTTGGCTATTTCTTTTACTGATTTGGTTGCAGCGATTAATTGATCTTGGCTATCGGTATCGATACCGTAAAAGCAGGGATGGGTAACTGGAGGGGAGGAAATTCGCATATGTACTTCTGTTGCACCCGCTTCGTACAAGGATTTTACTAATTTACGACTGGTAGTACCCCGCACGATTGAGTCATCAATTATGATTACTCTTTTACCCGATAATACGTCTTTGAGAGGGTTGAGTTTCATTCTTATACCCGATTCGCGCATTGCTTGGGTGGGCTGAATGAAAGTTCTTCCGACGTAGCGATTTTTAATCAATCCTTCTACGTAAGGTATACCGGAAACTTCCGAAAAACCGATTGCAGCCGGGATTCCCGAATCTGGAACGCCGAAAACTATATCGGCATCAACTACAGATTCTTCTGCTAATCGTCGCCCTAATCTCATCCGGTAGCTATACAAGCTTTCTTCGTTCATGATGCTATCGGGACGAGCAAAGTAAAACATTTCAAAGATACAGAGCTTCCTTTCCTGTTTCTGACTCCATTGAAAGGACTCTAAACCCGATTCAGTAATCCAAACCAACTCACCTGGTTCTACATCTCGCAGGTATTGAGCGCCGATAATATCCAAAGCGCAGGTTTCTGAAGCTAAAACGTAACGTGTTGGACTACCTTCTAAAGTGCCAATTACCAAAGGACGAATGCCGTTAGGATCGCGAACGCCCATGATGCCTTGACTGCAACCGATTACTAAACTAAAGGCTCCTCGGCAACGATGAAAAGCACGAATCGCAGCTGACAACAACTGCGAACCGTCGTTTAATTCTTCAGCGATCGCCAAGGCAATCATTTCTGAGTCGGTTGTGGTAGTTAGGTTACAGCTTCTTTCAAGCAGTTCGTCGCGCAACTGCTTTGTATTGACTAAATTACCATTATGTGCTAACGCTATCTCTCCCAGTCGGGTTTGGACAATAGCAGGTTGGGCATTAGCTACATGACTAGAACCTGTAGTGGAATAACGGGTATGTCCAACAGCGATAGTACCTGGTAAGTCATCAAGGGTAGATTCATTGAAGACTTGAGATACTAAACCCATATCTTTATGCAGGTGTACCTGTTGTCCTTCAAAAGTTGCAATCCCAGCGGATTCTTGACCTCGATGTTGGAGGGCGTACAGTCCAAAATAAGTTAATCTAGCAACGTCTTCTTTGGGTGCGTAAACCCCAAAAACGCCGCAAGCTTCTTCTTGCTTGTCAGAACGTTCATTTTCATTAATTGGATTGGGATTAATTTGGGGATATTTATCCGAAGTGACGGCTTTGGAATTTGCGGGAATCATTCTAGCTATGCTCCTGATGATGATGTCAAGGGTTTCCTAAAAACTTTTTTTGAAGAAAAAACTTTTAAAGGTGCCCGTCAAGCCACTGGGATTGTGAAACTGGATAGTTAGATAAAACTTAATTAATTCTTAACCATCTATTTACCACATTACAGTATTTATGCTCAGCGATACTAATAGTAAGTTGCCAGTTATTTAATTGTCAGTTGAGTGTTTAACTGTTGATGCACGGCTAAACGTCTAGTAATTGCTTGATGATAGCGATCGCTTACATTTCCTATCGTAACGTTTATTAAAGTTTTATTATCAGAGGTTAAGACCCCCAAATCGGTTTGGAAATTTCCGACCTTGCCAATTTTTTGCCAGCGATCGTTTAATTGTTCTTGTAAGTAGGATTCCCAAATTTGTTGTTGTGCTAACGCAACTGAAACAATAATTCTTGCTCCCCCTTCACCAAAAAGTACTTCATCCCATCTTTGAGAATTTGCTGGGATGTCTAATTTCACTTCGCAACCAAGGCTACTGTTAATACAGCATTCGGCAAGGGCAACAGTAATTCCACCTTCAGCGCAATCATGAGCCGATCGCACCCAACCTTGGCGAATTCCCTCGCGACAAGCTTGTTGTACGCGACGTTCCAAGTCAAAATCAACTGAGGGTGGTCTTCCGGCAACAGTATTATGGATGGTAGCTAGATACTCCGAGCCTCCCAAATCGATTTCGGATTTTAGATTTTGGATTTTGGATTTGGAATTTTGATTTTCGGATTGAATTGGTAAACCGAGAAGATAAATGATATCTCCTTGCGATCGCCAAGCTTGAGAGCAAATCTTGGTTAAATCGGGAATTAATCCCACCATTCCGACAACGGGAGTCGGATAAATTGGTTTTGGATTACCGTTCGGATCGAAAGTTTCATTGTAAAGAGAGACATTTCCGCCAGTTACCGGAGTCGATAATTCTTGACAACCTTCCGCCAAACCCCGACAAGCTTCCGATAACTGCCAATAACCGATCGCTTTTTCCGGGCTACCAAAATTAAGGTTATCCGTAACCGCCAAAGGTTCTGCACCCACACAACTAAGATTCCGTGCGGCTTCTGCCACCACAGCTTTAGCACCTTCGTAAGGATCTAGATAAACGTAGCGAGAATTGCAGTCAACAGTTGCAGCAATACCTTTTTGGGGATTGGGCATGGGGGTACCTCCCACCTTCGCTGAATGGGCATTGGAAGAAAGAGCAGGGGAGGCAGAGGAGGCAGGGGAAGCAGAGGAAGATTTAATACTGCTCCCTCCGCTTCCTCCGCTTCCTTTGCTCCCTCCGCTCTCCGAAACCGGGCGTAACCGAACGATCGCCGCATCCGCACCACCGGGCAACATGACGGTGTTATTCTGCACTTGATGGTCGTATTGACGATAAACCCAACTTTTTGAAGCGATGGTGGGAGTGTCGAGTAAAGTTAACAGAATATCGTTCCAGGTTTGCTGTTTTCCTTGAATTTCAATACCTTCATGGGTGCAAGCTGGTAAATTATCGGCTGTCCATTCCCAAGCTTTGCGAGCATATTCTGGAGGTTCAGCTAATAATTCTCGGTTATAAATTGGGGTATTTTCTGCCAAAGCTGTGGCGGGTATTTCTGCTGCAATTTCCCCTTGATAAAGAATCCGCACGATCGGTTCTTCTATGACTTTTCCTGCGACTACTGCATTCAGCCCCCAACGCACAAAAATATCAATTAATTCTTGCTCTCTACCTTTATGTGCAACAAACAGCATTCTCTCTTGAGATTCGCTGAGCAAATATTCGTAGGGAATCATTCCGGTTTCGCGGTTGGGAATCTTATCTAAATCGAATTCCACACCGACACCACCTTTAGCAGCCATTTCGGAAGTGGAACAGGTAATACCTGCCGCACCCATATCTTGTGCTGCTACTACCGCACCCGTTTTAAAGGCTTCCAGACAAGCTTCAATTAAAGATTTTTCTAAAAAAGGATCGCCAACCTGCACTGCTGGACGATTATCCACAGATTCCGAAGTTAATTCCGCACTGGCAAAACTTGCACCTCCCATACCGTCGCGCCCGGTAGTAGAACCGACATACAGCACCGGATTGCCGATACCCGATGCCCCGGATTTGACAATTTCCGGCGTTTCCATCAAACCCAACGCCATCACGTTTACCAAAGGATTGCCAGAGTAAGCGCTGTCAAAATAGACTTCACCGCCAACGGTAGGAACGCCCACACAATTACCGTAATGAGCGATTCCCGCTACCACACCACTAAATAATCTTTGGGTTTTGGCATCTTCTAAATTACCGAAACGCAGTGAATTCAACACCGCGATCGGACGCGCACCCATTGTAAAAATATCTCTGAGAATACCACCGACTCCCGTTGCAGCACCTTGAAAAGGTTCTACTGCTGAGGGATGATTGTGGGATTCTATTTTAAAAGCGAGTTGTAAACCATCACCTAAATCTACAACACCAGCATTTTCGCCGGGACCTACCAAAACCCGTTTTCCGGTAGTAGGAAACTGTTTTAATAAAGGTCGAGAATTCTTATAACAGCAATGTTCCGACCACATTACGCCAAACATTCCTAATTCGGCTTTATTAGGATGGCGACCTAATCTTTTGACGATTTCTTGGTATTCTTCGGGTTTTATGCCTTCTTTGGCTATTTCTTCGGGAGAAAACGGAGGTTGAGATGTAGCGGTCATGGGATTAACTGCACGCCTGGACGAACTTTATATTCTAATCTTTATTTGTACGTTTATTACTATCTAAATAAATAAAATTGTGAAATTGAAATTATAGAAAGTTAGATATATCTAATTTCTGAAGATAGATATTATGTAGTAATGAAACTGGCGGTTGAAACCGCTACTACACAAGCAAAGTCCACCTGCGTGGACTAATAGATTTCAAACCCGTGTAGACGGGTTTCGCCTGTGTAGTAGCGGTTTCAACCGCCAAATGCTAAAAAAAATTCAATAATTTGCGTAAAAACGAACTCCTCAGTCAGTAATCCTAAAAGAAGGTAATTTCAAAGGATTCAAAATGAATTTACATAATTACATAAAAAGATTTCAGTTAAGTGTATTGACTGCTATTAGTGCATATTGTACGGTCAATTAAATTACTTTGTATAATTCCGCTTTTTATTTGTTGCCGATCGCTGATATAGAGTCTATGAAGTAAATGTAAAGTTATTATGAACGGAAAATTATTTAGATTTGGTGGTCTGACACTGGGTGTTTTATTTAACTTGTTAACTTTCTCCGCTGTCGAAGAAATACTATCTAATAAAGGATATAAATCGGCATATTCTAACCATGCTGTAGCACAAACCGCATCAGAACAGATTGGACGAAATGTGTATAAAAAAGCGAGTCCAGCGGTTGTGACGGTTAAGGATGGTAGGGGACATGGAAGCGGTTTCGTTGTTAGTCGGGATGGATTGATTATCACCAATGCTCATGTTGTCGAGGGAAGTCCAAGTGTAGTTACGGTTGAATTTAAGGATGGAAAAAAACTTCCCGCTGATGTGCTTGGTTTTGCTAAAGGTGGATTAGATTTAGCAGTGCTGAAAATCCACGGACAGAAAAACTTGCAGACGCTTGCATTAGCTTCTGATGGTAGCGCTGAAGTTAGCGATGGGCAAAGCCCCGCCGTAGGCGAACGCGTTTTTGCCCTCGGTTCACCTCTCGATCCCGAATTTAAAGACACATTTACCCAGGGAAACATCACTCGCATCAGCAAAAGCGTGATTCAACATAATGCACCTATTTACGGCGGCAATTCTGGGGGACCTTTACTTAATACCAAAGCTGAAGTAATAGGTGTAAATACATCAATTATTGGGGCACCAGGAAAGTTAAATACAGGAATGAATTTTTCGATTCCTATATCGGATGTAAGGACATTTATAGCTGCTGCAAGAAAAGGTGATTTATCTGCGACTTCGACTTTACCTAAACCGAAACAGCGAGAATTTATTGCTATTTCGCTTAATAATCAAGTCATCAATGACAAATTAAGTAGAGACAATCGCTTTTTTAATGTTTATGTTTTTCAAGGTAAAGCAGGACAAAAAGTAGTCATTGAAATGACAAGTAAAAACATGAATCCGGCTTTAGGTTTATATCAAACTATCGAGAATTCTGGAGTTAAAGATTATAAACAAATAGCCCAAAACGATGACAAAGGTGCAGGTGATTTTAACTCTTTAATTGCAACAACTTTACCAGCAGATGGAGTTTATGTAATAGAAGCGAAATCTTCCGCAGGTAGGCAAGCGGGTGATTATAGTTTGCGAGCGGTTGTTGAGTAATGCGGCAACAAAACAAGCCCTCAGACTGGAAGTCTGGGGCTACACAAACAAAGCCCACCTGCGTGGGCTAATAATTCCGAAATTTCATAGTCCGCGCAGGCGGACTTTGCCTGTGTAGCCGCGATTTTAATCGCCGGGTAATGCGATAAAATCTTCTAATTTTTCATTATCAATTAATTCAACTAAAAACCAAGGAATTAAACCCATGCAAAGCAAATTTATCCTAAATATCGGACTCTGTGCATTAACCATAATTGTCGCTTTAACTAGCAGCATTTCACCAATTTTTAGTCAGACAACAGTTGATAATACACCTGAAACTTCAACCGAGGAAAAAGCCGAAAATTCTCAATCAAATGCTGTTACCTTCATGTGTAAAGAAATATTTGATCCAGCAGGTGAATCTAATATTCCCGCTACAGTTGCTTGGGTTCCTAGACGTAACGGTCATGTACGTTTGATTGCGTGGAAATCTCAATATTTTTCAACTTGGAGTCCCAACAAACGTTGTGAAGCGGTAACGAAAAACTTTCAGAAATATTATGACCAAGGTCGATTAGATTATTTATCAACTGGAAAACGTAACGGATATCCAGTCATTTGTGCTGCGAAACAAGGAGAAAATTGTAATAAAGACAATCATTTATTTACTATAAAACACGGTCATAATCCAAAGTTAGTTTTACAAAGACTTTTAGGGATATTTGAAGGACAATCATCAACCGTTCTTTATCAAAGTTCCGGTAAGCAATTACACGTTAAAATGCAGAATGTTTTTGAAAATGCTCCTTTGGTAGAGGTTGAGGATTAGAACAATTTGTAATTCATAATCCGCAATCCAAACGCCCTCACCCTCGAAGGGTGGGGCTACAGAAACGAAGCCCACCTCCGTGGGCTATGAATTTGAAGCCTGTGAAGACAGGCTTCGTAAATGTAGCGATACCCTTATAGGGTATTGCTTTGATGAATTGCTAAAACAATCTTACACAAACCACCTCCTAAAATGAACCGCAATCTAATCCTTCTTTCCTCCCTACTCCTCCTGCAAATCCCCACCCCCATCAAAGCCGCTCCTCCTTCAATAGCCCAAAATTCAACCTGCAAAATCGAACGAGAAGACGAATTTTATTCAATCAAAGAACTACAAACCCTCGCCAATAAAGTAACTGTAAAAGTTATAGGCGATCGCAACGGTGGTTCGGGAACGCTTATCGGTAAACAAGGTAATAATTATCTAGTTCTCACCAATTCTCATGTTATCCAAGGAGTTGATTCTATTAAACTGCAAACCGCTGACGGTAAAACTTATTCAGCAGAAATAGTTCCTCAAAACAACTTTAAAAAATCAGATATTACCTTATTAAAATTTCAAAGCAGTCAAAGTTATTGTTTACCAGAAATTGCTAAAACTACTCCTAATATTGATACACCCGTACTTGCTGCGGGTTTTTCTGGTTCAACGGGAAAAATTGCATTTAGCGAAGGGGAAGTTAAAAAGACTTCTAATCTTAAAGAAGGATACGAAATTGGTTACAGCAGCAACATCGAACAAGGAATGAGCGGTGGTGCAATTCTTAATTCAATGGGTGAACTTGTAGGGATAAATGGTAAAAGTGCTTATCCAATTTTAAATTCTGGTTATGTTTATCAAAACGGTAAGCGTCCCAGCGATTCGGAAATTCGAGAAATGAGAAAGTTGAGTTGGGGAATTCCGATTTCAACTGTTTTAGCGCAGGTTGATAGTGATGTGTTGACTGCTTATAAATTGCCTTTACCAGAATCTTCTATTAGTGTAGCGGAAGGAGAATATACGGGATGGTTGGAAGAATTAGAACAAAAAGCCAAACAATTCACGGTAAGAATTGATAGCAGCAGTAAAGCCAATGGTTCGGGAATAATTATTGCTAGCGATTCAAATTAATCCTTCCTTAGCTCAAGCTTACTACAATCGGGGAGTTCTTTACTCTGACCAAAAAAAATGGGATTTAGCAGTTGCTGATTACAACAAAGCGATTCAAATTAATCCCGAATATGCTGATGCTTACTTAAATCGGGGAAATCTTTACCAAAACCAAAAAAAATGGGATTTAGCAGTTGCTGATTACAATAAAGCTATTCAAATTAATCCCGAATATGCTAATGCTTACTTAAATCGGGGAAATCTTTACCAAAACCAAAAAAAATGGGATTTAGCAGTTGCTGATTACAACAAAGCTATTCAAATTAATCCCGAATATGCTAATGCTTACTTAAATCGGGGAAATCTTTACCAAAACCAAAAAAAATGGGATTTAGCAGTTGCTGATTACAACAAAGCTATTCAAATTAATCCTTCCTTAGCTGAAGCTTACAACAATCGGGGAAGTGTTTACTCTGACCAAAAAAAATCGGATTTAGCAGTTGCTGATTACAATAAAGCAATTCAAATTAATCCCGAATATGCTAATGCTTACTACAATCGGGCAAATCTTTACTCTGACCAAAAAAAATGGGATTTAGCAGTTGCTGATTACAATAAAGCTATTCAAATTAATCCCGAAAAAGCTAATGCTTACTTAAATCGGGGACTTCTTTACTCTCAACAGAAAAAATGGGAATTAGCGCTTGCTGATTTAAATAAAACCATTCAAATTAACCCTGAAGATGGTAATAGTCTTGGGCTTCGAGGAACTATTCATGCTATGAGAGGGAATAAACAACAAGCTATTCAAGATTTACAAAAAGCAGTCCCAATACTAAAAGCTCAAAATAATACTGCTGGTTATCAAATGGCAGTAAAAGTATTACAACAATTACAAAAATAAACCCCAGGAATTAGGAAGCAAACCTCTAATTACCAAATACATCAGTAATAAAACTCTGTGCCCCTCTGCGCTTACCTTTGCGCTCCTCTGCGTTAAAAAAAATATAATCCCGATACCAAAGGATTTGATATCACCTCTTCTTCCCCTTAATCACTTAAAAAAAAACCGCAGAGACGCAGAGAGCGTAGAGGAAAGAGATAAAGAGAGATGGCTTAGTTAATCAAATCATTTTCACTGGGTATTGCTATTTACTGTCCAATTTCTTAATCGCAGCCTTGGCATACAATCTAACCTTAGAATCATCATCATCAGCCATTTTTTCAAGATGAGTCAGAGCGCGTAAATCTCCCAATTCTCCCAAAGATGTTGCTACTACCTGTTTTATCCCCGATTGATTTACTATTTCTTGCTCGCTATTAACAAAGTCAATCAAAATCTCAGCAGCATAAGATTTAAATTCTACTGATTCTTGTCTCCCCAACACATTAATAATTTCTTTACTCAGTGCAATATCGTTTGAATAAAGACTTTCTTTTAAATAACCTAAAGCTAAAAAACTATTACTCCAATTCAAAGCACGTACCGCTTCTTGTTTGAGAAATAAAGGAGTATTTTTAAAATTCAAAAAATCAAACAAAGCTTTAATTGCCGCTTCATCTTTCATGCATCCCATTGCCAATACCGCTTGCTGACACACTTCTGAATTTATATCGTACAGCAACGGTTGCAGATGATTTACTAAATCAAATTCTTCTTTAAGATAAGCACGCATTTTTAAAGCAATTATGGCTTCTTTACGAACTTTTGCGGATACATCTTGCAAAGCTTTAATAAATACAGGAATTAATTGTTTGTGGTGAAAACTACCGAGGGCTTCAATCGCTGTAACTCTTACTTCTGCTATAGAATCATCCACAACCGAAAGTAAAGGTTCGATAACTTCCGAGCGGCGAATTTGAGCCAGAGATTTTACTGCTAATAACCGGGATTTTTCGTCTTTGAGTAATTCAATCAATGCTGCGATCGCAGGTTGTCCGATTTTTGCTAGCGTTTGGGCAGAGGCGATCGCCAATTCTTCTTCTTCTGTCTCTTCAAGCAATTTTACTAAGGATATAACTATTTGCGGTTCGTTAAATTCTCCTAAAATGCGAAGTGCAAACCAACGCATCTCCAACTCAGCTTGTTCATCTTCTAATATTTCCAGTAACGGAGCAATCGCTGGTTTGCCTATTTTGGGAAAAATCTTCGCTATATCCCAACGTGTTTGAAAATCTCCTACTTGCAAAATTTGCATCGCGATCGCAATGGCTTGTTCTAATTCCTTGTCTTTTACAGCCTCTGAATTAACATCTTTCTTGTCTAATAGCTGCTGTAACTGTTGGTTAACAAGTATCCAATTAGCTTCTGTTACGGCATCGGCAATTATGTCAAGATTTTCTAACATTTGATAACAAGTTTAAGAGTGGTGATTTTACAGGCTTCTTATTTAACTGTGTCACGAATTTAAGTATTTACCAGCAGGTTAAAAAATATAAAATGCCGTTTTTTGATGGCAATATGCAAAATTTAAATAAACTTGATGCATATTCCGCAATATATTAACCACAAAAATCATAAATAGTTACGAGTGATACAAAAATAACAATCAATTTATCTATTTAATAAGTACTTAACAAGCGTAAAGATTGAAACACTTAAATTGATGATTTCGGGGCTGAAAAAATCAATTTAATTCTACGATTATGTAAATACTCGCAATCGTTCTATATCATTTAACCTTGGATTCTCAGCCTAAAACAACCATGTCTACTACCCAATCCGATCAACGTGCAACTCTTAATAAGTTTGAAAAAATTAAAGCCGAAAAAGATGGACTAGACGTTAAAGACGAACTAGAACATTTTGCCCAAATCGGTTGGGAGGCAATGGAAAAATCCGATTTGGAACATCGTCTTAAATGGGTAGGAGTTTTTTACCGTCCCGTAACACCTGGTAAATTCATGTTGCGGATGCGAACCCCCAACGGCATTTTATCTAGCAATCAGTTGCGCGTACTTGCCGAAATTGTGCAGCGTTACGGTGCAGATGGTAATGCTGATATTACTACTCGTCAAAATATTCAGTTGCGGGGAGTTCGTATTGAAGATATTCCAGATATCTTCCGTCGTCTGGATGCAGCTGAAATGACTTCTATGCAGTCGGGGATGGATAATGTCCGTAATATCACTGGTTCGCCGTTAGCGGGGATTGATGGTTCGGAACTGATTGATACCCGTGAATTAGTGCAGAAAGTTCAAGACATGATTACTAACAATGGTGAAGGTAATTATGCATTTACCAATCTTCCTCGAAAATTCAATATCGCTATTGAAGGGGGACGGGATAATTCAGTTCATGCTGAAATCAACGATATCGCCTTTGTTCCAGCTTATAAAAATGGCAATTTAGGATTCAACGTTTTAGTTGGTGGCTTTTTCTCAGCTAAACGTTGTGATGGTGCTATTCCGCTAAATGCTTGGGTTCCTCCCAACAACGACGATGTTGTGGATTTATGTCGGGCGATTTTATCTGTTTTCCGAGATAACGGTTCCCGCGCAAATCGTCAAAAATCACGCTTAATGTGGTTAATTGATGAATTGGGAATCGATAAATTCCGTTCGATGGTGGAACAAGAATTTGGACGTACTTTAGCGATCGCAGCCGAGAAAGACGAAATCGACTGGGAAAAACGTGACTGCATCGGCGTTCATCAGCAAAAGCAACCCGGTTTAAACTACGTTGGTTTGCACGTTCCCGTAGGACGACTTTATGCTCGAGATATGTTCGACTTAGCCCGGTTAGCCGAAGTTTACGGTAGCAGTGAAGTTCGCTTAACTGTCGAGCAAAACGCAATTATTCCCAATATTCTTGACGATAATTTGCAAGATTTTCTTACCGAACCTTTGCTGCAAAAATTTTCTATCGAGCCCCAACCTTTACAAAGAGCGTTGGTATCTTGTACGGGTTCTCAATTTTGTAACTTTGCGCTGGTGGAAACCAAAAACAGAGCCTCGGCTTTAGCTAAACAGCTTGATGCAGAATTGGATCTACCCAAATCTGTGAGAATTCATTGGACAGGGTGTCCTAATTCCTGCGGACAACCCCAGGTAGCCGATATCGGACTAATGGGTACTAAAGTCCGTAA
Organism: Rivularia sp. (in: cyanobacteria); assembly: GCA_965234645.1. GTDB lineage: Bacteria > Cyanobacteriota > Cyanobacteriia > Cyanobacteriales > Nostocaceae > Rivularia. Next base: position 6,728,618 of record OZ248344.1, on the reverse strand, counting down.
AGATGGCAAAACCGTTGAAGGGGTGGACTTGTACATGGGCGGGAAAGTAGGCAAAGATGCCCAATTAGGTACTTGCGTGCAAAAAGGTATTCCTTGTGACGAGGTTAATACTGTTTTAAAGCGTATATTGATCGAAGATTTTGGGGCAAAACCAAAGCTAGATTAGTTTATACGATTATTCGGCGGATATGTTTCAATCGTATTTTTGCTAGGTTCAACAGTCTAAACTGATACAGTAAATTTTGCGATCGCCGAGCATAATTAATTCAATCTTTGTTCTGATTTTAATATGCACCGTTCGCTGTATCTATCTCAAAGTAAATCTTACTACGAACTATTAAGGGGTTAATCAATGCTTGGAGAACTTTTATCTTTTCGCGGCAGGTACAAAATCCTGCACATGACTTGGTTTGCATTCTTTCTATCATTCTTTGTTTGGTTTAACCTCGCTCCCTTAGCAACACAGGTAAAAGCAGATTTTGGTTTGGAAGAAAGTCAAATTAGAACCCTGGCAATTTGTAACGTTGCTTTGACGGTTCCTGCCCGCATCATTATCGGGATGCTATTAGATAAATTCGGTCCGAGAATTACTTATACGTTATTGCTGATTTATGCAGCGATTCCCTGTATTGCCTTTGCCAGCGCTCAGAACTTTACGCAGTTAGTAATCAGTCGTTTGGCATTAAGTATTGTTGGTGCGGGGTTTGTAATTGGTATCCGCATGGTTGCAGAATGGTTTCCTCCCAAAGAGATTGGTTTAGCTGAAGGAATCTATGGAGGTTGGGGTAACTTTGGTTCGGCTGCTGCGGCTTTTTCTCTACCTACAATTGGTGCATTTTTAGCTTTCGGAGCGGGTGGAACTCTTAACTGGCGGTTATGTATTGCTGGAAGCGGTATCGTTGCGGCTCTGTATGGAATTCTGTATTTCTTCAACGTACAGGATCATCCTCCTGGAAAAGTTTATCAAAAGCCCAAGAATGCTAGAGGTTTGGAAGTTACCAGCGTCCGCGATTTCTGGTTTTTGATGTTAATGAACTTACCTCTAACAGGCATTTTGATGGTTCTAGCTTGGCGCTTGAAAAAGGTTGGTTTGTACGGCGATAGTACTCTTTTGCTCGTTTTGGCTGGACTAGCAGGTTTATATTTGTTCCAGGCTTATAACTGCTGGGTTGTAAATAAAGACTTGGTTGCAGGTAAGAAAAAATATCCAGCGAAAGATCGTTACAACTTCTCTCAAGTAGCGATTTTGGAATTAACCTATGTCGTCAACTTTGGATCGGAATTAGCTGTAGTTTCCATGCTTCCGGCGTTTTTTGAAAAAACATTTTCTTTAAACCCGGCAACAGCAGGAATGATTGCAGCTAGCTATGCTTTCATGAACCTGGTATCTCGTCCTGGTGGGGGCTTAATTTCAGACAAACTGGGTAGCCGCAGAATAACTATGGCAGCTTTAACTGGTTTTATGGGTATAGGCTACATGATGTTTGGCACAGTCGGTAGTGGCTGGTGGCTACCGTTAGCTATCTTATTGGTTATGAGTTGTTCTTTCTTCGTACAAGCTGGAGAGGGTTCAACATTTGCGATCGTTCCGTTGGTGAAGCGTCGAGTTACAGGACAAATCGCCGGTAATGTTGGAGCTTACGGAAACGTTGGCGCGGTTGCTTATCTGACTATCTTTAGCTTGTTACCAGAGTGGTTAAGCGGTGGTGGGGAACAGACTCCGGCAGTTATCGCTCAGTCGAATACAGTGTTTTTCCAAACGATGGGTATTGCGGCTTTAATAGTTGCTTTCTTGTGTTTCTTCTTCTTGAAAGAACCCGAAGGTTCATTTGCAGAACATCATGAAGGTGAGGAAGAGTATTCGGAATTGCTAATCGAACCTAGAGGAATTCATCAATAGGATTTCAGTTTTGGTTTACTGAGGAATCGATGAATAATGTGTTATTTATCGATTCCTTTTTTTCTTTTTGTAGGGTGTGTTAGACGCACAGGTATATATAAATTTAAACGACAATTTCTATACGTCTAACGCACCATCCGGAATTGATAATTTACCGAGAAGATTACTGATAAAAAACCCTTCTAGACGCTGAGAACGCTGAGGAAGTAAGTTGAGAGATATTTTTAGATAAAACCTCAGATTTTACAATCCGGATGGTGCGTTACGGCATTATCTAATTGCTAATTTTTTCATAACATTTACTCGTGCCGTAACACACCCTACAATATTATTTTTATATTGCCTCTTATTTAAATTTTTATTGATTTAATTAATAACCCCTAAATAAAATATGTCTGAGTCTATTAAAACTCTTTGTCCTTATTGCGGTGTTGGTTGCGGTTTAGAAGTATCTCCTCCCGCAGCATCAGGACGTGCAACTCATCGAGATAATCAAGGTAATCCGATTTGGAAGGTTGTCGGGGATAAAAGCCATCCTTCATCTAAAGGTATGGTTTGCGTTAAGGGAGCTACCGTTGCGGAATCTCTCGATCGAAATCGCCTCAAATACCCAATGATGCGAGATTCTCTGTCAGAATCTTTTACTCAAATTAGTTGGGATGAAGCTTTTGATAAAATCGTCGATCGCATTCAAACCATTCGCCATACTCGCGGTGCGGATGCTATTTGTATGTACGGTTCCGGTCAGTTTCAAACTGAGGATTATTATGTTGCTCAAAAGTTAATTAAAGGCTGTTTGGGAACTAATAATTTTGATGCCAATTCTCGTTTGTGTATGTCTTCGGCAGTTGCAGGCTATACGCAAAGCTTTGGTGCTGACGGACCACCTTGTTGTTATGAAGATTTAGAATTAACCGATTGCGCTTTTTTAATTGGTACCAATACCGCAGAGTGTCACCCGATTGTTTTTAACCGTTTGCGGAAACATCATAAACGCGATCGCAATGTCAAAATGATTGTTGTAGATCCCCGTCGCACTCAGACGGCAGAAGTTGCAGATTTACATTTGGCAATTAACCCAGGGACAGATATTGACTTACTCAACGGTATTGCTCATTTATTAATGGGTTGGGGTGCGTTTGATAGCTTGTTTATTGATGAATGTACCCAAGGATTTCCCGATTACGTTCAAATTATCCAAGATTATCCACCAGAAGTAGTTTCGCAAAAATGCGGAATTGGTACAGATGAGCTAGAACAAGCAGCGCGTTACTGGGCTGATTCTAAGAAAGTTCTGTCTTTGTGGTCGATGGGCATAAATCAATCTTCCGAAGGTACCGCAAAAGTGCGTACCTTGATTAATCTGCATTTGATGACGGGAAATATTTGTAAGCCTGGTGCCGGACCATTTTCATTAACCGGACAACCCAATGCAATGGGTGGTAGAGAAGCCGGAGGTTTAGCTCACATTCTCCCCGGATATCGTTCTGTAAAAAATGCCCAACACCGAGCCGAAGTAGAACAAGTTTGGGGTTTGAATCCAGGACATATTTCCGATCAACCCGGTCGCGATGCCTGGAGTATGATTACAGGATTGGAAACTGGTGATATTGATTTACTGTGGATTGCAGCCACCAACCCAGCGGTAAGTATGCCAGATTTGCAGCGAACCAAAGCGGCTTTACTCAAATCTCCCTTCACGATTTATCAAGACGCTTATTATCCCACCGAAACTTCTGCTTACGCTCACCTGTTATTACCCGCAGCCCAGTGGAGCGAAAAAACTGGAACCATGACCAACTCAGAACGAGTTGTGACTTTGTGTCCCCAGTTTCGAGAATCCCCAGGTGAAGCGAAAGCCGATTGGGAAATCTTCGCCGAAGTCGGTCGCCGTCTGGGTTTTGAGGATAAATTTGCTTTTACAGATGCAGCCGCAGTTCACGCCGAATTTGTGGAATTAACTCGCGATCGCCCTTGTGATATGGGGGAAATTAATCACGAAAATTTGGCAACTATCGGTCCAATGCAGTGGTACGATACCCAAAAAGCAGAGATAGAAATAGAAGAAAATGATTCTGGTTTTTGGTCATCGTTATTAAAAGGTTTTACGGAAGAACCACTTCAAGGAAAGCGGCTTTATACCGATTTACGCTTTCATACCCCGGATGGTAGGGCAAGATTTGCAGCTTATCATTCTCGCGGTTTAGCAGAACCACCGTGTGAAGAGTATCCTTTCGTTCTTACGGTTGGGAGATTATACGGTCATTGGCACACCCAAACCCGCACGGGAAGGATTGAGAAAATCGTGAAAATGCATCCTCAACCCTTCATCGAAATTCATCCCCGCGATGCAGCAAAATTAGAAATTACAGATGGAGATTGGATAGAAATAAAATCCCGTCGCGGAACAGCTAAATTTCCAGCAAAAGTAACTAAAGCGATCGCTCCCAAAACCGTATTTGTTCCCATGCACTGGGGCGCTTTGTGGGCTGACGATGCTGAAGCTAACAACATGACTCATCCCGAAACTTGTCCGATATCTTTACAGCCAGAACTGAAAGCTTGTGCGGTGCAGCTGTTGAAAGTTACCTCTCTCCCACAGCCTTCCAAAGACTTGCCTCACCAGGAACCGTCACAGCCTGCTGACTTGATTCCGGTGTCAACCTCAAACCATAAGTAATCGGAATCGCACCTAAAACAAACGAAGCGAATACCACGACAAAAATCGTGCTTATATTATGCTGTGGATGCGGATCGAATTCAGGATTACGATCGAGGCGATCGCCCAAATGTTTGACATTCATCTCAAAAATATTTCCGAAAATAGATGATTTAACAACTTCAATTTTAAATAAAAATAGAAAAATGTAGTCAATGTAACCGTTTTTTTTTACAAAAAGTAACGAGAGTTACAGTTTTTTATGAAAAGATGGAAAAAAGAGGAAATATCAATGAGCGACTTTTTTAAATTCGAGGCTGATTTTGTCGATAGCTTGCGCTGCATACCCATGCAGGTACGTTTAAAACTAGATAACACTGGAGTCAAGCTGAAACTATCTCACTGGTATCAATTTACAGAACAAGAACGTCAAACTTTAGTTGAAATGCCCTGCACGAGCGGTGAAGAATGTCAACAATATCGAGAATTTTTGCAAAACTTGATTATTGACAAGACAGGAACCGCCGCCAGCGAACTTCCCGTAGAAGACAATCCCGCTTGGATGAACGAGAAAGAAATTCCCGAAATTGTACAAACTGCCTCGGCAGATAAAAGCGTTAATATTACAATTGAACAATGGCAAAAACTGACACCATTGCAGCGTTTTGCTTTAATAAAACTCAGTCGTCCCAGCCATGAAAACCAAAACTTTTATCCAGCAATTCAAGAATTTGGGTTAGTTTAAATAGCTATCTTGTAATATTGATATCAAATCAGTAAAAATAATGGTTAACAATGGTATCTACTGAGTTAGTGGAACAGTTACGCAGACTCGATCGCGTCGATAAACTTGAGGTTATTCAACTTTTAGCTGCCGAGTTAGCAAACGAGGAAAATGAACAACAGGAACAATATATTCTTTGGTTAAATGATACTCGCCAGAAAGTAGCAGTTGGTTTGGAAGAAATTGAACGAGGTGATGTTCTAGATACCGAAGTTGTTATCAACCAACTTAAAGAGAAATTGCTTCAAAAACGCGAGGCTCAAACATGAGTCGTTCTACTATCTCTCAAACTGCAAGCAGAGATTTGGTTGAGATTTTAGATTATTTTACAAATATTAATATTGATGCTGGGGAACGTTTTATACAGGAGTTTGAGAAAAAGTGCAAAAACATTGTAAATTTTCCGAATATGGGACGTAGTTACGAAGATATCGCTTTCTTTTTGCGAGGATTACCTATTGATGGTCACATAATTTTGTACAAAGTAATTGACGAGGAAATCACAATTGTCCGTATTGTTAATGGAAAGCGAGATTTGAAGTCATTGTTTTCAGATTCTTAATTTAATCGTAAGTGCGATCGCCTTCATGTTCTTCCGTATCAAATACGAGTCGAATTGGGAGCATGGGAAGAGCTTTGACTGTTGTAGAGGTTCCTCTGCTATTGGGACAAGCAAACTTTTTTATAGAATTTGATGTTTGTTTTTATCGTTCTCAAAAGGTATTTGAAGTTACCCCAAAAAAATCATCATAAGGAACCATCCTGTGTTGTTTACCATACCCTCCTAATTCCTAACTCTTAACTCTTAACTCCTAACTATTCTTCCCCTTGTCTCCCCATCCCCCCGTCCCCCAATCTCCCCATCCCCGCATCGCTACCTTAATCCTCGCAGGTGGCAAAAGTTCTCGTATGGGTAAAGATAAAGCACTTGTAGATTACCAAGGTAAGCCGATGTTGCTTTCTGTTTATCAAGTTGCTGCTGCTTGTACCGAACAAGTTTATATTTTGACTCCTTGGAGCGATCGCTATCAAAATATTTTGCCGCCAGATTGTCAATATCTAGTTGAAACTCAGCCGGGAAACGGACCAGTAAATGGTTTATCCCAGGGATTGGCGCAAATTTCCGCCGATTGGATATTATTACTTGCTTGCGATTTACCTTTATTAGATGTAGAAATTCTGCAAAGCTGGATAAATAAACTTTCACAAATTCCCACTTCAACACTGGCTTTAGTTCCACAGCGATCGCAAATTTGGGAACCGATGTGTGGTTTTTATAGAAAAGAGTTAAAAACGGAATTAGATATTTTTTTGAAAATGGGAAAGCGATCGTTTCAAGATTTGCTTTCAGGTATTGATGTAGAAGCTTTAAATGTTGATGAAAAAACGGCTTTGATGTTATTAAACTGTAATTTTCCGGGGGATTTGGAATAGCTCATAGAATAGTTTTTTTAATTATAATAACCCTCACCCTACAAGGGTGGGGCTACACCAACAAAGCCCACCTGCGTGGGCTAATAGCCTAATTAATCGTAGTTTGTGTAGGCGGACTTAAAAATAATAAACTTCTATATAATAGTAGCTTGATAAAATAATTTGAGCCGGGAATCCCATAATTTCCAGGAATTAATTAAGCTTGCTCTATCAAATTCAAAAATCTCCGCTTCTCGATCGCGTAAAGCAACAACGATTAAAGCGTGGCGAATGTTGTAACCGAAAAGACTTTCGCCATAATATCTGTTAATTGCACCGCCATAAGCAACTAGCTGTAAAGGCTTATCATAAAGATTTTCTATTTTAAATTTAGGATTGTCAGAAGTAGTCCATTCAATTACGTGAGGAATACCTTTGTAACGTGCTACTAAATCTACTTTTGCCGTGTATTTTTCTTGATAGTTGGGTATAAGTTTTTCAATTAATTGAATATCGCTAAGTTCGTTTAGCACGGGTTGAATGCTATTCCAGTAGGGTTCGATAAACTTGTTTTCAGGTTTGGCTGATTTACCCAGTAAATGCTCTTGAATATTTTGATGTAAAGCTTTCCCACGACAACAGCTATTAAATATTATTTGATTTGCCTTTGTTTTACCAACTTTTTTACGCCAAGAAGATAAAGCCGCTAAAGACTTTGGCGATTGTGTTGCTTTTAAAATAGTGGTGACGCTGGGAAGATTCTTTGTTTTGTGGTGATAGCCTTGGTTGATGTAAGTGGATTTCATCAAAGTTATTTCCTTAAAGTTGCTGAATTTATTCTTGCAACTTTGCTTTGGAGATAACTCTCATACTGAAACTGACATAGGCTGACTTAGACTGACATAGCTCTAATCATGTGTATAGCTGGCTCAAAATTGCAATTTATAAGCCAAAATAAGCAATATGAAAGACCAAACCGGATTTATTCAATATTTTAGATAAAGAACGAAATATCTGATGTTATCGCATGATTTTTTAACTGAAATGGCTTGTAAGTACGAGCTTTCACCAGAACAAGAGGAAACTTTTGTAGCTTTGTTTGGTAGCAATAATACACGGAAGGAAATAGCAGAAAAACTATGTATCTCCGAAAGTGCGCTCAGAACTAGAATGACCAATATTTATGAAAAGTTTAGTATCAATGGCAAAGGTACAGGTAAAGAAACGAAATTGCTCAATTGGCTTACTACTGAATTTAGCAAAACAAAGAATTTAGCAACTGTGAACTCTGAGTTTACGGAAAAGCAGATAGATGATTTGGTTGAACAATTGCGATCGCAGTTCCACGACAAGATTCAAAACCAGTGTGGACGGATACGTATGTTAGATGTTGATTGGCAAATTGGGGTAGATAATATTTATGTTGATGTCAATGTTCTTGAAAAGCTACCTAGTAATCAACATTTACAACTTTCTGACTTTAAACATTTTAACCCCACAAGAGATGAATTTCATCGCTTAGGCTTAGGTAAAGTCTGTGAAAAACAAATAGCGGGATTAGAAGCAGTAACAAGATTCCCTAAATTGATGGTATTAGGTAAACCAGGTTCAGGAAAAACTACCTTCTTAAAGTTTTTGGCTATTCACTGCAATCAAGGCGATTTTCAATCAGAACGCATTCCAATTTTTATTGATTTAAAGGCTTTTGCTAGATATTCCGAACGAGCAAGCGAATTTAACTTATTTCAATACATTTTTGAAGAATTAAGCATCTGCAATATTTCAGAAGAACAAATCCATAAATTACTTGTTCGAGGTCGATTTTTAATTTTGCTAGATGGATTAGATGAAGTTAAATTAGATGCTGGCAAGCAAGTTCTAAAAGAAGTAGAAGATTTTTCCCAGAAGTTTTTTAAAAATCAGTACCTCATCACTTGTAGAATCGGCGCACCGCTTGCCAATAGACGATTTAGTTTAGATTTTACCAACGTAGAAATAGCAGATTTTAACACACAGCAAATTGAAGCTTTTGCAAACAAATGGTTTATAGCAGTCCAAAGAAACATTAAAAAAGATGGGTTAACTAAAGCTAGCGAGTTTCTTCAAAAATTATATTTGTCAGAAAATAATCGAATTCGAGAATTAAGCGTAACACCCATCTTAATGAACTTAATTTGTTTAGTTTTTCAAGAACAGAATAATTTTCCCTCTAAACGTTCTAAACTTTATAAACAAGAACTTGATATTTTGCTCGAAAGATGGGATGAATCAAGAAATATTGAACGCGATTATGTTTATCAAAATTTGACTTTAGAAGATAAGAAAGATTTACTAAGTCAAATTGCTGCTATTAATTTTGAAACAAGTGATTACTTCTTCGACAAAGAGCAAATTCTACAACAGATAGCTGACTGCTTGAGTAAAACATTCCAAAACAAACTTGATTCTACACAGCTATTAATAGACAGTAAAGCAGTTCTAAGATCAATTGAAGCTCAACATGGATTGTTCGTAGAAAGAGCAAGAGAAATTTATTCTTTTTCACATTTAACATTTCAGGAGTATTTCACCGCTAGAAAAATTGTTAATAGCTGTAATCCATATTCTTTAGATGATAAAGCTTTGCAAAGTCTGGCTACCCATATTACTGAATCTAGGTGGCAAGAAGTTTTTTTAATGACAGTTGAGATGTTGCCAAGTGCAGACCGTTTATTATTGTTGATGAAAAAGCAGGTTGATGAACTTGTAGCTAAGGATGAGATGTTACAAAGTTTTTTAGTGTGGTTAAATAAAAAATCATGTTCAGTTGAAAGTTCTTTTAATCTTGCAACTCTCAGAGCATTATATTTAGATTTAGCTATAAGTATTAATGTAGCAATAACGAATAGAACTCCTAATCCTTATATTAATTTATTTGAAGAGGATTTTAATCCGGCAATAGCATTTGCTCTAGGTTTTTTATTCCCTCAAAATTCCTGCTTAGAGAATGATGTATGTATTGACATTAAACTATCCTTCGCTTTCGGTGATGCTCCTAGGAAATTTGATAATAGCTTTGCCCAAGTAAATTCAGAACTTGAAGATTTACTTCAAAAACTAGGAAGAGAAGTATTAGACTATTACGATTCTTATACTTTTTCTATGCATCATGGAGAAGATGATCATTCTTGGCAGTCACAGTGGGAAGGTAATATTAAAGAAATCTCTGAAAAATTGAGAATTATGTTAGTAAAACATCGTAATATTGGACATGATTGGCAGTTCAATAAAAAACAAGAAGAATTATTAAATAAATACTACTACGCAAATAAATTGCTCGTAGACTGTCTAAATAGTGATTCCTATATAACCCCCGAAGTCCGTTCTCACATCGAAGACACCTTATTCCTACCCATTGCCGAAATTCAAAAACACAAATTCACAAATTAAACCGAATTCTACTCAAACATTAACCCACAGCAAAATCACTAAACTTACGCATAAACGGTGTATGAAAACCCAACACAATATCTTCTCTAGATACACCTTTTTCAATTAATTCAGCAGCAATATCATCTTCCGTACCGTTCCACTGAATCCAAATTTTGCCATTTTTAATGTCTAAGTGCATTACCGGACCGTAAACTCGTTTTCCTTTATCCCATCCGACATAAATTAGCTGATAATGGTCGCGTACTGTATCAAAAATAGTTTGCATTTCTAATTCATTGTCGGGATTATGCGATGTTTTACTTTCAGCATAATCTGTTAATAAACTTTGGACATATCCTCGATATTTTTCTACCTTTTCCATTGTACAATTTCCTCTTTTTCCGGATTAAAAATGAGCAAATTAATATTACTACGTTGAATTACCGATTGAACAAAAGGCATTGTGAAAAAATCGTCATAAGTCTTTACTGGTACTGCTAAATATAAAATTATTTGAATTTGAAAATCTTCTAATGCATAGCGATAATTAATGAATTGTCCCAAAGCTGTATGAAATTCTCAAAGATTAGAAGCACCTAGAAAGCTTTTTACTTCTACTGCAATTTTGTCTCCTTCTCTGTCTGCTACTATTAGTTTTTCTGCGGCTAAATCAATATACATATTTGTAATACGGTCAATCGGAACACGTAGTGGGTCGTCTGTAATTACCCACCCATCCTTTTGCAGCGCAGTTTTGACCACATCATGAAATTTATCTTTGGCTGACATACTACTCTATTAGGAGTTGATGTAAATGTTTTAACTATATTGTAATAGCTTAAGAAAAGATGTTTGACCCAACCTACGAACCTAAATAACCAAAAGAAATAAATTATCAACTTATCACAACATAAACATCAGTAAAACTTCCGGCTTTCACTCCACCCGTAAAAACATCTACATTTAGCTCAATTCTACTTTTTGATTTCTTTTGCAATATCCTAATAAACTTCTGCTAAATTTGCGCCGATGGGAACGGACAAAACGCAATAAAATTACCATAAACGGGCTGAAGATATTCTATGAAATTGCGCCGATCGACTATTGCTAAAACTCGATCGCGTTTCATAGTGTAAAGCACCAGGGTATTGTGTAGATATTTATTAAAACCTTGCAGTTAGTACACATATATTTATAATGGTCCTAATGAAAAGTTTCGGAAAGGAAACTATAAATGAGTACCAATATTAGTATTAAAGATGCTTCCTCACAACTTGAAATTAGCGAGCAGCAAGTTAGGACGCTTTGCAGACAAGGAAAAATTACTGCTGAAAAAATCGGGAATACGTGGATAATTGACCAAAAAAGTATCAGTAAGTATGAGCTTATATCATCCCATATAGCAGAAAAACATTCAGTTTACCATGTAAATAGTAAAGATAAACGACCCATAGCATTAAGTTTTTTTTCTGGTGCAATGGGTTTAGATATGGGAATTGAAAAAGCTGGATTCAATGTTCGTCTTGCTTGTGAAGTAGATAAGTTTTGCAGACAAACAATTGCTTTAAATAAGCCGAATACTGCTTTATTGGGGGATATTAATGATTATAAACCAGATGATATTTTAAAAGCAGCAAAGCTGACAAAAGACGATGATATTGATTTAATTATTGGCGGACCTCCATGTCAAGCATTTAGTACTGCTGGCAAAAGAAAAGGTTTTAATGATGATAGAGGAAATGCTTTTTTAAAATATCTTGATATAGCGCTATCTTTACGACCCAAATACATCGTCATTGAGAATGTAAGAGGTCTTTTATCTTGTCCTTTGAAACATAGACCTCACGATCGAAGAGGAGTAGGATATCCAGATATTTCAGAAGATGAACGCAAAGGAGGTGCATTAAATTTTGTCATCAGTAAATTAAAAAAAAATGGTTATGCTTACTCTTTCAATTTATATAATTCTGCAAATTTTGGAACTCCCCAGATAAGGGAAAGAGTAATAATTATTTGTTCTAGAGATGGTACAACACCACCTTTTTTAGTTCCAACTCATTCAGAAGATGGTAAATACGGATTACCAAAATGGAAAACTCTACAATCTTGTATAAAGAATATTGAGAAACACGACCATATTAATTTTCCAGAGAAACGTTTAAAGTACTATAGAATGCTTAAACCGGGTCAAAATTGGCGATGTTTACCGGAAGATTTACAAAAGGAAGCAATGGGTAAATCTTATTATTCTGGAGGTGGAAAAACGGGTTTCTTCAGAAGATTAGCTTGGGATAAACCATCTCCTACATTAGTGACACATCCAGCGATGCCAGCAACAGATTTAGCTCATCCCGAAGAAAATAGACCTTTATCAATACAAGAATATAAACTAATACAAGAGTTTCCCCAGAATTGGGAACTTGCTGGTCCGTTAATTCAGCAATATAAACAAGTTGGAAATGCTGTTCCGGTTAGTTTAGGTTTTGCGGTAGGAAAATTAATTTTAGACTTAATTCATGGTAATGAAATAATCCAGTTTGATGATTTTAAATTTTCACGCTACCAAAATACTAGTCATTTAGATTGGGAAAGACAATTTTTGAGTCAACTAAGTAAATATGAAAGTGATTACGTGTAGCAACAGCTTCTTTTGAGTTGATATAGTTACTTGTCTAAGCTTGATTTTTATTTGGTAAGATATTGCTTAACAAAAGCAACAAAATTATCTTCTGAAAGTTGATATCCTTGCATCAGTTCGGGTAGATTGTCCCAGTTAGTTCCTCCTTTTTTTGAAAATGAGCGGAACCATTTCTGTATAGTAGTTCCATTACGAATTGCGCTGCTAGATGAATTTTCAGTGTTATCCCTATTTTTAATTTGTAATACTAACCACTTTTGATTTTCATCCTTCTTAATAAAGTCAATAGCTTTGATGAAATTACCACAGCACCAGTACCAGCCTTTTTCCCTTAGAACGGAATCTAAATACCTTTCAAGAAGTGAACCAACACAATTTTCGGCACACATTGAGTACTGATGCTCTATCTTTATTCGTTCGCATTCTTCAGATGAATAACCATAAGCGTACTGCATGACAATACTTACCATTTCATCGGGTACTGTTCCTGATTGAGCAGGAAAATCAGACCTTCTAAATCCATCAAAAAACTTTTTGGCAAGAGCTTCTAGACCGTTTCGATCGGTAAGGTTAGGTTTGTTTTTAGTTCTCCAAGATAATTTATCTGGATTATCATATAAAAACCTGCAAATTTCTATAAATGCTGTATCTAATCCTTTTTCTTCTGGATTATCATTTATAAATTCGGTAACAACCTCTTTCACTAATTTCTCATCAAAACTCAACGTATGCTCCTTAACCTTGAATTGATTATGATATATTTTAAGGCTCTAAGGATTCATTAAGTAGAAATTTTTGAGATAATTTGTTTAATTCAATTTGAATTAATAATTTGAGCCTCAAACCAGAAGATGCGATCGCAATTACTCCGATAACACCTGCTAGTTGAAATGAACAGAGGGAAAGTACCAATGTGGTTATCATGAGAACGTGATAAAGCTCATAAACTTCCTATGGTAACTTAAAAGGTAAATCAGCAACTCTCCTATCAATTTCCTCATAGCTTAATCCCGGTTGCAAAACATCTACCGAAGCGTATTTTTCTGAAGGATGTTTTTCCAACCAATTCACAATTCGATTTAAAGCATCTGTTAAAGCTGACATCGCTAAAAATTATTTTTTACATCAAAAGCATCCGTAAAATAAGCTTAACTAATAATTAGTACAATAGTTCTTCAAACGTAGAAAGCAAGCAAATTGCATTTTATATGCCTTACTTTTCACAGTTCGCTATCAGAATTCATATATTTTTCTTTCATGGTTGCAAAAATAGAAACCATGATTTATTCCACCAAAAATATGCTTGCCAAATTAAACCCTCATCTTCACAAAACAACAAATCATTTAAAAAAAATTGATAATTGACAATTGAAAAAAACAGCCGCCTCCAAAAGACGACTGTTTACAAAAATAGGGGTTTCTATTCAATTAACGTGAATTAACCTTTCAGCAAGCTTTACTCAACTTAGTAATCGAAATCGCCGCCACCCATACCAGCGCCAGCACCCGCACCTTCTTTAGGTTCTGGCTTGTCAACAACGATACATTCGGTTGTCAACACCATTGCCGCGATCGAAGCTGCATTTTGTAGTGCAGAACGAGTTACTTTTGCGGGATCGACGATTCCAGCAGCGAACATATCGGTATATTCGTTGGTTGCTGCGTTATAGCCGGTGTTAAATTCTTTCTCTTTAACGCGCTCGGAAATTACCGCACCGTTTTGTCCGGCGTTTTGAGCAATCCGCATCAAAGGAGCGGGTAATGCGCGAGCTACAATCATCGCACCAATTAGCTCTTCGCCCTTGAGGTTGCCCGAAGCCCACTCTTCCAATTGAGGAGCAAGGTGAGCTAATGTTGTACCACCACCAGGAACGATGCCTTCTTCTACAGCAGCTTTGGTAGCGTTGATAGCGTCTTCAAGACGCAATTTCTTGTCCTTCATTTCGGTTTCAGTTGCTGCACCAACTTTGACAACTGCTACCCCACCGGATAACTTAGCCAAACGCTCTTGCAACTTTTCTTTGTCGTAGGAAGATTCGGTTTCTTCCATTTGACGGCGAATTTGGTCGCAGCGAGACTTAACTGCTTGTTCGTTACCTTCAGCAACGATGGTGGTGCTGTCTTTGGTGATGGTGATGCGGCGAGCTTTACCGAGCATATCTAGCTTGGCGGCATCCAACTTCAAACCAGCATCTTCAGTAATTAACTGTCCGCCGGTTAAAATAGCGATATCTTCCAACATCGATTTACGGCGATCGCCAAATCCAGGTGCTTTAACCGCAGCGACGTTCAATACTCCGCGCAAACGGTTGACAACCAAGGTAGCCAAAGCTTCTTTCTCGATATCTTCGGCAATAATAACTAAAGGCTTGCCGCTACGAGCTACCTGTTCTAAAACGGGTACCAAGTCTTGTACCAAAGCAATTTTCTTGTCGGTGAGCAAGATAAAAGGCTCGTCAAGATTCGCTTCCATGCGCTCTGGATCGGTAGCAAAATAAGGAGAGATGTAGCCTTTGTCAAAGCGCATCCCTTCTGTAATTTCCAACTCGGTAAACATGGACTTCCCTTCTTCCAAGGAAATCACGCCTTCTTTACCTACTTTATCCATTGCTTGAGCAATCATCTGACCGACTTCTTCGTCGTTACCAGCAGAAATTGCACCAACTTGAGCGATCGCTTTAGAATCTTCTACGGGACGCGCTTGCTCGGCAATCTTTCCAACCAAAAAAGTCGCCGCTTTGTCAATACCGCGCTTCAAGGAAATGGCGTTAGCGCCAGCTGCAACGTTCCGCAAACCTTCTTTAACCATTGCGTGCGCCAAAACGGTCGCCGTGGTGGTTCCATCACCAGCAGCGTCGTTAGTCTTGGAAGCAGCTTGACGAATCAAAGATACGCCAGTGTTTTCTACATGGTCTTCTAATTCAATTTCTTTGGCAATTGTCACACCATCATTAACAATCTGAGGTGCGCCAAATTTCTTTTCTAATACTACGTTACGACCTTTTGGTCCAAGAGTAACGCCCACAGCCTCAGCCAAGATGTCCATGCCTTTTTCTAAAGCACGGCGAGCGTTTTCGTTGTAAATAATCCGCTTAGCCATAATTTCCTATTTGTACCTTTCGCTTACTTTCTGTAAAAAATGTTGTTATTTATTGCCCGTTAGTTCTTAATTACTAGTTGCAGTTCTTTCTAGCAACTAACAACTAACAACTAACCACCAACCACTAACTACTAACTAACAATCGCTAGAATATCTTTCTCAGAAAGGAGTACGTACTCGTCGGTACCCAACTTGATATCGGTGCCAGCGTACTTGGAGTAAAGAACCTTGTCTCCGACCTTTACATCCATCGACTGACGACTACCGTCATCCTTGATCTTACCGTCACCTACTGCTACTACTTCACCTACTTGGGGCTTTTCTTTTGCAGTATCGGGCAAGTACAGACCACCAGCGGTCTTTTCTTCCGATGCGTTTACTTTTACGAAAACGCGCTCGCCCAAGGGTTTTACTGTAGAAACGCTTAGAGATACAGCTGCCATAACTTTTATTGCCTCTTTAGCACTCTCGACTCCTGAGTGCTAATTTAGCGAAACTGGAGGTGCAATGGCAATATTTAGCTTAGTACGGGTTCCCGAACTCAGTTAAAAGTAGATTCACTTAAGTACAAATGCTCAATTTATCCTAGAGTTTCGGGTTTCATGCAACTTCCGAAGAAGAGTTTGATATGGTCTACCATTATTTGCCAAGCCAAGAAATTGTTATAGAACAGTAAAAAGATGCCTTTTTATGCGTGATGATGCAGTGTTTCCTTCGAGGGTTCAAGTGCCAAAAACTACTAGTCTTGTAGCTCAAAAACCCTTAATTAACTATATAGAAAGTATAGGGTTGTCAAAAATTCGACAACCTGTAGTTCTATGGGTTTTAGCTTTAATTACTATTTGGTTGCACTGCATTAAAGCTGATTTTAGTTTTTGAAATACTTGAAAAAGTGACTATTTAAGCTCAAAATGGACTCTGTACAAGTGGAAGATGTGACGGCAGTTTCTTTAGAACAAAAACTAACTACTTGCGGGAGCGGTTGTTTTAGACCAATAATAGGATCTTACCCCCGCATTTATTTGTGGTAGCTACTCCTTTATTCCCCAAGTAATTGAACGCGTTATTTCCGAACGCGCAATCAGCTTACAAAGACAGCAAGCTATTCGATACTTTTTTGTTCGTTCCTTACCATAAAGCTTCCCTAAATAAGAAATAAAATCTTACTGTTAAAGGGAAGCATTCAGTTGGATACGTAAAAGCAAAATATTGAGATAGGCGCGGGTTATTTTAGCAAGAGGTATGTTCGCCCAATACTCCACTTGTTAACCTTAAAGATTATTATTTAATGGAATGTTTTTAGCCCGCACCTTTCAAAGCGATATATAATAGCGCATTATAAATACTATTGCTCTACGTATCCTTACTGTGCTTTTGAAATTGATAGTGAAATTTCAATGGAGGGGACAATCTCCTTTGAGAGTTCCACTAATATAAGGGCAAGGTAAGAGGGAAAAAGGGACAACATCTCAATCATCCACCAATTAGGATAACTATTCAAGACCTTGATGGATCTACGCGCGACAAGTGCCACTGCTATGAAAGAACCCAGCATGAAAGATCATAAACGCTTACTGCTTATAGATGATGATCCCAATCTCATCTTGCTGGTAAAAGACTACTTGGAATTCCGAGGATATGAAGTCGTCACTGCCGAAAATGGTCGGGAAGCTCTGGAAATATTAGAGCTAGACATTCCAGACATGATTATTTGCGACGTGATGATGCCGGAAATGGACGGTTACACCTTTGTAGAGCAAGTCCGACAAACTGAACGCACCAGTTGGATACCTGTTCTCTTCCTTTCTGCAAAGGGACAAAGCGCAGACAGAGTGAAAGGTTTGAATAAAGGTGCTGATGTATATATGGTCAAGCCCTTTGAACCAGAAGAACTCGTAGCCCAAGTTGAATCCTCGCTCAAACAAACGATTCGTTGGAAAGAACATCAAGCTAAAGGAGGCGAAAACGGCTCCCGCATCCAAGTACCCTTTGATGTCCAACTAACCCCAACAGAACTAAAAGTAGTGCAGTTTGTGGCTAGAGGTATGGCTAACAGAGAAATTGCTGAAGAATTAAACGTTTCTCAGCGTACCGTTGAAAGCCACGTTTCCAATATGTTGGGTAAAACCAACCTCCACAATCGCACCGAATTAGCTCGTTGGGCAATTGAAAATCAAATGGCGTAAAACCCATTTTGGATTTTGCACAAAGCTAAGCCACTCCTCTACTTGGAATTCCCCCAACTAGAGGAACTGGCGTGGGGTGTAGATATTCTTCCCCCCCAAACTTTCCTGCACCGGATTATAGATTTAAATTACTAATCTAAAATCCCGAATCGCTTAAATAAAGATTAACTAACAACTCCTTGCACAATTGAACAGTTATCAGCTATCAGTTATCAGTTATCACCTGTCGGGTGCGGTTTATCGGCAACCAAGATTAGGTTAAAATTCCCTACTTACCGTTCACCCTTCACTGTTAATTGATAATTGATAATTGTTCACTGCTCGCCGATCGCCGTCTTACGTTCCACAATTTCTTTTAAAACCAGGGTTACGAAGCCCAAACAAGCAAGTAACACCGCAGCTGCAAAAGCCGTTTCCGTTTCATACTGCTTATAAGCTTGCTCCACAAACAGCGGTAAAGTTTGAGTTTTACGAATAATATTGCCAGATACCACAGATATCGCCCCAAATTCACCCATTGCTCTAGCATTCGTCAAAATTAAGCCATAAAGCAAACCCCAGCGGATATTTGGTAGAGTTACCCGCCAAAAAGTTTGCCACTGACTAGCACCCAAAGTACTTGCAGCTTCCTCTTGAGAAGAACCGATTTCCTCTAAAACCGGAATCACTTCCCGCGCTACAAAAGGCATCGTCACAAAAGCAGTTGCTAACACCATTCCCGGAAAAGCGAAAATAACTTTAAAATTTACCGCTTCTAAAATATTGCCAAACCAACCATTCTGCCCGTAAAGCAAAATCATCATTAAACCAGCAACCACCGGCGAAACCGAAAAAGGGACATCCAAAATACTCATTACAAAAGCTCTTCCGGGGAAACGATTGCGAGCCAGAACCCACGCCGCACAAAGTCCGAAAATCGCATTTATCGGTACCACAATCAAAGCAATAAGTAAAGTCAGTCCCACCGCGCTAATAAAATCATCAGTCGTCAAATAGCTGAAAAATGCCCCAATCCCACCCTTAAAAGCTTGATAAAAGACATTTACTGCCGGGAGAAATAATACCAATCCCAAGTAAGCGATCGCACTGATGATTAAAAGTTTTTTAGTCATAAGTTAATAAGAGTTAGGAGTTAGGAATTAGGAGTTAGGAGTTGGGAGTTAAGAATTAGGAATTAGGAGTTAGAAATTAGGAGTTAGGAGTTAGGAGTTAAGAATTAGGAGTTAGGAGTTAGGAGTTAAGAGTTAGGAGTTAAGAATTACCAATTAGCAATCACCAATGCCCAATGCCCAATCCCCAATTATTGATACCTTTTTCCCCAAGCTTGTAATAAGTTAATTACTAATAAAATTAACAGCGAAATTCCTAAAAGTACGGTACCAATTACTGTTGCACCGGCGTAATCATATTGTTCCAAACGTTGAAAAATTAACACCGAAGCAATTAAATCTTTGAAAGGAATATTTGAAGAGACAATTACAATCGAACCGTATTCTCCTACAGCGCGAGAAAATCCTAAAGCAATACCCGTTAGCAAAGCTGGAAACAAAGGTGGAAAAATTACCTGCCAAAAAGTTTGAAATCTTGACGCTCCCAAACTCCAAGCTGCTTCTTCTATATCATGTTCCATTTCTTGCAACACTGGCTGCAATGCTCGCACGATAAACGGTAGCGAAATGAACAGCATTGCCACCAAAACACCAAGACGGGTAAAAGCGATTTTAATGCCAAAGGGTGCAAGTAAAGAACCAATCCAACCGTTCTCCGAGTAGACATTGGCTAATGTTAAACCTGCTACCGCCGTGGGTAAAGCAAAAGGTAGATCGATCGCCGCATCCATCAAACGCTTCAGCGGAAAGTCATATCTCACAAGCACCCAAGCAATTAATAAACCAAATCCCCCATTAACCACAGCCGCAAACAATGCCGTAGTAAAAGTGACATTGTAAGCAGAAAGTGCGATCGGGCTAGTAGCAATTCGCCAAAATTCGCTTAACCCCACCTGAGAAGCTTGTAACAGCAAAGCCGTCACCGGAAGCAACAGCATGATAGTCAGATAACCAATAGTAATTCCCCAAGGCAAAGAGAATTGAGGGATTTTGGATTTTCTATTTTGAATTCGAGATTGTGCAACAGCCATCAGTTTTCAGTTAGAAGTTAAGAGTTAGGAGTTAGGAGTTAGGAGTTAGGAGTTAGGAGTTGGGAGTTGGGAGTTAAAAGTTAGGAGTTAAGAGTTAGGAGTTAAATAATTTTAGATTTCAGATTTGAAAGTTATGAGTTAGCAATAAAAAGTAGTGCGAGCATCTTGCTCGCTATTTAAATACCCCCATCTCCCCATCTCCCCATCTCCCCCTCTCCCCCCTCTCCCCCTCTATCCCCCATTTCCAATTTTCTTCTGAATTTCATCAAATACTGCACCGTCAGCGAAGAATTCTTTTTGAACTTTATCCCAACCGCCTAATTCTTTGACGGTAAATAAGGTTTTGACTGGGGGATATTTGGCGGCGAATTCTTGTTTCACAACTGGATTTACGGGGCGAAATCCTATTTTTGCAAATTCTCTTTGGGCTGCGGGAGTAAAAAGATATTTGACGAAGGCTTCTGCTACTTCTCTATTACCATGTTTATCTACGTTTGTATCAATTACTGCGACGGGATTTTCAATCAAAATATTCGTTTCGGGGACTATATAATTACTTGGTTTACCTTTTAAACCCGCTAAAATTAACTCGTTTTCATAGTTAATTAAAACATCTCCTTGCCCTTGATTAAAAAATACGTCGCTGGCTTCGCGGGCATCTCTTGGTAATATCGGTACGTGTTGATAAACTTTGCTGGTAAAATCTAATGCTTGGGCATCTTTTGCGCCGGTTTCTATTTGGGAACCCCATAAAGCTAAGAAATTCCACCGCGCTACACCGGAAGTTTTCGGGTTTGCGGTAATAATACTAACGCCATCTTTTGTTAAATCTTGCCAAGTTTTGATTTGTTTGGGATTACCTTCGCGGGTAACTAAAGCGGCAACAGATTGAGTCACAATACTATTATTAGGGGCTTCATTTTCCCATCCCGGTTGAATTAAACCAGCTTTGGCAATTTTTTTCATATCCAGCGCCAAAGCTAACTCCACCACATCAGCATCTAAACCATCAACTACAGCACGGGTTTGAGCGCCGGAAGCCCCATAACTTTCGTAAAAAGTAACCGTTTGATTGCGTTGCTGCTTCCACTCTTGCACGAATTGCGGAATAATTTTTCTATAAGCTGGTTTGGTGACTGCATAGGAAACCAGCGTTAACTCTAGGCGATCGCGATTTTGAGCATTCGACGCACTGCAAGATATCAGCGAAACGCTTAAACTCAAACCTAATAAAAATAATAAGACAAAACTTTTAATTCCACTCTTTTGTGTCAAGTGGGCAACGAAGCGCCATAGCCCCATGTCAATGTCTCCCCTGAATCTCCGGTTACTCGGTCAAGATACCGTATTTTATATTTTTTTATCGTACAACATGATGGGCAACGGATGGTGGGTGGGTAACGGATGGGGGGTGGGCAACGGATGAGGGGTGGGTAACGGATGGTGGATGGGCAACGGATGAGGGGTGGGCAACGGATGAGGGGTGGGCAACGGATGGGGGGTGGGCAACGGATGAAGGGTGGGCAACGGATGAAGGGTGGGCAACGGATGGTGGATGGGCAACGGATGGGGAGATGGGGAGAGTTGTAATACTGCTTTAAAAGACTAGGGTAAATACCCAATTAATTCGGAATATTTACGGAATTTATATACTCATCTATGTATCATGTAGTGAAATTACGTTCTTTTTAAAACTACTTATGGAACCGATTACTGCTGGTGCGATCGCAACTCTTGCTTTTACTAAAGCCTTTGAAAAGACGATTGAAAAATTTACTGAAGCAACCTGGAATAAAATTGAAACGCTACGCAAGAAGATTTGGCAGAAATTAAGCGGAAATAAAGAAGCGGAAAAAGTTTTAACTGCTGCTGAAACTGGTTCAAAAGAAGATTTGGATAAGGTTGCTCAATATTTAGAGCGTGAAATGGAATGGGATAAAAATTTTGCTCAAGAAGTACAAACTTTAGCTCGTGAGATTCAGCAAGAAATTAATATCGGCGAAATACAAGGGCAAAACGTGCAAAATGTTTATGGTGGAGAAGCGCAACAAAATAATGCAAACAATACCAATGCACCAGTAATTCAAGGTGGTAGCGGACACAATATTACATTTAATTGACTACAGTCGTCGGCAGGGGAACCGACAAAGTATCATCCCATTAAATATATACCCAACCGTGTTACTAACAACTTTGTAGGACGAGAAAATGAATTAGTTGAAATTTATCGCAAGTTGAACCAAAGCAACACCGTAGCAATTTCTGCTGTTGCGGGAATGGGTGGTGTAGGCAAAACCGAATTAGCGACGCAATACGCACGAAGACATGAAAATGATTATTCTGGTGGGATTTGTTGGATAAATGCCAGAAGTGGAAATATTGCA
Organism: Rivularia sp. (in: cyanobacteria); assembly: GCA_965234645.1. Lineage (GTDB taxonomy): Bacteria > Cyanobacteriota > Cyanobacteriia > Cyanobacteriales > Nostocaceae > Rivularia. The sequence continues at coordinate 6,706,003 of OZ248344.1, read as the reverse complement.
GCACAGATAATTCAGTTTGCTTTTAATTTAGGTTTGCAAGTTCCTCAGAAAGATTTTGAGGATAAACCTTTGGGTATCCTTGAGCAAATAAAATGGTGCTGGCAAAATTGGCAACCATCCGAAGGTTTTGTGTTGATAGTATTAGATGATATCAATGATTTAGAGGGTTTTTCTGAGCTAATCCCCACAAATAACCGCTTCCGCATTTTAATCACAACCAGATTGCGAAACCTTGACACGAATATTCAGGAAATTCCCCTCAATGTATTGTCAGCAGAAGAAGCTTTAGAATTGTTGGTTAATTTAATTGGGGAAAAGCGAATAAATAAATCATCCCGTCATTGCGAGGAGGAACGACGAAGCAATCGCAACAACTCATTGGAGGAGAAAAATATTGAGATTGCTTCCTTACGTCGCAATGACACTGAACTAACCACCGCGAAGGAATTATGTAAATGGTTAGGATATTTACCTTTAGGGATAGAATTAGTCGGCAGGTATTTAGTTAAAAAACCTCCTCATTTTACTTTAAAGAAAATGTTGGAGCAGTTGAATCAGCAGCGACTGCATCAAGAAGCGATGAATCCCCAGCACAGAAACTTAAGTACTGCACAACTTGGGGTTTTAGCTGCATTTGAATTAAGTTGGGTGGAATTGAATCCGCAAACACAGCAAGTTGCTAGGTTATTAAGTTTATTTGCGGCAGATATTTTTGAGTGGGAGTGGGTAGAATCTACATTTCAATATTTTAAGAAAATCAAACCAAGAAAATTAAAATTTCAAAGGTTTATTAGTTTTTTGATGCCTTGGCGTAAAAATATTAATCAGTTCCAAGATTACACAGATTCTGATATTCAAACAGCTATCGAGCAACTTTACCAACGTCATTTAGTACAGATTTTGGCAGAAGGGGATAAACATTACTATAAAATTCATCCCTTAATTAGAGAATTTTTAAAAACAAAACTCACAGCAGATTCTGAAATCAACGACATTAAACAAGCATTTACCAGCACTTTTATCGAAATTGCTCAAACAATTCCTAATTCGGCAACCTTAGAATTCATCAACTCAGTCAAAAACGCTATTCCCCATTTAAAAGAAGTCGCAGAAAATTTAATTGATGCAGTCAGCGATGAAAATTTATATTGGGCTTTTACTGGTTTAGCCAGATTTTACCAAGAACAGGGTTTATATGCATTGGCAGAACCTTGGTTTCAGCGATATGTATCAGTAGTGCGATCGCGCTTGGGAGAAAACCATCCCCATCTTGCTACCAGCTTGAACAATTTAGCTCAACTCTACAACTTTCAAGGAAGGTATAAAGAAGCTGAACCTCTTTTGATTCAAGCATTGGAGTTAAAAAAACAGCTACTCGGAGAAAATCATCCCCATCTTGCTACCAGCTTGAACAATTTAGCTGAACTTTACCGCTCCCAAGGAAGGTACGAAGCAGCAGAACCTCTTTATATTCAAGCATTGGAGTTATACAAACAGCTACTCGGAGAAAACCATCCCAATATTGCAATGAGCTTGAACAATTTAGCTCTACTCTACTACTCCCAAGGAAAGTACAAAGCAGCAGAACCTCTTTATATTCAAGCATTGGAGTTATACAAACAGCTACTCGGAGAAAACCATCCCGATGTTGCAATGAGCTTGAACAATTTAGCTGCACTCTACTACTCCCAAGGAAAGTACGAAGCCGCAGAACCTCTTCACAAACAAGCTTTGGAGTTAAGAAAACAGCTACTCGGAGAAAACCATCCCAATGTTGCTACCAGCTTGGACAATTTAGCTGCACTCTACAACTCTCAAGGAAAGTACGAAGCAGCAGAACCTCTTTATATTCAAGCTTTGGAGTTAAGAAAACAGCTACTCGGAGAAAATCATCCCCATCTTGCTACCAGCTTGAATAATTTAGCTAATCTCTACTACTCCCAAGAAAGGTACGAAGCAGCAGAACCTCTTTTAATTCAAGCTTTGGAGTTATCTAAACAACTACTCGGAGAAAACCATCCCCATATTGCAACCAGCTTGAATAATTTAGCTGGACTCTACTCAGATCAAGGAAGGTATAAAGAAGCTGAACCTCTTTTGATTCAAGCTTTGGAGTTATACAAACAGCTACTCGGAGAAAACCATCCCCATATTGCAACCAGCTTGGACAGTTTAGCTATACTCTACTACTCCCAAGGAAAGTATGAAGCCGCAGAACCTCTTTATATTCAAGCATTGGAGTTATACAAACAGCTACTCGGAGAAAATCATCCCGATGTTGCACAAAGCTTGAACAATTTAGCTGGACTCTACTACTTCCAAGGAAAGTATGAAGCCGCAGAACCTCTTTATATTCAAGCATTGCAGTTGTGCGAACAAAGTTTAGGTGTAGCTCATCCAAAAACAATTACAGTTCGGGGTAATTATGCTGTTTGCTTGAGAGAAATGTCTCAGAAGAAAAGATAATTATAAGTCTTCATCAAACAATGCATCTAAATCTTGGTATCCACTAACAACACGAGCAATTTCAATTCCACCTTTAATTTGACGATAAAAAATCAAATAATCATCCACAGGGAAACTTCTCAATAAGGGAGAAAGTTCATCACGTCTACGTCCCATATTCGGGAAATTTGCCAGGATTTCAAACTTTTTACCAATAGTATCCAAAAAGTTGTTTGCTGTATCTGGATTTTTAGTAAATAGATAATCGTGAATTTCTTGTAAATCTTGCGCTGCTTGAGGTGATACAAAGTAGATGCCCATAAATATACTACGCTTTAGCCTTTCTCATCGCTTGGTTTTTCTGACGCAGTTTTTCAATTACTTCTCTACCGTCAAGTCTTTCCCCACGTTCGAGTTGCTCTACCCCGATCGCAATTTCCCGCTTCAATTCCTCAAATCTACCTTTATAAATATTTTCTCTTTCCTCCAGCAATTTAATACCCGCAATAATCACTTCCTCAGTCGAAGAATACTTACCACTTGCTATTTGATTTTGGATAAATTGCTCTAATTCAGGAGTTAGGGAGATAGTCATAATTATTATTTAACCTACTGTTTTTCTATATTCTTATTATAAGTAATCAATCCCAATCGCTGTTTAACCTCCTTCCAAGTTGAACCCTGCTGTGAATTTTGACGATGCAATTCTAAACGTCTATCTAATTCTTGTTTTTGACTTTCGCTCAAAGGAACATCAGCATTACCCTCAGCCAAAATACTATCCCATAAATCTTCAGCTAGTTGTATCCGCTCAGATACGCTTAATTCCGAAATATCAACTTTTAATATAGGATGCATGGTTATTTTTTTTAATTGACTATTATTTATAATTTTAAGTTAATTACCTACTCATTTAAAAACAAACTCGCATCAACATGAAATAAATTTCCTAATTCTACAGCCTGTTGTGAAGTTATTTCTAATTCATTATTGATGACTTTATCAACATTTTCTATAGAACCGAAAATTGGAATTAAAATTTTCTTGTTTTTATCTTGGGCTTCTATTAGATGAAGCATTATAGAGCAAGGCGTAGATTTATTTAATTGATAATGTTTATCTTCAAAATCTTCGATTAATTTTACCAATAGGTCTAAAATCGTATTTTCTTCTGGTGTTAGATTTTTACGTGCTAGTAATTCTTCTACAACTTCTAAAAATTCCTCATTCTCTGCTTCTGTCTTGATAATTCGAGGTTGATATTTAGAGAGTAATTGGCTATAAATTTCTGAGTTAACAGTAAGGGTCATTTTTCCACTTATCTTTGTCATATTCTGCGATCGCTGTGATATTTATCTAAATTAAGAATCTATGACATCGCAGATGATATTTTTTCTAAGGAAACCAAACCGTTTTCTTCAAAATCGATCTCAAGATGATATCCTTCCATCAAAGCAGTTCCCAGTAACGGCTTATAACCAGAAGCTAAAACAAGGACTACTTTTTCTACATCATCCCAAATAATAGTTGCGAAATGTATAGTTGATAAAGCTTCGCTACCGTCAGCTAAGCTTATAAGCGTACTAGAATATACAGGAAGATTCATCGCATTAACAGCTTGTGGTGGTAAGGTAAGATAACCGTTGAATCCAGTATCAAAAACAAAATCCACAGAAAAATCTGGTTGTGAAGGTAAACGAAAAATTACTGGAATTGTTGCCTTACTCTCACTAATTCTTCCGTAAATCATTTAACTGTACGCTTCAAAGGAACACCACCAAAGCTGAATGCAACATCATAACCAATCCGCATAGTAAATAATCTAGCCATTGGTTTTTTCTCTTTTAATTTCATTGCAGTTTCTATACCAGTTTTATCAATTCCATATTCGCCAGTTTCAGCATCAATCGTAATCATCTTGCCAATATTTTCACCATGCTCAACTTGTTGGCGAATGCCATTTTCGTAAAATTGTTTAGCTCTTTGGGCAACTTCTTCTACAGTCCAAAAAAGCGATCGCATAATAATTAAACCTACTTTTGCTCTAGTGTTTTTATATTTTAATTATAATTTGTTCATAGTCGAAAATATTGCGATCGCTGCTTAACCTCTTCCCAAGTTGAACGGGAGCATCCCAATTTTTGAAAAACATCTGGTAGTGCAAGCCGGAAAGCTCGCTGGATCGTTTTTCCATTTATCTTTTCAATTATTAATCACTATTATCAATGCTCAATGCTCAAGTCACCATTCCCTGATAACATTATGGGAAAATTGAGGGAATCCCAATGGTGTGGCAGCGTCCGGATGGTAGAAAGGCTGACGAACTTCGTCCTGTTATTTTTGTAAAAGATTTTACACGTTATGCTGCTGGTTCGGTTCTGGCAAAATGCGGTGAAACTCAAGTACTTTGTACTGTTAGTCTTAGCGAACGGGTTCCGAGATTTCTTCTAGATAGCGGTAAAGGTTGGTTAACTGCTGAGTATCGAATGTTGCCCGGAGCAACTCAACAGCGCCACGAACGAGAAACTATCAAGTTATCTGGCAGAACTCAAGAAATTCAGCGTTTGATAGGGCGTAGTTTGCGTGCGGCGTTAGATTTTGAGGCATTGGGAGAACGGCTTTTAACTGTAGATGCAGACGTACTGCAAGCCGACGCTGGAACCCGCACCACAGCCATTACCGGGGGATTTGTGGCATTAGCGATCGCCATTTCCAAGTTGATCTCGGAAGGTGTTTTAGAGCGATCGCCAATCATCGGACAAATCGCCGCAGTTTCTGTAGGTTTACTAGAAGGAGAAGCATTTTTAGATTTAAACTATCCCGAAGACGTTGCTGCTGATGTAGATTTCAACGTAGTGATGAATCAAAATCGAGGAATCATCGAAGTTCAAGGAACAGCAGAAGCAGGTAGTTTTAGCCGTACTCAATTAAATAGCTTATTAGATTGTGCCGAAAAAGGCATCGAGCAACTATTAGCCGCACAGCGAGAAGCCATACCGCAATGGGGGGAGATATTTGTCGGGAAGTAGAGGTGGGGAGATGGGGGGATGGGGGGGAAATAGTTAGGAGTTAGGAGTTAGGAGTTAAGAGTTAACGGACGCAAGGATGTTAGAAGTTAAAAATTTTTTCTACCCCCTCTACCCCCTCTACCCCCTCTTCTCATTCCCAATCCCCATTATTAAAAGTTTCACAAGTAAAAAGCAGGATTACAATATCAACGGTATGGTTATCCCAGAAGTGAGCTAGGTTGTTTTAGCTGATGAATAAAAAAGTTGAAGTATTAGCGGATAAGAAAGCGTTGGTAGAACGGGCGCTTTCCCTAATTTTGTCGAAAATAGAAACTGCTATTCAACAACGCGGACGTTTCACTATTGCGTTGTCTGGTGGTAGCACTCCCAAACCGTTGTATGAAGCATTGGGTAAGCAACAACTGCCTTGGGATAAAGTTCATGTACTATGGGGTGACGAGCGTTATGTTGCAGCAAATCATGCCGATAGCAATCAGTTGATGGCGCGTAGTGCATGGCTGGATAAAGTTGATATTCCTGCCTATAATATTCACGCGATGCCTACGGATGCATCCGATCCTGCTGAAGCTGCGGCACTGTACGAACAAGATTTACGGAAATTGTTTGATGCAAAACCAGGAGAATTTCCGGCAATTGATGTGATTTTGCTGGGAATGGGCGATGATGCTCATACTGCATCTTTGTTTCCTAACACGGAAGCATTGAAAGTTACCGATAAGCTAGTTACAGTAGGCAACAAAGATAGTTCGATCCGTCTTAGTTTTACTTATCCATTTATTAACGCGGCTGAATGCGTCATATTTTTGGTAGCTGGTGAGAATAAAAAACCGGCTTTAGCTCAAGTTTTCGCACCAACGGCATCTGAAACTACTTATCCTTCTCGTTTGATTCAACCCCAAAAAGAACTTTGGTGGCTTTTAGATCGGGCTGCTGGTGCGGAAATCAAAGTTTAACTGCGAAATTGTAAGTAATTGTTAAAATCAAAAGCGACAGATGCTCGTCTGCTTGCCAGCACTATTTTACGATGAACTTGAGAAAAGGTTTAATTCCATGATTGTCTGCCCGAACTGCAATCATCCCAACCCAGATGGCGCTGTCCAATGCGAAGCTTGCTATACCCCCCTACCGGCAACTACTAGCTGTCCGGGCTGCGGGGCAACCGTGCAAGCAGATGCGTCTTTTTGCGGACAGTGTGGTTACAATTTACGCTCTGCTCCTGGAGTAGAGGCAACCGTTGCTCCCGATACTCCAGTAGAGGTACCATCTTTGGGCGATCCACCAACTGTTAACGTGAATCCTTTAGAAGCTTCTTCTTTACCACCAACAGCAGTAGCAATTCCCCAAGGATTTGAACCACCATCCACCGAAAGTAGTCCTCCACCAACTATGCCATCCGAACCCGAAAGTGGAGAACAAGAAATAGCAACTCCACTTCCAGCAGTTACAGCACCCCCGGTTAACGTTGCCGAACCTGCACCCGCATCAGTTGAAGAGGAAGAAGCTTCCTTTTTTGAGGCATTACCAGATTTAACAATAGAAGAACCTGTTGTTACAACAGAACCGGAAACTGCACCGGAAACTCCACCCGCACACGCACCCGCACCTCCACCTGTAGCAAGTTCTCCTTCTAGAACTCAATTGCAGCAGGTAAGCGCTCGGTTGATTCATGTTAAAAGCGATACACAGATTGAACTGCCGCAAAACCTTTCTGTAATTCATATTGGTAAAGCAAACGATCGAGTTCCCCCAGATATTGACATTTCTGGATTTGAAAACTCGGAAGTTGTTTCGCGGATTCATGCCGATATTCGAGTTGAAGGAGACGCTTACTATATCGAAGATGTAGGAAGTTCCAACGGTACCTACGTTAACGGAATGTCCCTGCTACCAGGGAATCGTCACCGCTTGCGCCCTGGCGATCGCATAAGCATGGGTAAAGGAGAATTGGTAGGTTTCTTATTCCAAATTTCTTAATTTCTTAAGCTTAAAAAGTTAACAAAACCCCTCCCTAAGAATCAAGAGAGGGGTTTTGCATTTATGGGTAATTGGTAATCGGAAGTATTAAAGATATCTATAAAACATTAAAATTGCAGAAAACATCATTACAGATGACACTTTAAAGACTTGATCGGTGAAGTAATTTAATGAATTATAAGCATATTCCTTTCACAGTATATTTACTATACAAAATGAATAAAAGAATTACCGCTTTGACTTTAGTAACACTGACAACGTTTGCTGCAATGGTTCCTAGCGTAGTATTGGCAGGAAGCTATAAGGGAAAGTGCTTTAATCAGCTTGAAAAGGACATGGATAAATGCAATGTGACTATTGATAATGGCAATGTCCATGTAACGATGAGAAGTGCTAGCAACCAAGCAGCCAATCAAGTAATTCCAGCAAGCGCTATTGAAAAAGTTGAGCGAAGCAAATCAGCAAAGCGTCTGAGCAACACTGCAATTTGGACTACACTTGCATTTGGTCCTATAGGTTTATTATCATTAGCCTTCAAAAAGAAGCAAATGACATATGTTGTTCAGTACAAAAGTGATAATCAAGTACAAGGAAGTGTTTTTACTATTAGGCGTAGTCAAGCGCCGTTAGCTGATATCGACTTTAAAAATCTTGGTTTAAAGGTTGCAGATTTAGATGCTGCTGAGCAATAAGTTGTAAGTAGGTTGGGTTTTACTTTAGTGGTTTTACTGCTGATTATGTGAAAAAAAGTTTTAGGTTATTATCAGAAACCAAAACAAAGCACGTAATTTTTAGTTCGTAGTAAGCGATTTATCGCTCTCTTAAGCACTATCTAACGCGAAAGAGAAGCATTGAAGTCCTTACTACGAACCCAATATTTTAGTTTTTAGGTTGGGTGGAGCTTCGTTACATAGCATCCAACATACAGAATTAATTCCATTTTTCTGCAATATTTACGATTGTAATATCAATTTGTTAGCCCTCACTCGAATAACCCCTTAAGTACGGAAACACGGTCATCATCCGATCGAAGCAATTGTTACAGACATAGCCTATGATTTTCGGTAGATGAGAATCTTAAGATAATGTTGTATGCTTGTCCCTGTTTGTCTACGATGAATGCGATGAAATTTCTACTTAGTGGTGTAATTGTTACTTTGGGGCTGTTACCCATGACAGCACAAGCACAACAGCAATCCTTCAATACTCAAGTTGCAGCGATGGTAGAAGCATTGCGATTGGCTGCACCAAAAACAGGGAAAGCAAATGATGGATATTACAGCGAATGGCAAGTTAAACCAGAAACTTTGAAAGCTTGGTCAAAATTTTGTTTGAAAAAAGAAGTTACACCAGCAGAGTTTGAAAAAAATGCTCAATTAGCTCGTCAAGTTGTTAGTTGTGTCGTACAACGAGAATTAAAAGGACAATTGGCAGCTACAAATAATAATGAAACACAAGCCGTGCGCGGTACCGCTTGTTGGTGGATGACTGGTGAATACAAAGGCTGTAATAATGGTTTTACTGCTGATTATGTGAAAAAAGTTGTAGATTATTACCAGAAACCAAAAATCAGTACGTAAATTTTTGTTCGTAGTAAGCGATTTATCGCTCTCTTAAATATATAAAGGTGTGTTGTCGCCTTACTCGCAACGCACCTTAATATTTTTTATAGTTGAGTTGCTTATAATATCCAGATAAACAGCAACAATTAATCCCATGACTGTAGCACCAATTCAATCAAAGCAATATATTGAACAAAATAACGAAAAGTACACAATTTTAGGGACAGGTATTTCTCTAGATTCAATTTTGTACGGCTTTTTAAATGGGGAATCTCCTGAAACTATTGCTCAAAATTTTCCCTTACTTTCCCTCGAACAAGTTTATGGCGCGATCGCCTTTTATCTTGCTAACCGAGAAGCGATCGATTCCTACTTAAAGCAAGGTGAGGCAGAGTTTGAAAAACTACAACAATCTTGTCGAGAAAAGAATCCATCTCTGTATCAAAAGTTGAAAGCCGCTCAAGCACAAAAGCACGGTAAAGCATGACGGCAATTAAATTTTAAGCAGATGCCGACCTTAAGTAAGCAATTGTTATAGGTACAATACGTAGGCAACCAAACATTGATTTTAACTCAGCTAACGCAGCAGGGCTTGAAGGCAAGAAAGATCCAGAAGTTTTAGCGATCGCAGCACAAGAAGGTAGAATTCTTGTAACCCATGACAGAAAAACGATGCCTGCTGAATTTGGTCAGTTTATAATCTCACAAACTAGTTCCGGAGTTGCGATCGTTTCTCAAAGTCTATCGATTAATGAAGCAATTGAAGCAATAATTATCATTTGGGAAGCTTCCACTCCGGAAGAATGGGTAAATCAAATAATATCGTTTCCGTTTTAAATTCATGATTCTAATATCAATTTATTATCTATTACTCGAATTGACTTTAACTTTTTAATAATAGGATTTGCTTCTTTCTTTATTTGTTTTCTTATTGATTGTAGTGAATTTCGATTATCTGGTGTTTTTGAACCAAGAATAAAATGAATAATACCTGATGAAAAACCTTTTTGACTAAGCTTATATTCAGAGCTATCAATATTTTTGTTAAATGAGCTTATAAATCGACGATATTCAACAACTTCACCGTTTTCTATATCAAATTTAACCGCTCGTTGACTCAAAAGAGGATTATTAGATGTGAAAAATAAAAAAGTTGATATTTCTGAAATAATAATTTCGTTATTTTGAATATCAAAGCAATTAAATGCTTCAAAAGCTTTATATTTTACAGGTCTTCTTAAATATTCAAGATTAACTTCTGCATAAAGTACGTTAATATCTTCCGCAGATAAGACTAATTCTACACTTCTATCAAAAAGAACAGCCGTATTGAAAGCTATTACACGTCCTCTAACTTCTGGATATTTTTCTATACTGATTTCTTTTAATGGTGGCAACCCTAAGTCCAAATCTACTTTATTACCAATAAAAATTAAAGCTATTAAATTATCAAATAACCATAGCAATATAGTGAGAGTTAGACGTTCCATATTTTGTAGGATGATTTATGAAAATAACAAAATTTTATTATCCCAAATATCCTACGAAACTTAAAATTATGAAAGCATTCGCCTAATTACAAAGGTTAAAATGAAAGAACTTAAACCCATGCACGATTATGACCACTAAAATTACATTAGAACTAGATGAATCTTTGCTGCAAAAAGCAGAACGTTGGGCGCAGCAACAACAACTTTCCCTTTCTGATGCGATTTCGGGTTTTCTACGTCAGTTACCAGAAGCAGATGCGATCGCGCAAAAGGAACATCCTTTAGCTAAATTTGCTGGAATTTTAAGTGATTCTGAAGCTTTAGAATTACAGCAGGTAATTGCCGCAGAGTTTGAGCAGGTAGATGCTAATGAATGGTAATGTTGCTTTAGATACTTCTGTAGCAGTGCGTTTTTTTAATGGCGATAAGGCTGTTGTAGCTCATGTATTAGCGTTGCCGACAGTAATTCTACCAACTATAGTTATAGGTGAGTTATTGTTTGGAGCAGAAAACTCAAGTCGTTCTTTGAAAAATCTGCCACGTTATCTAGAGTTTATTCAAATATGCGAGACTGTACCTTTAGGTAGAGAAACGGCAGGGGTGTATGCTCGAACTAGGTTGTTATTGAAGCAAAAAGGACGACCAATACCGATGAACGATGTTTGGATTGCAGCCCAATGTTTAGAACATAGTTGGCTTTTGGTAACGGATGATTCAGACTTTGGCTATGTGGATGGGCTGATGTTAGAAAAATGGTAGTCAACTTCATGGTGCGTGACGCTACAAAATTATTTATTCAACTTGATAATTACAATTTGCGTCACACACCCTACAATATTAATAACTCCTAACTCTTAACTCCTCACTCCTCACTCTCCACTCCCACACAAGCATTCACCAAAGGCAATAACGAACCAAGCTGCTCTTGTCCGTTTACCGCTAACTCGCTATGACACAAGTAAATCTTGTCGGATACGCGAGCTAATAAATCTTCGATAATCCTTTGCAGTCGCTCGTCTTCGGCTAAGGTTTCATCTTCTGCACTCCAAGGTTGAGCAAATCTATCTTGCAGAAAAAACATCGAACCATATAAGGTTGCTGCACCTCCTTTAACCCACAATGGCGAACCCGCATCTAACCAAAAATGCCAGCGATGGGAATGGCGCAAGGAACGATATTGAAAGATTGTTGCTAATGTTACCGCGTTTGCTAAAGGTCCGATGGGACGTATGGGATAAGGGCTGGCGGTGACGGTTCCCTGTCTGAGTAATGTGATAAATTCGGCAATGGTTTGTGTTTTATCTTGCTTTTCTAATCCTTGCCTTTCCTGCTCCTCTACCAAATTTTTACTAAAAGCATACTGATTTAATCGAGTATCAATTTCCCAATAGTGTTGAGCGGTTTCTAGTAATTGCCGCAGTGTGGCGAGTTGTTCGTAGTTGGAATAGCCAACGTCAGACATAAAATATTCAATGGCACTATATAAAAAGGAAACAGGAGTGGGAATTAAACGTTTTTCGTAATTCGATCGCTCTTGCTCTAACCACTTTAATATCTTTCCATAGGCGGTTGTGGCAGCGTAACCCAATCTATCCCACCTTTCAAATGTATCGACAGTTAGTAAGTTGGGATTTTCTGGATGCGGTTGAAAGCAATAATCCGCGATTAATCCAGCGCGTACCGGATCGATATAATCATTATTATCGGGTTTTCGACTCAGTACTACCAACATTTCGGCGATCGCGTCTCTATCTACCAAACGCCCCAAACCCGGATATACTAAGGTTAGTAAAGTAAGTAAAGCGCGGATAAGTGGCGAACTTATCAAAGGACGTTTATCTTGCAGCGAATCAACCGGAATTCCCGCTTTGCTAAACTTTCCGATCAAAGAATAACGGGCGATCGCATCTAAACCGGGGGCAATTATCGCTATTTCTCTTGGCTCTACTATCCCGGATTTCACTGTTTCAATTATTGTCTGTGCGGTTTCTTGCAATAATGAAGCGCGGGAAGTGGTTTGAATTGATTTTACGGTAGAAGGTAAACTCAAAAGCGTCATTGGTTCGGTTATTAATTGCACCATTGAGTTCGAGAGCATATCGGATAATGATAAAATGGGCGTTTGAGTCAAAGTCTCGACCTGACAATTTTCTGCTAACCCGGACATGTAATTTGGATCTGCTCCCAATCCCAAACGCACTATACCATCGGGGTTATAGCTAAACGCTCCTACACCATCATCGAGAATTAACTCAAATAATTGACGCATCAGTGCGGGATAATCCTGTACGTCATCCGCTAAAACTGCTTGATAGCGTTTTTTTAATCGCGAAAGATAACTTTTATCCGATAATAAATGTTGTCCGTAAAGTTCGGTAATTATTCCGTAGGTTAAAAAGCCCTTATCTAAACACCAGTTACGCCAATCTAATAATAAAGAGCCGATCGTATCTGGCTCTAAATTAGTAAAATTATCTTGTTGCGATATAACTTTGCTCAAAATGTGCGGAATATCTTCGCATGGTGTTCCACTCAAAGCTGCTAATTGCAATAAGTCAAGGATACGGCGTACTAAACGAGACTCATTCATCCCGACACTACGCAACATTTGTTCATCCAATCGCGATCGCCACAGTTTAGTTGCTAATTCCTGTTCGGTTTCTGGACGCAATCTCACCGGAAATTGTGCTTTGATTTTCAAAGATTCTATCAGCAGGGGCCAAAATAAAATCACCTCATCTTGAAAAAAACCTAAAGGTGTTTTAGCTATCAGCGGATATTTTCCCCAAGTAGCAGTAACAATTTTATCTGCTAACTCTCGGCGATTATCCCCATTTGCAGCAAAAACCAAAATTCCGAGTTCGTTATTTTGAGGATTCAGGCTTTTTGGTATGCTAGTGCTATTTTTTTGCAAGGGGTTATTAGTATAAAATGTCTCTTGATTCGGATCGTGATTGTTTACCCAAACACAAAACTGCCGTACCAAACGTTCAGTCTTACCACTACGGCTAGGACCTACAATCCAAAGAGAATTATTTAGCACAATCTGTCTCCAGATGATTTTGTTAAGATATCGAACAGCGTTAACGTAAGTTTAAGAACCACAAAAAAGCTAGATGACTATTTAAAATGAACAACTTTGCTGTTACCCAAAAAATTTACTCATACTTAGTAAAAGTTTACCAGTGGTACTTACGAACCCCGGAACGATCTTTGGATGAAGCTTATCAAGCAGCATTACAAATTAAGGCAATAGAAGACGAACATTTCAATGGCAAAAAAATAGAGGGTGCAACAGTTGCTTATAGCAGCAGTGTAATAGATTATTTTGAAACCGATCTAAGCAAACTTTTAAGAATTATTCGGATGAGGTTGACGGAGTTTAAAGCTACTCGCTATTTCCTCAACGAATCAAATATAAAAGAAGCCAACAAATTTGATGTTGAATATCTTAATTCCGAATTGATTTTAGAAAAATTAAAATTTATTGATGAAATAACTGCAAAATATACTATACCAATTGTAGAAGAAACTTTACCTGAATCATCGGTTGAATTTCCTACTCAAACCTCTAATTCAAATAACAATGAATATTCCCAGATTATACCAAGAATTGAATCGCAAGTAGTTCAAGCAAAAACGGCAGATGCAGCGAAAAATAGATCGCCTAACCAGCCAAAAGGCAAGGTAAACAGCACAGGAGTATTACCTCGTTCAATTTTCAATACATTCAATCGTTTGCAAGTTGAATTAGATCCCAACGCCGAGCAAGATATTGTGGATAAGTTCCGCAAGTCTCAAAGAAGAACTATTATATCGGTGCGATTTTTATTATTGTTAATTATAGTACCTATTTTAAGCCATCAATTATCAAAAGCTCTTTTAGTTAGTCCCATTGTCGAACATTTTAGAGGTAACGATGAGACTAATTTGTTTGTTAATTATGAAATGGAAGAGGAAGCGCTATTAGAGCTAGAAAGATTTGAAGAAAAGGTTAAGTTTCAAGCTTTAATTAATAATGTGCCTACGCTTTCTCCACGAGAAATGGAAGAAAGAATAGAAGAAGAAGTAAAAGAAAAAGCATTTGAAATTGCCGAACAATATCGGATTATGAGCGGAAATGCAATTAAAAACGTTTTCGCCGATCTCATCTCCGTGTTTGTATTTGTCTGGTTTTTGATATTTAGTAAAAAAGAAATCGCCGTTTTAAAAGAGTTTTTTGATTATGTTGTGTATGGTTTAAGCGACAGCGCCAAAGCATTTATTATTATTTTATTTACCGATATATTTGTAGGATTTCACTCACCTCACGGTTGGGAAGTGATTCTTGAAGGTGTATCCCATCATTGGGGTTTACCAGCAAATCACGACTTTATATTCTTATTTATTGCCACATTTCCGGTAATTTTAGATACTATTTTCAAATACTGGATTTTCCGCTATCTCAATCGTATTTCTCCTTCTGCCGTCGCAACTTATCGTAATATGAATGAGTGATTTGGGAATCGAAGGTGGATTAGGAGTTAGGACCACCGGAGTTAGGAATTATTATACCTTTGACCTAAAATAACCTTTGACATGCAGACCTTTAACCTGCTTTACTTTGATTTTGTGATTTTCTATATTTATTTGATAATCGACAAATGAAAAAGTCACTTCCTATAATTACGATCGCCTTACCTGTAGCCGCTTTATTAATCACCATTACCCCTCTCGGACGTTTATTACTGAGTCCGGTGGAGTGTCAATTAAAACGGTGGAAATTATCGGTATCGGTTCCGACGACAAAGCCAGCATCACCATTAATTCCTATTAAAAAAGCACCTTTCCCCTGTTGTGAAGGCGATACTTCTTGTTTTGACGAGCAAATATGGGGAGATAATAGCCAACAAGCCGATCGAAAAATTCTTTTAAGTTCTATAGATAATAGTTTGCGATATTTACAAACTAAAGGGGCTGAAAATACTTATAAAAGATATTCGGTACCGGGAATCAGTAGAGAAAGAGTAATCAAGAGTTTACAAAGATTTCGTCAATTGCTGTTGTCATCGAAATCCGCAGCAGAATTAAATCAAGCTGTTGCCGAAGAGTTTGTTTTTTATCAATCGGTAGGCAACGATAAAAAAGGAAAAGTCTTATTTACCGCTTATTTCGAGCCGCTTTATATTGCCAGTCGCCAACAAACAGCAGAATACCGCTATCCTATCTATGCTATACCTCCAGACTTGAAAGATTGGAAAAGACCACATCCCACACGTTTGGATTTGGAAGGTGCTGATGGTTTGCAAGGTGGGAGAAAATTAAAGGGGCTGGAATTATTTTGGTTTAAATCCCGTCTCGAACCGTACATGATGCAAATTCAAGGTTCCGCCAAACTTAGACTGCTCGATGGTACTCAAACAAGCGTCGGTTTTGCGGGGAATGTCGCTCATAATTACAAAAGCATTGGAAAAATTTTAATCGAAGCCGGTCAATTACCATCAAGCGGTGTGACGATGCCGACAATCTTAGAATACTTTGAAAAAGACCCTAAAAAGTTAGACGTTTATATTCCTCGCGATCCGAGTTTTGTATTTTTCCAGGAAAATAAAGGTGCCCCCGCACAGGGTTCCATTCAAGTAGGGTTAAGCCCCGAACGTTCAATCGCTACAGATAAATCCTTGATGCCTCCCGGCGCATTAGCCTTGATACGCGGTAACTTTCCCTTCGCGACAGACAGCGGCGAACTGAAACACCGAACCGTTAGCCGTTACGTTTTAGACCAAGATGCCGGAGGAGCCATCAAAGGCGCGGGTAGAGTCGATTACTTCTTGGGAACCGGAAAAATTGCTGGCGATCGCGCTGGTGTGACGGTAAGTAACGGACAACTTTATTATTTGTTACTTAAGAATAGATGAATATAAATCATTATAAATCATCTACTTTTAGATAGATATTTAAAATTATTTTAGAAATTAGTTAAATTAATTTGGTGATGATTTTTACAAAATTGATTATACTAAGTGAAGCTTAATATTACTGATGCCATGCCTTCTTTTTTAATGGAGTTGAGGAAATTATTTCAACATAAATTGTTATAAAAAAAATGGAACCACTGAATATATTTGTCGTCACATCAGAAAGCATTATTTAGCCAATTCATAATCTACTAATTTTGTCAATAACTTCATATTGATATTTATTTTAAAGACAAGAGAATTTTGTTCTTTAAATATTTTGTAGAAATCAGAAAAACAAGATGAGTAATTTGTATATACAACTATTCATGTTGCACTAATGAGATTTGAAGTTCATACTCTCATTAACTGCGATATCTAACCTTTTATCAGGGAGATTAAAAGTGATTCGGATTTTAGTTGATGCTGACTTAATTTTGGAGGCTTTGATGAATCGCAATACCGTAAAAGATGTTAGGGATTTATTAGATAAAGTAAACCCTTGGATTCAGATGTATATAACAGATGTTGGATGGGAGAAAATATATACTTATCTCAATCATTTACAAAATACGAAAATTGCAGAAATGGTAATCAAATGGTTGCAACAAAAAATCAAGATTTGCTCCGTAAATCAAAGTATTTTACAGCAAGCGCGTTTTTCACCCATTAAAGATTTTGAATCTGCTGTTGAAATTATCTGCGCGAGCTACCAACAACTAGATGCAATTGTGACTCATAAACTTGATGATTTTGCCGAAGTATCAGATAAATTTTTGGTTTGGTCTATGGCAGAATTATGGATACGCGCTAATTTAGAAAGTCAGTTGCAAATAGAACAGCTGATTTAGTTTCTTGTTCCCTATTATTGAAAGAATTAGACGATTTCTGCAAGTGTTCTAAACGAATAGAATAGAATTCAATTTGCTTTTGCAGTAATGTTAAATTACCCTCCATGATTTTATTTTGAGTTTCAATTATTTCTGTTTCTTTTTGTAAACGAGACATTCTCAAATTATGGTCTTCCGTTCGTCCCGGTTGAAAAATAATTCCGAGATAAACTATCGCATTGGAAGCATCTAAAGTATTCACATAGTTTATCTTAAATAATTAGCGCACGGAAACATCTAATTGGTAATTTAAGATACCATTGCCGCTAGTTTGCTGAGTAACATTGCTATTTGGAGCATTCAATTCAACTTTTATTGAAGATGTCGCAGGAGCGTAATTTGCAGATATTTCGACTTTATGCTCCCCAACTGATAAATAAGGCGATAAATTAATCTCAGTGGTTTTATTGTTCAAATTCTTAACGACTTTTCCATTAACAATTATTTTGCCATTTAATTGGGTTGCTGAAGTCTCGATTTTAAGCATATGTGGTTGTGATAGATTCGCAGCACTTAAACTAACGCTGCCACGTTGATATCCCGAAGAATTGCTGGTAAACGTGGTGGAACTACTTGTATTACCGTGCATATTATTGATGTCCGATTGTGTAAGAGTCGTTTGATTATTATTAGCAAAATTATCTGCAAAAGCTGGTGAAATTGTAAACAGTATGGCACCGCATATAATAAAAATTATTCTTTTCATAATATTTTTTTTTATCATTGGTTCTTGTTCCCAGGCTCTGCCTGGGAACGCTTGGCGGGAGGCTCTGCCTCTTAATATACCGTCTTGCTGAGCCTCAATTCATGGGTTCCTAGTCACACATACTAACTAAAGTAGGCACGCAGAACCTTTTTTACATCGTATTCTAAAAATAGAAAAGTCCCCTATAAAGGAGACAATTATTAATCCTTCGTTTAAAAAAAATCTTACCGCATAAAAGAAGGAAGATTAGGTTTTTTTGGATTTTTTACGTGTACCGGAATATCGATTTTAATACCAATATCATTAGTATTTACGCCAGTACGACGATTTGGATCGCCATCAACTCGTTGCGTGCTGGTACGTTTTTGTTCGCAGTTAGAAGAATTGCAAACTTGGGTTGATCTAGTAACGGCAGTAGCACCAACGCTACCTTTACAATTTTCGCCAAATTCTTGACTTACATCGTTTGTTTGCTTTCCTTTTGGTGAATCATCGATTGAGACTTGGACATTAACATCGATCGCATTACATCCCGCTAATACTTTGTTTTCTAAAGAAGGAACAAATATTGAAGATAAAGTAGTTAACGAGAATAAGCTTATGGAAAGTAATTTCAGCTTCATAATTGCATCCTTGAAAATTATTGACAGGTTGTAGTTCTAGTACGAACGTAAGAACGATTGTTGCCAGAACCACTTTTATGAGTGCTGCGGGAGGTTGTGCAATTACCTCTATTCCTTATATGGCGATAAACGCTACCTGAAGGAACGCTTACGGAACTACGGCGAAGGCTGCGACGATAGAATCGGGTTCTACGATCATTTTTGATATTAATATCGCCATTGCGATCGATTGTTACCCTAGAATTGCCGTTTTGAACTTGAATTTCTCGCGCACTAACAATTCCGGTTGGTAATGCCATCAATAAAGATAATGCAAGAATTGAAATCGTTTGTTTGGTGGACATGGGAACCTCTCGTAGTAGAAAAAACTGATTTTTATAGTGATGAACACCACCGCAAGCGGTGAATAAGAAAATCAGCAAAATCAGAATTAAGTAATACCCGTCCTCACGCAGACACTTTGAAATTTAGTAACAGTACCTAGAACCCAAAATAAGTTGACGCTGGATGTTTACCTGGCTAGCATTTTGGTCAACAACACCACCATCAACAGCAACAGCATTTTGATCGATGCGTTGATTTGAATGCTGTGACTGGGAGTCTGTACCACATCTGCGGTTGCGAGGACCCATTCTTTCTTGACGCTGGATGCTTACCTGTCTACCATTTTGAATAACTCGACTACCAGAACCAATTACAGTAGCTTCTTGGTTTGTCTCTTGAGTTGCGCCTTGTCCTGCAAATGCTGCGTTTGGTGCAACAATCAGAGTAGCAGCCAATAAACCGAAGATAGAAATTTTCTCGATCATTTTTATAAACCTGATTAGTGTTGCGTGTTGTGTGTTGTAATTCGAGTGAAAACTTAGAAAACTTTGGACGGGCAAGGCTGTATTATCTTGCTCCCCTTCCCGCTTTTGGGAAGGGGCTGGGGGATAGGTTTCTTATATCTGACATCTTGCACCATTCTCATTAAGCCCAAAGAAACCCGGTTTCTTGCTCGTCGCACAACGCAATAATTATGTTTTCACTAAAAGAAACCGGGAATAGAGCCACTGGTGCAAGATATAAATTATATTGGACTTAATTCGCTATATTAGCGGGAGCAACCAGTGCTGCTTACTACCACTTGCTTTTGTTCGCTAACGCTACTATTTGCTTGAGCATTGTCAGAGTAATCTATAGCAGCACCATTTTGAGTAGATGCTTGAGTAGAGGTTTGTGACTGATTACTATAGCTACCGGGACAGTAGCCCAAACGCTTGTAAGCACGACGTTGATGCATTCTAACTTGGTTTTGGATATTTAAACTGTCTGAACTTTGAGCGTTTACACTACCACCGATCGCCGCTCCTTCTTGGGTATTAATTTGTACAGTCTCTTGTGTTTGAGAATCTGCAAAAGCCGTACTGGGAGCAATCATTATACCAGCAGCCAATAAGCCGAAAGCGGCATACTTCTTAAACATTTTGATTGACCTCAAATTGTATATTCTTTAGAACTGGTGAACTGGTGATGCCCATTTTTATCGAGTAGGCATCACCCTTGATTCAATCGGAAATTAACGACAAGTGCGGCGATTATTCGCAACTTGCTTTTGGTCGTTAACGTTGCTGTTAGATTGAGCATTGTCAGAATAATCTACAGCCGCACCGCTTTGAAATGTTCCCTGAGAAGAGTCTTGGGATTGTCCGTTATAGCTACCACCGCAGTAGCTAGGGCGAGAAAAATGACCGTAACTACCATGAGTGCGATCGATACTATCGCGACGGTTTTGAATTTGCTTTTGGATGTTGAGAGATTCAGAACTTTGAGCGTTGGTGCTACCGCCGATCGCCGTACCTTCTTGGATAGTATGTTGGTTGTTATTCTGAGACTGAGAATCAGCCAAAGCCGCACCAGGCGCAACCATTACAGCAGCCAACAAACCAAAAGCCCATGACTTCTTAAACATTGTATTAACCTCGTGTAATTGTGTTGTGTGTTGTGTTGTTGAATCGAGGGCATTGCACAGATAAACTGTTTTGCCTTTTTGAACAGTTATCAATTATGAATCCAAAGTATTTTTTATAAACAAATACATTGATAATTGATAACTGATAATTGTTAATTGATTACCGGCAAGCACGGCTATTATTCGCAACTTGCTTTTGGTCGTTAACGTTGCTGTTAGATTGACCGTTCACTGAATAATCTTCAGCCGCACCGCTTTGAAATGTTCCCTGAGAAGAGTTTTGGGATTGTCCGTTATAGCTACCACCGCAAAAGCTCGGGCGAGGAAAACGACCTTTTCCACCACGACTGTGACCGATACTATCGCGACGGTTTTGAATTTGCTCTTGAATATTCAAAGATTCAGAACTCTGAGCGTTAGTGCTACCGCCGATCGCAGTACCTTCTTGGATGGTATGTTGATTGTTATTCTGAGATTGAGAATCAGCAAAAGCCGCACCAGGTGCAACCATCACAGCAGCCAACAAACCAAAAGCGAATGACTTCTTAAACATTGTATTAACCTCGTGTAATTGTGTTGTGTGTTGTGTTGTATCTTGTGTGTTGTTACCCAGAGAATGTACATTCTTTAAAGTTTCTATAGGTGTTTATTAAGAATCCTTATTGAATTTTTAAAGATTGTATTTTTCTCTTGTGGGATATACGGGGCTACAGAATTCAATTTGTTTATTCCGGATTTCTCCGAATTTTTCTTTGAGAAATAAATTTTCTTTTGTCAGTCACCAGTTAGCAACTAAGCACTAACAGCAGTTAAACCTCTATACTTAATTACTTTAACCAAAGAACTTGGGGGGTGTCAAGTCTTTGGGTAAAAAAGTTGGGCGTAAGATTTTTTTTGATGTTACGATGTACGCCTATAGACGACAACAGCACTTGTAATTGTGAAACCAAAACCGAAACCAAGGATAGCTTTTCTTCGTGAGAAGGCGGGTTTAACCCAGCTTGAACTATCTCGTCTCGTAGGCGTGACAGAAAGCACCATCCAAAACTGGGAGAGCGGCAGAACTGGAACAAACCACATTGAAAGAATAGTAAAATTCTGTAAAGCTCTCAATTGTAAAGTAGAAGATTTGATTGAATCCGAAAGCGAGCTTCCCCAAGAAGCGTCAACAGAACCTGCTTCCTTACAAGAAATACATAATTTACTAGGTACCGAAGGGGAAGCGGAGGAAGCAATTGTCAATGAACAATTATCAGTGAACAATTAACTGGTAATTGGTTACTTGTTACTGATTACTGATTGCCATAAAGTATCTATCGTCACAAATGAGTAACCCTGCTCTAACAGCTTTGGGATGATAATTTTTGCTGTTTCTGCTACATCTTGTCCGCCACAAACGCCATCGTGTAATACTATCAAAGAGCCATTTTCTAAGTTGTTCATGACTCTATCTACAACTTTAGGTATTCCCGGACGTACCCAATCTTCCGGTACTACGCTCCACATCACAGGTCGGTAATTCCACTGAGTAAATAACTGTAGAGTCTGGGGAGTAAATAAACCATTTGGCGGTCGGATATCGCGTACTTTTTCTGGCGGTAAATTACAAGCGTTGTAAATAGCAGCTTGGGTTTTTTCCAAACTTTGCTTGAGTTCGGTTGGGGAAAGTAGGGGAAAATTATGATGAGAATAGCCATGTAACCCAATCCAGTGTCCGCGAGAGTGAACTTGTTGGGCTATATGTGGCGCACGTTCGACACAAACACCCAACCAAAAAAAACTGGCTTTGATTTGATAATAATCTAAGACTTCCAGTAATTGCGGCGTGTATTGAGGATTGGGACCATCATCGAAAGTAAGAGCGATCGTTTTGGAATTGGGATTACCCCTCCAAAGACATTTGGGAAAACTTGATTTAAGAATTGGGTATAAAACGGGGAATAAGGGATAAAGCTGCATTTTGGGGATTGGGGAGTAGGGAGTAGGGAGTAGGGAGTAGCGGAAATTCTACTTACATCCTTGTGTCTTTACAGTTCTCATATAATTCGTAACAAATTTTGTAACCATATAACCAAATAACTTTTTTCTCGTTTAGATTGGGATAAATTTAGGAGTAATCCCGGAATCAGCGGGTGATGTTGTTTAAAGATATACGAGATTATCAAATACTCTATCTTTCTCTATTCCTTATTTTAGGTATAGGTACGAGAGATTGGACATTAAAACCGTCGATGATTATAGTTGCAATTGCGACCAGTTTAGCGACGCAATCGCTTTTAACTTTAGTCGTTAATCGTTGGTCATTTGCAGATGACAAAGAAAATAAAGAATATAAAGAACATAAAACAAATATTCGCAGTCCTTTAATTACATCTTTGGGAATCAGCTTACTTTTACGAGCCGATTATCCCACAACGATGTTTTTTGCTGCTGCTAGTGCGATCGCCAGTAAGTTTGTTTTCAAGTTTGAGGATAAGCATTTTTTCAATCCTGCCAATTTCGGAATTATTTCTGCATTGGTACTAACTCCTGACGCTTGGGTTTCTCCAGGACAATGGGGGGAAGACTGGTGGTATGCATTTCTATTTGTGGGTACTGGCGGCATGATTTTGCATCGTATCGGACGTTGGGATACTACAGCAGCGTTTTTAGGGTTTTACGCTCTACTAGAGGCTGTACGTAATTTATGGCTGAATTGGACTTGGGATGTTTTCCTGCATCGCTTGATGAGTGGTTCATTATTACTGTTTGCCTTATTTATGGTAACTGACCCCCGTTCCATCCCCAATTCCCGTACTGGGAGATTGATTTGGGCTGCCTGCATAGCCCTTGTTACCTTCATTTTGCGAAACAACTTTTATCTTCCCACCGCAGTATTTTGGGCATTATTTGCTCTAGCACCGCTCACAGTCCTATTTGACCAACTTTGGAAAACATCACGGTTTAAATGGAGTGAGGAGTTAGGAGTTAAGAGTTAGGAGTTAGGAGTTAGGAGTTACGAGTTAAGAGTTAAGAGTTAAGAGTTATTAATTATTCCTTTGTCTCCTTGTCTCCTTGTCTCCTTGTCCCCTTGTCCCCTTGTCCCCTTGTCTCCTTGTCTCCCCATCCCCCCATCTCCCCCTCTCCCCATCCCCTTGTCTCCTTGTCTCCTTGTCTCCCCCCTCTCCCCCCTCTCTCATTATTATTCAGAGGTTCTTATGAAACTATTTCGTTTGTTAATTTCGGTATTGTTAGCTTTTGTAATTCTAATTAGCTTTACTCCTTCGGCTTTGGCTTTTTGCGGTTTTTATGTTGCGAAGGCGGATTCAAAGCTGTATAACAAGGCTTCTCAGATAGTTATTGCTCGTAAGGATAATCGCACTGTGTTGACTATGGCGAATGATTATCAGGGTGATGTTAAAGATTTTGCGATGGTTGTGCCCGTGCCTACCGTACTTAAAGAAGAACAAGTAATAGTAGCCAAACCTAAAACAATCGAACGTTTGGATGCTTTTAGCGCTCCGCGATTGGTGGAATATTTTGATGAAGATCCTTGTGCGCCTGTTTACGATCGAGCATTAGAAAGTCGTGCTGTTCCCCAAGCAGCAGCAACAGCAAATCAAGCGATGAATAGAAGCGATCGCAGTTTGGGTGTGACGGTAGAAGCGCAGTTTAATGTGGGTGAATACGATATTGTTATTCTCAGCGCCAAGGAATCTAGAGGTTTAGAAAGATGGCTGCGCGGTAACGGTTATAAAATTCCTAGAGGTGCCAAACGATTACTAAATCCTTATATTCGTCAACAGATGAAGTTCTTTGTGGCTAAAGTCAATTTAGAAAAGTTTGACGAAAAAGGTTATCAAAAACTTCGTCCTCTACAAATTTCCTATGAATCCCCGAAATTTATGTTGCCGATTCGTTTGGGAATGGTTAATTCCACATCGGAGCAAGATTTAATTGCTTACATTCTTTCACCAAAGGGACAAGCTGAACTTACTAACTACCGCACGGCAAAAATTCCTTCTAATATGAATATTCCGGTGTATGTTAAACAAGAATTTGGCGACTTTTATAAATCAATGTTCCAAACTTCCTATACAAAAGAAGACAAAAAGATTGCATTTTTAGAATACGCTTGGGACATGGGTAATTGCGATCCTTGTTCTGCCGATCCGCTTAATCGAGAAGAACTTAAAGATGCTGGCGTATTTTGGTTAGATGATAATTCTTCTAATAATGCACCTCCTAACTTCCGTCGTCCACCTTCTAGCAACGTGTTTGTAACTCGTTTGCACGTTCGCTATACCCGCGACAAGTTTCCCGAAGATTTGATGTTTCAGGAAACTTCCAACCGCGACAATTTTCAAGGACGTTATGTTTTGCAACACGCTTTTACTGGCGAAACCAATTGTCGCGCAGGTAGACAATATAAAATGTCTTTGAGAAAACGTTTTGAA
This sequence comes from Rivularia sp. (in: cyanobacteria), assembly GCA_965234645.1. Lineage (GTDB taxonomy): Bacteria > Cyanobacteriota > Cyanobacteriia > Cyanobacteriales > Nostocaceae > Rivularia. The sequence goes on along the minus strand of OZ248344.1, from coordinate 6,680,961 downwards.
AAAGAAGCGCAAACTCTCGCCAAATTAACTAACTGGAATATTCAAGATATTCGCCAAAAAATGAAGCTTGAAGGACAAGCAAGTATTTCATTATGGCAAGGTTTTCTTTCTTGGTTCGGAATTTAGAATCAGTTATCAGTTAATAATTAATTGTTCGTTGATAATTGAAAGGCGATCGCAAAGAAAAATTGCTGTTCAAGTACGCAAATTGATTAAACTTTACTCAAAATTATGTTATCGGGTGCAGCTTTAAGGAAAACGGGTAGTGGTTGGGAATTTGCAAGCGAGTTAGCGTTGGAAGATTTTGTATGGGAAAATTTACCGCAGTTGTTTAAGTTAGCTCCTCTTAAACGACAACACCCAGCCAAAAGCGAATATTGCGATATCTTAGCAGTGGATAATAACAAACAATTAACAATTATCGAACTTAAAAATGCTGAAGATAGATATCTCGTTCAGCAGCTAACTCGTTACTATGACAATTTAATAGATGAGAAACCGTTTGCACAACAGATAGATTACAATCAACCAATTAATCTTGTAGGAATTGCACCATGTTTTCACCGACACAACCATATTGACCGCAAATATAATTTACTTAAAATAGATTTTTTAGAACTAGCTGTTTTACAAAAGAATAAAAAGTTTTACTTACACTTAAAAGATATTGATACCGCTCAAAATTGGTCAATTAATATTCCTTACCAAGAGATAGATTTTAATAGTTTATCTCAAGATATTCCAGAACCACCACAAAAACTATTAGATTGGCTTGGTAGTTGTAGCGGTGATGAGCAAATAGCAATTATTAAAATGCGAGAGAAGATTTTGAGTTTTGATAAGCGAATAAAAGAAACAGTTGAAGGTAGAAATATTATTCGATACGGTAAAGGTAAAACTAGATCGATAGCAGAACTTTGTTATCACAAAACAACTAATCAGCTATCCATATTCTTGTGGCTTCCTTTACCTTCAAATTGGAATTCGGAAAGGATGGGTAGAGTTAGGCTTTGGCTAGAAGGTAATATAGTAAGTTTTGCTGGTCATGTCTCACAAGGTTTTGGAAAAATGAAGCTTGAATCTGAGTGGAAAGCTATGCCAAAAGAGAAGCGTCCAGGTAATTATTATCACAATAAGTATTCACCAATTCATGCTGGAGTCTATAACAAAATTATGCAACAAAATTTTCAAAATGCTGTTGCTTTAGAATCTTTAGTTGATTTGGCGCTTAACAAGTGGCTAAATAAAGTTTAATAACTATTCGCTTCAAGTCACAAACAACCTTATTATCATTATCCAACAAATACTTATAAATATGAATAAGGAATTCCAACCAGTAAACGACGAGGAAATAACCCCATTAAAACTAGCTTTAGCAAAAGGCGATCGAGTGATGATAAAGTTGCTAAAACGTTTTTGTGCAATCTAAATTATAAATATTTTGATTAATTAAACTCACTTTCTGCTATACTAAATAATTGAATGTTTTTTTATATAATCTTCTCTTAATTTGCCCATCAACTATTTTTAAGAAAGAAGCCGCAGGGGCATTTAAAGCCCCAAAATCGGAACTTTGCAGCTGATGACAACCTTTTTCAAGAAAAAAAGATCGGTCAGCTTAAATCATTTGCCACGCAAGTTTTAACTTTTTAGCTGAAGCGTCTAGAAAGATACGACATTCTTCAGGTGAATGCCAAAATCATCAGATGCTTTTAGGAAAAATAGAAACAAATAACTATCCATAACCTTTTGGCTTTATATGGATTGTTATTTACTAATATTTATTATCAGCTAAAACAGTAATTCAATTTTTGCAGCTACAATTTATGATTTAACGGCGAAATTCGTATATCGCTAACAAACCATGACTTGCTCCTAAGCCTTGCTGAAAGTTCCATTCTAGGTTTCGCAGTAGGTAGGCGAGTTGAGGTTCAATCAAATTGGCTCGCGGATCGTCAAAGTACAGGTTGGGGGCTTGATTAATCAAACGGCGCAGAATGCGAATGCTATCTAAAACAATCGGTGGGTGTTCGATTGGCGGCTCTAAGAGCAATTTTTCAGGTTTTCGCCACATATCTAGACCTTCCATGCAGCCATATACTAAGGCATTCCAAGCAGATTGTAAGTTTTGGAAAAAGCGATTGATGTGAGGGTGATTGGGATGGGGTTGATAGTCAAAAATTAATTGGGTTAAATCGGTGCGTACATCGATCGCGTGTAAAGAGTTGATAGCGCTTCTCAATGGAGAGGCTTGGGGGTTATATTCGCCAGTATCTGTATGACGACCAACTAAAATAGAGCGATCGCACAATGAAAAGTCTCCTACTTGAACATTCATTTTTTCGGCGATCGTTCTTAAAAAGCGGTCAATTTCTTCTCCACCCCAGTAACGAATGGGAAATCTCTCTACATCTTCAGTATTACGTTTATCTGGTGGATAAAGATAAGACATCGAGTAAGTCTGCATATCGCTTTTTCCTTGAACTTCTCCCCAATAACAGGGCCATTCATAGGAATAGCGACCGAGCAAATCTGCTACAAAAATAGCTCTATCGCCCATATTCTGGCAAATATCACCAACTAACCGACCTAGACTATCGTCAGATAGATGAGATAAAGACCCATATGAGGAAAAATAGACATCACAAGGAGCTTCTCCAGATTCAATAGGAAGCCCTTCATCTAAGTCTGCCACCATAAATTGTGTTTGGTCGTGGTGAGCGTGAATACTCTCAGCTTTACCTATCATTGCAGGGCTGATATCAACCCCTTTGTAAAACTCAATATCCGATTCACTCACGAGCGAGTTGAATTGAGCATCTAGAGTCGGACTTGTACGAGGTAATGTGGTCAGGATATTCCAGCCTTCTCCGGCACCGCATCCAAGATCCATGATGCGAATTCCATGATTATCGGCTCGCTTTCTTTCGAGCAAACGCCGGATAGTAGGGCTAAGCACATAACGGGTATAACGGTCTTCCCAATACTGCCGCACGCTATCGCATTTACTACCTAGACCGACTAGTTTGCTGTCGTATGCTCCAACTTCAACTGCTTTAGCGTAGTTGTTTAATACGTTGTTCAACACTGTCTGTTGATTCATATGCCCTATAGAAAGAATTTCTATCAAGAGAGAATTCATACTCATTCTCTCACACGCTATACCCTATAAAAATCCTCTAAGATGTTCGTCGCGGGATTTTCACCGTTTTAGAGATGAAATGCTTAGTCGCAATGAGTTGTTTTGATACTCATCTATACGTATTTTTGTGAATTAAGATATTTTTTTCGTCCAGCGGCTGAATGCTTCGCCGGACAAGAGCTTAGGCAGGTGTAAACAAATATTAAATCAGGCTATATACTCTTATACAGGACGTTCAGACCAACGAGCAACATTATTTGAGACAACTTCAGAATTTTCAAATACATCCATAAAAATATTGTGATAAAAACATTCTTCTGGCGATCGCAATTTCACTTGGGGGTGTTTTTTCTGATAAGCGATTGCTTGAGCTTGAGTCATTTTACGAGCAAGCATTTCTTCGAGCATATCTACAGTTCCGCTTCCTTCGTCAAACTGCTCTTTCTTTCTCCAAACAATTTCGGAGGGAAGCATATCCTCAAAAGCTTTGCGTAAAATCCATTTTTCTACTAAAGGTTCTCCGACTAATTTCAAATTAGCAGGAATTTGTTGACCTAGCTCAATCATGTTTAAGTCCAAAAATGGCACCCTTCCTTCAATCGCGTGTGCCATTGTCATGCGATCGACTCGCTGTAAATTGATATTATGTAAGCTAGAAACCGAGCGGCGTAATTCTTTATGTAGAACATCTTCGTCGGGAATATCTTTGTAATAGGTATAGCCTGCAAACAACTCGTCTGCACCTTCACCCGTCAAGATGACTTTGACATACTCAGCCGCCATGCGAGAAGTAAAGTAGCAAGGAATGGCGCTGCGAACCAAATCTTGGTCAAAAGATTCTAAATAATAAATAATTTCGGGAAGTTTGGCGGTGACTTCTTCGGGGGTAATAATGTATTCGTGGTGAATCGTTCCCAAATGAGCGCTAACCTTCCTAGCTGCTTCTAAATCGCGACTGTCACCAATACCCACGCTAAAAGTATGCAACTGTTCCTGATGCTGCTTAGCAACTGCTGCAATAATACTGCTATCAAGTCCACCGGAGAGAAAAGCACCTAAAGGCACATCGCTCATCAAGCGTTTAATTACAGATTCTTCTACCGTTTTACGTACCCTTTGAATTAAAGCTTCGACATCAACATTACTATCCGGGTATAAATCGGGAACGTTATAAAAAGTAGAAAAACCCATTACCGAATGGTAATAACTACCGGGGGGAAATTCTTTTACATCTTTACAATGTTGAGAAATCGCTTTGAGTTCCGAAGCGAAAACCCAAGCTCCTTCCATTTCCCCATAGTACAAAGGCTTGATACCAATAGGATCGCGAGCTACCAATAAATTTTCACCATCTGCGATCGCAAATGCGTACATTCCATCAAGTTCTTCAATAGCGGAAACTCCCTTTTCTTCATAAAGTCTGAGAATTGCTTCGCTATCGCTACTAGTTACAAAATCGCTTTGCTCTTGCAAATTAGAACGTAATTGGGGAAAATTATAAATCTCGCCATTCGCGATAATTGCACGAGTTGGCACTTCTCCATAAATTGGTTGGTTCCCACCTTTAGGGTCCATAATACTTAAACGGCGATGTCCCAAGTTTCCAGATTGATTTGCAGGAGCATACATTCCTTCAGCATCAGGACCTCGGTGAGCAATCTTATCCATCATGCTTTTTACTAAAATGGGATTGCTTTGACCCCAAATACCAGTAATACCACACATATTTTTTTTTACTAATTGTTTACTAATAATAAGCTATATATCGTATCCAGCTAATAATTCATCAACGCTAACGAAACTCATGATTTAACTTTCAATCACCTGAAATAATTCCAATTTATCCCGTTCTTTTACTGTAATCTTTATGTCAGCTTAATACCGGGGTAAGATTTTTATTAAAATAAATATTAAAAATTTTTACGTATTATTGAATACAACCATTCTCCCCAAATCTATTAAGCCGATGTTAGGCTTGAGTATTCAAATTTACCTAAAATTACTTCTGACCGATAAGTTCGCCATGTCAAAATTATTATCTGCAACCTTAATAACAACAGCCCTATTATTGGGATTTAACGAAAACCCGAATTTTGCGATCGCCGGAACTTGTGCTTCCCAATGCGGTGCAAAGCCACTCCAATTTACACCCGGTAGTTACATCCGGGTACAAGTAGTAAACAAGACACCAAATTTAATTTATATAGAGAAACCGCAAGGTACTAATCCAATTGCCTTACAACCGGGACAGCAAGTACGATTAGAACAGGGACATGGAACCGAACCAAATATATCCGTAATTTTCTGGAACGAAAACGGATTATCGTTAAAAGCAAACCTTTCTAAACCAAACTTTGCTACCTTACAAGTCGAATTACGTCCTGAATGGCGCATCGGTGGGGATAGAGGAGTTTACGTACAGAATGATGGGCGCGTACAGTTGCTTTGAAAGAGTTAGGAATTGGGAGTTTTTATTAACAAGGTTTGTAGTAAGGACTTTAGTCCTGGGATAGAAGGGCTTAAGCCCTTACTACGAACCTTTATTAATCCTCAAATTTTACAAACCCGGTTTATAGATTCCGTTAGCAGATTATTTGATTGCTAACCATAAACTAAACCGGGTTTTGTGATGAAAATATAAATTACGATTTTAATTTTTAATTCACGTAAGTGGTATATTTTTTTAGACTGAAACTGTAATTTTTTAGTGGATAAATTTAATAAAAATGTCTTTAAAGCATCTTGAAACCCTTGTTATATTCATAGGTTAATTAAATTAACTACCTTTTTGATAAATTATTAGGTTCAAACTCCTAACTCCTAACTCCCAACTCCTAACTCCTAATTCCTAACTCCTAACTAATTCTTCGTATGCTTGAGGAAATCAAACCGAAATCGGACCGTCATCAACTACCGTTACAACGCTGGCAAATTTATCCACAAAAAACTGAGTTAGCGCAAAAGCTGGCACGGCTGAATAATATGTCACCTTTAATTAATCAGTTGCTAATAAATCGCGGCTTTGATTCACCAGACACGGCAGAAATATTTTTAAATCCACAATCGTTAAGTTTACCGGAACCGTTAGATGAGTTTCCAGATTTAGCACTTAGTGTAGAATTGCTGCAAAATGCAATTACTTCTCAGGAAAAAATAGCTATTTGCGGCGATTACGATGCTGATGGTATGACTAGCACCGCTTTACTGTTGCGGAGTTTGCGGACTTTTGGCGCTGATGTTGATTATGCTATTCCCAGTCGGATGCACGAGGGTTATGGTATCAATAAGCGAATTATCGAAGAGTTTCATTCGGAAGGTGTAAGTATAATTCTGACTGTAGATAATGGTATTTCCGCATTTGAACCGATCGCTAGAGCCAAGGAATTAGGATTAAAAACAATTATTACAGACCATCACGATATTCCCCAGAAATTACCTCCAGCAGACGCGATTTTAAATCCTAAATTATTACCGGATAAGAGCGTTTATCGCGGTGTTGCTGGTGTTGGCGCGGCTTATATTTTAGCTATGTCTCTAGCATCCAAGTTGGGTAGAGCCGAAGAGATATCGGATACGATGCTAGAATTATTTGCCTTGGGGACAATTGCCGATTTGGCTCCGTTAGTGGGGGTTAACCGTACCTGGGTGAAACGCGGTTTACGGTTATTACCCAAATCTCAACTAGCAGGAATACAAGCATTGATTCAAATGGCTGGAGTGCAAGCCTTGGGAAGTCAGGGAACGGCAACTCCTGAATTTAACAATCCAAAAATCAAGAATCCAAAATCTTTAAAGCCTGACGATATTGGTTTTCGTTTAGGACCGCGAATTAATGCGATCGGTAGAATTGGCGACCCGCAAATTGTTATAGAATTATTGACTACTGACGATGTAGGGATAGCACTCGAACGCGCAATGCAGTGCGAAGCGACTAATGCACGTCGTCGGGAGATGTGCGAGGAAATTGAAAAACAAGCTATTGAATTAGTAGAAACCGAATATGCGGCTTCTTTAAAAGATGACCGAGTATTATTTATCGTTCAACCAAACTGGCATCATGGGGTGATTGGTATTGTTGCCTCCCGATTACTCGAACGTTACGGAGTTCCGGTGTTTATCGGTACTTATGAAGATGACAAGCATATTCGCGGTTCGGCAAGAGGAATTCCCGAATTTAATATATTTGACGCTTTGCAATACTGCGATGATTTGCTCGGTAAATACGGGGGACATAAAGCAGCAGGGGGATTTTCTTTACCAGCAGAAAATCTAGAAGCAGTGCGTCAGCGTTTGAGCGAGTTTGCAAATCAATGTCTCGAACTGCAACACCTCAAACCTCTGCTTAAAATTGACACGGAAGCTAATCTCAATCAAATTAATCGAGAACTCTATCAACAACTCAATGCTTTAGAACCTTGTGGAATTGAAAACCCAAATCCGGTTTTTTGGACTCCCAACGTACAAGTAGTCGAGCAAAAAATTGTTGGTAAAGGTCATATTAAGTTTACAGTTGCTCAAACAATCGACGGACAACATTATAAAATCAAAGGTATAGCTTGGCGATCGCGCGATTATTTTCCTTTGCCACCACGAGTAGATATTGCTTACAAGCTTAAAGAAAACAATTTCAACGGTAATACTTCGATTGAATTAGAATTATCAGGAGTCAGACTTCCTTCCTGTTCTCACTTCTTTTTTACTTATAAAGGTGAACCCGTTAGAACCACCTTTGAATACAATTATCGTCAGTATATCTGCGGCATTTATCAAAACGGTTCTTCAGCAGAATTAAGAATTAAGAGTCCCGAAGATAAAGTTTTAGCGATTCAGTCAGGACATGATATCGGTTTATTAGGAATCGATCGCCAGCAAGCACAAAAGGTTGATATATCTCAACCCCCTTACTGCGATATTATTCAAACTGCCTTGAAAGCCTTAGAAGAAGTTAGGAGTTAGGGGTTGGGAGTGAGGAGTTAGGAGTTGTGATATTTTAGATTTTAACAACGGATGCTTTTGTTTAACAACGGATGCTTTTGTTTTGGATTAAAAATACTTATATTTAGTTAGAAGTTAGAAATTTTTAACCTTTAACCTTTGACCTTTAACCTTTGACCTTTCACCTTTAACCTTTGACCTTTGACCTTTAACCTTTTAAAGGAGTTAAGAGTCAAAGCTCATAACTCCATTAATAAGCATTACATATCGCCACCGCGAAATGCTAATACGAAAATTACCGCAGGTCCAGCTAACATGATTAGTCCTACAGACACAAGCTGAAAAATAACTTCCCAATTGATATTGGCTAAAGCTTCCATTAATTCCTCCCAGTTGTCTTAAAAAAATGAATAAAAAGAAAATTCTTTCCTGGATATAGATCATATCCGGCAATTAGTACCAAATTTTAATTTACTTAACAAAATTATAGAAAAAGAAATAAAAAATGAAAAAAAGGTAATCGATTTTAAGATATAGATGAGCGTTTTCGTGAAATACGTAAAATATAATGGGTAATTTATAGTTTTACCCTCTTAAAATTGCCAAAAAATTATTAACTTTTATTACTTAACTAAAATTCAAAAAAATGGCAACTTGGCAATGTGTAAAGCGGTGTGGAGCCTGCTGTTATCTTGACCCAGCAGAGCGTCCGGATTTAGAAGAATATTTAACAGCGGAAGAATTAGAAAAATATCTCAGTATGGTCGGCGAAGATGGATGGTGCATAAATTACGATCGCAGCAGCCGTGAATGCAGTATTTATACTGAACGTCCGCGTTTTTGCCGCGTAGAACCAGAAGTATTTAAAGATTTATTTGGTATTGAACCCGAAGAATTAAACGACTTTGCCATCGAATGCTGTCACGAGCAGATAGAATCATTGTATGGCGATCGCAGTTTTGAAATGATGCGATTTAATAAAGCAATTGGGATATGAATAAGGGAGTAGCGAGTAGTGAGTAGTGAGTAGTGAGTTGTAAGTAGCAAGTAACTGACTTCTTGCACCATGAGCAACTTGCCCTGCATAAACCCGGAATATGCTGAATGAACAACGAGATATTCATGTTTCTACAAAAAGAAACCGGGTTTCTGACACTGGTGCAAGATGTGAGAAGTAAACTATTTTTTCTGCATTATTGCCGCCATAGGTTAGCTCAATTGTCCATTCCCTTTAAGGCTACTCACTACTCACTACTCACTACTCACTACTCACTACTCACTACTTTAAGAATCCCCCTATCCCCCGATCTCCTGAAACGGACGGCAACTACACCTTATAGCTTACGGCTCTCCCCACTGCCACTGCATCTGAAATAAAGATACATTATCCTTAAGAAAAGTAGACAAATGTTTAGAAAAAAGTGAATTTGTTTTCACTGCTAACCGTTCAGCGAGGGAGCAAGAACCCATTATGTTTGAACATTTTACTTCCGAAGCAATTAAGGTAGTTATGCTCGCCCAGGAGGAGGCACGTCGCCTGGGACACAATTTTGTAGGCACGGAACAAATTCTCTTGGGATTGCTAGGAGAAGAAACGGGTGTTGCTGCCAAGGTGCTGACGGATATGGGTGTAACTCTTAGAGATGCACGCCGTGAAGTCGAAAAAATTATTGGTAGAGGTTCTGGTTTCGTTCCACCAGAGATTCCTTTTACTCCTAAAGTTAAAACTCTATTTGAGCAGTCTTTTAAGGAAGCTCGCTCTCTTGGACATAATTATATTGGTACGGAACATTTGCTTCTCGGCTTGACTGAAGCTGGTGAAGGTGTTGCTGCTAAAGTATTACAAAATCTAGATGTTGATTTGAAGCAGCTTCGTACTGCTGTTATCCGTCGTTTGGGTGAAGTCGCATCTGTTGGTGCTGGCGTTGGCGGTGGTAGCACCAGACGCAACCAAACGGCTACTTTAGAGGAATTTGGTAGAAATCTAACTAAATTAGCTGCTGAGGGCAAACTAGACCCCGTAGTTGGTCGTGAAAAAGAAATTGAACGTACCGTTCAAGTCTTGGGAAGACGTACCAAAAATAACCCCGTATTAATTGGCGAACCTGGAGTTGGTAAAACTGCGATCGCCGAAGGTTTAGCACAGCGAATTTTCAATAATGATGTACCCGATATCTTGCAAGATAAGCAGGTAATCAGTCTTGACATGGGATCGGTAGTAGCTGGTACTCGTTTCCGTGGTGATTTTGAGGAACGTCTCAAGAAAATTATGGAGGAAATCCGCTCGGCAGGAAATATCGTGCTTGTGATCGATGAAATTCACACTTTAGTGGGTGCGGGTGGCATGGAAGGCGGTATGGATGCTGCCAATATTCTCAAGCCAGCGTTAGCTAGAGGCGAACTTCAGTGTATCGGAGCCACCACTCTTGATGAGTACCGCAAGCACATCGAACGCGATGCAGCCTTGGAACGTCGTTTCCAGCCAATTAAAATTGGCGAACCTTCAGTAGATGAAACGGTTGAGATTTTACAAGGCTTGCGCGGTGCTTACGAGCAGCATCACAATTTAACAATATCTGACGACGCATTAGTTGCAGCAGCTCAACTTTCGGATCGATATATTTCAGATCGCTTTTTACCCGATAAAGCTATCGATTTGATTGATGAAGCTGGTTCTCGTGTGCGTTTGCGTCATTCTATGGCTTCTAGCGATCGCGATTTAAAGCGTCAAATTTCTGCACTGGGCAAGCAGAAAAACGAAGCGGTTAAGTTACAGGACTTTGACAAAGCTTCCGAACTCCGCGACAAAGAAATGGAGTTGGAAGTACAGCTTAAAGATGCTGAATCCGGCGAACAGATGATTAGAGCGGTTGTTGGCGAAGAAGATATCGCTCAAATCGTATCTTCTTGGACAGGCGTACCCGTCAACAAGCTGACAGAATCCGAATCCGAAGTGTTGCTGCATTTAGAAGATACCTTACACCAACGGCTGATCGGACAAGAGCAAGCAGTTACCGCAGTATCCAAGGCAATTCGCCGCGCTCGCGTTGGCTTGAAGAATCCCGATCGCCCAATTGCTAGCTTTATTTTCTCAGGTCCTACGGGAGTTGGTAAAACAGAATTAGCAAAATCCTTGGCTTCCTACTTCTTCGGTTCCGAAGAGAATATGATTCGGTTGGATATGTCCGAATACATGGAACGCCATACCGTTAGCAAACTAATCGGTTCACCTCCGGGTTTTGTCGGATACGATGAAGGCGGACAATTAACCGAAGCCGTGCGCCGCAAACCTTATACGGTTATACTTTTCGACGAAATCGAAAAAGCGCACCCCGACATATTTAATATGTTGCTGCAAATGTTGGATGATGGTCATCTTACCGATGCCAAAGGTAGGAAAGTAGACTTCAAGAATACGTTGATTATCTTGACTTCCAATATTGGTTCGCGAGTAATTGAAAAAGGTGGTGGTGGTTTAGGCTTCAACGTCGAAGATGAAGCAGAAGCTAACTACAACCGCATCAAAACTTTGGTTAACGAAGAACTTAAAAACTACTTCCGTCCGGAATTTCTCAACCGTCTTGATGAAATTATCGTCTTTACTCAACTTCAGAAAGACGAAATCAAAGAAATCGCCGAAATCTTGCTCAAAGAAGTTACTAGCCGTTTAGCTGAGAAAGAAATCAGCTTGCAAATGAGCGAAAGCTTCAAAGACTTAGTAGTGCAGCAAGGATACAATCCTAGCTACGGTGCTAGACCATTACGTAGAGCAATAATGAACCTCTTAGAAGATTCATTAGCAGAAGCAATGCTCTCAGGTCAAATAACCGCAGGCGATACAGCAGTCATAGACGTTGACGACGACGGAAAAGTCAAAGTCATTAAAGCGGAGAAATCCGAATTCGAGTTTGCCAATGTTGGCTAAAAGTTATACCAGAAATAATTTTGGTGGTAACATACTGATAAGACCCCTTTGTCAAAAGAAAAACTTCTATACTTCCAAAGAACGGGTTTTACACCCGTTCCAGGAAAGAAGAAGTAAATATAAAGCTTGGGGGAATGTAGAGAATTTACTATCGCAAACGTTGTATGAAATGGTAATAACTCTTTTAACCCCCGGTAACGATACTGGGGGATTTTTATCTGATGGGTAAAAAGGTTTGTAGTAAGCGCTGTCTTCGCCTCTCCGTATTTAATGCTGTGAAGTTAAAATTTCTTTATAAGAATTAGTTTAAATTTTTATTTTTATATGCATTGATTATTAGTGAGGTATGCAGATGAGGATAAGTGTTGAAGAGTTGTTGCAGCGGTATGAGAAGGGGGAAAGAGATTTTGCTGGGGTTAAACTTCGCAGAGTCAAGTTAGAAGACGCTGAATTGCCAGGAATTAATTTGAGCAAAGCTAATTTACATGGGGCTAAGTTGAATAGAGCTAATTTGAGTGGGGCTAATCTTAGTGGAGCCAATTTGGATTGCGCTCAACTCGAAGAGGCTGATTTAACCGGGGCTAATTTGAGTAAAGCTTACATCTCTAATGCTATTCTCACTTGGGCTAATCTAACTGAAGCTGATTTAAGTAGAGCCAGTTTGGCTGAATCTAGCTTGTACGAAGCTAACCTCACCAATGCAAAAATGACCGAAACTAGCTTGGGTTCTCCTTGTTTGACTGGAGCGAATTTGACTAACGTTGACTTGAGCAGTACTTGGATTGATTTGCCCGATGGAATAGAGAATCCCAGAGTTGCTGGAGCTATATTTTGTAACACCACTATGCCTGACGGAACTAAGATAAGAAGTTTTTTCTAGATTAATATTAGTAGGTTGAGTTTTTCAATGCGTGTAACCCAACATCAGCTATAAGAAAAACAAACAAGTTTGAAATTACGAAAATATCCGGTGGGGAAATAAAAAAATATTCTCCGATCAATTTTTATATATTGATATATTTCTCGTAAATCATCACAAAAAATGTTGGGTTACGGCGCAAGGGGAGATTTATTGTGTTCTTAGAAATATTTTTGTGCGCCGTGAAGCCAACCTACTGAGAATCGAGCTACTACTCCTTTCTACTCCCTTAATCCTTCAATAACAGATAGTAAAGCTCACCTTTATTGACAATAGCACCAGCGCGATCGCCTGCTTGTTTGCCGACACCGATATAGTAATCAACTCTACCGGGAGATTTGATTGCACCTCCTGTATCTTGATCGAGTACGTACCGGCTCACAAGACGCTGTTCGATTTTGCCTCGATCGATAAATGGAAAAGGAGCGCGAATTATGGCTAATGCACCGGGAGGCATCAAGGATTTATCTGTAGCAATCGATCTTTCTGGGGTGACTGGGAGATTAAGACTGCCGATTGCGGCAGCATCTTTAGTATCTTTAAAAAAGATAAAACGGGGGTTTCTAGGTAAGTATATATTTTGGCTTTGGGGATTTTCTTCTAAGTAATTAATAACTTTTTCTAGGGTAATTCCTTCTTGTTCTAATTTCCCATCTTTAATTAATTCTTTGCCTAAACTGACATATTCGTGGTCGGTATTTCCTGCATAGTTAATTGAAGTAGTAGTTCCATCTGGAAATTCCAAGACGGCAGAACCTTGCACTTGAGCTATAAAAGCATCTATGCGGGATTTTAACCAAAATAATTCCAAACCTTTAAGTTTACCTTTTTCTGCTTGTAAAGCGTCTGCACCTTCCAATTCTAAACGAGTAGGATGAGGTTTATTCCAAGTATTAAAATCGTCTGGTAAACGATAAACGGGATAGCGATAAACTGAAGTTGGTTTGCGACTTGCTTGGTAAATTGGTTTGTAATAACCAGTGAATAAAATAGTACCTCGATCGTCGGAACCGATAGATTTATAAAATACAAATTCTTTGTTAACAGCATCCTGTAATTCTTGAGCGTTTTGAGAATTAACAACTAATTCACGAAATCTTTTCAGGCTTTTTTCAACTCTTTCTCCCGTGATATTCGGAACAATATATTTTTGATAAGCTGCTTCTGCTTCTGGTGTTTGCAGATAGCTTAAACTATAGTCAATTGCTTTGAGTAAATTCTGTTTATCTTCAGTTTCACCCCAAATTTGATTATCAATAAAATATGTATCATCTTGCGGTAATGATGTTTGTAATAAGGGAGGTGCCTGAGTTTCAATTGTTTGAGGTTCTGCCGGTGGTGTTGAATCTTGGCTAATTTGCTGAGGATTGCAAGCAAATATTGGTAAGCAGCAAAGATAAGTTGTCAGGATTAATAATAACTTATTAGAATGCTGATGTTTAGATTGCATTATTTTTGATTGGGAAATAGCGATTAGGGAACAGGGAATAGGAAATAGTTAATTCTAACTTAAAGTAACTTTGAATTGATTGTTAACTGCTAACTGTTAACTGTTACAATCCTGCAAACCATTCATAACCTTGATCTTCCCAATACCCTTGACGAGGCAATAAATTACTAACTAAAGTAACTCTTGTTACCCATTTACTTTGCTTGTAACCGAGTTTAATCGGGGAAGCTAAACGTAAAGGGGCACCGTTATCAACTGGTAAAGATTCGCCGTTTTTCTCGTAGGCTAATAAAGTTTGTGGATGCAAGGTTGAAGCAATATCCCAACTTGAATAGTAGCCATCGGCAGATAGGAAATAAGCATATTTAACCGTTGATTTGGGTTGTGCGAACGCTACGAGTTCCCGCAAGCGAATACCACCCCACTGCACGATTGCAGCCCAACCTTCTACACATACGTGGCGAATTACCATAGAAGTTAAAGGTAAATTTTTAATATCTTCCATACTCAAACTCAGAGGATTTTCCACCTCACCATCAATAATTAAACGAAATTTTTCTCGATCGATAAGTGGAGTGGATCTATATGTATTTACTATCAAAGCTTCCGGCTCGATTTCGTTAGGTGAAAATTCCGGTACCGGCGTTTGAGGTTTTAATAATAAAGATTGAAAATTTTCATTCAATGGTTCGGAAAGCGTACCAATTACATCTTCAAATAACGGAGTACCGCAGCCACCTAAAAGTAAGCTGATACTGGATAAACCAGATAATTGTAATAATTGACGGCGTGTTAAAAGTAATTTTGGTTTCATGGTGTTAATAGTTAGTATTTGTAGGGTGTGTGACGCTTGCATAAATGCTGCAATAACAATTAAGGCTTTTAGCAATACGCACCATCTTTTATTTATGATGATAACGAATGTTTTTTGCGATAAATAAAAAACGAACAATAGAATAAATTTCGGAAAATGAGGTTAGACGGTGACGGGGATGGTTTACTAAACTAAGTGTATATCAATATTTTAAGGATTAATATGAATGAAAATCTAATTCCCATATCAACGCTTTTTATCGGAATCAACGGTTTCATTGCCTTTATACTTTCTTATATTGTGGTAATGGAACGCACAAAAACAAGAGTCTGGCATGGTGAGTCAAAAGAAAATGTTACCGCACAACCCGATTATTTAGAAAAGCCGAATGCATGGGCTATTTTTGTCGAGAATCTAACTCAAAAGCTGTTTGAAACAAAAGCTCAAGATAATGGCATTTTACAGCGTAAGGTTCGCGCTCATAGTAATTTTACGGAATATGTACCCCTAGCATTATTATTGATTGTTGCTTTGGAATTAATGAATGCATCTTCTGTTTTAATCTGGCTTTTAGGAAGCTGTTTAACAATAGCTAGAATTGTTCACGCATATGGTGTAATTAAAATATATGGTCCTTCTCCTGGTAGGGCTTTCGGTTTTTTCCTAACGTGGTTTGTTTATTTATTAGGTTCCGGTGCTTGTATTTTTTATGGCATTAAGGGTTTGATTTGATAAACATTAATAGTTATAGAGAAAATAAAGATAGAATTGCACTATCTGTAGCTGGATTTGAGAGAATTGCTGTAAAGTCGAGCGATTATCGTTAAGATAAAATTGCAAGTTTTACAAATTTGATTAATAAATAATATGCAGATGCCAATATCGCAGCACAACACTAATAATCATACTGCTATAGTTATCGGCAGTAGCATGGCTGGACTTTTGAATGCAAGAGTTTTAGCAGATTATTTTGGTGAAGTTATCGTAGTTGAGCGCGATACTTTACCGCAACAACCAGAAGCTCGTAAAGGTGTTCCTCAAGGAATTCATGCTCATGTACTACTTACTCAAGGATACAAAATTTTAGAAAATTTATTTCCTGGGATAGATGTAGAATTCAAAAACGCAGGAGCGCCGACAATAGATTGGAGCAAAGAATATGCATTATTTGGTCATTGGGGTTGGCATCCGGCTATTGCATCGGATTTGATTACTTATAGCACTAGTCGCGTGTTTTTGGAATGGTTGGTACGTCGTCGTCTCTCGGATTTTGAGAATGTCAAGTTTCAAGATAAAACTCAAGTGCAAGGATTATTAAGCGATAGCCAAAATAATATAGTTAAGGGTATCAAGCTTTTGAATCCGGACGACCATCAAGAAGAAGAATTAATGGCTGATTTGGTTGTTGATGCTTCGGGACGCAATTCTCAATTACCATTATGGTTGAGTTCAATGGGTTATCAACCACCAGCAAAAACAGAGATTAATTCGTTTTTGGGATATAGTACTTGTTGGTATGAATGTCCTCAAGATTTAAAAGTAGATTGGAAGGGTACAGCGGTTTTGTACAAAGCTCCTCATCATAAACATGGAGGATTAATACTTCCTGTAGAAGGTAATCGATGGGTTGTAATTTTGGCTGGTATTGCTAAAAATTATCCTCCTAATGATTATGAAGGTTTTTTAGAATGTGCGCGTAATCTACGTAACCCGGTAATTTATAATGCGATTAAAAACGCTAAACCTATTTCCACGATTTACAGTTATCGTCGTACAGAAAACTGCTGGTATCATTACGAAAAATTAGCTGGTTTACCAGAAGGTTTAGTAGCTGTTGGAGATGCTGTTTGTGCTTTTAATCCAATATACGGACAAGGAATGACAACTGCTGCTTTAGGAGCTTTAACTTTACAAACTTGCTTACAAAAACAGTTTAGTAATTCCCAATTTAAAGTTAAGGGATTAACTCAAAATTATCAAAAACAGTTAGCAAAGGTGTTAAAAACTCCGTGGTTAATGGCAACAAGTGATGATTTCCGCTGGGAAACTACTGAGGGTGGAAAACCAGATAAAATAACTCGATTGATGCACAAATATATGGATGAAGTAATTTTATTATCGGTACATCAACCCCAAGTTTATAAAGCTTTTGTGGAAGTAATACATATGATGAAACAACCTGTGGCTTTATTTGCACCCGGTATTGTTTTTGGAGTTTTAAAACAGATGATTAAAGCGAAGATTGGTAGTAATTCGCGTGAGATTATAACTAATTCGACAAAAGTAGTTTCTTAGTAAATCTAGATATTGGTTATATCTTACATCTTGCACCATTCTCAATTCCGCCCAAAGAAACCCGGTTTATTGTCGTGACGTGAATATCTCGTTATGAAATCAAAAAGAAACCGGGAATAGAGCCACAGGTGCAAGATGTGAATTATATAAAACAATGATTAAACCACACCATATTTTTTAAACCAATTTTGTAACATCAACCAACCATTTTTCGCTGCTTCTTCGTTGTAGCTGGGACGATAATCGGCATGGAATCCGTGGGGTGCGTCGGGGTAAACTTTTATCAGAGTTGCTGTTTTAGTTTGTTTCAAAGCTTCTCGCATTTTTTCCACATCGCTAACGGGAATATTTTTATCCTCACCACCGTAAAGCCCGAGTACTGGTGCTTTAAGTAATGGTGCGATATCGATAGGATATTGTGGCTGTAACGGATTATTATCCCCCGTCAATCTTCCATACCAAGCTACACCTGCTTTAAGTTGTGGGCTGTGTGCTGCATATAGCCAAACGATTCTACCACCCCAACAAAAGCCTGTAATACCAAGTTTTTCCACATCGGCTTTACCAGAATTTTTCGCCCAAACTACCGTCGCATCTAAATCCGAAAGTACCTGTGTATCGGGAACTTTGGAAACAACTTTGCTGATGATTTCTTGAATATTATTTAATTTAGAAACATCACCATAACGCGCAAATAATTGAGGTGCGATCGCCATATATCCCAACTTAGCAAAACGGCGGCAAACGTCTTGAATATATTCATGCACGCCAAATATTTCCTGCACTACCAGCACTACTGGAAAATTACCACCTTTAGCTGGCATAGCTCGATAAGCGGGGATTACTCCATCAGCGACGGGAATTTTCACTTCACCCGCAACCAATCCAGAAGTTTCCGTTTTGATAACTTGAGCATAAATCGGCTGTACCGCGATCGCGAATCCTGCCGTCAGGCTAGCAATAAGTAATTCCCGTCTACCGAAGTTGTTTTGTGTCACTTTACTAATTCAGTATATGGTTTTAGTTTATAAAAGAATTATCTCAGAAAATGTCTGAAAACTGCTCATCTTGAAACCCGCGCAGGCGGGTTTTGTTTGTGTAGCCGCGATTTCTAATCGCCAGGTAAAGTATTAACTAAATATCCAAATACTCTTTTTTGAGCTTCAAATCGTTGTAAAACCAGTTGAGATTATTTTTCATAAAACAATAACTTTCACTTATTCCGCGTTGCAATAAAGAAAGGTAAATCAATTTCTGGTGCCGGATAACCAAACTGGGTTAAAGCAGCGGAAACTTGCCCTCGGTGATGAGTTCCGTGGTTAATTACGTGACTCAAGATATTAGCCAGTTGTAACGTTCTATTACTACCTTCTGTAGTTTGATATTCTATTATATTTCCCAATCTATCTGCATCGATGTGCATTAAAAACTCATTCCATTTTATCGATTGACGATCGATTTCAGTTTCAAGCTGTTTTCTATCCGAAGATAATTCCTCATCTAAGCCAGAAACAGTAAATGGTTGATTTATACAACGTCCGTACCAAATTTTATCTGCTAACAAACTATGATTGAGCGTACCGTGAATGCTTTTGAAAAATAAACCGCATTCGCGACGATAATCACTGTCAGATACAGATTTTAGATACTCGTAAAGCCGATGAAAAGCCCAAGAATGATATTGCGTTAAAGTGGAAAAATGTTGTTTTAATTTCATCATTTAAGCTAGTTTTTAGATTTATTTACGTTTTAAATTTATTAAATATAAGTTTATCAAAATTTTATATAAAAGGCTCAATTATTAAGAGATTGTAAAGCTTGTTTAATTAGAATGAATGTGGTATCAGTAAAACTACTGCATTTATCGGAATTTTTTTTAAGAAAAGATTATAATGAATATGAGTCATAAATTAACATCTTTATTCGTTCTACCTTTTTTATTTTCTACAGCAATACCCGTTAAAGCTCAATCTCGGTTGCTGGACAAAAATACTGCTTTGCAAACTGTTGCAGCACGGATATTAAATGACAGTCAATATCGCAACGTGCGGATGAATTGTCTTTCCTTTGTTACGGTTGACTCTAACACATCGTTTTTCGATTTTATCGTTCATGAAAAACACGGTAATGGATGTTCTAACGTTTCCAACTCCATACCGATATTCGAGCGTTTCCGAATTAATCGCAATACTACAAAAGTTGAACAATTCGATAAAGTCGGTAATCGTTGGATAGCTGAAAATATAGTTCAACTGAAAAAAACAAACGTTCCCATATTTATAGGAGATTTGCAGAAAAATCCCTCAGCATTTAATAGTTTTATGCAGGATAATATCGGTAAAACAGTTTATTTAGAAATAGTTTTTGGTAACAATATACCACAAGGTTATCGTTCCGCAGAAAGTGCGCCTTTCTTTCAAGTCAGCGAACAACCAAATAAGCGAAATTCCAAATTTAACACTTACTTTATGCAGCAAGCTGGAAACGGTTATAACTGGGGCAAGGTAACAAACTATGACGATAAAAATCGTAAGTTATCCGGCTTTTTTAAAGTTGGAACACCAAAGAAAATAAATGACAGATGGACTTCTTTTGATATTACGTTTATACCGCAATAGGAGAAGAAAGTTAGGAGTTAGGAGTTAGGAATTAGGAATTAGGAGTTATAAATATTATTGTAGTGCGTTAGCGCAGCGTGTCCGCCAGGACATGCATCTTGCTCGCGATCGTAAATACTTGCTCGCGATCGTAAATACTTGCTCGCGATCGCAAATATTAAGAAACAGCTTATTGTAGTGCGTTAGCGCAGCGTGTCCGCCAGGACATGCATCTTGCTCGCTATCTTTAAATACTTGCTCGCGATCGTAAATACTTGCTCGCGATCTTAAACAGCATCTTGCTCGCGATTGCAAATATTAAGAAACAGCTTATTATAGTGCGTTAGCGCAGCGTGTCCGCCAGGACATGCATCTTGCTCGCTATCTTAGGCATCTTGCTCGCGATCTTTAAATACTTGCTCGCGATCGTAAATATTAACAAACAGCTTATTATGGAAGCAGTATTATCTTAGCTCCGTAACACACTCTAACAAGTTAAAATAATGCCTTTTCGATAATTACATACCCGGCGGATTATATACCGTTTAATAACAATAAACCTACTTGAAGTAAGCCTACCAAGAAACCTAAAATACCGCCCAAATTTACAATAGCCTGCAATTCACTTCTCACTATTCCTTCGATCGCATTTTTTAAATCGGCGGGTGATGTTGATTTGATTCTATCGATAATTACTTGGTCAATTGATAAAATTGGAATTGTTTGAGCAACGATTTTTTCTAAATCTTTTTCTAAATAGCGCTCTAATAACAAAGCTAATTCTTTACTGACTACTTCCAAGGATGAATTCATTACTTTTGAATTACTCAAACGGTTTAACAGTAAAGTCGCTATTTTCTCCCAATCTAAGGAGTTACTGAAACCTTCAAGTAACTCTCCACCACGGGTTTGTATGTAGTGACGAACGCTGTCTCCCGTAGTTTTCCGCAATTGTCGTACCGTACCCATTGGTAAGTTTTGTAAGGAGACATTTTGCAAAATTTTGCGAATGCGATCGCGCACTTGTAAGTCTTGAGTTAATTCTGTGATGCGGGAGTTGGTTGCATCTTTTTCATCTAAGCAGTAGGTACGCAAACGAGTTAAGCTATTGCGTAAACCGAAGAGATTGGCTACTACCCAGTATGTACCGCTAGTTCTTTCGCGGAAGCTTTCGTCGATAGTTTGAATTGTGCGGTCTGTGAGAAAATCAATTATGGCTAAGCGAATGGTATCTGCTGGTAAAACAACTTGCAGCAACCAGTCAGCTAAGCGGAAAGCTTGAACGTCAGTAAGTTTGAATTCTAGTAATATTTGGTCAAATATTTGGTCTATTTGCGCTTCTAAAAAATCTTCTTTTCGCGCTAAAACTTTTAATAACCGGGGTAATGATTCTCCAACCAAATCTTTGAGAATTCCTGCTAAGATTTTAGTGGTTTTTTGCTCTTTATCATCTTTAATTTGGTCGATCGCCATTTGCAGCAACCACAGAATTCCTGCTTCTACTCGTTCTCTTTCTAACAAGCGTCGCGCCAGCTTCTGTAATTCTTCTGGTGTCAGCAGCGACTGCATTATAGTTTTAGAAACGTTTTTGGCTAAACGCTCCTGATTGCGGGGTATTAATCCGGGAGTAAATGGCAGCTTTTTTCCGCCGATATAAATGGCTTGGTAAGGTTGGAATAACATTTTGATGGCTAAATCATTAGTGAAATAGCCGATAATTCCACCTGCTACGGGGGGAGTAATATATAACCAGAGATTAGACAAATCCACGATAGGAGTTAAGAGTTATGAGTTAGGAGTTGGGAGTTAGGAGTTGGGAGTTAGGAGTTGGGAGTTAGGAGTTATGAGTAAATAAGCAGTTTTAGTAACTATGTAAGCGATTGAGCATAAAAAATACATTTAATTAAATATAAGGGAAATTTACATCGTGTAATTATTAGATAGCGATTGAATTTTTAATAATTTAAGGATTTCCGAAAATAATTTATTAAAGAAAAACGGATTACATATTTTAATTTGGAATTTCCGGTTATGCAGCACCGATAACTGATAACTCTTAACTCTTAACTCCTCACTCTTAACTCCTAACTTTTAGTTACTACCAGCACTCCCATCATACCGTTTGCGATGGGATAGTGTACGGTATTTGCAAAACCAACTGCGCGTGCTATGTCGATCTGCTCTCTACCGTTAGGGAAGCGTTCTAAACTGGGATTAATATAAGCGTATTCTTCTGTTAAACCCATTTCACTGGCTGCGGGAACCACCAGATTATCCAAATACCATTGCTGAAAGGTACGCATTACAGTATTTTCGGGACGATGAAAGTCCAAAATTGCACAGGTTGCTCCCGTCTTTAAAACTCGATATAATTCCTGCAAACAGCGAGGAATATCTGTAACATTTCTTAATCCATAGCCCATTGTGGCGGCATCAAATAGATTATCGTCGAAAGGTAATTCTAGTACATCTGCTTCTACCCAAGTAATAGAAGGGGTAGGATAACAAGTTTGGCTGCGTAGATGGGCAACTTCAAGCAACTCCGAAGAGAAATCTACAGCTTGTACTTTCCCGCTTGCTCCGACTCTACGCGCCAAACGAAAAGCCAAATCGCCGCTACCGCAACATAAATCCAAGACTTTATCTCCCGTCTTGGCTGCGCTCCATTTTACCGTCATTTCCTTCCATATCCGGTGTTGTCCGAAACTCAAGCGATCGTTTAATCGATCGTAAACAGGCGCAATGCGGTTAAAAATGGAGCGAATTTCAGACATATCAGTTATCAGTTAACAATTATCAATTATCAATTATCAGTTATTTAGAGGACATTTATAAAGCGATCGCCAAGACTTAAAACCGGGAATAATCAATGGTGTGTAAAATATCCTCGTACTTAGTTGACAAGAAGCCGGGTTTCTCCAACTATAAAACGATCGCTGTTGATTGATAATTGTTGATTGTTCATTGATAGCTGACTAACTGCGATCGGCGCAATTAAGTATCAGTGATAATAATTGTGCGCTCAAGTGAATCAGCTTTATTTCATCTTCCCGTAAAGAACAGGTTTTGTTCCACTGTAGCGATAGTACAGCAGTAACGCGATCGCCGCGAACAATAGGGACAACTAAATGCCCCACCGTATTTGTATCTGAATAATGAGCTACTTCTTTGAGTTGCTCGTCTTTAGCTACATTTACGCAAACTTTCATATTTTTGGTTGCAATAGCTTCTTTAATTAAAGGATCGCTATCCAACCAGTTTTTCAATATTCCGTCTTGACTGAAAGTACCGCTAGAAGTCAAAGTGTTATTTTCTACTAATTGTAGAATACAGCCATCAGCAGTAAAAGTTTCTCCGTAAATTTCGGCAATTGGTGCCAAACTTTCTTCTTTACTGGAAACAGTTTGCGTCAGCTGTATCGATGAAGTTAATAACGCCATTTGCGAATTTGCACGGCGTAATTCTTCGGTACGTTGCTTGAGCAAATCGTAAGTTTCAGCAGCGCGTTGCACAACACCTTTGAGTTCTTCGGGGTCCCAAGGTTTGGTAATATATCTATAAACTTGTCCGGCATTAATAGCGTCCACAAGGTCTTCGATATCGGTAAAACCAGTCAAAATGATTCTTACCGTATCGGGAAATTGAGGTAAAGTTTTGCTGAGAAATTCAGTTCCCTTCATCTCCGGCATTCTCTGATCCGAGATAATTACAGCAACTTCTCCTTCTTCGGCCAAAACTTGTAAAGCACTACTTCCGCTATCTGCTTTTAAAACTTGAAAGTCACGGCGAAAGGTTCGATACAACAAATCCAGATTATCCGGCTCGTCGTCTACTACTAAGATTTTTTGTTTTTTACGTTTTTCTGAAGTCATCAATTTACTAGGAATATTATTTAATTCGGCTGGGAGGTTATTCATTAAATTTATTCTTTTACATCATATGTGCTTTTTTATATTTGAGACAAAACTAAATCCGGAATTGTTGTTTTCCTATAAATGTCTTTATGACTGGACTTAAAGCGGTATTTTCCGATAAAAACTAGTTAGTATTATCCGAGAAAATACGGTATTCAAATTAGCCTTGCATACTGGATTATTCTTTGATAACTCATAATTTTAGCTAGCGGTTGAGTATTCACCTCAAGACTTGAGTTTATTTTTTTAACTTTGGGCTTAATATTCTTTAACAATTCTGTAACTATATGTTTTGTCAGGCACGTTTATTTACCGTTAGGGCATAAAATAATGTTTATTACTGCGCGTTTTCCTCAGTTGTCAGAGATTGCAAATGACAGATTTACCACCCAACCCTCAAAATGCTGAAAATCAACCAAACCAAGAACTATCTCAAGAATTATTGCGAAAGCTAAGGCAAAAAGAAGGAAACTGGGTGGAATGGGGACAAGCTTGTGCTTATCTACAAAAATCTGGTTACAATCCTCAAGATATTTTTGAAGCCACGGGTTTTGAACCAATTCAGCAAAATCAAATTATTGTTGGTTCTCAAGTTTATAATTCCTTAGAAAAAGGTGGTGCTTCGGAGGAAGTAAAATCCCATTACTCGCAACGAGGAAGCGATTTACTGTACGAGTTTCGGATGCTTACTCAAGAAGAGCGTGCGGGTGCTGCCGAGCTTGCTTTTGAGCATAAAGTTGATGCGGATGAAGTCAAAGAAATAGCCAGAGCAATCAAAGATTATTCTCGTCTGCGTAATTTACCTGAAGGGTTTTCCGCACATCCGGGGGATGCGGTGGCTTATCAAACTTGGAAACAAGCCAGACAAAAATCAGATTTACAAATGCGATCGCGCTTTATTGCCAAGGGTTTAAAGTTCGCTCATACGGATACGGCACGCAAAAAAATCGAACAGCTACTAACTGATTTTACAGTTGTTCCCCAACGTCCCGCACCGCTGTTACCCTTTTACCGACTGGAATCCGACGCAGAAATGTCTCGCGTGGTTCCCGTGGTAGGTGAGTTACCGCTGACACCAGATGATTTAAAAGCGGTTCCGATCGTGGAAGAGATCGGACCGTTTAACATGGTGAAATTTGAGGGTATTGGTGCGTGGGTACCCTTACCCGGTTGGCAAGTAGTCTTGAATGCTCAAGATCCGGTAGTAATATTATGTCAAAATCATAAGTTTCCCAATGAAGAGCAGAATGTTGCACAGCAAGTGATGGTAGCCGTAGATCGTTCTCAAAGAAAATGGGATGATGGCAGTTATTTCGTAGTCAATAATTCCGGAGAATTAGATTTTCAATGGTTTGAAACCGAACCAGAAGTAGAAATATTAGGAAGACTAATTGTCATCGTCAAGCCGAAGCGGATTTTGGACGAAGAATTTACCAAAGATTCTTGGCAGATTGATGAGTAGTTAGGAGTTAGGAGTTAGGAGTTAGGAGTTAGGAGTAATTAAGGTCAAAGGTCAAAGGTTAAAGGTCAAAGGTTAAAATTTTCCTTGTCCCCTTGTCCCCTTGTCCCCTTGTCCCCTTGTCCCCTTGTCCCCTTGTCCCCTCTCTCCCCATCTCTGTTAAATATTCTTATCAACTTCAAACATAATTCCCTTCAAAGCTTATTATTCTTAGAGACAAAGTTTTTCAGATTCCAAAATCAACAAGTAAATTAATTAATATTACTGATGGTTATCGCTACAAAAAACACTATCCCATTTTCTACACGCTTGATTAATGGATTACTAGGAATTAAGCCACTGTACGGTATAGCCAAACATCAAGCCCGTCAAATGATGGTAAAACGCGGGGAAAGAATTGGTGTACCTTGGAAAAAACAAGTAGAAGAAATGAAAGTCGTTGATTGGGAAAGTGAAATTAAAAAAGTAGAAAACCCCAGTCTTTCTTATCCCGACTATTACCTCACTTCATTCCACGCTTACGAACAAGGTAATCTGGGTTGGAAACCTGCTTTAGAATTAGAAGTTGCCTCTTTGACAGTTCACTCAACAATTTTTAATAAAGCCGGAGAATTAGCAGGAGACTCAAAACTACGCGCTTCTTATCACAATATTCTTTTTTCACAAATTCACGAACCAAAAGATATCTTAGATATGGCTTGCGGTGTCGGTTTAAGTACCTTTGCTTTACAAGAAACTTATCCCCAAGCTAAAGTTACGGGTTTGGATTTATCTCCTTATTTCTTATCAGTCGCTAACTATCGATCGCAACAGCGTCAAGCAAATATCAATTGGGTTCATGCCGCAGCAGAATCTACAGGTTTACCTGATGCTTCATTTGACTTAGTTTCAATTTACTTAACCTGTCACGAATTACCCCAATCCGCAATACGCCAAATATTTACAGAAGCGCGGCGAGTATTGCGTCCTAACGGTTATTTAGCAATTAAATGCATGAATCCTCAATGTGAAGCTTATCAAAAAATGCCGCGTTACGTATTCACTCTACTCAAAAGTACCGAACCATATTTAGATGAATATTTCACTTTAGACATCAAACAAGCCCTAATTGATGCCGGATTCCAAACTCCAACAATTACCCCAAGCAGCCCCCGTCACCGCACTGTGGTAGCTCAAGTGAAGTGATGGGAAATGGGGAAGATGGGGGAGAGGGGGAAGATGGGGGAGAGGGGGTAGAGGGGGAGATAATTCCTAATTCCTAATTCAATACTCAATACTCCCTACTCCCTACTCCCTACTCCCTACTCCCTACTCCCTACTCAATACTCTTCACCTTAAACCCCATGCCCAACCAACAATTTACGCGCTAATGGTTTGGGAATAAAACTGATCGCAAATGCTGCAATAGTTCTTGGATTAAATTTTTGTTGAATTAAGGCACATAATAGTAAAGGTCTTGCTTCAATAATATTTTCATCTCGCAATAAACCGATCGCTAAGGTAGTCTGGGCGTGTAACCATTTTTTGCGAAAATAACCTTTGAATTCTTGTAATGCTTCATCTTCCATAAATTGGCTAAAACAAAAAACAGAAGATGATGCACCTCTAATTTTAGCTTTGGTATTTTTACTACCGATATTCATGGTTTCGGATAGTGCATGAACGCGATATTTACTCAATCTTTGTGGAAAATAATACGCCCCTCCACCATTCCGACAAGCCATATAAGTTAAATATAAATCCCAAAAAGGTCCGGCTTGAGGAGGAAAATTATCCCAATCAATGGCATTTTTTCTGATTACTGCCGCTACTGAACTAGGTACGGCTTGATTAATTAATGCAATTTTGTAAAAAGGTTGGTAGATTCCTTCTTTTAATTCGTTGCGCTTCCACATTCGAGTGCATTCTTCTGTCGCTGCGCGATCGATGTTGCTGCGGTCATCTATAATGTAATGGTCGCAAAAAGCTAACACTAATTCTTGATTATTCTCAAGCTGCGGAACAAGTTTTTCTAAAAAGTTCTCGTCCCACATATCATCATCATTGAGACTGGCAACGTATTTTCCTCGTGCTTCTTTTACTGTAGTAATAATATTGCTCGCAACTCCCAAATTTTTTGGATTGCGCCGAAATCGAATTCTGGGATCCTCAAAAGATTTCACTATCGCTTCTGGAGATTCTGGACTGCAATCGTCAGAAACAATAATTTCAATATTTTGATAAGTTTGATTCAGAGCGCTTTGAATCGCTTGTTTTAAATATATTGAACGATTGTAAACTGGCACTATAACGCTGACTAAAGCCTGTTGAGAATCTATCTTCAAGGACATAACCCAATTTTAATATTGAATAAATGAATATTGTTGGCACAGACAAACAGTAGAGAATTAACCATTTATCGCTTATATAATTACCGACGCGATCGACCGATTATTAGATTTTATTAGATTTAAATATAAATAGATTGGCAGTTGATTCATCTTTGAACTATTTTATACTAATTAGCTTGTAGCAATCATTGGTAAACCTACTAAGATCGCTTTTTCCCGATTATAAATACTCAGTTCAGTAACTACTAATATCTAAAGTAATATATTTTGAATAAAACAAACCTTTTATCTGTAGAATCAAAAGATATGTCAAAAATGAGACTTATTTGTCATAATTATTTTGTGCTAAATAAAACATCTCCTCAAAGAAAAATGTATTTAAGATTGCAGAAGAAGAGAGACAAATCCGAAGTGAATTTGCCGTCACTCAACATATGAAATCAAAGCATAAACCCTAAGAATTTTTTGTACGCATCGCACATTTTTAGGGTTAGATATCAAAAAAATATTTGTTTATGTAAAATAATCAATAAAAAAAGGCTATAAAAGCCTTGATTTGAGAAATATCAAATTAGACCGATAGTAATTTAGAACTATGCTAAAACAGCTTCATCTTGTGCGATCGCACTTGAGTAAAATTTGTGATTATTAGAGTAAATTTCGCAGGAATTATTCGGACTTTCGATCAATTTAACTTTGTAAAGATTTGCTCCTAATTGTGCGATCGGTTGACGCAATAAATTACTGATATGAAGTGCTATATTCTCAGCGGTAGGAACTACTTCGGCAAAATAAGGGATATCTTTATTCAGGAAAGTATGGTCGAATGGTTCAACAACATAATCATCAATAACTTGATTTAAAGCGCCTAAATCAACTATCATGCCAGTACGCTCGGCAATTTCACCTTTCACAGTAATTTCTAGATGATAATTGTGTCCGTGTCCGTTAGGACGAGCACATTTACCGTAAATCTCGAAATTTTCTTCATTACTCAGTTTAGGACTAGCTAACCGATGCGCGGCGCTAAAGTGAGTACTTACAGTTAGATAAGCTTCCATTGAATTTCCCATATAATCTGCCCAAAGTTGAGGATGTTCAAATAACTGCACGCGAATTATAGGTAAATAAGGTGATAACCGTTTGTAGATAACCCGTGCAATATTTTCAGTTGTTGGTAATGTTTCTTGAAACTCTTCCCATACATCGTTGAGATAAGAAAAGTCTAGTTGACTGGTAACTTCTCGCTTAATTACCTGTTTCACATCGGACAAATTGAGTACCATCCCATATTCATCTAACTCCCCTTGAAGAGAAACAAATAATACATAGTTATGTCCGTGTCCGGGAAAATTAGCACAAGCACCAAATTGCTTAACATTCTGCGCTTCGCTATTAGAAGGAAACCAATACCGATGACTTGCCGAAAACTGAGCGCGGCGATTTACAATGCATTGCATGAGTATCTAGAAAGCAGAATTTAAGATTTCTTAACGTTTCACTGCTTCCAGCATAAACCATTGGAGGTACCACCGGAGTAGAAAGTAGGGAGTAGGGAGTAGGGAGTTAAGAGTTAGGAATTGAGAATTAAGAATTACGAATTAAGAGTAGTGCGAGCATCTTGCTCGCTATTTAACTACCTCCCTCTTCCCAATCTCCCAATCTCCCAATCTCGCCCTCTTCCCAATCTCCCAATCTCCCCATCTCCCAATCTCCCCATCTCCCCCTCTTCCCAATCTCCCCATCTCCCCATCTCCCAATCTCCCAATCTCGCCCTCTTCCCAATCTCCCCATCTCCCCTTGTCCCCATCTCCCCATCTCCCCAATCTCCCCATCCCCTCGTCTTCCCTACTCCCTATATCGGAATATGGATCGCGAATTCCGTACCTTCACCTTCTTCTGAAAAACATTCTAAAGTGCCACCATGAGTATCTGTAATAATCTGATAGCTAATTGAAAGCCCTAAACCAGTGCCTTTACCTTCTGGTTTTGTAGTAAAGAAAGCATCAAATAACTTACTTCGTACTTCTTCAGACATTCCATAACCATTATCAGCAATAATAATTTTTATAATATTTTTTTCACTATTATTATTAATAAATTCTGTTTTAATACGAATTTGAGGAATAAAACATTTATCGGTTTCTATTCCTTCTTCAAATACATCAATAGCATTCGAGAGTAAATTCATAAATACTTGATTTAATTGTCCCGGATAGCATTCAACTTCGGGTAAATCGCCGTACTCTTTGACAACTTCAATTTTGGGATGAATTTTATTAGCTTTCAAGCGATGAGACAAAATCATCAAAGTTGTATTAATACCTTGATGAATATCGGTAGTTTTTTTCTGTGTAGCGTCTCTGCGTGAAAACTTACGTAACGACTGCATAATATCGCTGATACGTTCAATACCCAGATTCATCGAAGTAATCATTTTTGGTAAATCTTCTAACAAAAAATCTAAATCGATTTCTTCAATTTTGTTTTTAATTTCTTCAGGTGGTAGTGGTAAATGTTTTTGATAAAGATTTATTAAATTAGTTAACTCTTCTATATAACAATTACTATGTTCTAAATTACCAGCAATAAAATTGACGGGATTGTTAACTTCATGGGCTACACCAGCAACTAACTGTCCCAAAGATGAAATTTTTTCCGCTTGCATTAATCGAAATTGGGATTGCTGCAATTGACGATTCAAATTTTGCAGTTTTAACTGTACATCTACCCGCGCTAACACTTCCTCCTGCTGAAATGGCTTAGTAATATAGTCTACTGCTCCAAGTTTAAATCCTTTGATTTTATCTGCCGTATTTGTAAGGGCAGTCATAAAAATTACTGGAATATCTTTAGTTTTGCGATCGGCTTTTAACCGCTTACAGATTTCAAATCCATCCATTCCCGGCATCATGATATCTAATAAAATCAAGTCGGGTAAGACGATTTTAACTTTTTCCAACGCACTTTCGCCACTGTTAGCTACCAACACGCCATGTCCATTTATTTGCATGACATGGAATAAGAGTTCGATGTTATAACTTTTATCATCAACAATTAAAATTAAATTTTCTTGTTTTTGCATTATATTGGCGTTTAATAACTTTTTTGTAATAACTTTAAAATAACCTTTTAGTCAATCAATTTACAATTATGATTTTAGATGAATTCCATAGATAAACGCGAAATATGAAGAATTATCGCAAATTTTGTTAGATGAAATCTAAAATTTATTTGGTCTAATAAGGTTAGCCATAACAGCTTTATAATTAAAATGATTTTTTTCGATTTTTATATAAAAAATTAACAAAATCTTAGTTAAATATATAATTTTCTTTAAATAAGCTTTGAAGGCAAATAACTTTAAATTTTCTATAAAGGTAGATTATTTAACTATTTAATAAAAAATTATATTTTACTGAAAATAGAAAAAGTAAAAACTATTTACACAAGTATCTAATTATAAATAAAATTTAACACATAATCCTCTCAGATTTCATACTTTTATGAAGAAAACTGATATTATCTTAAAATTAAATATAAAGCAAGTAAAACATT
The DNA here is from genome assembly GCA_965234645.1 of Rivularia sp. (in: cyanobacteria). Classification (GTDB taxonomy): domain Bacteria; phylum Cyanobacteriota; class Cyanobacteriia; order Cyanobacteriales; family Nostocaceae; genus Rivularia. The sequence goes on along the minus strand of OZ248344.1, from coordinate 6,649,623 downwards.
TGTAGTAAAAGTATTCTATTCAGACTTCATTTGTAAGCACCCATAGAATCTTGTGCTTCGTAATATAGCTGAGTTGCAATACGAAACATTTCTTGTCCAGCGTGCAAATAACTTTCATCGTAATTGAGAGGAAAATATTTCAACTCTCCTAGAGCATCACCAATTTGATTCAATGTGTAATAAAGGTGAGCCGCAGCTCTGGCTAAACTAGGGGGATTTGGTAAAGAACGAAAACTATTTTGTGCTTGCTTGAAGTTTTCCGTACAATTTTGTAAATAGTCTTGAAAGTCTTCGAGCAAGCGATCGTCAAAAGGATCTGCGGCTAATTTATCGATTTGCTCTTCCAAAGAATCAAGAATACCGCACACAAATTCATTAACCGGGTGATACACAAACCGTAACCATTTCTCAACTTGCTCATCAGCATTTCGTCCCGTCTTGCGTCTCTTTTTGTATTGCTGTTGGGCTGTTTGAGTTCGTTGCTGTGTTTTACTATTCGTTTTCTCAAAACTGTAATGCAGTTGTCTGTCATAAGATTGACGGCTTTGAGTATCGCCCAACACTTCATAAGCAGCATTAATGCGGATAATTTGCTCGCTATCAGTTGCTTTTTGATTCACGTCAGGATGAAACAACTTTACCAAACGGCGATAAGCTTGTTTTATCTCCGCTTGGCTGGCATTCCTATCTATATTAAGAGTTTCGTAGTGATTAGATTGTGGCATTACTACAATTTATCTTATCGTAAGAGGATGTTTGAATATCGTTTATACCGCAATTTTCGGATTATCCCCCCTTCCCCCCTTTTTAAGGGGGGTTTAAGTCCCCCTTAGAAAAGGGGGATTTAGAGGGATCTAAGTTTCGAGTTATATTAATAGCTTTCCCGTGCATCCTCTAAGAGTAATAGCTAGTGGTCTATTTCATTAGTTTTGATGGGTAAAAAGGTTCGTAGTAAGGGCTTTAGCCCTCCGGATTTAGTACTAAAATCAGCACGTAGAACCAATCAAATTTAATGCAATCAACTACTAGTACTTCACCACGTTAAGAAAGCGGGGTAAATTATTCGTAGTGGGAGCGTCTCGCTCCCTCGTGGTAGCAAGATCGCAAGATGCTCGCACTACCCGAACCCTTCATATTTAATGCAATAGACTACTAGTATTTAATTACATAATTTTTGATGGGTTTGTTTTCTTGTGAATGTCGGGAGACGTAGCACTGCGGAGCTCTCTACAACCCGTCGGAATTAATGAAACGCACTATTCTAATTGGAACAGCGGGGTACTTAAATATCTTTCCCCAAAACTGGGCTGAATCAATACAATTAAACGTCCTTGATTTTCCTTACGCTTAGCAACAATAACCGCTGCACATAAAGCCGCTCCAGTCGAAATACCAGATAATAACCCTTCTTCCCTAGCCAACCTTCTACCGTATGCGATCGCTTCATTATCGGTAACAGTAATTACTTCGTCAATCAATTCCATTTTTAATATTTGAGGAACAAACCCCGCTCCAATTCCCTGGATTTTGTGAGATCCGGGTCTTCCTCCAGATAATATTGGACTGGAAGCTGGTTCAACGGCGATCGCCTTAAAATCGGGTTTACGTATTTTTAAGACTTCTGAGATACCCGTTATTGTTCCTCCAGTACCTATCCCGGCAACAAGCATATCGACCTTACCATCTGTATCCTGCCATATTTCTTCGGCAGTAGTCTCTCTGTGTATTTTCGCATTTGCTGGGTTGCGGAACTGTTGCAACATATACGCCCCAGGAGTTTTATCAACAATCAGTTGCGCTTGCCGAATTGCTCCACTCATCCCTTCAATTCCCGGCGTTAATTGTAGTTCCGCCCCATAAGCCCGTAACATTGCTCGTCGTTCGCAACTCATGGTATCCGGCATTGTCAACACCAATTGATAACCTTTAGCCGCCGCCACCATCGCTAAAGCTATTCCAGTATTTCCAGAAGTTGGTTCCACCAGCAGCGTTTTCCCAGGAGTAATCAAACCTTCTGCTTCAGCGGCATTAATCATATTAGTGCCAATTCTATCTTTTACCGATGCCGCAGGATTCATGCTTTCCAACTTCATCACAATGTTCGCCACACAGCCCTCTGCTTGAGGAATGCGATTTAGCTGCACTAAAGGAGTGCGACCGATAACTTCAGTAATATTACGGGCAATACGCATTTTCTGATGTTTAATTTAAAATTGGGAATTGGGCATTGGGGATTGGGAATAGGAAACAAGAAACATAGAAATGTGCTATCTAATTGTGGCGATCGCAATAATCTCTATATTTTTAATTCGCCGCGATCGGTAAAGGCTCCCAGGTATAGGCTACAAAAGTTATATTTTTGAATTGTATGCCAATCAAATACTTATATATATTCTAAGTAGTAAAGCCTGCATTATTTATATAATTACAGAGGAAGTTATATAACCGATGACTACTCCCTACTCCTTACTCCCTGCCAATGCCCCATCAAAAATCAAATGTAATACATAATATCCAAATTCTTTTGAGAATCCCGCTTTTCACACAAATCTAACAGCGTATATTTTTGTAATACCGAATTAGCTGCTTGACGTGCTTCTTCCCAGATATCTTCTACAACGGCACTATCACAAGTTTTAATACTATCTTCTTCAGTGTTTTTTAATTTATCAAGTCCTTCCAGGCATAGAAAAACATCGAATAAAGTGATTTTCCAAGGTTCTCGCGTCAAGAAATAACCACCTTTAGAACCGCGTTGACTTTTAACAAGCCCGCCACGCCTTAACGTTGCTAGCAACTGTTCCAAATAGCGATCGGGTATATTTTGTTGCGCTGCAATTTGTCGAATTTGCAACGGCTCCCCTTTTTGATAATGAGTTGCTAACTCTAATAACGCCAAAATTGCATATTCTGATTTACATGAAAGTTCCACAAGCATTTTTGATAATAGTTAGGAATTAGGAGTTAGGAGTTATGAATTAGGAATATTGAGTTAGAGGTTATATGAATTAGAACCCTCTAGATAGGTAATTTTGTATATTCAGATAGTAGTGCGAGCGTCTCGCTGGCTGGTTGCTTTTAGCTGGCTGGTTGTAACGAGCGAGCGTCTCGCTCGCACTACGAATGTATTACCCATCATATTTAATATGGTGAACTACTGGTCTGTCCGATTAATTTTGACGGGTTCTACGTGGCGGCTTAAGCCCTAAATCCGGAGCGAAGACAGCGCTTACTACGAACCTTTATTACCCATCAGAATTAATAGGACAAAGTACTACTATTAATCCATTTCAAAAGTTTTGACGGGTTGTAGAGAACTCCGCAGTGCTACGTCTCCCGACGTTACGGGAAAAACTAACCCATCAAGATTAATGCAATCGACTAGTACTCCACCACATAAGTTATGAAGGATTTGGGTAGTGCGAGCGTCTCGCTCGCTAACTAATGGGACAGAGTACTAGTACTTCGCCACATAAGTTATGAAGGATTTGGGTAGTGCGAGCGTCTCGCTCGCTAGAAGCCCCCAGCGAGCAAGATGCTGTCCTAAGAGGATACGCTACGCGTTCACCTTACTGTGCGGAAGGCAGCACTACGAAAAACAAGATTAAAAAGTATTTTTAAACCCTTTGACATTACAACATTCGATCTAAACTCCTAACTCTTAACTCATAACTCCTAACTTTCTTTAGTATACTCCGGTTCTCCACTGGGGTTTGCTGCTTTCCCCCCATAAATAAATTGCTCCCCGCTAATTAACGGAGAGCAACTTATATCAAACTGTTAGATTAACAAAGAGCAATCTAGAACGTAAAGGTTGTTCTGAGAGTACCGATGAATACATCGTCGCTATCGCTATTTTGTCCGGAAGAAGTTTGATAGATAACGCCAGGTGTGATGGAAACGTTATCGTTGACGCGATACTTGTAGAATCCTTCGATGTGATAAGGAACATCACCATCTTGAACACCTGCAACTCGATTAAGAGAATAAGGTTGAGCGCCTCCGAAGAAACCTAAAACATTTCCTCTACCACCGAAGTCAGGTAAAGCTACACCAGCACCCCAACTCCAAGCTTCAAAGTCATCGCCAGCGCCGAAGCCAGTAACATCGTGGTAAGAAACAAAACCACTGACTGAGAACTTATTGCTAGGTCTGATCGCAGCAGCTAAACCGTAGGAATTACTGGAAGCTGGGTTTTCAATATAGTTTGCTTGTGCGGTACCAACTACAGGATTAGGAATAACTGAACCATCTGCTCTTGTTGTTGTACCTCCGAATCCACCTGCATCAAATAAAGTGCTACCCGCACCGTGATAACCATGAACGTAGGTTGCTGCTAATGCAATGCGGTTACTAACGTTAAAGTTCAACTGTCCGAGGGCTGCATAGTTACCGTTGAATATACCCGAACCAATTCCAGGATTGCTGGGTTCGGAACCTAAGTAACCAACAGTCAAAGAACTGGGACGAAGAATACCGCCACCTTTACCAAACTTGATATTCAGCGCCGCACCAGCACCACCACCGATCCGGTAGATAGGACTTTCAGAAGCAAAGGTAGACAAAGCACCGTTACCACCGTCGTAATCCTCGAAGTAAGGGTTAACGGTAGCAGCATAATCGCTGTGAATACCGCCAGTAGCAGAAACATAAAGTTGTGCCGGACCCAAGTTGGTGTAGTAAGCCAACCAATCTAAATAAACATCATTGCTGTTAGTTGGATCGCCAGTTAAGTTAAAGGTTTGGAAGTTAGTAGCGCCAATATCGGCAATTCCATCTGCATCAACGTCTAAATCAGGAGTTCCAGTATTCAAACGTTGAGCATTACCAGTCGCTAAACGGGTGTGCAGAACATCTTTACCAGTGAAGCTGGTTTGCAAGTCCAAGCGAATTCTGTTTTGGAAGACAGTATTGTTTTGATCGCCTACATTGTCACCAAAAGCATCAGTTAAAGCGAAAATTGCTTCACCAGCTAACTTGGTTGTTGTAGAAAATTGATTAGCTTCGATTTCAGCAGTACGCGCTTCTAAAGCATCTACTCGTCCGCGTAAAGTCGCTAATTCCGCAGAAAATTCTTCTTGCAAGCGCTGCAAAGTTGCTAAATCTTCTCTGCTGATAATATCAGCAGTGGCGGTGGCAATTAATTCGTTAACTCTATCCAAACAAGCATTCAAACCTGCTGCAAATTCATAACGAGTTAAAGCGCGGTTCCCACGGTAGGTACCGTTTGGATAACCAGCGATACAGCCATAACGTTCCACCAAGGATTGCAAAGCTTGGAAAGCCCAATCGGTTGGCTGTACGTCGGAAAACTGAGAAACGGAAGTTACCTGAGACTGACTTCCATTCTCTTGTCCTTCGTTACTGTACTGATTTACTTCTTGTAAAACGTTGTCTTCAGTTTGTTGAGCCTGAGCCAGCGTTTGTGTTTCTGAATCTAAAGAAGCTGAAAATACAGATGTTGCTTCATCTGACTTCTCGGTTTGAAATACTTCAGCGCCAACAGCCTTAGATTCGTCGGTTGTAGTAGGAGCCGCGATCGCAGTTGTTGAAACTAACAATGTTGCTCCGAAAACTGCCGGACTCAACGCCAAGGATTTCCACAAAATATTAGACTTAGACATCATTCCTCTTCCTCACACCTTACACAGATAATTTACTTATTTTGCTGCAAATATTGGCAAAATGCACTCACATAGTGAAGCTTGCTTATGAGGCACAGTCACCTCACATACAATTCTAGTTATTGCTAAGTTAAGAACCCACTAAATTTAAATAAAAATCCATGTAATTAACTTATGCAAAACATATCCTTTATAGCCTTTAATTATAAGACAAGTGAAGCAGAACGCAATATATGGTCAGATTGTTAACTGTCATACATTTAAGATTAAAGTCAATAAATAATGATAAAGAGCTTTAATTCTTTAACTTAAATTCGACTTAATCTTCTACAGTATGTTTGTTGATTGCCTGTAAGTCAAACAATAGATTGTTGACAATTTGACATCAACGTTAACCCTACAAATTTTCGATCGCATCTTACTTAAGGATGGGTGCAGCTTAACCGGAATGTGGTAATTATTCGAGAGTGTTATGAGAATCATCTGTCTGGGCGAAACCTGTCATACAACTTAAAATTCTTGTCAGAAAATCGACACGTTAATCTTCGATAACGCATTTTAATTTATACTTTAAATGTTTATGTCTTAAACAACTATATACATATTTATTCTGGTACTGCATGGGATCGCAAAGACGAAGACGGCTGCGCTTAGCTTTTCAAATTCAAGGTACGGTTATAACAGCAATTTATCGCCGAGTTATATTTTTTGGAATTTTCGGTGAGTTTGTGAGTCTACTTTACTACTTAGATGTACCTGTATCCCAACCCATTTTTAGTAGTGTTATACCCAGTATTGTCTTAGGCTTATTGCTAGTATTTCGCACAAATACAGCCTATGACCGTTTTTGGGAAGGTAGAAAAGCTTGGGGAAGTGTTGTTAATAATGTCAGAAATTTAGCGCGATTAATTTTGGTGTCAGTTGATGAAATATGTCCCGAAGATAGAAAAGATAAAGTTGCTGTATTACATTTAATAGTAGCTTTTGCAGTGGCTACCAAATTACATCTACGTTCTCAGCCAGCAAATAGTGAATTAGAAGAGTTGATGATTGAATCAAGGTACTTAACACTACTAACAATGAATCATCCTCCTTTAGAAATAGCTTTTTGGATAGGAGATTATTTGCAGCAACAGTACAAAACTAATCGTTTGGACAATTATCAGTTAATAACGATGCAAGAATTAATCAACAAATTGGTAGACAACCTGGGAGCGTGCGAGCGGATTTTAAAAACACCGATACCGTTAGCTTATACTATTCACCTAAAACAATTATTAATACTTTATTGCTTGTTGCTACCTTTCCAATTAGTAGAAAGTCTTGGATGGATGACTGGTCTAATTACTGCGGTAATCAGTTTTACCTTGTTTGGTATCGAATCTATTGGCTTAGAAATAGAAAATCCTTTCGGTTTCGATGATAATGACTTACCGTTAAGTGCGATTTGCGATACCATGAAACGCAATATCGAGGATTTAATTAGCTTAAGACCTGTTGTTACTAACGATAAATTCAAATAATGCCTCTTAATATTGGCGCAATTAGCCAAAAATGAAGCGCTGACTAATTTGAAAGCAATTCTAAAAAATCTTTAAAGTACCCATAAAAAACTATCCGCTCTTAGTTAAGTTGGATAACTTAATCTAAGAGCGGTGTAGCGGGTCTTCAAGTTGCAACCTGACTGCCGGAAGGAACTCCAATTCAGCCTTGTCGCTTAAGTTAAATTAATCTTTTAAAAAGACTAAATTAACTTTTAGAGAACAGCTCCGGCACACAGCCGGTTTGCTGCAACTTGATGACCCATGCGTATACTACTTTCTATCATGGGCATCACCTCCTTGTTGCCTAAGCGGCTTTTAATCTCAAACAAGGCAGAGCATTTCGCTCTTTCTTTGTATGTTGCTACTACTATAGCACACCATTACCGGAATATGGGCAATAATTTTTCAATTGATGTTTTTGTTTTGGATTTTGGATTGCGATCGCCATCAGTCCATCCGTGCGAGGTAACAAATCATCAGATGGGATTAAAATTACTACGAACCTTTCTACCCCTCTTCCCCTTCTCCCCTCACCCGGCACCATTAGGGCGTAGCTCTTACTCCTTACTTCCTAACAAGACAACTTCAGCCAAAATTATTTTCAACTATCTGCGAAAAACCTCTTTGTTAGTCGTAGTAACTAAACAAATCACCTACGGAGGGCAAAACAGAATCGATCGTAGTAGTCAATTTTTAAGCTGGCACGGAATAATAAGATACGAAAGTGTATTTTTATCAGTTATCATAACAACCCTCAAATCAAACGAACTATCTATAGACGTTTTAATACGTCACGTTTTCAGGGTATGGTAGAAAATTTTCGTATATTGTTTTATGAATGAGTTAGATTTAGAACTCCGCCAGCTTATTGCTTCTGCCATTCTTCATCTACCCAAAAGTTTGGAGCGTCAGCAATTGTTGGCAAGGGTGCATATATTAGTAATGAAATCTGGCAAGCTTTGGAAGGAACATACACCGTACTATAATGATGCTCTCCAAGAAATGTGGGAATATTGTTGCGAACACCCAGAAGAATATAATCCGGATATTAAAAGTCCGATTGTTTGGCTTGATGATGAACTTAAAAAGCGATTGAGAAGAATGCGAGATGGTAAATATAGACAGCAGCGGCGATTTATTACAGCCATACAAACAGAACAAGGAGTTATAAATAATCCCGTAGATAATATAGTAGCTTCCCCAGATATTCAATCGGTCATGGAAATTTGGGAAAAAACCATATTATGGGTGCAAAACGATCCAGACGGACGATTACGTAGTGTTTGCTTCCGCAAACGCCCCGAAATTAACGCTCAAGCTTTAATTTTACGGCGACTTCCTCCAGATACACCTTCTTGGCAAACTATTGCCGATGAATTTAAACTAAATCCACAACAAGCAAAAGATTTACCCAAATTTTACAACCGTAAATGCTTGCCTCTGTTACGGGAATTCGGTTTAACCAACGGTTATATAGAAGAATCAGATATTGTTCAAAGCGGCACTAAACAAACCCGAAAAAACAAGTGTCATGAATAAAAATAACCAGTTTCTAACTGAGGATTGGTCGATTCCGGTACCATTAACATCAGAAATATTACAGATAGCGCGGCAATTTGCTAACGAACAGCCAATACCTAGCGTTGCGGATCGGGTTTATCTCAATACCCTCGCTGTATGTGCCGTTAATAATTATTTGCGTATCATTGGTATTCCCACCAACCTTGCAGCAGGAGACAGTTGGAACTCTTCGGTGCGTTTAACTGAAGACGTAGCAGATTTATGGATAATTGGTAAAGGTAGTTTAGAATGTCGTGCGATCGCACCGGGCGCTTTGGGTTGTTACATTCCCCCTTTATTTGGGTTGGAAAGGATTGGTTATATAATAGTTGAAATTGCGATCGACCATCAAAAAGCCATATTGCGAGGATTTGCGCCAAATACAGTAGCAAGCGGCGATTTATCTCTGCATAATCTACATTCACTTGCACATTTGCCCGCATACCTGCACAAACTCACACCATTAGCAAACCTGAGTCAGTGGTTCCAAAATATCTTTGAAACTGGTTGGGATATAGTAGCGGTTTTAGGTAACGAAGCAACTGAGCCTGCTTTAGCTTTTAGAAGCAAATTAAAAGCAACTAATTTGAAGCGTTGCAAGCTTTTAGAATTAGGAGATGAAGGTGAATTAATCGCTTTAATTGTCACCATCACCCCAGAATCAGATTCAAATATTAACATTCTTATCGAACTCAAGCCCGGTAATAATCAAACCTATTTACCCGTCAACCTGCAACTGATACTGATAGATGAAGACGAACAATCAATAATCGATACAAAAACCAAAAAAGCCAATCAGCATATTCAGCTAGATTTGAGTGGCGAGCCGGGAGAGCGTTTTAGTATAAAAATAGCTTTAGGAGAGGTGAGTTTCAGCGAAAATTTTATAGTTTAGGAAGTATTTGTAAATGATTAGAAGAATATTAGGAGAAGCTATGTTTATACAGAAAAAGTCAGGTTTAGTTAAGAACAATACAGCGAGAAATATGACTCAAAATAAATCACGAACAGCCGCGCAGCGTTTGCTGCGATCGCGCTGGTATTTAGCGTTGATAAATTTGTTAATTATCGGAGGAGCGATTGTTGTTCCTGGGGAGTTGGTTTTGGGACAGAGTAGCATACCAGAGTGCAAAGTTGGAGGAGAATATTATCCTCAGTGCAGGAGGTGGCCTGACCCAGGACCTATGGGGCACAGCGAAGCACCGCAGGAACTTCCTGAAATATTAGAACAAATGCAACAGCGATATCCAAGGGCAATGCAACAGCTTCTCAAAGATGACCCACGAGCTATACAAAAATTACGGCAAGCTCTTCCAATTTTACATAAACTGCAAGAGCTTGCTCCTGAATCAAAAGAGCAAATACAACAGTTGATATTAAATTATAGACGGCAACATTTGAATCAATCGGAAAACAATAAAGAATAATACGGGAGTTTTTTGCATTGTTTATAGACTTATAATTTGCTCAGGTATAGAGTTCCTTGTTCCCTCTCTTGGTCAGCATTCCCTTGCGACTTGCGTCGTCGCAGGGTCTGACCGCTATTATCTGTTTTCGTTTTCAATAAATAGTTATGGCTAAGCCGCATCTCCGGTGAACGCTAAGCTTGCGCTAATATTAATCAAACTGGATTCCTATGGATTCCTATATCAAGATGATTATAAACAGTGATAATTGGTATTTTCGCTCAGGAATTGCAAATTGTTTTGCAATTGCTGGAGTATTAACTGCTTTTATTGATAACCGCGCTATTGCTCAGAGCAACATAGTTCCCGATTCGACTTTAGGTAATGAAAGTTCTCGCGTTATCACTAATTACCAGGGTGATTCTACCGAACTCCTAACGGGTGGGGCAACTCGCGGCTCTAATTTATTTCATAGTTTTAAGGAACTCAATGTTAGTGAAGGTAGAAAAGCCTTATTCTTAAGTCCTAGTAATAATATCCAAAACATTATTACTAGAGTGACGGGTGGTAATTCCTCGCAGATTTTAGGTACTCTTGAAACTTCCAACGCCAATTTATTTTTGATTAATCCCAATGGAATCATCTTTGGAGAAAATGCCACACTGAATATAGGTGGTTCTTTTGTAGCTAGTACTGCTGAAGCCGTTAACTTTGCTGACGGTAAAACTTTTAGTGCAACAGCCACTCAAACAGAACCTCTGTTAACAGTTAATGTACCTCTTGGGCTGCAATTTGGCAAAACTAGGGGAGATATTCAAGTACAGGGAAACTTAGAAGTACCGCTTGGTGAAACTATGGCTTTGCTTGGAGGTAATATCATCCTCGATAACGCTTTTCTAAAAGCTGAAAGCGGTCAAATAGCTTTAGGAGCAGTTGATGATATCGGAACTGTAATATTGAATTTAGATGATGTCAACCAACCTTTAAGTTTTCCAAATCAATTAGAATTTGCAGATGTGTTGTTGAAAAATAATACTTTGGTAGATGTTAATGGTTCTGGAGGGGGTAAGGTTCAATTACAAGGTAAAAAGATTAACCTTAGCGATGCTTCAGAAGTACAAGCAATAACTCTAGGAAGTCAAGATGGCAGAGGAATATCTGTAAGAGCAAAACAATTTACAGTACAAGATGGTTCTGGGGTTCTAACTACTGCTGATAATGAAGGTGCAGGGGGAACTATATCTGTTGAAGCCTCAGAATTTGTACAAATTACAGGCATTGCAATAAATTCAAATGGCGAGCCTTTTAGTATTCCTAGTGCTTTGTCTACGATCACTTTTGCTGAAGGCAAAGCAGGTGATTTGAGTATTGAAACAGGACAGTTAATTGTTGAAAATGGAGCCAATATCTCTAGTGGTACTAGAAGTAAAGGAGATGGAGGGGATCTAACAATAAATGCCTCGAATATAGTCAAAGTTGTTGGATCTTCAAATTTAAGTGGTTTATTTACTCAAACTCAAGGAAGCGGAGATGCTGGTTCCTTAACGATTAATACTCAGAAGTTAATTGTTCAAGATAACTCAGTAGTATCAGCTGGTACACAGACTGCTAGCCGAGGTAATGGAGGAAATCTGACTGTAAATGCTTCTGATTCTGTGACACTAAGTGGAACAGCAATAGGGGAAGATGATAGAGTTTTCACTCGTGGTTTGTCTGCTCAAACTCAAGGAAGCGGAGATGCAAAAGACTTAAATATTAACACTCCACGCTTAATTATTAAGGATGGAGCAGTAATCGCAGGTGGTGCTGCTGTTGGCAGCCAAGGCAACGGTGGAAATTTAAATATAAATGCCGATTCTATCGAAATCAGCGGTACTGCACCGAATGGTAAAGGCGTTAGCGGTATATTCGCTCGCAGCAGAGGAACTGGCAAGGCTGGTGACGTAAATATTACTGCTAACGACTTAGCTATCCAAGATGGCGCTCAAATAACTGTAAGCGGCTTAGAAAATGGAGAAGCAGGTAATCTGAAGATTAATGCGAATACCATCAAACTTGACGAGGGAAACATTTTTGCCGATACCAGTAACGGCGATGGTGGCAATATTACGCTACAAGATTTGGATTTATTGCTCCTGCGTCGGAATAGTTTGATAACTGCCGAGGCTCGCAACCAAGCCAATGGTGGTAATGTTACGATTGATGCTACCGATGGTTTTATAGTTGCCATACCTCCAGAAAACAGCGATATTCTTGCCTTAGCTTCGGAAGGTAAGGGAGGGAATATTGATATTACTGCCACTGGTATCTACGGACTAGTTAACCGTACTCAGCAGTCTACCGATGATAATATCAGCGAAATTAACGCAACTTCGGAATTTGGATTAAATGGTAGTGTTGAACTAAATACACCTGATATTCAACCAGAAACTGGATTGACTGAGTTACCTTCTATACCAATAGAGTCTAAATTAGCTCAGGGATGTTACGAACCGAGTTATGCTCAAAGTCGATTTGTCATAGTCGGACGCGGTGGTTTACCGACCTTACCCGAACAGACGCTGACATCCGATTCCGTGCGGGTAGGTTGGGTATCTCCTCATACAGAGAATGGAAGTAGAGAAAGCCAAGAAAAAATTCAAAATTTAAAATTGCAAAGCGAAGCGCAGCAACCTCAAAACAAAAATCAAATTGTAGAAGCTACGGGTTGGATAGTAAATGAAAAAGGAGAGATAGTGTTTACTGCTTCGTCGAATAATAGTAGTTCTTTGCAAGCACCAGTTGGGTGTGAATAATAAAATATTTTGTTATTCTGGTAGATGTAGAGACGTGTTAGCGCAGCGTGCCCGGAGGGCATTATATCGCGTCTCTACAAACCAATCCTCCTAATTACCCAAAATTCTCAAACACAAAATTACCTACATCTTGACCTACAGCAACCCCGTCTACATTAGCTTGTTCAATATGAACGCCACCGAAAAGACGACTATTGGCATTTTCTTCAGCTGCTTGTGAAAAGCTACTATATGACCGAGAAACACCCGGTAATTCTTGAGAAGGAATCTCAAAACTGGTGTCATCGCCGAAGAAGTTAGCCAAAATTGCACTTGCCGCACCACCAAACACGGAATGTCCGGATATGTAATCGGGAAATGGAGGAGTATCAAGCAATGGTTCCCAATCTTTATCTGCTATGGTGTTGGGATTATTGTCTGCATCTGCTTCTCGAATTGCAGTTATCGGGCGAATCTGATCGTATACATACTTCGCATCCCACGCTGCAATCCCTGCATCAGCTAAACCAGTATTTAAGACTGCAAATAGCTCTGCATTTTGTTCTAAACTGTTACCCTTTTCTAATGCCACATCTTGAGCAATTTCGTTCCACTGACCGGGAGGTCTAAATGTGTCACCACGGTCATATGCCCAAAATTTGGCTATTTCTGTTTGATCTGCATTGCGATCGCTATTGTTTTCCGCACCTAATTCCTTTACTTCATTTAGCTGTTGGGCGTAAACGGGACTATTAAAGTTCGGGAATGAAAACGGACGAAATTGATTGCCGCTTTCTAAAACAAATGGAGTCACCGTTCCCCATTCTGGTAATAATGCTTTGTCTATAACACCTTCTTTTTGATCTGTAGTATCACCATCTTTGAAAGTAAATTTCCAATCCCCTATACCTTTTCCTGGTGTATAAGGTGCTTGCGCTGTATCGGCACCGTCATTTTCACGTTGGTTTAGAATTTGAGTAGCAGCTTGTTGCCCTATATTTATACCATTGGTCTTTGCTTCACTATCGGGAATAGCATCAAGAAAATCTGTTCGCAAGCCTTCAATTGTAGATGTTTGTTGGGGGAACAATTCAACTAATGTCCTCGAAGCAGCTTCAATTACCGCAGCTTCATCAGATGCGTCTGGTGCTTCTAAAACAGCATCATAAATTGCCTGATGAACAATTGCCTGATTGCGTGCTGCTAATGGGGGTGGAGTTCCATCACCATCTTTTCCAGTCGCTTGGATGGTGTTTAACAGAATTGAATTCCATTGGATAACAGCGTCACCTTGAGTAATTAATTCAGCTTCTGAAGTTACGTTATTACCAGCACCCTCATTACCCGGTTCTACCTCTGCAAATAGATAGTATAAACCTGGTGAAACAACGCTCGCACTCCGAAATTCAGAGCCAGCGAAATCTATTGTTATAGTTTGAGATTCTCCGGGAGCTAAGGTAATATTATCTTGTTGAAGAGTACCTAAAAGTTCATCCGTACCTTTAAGTAAATCATTTCCTTCTGCACTTTCATCGTCTAATTTATTCAGGTTATTCAAATCTAATTCATTGTCGGTCGAAGCATAAAGTTTCAGGTCTAAAGGTCCGTTGAAATCAGTATTTCCTTGATTTGTAATAGTAACTTCAACCTTACCTTGTTCGTCGGGAAAAATTGTTGGTGTTTGAATTACTTCACCGAAATCAACAGCTAAATTTGTGGAAGCCATAAGTATTTCCTCTTTTTTCTACTTTCTTAAAATGTGTTGCTTGATTTTGTTAGCTGTTAAACCCATTGTTTGCGTTGATTCACAATTCAATTTTCTTGTAATAAATAATAGGAATGACCGCAATTGTCACAATATACTGGTGGTGCGTGACACTACAAGTTCCTTATTATTGCCTTCAAAATTGTTCTAAGTGTCACACACCCTACAAGAAAAATGTGCCTTTTTGCTAAGTCCTGAAGTAATAGAAATGTAAACTAACTATCACTTATTACTAGAAAATAATATTAAAGTGCTTGCAATACCGTATCGTTTAACAGCTATCTAATTAAAGATTCATTAAACAAAAACAAATTGAGTGCGATCGCTAAAACTCAAAGTATCCTGAGATATTCCCTTAACAAGACCAATCAATTCGGGTGTATTCTGTCCTTCATCAAGAAATATTCCCGTTCCAGAAATATCCCCAATAGGAGATGCACCCAAAGAATAGTCACTTTCCGAACCTGCTAATTGAATCTTATCTACACCACGAATAACACCGTCACCTACAAAACCAAAATCCTCTATCAAAGCATAGCCTTGAGTACCATTATTATTAACGTTGCCATCATCGTAGAGAACCACATCATTAACAATGCCGTCAAAACCATCTTCAGTTTTAGTGAAAGCTTCTGCAAGTCCCAAAACGAATGTATCGCTATTTTTACCACCTGTTAAGGTGTCTCTTTCGCCAGCACCAAATCCGAATTCCTGCGGGGCAAAGAAAATAGTATCGGTACCAATTAACGTATCTTTCCCTCTTCCACCAACAAGAACATCGTTACCTTGTCCGCCAACAAGATCGTCGTTTCCATTATTACCATCAAGGAAATCCTTTCCTCTACCACCATCGAGATAATCGTCACCACTTCCACCAAAAATTTGGTCGTCACCAGTTGCAGTTGAAAACGGTTGTCCCTCTGAACTATCACCGAAAAGGATATCCGCTCCTTCCTGTCCGTCAATTAAATCATTGCCATCTCCACCTTCAATGAAGTCCTTTCCACGACCACCGAAAATTACATCTTCACGATCTTGTCCGTAAATTTCATCATTTCCATCGTCACCGAAAATAGTATCGTTACCGCTTCCCACTAAGGGCAAACTTTCACTAGCGCTAGCATCGCCGAAAATCAGGTCATTCCCTGCATCTCCTTTGATAAAATCGTTTTCTCCTCCTCCACTAATTCGGTCATCTCCGCCTTTTGCAAAAATTCTGTCATCCCCACCAAAAGCAGTGATAAAGTCCTTTCGTGGAGTACCTGTTAATTCATCTGATCCGGGGGTTCCTATAATTCGACTAAATAATGGTGCTTTAGAAATAGGACCGGGTTTTGGACTGAGGCTAGGAGCAGAACCAGAACCGTTAGTAATGAAACCGCCTTCTATATCACCATCTAATACTCCAGATTCTATTCGCTGTAGAGTCCCTAAATCGCTTGCTTCAGTCGTCTGAACTTTGTCTGGAGGTGATTTTAACGCTTCTGTTTCTATTTTCTGTAGCGTCTCTAAATCAGATTTTGGTACTTGAGTTGGTTGCGGTTTTCCTGTTTTCGTCGGTTCAAAGGTTGCTTCCTGTATAGTGCTAGGTTTTTCTACTTCTCCTCCAACTGCTTCAAGCTGTAATTCTTGTTCTACTGTCAAAATCTCTGCCATTGTTTTTTCCTCATTAGTTACATGACACATTGTCTCAGCTACTGTTAATTAAAATTACAATAGCTAATCAATGCAAATAATTATTCAAAATCTCTTCTACGGGGTTTGGCGATCGCTAATTCGCAATTACCAACAAAGCAGAAAGACATATTAATTCACACTATTTTCAAAGCCGAGTCAAACAGGGTAAAAAGTAGTATCTACAAATTTGAGGAACAGTTTTATGTTTGTCAAATCGCTCTAGTTGATTTATTCGTACTTATCTAAAATATAAATCGTGTTCTTATACAACTCAATGAAGATGATTTATATCCGTAGATTTTTATTTAACGAATTAGAGTGTTATACGGTTTTACTCTCTTTTATTTAAAACTATATTCTGTGAGTGTCAACACTTTTTCTAAAATTTAAATCACATAATTTCGTGAATTACGTTTTTTATTTTTTTGTATTAAATTGTTTTTAACCAATCTTTAATTAATCGTAACAATATGAAGTTTTAATAAAGAAAAAGATTTTTGAGCTTTAGCTAGCGAAAAAGTTGTTTGAGCGACGTAGTAACTAAGTAACGACTAATGACAAAAATAGAAGCGTATCTATTGTATTGACGCGCTTGCATATACTTGTCAATTTCAATACTTATTAACTTTTCTTAAACAAAAAGTCCCTATTAAATCAGTTGCTCTTAAAAGTATGTAAGGAGGAAACAATGGAAGTCGCTCAGAGTTTATATTTAACAGCTTCCCAGCGCCAGTTATTGCAAAAAAACTTAGAAACTAATCTGCGTCCTGAATTTCGCCGTCGCATTCATATTATGTTACTTACAGATGCTGGTGAATCTCAAACAAATATATGTAAAAAACTAGGCTGTTCTCAAGAGGCTGCACGATACTGGATTTCGATAGTAAAAACAGGTCAGTTTTATAAGTGGAATGATTCCCCTATCGGAAGACCAAAAGTTATTAACGAACAGTACATTCAACGTTTAAAAGAGCTTGTAACTAGTACTCCGCGAGAATACGGTTATGCATTTGAACGTTGGACGGCACACTGGTTAAAAAAACATCTGGAAAAAGAATTAGGTATTAGTGTTAGTAACTATCACATCTCCCGTTTATTAAAGTCAATGGGACTTTCCACCCGAAGTAAAAATAAATCGCAATCGCAAGTATAAATTAATTAGTAAATATCAAAAAGATGTTTTTAGCAGTGCTTTAACGCCAAATAGAAACTTTGGCGCTAAAGAGCTACTATGAGCCGAGTGAATAAGTATTAAATAGACATCTCCGGAAAACATTTATATGGTTTGAAATTTACGCAAGAACCTAACCCCCCTACCCTACGAGGGAAGGGGGAAATGAAGCCTCTCTCCTGCCAGGAGAGAGGTTTGGAGAGAGGTCTTTTTCCGAACCGGAGATGTCTAATAGAACACGATATCGCGCAGATATACTCAAGTAAATTATCAATGTTAAGAACAATTAGCGAATTCATTCCCTGACTAATTCACATTTTTTAGCTTGCTGCATAGAATTATCGGCTGTAGTTACAGGTGCATCTGCTGTAAATATGATTTCGCCTTTTTCATTTACTATCCAGCCTGTAGCTTCCACAATACGTTTGGGTTTTTCTGTAGTCGTTTTGATTTCAATATTTCTATTTGGGATGTTTTCGCTAAATAATCTCGGACTTACCCAGTCAACTCGCACGGCTGAAGGTGTGAGAAAATCTTCCGCTAAGGGAGGTAATCCACCACGCCCGACTATAAAAAATTGGTTTTGAGCATAACCCGGACTATAGCAACCTTGAGCTAATTTAGTATTAATCGGTATGGATGGCAACTCAACTAATTCATTGCTTGGATTGAGATCGGGAGTACTAATTTCTACGTTACCATCTATACCTAACTCCGAACTCGCACTAATATCGCTAGTTTGTTGAGTTGGTTGTTCTCGAAATTGAATACCGAATATACCAGAAGCGTTGATTTGAATGTTGCCACCTTTACCTTCAAAAGCATTAGCAGTAATATCGCTGTTTTCATTTGGGATAGCAACTATAAACCCATTTGGAGCATTGATAGTAATATTACCGCCATTTCCACCTGCACTTATAGTACCTGCTGTAGTCGAAATTCGGCTACCATTACGTAATACTAAAAATTCCTTCAAATTAAGGTTAATATTACCGCCATCTCCTGATTCCGTTTGAGCTGCAATATCGCTTTTATCTAATAATATTCTGTCAGCGTTGATAGTTAGTTCCCCAGCTTTACCGGAACCACTCGAACTACTATTTATACCTGCATTATCTTTCACTCGCGAGTTTTCCAATTGTAACAAGGAGGTATTAATAGTAAGTTTACCGGCATTGCCTTCATTTTTTGTATCAATTCCAATTCCTGCTTGATTTCGCAAAATTATCTCTTCTGCGTCGATTTTTATCTCTCCAGCATTGCCTTTACCTTCAGTAATGCTGCCTAAACTATTAATGTTATCGGGATTATCACTTATAAATTGAGCTTCGTTTTCAAACAAGATAGAACGAGCTTCAACTATAATATTTCCGGCATTACCTGTAGAATTTTCTTTAGCAATAGCAAGAATGTTATTACTATTTTTTAATTTTATTTGATTAGCTTGGAGTTTAATGTTTCCAGCATTTCCTCTACCAAAAGTTGAATTAGCTATAGTACTATTATTTCGCAATAAAATAGAATTTGCTTTGATATTAATATTTCCGCCATTAGCTTGAGAGTTTAAATTATTCGCATTGGAAGTAATAAACGCATTTTGTAATATCAGCGATCCAGTATCTACAATTATTTCACCAGCATTACCTATTCCATTGGAATCGCTAGTCAAAGCACCGTTTCCAATAAACATTTTGTCGATCGCATTCACCAATAACTTTCCAGCATTACCATTTCCTTCAGTAATAGTAGAAAATCCACCATTTTGTAATGAAACTGAATTGGCATTAACCGCGATCCCTTTAGCATTACCAAAGCCTTTGGTAATGCTTTCAATTTGGGCACCATTTACGTCTAACCTATCTGTTTCAATATTTATCAATCCAGCGTTACCGTTGCTATCAGTAATGCTACTTATTACCCCCTCTTTTACGGATAAAGAATTGACTTTAACATTTATATTTCCAGCATCACCATAACTGCTTGTGTTGTTACTAATTCCGCCTTGAATAGAAAGCGAGTCAGCTTTGATATTAATATCGCCACCATTGCTAGCATTACCAGTTTCTTGAACAATACCACTGCTTTTAACTACAATCGAATCATTCGCCTCTATATGAATATCACCACTATTGCCAGTAC
This sequence comes from Rivularia sp. (in: cyanobacteria), assembly GCA_965234645.1. GTDB lineage: Bacteria > Cyanobacteriota > Cyanobacteriia > Cyanobacteriales > Nostocaceae > Rivularia. Next base: position 6,629,963 of record OZ248344.1, on the reverse strand, counting down.
CATTATCTTTTTTATTGATATCACTGTTTTCTATTTGAAAATCATTTACACCTGTGTTTTTACTCAAAATCTCAGCACCTGAAAATACAATAGAATCTGCGGATGCAGTAAATTTTTCTCCTTTTGTATCAATTTCAAAACTTTTTGGGCTGCCGTTACCAAGGCTAATATTACCTTTACCGTTTCCGTCGTTATCTGCTTGCAACACCATGCCCAAGCGATTATTTGTAGATTGAATGTTACCTTCTGACAAAGTAATATCGTTATCGGCTTGAAGCGTGAATGTGACTGGAGTATTATTCTGGGCTTGAATATTAATACTATCAGCTTTAATATTTCCTGCTTCACTACCCGTTTCAGTTGCTGCTATTGTGATATTATTTCCTGCACTCAACTGCTTCTCTATAGTGGAAATATCTAATACAGTATCGTTACCCGTGCTATTAAAACTATTTCCCGAACCAAGAAGGATATTACCAGAATTGAGCAACCAATTACCATTCAAACCATTATTTGCATTAGTATCGACATTTATACCTGTAATATCTAAAAAATTACTTCCAGAAGTTGCAACAAAACCACCATTACCATTATTTAAACCACCTTTGGCGCTGAAACTTCCATAAGCGCGGGTTGATTCTGTTGCCGAAACCGTAATTTTACCGCCATTTCCTGTAGTTAATGCATCAGCTTTGATAGATGCATTTGGGTGAATATAAGCTGCAATTGTATTATTATTTCCAACTTTTACTTCACCGCCCCCCGCCATTCCAGAAACATCAAATAACGATTCTAATAAATTAATTCTTTTTCCCAATACAACAATTTTACCACCTATCCCTGCTTGTATAGATGCATCAATTCTACCATTATTGATAACACCAAAATTATTCGCATTTCCACTAACAATTTCAGGTTGAAAATCCAGACTTAACAATTCTCCAGATTTTCCTAAACTTGCAAAACCTTCTGCGATCGCGGCTATAGATATTTGTCCGCCATCAGTTTTTAGTTCCCCTATATTTTCAAAACTATTGCCAACCAGAGTAATATTTTTACCATTATTAACGCTCAGATTACCGGAATTAGTAATATTACCTGTTTGATTTTTACCATACTGCAACCCCAAGGGAACATTTATGCTTAACAATGGTTTCTCTTCAGGATTTACTGCACTAAATTCCTTACCATCATCAAACTGGAAACTATCAGCCGTACTGCCTATAAAAGAACCACCAATATCAAATCTGGCATTTTCACCAAATACAATACCGTTAGGATTTATCAAAAATAAATTAGCCGTACCGTTAGCACGAATTAACCCATTAATATCAGATATCGACTTACCCGTTACCCTACTAATAATGTTTTGAATATTAACCGCGTTATTAAAATAAGCTTCATTACCAGTAGGAACTGAAAATTTTTCAAAGCTGTGAAAAAGATTGTTTCCGGCTTGGCTACCACCAGTTATGTTATAGCTATTTCCTTGTTGAGTGACTTGGGAATTCGATGGTAAAGTATTGTCGGGATTAACTTGAGCAAAAGCAGGTTGTTTTTGTGACGCTAAAAGAACACCAAACATTATCAACGACCAACGCAATCGACTACGGCTTTGACTTTTAATAGTTCTTAACATATGTTGCACCTCGATTAGCAACAGACGATCAATACTAGAGTTACATCAAAATCAGACTTTAAAAAATAAATTTAGTCAAAATCCTTCTTAAGGAGTATTTTTTAAAGCCAATTTCCGATCAAAACATAAGGTGCCCAAAAATAAGGAATACTATATTCTTCCTGCTTTAATAAAGTTAGTTGGGCATTACGTAAGGCTTGTGCTTTACTAATATTAGGTTTCTTTAACTGTTGATAAAACTGACTCATTAATTCGGCGGTAGAAGCGTCATTTAAAGTCCATAAAGATCCAACAGTACTTCTGGCACCTGCTTGGATAGCTACACCAGCAAGCCCTAAAGCCGCTTGTTTATCTCCAGCAGCTGTTTCGCAAGCACTTAAAACAAGTAATTCTATCGCTTCCGGGTGATTTTCTTCTCTATTGCGAAGCAATTGATTAAGTTCGTTAACTTTGATAGGCTGGTCGTATGCCAAAATAAATGTTTCATCAGAATTAGAACTGAATTGACCGTGAGTTGCCAAGTGAACTATAGGGTAAGATTTTCTATTTACCTGTTTTTCAACGGCATTACTTGTAAATTTATCGTTGAGAAGTACTTTAGCATCAGATACTTGCGATTTAATTTGCTGCAATTCTTGCTCAACATAATCAAGTTTAGGAAAATTAAACCGCTCTTCACTCAACCCAGCAGTTAATACATTCAAACTTTTTTTCTGCAATTGTTTTAATTCGTATAGTTGTAAACCAGGACTTACAGCAACACTATATTTCTCTATCAGATATTGTTTACCATCGTAAAGAGTCGCAGGAGGGATATTACGCAAAGAGCCATCAAGTACAAAAACTAAAGTATTAATTTTGCTATCTTCTAGATATTTCTCTGCTGGTTGAAGCAGCCAACTATATAACTTTTGAAACTGCGCTTGTTTATCTCCTCCAATTTTTCTTTCTTCGATATCAGTTCGTATTTTTTGAATAGTTTCTTCTACTTCATTTTCAGCCACAGAAGTTGTGTAATGTACAAGCGATGAGTGAGGTAATTTCAGAATAACCGATAATCTATCTGGTAGAATAATCGGATAAATTATCGCTGCTTTCAAGTTTTTTTCATCAACTACATTATCAAGTACAACTTTAGAATTAAAACAAGCCGAACGAAAGAAATTGTCTATTTCTGCTAACTGAAGAGATTCGATTACTTCACGAGCAATAATAATATTTTTTTGATGCTCGTTGTTTTTTACAGAATTTAAAAGCAAATCAACGTATTGCCGATATACAGGTTCTATACTTTCGCGGAAAGAAAATTGCACGTTATCATCCATAGCAACCAAATCGTTACGTAAAGATTTGAGAATCTGCCATGCAGCATGATAATATTCAATTGCTTTATTAATATTCCCCTCTTCTCGGTACAATCTTCCCATTTGCCACTGCAATTTATAGATAATATCTTCAGCCCCGATGGAAGTTGCAATATTTAATGCTTTTTGAGTAAGTTTCTGCGCTTGATTTAATTGTTCAGTTTTTTCATAAACTTCGCCAAGATTACCTAGTGCGTATGATTCCGAACGTTTATCTTGAATAGTTTGCGCTTGTTGAACTGCCTTTGATAGTATTTGAGCAATATCCAACCATGAAGGTGTTTTTAAACTAGTTTTCTGTTTAAACTTTTCCAGTGTTTTAGCAAAATTTATACACATATAAACTGATTTACGGTTGGGGGATAAATTTTTGAAATCAGCACTGATTTGAGGTATTAATTTTTTTGCCGCGTTCAAATTTTCCATTTCTACAAACAAACTAAAAAGATTTAATTGAGCTTGTAGGTGTAATTCAGATTCTGGTGCAATATTAGCTGCTTGCTGATAAAATTTTATTGCTAAACTCTGAGAATTTGGCTGTTGTTGGAGGCGAAATGTATTTCCTAAACTGATTAAGGTTTCACTCTTTTCTTGAGTTGCTTTTATCGAAGATGCAATTATCAAACTTTGTTGCAGAACTTCTTTTGATTTATCTACGTTACCAATAATTCGGAAAACATCGCCAACGCTACGCAAACCAACAGATTTTAAAGCAGATGATGGTTGTCTTTTTAAACTTTCACTAACCGAAAGTAGAGTATTTTGCGCTTTGAGAAACAAACCCAAAGCTTGCATAGCCTGAGCTTGATTGATCCGCGATTGAATTAACGCTGGCTGAAAATCAAGCTGTGAATAAATTTTCTCTGCGTCTTGCCAAGTTGCGATCGCATTTTGAAATTGTCCTTGTGTGAATTGCAATTTGCCTTTAACATCTAACGATTGAGCATAAATTTTTGCAATCTGATTTTCCGGTAATTTTTGTAATAAATTAAGCGAACTATTTATAGTTGTTTCGGCTGATTGCCATTGTCCTAATTTTTGATAAGCTAAAGAAAGATTGCTTAAAGTTATGGCTTGATTTAAACTATCTCCATCAGCTTGGTATTTTGAAGCTGCTTGTTTTAATACATTTACCGCTTCAGTAAATCTTCCTGTTTCGTAAAATGTTTTTCCTTGTTCGATTAAGTTTTGTGTTTGGGAATTAACAAAATCAGGTGTCGCTAAAACCGGGGATAATATAGTAAAAAATAATGATATTAATATTATTAGACCCAAACTTTTAAATCTTTTCATAAATGTATGAATGCTATTTTAGAAAACCTTAGAGAATGTTTGAAAAGTCATAAATAAAACCACAAATTTTCAGATCCCCCTAAATCCCCCGCTAAATTAGGGGGACTTTAACCCCCCTTTTTTAAGGGGGGAAGGGGGGATAATCCGATAATTGAGTTAAAAACTATACTTATTAAACATCCTCTAAAACCAAGTTTGCAAAAAAAAGAGGGAACCAATGCCCCCACTACAAACTGAAATTTTACCGTAAATTGTCTAACTTAATAAGGTAAAGCTCGATCGCTACCTAAAGTCAACAAATAGTTTTCCAATCCAGCTTGGTTATTACCGTTGAGATTCACCTGTAAAAGATCGCCAGTATTGCTGAAAGCGACATTTATTGCATCACCAACTGACGCTACTGCTAATACGATAGATTCGGTAGTATTGATAATCTCATCTTCACCAAGGGTAAAATCGGTAATTACATCGTTACCAAAATCGTTAGATAAAACGAATTTATCCTTACCACCTCCACCAGTTAAGACATCATTACCTTGTTGTCCGTTAAGAATATCACTCCCCCCATTACCTAGAATTTTATCGTTACCAATACCCCCTTCGATAGTGTCATCACCTTTTTTACCGCGCAAATTATCATTTCCCGCACCTCCGAGAATCTTGTCAGCACCCTGGGAACCAACAATCTTATCGTTACCATCGCGACCGTTGATATAAGCAATATTTCGGAGTTCAATCTGGGAAAAATCCCACTTATCATTACTACCTTCTTCCCCATCGCGCAATACCGCACTTCCAGCAGGAAAATCAGCACCACCAGCGGAGGAACCGCCAGTACCATTTGCACCGTCGATCGCCACAATTGATTCAAATTTGGCGTTAAACTTGCTTGGTAACTCAATATCGCCTGTTTGAGTAGGAACGATTGTTACCTGATTGGGCTTTCCAGGAACATTATCGAACTCGTTTGGATTACCATCTTTAACGCCAAAAATATTGTCGTCATTTCCCTCAACTTCCGTCAAACCCCACAATTCTCTGCCGTTTACACCGTCATCAGCGCTGAAATAAAGTTCGCCGTCAACTACAGTTAAATCATTCGGGTTTGAAGAAGTGCTACCGGGATTAATATCGTCTACTAAAACCGTACCATCTGCTGTACCGTCACTCTTCCATAATTCGGTACCATTTGCACCATTGTCTGCGGTGAAATACAAAGTACCGTCAAAATTGGTTAAATTATCTGGATTAGAAGAATTAGTACCAGCGTTAATATCTTTTACTAAAGCCGTACCCGACTCTGTACCGTCACTTTTCCATAATTCAGTACCATTGCTTCCACCATCAACGGTGAAAAATAAAGTCCCGTTAACGTTAGTTAGATTGTCTGCGTTAGAACCTTCGCTTCCTGGAATAATATCTTTTACTAAACTTGTACCGTCTGCTGTTCCGTCGCTCTTCCATAATTCATTACCATTAGTTCCATTGTTGGCTATGAAATAAGCGGTACCGTTAACATCTGTTAATTTATCGGGATTAGAAGAAGCTTCACCGGGATTGATATCTTCAATTAAAACCGTACCAGTTTCGGTACCGTCGCTTTTCCAAAGTTCCCTACCATTGGTACCGTCGTCAGCATTGAAAAATAATGTACCGCTGATATTGGTTAAATCGTCAGGATTGGAAGATTCAAAACCAGATTTGATATCTTTAACTACAACTGTGCCAGCTTCAGTACCATCAGTTTTCCACAGTTTATTATTGGTGACTCTTCCATTAACAACATTAGGAGGGGCAGTATCTGGAGCAGTAAAAAATAGGGTTCCATTAACCTTAGTCAATTCACTGATGATATCGAAAGAACCACCATTATCAAAACTCTTTATTACAGAGGTACCCGATGTAGTCCCATCACTTTTTCTTAATTCGCTAGTTCCTACACCAGTCCGAGTAATGTTATTGAAGCCTTGAAATTCACTAGTGAAAACCACAACGTCGTTAAATTGTGTTAAATTTCCGATACTTGCGCTACTAGATCGTCCACTACTAGTTCCGAAGAGTAAAGCTGTTCCATCTTGAGTAAAATCTGTTTTGAAAAGGGTGATTGAGACATTACTAGTTCCCGATCCCGCAACAAAAAATAAGTTGCTATCTAAGCTTGTCAGGCTGCCTATTCCAAGAGCTGAATTCTCATTAATTGGGACTTTAACCGTTCCTTGTGTGGTTCCATCACTTTTCCATAACTCGCTATTATTGTTGGTGGTAACAAAAGACAAGACACCATTGACATTAGTTAGTCTGATGGGATTAGAAGACTCTGCACCGGGATTGATATCTTTGATTAAAGAGGGTGTTAAATTCTCATTCATGTTTATGACTCCTTGTCAATATCTACTTGGCAAAAATTTTCATCAGTCTGTTAAAAATCATTACAAATCGGTGGAATAGTTGCTATTAATTACTCCTATCTAATCTTGTTCATTTTAATAAGGTAAAGTTTTATTACTACCCAAATTCAACAAAAAACTATACAAATCTGCATCAAACTATCTCGCTAAAATCTTTTGAAATAGTTTTTAAACGTATATAGATTATACAAATAAAATATATTTTTTTAATTTAATCGCAAAAATAAAAAACACATAAATCCTTTAGAAGATGTTTAAAAAGTATAGTTTTTAGCACAATTTTCGGATTATCCCCCCTTCCCCCCTTATAAAAGGGGGGTAAAAATGGAGGATCTAAAAAGTTTCGAGTTTGATTTATGACTTGGAAAACATCCTCTTAGAACAAGATACGCTTTTAATAAGGCAAAGCTCGATCGCTACCTAAAGTCAACAAATAATTTTCCAATTGTGCTTGGTTATTACCATTAAGATTCACCTGTAAAAGATCGCCAGTGTTGCTGAAAGCTACTTTAATTGCATCACCAACGGAAGCTACTGCTAATACGATAGACTCGGTAGTATTAACGATCTCATCTTCACCAAGGGTAAAATCAGTAATTACATCGTTACCAAAATCGTCAGATAAAACGAATTTATCCTTACCACCTCCACCAGTTAAAGTATCGTCACCTTTTAAACCATCGATGATATTATCGCGATCGCCACCTACAAGAATATCGTTTTCGGTAGAACTTCCACCTAAAATTAAATCGCGATCGGTTTGGGTTAAACCCCACAATTCTCTGCCGTTTACACCGTCCGAGGCGCTGAAATAAAGTTCGCCGTCAAAGTTTATGAAATCACCGGGATTTGAAGAATCACTTCCGGGATTAATATCTCCAACTAAAACCGTACCGTCTGCTGTACCGTCACTCTTCCACAATTCGGTACCATTTGCACCATTGTCTGCGGTGAAATACAAAGTACCGTCAAAATTGGTTAAATTAGCTCGATTAGAAGAATTTCCACCGGGGTTAATATCTTTTACTAAAGCCGTACCCGACTCTGTACCGTCACTTTTCCATAATTCGTTACCATTGCTTCCATCCGAGACGGTGAAAAACAAAGTCCCGTTAACGTTAGTAAGATTGTCTGCGTTAGAACTCTCACTACCTGGAATAATATCTTTAACTAAAACCGTACCAGTTTCCGTACCGTCGCTCTTCCATAATTCATTACCATTAATCCCATTGTTGGCTATGAAATAAGCAGTACCGTTAACATCTGTTAATTTATCTGGATTAGAGGAAACGCTACCGGGGTTTATATCTTTTACTAAATTTGTACCAGTTTCGGTACCGTCGCTTTTCCAAAGTTCCCTACCGCTGGTACCGTCGTCAGCAGTGAAAAATAATGTACCGCTGATATTGGTGAGATTATTCGGATTAGAAGAAGCAGTTTCGTTAATATCTTTAACTAAAACCGTCCCCGCATCTGTACCATCACTTTTCCACAATTCTCTATCTAAACCTTCTTGAATAGGCTTATTATTTGCGCTGAAAAATAAAGTATTGTCAACAGCCGTTAAATTTTGAGGATTTGCACCTCCAGACTGAATATCTTGTTTTACTTGCACTGGTTGATTAGTGTTGTTATCAATCTTGAACAACTTTGATTGAAAGAAATTTGAAGAGTCAGCAGCCGTGTAAAAAACAGTATCGTTAACTGCCGCCAAATTACTTATATCCGCAGGCGCTCTCAAAGAGACATTAACTAGTGAAAAAGTTCCTGATTCAGTACCGTCACTTCTATATAAAGACTCATTTGAAAAGCCTGAAACCTGTAAAAAATATACAACTCCATTGGCATTAATTACGTTTGTAGGTGGAAATGAATTATTGCCAAAATTCTCTATTACGACTGTACCCGCTTCACTACCGTCAGTTTTCCACAGTTGCGTATTTAGAGTATTAGTGTTGAAAGTACTAAAAAGTAGATTCCCATTCGCAACACCTAAAAGATCGGGATTAGAAGAATCTGCACCGGGATTAATATCTTTAATCAAAGAGGGTGTTAAATTTTGGTTCACGATCGTGACTCCTTGTCAATAATTACTTTGCTTTCATTTTCTTTAATAGTTTTGCGATCGGTATAAACTCAATGGAAATTAAGATAAATTATTCCCGCTCCACCAAATTAAATCGTAGCGTTAAGATTTACTTAAAAAAAATTTAGATTTGTAAAAAGTTTTCTCTACAAGACAGTCACATTTTACAGCATCAAATACCAACTGTTTTTACCAAAAAATCCGTATAACAGCTAACTTTTTGTATTATAAATAGGTTCTAATAATATGAACTAAAAAAGTAAATTAATTATAAAACTTGGTAAGAAAGCGATAAATAATACAAGCAATCTAGTCGAATTATATTGTCTAATCCTTTTTAGACGCTACTTTTCAACGTACATCTAATCTATAAAATAGTATATATTTTTGCTTGAATTATAATTGACTACATAAATATATCTATTATTAGTTAAGTAAATTACAACAAATTTGTTTAAAAAGTAAGCGGAAAATACATAAGTAATTGTAAAAAATAATTAAAAAAATAAATTTTAGTTAAAAATTATTCTCTATTGTGCTATTTCACCGACTTCTTGCACCATGAGCAACTTGCCTCCAAACCCGCCTTGTAAGCCGGAGGCTTTCTCGCAGAGAAATCAATTTCAAGGAACCAATAACAAAGTACGTTTCCAAAGTAGTAAAAGCCTTGCCCAGTCTGATTTATCAGACTTTGCCTATAGGTTCCTGGAAATTTATTCCAAGGCGGTTATCGCGACTGGTGCAAGATGTAAGATTTCACCGACTTATAGATACAAATCAAAATAGATTGCCTTAACAAATCTCTACAGGATTTAGTATTTGAATCTAGTAAGCTCACAGAAAAAATATCTGGTTGATTCAGGTTATGCAAAAAATCAATTTCCACCGATCGCATCAGCAACGTCAGCTATACGGTAGCAGTGAAAATTATTTATATGAACTTATTTATTTAAACTCCCCAGGCAAGATTCGAACTTGCGACCAATCGGTTAACAGCCGACCGCTCTACCACTGAGCTACTGAGGACTACGATTAAACATATTAAAGCTAAAAATAGAATTTGGCAAGTAGTTTCACAAATTTTTAAAAAAAAATTTTGATAATGCTTTTATATATACATTTGTACTACTATATCCCGGCTCTAAATCAACCTATCTTTAATTAGTAGATGCTGATATACAGCTAACCGTAGAACTATTTCAAACCCAATCGTAGTTCAGCTAGCCGTTGACGCGATTTAGCATCAATAGAGTTAGCTAAGAATCTACCATTGGTTTTTTTCCGCGATTTATACTTTTGTCGCGTTCGACAAATAGTCGCGTCCACTTCATAACAGAGTTGCTGTGCAGATATCCACTCTGCTCCATATCCCTGTACCGTTAACTGTTGTGCCCGATCTGAGGTGGCAACAACTACGCGAGATAGTAAGCGTTGGGCTACTTTATGACGCAATGAGGCACAGTGTTTTTCAATGTACGTATCTGCTGTTTGCCCAAAATCCGTGTAAAAAACTGTGAGAAGTTTGGTAATAACTTCTTCGTTGCTGCCATTCTTTTGAAAATGGGCATCGAACACTGCTTGGGTTTGATAACCCGTAAATGCACTGTAACCAACTAAGGCTTCAAGCAATTCATTACGTGCAGCTTCTAGTCCGAGGTTTTCGCAAGTTTTATTTAAGCAAGACCAACCGCCAATGATGTTATAACCGTCTACGAGTAAAACGGCTGGGGGAAATAGAGAGGACATGGTTCTTAATCACAGTATTCTAGATTTTACAAATTTCATTCATAACTCTTATAGTAATTCAAGCATTACTTGTAACACTATGTTACATAAGCATAAAATCCAAGATATATTACAAACCCCTGTTAATAAAGGATAAAAAAATAAACGCGCCCCTCATGGACGCGCTTAAATTTTTGATAATTGGTAAGTAAGTACTAAAGGAAGACGATCTAACTTCCTCCTTGCAATTCCATCAAAAGTTGTTTGAGGCGGAATGGTTCTCCTTTATCGATTAAAACGCCTTGTTCGAGTAGGAAGGCACCATCGCAGTAATTCAATTCATCTAAGCGATGCGTCACCCAAAGTGCTGTAATACCTCGGCTTTTTACTAAACGACGGACACCAGCTACCAATTCTAATTGGCTGTCTGGGTCAAGTAAAGCAGTGGGTTCATCCAATAATAACAATGCACAGCGACGTGCGATCGCCCCAGCAATTGCTACTCGTTGTTTTTGTCCGCCACTCAAAGCGTAGATAGGACGACGTTGCAGCGAAAGTAGGTTTACTGCATTAAGCGCTTCTTCTACCCTTTCTCTAACTTGAGCAAGTGGCAATTGTTCTTGCACTAGTCCAAAAGCCACATCAGCACCAACAGTAGGCATTACTAATTGATGATCGGGATTTTGGAAGACAAAGCCAACGGGATGCAAAACTTTTACTTCACCACTTTTAGGAGTTAATAGCCCCGCCAGCAACCTCAGTAAAGTAGATTTCCCGCTACCGTTTGTACCCAAAAGCATCCAAAACTCACCACTAGGTACTTCTAGAGAGCAAGATTTTATTACAGGAGTTCCATTCGCCCAATCAAAATTTAAATCCCTTACCGAGATTCCCGATTCCTTTATTTCGTGTTCCACCAATTCATTCCGAAGCTAAAGCAAAGAAACCAGGAGTTTTGCCACTTCCACCAGCTGCGCCATCTCTCTGAGTCATCTGTATGCCAGAAATTTCACTAGCGCGAATCGCGATTTTTTTCTCTACCTTACCTTCAGACTCAATTTCAATAATATCTGGGTTGCCAGAGCGCATTGCAGATAAAACTAACTGGTAAACAGCTTCAGCATCTTCTTGTGTCTTGCGTTCAACCGATGCGGGGAAAGCCGTGTTTCGTACTGTTAAATCGATAGTAAACATGGAACCTTAATTAAATTTAACTGTAGAACTAATTTTAGCGTCAGCACCACATTAACAGCAGACGCTCAAAAATGAGAATCATAAATTAGGGAATATTAAAAAAATATTAACTATTTATAACTTGTATTTATTCCCTGGTATAGGACTCTTCGCATACAAGAGGATTCAGATAGAGTCGCAAAAAAAATTCAGTAAATTTGAAAACAAACTGGAAAAATTACCTATTTTTCTATACAATAAGATTAGAGACAGTAAAAATTTGTAAACTAGGTTGACAATCTAGTTGTTTTTCTGCATGAGGGCGGCAATGAGATGCCAACCTCAGAATTGAAAAAAAACTGTAATTATAACGTTTTGGAGATTTGATCTCATGACCATCGCAGTTGGACGCGCCCCTAGTAGAGGCTGGTTTGACGTACTCGATGACTGGTTAAAGCGAGATAGATTCGTATTTATCGGTTGGTCGGGCATATTGCTTTTCCCCTGTGCCTACATGGCTCTAGGTGGATGGCTCACAGGAACAACTTTTGTTTCTAGTTGGTATACTCACGGTTTAGCATCTTCTTATTTAGAAGGCTGTAACTTCTTGACCGTAGCAGTATCCACACCCGCAGACAGTATGGGACATTCCCTGTTGCTGTTGTGGGGTCCAGAAGCTCAAGGCAACTTTACCCGCTGGTTTCAGTTGGGTGGTTTGTGGCCGTTTGTCGCATTACACGGAGCCTTCGGTTTGATTGGCTTCATGTTGCGTCAATTTGAAATTTCCCGCTTGGTGGGAATTCGCCCTTATAACGCGATCGCATTTTCTGCACCAATTGCAGTATTCGTCGCTGTATTCTTGATGTACCCCTTGGGTCAATCTTCTTGGTTCTTCGCTCCTAGTTTCGGAGTAGCAGCAATTTTCCGTTTCTTACTATTCTTCCAAGGTTTCCATAACTGGACTTTGAATCCCTTCCACATGATGGGAGTAGCAGGTGTATTAGGTGGTGCGCTGTTATGTGCAATTCACGGTGCAACCGTAGAAAATACCTTGTTTGAAGATGGCGACGGTTCTAACACTTTCCGTGCATTTGAACCTACCCAAGCAGAAGAAACTTATTCGATGGTGACAGCAAACCGTTTCTGGTCACAGATTTTCGGTATTGCATTCTCTAACAAACGCTGGTTACACTTCTTCATGTTGTTTGTACCAGTGACTGGTTTATGGATGAGCGCAGTAGGCGTAGTTGGTTTAGCGCTAAACCTACGTGCTTATGACTTCGTATCTCAGGAATTGAGAGCAGCAGAAGATCCTGAATTTGAGACTTTCTACACAAAGAATATTTTGTTAAACGAAGGTATCCGTGCTTGGATGGCACCTCAAGATCAGCCTCACGAACAGTTTGTATTCCCCGAAGAAGTTCTACCTCGCGGTAACGCACTGTAATTGAGTTGTGTAATTTGAATTCTCAGCTAATAGATATAAGTTGAATTAAACCCTGCTATAAAGCGGGGTTTTTTTTTGGGATTTTAACAACGGGTGCTTTAATAATATTTATTTTTTTGCGAAATTTACGTTTGAGAGACGTAGTAAAAGTTTAGTTGAACCTGCATAGGAATGAGGTTTTATAAATGCTAAGCAAAGTTTCAGAGCCAAGAATACGCGCTATTCGATGGATAATTGCGATCGGATGGATAATTATGATTATATCTTTGTTTTATGACCCCATAACTCATAATTGGACAGATCCAAATAACTTATTTTCTCCATTACGCGATTCTCTACCATGTGTCTTAGTACAAGGAGAATGTTTACCGGAACAACCTTATCCAATCGCAGCGCGAGTTTTTTGGGGAATGGTTATTCCGAGTGCGATCGCCATTCTACTAGTTTTCGGTCATGAAACTTGGCGGCGGATTTGTCCCTTATATTTTTTATCCCAAATTCCTCGCGCTTTGGGGCTAAAACCATTATTGAATATTGATAACAACCGTTGGTTAATCAAAAACCACTTTTATTTACAATTCTCTTTATTATTTATTGGTTTAAATTCGCGGATTTTATTTATAAATTCAGCTAGGCTGGCTTTAGGTATATTTTTACTCACGATAATATTATCAGCAATAACGATAGTTTTTCTGTATGGCGGTCGTAGTTGGTGCCACTATGTCTGTCCATTCGGCATCGTACAGATTATATTTACCGGATCGCGAGGTTTATTGGGAAGTAATGCTGACTCACCTCCTGGTAGTATTACTCAGTCGATGTGTAGAACTGTAGATCGAAGTGGTGCAGAAACGAGTGCTTGTGTTGGTTGTAAATCCGCTTGTTTTGATATCGATGCAGAAAAAGCTTATTGGGAAGACTTGCATAAGCCGGGAAGAAGACTGGTGCAATACGGTTATTTAGGATTAGTTATTAGCTATTTTATTTACTATCGATTGTATGCAGGTAATTTTAATTATTATTTTTCTGGTGCTTGGACTCATGAAGAAAATCAACTAGCAAATATTTGGAAACCCGGTTTTTATATTGGCGATCGAGCAATTAATATACCAAAACTCGTTGCAGTTCCCTTAACTTTTCTCTTGGGTATAATCGTAACTTATTGGATTTGTCGCAAAGTAGAAAAGCTTTATGGTGCTTATTTGAAACGAAAGTATCCTCAAATCAGTTCTCAACAGATTTTACATCGAATTTTTTCGCTGTGTACTTTTTTTGCTTTTAACTGTTTTTTTATTTATGGAGGTCGTCCGGAAATTCTCCGATTACCTATTGTCGTACAATTATTATTTAATGCCTTTGTAGTATTAGTAAGTGCTATTTGGCTGGTTCGTACTTGGAATCGCAGTGAAGAAAAGTACAAAAAAGATAGTTTAGCCTACAGTTTTCGCCGTCAACTTGAGAAGTCACCAATTAACTTGTCTTCATTGCTAAATCAACGTTCTTTAAACGATTTAACATCGGATGAGCTATTTTTACTAGCTTCAGTTGTACCACAATTTAGACAAAAAGAACGACTACAAATTTATAAAGCAATATTTAAAGATGGTTTAGTACAGCAAAATTTTACATCTGCCGATAGTTTATCAGCCCTTGAGGAAATACGCTCTCATTTAGGTTTAAATGCAGAGTCACATTATTCGATATTATCAGAAATAATTGGCGAACAACCTGAATTATTATATCAAAATCAACCTCAAACCAAAAACAAAACTGTAATCAACGATCTTCAATCTAATAATATAATCCAAGCAGATTTAACAACGATAATTAGGCGTAAACCAAAGAAGTAAAATAATTATTATAAGACATGAAAATTAAAGCTTTTAATTATATTACAGGCAGTTTCCAAGAAAAAACAATTGTAGCTGCTGAAGAAAGTGTATTCAAATGTTTAATCGGCAGACATCGAAATTGCGATTTTATTATTAATAGTCCGGAAATAAGTCGCGTACATGGAATGATTTTGCATCAACAGCAAAAATATTATTATATCGATCTTGCCAGCACCGATGGTTCTTGGATTAATAATCAAGCTTTAGCGGTAAATCAAAGCTCTCCTTTGGAGTTCGGTGACGTTATCCGGATTGGTGATTTTTTTGTTTTGTTTGATGAAGAAACATCGGAACGCAATAGTGAATGCAAGCAAGAAACCGCGATCGCTCCAACTTCAAATTCCCAGTGTCAACAGAAAGAATTTACAGTTAAATGTTCTAAAATTATTCAAGAAACAGATGATGTTAAAACCTTTTGCTTCGTTGCAGAACCGCCAATTTTATTTAATGAGATATCGTTTAATTACAAACCGGGGCAGTTTGTTATGTTGGATTTAGAAATTGACGGTAAACAAATAAAACGTCCTTACTCTATTTCCTCAAGTCCTTCACGACCTTATAATTTAGAAGTTACTGTTAAGCGCGTTTCCACAGGTTTAGTTTCCAATTGGTTGCACGATAACTTTACAGTTGGAAATAAAATCAAAATTAGTCTTCCAATGGGTGATTTTAATTGTTGCGATCGCTCCCCTGAAAAACTTTTATTTATCTGTGCTGGTAGCGGTATTACACCTTTGATGTCTATGTCTCGTTGGCTTTGCGATACCACCGATTATGACGTAACTTTTATATACAGCGCTCGCACGCAAAACGATATTATATTCCGAGAAGAGTTAGAGTTGATGGCGTTAAAATATTCTAATTTTAAATTAGCTATTACTTTAACTAATGATGTTGATTCAAGTGGCTATAAAGGCAGATTGAATGAGACAATGTTATTAGAAATGGCTGCTGATTTTCAAGAACGCATTGCCTATGTTTGCGGCTCTAAGGGTTTTCTCGAAAGCGTTCAAACCATGATGGGGGAACTAAATTTCCCGATGCAGAATTATTATCAGGAAAGTTTTGGTTTATCTATTGCCCAACCAGCTTTAACTCCGGTACAAGAATCTTCTCCCCAAAAGGCAGTTGTATTTTTTAGTAAGTCCCAACAAGAGGTAGTTTGCGATGCTGACGAAACTATTTTAGAAGCCGCTCAAAGAGAAGCTATTAGCTTACCTTACGGTTGTCAGATGGGAGTATGCGGTCAGTGTAAACTACGTAAAATCTCTGGTGAGGTGAGTTATGAAAAAGACTTTGGCTGCAAAGATGATTATGTTCTAACCTGTGTTGCTAAAGCAGTTGGATCTGTGGCGATCGAAGGATAATTAGAAGTTAGGAGTTAGGACCACCGGAGTTAGGAGTTAGCAGTTAAAACTATAAATTAAATTAAAAGGATCGGTAATGAATTATTGATTGGTCGTTAAAAGTTAAACTAGTGGTCGATTTCATTAATTCCGATGGGTTTGTAGTAAGGGCTTAAGTTCCCTAAATCCGGAGGAGCTAAAGCTCTTACTACGAACCTTTTTACCCCTCAAAACTAATGGGACAGACTACTAGTACGGAGCCACATTAGAGGCACTATTCCCTATTCCCTAAATAACCCATATGAGAAAGTTAGTTCTGCTGAAACTGGATGGCGATTTGGAAGCGGGATTGCGGGTAACGTTGGAAATTGGTTGTGAAGGCGCACGCCCAACTGTTGAAGTTACTTGTAGTTTACCTCCATCACCGCAGTTGGTAACGGCAATTGATGAATGGTACTCGCTTTATGGAAGTAACGATCGATTAACCCGCATCAAAGTTAATAAAATCGTTTATGGTTCTCTCTCAAAAAAGCAGGATTGTCATGAAAAAGCCCTACAGTTACGCAATTATTTAAATCAATGGCTGCTGTCCGATTCGTTTCGTCCGATTCGTGATAAATGGCTAAAATGCTTGATGCCCTCGGAGGAAATACGAGTATTAATTAGTACTGAGTCTATGCAGCTTAAAAAACTTCCCTGGCATTTGTGGGATTTAGTCGATCGCGATTACCCCAAAGCTGAAGTCACTTTGAGTGCTTATAATTCAGAACAGATATCTATCCCGCAGACATCTATCTGTGGGAAGAAAGTCAAGATTTTAGCGATTTTAGGTAACAGCGATGGAATTGATGTTAGACAAGATCGGCAGTTGTTAGAAAATTTAAGCAATGCAAATACAACTTTTTTAGTGCAGCCTCGACGACAAGATATAACCGAACAGTTATGGAACCAAAATTGGAATATTCTCTTTTTTGCAGGTCATAGCCAGAGTGAAGGTGAGACTGGTAGGATATACATTAATCAAGAAGATAGTTTGACAATTGCAGAACTTCGGTATGCTTTGAAAAATGCCGTTAGTAATGGTTTGCAGTTGGCAATTTTTAATTCTTGCGATGGATTGGGATTGGTACCGGAGTTACAAGATTTGTGTATTGGGCAAATAATTGTAATGAAGGAACCCGTACCGGATTTTGTAGCTCAAGAATTCTTAAAGTATTTTTTGGCGACTTTTTCTGCTGGAGAGTCTATATATATTGCAGTTCGTACAGCTAGAGAAAAATTGCAAGGATTAGAAACAGAATATCCCGGTGCGAGTTGGTTGCCTATAATATGCGAACATCCGGCAATCGAACCAATGCAATGGAAGCTATCGGCTGATTCTCCTTGGAACTGGCGAACATTAGTACTGGTCAGCTTACTGGTAACAAGTTTGGTAATCGGAGTGCGACGGCTGGGATTTCTGCAAAAATGGGAATTACAGGCTTACGATCTGCTGATGCGATCGCGACTTGATGAAGGAGCCGATGGAAGATTGTTGGTAATCGGAATTAAAGAAACAGATTTTCAGCTACCCGAACAAGAAAACAGAAAAGGGTCTTTAAGCGATAGTGCATTACACAAATTGTTACAAAAACTTGAGCCTTATCAACCTAGAGTTATTGGTTTAGATATATTTCGCGATTTCCCGGTAAAGGAGGAGCAACAACAATTGAAAAGGTTGATAAACAGCGATCGCTTTTTTGCAATATGTAATGTAGGCGAATCGGAGGGAGAATATCGCGGTATTGCACCTCCCCCCGAAATACCAGAACAACGTCTAGGTTTTAGTAACGTTCTACGAGATGATGATGGTATTTTGCGCCGCTATATTTTATCAATGGATGTACCGAGTGCCTCAAATTGTCCGGCTCGATGGTCTTTGGGTTTACAATTAGCATCATATTATTTAAAAGATCGAGGAATTACACCCCAGTTCAAACAGGGAAACTGGCATTTAGGTGACGTTGTTTTTCCACGTTTGCTTGTTCGTACTGGTGGCTACCAAAAGGCAGATACTTGGGGAAATCAGGTATTAATAAATTATCGTTCCTATCGTTCTCCCAATAAAATTACCGATATAGTTTCCCTCGAAGATGTTTTGAGAGGTAAGGTTACACCGGAACAAATAAAAGACAAAATAATCATTATTGGTGTAATCACCCCAACTTCTAGCGACGATTTTCGCACGCCTTATAGCGAAATGCTACGATCGGAACAATATATGCCAGGAGCAATAGTACACGCTCAGATAGTAAGTCAAATATTGAATGCGGTGTTAGATGAACGACCTTTAATATCACCGATACCATTGTGGGGTGATTTTTTATGGATTTGGGGTTGGGGTTGCGTGGGGGCAGTTTTAGCTTTGCGAATTCGTTCGCAACTTCTACTCCTGAGTGCGAGTTTATTTACTGCTGTAATTATATATGGGGTTTGTTTTATTCTATTTATTCAAGGTGTTTGGTTGCCGCTTGTGCCATCAACATTAACATTTTTTCTAACTACAGGCAGTTTGGTAGTTATCTATATATATAAACCGCAACTACAACTTATTTAAATTTCCAACTTATGGCTTATATCGGGCGACATAAATTATTTATACTTTAATAAATAAACATATTTGGAAATAGATTTTATCGTGTTTGACAAACAATATTATCGGCAATCATTAAAGCTTTTACTAGGAATAACTTTGCTATTTGTAAGTTCCATACCTGTAAAAGCAGAAAAAGTAAATCCACCAAAAAAGAAACAACAAGATCGTACATCTCAATCGATTGAAAATAAATTTTGGGATTTCGCTAATTTTTTTATACCTAGATTTAACAAAACTCCCCCCAATCAAAAACCGCCTAAATCCGTATACTTTAGACAACCAGAACGCCAAGGAACGCCGCAAGGTACAAGACCAGCAGGAAGCCGTAACGGTTGTTCTGTCGGTGAAATGCCGTTAACTGCTTTGGTACCGATCGCAAAAAAAACAGATGATAGACAATTACGTTGGGGTTTAACTACAAAAGAACATCCTACATTTTGGTTTTACGTTCCCGATGAATTAAAGTCTATCAAAAATGCGAAATTTTCCTTACGCGATCGGCAAAAGCAGACAATTTATGAAACACAACTACAATTAACTGATGCACCCGGAGTGATTAGCGTTTCCCTTCCACCTAGCGCACCATCTTTAGAAGTTGGTGAATGGTATAAATATTATTTATTTGTAGATGCGAATTGTGATTCTAACGGTTTTTTGCAGAAAGAACTTGCCACAGCATGGGTAAAAAGAGAGGCGATCTCGAAGGGTTATCAAACCCAGTTAGAAAGAATATCGCCACTACAACGAGGATTATTTTACGCACAAAATGGTATTTGGTATGATGCGATGGCATCTTTTGCCGAAGTTAAAGATGCCCCTGGAAGAAATCTAGAATGGGTGCAAATGTTAGAGTTGGTTGGCTTGGGAAAGATTGCTAATGTACCAGTAGTTGATTGTTGTGAGTCAAGTAAGCAGCATTTTTAGTAAATTTTGTAAATATTTTTTAAACTGTTACAGCAGTAGGAATTTTGTCGCGGTTGTGGGGTTCGTCAAAATTAATTATCGGTCCCTTCGGTACAATTTGATGCGGGTTAACGTTAGGATGACTAATATAATAATGCCGTTTAATATGGTCAAGATTGCAAGTTTCTTTGACTCCCGGCATTTGATATAGTTCTTTAAGATAGTTCCACAAATTAGGATAATCTAGAATACGGCGTAAATTACATTTGAAATGTACGTAATAAACTGCATCGAAGCGAAATAAAGTTGTAAACATACACCAATCGGCTTCAGTAACTTTATCTCCACAAAGATAACGCCGTTCTCCTAATACTTTTTCCCAATAGTCGAGTGCATTAAATAATTCGGTAACAGCTTCATCATACGCCGATTGAGAAGTTGCAAATCCCGCTCGATATACACCATTATTTATTGGTTGATAAATCGCATCTATTGTTTCATCAACAACTTTTTGTAAATCTTTGGGATAAAAATCTGCATCTTGCTTAGCAAATTCCTCAAACTCAGTATCGAACATCCGAATAATTTCGCGGGATTCGTTGTTAACAATTGTATTTTTTTGCTTATCCCATAAAACCGGAACCGTTACTCTTCCCGTATAATCCGGTTCGGCTTTTAAATATAGTTGCCACAAATAATCTGTATTGTTCACCGTATCGGGAATAGCACCAGGTTCATCAGAGAACTCCCAACTATTTTCGTGAATTTCCGCAGCAACCACCGATAAACCAATAACATCTTCAAGTCCCTTTAACTGACGCAAAATTGCAGTTCTACAAGCCCAAGGGCAAGCCCAAGAGATATATAAATGATAGCGTCCCGGTTCGGCTTTAAATCCACTCGAACCATCAGCAGTAATTTTGTCGCGAAAAGTTGTTGATGGACGGATAAATTTACCTTCCGAGTCTTCTTGTTCCCGTCGAGATATCCATTTACCATTTTTGAGAATTCCCAAACCCATAATTTAATTCCTTTAAATCTTGTATAGCTAGACACTACTACCTAACTATTGCCGCACATTATAGTTTGAGAAACATCAGTCTTGGGAGGGAATGGGGGATTGGGAACAGGGAAGTTCTTAACTCCTAACTCTTAACTCTTAACTTTTCTTCCCCCTCTCCCCATCCTTGGGGCTATTGCCCGATCGCAATAGTTGCTACATCAAAGGCTCCCAATCGCTTGAGGCTTCCTGTTTCTTTGTCTACAAAATGCAAAAACTTTGGTGTTTCGTATCTACGACCACCTAAAGCGTATAATTCGTTGTTATCAGCGCAAACTAAACCGCTAAAGCCGTTATTCCAAACCGCACCTTCAAAGCTAACAGGGGTTGTTTTACCCGTAGTTATGTTTACTAAACTCGTGTCACCTTGAAAGTCAGTTAAAAATGCATAGCGATTTCCGTCGGCACATATAACTACATTTTGATATTCTTTATCCGAAGGTAGTTCGCTCTCAATTTCTAGAGTAGGAGTTTTTTTTGCTGAAACTTGGGTGTTGGATTCTCCTTCGATCGCCGCAGTTGTATTATTACCTTGTCTCTGTATTTGTTTTTTGGGAACTAAGGTAGGTGCAGTTTTCTTCTTTACTACTCCACTTTCGGTTTCGACATCAACAATTTTTCTACTTCCAGTTCCGTTTTGATTTTTAACTACACCGTTTATAGAACCATCTGGTAGTTTTATTAATTCCAGAGACTCATTTTTCGTAACTCCAGAGACTTCTTTGGTTTCTACAGAATTTCCGTTAACGGATATCAAACGATTAGAATTGTTTTTATCCGCAGCAGTAGCACTAGTTGCGACAACAAGAGCGCCTGTTTTAGAAACCGCAAAACCACTTAGTTGTTCGCCTCGTTCTAAAATTGGTTTAGTTTTGGTAACAGTTTTAACTTGACCGTTAGAGACATTGAAAGACTGAATTACAACTGGTTTTTTTGCATTGGCATCGTTTTGTGCAACAGAAACTTCTTCATTTTCTGATTCAGCTACATCATCTAAATCTACACTATCTGAAGCATTGCTACTAACTGTACCGGAACTTACACCTAAAATGACCACTCCCGGAGTTTGAGCAATACTCTTACCGATCGAACTACTTATCGCCACCACCGCACCAGAGGCGATCGCAATTTGACCAAAACGTCTTCGAGAAATTAATTCCATATTTAACTCCTGTTAATTAGTAATTAGTAATTGGGAATTGGGAATTGGGCATTGGGCATTGGGAATTGAAAGTTAGGAGTGCGAGCGTCTCGCTCGCTATTTAACTACCCCCTCTCCCCCCTCTACCCCCTCTTCCCTTGTCCCTTGTCCCCTTGTCCCCATCTCCCCATCTCCTAACTAAGTTTTATCCACTTAGCAACCGAGGGTAGGTTATTGTTGTCAACAATTGTGAGCATATACCATCCTGGAGGAGCGAGGTTACGGTTGGAAGTTAAATCAACACTCAGAGAATTACCAGTGCTTGAACTAACTGGTAAATCTACTAGTCGCTGTTCTGTTTCCATTCCGTGAGTAGTCGCCATCGGTCTGATTAAATTTACCCATTTAATATCCGTAGCTTGGGGTGTCTCGATAGCAAATGATGTTCCCCATTTCACATTACTAGGAGATGTAGTAATTACGGGTCGCCCTTGTGCAATGTAATCTGGAGAGTATATTTCTATCCGAAATTCTACAATGCCACGGTTGGGGTTTCCTCCTGCTGTCAGCACTCTACCATCTGGTAAAAGTAATGCTACTGAATGATAAACGCGACTGTTGATGCTTGGGTCTTCTACTTCCGTCCAAACATCTGTTGCAGGGTCGTAAATCTCTGCGGGTAAGTCTGATTTTCCTACGTCTTCGTTTCCACCGCTACCATTACAAACAAATACCGTGCGATCGGGTAAAATCACGGCATTGTGATGCATACGAGCATTATTTAAAGAAGCTGCTGGCTGATAGCTGGGATTACTTGATTTTAAATCGGCAATATTAACTCTTGCAGTTGTACCATTACCGCCGCCACCAATAATCATTACCTTTTGGTCTTGTGCTGGTGGTAGCAATACGCTAGCTGCTTGGTTGCCATTACCTGCATCTTGTAATCCACCTACAGCCTGTTCTCCAATTGGGTCGGAGAAATTTTTCGGTAAAGTTAGAATGCGCGGCGAAACTCCTCTGTTACCACCTAACTGTGCGCCTGCGTAAAACAATTTTCCATCATCTAACAAGTACACGTGAGCATACTGTTCCAGAGGACTTGTTTGGTTGGTAAAAGTTCTCCAACCTTGGCTATAAGAATAAAGTTCTGGGAATTGGTTTAGATTTCCCGTTTCATTTAAACCAGACAGCGCCAGAGTTTGTCCGTTGCCCAAACTAACCAAAGTTGGATACCAGCGACCTCCATTCATTGATTGTCTTTTTGTCCATTTCTCGCTTGTAGGACTAAAGAAAAAGCTATCTACCAAACCGAAAAACGGGTCATATCGTAAAGTTCCGCCCGCAACCAAAAGGTTTCCCGCAGGTCGGAATGCTTGTCCGGCGCAAAATACATCGATAGGATTCCCATTACTATCGCGAGGAATTTCCGGTCGCGTGAATGTTCCATTATTGACATTAAATAATGCCGAACCTTGTGGAGCATTCGGTACATCGTTGGGATTATTACCAGAGCCAGAAAAGAATAATACTTTACCCGTGCGTAGCAAAGCTGCATGGACGGGATTAATTGGACAGGTAGATGATACAGACCAAGGCATTTTTGAGTCTCCCCATTACAAACGTTTATTCAACAGCCCTTGGTTTTCTGCGATCGCAAAAAACCTCAGTATCTCTTAAACGCAACAGACAATCAATAATTAATACAAGTATTTTGTATTAAAGCTTAATATGTTTCATTTTTGTAGATAGCAGATTCATGTTTTATCTAACAATCTTAAGCAAAAATAAGGCTTTGAGAATTAAGTCGCGATCGAGCGGTTTCTGATATCAACTTCTATTTTTTGCTTACCGACTTAAATAAAAAACAAAAAAACTTAACCCAGCCTTAATTAAAACCCTAATAGTTTAGAATTGTATACATTAAAACCTATCTACTAAAATGACAGCTTGTCAAACTCTCTCAGATTGATTTCATCATTATTTTTATTATTTTGTCTTGCCAATTTGGCATTATTTTACGGTCAGAGCAAATTATTTTTCATCATAAAAATCTATTTAGAAAAACAAGTTTTACTGCATAAAATAACCGTTATAAATCTAAGTTTTATTAAGCAATTGCGATCGGTTAGAAGTTAGGAGTTAGGAGTGAGTAGTGAGTAGTGAGTAGTGAGTAGTGAGTAGTGAGTTATTTAGCCCCTTGTCCCCTTGTCCCCTTGTCTCCCCCATCTTCCCCGTCTCCCCGTCTCCCCTCTTTAGATTAATTTCGTTATACTTAACCGATTCCGACCCGAATACAGTACATTAAGCTTACGTTCAGCTAAAATAAGCCGAAAGAGTTAAATTATCCATGTCACAGAAAAATGAATACGCTGTAGAGTTCCGTGAAGTTACTCTCAGTCGCAATCAACGTCGAATGGTATCAAATCTCAATTTTAAAATTCGTAAAGGAGAAGCATTAATACTGTTAGGACGTAGTGGTAGCGGCAAAACTACGACTATGAAGTTGATTAACCGTTTGTTTAGACCTACGGAAGGTCAGGTAATATTTGATGGTATACCAACAACTCAATGGGATGAAATTAAGTTAAGACGCAAGATTGGTTATGTAATTCAAGAGACAGGCTTGTTTCCTCATTTTACAATCGAACGTAATGTAGGTTTAATTCCTTCGTTGGAAGGTTGGAATTCCAAACAAATCAAAATGCGAGTTTTTGAATTGTTAAAATTAGTAGGTTTAGAACCGGAACAATTTGCCTCTAGATATCCCCACGAACTTTCGGGTGGACAAAGACAGCGGGTAGGTGTAGCCAGAGCATTAGCTGCCGACCCTCCGGTATTATTAATGGATGAACCTTTCGGTGCATTAGATCCGATCACAAGATTAGAACTTCAGCAAGAGTTTAAACGGTTGCAGCAAGATTTGGGTAAAACCGTTGTATTTGTAACTCACGATATCCAAGAAGCCTTTGTTTTAGCGACAAGAATTGGTTTAATGTACGGGGGAGAACTGGTATTTTTAGGAACCCCAAGTGAATTCAAAAGTACCTCGCATCCGGAAGCAGTTGCTTTTATGGAATGTTTGGAAACGGCGGTTTGAAAGGTCAAAGGTTAAAGGTTAAAGGTCAAAGGTGAAGAGTTAGGAGTTAGGAGTTAAGAGTAAATAAATATCTTTAAGTTATTACCTATTAACAATTACCTATTCCCAATGCCCTATGCCCTATGCCCAATGCCCTATGCCCTATGCCCAATGCCCTATGCCCAATTCTTTATGCTCAAAGTTATTTTATTTTATCAATATGAGTGATTTCTTTTTAATTAAATACGGTTCAGAAATTGTCGCACGCAGTATTGAACATTTGGTGTTAGTAATTATTGCAATTAGTATTGCGACTGCGATCGGTATTCCTTTAGGGATTTTAATTACTCGTAACAAGACTCTTCGTCAACCTGTTTTGGGTATTGCGAATATTCTACAAACTATTCCTAGTTTGGCTTTGTTTGGTTTGCTGATTCCCGTTCCTATTATTGGCGGGATTGGTCCGGTTCCGGCGATTTTTGCCCTTACTTTGTATTCTTTTTTACCAATTATTAGAAATACTTATACTGGTATTACGAATGTAAACCCGTCGATTCGGGAAGCTGGAGTGGGGATGGGAATGACAGATAGGGAATTATTGTTTCAGGTAGAAATTCCTTTAGCGTTAGGAGTAATTTTGGCGGGTGTGCGGGTTGCAATGGTAATTGGAATTGGAATTGCAACTATTGCGGCGGCGATCGGTGCTGGTGGCTTGGGAGTGTTTATTTTTCGCGGAATTTCTTTGGTAAATAATCAGTTGATTTTAGCTGGTGCGGTTCCTGCTGCATTTATTGCGTTGATTGCAGATTTGGGAATTGGAGCGCTCGAACGCCGGATGACTAAGGGAAATTGATTGAATTCATAATTTGTTGCCAGGTTCGTAGTAGGGACTTTAGTCCTAAATCCGAAAGCTAAACCTATTATTAAGAAACTATGACATATGCATTAACGGTTAAGAAGTTTAGCTTTAAGTTTAAGGGAACCAATGCCCTTACTAAGAACCGATGATTGTACAGAAACGGTCAAAATAATAGAAAAATGAAAAGATTTTTTACGCTGTTAATTGTTTGTTTGTGTTTGATAGGGTTTGCTGGATGTAGTGTTAGTTCTGTTGGTAGCGGCAGTGGTGATATTGTTGTTGCATCGAAAGGCTTTACCGAACAAGATATTTTAAGAGAATTGTTAGCGCAGCAAATTGAGGCGACTACCAAGTTAAAAGTTGCCCGTAAGCAGTTGAGTGGTTCTTTAATCTGTCACAGTGCGCTTCGTGCTGGGGACATTGATGCTTATGTCGAGTATACGGGGACGGCTTTGACGACGATTTTGAAAGAAAAGGTAATTAGCGACCCCAGGAAAGTTTACAATTTAGTAAAACAAGCTTACGAGAAGCAATTTAATTTGGAAGTTACGCAATCTTTGGGTTTTGAAAATACTTATGCGATGATAATTCGCGGTGAAGACGCAAAGAAATATAATATCAAAACTATCTCAGAAGCTGCTAAGTATGCACCTGAATGGAAAATTGGTTTCGGTTATGAATTTGGTGAAAGAGAAGATGGTTTTCCAGGATTATCCAAAACTTATAATTTAAAATTTGGGGAATTGCCCAAGACTATGGATTTGGGTTTGATATATCGAGCGTTAACTCAAAAGCTGGTGGATGTAGTAGTTAATAATTCTACCGACGGACAAATTGCTCGTTTGGGTTTGGCGATCTTAAAAGATGATAAGAAATATTTCCCTCCTTATGAAGCTGCACCAATTGTGCGTAAGGAAACTTTGAAAAAATATCCGCAGTTAAAAAAACCTTTCTCTCAACTGGCTGGAATTTTAACTGCTGATGAAATGCAGCAACTCAATTATCAAGTCGAAGGTGAGTTACGCGATATTAAGGAAGTTGTCAGTGAGTTTCGCAAGAGCAAAGGTTTGTAAGAGTTATGAGTTATGAGTTAGGAGTTAGGAGTTGTGAGTTAGGAGTTAGGAGTTGGGAGTTAGGAGTTATACCAATTCTGTATGAGGCTGCGCTAAATTACTTTATTCTTGGTAGAGATAATCGCTATTTATAACCAGCGAGCCAGTGATATAACCAGCGAGCAAGATGCTCGCACTACAAACGCTATTTACAATCAGCGAGGGATATAATCAGCGAGCCAGTGATATAACCAGCGAGGGATATAACCAGCGAGCCAGTGATATAACCAGCGAGCAAGATGCTCGCACTACAAACGCTATTTACAATCAGCGAGGGATATAACCAGCGAGCCAGTGATATAACCAGCGAGCAAGATGCTCGCACTACAAACGCTATTTACAATCAGCGAGGGATATAATCAGCGAGCAAGATGCTCGCACTAAACGCTGTTTACAAATAGCGAGCATTCCGGCTCGCACTACAAATGTGTTAGAACAACTGATATATTAACCTTTAACCTTTGACCTTTAACCTTTAACCTTTAACCTTTTATCAATTTCTAATAATAGATTCATCAATTTCTCAGTTTTGTAATTCATAATGAATTGACAGGTTGATTTTTAAATTTGAATTACAACAAAATGAAAACCAATACAATCTCATCTCCCAAGCAAAAGAAAGACATTTATAGAATTGTTGCTAGAAATCTAAGTCTTGTCTTTGCTGCTGGATGTCTTGGTGGCTTTTTCAATTCGATCGCGGTTTGGATATTCAGTTTGGCTGGCATTACAGGATTATTTAACGTGCAAATTGCGCCAACTTTAACCGCACCTTGGCTATATCCTCGCATTGTTTGGGGTGGAATTTGGGGTTTGTTATTTCTTTTACCTTTTTTTCCAAGAAAATATATTTTTAAAGGTCTTTTGTTAAGTTTATTTCCTACTCTGGTTCAACTTTTTATCGTATTTCCTTTGCAAGCTAAGAAAGGAATTCTTGGAGTTGAATTAGGAATCCTTACACCAGTATTTGTATTATTTTTTAATTTTATTTGGGGAATCACTACAGGTTTGTGGTTAAAAATAAGCAAGTAATACTCGGTTTTGACGTTAGCCGTGCATAGCCTTATATTGACGGTTTATAGGTTGATTTTTTTTAGGTTTATCAGATGATTTACAACCAAAGCACTCTGAAGAAAGAAAAATATTCGTTTTGTGAAAATGGAAATCAAAGTATTGCTACAGCAAAAATTTCGATTATTATTCCTACTCTCAATGAATCGGAAAATATCAAAGCTACGGTAGCGAGTACCCAAGCAAGTACAAATGTAGAAGTTATCGTAGTTGATGGCGGTTCCCAAGATAATACAGTTGATATCGTACAATCTTTGGGTGTGAAATTAATTACAGGTTATCAAAATCGCGCTTGTCAAATGAATGCGGGTGCGATGAATGCAACGGGTGACATTTTGTTGTTTCTCCATGCTGATACTCTTTTACCTGCTGATTTTGATGCGATGATTCGTACCGCACTACAACAACCATTAAATATTGCGGGTGCGTTTGCTTTACGGATAAATGCACCACAAACAGGTTTAAGATTAGTTGAATGGGGAGTAAAATTACGTTCAAAATGGTTGCAAATGCCTTATGGCGATCAAGGTATTTTTATAACTAAGCAAATATTTAATTCTATTGGTGGTTTTCCTGAATTGCCGATTATGGAAGATTTTGAACTGATGCGGTATTTGAAACGTTTAGGGAAAATTACTTTTATTCCGGTACCAGTTACTACTTCACCGCGTCGCTGGTTAAAAAAAGGAGTTTTGCAAACAACTTTAATTAATCAGGTTGTAATAATTGGCTATTTTCTCGGAGTTTCACCTAAAAAGATTCGTAGCTGGTATCGTGGGGAAAAACTTATTAAGCATTAATCTAGTTCTCAGTTTTATGCTTTAAGTTAGCAGTTAGTAGGAATAATTTTTGACCTTTAAGCGAAGGATCTTTAATAAAAACTCCCATGAATCAGTATAAACGCTTTCTTAAACCGATATCGATCGGCTGCTTAATAGTTTTCTTAATCGTTATTAGCAAACAATTTAACCTACAAGCACTTTTTCAGAAATCTTTATTATGGGTAGATAGTCTCGGCTGGTTGGCACCGATCGCATTTATTATTATTTACAACATCGCAACATTATTGTTTATTCCAGGTTCCTTGTTAACTCTTAAAGGTGGCTGTTTGTTTGGGTTTTTTTGGGGTTCGGTATATGTATTTATTGCTGCAATTATAGGTGCAACATTTGCGTTTTTAGTGGGACGTTTTATATCGCGTGATTGGGTATATCAACAAATAGGCAGTAAACCTAATTTTCAAGCGATAGATAAAGCAGTTGCAAAAAATGGATTTAAAATCGTTTTCTTAACTCGTTTATCACCTATCTTTCCATTCAATTTGTTAAATTATGCTTTCGGAATTACCCAAGTATCTCTAAAAGATTATATTCTAGGCTCTATCGGTATGATTCCTGGAACTGCCATGTATGTTTATATGGGTTCGTTAATAAATGATATTGCCATGAATAATGCATCTACCATAAATCCAGAAACACAATATGCTCAACTGCTGTTACGAGGATTTGGATTAATTACTACGATATTTGTCACTATTTACGTTGCGAATGTTGCCAAAAAAGCTTTAAACGAAGGTACGAATTAAGGTTTAAGGTCAAAGGTTAAAGGTTAAAGGTTTAAGGTTAAAGGTCAAAGAGGTTAAAGGTCAAAGTATTATTAATTATTAATGCATAAGTTGCGACAAATAATAACTAATAACTAACATCTAACAAATAGAACAATGAATAAATTTTACAGGTTTGGTTTAATTACCGTAGCTGCATTTACTATAATAATGCTGTTAAATGCAAATCCGGCGTTGGCTCAAGGAAGTGTGACATCGCAAGGCTTCGATCCGCAGCAATGGCTTAAAAATGCTTTGGAATGGATCGATAACCAAGGTGCTGTAGGTGGAATTGCATTTATTTTACTTTACATTGTCGCTACCGTTGCTTTTCTGCCGGGTTCTATTTTGACTTTAGGCGCGGGGGTAGTTTTCGATCTGTTTTTAGGTTCTGCCTACGTTTTTATTGGTGCAACAATTGGCGCGATCGCAGCTTTTTTAGTAGGGCGTTATTTAGCTAGGGGTTGGGTTGCTAAGAAAATTTCTGGAAATGAAAAATTCGCCGCAGTTGATAAAGCTGTAGGTAGGGAAGGTTTAAAAATTGTTTTATTAACTAGACTTTCTCCGGTGTTTCCATTTAATTTATTAAATTATGCCTATGGTGTTACTGGAGTTTCTTTGAAAGACTATGTTTTAGGAACTATCGGTATTCTTCCGGGAACTATTATGTATGTATATTTGGGTTCTTTAGCTGGTAATCTCGCTACAATTGGAACCGGAGATCAACCAAGTAATCCTACTGTTGTTTGGGCAATTCGTATTATCGGTTTTATCGCCACAGTAGCAGTAACTCTTTACGTAACTAAAGTTGCTAGAAAAGCTTTAGATGAACAAACAATAATCAATGAACAATGAGCAATTATCAATTATCAATTTTTTATTTTTTAGTGTGAGCCGGACAGCGATCTGATTGATAAAATATGTATTTAAGGCTGTATTATTTATATATTTACTGCTAAGTTATATAACATTTTTTTTAAAGCCATTATTAAACTAACAACTAACAACTAACAACTAACAACTAACAACTAACAACTAATTATGTCAAATTCAGCGTTTGAAAGAGTAGTAGTTCCGCCGATGGATGAGTACAATCAAAAGTTGATTGCAAATTTGCATCCAAACGATTGGAAAAATCCCGAACCTGCTGATTGTTACGATTTGATTGCGATCGGTGCGGGTGCTGCGGGTTTGGTGACATCTGCGGGTGCTGCGGGTTTGGGTGTGGGTTTGAAGGTTGCGTTGATTGAAAAGCATCTTATGGGTGGGGATTGTACTAATGTGGGTTGCGTACCTTCTAAGTGCTTGATTCGTTCTTCTCGCGTTGTCGGTGAAATGTGGAATGCGAAAGAATACGGTATTCACGTTCCCAAACACGTAGAAGTCGATTTTCCCGCAGTTATGGAACGAATGCGGCGATTGAGAGCGGATATCAGCCCTGTTGATTCGGTTGAGCGCTTTACTGATATTGGCATGGATGTATTTTTAGGTGCGGCAAGTTTTACAAGCGGTGATACGATTGAAGTCGCTGGCAAAACTCTTAAGTTCAAGAAAGCTGTAATTGCTACGGGAGCAAGGGCGACACATCCCGATATTCCCGGTATGAAAGAAGCGGGATATCTTACTAACGAAACCGTATTTTCCCTGACTCAATTACCGCGACGCTTGGCAATAATTGGTGGTGGTCCTATTGGTTGCGAGTTAGCGCAGGCTTTCAACCGTTTTGGTAGTGAAGTGACGATTTTACATCGCGGCTCCCGTATTTTAAATAAAGAAGATAGGGATGCTGCGGAAATTGTGCAAAAGGTATTTAAGCGCGAAAAAGTTGATTTGGTTTTGAATTCCCAAATAGAGCGCGTGGAAAGTACGTCGGAAGGTAAGAAAATTTACTACAGCAGCAACGGTAAACAAGATTCTATTGTCGTAGATGAAATTTTGGTAGGTGCGGGAAGAACTCCGAATGTAGAAGGTTTGAATTTAGAAGTTGTTGGTGTCGATTATGACAGCAAAGGGGTGAAAGTAAACGATAATTTGCAAACTACAAATCCGAGAATTTTTGCAGCAGGGGATATCTGCTTAAGTGAGAAATTTACCCATATGGCGGATGCTACAGCGCGGATTGCGATCCAAAATGCTCTATTTGCTCCCTTTGGTTTGGGACGTAAGAAAGTCAGCGATTTAGTTGTGCCTTGGGTAACATTTACAGATCCGGAAATTGCCCACGTAGGGATGTATGAAAGCGAAGCAAAAGAGAAGGGTTTGGAAGTAAATACGATAAAAATAGATTACGAAGATGTAGATAGAGCCATTACCGATGGAGAAACCGCAGGCTTTCTTAAAATTCACCTCAAAGGAGGCACCGATAAAATTCTTGGTGCAACTATAGTATCTGCCCACGCTGGTGAAACGATTTCCGAAGTAACTACAGCGATCGTTAATGGAATTGGGATGAATAAATTAAGCGGTGTAATTCATCCTTATCCTACCCAAGCAGAAGCAATAAAGAAAGCTGCGGATGCATATAAGCGGACTAAGTTGACGGATGGTACAAAGAAACTTTTGGGATTTTTGAATAAATTTTCTTGAGGATTGGGGATTAGTTTGTAGTGCGGGTATTTTGCCCGCTATTTAAATATATCTTGCTAAACTTGAAAAATTTTTTTAAGCTTTAACATGGGTTTAGAAAACCATTATGGTAAGAAGGAAATAGCATGACTTTTATTGCTGCAAAGTGGACGGTTGAGGATTATCACCTGATGATTGCTGCCGGGATTTTACGGGAACGTAAAGTTGAACTATTAAAGGGAGAAATTGTTGAAATGTCACCAGAAGGGGAACCTCATGCTTATTGTAGTGATGAAGCGGGGGAGTATTTGAGTGAATTATTAGGTAAGCGTGTTAAAATTCGCCAAGCTAAACCAATTACTTTACCCAACGATTCGGAACCCGAACCAGATTTAGCCATTGTCCAACGTTTGGGAAGGGATTACCGAGAACATCATCCCTATGTAGAAAATATTTTCTGGGTGATTGAGTATTCTAACTCTAGTTTAGAGAAAGATTTAGAGAAAAAAAGTAAAATCTATGCTGAAGCAGGGATTAAGGAATATTGGGTTGTTAATCTCAAAAAATTGCATTTAGTAGTGTTTCGAGATCCATTAGATGGAGATTACGCGACTAAATTTACACTGACTAACGGAACAATTCAACCTCTTGCATTTGATGATATTTCTGTTTCCGTAGAGCGGATTATTAATGAATAGGCGATCGGTAATTAAAGACGAAACTTATCAAGACTTTTTCAATTTACTTTTATTCAGCGTACTATCAAAAGGTATCAAATGAAATTGATAGTTTACGAACCAATAGAGGAAATTATATTATCGATAAAATAGAAAAATATTAGTAAAATATGGATTCAATATAATGGTACAGAAGAATATGTTGCTCAAACTTTAGTTGATAAAGGTGTTCCTCATTCAGATATTGTGATTGGATTTCATTCTCCTTTTAAGCGTCAGTTTACATCTTATGCTATTGGTTGATTTAACTTAATATTTGTAGAATCGGTAATCTTCTGCCGGGAAGGGAATAATTGCAGCAATTCCTCAAATAAAGTATCACCAAAACTCATCAATCTTAGTGAAGGTGTTTCGTCAAATATATGTGGATAAAAGGTAATATTATATATGTTACTTTGATAAGTTAACTGCCAAGTTTTTTGTTGAGTGGGGGTAAAAATGACGTGGCAATTTTTTAGAATTACCGAGTTAGTAAATAACTGTTCTATATTTTGTGGTGTGAAGGGTGAAGGAGCAATCGGTTTTTGAATTTCTGCTAAATCTGCATCCATATCCATAACCGTCATTTCTTCGATCGCAATTCGTGCGGGAGGATTATCTATTACTGAATCGAATTCCGACATCAAAACGTCTTCTTCTTCTGGATCTGCACTCATGACTGCTTGTTCGATGAAGGTGGGTACTTGAGCTAAAATTGGTTGCAGATTACCCACAACCGTCGCAAAAGCGTTGATGCGATCGCGCAATTTTCTGTACACTTTTGCTTCTACGGTACCGTCGTAATAAAAATTGTGAATCCTGACGGTAGAATATCTTTGTCCGATGCGATCGATTCTACCGATGCGTTGTTCGACTCGCATGGGATTCCACGGCAGATCGTAGTTAATTAGTACACCGCAATTTTGCAAGTTTAAGCCTTCGGAAGCGGATTCTGTACACAGAAGAATTTTGATTTCGTTGTCACGAAAGCGTTTTTTGATTTCTTCTTTGGGAACAATCCACCATTTACCTTGAAAGTACAATTCTCCACCTCTACCGGAATAACAAGCTATTTGACTACCGTAGGATTGCTGCAAAGTCGATCGCAAATAGTCCATTGTGTCGGTGTATTGGGTAAATGCGATCGCGCTTTCACGAGCTAAAAGTTCTTGACGAAGGATTTTGATAAATTGGGAAAGTTTGGTATCTTCCCCGGTATTGTCAAATTGTTGTAATAAGTCTTCAAGATACTGGATTTCTTGAGGATCTACTGGTTCAAAATAGGATTCTAACCCGGTAATTACTGCGTCGTCTGCATCGTCTAAGTCTGCTAAATCATCATTGCTCAAAATGCTTCCCTGTTGAGTTAATAAAAAATCCAAACGGCGTTGCAGAGATGATTTAATTGCGTAAAATGAACTAGTTAAACGTTTGCGGTATAGAGTCATCAAGAAACCCAAGCAGGAGCGTTGGTCTTTTTGCGCTAATCTGTAAAAATGTCGCACGTAATCGCTGACTGCTTGGTAAAGGGGAATTTCTCGTTGTGGTTCAAGTGCGATCGCGTTGTCGTATACTTCTCTAATCGGAATATCTTTTTCTAACAATCCCCTTTGATAGTATTGTCTTAAAGTATCGCGGGTATGGCGAAACATTAAATCTTTGAGCGGGGTATTTGCGGTTAAATACTGACAAGAAGCGGTTATAAAGTCTTTATCTGCTAATATTTTTTTATGGTTGACGATTTTTTTACCGCTTTGCCAAGTGTCTTGAATTTTGTAAGCGAGAATTCGGTCTTTTTTATGTAAGAATTGTTGTAATCTTGAACTTGCTTCTCCACCACGTTGGAAATAATCGCCACACATAAGCTGCCAAAAGTCAAGGGTTTCTGGTTGAGGATTTTGCTGTAGCGATTCAAAGTAATTACAGAAATTATCGCCATAACTCCAATGACCTTGCAATCCCAACAGGTATAATAAATCGAAGATTTCGATCGCATCGATTTGCATGGGAGTAGCAGAAAGGAGAATTAAAGACTTAGTTTTCTCCTTCAATTGTGTCATTAATTGTAACAAGCGGTTTGGGGTTTCCTTGCGGTTTTGGGGACTTTTACGACGAGCGTGGTGTGCTTCATCTAAGATTACCAAATCCCAAGGTTCAGCTTCTAAAAGTTCGAGCATTCTTTCTTTTCTTCTTACCAAATGAGAAGAAGAGAGGATTAAATCGTGAGAATTCCAAGGGTTTGATTTCCCTAAGTTTTCTACAATCGGAGGGGAATATTGTTTCGGTTGAGGAATTAAGTTTGTAAATTCATTTTGAGAATAACTCCAGAAATGCAGATTAAACTTTTCTCGTAATTCTTCAAGCCATTGCGGTTGAACGCTAGCAGGTGCGAGAATAAGTACGCGCTTTACCTTTTTAGCTAATAACAAATAGCGCAAAACCAAACCCGTTTCAATAGTCTTTCCCAAACCAACTTCATCAGCGATGAGAAAACTTTGAGGAAACGTTTGTGCAACCCGACGCAGAATTTTGATTTGGTGTACCCAAGGTTTTATCGGAATTGAATTTAAACAAAAATCCAAGCAACCTGGATGTGTATGAATATTAGCTAATTGATGAAACTTATCTAACTCATCTTCACTTACTATTAATACCTCATTATCTCTTTCCTCAGCGCTCTCCGCGTCTCTGCGGTTTTTTAATCCATAATCTTCTACAGAATCAATAATCCGAGTATCAAATTCTATTTTCGCATCCCACGTAGGTTTGCGATCGGGAGTATATTGCAACAGCTTTCTTTGTACGGCTTCCGGAACATCAAATACCCGCACATTAGGTGAAATATCAAACCAAAGTTGTTCAAACCTAGAAACTTCTTCCTCAACGCGATCGCGTTCTCTTCCACCTTCCCAAGAACAATAAACGTGGAAAGATTCGACATTTTTTGACCAACCGCTAATAGATTCGTTATTTGAACCGCTAAAAGCTAAAATATCACCATTCCCATCATTAAATATACCAACTTTTTCATGAAAAATATGTTGTGGATCTAATTGTTTTTCGCTTGATTCTGGAATACCATCTTTAAGAGGAACGGCAATTTTGATATCAAGATAATTATTTGCAACCAACCAACTGAGAATTTCAAAGTGTTTGAGTTGAGCAAAGTTTTCCGGTGGTTTCAATTCTGCATCTAAACGACTTAATAAAGCATCTCTTAACGCAAAACCTTGTTGAATCGCTGCTAAATCTTGCTGGCTAAATTTACAACCCATAATTAACCGGATTTGTCCTTGATTATATAGCATTGCTCCCAAACCACGAGCAACTTTACTCAAAATTGCGCTGCTAAAAAAGCCAGATTTTCGGTCATATTTAATTGCAGATTCTAAAGCAGGAATATAAAAATCAGCGATCGTATTATCGGTGTTGCTAGAGTAACTTATTTTCCAGGGATAATCGCGTAATAATTTGGGCATAAGTAGGTAAACAAAAATATTTTCCGTGATTGCGAGCGAAGCGAAGCAATCTCAACGGCTGGGATTGCTTCGTTTCACTGAGCCGCACGCTCCGCGTGAACGTTCCACTCGCAATGACATTGTATAATTAATTATGTTTAACTACTTATTATATTATACTGTTCTAATATTTGCTGTTTAATATTGCTTGCTGTCATGATTTTTTAAGTTTTGTAGTAGTTTTACTTACTTGTCTCATTTTAATTAATTATCAAAAGAATCTATTTTTCTCCCCTGATAAGCATGACGTTCTCGATCGATTTCTTCATATATTTCCATTAAATCGGGTTGGTTTTTCCAAGCACCAAATAATTTATTAAGTTTTGCAAGTCTCTCCTCATCTGTTAAAAATTGCTTATTTTGAGTATTTGTATCTGAAGAAATTCTAAAATCGATAATAATTTCTGTACCGTCGGGGATATCGTTAATTTGTTCTAGTAACTCGATATTTTGACCGCGTTTGATTCCTCTAACTTTCATTTTTGTGATTTCTCCTTAATTTTGATAATTGGCTCTATTTATATCCCCGAAGTTTTTAATAAATCGAGGAGGATATAACTATATTTTACTACTTCAAATTTGTAGATTGAGGTTTTCTCTATAATTGTAGGGTGTGTGACGCTTTCATAAATTATGTAGGTGGTTACAACTCTTCTAGCGTCACGCACCATCTGATAAATTAAAATTTTTCCGAATTTGCGATATTATCAAAATTACTGGTGGTGCGTGACGCTTTAATTAAATCTTATTATTAATTTCAAATTGATTTGATAGCGTCACACACCCTACAAGAAAATGTATTAACTATTCACCTTTTTAAAGTGTATTTGGATCGATTCCTTGCTGTTGTAATCTTGTTAATATATCTTGCAATTGTTCTTCTGGAGTTTGGTATCTATTCCCATTTTCGTCATACCAAAACAGCCATTCTCGCGTTCTTCCTTGATAAATTCCTTGTTCTCTTCCAATACCTAAACCTATTTCTGGCATCCAAATTTTATTACCTGGTTGTAGAATATATTCACCGTTAACTAAACGATAAACTTCTAAACGTTGACGCTTGCGACGTAGGCGTGTTGGTGCATAAATAACGTAATATAATATCCCTAATTGGGCATAATCAATTTTCTTTTGCTCGTATTCTCCGTTGTAGGTTTGGGAGACGATTTCTAAAGCTAAAATAGGAGGAATGTTATCTTCTTCCCAAAGTACGTAACTCGAACGTCCGTTTTCTCCGACAAAACGTTCTACATTTAAACTCAGAAAACCATCTGGAACAATGGGATTTTGACTGGGTTCGTAATAAACTCCCATGTTAATTCCAAAGTACCAATCATCGCGGTTTTGCCAAATTGCTGACAAGATTGCTAGTAATAAGTTGGGTATTAATATTTGTAATTCGCTATCCACGGGGGTATCGTCAGAATCTGGTAATTCTGCGGATGATGGTAGACATTCTAAGGGATTGTATTTATACATGATGTTATCCCTTGGTAAAAGGGTGTAATTATATTTTACTATTTTTTTTAACGCAGAGGAGCGCAAAGGTAAACGCGAAGGAACGCAGAGTTTTTCTCTAATTTGGTAAATAATTCCAACGCAATCAAAAAATAATTTAAAACAACTCCAACTGTCCCCCTTCATTCAATGGTAATTCCTGCTGCACGTAGGATACTTTGGCTTTTATTTCATCCATTGATAACCACAATTCTTGTAATACTTTTTCTTCGGGAATGCGTTTCTTTTCATCTCCAATTTGCGGTATAACTTTCAAGGCTACTTCAAATGTTCGCATGAATAAATCGTTGCTAACTAAACCTGTATTTTTCAAAAATCTGCGGATTGGTTCGATGTTTTCTTCTTCTTGATAAAGGGCAATTATGGCATGAAGTCCATCAAGTAAATATTGCGCGGAAAAGTCGGTTTCGTTGACGGAGAATGCGCGTTTTTTGAGTCTTTGTTGGGGTGTGAGAAGTTTGCAACTACCACCTTTTGATTCGATTAATTTATGCTTTTTCGCTAAGTCGGAAACGTCAAAACCACCGACTGCTAATGCGAGTTGTCGAGCTTCGTCAAAGGGAAATTCGCGGGCTTCAAAGGTGTCCCATGCTAATATATACCATTGGGTTAATGGGTCAATTCCGTTGAAGTCTTTACCCTGCAATAAGTTTTGCAATCGGTATTCTACTATCGCTTGACGCACTTCCTCAAATGCTGCTTTGGGTTCGATTTGATTTCCAGCGCTGTCGAGAATAGAGGTATATTTGGTAAATACGCTCAATGCTGCTCCGAAAGCGGTTAAACATAAATCGATACCGGGGGGCTTGATGCGGTAATTTGGATTTGCTACTTTGTCAGCATCGGGACGAGAATCTTCTGTAAGGGATTTTTCGATTTCGGGAGCTTTTTCAAAGACGATATTTCTGATATCAATGCGAACGTCATCCCACCAAGCTTGTTCGGCTTCGGGGTTGCGTTTGCGACATACTAAAAGTACGGTGCTGGATACCGCGTTTTTCTGCGCTTGGTGCAAATTTTGGGGATTTTCGGTACTCACAGCCCAAGATGCGGTAATCTCGAAACCTGCATCGATGAGAGATTTTGCTAAGACATCCCACGCGCCGGAATCTTTGTGGTTAAATTGTACTGTCATTACGCCGTCGTCGCGCAATACTCGGTGGTATTCAGCAAAAGCCATTGCCATTTTGGCTTCGTAATCTTGGTTAGCGAGTTCTTCGGGGGATATTCCCATGTTGCGGAATCTTCCCGGATTGGCGATCGCTTCTCTATCTTTGTCAGTAAGTTCGTTAAAGAATAATTCGGGGAAGACACTTAATAGATTTGCTCGAAGCCATACATAGAAAAAGTCGGATATTTCACCATAGCGGATAGAATCATAATATGGCGGGTCTGTAATTATGGCATCTATCGAGTTATCTAAAATGTGAGTTAAGCTATCAGCTGATGCTGCATCTATTTGAATTGATTTTTCATTATGATGTTCGATTCCTGAGATACCTGTTGAGCCGGGTTTAGTTCCGAATAAAGCACAAAGTTTTGTATATATGCTGCTTACATCTTCCTTGCAAGAAAACCAAAGACTATTTGCTCCATCAACTTCTGGATAATTCCACATCAAATTTATTGAATGCATTGAAGAACTATTACTTACAGATGCACGGCTAGAGTGCCAACCAGATAATCTTGAATTATTATCAATACACCTATCAAACACCAAAGCTAAATAAGATGAAATTGCTTGTGCTTTTTCCCAGTCATACTCAGTTTGAGTAAGTGCTTTTGCTTTATCAATAATTTCTACATAAGTTATTAGAGTTAACATCTGACGTGGATTAAGCATCTCGTACCATTTATAAATTCCATAAAGGTACATATCTGGTCCTCTATGAGTATTATCAGGTATTTCCTGAATTGGTATGAATCCAGCTAACTCCCATTCATTTGTTTTCTTATTTAAAAATTCTTCTGCTAATTTTACACCTTCATAATCTGTTGCTGTAGGTGTTCTAAATTCTAAACTTCCCTTACCTTTTTTATAAGCAACTGCATATACCTGATGTCCTAAACCAGATGATTGAGCATAAGCTTTTATTGTTTCATCTTCAATGACACTATTACAATTAGGACATCTACCAACACCCCGACTAATTGTAGTTGTAGTATCCGGATCGTATTCCCCATCATCAGTTTGAATCGTCGTTCCCTTCCCCTTCCTTCCCTTAACCAATTCAAAATCAACCCGCTTATTCTCAGGATTAGGAATTGGCTTTACAGCACACCATTTATGTAAATTCTGCTTTTCCGGACGTTTATATAACCACCAATTCGGACTCAACGGAACAACCGACTGACAACTCGGACAAACTACCGTATGTGCCCATAAATAATTTTGCACGGTTTCCCCAGGTAAACAAGGAAAAAACTCACTTAACCTTTTTTCGGCTTCATCCCCAACCCACTTCACCCATTTATCAATATCCTGCTGCAAATCGGGACCAAATTTCAAGGGATATTCCATTGCTGCTTTCATCGTCACCACAGCAACGGGATTTAAATCGGAAGCTAATACATTTAACCCATATCTCGCTGCTTCAAAGGGAATACTACCACCACCCGCAAAGGCATCTAATACAGTCGGTGTGCGAGTTCCCCAAATCTTTTCACAATAATCCTGTACTTTCTTAATTCTTGTCGAAGTGGGTGGAGTTTTGTAAAGCTTGACTTCCTTTCCCGGTACCAATCCCAATAAATGCTCAAATTCCTGCATCGTCACATCTGCTGGTAACAAAGAAGCCAAAACCGAAGCGCGACTAAACGACAATGGCTTGCGAGAATACCATCTATGCAACCCCTTAAACGGATTTCCCCCATGCTCGTAATATACCTGCTGGTTGAGCAATTGTACGGGCATCATTTTCTCGATGAACAGTTCGGGACGTTCGGGGGTTGGGTTGGACATGGACGCGGGAGATTGGTAAATAATGGTCAATGTATATTGTAGTGTTTGTAGAGTGCTATGAACCGAAGTTGGTAATGCATCATTAACAAAACTTTGATGCGTTAAAACAACGTTAAAATAAGAACAAATTATAGTAATATTGCATTGAACCTATGACAAATGTAGTAATCAAACCTTCATCTTGGCTAACAGAAGGAATTCGTGTTGAGAGAATTAATAATATCAATCTCTTCAAATTTACAGAAGAACTAGGGTTGCGTATGCAAGAACTTCTTGACAAGAAAAAAGCCGACCTGTTAACACCAGAAGAAGCTGCTGAACTAGAAGCTATAGGCGAATTAGACACCATATTTAGTTATATAAATGCCGTAAATGCATTACATTTGTGACAATTTCTAATAGTAACCAGGAATTTGTACGGAAACGTGCCCAGTATCGATGCGAGTATTGTCGTTATCCAGAATTTCTAAGTACATCTCCTCTCACAATTGACCATATTAATCCACAATCTTTGGGTGGTTCAGATGATACTGATAATTTGGCACTAGCTTGTCGTCGCTGCAATGAGCGTCACTATAATTTCACTGTCGGTATTGACCCAGAAACTAAAGAAGAAGTACCATTATTTAATCCCCGCTCCCAAAAATGGGCTGAACATTTTATCTGGTCAAAAGACGCTACAAAAATTATTGGTATAACTTCTATTGGTTGTGCTACTTGTAATCGTCTTGATTTAAATGATGAGCGTCGTGCTGACCGTTTTATCCAAAAATCTCGGCATTTTTGGGTAAAAGGTGGTTTTCATCCACCTGATGAAGATCCACGTCGTTTCTAGAGAGATAACTTTTAACAATTACCAATTACCAATTCCCAATTCCCAATTCCCAATTCCCAATTCCCAATTCCCAATTCCCAATTATCAATCCCCCAACAATACCCGAATCGCTTTTAAAGCAGTCCGTTTTTTACCATTACTAACTTTAGCGAACCAATAATGAGATTCTTCGTTACTCATTTCAGTAATACCGCTAGCGATATTAGCTATTCTTTCCGGTTTAGAAAGCGGCTGTAATGTTTGAATCAGTAAAGCTAAGTT
Source organism: Rivularia sp. (in: cyanobacteria) (assembly GCA_965234645.1). Classification (GTDB taxonomy): domain Bacteria; phylum Cyanobacteriota; class Cyanobacteriia; order Cyanobacteriales; family Nostocaceae; genus Rivularia. The sequence goes on along the minus strand of OZ248344.1, from coordinate 6,587,752 downwards.
TATTCCGGTTTCTTCACTAACTATATAAGGTGTTTTACGAGTATTATTTAAGGTTTTGGGGTCGTAGTTATTTGCTTTTAAACAATCATATACTGCTTGCTTTGCCATAATTAAAGCATTACCTTTTAAACGTCCAATTCGTTTCGCTGAAGGACGTTTTTTTTCACCAGCTTTTTTATAAGCACACTGGTATAATTCTAAAGCAAAGTTGTTGTTGTCGATGGGAACTACACGTAATTGGAATTCTTGCATTTTTTGTTAATTGGGCATTGGTAATTGGTAATTGGTAACAATCGTAAGTAAGCGAATATAATCCGGCGAATAGAATTCGCTGCTACACAGGCAAAACCCACCTGCGTGGGTTATAAATTATTAGTCCACGCAGGTGGACTTCGCTTGTGTAGCTGCGGTTTCAACCGCCGGGTACTACACAGGCAAAACCCACCTGCGTGGGTTATAAATTCATTAGTCCACGTAGGTGGACTTCGCTTGTGTAACTGCGGTTTCAACCGCCAGGTAAAATTAAATCTACCGCGAATAATAGCAACTAATAATTTACCTTTACTAATAAATTCAATCTATCAACTGGATTACGATTAAGGGCACCTTTAATAATACTAATTTCTGAGCCTTCTGGCTGCACTGGTGAATCAAATTTAATTTCCAGTTTCAACATTACATCGGCTTGAGCGTCTTTATTACTCAACAAAGCGTTAATTGCTGCTTGGAAGCTTTGAAACCCTCTCACGGGACCTTGGTATTCTAATCTGACAAACTGTTCCCCGGCGGTGATGGTTGCTAACTGGTCGATTTGTATGGGAAGCTTATTTAATAATGGTAAAGCCGTCATTAATTTACGGTAATCTATTTTTTGGTCTACGGAGATGGCGATTAATTCGATACCAGTAATTTTGTGATCGTGAATGCGATCGCTAAGTTGGTTAAATACTTTGTTGGGGGTTCCCTGTAATTCAATTTCTTGCGGTTTGGCTTTGAATAAATCAAGATTATCCCAGGAATCATCGCCGTTTTCGTTGCTGGTGGGATTTGGCTGAATATTGTTTCCGTATATCGTTGTTTGATTTTCTTTTTCGACTATTTCACCGTTACCGTAGTCAGCAACTATTTTAAAGCTGGTTGTTTTATCAATTTGCGCTTCGTATTCATCGCTGGGACGAAATTCTTGTTGTATTAATTCCCCGTTTTGATAAAGTGCAATTTTCAAAGCTCCCGATGCTTTCCACCTGATTCTTACTGGTTTAATTGCATCGCTACTATTCATTATTTGAGTAGAAAGTTGAATTTCTCGCGGTTTTGGTAATTCTAAAATTCCGCGACGATAAAGCACCATTCTTTCAGAAAATTCGATGGTATCGGGTAAATTCAAGTTAACATCTGGGATTTTAATAAACATCTTTTCTCCCACTTTCATATCCCAGTTGCCATTTTGCAAACCTTGTCGGATGGTATCTTTGAGTTTAATAACTTCCGCATCAAGAAGTATATTTAAACCCAAATTTTTGGCAAATTCTTCTTTCAAAGCTTTGGTTGTCCAATGTTGCAATCCTGCTAACCATACTTTCTGCAATATATAAGCCGGTGCATAAGCTAACGCATTTTCAGAACGTATTTTCTGACAATCTTTGAGAACTTTTAAAATTACATCCTGCTGATTATTTTTACCTTTAACATCGCTGGCATCTTGCGCTGGTAAGGTATAGTGCATTAAGCCAAGGGGTGCTTTTACTGCATCGTTGGCAGGATAAAATAAGTGACGGTAAGCATTAGTTAAAGATATTCTTACCTTTAAATCAAATTCACCTTTCTTTTGTTTTAACTGCTTCTGCTGACTTTCCGATAAATCTTGCAGCCGATTAGCGGAATTGAGAATATTTAATATAGCTAGATATTCCCTCGCGTTATCAATTGCTCTTTCTAATTCACTTTTATTAGCAATCAAAAATAACAGCCGATTGCGATAAATCCGAAACTTTCCCGATTCCCCCGTTTCACTAAAAATTTTTTCTACAAGTAGCGGTGCATTTTCTGTAGTCGCAGAAATAGTCGCTTCGTTAAAATCAATTAAACATAAAGCAATATTATCCGCAACATCGTCTACATCTCCCGGTGATTCTGGTGCAGAAACTAGTTTAAATAACTTGGGAGCAAAAATAGTATCGCGACGTTTTCGTAACTCATCTTTTGCTTCGGTTTTACCAATTTGCTGCTTTTCTTCGGAAATAATTTTATTAATTGAAGGTTCTTCTTTGAACCGAGCAGTAGAAGTAATACTATCATTTTCTAAATACCAAGCAACAGTACTCAATCTTTCCAAAGCAGTATCAATAAAACTAGTTCCTAACCCCGGAGTTAACAGCGATAAATTCAATTCAGTACGACTAATTCCGGCAACTACACCTTGATTAATCGAATGTAAAAAAATAGTTCTGGCTACCCAAGAAGAAAAAGCAGGTTTACCAGCAGCTTTCCATTCACCATCTTGAATTTGAGCGTGTGCTTCTCTCCCATCTGCATTATATATGTCAGCGGATATCGCCAAACGCATCAAAGGACGTTCCAAACGTGAAGTTAATTCGCTGGTAATTTCTTCTTCAATACCGATGGGAATATGATGGGGATGAATTAAAGGTATCCAATCAGTTGCTGAATTTTCCCACAGGTAACGAATAACTCTCGCAAATAACCGTAACGCACCTCTAGTACGCTGGAAATTTTGAATAGAAGCGATTTTTTTATTAAGTAAGCTAAAAAGTTCGGGATGAAAGGGATAGCTTGCTTCTATAGTTTCAGCATAACGGGAATCCTTACAACCATCGGGTAAACTAACGCTACTCGCTTTATAAGTTTGCAAATATTCTTTTGCGGCATTTTTCGCTGCATCGCTATCAATACTATCAAATAAACGCTGTTTGACAATATTATAAATTTCAACATCAGTACTAGGCTTAAGAACCCTTTCCTGTCGTGCCGATGCTGAAATTGCTTCTTTTATTTCCGTAGTTTCTTCCCCAAAACTATCACCTGAATCCGCCAAAGTATAGACAAAAACTAAATTATTATTAGAAGCCGCTAAATCCATTAAGGAAAATAAAAAAGCAACTACCTGCTGTGCTAAATCGCTTTTACCCACCGTCACGGCTTTACTAACTCGCAAATGTTGAGCAATTTCATCTAAAATTATTACAGTCGGTTGTCCCTGAATAATTCTTGATAAAACAGCAGTGCCGGGGCTAACTCGCTGCTCGTCAGAACCTTTGAGCAAACTGTAACCATCAATTCCCCCGATTTGATAAGCAATTTCACCCCAAATAGTGTAGGTTGTAATACCCGTATCCGGATGTAAAACTCCTTCTACCGGAGTCAAATCTTGACAGGCGATCGCAGCTACCTGAATCGGACGTTGTGGAATTAAACTTAAGTCAGCAAAACGTTCTAAACCGGGAATTTCTCGTCCATTTTTCGCAATATGCCATAAAGCTATCTCGTCGTGAGTTTTACCACCACCAAAACTAGTTTCCAAACGAATAATCGGAGAACCCACGGATGCACCTACCAAACGTCCAAATACTTCCGAAATCAACGTTTTTAAGCCCTGGGTAGCAAAAGTATTGCTGAAGAAAGTGGTAGAATTTTGGTAAACTGACGGAGCCTTACCTTCGACAACTAACTTTAATTTCGCTGCAAATAAATCTAGTGAAAGTTCCCCGGCTAATATCTCCGATCTAGGAACGCAGGTTTTAAATATAGAAGGTAGCTGCATAATATTTTTTTTAGTTTTTTAGTTGTTAATCATACATCTTGTATGAGCATAATTATGTAGAAGCCTTGAAATTAAATGGCGATTAATTAGGGTTTATTCTATTTTAAAACGCCACGCTACGATAATTTATAACATTAGAATCGCTTGCATATAGCGAATTAATTGCTTGAATAAGGTGCTAAAGCTAAGTTTTTGTTGCTATCGGCAAGGAGAACGCGATCGCAGAGGTTGAGCAGTTCTACCTCGGTTTGTGTCTTTCGCATCAGCCGTAGGAAATCACCTCCATCGACGAACAGGGCAATGTAGTTGAGGTACATTTTGAGGTGTCCCGCACGCGCTCGCATTGGTGTATTTGCGGCTGCGGGGGTTTGTCGTAAACGATCGATATAGTTACGTACTTCCACCAAGGGAACGGGAGCGATCGGCTCAAACCGTAAAGCCTGCCGAATTTGATTAAAAATCCAAGGATTTGCGATCGCCCAGCGTCCCACCATCACACCCGCCGCATTCGTTTGCGAAAGCACTTCGAGTGCAGTTATCGCAGAGTTAATATTACCATTGGCAAGCACCGGACAATCCACCCGTTTGACAGCTTGGGCAATCAAATCGTAGCTCACCGGACCGCGGTACATATCTTTCACCGTGCGACCGTGCAAACTCAGCAAATCAATGCTGTGGCGATTAATTGTATCTAGAATACAGTAAAAATTATCCGTATTTTCAAAGCCGACACGCATCTTAACCGTTAAAGGGCGATCGTTCACAACAGAACGCAGTTCCCCCAAAATCCGATCCACTTTTTCGGGTTCTCGCAGTAATCCACCCCCAACATTTTTGCGATAAACTCTAGGTGCCGGACAACCCAGATTCAAATCAATTCCACCAATATTATACCGACACAGTTCCCGTACTGTTCTGATTAAATCTGGAATACTTTCCCCGATCATTTGAGCAAAAACCGGGCGATTCGTATCGTTTTCGACGATTGAAGCCAGAATTTTCCGATTCAGCCGTGAGGTGTCATTGACGCGAAAATATTCGGTGAAGAAGTAGTCGGGACTGCCGTAATCGGCAATAATTTTCATAAACCAGAGGTTTGTTACATCCTGCATCGGCGCGAGAGCAGTCAACGGTAAATCTGGATGAAGCGATTGGGGAAGCGATACCTGAGACATAATTACAGCGATCGACAAACTCATCTTTACTTTATCATTATTAATCTTAGTACCCGATCGCATTAATTCGGACGGGTAGAAAGGTTCGTAGTAAGAGTTTTAACTCTCCCATCTGAGGATTAAAATCTTTGCATGAAAGGGAACTCAAACCCTGAGTGCGAACTTTTATTGCTCCTCAAAACGGCTGGGGACAGACTACTAGTAGTCGATTGCATTAATTATGCGAAGTAACGCACTACGCAAACCCCCGCAAAACTTACGTAGTTGACTACTAGTAGTCGATTTCATTAAATTTGACTGGTTCGTAGTAAGGGCTTAAGCCCTAAATCCGCAGCGAAGACAGCGCTTACTACGAACCTTTTTACCTATCATATTTTATGCAATAGACCACTACTAGTCTATTGCATAAAATATGATGGGTGTATCCTAAAAACAGAAAGTTTTTCTCGATAAAATTGCCGAAAGATGCAATTCTTTTATCAATAAACTGCAATCTAACAAGCATAAATGTTTATTGTATCTATTATACTTCTCTAGTTTATTAATTAAAGCGCACTGCTAAATCCTTTTAATAAATTAGAGGCAATCGCCAAATGATTCGTGAAAATTTATTTTGTCATGCAATTGCCATGAATGGTACACTTGCTTCTAATTTTCCTGCAATTAGGGTAAAAAACTATTCGATTCAGAAAAAGAAAATACAAACTATAAATCAATATAAAAAAAAGGCTGATATTTTTGATAAATCAAATCTCTTGGCTCAAGCCCAATTTCAAATAGATATTGGGGAACTAGGATATGACTTTAATCCCATCACCCAACCAGAAAAATTTACAACGGATTCTCAAGATGATTTTAATCAAAATAATCCTCTAGATGCAATCCAATTTATCGCTGAAGCAAAGCAATTTATCTTACCTCTAGGATATACCGCACATTTCTACGATCGCAATGATGTTGAAATAGGTTTTGTCCCAGTTGAGATTAATTCTGCTGGTTCTATTGTGCCAGGGCAACGTGTTTATGTAACCATTCCTCTAATTTTACTTAATACTAATGGTCAAATTTGCCTAATGGTTATTCAACGACTTTAGAGTTAGCAACTACTCCTATCCCGCTCTAAAAATTGGCGTTGCACAGTTGAAATATGAATTTATTTTTTTATATGTACAAGGGAACTTAATCCCCCAATTCTGGGGGGACTCGAAATTATTTTTCTCCCCCAGAATTGGGGGGCAAATCATACTTTTAATCAGCAATGCCTAAAAATTACCTATTCTTTAGACATCTCCGGAAAACATTTATATGCTTTTAAATTTAGACGCAGACCGCGAGCCCCCTGGGAATAAAGCCTCTCTCCGTGTCGGGGAGAGGTTTGTATACAGTTCTTTCTTAACCTGAAAAACACAATGGTTATACCAATTCCCTATTTGTAGATAATTATTTTAACAATATTACTAAGTAAAATTGCATCATCATATCTCAGTATAAATCCGGAATAAAGCCCAAAACATTTAATTCTAATAACTATCGGTTCTGCAATAATCTCACTAATTAGTTTACAGCTTTACATATCATCCGCAGCGATTCTTCTGCCTTGGCTATTACCAAGAATAACTTTTTGGTTCTACGCTTTAAATGCTATTAATGAAGAAAAAGCTCAATATATGAATAAAATCAAATCAATGCTATGTAATTCAATCTTATTAGCAACAGCTTCGATCGCTTTATTTTGCTTAACCCCACAACCACTTTACGCCCAAAAAATTTCACCTATAACAAGCTTTTGGAATAAAATATTTAAACCCGTAGGCGACACAGAACCGCCGATAAAGTCGCGTAAAGGAACTTCCCGTCCTCAAAAACCAATATGCTTAATTTCTCCAGATGCGCCATCTCAAACTAGAATTATCTGGAACACTAAACCATTATTTCTCTGGGAAGGTGACATCAATAAAATCGCAGTAGCAATTCCGGGTAATAAAGAATACTTAAAAACTCAAATTGTATCCGGGAATCAAAGTGCAAATTATACAGGAAAACCCTTAGAACCAGGTCAAACATATAGATGGTTAATTTTCTTAAACGAACGTGAAGGTACTTCTCCAACTATGTTTGTTCCCTTCAAGATCATGGAAGCACCGCAGCGAAATCGCATCACCGCAGAATTAAGGCTTTTGGAAAGATTGCAGAAAAACGAAGGTGCAGATGCAGAAAATATCGCTGTTACCAAAGCCGAGTACTTTGCACAAAAAGGATTATGGTCAGATGCTTTGCAGCAATTCTATTCCGTTCCCAATCCCTCACCCGAATTGTCGCAGATAATCGAGGATATTCCCAATCAATTGTGTAAATCAAAATAATTCGTAATCAAAAACTTATCTATTTTGCAGTATTAATGTAAAGAGTAATTTAATGAACTACTGATCCAGACAGGAATTAGCCAGAAACTACCAAGAAAAAATCTAAGACACAATAACTAAATATCGCATCGAACGCAGTCCGGATTACATTCGTCAAGCAATAATTAGAAGCGCGATCGCAACAGTTATTCCGATCGGGACACTGATTGTATTTGCAATAGTTTTTCCTTAGCTTTATCGCAAAGTTAGTAATTTACAAGGTACGCGAATTCCAGCAATCAGAATTCAAAATTTTGAACTATTCGCTGCTACCCGAATTTCTCAAATATTAATATATGTACTCAAATTATTGAGATTTTTCTTAACCTTGAGTATATTTGTAATATATGTACCCTTGGTAATGAGTTTCTTCCCTTTGACGAGGCAAATTGGTCTAAGGGTATTCAGATATTTTTTGCAAGCAGCAGAAACTTCTTGGGAAGCATTTCTCAGTTATTTACCAAATCTTTTTACTGACTACAAAAGGACATTTCATGGAGATTCACCCTAATTCATATTCTCCAGGTTGCAGCGCCAACTTTCCCCTCCTTTCTTTATCTCTCTATATCTCTTCTCTCAGCGTCCTCAGCGCCTAGTAAGGTTACTTAAACCCCGCAAAAAGTATCGCATCTAAAGAATATCCACCCGGACCAAATATGATTATCAGTAACAACATTAGATCGTACATAAAAGCTTTCTCAACACTAGGAGGTTCCCCTTTACCATTTAGTCCTTCATACTCTCCTTCAGGAAGAAGATAGGGATCTTTTCCTACAAAAGGTTCTCCTTGCTTAATATGTAAAAAAGTTGCAAATCCCATTGAACACAAAATTGCTAAACTTGCTAAAGGAGTCAAAAAACCTCCAATCAAGGCAAAACCACCCAGAAACATGGATAAAGCCGAAAGAAAGCATAAATCCGCAGGCATTTTTAAAGACTTAGCCCACTTATGGAGATTAACTAACTTCGGATAGCCATGTAATACGAATAAAACCCCTACCCCCACTCTAAAAATTAATAGCATCCAACCTTTTATGCCTAATAAAAATGGTGGATAAATAAGATTGAATAAATTGAGTAAGGAATCCCATGCATCAAATAAAGTGCCGCTAGTCAAAAGAAATGCTCCAATAGTAACATAGATATATTTTATACCCATTTGTAATCTTCCAATTTAAAATAACATTAAATCGTTCTGCTACTCAACATATGAGTTTAAAGACTCTGCGCTTCTTTGCGCTTACCTTTGCGTCACTCCGATCGATATAATGCGATCGCACTTTTCCAGTATGTCCGGCGGGGGCTAAGTAGCTTGTAATATTAATTACAGTTAAAAAAACATTTGTGGGTAATTACTTAAGTGTTCGCCCGTTTCCGGATTAATTTCTTCAGCGAACTGCTTTTAGCTAACATTTGGTCGAACCAATCCTGAGCTTCAGCCGTCCGTCCCGCCTTAATCAGCGCATTAGCCAGCAACTACATAAGACGAAAGCCCCCTTGAAAGAGGATGTTTGAAAAGTCAAAAAGTTTACTTAAAACCTCTCTCCAGATGCGGATAAAAACTTTGAAATCTCCCATTACCTAGTAGGGAAAGGAAGCTGGGGGGTTAGGTTTCTACGATTTTGAAAATAGATAATACTTTTCAAACATCCTCTAACATTGTTTTAACATAACTATTTCTTAGACTATGATTAAGTCTACAAAAGGAATTATGCCTGAAAACAGAAAAGGGAAAAGCTTAGTGCATGAAGGTAAAAACAAATGAAACACATACTAATAACTGGAGCAACCGGAAATATTGGATACGAAGTAATTCGGTTTCTTTATCAAATGGAAACTAAAAATCAGATAATTGCTGGTGTAAGAAATATTGATAAAGCACACAAACAATTCAGCGATTATCCTCAGCTAGATTTCGTTCGGTTTGACTTTGAAAATCCAGACACATTTAATGGAGCATTGGAAAATATCGATTGTGTTTTTCTTTTGCGTCCACCTCAGATTGCCGATGTCGATCGATATTTCAAACCATTAATCGGTAAAATGAAAGATAAAGGAATAAATCAAATTGTTTTTTTATCTGTTCAAGGAGCCGAAAAAAGTCCGATAATTCCCCATAGCAAGATTGAAAAACTGATTCAAGAATACGGACTCAACTATATTTTTCTTCGTCCAAGCTACTTTATGCAAAACTTGACAACAATATTGCTTTCCGATATTCAAAACAAACGCAAGATAATATTACCAGCGGTCAAAGCTAAGTTCAACTGGATAGATGTCGAAAATATTGGAGAAGTAGCAGCCAGATTACTGGATAATTTTGAACAATATCAAAATCAAGCAGTTGAGATTACGGGATACGAAAACAAAAATTTCTACGAAGTAACTGACCTGATTAATCAATCAATAGAAGATAAAATCGAATTTCTTAGCCCAAATCCATTCCGATTTTACAGCATCAAGAAAAATGACGGATTAGAAAACGGAATGATATTGGTAATTATTCTGCTTCATTTTTTAGCAAGATTTCAAAAAGAGCCAAGAATCTCTGATTTTTACGAAAAATTAACTGGAAAGAAACCGACTACTTTGAAAGAATTTATCGAAAGAGAAAAGGAAAAATTTACCTCATTCTATAATTAACAACATCGCGTGTCCGTTCGGATCTTTAACTAAACAACCTTGAGGGAAAAAATCCGCATCTGGGAATTTTACAAGTCCCGGTGAGACAAATTCAACTTGATTTTGCTTGAGTGTATCCAGTGCTTTTTCAATATCATCGACAACAAGCTCTACTTGCATATGGGCAATATCGCAGCTTTTTTGGTCGTTGGGCATTTTTCGACCCTTTGCGGGTTTAATATAATCAAGTAATTCAATTCCCAAACCACCTTGCTTTGGTCGTAGTAGTGTAACTTTAACGGACGCTTCGGGTAAACCATCGAGATGAGCTTGGGTTTCACCTTGATTGAGACTACCTGCATACCTAAAATATCGCGGTAAAATTTTAGGCTTTCTTCGGTATTAGCAATCGCGATCGCCAGCAATTACCAGCAAGCCAATCTTACCACCCAACAAGCAGCCCAAGAAGCGCCCTAGAAGCCCAAGCCAGCTTGCAATTAGCGCAAGCAAAACAACAACGCACCAGCAAACTGTATGCTCTGCGGTATCAGCCCAACAGCAAGACGAAGACAACGCCGCCTTAAACGTCGCCAAAGCGCGGGGTTTTGCCTACAGCATTTTTCAAATCAAAATTCACTGCATCAGCCTTTTTTACGATCGCCGATATTTTTGCATAAGTTCACCATCACCAGAAATATAAAGTTATCAGATCGTCATCCTAAACAAATTGCTTTTACTTGCAGGAGGTGGAAAAATTGAGGATGATTGGTTTTGAGTAAGTAAAAACACCGTGGTTTCAATATCAAAATACTGGGAATTTGTCAAGTTAGATACTAATAAACGCCGGGTTGAGATGATTACTGCTGCTCAAAGTTATTTTAAAAAACAATTTCCAGATTTGACCCAAGTTGAATCCCATACGAAAGTGGAGCGTCAACTTTGGCAACAGATACTAAAAGGTGATGAGCTAGCAGAAACTTGTCTGCGCTGCTATATCTCGCACCAGATTTATCAAGTATGCCTGGATTTGGGAACCAAATTTGGCTCTCAAAACGGTTTTGATTGTCAAGATTTGTTACCTTTTGTATTGGATGATGAGATACCCTTAGCAAAAAGACAGTCAACCGGGAGTAGTTCCTATCAATCTTTAGCAAGTACTGTTTTAAAAACCTTCGATCCAGCGAAAGGAACGCTCAATACATGGGTAAATCGTTATGTGAAGCAACATCCAGAACTAAGGCGATTTTTAGTTCAGCATGGTGTTTTTTTAGTTAGCGATTGGGCACTTTTGAATGATACAAAGCCAAAAGAATTGCAGCGAATTTTAACTGATATGTATGGTTTGAGTGCAGTAGAAATTCAGCAAAGCTGCGAGCTTTCGATCGCTTATCACTCAGTTTATCGTGAAGACCGCTTGCAACAAAGACTTGTCGGAGCAACGCTACCCTGTCAGCAACCGACATCGGAGCAGTTAATTCGCATTGCTAACGAGTTGGAAATTGCTAGCGAGCGTAAACTTACTAGTACGGCGATATTAAATCAACTGCACGCGATCGCATCCTATGTGAGACGTTATCGCATTACTGCCCAAGGAGGAAATGTTTCTTCAGTTTCTTTGGATCGACCTGATGTCCAAACTATTGTAGAGCAATCGCCGATCGGTGAAGACGATGAAGAACTGGAATTTATTAAGTTATATCAAAATCAATTTCTAGAATGTTTAGATCGATCTCTGGCTCAAGTTATTGATGATTATATTCAGAAACTTCAACGCAAACGTTCTGCAATGGCACAATCATTTATTACCGCTTTACATCTTTTTCATTGCCAAGGTCAATCTATGAACCAAATTGCACCTCAAATTAATTTAAGAAAACAGTATGAAGTTACCCGATTATTAAAACTTAATGAATTGCGTGCCGACATTCGTCAAAAATTATTATTAATGTTGCGCGATCGCGTTCTCGATACTGCTAAATTATTTGCAGACTCCGAACGGTTACAAAATTTAGATCGACAATTAGAATTAATTTTGGACGAACAGATTTCTAACATTATTCAAGAAGCAGAATCAGAAACTAAAAATCCGGTTCGCAATCAACCCCTACGCAGTTTATTTGCTCGTCGTCTTTGTCGTTATTTGGATAGGAACAATAATCATTAACTACTGCATTTATTATTAATATGAATAATCAACTATTAGAATCAGAATTTACACCGGATTGGCAATCTCTCAACGAAACGCGCACCGAATTATTACCAAAACATCTTCAAAAAGCTGCGCGTCTGAGTCAATCTATACATCTACCACAGCAACGCTGGGAAGTTTATCTTTGTGCGTTGGGAGTTTTAGGGTTTGAGCAATGGCTGCTCGAACGCGCTCCGGATTTGCAAATTGAGTGCGATCGCGCTTCGATTTGGCAACCTGCATACGCGAATTTACTTACAGCAGCGTGTAATATTAAAATCGGTAATTTCAAAGTTTGTGTTTTAACTTCTAACAATGTTCCTTTCGCAGTTTTAGACATCCCCGATTTCACCGCTCATTTCTACGTGCTAATGCAGGTTGAAGAAGAGGAGCAGCAAGTTGCTGTATCCGGCTTTATGAGTTACGAGCAGTACCGCAACTATCAACAAAAAACAAATTTACCACTAGATTCAGATTGGACATACCCAATCCCGTCCACTTGGTTTTATTCAAACCCTGATGCACTACTGCTCAATCTTCGTTGTTTAGATGCAGATGCAATCCAATTACCGACAACAATTGCACAAAATAATACAGCTACAGCCTTGCGAGAAAAGCTAACTGCGCTTACTTCCCAACTGCAAAAACAGCATTTTTCGGAGTTACTAAGTGTTAAAGAAGCTACAACGCTGCTGAGTAATCCAGATTTGATTAACTGGGCTTATAAGATAGTCAATCCTTCCTTTGAACCATTAATTAATGTTGGTCTTTGGTTGCGCGATCGAATTGATGCGGTAGCGAGTGAATTGGGGTGGATGCTGATGCCATCTTTAGCAGTATCGCAATTACGTTCGTTAGAAGAACAATTTGAACAAATTCGCTCTGGATTAGCAAAAAGTGGTGTTGAGATTCCTTCGACAGCGCGGGGTGCTTACCGCGATTTGGAGAGCGATCGCCACCTTGTACGGCTATACGCAATTATGTGGGTGTTATCGGAAGGAGCAAATAGAGAATGGATGTTACTGATTGCTTTAGGTTCTCAACCGCAAGGACAAATGCCCAAAATGACATTAGAGGTACGAGACGAAACAGAGCTATTATTCACAGAATCCCTTGAAGATACCAACAAAGGTATATTGTACGCTCAAGTGATCGGCAATTGGGAAGAACGATTTTGGGTAACAGTAACTGTAGATGATGAAACTGTATTTGAGATTCCGCCTTTTGGTATGGAATTGGGAGTAGGAAATAGGGAATAGGGAAATAATTTTAGTGTTTGAGTAGGATAATTTCTTCACAATAAAGGTTGATCATACTATGTAATAAAGAACCACAAATATAAATTAAAATTAACATCGAATCAGCAAGATTAAATATAAAATACTGTCTTATTCCCAGCATTATAAAAGCGTTTTATCCACCGTTAACTTGCAATAGATTATGAAAAATAATTACCATATTTTTAATTTAAAAGTTCAAAAAATCGAGCAAATTTGTTGCTTCGAGTTGTCTTGGGGACAGGGACAAAGATTGACCGCACAGGTTAATTATCCCTCTAATTTAACTTTGTTATATCAACAGTGGCGACGGGCATATCTATGCTTTTATCAGTCAGAACAGATGCGGGGACGGACGGTTGGTGGGGGAGTGGTAGAACTGAATCTAGACTGGCACGCAGAATTGGTGAAAGCGGAAAGCAAGTTGATGTTTGAGTTTCATGACTGGTTGCGGAGTGGGGAATTGTATGAAGTCCGTGCCACTATTGCTAAAGTCAGCCAGGAACTGGCGATCGCTCCAACTGAACCAGTAAAAGTTTTTATGACTTGTGCGCCAATTGAGTTAGATCGCTTTCCTTGGGAAGCGTGGGAACTCGGCACCGAATTTGCTAGCGTGCGGACGATTCAAATCATTCGCGCTCCTTTGAATATTGCAGCGGAAACCGCAACACACCCGAAGCCATATCGCCGACGCGCCCGAATTTTGGCAATTTTGGGCGATGATACGGGGTTGAATTTTCAAGCCGATCGCGAAGCGGTAAAATCGCTGCGAAGCATGGCTGAGGTTACGTTTGTGGGTTGGCAACCAGAGCAAACCCCAACTGAAGTTATTCAAGAAATTACCGAGGCGATCGCTTGCGAAGCTGGATGGGATATATTATTTTTTGCGGGACATAGTAATGAATCAGAAATGACGGGGGGGGAATTGGGTATTGCTCCTAATTTGTCGATTTCCATCGATGAAATTGCTCCTCAACTGAGTCTAGCCAAAAAACGCGGACTTCAAGTAGCAATTTTCAATTCCTGCAACGGGTTAAATATCGCCAATTCCTTGATTAATTTGGGTTTTAGTCAAGTTGTAGTCATGCGCGAACCGATTCACAACCGCGTCGCTCAAGAATTTCTAATCCGATTTCTGCAAGGATTGGGCAAACACCAGGATATCTACGAATCGGTGATGCAAGCGCGGCAATTTCTGCGGATGGAAAAAAGCCATACTTACCCCTCAGCTTATTTAGTTCCTTCCTTATTCTGCCATCCAGGAGCAAAATTATTTCGCATTCCTCCCTTCCGCTGGAAACAGCAGCTACGGCAAAGCTTACCAACTGTCATTGAGGCGATCGCCCTTACCGTAAGTCTTACCCTGGGCTTGATTCCTGCCGTACAAGAAGTACTCTTAGATACGCGAATGGTAACTCAATCAGTTTACCGCCAAGCTACCGCCCAAATTCCTTCTGAAGAAGCTCCCCCAGTTGCATTAATCGAAATTGATGCCGAATCTATCTACCGCGCTGGACTTCCTAACTCTCAACTGCAACCGATGAACCGCAGCTACATTGCTAAGTTAGTCGATAGTACCAGAAAATTAAATGCTTCGGTAGTAGGTTTAGATTTTATCTTTGATACGCCCCAAAAAGACCCCCCATCCGGGGATCGAGATTTAGGTACAGCGGTAAGAAGTGCGGTAGATGCCAATATGTGGCTAATTTTTGGCGCAATTTTGGAACCCGATCGAGAAATCGGCACAAATGAAGCGATCGGTATTAACAAGTGGAATTGGACATTGCAAGGATACACTGATGCTTATCATTACCTTGTAGAAATTCCTGATGCCGAACGCGATTGTCGTCAAGCTTGCCCTATATCCTATTTAATGTCGCTGGTGCAGACAGCTAACCAGGAAATGGTAGATTTACCCAAGCCGCAAACTAATCGAGTCACAAATTTACGCGCTCAACTACTTGATGAGATTGAGCAAAAGCACCCCCAACTCGGTAACTTACCTGCACTTTTACAGTTACGTCCCCCTCTGGGATTGCAGCCGTTAATTGATTTCTCTGTGCCTCCCGACCGGGTTTATACCAAAATTCCGGCTTGGAAATTGTTAGAAAATCCGGATATCAACAAGTTTCCCCTACTTTCCAAACAAGTAGTATTAATTGCTACAGGTAGCGACGAACGCTTGGGAATAGCTTCCGGTCAGCCAGACCGATCGCCAGCACCCTCCGCCATAACTTACTGGACGCAGCAAAATTGGCTTACAGGCGGTGAATTTTTAGCATACATGACCCAGCACTTTCTCACGCGCCATTTTGTGATTCCTATACCCGATGTTTGGGGGATCGGGGTGGCAGTTATTCTCAGTAAAATTGCGGTTTTTGTCGTCATTAGAAAGTCTAATTTGAGTCCTAAACTGCGCCTGCAACTCTTAGCTGGTTCAATTGGTGCGGTTATAGTCTACGGCATTTTAGTACTTCAGCTTTATATATCTGCGGCAATTTTATTTCCCTGGTTTTTGCCCTCAGCTGTTTTTTTCGCTTACCTTTTACCCGTTACAAGGAAAAATCATGTTTAATAGATCGCTTTTTAGTCTCGCACTGATTCCCGTTATCAGCTTTGGTAGCTTTGATAAACAAATAGCTCCCCCGACAAGCCAAAATATTCAAGTTGTTGCTTTTAGAGTATCCTCAATTTGGCAACGTCGTCCCCGCAAACGCAATATATCACGTTCAATTGGGGTTTGCGCGATCGCACCTGGTTTAGTAGAGACATATATTGTGTGGAGCGATCGCCCATTATTTTTGTGGTACGCTCAAGGAAAAAATCAAAACGTAGAATTAACAGTCCGCGACTATGAAACTCAAAAAGTCGTCTGGACAAAACCCGTCAACATCGCCGACCAAAAATTATTATATAGCGGTCAAGAAGCTTTAAAACCCGGTAAGCGTTATCAATGGCAATTATCAGGAAGCTCTAACTGGACAGCATTTCAAATTATGCCAGCTAATCAACGTCAGCAAATTCAGCAAGATTTACAAACATTAGAACAGAACCTTAAAGCCAATAAAACCTCTGCTGAAGAAATTGCCCTCAAAAAAGCAGATTACTTTCTCAATTATGAAGTCAAACACAAAACTGAAAATGGTAACTTTCACCTGTGGTCAGATGCTCTACAAGCTCTCTACATCCAAAATCCTTCTCCAGCTTTCGTCCAGAAACGCGAAGCATATGTAGCCAGTTTGTGTACCAATTCTACCGCAAATAATTAACCAATGTAGAGACGTAGCACTGCTACGTCTTTATAAATGTTGGCACTACTAACGCAATCAGTCCCTACCAAAAATATGAAAAATCAACAAAATTGGCTTCAATTAATACTATGCGGCTTTATAACAGTTGTCAGCACCCCAGCAAATGCCCAAATTACCCCCGATAATACTTTGGGTGCAGAATCTTCTCGTCTCACACCAAACGTTGAGATTAACGGTGCATCTGCTGACAGAATTGATGGTGGTGCGGCTCGTGGTAGCAATCTTTTCCACAGCTTCACCGATTTTAATATCAACGATGGACAAAGAGTGTATTTTGGCAACCCCACGGGGATAGAAAATATATTAACAAGGGTAACTGGTACAGCAGCCTCGAATATATTCGGAACCTTGGGAGTTGATGGTACAGCAAATTTGTTTTTACTTAATCCCAACGGTATTATCTTCGGTAAAAATGCGCGTTTAGATATTCGGGGTTCGTTTCTAGGAACAACCGCGAATCAAATTCAATTCGGCGATCGAGGCATTTTCAGCGCCACCAATCCCACAGCCCCACCCTTATTAACCATTAATCCTTCAGCGTTACTGTTTACACAACTTAAAGGGGGTGGAATTATTAACCAGTCACAAGCACCCGCAGGGCTAAATCCGGCAGGTGAAAACGTCACGGGTTTAAGAGTTCCAGATGGTAAAAGCTTGGTGTTGGCTGGGGGAGATATCAACATTGATGGTGGTGGACTGCGAGCTTATGGTGGTCGAATTGATTTAGGCGGATTAGCCGCACCGGGAAGCATTGGACTAAATGTAGCTGGCGATACTTTAAGTCTAGATATTCCTAACGATGTAGCCCGCGCCGATGTCTCCTTAACGAATGCGGGAGAAATCAATGTACGCGGTGCCGATGCTGGTACTATTGCTATCAATGCTCGCAACTTGAGCTTGGCAGGAGAAAGTAAACTCCGAGCAGGAATAGACATCGGATTGGGTACGTCCCAAAGTCAAGCCGGAAATATTGAGATTAATGCTACAGGAACAACGACTTTAACTGATGGCAGCTTTATTGCTAACGTTCTTGAAGAAAGATCGGTAGGGAAGGGAGGCGATATTAATGTTACTACTGACTCACTGGAACTACTTAATAACGGTTCTCTCAATACTAGTACTTATGGGCAAGGTGATGGTGGCGACATCAATCTGAATGTTGGCGATGTGACAATGGTTAATGGGGGCATTTATAGCGAAGTAGAACAAGGGGCTGTAGGTAATGGTGGTAACATCAATCTCAACGCCAGAACTGTCTCTGCTACTAATGGTTCGGAACTGCAAGCGAGTACTTCAGGACAAGGAGACGCAGGCAATATTGTTATTAATGCCAGAGAACGCGTTTCTTTTGATGGCAAGAGTGAGGAAATCAACAGTCGGGCGATCGCTGCTGTACAATCTGGGGCAGTAGGTAATGGTGGAGATATTCAGGTAACAACTGGGACTTTATCGTTGAGCAATGGAGCCTTTTTTAGTACAAGCACCTTGGGGACAGGAGATGCCGGTAATATTACCATTGATGCGGGCGATACTGTTAAGTTCGATAATGGCTATGCCCAAAGCAATGTGTCTTCTGACGGTGTAGGTAAGGGGGGAGATATCCGAGTCACAACCGGAACTCTCTCATTGATAAATGGCGGGCAACTCAGTACCGATGTTTCAGGACAAGGAGACGCAGGCAATATCACCGTTGATGCTCGCGACGCAATTAATTTAGATGGCACAGTAGATTTTGCCGGGATTCAAAGCGGCTTGCTCCCCGACGCTGTGGGCAAAGGAGGAGACATCCGGTTAACAACCGGCTCGTTATCCGTAACTAACGGCGCGTCATTAAATACCGACACCAGTGGGCGAGGCAATGCTGGCAATATTACCATCAATGCCCGCGATACCGTTACTTTTGATGGCGTAGGCAGTAATGGAACATTACCCAGCAATGCAAACAGCACAGTCGGAAGTAATGCTGTCGGAAACGGTGGAGAAATCCAGATAAATGCCGGAACGCTGTTCTTAACTAATGGTGGTCAAATCATTGCTAATACCTTCGGGCAAGGCAATGCGGGCAAAATCATCATCGATGCCAGCGATACTGTTACTTTTGACGGCGTAAGTAGGGACGGATTAGACAGTGGGGCATATACTTTTGGTAGTAATGCTAACGGTAACGGCGGAGATATCCAGGTGATCGCGCGAACGCTCTCCCTGACTAATGGCGGTAAGCTGGCTGCCTTCGCAGGGAGCAATGCAGGGAATATCACCATCAATGCCCGCGATGCAGTCAATGTTGACGGTGTAGGCAGCAATGGGCGCTCTAGTTGGGTTGTCACTGTGCTATCAGAAGGTACAGGCAAGGGTGGAGACATCCAAATCGCAACCGGCTCACTTGCTGTTACTAATGGCGCTCAACTGCTTTCCAGTACAGCCGGAAAAGGTAATGGCGGCAATATCACCATTAATGCTCGCGATACTGTGAAGTTTGATGGAGTCGGCAGCAATAACAATTCTAGTGGCGCTTACAGCACAGTAGAATCAACTGGTGTGGGCAATGGTGGTGACATTGTAATTAACGGCAAGAACACAGCAATTAAAGATGGAGGACAAATATCAGTTAATAGCGCTGGTACAGGCGATGCAGGTAATATTTTTGTCAAAGGCGATTCTCTAACGCTCAACAATGGTAAAATTTCTGCCCAAGCTGCCAGCAGTCAAGGAGGTAACATCAACTTACAGTTAGCAGACTTTCTCTTAATGCGTCGCGGTAGTCAAATTTCCACCACCGCAGGTACTGCCCAAGCTGGGGGCGATGGCGGTAACATTACTATTGATACACCTTTTATTGTGTCCTTACTGCTAGAAAATAACGATATTACCGCCAATGCTTTCAGTGGTAAAGGTGGTAACGTAGATATAAACGCTCGGAGTATTTTCGGGATTGAAGCGCGATCGCAACCCACTCCCCAAAGCGACATCACCGCAACTTCAGAATTAGGTGTACAAGGGCAAGTTTCTATTCAACAACCAAATATTCAACCTACAGAAGGATTGGTAGAATTACCGACACAAATCGTTGATACGAGCGATCAAATCGGTCAAGTATGCCCCAGAGGTCGCAATGCCAAAAAACCTTTAGGTGAGTTGATTGTCAGCGGACGTGGTGGCTCTTTACCACCTAATTCTCTACAACCATTGACGGGTATAAACAAGATTAGAGATTTGGCGACATTAGAAGGGGAATCGCGTTTAACTACATTTTCAACACCCGAACTACTCCCAACCCAAAATCCAATTATCGAGGCTCAAGGCTGGGTGAAAACTCCTGACGGCAAAGTTATATTAGTTGCTCAAGTACCCACAGCTACACCAAATGCGACAACAGCATCTGCTGCATGTCCTGTATATAAGTAAAATGTTTTGAATTTACACTGTAAACAACCGAATCGCATTTTGAGTATTGTATTATGAGAATTATCCTTGAACTAAAACCAGAAGTTGAAACACGTTTAGTTGCTCATGCTGCCGCATTGGGGATGTCAGTAGAAAGGTATCTTGAATCTCTTGTTGAAAAAAGTTTATCTAAAGAAGAAGCTTTTGTCGAGGCAACAATACCCCAAGAGAAATGGAAAGCTGCTTTGAATAATTTAGGTCGAAGTCCTTCCCTTGCTCAAACGCTACCTCTCTGGGATCGAGCAATTAGCCGCGAAAGTATCTACACCAGAGAAGATGAAATGTTATGAGCTATCTGGTGGACACTAATATTTTACTGCGTCTGGTTCATCGAGTCGATCCGATGCATCCTTATGTACACAATGCGTGTACAGTTCTTCAAACACAGGGAGAAATCCTTTGCATTATTCCCCAAAACTTAATTGAATTTTGGGTAGTTGCTACGCGACCAACTACTGTAAATGGCTTAGGTCTTACTCTGACAGAAGCATTGGAGGAATTATCAATTCTAAAGTATCTTTTTCAATTAAAACTAGATACTTCTACTATCTTCGTTGAGTGGGAAAAGCTTGTAGAAAAATATCAAGTCATGGGTAAACAAGTACATGATACGCGATTAGTTGCTGCCATGATTGCTCACAAACTTACTCATTTGCTGACCTTCAATACAAAAGATTTCAAGCGATTTTCAGAAATTACCGTTATCAATCCATGTAGCATTTGATGATTGTTTTAATTAAGAATAATACCATGAAACCCATTAAAAGAAACTGGAAACCGATTCGCTTTTGGCTAACGTTGGTGTTGACTGCATTATTGTGCATTACATCACCCAGCTTCATACAAATTCCAATGTCGAGAGCGATCGCTCAAAAAACAATTTCATCTGTTGAAGAACAAGCGCGAATAAAATATCAACAAGGTGATTTTTCCGACGCTGCAAAACTGTTTCAACAAGCATCCCTAGCATATCAATCTGCAAAAGATCCGATTAGTCAAGCCCTGAGCTTGAGCAATTTATCCCTAAGTTACCAACAATTAGCACGGTGGGACGATGCCAATCGAGCAATTACCGATAGTATTACTTTATTAACATCCATAAAAGAAACAAATTCGGAAAAATTATCGGCATTAGCTCAAAGCTTTGATATTCAAGGCGGGTTACAATTAGCACGCGGACAAGCTGATGCGGCTTTGAAATCTTGGTCGCAAGCTACAATTTTTTATACCCAACTTAATAAACCCAAGTTAGTACTCACAAGCCAAACCAATCAAGCCCAAGCTTTACAAAATTTAGGTCTTTATCGTCGTTCAATTCCCCTACTTTACACCGCGTTAAAGTTACCAGAGGATGCAGCTACTAATCCACAATTAAAAGTTTTGTTATCAAAAACGAATGCTGACCCCGAAACAGCTACAGCGTTGCGGACTTTGGGCGATTCGCTACGAGTTATGGGTAATTTACCCCAAGCAGATTTGGTTTTGCAGCAGAGCTTAATAATTGCTAATAAACTAAATTTACCCGACATGATCGCATTAGCTCAACTCAGCCTTGGTAACACTGCTCGCGATCGCAACGATTCCCCCGCAGCTTTAAAATATTATCAACAAGCTGCTACATCTAACTCAGTTGATTTACGGTCGCAAGCACAAGTCAATCAACTCAGTCTGCTTGTGGATACGCAACAATTGGACGCAGCTAAAACCTTACTCTCACAAATCCAAACACAAATTGAGACATTACCACCTAGTTACGCAGCCATTGAAGCACGGGTGAATCTAGCGCAAACCATGTTACGGATGCGAAAAACAACCCCAGAAGCGATTCCTTTACGTGAAATAGCGCAATTGTTGTCAGTTACAGTTCAAGAAGCTGCACAATTAGGAAATCCGCGCATCCAAGCTGATGCACTGGGAAGTTTGGGTAATGTTTATGAATTAACGGGACAATGGGGAGAAGCGGAAAAAGTTACTCAACAAGCAGTACAATTAGCGCAACAGATTAACGCTGGTGATGTTGCTTATCGCTGGCAATGGCAGTTAGGACGGGTGACGAAAGCCCAGGGAAAAACCGATAGTGCGATCGCAGCATATTCGGAAGCAGTCGGTACGATTAAATCATTGCGAGCAGATTTAGCCGCAGCGAGTCCTAACGTGCAGTTTTCCTTTAGAGATGCAGTTGAACCTATTCACCGCGAACTTGTCGAGTTGTTAGTAAAATCGAATCAAAAAGATAATCTCAAAACAGCGCGAAATGTCATCGAAGGGTTGCAGTTAGTTGAACTCGATAACTTCTTCCGAGAAGCTTGCTTGACTGCAAAGCCAGAACAAATAGATTTAGTCGATCGACTAGCTGCTGTGATTTATCCGATTATTTTAGAAGACCAACTAGCGATTATTGTCAGTTTACCAAAACCGGGGCAACCCCAAACTAAAGATACTCGTGATTTTCGCTACTACAAAACCAACATTAACAAAAAACAAGTTGAGTCTTTAGCATCCCGCGTACAAAATAACCTCAGCCAATCCACAGCCTTTGATTTAACTTTGCCCGAACTCCAAAAAATGTACGACCTAGTTATCCGTCCCGAAGCCGCAGAACTTGCCGCTAGTAAGGTGGAAACACTGGTATTTGTTTTAGATGGTGTATTGCGGAATATACCAATGGGAGTACTACATGACGGCAAAAACTTTTTGATCGAAAAATACAGCATTGCTTTGACACCGGGACTGCAATTATTAACACCGCGATCGCTCAAGCAAGAACGCTTGGGAGCCTTGGTAGCTGGACTTAGTGAAGCTCGTCCTCCGTTTTCGGCTTTACCCAACGTAGAGAAAGAAGTTAAAAAAATTGAATCCGAACTTCCTACCCAAGTCTTATTTAACCAACAGTTTACAAATTCCGCCTTTGAAAATAAAGTATCAGATGTTTCCTACCCGATCGTACATTTAGCAACCCACGGTCAATTTAGTTCTCAAGAAGATAAAACCTTTATTCTGACTTGGAATGGTAAAATCAAAGTCAACGAACTTAGTAGCCTGCTTAAAACCGTCGAATTATCGCGCAAGAACCCCCTCGAACTGCTGATTCTCAGTGCTTGCGAAACCGCAGCAGGTGATGATAAATCCGCATTAGGATTAGCTGGGGTAGCAGTGCGTTCCGGTGCTAGAAGTACTGTAGCAACGTTGTGGCAGATTAACGATGAAGCATCGGCAAGTTTGATGAGTCAGTTTTACGATCAATTAATCCAAGCGAATAAAACGGGTATCTCGAAAGCAGAAGCTCTACGTCGCGCTCAACTTGCGATTTTGAAAAATCCAGAATATAAATCTCCTTATTATTGGGGAGCATATGTGTTGTTGGGGAATTGGACTTGAGAGAATTTTAGATTTTAAATTTTGGATTGAAATAGAAATCTATTTGCGTAGCGTGTCTGTAGGACAAATCGTAAATTCAAAATCCAAAATCCAAAATAGATTGAAAGAATAGTAGTACTTATAGGAGAAACAATTCAAGTAGAAATCTTAAGTAATGGGGAGCAAATTATACAATGAGCGATTTAGATTATCAACAATTAACTGAAGCGGACTTGAGAAATTACGTCAAATCACATCCGAGTGATGAAGATGCGTTTCAACATTACTTAGCAATCATGAGAGCAAAGCCTAATAGAGTAGTTGTTAGCACGGATGAACAGTTAGAAGCGGAGGTGAGAAAAAGGCTAGAGAAAAAAACCGAAACCGAGCAGTAGTCCTGCACAGTATAAATTATATTATGTAGGTTAATGCAATGCAGTAGAACTATTAAGCTGAATTCCCCAATTCATAAGGCTGAATCAAAACTTCTGCTGGAATTCCTAATAAGAAATGTAACCGTCGAATCATCTCCAAGGTTAAAGCTCGCTGGCGATTTAGTACTTCCGCGACTCGCGCTTGAGTACCGATCGCAGGTTCTAAATCTTGCCGTGATAGTCCGCGAGCTTCAAGATAATACAAAATCGCCTCAATTGGTTCTGGTGCTTCAATTGGATAATGGCGTTTTTCGTAAGCTTCTACTAAGGTAGCCAGAATTTCTAAGCGATCGCACTCTGCGGTATTCGGTTGTGCATCAAACAGTCGTTCAATTTCATTCAATGCAGCATTATAGTCAGCTTCAGTTTTAATCGGACGTAATTCAATCGTAATCTATCACCTCAAATCACCTCGGCATCTACCAAGTCATACTTTTGGTGCGTTCCTAAAAAACGAATAAACACAATTTTATGGTAAATTTTATATACCTTTGAGACAATAAAAGTTAAAGCTTTATTGTTTAAAGGTATGTGGAAGAAAAATTAGTAGCAGTGATACCATTTGAAAAAGTTATCGATCGAGAGGAACACAAAAACTCCTCGTCTAAAAAGGATAAAGACGCAGCGTGACTGAAGATAATCTTCCTAAAATCTCTCGGCACGCAGCAACCGAAAAGTGGAGATGCTACCAAATGGCACAAACGAATGGATGGAAATTAATTCGTATTGAACCCACTGGTGACAAAGTACTCAAATGGAATTGCGTATTTGAAGACGAAACGGAATTCCCCGATTACCAAAAGGAGAATTAATGGGCAGAAAATATATCATCTTTCGTGCGGATTGGAGAGAAGAGCAAGGAGCAGAAAATCGATTACTAGCGCATACTAAGGCAGCTACAGATATTCTTGCAGAATATTTTGATTCTTCTAATAGTCCACTACCAGAACCGGGATATAGAATAAGAGAGTATCACAAAATTGATGTTTTTGCTGATAAAGAATTTCCCGACGTTACTACTCATAGTCGTATCGGTGACTGGGAAGTAGCCAAAGTAGAAGAATATAAGTCTACTGTGCGGGATGCTGCGGATTTTGAATCAATTGTCATCTGCTATTGCAAGTACTCTCCGATAAGCACTCCATTAGAGCCATTGCCACAAGTAGATGCTAATCAATTGCAACAAGTAAAGTAATTTTATTCATACTCCCCCAGTTCCTTTTCACTAAAACCGGGGGATTGTTGGTTCTAAGACAATACTTGCTCAACCAAGCTTCCACTAGGCTGAGTAGAATTTTTATCTCCCTAAACGTTTTTGCCAAAATTGCATAAGCTTCCCTGAGTGAGAAATATAGAGTAAATAGCCGGACATTACAAAGAGGTTGTCGTGGTCGAAGAACTTTATACCCCAGAACAACTCGCTCAAATGCATGACTCTTTATGGCAATGCGTATTACAATTTGCTAATCTTTCAGCGGTGCAAGAACGCAACCGTATTGCGCGGGATTTACACGATTCTGTGGGTCATGCATTAACGGGATTAAACTTTCAATTGCAAACAGCGATTAAATGTCAAACCGATTCCACTCAAGTACAGAAATTTTTGACCGAAGCACATCGATTAGTGGCGATCGCTACTCAAGAAGTGCGACAATCTGTCAAAGGATTACGCAGTGATGCACTCGAAACTCAGTCTTTGGAAACGCTAATCACGTCTTTGGTGAACGATTTTCATGACTCAACTGGAATTTTACCTCAAGTGGAAATTACAGAGCAAGTTACAACACCGTCACAGCTAATAGCACCCATTTATCGCATTATCCAAGAAGCGCTAAATAATATTCGTAAATATGCACGAGCGACAGAAGTACAGCTTGATATCTGCACTACTGTTACACAACTACATTTAACAATTCAAGATAACGGTCGCGGATTCGACCCGGAACAAGTTTCAGGTGGTTACGGACTCCAAGGAATGCAAGAACGAGTCGCAGTTTTACAAGGTCGTTTACATTTAGAGTCTCAACCCGGAAATGGTTGTTGTATTAGTGTGGAAATTCCTATGCATATATCTAAGAAAGATCGGGAACGCTTACCAAGGGAGGGAAGAACGGAAAATGTTTCTTTGATTGATTGCGGAAGCGATTTTTTGCACCCGTTGGAAGATCGAATTCCGCAAATGCTTGAAATAGATAATATTCCTCAAGAATATCCGATAATTAGTAAAAATCCGTCAGTCAAAATCGGTGAATGGCATCCTCTCGATCTAGATAAATGGGAAAATTTAGTATTTTTAAAACCAGTAATAGGGAAAATAAATGGTAACTGATTCCTTGAATCCAACTTTAGTATTACAAAAATTTATCTTCTCAAACTTTTTGTTGATGAGAAAAGAAGAATTGAAACTAAAGTTGGAAAATTGTAGTAGTACATAGCCAAGTGGTGCAATTAAGGCTATTAATAAAATAGTTGAGATTTAATCTAATCTCTTTACCAAATCTTGTTATAAAAACAAAAAAACATATGGTAAATATTTTGTTAATAGGGATATTGATTTTGACATTATGGCAATTGGTGAAAAGTATTTGTACATATCGCCAAAATCGACAGTTAATATTAGCTGAAAAGCTGCAATTTTATGCATCGCAGATGGTTTACTTTACATTTATTACCGAAAAAATATCTCTCCAGGACAGATTAAGTCAGCAGAATTCGCTTGATTTTTATCAAGAATTAGGGCAATCAATAGCAGCTTTACATATCCAACTGCAAGTTGCACAAAAGCTATGGCAAGTCAACCCAAAACTTGCGGAACAATCGCTATCGTCAGCTTACGAAGTTAGTAGTACTCTGATGTCCGAAGTACGTCAAATTGTCAGAATAATCAGTGAAAATTCTCTTAATAATTAGTCACAAAGATATGTTTTTCAAAAGGTGTGCTGTATGATTCGTTTGTTACTTATAGATGACCAAAGTTTAGTTCGTCAAGGTCTGAAAGCAATTTTGAGCTTGGAAGCTGACATCGAAGTTGTGGGAACGGGGGAAAACGGAGAAGAAGCGATCGCCATTATCGAGCAGTTGGCGATCGCCGACTCTGAGCCACCCGATCTTGTGTTAATGGACTTACGAATGCCGGTGATGAATGGAACTACAGCTACTCGGATTATTTGCGAACGATTTCCTCACATCAAAGTTTTAGTTTTGAGTACTTATGATGACGATCGCGATGTCAGTGAAGCAATTCGAGTCGGAGCTAAAGGTTATCTTCTCAAAGATATGCCCTCAGATGAACTTGTAAACGCGATTCGCTCTATAAACAGCGGATATACCCAACTCGCACCAGGTCTTTTGGAGCGGGTTGTGAGCCAAATTGCACCGAAATCGCCATCTATTTCCCCCGCACTGGCTCAATTAACACCAAGAGAATTAGATGTAGCACGTTTGGTAGCAATTGGTGCTACAAATCAAGAAATTGCGACTAAACTATTCATCTCGGAAAGTACGGTTAAAACCCATATCAACAGTATTTTTAATCGTCTCAGCCTCAAGAATCGATCGCAACTAGCGATTTGCATTAATTCTGGTTTTCAGGAAATAAGCACAAAATAGGTTTAATATTTTTTTAGTAGTTTTACACATCGCTTTTCTAACCTTTCTTTATTTATTCCACTTTGAATATCATGTTAAACTTGCATTTACTAAATAAGATTTTATTAGCGATCGCTAAATTTTCATCTTTAACTTTTACCCTGTTATCTTTTTTAATAGCTTCCTCTACCTATGCTAGAGCAGAGAGTATATCTGCGTTACCATCTGAAGCAACGGACATTGCCCAACGGATTGATGTTCCTAATATTCCTCCTCAAGATATTCCGCGACCGCTTCCCCCACCACAACCAGAGCCAACACCACCCGAAATTCTACCACCAGCAGAAGATTTATTACCAAAACCACCAGAGCAACCACCCGCAGAACAGCCTAGCAATCCTTTTGATACAATCTTCGTCCGTGAATTTGAAGTAGTTGGCAATACGGTTCTTACAGAAGAAATCACTAAATTACTTAAAGAATATACAGGACGAAACCTCACCTTTGCAGAATTGTTTGCAGTGCGTTCCAAAATTACCGATCTTTACGTTAAAGCTGGTTATGTCACTTCCGCAGCGATCGTTCCCCCTCAAACCTTAGAAAATGGAATTGTCAAAATTCAAATCATTGAAGGTTCTCTCGAAGACATTGAAGTCATTGGTACCCGTCGTTTGCAACCAAATTATGTCCGCAGTCGCATCAAACTAGCAACCGATACTCCACTTAATATTAATCGGTTGTTAGAAGGATTGCGAGTTTTGCAACTCGATCCACTAATTGCTAATATTTCCGCTGACTTGCAAGCTGGAACCAGTCCGGGGAAAAACTTGTTGCAAGTTAGTATAATTGAAGCGAAAACCTTAAGTATTACCCCATCGATCGATAACGCGCGATCGCCAAGTGTTGGCAGCTTTCGTCGTCAAGTTGGACTCAACCAAGCAAACTTACTCGGTTTTGGGGATAAGCTAAATCTCGGTTATACAAATACCGATGGTAGCAACGAAATAAATGTCGGCTATACAATTCCCCTCAATCCCCGCAACGGTACGCTCCGCTTTAGTTATGGTAAGATTAACAGCAATGTCATAGAACCTGCTTTCAAAAAACTTGATATCGAGGCAGATTCAAGTTATTACGAACTTAACTATCGTCAGCCTTTATTGCAACGTTCTAGAGAAGAGTTTGCGGTAGGATTGACTTTATCGCAACAACAAAATCAGACTTCCTTGGGAATTGATAACATTGGTGGGTTCCCCCTTTCTCCAGGAGCAGATGATAATGGAAAAACCCGCATTTCTGCCGTGCGATTTTTTCAAGATTGGGTAAAGCGAGACGAACGACAAGTAATTGCAGCGCGATCGCAATTTAGTTTGGGAGTAGATTTGTTTGATGCTACGATAAATAATGATGCTCCCGACAGTCGCTTTTTTGCTTGGCGCGGTCAAGCTCAATGGACCAGACTTTTAGCTGCTGATACTTTATTACTAGTGCGCGGTGATGTCCAGCTTGCGGATAGCTCATTAGTTCCATTCGAGCAATTTGGCATTGGGGGACAGCAAACTGTACGCGGCTATCGTCAAGACGCATTACTTGCAGATAATGGTCTATTATTCTCCACAGAATTTCGCATACCTATTCTCAAAGCCAAACGTGGTGGACTGCTGCAACTTACACCCTTCATTGATATCGGTACGGGTTGGAATAACGGCAAAAGTAATCTTACTGAAGATACATTAATTGGCACCGGATTGGGATTACTATGGCAACAAGGTTCTTTCTCAGCCCGCATCGATTACGGTATTCCCTTAATTTCAGTCGATACTGATAAACGCACCTTACAAGATAACGGGATTTACTTTTCTATTGGGTACAGTCCGTCATTTTAGATTTGCCCCCCAGCCCCCAATACCTACCGTGTACACACAAGTACTCTCCACATAGGTTTGGGGGATTTGAACCCCGTTAAATCGTCATTGCGAGCGGAGCGAAGCAATCACCGGAGGTGCGGTTCATCGCAACAATTGTCACATTAATGCGATTGCTTCGTCGTTCCTCCTCGCAATGACAGGACTTTGAGCTATTTAGCCCATAGTACAAAACTCCCTTCTAGGTAGGATTTTAAGACTTCTGTGTACACCGTAGACCCCCAATACTGGGGAAAAAAAATACTTTTTATTGTCCCCCATAATTGGGAGATTTAGTTTTCTTGTACATATAAAAAAATAAGTTCATATTTGAATTGTGCAACGCCGCTTTTTGCTATTCTATATCTGTAAACCACTTTTTGATTTTATGTTTAACATTTATGGCAGGTAGAAAGAAGTTAGATCGCGTAAATCTTCACGCAAGGGTTGAGCGGGGAACCGGAGATAAGTTAAAAGAAATTGCCCACTTGCTAGGATATAGCTACAATAATGAAGGTTCAACTGGTCAGTTATTAGATGCGATCGCGTCAGGTAAATTAATATTAATCGCGACAAAAAATATAAGTGATGTAGGCAAAAGTGGTTAAAATTAATCTGGGGATAAAAAATCCCTTTTCGTGTTTAATACAAAATTTAAATAAATATAATTCATTGTTGAATTTAGCAACGCCTTTTTATAAGACTTGACTAATTGTTTCACCTTCCCCAACTTCACTTATCTCTTTATTTCTTTCCTCTGCGCCCTCTCTCTTGAAAAGTTGTTCATGGGGGAGACCCCCAAGACCACACTTTTCGCTGCGTCTCTGCGGTTTTTTTAATCAGTAATCTTCTACCGAGAAGAAAGTAATTATACCCGCTGTCGCCCGATCGGTTGACTAAATAATCCTTCTCGATCGCTAAGTTGCTCAAAATTACCCTGCTGCACTAAGCGTCCATTTTGCAAAACGTAAATGCGATCGGCATTACGAATTGTGCTGAGTCGGTGTGCTACAACGATCCGAGTTACATTCAACTGTTCCAAACTTTCACTAACTATGGCTTGGGTGCGGTTATCTAAAGCGCTGGTAGCTTCATCAAAAAGCAAAATGCGGGGACGTAAAGCCAAAGCCCGCGCAATAAGTAACCGCTGTCGCTGTCCCCCGGAAAGATTAGTTCCACCTTCACTAACTACTGTATGCATTCCCATCGGCATTGCGGCGATATCGTCGGCTAAACCTGCCATTTTTGCAGCTGACCAAGCTTCATCCATTGTCAGAACCGCGTTACTACAAATATTTTCCCAGATAGATGCAGACATCAACCGACTACCTTGTAAAACCACCCCCAACTGACGGCGGACTGCATTTACGTCCAATCCGGCAAGTTCCTGCCCATCATAATAAATACTACCAGATTCCGGCGCGTCAAAGCCCAACAATAATCGTAATAATGTGGATTTACCGCTACCAGAAGATCCCACCAGAGCGATAAATTCTCCCGGCTCAGCTCGCAAACTCACATCATCCAAAGTCAGCGGTCCGTCATTGCGATAGCGGAAGATAACATTTTTGATTTCCACTTTTCCCGATAAGCGTCCGGGGTCGCTTTTACTACCATCAACTTCCGGGATAGCCTGGAGAATTGGTTGAGCGCGTTCCCACAAAGGTAAGACTTCCAAGATATCTACAACCGTACTGCTCAAGCTAGTTGTGCCGCTAATAAAAGTCCCAAATGCTACATTAAATGCTAAGAAAGTCCCTGTAGAGATACCATCTCCTTGTAACATATTTGTCGCAAACGCAAAAATTACTGCTGGGGTTAATGCTGAAAGCAAATTGTTAACCACCACAAGATTATCTTCGATTTTTTGCGACTCTAGAGTTAAGTGCAATTGATGGTGATATTGTTTTCCCCAGTAAGCAAATGCTCTCGGTTCCGCTCCAGCAGTGCGGAATTTGCTCACACCACCGATAATTTGCACCATAATGCCAAAAAGTTGCCCTTGCAGACTCAGTAAAGGACGAACTTTGCGTAGGGTTAGTACACCAGAAATAATTGTGACTGCAACGTTAATTAAAGCGACAAATGTGGCGATTAAGGCTAAGGGAATGCTGTAGTAAAAAAGTAATCCTAAGTTGAGCAATGAAAAAACGCTAGAAAAGAAACTTTTCAACAACGTGTTACTCAGTTTACCGCGAATTTGGCTGATTACAGAAACGCGAGCGCTCAGATCGCCAATTGCATAACCGCGAAAAAATGATGGTTTGAGATTTAAGAGTCGATCCCACACCGCAGCTTGAGTAGAAGTATCGGCAAATGTTTCCAAGCGCATTATAGCCACTCCTTGAGTGAGTTGGAATAAAGTCTGCGCTAGGGTTGCAACAAATAATCCTAATGCTAGCTGCAATAACAGCACTCTATCTGCATCTGGAATAGCATTGTCGATTAGGATAGCGATCGCTTGGGGGGTAATCATCCCTAGTAAAGTAGTAGCAATCCCCGCAAACAGGAGGGTGAAAAGTTCCTTAGAATGTCCGCGCAATGCGAACCCCAGCAAGCTGAGTACTTGTAGATTTTTTGGTAAAGGACGATAGAATGTATAAGCAGTACAAGATAACGTTGCAGCAACTTTTTCGTTGCATACACAGCGCGTTTGTTGCAGCGGATCGATAATTTGGTAACGAGTATCAGATATGGGGATTATAGCTACTGGACGATGCTCTTCTAAAGTATAAGTTAGTAAAGGACCGCTATCTTGCTGCCACCATTTATCTCGTAACGTAATGCGACGCATTCGGATGCGGGAAGCGCGAGCGATCGCTTCTATAGGCTCCCGGAACCTTCGCAAATCTTCCGAATTACCAGGGGGACCGATCGTAATATCCAAAAATCTTCCTACTGCACCAGCTGCAAATAATAGCGCTTCTTCCTGATTCAGCGGTTGTTCGATCGGTTGGCTGGTTTGGACATCGAATATATTCGCAAAATTATTTAAAGTATTGGCGATCGCCACATTATTCAGTTGTTCCCGTTGTTGTAAACGTCCTAATTCTACCTTAACTGCAATTTGTTCGAGTTGCCCAATTGCTTGGATTACAAAACTTTGCAGACAATTTAAACCTGTTAGTAAAGTGTTAACATCTAATATATCTGTATTTACCAAGTCAATTTCGAGGATATCTTGCGCCTGCAACCACAAGTCTGCTAACAGCGGAATTCTTCCTGTATCAGACGTAAGTTCTAATTCATTCAATCCTAACAAGTTGGCTTGACCTTGCAAAACTTTTACCCACACCACAACATTCTGTGGCGGTTGAAACACTTCCTTACTGCCT
Source organism: Rivularia sp. (in: cyanobacteria) (assembly GCA_965234645.1). Lineage (GTDB taxonomy): Bacteria > Cyanobacteriota > Cyanobacteriia > Cyanobacteriales > Nostocaceae > Rivularia. The sequence continues at coordinate 6,554,934 of OZ248344.1, read as the reverse complement.
AAAACCGCGCATCCTGGAGCTTGGACTGGAGTAGGTAATATTTGGAGAGTAAATTCTGATACTGTTGAACTGAGAAGATTTACCCAGCGTTCGATTTGAGCGATCGCAGTTTCCGAAGTAATCGAGCAAAACTCATTTTTGGTAACTCGTACAAGTTGAGTTTCTTCCAGAGCGATCGCCAAAATTTGCTGTCCCGATGTTAGCATAGCCGAAAACATAGCCTCACCAGCTTTAACGCTAAACAAATAACGTCGCTTCCCCTTGGGGACACCATGCTCAACATTGATAGCAAAAAGTCCTAAAGTACCAGATTGAATCAGCCAAATGATTTCCGGGTTATCGAGCAACAAAGGCTCATTGCTTTTGAAAGAATATGATTCACTCGGACTTAAGTTGCGATCGCTTTCTACTAGCATGATTGAATATTACAGTAGTTCTGTAAACTACTATTTCTAGCTAGGGTGAAGATATGCAGCAATGAATTATATCTACCTAAATTTTGGGCGTTGCTGATTAAAAATACGATTTGCCCCCCAGCCCCCAATTTTGGGCTACGGTGTACACAGAAGTTCTAAAATCCTACCTGGAACTAGGTTTTGAACTATGAGTTAAATCTCTCAAAGTCCTGTCATTGCGAGCGGAGCGAAGCAATCGCAAAGTGCTGTGATGAACCGCACCCTCCGGGTGAATGCTTCGTCGTTCCTCCATTCCCTAAGAGGGAACACTCCGTGTTCAGCTTGCTGACCCGTTAGGGTAACGCAATGACGATTTAACGCGGTTAAAAAATCCTTGAAACCTATATGGACAGTACTTCTGTGTACACTGTAGTCAATTCTGGGGGAGAAAAATAACTGGCTATTCCCCATAATTTTGTCTTACACGCGAAACCCTTGTAGAGATCTCCGCACTGCTACGTCTCCAGCAACATGAAATCATCATTTCATATTTTGATTAACCTGACCTAAATAATTCTACTATCTAGACACAGGACAAACCGACGCAGTAGAGCTAGAAGACGGGGTAGCTGTGGGTGCCGAAGCAACCAACATAATTTTACCATCAGCAGTTTTCACCCAGCCTTGTGCCTCTACGATCGTTGTGGGGGGGAGAAGGTATTGCGATCGGTGCTGAGGATATGTTGGGTAAATCCCCATCCAAAGTTGCCAGGGGTGCAATAGTAGTTGTACCATTTAACGGTTGCAAAGAATTCGGTGGTAAACTACCGCGTCCGCTGACCACAAACTCACCCAAACGCTTGCCATTACGACCTCTAGGGCAATTTTGACCAATTCGATCGCTAGCATCAACAATTTGGTCTGGTAGTTCAATTAATCCTTCTGTGGGCTGGACATCTGGTTGAATGATGTTGACTTGTCCTTGGACTCCTAATTCAGAACTTGCGGTAATGTCATTTGTTCGATCTGATGGTTTCGCACGAGCTTCGATCCCGAAAATACCCTGAGTGCGAATGTTAATATTACCACCTGCACCAGAGAAAGCATTGGCGATGATATCGCTGTTTTCTTTGGGTACAGCAACGATTAAAGGTGAATTAATCGTGATGTTACCGCCATTACCTCCTGCTTGTTCCGTACCTGCGGTAGTAGAGATTTGACTACCACGACGGAGTAAAAGTAAATCGCTGTTGACATTAATATTACCACCGTTACCGGATACAGATTCAGCGTTAAATATACCTTGATTATTCAAGGTCACTTGAGGTGAGTTAATTTCAATGTCACCTGTATTGCCTGAACCAAAAGAACTAACAAAAAAACCACTGTTAGGACCAATATTTCGGACGCGATCGGGAAAATTAGTAATTCGGTCATTGTAATTAGGATCGCTACCACTAACAATCGCCTTCTCACTAGCATTGACTGTAATTTTACCCGCACTTCCATTGCTTGATGTAGTAGCTATCAGTTGTCCTCCGTTGAGTGCTTCAAAGATATCTGTATTCACAGTAATATTGCCACCCAGATCGTCATTTTTAGTGCGTGCATTTATAAGAGCGCCATTTCGTAATAAGAAGGAACCAGAATCGATAGTAATATCACCTGCATTCCCTTTCGTACCCGTATCTGCAACGCTATAAATCCCGCTAGCAGTACCGTTGTTCTCCCCTGCAATATCAATTGACCCGGTAACTTTCACATTTACATTGCCAGCATCTCCTATACCTGGTGGTTGGGTATCAATATCAGATGCACCACGAGTGAGAGTTAGCAGTTGAGCGCCATCAGTGAGTGAAAGCGTTACTGCATTGATATCAATATTGCCACCTTTGCCCACACCCCCTGCTTCCACCGTACTCAGGATGTAAGCACTATCTGCAAGCGAAACAGTATCAAGTGCATTCACCTTCACATTCCCTGCATTGCCAATTCCAGAAGTTGAGGCAATAAGTTGAGTACCATCAGTAAGTGATAGAGTTGTCGCAGTAATATTTATATTGCCACCTTTGCCCGTACCCCCTGCTTCCACGCTACTGAAGATGTAAGCATTACCTGCAAGGGAAACAGTATCGAGTGCATTTATTGTCACATTGCCCGCGTCGCCTTGTCCTTGCGTTCTGGTGTTTATTTCTTGATCGCCAGAGAGAGATAAATTACCTGTATTGATAATGATATCGCCACCTCGTCCAACTGCTTCAGATTCTACTTGGCTAAAAGCACCACTAGTAAATTCTTCAGAACTACCACTAAATGTAATGCTATCTCGCGCATTGATGATAATATTACCTGCATCGCCTTTAGCTTCAGTATCTGCACGCAAGTTAGAACCACTATCTAAGAGCAGTGAGCCTGTTGTAATTCTAATATCTCCTCCTTTACCATCGCCACCATTCTCATTTTCGGTTTCACAAGCACAAGTAACCTCTGTAAAAATATCACCGCCTCGTAATAAAGCTACTTCATCTCGTGCTTCAACGATCACATCGCCGGAATTACCTTTACCTGATGTGCTGGTATTAATTTGAGAATTTGATATGCGTAAAGAACCTGTTTTGATGTTAATATCCCCACTATTGCCTTCACCAGTATCGTTAACTGGGCTAACTATCAAAGTTTGAGGTTGTCCACCACCTTGAGAAAGCTCACCTGGTTGCTCCAAAGAAACTAAATCGCGGGCTACAATACTTATTCCCCCAGAATTTCGACGTCCATCAACATTTGAGGTAATAACAGCTAAATCGCTGAGAAATAACGAACCTGTATTAATGCTAATACCTCCACTATTGCCTACTCCTCCAAAATCAACATCATTCTGAATTGCACTTCTACCTTGTCCAAACAGAAAAAGTTGATCGCGGGCTGTGATGAAAATTTTACCTGCATTTCCTTGTCCGCGAGTCGAAGATTTTATTTGAGCGCCATTGGTTAGGGACAGCGAACCTGTGGTGATGTCGATATTTCCAGCATTACCCTGTGCTTGCGATCGCACTATATTAAATAGACCGCTGGGAAATCCATCACTGGGAAATCCATCCAAAGCAATAAAATCTGTAGCATTAAGCGTAATATCTCCTGCAACAGTTTCAGATGTCCCCAAACCTTGCCCAATACCAGCCGAAAGCTGACTTTCTTCTAAGATTCCTAAATTACGGGCATTAATTGCAATATCACCACCACCATTCCCTTCTACATATACAAACGCTTGATTGGTCAGCAATACGTCTGCACGAGTCACATTCTCAGGAAATCCCAATTTCAAGTTATCCTCATCATAGAGAAGATTTATATTTCCAGGTGCTGCCAATCCTCCTAACTCAACCCTCCCACCATAAGCATTTAATTGCCCCCCATCCATGTTGACATTACCACCCACCAGCAGCAAACTCTTACCATCAGAAACACGCAAACCAACTGCGTCAAAACCTGCTGGATCTACTCCTGCGGGTGCAATGGAATTATTTTGAATCGCGGCATTTTGATTAATCTGATTAAATAACAACCCCGAAGGCTGAACAGTTAATAATGGCGGTGCTTGGGGATTCGTAGCGCTAAAATCTTGATTGCCAAATTGCACCGCGTTGGCAGTTGTCCCCACAAAGGAACCGCGTATATCTAAACTAGCATTCTGCCCAAATAAAATACCGTTGGGATTAATTAAAAATAAATTCGCCGCACCATCAACACCCAAGGTTCCGAAAATATTCGATGTATTCCCACCTGTCACCCGCGTTAGTATATTTTCAACTCCATTCGGGTTGCCAAAATACACTCTTTGCCCATCATCTATATTAAACTGACTGAAACTATGAAAAAGGTTGCTCCCTCGTTGAGCGCCACCTTCAATTTTATCTGCATTTGCACCGTTGATTAAAACATTAGGTGTGAGGCGAGAATTTTCTGCACCTAACGTATTATCAGGGGTAATTTGAGCTATTGCTGGTGTTGGAAGTGCGATAAAACTACATAACAAAAGCGGGAGCAAAGTTTGTTTATTGTTCATGAATATGCAAATGCACTTTATTAGCTATATATATCAGTATTTCTGACTAGGTATAACTTATGCAATAATTATTAATCTATTATTCGATTAAAGTAAAATTAGCAGGACTTATATTAGCGTTAGCAAAGCGTGTCCGCTAAGACATAGCGTGATATCATGTTCGCTCAATCACTTACGATATGTCATTGCGAGCGGAACGGAGTGAAGCGAAGCAATCGCAATTGTTTGTCGGAAATGATATGACGGGGTAGCGTCATTATTGTCACAATACCCAGTTGGTGCATGACACCACAAACCTGATTGTTTCGTTCAAAATCACTCAAAGTGTCACACAACGGCAATAATGCGAGAGGAACATCCACACCGCATTTTGCCTCCCCTACAAGAAAAAATATGCGTTTTTGCTAAGTCCTAATTTCGCGTTGCTTTATTCAAAATATTAAGTGATGATTTCACATTGCTGGAGACGTAGCAGTGCGGAGCTCTCTACATCGATTTCGCGTTTAATACAAAATGTGAATAAATTACGCCAAATCATTTCAAAGTTGCACCTTCGCTTTTGATTAATTCTAAATAAAAGCCTTCAACTTGCCGCAATTCGTCGTGAGTACCGCGTTGGACAATCTTACCCCGGTTGAGAACAATAATTTCATCGCAATCGCGAATTGTACTCAAGCGATGGGCAACTATCAAGCAAGTACAACCGCGCAATCGCAAATTTTGATCGATAATTTTTTCTGTCTCTGTATCTAAGGCACTTGTAGCTTCATCCATTAATAAAATTGCCGGATTATTAACTAAAGCGCGGGCAATTTCTAACCGCTGTCGCTGTCCACCACTCAAGTTTGTGGCACCTTCCAACAAGTCTGCATTGTATCCACCGGGGAGCGATCGCACAGTTTCATGGACCGCAGCATCGCGGCAAGCTTGCATCAAGTTACTATCGGGTATGGTCGTATCCCATAATGTTAAGTTATCGCGGACGCTACCAGCAAATAGTGTAATATCTTGTTCGATAGTCGCAACCGAGTTTACCAACACCTGATGGGGAATGTGCGATCGCTCATCGAAGTAGATTTCCCCAGACCAAGGTTTATACAACCCAGCCACCAGTTTTGCAATTGTTGATTTTCCGGAACCGCTACCGCCCACCAACGCTACTCTTTGTCCCGGTTTAAGTGAAAGATTAAAATTTTCAATTAAAGGCGGCGCAGTGCGATTGTAACCAAAGGTAATGTTGCGTAGTTCTAGATATCCCTCTAGTTTAGGAGAGGGGGAGATGGGGTGATGGGGTGATGGGGTGATGGGGTGATGTGGGGATGGGGAGTTTTGCAAAACATCATCTAACCGATTTAAGTTTCCTTCGAGTTCTTGTAAATCGCTACCCAAACCGATCAGCTGATTTACGGGTTGCATAAACTGCTGCATCAAAGATTGAAATGCAATCAGCATCCCGATAGTTAAAGCACCATCCATGACGCGCAACCCCCCGATCGCGATTAATAACATCGAGGTAATGCCACTTAAAAACGCGGGTAACATTCCTAATCTTTGATTTAAATTGTCCATATCTTGGCGGACATTAATTGCTTTCGCGTAATAACCTGCCCACCGAGTAAAGAAATCCGATTCTAAACCAGAAGATTTTAAGGTTTCCATACTTTGCAATCCGGCGATCGCGATTCCGTTGACTTTGCCTTCTTCTTGCATCAAGCGGATATTTGTATCTCCCCGCAATCGTGCTACCCATTGTAAAGCGATCAAATTCACGACAACGAAAGCAATGCCAATCGACGTTAATACCCGATCGTATTGCAGCATGACAACGGCGTAAAAAATCACCATGACAGCGGAAATTACCGTTGTTGCCAATTTACCAGATAGCAGATTTGCTAAGCGATCGTTTAATTGAATTCTACTGCTAATTTCTCCGGCAAAACGTTGGTCGTAAAAACTTACCGGAAGGTGGAGAAGATGCCAGATAAACTTACTCGACATCCCCATTGCTAATTTGATTTTCATCCGTCGCAACAGCTGTAATTGCAAGCGCGTTAATAATCCGCTTAATAATGCTGTAAATAGCATGGCAAATATCAGCGGACGCAACCAATCTTCGCGACCTTGAATTAACACTTGGTCAACAAATATCTGGGAAAATGTCGGCATCGCTAACCCAGGTATGACAAGCAAAAAGCCTGCTAACACGCAATAAATTAGCGGCAATATTGAGCCTTGTAACCGCGACCATAACGCCAAAAATAAACTTGGTTTGCGTCCTCCTGGTTTAAATTCGGGGCTGCGTTCAAATACTAGGACAACTCCGGTAAAAGCCGAGCTAAATTCTGATAGCGAAACCGTCCTTCGTCCCGTCGCGGGGTCATTAATAAAAACGCGATTTTTACTAAATCCTTCAATTACTAAAAAGTGATTAAAATTCCAAAATACAATATAAGGACAAGCGATTTGTTGCAAAGCGATGATATCTATTTTGAAGCCTTTAGCTTGTAAATTATAACTTCGAGCCGCACTCAGCACGTTTGAAGCTTTACTTCCATCCCGCGAAATCCCGCAAGCTTGGCGAAGTTCTGCTAAAGGAACGATACGACCGTGGTAGCCTAAAATCATCCCTAGAGATGCTGCACCGCATTCTACGGCTTCCATTTGTAGCAGCGTGGGAGTGCGACGGATGGGTTGATTAGCGGGTTTTAATAGTTTAATTAAGTTCGTTAGCATGGGAATAATATTTTTTAACGCAGAGTTACGCAGAGGTAAACGCGGAGTGACGCAAAGTTTTTGAATTTATATGTTGAGTATTAGCTTTAATTCTCCTAATTAGTTTCTTTTCAACTACTATTTAGAGACAGGGCAAACTGATGCAGTAGGGGGAGAAGATGGAGTAGCTGCGGGTACAGAGGCAACTAAGATAATTTTGCCATCAGGTGTTTTCACCCAGCCTTGGGCTTCAACTAAGGGAGTTTGTGTAGGTGGGATGGTGGGTGTTGACGATGTTGATGCGGGAGTAGAATCACCTGACAAGGTAGCTAACGGTCTGAGTTTAGGTGTACCCACAAGTGGTTGTAAAGCGCTGGGTGGTAAATTACCGCGTCCGCTAACTACAAATTCGCCTAAAGGTTTTTTAGCATTGCGACCTCTAGGACAATTTTGACCAATTTGATCGCTCGCGTCAACCAATTGTGTTGGTAATTCTATTAATGCTTCCGTAGGTTGGATATCCGGTTGAATAATGTTGATTTGTCCTTGTAAACCGAGTTGAGAACTCGCAGTGATGTCGCTTTGTGGGGTAGGGGAAGAAGCAGGAACAATGCCAAAAATGCCTTTAGTTTTGATGGTAACGTTTCCACCGCTTCCTTGAAAGGCATTGGCGCTGATATCGCTGTTTTCTTGGGGAACGGCGACGATCGAGGGTGAGTTAATGTTGATATTACCACCGTTACCTGCGCCTTCGTTAAGACCGGCTGTAGCAGAAACATTACCACCGCGCCGCAATAGTAGTAAATTAGTATTTAAGTTAATATTACCGCCATTAGTTGCCGAAGATTCGGCATTGATTACACCTTTATCTTTGACACTGATGCGCGGGGAATTGACGGTGAGATTTCCAGCTTGTCCTTGACCTTGGCTGCTAACAGATAGAGTGCTTTGGAAGCGATTATCATTTGAGGAGCCGATGACTTCAACAGAATCTCTAGCATTAATAGTTAAGTTTCCACCGTCACCCGTACCCAATGTACCGGATGATAGTTCTGCACCGTCACCCAAAGTCAGGCGATCGCCAATAATACTCAAGTTACCACCATTGCCGATAGCTTCGCTATTAACCAAAGTTCTAATAACAGTATTTTCTCCGCGTAAATCAATTCGATCCGCACGAATCGTGATGTCTCCAGCATCACCTTGATTAAAGGTACTAGCAGAAATTTTCCCACCATTGCTCACGTTCAAGCTTCCAGTTTCGACGCTGATGCTACCACCCGCACCAATACCTCCTGTTTGCAAGTCGGCAAATAAACCAGACGGTGCAAATGAACCATTAGTACGTTTTCCACCGACACCTGTAATATCAATCGAATCGGTAGCACGGACTAGCAAATTTCCCCCTTGTCCTCGTCCTCCGTATGCAGATGCACTCACCTGTGCGCCATTACTCAACCGCAATCGTTCGCTGTCAATAGTAATCGTGCCACCCCGCACATCTGCATCGCTACTACTGACTTCCGAACTTAACTCACTGTGAACAGACAGCCCACCATCTGGTATCTGAAATTGCTCTGAGAAAAATTCTTTAGGCACTGTCACAAATCCATCAAGTTGCACATCTTCGGCACGGATCTTAATATTTCCCGCATCACCTTGACTTTGAAACGATGTAGTCGATACGCTACCTCCCCCACTCAGAGTTAATCGTGGCGTTTCAAGGGTGACATTGCCACCGTTTCCCCTTGCCCTCCCCGTGGTACTCGAAACTTCACTATTATATAGCAGACCATCTGATAGCGAGATCCCGCCAATATCTACCGACTCACTGGCTCGGATAGTAACATTACCTGCATTGGCATCGCTAAAAGTATCTGTAGATATCTGTCCGCCATCTCTCAAATTGACTCGCTGTGTTTCAATTATGACATCCCCCCCCTGACCTACACTGCCAGGTGAAACCTGTACGCGGATTGGGCTATCAATCACTTCAACTCGATCGCGGGCTTGAATCGAAATCGAACCCACACTACCAGAATCGTTAGCACTAGCTATAACTCCTCCTATATTTCCTGCATTTTGAACGCGCAAAGTGCCGGTTTCAATTTGCAGATCGCCCGTTGAACCGGAACCACTGCTGAACAGCGATAACGTGCCTGTGTTAGTAACATTAATTGCATTTCCAGCTCGCACCGTTAAATTTCCTGCGTTACCTGCACCATTAGTAATAACTGAGACAGAGCCACCATTAATGTTGATTGAATCTGTTGCACTTAGGGTAAGGTTTCCTCCGTTACTTTGACCAGAAGTAAATGCACTGATACCACTGCTATTGTTTACTGTTCCGTCTCCAGTAATGGCGATCGCCCTAGCATTAATACCAATATCACCACCATTTCCCGTAGCTGAATCGTCGCTGCTCGATAAAATGTTGCTGCTCTTGGTGAGAGTTACTGCATCACTAGCTTGAATTTGAATATCCCCTGCCTTCGTTGTCCCTTGCGTAAGGGTTCCAATCGAAGAGTTATTGTCCAAACCAATATTTGTGGCATCAATGGAAATCGAGCTACTATCCACACCAAACAGAACCGAATTATTCAAATTTATTTGTCCACCCACAAGCTTAATCGCATTATCTCCACTCGTAGTAACAAATGCTCTATTGGTCAAAGTAATCGGGGCACGATTGGCATTTTCTGGTAGATTAAAATTCAATTCGGAGCCATTCACATTCAAATCAACGGTTGTATCTCCCCCTACTGCTCCTAATTGCACTTGTTTATTATTGGCAAACAAAAAGCTACCATCCAAGGCAACTTGACCACCAACAAGTGCTAAGGTACTACCACTAATACCCAACCCATCCACTGCATTACCTTGCGAATTTCGACTTACTGCTTGGCTTGTAATCCCTCCCGGTTGCGAACCAAATCCTAAACCAATCGGCACGCTGATAGTTAACAATGGTGGTGCTTGCGGATTCTTGGCACTAAATACCCCATTGGGAAACACAAAGCTATTTGCAGTCGTCCCCAAAAACGAACCCCGCACATCTAACCGCGCATTAAGACCAAACAAAATACCATTGGGATTAAGCAAAAATAAATTCGCCGTTCCATCAACACCCAAAGTTCCGAAAATATTCGATGCATTCCCACCCGTCACCCGCGTCAAAATATTTTCTACTCCAGAGGGATTGCCAAAATACACTCTTTGCCCATTCCCTATATTAAACTCACTAAAACTATGAAAAAGATTGCTTCCCCGTACAGCGCCACCGTCAATTTTATCGCCAAGTGCGCCGTTAATTAAAACATTCGGAGTCAGTCGAGAAGCTTCTGTACCAAGGGTATTATCTGGAGTAATTTGCCCGTATGCAGGAGCGCAGGCAAGTATAAAAACGTTGGATAATAAAAATTGCAGTAATTTATATTGTTGACGCATTATAAAGTCGTGATAGGGATGATAGATAAGCTGTATTTAAGCCACATATATCACTATTTAGAGCTAGGGGGAACATATGCAGCAGTTTTTGAGCGAGTATTTTAGATTCGAGTAGAAATACTATTTTATCCACAATCATAATGTTGGGTTAGGACACGATGAATATAGATTCTCGTGAGAGTCAAATTTAGTTTTCGCCTCTAATCCAACCCAACCTACTATCTGAATATAATACTAAGCTGATGTGCAGCTAAATTGTATAATCCGTTAGCGCAGCGTGTCCGTTCACCGCAAGGTGTTCCCGAAGGGTAGGACATAAACGTGAAAATATTGTAGTGCGTTAGCGCAGCGTGTCCGCCAGGACATGCATCTTGCGATCTTGTATTATACAAATTAAATGCGTAACAACTTAGTAGTTGATTGCATTAAATTTGACGGGTTTTCTCGCATACCCAATCGGGGTTGCAAACCCCGATCTAATAGCGAAAGTCCTCTGAAGAGGACTGAAATACAACGCATCAAAATTAATGTGGTGGAATACAAGTAATCTATTGCATTAGTTATGAAGGGTAAAATTTTAGTCCTCTTCAGAGGACTTATGCTATTAGTCCGGGAATTGCATTCCCGGACGGGCTCGGATAAAAACCCATCATATTTAATGTGGTGGAATACTAATGGCTTCACCCCATCCCCGACCAATCTTTGAGAATTGGGAATACAAACTCGATGGGTCGGCGTTTTTCTACTGTTATCCGCACTGAGGTTGTGGTTCCTGGTGTCATTTTTAGCTGCGGTCCGGTGGAAGACGACCAGCGATATTTGCTGAATGTGGAGGAATCGGGCTGAAGTTCGGTAAAAACTGCAAGTTGGGGACCTTGGGACATCACGCTAGGTAAAATATCCGCATTGCCAATTAAACTGACTGCACCTTGCTGTGTTACGGGAAATGCAGATATATTTGTTACCTTACCTTCAATGCCGCCAAATTCTTCGCGTTTGACTGTCGAGGGTGTGGTTTGAACGTTACTACCGAGTTTAATTTTCTTACCTTCACTCACGGGTAAAAACACAACGTTAACTAATTTAGCCGATGATTCTTGGGCGGCAATTGTGCCAATTCCTACACCTGGTTCTAATTGTTGCCCTGGTTTGGCGGTGATTTCCAAAACTCTCCCTGTATAATTACTGGTAATTTGACTACTGTTTTGTAACTGTAACTCTAGTTGAGCAATTAGTCGTTGGGTTTCTTGAATTTCTTTGGTGCGGGTGGTATTAGTAGTTAAATCCTGTTCCTTTTGGGTTGCTTGCTGGCTATCCAAGGCTTTTAGTTGGGCTGATAACTGATTAACTTGATTGAGGTTGCGGAGATATTCACCTTGAGCATCCGCTTCTTTGACATCGAGTTGATTTAATTGCGATCGCGCTTCGTTGATTTGTGTTTGCACACTAAGATATTCTTGACGTGCTTGAAGTGCCATATCTTTAGGAATTGCACCTTGTTGAAACAGCTTTTCTCGCTCATCCCATCGCTGCTTCATCGTGGGTTGCAATTGCTGTAACGTTTGCAATCTCTCTTGCAAATTTTGGCGATCGCGCTTGAGTACTTCTAATCCTTTGGAGCGTAAAACCGGGGTAAGAGACTGTACTGTTTGCAGACTTTGCTCTATTGTGCGTCGCTGTTCTTGCGTCGCTGTTTGTGCGAGAGTATCGCGTTGGATCTGCATTTGGGTTGCAGTTTGGTCTTGAATTTGGAGTTGTGTTAGTTTATCGCGGGAAAGCTGCAATTGCTTTTTTAACTCAGATTGGTCAATAGTTGCCAAAATTTGACCTTTTTTGACTGTATCTCCGACTTCTACATTTAGTTCTAAAATTTTTCCTGGGTTAGATGCTTGAACTGTGACAACTTTATTCGGATAAATTAGTACCCCTTTCCCAGTAACAGTAATCGGAATCCGTCCGAGTATACTCCATGTCAAACCAGCCGCAACCAGCGAACCAACAGCAAATAAAGAAAACCAACGTTGAGGACTAGTTATTTTAATTAATTGATCGAGTTGTTCCGGAGTTGCTACTTTTTCTAAAGCTTCCTTGCGAAACAGTTGATTCTGTGTATTTTGCTGCGTCACCATTGAATTTATCCTTAAATCTATATCAATAAAGATGTGTTGATTAATCAATCCCAATTCGTTTAAGCATCCACTCAAATCGCGCTCCCGCCAAAGCAACTTGTGTGAGAAAATGTGTATTAAGTTCGTTGTCGTAAGATTTTTCTAAAGATTGTCCGCTACTATAAGTTAACCTGCCATACCCCAACCGCTGGGCGATCGCATGATGTTTATCTGCTAACAAAATAGATAACACTCGATAAAATCGAACTGCAAACCCGACATCATGCAGCAGTTTTGCAGCCAATCTCCACCGGGGAATCGATAACACTCGCGAATTCCGTAACGTCTTCACTGTCACCGCTGGTGGTTGTGCTTCAATAAACTCAGTTTCACCAATAATATCACCACGAGATAACCGCGCAAATTCTTGTTCTAATGGTCTATTAGTATCCTCTAAATTAGAAAAAGCTTGTGTTAATGGGTTGCAGTCTTCGGCTGCGGCATTGAGGGCGATCGCTCCATCAAGTAAAATATGTAAAGCTTCGATCGGTCTACCACTGCGAATCAACACCGTATCAGCAGCAATTTGCTGGACTCGTCCCGCAGCAATCAGCCAATCAATATCGCATTCGTGTAACTCTGCAAATATAATCAGCGCTTCTCGCAGTTGCGGTTTATTCAAGACAACCGTGCTGCGTCCGAGTTGATTCATCAACATTTCTAACCGATTTGCTAACATTACCGCATTTGCACGATATAAATGCGCGGCAAAATTGAGGTCTTGCTGCAACTTTTGGAGTAAGTGCGATCGGTCAATTCTCAAAATTAAAGATTTAGTCGTAGCGCAAACTGTAGTAGACGGTAAGCAATCTATAAAAGGAATTTCTCCCACCATCTCCCCGTTTGATAATCGCGCAATTTCCCGTCCCGGTAACGCACCACCTTCAAGCGCTGCAAAAGCTCGACCAAGTGGATTAGCATCACTCTGAGTAAGCGTTACCGTCAACGCTCCATCCAAAAGAATGTACAGTGCATCTAACGGTTGACCTTGTTGAATCAGAATTCCAGGCTCAATTTCAACTTGATGTCCGACTGCCAACATCCAGTCTATATCTTGATTGCTAAGTTCTTTCAATAGAACTTGTGTCATCGATCGATAAACTCCCCTAAAGAGTAATGTATGGGAGAACAAATTTTGTAGTTTAAGTAAGAACTACTATTTTCTGCCAAAAAGTTGAGCTAATCCGCTAAAAAACGATAAAATATCGCTGGGAGAATTCAAACCTAAACCAATAACTTGAAAAGCCGAAGAAGATGTTTGAGAAGATTTGAAAATAGAACTTCCCATTCTTCTTCTTGAACCTTGACGCTGTGCTGAAAATATATCGCTTTTGCCAAACATTGACCCAGAGAAGAAAATATTAACTCCCCCTGCGATTCCTTCTAATTCTTCTTCAGATAATTCTAGCGGAATATCATTTACATCTCGATCGGACATTATTTTCTCCTTTGCCGTTTGCAATAATTGATTTAAGCAATTAATGGTTTCTAAAAGTAGACTATTTCTAGGGGAGCGATACTTATGCAAATCTAGAGGTAAATCCTCTAAAAGTAAAAACAGAGATTGTTCTTGAGAAACAGTCTCTGCTTAATTCCTAATAGTCTATTTCATTAATTATGATAGGTTTGTAGTAAGGGCATCGGTTCCCTAAATCCGGAGCAAGTACAGCGCTTACTACGAACCTTATTACCCCGCAAAATTAATGTGGCTCCGTACTAGTCAGGATAAACTTATCAACCGATTGCAATAGCTTGACCAGCCGAGCTAAAGATTTCTTCTAAACTGGCGAAAGAAGCAGTACCGCTACCATTTGGACCGGCGAAGGTTTGTTGACCTACAACTAGATTCTTCTGAGAGAAAGTGTTAGATGCATCGGATGCGAAACCTTGGACATCGCCGAAACTGATTGCTAATCCACCATTCACGGTATCGAGTTCATCGTCGGATAATTCAATTGCATTCATGTTAATTTCGTTAATCATTGTCTTTCTCCGTTGTTGTGTAATTTTAAATTTTATAAAGATTTCTGTGGGTAAAGATTAGACTCACCCTTCGTTGTGTAATTATTTAGCAGCAAGAGCTTGACCAGCAGTGCTAAAGATGTCTTGAAAATTGGTCATAGAAGCGGTACCGCTACCACTAGGACCTGCGAAGGTTTGTTGACCTACAACTAGATTCTTCTGAGAGAAACTGTTAGATGCATCGGATGCGAAACCTTGAACATCTCCGAAACTGATTGCTAATCCACCATTCACGGTATCGAGTTCATCGTCGGATAATTCAATTGCATTCATGTTAATTTCGTTATTCATTGTCGTTCTCCGTTGTTGTGTAATTTTAAATTTTATGAAGAATTTTTGTGGGTGAGGATTCTACTCACCCTTCGTTGTGTAATTATTTAGCAGCAAGAGCTTGACCGGCAGAGCTAAAGATGTCTTGTAAACTGGTCATAGAAGCAGTACCGCTACCACCAGGACCTGCGAAGGTTTGTTGACCTACAACTAGATTCTTCTGAGAGAAGCTGTTAGATGCATCGGATGCAAAACCTTGAACATCTCCGAAACTGATTGCTAATCCACCATTCACGGTATCGAGTTCATCGTCGGATAATTCAATTGCATTCATGTTAATTTCGTTATTCATTGTCGTTCTCCGTTGTTGTGTAGTAATGTACAAGATGTTTCAAAAAGCGAAAGTTACTTAACAGCAAGAGCTTGACCAGCAGTGCTAGAGATGTCTACCACATGAGTCAGAGAATCGGTAAAGCTACCACCAGGACCTGCGAAGGTTTGTTGACCTACAACTAGATTCTTCTGAGAGAAACTGTTAGATGCATCGGATGCAAAACCTTGAACATCACCGAAACTGATTGCTAATCCACCATTCACGGTATCGAGTTCATCGTCGGATAATTCAACTGCATTCATGTTAATTTCGTTAATCATTGTCGTTCTCCGTTGTTGTGTAGTTGTGAATTTTTATGAAGAATTTCTATGGGTGAGGATTCTACTCACCCTTCGTTGTGTAATTATTTAGCAGCAAGAGCTTGACCGGCAGAGCTAAAGATGTCTTGTAAACTGGTCATAGAAGCAGTACCGCTACCACCAGGACCTGCGAAGGTTTGTTGACCTACAACTAGATTTTTCTGAGAGAAGCTGTTAGATGCATCGGATGCAAAACCTTGAACATCTCCGAAACTGATTGCTAATCCACCATTCACGGTGTCGAGTTCATCGTCGGATAATTCAATTGCATTCATGTTAATTTCGTTATTCATTGTCTTTCTCCGTTGTTGTGTGTTTTAACTGGTTTATCGTTAGCTGTGTTTGTTTGCTTTCGATGTATTCATAATAGGATTTTGCTTTTAGCTGTACATCGGAAAAACGTTGGATTTGCAACTTGCTTTTTATCCATCAAAGTGACTCCAACTAAAGTAGGAGGTTTTAAGATGAGATAAAAATTTGCACTTATATAGTAGTTACAGGAAAATTTGATCGAGTTAGGGTGGCTCAGATATATAAGTAAATAAGACCGTTAATGGGACTTGGAAAATGCTACGTCGTCTTAAACTCACGTCTCAATTTACCTTACTCTTGTCACTAATTTTTATTGGTGGAATTGCAGTAGGGGGATTTGCATTGTCTCACGCTTTAGAGCAAAAAGCGGAAATGGAAATAAGTCATCAAGGACAAATGGCTATGCAGATGGTGAATGCCGTCAAAAGTTATACTACTAAGGATATTGCTCCGTTAATCGCTCAAATAGCCGATCCTAAAACTCAGTTTATTCCAGAAACTATACCCAGTTTGGCAGCAAGACAAGTATTTGACACGCTCAAACAAACCTGGAAATACAAAGATTTTGTCTATAAAGACGCAACACTCAACCCGACGAATTTAGCTGACGGAGTTGACCGATTCGAGGCAAAATTAATCGAGCAGTTCGATCGCGATCGCACTCTCAAAGCGTTATCAGGTTTTCGCTTTCAGGAAGCGACTCATGAGTATCCTACTGTCGAAAGATTATTTTACAGCGCTCAACCATTAGTGGTAAAAAGTTCGAGTTGTCTGGTATGTCACGGAAATGTACAGTTTGCACCAAAAAGCCATGTAGAAAAATATGGTACTCAACACGGTTATGGCTGGAAGCTCAATCAAGTTATCGGTACCCAAATTATATATGTACCTGCAAACGAAGTATTTGCTAACGCTCGGAAAGCGCTTTTTGCGTTCATCAACATATTTATCAGTATTTTTGCAGTTTTTATTGTATTAATTAACTATTTACTCAAGAGGAGAGTTATTCAACCCTTAAAACCAATGGCTCAACTTGCTCAAAAAATTACTTTAGACAAAGTTAGCTTGACTGAAGTTAAAAGGGAACGCGATCGCTTAAACCAAATCGCAAAACGTACCGATGAAATAGGACAACTGGGACGAGTGTTTCAAAAAATGGTGCAGGAAGTGTGCGATCGCGAGCAACAATTAACCGAGCAATTGCAACAGATGCACTTTGAAATTGATGCTGCAAAAGTCACGCATCAAGTAACTGAAATTACTGAAACCGATTATTTTCAGAAGTTACAAAAAACTGCCGCAGAGATTCGCGATCGATGGAGCGATGAGAATTAAAGTTACTTCAATAATAGTAAATACAATTAGTTATAAAATTCAGGAAAGTATATAATCATGGCGAAAATTGTCTCAATTCATTCTTTTCGAGGTGGAACTGGTAAATCCAACGTAACTGCAAACCTCGCAACCTTAATTGCTCGTGCAGGTTATCGCGTGGGAATAGTAGACACAGATATTCAATCACCGGGTATTCATGTCCCTTTTGGTTTGGATGAAAGCATCAAGTACACGCTCAATGATTATTTATGGGGACGCTGTAAAATTGAAGCCGCTACCTACGATCTCAGTTCTACATTTACAGGATCGAAGAACTGGTTTTCTAAGCATCGAGGTAAAATATACCTAATTCCATCTAGCATCAAAACCGGGGAAATTTCGCGAATTTTGCGTGAGGGATATGATGCTCGGTTACTCAATGATGGATTTCGTCATTTGATCCAGCGTTTTTCTTTAGATTATCTATTCATTGATACTCACCCTGGAATTAATGAAGAAACTCTTCTTTCCGCAATTATCTCGGATGTACTGATCGTAATTCTGCGTCCCGATAAACAAGATTATCAAGGTACAGCAGTAACAATTGATGTCGCACGTAAATTAGAAGTACCTAAAATGCTGTTGGTTGTGAATAAAGCATTACCTAGCTTGAATTATCAAAAATTGCAGCAACAGATTCAACAAACTTATAATGTTCCAGTTGCAGGAATTCTACCTGTTTGCGAAGAAATGTTTCAGTTAGGAAGTAGTGATATTTTCTGTTCGCGCTATCCAGAGCATCCCTGGACAAAAACTGTGAGTGCGATCGCCTCTACGCTGATTAAAGTTGATGGGAAATATCACCCCCGCAGCACCTCTTTTTCAAATCCGTGCGGACAGTAATCTGTCATTCGACATTTATTTATCTAGTTTACAATCTAACTACTTTTAGAGTTTCATGATTCCATCATAAAGGTTTTCAAGTTATTTCCAGCTAAGGCATTAATAATATCTCTGGAGTGCCGGAATATACCCTCAATTGCCACGTCCTTGTACCTCTTTCAAAAGCTAAAGTTGTTTAAATTAGAAAAATTTATGGCTATATCGCGCAAACTAAACGAAAGCATTTGCGCTTTTATAATCTTAGCTTGTAACATATTGCTAAATTACACAAGTCAACAATCGCTTGGAATTAAGTATTTATTTGAGTTATCAACGCTCAAAAGAACCCTACAATCTGGTAATCTAAAAGCTTGGAATATATAAAAAAATGATAATTAATTATGCCCTGGTTTATTTCCGCATTATTTCGGTATATCTGGATAAAAACTGAAGTAAACTTTAGGTTTCCCAATGGGATTAATTTAAATTATTAATGAAGAATGTTTAATTGCTTATGCGTCCTCGTCAAGACATTACCGAGATGTTTTCAACCTTCGTTGAGTTAGAAAACGATCGATTCAACAAATGGTTGGTTGATATCAAACTACGTCAAAGTATGCAAAATTGCTTGGACTGTTCGCCATTCGTCTCAAAACAAGAAAATTCAAAACAAGAAAACTTTTGGGTATTATATTGGCACAATCAATGGCGATCGCCATCGCAATCTAATCGTCTAGCCAGAATGCATATGCAGGCATATTTACAAGAACCATGCTATCACGTATCGCGAAAGATAGTTGCTCTCGATGCAAATGGTCAACATAGCATAGCTGATTTTTTTCAAATGGCAAATGCAGAAGTTGAACCAATCCTGACGAATTTCAATCCTAGAAAATCTTCTAACTTAAAAGCCTACTTTACAATGGCAATTAAGAGCCGGTTGAAAGATATTTTACGCCAACGAAAAGAAGCCGATCCTTGCAGCAATTGGGCATTGTTACGCAAAGTGAGCAAAAAACTGTACGTGGAGGCTCTTAATAATGCTGGATTATCAGCAAGCGCGATCGCACAATATCGTTTAGCTTGGATTTGTTTCAAAGAACTGTACGTGCAAAACCAACCGGGAGGTACTGCATCACTACCCGAACCAACCCCTCAATTATGGCAGGCGATCGCCGACCTTTACAACCATTCTCGGCATCAACTAAAACCAACTCCAGAATGCACGACACAAGAAATCAAAAGCTGGTTAGATCGATCGGTTGAATACGTGCGTGCTTACTTGTTTCCACCTGTTAAATCTTTAGATACTTTCAAACCATCGGATACTAACCAAACATTAGATTTACCAGACCCCAATGACTCACTAATCGCCGATCTGATAGCCCAAGAAGATATTCGAGATCGGCAAAACCAAATATCTCAAATGTTTGATGTATTATCAAAAACTTTGCAAGCAATGGAATTAAAATCGCAAGAAATACTTAGGCTTTACTACCTTGAGGAACTAACTCAACAGCAAATTATGCAGCAGTTGCAAATTAGTCAGCCTACAGTATCTCGCAAACTGGTCAAAGGCAGAGAATCTTTATTACTCGCATTAGTTAATTGGAGCCGAACTATGAATATTTCTGTAAATCCCAACCAAATTAATGATATGAGCATTGCTCTTGAAGAATGGTTGAGAAATCAGTTTGGAAATCTCAACATAAATCCGTAATTTTCATCAGGTAGAAAAAATGCAAAATGCATTTGCAGATCCAAAAGAATGGTTATTAGAATCGACAATTGTGTCGCAGCTATGGCAGCAAAGTCAGCGTTATGCTACCTCAAGCAGTCGTTGGTGCGCTTACATAAATCAAATTTGCCTCCACGCATTTTTGAATTGGGTACAAACTGAATATGCTCTGCAAGCAAATGTGTGGTACAGTTCCCCTGATGCTCCGGCTTTTTGGGAATTTGTCAACGGCACGGCAATATTATTAAATGAAAGACGAGTCGTTTTGATTCCCAGTGAAGCAATTGACGATCTCTGTTTAGAAGTACCTCAAGAATGGGTAGATATTCCGAGTTGGACGGCAGATTTTTATTTAGCAGTACAAGTAAACCCAGATGGGGAATGGGTGAGATTTTGGGGTTACACAACTCATCAAGAACTGAAAACCGCAGCGGATTATGACCCAGTTGATAGAACTTATTGTTTAGATGCGCGGTATTTAACAAAAGACCTCAATGCTTTTTGGATGGCTTACCAATTTTGTACAGAGGAGATGAAAGCTGTTATCCCAACTTTACCAGAATTACCAACTACTCAAGCCGAAAATATGCTGCAACGTTTGGCTCGTGACTCAGTAATATTTCCTAGACTTGAAGTACCATTTACCAGTTGGGGAGCGCTACTAGAAAAAGAGCAGTGGCGGCTATCGATGTACCAAATTCGACAAAACCAGCAAATGCAGCTATCCCCAGTAGTGAAACTGGGCGCTTGGCTCCAAGGCATTTACGAAGCTTCTTGGCAAGCAATAGAGACTTTTAACTCAAATAATAGCAATCAAGCTTTTAATTTTAGAAATAACATCCAGTTGGTTGCTGCTAAAATGAGAAGAATTAAAATAATTGAATTAGGAGGGGAAGCAGACTCTCAAAAATTTGTTCTACTAATGGCATTAACACCATTTGCAAACCAAGTTCTTAGTATTCGCGTACAGCTACATCCTTTTAATGATGAATATTTACCAAATATTAAGCTTGTTTTACTTTCAGAATCAAGAGAAATTATTCAAGAAGTACAAGCAAGAATTGAAGATAATTACATACAATTGAAGCTTTTTGAAGTTGAAATGGGAGAACGTTTTAGTATTGATGTAGTTCTTGAGAGTTATCAATTTGAAGAAAACTTTTTTCTTTAATTATTGGTGATGGTTGGTAATCGATTATAAATTGCTGTTGTATAAATGAGTAAATCAGTAGTCTTCACCTTATTGGGAGGAGATTTAAACCAAGGATTTCCCGTTGTCACAGTCCAACTTTGGCACGACAATTATTTCTCTAAAATTACAGGAAGCCTAAATGCAGCACCAGAATTAAGCAAACTCTATCACAGGTGGCAGTTACTCTACGAAGCTATCCATCAACGTTTGAACAACAACCAACGGATAAGAGTACATCAGCAAGATATTACCAATATTTCTATAAATGACTTTAATCAAGTTTGTCAACAGTTACAAGAAAGCATCAATGCTTGGTTGAAATCTGAGTCATTTCAAAAGATTGAACGGCAATTGCGGACTTTATTCAATCGGGATGATGAAATTAGAATTATTATTGAAACAAATATAGTTTTACTGCATCAATTACCTTGGCATCTGTGGAATTTTTTTGAGGATTACCCTAAAGCCGAATTAGGTTTGAGCAATCATGAATATGCGTCTCCTCAAATATTGCGAAAATCTCCCACAGGTAAAGTCAAAATTTTGGCAATTTTAGGCAATAGAGTTGGGATTGATATTGATAAAGACACCTCTTTATTACAAGGTTTAACAGATGCCCAAACCACATTTCTTATAGAACCAACAAGGAAAGAACTTAACGAGCAACTGTGGAATTCCGATCCGGATATTCTGTTTTTTGCAGGACATAGCGCTACTCTTGCAGATGGCGAGATAGGAGAAATTTACATTAACCAAACAGAAAGTTTAACAATTTCTCAGTTAAGAAATGCACTGAAGACGGCAATTACACGCGGTTTAAATATAGCAATTTTTAATTCCTGCGACGGAATTGGTTTGGCACGAAACTTAGCCGATTTGAACATTCCCCAAATGATTGTCATGCGAACGGGGGTACCAGATTTTGTAGCACAGGAGTTTTTGAAAAACTTTCTCATTGCTTTTGCGGATGACAAACCATTTTACTTAGCTGCAAGAGAAGCACGAGAAAGACTCCAGGGATTAGAAAATCAGTTTCCCTGTGCCAGTTGGTTGCCAGTTATCTACCAAAATCCCACAACTATTTCTACTACTTGGCAAGAATTGCATGGCGTGGATGAATCGACACAAAACAAAATTTCATCCTCAAAATCTCAACTTTTAACGGTATTGCTTAGTATCATTATCGTAGCTCTTTCAACAATAGGTCTAAGATACTTGGGGGTATTTGAGACAATCGAACTAAAAACTTTTGACCAAATGTTGCGATCGCGACCCAAGGAAGCCATCGATCCCAGGGTAGTAGTGGTTGAAGTAACCGAGAAAGATATTCAATCTCGATCCGAGATGACGCTGGGGGCTAAATCAATTTCGGATAATACGCTTGCAACATTACTTAATAAACTACAAAACTATCAACCGCGAGTCATTGGCTCGGATATTTATACAGACTTAATAGATCCTCAGAAGTCAAATCCAATACAAATTACTACTGAACTCGATCGAGAGAACCTTGTTGTTGTCTGCAAAGGTAGAGATAAAACCTATGACCCCCAAGGTGTAAAACCTCCGAAAGGAGTACCTGTAGAGCGTCAGGGTTTTACCGATGCAATTAAAGACCCAGATGGAATTGTGCGTCGTCAAATTTTAATGATGTTACAAGAGCCGAATTCACCTTGTAAAACACCATTATCGCTCTCGTTGCAATTAGCTATGCGTTACTTATCTTACGAGAATATTCGATCTCAAACTCATGATGATTATATACAGTTTGGCTCGTCAGTATTTCCACGCTTAAAACCCGGTCGCAGTGGTGGCTATCAACAAGAAGATTTAGGCGGAATTCAAATACTTGTCAACTATCGTAATGCTGATTATCTCAATGTTTCCCGTGTTTCCCTTGAAGATGTATTGAGCAATAAAGTGAATCTTGACGATCTAAAAGACAAAGTAGTTTTGATTGGAGTCACGGCTAACACCCTCAGCGATACTTGGTCAACTCCCTACAGTACCGCACAGCATTACCAGGAAATACCAGGTGTATTTATACAAGCGGAAATGGTCAGCCAAATTCTGAGTGCAGTTTTAGACCAACGTCCAATTCTTTGGGTTTTGCCGAGTTGGGGTGATATTATCTGGATATGGGGATGGACTGTTGTGGGAAGTATGAGTGTTTGGCGCGTTCGTTCCCTACCGCGTCAAGGATGCGTCATAGTTGCGACAGTTGTTGTTTTGTATGGAGTTTGCGCGATCGCTTTAACTCAAGGGCTATGGATACCATTTATACCTTCAGCTTTTGCGGTAGTTGCAGGTGGTGTTGTTGTATTATTTATTCAGAGTCGTCGGGAATTTTCTATTGCTCCACAATCCTTAGTTGAATAAGAAAATAATATCAAACCAATTAATTAGTAGAGGGGTTTACAAGCAGACAAGCAAGGCGATCCTATATAAACAATAAAGTGACTGAGTTTCTCGCATACGAGGTATTTATATGAAGCATTCAGACTATAACTTTTTTGACCCTGAAGTACTTGTATGCCCTTATGAATTCTATAAACTGGCACAGGAGGAAGCACCAATTATGGAGCTACCTAGTCCCAGAAATAACGCCAAGCTCTTTCTTGTTACCCGCTATGACTTGGTGATAGAAATTCTTAAGAATACAAGAATATTCTCTAGCAATTTCTCTACTTTACTAGCTGGGAAAGAAATTGATGATGAGTTGCTCTCAATCTCTGCTCAAGGCTGGCCTCAGATGAACACTCTGCTCACGGCAGATCCGCCAGAGCACGAGCGATTCCGCTCGCTGGTGAATAAGGCATTCACCTCTTCCCGTGTCAACAAAATGCATGACTCGATCGAGCAGATTGTTAATGAACTTGTTGAGTGTTTCATCGATAAAAACAAGTGTGAATTCGTCAGTGAGTTTGCCGTACCCTTACCGATTAAAGTTATTGCTCAACAGTTAGGTGTACCGCAAGTAGATTTACCGAAGTTAAAGCAATGGTCTGATGCTTTTATTGCACGCTTAGGCCATATGCTTTCTAGAGAGGAGGAGATTGAATGTGCTAAAAATGTCGTTGCTTTCCAGCATTATTTTCATGATGTTATAGAGTCACGCCGAAAACAGCCCCAGGATGATTTAATTACCGATCTAGTACGGGCAAACGTAGACCAAGCGCGATCGCTCGACACTGCCGAACTCCTAAGTATAATTCAGCAAATACTAGTGGCAGGGAATGAGACTCTCACCAGTGCGCTTGCGTCGGGGATGTTGTTGCTAGCAAAGAATCCCCAGCAGATCGAGTTGTTACAAACAGATACCCAGATAGATAACTTTGTTGAAGAAGTTCTGCGGATGGAAACTCCGACAGCAGGAATGTGGCGAGTTGTGACGCAAGATACAAAATTAGAAGACGTTGAACTCAAAGCTGGGTCTTTGGTGATGATCCGTTTCGATGCTGCTAACCGCGATCCCATGAAATTTCCAGATGGTGAACGTTTGGATGTGTGCCGCCATAATGTTAGCAACCACCTATCTTTTGGTCATGGCATTCATTTTTGTGTGGGCGCTATGCTGGCTCGTCAGGAAATGCAGATTGCTTATAAGCGTTTGCTGTTAAGGCTTAAGAATGTCCGCTTGGCACCTGAAGATTACGAGTATATACCGAACGTACTTATCCGGGGATTAAAACACCTCTATATTGAGTTCGACAAGGTAGCATGACAATAGCAATCAGCAGAAACTATACTTTGTAAAGTCAATGAAATTAATCTTAATAATTCTAACTTTGAGCGGCATTATCCAATATTCACCACAGGTAATAGCTCAAACTAAAAAACCAACGACTGACAAGCAGCCAGTCCAATCATCTCCACCCAAAAAACCCCCACGTAAAAAACCAACTCGACCAGTTTTTGTGCCACCAAAAGCACCCAGTGGGTTAACTCCAATATCGGGACGTAGAGCGGGAATGGGTAGTCGAAATAATTGTCCTGCGGTTCCAACCGCACTTACCGCTTTAGTACCACTTGGAGAAGAACTTCCTGTTAACAAGACAGGTAAATCAAGTATCGGAATTGTGGGGGGGTTAACCACTTCCGAACGACCGACGTTTTGGTTTTACGTCCCATACACCCAGGAAGCTAACTTAAGCGCTGAATTTAGCTTACAGGATAGTACGGGAATGGATGTTTACAGAAACGCGATCGCGCTACCTCCCAAACCTGGTGTTATTGGTGTTTCTTTGCCCAATACAGTTAAACCTTTAGAAGTAGGTAAACGATTACGCTGGTATTTCAAAGTTCGTTGTCAGCAACAGACAGCAAGCCTTCCCGTGTATGTAGAAGGAGATATTCAAAGAATCAATTTAGATTATAGCGTTACAGAGCAATTAAAAGCAGCAACAGACGAACAACAGAAAATTGCCATCTATGCAAGATCGGGTATTTGGTTTGACGCTTTAAATATGCTGGCACAAATACGGCAATCTTCTCAAGATGCTTCTGTTGTAGAAGATTGGCAAAGTTTATTGCAATCCGTCAATTTAGATAATATTGCTACCGCTCCTTTGGTTAATTAATTTTAAGCCGGTTTGTAGTAAGGACTTTAGTCCTCAATATAAGAGTTAAAACTCTTACTACGAGCCTTTATGTATTCATATGAATTTGATCGTGGTAGCAAGCGAGGAACCAAAAATATTTTCTCTACTCCCAACTCCCTACTTGCTACTCCCTACTTGCTACTCCCTACTTGCTACTCCCTACTCCTTACTTCCTACTTGCTACTCCCTACTTTCTATTACAACCAATTACCAACTAAAACGTATGGTGCCCAGTACATCGGACGGCTGTATTCGCTAGTTTTGAGTAGTTTTAATTGAGCTTCGCGTAAAGCTTCTGCCGTGGTTTTTCTCTTAGTCATTAACTCATCGTAAAATTCATCAATAAAAAAAGCTGTGGAATCGTCGCCAATCTGCCACAAAGAAGCTAAAGTACTCCTAGCACCTGCACTTAGAGCAACTCCTGCTAATCCCAATGCAGCACGGTTATCTCCTGCTGCTGTTTCACAAGCGCTCAATACAAGTAGGGATATTGGCTCTGTTAGTTTTTGTCCCCTACTTTTAAGTAATTTATCTAGTTCGGCTACCTTAATACGTTTATCTAATGCTAAAATAAACGTCTCGTTTGGATTTGAGCTAAATTGTCCGTGAGTTGCAAAATGAACGACTTGGAAAGGTTGAGCGTTAATTTTTTCTTCTAAAATATTACTTGTAAATTCGTCATTATATAATGTAACCGTTGATATTCCCGATTCCGAAATTGATGCTAGCTCTTGCTTAACATCGGGAAGCGGTGCAAAGTTTTCACCTTTGGGTATTGTTGATAGTCCACCTGCAAGAGCATTTAGCTTTTGTCGTGTTAAAGATTTGGGAGTAAATAACTGTAATCCCGGACTAATGGCGATCGCATACTTTTGGACTAAATATTCTTGACCATCATATAATGCAGACATGGGAATATTTCGCAATGAGCCATCGGGAATAAATACCAAAGTTTTAATTTGACTATTTTGGAGTTCGGTTTCAACTGGTTTAATCAACCAGTTATAAAGCTGTTGGGAAGCTAGTTTAAATTGCTGACTCCTATCGGGTTCGACTATATACTCTCGCATTCGCGTAATAATTTGCTCTGCTTCTCTTCCACTAACTACATTAGTTTTGTGTATTAATTTTTGGTTGGGAAGCTTGAGGATAACTTCTAATCGATCGTCTAAGATAATTGGATAAAAAATGGCAGTATCGGGATTATCATTATCTACAACTTTATCAAGCACCACAAATTGATTATTTAAGCAAGCTTCTCGAAAATAATTATCTAATTCTGCTAATTGTAAAGCTTCTATTCGCTGACGTACCTTATCTAAATCGGGTTTTGCTTCACCCTTCTGTTGCAAAAGTAGTTCTACTGACTCTCGATAAATCGGTTCGACGCTATCGCGAAAATTAAACTGCACCTCTCGGTTAACCGCAGCTAAATCTGTGCGAAGTGATTGAAGGTTTGCGATCGCGCTATCATAAGCTGCGACTGCTCCTTCAATATTGTCCTGTGCTTTGAGTAACCGTCCTAACTGCCACTCCCAAAGATAAGCTATATCTGAGGCATCATTTTTTTGAGCGATAAATAACGCTTTTTGGGTCAAATCCCGTGCTTGTTGCTGCTGATTGTCTTGCTCGTATAATTCTCCTAAGCTGCCCAAAGCATAGGATTCGGCACGTTCATCACCGATAGTTTTGGCTTGTTGAACGCTTGTTGCTAAAATCTGAGCAACATCTTTTTGATTACCAATTTTAGCTTTAGTTAAAGTGCGAGCGAAATTTATCCGTGCATAAACTCCCGCTTGATTGGTAGGTAAATTAGTTAATTGAGATTGGATTGTGGGTATTAATGTTTTTGCTGCTGCTATTTGTCCTTTTTCAACAAGCAAGCTGAGTTGATTAATTTGAGCTTGAATTGAGGTGAGTGGGTTAGATGTAACTTTAACTACATTTTGATAATAGTTAATTGCGTCTTCGATCTTACCTAACGACCGAGCAGTATTACCGAGACTTAATTGTGTCAAAGCAATTTCTTGGGTCAGTTGCAGGCGTTGAGCGATTTCTAAGCTTTGTTGTAAAATTTTCCGGGATTCTTCTAAATTACCTAATTGTTGCTGGGTATTTCCGAAAGCACGCAAAGCTGTTACTTTAACAAGGGAGTCAGGTTGGGCTTGTAATTTTTGAGATATTTCATTTAATATGTCTAAGCTACGACGATAAAACCCAGAAACTCGTAAAGCTTGGGCTTGCTCAATCCGACTGCGGGTGACTTTGGCATTATCGCCTAATTTCTTCCAGATTTGCTCTGCTTGTTGGGATATTTGTAGAGATACATCAGGTTTTCCCTTTGTTAACAGCAACCCGGCTTTAATATCCAGAGTTTGGGCAATAATTTCCCATAATTCTGACTGTTGTTGGTTGACATTTAATTTTTGAGTTGAATTATTCCAGCCAAGTATTTTTAAACTATTGTCAACAGCCGCATCGGCTTCTTTCCATGCTCCAAGTTTCTCATAAACTAGAGAGAGGTTTGTCAGCGCTGCGGCTTGTCCAAGGTTATTATTTTGTTGTTGGTAAATACTCACAGCTTGTTGCAGAACATTTATCGCTTCAGTAAAACGTCCGGCTTGATAAAGTTTTTCTGCTTGTTCGAGTTGCTGTGTAGTTGGGGATTTGGTAGATTGGCTATGAATCGCTGGTGATTCTGGTTGTTTTGCGAATGTGCTAGGGGTAATAGTTAATAAACAAGCAAGAGTAAATAAAATTAAGTTTTTATAAGTAAATTTAGCTAATCGCTTCAGATGCAGAAATTTGAGCATATTTCGCACTTTATTGAGATACAGAACAAGAAGCAGGAACTTGCCAGGGGCTTTTGGAATTGATTTGATTCGCTTGTGCGACAAATTCTATATTCCCATCTTTATCAACTATCCAACCAGTAGCTTCTACAATTTGATTTCTTGGAGCAACTTTATTGTTGCTTGAAACTGTTCTTGGTTGTGGCTTAATTGTTGTATTTGTTGAAAGTGGTTGTGGTTTTAATTTCACCCAAGTTGATAAAGTATTAGTTTCTTGTAAAGGTTCGGTGGGATTCATGGGTAAACCACCCCTTCCTGTGGACACAAAAGTATTTTCAAATTGCGAACCTCCGGGAGTGCAAGCGTTGGAAATTTGATTGGAAGCATCAACAAGATTAACTGGGAGTTCAACTAAACCGTTGTTGGGATTAACATCTAGTGTAGTGATTTCTACAGTGCCATTTATTCCCAATGCTGAACTTGCAGTGATGTCACTTTGCGGAGTTTGTTGTTCCCGACGCTGTATGCCAAAGACCCCTCGCGCTTTAATGTTGATATTACCCCCTCGACCCTCGAAGGCATTGGCTGTGATGTCGCTATTTTCATTCGGGATTGCGACGAGAAAGCTATTAGGGGCGTTGATGGTGATGTTGCCGCCATCGCCACCAGCACTTGCAGTGCCCGCAGTAGTGGAGATTTGACTGCTATTGCCACGGCGCAGCAGCAGTAATTTCCCTACATTCAGCGTGATATTGCCACCATTACCTGCTGATGCAGATTCAGCTGTAATTCTTCCCTGCTCCTCCAAACGCATAAAGCCTGCTGTGGCTTCAATATTGCCTGCATTTGCTGTCCCAGTACTGTTAACAATTATACCACTGGCAGCGCCTGTTTCTCTAATGTTGTTAGCAACAAATTGATTGTTGTTGGGAAATTTGGCAATGCGATCGTTGTAGTTTATATCTGTCCCAAAGATAGTCACCCGATCTGTGGCATTGACAAAGATATTGCCTGCTTGTCCCTTACCAGATGTTGTGGACACCAATTGTCCACCATTGATTGCTTCAAAAGTATTGGCATTCACCCCAATAATGCCACCTTGTCCATCTCCATTAGTGCGGGCGCTCAAAGCCGCTCCATCTGCAATTCGGAATATCTGAGTATCAATGATAATATCGCCTGCCTTGCCAGTTGTATTGGTACTGGTGAATAACCCACTAGGTAAGCCACTGCTGGGAACGCTGCCTGAGATATCAACAACGTCAGCATTTACCTGGATATTTCCGGCGTTTCCCTGTCCTTGAGTACTATCTTTAATTATACCGCCGTTTCTTAGCACTAAAGAACCTGCTTTGATTTTAAGGGTTCCACCTGAACCTATGCCACCTGGTTGCACACCTAAAGTAATTCGGGCTGATTCCCCTTTTTGAGCATAAGTCTCTTCTGTAGTAAGTAAGATGGTACCTTTGACATCTAAATTGATATCTCCCCCTTTTCCTTTTCCGGTTGGTTCTACATCAGCATTTAAGGCGGCATTATTCTTGATCGAGAGATGTTCAGCTTGAATATTGATGTTACCACCTTTGCCTACAGATCCATATCCTGCAACGCTGCTTAACCCAGTTAAGTATTGATCTACGTCTTGATCGTCCAAGGAAACCGTATTGCGGGCAATTATGTTAATACTACCTGCATTTCCTTTTCCACTTGTACTGGAAGTCAGTAGACCGTTTTCTTTGATAGAAAGCGACCCAGTGGTAATATTGATGTCACCACCCTCACCTATAGCTGTGCTTCCTACGTCACTTCTAGCGAAAGCTCCATTCAAGGAAACTGTATCGCTGGCAGTAATATTGACTGTACCCCCATCCCCTTGTCCAAAGGTGCTAACATTCAGTTCCGCATTGCTCATAAAAAGCGATCCTGTTGTAATGTCAATGCCACCAGCATTACCTACGGCTCCAGAGTTCACATTATTCCTGGCAAGGGCGTTATCAAAGGAGACTCGATCGGGGGCATTGATAGTTATGCTACCTGTATCACCCTGCCCTGATGTACTAGCACTCAAGAAAGCACCATCCGTTAAGGACAAGGAGTTAGAAGAGATAGTAATGTTTCCCCCCTTACCAATAGTTTCCGTTCCTAATTCGCTGAAAATCCCACTCGGATATGAATCCTTCTTCCCAGCAATTGTCACCGCACCTGTGACAACAACATTGACATTCCCCGCATTTCTTCGTCCGGCTAGTTTATTGTCAGAAGCTTCACGAACCAAAGTTTGCAGTTGAGCGCTATCTTTGAGGGAGAGTGAAGCTGCGTTGATGTTGATGTCGCCGCCATTGCCCACTCCCCCCCTTTCTACAGTACTGAAGATGTTAGCATTCACTAGCGAAACCGAATCCGTAGCAAGCACTTTCACATTCCCGGCATTCCCTTGTCCAAAGGTGCTGGTTGATAGTTCAGCACCTTTGGACAAGGAGAGTGAGCCAGTGGTGATGTTAATATCTCCTCCTTTACTTGAACCATAAGTATTGGTGGTGATTGTGCCGTCAACCCGGACTTCTCCATTTTTACTAATCAGGCTAATATCTCCACCACGAGCTAGTTTGTCAGATGATCTAATAGTTGAGATAATATCAGCCGTCCTAATGTTGTTCAAGGCTTGAAGCTGAATATTAGCCGTATTCCCACTTCGAGACTCAGTGTATACAGTTCCTTTGGTTGTATCAATTTCTCCATTAGTGCTAGTGAGTTGAATGCTGCTACCATCTCCTTTTTCGGCACTAGCATCTAACTGAGCAGTTTGAATATTATTTTTGGCTGTAAAAACAATTGTTCCTGCACGCCCAGTTCCATTTGAACCTTCGCGAATTTGGGATGCGATCGCTCCTGACGTTGTATCAATAGCTCCGGCAATACTTTTGAGGGTGATATCACCACCATTACCAGTACCCGCTGCTTCTGAGACGATGCGACCCGTTGTAATATTGTTAAAGGTAGAGAGGAAAATCGCGCCAGCATTCCCGCTTCGAGAATCAGTATATACCGTTCCTTTACTTGTATCAATTTCTCCATTAGTGCTAGTGAGTTGAATGCTGCTACCATCTCCTTTTTCGGCACTAGCATCTAACTGAGCAGTTTGAATATTATTTTTGGCTGTAAAAACAATTGTTCCTGCACGCCCAGTTCCATTTGAACCTTCGCGAATTTGGGATGCGATCGCTCCCGACGTTGTATCAATAGCTCCGGCGTTACTGATGAGGGTGATGTCCCCACCATTACCAGTACCCCCTGCTTCTGAGTTCATACGGCCCGTAGTAATATCGCCATTGGCAGTTAATGCGATCGCCCCACCATCTCCCCCACTGCCGGATGTAGAGTATGAGAAAGATAACAAATCGTTAATGGTGATGTTACCGTTGTTGGCTTCAAGCTTAATTATGCCCCCCGAACCTGCATTGCCAGAACGAGAATCCGAAGCAGAATCTAAATTGCCAGTGGTAATGCCGTCAGCGGCTTTTAGACTAATCGCACCCCCCGAACCTGTACTGCCAGATTTCGAGTACGAGTAAGAGTACAACTTGCCAGTATTAATATTACCGTTAGCAGTTTCAAGGTTAATTATGCCCCCCGAACCTGTGCTGCCAGATTCCGAATACGAGTAAGAGTACAAACCACCAGTAAAAATATTACCGTTTTTGGCTTCAAGGCGAATATCACCCCCATTTTCCATGCCATTATAAGCGAATAGGTTTCCGGTGTTTATTGCCCCACCACTGCTAAAATCAATCGCACCGCCATTAGTTACAATTTGTTGAGCATTAATATCTCCAGATGCTGTAGTTAAGCTAACTATCCCCCCAGCACCATTAAACGGTTGTAAAAAAACATTTCCATCTATGGTAATTCCCTCGGCAACGGTTCCACTCGTAAATCCAGGTAATGAGCCAGAATTAACACCTCCATAAGCCAGAGTCTCTTGCCCAGAACGCAGGATCAACGCCGTACTATTGCTTAAGGCTGCGGTATCTTTTCCGGTAGGTAAATTACTAATGTCGGGTATAGTAATATTTATTTGACCCCCAAAGCGAATATTACCCTTGCTTTCAACTAATAAAGATGCACCCGTATAGTTAGCTGCAACATCCACATCACCATTACTACTGATTATGGGGTCATATTTGCTAACAAAATTTGCCACCTGCCCCGATACACTATTGATAGAGAAATTTCCACCACTGGTAAATCGAGCATCGCCAGAAATAATCCCGTCACTAATTAAGCTTAAATCGCCGCCACTCACAAATGGTGACTGCGTTGGGTGATTAAGCGCTAAAATGTCAATTCCTTGATTTCCTCGAACGGTTAAATTACCACCTGCTTGAGCTAAAAACGGAGTCGTTACACGATCGCGTACTTTCACGGTATCTTGTGCTTGTAAAGTCAAATCCCTTCCTGCTGTTAATTCTCCCTGCAAATCAAGTTTGTCGGCGACTAATTTCAAGTCTTGCTGCGATGTTAAATTTCCGTTATTTGTAATAGTTGCTCCTGGCTGAGAAGTTCCATACTGCAAACCAGGGGTAATATTTACTTTTAATAATGGTGGTGCTTGAGGATTTACCGCACTAAATTCAGAACCATCACTAAATTTCATACTTTCGGCAGATGTGCCAATAAAAGAACCGCGAATATCCAACCGCGCATTTTCACCAAATACAATTCCATTGGGATTCATCAAAAATAGGTTCGTGCTACCGTTAGCTTTGATTAAACCATCAATATTAGAAATAGATTTACCAGTGACTCTTGATATAATATTTTGAATATCTGCCCCATTATTAAAAAATGCTTCCCAACCAGTGGGAACCGAAAAATCTTTGAAGCTGTGGAATAAATTACCCCCCGCTTGACTTCCCCCCGTGATATTGAAAGTTTTATCTTCTAATTTGACGTTGGAATTATTCGGTAGAGTTGCATCTGGGGTAATTTGAGCAACTGCGCTATTTGGATATAGTGCCATCGCGCTTGCGATTACAATTGCCATTTGCCGCCAGTAGAAACCCATAAATACCTTGTTACTTGCACTCTGTGCTTTCATGATGAAATTTCACCAGTGAATCTTCTACTAATAATATAGGTATGAGCGATCGCAACTTATGCAATGCCCATATCCGTTCGCTTCCTTAGACGCGGGCTTTGAACAGTTAGGAATGCTCTGTCTTACCGAGATACAGAACAAGAAGCAGGAGTTTGCTTTATGCTTTGAGGATTAATTTGATTCGCTTGTGCGACGAATTCTATATTCCCATCGCGATCGACTATCCAACCAGTAGCTTCTACAATTTGATTTCTTGGAGCAACTTTGGGACTATTTGAAACTTTTTTTAATGGTGGTTTAATTGTTGTAGAAGCAGAATTTTCCGATTGTGGTTTTAATTTCACCCAGTCTTCCAAAGTATTAGTTTCTTGTAAAGGTTGGGTAGGATTCATCGGTAAACCACCTCTTCCTGTTGAGACAAAAGTATTTTGAAATTGCGAACCTCCGGGAGTGCAAGCGGTAGATATTTGATTGGAAGCATCAACTAAATTAATCGGAAGTTCGACTAAGCCGTTAGTGGGATCGAGTTCTGGTTGATTAACTTGTATATTTCCTTCTAAATCTGGGGTTGCTCCTTTTACAGTAATATCGCTTGAATTTGGCAATGGTTCTTTTCTTGACTGAATACCATAAATCCCAGCAGTATTCTTTATTTTGACATTCCCCCCACGAAAGTTTTGAGAATCTGCACGGATATCGCTATTTTCCCAAGGAAGGGCAATGATAAAACCATTTTTGCCGTCAATTTCAATATTACCACCAGTAATATTTTCACCACTGGCATTAGTAGTTATACTGCTACCGCGACGCAGTAGCAATAGGGGTGAATTGAGAAAGATATTTCCCCCACCACCTCTGGTATCAGCGCTGATTTTTCCTTGGTTATTCAAATAAATTGAGTTTGCATCTACAATTAAATTGCCTGCACTTCCAGAATCTTTACTGTTGACACTGATTTGTGCATTGTTTTCGACTCTCAACCTTCCTGCGTTCAGAGTTAAGTCACCCCCAGCTCCATTTCCAGAAGTTTCCGCAGAAATAATCGAACCATCGCCAGTCAAAGTAATTGACTCAGGAGCTTTTAGTGTTATCGCTCCTCCTTTACCACTGCTACTGGTGGATGCAGATATTTGCGCTCCTTTTTGGAAGTTTACCGTTAAACTTTGTCCATCACCACGCGGTTGAATATTTAAATTCCCTGCATTCCCTGCGCCGTTTGTTGAGGTGAGAATCCGTCCACCTTTATCAACATTCAAAGTATTCGCGCTGAGTGTAATATCGCCTCCTATTGAGTCAGTTACAGTTGTGGCATCTAAAACCGCTCCATCAGTTACCTGTAGGTTGTTAGCTGTAACGTTGATATTACCACCTTGTCCGATACGACTACTGGGTGTTCCTTCTAATAGTTCATTAGTACCGCCACTGGCAGAACGTAAAGCGCTATCTTTTCCAGAAATACTGACTGTATCAGCATCTACCGCTATCTCTCCTGCGAATCCATCTCCTAAAGTCTGGGTTTGGACAATTCCAGAATTGGTTATGGAAAGTTTGGGGGTAATAAGTTCAACTCTACCACTGTTACCAATTGCTCCTGGAGCCACCCCGCTTAATATTGAGCCATTATTAATTGTTATTGAATCACGAGCGTTAATGGAAACGCTGCCTGCATTGCTATTTTTTCCAAAGGTAGTTGTGGTAATTGCTGCGCCATTATTAACGATCAGCCTCCCGGTTTCTATTTTCAAATTACCAGCGCCGCCAGTAGAATTAACGGTTGCTTGGGAAAACACACCGGAAGGAAATACAGTTCCAGAGGGAGGTTTGTCAGTAGTTCCATTTGGAATATAACCGCCAAGGTATGTATTTGGTGGGAGTCCAATAGTGTTACCAAAATCTTCTGGAACAAAAAATTGAAGAAGAAAAATACTTTCAGGTGAGGTAGTTGTTTCACCACTCAGTTCTATTGTATCAGAAGCAATTAAAGTGATGTCTCCGCCTGCTCCTGTGCTGTGAGTAGAAGCGGATAGTTGTGTACCGTTAGTGAGGGAAATTGAAGTCGCTTTGATTTGAATATTTCCCGCTTTGCCAGAACCAAATGTATCGCTTGATATTGCACCACTATGGAAAATAAAAGGAGCATTGCTGCTGATAATGATGCTTCCTGAACTCGTTCCTCCAGAGGAGTTAATTGACGTTAGATTGATGGTATCTGTGGCGCTCAATGCGATCGCTCCCCCTGTACCTCTTGTACCTGAGCGGGAGTTGGAGTACAGATACTGTGTATTAATACTACCACCTGCATTGAGTGTTATCGCTCCCCCTATACCTGAGGAGGCATTGGAGTTGGAGTACAAATCTTGTGTATTAATATTACCACCTGCACTGAGGGTTATTACTCCCCCTGTACCTTCTTTGTCTATGCCGGTAGAGTTAGAGTACAGATTTTGTGTATTAATATTGCCACCAGCACCGAGTGTTATCGCTCCCCCTGTTGTAGTTGAAAAATTAAACTTGGATCTGGAGTTGGAGTATAAATCTTGTGTATTAATATCACCACCTGCACTGAGTGTTATCGCTCCCCCAGTACCTGCTATACCTGACTGTCCAGCGCTAGAAGAGGAGTCCAGGTTTACTGTATTAATGTTACCACCTGCACTAATTTTTATCACTCCCCCTGGATGATCTGCTATACCTGAGCGGCGGAAGGAGGAGGAGTTAATGCCTTGTCTTGTATCAATATTACCACCAGCACTGAGTGTTATCGCTCCCCCTTTACCTGTAGAACCTAAGTAAGAGTAGGATAAGAAGTAGGATTCTAATTTTTGCGTATCAATATTATCACCAGCACTGAGTGTTATCGCTCCCCCTGTGCCCGTAGAACTTGAGTTGGAGTTGTTCTGGGAGTAAGAGAGCAAATCGCCAGTAGTGGCAATGTTGCCACGAACGGCATTGATGGTAATGTCCCCACCATTACCACCTGTACCTACGGCATTGGACTTTGAGTAAGATTCCAATGAGCCAGTTGTGATGTCTCCCAAGCCAGCAGTTAGCTGAATCTCACCCCCATTTTTAGCAATACCTTGTTTGGAGTACGAGGAAGAGTTCAAATTTGCTGTAGTTAAGCTATCATTGGCTTCAAGGCGAATATTACCCCCATTTTCCATATCATTAGAAGCGAACAGATTTCCGGTGTTTATTGCCCCACCACTGCTAACATCAATCGCACCGCCATTAGTTATAATTTGTTGAACATTAATATCTCCGGATGCGGTCGTTAAGTCAACTATCCCCCCAGTACCATTAAACGGTTGTAAAAAAACATTTCCATCTATGGTAATTCCCTCCGGCACAGTTCCATTAGCAACAGGTACCGAACCAGAATTAACACCTCCATAAGCTAGAGTCTCTTGCCCAGAACGCACAATCAACGCCGTACTATTGCTTAAAGTTGCGGTATCTTGTCCCGTAGGTAAATTACTAGTATCCGGACTAGTAATATTTATATCACCCCCAAAGCGAATATTACCCTTGCTTTCTACTAACAATGATGCACCCGTATAGTTAGCTGCAACATCGACATCACCATTACTACTGATTATGGGGTCATATTTGCTAACAAAATTTGCCATCTCCCCCGATACACTATTGAGAGAGAAATTTCCACCACTGGTAAAACGAGCATCGCCAGAAATAATCCCATCACTAATTAAGCTTAAATCGCCGCCACTCACAAATGGTGACTGCATCGGGTGATTAAGCGCTAAAATATCAATTCCTTGATTTCCCTGAACGGTTAAGTTACCACCTGCTTGAGCTAAAAACGGAGTCGTTACGCTATCCCGTACTTTCACAGTATCTTGTGCTTGTAAAGTTAAATCCCTTCCTGCTTTTAATTCTCCGTGCAAATCAAGTTTGTCAGCTACTAATTTCAAGTCTTGCTGGGAAGTTAAATTTCCGTTATTGGTAATAGTTGCCCCTAGCTGACTTGTTCCATACTGTAAACCAGGGGTAATATTAACTTTCAATAATGGTGGTGCTTGAGGATTTGTTGCACTGAAGGTACTACCATCTGAAAATTTCATACTACTTGCAGATGTGCTAATAAAAGAACCACCAATATCTAGCCGCGCATTTTCACCAAATACAATTCCATTGGGATTCATCAAAAATAGGTTCGCGCTACCGTTAGCTTTGATTAAACCATCTATTTCAGAAATTGATTTGCCAGTGACTCTTGATATAATATTTTGAATATCTGCACCATTCTTAAAAACTGCTTCCCAACCAGTGGGAACCGAAAAATCTTTGAAGCTGTGGAATAGATTACCCCCCGCAGAAGTTCCCCCCGTGATATTGAAAGTTTTATCTTCTAATTTGACGTTGGAATTATTTGGTAGAGTTGCATCTGGGGTAATTTGAGCAACTGCGCTACTTGTGTATAGGGCGTTCAGCCCCACG
Source organism: Rivularia sp. (in: cyanobacteria) (assembly GCA_965234645.1). Classification (GTDB taxonomy): domain Bacteria; phylum Cyanobacteriota; class Cyanobacteriia; order Cyanobacteriales; family Nostocaceae; genus Rivularia. The sequence continues at coordinate 6,516,777 of OZ248344.1, read as the reverse complement.
GCTGCCCACGTTGCGCTGACTATGACAATACAACAACCTTGCATACAGCCCAAACCCATAGATATCTCCTGTTTCCACGATCAAATTTCGCGAGTAAATCTTCCATTAATAATATAGGTGCGGGCGCTCATGACTTATTCACTTTCATATCCGTTCACAAATGCGACACGGGCTTTGGGCAGTTAGGAATGCTTAAATTACCGAGATAAAGAACAAGAAGCAGGAGTTTGTCTTGTGTTTTGAGGATTAATTTGATTCGCTTGTGCGACAAATTCTATATTCCCATCTTTATCAACTATCCAACCAGTAGCTTCTACAATTTGATTTCTTGGAGCAACTTTATTATGATTTGAAACTGTTCTTGGTTGTGGCTCAATTGTTGTATTTGTTGAAAGTGGTTGTGGTTTTAATTTCACCCAGGTTGATAAAGTACTATTTTCTTGTAATGGTTGGGTGGGATTCATTGGTAAACCACCCCTTCCCGTGACGATAAATTCATTTTGGAATTGCGAATCTCTAGGAGTACAAGCATTGGATATTTGATTGGAAGCATCAACAAGATTAACTGGGAGTTCGGTTAAAGCTCTTGTGGGGTCGAGTTCCGTATTAACTTCTATTTCACCGCTTAATAGGGGCGTTGCTCCCGTCGCGGTAATATAACCCCTATAAGCCTCTGGATACCAAGCCTGGGTTCCATAAATACCTTGGGTGTCGATATTGACTCTTCCTCCACGGAAATCATTGGAATTAGCACTGATGCGGCTATTTTCTAAAACCGTTACTACTCCACTATCAATATTGATATTACCGCCGATGACATTCTCTCCTGTAGCATTAGTAGTAATATTACTACCGCGACGTAAGATTAAATCTTGTGAATTGCTAATGTTGATATTAGCTTGGGGCTTATTAAGGTCTTGATTTATACTTTGGGTGTTAGCAGTGAATGCGGCGTTATTATCTAAGCGGATAGAGCTAGTCTGGGCATTTATGTTTCCCGCGAGTCCGCTTCCTTGATTTGTGGCATTGATTAAAGCCCCTTCGTTGATAGACAAGTCTCCCGTGGTGATATCAATATTGCCGCCAGAACCAGTTGAATCCACATCTGTATTAGCAAATATGCCACTCTGGGCACCTTCATTGCGTACAATTGGTCTGCCAATTCTTGCTAATCTTTGTGGAAAATTGTCATCGCTGCCAGTAATATCAGTCTTTTGAGTTGCATTAATAGAAATATTACCCGCATTTCCACTACCGCGACTAGTTGTAAGAATCTGTCCGCCATTTTCAAGCTGCAATTGGTTGACGTTTATGGTGATATCTCCACCTCTACCTTGTCCGCTAGTTTTAGCACCGATAACAGCCCCATTTGCAACTTTTAAAGAATCCGCATTAATGCTAATTTCTCTACCATTACCAAGTGAATCTGCCTCAATTGTAGTAAAAGCATTACTAGAAAAACCATTTTTGCCGATACCATCAAAAGTTACCGCACCAGTAGCATTAACGCGGACGCTTCCGGAGTCTTCTTTGCCAAAACTGCTAGCAAACAGAGTCGCACCATTTGTGACATCGAGAGTATCAGTATTTACAAGAATCTCTCCACCTTTTCCACTTTCCAATTCAAAAGCTGCACTACCTAAACCACTCGATCCACCTTCGCTATCTACTCCATCTAATAATACTTGATTTGCGTTAACTGTTATGTTCCCAGCATTGCCTTGAGCAAAAGTATGTGCAACTACGGTAGCGCCAGTTAATAAAGAAACTTTTGATGCATTAAAGGTAATTTTGCCGCCGTTACCTCTGCCCTGGGAATTCGCTGCCACTATAGCACTATCTGAGATAGTCACATCAGGCGTATTGATATTAATTGTGCCGCCGTTGCCAACAGCATCAGCAAACACTTGGTTCCCAACTCCAGTGCCTGCCCCATTTATTAAGACGCGATCGACAGCACTGATTTCGATACTGCCAGCATTTCCGCGCCCGAAACTATGAGCAACTATACCAATACCGTTTGATAAAGATACTTTGGGTGCATTTACAGCAATTTTACCACCGTTACCAGTACCAAGCAGGCTTGCTGAAATAACGGTTTCTCTACTACTTCCACCATCTAAAGAAATTGTATCGCGGGCATTAATTGTGATACTGCCTGTATTTCCCCGTCCAAAGCTGTTTGTAGAAATTGCTGTACCATTGTATAAAAATACAGATTGCCCTGTAATATTTATATTGCCATCATTACCAATTCCCCCTTCTGCCACCTCGTTGGCAATTCTCCCGTTATCGACCGTAATAATACCACTAGCATTTAAGGTGATATCTTTACCTGGACTATCTAAGAGTTGAAAGTCTGCATCGATACCAGCCTGGATATTACTATCAGAACGAATATCAATATTGTTAGCGTTAATTCCTATACTTCCTTTACCGTCACCATTGACTAGAATATTAGTTTCATCCAAGAGACGAATGTTACGAAAATTTTTAACGTCTTGATAATCTGCTAACCATCTGCTATCAACAAACTCAAGATTAACTAAGCTATTTTCAGCTACACTACCTAATTCTATCCGTCCACCAGCAGTTTCTAGGGTGGCTCCCTCTAAATTAATATCTCCACCTAATAAAGCTAAAGTTTTACCAGATTGCACCTCTAAAGAATTTTGCACCTGAATCGAACCAGGATTAGTTCCATACTGCAAACCCGAAGGTACGTTAACAGTCAACAAGGGTTTAGATTGAGGATTTACTGCACTAAATTCACTACCATCACTAAAATTCATACTATCGGCAGATGTGCCAAGAAAAGAACCACCAATATCCAACCGCGCATTTTCACCAAATACAATTCCATTGGGATTCATCAAAAATAGGTTCGCGCTACCGTTAGCTTTGATTAAACCATCTATTTCAGAAATTGATTTGCCAGTGACTCTTGTGAGAATATTTTGAATATCTGCCCCATTATTAAAAAATGCTTCCCAACCACTGGGAACCGAAAAATCTTTGAAGCTGTGGAATAGATTACTCCCTACTTGACTTCCTCCAGTGATATTTAAAGTTTTGTTAACCTCGTTGACGTTGGAATTATTTGGTAGAGTTGCATCTGGGGTAATTTGAGCAACTGAACTATTTGGATAAAAGGCGTTCAGCCCCACGGCTGCCCACGTCGCGCTGACTATGACAATACAATAAGCTTGTATACAGCCCAAACCCATAGATACCTCCTGCTTCCACGATCGAATTTCGCGAGTGAATCTTCTTCACACTTGAATAAAATCATATCGCCAATACCAATTAAAAATTAAGGAGATTCGCAAAGTTGTAAAAAGCTTAAAAGCGTATCGCCATGAAACAAACTAAGTATCTTAACAATTAAAAATCGGATTGTTTGAAAAAAGTTTAGATAGATGGTGTAGTAACTATGAATACACAAAGGTATTGGAAAATTTGGCGGATTAATCCTGCTGCGGAAAATTTAGGCTATGAACAAATTACATTGACTATTGCTCAAGAGTTTGTCAATAATCTAGTAACTGAGGTCGGAATTCATAATCTTCAAAATAGTTTATTGTCTCTTTTTAATGCCCAAGATTCCGATGTAGATGTAATTAATCGCGCTCTAGCAGGTCTTTGTCTAAGATGTTATGTTTCTGAATCAATATTAAAAGAATGTAAAAGAATAGACTATTTATTTAGTGGCAACAAACAATTTAATTATCGGGATTTATTACCGTTTGTTCTCAATGATGATGGACAAAAACTAATTATTTTAGATAAAGATGGTCAAACCCAACTAACGATAGATAATAACTCAGAAATCGAAGTTTCAAATTATAACTTTTTTTCGATCGCGGTGTTGCAAACCTTTAACGCCAATTTACAATCTCGAATGAGCTTGAATAATTGGACATACTTTCAAACAAAACAAAATTCTGAATTAAAGAATTTTTTATCCGAGCTTGGTTTGAAACATTTAAGTGACTGGGCGCTCTTAAATCGAGCTACAGCCAAACAACTTGAACGCTTATCAGTTCAAGAACGCTATATTGTTCAAGCTTACCATGCTATTTATCGTCGAGATAGACAGCAACAACCTATTCTTGGAGTTAAAAGATGTCCCGATCCTACCAATGTTCAATTACAAGAAATGTTAGATTATTTGCTTTCTCACCAGGTTTCGGTTAATACTCCCCCTTTGTTGCTCAAAAAACTTAAACAAATTGCCCTACAGCTTAGAAAATACGATATTTGGAGTTCTAGAGAATCTTTAGATATATATGATGTCCAAAGTAATACTTATATACCGAGGCACGATTTAGCTGCCGATTCTCTTGATGAAGTGGATGTAGAACAGCAAGAATTTATACAGTTTTTACGCGAGCATCTTGACTCAACTTTGAGTGAAACAATTTTTCAACAGGTAGAAGCGAATATCCAAGAATTACAAAAAAGTAGAAAATATGCGCCTTTTGCTCAAAAATATATTCAGGGATTACAACTTTATTACTGTCAGGCAATGTCTTTACAACAGATTACTCCTGTGTTAGGAATGACAAGTTGGAATCAAGCAAGACGAATTTTGAATCCAGGAGAACTTTTATTACAAGTGCGGGCTAAAACGGTGGAGCAGATGTTAGAAAGTATTTTGAAGTTAGCCGCAGAAAAAGGTTTAACTAAAATTCCACCATCCGCAAACTATCTTAAAACTTTAACCGAACAAGTTGAATTATATATTGATGGAGAAATTTTTCAAGAAGCTACTGAAGAAATGAGAACAGGGAGAAATCGGAAGATGAACAGCGCATATGCCGATGCTATTCGTTGTTGCATTCAATAAATTAGATCAAATTTCATAAATTAAGCTTACAACACTAAAAATCTGTTTATAAATACATTCCTGTGGTGGTAGTTGATTATACCAATACTTATTTAAATTTATATATCAATAGATAGATGCGTAAAATAGAAAAGTCATGTATCCAATTAGATGGAGTCGAAAAACAAAACTTAAAAATTTCATAATTAAACGATGGCTATATTCAAATATTTTAAAATAAGGAGAAAAGCCTATAGTAGTTTTATATTTTTATATATATCGTTCGTGAATGACTAAAGCAGTCCTAATCAATCTTGGCAGTGGTAATTTACACAGTGGATTTCCCACAGTTACGGTTCAACTCTGGGTAAGTGGCTATTCCCGACCACAGCAGTTTGTTGGTAGCTTACCTGCTGCTCCAATTTTGGTAAAACTATACAGACATTGGCAATCAATTTATACACACATTTATAGTAAATTAGTAGATGCTCAAGAATTCCGCAGACAATTAGTAGATGAATCTGTAGATGAAGATGACGAACTGGAAATTGAAACCGAAGGGATTAATAATATTTCGCAATTTAGCTTCGATGAAGTTTGTCAAAACTTAAAACAAAACCTGAATTCATGGCTAAGTACTCCCGATTTTTTGTATATCGATCGCCAAGTGCGATCGCAACTGGATCGAGAATCGGAAATTCAAGTAACGCTTGAAACGAATGATAACTTACTGCGGCGTTTACCTTGGCATTGTTGGGAGTTTTTTGAAGATTATCCGCAAGCTGAATTAGCGCTTTCTCAACAAACGTATATCCGTCAGGTACAAAAGCAACAGGAAACACAAAAGGTTAGAATTTTAGCTGTTTTGGGTGGTACTCAAGGAATTGATTTAGCAGCAGAGCAAAGTTTTTTAGAAAATTTAGAGCAAGCACAAACTAAATTTCTGACTCTACCTTCGCATCAAGAATTGAATCGAGAATTACTCAATCCCCAAGGTTGGGAAATCTTGTTTTTTGCAGGGCACAGTCAAACTGAAGGTGAAACTGGAAGAATTTATCTCAATGAAAATAGTACGAATAACAGCTTGACTATCGAACAGTTGCAAGTGTCGTTGAAAATTGCGATCGCCAATGGTTTAAAGTTGGCAATTTTTAATTCTTGTGATGGTTTGGGATTAGCAAATACTTTAGGAAAATTACATATTCCCACAATTATTGTGATGCGCGAACCCGTACCGAATAGAGTAGCGCAAGAGTTTTTTAAGCATTTTCTAAGTGCGTTTGCTCTTTCTCATTTATCGTTATATTTGTCGGTACGACAAGCACGAGAGCAGTTACAAATACTTGAGTGCGACTTTCCCGGAGCCTCTTGGTTGCCTGCGATTTGTCAAAATCCTGCCGTAGAACCGTCAAATTGGTTAAATATCGCTAAACCCGTGCGTTTAGTTTTATCCTCAGAACAAATATACGGCTTAGAAAAGATTTTATTCGACTTGATTGGACCGATCGCTCCGACTTTATTACAAAAAATATTAGTACAAGTAAGTAATTTTGATGATTTGATTGAGCGATTATTAACCCGTTTATCTTCAAATCAAAAAATTGCTTTCCAACAACAATTTAATCTACTTTTAGCGGAAGCAGAAGTTTCTTTAGAAGATGAGCAAGTTGAGATTCTTGATGAAAAATTTATTCGCAGATGCGAGCAACTATTAATTGAAGCCATTGGACCGATCGCTCCGATTCTCGTAAAAGCAGCTTTAAGTTCGGACAATCAAAATCCGACAAAGTTTGTGGAAACTTTAGCCGCAAAAATTCCCAATCCCCAACTGCGTCTTGAATTTCAACAGCGCGTTTTTATGGAAGAGTAAATTTTTAACGATGCTGCTGATTAATTAAATCCATCGCAATCAACAAACTCGCTTTCATCCGCTCAAAGGATCTCGCCAGTAATCCAATCTCATCTTTAGAATCTTCTTTAAAATTACTGCTCATGTCACCCGTACTAATAGCATTGGCAGTGTTAGCAATGTTTCTAATTCGGACGATCACAACTTTTTTTAATAAGTAATTAATTAGTAATATTACTGCAATAAAGATAGCAATTATCACACTCATCATCTTCAAAAAAGAGCGTTTGACATTGTTAAATACTTCTTCTGAAGGTACATAGACAATTTGAGTCGCGACAATCTCATTCAACTTCCAGCCAAAACCCTGTTCTCCGTAGGTAGCAATTAAACTTTTTGGTGCAACTTCTGGACGGGAATGACATTCAAGACATCGTTTTTGTTTGACAACAAACGGACGAGCGGTATAAAATCTTTCCCCATTTGAAGTTTGACGAAAACCCGTTTTTTCCGGGAGTTGAGGTTGTGCCTTAAATTCCTCGACTAATTCGGTTTCAAATTCGTCTGCTTTGTCTTTTATATTAGTCGGATTGAGGGCTGCATCTTTATAATAGAAATCTTGGTATGCAGGGTTTTTACTGAGATAACGAGAAACTTCTCTAACCGAAAAAGTAGGAATTGCTTCAGGAATAAATTTTGGAGCAGTTGCTAACTGTGGTTTTAACAAGGGGTTAACGTGGTCTTGAGTATACAATCTTAACGAATTCATCGTTTGCATCAGCAATTCTGCTTGAATAGTAATCTCATACTGCGCTCTTTGATAAAGCACGTTATATAGCGTTACACCGCTCAAGCTGATGCCGACTATAAATGCAATAATTAAAAGAAAATTAAATTTGGTGTTAATCTTTGCATTATGAAAACGAGCATTTGTTTTAGTCATGTTAAAGTTTAAAGCCCTTGCTTATAATTTAGATAACGAATTTAAATTGAACCAAATACATTCTTGCGATCTGAACTTTTAGCTCGTGCTTGATACCAAAAAATGAAAACATCTACATAAATGATTTTAACGATTTCAATGACATTAAGATTGCGAATTTTATTTTTTAATATTTTTGGTACCACAACCGCTATATTGTCGCCTATATTTAATCCAAAGTCTAATTATAAACTGGATAAGTTTTACTAACTCACATCTATTTACTTTTATATGCGGGATAAAATCATGCCTAATCCAACTTCTCAAGACTTAAGATTTCTGCTACCAGAAACCGTCTGGTTAGAAGCAGAACATTATTTATTAGCACAGCAAACCAGTTCTCTGGAGACGAATAACGCTACTACTTCTTGGCAAACCTATATCAATACATTAGCACTACTTGGTCTTGAGGTATGGTTAGAGAAGCGCTTACAGGATAAAGTCGTTACAAGGGATATTAGTGCAATAAAAACTGGTGGTAATATCAAAGTTGATGAATTCAAGTTTTGCGCGATCGCAACCGAACATTTATTAGATGAGATTGTCAATATACCTTCATTGGCGATCGAACCAGAATATAAAGCCCATTTTTACGTACTGCTTGAGGTATTGGAAGAAGAAGAAGAAGTTGTAATTAGAGGATTTTTACCTCACAATCAACTAGTTGAGCTTAAAAATAATTTAAATTTGCCCATCAGTAACGGTTGCTATCAACTACCACTATCTGTATTTGATATTGAACCAAACCATTTGTTACTCTATCTCCGCTACGTGCAAGCATCCGAATTTACTGCACCCGTAGTAGATAGTCAAGTTACTCCAGCCGAACATTTATCAAAGATTGTGAGTGCGACGACTACTAACTTAAGTCAATGGTTGCAAGGAATAGTTGATCGAGGTTGGCAAACACTAGATTCTATCAACAAACCAGAATTGAGTTTAGCTTTTAGTACCAGAAATATTCCTAAAGATCCTAAAAGAGCTAAAATTATCGATTTAGGAATGAATCTAGGTAATCAAAAAGTTGCGCTGTTGATAAATATATTTCCGGAAAAATCGGATGATAGTAAAGATAATGACGTTCGAGAGAAAATTAGTGTCTTAGCCCAGCTATACCCAATGAATGGAGAGACTTTTTTGCCACAGAATATTAAATTAGTTTTGCTATCTAAAGCTGGTAAAGTCCTCCAAGAAATTACTTCCAGAATTCAAGATAATTGCATTCAATTGAACAGTTTTAAAGGCGAAAGAGGGAAAAAGTTTAGCATACAAGTTAGTTTAGGAAATTATAGTATTACGGAAAATTTTGAACTGTAAAAAATAATTATAATTTTTAATGATTAGTATTTAAATACCATCTGTTTTTTTTACGAATAGATGGAATGTTTTACATAGCTATTTTATGAACATCAAATTGGTTTACACATCATTAATAATGATTAGTAGTCCTTTTTAAAAGTTTTGACGGGTTTGGGTAGTGCGAGCGAGACGCTCGCACTACGAATATATTACCGACTTTGAATTTGTTCTGTTTGTGGAACTTTCTTGTTATTATATTGACTGACAATAAAGTAAGAAATAACGCTAAGCAGTAGCAAAGCTAAAGTAATACCCAGAATTCGCAAAACTAATAGATTCTTTTTTTGAGGTTCTACATTATTTGTTATTGATGGAGAATCTGGTCGTGGTTGAAATATGGTTTTTTCGGGAATTCCACTGTTAGTTGCGTGCGGAGATTGCATAATTGTATCGTCAACTGGTTGTTGTTGGCTGGGATTGCTACCAGGTCGCGATTGATAAATTGTCTTTTCTGGTTTTGGAGATTCCGCACCAGTGGGAGTACGTGGTTGATAGATTGTCTTCTCTGGTGTTTGTTGTTGGGGATTAGATGCTCGACGCTGAAATATTGTACCTTCAGGTATTTGTCCTTGAGGTTGATTTGATACTGGTGGCTGTTGAGATGATTTGGTATCAACTTTATTTGGCCGATCTAATCGCGATCGCTGCGGTTTGTAAACAGTTTCGTCATTTGAACCTAGCTGAGATTTGGGAACAGTTTCGTTATTTGAGCCTAGTTGGGGTTGTTGCGATTTGGGTTCAACAATAACTAGTCCCTGCTGCGCGTAGCTAGTGGGTGTTACAGGTAGAATAGCAGCTTGCATTGCTTGACTCAGTTCTTCTACTGATGCAAAACGGTCGCTAGGTTTATTTTGCAGACATCTTAAAACTACGGCTTCTAATTCTGAAGACAACTGCTCGCAACCTGGTTGCTGTTTTAATGGTATTGGATCTCGATAGCCATGAGCGTTCAACCATGAGGTTTCACTAACTTTACTCCCGTCAACACTTAAACCAAAAGGGTCTGCTGCACTTAGCATTTCATAAAGGATAATTCCCAAACTGTAAATATCTGACCTTGCATCTATATTTTTATCGTTTTGAATTTGCTCCGGTGACGAATAGCGGAATGTACCAATAAATGTTTTAGTCAGATTTGTTTGCTCGGAGGAGTTATGATGAATTTTGGCAATCCCAAAATCTAAAATTTTTACCCATTCCCCAATCTCTGTAGGTAATAAAAATATATTATCCGGCTTCAAGTCACGATGGATAACTTTAATGCGCGATCCACTATTTTTACTATCGCGCTGCATGACAATTCCTTGATGAGCAACTTGCAACCCGAGGCATACTTGCGTCATGATTTTCACCGTCCGCTCCGACGATAACTGTTTTTCGCGTAGCATTAAATATCCCAACGTTTGCCCCCGCAAAAATTCCATAACATAGAATGGAAAACCTTCGCTACTTACTCCACAATCGCTAATTTCAATGATATGGTCGCTTTGTAGAGCAGCACAAATTGCAATTTCTCGCTCAAAGCGTTTTTGCATTTCACCAGATGCCAACCATTTATCTTTAAGCAATTTTAATGCAACTTGCTTGCCAACACGGGTATCGGTAGCAAGGAACACTTCTCCCATACCACCTCCACCCAAGCGTCTGTCCAAACGATATCGCTGGCGATCGCCAATCGAGCGACCTATCCAAGTATTTGATGAAAGTGGGGAGTTCATTTGTGGGAACCCATCCTATTTAATAAAGTGTTTGTAGTTTCAAAAAAAATATTCCGTTATTATGCAGAATTTTTGCCGTTTTAAATCGGGGTTGTTCTCTAGCTGCAATGCGTGTTAAATTTCCATATGTATAATAGACATCTCCGGAAAACATTTATATAGTTTGAAATTTATACGCAGACCGCGAGTCCCCTACCCCCTTCCTTATAAGGGAATGGGGTTTTTAAAGCCTCTCTCCCTGTGGGGGAGAGGTTTGGAGAGGGGTCTTTTTCATTTCCGGAGAAGTCTAATAGTATTTTCAACAATAAAAGCAATGCTTATAAGTTAAAGTTATTAACAAAAAAAAAGAACTAATATTGATTTACATTTATTACTAACTATAAACTTAATCTGTTTACAGATAGCTGACAATATACTTTTGTATAAAAGTGCTATTACAATTCTATAAAAATTAAGACAAATATATTAGTAATTAATGAATATTTATGCTATGACCATGAGGAAGCAAGATGAGTAATGCGCTTTCCATTGCTGCTGTGACAGCGACGATCAAAAATTTGCTGGAAAATGGTTTAGTTGGTGATGCGATCGCAGCTAGTGTCGGAGATGTAACGGTAAGTGCCCAGCCACCAGATAAAATTCAAGTAGGAACAGACGAGCGGGCGCAAATCAACCTTTTTTTATATCACGTTACCCAAAATCGCAATGTTGATTGGATTTCGCGCACTAGCGATAAAGATAACCTGCGCTCCACAAATGCACCTCTAGCTCTTGATTTGCATTACTTATTAACGGCTTACAGACCAAAAGATTTTCAATCATAAATTTTACTTGGTTACGCAATGCAATTGTTGCATATATCACCAATAATTAAATCTGAAGTAATTGAAAGTGCTTTGAAAAATGCATCTGAAACAAGTACCTCCAGCGTATTTTCACAAGCTCTTGCGAGTGTATCCGTATCCGATTTAGCAAGGCAAATAGGGCAGATAAAAGTTAGTCCAGAATTTCTCAGCATGGAAGATACTTCTAAAATTTGGTCTGCTTTACAAACAAATTATCGACCTTCGGCTACCTATAATGCATCAATGGTTTTGATTGAAAGTGGTAGTACAGATAAGCAAGAATAGTATCATTTAATATAAGTTTATTTTCTAGAGATATCCCCAATCGCGATCGCACTACATTTACAAAGCTACCGATGTTGAAATATTGTTGCTACATTCCACCATAATCTTCAGGGTTAGGAAGAATTTTTGCTATGATATCTACACTTATGAAATGTGAATCTTTAAGGAACGCAATGAAGAAGATTACACTCACGGAATTGAGTAATAATATTGATAGTCTACTGGATGAAGTACTAGAAACAGGTATTCCACTAGAAATCAGCAAAAATGGAAAGTGGTTAAAAATTGTTCCTGTAGAAAAAAAAGATAAACTTAACAATTTGACTTTTAAACCTGATGTTATTCAAGGAAACCCAGATGATTTAGTTAATATCAGTTGGGAACAGAAGGTTAATATTGATTTATCTTGATACTCATGTAGTAGTATGGCTATATTCTGGTTTGATAGATAAATTAACTGATATTGCTAAAACTTTAATTAATGACAATGAAGTTTATATTTCGGCAATTGTTCGATTATAATTACAGTATTTATATGAGATAAAACGTATTATAGATGAACCAGATGTGATTATTTCTAATCTGTCCGAGTAAATTGGTTTAAAGATATGCAACAAAAGCTTTAATGATATTATTAGCATTAGTTTAACGATTACTTGGACTCGCGATCCTTTCGACCGCATTATCACGGCAAATGCTCTATTAAATAACAACATATTACTGAGCAAAGATCAAAATATTCTGAATAATTATCTGTATGCAAAATGGTACGATTAAAAACTATATTAATCGCAACAGCCATCGCACCAGGGCAAACGCACCTTACAAAGGTTCAATTGGTATTGACAAAAGCTGATATTAATGTGTTAAGAGGAAGCAAGGTTTAAAAGTTTAGAGGCGATCGCACTTGGAAATTCGGCATAGGATCTAAATCCCGAAGCTTACTTAAGCGATCGCTTTACTTAAAATATGCGCGTATCTATTATTTCTACTGTTCCTGCTGACCTCCTCCTAACATACTGCCTGCCATTCCTCCTAGCGGACCAGCCATTCCACCGAGCGCTCCACCAATGCCTGACATCATACCACCATCTTGTTCTTGACCACCACCACCTATCATACCGCCCAAGAGAGGTGCTGCTAACCCCGCCAACATGGGCAAGAAGCACTGCACGGGTTCGGTACTGTTCTGGATTGGTGGGATTGTCTTAGAGTTATTAGTTGCACCCGGAACATTGACTTTCTCACCTTTTGCAGCTTTTGCTCCTAAGTTATCTGCCTCTGTTTCTAAACTGTGGTCGGCATTGATAGGCGCACCTTTACTTTGGTGAGGTACTGCTACTCTTCCGGCTCGTTGTTGTACTACATGGGTGAGTTCGTGTCCTAGCAGCGCTTGTCCTGATGAGCTTTGGGGATTGTATTGTCCGGGAGCAAAGTGAACATTGCTGCCTTGGGTAAACGCTAAAGCACTCATCGATTTGGCTTGAGAACTGTCTGTATGGATGTTGACATCGCCAAAACTAGTGCCAAAAGAATTTTCCATTTTTGACTTAACTGGTGCAGGCATGGAACCGTGAGAAGCGGAGGATGAATTTTGGTTGCTCTGGTTCTGGCTCTGGTTTTGTTTTGCAGGTTGAGCAGATTCTGATTTCATTTGGCTAATACTGTGACCAAAGCGTTTTGCCTGCTTTAGTTGAGTATTTAAGTTTGATTTGTGAATATCTGACTTGTTCTGCACGACAAACCCACGATTTTTAAACTGATTATCTTGGGTTGCTGTATTTGTTGAGGTAGACTTTTTCTGAAGGAGTGTTTGAGTAATCATAATTATTTTTTTAGTGCTAGAGTCAACTATTTATTACGGTATTCATATCCCTACTTAGCAGAAGTCATTGAGAATCTAAATTTATTTGAATTTATTTGAAAGATATACATTTATAATCACAAAACCTAAAATTATAGAATAACTTATTGAAAATTTAGCGAAAACTAGACTTAAGTCTAATTTTTTGTTGAGTTGTTTAAGAATAAAGGTGAATGGTTGTAGTATAGGAGCGGAATGGAGATTATAAAGAATGGCGCAGAACTCTGACATTGAATTCGTGAAAATATAATTTCCCCGTACATTCCTTAAATACTATGAGCCAAAAATTAAAAGAATTTAGTAATTTGTTTACTGCGGATATAGAAGATAATCTGTTAACACAAAAAGTAAACTCGAATCAAAATATTATCTCTGAAGCCGCAGAATACCTCAAAATATTATGTACAGAACAAAATATACCAATAAAAAATCTTGAAAAACGACTTGCCCAAATATGCTCCGAGGTTGAACAAACGGGAACATATTGGCAAACATCTGAAGAAATTACCTACGGTGCAAAACTTGCTTGGCGAAATAGTACGCGCTGTATAGGTAGGGCTTTTTGGAAGACATTAATAGTTCGCGACTTGAGGCATTTATCTACTGCATCTGAAATATTTGAGGCAATAGTAGAACATATTAAGTTAGCAACAAATGGTGGCAATATTAAATCAATAATTTCTATTTTTGCACCCAACCAACCCGATAATCCAGGTATTCGGATTTGGAATCCTTTACTGTTTCGTTATGCAGGTTATTTACTTGCAGATGGCACAATTATTGGCGACCCAGAGCAGATAGAACTAACAAAAATATGTCAAAAAATGGGATGGAATGGTGAAGGAACTAACTTCGATACTTTACCGTTAATTATTCAAATGCCGGGAGAAAAACCACAATTATTTAACATTCCTCAAGATATAGTTTTAGAAGTCCCTATTACTCATCCGGAATTACCTTGGTTTGCAGACTTAGGTTTAAAATGGCACGCTTTACCTTCCGTTTCTAATCATAGTTTGGAAATTGGTGGGGTGTCATATTCTGCATCACCATTTAACGGTTGGTATATGAGTACGGAAATAGGTACCCGTAATTTTGGTGACACTCACCGCTACAATTTACTACCAATTATTGGAAAAAAATTGGGATTGAATACCCGTTCTAAATTATCTTTATGGAAAGACAGAGCATTAGTTGAATTGAATACTGCTGTTTTACATTCATTTGCTGTTAATGGTGTTTCAATGGTTGACCATCACACAGCCTCAGAGCAACTTATCAAACATTGCGATCGCGAATCAAATCAAGGTCGAAAGGTTTATGGAGACTGGGGTGTTATCGTCCCACCAATGTCACCTTCGACGACAAAAGTATTTCATCGAGAATTTGAAAATACGATTGTAAAACCTAATTTCTTTCCTCAACCCGACCCCTGGAAAGGTTCCAAAACAACGGGAAAATGCCCATTTCATGCTTAAGTGTTACCACCAGTACATACGATGTTTTCCTTTTATGGGCTTTTCTTGCATTCCCTTATATAAATGGGTTGAATAACCAAAAATTTTCTAATAGGAATCGTAATTAAAAACGTCAAAACAAAGTATATGAGAAGGAATTTTATTATGTTGCCAAGTCTGGAGAACGATTACATCAAACAGGATCTCGAAGGACTACTCCTCGATACCCAGACTCTAAAAAATGTCTTGATTTTCCTTTATTCAATTCCTCCAGAAACAAACTTACGTTTAGTTTTACAACTAGCACTAGCAGCTGATATTCCTGATGATAAAAAGGAAAAATTAAATGCTCAGCTACTTTCCAATCGGTCTTTAGAAAACTTGTTAGGAGAATGTAACATCCTGACACAAATTCTTGAAGCTGACGGCAAGTTAGGAGAAGCCGAGGAAAATATGCTCTTTGAAGCTATGCAATTAATTGGCTTAGTTGTGCCTAGCAATTTGTCGGGAGCAAAAATACTGCTAGAAGAACTATCGCAAAATTTGATCGAGGAAATAAGACTCGCATCAAGTTCGGATAAATCTCATATGGTTAGTTCTTAGTTTGGGAGCATATTTATTGCTTCGGGAGCAACGCTTCGGCTGGTCAACTTGGGGTCAAATTCTCAATTGCACGATTAAATTCTCAACAAAATCCGACTTTTGTTCTGCTCCTTGCCCTCCAAGTACTTGCCAGGAGCGATCGCGTCCTGAAAATAACCTCTGCACCAAATTTTAGTACTTCACTTTTTCACGTTGCTTCTCTAAATCGTCTTTGTGCTGTAACAATAAATCTATTTTTCTTATGCTGTCTATATTTTCACTGTCATACAGGAATAAAATTTTACACATGACATGGATAGCCTTTTTTCTATCCTTCTTAGTGTGGTTTAGCTTTGCACCTTTTGCGATCGCGATTCAAAATGATTTGGGTTTAACAAAGGAGCAAATTAAGATTTTAGCGATTTGCAATCTCGCGTTGACGATACCAGCAAGAATCATCATTGGAATAATTTTAGACAGTTGGGGAGCGCGAATTACCTTTGCTGGAGTGTTGGGATTTGCAGTGATTCCCTGTTTTATGACTGGATTTGCAACTAATTTTCACCAGCTTGTTTACAGCAGCCTAACAATGGGGGTAATGGGTGCAGGTTTTGTGGTGGGAGTGCGAATGGTTGCAGAATGGTTTCCACCTTCAGAAATTGGTATTACTCAAGGAATATATGGTGGTTGGGGTAATTTTGGTGCAGCCGCATCCCAACTATTGCTACCGTCGTTAGGAGTTGCAACAGCAGCCTTCGGTAGCTCTAATATTAATTGGCGATTTTCAATATGCTTTATGGGAATAGTTTGTTTAGTATACGCTGTTATTTATTGGTGTAACGTTCAAGATACGCCATCTGGTAAACAATGGAGTAGTCCCAAGCGTAGTGGAGCAATAGAAGTTACCAGTCGTAGAAGTTTTTGGGCAATGACGGCGATGGATTTGGGATTATTGTTGTCTTTAGGGCTGTTATCCCTTCCTTTGCATTCGGAGTCCATTCAATTCCTGAATGATAGCCAAGTTATTTTGATTTGGGTAGGAATAGCTGGGTTATATCTGTTTCAATTCTACAAATCTTGGCAAGTAAATAGAGAATTGATGGGTTCTATGAATCCTTTTGCTAAAGACTTTTTAAAAGGTGAGCTTTCTCTAACTCCATCAGAACGCTATGAATTCCGACAAATTGCTTTATTAAGCTTCACTTATGTAATTAACTTTGGTTCTCAAATCGCAGTAGTTTCGGTATTACCAACTTTTTTTGCCCAAACCTTTAATCTAAATCTTGTAGAAGCTGGTTTTGTGGCAGCCAGTTTCCCATTTCTCAACTTGATTTCTCGTCCTAGTGGTGGATTAATCTCCGATAGGTTGGGAAGTCGTAAGTGGGTGATGACAGCAATGACTATGGGAATCGCCATTGGTTACTTTTTGATGGCTTCCCTAGATGCAACTTGGACAATTGCAGGTGCGGTTGTGGCGACAATTTTTTGTGCTTACTTCGTTCAAGCTGCTGCTGGTGCCACATTTAGCATAGTTCCTTTGATAAAAAAGGAAATCACCGGACAAATTGCAGGTAATGTTGGTGCCTATGGAAATGTAGGTGGTGTAGTTTTTCTGACAGTTTACAATTTCAGCAATACCCAAACTTTATTTCACGCAATGGGTATAACAGCATTGATTTGTGCAAGTTTATGCGCGTTTTTTCTGAAAGAACCTCGCAATTCTTTCACTGCCTCCTTGGAAAATAATCTCACAAAAAAGCCTCAATAATTGCGGTGATTCAGAAGCGGATATATTTTATTCATTGCTTGCAAGCTGTTGATGTCTTCAATTTCAGCTATTACCTTGTGAGCTTTCTTACGATAGCCCCCCATTTTGAAAACATTCTCTTAAAATTTTAACCAATCTGCTATTTCATTTATCAACCAATAACGTTCTATAGTAGATAAAGAAGTAGTATTAATTTTCTTGTTATTAATTAATTCAATAGTTACACCCATCGGTGCTGAAGCTACTTTTTTATTCTGTTGGTAAATCTCTTTAATATTCTTATTTTTACCAGTTTTTCGCCAATAACAAAATCCAAATAATTTCCATTTTACTTCAAATTTTTCGCGATGAAAACATAAATCTGTATGTCCGAACAATGATACTAAAATTAACAATAATCCGGAAAAGAGCGACAAGTAAATAATAGCTTGAAAATACCACGACCCATAAGGATTGATTGTTATATGCATGATATCAGGTATAAAAGCTAGAATAGAACCAATTAAATATAAAAAACGAAATGATTTACCTCCACGCTTAGGGATTTTAATTTCAAGATAGCTAGCTGTGTTTTTTAGTTGGATTTTGCTACCTGAAGGTTTATGCTTTGTAATAGCAGGAATCAAAGTAGATTTATTTTCAATAGCGGTAATTGCATCGCTTGCGGTACTAATTCTATCATTAATATTTGGTTCGGTAAGTTTACCAATCCAATTAACTAATCCCAAATCGATGCTAACGAGATTAGCAAATTCGATTCTAGAATTTTGATGCGGTAGATCGGCAGGATTAGTTCCTGTTATTAAGTGAATTAATGTTGCACCTAGTGCATATAAATCGGATGCTCTTTCTGTACGTCCTGCAAATTGTTCCATCGGGACGTAACCGTAAGTTCCTGCTACAGTAAAAGTGCTACCTTCGGCGACTGCTTTATCTTGTACTGCACCAAAATCAACTAAATAAACTTGTTCATCTTTTCCTAAAATCAAATTACTCGGTTTAATATCCCGATGTAATACAGGTGGTTCTAGTGAATGCAAATAAACTAAAATATTTAATATCTCAACTGCAATATTTTCGGCTTGCGATTCTGAAAAACGCTGTCCTTGGTTGAGTAATTCTTGCAAAGATACACCATCAATATAACTTTGCACTAATATAAACCAAGGAAATCTTGAACCTGGTAAATTGTCAAGAATAAAATAATCTTGATATTTAGGAATGCGGGGATGGTTGAGATTTTTTAATACTTTACCTTCGCGTTCAAATAATTTATGTTCTTCCCACTGGATTTGGGGATTTAAAGTTAGTAGTTTTAAAACCACTTGTTCTTGCGATAATGATGTCGCTAACCAAGTTTGACGACTATTATTTTGTCCTAATTTTTTTTGTAATTGATAGCGATTATCAAGTAGCTGTCCTGGTTCTAACATTTTCCCCTCAGTTAAATTAAATTCCTAACCAATTTCTAATTTCTGAAGCTATACATCGACTTTCTTCTTTTGTTAAACCTGCCTTTAATCGACCAAATGAATATTCATTAATACCGACAGCCAGAATTATCTCAAGCACTTTTTTGTGACCTATACCTCCAGTTTGGGAAATATAAGCTTTGTCTATTTCTAGTACATTGCCACGCTGTTTTCTGAACGTTATACCAAATAATTTCCACCTAATTTCAAATTTTTTATTATTGAAAAAAATATCATTTTCTACAAAACCTGGTAATGTAAACCTAGCGGCAGCCGAAGCACCTGAGATGATAAAAAATAGTAAACTCATCCAACTACTTGCTATACCACCAGAAGTGAAAATAAAAAGTATCCATAGAAGTAATGCACCTCCTCCAAATACCAATTTAATTGGACTTTCATTGGTGGGGATATAAATTTCTAATTTCTCTAATGATTTCCTTACGGATAATACGGAAGGATCGATCTGGTTATCTATTTGATTTATTGTTAAATTATTTGTTGCTAATTCGTTTATTTCCAGTGCTTTCAATGCCTCCGTTGCTCTTTGAAAGCGGTATTCTAAATTAGGTTCAGTCATTTGCTGCAACCACCGAATAAAGCCAGGGTTAAATTTGACAAGATAGGAAAATTGCATCCTCGAATCAAACTGTGGCAAATCTGCTGGTGAAATACCAGTCGCTAAATTTATCAAAGTCGCTCCTAATGCGTAGAGATCGGATGCAGGTGTAGCTCGTCCGCCAAACTGCTCTAGAGGTGCATATCCATAAGTACCAACGACTGTAAATGTTGCGCCTTCTGCTGCAACACGGTCTTGAACAGCACCAAAGTCAACTAAGTAAATTTGAATTTTATTTGTTGATTCGTCTAATAATAAATTGCTAGGTTTGATATCACGATGCAAAACAGGGGGGTTGAGTTTATGAAGATAAATCAGGATTTTCAAAACTGCGATCGCAATTTCCCTGACTTGAGTTTCACTAAAAGTTGTTCCAGAAGCAAGCAATTCCTTAATGGATTTTGCTGGTATATACTCCTGAACTAAAGCAAAATATATCACATCGCCTTCAAGAACAAAATCATCGTAGTATTGAGGAATGCGGGGATGGTCTAATTGTTGCAGTACCTTCGCTTCGCGTTCAAAAAGCTGTATGTCATACCACTGTAATTGGTCGTTAGCCGTCAGCAGTTTAACAACAACTTGCTCTTCATTCGTCAAATCTCGTGCTAACCAAGTCTGACGAATCGCACTTTTACCCAGCACTCTTTGAAGTTGATACCGTTCTACTAATATTTCTTGCGCTTGTAACATCGTACTCCGTTCGTTAAGGGGGTACATCTTCATCCTATTGTTTTTTTACGTTTTGGCAGGCATGAATCTGGGAGAATAAAACTTTATATAGGCGTTTTGGAAGCATTGTGATTATTTTGGGTTGCTGTATTAGTTGAGGTAGACTTTTTCTCTTATCTATGTTTGAGTACTCATAAATTTATAATTTTAGGGACTGGTATAAATGTTTCTCTTGTACTCTGATTTGAGTTTTTTGAAATTGCAAATTATTGTAAGATAGTATGAATTCAGTAGAGAAAGAAGTTGCAACTACAACGAAATTATAACTCAATTGATTTATGGAAAATCTTGCCAAAAGTTAGACTAAAGTCTAGTTTTTTGTCGGCTTAATTTTTATTGCAGTTTTAACATTAGGAATATTTTTGGATTATGAATCCCCAAATTTACGATCGCGATCGCAAAAATCAACAAAAAATGTCAAACATTAACATATGCTGGGGTTTTCAGATAACATGATGATGTATTCAATTAGAAATTCCTCAAATTAAACGATAACTTTATGTCCTACAGCGAGTTTAATCTAGCTAAAGTCAAACAAGCTTTTGGCTTAAGTACGTTAGAAAAACGCGATATTTTCGCGAATGTTGCCGAACTAGCTGCTAGTGACCTACTTACAGAAACTTTTAATTATAATTTAGCGATCGCTACTCAGCTTGAACGAGTCCTAATTTAATCGCAGTCACAATTGCTTGAGTACGACTAGTCACTTTTAATTTTTCAAAAATACTCGTAAGATGCGCTTTAACAGTAGCAATTGTCACATATAGTTTTTTAGCAATTTCTTCATTAGAAGCTCCTTGAGTTAAAAGAAATAAAACTTCTTGTTCTCTTGGTGTTAAATGTAATTGATGCTTTTTTTGGTGAATAGAATCTAAATTAGCCTGAAAACGACGAAAAAAACTATTAGTGGCTTCTGGAGGTAAATAGATTTTCGATTGCATTACGATATTAATAGCTTCATATAATTGAGTAGCTACACAGGTTTTAAAAAGATAACCTGCGGCACCTTTCTGCATTGCTTCAAAAATATAATCATCTTCTTGATGAGCAGACAAAACTAAAACCTTTCCACCATAATTAATCTCTTTAAGTCGAGCTAAAGCTGTGATTCCATCGCTACCGACTAATTCCATATCAAGTAAGATTAAATTTGGCAACTTTTGAGTCGTCAATTTTAAAGCTTGTTCCACACAATTCGCTTCACCGACAACTTCTACAGCGAGTGAATTGCTATTTTTATAAAAAGCTAATAGATTACACAGACCTTTACGAAAAGACTCTTCATCATCTACTAGTAACACGGAAATTTGTCGCTCATTCATGATATTTATAATAAGTTAATTATCAGATTTTTAAGGTAATGTACTTAATACTATTTTCGCGGCAAAATTATTGAAAATGCTGCACCTCCTTCTGGTAAATTTTGCGCCCATATGTTTCCTCGATGGTCTAAAACAATCTTTTTTGCTATTGTTAAACCCAGTCCGGTACCACCCGCACGATGCGAGTAAAAAGGATTGAAAACTTTTTGTATCTCTTCAGGTGGAATTCCCGGTCCTCCGTCGGAAATCTTGATTAGAACTTCTTCTTGAAAAGTGTGCCAGTTAATGGTTATTTCCCCCAAGTTTGGACTAAAGTAAATTGCGTTACTAATTAAATTATCAAAAACTTGTTGAATTTGGAATTTGTCGAGTAATAGAGTTGTAGATATTTCAGTAACATTTATTTTTAGCTGTTTTTGATGAATTATTGGCTGTAATTCTTTTAGACTTTCGGCTACTATCTCTTTTAAATCTTGAGGAAATATATTTAATTTTACTTGTTGACCGCAGGATAGGATTTCTGTCAGGTTACTGTCTAATTTTTGGACATTTTCATGAATGACAATTGCTTGTTTTTGGCTATAAATATCTGTCAATTGTAAATATAAATTATGTGCGTAAAGCCCTATTAATGCCAAAGAACTACGCAGTTGATGACTAGCTTTATGAAGTATATGTTCTAGTAGCTGAATTTGCGATTTTTGATGTAAGTTTTCTGAGTAAATTTCTATATATTGGCTGAGTATTATCGCCGATTCTTTTAACCGATCTTGTAAATTTATAGATAAAGATTCATTCGTAATGATTTGAATATATTCCGGCTGATGATTTCGATAACCTATAACACAAATATAACAATAATAGTCTGACATTTCTGTCAGTTTGAATTCATGAACTTCAAAAACATGAGGAAAATTTTCTAACCATGATTCCGACTTTAAATAAGCCAAATCTTTTGCAGAAAAAGCCGATTTTTGTACAGACTGAACTACTTCTTGGTGTTTTTGACAGCCGGATTCGTGATAAACAATACGAATATAACGACTCGGATAATGATGAGCTAATTGTTTTGCGTACAGTTCGCAATAACTTTTTAGATTAGATACATCATTATGAGAGTTTTTCTGTATTTGGGTAGGAAAAGTTACAACCATTGGTAAACTCACTTTGTGTAAACGTAAAGTCTTTTACGATCGCTTTGAATAACTTATGTCAGTAAAGTGATTTTCGACTGCATTATTTGTACGAAAGTCTGGTTATTAGAAGCTTTAAGTAATTTCATATTCATATTATTTTTAGGCAAATTAGCTCATATTTATACTTGGCTCGATATGCTATTTTGGTAGATAATTTTCTCTTGTAATACTTGTAATATATTGCTAGCTTGCACAAGACAACTTCGATCGGTTAATTTCAACTTAAGTTGAAAATTAAGTATTCGTTTCACTGACATCGCGCTCAAAAATTTGGCATTTACCTCACTTTTCAACATTTGACTGCACTCTCCTGTGCTGATACTATTCATTTTGCGAATTTTTTATGTTTTTCGCATAGGCTTATAGAATATATAGGTGTCACCCATATCAACTTATGCACTACAGAATAAACCTTGTAATTTTTTTACACGGTTGGAAGTAATTATAGTCACAACAGTAATAATACTTTTAATCAATGTTTATTAGTACTAAAATATACTTATAGCAATTGTTGAAATTGTCTTAATAAATTGTATCTGAAGTGTGAATTAAAATATTGGTTGTCTATACTTAGTAATAATTTCAACAGATTAAATTGTTTGTATAGATTTTTCATAACAAATACAGCGTTACGTTTGGACAAAATTTTCTAGATAAAATCTCGACTAAAGTCTAATTAACCGTATTCGTTTAGTGAAGTTAATCTAAGTACATTGGTTATTGTTCACTTGTCATAACTGATTGAGTGGCATAAATAAAGAATTAATTTTATGGAAAAAAGAAGGGGAATAGTTTTGAAATGTATTGACTTTATATGGCAACGTACAACTTTAATTTTAATTGTGCTGGTAGCCACTTTTGTTGTAATGCTTGAGGGTACGTTTGAGGTAGCTAGGGCAGCACAACCTAATGCTGAATTAGAAATTCAAAAATTAACAGTCTGTCAAGCGCTGGGAATTGATGCCGTTGGTAAAGGAAACCTGCAAGAGGGAAAGAACATTCTTCGAGATTGCTCTACTCAAGATGCAGAGTTCATTAATAATTTACCAGGAGGAGTAACTACAAAACAAACTGGGACAGATGCTTTGGCGGATTACCTATATTCGGTATATCAAGCAAACGGATATCAGGGTACCCTACATTTAATAGGTTCGATAAACGTCTCAGTTCGTAATGCTAATGAGGCAACAATGTCCTCTTTCGTCCACGGAACGCATAAACGTTCGGAAACTAGCATTGATGTCTCTGATGGTACTTATGAAGATGAAGTCATCAAAGTGCATGGACGTTGGAAAATTTGTCGTCGTACCTTCAATAATCTCAATTTCTTAAACCTTAGATCTCCAACCGACTCCACAGAACTAAATTTACAATAATCACGACCTACTGCCGCGAACGCCAATTTTTATGCACTCAATCGTTGATAAATCGCCTGCAAGCGGCAGAGGTGATTCATCTCGATGAAACCCCCTGGTACGAGAAAGGGAAATTCTGTTTCAGGCTGAACGTGCCCTCAGACATGCCGTGATTGCACGCCGGATTAGCTATGGTACTTGTACAACCGAAGGCAGTTTGGCTTACTGTTTTCTTTTAAGCGTGATTGAAACCTGCCGCTTGCGAAAAGTTGACCCTTGGTCTTACATTGCCCAAGTAATTGCTCTCGGTCGTAAAGGAATATTACCCCCTCCCATTCCCGTTGCTCTTCAAGTTGCTGCGCTGTAGGGGAAAGTGAAAAGTTACATCTATGCTCCTGCGTCGTTCTTCAAACTCTAGCATCCGTTTTAGCTGGAGGAACTTTACTCTTGGATACTGAGCAAATTAACTTTACACTCTCAGCAAATCTCCAACTATTAACCGTTTATAAATTAATGCAAGCAATTTTTACTCAAGCCATTGGATTAGTTTTGGCAGAAAATCAACGCGTGTTGCAAGCGATCCCAAGCAGGGCAGTTGAGCAATTAGCGCAAAAAATTATGGATGTCGAGCGAATCTTTGTAATCGGTGAAGGTCGCAGCGGGTTGGCGATGCGGATGGCAGCAATGCGACTGATGCATTTGGGTTGCCAGGTTTATGTTGTGGGTGAAACGACGACACCATCGATTCGCCCCACCGATTTATTCATTGCTTGCTCGGGATCGGGCAGTACTCAAACTGTGTGTGCGATCGCTGCCCAAGCAAAGGCAATAGGAGCATACCTTGTAGGAGTGACGGTAAACAAACAATCTTTGTTAGGTCAACTTGTCGATCTGACAATTGAACTAGCGGCGGCAACGAAACAAGATTGTGAGAATGTGCGATCGCAACAATTTGCAGGTTCTTTGTTTGAGCAATCAACCCTACTATTTTTTGATAGTTTGTTTTATGTTCTGTCGCAAATGCTTAATAAAAATTCTCAGTTACTTTTGGCTTTGCACGCCAATTTAGAGTAATTCCCATCACTCAGAATTATCAGAAAAATATTATGAAACCCTATCTTTGGATCGCTTACGATTACACCTGTATCTCACAGTGCCTAGAGATGTTAGATACAATTGTGGAAAAGCATTCAGATCGCGATATCATTCATGAAATTGGTAGACCTACGCTGCTTCAAGCAGCTTTAGATGGAGTTCCCATCGTTTATGAATTCCGAAAGCGATTGCTCAATAATCAAATGCTCGTAGCTGACTTTAAAGGCTATGATGTTCCCTACATTGCAGAAGGTCAGTTTTACTATGCGGCTGGAACCGATTTAGTAACGGTAATGGCAACGGCTCCAAATGAAGCGATTACTGAAGCGATTAATGGTGCAAACATCGAACAGAAGCGAGTTGCCTTCGATCTGATGGCTTGCCTTTCGGACGACTGGAAAGTTAAAAGATCCCAGGAGTTAGCAGATATGGGAGCGAGCTTAGTCAGTTGTCATACGGGTTGGAGCGAACAAGCGGCTGGAAAAAACCCAATTGTACTGATTGAAAAAGTTTGTCAACAGCTAAAATATACCTCTACTCAAGTTATCGCGATGGGAGGACTCAAGCCCAGCAATCTCAAAGACTTGAAACCGTATGTTGGGCAGATTTTCGCGATCGCTGTCGGAAGTGCAATTACCAGAAGCAACGATCCCATACAGGCGATCGCACAGTTTCAACTCGAAATGAATCAATTAAATTCACGTCCACTTTCTAATGCTCCGTGGGCAGCGATCGAACGATAAAAAAGCGAACTGCACTCTGATAACAATATTTTACAATAGGATAAGAAAAAACTATGGTCGATTGCCTTTATAACCGTCGTCGCTTTCTTCAAAATGCCGCTCTATTTACTACTGGTTTAGCAGCTTCATTCGCCTATCCTCGAAAAGCTGTTTCCATCAACCCCTCAGCGCCTATCGAATACATAATAGTAGGTTCTGGTGCTGGCGGCGGACCTCTTGCCGTTAATCTTGCTCGTGCTGGGCATAAGGTAGTTTTAATCGAGGCTGGCGGCTCCGACGGCGACGAACTGATCTCGGTACCATTATTCAGCCCGCTCGTTGGCGAAGATCCACGAGTGAGATGGGACTACTTCGTCCGGCAATACACCGACGAGGCGCTTCAAAGCCGCAATAGTAAGTACGTTCCCGACCGAGGCGGTGTGTTGTATCCACGAGCTGGTACCCTTGGCGGATGCACTGTACATAATCTGATGATTACGATTTATCCGAATAACAGTGACTGGGATGCGATCGCACGGCTGACTGGCGATCGTAGCTGGGAAGCCGATAATATGCGCTCATACTTTGAGCGGATTGAGGATTGCCGCTATGTTGAGCAACCTACAGGCAGGGACAACCCAACACGTCATGGATTTAATGGCTGGCTTACAACCGAAGTTACCGATCCTGAGTTGTTTTTTAAGGACAGCAATATGCAGCAAATCCTGCTCTCAGCTGCCATTGCGGCTGGTGACAAAAGCATACTTGACGAATTTTTACGCAAAGAACTCGATCCGAATTCTTGGAGGGTTAACTTAGATTCCGAAGGGTTCTACAATATCCCGCAAGCTACTCGCAATGGTCGGCGGCGTGCTCCACGCGACCTGATTAGAGAGACTGCTGCCGCGCTGCCAAATAACCTGATTGTTAAAACCAACACCTTAGTAACTCGCGTGGTTTTCCGTGGTAGTCAGGCAATTGGTGTTGAGTACCTTGAAGGCGCTCATCTTTATCGCGCCGATCCGCAGGCTCCGCCTGATGGACCCGAACCCGGACGAAGAAAGGTAATGCACGCTTCTCGCGAAGTGATCTTAGCAGCAGGTGCTTTTAACAGCCCGCAGATTCTGAAGCTCTCGGGCATTGGTCCTGTAGATGAACTGCGTAAACATGGCATTAAGCCAATCATTAACCTTCCGGGAGTTGGCGAAAACCTGCAAGACCGCTACGAAATCGGTGTGATAACGCAGATGGATTCGGATTTCACGCTCACTGATGACTGCACCCCTGGACAACCCTCAGATCCTTGCTTTGCCCAGTGGGAGCAGGGTGAGGGGATTTATACGAACAACGCCACATTCGGAGGTCATATCCGGAAGTCCGATCCACAGCGAAGAGTTCCCGACCTCTTCATCTTTGGCTTACCTGTACCATACCAAGGCTATTATCCTGGTTGGTCTAAGCCCCTGTCACAAGTGAAAAACCAATTTAGCTGGACCGTTCTCAAAGCGCACACCCGTAATCGCGCCGGAACCGTGAAACTGCGCTCATCTGACCCACGGGATACTCCCGAAATCAACTTCCATTATTTTACTGAAGGCAGCGACATCGAAGGTGAGGATCTGGAATCGGTTATTAATGGTGTCGAATTTGTGCGTCGCATGAACGAGCATATCGCGGATATCTCAAAAGAGGTGGTACCTGGTCCAAAGGTTCAATCGCGCGAGGAGATTATTAGATTTGTGGAGGCTGAAGCGTGGGGTCATCATGCCTCTTGCAGTAACAAGATGGGTCCAAAAAATGACCCAATGGCTGTGGTTGATAGTCAATTCCGCGTTCACGGTACGCATAATCTGCGCGTCGTAGATGCATCGGTGTTCCCGCGCGTTCCCGGCTACTTTATTGTCACACCGATCTATATGATTAGTGAAAAAGCAAGTGATGTTATATTAGCAAGCGCTAAAAGTCAAAGGATCTTGCCTGTATATGAAAGTAGGTGAGTATCCTTCAAATAAAATCTCGACAAAAGTCTAGTTAACCTTATTGGGTTAGTGAAATTAATCTAATCTATATGAGGGTTTAACAGTTTTACTGCGTCATCGCTTACTGCGGGAAGAATTTCTAGTTTCGGAATTGCGCGGTTATGGCAACTTAAACATGACAGTTGCGGTAGAGCCACAACTAGAAGCTGGTTCTTTGTGGAGCGCTTTAACTATACCCCTACGTCCAGCCTTGTATCTAATGGTGACAGTACCATTTGCACCCCAAAGCAATGTAGTACCTCTGGTTTTGGAAAGAATTTTTGATATGCAAAATCAATTTGGAAATGGAAGTGTTGAAACTATTACTAGGAAGGTAGCAATCGCAGGAATTGTCAAGAGCGCTTTAACAAATCAGCCACTTTTAGAAGCTGAAATTAAAGTAGCGGGAACGCAAAAATCGACTAGTAGCACCAAAGAAGGGTTATTTTATTTTGAAAATCTGAGTCTGGGTAATTATATACTTACGCTCAATTGTCAGGGATATTTACCCCTTCAAGTAAATGTATTAGTCGATAGTGAAAATTGTAACTTCAAAGAAATCTTACTAGTTCCCGTGTTGATAAGTAACGGTTGGGTAAATTAGCTTTAAACCCTTACCCCTACTGCCTTGTCCTAATTTCGCTAATTTAAACTATCTTACTTTATATTCAACTCGACCGGGCTTTTATAGTTCCTCGATACATATTCATCCCGCAGGTAAACGGATATTCTCCCGGTTTTTCGGGGGTAAATTCCACTGTAGTCACTTGATTAAGAGTTAAATCCCGAGCAATGTGAAAATCGGGGATTAAAACTTTTTCTAAACAGCTACTAGCATCGCTGCGAAAAAAGTTGAGTCGCACCCTTTGTCCCGCTTCTACAACAACTTGATTGGGTTCGTAGCCACCATCTACAGTAATTGTTATTTCTTGTATGTCTTGATTTCTATTAGCTTGGACGGCTTTAGATTTACTAAAAAGAAACCACCATAACTCTAACCCAATCAAACCGATACCACCTACAGTCACGGCAGCTTTTAACCCTAAAGGTTGTTCAATCCGTCGAAATTGCACGTTTTCTTGTTCAGAAACAGGCATTTCTACAGGCATTTGAGCAATTGCTTTAGGAGAAGTAACAGCAATAAAAAAACCTATTCCAGCAAGATTTACTAAAATCTTTTTTTTGTTTAACATAAATAAATTACCTCCTACATGAATTAACCTCCGCGAACCTTTGCGCTAACCTCCGCGCACCGAGGCTGTAAAAAACACCTCTCCCCCTCACCCTTTCAATTGAAAATTACGCAACCGCAAAGCATTAGTAACAACCGAAACCGAACTAAAAGCCATCGCACCACCAGCAATAATGGGATTCAGCAACCATCCAAATATTGGAAACAAAATTCCCGCAGCGATAGGAATACCTAAAACGTTGTAGAAAAAAGCAAAGAACAAATTCTGACGAATATTATTGATAGTAGCCCTCGAAAGTTTGATTGCCGTGACGATAGAGCGCAAATCCCCTGAAATTAAAGTGATATCACTTGCTGCGATCGCCACATCTGTTCCGGTACCAATTGCCATTCCCACATCGGCTTGCGCTAAGGCTGGGGCATCATTTATACCATCCCCTACCATAGCTACGATTTTGGATTGAGTTTTATTTTTACCCTTTCTTCTTATACCCTCAGCCTGCAAAGACTTGACAACAGCCGCTTTCCGATCTGGTCTGACTTCGGCAAATACTCGGTCAATACCAACTTCGGTAGCAATTGCTTCTGCTGTGGGACGGTTATCTCCGGTCAACATTACTACTTCTAAACCCAACTTACGCATTACTCTTACTGCTTCGGTGGAGGTAGCTTTGAGAGTATCGGCAATTCCCATCAAACCTTCAACTTTCCCATCTACCGCAATCCAAACTACGGTTTGTGCAAGGGATTCCCAAGCGTCTTTTTGCTCCCCGAATAAGTTGGTATCAATCCCAATCTCCGATAGCCAGCGCTTAGTTCCAATTTGCACAAACCTATCTGAAACATATCCTTGAACGCCGCTTCCAGCAACGGCTTCAAAATCGCGAGCCTCCGTCAAACCGACATTCTGAGATTCAGCATATCTAACTACTGCTTCCGCCAGAGGATGTTCGGAATTACGCTCAAGTGCAGCCGCCAACCCGATAAGTTTAAACTCATTCCCATTAGCAGTACCCCGCACCGTTACAAAGTTGGTAACTGTAGGTTTCCCTTCGGTGAGCGTCCCCGTTTTATCCAGCACAATCGTTTTGATTTTATGAGCGAGTTCTAAACTTTCCGCGCCTTTAATCAAAATACCATTTTCAGCACCTTTACCCGTACCAACCATTACCGATGTCGGAGTTGCTAAACCCAAAGCACAGGGACAAGCAATAATCAAAACTCCTACAGTAGTAATTAAAGCGAGGCTGATATTACCCATAAAATCAAACCAGATGACAAAAGTAGAAATTGCGATCGCGATTACTACCGGGACAAACCACCCCGTCACCCGATCTGCTAATCTTTGAATAGGAGCTTTACTTCCTTGAGCTTGTCTGACTAACTGTACAATTTGCGATAGTACGGTATCACTTCCTACCCTTGTCGCCTTGAACTTAAAACTACCCGTTTTATTAATCGTCGCGCCGATAACTTCATCACCGGGCTGCTTCTTCACGGGTACGCTTTCCCCCGTCACCATTGCTTCATCGATAGTAGATGTACCTTCTACAACTTCTCCATCTACAGGAATTTTTTCCCCAGGGCGTACTAAAATTATGTCATCTAGCTCAACTTCTTGAATCGGAACATCTACTTCTTTACCATTGCGAATCACCCGCGCATCCCTAGCCTGCAAACCAATCAACTTGCGAATTGCTTCACTAGTTTGTCCTTTAGCACGATTTTCAAACAATTGTCCTAACAGGATCAAGGTAATTACAACCGCAGCAGTTTCGTAATATACCTCCGGCATCAAACCTTGATTAAGAAAGAAATCGGGAAATATCGTTGCAAACAGTGAATAGAAAAATGCCGCCGAAGTACCCAAGGCAATCAGGGTATCCATTGTTGCCCCGTGACGTTTAAAAGCTTTCCAAGCTCCGGTATAAAACCCATAACCACACCAAAACTGTACGGGTGCGGTTAGTGCTAGCTGCAACCAAGCATTGTGCAACCATGCAGGGATAAAGGGTAATTCCAAGCCCGTCATCATTGGCAAAGAACCAAAGATGAGGATAATACTAATTACACCCCCCACAATTAGTTTGCGAATTAAATCGCGGGATTCGGCTTTACGAGCGGCTTTATCCTCATCATCTTCCCCGGTAATCATTTCTTGCTCTTGTAGGGGAGTTGCACTGTATCCAGCCGCATCAACCGCATCTTGAATCTGCTTGATATCAGTTTTTTGAGGATTATATTTTACAGTAGCTTGTTCTGCACCGAAGTTAACGTTGCATTCGCTAACTCCCGGAACAGAATTAATAGTTTCTTCGATGCTGTTAGCGCACGAGGCACAACTCATACCTCGCAGTTTAAGAGTAGTAGTATCCATAATTGGAATGGGTTAATAAAGCGAGAAAACTCACTTTTTGTATATCAAAAATGAAAGTAGGGCGGGTACTTCAAAAAATTAAGCAGCCGGGTAGCCAGCTTTAGCTATAATTTCTTTAATTTTGTCTTCTGATTGCTGAGATTGAACCTTAACTATTTTTGTTTTTGTATCAGCTTCTACAGTGGCATTAGCATCAACAGATTTGATTGCTTTAGTTACAGTATTTACACAAGCTGAACAAGCTATATCTGGAACTTTTAATTGGATAGTCATGGTCTTTGAATTTGAAATTAAGAAAAGTAATTTGCTTCTTTGAGAACATATTAAACCCTCTAGTTAGCTATAGAGTCAAGGGATAAACTAAAAAATATTTTTTTTAAGATTAAAAGTGGATTGCATAGTTTTTCACAAACGCCCTACAAGTATTTAGGCATGGGCTATGGATAGACATTCTTTTCAGTATTCACATAATAAAAATCTTTAGAATTAATAACATCTTTCTCCAGAAATAAAATACATTTATATCTTAAGATTCAATAGTATTTCATCTTGATTTCATCTTGGTATGGTATATGTTCTTTTTACTGGTAGATTTTTTTATAAAATTACATATTTACCAAAAATAAAATGCATTCATATCTTGAGATTTAAAAGTATTTCATCTTGATTTCATATTTTTATGTTATGTAATTTTTGAATGTCTATTAATTTATTAGAAAAGGTAATCAAGGCTGATAAAAATTGCCAAAATGGCGTAATTAATGAACTATTTTCTGTTTAAATGAATAAGAAAGTAATTACAACAAAGAAAATATTTATGACATTCTCCAGTCCTAAGAATGCCCAAGATTATGCATCCATTAGCAGAAAGATACGGCTGTTTATCAGCGAACGCACTTTTACCGAACTGGTTAAGGAAATCTCGAAGAATGGTTTTCCCCTATTTCGTCGATTAATGGGACTCTCCTTTGATAAAAAATTTGATAAAAAATACAATGTTGATACTTGCGGTTCTATTCACTTAAAAGAATTGACGATAGATAGCAAGAATGTTGAGTCTGGAGTGATATACGACCCCGCACCTGCTGCAACACTTAGGAGGCTTTTTTCTTATCTTCCTGATGACTTGAAAGACTATACTTTGGTTGATTTTGGCTCCGGAAAGGGACGTGCAATGTTTGTAGGTGCAGAGTATTCATTTGGTAAGATTATCGGTGTTGAGTTTGCCAATGAATTACACGAAGTCGCAGTAAGTAACATTGCAAACTATAAAAGTTCTAAACAAAAGTGTTTTGAGATTGAATCTCTTTGCATGGACGCTGTAAATTTTAAGATTCCGAAAGAGAAGTGTGTATTCTATTTTTTCGCTCCTTTTGAGCAAAACGTTTTATCCCAGGTAATCGAGAATATTAAGCAGTCTTATCGACAGTCTCCCAGGAATATGGTGATTTTATATATTACTGACCCTATAACAAATCCCATTCCTTCTGATGAAATAAAAAACTGTGGAATATTTAGCCAAGTACGTGCAGCATCTATGCCATTTGACATAGCACAACGCTATCCCATGTATTATGAGATTTATGAGAGCAGGTAATTACAAGTCTTGGTAATTCTTGAATATTTTTCATTCAAGAATTAACGGTTCTCGTTAAATGGTTGTCCCAGAGTTAGCACTGCTACCTCTGGGACATAATCAGGGTTTATAAATTAATTAATACAGTATTATCTATTTTCTACTTAGCCACAAACGAAGCAATTACTCCACCAGCCAACCAAATGTAAGAGATAATTGCCACCTAACACATTATGAGCATTTGTATCTAGCTAAAGGTTTCTGAAAGCGAAAATAGTGCAGAACTGGATATATTGATGAGATTCAAGCAATTGTAATAAATTTCTAGCTATTTGCTCAATTTCTTGACGCGCACCGCTAAAGTTTCCGTCAGCCCCCAAACGAACAACCATTTCTAAGCCATTACCTTTACTTGCAGTACGGTGCTGTAAACTTAAAGCAAAAGTATTACGGCTAGTTAAAGAACTATATACAGATAGAAAATAGGTAAGCGTTAAGGTAAAAATAGAAAAACCAAGTGCTGCTTCTAAAATTGTCATAGAAAGAATACGCGAGGTTAAACAAAACAATTTCCAGAATAGCTTACTTATTTGCATACTTAATAAGCTTTTACCGCTACGAGGATACAACACAGTTAAATATAAATCTATTAAACAGATGAGTATCAATACTACGCCTATGGTTTGCCAAATCCAACTCATTTTCTACTCGTTTCCAAATATTTTAGTATTCCCGGTTGTCTATTACTTAAAATCTTCAGAAAAAATCCAATTTATTATTCATAGATATACTGAGTAGTTGGTTCTTAAACGTTTTTATATTATTAAGTTTAATAACCATAACTACTCTAAATGCATACTATTGTTTTGGCTTCAGTAGTTAATCAAAACAATTACAATTATCTTACAAACCAAATTCTTTTTTCACCTGAGCCACCCAAGCTTTGATTCGTTCGTCGGTTAAATCGGACTGGTTATCTTCATCAAGAGCCAAACCGACAAATTTACCATGTCTGAGCGCTTTTGATTCGCTAAAATCATAACCTTCAGTTGACCAATATCCTACTGTTTTACCTCCACGTTCGGAAATTTTTTCTTCTAGCATCCCCATTGCATCCTGAAAAGTGTCGGGATAACCAACTTGATCTCCCGCACCGTAATAAGCAACTTTTTTGCCGCTGAAATCAATATTATCTAGCTGCTCGTAAAACTCTTCCCAGTCGCTTTGTAATTCCCCAATATTCCAAGTCGGACAGCCAATAATAATATTTTCGTATTCATCAAAATCGCTTGGTTCAGCTTGATAAATTTCTTCTAAATCTACCACAGATTCACCTCCAAACTCTTTCTGAATAATTTCGGCTTCTGTTTGTGTGTTACCTGTTTGAGTACCGAAGAATAAACCCACTTTAGACATAATTAATTCCTCCTGTTTGATTGTTCAATTAACACAAATCGATAATTTGTAGATATTCCAATAATCTATTTTGTATCAAGCCATAGTATTTACCGAAAGAGTTAAAACAGAAAAACTTTCTTATAACCTTGCATAGTAAATCAGTTTGATATTTTTGATTAAAAAATCAATGAGTGTGTCCGGATTCTTCAGATTGTCCCCTCTGTGTTTCAGAACCTCCATGATTATCAGAACCTGTTTCATCTGGCATTAAGAATGGTAAATCTCCTCTGACTTCTGTATGTCTAATAATTCCTCCTTGTAATCCAGCCCAAGATACTAAACCTGTAGAAATTATTACAAATATTACGAATATAGTTGTAAGCCAATTAGGAGTTTTTCTCGGTCTTTTAGAGATTAATAAACCCATTAAAGCGAAGGCTCCAGTAATTTCTAAAGTAATAAAAGCCCATTCAGCAATATTTCGATGTTCGTGAACAAAAGCTTCCGAAACATTATTGAGGTCAAGAACAATACCGGCAGCTTGTTTTCCAGAAAAATATGTAGGTATTGTTAGTAAAGCAATGATTATAAACAGCCAGTAAACAGCAAGATTTAATTCTTTGCTGTCTTTTGCCATTGCGTAAACTAATAATAGTAGACCAAATATTGCGCCCACAATCGGAAAATGATTCAAAAGTAAATGTACGTGTGCCCAGTTAAATGTCATGACTTTTGTATTATGTTAAAAAAACGAGTTAGAAGCTTGAACGAATTGTTTAAAAAAAATTAGCTCATAGTGAAAAATTCTTCACCGATCGTAGGATGAATACCGATAGTTGAATTGAAGTCTTTCTTACTGACACCTGCTTTCATTGCTAAAGCAATCATCTGAGTTATCTCTGCGGCGTAATGTCCTACCATATGAGTGCCCACAACTCTTTCTGATTCACCCTCCACGACTAACTTGAGCAAGGTTTTCAGCTTCGATTCAGCCATTAGATTGAAAAGTGGTTGAAACTTTTTGGTATAGCAACGCACATCACCAAACTGTTCGCGAGCTTCAGCTTCAGTTAAGCCAACCACTGCGGCTTCCGGTATCGCAGAAACTACATAAGGAATGCCATCATAATCAATGGTGTGATTTTTGTTGCCAAATTCTGTATCCGCGAAAGCGCGAGCGGCAGCGATCGCCACTGGTGTCCAGTGAGGTCGGGGGGTGCAGTCACCAACAGCAAAAATGTTTGGTTGAGTCGTGCGGCTATATTCATCAACAGCGATCGCTCCTTCTATAATCTCTATTCCAACTTTCTCTAAATCCAGCCCTTCTAAGTTGGGAATGCGATTTTCAATAAAAACAATACTTTCGACTTCTATAGGTAGATCCTCATCGTCACATAACAAAGCTACACTTAGACATTCACCTGAAGGGGCGATTTTTTCAACTTTACTGTTGAGGCAGATTTTAACTCCCAAATCGCTAATTTGTGCTTGAATCGTTTTCCGCACATCCTCATCTATGCCCGGTAAAATGCGATCTTCGGCTACAACTAAAGTCACCTTCGAGATCAGTCCGTCCATAATCCCCGCTAATTTGACGGCAATATGGTTGCTGCCCACAATCGCTAAGTGATCTGGCTGCCGATCGAGAGTCAGTAGTTCGCGGCTGGTAATCGCATATTCAACTCCTGGCATATCTGGTTTGGTAGCTTTTCCACCTACTGCTAACAATATTTTTTCAGCAGTATATTCGCGTTCGCCAAGTAAGATGGTATGAGCATCTAGTAAACGGGCGCTTCCTTTAAGCAGCTTTGCTCCAGCTTCTTGCAGATGCTCAGTATGTACCTCCGAAAGATGATCGATATCATCACTTCTAGCTGCCATAAATTGTTGCCAGTCAAAGTTGGTTTGCACTTTCCCCCAGCCGTATTCGTCAGCATTGCGAAAAAAGTTAGAGAAACTAGCCGCATAGGTCATCAATTTTTCGGGAATGCAACCATGTACTACACAGGTTCCACCGACCTGTTCGCGTTCGGCGATCGCGACTCTTGCCGCATATTTAGCAGCACGTTCGGCAGCAGCAACTCCTCCAGGTCCGGCACCAATCACAAAAAGGTCGTAATCATAACTCATAGCGATTTTCCTTTCCTATCTATTTATACTAAAGCTTCTATCTTTAGTGTTTCTAACAAGAATGAAATTAGTATGAAATCCTGGCGTTGTTGAATATAAATATGAAGTTGTGATTTCACATTATTCGAGACGTAGCACTGCTACGTCTCTACATCAATTTCGCATTACTCAACAGGGGGACGACGACGGCTAGAAACTGCGCTCCAAACCCCTAAACAGAGGACAATTATTCCAACAATGATGTCATTCCAAAATGCGATTTGAGCAAAATAACGGAGTAGGAAGGGAGCTAAAATAAGCCACAATCCCAACACAGCATTGAACCAACTGTAAGGAAGCCGCTCGGTAAGCTCCAAATACCCGAACTGCTGCCAAGATAGCGATGGTAACGCCGATAGTAATGTCGTTACCTCTTGCAGCAGGAGTTAAGTAGTTAAGTAGGAAAGGGGCAATAATTAACCATAATCCAAGTAGCAGGTTAAAGCCGCTGGCTGTCTTGATTGCGGAAACATTTGAGTTGTTTTGCATTGTCTTTTCTCCTTTATTTTTTGGTTAAACATTGAAAAAATTAAATATTACTGAACCCGAACTTCTTTAACTTCAATCGTCTCCATTTCTCCACCAGTCTGCATTTCGCGCTTCACCTGTAATTTAATCCCCCGATTGCGATCGCTATTGCGTATTTCCTCAACCACCTGTAGTGTGGCTTTCGGGTCTAGTAATGCAACTCTTCCTTCTTCATCAATTAAACCGAAGCCACTCTCAGCACAATGTCCGGCTAAAGCACAATCACGGCTGTGAGCGCGTGCGCGTTCGACCGTTTCATTTTGCGGATATTTGCGAATGCAGATAATATCAACAACGTATCCTTCTAGAGTTTCAATACAATCGGTCATGGTTTGTTTATTCCTAAATTTGTTGGTTTAAAATTCACTGCGTAAGATAATCCTGCCGTTGCTAACATCATTAATTAATCGGTAA
Source organism: Rivularia sp. (in: cyanobacteria) (assembly GCA_965234645.1). GTDB lineage: Bacteria > Cyanobacteriota > Cyanobacteriia > Cyanobacteriales > Nostocaceae > Rivularia. The sequence continues at coordinate 6,479,055 of OZ248344.1, read as the reverse complement.
TACTTAGAAAGCGAGTAAGTCCTAACTAACTAAAGTGCTGAGAATTTCTTGCCAGTGGTTAAATATCAGCAAATGACCTTCATCGGGATAAAAATGAGCTTCACAGTTAGGGATAGTGTTTGCAAGATAGCGTCCTGCATTTGGAGGAACATTTTCATCTTTCTCGCCATGCCAAAGGTATACTTTTCCAGAGATGTTCTTTAATTGAAAGCCCCAAGATTGACCAAGAATTTTCATATCTAACGTAAATCCACAAGCTCCTTGACGAAAGGCTTGGGGTAAGTCTTCTAGAAACATTTCTCGCACAGCAGGTTGAAATAAAACTTCTTTGTCAGGTATAGGAAAATAATTCATCAGCCCATAATCAAATAACTTCTGCGGATCTTTGCGTGCTGTGCGTACAATTAAACTTGATAAAGGATTTAGAAGAAAGGGAGCATATTGCGCTACTCCGAATAAAACTCGGTTTGTCAAGTTCATCCCTTTAGTGACTTGGGAAAGATTGAGAGGAGATATACTACTGATAACCCCAGTCCGTGTTATCCGTTCGGGGATTTCAGATGTACAAGCAAGAGCATATGCTCCACCTCCAGAAACACCTGTAACTGCAAATTGTTCTATCTTTAAAGCATCAGCAAGTTGAACAACGTCTTGAGTCCAATTCACTAACGTATTATCTGGCTGCAAGTCCGACAAACCATATCCCGGACGGTCAATGGTAATAATACGAACTCCTAACAAAGTTGCAATAGATTCGTCAGGGTGGCGAGTCAACCTCGATCCCGGTGTACCGTGGAAAAAGAACACGGGTTTTCCATTACTGTCACCGTATTCGGCATATCCCATCTGGCGACCATCTTTTAATTTAAGCGTTTGATTTGATTTATTTGATTTAGAAATATAATTCATGGGCATTTATTTCAAGGACAGTAATCCTGACAATCCTTTGCTTCTTTAGTCATCACTTTTTCTGGTTGTACCGCACACTCAAGATAGGAATTATTGTCAAAGTAACGACATTTTGAACAACGAGTTTTACGATTAATGCGGATGTTAGAAAAACGTTCTGATGACGATTTGCGAATGTCGCACCACTTGATTAGAGCTACGATCAAAATTAAAAAGAAGAAAAACCCCATTCCTGCTAATGAGCCGCTATTAGTAGGGGTTTTCTGATTTTTAGCTGCTTCAATTACAGTAGTCGGCGGCGATACTGTTTCGTTTAATACAATTTGATGAAAATTTTCATAAGCATTCATCCTACTTCCCCTTTGTTAAAAAAACAAAATTACTGCAATCGATTACTGATAATCGTCAATTACGCTGGTTGTTGTACTGGCAAATTTTCACTCTTCCAAGCAATCCACGAACCGGGTACATTGATAACGTTCTCAAAACCGTGTTTTTGTAAAATACTCGCAGCAATTGAAGCCCGATAACCACTACCGCAGTAAGTAGCAACTGTCTGATTTTTATCCAATTTGTCTAAGTTTTCTTCTAAATGCGGTACGTAAATATGCTTTGCTCCCGGTACATAACCATTTTGATATTCACCTTCGCTACGAACATCCAATACTGTTAAATTTGCATCTCCTTTGTGTTGATTTAACTCTTTTACAGTCCACTCTCCTAAATGTTGCAAAGGTAATCCGGCATTTTGCCAACTTGTCATCCCATCATGTAAATAACCAGCTAAATTGTCATAACCAATACGGAAGAGATGTTCTACTACCAAAGATATATCTCGCTCGCTCTCCACCACCAGCAAAATAGTTTTATCTGGATCGATCGTCCAGCCAATCCAAGCTGGAAATGATGAAGTTAAAGCAATATTTATTGCACCGGGGATATGTCCGCCACCAAAAGCTAGAATTGAGCGAGTGTCAATAACTACCGCGTTCTCATCCTGCATTTTTTGTTGGAATTCCTCTACCGATAACGGTGGTAAAGTCGGTACGCATCCTACAATTTTGGCACCTTTAGCATTAACCTTTTTCAGATAAGAATAGTAAGTAGGTGGTTCTGGCATTCCGCTCAAAATCCACTCAACAAAGTCCGATTCCGTTCTTTCTTTAAAAGCTTTACTAAAAACTCGTTCGTTACCGATAGTGCTTTGTTTTCTATCTCCTATCGAACGTCCGCAAGCCGAACCCGCACCATGACAGGGATAAATTTCGATTCTGTCTCCCAAAGGTAACAGCTTATCAAACAGCGAATGATAGAGTTGTGCGGCTTGTTTTTTCTCCGTACCCGTACCCAGTAAATCCGGTCTTCCTACATCCAAATTAAACAGCGTATCGCCAGTAAATAAAGCAAATGGTTCTTCACCTTGCTGGGCATCAAATATCTGCAAACAAATATGTTCTGGGGTATGTCCGGGTGTTTGCAAAACGCACAGAGTAATTTTACCAAGCTCTAACTCATCACCTTCACTCAATTGGTGCAAATCGAACTGGTAATCATCGCTTTTACCCCCGTAAATTTTAGCACCCGTTCTCGCTTTGAGTTCGTGGGAGCCAGAAACAAAATCAGCGTGAATATGGGTTTCAATAATATGAGTAATTCTTAGACCGCGAGAACGAGCCATTTGTAGATATACATCAGCATCCCGCTGCGGGTCAACTACAGCTACTATACCAGCCTTATCATCACCAATTAGGTAAGATAACTGAGCAAGTCCTGGTGCATTAATTTGTTCTAAAACCAGTGCCATTGTATTTTTCCAGTAAAAATAGTTCAGACTCTGCGTACCTTTGCGCTGACTTTGCGCCCCTCTGCGTTTAAAATTAAGCCAACTTAGCCCGTCGTAACATCACGGCATTAATTGCCACAATCACTGTTGATAAACTCATCAATAACGCACCGATCGCCGGAGAAAGTAAAAATCCCCAAGCATACAGCACACCAGCAGCTAAAGGAATCGCAATTACGTTGTAACCTGTTGCCCAGAAAAGGTTCTGAATCATCTTGCTGTAAGTTTTCTGTGCCAAATTCAGCGCTTTCACTGTATCTAAAGGGTCATCTTCAATCAGCACTAAATCCGCAGACTCAATCGCAACGTTAGTACCCGCACCAATCGCAATTCCAATATTAGCTTCCAATAACGCTGCTGCATCGTTAATTCCATCACCTACAAAAGCTGTAGAACCTTCCTGCTTAAGTTGTTTGATAATGCTTACTTTGTCTTCAGGCAATACGCGGGCATAGTAGCGTTTAATACCCAAATCATCGGCAACTGCTTGAGCTACAGCTTCTGCATCGCCAGTAATCATTACTACTTGAATACCTTTTGCTTGCAGTTGATTAACTGTTTCTCGCGCTCGTTCTCTTACTTGGTCTGCCATTGAAATCACGGCTACGGCGCTTTCATCGGTCATCAATACTACCGGACTTTCTCCGCGTTCGTCGGCTGTTTGCAGTCCCTGACGTAGAGATGAAGGAAAGGTGAGATTGTCTTCTTCCACCCATTCAGGTCGTCCGATGCGATACTTTTTACCGTTAACTTTACCTTCAACACCATGACCAGTTACACTATTAAAATTGGTCATTTGCGGTAAATCGAGTTCGCGACGTTCGGCGGCTTGGACAACTGCTTTAGCTAAAGGATGTTCTGAGGAAGTTTCTAAAGCCGCTGCGATCGCCAGGGCTTCGTTATCATCCAAACCTTCCGTATACATTCTCTGCACGCCAAATTTACCTTCTGTTAGCGTTCCGGTTTTGTCAAACGCCATATTTTTAATATCTTTCGCACGTTCGAGAGAATCGCGATTTCTGACCAAAATCCCGTTTTTAGCTGCTAAGGCTGTAGAATTGGCAATTACCAAAGGTATAGCTAAACCAAGAGCATGAGGACAAGTAATTACTAACACGGTCACGGTACGGTTAACAGCGAATAACAAATCGCTTAAAGCTAACCAGACAAAGAAAGTGATGCTACCAGCAGTAATTGCAACTATAGTCAACCAATAAGCAGTTTTATCAGCTAATACTTGATATCGACTTCTTGAGCCTTGCGCTTCTTCTACTAAGCGCATAATCTGACTGATTGTAGTATCACCTCCGATACGGGAAACTTCAACTTTTACCGAACCTTCGCCATTCACCGAACCCGCGACTACTTCATCACCTTCATGTTTAGAAACTGGGCGAGATTCACCTGTAAGAAAAGATTCATTGATATTAGTGTTTCCCTCAATGACAATCCCATCGTTGGGAACCTGTTCCCCAGGACGAATTAAAATAACGTCTTCGGCTTGAATTTCACTTACCGGAACATCTTCGACTCTACCATTAATTAAACGATGCGCCGTTGAAGGTACTAATTGAGCGAGATTTTCTAACGCACGGCTAGCACCCTGTACCGAAGCCATTTCTACCCAATGTCCCAATAGCATGATATCTACTAAGGTTGCCAATTCCCAGTAGAAAGGCTTACCTCGCAAACCAAAAGAAACCGCAAGACTGTAAACAAAGGCTACCGTAATCGCCAACGCAATCAGCGTCATCATCCCGATTTTGCTGTGCAGTTCGTTCCAAGCGCCTTTTAAAAATACCCAACCACCGTAAAAATAGATTATAATTCCCAAAATTGGGTTAATCCACTCAGAACCAGGAAAAGTAATTGCCTGATAATTTAACCAAGTCTGTAATTGGGTGGAAAAATAGAGAATTGGTAATGTTAGAACTAGGCAAATAAAGAAGCGACGTTTGAATATTTCCGGGCTGTGTCCGGCGTGTTTACCGTGTCCACCGTGTCCTCCATGTTCGAGATGTCCGGCTTGTTGGTTATGATTCTGGTGTTCGTCCCGTTCTCGAACTGCATGGTTATTTCTTGAATGATGTTGTGCCATTAGCTTATATTTGCACCTTGCACATGACTGTGAAAATAATAAACCCTTGAATTTTAGTTAAATATCATGAACCACTAAATACTACGTACTGTTATTACTCAAACTATTTCATAAGTGATTTCATAATCCTTATTTCCTCTTTTTGTGAGCTGACAATCTGCGTACAAAGATCCTTGATACGCACATCCGTTAGAGATGACTGCTGGCATACCAAAATAGCAGCAGCGTGATGTGGAGTCATGGAGCGCAAAAATTGTTGATCTCCTACTCCTGCTTGGGTTCGTACAAGAGTCCAGAACATAAATATCGATGCTGTTCCTACAATTAGAAGTACAATATTTAACTTCTTGTTTTTGTACATGGAACCCATTGCGAACATCATGATGAGCAGCATCGCCGATACCATTAGTCCTGACATATATACTTGGTTAAGGCTGATAAATAAGTTATCAAGCTCGTTAACCCGCGAAAGCATAATGCCTATCATTACGACGTAAGAGATTATCAGTGCAATCAGTAGGCTAATGTAAGGCTTGTTGTCAGATTTGGATTCCATTTTAAATTTCTCCTTGTGAGTTTAAATCAGTTAGCAGCGATAAACAACTATTCACTGTTTACTGTTCACTGGTAACTGCTAACTGAAAAGCTTATGCAGCTACAGCAGCAATTTTCTTGTATTCCTCAACACTCTCTCTACAAGCTTTTGCACATTTCTTGCAGTGTTCTGCATCATGCTTTTCGCATTCGGTGGCGCAGGCTTCACAAATCTCTGCACAAGCACGGGCTAAGTGAGAAATGTAGCGCGAACCTCTTACCATGTATGTTGCAGCAGTACGACAGATTTCTGCACAATCTAGACAGCTACGAGCGCATTGCACCATCTCTGACATACCCATGCAAGCCTCAGCACAGTGTTCGCATTCAACTACACAACGCATTGCCACATCAAAGCTAGATTGGTATTTTTCGTGAACTAAAAGCATAATTTTATTTCCTGTTTCAACATGGATGTTTACCTATTGATAGGTAATTGTTCCTTTGCTTCGCTTCTATCATTAGAGTTAAATAAAATTTATGTCAAAAGAAATACTCGTATTTCATGCTGATTTCATATTTGTATGTATTTACGCTTGTATAGGTAATGCAGCAATTTCATTTTTATCAAAATCCTATTTTTGTTAAAAAAATTAATATTTAAAACATGATAAAATATTTTTTAAAGATTAAAAAACATTCACAAAATCTAAATTTACAACTTTCTTATGCCTCCAACTTCTAAGAAAAAAGAAGATGAAGGCATAAATCATAATCTATTTCTACTTGCTTAATTAGAGATATGTATTCTACCAGTACCTACGTAGATACCGTTACTGTTTTCACCGATTGGATAAGCTGTTACACCGAATAAATAAACACCGCTTACAGATGGATTACTTTTGGGGTCGAGAGAAACTGTAACTGTTTGACCAGGGGTTACAGGTTGATCGAAAACAACGGTAACAGTACCGGGTTTTGAATTTCCGCCGATTGCTGCTAATGATAATTTTTTACCACCAGCGAAACTATTACCGATGAAAGCATCAGATTTTTTATCGTTAAATTTAATAACTCTTGGGGTATTTAGCTGTTGAATTTTGACTGCTTTGAGTGCTTCTCCTGCGTTTTCTGGTACTTTCAAAGTGAATTGATAAGTAGCATAATTATTATTTCGCATCCGGCTACTAGTAGCACTGCGGGTGAGGCTTGGGATATGCTCAAAAGCTGTTTTTCCATTGGTTAATTTAATCGCCTTTGCAGGAGACGCTTCCAATGATATAAAAGTAGTGAAGAGTAGAGTACTAACACTAAATAAACCAATCTTTGATGAAATAGAAGCTAACTTATTTAATAGTTTCAGCATTTTGTGTATTCCGCGTTTTTAATTTAAAATAAGCAATAAAAAGTTGACTGAATGATGATTTATACATTCAGTGACACCGAGAAATAATATTTTTATTCTCGATTAATTCCAGTTTCGTTTAAGAAAATGAAATTAAGATGAAATATCTTAGGTATTTCGTAGGATTTTCTTAACGGCGATCGGCGGAGCTAAACGCTTTCGGCATAAGGCCACGAAATACCTGATTTTAAATTAAAAATTCTTTAGCTCGGAATGCATTTAATGTCAGAATCACCATAAGTAGGCGGTGAATGTTTAGCAATGTATTCCTCAAATACTTGTTTCAATTTGGGTGAGCTACTATAATCAAACCCTAGCTTCTCGGCGGTTTCAAAAGCTTCTTCTGGTGTCATTCCTTTATGTATGGCTACATTCATCAATGACATTGCTCCGGCTCGCATTCCACTGGCACAATGAACGAGTGCGGGTTTAGGTAATTTGTCTATTTGTTCTAGTATTTCGCCGATAAGCTCATCATTGATTGTTTCTACTTTGAGAGGGATATTAGTGTAATTTAAACCAGCAGTTTCAGCTTGTTGTTGTTCATCTTTTAAAAAGCCCTTTTCGTCAGATGCGCGTAAATTTAATACAGACTTGAAACCTGAGTTCGTTGCTTGCTGTAACTGTTCTGGTGTTACTTGTCCGGTTACTGTGATATCGTCGTTAATTTTTTTAGTATTTTCCATATAAACCTCCCATTATCTACATTTTGTGATTCATTTGCAATTATTTTTGGCGATCGGAATTTCCTTTCATCTCACCACCTTCTCCCATGCGTTGGTTCATCTGTTCCATCATCTGATTCATTTGTTTCATATTTCCCATCATTCCTTGATGGTGCTGTCGCATTTGTTCGGGAGTCATGTTTTTCATCATTTCCTGCATTTTTTCGGGAGTAATTCCCGCCATTCTCTGCTGCATTTGTCCCATACTTTCTTGCATTTGTCCCATCTCTCCCATCATTTCTCGATGGTGTTGATGCATCTGCTGTGGGTTCATTTGTGTTTTTTGAGCGAGAACAGTTGGTTTCTCTTGAGTTGTTTGAGCAAACGATGGGATTATCGTACTTAATCCAACTACTGTTAAACCTGCAAAAGCTGCAACAGCAAGAGTTTTATTACGTAGATTCATTTTCTCTATTCCTCTGTTGAAGTATCTAAATTCAGCTTAGACTCTCTAGCTGACTATAGAGTCAATTGATTGATGTGAAAAGTATATTAGTAATTTTTCTCTTCACTAATTTCATTTTTTCATCCACAAATGAAATTAGAATGAAATCTTGTTAGATTTTTATAAATTGCAGTTTTAATATTCAGCCTGTGGTTTCGTCTATTTTTGAAAGTTACTTCGTATTTAAATATCCATGTCTGAAAACAAAAGCGGAGCAAGGTAGTTTCAGTACAAAATTTCGCATCAAACGTAAATTAAGATGGAAATGCAGTTCAATAATTTAAACTTACAGCAATGCAAGTTACTTATACGAATATCATCATTGCTGGCTTTCATGCTCTTTCCGAGCCACTGCGGATTAAAGTTTTGCAATTGCTTAGAAAACAAGAAATGTGTGTATGTGACTTGTGCGATATTTTAGGGGTAATTGACATCCTCGCCGCACTTTTAGGGCGGCGATTCCCATCTATTCAAGCAACGGGAGTTGAATGAATAATGGACGGGTTGACGCTTCACGGGATACTGCTTCCTTTACGTAAAGTCTGCCACGGGGAGTATCCCCGTGGCGAGCTTTACGGAAGTCTCATGCTTTCCTCCACGTCCATTTTGAGTCTCGGAATGTCCTCCCGCGACTTTTATGATTAAAGTCAGTGAAGGAGTCACCTCCCCCACTGCTCTCCAAAACGGAACGTGATAGTTTCCCATCATTCCGCTCCTCAGTAAAACGGTTGTTGTCACCAATACGTCATTACCAAGTTTCTTCAAACCAAGCTATTTTGATTTGACGAGTGGCTTCGGCTCAACACTATTACAGTTAGATTTGTTGCCAAAACTGCCATCGTTGGCGGTCTTTGTATCGTGGCAGTGCTGATGAAGTAGTCGCCAGTTATCATATTTGTCCTTACCGCCTTTTGACTTTGGAACAATGTGGTCAACTTCGAGTACATCTTCATCTTTAAAGAAATTACCGCAATGAGCGCATTTTCCTTTTTGCCGCTTGAGTAGCGTTGCCACCCTTACAGGTACTTCTGGATGTACACCCATTCTTGAACTCCAATATAGCCAGTTTCCGTCATAGGGTGATGCGTTTCCTTTCACCTTCACATAGCGAGTAATTTTTGTGGAGCTATGCTGTATTAGTATTAGAGGATTTTTGCTCTCCCTGGTTGCGAACTCCCAGTTATTGCCTTCTACAGTTTTAAAATATTTAAGGCGTATCCACGCTCTGCCTTTATTTCTATGACGGTGGCGACCCCATTTAAGAAGCTTCCAAACAACTAAATGCCATAGCCTTTCAAATACTTTTTGGGTAACGACGGTAGAAAAGTAATTGCACCAACCCCGTATAATGGGGTTAAGTTTCATAATTAAGGTAGCTTGGTCTATACCGCGTGACTTGTTTATTACTTCTGCTACCTTTCTATAGTGCTTTTTCTGGCTCTCTTTGTTGGGGGTGATAATGGTCTTATAACCTAGTAATCCGCTTCTGTTCCTTCCTGAGTTATATTTTCCTACGGGAAATTGGATGACGTTAAAACCTAAAAAGTTGAATCCAGGTTTTTCATTATCTAATTTATTCAGGGTGTGGGATATTCTCGTTTTACTCGGTTTTAATTCCAACCCGATGCCACTTAACCACTTCTCTATCTCGAATTTACACAGCTTTATTACTTCTAAATCCTCATGAAGGACTACGAAGTCGTCTGCGTATCTAATACATGAAATCGATTTCAGCTTGTCTCTTACACTAAGTTGAGTGTTATCGGTTCGCTTCATATCGAATTTTGGGGCTAAACCCATTATCAATTCCTCCATACCATGTAGGGCAACATTCGCAAGTAAAGGGGAAATTACCCCGCCTTGTGGAGTGCCTTCTGTGGTTGGGAAAAGTTCTTTTCCATCCATAACACCAGCTTTTAACCAAGCTCGGATTTGTCTCCGTAGGGTTGGATAGGTATTTATTTTTTGAAGAAGTGCATCGTGATTAATGCGGTCGAAACATTTACTAATGTCGGCATCCAAGACATACTTAGATTTTTTATTTACCGCACAGAATATTGCTCCAATCGCATCGTGGCATGAGCGTCCGGGTCTGAAGCCATATGAGTTAACTTCAAATCGCGCTTCCCATTCTGGTTCTAACCCCAGTTTGGCTAACGCTTGTAAGGCTCGGTCTTCCATTGTCGGGATGCCTAAAGGTCTTTTTTCCTCTGTACCGGGTTTGGGTATCCAAACTCGGCGCGTTGGTTTGACTTTTGAACCCAGAGCAATTTTATTTATCAAGGTGAGACGTTGCTTTGGGGTTAGTGCTTTTACACCAATGATATGGTCTGTTTCTTGTATATCCTCGTTGCGAATATATAGTCCGCATCGAGGGCATTTGCCTTTTTGTTTCTTTAGCAAACTAGCTTTTAGGTTGTCCATTTCTGGGTGTCTACCCATTCTGGTTGCCCAGTAACTAAGATTGCCGTCAAACGGGCTTGCATCTCCTTTTACTTTCACGTATTTGTTGCTACACGATGTATCGGTATGGCTGGTAAGGTATAATCCGTTGACTTCTCTACTTGAGAAGCGTTTGACCTTTTTCTTTTTACCTTTGATAGCTACATAATTCCAATACTTTGTGTAAGCTTTTTTCCAGTCGGTTTTGCATCTTCTTCTGCTCCAACTTCTCAACTTATGGTATAGGTCATTATCCTGATTTAAGCTTCCGCCTACCGTACTTATATCAGATGTTTTATAATAGTTCATCCATCCCTTAATGATTGGGTTTAGATTTTCTATTAGTTCGGCTTGTCCTTCAATCTTTTTATTTTTGATTGTTTCAGATAGCTTTTTCTGATGTTTCTTGTAAGCTTCTTTGGTCGGAGTGATGAGAGTTCTAATTCCTGGTCTTTTGCCTGTGCTTAACCTCATACTTGAGTGATATCCGACTTTAAAAGTACAAATATGAAACCCAAGGAAGTCAAACCCTGCTTTACCGTCTTCGCTTTCTTCGGGTAGAAGAGTGTGTGCGATTCTGGTTTTGGACGGTTTTAGTTCTAAGCCTATGTTTGATAACCATTTTTCTATGACTTCCTTACCATCTAGAATTACTTTTTTATCCCTATGCATTAGTACAAAATCATCCGCGTATCTCACAAAATTTAATGATTGTACTTTCATTTGCCAGCCTTCTTGACGGCGACCATCTGGTCTTCTCATGTCAATTGTTTTAGCAAATTAATTTAGATGATTTTCTAATCCGTGTAGGGCTATGTTAGCGAGTAAGGGACTTATAACGCCACCTTGGGGCGTTCCTTCTTCGGTTTCTAGAAAGGTATTGTTGTCAACAACACCTGATTTTAACCAGGCTTTTACTTGTTGTCTGACCTTACCGTTATACCCAATTTTATTGAGTAGTGCGGTGTGGTCAATTTTATCAAAGCACTTAGAAATGTCAGCGTCAAGTACGTACTTAGGTTTCCTTTCAACTGATATTCTAATTTGTTGAATGGCATCGTGACAGTCTCGTCCTGGTCGAAAACCATAGGAATTTGGCTCGAAAACCGCTTCCCATTCTGGCTCTATGGCGTTTTTAATAACTCCTTGTAAGGCTCTATCGTGTATCGTCGGAATCCCAAGAGGTCTTTTCTCAGCTTTTCCAGGTTTAGGTATCCATACTCGACGAGTAGCTTTACTTTTTCCTTTTATTCTGAGTTGCTTTGCAAGTTTGATTCTAGCAATGGGTGTTAGAGATTTAACTCCGTCTACTCCTGCTGTCTTCTTCCCGCGATTGTCTTGAGATACTCTACGGACAGCTAATAGCCTATTTGACCAAGACCTCATCAGTGTTTTTTGAAGTTGACGAACTTTCTTGTTGTCACCTTGACGAGAAGCTTTGAAAATTTGTTTTTGCAGCTTGAAGACGTATCGTTCGACTTTTCGCCAATCGATGTTCTCCCATACCTCTATATTCTTTAAAGAATTAGAATTAGTCATTTAAACTGTTTACTTACAACTTTTCAATCAGCAACTTTGCGAAGTACGTCTGCGTATCCTGGGCATTACCCCATCTCTTTTCCAGCGTTACCCGTTGTTTCGGATTAGGCATTTGCTTCTTACTCCATCTCTCCTTTCTATTACCTAGTTTCCTAGAGTTTTCGTCTTGACTGACTGCCCAATTATTCGGGAGTGCTAGAAAGGTTATTTCGTTCCAAGTCTCCGTTTTTTGAGTTCTTTAGAGGGTATCTATCTACCTATGTGCCAGAAAATGCGATACTAGCTTGTGGAAAAGCAGTATTTCTTGTGGCTTCCCTTTATTTAGGGTCGCAGGGTGTGGCATGACCCACTAGCTTATATCCCCCGTTCGAGTTTTAAGATAGTTACGATACTTTGTTTGTTCTCCTCCACGATGTCCTATTCCTTGGTATTACCTTAGTCCAGGGTCGATTATGGAACTCTTGCTACGAGTTGGTGTTTTCAGCAATTATCACCAGTTCATGTTGCCATGTACCCTCGCCTTTACTCCCGCTTCAACCTCTGGATTGTCAGTTCAGATGTTGGGGAAACTTCACACCATTCTCACGAATGGGGACGCTGTATGCTTTTCAACCCCGCATTAGGGCGGTGGGATTTTCACCCACATCGGATTCTTAGTTATCAGTTGGTGGGTTTTTATAACTCATTACCAACAGCCATCTATCCCCCTATTGGTATAGGTTTCAGATGAACGACTCGCACTCCATACTACCCGCACGCAACCGAACAACTGAGCTAAACTCTGTTGCTGTTGGTCTGTTGGGTAAAAACGATACTGATACCTAGCTTTTATGGTTAATGCTATAATTGCTCTGTATATTTATTATATATTGGTCTGCATATAATGACAACTAAATTTAGAAGAGAGAGGCATAGCGTTACAGACTTGAAGATTCACTTGGTCTGTGTAACTAAATATCGCAGGCCTGTATTTACGGCTAACAGTTTAGATTTAATTGAAAAAACATTTGTAGGAGTTGCAAAAAAGATGGATTTTCAAGTACTAGAGTTTAATGGTGAAGAAAATCATGTTCATTCACTGATTGAATATCCACCTAAACTATCCGTTTCTCAAATAGTTAATGCGTTAAAAGGAGTATCCAGTCGTCGTTACGGACAAGCTGGATTTAAAAAACCCCACAAACAATCATTGTGGAGTCCTAGCTATTTTGCTATTTCTGCTGGCGGTGCGCCGTTAGAAGTTTTAAAAGAGTATATTAAAAATCAAGAAAAGCCGCTCCTTTAGAACGGGGCTTGTATCCCGTTATTTTCGGTCAAAACACTTTTGTTGAGAGCTTTTATAATTGGCAATGTTCTCAACTGTTACTTCGTGTAATTCCTTAGCAAACTCTACACCGATAATCTTGCGAAAGGAATACTCTGCGGCAACTAACATAACACGCCCTTTCCCAGAGCCAAAATCAACCAAAGTATAGTTATTTAAGTCATTAGGAAGATAAGAAAACAGGGTTCTAACTGTTCGAGCAGGAGCGGGATCGTAAATAGAAGCAGACTCGATATTGCTTTTATCTGGTATGGTTAGTTCCTCTAAATGAATCGCACCGCAAGTATCAACGTTGTATTTTTTATCAAACCTTTTATCAAAGTAGAGTCCCACTAATTTACGTGATAGAGGAATACCTTTGTGGAAAATCTCTTTCGCCAATTGAGTCAAACTGCGTTGATTAATGTACTAATATACTTTTTGACTAAGAGATGCATAGTCTTTGGGTTTTTGTTGTTGAGAGAATGTCATAAATTATTTAAAAAGATAGATGTACAATTGATGTATATTTAAACAGATATTTCTGTACAAGTAATGCCAATTTGGCAACTATTTTAAGTAGCTAAGTTTACAGCTTGTAGTTGAACAATACTACAGCTTTTCAAATAAACGTTATTAATGGGATAGCTAGATAAAACCCCTCTCCTTTAAAGAAGAGAGGTTGATAGACAAGCGAGGTACCTTACTTAATCAAAAATCACAACTTAACTATTTAGAACCAGGAAACTCATAAGCACCGATATCAGCATCCTTTTTATTCCGCTTTACACCATCCTTATCGGTAGATGCATAATCGGGAATTCGATCTGAGGCTGTATCTATTGCAGGGGAATCAGAAGTTAAGTGGTAATCGTTAGCTTTTGAATCTAAGAAACCAACTGATTTAACCTCAATGTTATTTGTTTCTTTGAAATTCTTCAGTCCGCTTTTACCTTCATAGAGTTCTGCAAATTCACCTGTAAACAAGTTGTTATCCAAAACTACATCGTCGGCATCTTCAATTGAACCATTCCTGTAGAGAGCATCGGCAAAGATATTGTTACGCACTACAACATCGTCCGTTTTACTGCCCTTAGTGAAATCAGTACCATCAATCAAAATCGATTGAACGTTCTTAGCTACAGTATTATTGATAACTTCAACATCGCTGACATTGCTAGTTACCGTAACTCCTGCACCAGCATTTATACCTAATTTCCCATTACCGTAAACTACATTATTGTAAATGCGAACATCTTTAACATCTCCTTGTTCGGGTACTTCATCACCAATAACAATTCCATCTGCGGTGTTTCCGTAAACAAGATTGCTGTAAATATCAATGTTGAAACTATCGGCTCGGTTTCCATCGACATAAATAGCGGGACCGCCATTATAACCTCCAGGTGTACCGGAGACTTTTGCAACACCCGTCACTGTATTGTTATGAACGGAACCATTTCGAGAGCCTGTTTTAATATCGATACCCTCGCGATTTCCTTCTTTGACAATATTGTTCGCAACCTCAAAACCATCTACACCCCAGATACTCAATGCTTCTTGGGTACCTCTAGTATCTCCTCTACCAGTCCACCTCCAGTTTGCTCGTTCAATGTTGTTATCCAGTACCTTGATATCTTTACTGGTAACTTCAGCCTCTCCACCTTCGTAGTAAGTTTCAGGTAAAACGATGATACCTGAAGCACCTGTTTCAAAAGTGTGATTGTTCTGCACAGTCATATTATTCGCATCTCGCAACGCAATACCCGCCCAAGATGTATTCTCAATCCGGAAGCCATCGATATTCCAGTAACCTTTACCAGCAGACTGAATTACACCCTCTCTAAAACCACCTTTAGTAGGATCTGGATCGCGTAAAGTTACGTCACCATCAGCTTTTAGGGTAATGTCACCGAGTTCTTTATTACCTGATTTCTCAAGAGTAATTAACTCTGTATAGACTCCGGGCTGTACTAAAACTGTATCTCCTGCCGACACCGCAGACTCTTTACTAACAGCATAGTCAACAGTTTTCCAAGGCTTTTCTTTTGTACCTGGGTTATCATCGCTACCGTTTAAAGAAACGTAGTATGTATTAGCTCCACCCTTGTCAGAGCCTGTATCCGAACCCTTGTCAGAACCTATGTCAGAGCCTTTGTCAGAACCCGTGTCTGAGACTGAGGTAAACTCAACATAGTCAAAACGAGCATATTCGCCCAAATTAGACTTTCCTTCAATCTCGAAACGATCGCCCCTTTTGAGTTCAATATTTGAATGGGTGACACGAGATGTCAAAGCTTTGGCAACAGCATAATTTGCAGGTAAATCTTTATCGAATGAAAAGCTTTTAGTGTCACCTGCAACAGTTATATCCGCAGAAGAAACTCCATCATTTTCATCGTAAAAACCGACATTTACTTGGTAAATTCCAGCTTCACCATTGAAAACACCTGTTGCTGTTCCAGTTTCACTATCGCTACCTAAAAGAGAGATATGTTTACCCCCTGAAGAGGCATTACTAGACTCTATTAGATAGTTGGTTAGATTCAATTCTTCTGCTTCGTAGCGTAAGACATCTTCTTCTAAAGTAGGTAGCATCGAAGAATTAGATGAATTTTGTGAATCTTTAGAAATTAAATCTGTTCCACCTAGATCGGAATTAGGAACTAATTCTTGAGGGCTTGCAGTTAAAGATGATTCATTGTTAAGCGGTGTGTCGAAATCATTCATGAGTCATTTTTCTCCTGAAGGTAATTTCGGCAAACGCACCTGATTTTTTGCTGACACTTCTAGTTTTAACAAAACAAAACAGGCAATCAAGTATTCTTAAATACCTTTGAATGTCGAAAATAGAGATAAATACTCATGGCAAAAATACTTATATAACATCATCTAATTCATTAATTCAAACTTGATGTTTTTTGAGAAAAAAAGAAGTATAAACGCCTATTTCAATCTTTAAAATCTTTATATCCTGAATTTTACGAAGAAATAACTAAGTAACTGAGGCTAGCCTGTTTTAAAAATTACTAACCCGTATAGTAATATTTCTAGTAAATTATAAAGTGATGTTATTCAATCTAATAGCGGCGCATTGCTTAAGTTTACTTTGATAGCAGAATTTCACGCATTTCAAATTTTTAGTAAGTCAAAAATCTGCGATCGCGTATTGCTGTAAGAAAACTTCTTTTATATCTCAGTATTTATAATTAACTACCATATCCATAGGGGGTAGTGAAAACTTATGAAAGCAGTTAAAAAATAGAGTTGTTGATAAGAAAAAATGAAACTTATCCAAAATTATGTCAGTGTAGCCTTATTGCTGTTATAATATATTGCATTTGATGCGCTACATAAAAACTACGTTTTGGAAAATGGCTTAAGAAGCTAAAAAAGCAGTATTATAAAATGAATAACGATGAGCTTGTAACAATTGCAACTTTTATAAATTCAATCGAAGCATCCTTGGCGCAACAGCAATTGAAAGCGGCGGGAATTCAGTGTTTGCTTGCGGATGAGGCTACGACGAATTTTGCATGGCATTTGAGTGTTGCTGTCGGCTGGATTAAATTAAAAGTATGTCGTGCAGATATGGATAATGCAATTGATGTTCTTACTGCTACCAATATTCAATTTGAGAATTATGATGATAATGATGATGAATTTGCAAAAGTCTCACCCGCAGACGAAATCTTAGAAAGGGCTTTTCGTGCTGCTGTAATTGGTTTAATCTTTTTGCCTTTACAGCTTTATTCGCTTTGGTTGCTAGGTGTTTTGGTTTTTTCTGGCTGGAAAATCAGTCGTAATAGATATTTAAAAGCAGCAATGACAATTATTTTAGATATGCTGATTGTTCTAATTGCTTGGCAGTTTTTATTTTGATAAGTTGTAAATATTCTGATTTGTCCTGGTATTGTGTCACATTAATTTGGCGGGGTGTATCCTAAAAACAGAAAGTTTTTTCTCCCCTCTCTTCCCCCTCTTCCCCCTCTCCCCCCTCACCCGGCATTTTTTATGAGACAGACCATTCATTAGTACGGAGCCACATTATTTTTGATGGATAATAAAAGCTCGCTTCACTACTCACTACTAACTCCCAACCTTGGAATTTTCGCTTATTTCTTTGAGGAAGCCATCTTCCATGTGAATAGTCCTGTCTGCGACATCTAAAATACGGTTGTCGTGAGTTACCATCAAAATTGCCGAACCTTGTTCTCTGGATAGTCGCTGCATCTGTTCGATGATGTCTCTTCCGGTTTTACTGTCTAAAGCAGCAGTAGGTTCATCCGCAAGAATTAATTTAGGCTTACCAACTAAAGCACGAGCGATCGCTACTCTTTGCTTTTGTCCACCTGAAAGTTGATTGGGGTAGTGATTTACGCGATTACCCAACATTACTGACTTTAAGATTGCTTCCGCTCTAGAAACTGATTCTCGTTCGGGAATTGATTGAAGTTCTAATGACATTTGAACATTTTGCCGTGCAGTCAAGAATTCTAATAAATTATGAGCTTGAAAAATATAGCCAATTTGGCGACGTACATAAACTAATTGCTCGGCATTGGCTCTATTAAGTTCGTTTCCCAGAAATTGAAGACTTCCTTCTTGAACCGAACGCAAACCACCAATTAAAGTTAATAATGTGGTTTTACCCGAACCTGATGGTCCGGTGAGAAGAGTTATTTCTCTGGGCTTAATTTCTAAGTTAATATCAAATAAAATTTGTTTTTTTAAAGCTTTACTACCGTAATAATGATTTAAGTTTTTTACTTTTATAATAGGTTGGTTCATAATAGTCAGGTTAAAGGTCAAAGGTTAATAGTGATGAGTTAGGAGTTAGGAGTTATGAGTTAAAAGTTAATAATTAACGATCTACCCCCTCTTCCCCTTGTCCCCTTGTCCCCTTGTCCCCCTCTCCCCCCTCTTCCCCATCTCCCCATCCTTTTAAAAAATATCCGCCGGGTCGGCAGATTGTAACTTTTGTACTGCTAAAAAACCAGAAGCTAAACACATTGAAGTTACTAAAGATACAACTAATATTCCTTTATCCCAAGTCATAATTATAGGTAGTTTTGTCGCATCTTTGGCGATGTCATACAAACCAAAGGTAATAATTAATCCTGGAATATAACTGAGTACAGCTAATAATATAGCTTGTTGAAACACTACTTTTAATAAATATTTATGTTTAAATCCCATTGCTTTTAAAGTGGCAAAGGCGACTAAGTTTGTGGAAATATTGCTATAGAGGATTTGGTAGACAAATACAGTTCCAACTACTAACCCCATGATCGTCATCATGCTAAATACAAAACCAATTGGGGTGCGTAAAGACCAGTAATCTTTTTCAAATTTGATATAATCTTCACGGGTTAGAACTTTAATATCATTAGGTAGATTCTCTTTTAAGTTTGTTAAAATTTTTTCTTTGTCGGCGTTTGGTTCGAGATTAATTAAACCTATATCTATATAGCTGGCTTTACGATCGAGAAAGGTTCGTAATAAAGTTGAATAGCTCATAATTAAATGTCCATCTACACCAAAGGAAGGACCGAGGGGAAATAAGCCACCAATTTTTACTTTATAACCAATAGGAGCATTGTAACTAAATACTTCTACTTTAATATCTTTTCCTGCCGAAAAGTCTTGAGCAATTGGACCATATTCCGGTCGGGAAGCTCCGTCAAAAAGTACTGTATTAGGAAGTTGAATTAAAGGTAATAATTTATTTACGGACGGTAAGTTAAAAGCGGATTGGGCTGGATCGAAACCAACTACATAAATAGGATTCTTTTTTCCATTATAAGGATTTTTTAATTTAGCAAATTGAACGTAAACAGGGCTAACCGACTCTACACCTTTAAAAGCTAAAACTTGATATAAGCGACTGCGAGGAAAGCTTTGTTGAGAGGTTAAAGCATTATATTGAGAACTAATTAAAAATAGATCGCCTTTAAAATTTTGATGTAATTGTGTAGCACTAGAATAGAGCGCATCTTGGAAACCAAACTGCATAAATATTAGAATCACAACAAAGGAAACACCCGCCAAAGTAGCGAGAAAGCGTACTCTTTGTTGAGTTAATTGTAGCCAAGCAACGGGAATAGTCATGATAAATTAATGGGCATTGGGCATTGGGCATTGGGCATTGGGCATTGGGCATTGGGCATTGGGCATTGGGCATTGGGCATTGGGCATTGGGGATTAGGTAATTAACTCTTAACTCCTAACTCTTAACTCCTAACTGGTTACTGGTTACTGGTTACTGTTTTAATAAGTGTTTGTACCTGGAGGTTGGTTAAATTGGCTACTTTTTTGCTGTCTTCTGGTTTGAGACGGATTTTTACGTCTATTACCTTGCTATCTGTGTCTGCTTGTGGATTAACATCAAAAATGTCTTGTTTGTCTACTTGTAAACCAATTTGACTAACTGTTCCCTCCAAGGTTCCGTTGAAGGCTGCACTCGTAATCACGGCGGGTTGACCGATTTTCACTTTTTTAATGTCGGTTTCGTATACTTCAGCTACGACGTACATTTGATTTGTTTTTCCGATGTCGGCGATTCCTTTATTTCCAACTACTTCTCCTGCACGGACGTTAACATCGAGAATTTGACCGTCTATTGGGGAACGAATCGCGGTTAATTCGTAATCAGCTTTTGCTTGTTTGACAACGGCGATCGCACTTTCTAGTTGGGCTTGGGCTACTTGCACATCGACGGGACGCACTTCTTTAACGCTATTTAAGGTTGCTTTTGCCTGTTCTAACTGAATTTTGGTGGTTTCGATAGTCCGGTTTAATGTTTCTTTGGCTTCTTGAAGTTGCTTTCGAGCGGTTTCAAGCCGTAAGCGACGAGTATCTGCTTCGGATGCAGCAATCGCCCCGGCTTGGTAAAGTCCTTGATAGCGCCGGTTTTCAACTTCGGCATTTTTAACTTCGGCTTCTATACGAGCAATGGTTGCTTTTTGAGTGGCGATTTGTCCTTCTAGTTCGGCTCTTAAGCGAGAAATATCTTCTTTTTGAGCCTGAATATCTCCGGATTTCGCGCCAGCTTTGACTCGCGCTAACTCGGCTTTGGCAACTTCAACGTCTACTTTGGCTTTATTTAAAGCGGCTTGGCTGCGATCGTAAGTTTCCATGATTGCCACTATTTGACCTTTACGGACTTTATCGCCTTCTTTAATTAAAAGTTGGGTAACTCGATTGCTTCCACTTGAAGTTGGTGCGGATAATCGAATAACTTCTCCTTGGGGTTCCAAACGCCCTAAAGCTGCAACACCAATAGTAACTGGTTCGCTTGGTTGTGTAGTAGGTGCAATTGGTTGTTCGGAATTTGAGCGAAGTTGTACCAAGCTGTAAAGAAAGACAGCCCCACCGCTCAAAGCTAAAGCGACTAATACATACATAAGCCGCCGGGAGAGGGGTTTATTTAGAGGCTGACCTTCCTTTTGAACCATGACTATTTTGTCCCTTGATGATAGTTAAGAGTTGCTTTGTAGTAGCAAGCAGGCATTATTCTATATGAATTTTAGCAAACACCGTAAATCATAAAAAATTATATAGGGTTGCGATATAAAACTTTCTAATTACGAAGTAATAGATGATAATTTATTCTGAGATTTTTCAACAACTTGGTAGAGTTTCAATTCCAGTTTTTCCATACAAGCCGCCCAATCAAATTCAAGAATGAAAGAACGAGCATTTTTAGACATTTCGTCTTTTAGTTGACTATTCTCTAGAATTTGAATGATTTTATTGGCAAAATCTTTGGGGTTGTTAGGTTCAGCTAAAAAGCCATTACTACCTGGTATAACTTGCTCTGCTGTAGAGGGTGCAATCGCAGCAACAACAGGAGTTCCGGAAGCCAAGGCTTCGTTATTAGCAGTACAGAAGTTTTCGGTTATGGAAGGATTGATAAATACATCAGCACGAGCAAACCATCCTAAAAGTTCTTTTCCATGAGACTCACCCCAAACTGTTACACCAGATGCAAATTTTTGGGCGCGTTGCTTGATTTTAGACTCTAAAGGACCGCTACCAACAATTACTAAGTGAACGTCTTTAATATAAGAAGCAACTATAGAATATATATCAAAAAGTTGAGTAACATTTTTTTCGCCTGTAATGCGTCCTACGAATAATAACGTTGGTCTATTGTCGTCGGGAATCGGATTATAGATGATGTTTTCCGGATTAAATTTTTCACAATCAACGCCTTGATAAGGAAAGTATTCGCTACGTTGGAATTTCATTGCTTTGTATTTAGCAAGTTGTTCTTTTGAAGAAAATAAATTCAGGTCGTAAGATTCGCTAATGTGTTTAGCTAAGATCGGAATGAAAGGACGAATTAGACTAAATACTTGGTTTCCTAAGTAATGTGGAATATAGGCAACGATATCGGTATGAAACAGAGATATTGTTGGGGTGCCAGTATTTTGGGCATATTCAGTTGCAATGGGGCGACCATAACCTTGTAAAAAAAGTGAGTATATTCCCATCATTTGTGGCGCTTCTTCTACTAATATAATATCGGGTTTAAAATCTTCTAGTAATTTAGTATCGCTCCAATACCGATGATTTAATGGCTGAGGAAGAGATTTATAAAATATTAGTGGCTTTGTGGGAAATGTATAGTTCGTAAAGTTTGGATACTGCTGTAGTTCATCCAATCCCGGCATAGGACTTTGAATAACATTTACAGGATACTGATTATTGATTTGGGGATGAATCAGAAAAACTTCATGTCCTTGCTGCAAAAACCAGCGTACACGTTGATGTACTGCAACAGAAACTCCCGTTAGAAACGGAGCGTATGATGCTGCGGCAATTGCAATGCGAAGAGGTTTTTTTAACATGATAAAATACAATTGTATAGGTATTTAAAATGCATTTAAAGTAAGGTGGCAACATTCTGAATTCTTACTAGGGAGCGAGACGCTCCCATTGCAGGAGATAAGAAAATCTAGAGAAATTTTGATTCCTAACTCCTCACTCCTAACTCCTAACTGTCCTACACCGCGCTCAAGAAACCGCTTTGCAACAGGTATGATAAGTACTTACTAAATAGTTTTGGGTCAAGGGGAGGACAAACTATGTCGGAACTAGCAAGGGCGTTAAGAGTTTCTTTGCAACTGATTTGGGATGGTCTTCTTGCTTGCATATATATTTCGGTTGCAGTTAACTGTTCTTCTGTCCAGCGCTGAAGTAGAAAAGGCTTTAAGGTATAAAGAGGATTTTCTGGAGAACAAGCGCTAGTTTGTAGTTTCTCTAACCAGTCTTCGTAGGGAATTTGCTCGATATCGTAGCCAAGTATTGAAATCCAATTAACTAATTGGCTCAAGTGAATTGGCTGGGGATGTTGGAGGTGGAAGGCTTGAGAAATAGATTCGGGCTGCTGCGATAAATAAACAATTGAAGAGCTCACATAGTCTACAGGAGACATATCCAAACAATAGTCTATATCGGGAAAACTTTTCATCTGCACGCAGCCTTTTAACATTAAACAGATGAAGTCTTCGGTGTTGCTGACTCCTGTTTCGCTGTCTCCGCCAATCAAAGGTGGTCTGTAAATAGTTACGGGAAGACCTCGCGAACCTGCTATTTTAACTAATTTTTCCGATACCCATTTAGTTTGAGAGTAACCTAAGAAAATTCCCTCATGCTCGTCAAAGCTATCTCCTTCTTTAACAACTTTACCTGCATAAGCGGCTGATTCAAACACCGCAATGCTAGAAACGTGATGCAAGGGTTTACGTTTGACGGAGGAAGCTAATCTGATAATTTCTTGGGTTCCCAAAACATTCGCAGCCTTCATTCCCGCATACGGATAAACGTAGTTGAGTAAAGCAGCGCTATGATAAATAGTATCAATTTTGGCTGCAAGTAAATTAAACTGTTCGCTAGAAAGACCTAATAAAGGTTTTGATAAATCGCCTGTAACTGGGATAATTCTAGAACCGTATTGCTCATCCCAAACTTCATATTGTTGTAAGTTTTTCAGTAAACGATTTTTTCCAGATTCCGCATCAGCAGCTCTTACCAAGCAATAGATATCGGCTTTAGTTTGGCGCAAAAGTTCTTGAACTAAGAAAGCTCCTAAAAAGCCCGTTCCCCCGGTTACAAAAATGCTTTCGGGTTCGTCTTTAGGTTCATATGGTACTTTTAGGGGATCTATAGCTGGATCGAGAACAACTTCAGCACCTAAATCTATTTTGCTACCTTCTAAAGTTGATGTTCTGGTTCCGGTTTCTTGTTGCGACTTTCTTTCTGCTACTTCTTCAGCTAAACGCTCGGAAAGCGCTTCAACATTAGGGTAAAGCCACAACAGATTCAGAGGCAATTCAAATCCGAGCAACTTTTCGGCTTTACTAGCCAAAATCATCGCCTCTGCCGAATCTAATCCGTAAGTATCTAAAGGTTCTTGAATATCGATTTCATCAATTTCAATATTTAACTGTTCGGCAAGCTGAGAAAGCATCCAACTTTGAATATCTTGAGCTGTTAAAGTCATAGTTATTAGTTGTTAGTTGTTAATTATTGGGCATTGGGCATGGGGCATGGGGCATAGGGCATTGGAAATAGTTAGGAGTGAGGAGTTAGGAGTTAGGAGTTAATACTTGTCCCCATCTCCCCCTCTACCCCTTCTCTCCATCACTGCAAACCGGGATGATATTGAGCAAAACGCGCGGGTAGTTCCACACCTTGCAATTTCAAGGTTTGCAATCGGTATAAATATGCGGCTCCAGTCAGGATTTGATGGGCAATATCAACTACTTGACGATTCTGCGGTTGAGCGAGATAAGTGTCTTTCACCCAGTTGTTGAAGGCACCCATTGCCGGACCGCACCAGATTTGATAGTCGGTTTCTCGCCCTTGTTCTCCTGCGTTTGACCACCGAGAGGATAAACCTAAATACCAGCGGAAAATTAACGCCATTTTGAATTTAGGATTTTTAATAGCTCTCTCTAATTTTTGGGGACTGCGTTGTGCTAAATATGCCTGAGTACTTAACCAAATTGCATCCAAGCTTTGCTGAAACACTTGTTTTTCTAACTTTTCTCTTTCTGCAACGGGGATATCCTCGATGGAGTCATAGCGCTGGTAAAGCTCATATAGTTTTTGCGATCGCATTCCAAAAAGTGTGCCGCGTTTGAGTACCTGCAATTTCACGCCCATCTCAAACATATCGGCGGCTGGTGCCATTGTTACGTCTGCCATTTCGGCTTTTGCAAGCAGTTTTTTTGTATATTCGGAGGTTCCTGCTTCTACGCAGGATTGATTGATCGATCCCGTCACTACATAAGCAGCACCCATCATAAAGGCTGCTAATGCTGATTGCGGAGTTGCAATACCTCCTCCTACACCAATTCTCACGGGATTTTTATAACCGTATTCTTGCTGATATTTATCACGCAATTCAAGTATAGAAGGTAGCAAACACACTAAAGGACGATTATCTGTATGTCCGCCAGAATCGGCTTCAACGGTGATATCGTCAGCAACCGGAACTTTTTGAGCTAAATCTGCCTGTAGTTCGGTGATTAAGCCTTGGTTGACCAATTCCTGAAGCATTTTGAGCGGTGCGGGAGCCAGAAATTTACTGGCTACTTCTCGCCGCGAAACTTTAGCGATAATTTTGTTGTTAATTTCTATTTGATTATTGCTATTAAGACTCAATCCGGCAGCGCGATAATAAACGATGTTGGGTGTAATATCGAGGAACGCCGAAGCTTCAACGGTTCTAACTCCATGTTGCAAATATAAGTCCACCGAACCCCGTTCCATTGCAGGTTCGCTGGGGCTGTGGAGCAGGTTAAAAGCATATGGTCCGTGTGGTAAAGCTTGCTGAATAGTCTCGATCGCAGCTTCCACACGTTCCCGGCTCAAACCTCCAGCACCAAAGGAACTGAGGATTCCAGCTTTCCCGAAAGCGATTACTAATTCAACAGACGCAATACCACCCGCCATTGCACCTGCGGTATAAGCGTATTTGACTTTGTGGAATTCCAGAAAACGGCGATCGCCTAATTGTTGCAGCGTCAGAGGTGGCAGCGCCATGAGTAATTGTACCCTCTCATCCGCCTCAAATTTATTAGTAAATCCGATTTTTTCGTTACTTTTAACAACGTAGCAAGGTTGATTTAAACTTAATAATTTCGATTTAATTCCTGCTTCATCAAAGGCAATATCTTGATGATGTGTAAGTAATGTTGATTTGGGATGATGCCCATTTTTTTCTGGGGCTGCGTTTGTGATAGTCATATAGATTTTAGATTAGTTATTAAGAGTTAGGAGTTAGGAGTTAGGAGTTAGGAATTAGGAATTAGGAGTTAAGAGTTTTAAATTTCTCCTTGTCTCCTTGTTCCCCCATCTCCCCCTCTCCCCCTCTCTATTTAATGTGTTCGTTTAAAAGAGAAATCTGAAGTTTAACCATTTTCACCATTTCTGCTAATGATGATTGTCTGGTTTGTAAAAATACAGCTTGGGATTGACTGGATTGTAGGTTGGTTTCGCTGATTCTTTTTGCATGAGATTGAATTAATCCAGATAATTTTTTCTTGTTCGCTAACCTGGGTTTTATTTGCTTATTTATTAATGGTGAAAAAACTTTATAATTGTCCAGCTTTTCATCACTGGTAATTAGATTTAATTTATGATAACTTGCAGAATCTAAAATTTCTAAATTTTCATAATTCAATTTTGCCGATGTTTCTAACTCTTGCGTACTAAAATTGCTCCAATAATGTGGAGATAAAGTTACCATTGTTTCTTGGTTTTGATTTTGAATTTCATTTTTTGACGGAGGGATAGACACGGGTTGAGAAGTGAACCCAGAAGAATTTAAGTTGTATAACGGTGATAAATCTAGGGAAACTCGGTGAGAGAAAAGTTGAGCTAAACCTCTAAGTAAGCTAGTATGCTCGTCTACTCCCCGACGATTTAAAAATATAGTGGTGTGTTCGCTTGCCTTGAGAATTTCACCAATCCATCGCGAACAGGCATTTCCAGCTCCTACTTCGAGAAAAATTTTCGCACCATCTGCCTCCATACGGTTGACTATTCGAGGAAAATCAAATTGCTCGCACAAAACTTTGGCGATACTATCACCCATAACCTTACTATCAAGGTCAAGAAGTCCGTACTTTGAAGCTGAATAAAAATCTATCTGAGGTTTGTTTTTTATCGGTAGGGTATGCAGTTTAACAAATTCATCGTATTCAGAAGCCATCGCTTCGCAGTGGATGACGTGGTTGAAAGGTGCGGGAATTGCATTACATCCAATTGCTGCAATAACTCTCTGACAGGCTGCTTTATCTCCAGCAATAACAACTTCTTTGGGTGTATTAATCTGAGTTAAATAAACTTTATCCTCGTTTTTAATAGTTTCTTTAACTTGAGAAACTTCCGCCATTAAGACGTAATTACGCCAAAATTCACCTTTTATTTCTTTATCTGTTAATCCCCAATACTCCCGCACCGCATTTTTATCACCTGATAATCTCGTGGTAAACAGTTCCGAGGAATTCAAACCACTGCTAATTGAGTTAAAATCAGTCCAAATTCCTTGAGCGATCGCCATAGTAGTTTCGCCGACGCTGTAACCAAAGCAACAGTCAGGTTGCAGTTTAAAATAATCTCTGAGAACAGTACTCATTAATCCTGCAATACCTACTTCCGATTCCAGCATTGAAAGGGGATTATCCATCAATTGCTGTTCTAAATCTTCTAACTGTCTTTTTGTCAAGGCGTTTAAGCTGCGAGGATAGAGAAATTTCTCAATACTAGCAACACGAGTGTAAACGCTTTGAATTATCGGAGAATCCCATATTTTGGGGAATAAGCGGAATAAATTTCGACCTATTCCTACATAAGAACTGTAAGCACCGGGATATACAAGGGCAACTTTACCTTTTTTACCCAAAGGTTTGGCGGTGAAACAGCTACCTACAGGAGTTTTCCAATCTTCTCCAGTTAATACAGCTTTTTTTACACCTTTTAAAGCACGTTGTGTTTCCCGCTGTAATTCCTTAAGGTTACGTCCGAGAATGGCTACAGCATAAGTTGCATTTTGATTTTTTTGATAGGCTGCAAAGCTTTGTGCTGCGGTAACTGCAAGGGAATCGCTTTGGGATATTCTTTCTTCTAATTCTTGAATTTGCTCTAATAATCCAGCAGGCTCCGAAGCAGCTAAAGGAAACAAATAATGAGGCATTTGCTCTAAATATCTGCTGTCACGTTCTTGCTGTTGCGGTGCTTCTGATAAAATTAAATGAGCTAAATTACCGTTACTAAAACTGTTGATAGCAGCAATTCTTTTATTAGCTTCTGCGCCTAAAAACCAGGGTTTTGACTGAGTTTGAACATAAAAAGGACTAGCTTGCCATAGTTCGGGGTATTTAGGAGTAGACCATTCTGGGACTGCGGGAATGTAACGATAGTAAAGACATAGAGCGGTTTTGATTAAACTGCTCATTTCTGAAGCTGCATCATTACCGATGTTCGTTTTTACGCTACCTACCGCACAAGTTAATTCCGATCCAGTTTGATAAGCAGCAACCAACTCCTTAATTTCTAACGGATTCGGCTCTAAAATACTGCAATCGCAAATTTCTAAATAACTAATATCTTCCGGTTTAACTCCAGCAACATTAAAAGCTTGCTGACAAGTTTGAGTTATTGTTTGTGCTTTCGGGGAAGAATTTTCAGGAATAATTAATGCATCAATTGTCGCATAAATACGTTGATGATTGTGAGTATCAGCATCAATTAAGACTAATGCAGCAGCACGAGAAACGATAACAACCGCCTCTACTTCTCTAGCAGTAAGTAGCTTTTGTGCTGTTTTGATTGCGTTAAATACGGTTTTTTCTACTGCGGTGTGAGTGAAAGAATAATTATCAAATTCTGCTTGCGAATCGGGGATATTATCTCGATCGCTGACGGTAGTTACTGCGATCGCGCTTGCGTCTAAATTGGCATCTTCAAGGGCTTTGTTGGCTATTTCATTTATTTTAAAATTGGAATCCTGGGGAATACTATATGGTTTTCCTTCATAAATACTACGTTCAAACTTATCTAGTTCTTCGCAGGAACAGCCATTTATATTTATACCAACTATGGCTATTTTCTGGTTTTTATTGTTGCTATTTACCATATTTAAAAGTTAAAAACTAGAATGTAGAGACGTAGCACTGCTACGTCTATTAATAATTATGAATTGTTTACTATTAACTGGTTTTCGCTAAATTCAAAGGTAAAATAGTTCCTTTAGCTTCTTGCATTCGGATGTAAATTTTTCCTTGGCGATCGTGAGCAATAACTTCAGCTACTGCTGCTGTTTCTGTTTTGCTTTTGATTTCGCAGGAAATATAAAATGTTTCATCGAAGGGAATGAAAGCAAATTGTTCGTAAGTTTTAATTCCTGAAGGTAAGCAGCCGCATTTATAATAGTTTTGTACCCAAAGCCACAGTGAATGAATTTTCACGTCAACTATGTAGGGGTTAAAGGTTTGGACGGGAAATTGTCCTTGTTTTTCAAGCTCTACGGCTGCTAAATTGCACTGGATGGTAATTTTTTCTGGACTGATATTTAAGACTTTTTCTACTCCTTGAAAAGCCGCGCCGTGAAATAAACTTGCTCCCCCTTGTTGATATATTTGGTCGCGAGAAGTAAAGATTTTATTGTTTGCTGTTAAGTCTAATGAATCGTATAGCGGACGATCGGGAATTTGCTGTTTAAGGGATAGTTGAACGCTGAAGTGATAGCGGGTTTTTCCTGCTTGATTTTTACTCCATATTTTGGCATCAAAAACAATTCCATCATTATTTTTATAAATTTCTTGTAAGTCTAAAATATATTCTTCTGCTAAACTATCATCAAAAACAATTCCTTTTAAAACTTTATAGTTTTGAAAACCAAAAAATTTGTATCCCGGATAAAGTTGTTCGCAACTATTGGCAATCCAATTAATAGCACAAGTTGCAGGTAAAACTGGATAACCGGCAATTTCATGGTCGTGTAAAAATGGATTGTCGGCTAAATTTAAACGACGACGGATGCAATAGGTTTGTAATTCGGAATCTAAAGCAACGGCAGGTGGTGTTAAAGGAGAACCGATGATTACCTGTACATATTGGTTTTCAGATGCGAGTTCTTCAACTAACATTTGCGTTCCGACTTCCACGGGTATCGTCTCAATATTGCGTTCAGCAAATGCTCGTTTCAATTCTGGACTCACCATCCCACTATCCCAAGGTCCCCAATTGATGGCGACTACATGACAATCGGGATGCTTTTCCTTAACCAGATAAGCTGTTTTATTCAGCGTTTCGTTGGCAATTGAGTAATCAGTTTGTCCCGCATTTCCATAAAATCCCACCACCGAGGAAAACAAAACCAAAGAATCTAACTGACTCGCAGGTACGCATTTTAGTAAATTAGTCAAACCTTTGACTTTGGTATTGTAAACCTTATCAAAATCCGACTTAGTTTTCTTTTCAATTGGTTTATCCGCTAAATTACCAGCACCGTGAACGATCGCCGTTATTTTACCCAGTCTCTCCTCGACTTCAGCTAATTTTTGTTGTAATACACTTTCATCGGTGACATCAACGCTGAGGTATTCCGCTTTTCCTCCCGCTTGCGCGATCGCTTTCAAGGTTTGCTCGATCTCGCGTTGAGATGAAATAGCTTGACACTCTTGCTGTACCATCCGAGGCGTTGCTTTCTCACCCTCAGCCATCATCCGTTCCAAAATCCGCCGCTTCAACTCTGTTTCCGAGCTACAATCCTGCGCCCAAACAGGTTCTGGAGTATTTGAAACAGGCGATCGCCCCAGCAAAACAAACTTACATTTATATTCTTGCGCCAGCTTGATAGCCGACTTGGCAGTGATTCCTTTACCACCACCAGTTATGAGACATACTGAATTTTGGTTAATCATCGCATTAATAAATAGAGGGGGGAGAGGGGGTAGAGGGGGTAGAGGGGGAAGAATTTTGAATTGATTTCATAACGTAGTGCGTCCCATTAATTATGACGGGTAAAAAGGTTCGTAGTAAGTGCTTTAGCGCCTCCGGATTTGGGGCTGAAGCCCTTACTACAAACCTATCAGAATTAATGAAAAAGACTACTAGCGAGCAAGATGCTCGCACTACGAATCAATTCTTTGTACCTCCCAAAAAATCCCGTTTCTTATTGCTTCAACCAGATTGACGCAAGATGTGTGTTAACTCCTGCTAATTGGTAACTGGTAACTGGTAACTGTATTCCTTCCCTTTGAGCCGTAGCCGACTTCGACGAGTAAACGATTTGGATCGTGGAGTTCGGCAATTATATGTTGTGTTGCGGTGGTAATATCTAAATCGGGTTTCAAATCAACTGCTCTACAGAATACCGATCGCCATTCCCACCGCAAGGATTTGGTTAAACCGAATAATCCGCCTGTAATTGCGCTTAATTCATTTTTACCCGAACAGCCTAACTCTCCATCTAAGCGAGTCACCGTCAAGAAACAACTTCGCCCCAATTTCGCTGCTTGAGTCAGTGATGTTTTAAGATGTTTGGCTAAGAAAAACACCTGCTCGATCGTTGCTGCTTCTGTTTTATTCGTGGGATGCAGATGAATAAAAGCGGCAATTTCTCCGTAATTGGCTTTAATTGCAGTTAATTGCGTCTTGATATGCTCATCACTGCCATTTTCTAGCTTTACCTGCTTAATACCTTCTGGTAATGATGATTTTGTAGATTGAGACAAACTCAGAACTACCACCATGAAACCTTTTTGTTTGAGAGTTTGAGCTAATTGGGAAGTAAGTTCAGAACCGTCATCAGTCAGCAAACAAATATGTCCTGCGGGTAATTCAAAATCTAACTTATCCGGAGGAGGTAGAAACTGTTGTTTTACTTTTGCTCGCTTAATGTTATGTTTCTGTTCGGTGTCATCAACTATTGAGGATGGCTTTTTTTTTTCGTCCTCTTCTGTTGTCTCTTCTTTCAAACCCTGCATATAATCAACAATTTGTCCGAGGGTTCGCAGTTCAATTTCTGCCATTTCCTCTAGATTTGGTTGCGGTAAATGGGGTATTTGTTCTTGTAATGCACCGATAATTTCAACTCGTTTAATCGAATCAATCCCCAAATCCGCTTCTATATCCATCTCTAATTCCAGCATTTCCACCGGATACCCAGTTTTGTCGCTGACTACTACTAGTAGCGCTTGACTTAAGGTATCGCTGTCTATTGGCGATCGCTGTTTTACCTCTTCATTTCTAGCGTCTGGAAAATCTTTCTCCAAATTCTCCCCATTCCCTTGTAGGGAAGGGGGTTGGGGGGTTAGGTTTTCCTTATAATTCTCCCCATTCCCTTGCAAGGAAGAAGGTTCTTCGGTTAGGTTTCCCGTTCCCTCTGACTTCAAACCCTGCATATAATCGACAATTTGTCCGAGGGTTCGCAGTTCAATTTCTGCCATTTCCTCTAGATTGGGCTGCGGTAAATGGGGTATTTGTTCTTGTAATGCACCAATAATTTCAACTCGTTTAATCGAATCAATCCCCAAATCCGCTTCTATATCCATCTCTAATTCCAGCATTTCCACCGGATACCCAGTTTTGTCGCTGACTACAGCAAGTAGGGCTTGACTCAAGGTATCAATATCGATATCGATTTTATCAGATTGTTCTTCGTAATTTTCAGTTTTATTTACAACACCATTACTTTGTGCCTGTATCTCTATGTTCTTTGCTTCTTCCTTCGCTATTACCTGTTCTCTTTCAGCAACAGCAGGTATGGATTGGCTTAGAACCCGTTCTCTTTTATTTTTTATCTCAGTGCTTTTGCCACCAAGTACTAAATCTGGCTGTATGTTATAAGACTCAGGACTATTTTCTTCTAACAGATGCGAATAGCCTTGCTGGGTTAATTCAAAAAAGTCTCGCGTCGATTCAACCTGTGCTTGTAAATATTTTTTGTGGAGGTGCAGGGTATCTGCTTGATGATCGTGAACCCGCGTCATGCTGCGTTCGACACTTTCAATAATTTGTTCTACAGGTTGGGTTTTACCGGATTGAGCAATATTAGAAAATAAAGCACTTTGCTGCTGCATCAGTTGGAAACAGGCTTGCACGTATTGCTGCTGATTATCCAAATATTGTCCGTGAACTGATAAAGTTTGACTTTGAGTTTGGCTAAACTGTTCGATACTAGATTCTAAAGAAGCGATCGTTTCTAGATTCGGTAAAGCAGATTCTACCCTATTTTTAGAAAGCGCTGATTTCGACTCCAAGGTTGTGGCTACTGAGTGTCCATTTGGTTGATGGGAAGTAGTATTCATCTTCATCGAAGTAACTGTCTGTTCCGCTAATAGCAATTCTTCTCGTGAAGCCTGTTTATGTCCGTTTCTAGATAAAACCTCGGTACTAGCTGTAACTAAATGCCCATTCCCATTTCTCGTTCCATTCCCATTGCTCGTTCCATTCCCATTCCTCGAACTTCCATTCCCATTTCTGGAACTTCCATTCCCATTGCTCAATGGCTTATTCCCATTTTCTAAAGCTTGTGTAAATGCCGCCTTAGTTTTATCAGAAATATAATTAGTGCTACCCAAACTTACATTTATAGCTTGGTTGGACTTTGCTTGCAGTTTGGGTTCCAACTGATGGGGATCGAGATTAGCTAGCTGTAAACCCGCAACGCGCAACTGCACTACAGCTTCTCGAAGTTGAGTATCGCTGTCTTTTTGGCGGCTACCATTAAGTGCGATCGCCATGTGAGGGCGGGAGCCTAAAATCTCATGCACTAAGTTAGTTAAAATGCTTCTCGGACCAAACTCGATAAAGCAATAACCGCCTTTGTCATAGATATTCTCGATCTGTTTGTCAAACAGTACCGATTGACTGATGTGTGCCTGCAAATTTTTTCTAATTGCTTCGGGTTCTTGAGGGCAAAGTGTAGCTGTTGTATTCGTATAAATCGGTAGCTTAGGAGTATTGAAACTTACTTCTTGAACTGCTTTCACAAACGGTTTTTGAGCATAGCCAATCAACTGTGTATGGAAAGCACCGGAAACAGGTAAGCTAATCGCCGAAAAGCCTTTATTGGTTAAAACCTGCTTTATTTGAGTAATTCCCTCGGTAGCTCCTGCCAAAACTACCTGTTTGGGAGAATTGCAGTTAGCGATTGTTACTTCGGGAAACCGTGTAAGTATCTCTTTAACTTTGGACACATCACCCTTAACAGCAAGCATCGTTCCGGTATCCCGCTCTGAATCGTCGGATTTCGCCATAGCTTGTCCCCGCTCTTTCACCAAATAGAAGTAATCTTCATCGCACAGAACTTCTGCCGCCCATAACGCCGTCAATTCGCCAAAACTGTGTCCGGCGACGATATCCGGTTTAAAGCCAGCTTGCTGCAATAACTTGTACAATCCAACGCTAAATGCACCGATCGCCGGTTGAGATATTTCGGTTTGCTGCAAAGCTTGTGCTTGCACTTGTCTTTGAGAGGTGTCAAACACGGGTGCGGGAAATACTTTCTCGGAAATCGGCGATAAACCTGCTTTACAAAACAAATTATCAACTTGACTGTAAGTTTGTTGCAATACCGGGAAATTCATTACTACTTCTCGTCCCATTTCCAAGTATTGCGAACCTTGTCCGGAAAATAGAGCTACAACCTTTCCCTGCAATTCCATTCCCGTCTTGCGGTAATATACTCCCTGGGGAAGCTCCCAATTTTCCGCTTCTGGTTGTTTTTTAAACCATTTTATGCATATCTGCATTTTTTTGATTGTTTCAGCTACAGAGGCAGCAACAAATCCCAATCTCGCGGCACTCACCGGGATTTCCAACGATTTACTTCGATCGACTAATTCCAGATAACATTCTTCTGCTGCATCCGATAGCTGAACTAATACCGATTCGCATTGAGCCAATAACTCTTCGGGGGAAGCCGCAGAAAATATTAACTCTTGAGGAGTGCGGTGGATGCGATAAGCTTCATTTTGACTGCGGTATTCTTCCAACACAATATGAAAGTTAGTGCCGCCAAAACCAAAAGAACTGACACCGGCGCGTCGGGGTGTTTCCCCGAATTGCAGCCAAGGACGAGTTTGAGTATTTAAATAAAACGGCGAATCATCAATTCCTAACTTAGGATTTGGTTTGGTAACGTTAATCGTCGGTGGCAAAACCTTATGGTGCAAAGCTAAAGCTGTTTTAATTAAACTTGCGGCTCCGGCTGCCGCTTTGGTGTGTCCAATCTGAGATTTAACGCTACCCAGGGCGGTAGATTGTAAGGAATTATCTTTGCTAAAGACAGCTTTCAACGCGGCGAATTCTGCCGGATCGCCTGCCATTGTCCCCGTACCGTGGGCTTCAATTAAACCAACAGTTTGCGGTGCAAATCCAGCCCGCTCGTAGGCACGCTCTAAAGCTTTCATCTGTCCTTCGGCACGCGGTGCGTAGATACTTTTGTGCCTTCCATCGCTGGAAGTTCCCACACCTTTAATTACCGCATATATTTTATCGTTATCGCGCTCGGCATCTTCTAAACGCTTGAGTACCAACATCCCGATACCTTCACCCAACATCATTCCGTCAGACTCTGCATCAAACGGTTTCACGTTTTCCGAAGGTGAGACAGCTGGGGTTTTGCTGAAACACATATAAGCAAGAATAGAGTTATCCGTGTCAACTCCACCCGTCAGCATCATATCGGCACGGCGATCGGCTAATTCAGCGATCGCCATCGACAATGCACTCAACGAACTCGCGCAAGCAGCATCAATAACGCAGTTAGTTCCGCCAAAATCAAAGCGGTTGGCGATTCTTCCCGCAACCACATTTGCCAGCATTCCCGGAAAAGCGTTGGTGTCCCAATTAATATAAGCGCTTTTAATTTTTTCAATAATATTTTGTGTATCTTCGTCCGATAAACCTTTCGTTTTGAGAACTTTCTCCCAAATAGGATACTGCAATCTCGCAGCCAAAGGCATTGTCAGCTGCCTTGCTAATGCTACCCCCAAAATTACCCCGGTGCGATCGTGATTAAACCCACTCTCGGCATAACCCGCATCACAAAGAGCCTGTTTGGCAACAACCAAAGATAGCAACTGCGAAATATCCGTTACCTCTAATTGATTCGGAGGTAGTCCAAACTCCATCGGATTAAAGTCGATGTCGGGAATAAACCCGCCTCTTTTACAGTAAGTTTTATCAAGTGCTTTCGGATCGGGGTCGTAATAATCTTCAACATTCCACCGCGACGCGGGAACATCAGTAATACAGTCTGCACCGGCAATAATTTTTTCCCAATATTCCTGTAAATTCTTAGCTTGTGGAAACAGCGAACCCATGCCGACGATCGCTATGGGAGTTTGTTGCAATTGCGTATTAGTTTTACTAATTTTTACAGAATTATCAGAAGTCATTTTTTTTACCTTTATTAGCTTTTGCAGTGCTTGTTCGCAATCCTCAATTTCCTTGTGAAACTGAGCTAAAGCCGCGCCAATTTTATTAGTAAGCATTTGGCATGAAGAAAATTCAATACCCTCGATTATGATATTGTGGAAAACTTTTTTAGGATGAATTAGAACTATTTAAACTGATGGCTGGTATGAAATCGGAGGTATGGATTTAAATAGTTGCTTAATAAGAGCATTAATTGTGAATCAATATATTGATTACCAGCAGACAGAAACTTTTGTCTTCATTATTGCGATCGAACTATGTGAAAAATACAATGCTGCCTTAATTACCTTAGTAATAAAACGATAATACAGCGATGACAAGTCACCTTTTCATAGTAATTTATTTGAGGTAGCACAAATATGCTACCCCCTAAGTAATAACTTGCCTACTTAGTTATATTAATGACGTTTAAAATACAGAACCTTGGAGAAAAAACGATACAATGTAACCTTGTTAGCATTATCTTGGATCGAAAGGAAACTTTGTTTTTTAGGCGATTGAACCCTAAAACCCGATTAATTTCTTGAAAAGCCTGGTTTACTTAGATTTTGTTAACAATGCTGCTGCGATATCCTTTAACAAACTTGAAAGATGCCTGACGTAACGATTGCGACGATGACTTTTTTATGAAGAATACTTCTAAAAAAAGAGCAGGTTTGATAAAAGCTTCTTTGTTTTCGTCGGAGATACAAGTTTAGAATTGGCGCATTTATCTTAATTCTGAGAGTTCTACCCTCGCGAGTCAAGCAAATAATTGAACTACAAGTAATGCTCAAAAATCTCGTTGAAATCTACAACTAAGATAGTGTAGTAATAAGAACCATACCTCAGATAGATGTCTGATTCTAAATTTAAACATATATCACTTAAAATACAAACGGCTTTTGAATCAATTTGGTATAACTTATCAAACCCCCAAAACTAAGATTTTAAGAAGTAAAGTTAGTATACGGTGACATAAGAATGGTAGTAATAATATTTTTATTTCCCTATAAAATGTTACAGATTTTTTAAATTTTAATTATCCTAATACAATCTTTGAATCAACTTGATTCTTGCATAGTCGGTTTTAGCAAGGCGTACAATTAATTTGATTTTTAACTAATTAATAAAACTTAGTTGTAAAAAATCTAACTTATTCTATATTAAAGGTACTTGATTGGCATGCATCTAAATACTAAAAAGCTTGTCTGTGTTATTTCGGATGTGTATACTGTGAGAAATTCAATAATTGTTAATCTAAAAAATATTAGTTAACAAAATGTTTTCACAAAACTGTAGAAACAAGTAATAATTGGCAACAACTACTTCTAGCGGAGGTTCTACAGTGTGGAAAAGTTTCTTTTATACATACAGTTGATTTTGAAAAAACCACAGTGGAGCAATAAGCATATTAAATTATGCATATAATTGCACTTAATTACACTGATATTGTTGTTGCAAAGGATTTACACTTATTTACATATCAAGTAAATGGTTCTGATTCCGAACTGATAAGCAACTAATCAATTCATAAGAGATTGTCAGGTAATGCAGGCAGAAAGTTTGTTAAAAAGTAATCTACAACGTCCTCGCTGCGTAATAGATCCAGCCCTCGCCTTATCGCCTTCCGGACTACTTCTATATAAAAACTTGGGAGAAGTGATGGAATTATGGGTAGTGCGAGAACTCTGGTACATTCTCGATAATATAAACCTTTACTTGGAGCGACCGGAATTAGTTATTCCAAAAATTAATGCTTCTTCAATAACGCTATTTGAGAGACGCAACTTTTTGGAACAAATGCTTTGGTCATTAAAAGAATGGGAAAGAGTGCGAGGAGAAACAGACCTAAATCGGTTAAATTTATTCTGGCTGGGAGATAACCTGCGTGAATCATTACTTCCTAAAAATAGAGAACCGGAAATTTTTTCACATTGGGAATCTTTAGCACGTTCTTTGGATAGCCAAATTAACCACCTTCCTCCAACCAATGATGTTTTAACCTTAGCTTATCGAGATGCAGTAGCACTTGCCGCTAGTTTAGGATCTGCATTTATTCTTACCTATCAATTACCTTGCGATTATGACAAAAATCTTCCGCCAGATATATGTAAAGCTTTGGAGAGTTGGAATATAAATTGCCAACCTTTGACAGGAACAGATCCAACTGTTGCTGTTGAACGGGAATATTTACGTCAATTAATTACTAGTGTTGGATTAGCTAAACTTTTTTGGGCTGATATCCATATTGTTGTTCTGCACTTGGTATTTCCTTCTGCTTTACCTCAAATTAAACTGAAAAAAAATCGGGTAAGTCAGAAATTTTCTTCTGAGGAAATACAAAATTCAGAATCAGAAAATTATCTTTGGAAAAACATTCAAGGATTCTGGTATCAGATTTAGCACTATTTAGTAAGTTTGTAATTTAGCTAAAGTTCTATGAATAAATTAGCAAATCCAAATCCAAATAAAGCTTCTCTTGAAGCATTAGCTCAAACAATTGGATTAGGTATTTTAGGGGAGTTTTGCGTACAAGACTCTAAATATATGATTGTTAGCTTTGGAAAAAACTCAGAATATGCAGAACAGGATTTAATTCCGTCTGAGGAAGCCGATTACTATTCGATTGTTGGGCGAATTGAAGTTAACGAACAATTTTGTTTAATTGTAAAGACTAAAGATACATTTAAAAGTGAAGAGCCTACTATCACAGATTTATTAACTGCAAGAGAGTTACAGATTGCTGCTTTCATTGCATTAGGTTATTCAAATAAACAAATTGGTAATCGACTGCAAATCAGTGAGTGGACTGTTTCAACTCACTTACGTCGAACTTTTATTAAACTTGGTGTTGATAGCCGTGCTGCAATGGTTTACCGTTGTGCGCCGCTGATTAACTTTATCTTACGAACGGAAACAGAAGTTTAGAAGAGAGAGCGTTAATATACTCAGAGATTTGAGAAGCAAGTAGGAAAGATATTTGCGCGTTTTTCAATTTTCATTCATATTTTATGGCAGGCGATCGCTCATTAAATCCCAACTGAACTATTTATTTGCAGATATGATTAATCTTTAACCGCCAAAGCCATATTTTTAGTTGTTCCTTACTTGTTGTGCGGCATTAAATAGTCGTAAAACAGGGAACAGAGACTATATTATTTTCTGAATCTTAACTTGGTCAAGTACTAGTAGTCCATTGCATTAAATTTGACGGGTTTGTAGTAAGGGCTTAAGCCCCAAATCCAAAGCGCTAAAGCGCTTACTACGAACCTTTTTTACCTATCAAAACTAAAACAAAGGTTTGTAGTAAGTGCCATCTTCGCTCCGGATTTGGAACTAAAATCGGCACGTAGAACCAGTCATATTTAATGCAATCGACTACTAGGATCTAGGGCAGAAAATTTATTTATAAAATAAAAAACCCAGTTAAAAAAACCAGGTTTAATAGAGGTCTTGAAAAAGCAATTAATTATTATTTATTGTTTATTAACAATCATGGCTAATAATTAATAATTAACAATTAACAACTAAATTAATCTATTCATTGTAACAAGTTGTACCGGGAACTCTATCGTATTTAAACTTATTACAATCTTTAGCGCTTTCCGACTGTGAAGCCCACCAATAAGGCTTATCAGATGAAACAACACCATTACTCAAAGTAGTTAATCGGAAATTTGCTCCTCGGAAGTTGGTTAAAAATAAACTTGCTCCACTTAAATTAGCTGCCGATAAATTTGCACTCATCAAAGCAGCATAAGATAAGTTGGCATTTTCCATAGAAGCCGATCTCAAATTAGTGCCCATTAAAGAAGCACTTGAAAGATTAGCGTTATTTAAAACAGCATCTTGTAAATCCGCACCTGTAAGATCGGCATTTGACAAATTGGCACCTGTTAAATTTGCACCCTTTAAATTCGCATTCCGTAAATTTACTCCTGACAAATTAGCTTGCGACAAATCAGCGCCACTTAAATCGCACCTCGGACAAGAACCACTCGCCTTAAAAAGTTCTATATCTTGCGGATTAAATGCTTTTACTTGTCCTATAAATCCAAAACAAGCGACCATTGTAATACTACCGACAATTTTTAATTTCATATTCTTCAGAAAATACTTATGAAGCTAGGGGTTTTAAACAATTATGTATTGCTATATTTACATATACAAGCTGCTTATTATATAACAAGTATGAAGAAAACATAAAAAAATTATAAAAAAGTTGTAAACTGTTCGTTTTGAACTACTCAATTCCATGTACGGGAATTAGAATAGTGACATCGAGAAATATACCGAAAGCTCTATAGTCAACGAATTATCGAATCCCTCTAGCCCAGTTATATGGTGGCGGAGGGATTCACTTTTGTAGGGAGTAGGGAGTAGGGAGTAGGGAGTAGGGAGTAGGGAGTAGGGAGTAGGGAGTAGGGAGTTAGGAGTTAGGAGTTAGGAGTTAGGAGTTAGGAGTAGGGAGTAGGGAGTTAGGAGTTGGGAGTTAGGAGTTGGGAATTGGGCATTGGGGATTGGCAAATAAGATTAAGTAGTGCGAGCATCTTGCTCGCTGGTCATATAGATAGCGAGCAAGATGCTCGCACTACTAACTTCTGTCCCCCATCTCCCCATCTCCCCATCTCCCCCATCTTCCCATCTCCCCATCTCCCCCATCTCCCCATCTCCCCCTCTTCCCCCTCTCCCCCACTCATCACCTCCAGCCTAAAAGCTTCAATGTGGGGACGATTAGGTAATTGCTGATTCCCAGCCAAAAACTCATGAATATGCTCAACATACTGAAAAAGGCTATTTTGAGCCACAGTTGTGATAGATCGAAGGGGGTAGACGAGTTTAATATAGATGGTGATAAACCTAAGTTTATTAAGCCTGCAAATATAATTGCGGTACCAAATGCAGTCATTATGGCGTGGATGATCTGATGGGAACGAAGTCCTAAACCTAAAGTGAGCAGGGATATGGCAAATAATATCAGTCCTACCCATGCTTCTCCTTGTTGCGGTGCAATCAGCTGTAAAATAAACCAGCCTCCGCCATAACCGATTATTCCCATTAATGATGCTATTAAAAATCTTCGCTTTTGATTGAAGCCTCCTGCTAGGGTTATTCCCCAAGCAGTTCCCAAGCCGGATGCTGCAAATAAAACTATTTCTGAGCCTAATATTGGTTGCGGGTTGGATGTAAAAGCTTGTAGTAAGCTTGCAACAATTATCCCAACTTTATCGCCTAAAGCTGTCCCAAATGCTAGAAAAAAACCGGCAATTGTACCTATACAAGCGCCGATGCTCGCTAAAATCATTGTCCATAGGGTTTCAAAACAGCCGCGAATTACTCCTACAATTGCTTTAAATGTTAAATGTGTAGTTTGACTTACACCGCTAGCTGTCCCCACAATAAATTGTTGGATAAATTCCTGGGTTCCTTTGAAAACATTTTTTCGCTGGCGTGCTGGTACATATGATGTCGATTTGATTATCTGCGCCAAACGTTTTTGAACAATTACCGCATTTTCTGGACGCGATCGCACTTCTTCTTGTGCCATGTCATCGAGCAAATCTACCATTAGGGGGTTGACATCGCTACCATTTACTGAAAGTTTTAGTGCTTCCCGCCAGCGCAATGTTCCCGTCAGCGGATCTTCTAAGTCTTGAGGATTTTTACCCGTGAGCAATTCAATCATCGTTCTTGCTAGGGCATAAAAATCGGCACTAGGTCCAACATTACGTCCGGTGACTTGTTCTGGCGGGCTGTAGCCGGTGGAAAATAATCTGGTGGAACTGGATTGGCGTTCTGAAGCAGCGACGCTAAAGTGTTTGGCACCACCAAAATCGATTAGCACCAATTGAGAGTCTTTTAAGTTGGGACTCGGATCGCGTAGCATCAAGTTTGAAGGTTTGATGTCACGGTGAATAATCATGTGTTCGTGGAGATGTCGTAAAATATCCACCGCCTGCTTCAACCAGTCCAATACCAACTCTTGAGGACAACCTTGAGGATACAAATAAGGAATTTCCTCCAAAGTTTGACCGTTGATTTTTTCCATGATCAAACAAGGTAAATTCAATTCGGTGGTAGAACTTGAGAGATCGTGGAAAAAATACCCACCCGGTTCAACTTGAGGAACGCCCCCATGCTTCAAACCTTGTAAAACCTCAGCTTCTTGGGCAAATAATTCCAATGCTTTGGGCGAAGTCTCCACCAGCACCTTCAAAACTTTTTCTGTTTGCGTCTCAATATCCCAAACCGTGTAAATACGAGCAAAACCACCCGAACCCAAACGTTCGAGAGGAATAAATCTACTGTGAAGTTGTAATTGTGCGCCACAAGCAAGGCAAAATTTATTTCCCCAAGGTTGGGGATAAGGGCGGGAACAATGGGGGTTTACGCAGTGAATCGCATTTAAATTAGGTTGAGAATTGGGCATGGGGGATGGGGCATGGGGCATTGGGCATAGGAGAAGCAAGTCAGGAGTTAGGAGTTAAGAGTTAGGAGTTAGGAATTCATCAAAACAGGAATAATTTCTATCAAAATTTTAGCGATTGGGCTGAGTATGAGATATTCTTC
Organism: Rivularia sp. (in: cyanobacteria); assembly: GCA_965234645.1. Lineage (GTDB taxonomy): Bacteria > Cyanobacteriota > Cyanobacteriia > Cyanobacteriales > Nostocaceae > Rivularia. The sequence continues at coordinate 6,436,793 of OZ248344.1, read as the reverse complement.
CTTTTACATCTTTCACTTGTAGCTAGTTCTTACAGAAAGCTTTTTGATTTTCTACTTTTAAGAGAATGCGATGAGAAGGGGGGAGAAGGGGTAGAGAGGGAAGATGGGGAAAAATAGAAATAAACCAATTCCTTACTTTCTACTCACAACTCACAACTCGCTACTCATAACTCATAACTCCTAACTCCTAACTCCTCACTCCTAACTCCCCCATTCCCAATTCTTAACTAAACCCTTCCCAAGAAATCGGAAAAGTTTGTTTTGATAGTAGGGAGAAATCATTTTCGCGGTTTGGGGTTTCTTCATCGAGGACTTTTACTACTTTGTGATAGATTTCTTCTGCTTGTTGTGGGGAATCACCAATGCTGGTTAATCCTAATTTACCAAATTGTGATAGACAACCCATTAGGTGAAATATCGTACCCGTTTCGGTTCCGGTGTCGAAATGCAGTCTGTGTTGAGCAATGATATCCATTAAATCGTTGGGCAAAAGTCCCCGATAGCGGTCTTTTTGCAGGTTGTCGGTAGCAATATAATATTTTGGTTTTCCTTGCTGGGAATAAAATAAGCCTGTAGAAAGTTCGTAGCGACCGTTTGTAAGTAGTTTCAAGGTCATAAAGGGATGGGTAGTACCGCCTTTTCGCAAATTGATTTCAATTGCCTGGATATCCCATGTTCCATCTTCTTGCTTGACGACGATGAAATCTACACCATATCTTTCTAATGCACCTTTTTTTGCTAACTTGCGACCAACTTGTAAGCCCAATTGCTGTAGCTGTAATCGGTAATCTTCATCAGCAGGAAACTTACAACCCAGAAAAATTTGACCGTCGGGACCACCTAAAATTTGGTCGTGAGTCGAAAGAATTTCCACTTCTCCCGTCGGCGTAATACTTCCTTGAACGCTGGGTGAAAGCTTAACCTCACCTTCCACAAATGCTTCTACGATCGCTCCTAATTCAGGTATACGAACAGAAAATGTTGACCAAGTTTCTTGTTTTGCTTGAAAACTCATTTTATGAAAATTTTCAGTAATAGAGGCTACCCTTTGTTGATGAGAAGCTTTATCTGGAGCTACTTCAGGAATCGGTCTTAAATCTAACAGCGCATTTCCTTCCCCAGAAATTCCTTCATTAAGTTTTACTACCATCCTTTTTAACGTAGGCTGACGTTCCCATAATTGAGCCGCCGCTTCTGCTAAATCTGAGACATTCCACATCCTTTCACTACCATCTGGATGGGGTACTTCAGCTTCTGCAAAAATTTCTCTAGAACCGCTTTTTGTGCCCCAAATCTGCAAATCTGGAGCAGCAGCATACAGCGGTACTGCCAATTTTAAAGACAATTCGGCTTCAAAACCCGTGGAATTATAGCAGATCATGAACGATTTGTCTATTCTTAAAGCTTGTTGAATATGCTGTAATAACCGGGGACGTTCTAAAATCTTTTGACTAAGGGGTTTGAGAGAAGAATCGTAAGTAGAAAGCAACAACAAGCGATTGCGAGCGTGTGAAAAAGGAATCCCCGGTAGAAGTTGCAAATAATAATCGACAATACTCGGATGTATAGGTACCGATGTAACGTAAACTAAACGGTTGCGGGGGTTCCATAAGCGAATTAAAGCAAACAATAATCTTTCTTCATAATGTTCGTAACCTTCCACCTTGTTAAGTTCTCGTTGATCCAGACTAAGCGAAGGAATCACTAAAATATCAACATCACTCGTATCGCTTTCATCACCTTCGATGCACTTCCAGCGATCGCGTAAGCCTGATTGAAGATGGCGAAATTTTTCTAGTTGTTCTAAATCAGTTATATGAAGCATTGCATCAATTATCATTTATCATTTATCATTTATCAATTATCAGATAAAAACCACCTATCGCAGCATCATGCCACTACAATTAAAAAATGCTCCCGCCCTTTGATTAATTCTTTGTTAGAATTAACACTCAAATTTATTCCTAATCGAAAAGCGCTTCAACCATTGGAGAGATGAGTATACTCACAACTGCTGTTAACATGGCTATGAATATTGTTAACCTAATTACAAATATACATATGGCATCTTCTACACCATTAAAAGGAACTGATTTAGTAGACTGCGCGAAAGCAAACGCCAAGCAAGGCATAGAAACGGCTGCTTTTTTATGTGGGTATGGTACCGATCTAAATACATTTAGACAAGAATTGAGTAATGCTTGTGAAGAGATGAATTTACAAGTTTCCGAACTTAACGAATTGATTACCGACCAAGATATGCTTTTAAATATGGGTGAAGGAGAAATTGTCGCTCCCGATTCTCCAGGAAAATTGTAAATCAGTTACCAGTATGTAGGGTGTGTTACGGCTTTAATGTTTACGAAAGTGGTTACTTTGATGATGCCGTAACGCACCATTTGAGTTGATTTGTGAATATAGCGATTTTATAAGTAGTCAAGCTTGGATTATTTGTATATTTACTACTCCCTACTTCCTACTCCTTACTCCCTACTCCCTACTCCCTACTTTCTACTCCCTACTCCCTGCTCATCACAATTTAAGAATAAATCTTGCTAAACCGAAGTAAATCAAAACACCCGCAACATCCACCGCTGTAGTAATAAATGGTGCAGACATCAACGCTGGATCTAACTTCATGAAGCGGAATAGAAATGGTAATGCAGAACCCGAAATTGAAGCTAATATCGATATCGCAACCAAACTACTACCAACTGCGATCGCAACTTGTAAGTTACCTTGCAGCAGAAATGCCCAAAGAGTGGCGATCGCTCCTAATGTTATTCCTAATATTGCACCGGCGAGGGCTTCTCTACCAACTACCTGAACTGTACCTAGCGAGCGGATTTCATCGGTGTTCATCCCGCGTATAACCACCGTGGAAGATTGAGCGCCTACGTTACCTCCAGTACCCGTAAGCAGGGGAATGAAAGCCGCTAAAGTTACGACTTTTTGTAAAATATCTTCTTGTGATTTAATAATTGTTCCCGTTACAGTATTTGTCACCAGCAACACTAATAACCAAACCACCCGCTTGCGAGCAACGGTAAATAAATCTATTTGAAAGTAGTTATCACCGTCAGACTGTACGCCACCACCGAGGGCATAAATATCTTCGGTGGTTTCTTGTTGGATAATATCTATAACATCATCGACCGTGACAATACCTACTAAACGCTGCTCCCTATCTACTACGGGTACGGCTAGAAAATCATACTTTTGGATAACTCTGGCGACTTCTTCTTGGTCGGTATCGGTGTAAACGTAGATTGGATCGTGACTGATGATTTCGCTAATTTTTTGATCTGTCCGAGCCGTTACCAATTGTCGTAGGGAAACTATACCAGATAAACGTCTAGCATCATCGGTAACGTAAAGATAATAAATCATCTCGCTGGCATTAGCTTGACGGCGAATCCGCTCCAAAGCTTGCGCCACGCTAAAATTTTCCTTGAGCAAGATCAGCTCCGGAGTCATGATTCGTCCGGCAGTACCGGATTCATAACCCAATAGCTGGGCGGTAGCTTCTTTTTGAGTCGGACTAAGTTGTTCTAAGAGGCGATTAACAACTTTTGCTGGTAACTCATCAAATAACCTGGCGCGATCGTCTGGTGACATTTTATCAACAATGTCAAGCACTTCCTGGGAACGAAATTCCTCGATCAACTTTTCTTGAACGCCCAGATCGAGATATTCGTAAACCTCAATTGCTTCATTCTTAGAAAGCAAGCGAAACACCAAAGCGTGCATCGTTTCAGGTAAACCTTCAATTACCTCCGCGATATCCGCAGGTTGCACTGGTACGAGAATTGCTTTTGCACCCCGCAAGTCACCTTGTTCGAGCAGCATTTGCAATTGAGTTCGTACTAAATCCCGCAATTCCCGGCGTGTTGATTCGTGAATGACAGAAGCTACGTTGTCCATTTCGGTCACATTCGGTTATCTCCTCAAGCTGATTTAATCGGGGTCACTCACTCATAGTTTATGGGAATTTGGTAGTGAAAAACGTTCAACCAGTCAATTTTCATCCCGACGAATGATATTTAGAATAAGTTTAATCAAGTAATTTTATTTCTTTTGATTGAGTGCTTTGTTTTACAGGTATTGAGTTGGGCTAGCCTAAGAGCAGGTTTTCCAAGCAATAATTTGAGATGAACTTTGAACTAATCGCTGCAATAGCATTGTTTGTATTAGCATTTGGGTTGATTTCTCGAAGATTAGAAAAAAGCGTCATTACCCCACCGATGGCTTATATCACGTTTGGTTTATTAATTAGTTCTACCGTGTTAGGACTAACAAAAGATATCAAAATAACCAACGAAATTCTTAGAATTTTAGCTGAAATTACTTTAGCGGTAGTTCTTTTTACTGATGCTTCGCGAATTCAGTTAAAACTATTACGTCGAGAATATAATTTACCTTTGCGTTTGCTTGGTATTGGGCTGCCTTTAACTATCGTCTTCGGTACGATTTTCGCCCTATTCTTGTTTCCCAACGAATTAAATATCTGGGAAGCAGCAGCTTTAGGTACTATTCTTGCACCTACAGATGCAGCATTAGGTCAAGCAGTAGTTAATAGTTCTCGCGTGCCAGTTTCAATCCGTCAAGCGATTAATATTGAAAGTGGTTTAAATGACGGCATTTGTTTGCCAATTCTCTTATTATTTATTTCCTTAGCAGAAGAAAGCGAACAAGGGAAGACGGCTAGTTATTGGCTGATTTTTAGCAGCAAACAAATTATTTTCGGTGCAGCGATTGGTATTGCGGTGGGTTACTTCGGTAGCAAGTTAATTGTTAAAAGTCTGCGACGTAAATGGATGAACGATTCTTTTGAAGATTTATCCGTATTAGGACTATCGATTTTAGCTTATACTTGTGCGGAGCTAATTGGTGGAAACGGCTTTATAGCTGCTTTCTGTGCTGGTTTAACTTTAGGAACTATTGCGACTAAACCAGTTTTGCGAAAATTATATGAATTTGGTGAAGCAGAAGCACAATTACTTACTTTAATATCTTTTCTACTATTCGGCGCAGTAATGGTTTTCCCAACTTTATCACAGACAACTTGGCAGATGTGGTTATATGCAATACTCAGTTTGACAGCTGCTCGGATGTTGGGAGTTGCGATCGCCACAACTGGTTTAAAGTTACAGCTAGACAGCATTTTATTTGTGGGTTGGTTTGGCCCGAGGGGCATCGCTTCAATTGTGTACGGTTTATTGATTGTAGATAAAGAAAATTTGCAGGGCAGCGAATTCATCTTTTCTATGATGGTGGTAACAGTTTTAATTAGCGTATTTGCTCATGGTTTAACTGCTTTTCCTGGAGCAAATTGGTATGCCAATCGCATTTCAAACAAACAAGATATGCACGATCGAATGCCCGAAATGTCTGTCGTCGAGGAAATGCCCGTTCGTTTACCTTGGCGACAATAATAGATAGTTGATAATTCTCTAAACTTTTATGTAGTTTGTCTAACATACTTCTTTAGATAGTACTACTCCCTCAAGTCAAGATTTAAGATTTGCGAGAGGGATAGGTATTTTTTATAATGACTACAACTACGCCAAATCCGCTATCAACTGCTTTAGGAAACAACAGCGTTGATACCGTTCAAGTCACATTACAAGTTAACGGCAAGGAACACACTTTAAATATAGAACCTCGCGTTACTCTTTTGGATGCGCTACGCGAACGTTTAGATTTAACTGGTAGTAAGAAAGGTTGCAATCACGGACAGTGTGGTGCTTGTACCGTTTTAGTAAATGGCGATCGCATTAATTCTTGTCTGGCTTTAGCTGTAATGCATGAAGGGGACGAAATTACAACTATCGAAGGCTTGAGTACAGGCGACGAACTTCATGCGATGCAGGCTGCATTTGTAAATAATGATGGTTTTCAATGCGGTTACTGTACTTCGGGACAAATTTGTTCTGCTGTGGCAATGCTATCGGAGATAGAAGCAGGGCAAGCGAGTACGGTAACTGATTTAGAAGAAATTGCCAACCCAACCGCATCAATTGAATTAACCGATACAGAAATTCGCGAACGCATGAGTGGAAATCTTTGCCGCTGCGGAGCTTATCCACATATTGTTGCTGCCGTTAGGGAAGCGTATGAGGAGGTTAAAGGTTAAAGGTTAAAGGTCAAAGGTATGAGGAGAGGGGGTAGAGGGGGGAGAGGGGGTAGACAATTTAGAAATAACTCCTAATTCTTAACTCCTAATTCTTAACTCCTAACTTTCAACTATGCCCAATGCCCAATGCCCAATGCTCTTTTCTTACTGTTTACAAAGGGTTTTAGATGAATACAGCGACGCAATCGGTAGGGAAATCTTTAAATCGTGTTGATGGAAGGCTTAAGGTTACTGGTGCGGCTCGTTATTCAGCCGAACATCAGGTGGAGAATCTTGCTTACGGTATTTTAGTTAAAAGTACTATTGTCAAGGGAAAGATAAAAGAAATCGATACGAAAGCAGCAAAAGCTTTTCCGGGGGTTTTAGAAATAATTACTCATGAAAATACTCCTAAATTCGGCGCTTTACCTGAATATATCCAACCTTTAGACCCGGTTTTTGCGGCTCAAAGTCATTTACCGATGCAAAGTGCAAGTATCGACCATAACGGACAGCATATTGCGGTGGTTGTTGCCGATACTTTGGAAAATGCAGAATATGCGGCTTCTTTAATTAAGGTTAGTTATGAAGAGGAATCGGCAGTCAGTTCGTTTGCTGATGCGCTCGATCGAGGTTTTGAAGCGGGTACTCCTCACGAATGGGCTTCTTGTTTGCCAAAGGCTTTTAAACCTCATGACATTATTGGCGATAAACCCGATGACAAACGCGGTGATGTCGATGCGGGATTTACTGAAGCTGATATCGTAATTGATGAAACTTATACCACGCCAACCCACCATCACAACCCGATGGAACCCCATTCCACGACGGCTGTTTGGCAGGGGGAACAACTGACGGTTTACGATTCATCAAATGCAGTTTTTGGGGCACAGCGGGTTTTAGCAACAACTCTGCAAATTCCAGTATCTAATATCCGCGTAATTGCACCTTTTGTGGGAGGCAGTTTTGGTTGTAAGGGTCGAGTATGGCCTCATGTAATTTTAGCTGCGGTTGCCGCTCGTAAAGTTGGTAGACCAGTTAAATTAACTCTGACTCGCCAGCAAATGTATACTTCTAACGGGCATCGTCCGCCGATGGTGCAGCATTTGCGGCTTGGTGCTAAAAAAGACGGCAAGTTAACGGCGATCGCTCACGATACTACTGAGGAAACCTGGCAGTTTGAAACTTATGCCGAACCCACGGGTGCTATCTCGCGGATGATGTATGCTTGTCCTAATTTTTCCATGACTCATCGCGTTATTAAAGTTAACACCCCCAAAGCAAACATGATGCACGTACCGGGTGAAGGTATCGGTAGCTTTGCGCTGGAATGCGGCATGGATGAGTTAGCTTGCAAACTTGATATTGACCCGATCGAGTTACGTTTGCGAAATTACGCCGATGTCGATCCTCAAGATAACCGTCCTTGGTCGAGTAAGTCTTTGAAAGAATGTTACAAGGTTGGTGCGGATAAATTTGGTTGGTCTTCGCGCAATCCACAACCCGGTTCGATGCGTAGCAATGACGGTAAGTTGATTGGCTATGGTATGGCTTCGGCAAGTTATCCCTGCTTTTACCGCCAACCTGCCACTGCAACGGGGCGTTTGTTTGCGGATGGTTCGGTATTAATTCAAAGTGGAACCAGCGAACAAGGTTGTGGTACCTACACGGTAATGGTACAGGTTGCTGCCGATGAGTTGGGTATTTCTCCCGATAAGATTCGATTTGAACTCGGCGATACCAATCTTTCCCACGCACCGCAATCGGTGGCATCAATGACAGTTAACAGCGTTGCACCAGCGGTGAAAGCCGTATGTGAAAAGCTGCGAAATCAAATTGTAGAAATGGCTGTTAACGATGAAAAATCACCGCTGCACAACCGCAAACCTGAAGAAATCAGCGTTGGTGATGGAAGGTTATTTTTAACCAATGATTCCGAAGTAGGGGAAACCTATGAAGATATTTTGGCGCGTCAAGGTTCACCCTTTGCTCGTTTGAGTGAAATTGAAGCTACGGGAGAAGCAGCACCGGGAGAGGAAGTAATGAAATATTCCATGCATTCCTTCGGTGCAATGTTTGCTGAAGTTTCCATCGATCCAGATTTATGTGAAGCGCGAGTTACCAGATTTGTGAGTGCGATCGCGGCAGGAAAAATCTTGAATCCCAAAACAGCACGCAATCAAATCAACGGCGGAATTATTTGGGGTATATCTCACACGCTATCGGAAGAAAGCTTAATGGACGGTAATTTCGGACGTTATATGAACGCCAATCTTGGAGAATATCACATAGCCGTCAACGCCGACATTCCCAACATCGACGTGCATTTTTTAGACGAAACCGATTCTTATGTCAATCCTACCGGCACAAAAAGCGTAGGTGAAATATCCAAAGTCGGCGTAATTGCAGCAATTGCAAACGCCATTTATCACGCTACCGGGAAGCGAGTTCGCGATTTACCGATAACGCTTGATAAATTACTTTAACAGGTCAAAGGTTAAAGGTTAAAGGTCAAAGGTTAGGAGTGAGAAGTTAGGAGATAATTATTAACTCTTAACTCCTAACTCCTAACTCCTAACTCGATTCCCAATGCCCAATTCCCAAATTAGAAGAGAACACTAAGACAAGATGAAACCATTTAATTATCACAAAGCTAATTCTTCCAATGCAGCCGTACAGGAGTTAAGTAACCATAACCGAGCAAAGTTTATTGGTGGCGGTACTAATTTACTCGATTTGATGAAGTACGGTGTGGAAGTACCGGATAGTTTAATCGATATCACTAAATTACCGCTGGCTGAAATTACAGAATTACCCAACGGTGGGGTGCGTATTGGTGCGATGGCTCGTAATACTGCTACTGCAAATCATCCTTTGATTCGAGAAAGATATCCTTTGTTGTCGCAGGCTTTGCTTTCCGGCGCAACTCAGCAGTTACGCAACATGGCGACGGTTGGCGGTAATTTGATGCAAAGAACTCGTTGCTATTATTTCTACGATACCGCTACACCTTGTAATAAGCGGGAACCGGGTTCTGGTTGTCCGGCGGTGGAAGGTTTTAATCGAATTCACGCTATTTTAGGCGCTTCCGAGCAGTGTATTGCTACCCATCCCTCAGATATGTGCGTTGCTTTAGCTGCTTTGGATGCAGTTGTTATTGTGAGCGCATCGGGTGAAGAAAGAGAAATGCCATGCACAGAATTCCATCGTTTACCGGGAGATACGCCGAATATTGATACTAACTTACAAGAAAACGAATTAATTACTGCCGTCGATTTACCTCCGTCTGTGAAAAATGCAAAATCTTATTACTTAAAAGTTAGAGATAGGGCTTCTTATGCTTTTGCTTTAGTTTCAGTTGCGGCTGTGCTGGAAATTGAAAATAATTCGATTAAAACAGCGCGTTTGGCAATGGGTGGAGTTGCTCATAAACCTTGGAGAGCTACGAATGCAGAGGAAATATTAGTCGGTGCAACTCCTAGCGAGGAAGTATTTCAACAAGCCGCAGAAACCGCATTACAGGGAAGTCTTGGTTATGGACATAATAATTTCAAAATTGAACTGGCGAAACGGGCAATTGTGCGAGCGCTGACGACAGTAGCAGAGTAAGGGATGGGGAGATGGGGAGATGGGGGTACAAGGGGATGGGGAGATGGGGAGAATATTATTATTAACTCCTAACTCCTCACTCCTAACTTTTTACTAATCCAAAATCTAAAATCTAAAATCCAAAATCGTTATGGTTAATACAATCGGAAAACCTTTAAATCGCGTTGATGGTAATCTTAAAGTTACTGGTGGCGCACTTTATTCGGCAGAATTTCCTCAATCCAATCTTGCTTATGCTGTGGCGATCGCCAGTAAAATCGCACGGGGAAAAATTACAAGTATTGATACGAGTGCAGCAGAAAGTTTACCAGGTGTTGTAAGGGTAATCACTCATGAAAACGCGCCTAACCTTCAATCGGTAAAACCTTTTACCGAGGGTGGATCTGCTGGAGAAAAGCGCTTACCTCTACAAGATAATATTGTTTATCACAGCGGCGAGCATATTGGGGTAGTAGTTGCCGATACCTTGGAACAAGCGACTTATGCAGCTTCTTTGGTGCGGTTTACTTATGATCGAGAAGCTCCAATTATAGAGATAGACAAACAGCGCCAGGAGGAATTTGAGCCGGAGAAAGTTTTCGGCAAGCCACCGAAAGTTGTTAGGGGTAATCCTCAAGAGGCTTTTGCTGCGGCGGATATTAAAATAGATCGAACTTATATTACACCCACCGAAAACCACAATCCTATAGAACCTCACGCGACAATTGCTGTATGGGAAAACGATAAATTAACGGTTTACAATGCTACGCAAGCTACTTATGGAACAAAGCGAGCTTTAGCAAGCAGTTTGGATATTCCCGAAGAAAATGTCCGCGTCATTTGTCAGTTTATTGGTGGTGCTTTTGGTTGTAAAGGAACAGTTTGGTCTAATGTTTATTTAGCTGCGATCGCCGCTCGTGAGGTTAATCGTCCGGTAAAGTTGGTATTAACCCGCGAAGATATGTTTAACGTTGTCGGACATCGTGCCCAAACCGAACAAAACGTTAAACTAGGGGCAACTAACGACGGTAAGTTAACGGCAATTATTCACGATGGTATTTCTCATACTTCGATGTTTGATGAGTTCGTCGAACCGTTTACCGTATCAACTCATATGCTTTATGCTTGTGAAAATTTACAGGCTTCTCAGCGTTTGATCCGTTTGAATCGCGGTACTCCCACGTTTATGCGTGCCCCTGGGGAAACTCCGGGAGTTTATGCTTTAGAAGCAGCGATGGATGAACTTGCTTACGCTTTGAAAATAGACCCCATAGAATTAAGATTAATTAATCACGCCGATACTGACCCCGACACTAATTTACCTTGGTCGAGTAAATCTCTAAAAGAATGTTATCAAATTGGTGCGGAGAAATTTGGCTGGTCGAAACGCAACCCCGAAATCGGTTCGATGCGCGACGGACGCTATTTAATTGGCATGGGTATGGCAACAGCAACTTATCCCGCTTTAACCTCACCAGCTTCTGCTAAAGCCAAAATGCTTTCAGATGGTAGCGTTGTGGTACAAAGCAGCACTCACGATATGGGTGGTGGTACGGCTACCGTGATGGCGCAACTTATCGCCGATACTCTTAATTTTCCCTTTGAAAAAGTCTGCTTTGAATATGGGGACACTAGATTACCGAAAGCACCTGTAAGTGGTGGTTCGATGACAGTAAGTAGCGTCGGTAGTGCGGTACATGGTGCTGTAAAAGCATTACAAGCAAAGGTTTTAGAACTTGCGGGTAAGAATGAAAAGGATACTCTGACAATCGAAGATTGTGCAAATATACTTGCTAAAAATAACAAACAACAGATTGAAGTTGAATATGATGCCCAGTCAGATCAAGAACAAAAGTACTCAAAACACGGTTTCGGCGCTCAATTTGTAGAAGTGCGGATAGATCCTGATTTTGGAGAAGTGCGTATTAACCGTTACACCGGAGCCTTCGCTTGCGGCAAGATATTAAACCAGAAGACAGCGCGATCGCAATTCATGGGCGGTATCATTATGGGTATCGGTATGGCATTGATGGAAGAAACTTTAGTTGACCCAAGTTTAGGTCGGGTAATGAATGCGAATTTAGCAGAATATCACGTTCCAGTAAATGCTGATATTCCCGATATTGACATTGAAATGGTCGAGGAAGTTGATAATAATGTCAATCCAATTGGGACAAAAGGTATAGGTGAAATTGGAATTACGGGTGTTGCGGCTGCCGTAGCGAATGCAGTTTATCATGCAACGGGTAAACGAATTCGCGATTTACCAATTACACCGGATAAGGTGATGTAATATTAGGTTCGTAGTAAGAGCTTTAGCTCCAAAACCGAGGACTAAAGTCCTTACTACAAACTTGAAAAATTTTCTGTTCGTAGTAAGAGCTTTAGCTCCAAAACCGAGGACTAAAGTCCTTACTACAAACTTGAAATAATGAGTATGTACAAAGATAATGAAAGAATTAAAAAATATCATTTCAGCTATAGAAGATTTAAAAGAAACTGATAAAACAGCGATCGCAACTTTAGTAAAAGTTAGCGGCTCAACTTACAGAAGCCCCGGTGCGAGAATGCTAATAAGTGCTGACGGTAGTAATACTATTGGTGCGATTAGCGGGGGTTGTTTGGAAAGTGATGTTTTTGATAAAGCGCAAACAGTAATTGAATCTGGAAATCCCCGCGTAATCAAATACGATACCACCTCAGAAGAAGATATGATTTGGGGTTTAGGGCTTGGTTGTCAGGGAATTGCTTATGTTTTAATTGAGTCTTTGCAAGAGAATAAATTACAGGAAATAGATTTTATCAAGAGGTGTATTGAAACTCGAAGCTATGGAGCGATCGCCACTGTAATTATAGTTGAAGGTGAAGCTAAAGCCCAATTAGGACGGCGTTTGTTGTTGGGTGACGATACTATTCTTAATAATTTGACAGATGATAATTTATTAACGGAAGTTTTAAGCGATACAAAAGCAGCATTGCAAAATAATCAATCTATTTTAAAAGAGTATAATTTAGAAGCAGGAAAAATAGAAGTTTTTATCGAAGTAATTCAACCGCCTTTATCTTTAATAATATTTGGTGCTGGTTACGATGTCATACCATTAATGAATTTCAGCAAACAACTTGGTTGGAATGTAACTGTAGTAGATAACCGCTCTAGAGAAGCTAGTAAAAAACGGTTTGAACAAGCAGATAAAATACAGCTTTCTGCTCCCGAAGATGTTTTAGAAAATATTGAAATTACAGAGCGTACCGTTGCCGTAGTTATGAGTCATAATTATTTAGACGATTTAGAAATGCTCAAATTACTGTTACCTGCTAACTTAAAATATCTAGGAATATTAGGTCCGAAAAAAAGAACAAATCGGATATTAAAAGAGTTACAAGAAGAAGAAATTACCGTAAATGCTAATATATATAGTCCCGTTGGATTAGATATTGGTGCAGATAATGCTGAAGAAATCGCACTTTCGATAATAGCTGAAATTCAAGCGGTTATATCTCAGCGTAACGGAGGATTTTTGAAAGATCGTAACGCTCCAATTCATGCGAAGAAAGAATAGATAGTTTTTAGCGCAATTCTCGGATGATCCCCCCTAACCCCCCTTGGAAAAGGGGGGAATTGGAGTTAAAGTCCCTCTTTTATAAGGGGGATTTAGGGGGATCGGAATTTCGAGTTATATTAATAGCTTTCCAAGCATCATCTTATTTGTTAGTTGTTAGCATTGATAACTGTTCATTGATAATTGATAACTGTTCATTGATGAAAGTAGGTTTAATAATATTAGCTGCGGGAAAAGCCAGCCGCATGGGAAAACCAAAACAACTGCTAACTTATCAAGGAAGCAGTTTGATATCTCATGCTGTAAAAATTGGTTTAAATTCTATTTGTAAACCCCTAATAGTCGTTTTAGGTGCTTATACAGAACAAATTAAACCAGAAATAGATAAATTACCCGTCAAAATAGTAGAAAATCCGCATTGGAAAACAGGAATGTCATCTTCAATTCGTGCGGGTATTGCTGCTATAAAAGAAAGCAATCCTAATTTAGATGCAGTAATTATCGCACTTGCAGACCAACCTTTAATATCTGAAGCGGTTTTCGATCGATTAATTCAAAGCTATCAAGAAACGCAAAATATAATAATTGCTTCTGCTTATGATGATATTGTAGGTGTTCCAGCTTTATTTAATAAAACCCTTTTTTCAGAATTGATTAACCTTGAAGGCGATAAAGGTGCAAAAGCTTTGATGCGTAAATATCAAGATGAAATGTTAGCTATTGCGATACCGGAAGCAGCGATCGATATTGATACGCCAGATGATTATCAAAAGTTATCATCTTCTTAAACTTACAGCAGTTTGCAATCTACTCGCTACTCCCTACTTTCTACTTTCTACTTTCTACTTTCTACTTTCTCCTCCGAAGCCAAAGCTGCTTTCAAAGTATGCCAAGCCAAAGTGACGCATTTAACCCGCATAGGAAATTGAGAAACGCTTTGCATAATATTGAGTTTTTCTAAAGGAGGTTTAAATTCAGTTTCTCCCACTACCATTTTACGAAAATCTTCTACCATTAATAGCGCTGCTGATATCTCTTTACCCTTAACAGCACCCGCCATTAAATCAGTAGAAGCCAAACACAAAGCACATCCCGCACCTTCAAACTTGATATCTTCTATTTTTGTTTGCGTTTCATCTAACATTAACGTCAAGTCAACTTTATCCCCACAATAAGGATTTTCTGCTTGATATTGACGATGTACGATGTTAGTTTTACCTTTATTTTGCGGTTTTCTAGCGTGAGATAAAATTACTTGTTGGTAGTGTTGTCTTGTCATAATTAAACGCGCTTCAGAATAAATAAACTTCCATCTCCTCCACGCCCAATTCTTAAGGTTTCATCTAAATAAGTAACATCAAGAGTGGGAATTCTACCTTGGGGATTGTTAGCTTCAGCTTCTTTGATGGGATTAAGCTTTGGGGTTTGAATGCCGAAAATCTTCTCAATTGACAAGTAGCGTTTATCGAAGTTTACATTAATACGTTTGTTAGTTTCGTCTGGCGCTGGTTCAAAAGTTGCCGTCACCTTGACGCTTCCCGACACTAAACCTAAAGGATGTTTCACATAAGCTAGATTAAAAAAAGATTTATTTGCAACATCAATTTCTTGATAAACCTTACCTATTTTTAAACCCAATGGAAGAGAAGACAGCGAACGGATTTCCCTGGCTGTAGAATATTGCAATAACCAATTTCCATTTAATAAAGAAGTTGCGTAAAGTAGCGGTTGGGGATTGGGATTAACTTCTTCTAATTCCGTCGTTAATTGCTCGATTTGCTCGACTAAGGTTTTATCTAGCTTTAAATTAGTTACGGGAGAATCATCATTGTTAGATTGAATTTTCTCCAAGAGACTTTGTAACTTTTCCTTTTGTGACAACAGATTATTCAAGGGTTGTTTTTCCTTAATTCTATTTTTATTTTAAAACAACCTTGATTGATGTTACTACTTCTATTGCGGTAGGAGATTATCGAATGAATGAGAGAAGGAAATAATCGTAGGTTGGGTTAGACGATGACGATGATTTGGGGTTTAATTACCGAATTTATATAGCGTCGTAACCCAACATCTTTATATTCACAACGGTGGTGTTGGGTTACGACACCATAAGTAAAGATATTTGTAATAATCAAGATTGATTTTGGTGTCTAACCCAACCTACAAACTATTTTTATCCTCCGTAATAGTCCACGGAGTTGTAAACACTTAGTGTATCAGCGAGAGTGCTATTCATGCTGGCTTCGATTGAAAGCTGAAGGGGTAATAATGCGTCACCCACAGCTGTATTTTGTGGAGTTTCTTTTTCCATAACTCCCAACCAACCACCATCACCGTATTCAACATCAACTAATTCATATCCTTGATTCCAGAATTCTTGTCCGTTTGCTAAAAGTTCATCAAAAGTGCTTCCCTCAGTATAGCCACTTACAATACTAGAATCTTCTTGAAACGTCCCGAACCAAATACCATCACCGTATTCAACATCAACTAATTCAAGCCCTTGATTCCACATATTTTGAATATCTTCTCGGAATTCACCAATACTGCTTGCGGTTTCATAACCATTAACTCCAGGAACATCTTGAAAAGTTCCGAACCAGATACCATCACCATATTCAACATCAACTAATTCATATCCTTGATTCCATGCTTGTGAAATATCTTGTTGAAGTTCGGTAAGACTATTTGCGATGCTATAGTTGTTAGCACCATAATCTTCTTCAAAAGTCCCAAACCAGACACCATCACCGTATTCAACATCAGTTAAACGATATCCTCCCACCTGCCACTGTTGTTGAACTATTTGTCCAAGTTCATCAGCACTATTTGTAGTAACAAAACCAGTGTTATTAGGTGTATCTTGATATAATCCAACCCAGCTACCATCGCCGCCATATGCAGTGCTGATTATGTCATATCCTTGACTCAATTCTACTTTTACATTTTCTTCAAATTCCGAAAGATTTTCACCAGTAGTGTAACCATTGTTAGACATAATTCCGATCCTATATTTTAAATTTTTAAAGATTAGCTCAAACCAAGCGACGAACTAGCACTCAGTAATATTTTTGATGACAATTTACACTTTAGATCGGGTTCAAATATTAAGCATTACACTTTTATGCATACTGGAGTGTAGTTTTGGGAAAAGAGCGATCGCGCCATTGCACAAAACTGTATTGCAATTGTTACCTTATGTAAGATTTGATTTATCTATCAGGCAGCGTCAAGTATCATTAAATATATTTTTATAAGTATAAAAGCGTAGCTATGTTGATAAAATACAGTTTATATAAGCGTTTGCAGTTAGGATTGGCAGGTATTACTAGCTGCATAAGCGTATTCTTGATTACAAATCAAACCTTGGCACAGCAAAGTAATATCACCCCTGACAATATGGGTGCAGAATCTTCTCGTTTAAACCGCAACGTTATTATCAACGGGATTAATGCAGACACAATTGATGGTGGAGCAAGACGGGATATTAATTTATTTCACAGTTTCAGCGAGTTTAATATTAACAATGGGCAAGCGGTATATTTTGTCAACCCTGATGGTGTAGAAAATATCCTAACGCGGGTAACTGGTGGGAATGCATCGAATATTTTCGGTACTTTGGGTGTTGATGGTGCAGCGAATTTGTTTTTGATTAACCCCGGTGGAATTGTATTTGGAGAAAATGCCAGTTTAGATTTACAAGGTTCTTTTGTAGGAACAACTGCTTCGGGGTTGCAGTTTGGTGAACAAGGTAATTTCAGCGCTACAAATCCCGAAATACCTGGTAGTTTAACCGTCAATCCTTCGGCTTTGTTTTTCAATCAAGTAGAAGCGAGTGGGGGAATTATTAATAAATCTCAAGCATTCGCAGGAATTAACCCCGATGGAAATTTCACTACAGGATTAAGAGTTCCTAATGGTAAAAGTTTATTGCTGGTGGGAGGTGATATCAACTTTGATGGAGGTAGATTAAGAGCTTACGAAGGGAATATTGAATTAGCTTCTTTGAATGCTGCGGGAAGGGTAGGATTAAATATTTTAGGTAATACATTTAGTTTAAATGTTCCGAAAGATATTGAACGAGGTGATATTTCTTTAACAAATCAATCTCTAATTAGTGTTTTTGGTACAGGGGGAGGAAATCTTACAATTAATGCTCGTAATTTAGAAATTTCCAACTCATTTATATTTGCTGGAATTGGTGAAAATTCAGAAAATCCGAACGCACAAGCGGGAGATGTTAATCTTAATGCTACGGGTTCAATTGAAGTTAAAGATAATGTTCTTATTGATAACAGCGTTAACAGTCAAGGAAATGCTGGGAATATCAATATTAACGGTAATTCACTTTCTCTAAGTGAAGGTTTTGCAATCAGTACTGATACCTTTGGAATCGGTAACGCAGGTAATATAAATTTGAATGCTCGTCAAAGCATTTCTTTAGAAAGTGGGGCTGTAAGTAGTTCAAACTCGGCGGGAGCTATAGGTAATGCAGGTAATATTCAATTAACTACTGGTACTCTTTCTGTTACCGATAGAGCTTTTATTAGTAGCGGCACTTTTGGCAAAGGTAACGCGGGTAATATCAATATCAACGCCAGAAATGCAACTTTTGAGAATAATAGTATTGTTTCTAGCACCGTCTCGTCTGATGCTATGGGTAAAGGAGGAGATATTTTGATTGCAACAGGAACGCTCTGGGTTAATAATGGCGCAGCTATACTTTCTGGCACAGATGGGCAAGGAGATGCAGGTAATATAACTATCGATGCCAGCAATAAAGTTACCTTTGACAACTCAGGGATTGCTGGGAGTCAATCTGGTTTTAATGCTGTAGGAAATGGCGGCGATATACGCATCAAAACAGGTGAGTTGTTATTGAAAAATTATGGTTCGCTTCAGACTTTTAGTGATAAAGGGGGAAATGCAGGTAATATTTTTCTGGATGTCCAAAATACAATTACTTTTGATGGTGTAGGTAGTAATGGTTTAGGAAGCGGTGCCAGTACTTTTGCAAATAATAGTAATGCTGGAAATATAGAGGTAAGAACAGGCTCGCTATTTTTAACCAATGGCGGTAGAATGGCTGCTTCTTTAATAGGACAAGAGAACGGTGACAACATTACAAACGCTGGTAACATCATAATTAATGCCCGCGATACAGTGAAAATAGATGGTGCATCTAGTGCATTACGGACTGAGCTATTAAGCGGTAAAGGCAAAGGTGGAGACATTAACATTGCAACAGGTTTGTTTTCTGTTACCAATGGTTCTGAAATAAGTTCCGCTACGTCAGGTAAAGGAAATGCAGGAAAAATTCAAGTAGATGCTAATAACTCAATTTCCTTAGCCAATTCCGGCTCTATACTTAGCAATGTGAATCCAGGAGGAGAAGGAAAAGGTGGCTCCATTAATATTAATACTCAAACTTTGAAATTAATTGATGGTTCTCAAATTACTTCTAGCGTATTTGGTAAAGGAAACGGAGGAGAAATCAATATTAACGCTTCCGAATCTGTTAACCTTTCAGGTATTGGTTCTACAGGTTTTGCTAGTGGAATAATAACGGAAACAGAAACAGGTGCTTCCGGTGATGCGGGTAATATAACCGTAACTACAGGTAACTTTGCTCTTAAAGATGATGCAATTGTAAACGCAAGAACTTTGAACAATGGTAATGCCGGAAATATTACTTTTAACACCAATACTTTTGAAGCAATAAACGGCGGACAAGTTAATACAACTACCTTCAATAGCGGTAAAGCTGGTAATATCAACCTTAATATTAAAGATGCAATTACTTTATCTGGAACCGGACAATTTTTTAGGAGCGGCTTATTCGCTAGTACTTCTCCTGAATCAACAGGAAAAGGCGGTAGTATATTTATCGATCCGCGTTTAGTTGTGATAGAAAAAGGTGCTGCGGTATCTGTTGGTAGTAGGGGTACGGGAGATGCAGGAGATATTAGTTTACAAGCAGGAACCCTTCAATTAAACAATGGCTTTATTGAAGCTCAAACAGCAAGCACCCAAGGTGGAAATATTGATTTACAAATAAGTGAATTATTATTACTCCGCAACGAAAGCCAAATCACCACCACCGCAGGAACCGCTCAAGCTGGGGGAAATGGGGGAAACATCAATATAAATTCTAAATTTATCGTTGCACCACAAAACGAAAACAGCGACATCACCGCGAATGCTTTTAGTGGCAATGGTGGTAAAGTCAATATTAATAGTAGCGGTATTTTCGGAATTGAAAGACAGGACAGCTTAACAGTAAAAAGCGATATTACAGCAAGTTCCGAACTCGGCATTTCAGGTGAAACTAATATCAATGCAGCCGATACCAGTTCGATTCAAAACAGCTTTACCGAACTTTCTCCAAATATCGACACCGACGCAATTATTGCCAATAGCTGCATTTCACGAAGTAACCAGCGACAAGAAAATTCTTTTAAAATTACAGGATCTGGTGCTTTACCATCAAATCGTCCCGGTAATGTTTTGGTTTCTAATTACACAACTGGTGAAGTTAGAAATATTGATAGTAAAAATCAAGTTTGGAAAAAAGGCGATCGCATTATTGAACCCCAAGGTTTATATCGCTTGAAGAATGGGGAATTGTTATTAAGTCGGGAATGTTCTAATTAAGGTTCGTAGTAGCGCTGTCTTCGCCTCTTATCGGAGGCGCTGAAGCGCTACTACAAACATCTTTTTTAATTTATTTAGTTTTGTTCAAGCCAAGTAATTAAATCGGTAACATCCGAAAAATCAATAAATTCCTCTCCCAAGGTTTCCAATTGTGTGGTAGATAATAACCTAATCCTTTCAACTATTGATGAATCTATTTCACCAAAGCGTCGATTTATCTGACGACTTAAAAACTGAAACGCTTCTTCTTGTCTTCCTTTTTTTTCTCCCTCTTTTTCTCCTTTCTGAAATATGTCTTGATAGATAACTGAATCTTGCATAATATCCTCGCTCAAAAATTGACGAATGAAGTCTTTTGCAAATTTTAATCCTGCTAAAATCTCGGTATAAGCAGCAGTATTCTTTTTTGTTTCCCTATTTGAAATTTTAGCAATACTTTCTCGCACCTGCTCCCATAAAGTTTGAGGTGAGGTTGTTTTTGTCAATGGTGCTAGGGGTAACAACGCGGGATTATTTAGAAACATCATTGATTCCTGCTCCCACATTCTGATGGCTCGATAGCGATGAGTGGTTGTTTCATTAACATACTCTTCAGTGAAGGCAATTTCATCGTTGGTTACTTGTAAAAAGATTACAACTTGGGTAACGGGTACACCGTATTGACGGATTAACCTGACAGAATAATCTAACATCCTAAAAGGAATAGATGGAGTCGAAGTTGTTATAGTTTGAAATTCAATGTGTAAAATACGGCTTTCTGTTTGTAGAAAGATAACAGAGTCAGCCCGTATTGGTTCGATACTTAATTCTGTTTTTAATACTTTTATTTGACGCGGTTCTACAGGTAGTAACCATCGCGCAAATTCAAGAGGATATTTTTATGCTATTAGCTTGCAAATGTTGTCATAGCTCACGGTTATACACCCATTTTGTAATTCTTTAATCTTAATTTTTAATTGCTATATCAAATAATTTGTTAATAAAAAATAATATATTAATATAAGATTAAATATATTTATTGAGTAGTTTATGTTCTTGTTAACCTATTTTGTAGGGTGTTTTATGGCGCGTAATTGTAATGTTGGATTATGACAAAATATGTGTTTCGCGCCTAATGCACCATTCTTATCTAACTTTTTAGACCATGAGCAACTTGCCCAAATATTCCCGGTTTCTCGTTGTGAAATTAGTAAGAAACCGGGAATAGAGCTAAAAAAGCAAGATGTGAATTATCTCATTATTAGAATACCTAATGGTGCGTTACTCTAGTTATTTAATTTGTAATCTACCATCGAATTTACGAGCGTCGTAACACACCCTACAAACTTGTAGAGACGCGATATATCGCGTCTCTACATCATCAAAACGGTTGATACCTTACTGAAAAATTAAATCCGTTTTCTTGCAGGGAATTACCATTATCTCTTCCAACTAAGGGAATACCGTAGTCTGCACGCAATCCCAAACCGTTGAAGGGTTGCCACTGCAAGCCTAAGCCTAAACTAGCAAGTGTTTGTGCGGGATTACTTGCGCGATTATTCCAACCCGTACCAATATCAAAAAATGGTATTAGCTGTAGGGTTTCTACTTCGGATAACAAAGGAATCCGCACTTCCATTCCTCCAACTATTCCGCTGTCGGTGACGATTTGATTTTGACGATATCCGCGTACTGTATCTACTCCCCCGATACTGATTTTTTCGGGTGAAAGTAAGGAATCTCCTGTCAATTGAGTATTAACTTTGGCAAGCATTAAAACGCGGGGAGATAGCCTTTGTACCCATTGAAATTGCCCAACCCAAGCGAAAAAACGCCCATCTGTACCAGTATCGTTAACTGTGGCATCAAATGCATCAATGCCTACGCTAAATTGCGATCGCGCTGCTAAAACGCTGTTGGTATTGCGTTGTAACCAATCTTGAGAAAAGCGAATTACGCTCAGTTTTGATTCTCCTTCTTCTGGTCCTTCGGTGAAGGAAAAGGGGATATCATCAAGTATGAAGGTTTGACTCTGCCGTAAATCTAAGGCTAAATCGAGAGCAAATTCGCTGTCTGGGGTGTTAATTAACGGTTGACGCAGGTTAAAAGAAAGGGTTTCGGTTTCGCTGCGGATATCTAAGTCGCGAAAATCGTCTTCAATAATCTTGCTATCGCTGTTACTGAAGCGGACACCAACTGTTCCGTCGAGGGCATTAAAGGGTATAGAATAATTTAAATCGTAAACGTCTAAGCCTTGAGTGATGCCATATTCGGCGCTGAATTTATCGGCAAATCCGAGTACGTTGTCGTGAGCAATGAAAATACTTGCTTGATTAGAGCCAACGCTGGGTGATTGGTTGTTGGCAAAAGTAACACCAGCGTGGAATGCTGGGGCTTCGGTGATTTTTAGCTGTAAAATATTGTTGCCGGGAACGCTTCCTGCGGTTAATTCGGCATTGACTCGTTCGATAACCGGATCGATTTGTAATAATTGTAATGCTTGTTCGAGGCGTTTTTGGTTTAAGGGCTTTCCCGCAAGACGTTGAATCCGCGAACGTACATAGCTCTTTCGTAATCGTTGTAACCCAGTAATCGCAATATCTTCGAGTTCGCCTTCTACTACTTGAATTTGTACTATACCGTCAGCAACATTTTGATTGTTGGGAATAAATGCACCGCTGCTGATATAGCCGTTTTTTGCATAAAGTTGGGTAATTTGCGATCGCAGTTGTAATAACTGTTCAAATGCTATTTTTTGATTTTCTAAAGGCTGTTTTAATTTGTTAATTTCTTCTGCTAAAACAGAGTTTCCTTTAATTTGAATTTCTTTAACGAAAAAAGTTACACCGTTAGGGAAAGTTGTGTCGGGTAAATTCTCTAAGGGTGGTGATGGAAGTATGGGGTTAGTTTCTATAGGTGGTTTAGCTGGTAAGGTTGGTGATGGCTGGGGAATAGTTTCTTCAACTTTCTCCGGTGCATCTGGGGGAATTGTAACTCCCGATGGAGGTGTGGATTGGGCAAATACGGTTAGTGGAGTGATGGTAATCCAGGAAAGGAATATTAAAAATAAATTTTGAAACCGCAAGTAAGAATTCATTGTTTATGTATGATATGTATTAAAACTGGCTGTAGATGATATAAATTTAAATATTATTACTCAATTAAAATACCACAATTCTTTTTTTAGAGGATTGCCGAAAACTGCAATATTTACTCAAAACGCTGTTATAAATGCTTATTTCTGGTAACTTTTAAACAGTAAAGGCTTGTATAAGTTAGAAGCTGGAGAATGAAACGCTAATGTATTTTAAATTACTTTTTTTATTTTGTAGGGTGTGTTACGGCTCTAATAAATTGGATACTAAATTACAAATCAAACAATGCCGTAACGCACCATTAATAATGAATTTCAAGTAACGGGTGGTGCGTGACGCTAGAAAACTTGTAATTATGTACAAAATTTATTAAAGCATCACACACCCTACAAGAAAATTAAATAACTAAAGTAACGCACTATTAACTACTCGGATTTAGGACTAAAGTCCTTACTACTAACCTTATTTTCTACTCTTTATGAAAACCAAAAATAAACATTTCAAACTTTTACAAATTTTATTTTTCGCAACTCTGTTAATTTGTTTATCTTTCGGACAAATTGTATCGGCACAAAGTCCAAATTCGTTGGTTGAGCGGGGAGTTGAAGATTACAATACAGGTAATTTTCGCAGTGCTGTAAAACAATGGCAAGAAGCACTAACTCAGTATAAAAACAATCCCTCTGCGACGGCTGTTATAAATGAAAATTTGGGACGTGCTTATCAAAAATTAGGAGAAAATCAAAGCGCGATCGCATCGCTCTCAACGGCAATTCGTGACTATCAATCCGTAAAAAATATCCCGCAAGTAGGAAGAATGCGGACGGAATTGGCTCAAGTTTACAGCAATTTGGGACAACCGAGAAAGGCGATCGCACTTTTATGTGGCAATGAAAATCAAGGGATTGAGCTTGAATGCATTCCTGAAACTGCCGTACAAATTGCTAGTAAATATAACGATAAACCTGGCTTAGTTGCAGCTTTGGGGGTTCTCGGTGAAGTATATCGCTTAATCGGAAATTATGACCGAGCAATTGCGTATTTACAAGCAGCGCAAAAGTCTTCGGAAGATAATTTTTTGGTTTTAAATAGTTTGGGCAATGCTCACACAAATCGCGCTCAACTGCTGGAATTACAAGCAACTTCGGCTGCTAAAATTGGTCTTGATGACAAGGAAATAGAGTTCGATCGCAAGTCTGCGGCAGATTTCGATCGAGCGCGTGAATATTTTCAGAATAGTATAAAATTTGCCCGCGAACAAAAGCAAAGTTTAGCCGAAATGCGGGGATTTTTGAATTTAATTAAGCTGGCTTCCCATACAGATAAAACGTTTAATAATGCTGTTGAAGATGCTTTAAAGCTGCTGGAAAATTTACCAGATTCAGATACAAAAGTCTATGGAGCTATCGATCTCGCATACTTACAAGCTAATTCTCAAGGAAATTCACCCTTTACCGACTGTCCAACTCAACTAGTTTTACCCAAACAAGCATTAAGTTTACTGCAATCTGCTGTATTAACTAGCAATAATTTAAAAGACAATCGCTTGCAATCTTATGCAAACGGTGCTTTAGGACATTTTTGGGAATGCCGCCAAGATAGCCAGAAGGCGCTAACCTATACCCAAAATGCGATCGTTGCAGCAGATAGCAAGTTGAGTGCAAAAGATAGTTTGTATTTGTGGGAGTGGCAAGCTGGAAGGATTTTGGACAAACAGCAGCGAAAAAAAGCGGCGATCGAATCCTATCAAAGAGCATTTGAAACTTTGGAAGATATTCGTTTAGATATTTTGACAGCGAAACGTGATGTGCAGTTTGACTTCCGCGATGTTGTCCGACCATTGTACCGCGCCTTAGCAAAATCGCGGTTAGAACTTTTGCAAGCTGGAGCAATTGCAGATAAACAACGTGACGAAGAATTATCGAAAGTCGTAAAAACCATCGATGCGTTGAAACTGGCAGAATTACAAAATTATTTTGGTAACGATTGCGTTTTGAGTGGGTTGAATCCCAAACAGGTGGACGAACTTTTGCAAGATAAACAAAATAGTGCAAAGTTTAAAAACACTGTATTTTTGAGTTCGATTATTTTAGATGGTAAAACCGGGATATTATTGCAATCAGCCGATCGAAAAACTAAATTTAAATGGATTGAATCTCAACAACAAGGTACAGATAAAATAGTTAGCAGTGACGAGCTAGAGAAAAAAATTGCCGAATTTCGGGAAGGGTTAGTTAGAGGAAGAGAAGAAATTAACTACGATACAACAACCGCCGCACAGCTTTATGATTGGATAATTCGTCCCTTTGCTGAAGATATCACGGAGGAAGTCAAAACTCTGGTGTTTATCCAAGATGGATTTTTACGTAGCGTACCAATGGCAGCACTTTACGACAGCCAACAACAAAAATATTTAGTTGAAACCTACGCGATCGCTACAACTCCCAGTTTACGACTGATTGTATCTAAACCAAACCGTAGCAAGCAGAAAGCATTAATTTTAGGTTTAACAGAAAATTCCACAATTGACGGAAAGCTTTTTCCCGAACTTGATTCAGTCGAAAATGAAATCAATGCAGTTCAAAAACTATTTCCCAATCATACCGACTTAATCGACGATAATTTTATCCCCGAAAACTTCCAGCAAAAACTCCAACAAACCACATACCCGATCGTACATATCGCCAGTCACGCTCAATTCGGCATCATTCCCGAAGATACCTTTATAGTCACGGGTAAAAACAAAAAACTCACCATCAGTCAATTAGAAAATTCACTGCAAAACCTCAAAAACCAATCCGATAGCGTCGAATTGCTCGCACTTACAGCCTGTCAAACCGCACTTGGCGACGAGCGAGCCACATTAGGATTAGCTGGAGTTGCATTACAAGTAGGAGTAAAAAGCGCGATCGCATCTTTATGGAATATTCAAGATGTATCGACATCCAAACTAGTCGAAGAATTTTACAAAAACTATCGTCAAGGGGGAACGAGCATTGCCCAAGCATTGCAAAAAGCCCAAATAAAAATGATTAACGCCAAAAAATTACCAGCATCCGAAAGTATGAATATCGAATATGATAACCCCGCACATTGGGCACCGATGATTGTTATTGGTAATTGGTTGTAATTGTAGGTTGGGTTAGGGGCACGAAAAAAAATAGGTTTTAACTAAAAATTAAACTCTGCCCCGTAACCCAACATCTTGATTATCGGTATTTTAGCAATTTAATCTTTGGTTATTAGTAGTGCGAGCATCTTGCTCGCTGGCTACATCTTGCTCGCTGGCTGCATCTTGCTCGCTGGCTGTAAATAATCGTAGGTTGGGTTAGGGGTACGAAAAAAAATAGGTTTTAACTAAAAATTAAACGTAGCCCCGTAACCCAACATCTTGATTATCGGTATTTTAAAAATTTAATCTTTGTTTATTAGTAGTGCGAGCATCTTGCTCGCTGGCTACATCTTGCTCGCTGGCTGTAAATAATCGTAGGTTGGGTTAGGGGTACGAAAAAAATAGGTTTTAACAAAAAATTAAACTATGCTTTTAACCCAACATTTTTTGTTGTGCGATCGATATCCGGGAATAAGAATACAGGTGCAAGATGTTGGGCTAAATGCGCTTTTGACACTCCCCATCAATAAATTGAAGGGGATTCTTAGTTCACAGGGATTCCAATGAATTTACCCTCACTAAGCATCTTAACCGTATGCCCTACGGCTGCAAGTCCTCTAATCAAAACTACTTGCGCGGCTGCAACATCTCTATCAGTTTGATAGCCGCAATTTTCACACTTATGAATACGTTCAGAAAGAGTTTTCTTGCCTGTTTCGTGCTGACAATTAGGACATATTTGAGAAGTTTTTCGGGCATCTACTTTTTGAAAATAAATACCACGTTTAAAACAAGTTTGCTCAAGGATATTAAAAAATTGTCCAAAACCCGCATCTAAACAATGCTTTCCTAGCATTCCTCTAGATAATCCGATCAGGTTTAAATCTTCTACAAATATCATTCCTACGTCATCGCATAATTTATGTGACAACTTTCTATGCCAGTCTTTACGACAATTAGCAATGTATTCATGTAACCTTGCAACTTTCATAGTCGCTTTCAACCAATTGTTCGAGCCAAAACTTTTTCTGCTAACACGCTGTTGCAGCAATTTAAGCTTGCGTTCTGCGCTAACAAAAAACTTTGGGCGCTTAATTAAAAGATTACCAGAAGTTGCAACCATTGATGTTAAACCTACATCAACTCCTATCCCTTCTCCGTGCGGCATTGGTTGGGGTAGCTTGGCTTCCCATTGCACAGTTAACATTACATACCAACCAGAAACACGCTTAACTACACGTGCTTGCTTTAAAACGCCGCCATCGGGAATTGACCGGGATTGCCTTAATTTAACTTTTCCTATTACTGGTAATTTTATATATCCATTTTGTAATGGGTTTTTACCTATTTGAGGAAAAGAAAAAGACCGCATCTGCCTAGCTTTTTTAAATCGTGGGAACCCGTGATTCTGTTCCCACATACTTACAAAAGCTTTTTCTAAGCGTCTTAATGTTTGCTGCAAAGATTGAGCATTGATTCTACCTAAATACTCACTATTTTTACGCGCAGCAGTCAAAGACTTGCATTGGCTAGAATAAGTTGGACGTGGTGCGTCAGCAGGAATAATGTAACAACTATGAAGGGAACAAGCTTTAATCTGACATGACCGAGATTTATACCAGTCCTTGCGTTCAGCTAAAGCATAGTTATAAACTCTACGATGAGTTTCTAACCACTCCTCAAAAATATCTATTTGATTTTTAGCTGGCTTTAACTTGAATTCGTAAGTCAGATTAAACACGCTTTTTTACCTCCTATTTACATCATATATCTATACCTAGAAATCACCAAAGGATTTATAGAACATCACGGGGAATGAATTCCCCTAGCGCACGAACGACAATAATTAGAAATTAGGGGCACTGTGCGCGGTTACGGTAGACTTTTAATAAGCTACATAAATTATTTGTGCGCCTTTAACCCAACCTACGAACTTTTTAAGCTCCATATATATATATTATTGATACGCCTTTAACCCAACTTACAAGCTGGTTTTTAGTAAGGGCATTGGTTCCCTGAAATGGAAGGGCTAAAGCCCTTACTACGAACCTTTATATCAAAGATTATCCCGCGAAATCTCTTGAAGATTCTCAATTCGTCTTTCAATAATTCCGTTACTGCTTTCGCTTGCCGTAGACATTTCAAACTGTGCCAATTCTTGCACTAATGCTGAGCCAGCTTCACCCAATTTACCATCACTTTTTGCTTTCAATGCTTCTTCAAAAGCTTCATACCAAAGTTCATTTTCAGCATAATAATTGACGCTTTCGGTAATGCTAGTAAATTTATTCTTCGCCAGCAATTGAGGATCGATAACGGTAAATTCTGCACGCTTAACGACTACTCCGCTTGGAGAATCAAGTGCAATCTGCCATAAGTATGTTTTTCCTACCGTAAGCTCTGGATAATCGGTGGGAAGTTTTAATTTGTTGATTCCTACTACTGTTGGTATTTCTTTCGATTCACCGATTTGTTTAACTTGTGTGGCTGATTCAAATTCATAAAGTCGGAATCGCACGTTTTTAGTACTTGATGTATACCAGGCAAGCATTGGACGTAATGAAGCAGTTTTACCGATAAATCTCTGAGGTGCAAGTAGCGTCAAAGGTATACTACCACCACGAGAACCACCACCACGGGAATATCCACTCGCAGGTTTGCGATCGCGTGGCTTATATTTAGCATAGGCTGGAAGTGCGGTAGTTAAGAACAGCATTCCTATAGCTAAGCTTATAATTCTACGACGATTTCGCCAAAATGTTGATTTCTGATTATTCACGATAATTACTGTTTACTATATAGTCTTCTAGAAATAGACCGTAAAAATACGGGACAGTTTACGTAAATATAGAAATCTTTAAGAATAATTGTAATATTTTAGATATTTTAGTTATTTAAAATACCTAAAATTATTTTATCGGTGTCCAGCTAAGTTGGCATATTGTGCCTTTCGGGGAAATCGATTCTCGTTTAAATTCTCCTCCTAACTGTTTGGCAAGTATTTTACAATTTTTTGTGCCTTTATTTTCTAGGGTAGATTTAATTCCAATTCCGTTATCTTTCACCCACAATTTATATTTATTCGCAGAATATTCACCGGATGCTTGCACGCGCTTTACTCCTTCGGCGTGTTTGCCAACGTTACATAATGCTTCTTCCAAAAACAAACAGATGCTGCGTTTTTTTTCTCTGTTTAAATATTTATCGTCAATAGGATCGAAGTTGCGAATTTTAACTTTTAATGTTTGAAAATATTCAAAATCGTTACGTTCTAAGGTACTTGAATAAACTTCATACAGTAAATCGTGAAGCGGACGATTTAAATCCAAAATTAATCCACTTCCCAAACGTAAAACTTCTTTTTCTGCTAATGCTTCTAACTGAAGAAAATCGCCGATCGCTCGAATTTCTCGATCGAGTTTTTCAAATTGTCCGATTAGTTGTTCGTGGGGTATATCTTGAGCGCGTATATGCTTTAATCCATAAGCGAGGGTTTGCAAAGGACCGTTATGAATTACAGAGAAAGTATATTTAATCGTGCTGAGACGTTCGTTGATTTGCGATCGCAAAAATTTATCGTGTTGATAAAATGCAAAAGCACTCAAGCTAACTCCATTTAATATCAGTAAATTGGGTGCGATGGGAATCCATATACCCCACAACCACAGCATTACGTAACCGAAGCTAAGCAAGCTAATTCCGACTACAGCAACGCTAAGTAAATTTGTCCACACCGTTTGGGTAATTCGTCCGAGGATAATCGGCACAAAACCCCAAATAACTATCCATATATATTCGCTGACATCTCCCCAACTGCTCAACATTGGACGACTATCGATGACATAACTGAGGATTTCGCTAACAGCGTGAGCGTGATAGTCAACGCCATAAATTTGACCGTTTAATCCCGATGACGGTAAAGCTGACGTATAAAAAATATCCCCCGCGCTCATGTTGCGGTTGCCTATTAAGATAATGCGATCGCGCAATAATTTTGCATCAACTTTATTATTCAAAACATCCCGCAGCGACACCACATGAAAAGGTTTGCGGCTGTTGCGGAAGTTGATCAAAATTGATAATCCGCCATCATTAATATTAATGTATCCGCCAAAATTTTTAGTAATTCGCGGTAATTCCTTTGAGCGAATCATTATAGCGTTAGGATCGTTTATCCCAGTTTCCAAATCAATTCCTTCCGCACTAAAGTACTGAGTTACTAACTGCAAACCGAGAGAATATTTATCTTCGTCGATATTTAAAGGATTTTTCGGGCTTGGTGTATACAACAAATAGCGGCGATTTTTACTATCCCCATCAATACGTAAATCGGCAAATCCAACTTGTTCGGGTGATAAACTTTTATGTGGAGGAATTTCCCCAGGTGGTAGAATTTTTTCAATCCCAATAATATTACTATTATTCCGCAATACCTGCGCCAATTGTTTGCTACCGGGTTCGACGGGAACATTTTTGAACAAATCCAAGCCAATTGCTCGCGGTTTATAAGTTTCCAGCTTGTTGAGTAACTCTGCAATTTTGCGATCGGGCACCGGATATTGCTTAACCGATTCAATATCTTTTTCATCAATTCCGACAATTACTACACGCTCATCAACTTGTTCAATTGGGCGCGATCGCAACATCGTATCGAGGAGCATCCATTCCAAAGGCTGCAATCCCCCAGTTATGCGGATTAACATCACCACAACCAGCACCATCATTCCCGGAGGTGCAGCCCGCAACCACAACTCTAATTCTTTGCTAATGCGACTCCAAATTCTCCTACTCATTATTTATATATTTACGTCTTAGTTATAGTTTTTCCTACTCCCTACTTTCTACTTTCTACTTTCTACTCCTAACTCCCTACTCCCTACTCCCTACTCCCTACTCCCTACTCCCTCAAATTATCAATCAATCAAACCTTGATCGCGGGCACGAATTTCGGTTTGGATTCGTAGATTCTTACCACTTTGCTTGCAGTCTTCGGGATATATTTCTAAAACGTCTTGAATCTTCGTCCAGTAAGTCCGTATTGCTCGTTCCGATTTATACATTCGTTTGGCAATCTCCTTATCAGTCAAACCTTCTTCAAAAGCAAATCGCAAAACATCCACCCATTCCGGCTTTAATTCGATTCCCGTTTTGATATCTTTAGTATGAGTTGCGCCGACAAGTGCTAAATTCACCCGCATTAACATTTCATCTTCAGGTAATCCTTTATCTGCGATCGCAAATCCACCTTGATGATTATCAATTTCGTGCTTAATGCGGATTAACGCTTTCACATAGCTGGTTTGCACGATAAAATTTTGCTGGGGATAATCTTTGAGCAAAGTTTGCAAAAGTTGAATTCCCAACTCAATTTCTGCTCTCTCCCCCAGAGTATTAGGAATCGACAAATCCATCATCACCAAATCTAACTGATGAGATTGAATTAAAGATAGTGTCTCTTTTGTCGTTTGAGCCTTAATAATATCGGCTTCGGAATACTCTCGACGCAACACATCAAGAGTACCAGTTAAAATCAACTGATGGTCATCCACAACGAGAATGCACAGTTTCCCCACTGGTAAATCCTCGTAAACTTGGTGTTCTTGGAAGTTAATTAATACCATATTTTTACTTGTATTCATCCAAATTGAAACTTTCCTTAAACTTTTCTTGGGACTCGATCTATTCAAGTGCCTTCATTTTAATAGGAGATGAATCTTTAACCCATACAGAAAAGTGCAAATAAAAAGGCTTTAGATGTCGATCGAAAAAACCAGAGTGTTAAACCCTGGTTAAAAATGTATTATTTATAGTTCAAAATTTGAGTAATTTAATCGCCGTAAAAAAGTAGTTATCAAACTCATCGTATTCTCATCAAAGCTTAAAAATCCGGGTTTGAGCATACTTACCAATACGACGTAGAGTCAATAGAATCCGAAAACATTTGAATCGCATCCATTTGCATTTCATGGTTCATTTGCAACTTTAACATTTCAAAGTCAAAGTCAAAGTCACTAGAACCAAGCGTAACACTCTCCTTTTCAACAGTACCAAACCAGATACCATCGCCGTATTCAACATCAACTAATTCGTATCCTTGATTCCGAAAATCTTCACCATTTCCTACAAGTTCATCAAAAGTGCTTCCAAGAACATAACCACTTGTAATACTAGAATCGTCTTGAAAAACCCCAAACCAAATACCATCACCGTATTCAACATCAACTAAGTCATATCCTTTATCCCACATTTGTGAAATATCTTCTTTAAATTCACTAATACTGCTTGCGGTTGTATAACCATTAGCACTAGGAACATCTCGAAAAGTCCCAAACCAGATACCATCACCGTATTCAACATCAACTAATTCCAATCCCTGATTCCATTGTTCTGAAATATCTTGTGTCAGTTCAGTAAGACTGGATGAAAGGCTATAAGAATTAGCACCATAATCTTCTTCAAAAGTTCCAAACCAGACACCATCACCGTATTCAACATCAGTTAACCGATATCCTCCCTGCTCCCACTGCTGTTGAACAGTTTGTGTAAGTTCCTCAGCACTGCTTGCAGTGATAAAACCAGTATTACTAGGTGTGTCTTGATAAGTTCCAACCCATCTACCATCACCATATGCAACATCGATTAAATCATATCCTCTACTCAAACCTACTTTTATCTGTTCTGCAAATTCCAAAAGATTTTCACCAGTAGTGTAAGCATTGTTAGACATAATTCTCTTCCTGTAAGAAATATTTAGATACTTTTTTCAAACTGTTTCGGAGTTTTGCAGAGTTTTGCAAAAGCTCTTATTGCTAGTAATATATGATTTTTTTACGAGTACAGGTATGTAGTTTTATGCAATCTTTTGTTGATAGATAGTGATAATGGCTACTTTCTTTTAGATAAACTCAAGTGCGATCGCCGTTAGGCACGGCTCATCGCCATATCCACAACCACCTTCTTTTATCTCAGAATCACTTACTCTGCGCCCCTCCGCGCTTACCTTTGCGTTTCTCTGCGTTAAAAAAACTATCCAAAATGCTACCTTAAAGACTGTCTTCCCATCCTTTAACTAAATGCTGCTAACCATCGCCACCACCCACCAACCCGCAACAGATTTGGGTTATCTTCTACACAAACACCCAAATCGCTGTCAATCGTTTTCGCTTTCTTTTGGAGAAGCCCACGTTTTCTACCCGGAAGCCAACAACGAACAATGTACCGCAGCTTTATTATTAGATATTAATCCCATAAAATTAGTTAGAAAGAGAACTTTAACCCTGGATGCTTATGTAAACGATCGCCCTTATGTAGCTTCTTCATTTTTCAGCGTGGCGATATCTCAAGTATTTGGTACAGCTTTGGGGGGACGTTGCAAGGATAAACCGGAGTTAGTAGAAACTGCAATACCGTTAGTAGCAAAGATATCGGTTTTACCCAGTCATGGGGGTGAAGGTTTTTTACGAGAATTGTTTGAACCTTTGGGTTATCAAGTAACTTTACAAAATTATCCTTTAGATGAAACTTTCCCGGAATGGGGAGAAAGTAAATATTTCACCGTCGAATTGCAAAATACCATAACCCTTTCGCTTTTACTCAGCCATCTTTATGTTTTAATACCAGTTTTAGATAACAATAAACATTACTGGGTAAACGAAGAAGAAATAGAAAAACTATTGCGTCACGGGGAAGGTTGGTTAAAGGAACATCCATTAAAAGAAGAAATTACCAACCGCTATTTAAAACGTCAATATCGCTTAACTCGTGCTGCTTTAGCGCAACTAACAGAACCCAACGAACTCGATCCAGATAGCGCCGAAGAAACTCACGATAAAGAAGAAGCAGCGGTAGAAAAACCACTGAGTTTAAATCAGCAGCGATTGGATGCAGTAGTAACAGCTTTAAAACAAAATAACGCCAAAAAAATTGTCGATTTAGGTTGCGGACAAGGTAATTTACTTCAAATGCTTTTGAAAGACAATTATTTTGAACAAATTACCGGAGTTGACGTTTCCTATCGCGCTTTAGAAATTACCAAAGAAAGATTAGATCGTTTGCATTTACCTCGCAACCAATGGGATAAATTACAACTAATTCAAAGCGGTTTAACCTACACAGATAAACGGATTACCGGATACGATGCGGCTGCGGTAATTGAAGTCATAGAACATCTCGATTTACCCAGATTAAGCGCATTTGAAAGAGTATTATTTGAATTTGCCAGACCGCAAACGGTAATAGTTACCACACCAAACATAGAATATAACGTTAAATTTGCAAGCCTACCCGCAGGAACATTACGTCATAAAGATCACCGTTTTGAATGGACGCGATCGCAATTTAAAAAATGGGCAAAAGAAGTAGGAGAAAAATTTAGTTATAGCGTGGAATTTCAAAGTGTGGGAGATGAAGAATTAGAAATCGGTTCCCCCACCCAAATGGCAGTTTTTTCAATTATGAATAAACAAAAAAAATCTGTGTAGAGACGTAGCACTGCTACGTCTCCCCATATTTTGAGTTGTATCTAGAATCTAATTAAATATATTACGCCTTGATAAGAGGGGCTGAAGCCCTTACTACAAACAATGCAAACAATAATATTTATTGGTATCCAAGGAGCGGGTAAATCAACCTTTTATCGCGAATACTTCCTCGATACCCACATCAGAATTAATCTTGATATGCTCAAAACCCGTCACCGGGAAAAGCTGATTTTTCAAGCTTGTTTAGATGCGAAACAAAAGTTTGTCATAGATAACACCAATCCAACGGTAGAAGATAGAAAACGTTACATTATTCCAGCTAAAGCAGAAGGTTTTCAGGTGTTAGCATATTACTTTGATTCAAATTTAGAAGAATGCAAACAACGTAACAGCCAACGCTCCGGTAAAAAAGTAATTCCCTTAGTAGGAATATTATCAACTTATAAAAAACTAGTATTACCAAGTTACTCAGAAGGATTTGATGCTATTTACTCGGTAAAAACCCGTCCAGATTATTCATTTATAGTTAAGGAGTGGAACCGTGAAATTTGATGAACTCGATAGTAAAATGCGGGTATTTGAAACCGCTCACGATTATTGTGTATTACCAGGAATTTACATTGTAGCGAGATTAGATGGACGCGGTTTTACTCGTTTAACAAAAGACGTGCATAAATTTAAAGCACCCTATGACGAACGTTTTCGCGACTATATGTTAGATACCGTAGAACATTTAATGAATTGCGGCTTGGATATTACTTACGGCTATACTCAAAGCGATGAGATTTCTTTACTATTTAGCTTAGAAGATGAAACATTTAATCGTAAAACCCGCAAAATAAACTCAGTTTTAGCAGGAGAAGCCAGCGCTAAATTTTCTTTGCTTTTAAATGATATGGCTTGTTTTGACTGTCGGATTTCTCAACTTGCGAATATAAATCAAGTAATAGATTATTTTCGTTGGAGACAGCAAGATGCACATAGAAATTCTCTTAACTCTCACTGTTATTGGTGTTTGCGAGGAGATGGAGAAACAGCCCGTAAAGCTACTAGTATTATGGAAGGTTTATCAGTAGCCGATAAAAACGAATTATTATTTAAACATGGAATCAACTTCAACGAATTACCAACCTGGCAAAAACGCGGTATGGGTTTGTATTGGGAAGAATATGAAAAAGAAGGATATAACCCCGTTACCAAGGAAACTGTTTTTGCAACGAGAAGTCGGATTAGAAGGGAATTGGATTTACCAATGAAAGATGATTATAGTGAGTTTATTGGGGAATTTGTTGGTTGTTGAAATTATCTGTTGGCTGGATATTTTATAATTACTTCTGGTGTTACGCATCAAGAAGGTATTTAGAAACCCCGCTTTTTTGAAAAACTAGGTTTTTTATCCCGATCGATTTTTCTAATAACAATAACATGAGTAATTTCAGAATATCTCGTCGTATGTTGATAAGCAGTTTAGCATTAGGGTTAGGGTCAATACCGATTCGTACATTTGCCCAATCGAAACTTACCCAAATGAAACCTGCCCAGTCGAACTCGAATAGTTCTATTACTGATGTTTCCGGTATTAAAGTAGGTCATTTCACCGACAGCCGTAGTGCAACAGGTTGCACGGTTATCTTAACTGGATCGGGTGCGGTTGCAGGTGTAGATGTTCGGGGTGCGGCTCCGGGAACACGCGAAACAGATTTACTCGATCCTAAAAATTTAGTGCAAGAAGTTCATGCTATTCTGCTTTCTGGTGGTAGTGCTTTTGGACTTGATGCGGCTACGGGAGTAATGAAATTTTTAGAAGAGCGTGGTATTGGCTACGATGTAGGTGTAGCAAAAATACCTATTGTTCCCGCAGCAATCCTATTTGATTTAAATGTTGGGGATGCCAAAATTCGTCCAGATGCGATCGCAGGGTATCAAGCTTGCAATAATGCTTCAGATAAGTTGGTGAGAGAAGGTAATGTTGGTGCAGGAGCGGGTGCTACTGTTGGAAAATTGTTTGGTATGAGTCGTGCAATGAAAAGCGGGATTGGCACGGCATCAATTAAATTACCAACAGGAATTACAGTTGGTGCAATTGTTGCTGTTAATGCTGTTGGTGATATATTTGAGCCATCTAACGGCAAATTAATCGCAGGTGTACGCTCTCCTGACGGCAAAAAGTTATTGGGAACAATGGAAGCAATTGCACGCGGTGAAGAATTACCACCTTTACTTGGCGGTACGAATACGACTATTGGAGTTGTTGCTGTAGATGTGAAACTTGATAAAGCACAATGCCAGAAAGTTGCACAAATGGCACATGACGGTTTAGCTCGTACAATAAATCCCGTGCATACCATGTATGACGGAGACACAATCTTTGCGTTATCTACTGGCGAATCGGCGGCGACTGCCAACGTAACTTTGCTTGGAGCATTAGCCGCTGAGGTTATGGCGCAAGCAGTTATTCGTGCGATTAAAACTGCTGAATCTATTGCTGGCTTGCCAAGTTCAAAGGATTTAGTTTCGATAGTGCAATAAAAGGAATAAACCGCTTTCTAAAAGTTAGACAATGTTAGACATTGCCTGTTTTTTAGTTCCTGCTTCGTCGAAGAGAGTCGGCTCTTGCTTCTCCACAGGCATGACATCGGGTTCAGCTAACCCTAGTAAATTTAAACTAGCTGAGTATCTCTATCAGCTACCCAATCACAATCATGATTGTCACATTGATAAACTCTCACAGATAATGGCAGTTTATCTTTTTTGTGTCCACATTTAGGACATAATTTAGAACTTGGGAAAAAACGGTCAGCAACAATTAATTTACTACCATATAGTTCGCTTTTATAAGTTAGCTGTCGCCTAAACTCATAAAATCCTGAATCAGCAATAGCTTTGGACAATTTACCGTTTTTCATTAAGCCCGAAATATTCAAATCTTCGATAACGATTTAGAATAGGTTCTTAGCTAAATTCGTCGTTAACTTATGAATAAAATCGGAACGAATACAACTAATACGATAATGTAATAAAGCTATTTTTTGTTGGACTTTTTTCCAATTAGATGAACCAACTACTTTATGCCGATTGCGCCATTGTAATAATTGTAATTTTCTCTCTAACTTTTTGTAGGGTCTTGGTGAATCAATTGCTTCTCCAGTTGATAAAGTTGCAAATCTTAGTAAACCTAAGTCTACTGCGATTGGATGATTTTTTTGTTTTATATCTTTAG
This sequence comes from Rivularia sp. (in: cyanobacteria), assembly GCA_965234645.1. GTDB lineage: Bacteria > Cyanobacteriota > Cyanobacteriia > Cyanobacteriales > Nostocaceae > Rivularia. The sequence continues at coordinate 6,398,987 of OZ248344.1, read as the reverse complement.
GTTTAACTTCTAGCTTAAAACTAATAAACCATTTAAGAGCTTTTTGACTAATAGTTACAGATTTAGGATTAATTGCTTGGGGTAATCTCTCATAAGTTCTTAGCCAACCAATTCTTGGTACTTTTATCCGATTTCTTTCTAATTTTATAGAGCCATCTAAAGTAAAGCTATCAAACATCCCTTTTTTCCTGAAACGGGGTGCTTTCTTCAATTTTTTGAAACAATCATCCCAGGCTTTCCTCAAATGTCTTAAAGCATATTGGGGCGCACATTTTGATACTTCGTAATACCAAGGATATTCTGGTTTTACTAGAGCTACTAACCATTTATGTAAATCAATAGATGTGGGAAATTTTATTTTATCTTCTGGGTTCAAATGGTTGTGATCTAAAATATTTTTTGTTAACCGTAACCCCCAATTCCAAGCGTGTCTTGCTACTCCTGCATGCTGGGCTAACAGAATTTTTTGTGTGTTATTTACGATCAACTCTGTCTTAAACCCTAGCAGCATTTTTACTTTATCTTATTCCACTTTTTTGCACTTGCAACTATACAATATACCATTTTTAGATGGTTTTACTAGACAAAAAAATACCATTATACTAATTATTTACTTTGTTAATATTGGACATTAGAGCCGGAGGATCAAATTATATGTCTAACTATGTTAATAATTGTCCAATTATATGGACTCAGTTCTCAGCCCTCTATAATTCTTACCTTTGCGCCCTCCGCGCCTAGTAAGGTTTAATAATTCTTATTATTCTAAAAAAACACACTATGAAAATAACTATCCCCGAACTATCATTAGTAACGCTCATTGGTGCATCAGGCTCCGGTAAATCTAGCTTTGCGAAAAAACATTTTCAAGCATTTGAAGTTATATCTTCCGATTTTTGTCGCGGATTGGTTTCCAACGATGAAAACAGTTTAGACGCTTCCGGCGATGCTTTCGACGTACTCCACTACATCGCACATAAACGTTTAGCAGCAGCCAAACTAACAGTAATTGATGCAACCAACGTTCAAAAAGAAGACCGCAAATATTATGTAAACTTAGCAAGAGAATATCATTGCTTACCCGTTGCGATCGTTTTAAACTTACCCGAAAATATCTGTCACCAACGCAACCAACAACGTCCAGATAGACAATTTGGTTCTTACGTAGTTCAGCGTCACGTTCAAAATTTAAAACGTTCCTTAAGAGGTTTAGAAAAAGAAGGTTTTCGTTATGTTTACGTGCTTAATTCTATCGAAGAAATTGAAGCCGTAGAAATCGAACGTCAACCATTATGGAACAACCGCAAACACGATCGCGGTCCCTTTGACATCATCGGTGACATCCACGGTTGCTGCGACGAATTAGAAACATTATTAGAAAAACTGGGCTATCAAAAGTCAGTGAGCAGTGAGCAGTTAGCAGTTATCAATAATAATTCTACTTAATTAGCCCTTTACACTTTTCCCCTCTTACCCTCTGCTCTTTTTTATTTACCCTTCCCCCCGCCGAAGCCGGTCGATTTTTTTGATAATAATTATTGTAGGGTGCTGTTAGTAGGAAAGTACGGCACTATTTTATCAAGGTATACTTTATTCGTTAATTAACTCAAAAATTCAATGGAAAGTCTACCCAAATAATGGGCGGATATTCAAGCAGATGAAATTTACGAGACAACTAATGGATTATTAGTTTCCTTTAGCCCAGAGCAAATTAAACTAGGATTAAAATACGACCAAAATAGCAAACATCTAAAAGCAATTGAAAAAGGAGTTGTACCATCACGAGGTAATATTGGACTCGTACCTTCCCAAGAAGTTGATTTCGATTTGAAATCAAAAGTTTTAGGTAAAGGTGGGGATAAACGTTTTCATGGACAATTTATAGATGAAGTGTTGCACTTTCCTGGTTTAGTAACAGAACATTAATTAAAATATATGACATTTCTAGAGTTAAAAAATCACCAAGTGTGGCATGATTTTAGGGAAGTCTTAGAAAATATAGATGCGGATGCACTTATTAAAGAACACTTAGAGTTGTGCGATTATAAAATATATGGTTACTGGGATGAAAGAGATAATTACTATGAACAAATAGTTTTACCGCGTAACTTAGAAGCAGAATTAATTAGTAGTTCTATCGGAGTTAACCGTAACCAAAGATTTATTCAACTGAAGTTTATTCTTCAAACTAGAAAAAATGATAATTTAATAAGGATAGGTGAATTAAGTCTAATTTATAACGAAAATATGGAATTTATCGATGAGAATTGGTCTTTAGATACCGATTTTTTAGAAGCTTCTATTTCATAGAACGGTCAATTATCGATTTTAATCAAGTTTCTGTTTTAAATACTCCTAAGTTTCAGTTTGCTCTGTTTCGTCACCTTCTTCTACCCACTGCTGTGTCAATTCGCTTAATGCAATATGCTGTTGCATAAGTCGATAATTTTCTTGACTAACTTCTTCGGAAGTATCAGGTAATTGACTGTTTTTAGTAACGCTTTCACGAAATAGCCGCATAATTTGCAGCAAATTAGACCAATATTCTTTAGGTGTTGTTTTAATTTCTTCCAATAATTCGATTATTGATACTTCTGTAAAATTATTATTTGGTTTATCTTCTGACTGGTTGTTAACTAAAGTTTTTTCTATCGTCATAATTACTCATTAAATAAATTGCGTACAGTTTTAATAACATTATAAATCAATTAATTTATTTTTTGTAGGGTGCTGTTAGGGCAACGTAACGCACCATAAAATTTAACCTATAAACTAAATATCAAAAACGGTGGGTTAGCCGCGAAAACTAATAAATTCATCACTATCATAATTATCTTTCACGCCATAACACACCCTACTATTTCATAATACCTTTAACCTTTAACCTTTGACCTTTAACCTTTAACCCGATTCTTCTTCTCAAAATACTGTTGATGCTCATCACTTGCCAACCAATAATCAGAAGCCGGTTTAATCTCCGTCACAACATCTCTTTCATACTTTCCCGAATCCTGTAATCGCTGCTTTGAATTTCTCGCCATTACTTCTTGTTCGGAATTATGAAAAAATATTACAGAACGATATTGTTCTCCTCTATCGGGTCCTTGACGATTTAAACTTGTAGGGTCGTGGATTTTCCAAAATACTTCTAATAATTCATCGTAACTAATAATAGAAGCATCATATTCAACTTGTGTAACTTCAGCGTGTCCCGTAATTCTAGAAACCACATCAAGATAACAGGGATTTTCAAAATGTCCGCCCATGTATCCAACTGAAGTAGAAACAACACCATTCAATCTACGAAAAGCAGCTTCTACTCCCCAAAAACAACCCGCACCAAATGTAGCTTTTTCCATCATGAAATTATTTGTATAAATTTAAAATATGTTAACCCGCGCAGGCGGTGAAACACTTGCGGTGGACGGGTTCCCCGGCATAAGCAAAGTGTTGAACCCGGAGGGGTTTTGCCTGTGTAGCCGCGACTTCCAGTCGCCAGGTAAATACCTTACAAACATCATATTAGATTAATTCTCGTAAATCTCTAATAATTAAATCGGGAATTGCCATATTTTCATTAAGTTGTCTACCGCGTCGATTAATCCAAACAGTTGATAATCCTGCTGTTTTTGCTCCACCAACATCGCGCATGATATGGTCGCCAATATATACTATTTTCTCACGTTCTACATCAAAAAAATCAATTGCTTTATTAAATAGTTGAGTTGATGGTTTAATCCAACCGTAATCTGAGGAAAAGATAATTATATCGAATAAATTGCGAATTCCAACTCTATCAAATTCTTTTACAAATAATTCTTTTTTAGACCAGATATTTGAAATAATTCCTAAACGATGAGTTTTTCCTAATTACCCAAGTTGCTAGTTACGCGATCGCCAAATAATTAAGGGTCATAAAAGTAATAAAATCCCCTCCAAGAAGAAAAACGGAGGGGAATATGCGTCTCGGAAATTATTGTAGTGTACGCTATTATTGATGATTTGTTAAAAGCCATAGGACATAAAGAAGATGTTCGTCGAGACATGAGTGATGCAGAAATTATTACAACATCAATAAGTGCAACTATGTTCTTCAATGGTAATCATGCTAAGGCTTGTGAATATATGAAAGACCACAAGTTAGTGACAAGGATGTTAGAAAAATCACCTTTCAATAGGCGATTACACAATGTTTCAATGTTAGTCAACGATTTATTTCACCAGGTAGGAATGATACTAAAGGAAACTAATGATTCTACTGAGTATCTTTTAGACTCGTTTCCTGTTCCGATGTGTGACAACATTAGAATTTTTAATGTCAAACTAATTTCGGGGAAGCAATATAGAGGTTATATAGCTTCTAAAAAGCGCTACTTTTATGGAGTTAGAGTCCAATTATTAACTACCAAAAATGGTATTCCTGTGGAATTCGTGATTTTACCCTTTTGTGCTTCTGACATACGTGGATTGAATGCTTTACCACTCAATTTACCACCAGGCAGTGAAGTATATGCGGATGCTGCATATACTGATTATAACCTCGAAGATATTTTGCAAGAATTAAGCGGAATATCTTTGAAAGTAATGCGTAAAAAGAATTCTAAGAGACAAGATAAACCTTGGATCAAGTATATTAAGCAACATATTAGACATTACATTGAAACAGTATTTAGTGGTATAACTTGCGTTTTTCCAAAGTCAATTCATGCGGTGACCCATGAAGGCTTTTTACTCAAGCTTGAAGCATTTATTTTTGCCTTTACTTTAAAATCTGCATTTATCTAATGAGTAAAATATAATTCTTTTATCTAAGTAAGTACTTCTTTACTTAAATTAACTAAAACTGTGTTTGCGCTACGCGCAAACACAGTTTTATGGTGGGCGATCGCACTAGCATAGTAAATTTGTATTTGATAACCCGCAACTTGGGTTAATTGATGTAAAACTTCTATATGCTTTTGAGATATCACTCCAACTTCATGATTTGCAAAAACTTGCTCTAATAAACTTAATTCGCTCGCTGGTAAATCTTTGACTTCAGGATGATTCTGTAAATAACTAAGCACGGAAGGCAAACATTCATAGTAAGCTGGATTCTTACCGTCAGCTTTGATTCTCCTAGAAACCGTGAATATAATATGATTTACCAATTCATCTGTCAGTATTCCGCCCAAACTACGATAAGTAGCTGCAAAATCTTCGGTATTAAAGAAACGATAACCCCCAAACATAAAAGTGTGTCCTACGTCTAGTAGAAGCACATCAAATTTATCTATGAAACTCATTCGTAATTATTGGAGTAATTAAAAGAACCATTTTTCCACAAAAACGTCTCCTTCCATACTACTAGAGATAGAAGCATACAGTTGAATACTTAATCAAAACTGTTTAATATAAACTTTCGGCTTTTCAGGGGGACTTTATGGCAAATATTTCATTTCAACCGGAAACAACCTTCGAGGTAATAGACGGTGGGTTTGATGGTGAATTTGATGGCACTGGGGATAGCGTTTTTCCCGGTAATTTTTTTACAATAATACTTGGTAGCAGTGGCGAAGCGGCAGAATTTGCAGAATTTGATATCGGTGAATTTTCGATTCCGGAGGGAGACACTATTACCAATGCCAGATTCGACGTAAAAATCACTGGTTTAGAAGTCGGCGGATTGGGCGCTCCTTTTGGCGATAATCCCGATCGCATTGGCGCGTTTGGATATGCGGGTAATGGGGTTGCCGATGTTTCAGATTTTGAAGCTGGCGTACTTTTAGATACCGAAGATACTTCCGATCCATCCGTGGGACAGCAGCTTTCTTTTGATGTTACCGATTTTGTGCAAAACTTAGTTAACAATGGCGAATCTTTTGCCGGAATAGGATTACGCGCTTTAGAATTTGGAGGTGTATTGGTAGATCCAACTTCTATAAGTATGCCGACGTTGATAATTGAAACCGCTCCGATCGCGAATAATCCTACTGTAGCTACTGACGATACCGTTACAACTTCTGAAAATACCGCTATTACTATTCCCGTCGCGAATTTACTCGTCAACGACATCGATTTAGACAGTGATTCTTTAACTATTACCGCTGTTAACAACCCTATCGATGGTAGTGTAACTCTAGATAACAACGGTACCACGGATAACAACGACGACACGGTAATTTTTACCCCCAATCAAGACTTTAACGGTAACGCTAGCTTTGAATATACAGTGAGCGATCGCCTTGGTGGTATCGATGTTGGTTTAGTCGCCGTAACTGTCTCTAATAATATTGATGGTACCAGCGGCAATGATAATTTGAAAGGCACCGATAAAAACGATATAATTCGCGGATTTGAAGGAAATGATTTTCTCTACGGTGGTAATGGTAAAAACCAGTTATACGGTGGTATTGGTAATGATGGTCTTTTAGGAGGAGAAAATGAAGATATTCTAATAGGTGGTGAAGGAAATGATTTTCTCAATGGTGATGCCGGTGCAGATACTTTAACTGGTGGTACGGGTGCCGATTATTTTTACCTTGATGGGAATAGTTTGACAACAGATATAATTACCGACTTCAACTTAGGAGAAAGCGACCGAATTATTACCTATAATAATCTTCTATTCGGCGATTTATCTTTCTCTGGCAACGATATTTTATTTGGAAATACAGTTTTAGCTACTTTAGAAGAATTTGATACTACTTCTCTTAATTCAAGTCACTTTGCTGCAATTTGAGGTAAGGAAATAGAAAAGTTAAGAGTTAGGAGTTAGAAGTTAAAAGTTAGGAATATTGAGTTTGCTTGTTTTCGCGATAATAAGATATTTTGCGATCGAATGAGCAACAATATTATCTGAATCAATTATGATTAGAATTTAATTCCAAACAGTTTTAGTCTTTGATATTTAAAATTGTAACTTTTAACTTCAACTCTTAATTCATTTAAAATAAAAAAATAATGAATTCCAATCTTGAATTATTAATCAAATAAACTAAATTGTACTACCGTAATTATATGTAACACTTAAACAAATTTTATACAGTTAAAGCAATAATTTTAACTTAAATGACATCCGAAATTAGTAGGATTATTATTGTAGAAGTATATAGTAATTCTAGAAAGAATTTGTCATATGGAAAATATAGAACAACGTAAACTATTGTCAGCGCTGTGTCATGGATCGATATTTTTTAGCTCTATGGTTGTATCTATTGCCATACCGCTTGTAATTTTATTTACCACAGAAGATTCAATTGTGAAGGCTAATGCTAGAGAATCTATTAATTTATGCATTAACCTTTTCATCTATGGATTAGTCGCCACAATGTTGACTGTAGTTCTGATCGGTTTTCTAATTTTACCAATTTTAGTTTTAATCAGTATTGTGATGCCAATTATTGCCCTTGTAAAAGTTTTAGACTCACCAGACGAACCCTACCGCTATCCATTCATCTTTCGTTTAGTTTAGTAAACTATTTACTTTATAAAAACAATAAATGTAGAGACGTTGCACTGCAACGTCTTTTGCTTTTGCTGTTAGTCACATAACTGATATACTCTGACAATTAAATACGATAATAATTTATTTTCATAATGAACGGTGTCGATCGCCTACAAAATATTCTGAGTAATTCGACAGTTGGCACTGTATTACCAGCTATCTCTCAACTCAATCTTCCCGATTGGTGGTTGGCTGGGGGTGCTTTACGAAATACAGTTTGGCATTCGATTTTTGGCGAAAACTGCAAACTGTTTATCAAAGACTTTGATATTGCTTTTTTTGATGAAACAGGCGATCGTAATCAAGAATTAACAGCGAAAGCAACTTTAAATAATCTATTTCCAGATTATCTATTTGATATAAAAAATCAAGCCAGCTTTGCTCGTTGGCGCTCCGGTAGCAAAATTTACACTAGCACCGAAGACGGTATCGAAAACTGGCTGCACACCACAGCTGCGATAGGCGTGCGTTTAAGCGATCGAGGAGAATGGGAATTTTTCACACCTTATGGATTAGAAGATTTATTTAATGGCATTGTTCGTGCAACTCCAGCAAATGTAGATAATCCAGACGCACAGCGTAAAGCCGATAGTTTTTTGCAGAAATGTCCGTGCTTGCGATTAATGTGAGGGAGAGGGGGAGAGGGGGAGATGGGGAGAGTTAGGAGTTAGGAGTTAGGAGTTAGGAGTTAAGAGTTAGGAGTTATAAAACCATTTGTAGTGGGAGCATCTTGCTCCCTTGGACTAGGGAGCAAGATGCTCCCACTACCTAAATTAATCAAAACCCCAACGCTACCTAAATTAATCAAAACCCCAACGCTACCTAAATTAATCAAAACCCCAACGCTACCTAAATTAATCAAAACCCCAACGCTACCCAAATTAATCAAACCCCCAACGCTACCCAAATTAATCAAACCCCCAACGCTACCCAAATTAATCAAACCCCCAACACTACCTAAATTAATCAAACCCCCAACCCTACCTAAATTAATCAAACCCCCAACACTACCTAAATTAATCAAAACCCCAACGCTACCCAAATTAATCAAACCCCCAACGCTACCTAAATTAATCAAACCCCCACCGCTACCCAAATTAATCAAACCCCCAACACTACCTAAATTAATCTAAGAGGATGTTTCAAAAGTCATAAATAAAGTTCGCAAACTTTTAGATCCCTTAAAAAGGGGGGAAGGGGGGATAATCCGATGATTGGGTTAAAAACGATACTTATTAAACATCCTCTAAACCCCAACGCTACCCAAATCAATCAAAACCCGCTCTAAAATTACCTATCTCTCTCTACATCTTTCCTCCGCGCTCTCTGCACGCCACTTGCTACAACGGTCGTGTTCCTCCGCAACGCAGTGGCTTGTCTCTGCGGTTTTTTAATCGGTAATCATAAAGCCGAGAAGGGAGTAATCAAAACCCCAACCCTACCCAAATTAATTGGAATAGCTATAACTCATAACTTCTAACTCCTAACTCATAACTCCTAACTACTTCCCAACGCCCAATCCCCAATTATTAACCGATCGCTGTTGACTTCAAACTAGTATTATGATACTAATGTACTATGAAAGCGATTTTAGATATAAATTTAGCGGTTGGGATTGAGAGATTCCACTTACCTCTGTTAATAGGAGAGCAGAATCTATGAAGTTTAGCAAGGTTGATTTAAGTAATTTATTGGGTGTGTCTCATTCTGACGGATATTTACAGTTATTGCTCGACAGAGGAGACGAGTTAGAGTTTTTAGAGATACCGGCACCAATACAGGCTTATGAGGGATTGCAGGATTTAAATGAATTAATTGCTGAACCTCCACCGTTATTGGAGGAGGAAGAAACGTTTGCCATGTTACCAGTAGCATCACCAATGGCTAGTGCGATTGGATACGATTCTGAAAACGAAGTATTGCAGATAGAGTTTAATAGCGGTGCGGTATATCAATTTTCAGAGGTAGATGAGGATACCTGGGAGGATTTATATACATCCGAGGCTGTGGGTAGATATTTTAATCAGAATATTAAAGGCAGATATCAGTCTCAACGTGTAGATAATTCCTGTTGACTTGCACGTATTAGACAGTATTATTTGAGCGGATATGACGCATACTCCACAAGAGTTTGAGGTATATCTATTATATTAAAATTTTAAAGTTTCCTGGTGCCACGGCTAATTGCTTTTTTTAAAGCGGTTAGCCTTTACTTATGAGTAAACAGTTAGCAGTGAAGAGGTAATTTGACTTTAATATAATCGTTTTGAGCAGATTACTTTTTTCCCTAAAGTTCGATTTATTAGTGCTAATATACTTGGTAAAAATTAAACCTTATACAATGTTAGAAATTGCGGTTCTTTATTCTTCATTATTAATTGCTCAAACACCGGCTCCATCACAACAATTTTTAGATTTAAAAAGTCAATTAGAAAAATATGGTTTTCAGGTAGTAATTGAACTACCACCCAAGCGGGGAGCTTATGGTTTATTAAAGGAAAGTAATAAAAAAATATGGATTAATCCAGTAGTTTTTGATTTAAACATTGCGACTCCAACTTTAATTCATGAATCCGTTCACGCAGCCCAAGTTTGTGCGGGTAAAGGGAAAATCAAAGCTTTGGGTTTGAAAATTCAACCAATTGCCAATGCTCGACGGCTTTTTCTACGATATAAAGATACTCATAGACAAGATTTAGAAAGAGAAGCTTATGCCGTACAAACTCAATCTAACAGTTTTGAATTAGTGTACTATTCTTAAGAATATTAAACCTAAAAACTAAAACTGATTAGTAACTCTATGGTAAGAAAGAATGGAAGTTAACCATATCACAAAACTTCTAAAGGATTCGGAAAATCCTAAACTAGAATTTAAAAGCAAATGGTATTGTAATACGAATAAGTTTGATGACAGAGGATGGGGAGAATTTTTAAAAGATTTGATTACAATAGCAAATGGTAATTCAGGTTTCGTTGGTCAACCTGGATACTTAATAATTGGTGTCGCAGATGAAGACCCAGAAATTGGTAAAGAAAGAGAAATATTTCATATTGCTAATAATGGAATGTTATCTGATTTACAAAAACTACGTGAAACAACGTTGCGGAAACTCCGTGAAACTTGTAGCCCATCTCCTGCTAATATTGAAATCAATTTTATTAAGGTCGAAGGTAAAAATTTGCTCATTATTGAAGTTCCGGCTTCAATTGATGTTATAAAACTAGATCGTGATTTAAATACAAGAGGAATGAGATTTAAAAAAGGTACGGTTTTAATACGTACTGGACAAGATATCAGCGTAGCAGATCCAATAGAGATAAGCAGCTTAAGAAAGGAGTATAGAAAAGTTTATCAAGATAATTGGACTCAAGTTCAACAAGTTATACATAATTTACCACAACCTGATTATGTAAATTTCGTTGGTAGAAAAGAAGAACTTGAAAAACTTCGCAGCCTGCTTCATCCCAATGACCGTATATGGACAATTGTCATTGATGGGATAGGTGGAATCGGTAAATCCGCTATAGCTTTAGAAATCGCACACTACTATCTGAATGAACATAAATTTATTGCTAAAGAAGAAAGATTTCAAGCAATTATATGGATTTCCGCAAAAGATTCAGTTTTAACTGTAGAAGGAATCAAAACTCGCTTTCAAGTGTCTAACACTCTTCAAGATATTTATAGGCAAATTGCTATAGTTATAGGAGAGCAAGAGATAAATAATCATAATTTTGATGAGCAAATATTGTTGATTAATCGGGTTTTAGGGAAAGCGAGAACACTCTTAATTATTGATAATCTAGAAACGATTGACGATGAACGTGTCAACGCTTTTATTAGGGAACTTCCTAACCCAACTAAGTGTATTGTTACAACACGTCATCGTATAAATGTAGCAGATCCAATTCGATTATCTGCGATGCCTTATAAAGATGCAATGTTGTTAATTTATCAAGAATGCGAAAAGAAAAATATTCAGTTAGATGATTCGCAGGTTGAGCTTCTATATAAAAGGACAGCAGGAGTACCATTAGCTGTAGTCTGGAGTATTGCTCAAATAAGTTATCATGGCTTTGGAATAGATAAAGTTTTAAGAAGCTTAGGTGATGCAAAAGGTGATATTGCTCGTTTCTGCTTTGAAAATGCTGTTAAGCACCTTCAAAATAAGCCTGCTTATAAAATATTAGTGATTATTGCTTTATCTTCACGTTCAATGAGTCGAAAGGAAATTGGAAGTATTGCCGACTTATCTGAACTTGATCGAGATGAAGGATTAGCCATGCTTGAGCGTTTATCATTAATTAACAAGAATAACAGCCAATTTAACTTACTACCTTTAGTTAAAGAATATGTCTTATCCAAAATTCAAGATTTTATTTTTAAGGATTTGAGACAATTTATTATTCGCTTTTCAGAAAATTACGCCCCATCAGGTGCAGACGCACTTTCTTTGATTGAAAAATACTTTAGTTCAGAAATTGTTGCACCATTAAAGGATGAAGTTACGCATACAGTTGTAAACCAAATGTGGGAATGGGATGGACAATATGATGAAATAGGAGTAGGATATTGCATCTCAGCTTTAGAAAAATTGTCAACAGATACAGCACTTGATGCTATAAAAGATATTGCAATGTATTCAAATGTTTCATATCAAACTTCTTGGATGTACTCGGATGCTATAGCTATATTAAGTCATGCAAATAGATTGACGGATTTAATCGATCTAATTATATTTTATCAAAACTTAGGAGACGTTACTCTTAAAGCGCTCAAAATATTTGAAACTGAAAAAGTCGTTCAAGAAATTGATAGGAGATTGGAAGTGCAAGAAGAGAATAAATATGAAATATTAAAACAGCTAAAAGACAAATTATTGTCTTAAAAAGCTATATTATTATACATTTATTAGTTGAGAATCCGCTATTATATATGTCTAAAACTATTAAAATAACACTTTGATGCGAAGAGGCTCAACTTTCTACAAACTTTTTCAACAATCTTCTATATTTCTATTTGAACAATAGAGTTAATTACGACGATAATGGTGTGCAGAGGTTAAAAGATAATTTTTAATTAGTAGTATAAATTATAAGTTTATTTCAAAAATATCATATCTCTACTGGTTAGGCTTATGTAAAAATAAATAAGTAGAAAGTACTGTTTAGATTTATGACTTTGGCAGAGCTATTCCCAACTTTGAAAAAATTACCTCGTATAGATAAATTAAAGGTAATGCAGTTTTTAATTGCAGAACTTGCTTCTGATTCGGAACCAAGTTTACAACCGGGAGCAACTTATCCAATTTCGTCACCCCTCAACTCTCACGAAGCTGCTCACAAACTAACTCAACTTTTAGAATCCGAGCGGAATCAAGCCTAATGCGTGATGCTCCCAAGTTTCATAACTCAAATCTTGCACCAGTTTCCACAAACCTGGTTTCAATAGTATTTCACAACGAGATATTCACGCTTTCACGACAAGAAACCGGGTTTCTTTAAGCGGAATTGAGAATGCTGCAAGATGTCAGATAAGCAATAATTTACATGGAGTCATGCAAGTAGGAGCAGATTGGTAATGACTGAATTATTAGAACAAGCGATCGCTAAGTTAAAGTCTCTGCCCACTCAGGAGCAAGATGCGATCGCGGCAATGATTTTACAAGAACTTGATGATGAGCGTCGATGGGATAAGCAGTTAGAAAAAGATGTTGCAGATGGGAAGTTGGAAGCTTTCGCCAAAGAAGCCATCGCTGATTTTGAAGCTGGGCACTATCGAACTAATATCACCCCAGCCCACCCCCATCAACACCAAACTCACCCCCAGAAACATAAGAAGCATCATTAGAAGCCAACCACATCACCAAATCTGCAACTTCTTCAGCTTTCCCAACACGTTTCATAGGGTAGGGTGAAACAAGTTCTTCCTCAGTAACTTCCCATTGTTGCTTCACGCGATCGAGCATGGGAGTATCAATAGCCCCAGGTAATACGGCATTAATACGGATATCTTTACCATATTCTTGAGCCGCCATTTTAGTCATGTGAATCACTGCGGCTTTACTGGCTCCATAACCAACGATGTTAGGAAAAGCACGCTTACCGCCGATACTTGCCATGTTGATTATTGCACCGCTTCCGGCTTTGAGCATATAGGGAATTTCGTATTTCATTCCTAGAAAAACACCGCGAGCGTTGGTATTCATTAAATCGTCGAATTCTTCTACCTTTGTGTCGGCGATCGCTTGCGGTGGATAATCAACTCCAGCATTGTTAAAAGCAATATCCAAACGTCCATATTTAGCAACGCAACCATCGACAAAAGCTTTTACTTCTTCGGCTTTGCGAACGTCTGCACGCATATAGGTTGCTTCTCCACCCGCATCGCGGATTTGTTGCTCAACCTGCTTTCCCAAATTCTCACGACGACCGCAAAAAAAGACTTTCGCGCCCTGTTGGGCAAAGGAAGCGGCTGTTTCTTTACCTATGCCGGAGGTTGCCCCGGTAATTAAAACTACTTTGTTTGCAAATTTGGCTTGTGGATTTACTTTGTTAGATTGTGGCGTAACGGGTTTATCATCAGCACTTGCAGCATTTTTTGTATAAATTGCCCCTGCTGCGATACCTGCGGCTCCTAATCCGGTTAAAATTTGGCGGCGATTAGTCATGATTAAATTTAATTCCTTATATGTCTATAGTGTTGATTTATCACGACTTTCCCCAAAAGATCGTGGTTGAATAGCCGGTTGTTTCGTTTGTTAAATCCAATTTAAAGAATTTACCGTCGAAACTGAAGCCCGATTCTTGCGGAGTTATATCAAAATCTTGCTGTCACTTTTAATCTACAAGTACGATCGCGCAACAATTAAATTAAAAAACCGCAAAATTCAGAATAATTACTGATTTTATAGCACTTGCCCTTTGTTTTCAATAGTTTCATCAACTTTACTAGATGAATAATCGCTAAGGTGAGGTTATGCTAGTGACGCAAGCTATTTATATCAAAGATTTTCAGCCTTGCCGATAGTCATAAATATATATAGATATAGATATATAAAGGAATGAATATAAAAAAGCTTTTAAAATCAGTTATTTTAATCGCATTGGGAATCACCACGGCATTATCCATTACAATATATTCTCCTGTATCGGCGCAGGAGAATATTAAATCCATATCTCAACAGCTTACTTTCAACTACAAACAAACTTCTTTAGTTGCCAAAAACGCAGCTAGCAATCCTCAAATGCAATTTGAACAAGGTAAAATTCTGTTTGAAGCAGCGCAATTTGCTAAAGCCGCTGAAGTTTGGCAAGATGCTGCTGCTGGTTTTGAACGCCAGGGAGATAAAATTAATCAAGGTTGGAGTCTAAGTCTTGTTTCTTTAGCTTTGCAAAACTTGGGAGAATTAGAAAAAGCCCAAACTGCGATCGATAATAGTTTGCAAATCCTAAAAAACCAAAAAGGCAATACTGAAGTTTTAGCAGTTGCTTTCAACACTCAAGGAAGCTTGAAAATTAAAATGGGGCAAGCAAACGATGCCTTAGAAGCTTGGCAATCGGCAGAAAATATCTATACCAAACTTAACGATCGCTCTGGGAAAATAGGTACTCAAATTAACCAAGCCCAAGCATTACAAGCAATGGGATTTAGGAGGCGATCGCTTAATTTGTTAGAGTCGATAAATCAATATTTACTTACAAAACCAGATTCTCAATTAAAAATTCAAGGTTTGCAAAGTTTGGGAGTAGCTTTACAACTGGTGGGAGATTTGCATAAATCAGAGCAAGTGTTAAAGCAAGGTTTAGCAATTTCTCAACGCCTTTCTCTCGATACCAGCGATATTTTATTTAGTTTGGGAAACACCGCTAGAGATTTAAAGCAAACACAAGCAGCTTTTAATTACTATCAGCAAGCAGCAGCACAAACAAATAATCCCGTACTACGAGTTGAAACGCAACTCAACCAGCTTAGTTTATATATCGAGCAGTCGCAATGGCAGCAAGCTTTTAATTTATTACCACAAATTCAATCTCAGTTAGATAACCTTTCTCTGAGTCGTAGCTCAATTTATGCTAGCGTCAACTTTGGTAAAAGTCTTGCTAAATTAATGCAGGCACCCGGCGCTAAACCTTCACTAAATCAACAAGCAGCGAGAATTTTAGCCCGTGCGGTAAAACAAGCAGAAAACCTCAAAGATTTACGCGCTCAAGCATATGCTTTAACTCAATTAGGCGGCTTATACCAACAAACAAATCAATTAAGCGAAGCCTTAAACCTTTCCCGACAAGCTTTACAAATAGCCGAAACTATAAACGCTTCCGATATAACTTATCAAGCAGCTTGGGAAGTAGGGCGAATTCTTAAAATTCAAGGAAAAACTACTGAAGCGATCGCAGCTTACGATTCCTCAATTAAAATTCTCAACACTTTGCGTACTGACTTAGTAGCAATCAACCGAGACGTACAATTCGACTTCCAGGAAAGTGTAGAACCAGTTTACCGCGAATTCGTAGACTTATTATTACAGCCCGATTCCGTTATCTCCCAAAAAAAGCTAAAACTTGCCCGTAGTACCATCGAAGCACTGCAACTAGCCGAATTAGATAACTTCTTCCGCGAAGCTTGTCTCGATGCAAAACCAGAACAAATCGATCGAATCGACAAGAGTGCAGCAGTAATTTACCCGATTATTTTAGATAACCGAATAGAGGTAATTGCATCAATTCCCGGTAAACCCCTAACCAACTACAACACTTATTTACCCGCATCAAAAATAGAAGAGACAATCAAGAAGTTACGATTTTCTTTAAACCCCGCCTACTCAGGGCAAGAAAGATTAAAAGTATATCAGCAAGCATACGAATGGTTAATTAAACCAATAGAAACAGACTTAGCAGCAAACAATATTAAAACTTTAGCATTCGTATTAGATGGTTCCATGCGAAACATCCCGATGGCTGCTTTACACGATGGCAAACAATACCTTATAGAAAAGTATAGCGTTGCCCTATCACCGGGATTGCAGCTAATGCAAGCGCGAAAATTAAAAAGCGAAAACCTCCACGCAATTACAGCAGGATTAAGCGAAGCCCGTCAAGGATTCAAAGCCCTACCCGGTGTAAAATCAGAAGTAAAACAAATATCGAACCAAGTAAAATCAAAATTACTTTTCAACGAAAACTTTACCGACAAAAACTTAGCAAAAAGCATCAAATCAACACCATTTTCAATCTTACATTTAGCCACCCACGGACAATTTAGCAGCAACTCCGAAGAAACTTTTATACTTACCTGGGATGGAAAAATGAACGTCAAACAATTAAGCGAATTTCTCCGCTTTCGAGACGTGTCTGAATCCGAACCAGTAGAATTAATCGTACTCAGCGCCTGTCAGACAGCAAAAGGTGACAAACGAGCCATCTTAGGATTAGCAGGAGTAGCAGTTCGTTCCGGCGCACGCAGCACTTTAGCTACATTGTGGGCAGTAAAAGACGAATCCACAGCCCAATTTATGGCTGAATTTTACAAACAACTGAGCAAACCGGGAATAAGTAAAGCCGAAGCCTTGCGTCAAACCCAAATAACCTTTTTAAAACACAAAGATTTCACCCATCCCTTTTACTGGGCACCTTTTATTTTAGTTGGGAATTGGATTTGACACTTAGGAGTTAGGAGTTAGGAGTTAGGAGTTAGGAGTTAGGAGTTAGGAGTTAGGAGTTAGGAGTTAGGAGTTAGGAGTTAGGAGTTAGGAGTTAGGAGTTAGGAGTTAGGAGTTAGGAGTTAGGAGTTAGGAGTTAGGAGTTAGGAGTTAGGAGTTAGGAGTTAGGAGTTAGGAGTTAGGAGTTAGGAGTTAGGAGTTAATAGCTAATAGTTTAAATTTCTCCCCATCCCCCCCTCTTCCCCCTCTTCCCCCTCTCCTGCGGATACTGTTGACACAAACAATCTTTTCACTATATTATGTTGTGTTGAAAGGATATTTGTTTGATATATAGCAACCTTTTTATTTTGTAAGAGGATGCGCGGGAAAGCTACAAATAAGACCACAAGACTTTCGACCCCCTAAATCCCCCTTGTTAAAGGCAGCTTTAACCCCCCTTTTTAAGGGGGGAAGGGGGGATCGAAGCAGGAATGAGGTAACAACAATACTTGGAAAACATTCTCTAAGATTTCTTGTAACAAATGTCAGTTTCTGTTAGTAGTTGAATACCTAAAAAAAACCTCAGATTACTGGATAAATTGGATACAAAGATCGCTTTTTAATAGTGATAAATTTGTAAAATAATAAAGCGTAAATTCTTTAATTTTATAGAATCTTCATCCCTAATAGCTCGTTCAACATAGATAAGAAGACTTAACCATACAAATAAATAAATTATAAAAAGACATCCTAAAACTTTTGTAGGGTGGAGAAGCACCGTGTTGCGGCGAAACTCCGGTGGTACTAACTCCCTACTCCCTACTCCCTACTCCCTACTCCCCAATCATCCATCGTGTTAATTTGCCAAGAACCTAATTGCTCAAATCCTTTTAATGTAGAAGGCAATGAACATTGTATCAGTTGCGGAGTCAGCAATTTTGGTAAATTTTTGAGAAACCGCTATCGCGTATCAAGGTTGTTGGGATTCGGCGGTTTTAGTAAAACTTATGCTGCTGTTGATGCCGATAGATTGGATGCGCCTTGTGTTATCAAGCAGTTTTTTCCGCAAGTGGAGGGAAGTGCAGCACGCGCTAAAGCGGCTAAGTTATTCCGAGAAGAAGCGTTTCGGCTGTACGATTTAGGAGAAAATCACTGGCAAATACCCAGATTGTTGGCTTTCTTTGAACAAGGTTCGAGTTTGTATTTGGTGCAAGAGCTTATTGAAGGACAAACTCTTTTAGAGGAACTTTATAATTCTACTTTTAATGAAGATAAAATTAGAGGAATTCTCACCGATTTATTACCCGTTTTAAACTTTATTCATTCTAATAAAGTAATTCACCGCGATATCAAACCGGAAAATATTATTCGTCGCCAAAGTGACGGAAAACTGGTATTAATTGACTTTGGTGGAGCCAAACAAGTAACGCAAACCAGTTTAGCCAGACAAGCTACAGTACTTTATACCATTGGTTACGCACCAGCCGAACAAATGGCTGGATTCGTATTTCCGGCAAGCGATTTATATGCTTTGGGGGTGACTTGCGTCAGGCTGTTAACTCAATGTTTACCGTTACAAGATGATACCGGAGAATTTCGCGATCGCATTTACGATCCCATGAATGGGGAATGGTTGTGGCGAAACATTTTGCAAGAAAAAGGTATTGCAATTAGCGAGCAATTAGGACAAATTTTAGATAAACTGCTGCAACATTTAGTTAAAGATAGATATCAATCCGCTGCATCCGTACTTAATGATTTAGCACTAACCCCCCAGCCTTCTTCCCTGCTAGAGAAAGGGGAGAATTTAAATAATTCGCCATTACCATCTACAAAAGAGCCTGCGATCGCAACTTCTCAACCAGTTTCACCGCCACCACAACCAACATTACCTGAGTTACAAAGCTTTGAATTTAATGTGGTAAAAGTAGACGAAACGGGTAAATTAATTAAACGCTGGCGTAGAAAAGCAGACATATTTATCCAAAATTTGAGCGGTGAAATAAACCTGGAAATGGTATCAATTCCCGGCGGTAGCTTTATCATGGGTTCGTCTAGGAATGAAGGAGATACTGATGAACGTCCGCAACATATCGTCACTTTAAAACCATTTTTTATGGGTAAATACCCAATAACTCAAGCTCAATGGAAAGCGGGAGCATCATTACCACAAGTCAATCGTTCCATAAATCCCAACCCATCAAAATTTAAAGGTGCTATTTTACCCGTTGAAAACGTATCTTGGTATGAAGTAGAGGAATTTTGTGCCAGAGTGCGAGAAAAAACTGGACGAGAATATCGTTTACCCAGCGAAGCCGAATGGGAATATGCTTGTCGCTCTGGTACTAGCACCCCCTTTAACTTCGGTAAAAGCATTAATACTGAATTGGTAAACTGCAACATCGACAGCGATCGCCCGATACAACCAAAACCCGTAGGCAGTTCCGGATTAGCCAACGACTTTGGATTATACGATATGCACGGACAAGTATGGGAATGGTGCGCCGATCCCTGGCATAAAAACTACGATAGCGCACCTACCGATGGTTCAGTTTGGCAATCTGGGGGAGACATACATCGTCGGGTACTTCGCGGAGGCTCGTGGAGTTTCAGCCCTTATAGTTGTCGTAGCGCCAGCCGCAGTTGGAATGAACCAGAAGGGGGGTTGAGGATGTGTGGTTTTCGGTTAGTGGTTAGTTGTTAGCAGTTATCAATTATTAGTACATTTCATTAATTCTGATAGGTTTGTAGTAAGGGCTTTAGCCCCCCAAATCCGGAGAGTTAAAACTCTTACTACGAACCTTTTTACCCTTCAAAACTTTTGAAAAGGATAGCTAATGCATTTCATTAATTCTGACAGGTTTGTAGTAAGGGCTTCAGCCCCCCAAATCCGGAGAGTTAAAACTCTTACTACGAACCTTTTTACCCTTCAAAACTTTTGAAAAGGATAGCTAATGCATTTCATTAATTCTGACAGGTTTGTAGTAAGGGCTTCAGCCCCCAAATCCGGAGAGTTAAAACTCTTACTACGAACCTTTTTACCCTTCAAAACTATTGAAAAGGATCGCTAATGCATTTCATTAATTCCGATGGGTTTGTAGTAAGGGCTTTAGCCCCCCCCAAATCCGGAGAGTTAAAACTCTTACTACGAACCTTTTTACCCTTCAAAACTAATCAAAAATACTAGTTCATTTCATTAATTCCGATAAGTCACTAAAACGATCGCCTACAACAAAACCAGCCGCTAAAAGGACTGGTTTGAGATGGAGATGGGGGAGATGGGGAAGAGGGGGGAGATAATTCCAAACTCCTCACTCCTCACTCCTAACTCATTTAAACTAATTTCAAGTCAGCATACTCGGTTAGCAAATCATCGCTAGTCAAAGTATCGCCTTCTGCTTGGGGAGTCCATAAAATCTCGAAGGCAAGCAGTCTCTCGCTGGGAATGCCGCCAAATTGACTGAGTGCTTGACGCAAATCGTCGGCGCTGTTGATGCTCGGAACTTCGGTTTTACCTAAAGTTGCTGCGAGTAAGGTAACAACTATATATTCTCCGGGACCTTGGGTAATTAAATCGGTGGGATTTTCTATTTCTGTGGTAGATGGTAAAGCTTTGTTGGATGCGGCAGCTTTCAACTGGTTGTTGACGTTGGATAATGTTTCTTTACCAAATTTGCTGCGCTCGGCTAAAGCTAAACGGTTAAATTCTGATTCTGCGGAGTTCAAACGTGCTTGGTTTGTACCGCCTCCTGCATAAACCCAATATTCTGGATGGCGCAATAAAGCTAAGCTGGCTTCTTGTAATATTTGCGCTCTACCAACGGAAGAGTCGGTATCGCCTGTTTCGGCAAGTTTATTTAACTCGGTTTGTAGTTCGCGGGCTTGAGCTAATAAGCCTACTTGTAAGCGGGTTACGGAAATTGTCGGGTTGCTGCTGTAACCGACTTCTTCTCCTTCGCCACCAGCAACTCTACGGAAGGTTTGGACTGCAAAGTTAGCTAAAGCAAAGAAAATCAAGATTCCAAATAAACCCCCGAATCCTCCACCTATACCTATAAAGGGAAATAGGAAAGGAAAACCAAATCCACCACCGGGATAACCACCATATCCACCCCCACGAGGAGCGTAGGTACGAGGAGATGAATATGGACGGCTTGAAGGCATTCTGAAAGAACCACCACCAATTCTTCCTCCACTCCGAGCAGCTAACGCCGACGGTGTTTGGCTAAATACCAAGGTACACACGAGGAACGCAACTAAGAGAGACTTAAAAAACGGTTTGATGGCAATTTGTAATTTTTTACGCATGATACAGTCGCTAGAAAAACGATATTAGTTATGGTTAATGCCAATATTATTAAAAGATATATTCTTTAGTTTCGCTTGCACTAGCGATTACTAGCTAGCAGCTAATTGGCACTTTTACTTTTTTACTTTTTATCTTTACAGGCTACATACTTAATTTATCGCTTCTCACTATTGTTAGACAGTAACCCTTGGAGGGAAATCCACCGTAGATAACCGTACATGCCGATCGTCTTTTCTAATCGCTTTTTCTTTCTAAATTATTTTAAGTATAAAGAAACACTTAAAAGTTCTAAGTCGAGATCAGCTAAATGTAGGTTATTATACCATGCATTGGCTGGATGCGTCCTAAGTATAATCGATCGCAATATAGTTCAATTCCTTTTTAGGTAAGCATCTAATCTTCAAATAAATTACCTGAACAAAAATTTTCCCAAGTCAGACTAACTAAGTATAAACTAGGATATTCTTTATATTAAAGTTTGATAAATAATGCTTGTTATACAGGTAGAAATAATTACTTGAGTTAGAGCAAGGCAATTAATGCGGTTAATATAGGTTTTTTTGTAGGTATTAAATACATAAACTGATTTTAAGTTAGTATCAAGCAAATATTTGGTTCAAGTAAGTTATGCTTAGAATCATTGGCAAGTAATAAATTACTACTAGGCAATTTCCCCTATATTAATTATAAAAATGATATGACTTTTCTAAATTAAAAATCTACTGAAACTGATTCGGGTTTGGCATTTGGTCATTTTAAGCTCAAAGCCAGATTGTAAGGCTTGTATAACAATTAACTATTTGGATACCGCAAATAGTTTAGCAAGCTTGGGTTTTAAGGTTTATTTGCAATGGGTTGGGTTATTTTACTCGTGGGACTAACTCAACATTCACCTGTATAAATGTATATCAATGTGTTCTCCGTCAAGTATCAGAGGGGTGAAAAGTTAATGAAGTTAATGTTGGTATGTACTTCTGGGGGTCATTTCTCAACCATGAAGAGGCTGGAGTCGTTTTGGTCTAATCACGAACGGGTATGGGTGACTGACTGGAAAAAAGATACAAAATTATTAGAGAAAGAAGAAAAAGTTCATTGGTTGCCTTATCAAGCTCCCAGGGATATTTGGGCACTTTGCGCGAATATTCCTCAAGTGTTTAAGATAGTTTATGCAGAACAACCGGACATAGTAATTTCAACAGGGGCTAGCATCGCCGTTGGATTTGCTTTTGCTGCCAAATTGTTGGGTAAACGGTTTGTGTTTGTCGAAAGTATCTCTCGTTCGGATGAGTTAAGTTTATCAGGAAAGTTAGTTTATAAATTTAGCGATGAATTTTACGTACAGTGGCCCAAATTGTGCAGCAAGTATCCAAAAGCAATTTTTAAAGGATATGCTTAGAGGCTTTGGTTTTCGTATAGAGGTCACTTTCATTTGAAAAAAAATGATTACCGTAACATTAGGAACAATTCCCTTTTCTTTCGATCGGGTTATTGACTGGTTGGAGTGTCTTTTAAGCACTGGGGTGATTTCGGAAAGTGTTTTTGTGCAGCATGGGACAACTGACGTTTCAGCGCTGGCAAAATATCCTTTCGTGACAACTGCGCCAATAGTCGAGACGAGCTTATTGATGAAAACAATCCAAGAGTCTCGATTGATTATATCCCATGCCGGTCAAGGTTTAACGCGGGGATTAGCAGCTCAAGGAGCGTGTTTTATTTTGGTACCGCGTTTATCTTGCTACAAAGAGCATATCGACGATCATCAATTGTGGTTTGCTCGAGGAGTCGAGAAACTAGGGATAACTTACTGTACTAGTTTAGATAATCTAGAACGAGCAGTAAAATTTCCGCCACCTAGTTTTAAAGGACAAATATTCGACGAGCCAAAATTAGCGGAGCATTTAATGCAGATATATCCGGTATGAGGGTGCATATCAAAGGAATAGTCAATTTTGAGACATTTTTTTATAACTTATAAAGATTTAGAGGTTTGGAGCCTGCTGTTTGTATGAATAGAATTGCCAAAATAGCAATAAGGCATTGGAAACTGCTGTTGGCTTGGAATGTTTTGGTGGTGGGAATAACTGCGATTAACATCAAAATAACGCCTAGAGTGTGGAGTAGTCAAGCACAGTTGATATTACCTAACGTAACTAGCAATAGCGATGCAGATTTAGGTAAATTGGGTAGCGTTCGGGATGAAGGCGTAGTTTTTTCTCAACAGCTTAACCCGTTGAATATCTTATCTTCCATCGCCATGAGCGACAATGTTGTTGAAGAAGTATGGGAAAAAGACCCCGAAAAAAATCAATTTTCCAGTTTAACCAGTTTTAAGAAACTGTTTGAAGTTTCTCCCGAAAAAGAATCTACAGTTATATCCCTCAACGTTGAAGCTTCCAGCCCCGAATTAGCCAAGGCGCGAGCAACTGCATTAATCGCAGCGTTTCGCGATCGCCTCCACGAATTAAGGCTTGATGAAGCACAACAGCGATCGCAATTTATGCAGGGGGAAGTGAAGCAAGCTTACAAAAAATTGTTTAAGGCACAACGCGCTTTAAGTGAATTTAAGCAAACTACAAATTTAGTTAATTCCGACGAGCAAACCAAAGAGATTATTTCAGCTATCAACGCTTTGAATACGGAACAAGCTCAAGCAATAGCTGATGCTCAGGCAGCCGAAGCTAGAGTGAGAATGTTATCGTCTCGGATAGCATTAACTCCGGGAGCGGCGGTAAATTCTGTTAGACTCAAAGAATTCAAAGAATATCAGACAATTAGAGATAAATTAAGCGAAGTTGAAGTTGCCTTAGTAGAAGCGCGAGGTAGGTTAACAAACATTCATCCCCAAGTACAGGATTTGCTTTACCAGCAAAGTGTATTGCGTAACCGACTCAGGCAATACCTTACCGATACTAAGGGTAATGTAGCTAGAGTCGATCGAATCGGCGAAAATACTGCCAGTTTAGCCGAACAACTGATTTTAGCGGAAAGCCAAGCTATAGGGATGCAGGAAAAAGCCGTACAGCTCAAACCCGCTATTGATAAATTGAGTGCGAGCTTGAATTCCTTACCTGCAAAACAAGGGAAACTACTTGAATTGCAACGAGTGTACGATATTGCCGAAGGCGTTTACAACGGGGTAGTAGCACAAGCCGAACAAGCAAAACTCGGTGCTTTCAGCGCTTATCCTAGCGTTCAAGTGTTAGATAGTCCGATCTTAAATACTAAACCAGTCGGTCCCAAATTAAGATTAATGTTACTTGGAGCATTATTAGCTTGTGGTTTCGGTAGTGCTGCGATCGTCCTGTTTTTGGAAAATCGCAACCCCTTACTTACTCCCAAAGACTTAAAGGAAACCAACATTCCCGTACTTGCAAGCATTCCCTACATCAAACATATGAATGGGAAACTGAATCGGGAATTAGGAGGAGAAATAGAATTTCAACGCTTGGCTTCCGCAGTCAGCTTAATGCAGCTAGATTCCGGGCGGTTAATGATTTCTAGCGCCACCACCGGGGAAGGTAAAACTACAACTACTTTAGGGTTAGCGTATGCGCTGATCAACTTGGGTTTTAAAGTACTACTTGTTGACGGAGATTTCCGCAAAGCAGAGCTTTCACACTCTTTGGGTTATCAGCCACAAACAAGTTTAGATTCGCGATTTATACATAATAAAGTCCGTCCCAATCTGGATTTATTATCAGTTAATATTGCCGAAGATAAAATTTCCGAATTTGTTGCTCGTGGGGAATTTGAACGTCATTTGAGTTACGCACAAAGCAATGGTAATTACGATTATGTATTGGTAGATAGTTCTCCAGTAACTTTGACACCAGAAGCAGCATTAATCGCCAAAGTAATATCACAAGTTTTGTTTGTAGTTCGTTCCACAAGCAGCCACCGTAACTATTTTTGCGACAGTATCGAACAATTAACGCGACACAAAGCGGAAATTGCTGGTTTAGTAGTTAACGGTGTAGAAACAAGAGCGCAAGGCTATATGTACGGACAAAATATTGCCCCAGTACAGTAATTATTTATTAATGACTAATAACTAATCAATGAGGCAACAACCAAGGTTAGAATCTGTTTTAAAAAAAATACCGGAGGATAGCAATTTATTCTCCGGTATTTGGATTCGTTGGCAAAAATTAACGCTTTCAGAAAAAGTTGTTTGTGGCTACATTACTTTAATTCCTTTGTGGTGGATGTGGGGTTGGAGACTTTATTTTGTCTTTTTAGTAGCAGGTATTGTTATTTATGAATGGCGCAAGAATAGAGAAATCCGTTTGCAGCCTCCGAGTGCTGCCGCGATCGCAATTATCGGTTACGGTTTATATGCTTTAATAGTGCGATATTTTTACGGAGAAGCAGAAGGTGTACGACTCAATTTTAATGCCGTAATTGCACCTTTAAATAATATAGTTTGCTTTGGTTTATTGCTGTGGTACGTTCAAAGCCGAAAAATACGAATTCGGATCTCGGTTGTTTTTTGGTCTTTTTCAATTGCGATCGCCACCATGTTAGTGATGTGGGGGGTAATTTACTTTGGTTTACATCAATCTAATTATGCACCTCCTCTTTCAATTTATGCTTTGCTGACGGGTAAATCGGGAGGGTTTGAACCCGGAGATGGTAACAGTAACTTCTTAATGCCTTATTTATCTACAGATGAATCTATAGGAGGATTAGTTCGTTATATATACTTTTTTCCCGGTCCGGAAGCTTTAGCTTTGGTAATGGCTTTTGTGAGCTTATTATCGCTGGATATAAAAAATCGTCTTTGGTCAATTATATTATTATTTGGTTCGCTTTTTTTACTGCTAACAAGTGGAACCCGTTCGGTTTGGGTTAGTTTACCAATTGTTATGGGTTTGCGATATTTATTCACAACTGGTAAAGTTTTTGGTCCGGCATTTGCCTGTGGATTATTAGCAATAGTCAGCTTAAGTTCTTTGTCTATTCCTGTGATTAGTAATGCGGTAATAGATCGAGTCACAAATACCGCCGAAAAAACCGCAAATGCCCGCGCAGATTCGACAGAAGTTCGTAGCGAAATTTATCGTTTGACAATCAAAGGTTTAGAAAATGCTGACAATTCACAATTTATTTTTGGTCATGTAGTGAATGGAGAAGGAGTTTTACCAGGATACGATCCAGCAAAAGTAGGTACTCATAGCTTTATTTTAGGAACCTTACTTTACAGAGGAGGATTATTAGGCACCGGGTTTTTCTTAACTTTTTGGATATCGCTACTTTGGTGGTTATATAAAACGCGATATGGCAGACCTTCATGTCTTTTTGTGTTTGTACTTTTTAGCTTAACATTTGCCACTATGGAGTTAGAAATGCCCGTTTTACCGATTAGTCTGCTTTGCGTTATGCTCCGTTCCCATACAGACAAAATCATCAACAAAACAGCAATCAAATGAATCCTTTAGTAAGCGTGATTATTAGTAACTATAACTACGGTAACTTTATCGGCGAAGCAATTGAAAGTGTTTTGAATCAAACATACCGAAACTTTGAGTTAATAGTTATAGATGATGGTTCAACCGATCGTTCGCGAGAGATTATTCAAACTTATCAAGATAAACTAACTGCAATATTCCAGCAAAATGGAGGACAAGGTGCAGCATTTAATGCCGGATTTGCTGTTTCAAAAGGTGAAATTATTTGTTTTTTAGATTCTGATGACTACTATTATCCATATAAACTGCATCATGTTGTAACAGCGTTTGAGAAAAATCCCGATTGGGTACAAATTTCTCATGGTCGTACCTCAGTTGATGCAGATGGTAAAATTATTGGGCGCGATCCAACGTTTTTCAATCAAGGTGATGTCAGGCATTTACTACTTCAGTGGGGTAGATATGCTTGGGCTGTAACTTCAGCTTTAGCATACAGACGTTCGGTATTGGAGAAAGTCTTACCTTTTCCCAAACGTCCCCGTGGAGGAGATACTTATTTAACTGCTACAGTACCTTTTTATGGAAAAATAGGACATATTAAACAACCCTTAATGTTCTACCGCCATCATGGTAATAATATGAATGCGGGAAGCAATAATTTACAACATTTGATCGAACAACGCGAAGATACAGCAAAATGCATTAATCAAACTGCCAGTAAATTAGGACTACAGCAGCGTTTTGATATTGAAAGAGATGCCGATTATCGCAGTTTGAAAGTAATGCAAAAAGGTGTAGGATCTTATAAAGAAGCTATCAAAATATTTAAGATAACTTGGCTAGAAAGTAGAGCGATCGGTCATAGCAGCAAAGATACTTTTGAAAGATTTGTACGACGGGGTATATGTAGTTTATTTCCTGATGAAGCAAAAACGTATTTACGTTTAAAACTTCGGCGTTATCTACGTTTTAAGCTTACAGGTAAACAATCCAAAATGTTGATTTACAAGTAAAAGTGTAACTAAAATAATTA
This sequence comes from Rivularia sp. (in: cyanobacteria), assembly GCA_965234645.1. Lineage (GTDB taxonomy): Bacteria > Cyanobacteriota > Cyanobacteriia > Cyanobacteriales > Nostocaceae > Rivularia. Next base: position 6,371,110 of record OZ248344.1, on the reverse strand, counting down.
TCAAATCATGTCTATTACTACTTCGCCTACAAAACAAGTATTTGAGAACGATCGCCAATATAAAACCAAAAAGCTGTTTATCCTGCCGGGATATTGCGATATTTTAGGAGGTACAACTGTTAGTCTTTTGATGTTGGCTAAAGGCTTTGCACTGTGCGGATTGTCAGAACAATTGTGTGTGATCGTTCAAAAAGATTCATTTCTGGAAAAATATTTTATAGATGCAGGTTTAGGCAATTGTATAAAACTGATTGAAGCTGCTAATACCAACGCATTTTTAAAACAGGCATTGCAATGGGTAGGAAAACAACCCCATGAATTTCCTCTACTATTAGATAATTGCGTTTGGCGGAATTCTTTAATAACATTAACTTTAGCCTCACCATCTCTTCGCTTAAGTCGCCGTAAACTTTATCATTTTTGTCATGACTTAGCGCTTTCTTATAATCAGATGGGATATTTAGCAAGAAAAATTACTTTTGCTAGTCTTTCTCCCGTTGCTATTTGTAATTCACAATTCACGGCAGAACATATTCGTGGTTTAATGCCAGATATTCGAGGAATTCTTTATCAACCAGTTGACTTAAAACAGTTTAATCAAAATTCAAATAGCAATCCTCCCGATAATTTGAAATCTATTATAAATTCCGGAGCGCGGATAATGCTTACTCCTTCGCGCATCAACAAACCTAAAATTGTCAACGATAAAAACCTTAGAGCGCTGATTCCGGTATTGGCACATTTAAAAGCAATGGGTGAGAATTATCATGCGGTAATTATTGGAGAAGATAAATCGCCAGAAAAGATTTACAGTCAAGATTTACTTGAAACTGCTGCAAATGCTGGAGTTGCAGATAAGTTTACGATTCTACCTCCAGCCTTGAATATTGAAGATTATTATAGATACGCAGACATCGTTGTTACCCTTGCACCACGAGAACCCTTTGGGCGCACGGTTGTAGAAGCGATCGCTTGTGGCATTCCGGTAGTTGGTAGCAATACTGGTGGTATTAACGAGATATTGCAGAATTTTGCACCCGAATGGACTGTCGATCCTGATGATGCCTTCTCTGTTGCTAAAACTATTGTTAATGTTGCGAAATCAAATACAAAAGAGGTTTTGAGTAAAGGTAATGATTGGGTTTCAACTAACTGTAGCCTGGAAAATTATGCCCAAGGAATGATGCAGCTTACAGGTTTAAATGCAGAAGTATCTGTTTGAAATCAGGAGTTACTACGAACTATAAAAGCTTGTAGTAAGGGCTTTAGCCCTCATGGGTTGAGGACTAAAAGTCCTGACTACAAACTATAAAAGCTTGTAGTAAGGGCTTTAGCCCTCATGGGTTGAGGACTAAAAGTCCTGACTACAAACTATAAAATCTAATTTATTTTTTATGGAAAAAGTTTTCTTTTTAACTGGTGCAAACCCTCCTCAAACAGGAGGAGAACTTTATAACTATCAACTTTCAGAATATTTAGAAAAACTTGGCTGGGAACAAGAATATGTCAGTTTACACGAACAAAGACATTTTTTAAGACTGGGCAAAATACCAATTATTGGAGATATCTTAGTCTCTTTGATATTGGCGGTAATTTTGTTTAAATACAGAGGAATATTAATTGAAGACCATTATTTTAGTCGATATTTATTATTAACGAATATAATTCAACGTTTTTTCAGGAAAGGTAAAATAGTTATCTTAATACATCTATTTTATACTTATAAAAGCGAAGATAAATTTGTAATTAGAAGATTAATTAGTAAATACATCGAAAAAATCAGATTATCCTTTGCCGATCTAATCGTTACCAGCAGCGAATATTCTAAAAGCGAAATCGTTTCTGTAGGAATTAATCCCGAATTGGTTCATGTTTTATCACCGGGATTAGATAGAGATAAATTTAAATCACCAATACCTACAGATCGGAACTCCGAGATTATACAAAGTAAAAAAATCTTATGTGTGGGTAATTACGTACCCAGGAAAGGTATACTCTATTTGATAGAAGCTTTTTATCAAATTGAACGACAAAATTTTACCTTACATTTAGTAGGAAATCGTAAAAACAATTCAAGTTACTATCATAAATTAAATAATGCTGTTAAAAAACTCAAACTAACTGAATACGTTGTGTTTCATGATGGTGCAGATCGAGAAAATATCAAACAGTTGTATGCTTCTGCGGATATTTTTGTTCTGCCTTCTTTTCAAGAAACATTTGGAATCGTCTTTTTAGAAGCGATGCATTACGGATTACCAATAATTACAACTAATGTGACTGCAATGCCAGAATTAATAGAAGAAGGTAAAAATGGCTTCTTAGTTCCACCCGCAGATTCTCAAGCTTTAGCCAAAGCCATCTCCAAATTAATCGAAAATCCCGATTTAATCAAACAAATGGGAGAAGCAGGGCGTAAAAAAATTGCTAATTCTTATTATTGGGAGCAAACTTGTTCTGGATTTGCTTCTATTCTCGAAAAAATAAAAATGCAAAATATTTTATCAATTGATACTTCTGCAATTAAAGAAGATTCTGCACCAGATATTTTAGTTGTTTCCCGTACCTTTTTACCGAAAGAAGGTGGAATTGAAGAGTATGTATACAACCGCTGCTTACAAAATCCTGAAAGAGTAATTATGTTAGCGGCGGCTTTTGCAGGCTATGAAGAATTCGATCGCGATCGCAATTTTATCGTGCATCGTTGGCACTTACCAAAAATACCGCGTTTGTTTGGTTTGGGAGCAATAATTAAACAACTCCTAAATATGTTTTGGTCGTTTGTTTTAGCAATTAAACTCTACTTTCGTTATCGCTACCGTTATATAGAATGGGGACACGGTTATGATTTCCCTTCTATTTTGCTATTAAGTTATTTCTTACCAATTAATTTTTTTATCTATATACACGGAGATGAAATGCTTTGTGCTTTGCGTAACCCCGTCTTCAAAAAACTATTTGAGTTAACTTTGCAACGCGCTACGGGTATTGTTTGCAATAGTTCGTTTACAAGAGATTATCTCGGCGAAAAATTTAATTTTAATACTCCTACTTATGTTATCAATCCTATAGTTAGAACGGACAAATTTGGCGATAATCCTAAAAACCCAGAATACCTTGAGAATCAGCGGTTAAATATCCGTAAAAAGTACAATATCTCAGAAAATGCGATCGTAATTCTTGGAGTAGGAAGACTGGTAAAACGAAAAGGCTTTGGACGAATAATCGATAATTTAAACCAGCTTTTAGAGCAAGGTTTGGATGTCCACTATATAATTTGTGGAAGAGGTAAAATGCAGTCCGAATTAGAACAAAAAGCCGAACAATTACAAGTTAAAGAAAGAGTACATTTTGCCGGATTCGTATCTGACGCAGATTTAGCAGCTTACTACGCAGCTAGTGACATTTTTGCTATGCCCACATTTTTTGATAGTAAAAAGGGTAGCATAGAAGGATTTGGCATAGTTTACGCCGAAGCCGGTTACTTTGGTAAACCCGTAATTGCTTCTCGCATCGGAGGTGTAGAAGATGCAGTACACCACGAAGAAAACGGTTTATTAGTAAATCCAGATTTCCCAGAAGAAATTTCTCAAGCATTGACTCGTTTGTGTAAAGACAAAGAATTACGGGAAAAATTGGGAAGCAAAGGAAAAGAGATGGCTCAACGCAAAACACCGCATTCGATTCTTTATAGTTAGCTTAAAGGTTAAAGGTTAGAGGTTAAAGGTTAAAGGTTAAGAGCATATCCCAAAAGTCTAATTTCATATAATCTGGCGGTTGAAACCGCATTTACACAATCAAAACCCGCCAGCAGGTTCAAAATAACTCCTAACTCCTAACTCCTAACTTATTAAGATGTCACAAATCAGTACTAAAAAAATAGCTTCAAGTAGTCTTTGGCTGACTGCTAGTTTTGGTTTTGCTAAAGTTTCTCAACTGCTTGCTCAAATAGTTCTGGCTCGTCTGCTGTCTCCGGAGGATTTTGGTGTTTGGGGTATGGTGTCGATCGTCACAACTCTGAGCGCACTGTTTAAGGATGCTGCGATCGCTACGGTATTGGTACAGCGCGGTTTAGACGATCGAAAACTGGTGAATGCTGTTTATAGCTTGGGTGTAAATATCTCGATTTTAATGTTTATTATCCAGGCTTTGGCAGGGTTCCCGCTGGCTCAATTTTTCAAACAACCATTAGTATTTCCACTGACAACAGCAGTATCTTTAGTATTCTTAATCGGTGCGGGTGCTGGTTCTCATGGCGCTGTGTTGCAACGTCAGATGAAGTTTCGCGAGTTAGCGATCGCCGATAGCTGTGCGGGATTTGCACGATTTGCTGGGGCGGTAGTTTGCGCTTATGCAGGTGGTGGGGTGTGGGCTTTTGCGGTTGCAGAAATAGCGATGTCGTTAGTTGATGCTTTATTCAAGCGTTACTTGAGTCGGTATCGTTTTCAATACAGCTTCAAACCAGATTTGTCAGCTATCCGCGAAGTACGTGCCTATATTAGCAGTTTGGTGGGGATAAATTTAGCAGTTTATGCTAATACTAATGCCGATAATTTAATTGTGGGTAGATTAATTGGAGCGCAGTCTTTAGGTTATTACAATTTGGCTTATCAATTGGCTATGTTACCAACATTTGCACTCTCGCAGATTAATCGAGTCAACTTTTCAGTAATGTCGCAGCGAGATAACGAAGGTAGAAAAACTTATCTTTGTCGAATGTTGGAAATGTATGCCGTATTGTATGCAGCTATCTACGGTGTAGGGTTTATAGTTGCACCGTGGATTATTCCTTTAGTATACGGTTCGGAATGGACACCAGCGATAAATATCTTTCAAATAGTGATGATTTTCGCTTATGCGCGAGGTTTCATGTCTATTCTCGGTACAGCTTTGAATGCTATAGATAAACCAAATATTAATGCTGCAATTAATTGGATTTTGGTTCCGCTTTCCATCCCAGCTTTCTTTGTGGGAGCCTCAGTTGCAGGAGTCACGGGAGTGGCGATCGCTGTAGCATTAGTGATGGGTGTTGGTGCGAGTATTTGGTTTTGGTTGGCGATGAGTCGGGCTGCAAACTGGAATATTATGGATTTATTTAAACCAGTAATGTTACCAACTTTAACTATTATAATAGCGCTGTTTTCTGTAACGAATATTCCTTTATCTACATCTTTAAAAACTGTTCTTCAGCCACTTTTATTAATTGCAATTTATGCGATCGGATTGTCTATATTTTCTGCGGGTAGAATTCCTCGGTTGTTGATTAGTTTAATTAAACGTTCCTTAAATGTTGCTTAAAAAAAATCTTATTAAGTTATCAGTTAACAATTAACAAAATTTGACACCTATACAATAAGTTTAAAGATAATTTTATTAACTGAACCAGATTATTTTCTTAGATGCCTATCTAAAAAAGTGCCTTGATGTATAACCATAAATTTAATTGGTTATAGCTTTATATATGCATTGTCAGATATAAGATAATTTTCCTATTAAACATGAAACAAACAAAAGTCCAATTACCTTCTCAATCTTCAGATAGACTTTTTTTCTTAGAATTTCTGAAAGCAATAAGCATTGTTTCGGTTGTATCGTATCACGCAATCTTTCTGCCTCGCTCTACTTTTATCACAAGCAATGGAATTTTAGAAACCTTGTTTGCTCCTTTAAGATTCAGCGTTCCAGTTTTTCTAACTATTTCAATTTTTCTTTTTGAACGTCAAATTACCAAGTCTCCAACAGAGTCAAAGTTATTATTAAAAAAACGTTTAGTTCGTTTGGGAATTCCGACTTTATTCTGGTTTGCGATCGCAGCAACATTAAAGATTATCAATGGAAGTTCCGCTATAGAAATCATCACAGCAATCTTCCAAGGGGAAATATTTACAGGTGCTTATTATTTTTTAGTCATCTTGCAGCTAATGTCAAATTTTGAATTATTGCGAAATTGGCTAAATCAACAAAAAAATATTTTCGCTACTTTTATCATTCAAGCGCTACTTTTATTATTCGTTTATGCTAGCATTTGCGGTTTATTTGGAAATCATGTATTAGCATTTATAAAGTTCATGGAACGTCCTTTCATTATTTATTGGATAGTTTACATGGCTTTAGGCATATATATTTACAAAAATCTTGACTGGATACAAAAGAAATCACTTTCTCTAAGTAGAATTAGTAAAATCTTAATTTTGTGCTTTACTGCTGCAATAATGGCGATCGAGTACAGAGTATTAACATTACTTTTAACAGACACCCTTCGTCCGTTTGATTATGCAGCATTTTCATGTATTTTGAGCGTACCGGCGATATTCATCTGTTTTGCATCCGTCAACGAAAATAATTTACCATTACCAGTCGTTAAACTAGTTAAGCTGCTATCAAAATACAGCTTAGGAATTTTTTGTATAAACGGTATTTTAGCGCAAATATTTTTATCTATTGGCACAAAGCTATTTAGTCAAGCTAGCTTCAGCTTTCCTCAAATACTTGGAATCAAAATTATCGGTTGGATAATATTGCTTACAGTATCATTACTATTATCAATAGTACTAAAACGACTGGGATTAAAAAGAGTTGTTTGTTAAAACCGTTGCGATTTTGGGTGCAAAAATTAAAACCTGCTAACCTTTAATTAGAGGATGTTTGAAAAGCTATAAATAAAACTCGCTAACTTTTAGATCCCCCTAAATCCCCCGCTTTTATAAGGGGGGAAGGGGGGATAATCCGATAATTGCGATAAAAAAGATACTTGGAAAACATCCTCTCATAAAGAGTGCATATTTTTACACCTTAAGACTGATGAAAAGTACACGCTTTCATAGATAAAAAGAAAATGTTCTAAGCATCATTGTACTTTTATTAATATGCCTTATCAAGACATTAAAGACTTACCTGATAGCGTCAAGAATCATTTACCCAAACACGCTTCGGAAATATTTATGGCTGCGTTTAACAATGCGATTGAAGAATACGACGAAGAAGAAACGGCATTTAAAGTTGCTTGGGCAGCAGTAAAGCGCGATTATGAAAAAGGTGAAGATGGCAACTGGCACCCCAAGTCAGATTAGCTGGATTTTGATACCGGGGGCATAGCGATCGGACATACTGCTGCGATCGCAAGTCTACCGTTGGCTTCTGTTTGCAACCGCAGAAATGGAACAACCGCTATGGCGTATCTGGTATCACACGGGGGTGTATCATAAGCATCTGCGCCTTCCGTCCGAAGTCTCCTTGGCTCGTCAGGATTTTGCGGATTTGGTAGCTGTGATGGAGGATCGTATGCAGGGGCGTAAATTTATCGTTGGTAATACCGTGACGATCGCCTCTAAACGCCTGTGCTTATACCCTCGACTGGGCTAACGAACTCCGATTGCTCGACGACTCTGTGCAACTTGGACGGTATATAGAATAGATGTATGCTCGATCGAATGCGCCACTCCGCATTGCTGCGGCGCTCGATCGCATCAACCACAAGAGCCTAAGCTTTGAAGAAGAACATTGCGTTGAAGAATAGATGTAGAGAAGAATATTTTGTTTAGCTACCACGTAATTGTAAATACGATCCTTCAAATAGCGATCGCCGCAGCCATGCGACTGTTGGCAACGTCAGCTAATAGACATCTCCGGAAAAGAAAAAAGAACTGTATACAAACCTCTCCCCCACAGGGAGAGAGGCTTCATTATCCCCCTTCCCTGCTCCGGGAAGGGGGGTAGGGGGGTTAGGTTTTTATGTAAAGAAGGAAACCATATAAATGATTTCCGGAGATGTCTAATAGAGCGATCGCTTTTACTACAGGTACAATTTAATTTGTTTAAAAGAACGAATCAGCCGCAATAATTCTAGATACTGATTATTATTACTTATGCGATAATTACCGTTCAATTTCTTGCTCGTTTTTGTTTAAGTAGTTCAATTAAAGGAATTTTTATTATCTTCTGCTTCTTCCCTAAAGTCGATCCAAAAACAAAGCCCGCTTTTGCGGGCTAAATTAAGCACATATGATAAACAAATGGATCGACTACCCTTTAAGCAGTTTCTAACTGGGCTTTAGAAAAATACGGTTTCAACACCTCAACCCAGTCTGCAATACGCTCGTCGGTTTTATCACTCTCATTAATTTCATCTATAGGTAGTCCTATAAATTTACCATCGCGCACTGCAAAGGAATATTTATAGGTGTAACCGTCGGTAGGAAATTCACCAACTAATCTTGCACCTAGTTTTTTGAAGTGATCGTACAAAGTTCCTAATGCACTGACAAACTGTTCCCCGTGGCTCGCACAATCTCCCGCACCGAATAGCGCAATAGTTTTACCTGTAAAATCCGGTTTGTCCATTTCCATCTCAAATAACGGGTCCCGCCAATCATTTTGGACTTCCCCAGAACCCCAAGTAGAACAACCGAAAAGCAAATAATCGTACTCAAGCATTTCATCAACGCTGGTGAAATCTTCTTCCATGCTGAAGATATCGCACAATTCTTCACCAAAATGCTCGTGTATTTTCGTCGCGATTTCTTCGGTGATACCGGAAGTGCTGCCGTAAAAAATAGCCATTTTTGCCATAATTAAAGCTCCTCTCGATTTGAGCGATAAATTTTTTTCGCGATTGCTGAGGATTTATATTTGTAGAGATTCCCAATATTTAACAGTCTTGAATTTGGCAGAAGTTCTTTATAACGCCGGATTATTTTGTGCTACTGACTTATTTAAGTTTGGCTTACCTATTAAGTCAAAACACTATTACAAATTACATTTAGATTTGTAGCGGAGTTGTAGCAGTCATGACTAAATCTGGCAAAAGTCAGATTTTTTTCACACTTTTTTACAGCTTAGTTTATAGCAATCCGATAATATTTTTTAGAGCTTAGTACTTACAGCATCTTTTTCATTAAGGTTCGTAGTAAGCGCTTTAGCGCTAAATCTGGAGGGGCTTAAGCCCTTACTACAAACCTATCACAATTAATGATTTGGACTACTATTAGTGCATTTCACTAGTTTTGATAGGTAAAAAGGTTCGTAGTAAGCGCTTTAGCGCTAAATCCGGAGGGGCTTAAGCCCTTACTACAAACCCGAATTGTTAATAAAGTAATCAAAAGTTCCTATTTAACTCCAAAAAATCCCAAAATACTAGAGACTGAGAAAATAGCAGTTAACATTAATTCCAGTCTCCACCGTGAAGATTTCTACAAATTACTCAGAAGCAACCGAGTCTCGCAAAGCCGACCACATCCGCATCTGTCTAGAGGAAGATGTTCAATTTCGTCAAACTACTAATGGTTTGGAACGCTATCATTTTGACCATTCTTGTCTACCGGAAATTAACCGGGATGAAATTGATATTAGCACTACATTTTTAGGAAAACCTATGAATGCACCGTTGTTAATTTCTTCGATGACTGGGGGAACCGAAGAAGCTAAAACTATCAATTGTCGTTTGGCGAAAGTTGCTCAACATTACAGATTGGCGATGGGTGTGGGTTCGCAACGAGTGGCGGTAGAAAATCCAGGGGTTTCTGATACTTTTGCGGTTCGCAAGTATGCTCCTGATATATTATTGTTTGCTAATTTGGGTGCAATTCAACTCAATTACGATTACGGTTTGGATGAATGTCTGCAAGTTGTCGATCTTCTCGAAGCCGATGCGCTGATTTTGCATCTTAACCCGCTACAAGAATGCATTCAGCCCAAGGGTGATACTAATTTCCGAGGCGTGCTGGACAAAATTGAAACTTTATGTCAAAAATTACCAGTGCCGGTAATTGTCAAGGAAGTGGGAAATGGAATCTCGGCGAAAATGGCTCACAAATTGATTGGCGCTGGAGTTGCAGCAATTGATGTCGCTGGCGCTGGCGGTACTTCTTGGGCTTTAGTAGAGAGCGAACGTGCTGATAATGTTTTACAGCGGCGCTTGGGTAGAACCTTTGCAGATTGGGGCGTACCGACGGCAGACTGCATTACGGGAATTCGTGCGATCGCGCCTTCGGTACCTCTTATTGCTTCGGGAGGTTTGCGTCATGGTGTGGATGTGGCGAAAGCGATCGCGTTAGGTGCGGATATCGCCGGGTTAGCAATGCCGTTTTTACAAGCTGCAACATCATCTGAGGCTACGCTTTACGATTTAGCAAAAGTTTTAATTGCGGAAATTAGCACCGTACTATTTTGTACTGGTAACGCTACACTAGAACAACTCAAACATTCTAATAGTTTGCAAAAAGCATTCTGAAAATCCCATGTCTGAGTTATTGAGCATTTTCTCGGTGTTCTCTCCATATTTTTAGGGGACATTAGAAATATAAGATAAACAAAAAATCAAGTCAAATGCAAAGGGTAAATCTATGTTTGTAGTTGCGTTTTAACGTTAAATTGCAGCTATAAATATAATAATCGGGGTGGGCGTAAATACTTATTAATAAAGCTGAGGATAAGAGGAAATACTATGAATAATTTTATCAAACAAACCTTTGCGAGTTTAATTGGAAGTTTATTGGGATTATTTATTTTCGTTGGTTTGAGTAGCACGGGGTTTTTCTTGCTGCTGTTTGCTGCTGCTTCCACGGATTCGGGACCAAAAGTCAAGGATTCTTCGATGTTGGTGTTTGATTTATCAACCCAAATTACCGATGGGAAACTCGATTCTGGTTTGGTTTTACAGCAAGCGCTATCGGGCAATTTTAAAAAGCAGATGACACTGCGATCGGTTTTGGATGCTTTGGAACAAGCCCGCACTGACAAGCGAATTGTCGGCGTTTACTTAGATGCCAGAGACACTTCGGGAACTGGAAGCGCGGGTTTTGCAACTCTCAAAGAAATTCGTAAAGCATTAACAAAATTTCGCGATACGGGTAAAAAAGTTGTAGCTTACGGCGTGGGATGGGGTGAAAAAGAATACTATCTCAGTTCGGTAGCGGATACCGTTGTAGTTAATCCCTACGGAGGAATGGAAATTAACGGTTTGAGTTCGCAACCGATGTTTTTAGCTGGGGCTTTGGAAAAGTTCGGTGTTGGCGTGCAAATTGTGCGGGTAGGAAAGTTTAAGGGCGCAGTTGAACCCCTGGTTTTAAAACAATTGAGTCCGGAAAACCGCGAACAAATTCAAACATTATTGGACGATTTATGGGGTGAATGGCGCGGTACTGTGGGTAAAAGTCGCAAAATGACACCGCAACAGCTACAAGCGATCGCCGATAGTAAAGGACTTTTAGAAGCATCGGAAGCAAAAACCAATGGTTTGGTAGATAAGGTAGCCTATTATGACGAAGTAGTTACCGAACTCAAAGAGTTAACCAAAACTGATAGTAAAGAAAAATCTTTTGAACAAATTGATTTAAACGAATACGCTACTCTTGCCGAACGAAATTTAAGCAAAAGAAACTCCGAAAATAAAATAGCCGTAGTTTATGCAGAAGGCAGCATAGTTGACGGTGATGGGGACACCGGAGAAATTGGAGGAAACCGCTTTGCCAAAATTTTCCGTAATATTCGTCAAGACAAAGATATCAAATCGGTGGTTTTACGAATAAATTCTCCCGGTGGCAGCGCTACCGCATCCGAGATCATCCAGCGAGAAATCCGCCTAACTCGCGATGTGAAACCAGTTGTGGTTTCGATGGGTGACACCGCAGCATCCGGTGGTTATTGGATCGCTGTAGATTCCAACCGGATTTTTGCCGAACCAAATACGATTACGGGTTCCATCGGTGTATTTGGCAGCATACCTAACTTTCAAAAATTAGCCAACGACAACGGTATTACTTGGGATAGCGTCAAAACCGGAAAATATGCCGACATTGGAACCACAACTCGTCCCCAAACTGAGGCAGAATTGGCAATTTTTCAAAATAGCGTCAACCGAATTTACGGTAAATTTATAGATAAAGTAGCCAAAGGTAGAAACTTACCGCAATCTAAAGTAGCAGACATTGCTCAAGGAAGAGTTTGGTCAGGTAAAGCGGCGAAAGACATTGGATTAGTGGATGAAATTGGTGGATTAAATGCAGCGATCGAATACGCCGCAACAGAAGCAAAGTTAGGAGACAAATGGGAACTGCAAGAGTATCCCAGACGCAGCAGCTTTAGCGAAAGATTTTTTGGTAAAGTCGCAGAAGATACTCAAACCGTGTTTAAAACTAGCAAAAATCCACTGAAAGACAATCATCCCTTAACAGTTGAATTCGAGAAATTGCAAGCAGAAATAGCGACTTTGCAAAACATGAACGATCCATTGGGAGTATATGCTCGTTTACCTTTCAATTTGATAATTGAATAGAATCAATCAACAATTATCAATTATCAATTATCAATAAATAAATGTAGAGACGTAGCAGTGCTACGTCTTTTCAGCAGTTTATGCACATAACTGATAACTGTTGCAATGCTATTTCCGAATTATCTTACCTGTGTGACTTGAATTATGGGGAGACGTAGCAGTGCTACGTCTTTTCAGCAGTTTATGCACGTAACTGATAACTGTTGCAATGCTATTTCCGAATTATCTTACCTGTGTGACTTGAATTATGGGGAGACGTAGCACTGCTACGTCTTTTCAGCAGTTTATGCACATAACTGATAACTGTTGCAATACTATTTCCGAATTATCTTACCTGTGTGACTTGAATTATGGGGAGACGTAGCACTGCTACGTCTTTTCAGCAGTTTATGCACGTAACTGATAACTGTTGCAATGCTATTTCCGAATTATCTTACCTGTGTGACTTGAATTATGGGGAGACGTAGCACTGCTACGTCTCTACACTATTTATTTGTCAGCATTTAAACTAACTTGATATAAATTCTTGTGGGATGGGCTTCTAGTCCGGTTTTTTATCTAAGATGCTTCTAGTTCAATAACTTTTGAAATTCAGTAAAAATACCATACTTATTTACAGCTTCAAGCAATATATTAAAAATAATCAATATAAAGTCTTAACTGTTGATTTATAAAGCTTTTACCAACAGAAGCAACTAGAACAAATTATATATTTTTTACTTACATAAAATATATATAACTGGAGATATCCGGAGTGTTTTTGTAAACCTTTAATGAATATGCTTAAGTAATATTGCTTAATTTTTTTAACTCCATTAATCTCTTTACTAGAAAGGGTGCGTTGAATAAACATTCATAAAAAACGCAAACAATATATAGGTTGAATAAATATGCATCTATCCATTTCTAAAGCCACGTTGATGGTGACAGCTTTTGCTGCAATATTAGCGCCGATAAATGCCGCACAAGCATCTACACTGAGATATGAAAGTAAAGTTGATTTAGAAAAAACTAATTTTGGAAAACAAATAACACTACCAAAATTTGATAGCAGTTTAGGTGATTTAGAAAGCGTTTTATTTGAATTAATGGGTGAAGTTCAAGGTTCTGTAGAATTAGAAAATAGAGACGCTCAAGCAGCATTAGTTACCGGAAACCTTGCCGCAGAAATTAATTTAAAAAAGCCCGATAATTCTTTATTGCTCGTAGCTTTACCTACTGCATCGGTTGAGCAAAACTTGAGCGCATATGACGGAACATTAGACTTTGGGGGTAATTCTGGCATTACATTAACAGACATTTCTAATACCAAAAAAGAATCGGCATTATTAACTATTCCGAATGATTTTACACCCTTCGTTGGCGATGGCAGTTTTAATTTATTCCTTGAAGCCATAGGTAACTCAAAAGCGACAGGTGCGGGTAATTTTGTTGCTGGTTTTGAGACTTATGCTGGTGCGAATGTAATGGTTTCCTATACCTATGCCAAAAAAGAAGAACCCAAACGTAGAAAAGTACCGGAATCACAAGTACCTACTAGCATATTTATCGGATTAGCAGCCACGATGGTTTTAACTAAATCGAAAATGCGGTTTATTTAAAAAATTTTTGTATAGCCTCGCTGGCAGCCTCTAACTAGAAATAAATCTCAAGTGGCTTTGCCTCCCGTAGACTCAGGAGGCAGAGCTTCTCATTTAGGGGGTTAGTTCCCAGCCTCCAGACTAGGAAGCAGTTAAGCAAGCGATCGCCACATATTCCCGTTTCATACAGAAAAAATAAGTAAAAAACTGGCAGTTTTATACAAAACCATGCTGACAATACTTGTACTTTTGTGTACATTAGATAGAAGTAATCATCCTTAAGATATTTAAAAACCTATCTATGGATAGAAAAAATAAACGCCTTTTATTATTAGTTGTTTCCTGTAGCGTAGCTGGTGTGGTGCTGGGTGGTACCTCTAGCTGGGCTGAAAGTACTATGTGTATGAACGCTACTGAAGTTACAAGCGAGTGTTTGACTCAAGATCCAATTACTAAGAGTATACAAGGAATGAGTACCGGCTTGCTTGCAGGTGGGGGAGCGGCTTTTGGTGCCGCTTGGCAATTACGCAACGAAGACAGCTAGCAGTGAGCAATGGCTAGTTTAAAATTCAAAAAATAAGGCTACGCTTTTAATAATTCTTATGGGTTCTCGTTTCGACTTTAGTCCTAAATTCAAGGGCTTAAGCCCTTACTACGAACCTTTTTACCTATTAGTTGTTAATTATTCACTGCTCACTGATAACTGTTAAAACCGATAATTACGTTCTTTCACCCACATACTTATAGGCAGCGCTTTACCTTGAGAGTCAACTTTGACTTCTACTACAATGGGTTGTGGCTGCCTTTCTGTTGCGCTGCGGCTAGCTTGAGATATATTGTCATTTATTCGATCGCGTTGGTCTTCTGGGATATTATACTTTTCTAAACCGTATGTAACGCTACCGTAGCGATATTTACCTTTTAATGCTACTTGGTTATCGGGAAGGGAATCGGGAAGTTTTTCACTTAACCGCACTGGTTTCCAAGCTTTGGGAATTTTCCCATCAGTTGATTTTTCTTCTTGAAGAATTACATAAAAACTGTTTTCATCTTTTAATAAGTCTTTGCTATCGGGAAGTTTTTCTAAAGTATTTTGTGTCGAAATGTCATAATCCAAAGTAACGTAGTAACCTGTCAATATATTGTAAGGGTCTACAGGTACGGTTTGTAAAATCACCGTTTTACCCGTAAGGTAAGTTTGAATTGATTGGGCTGGTATCGCTAAAAGTAACCCGGCTTGAATTAATAAAGGTATTACTAACCGTAAAATTGGGATTGGTTTATTATTTACTGGTGATGTCTTAAACGGAATCAGTTCTTTTTCTGAGGATTCTTCTGGAAAAGGTTTCATAATTTAGTTGTTAGTTGTTAGTTGTTAAATAAGAATTGGTTACTGGTTACTGGTTACTGATAAATGGCGTTCAAACCATAATCCCGCACCAATAACGGCAACTCCGCATAATACAAAAACTAAAGATTTCAATAATAAAGCGGTGTCGTATTCCAACATCCGAGTGATAATTTGCAGCGTTAACAATATCATTCCTCCCCAAAATGCGTGTCTTTGATTTGATTGCAATCCCTGACGAATCATTCCGCAAGCTAATAAAGCTAAAAGTAAATTGAAAAGGAAAATCCCTAAAACCGATATCCCAGCAATGTTTTGTCTCAATATCGGAGCAAAAGCCGCTATTACAACAAAGATGGCGATCGCAATATTAATAATATCTATTCCTTGACGCTGACGGTTGCGTTTTGGGCGCAGCAAATGAAACCATTGATATATAGTTAAGGCTGTAAGAATTCCCAAATCTAGTAAAAATAAATTTGGTATCGGGTTATTATTAGTAGATGAATAATTAGTAAATTGCCAATATCCCTGGAAGGAAAGCACATAAAATAAAATGCTCAAAAACAGCAGCGCAAAATTACGTGCAAGCGATTGAAACCATCTTTGATCGACTTTAGGAAACAGTAAATCGTCGTAACTCCACAACAACGCTGCTGGAAGTGCAAAAGTAAAAGAATTAAAGATGGGTAGATAATATCTATTTAAATTAAATTGTAGCGAAGTTGCAAAAGCGATCGTAGATAATGCGAAAATCCATCGCGACTTACAGATATAGGCTAAGGGAACAAACAGCAGCAATGAGAGAATTGGCATATGTTCTAGCATCAGCCGCGATAAAGATAATTCATTGTAATAACTACTTAATTCTCCTAGCCCACTAAAGTATCCAATACTCATCACGACGAATGCAAATACACCCAAGGAAGCCAAGCGCAAGCCATAAGCCATTGTCAAAACGCCGATTCCCCAGAATAAATACAACTCATAATCGGAACCGCTAATATGGAATGTCTGCGCCATAAACGCCATATTTGCGCCTAAAAGTAAAGCACCCAAAAGCAGTAAACCATGTCCGAATATTCGCTTACGCTGTCGTCTTCTTCTTCCTGCATTATCAAAAACGGGTTCTCTCCACAGGAAAAAACCAAGAATATTTGTGGCGAAAAATAGACTTATTAATAAGATTAACTTTACTTCACGCGACCATGATTGCCAATTAGCCGCGACAAAAGTAATTGCCCCTAAGCCAACAAGTATACAACCAACTCCAATCAAAATAAAAATAAAGCGGTCTTGAGCAACATTATCTAAACTATCAAACTGATATCTTTGAGATAATAATTCGTACTGAGAATCCTGTATAATTCCCTCGTCTCGCCAAACTTGCGCTTCCTTGCGTAATTTAGCCCGAAAACTGTCTATTATCATGGTAATTGGTAATTGGGTGGATGATTCTGTAGTCGTAATTTAACGAAATTTTGTCCCCAAATTTTTATTTGCTTTCACTTAAAATTAAAAACTTATATAAATGCTTTAGATATATCTGATAATTGTTAACTGCTAACAACCAACAACTAACAACTAACAACTAATTATGACAGATGAAGAAATAATGCAAATCGCGATCGCCGAAGCCGAAAAGAGCAAAACACCTTTTGGAGCTGCGATCGTCAAGGATAACAAAATTGTCGAACGAGCCGGAAACACTGTAGAATCCGATGCAGATCCAACTTGTCACGCTGAAGTTAACGTTTTACGTAAATTAACTACTCGTCTCGAAACCGCTTCTTTATCATCTGGATATACGCTTTATTCTACCTGCGAACCTTGTGCAATGTGTGCCGCGACTTGCTTTTGGGCTGGTATTTCCGAAATAATTTATGGTGCGGGTGCCTCGGATTTTGAAGACGATTACAATCCCAACATGATTAATATGTCATGTGAAGAAATTATTGCTAAATGTCCGACTTCTATAAAAATAAAATCGGGGATATTAAAAGAAGAATGCAAGCAGCTTCATAGTAAATATCCCTTGTAAAACAATTATCAATTATCAATTATCAATCCTTATGCAAAGTCCCCCTTTTTAAGGGGGGTTGGGGGGATCTTAACGTCGGGAATGTCAATTAATAGTTGCGGTTGCGTAAGTCTTATTCCTAACTCTTAACTTATAATTCAACTACACTATATTGAATACCAGTTTCAAAGATTCTCACACCACCACCTTCGGCAACTGTTTCTCTTAAAGCTGATAAATTAGTAACTTTAATTCCTGCTAAATAATCGATTCCCATTTGTTTTAAATCTGGCAACCAAGGAAGAGTAGGTCCCATTAAAACTAGTTTAGAATTTTTTGCTAATTGAACTAAGCGAGGAAAGGTTTTATTAGCAATAGAAGTTGCAGTTAAAAATACCCATTCGGCTTCGGGTAGTAAAAATTCTGATGCTGGTGCGGGAAAATCTTCTGGTTCCGGATTAAGTTCAATTACTTTCATTTTCATTTGTTCAGAATATTTATTTAACCCCGGATAGCGTCCAATGATGCAAACATTTTTGTTACGAATTTGAGGTAAAAAATGCTCGAATACTGCTAAATTTGCAGAACTATCGGGAGATAAAAGCGTACCAGTATCGGGTAAAGATGAAGAAGAATTGATAACAGAATTAATCGCTGCCATTGCTACAGTCGCTTGATAAGGATTCCACGATCGCAACCAAGGAGCCAACTCGGAAATTGATTTATTTACTAAAGTTCCCGAAAAAGGTAATGTTCGGGTGAGCATTCCGGGACTCATACATAAACCCGCACCTTCTGCTAAACACAAAGTCCAAGTTAAACCGATGATAATTTCTTTGACTTGAGTATTTGTAGTGCCATATTCTAACATTAAATCGTAGATTTCGCGTGGATTAATCATAGCTATAAACTTCATAGAAAATTATGATTACCATCACAAATAACATTCTTAACGAAATATTAATGTAGTTATTAGCGCTAAATGCTATATTAGTCAAAATTAATTTATATCAGATGACAATTACTACAGAAGATATTCTTAACTGTCTGGACAAAGCAGCAGGCAACTTGGATTTTCCAGGTTTTGATGGTATTAATATAGATATGATAACGGCTCGTCTCACCGGATTCCGAAACGATGAAAATTGGGCTTTAACCATAGAAGAAATAGTTAGCTGGTATGGTTTAAATGGCGTTGAACCAGTGCTGATGATTTCTGCATTTGGAAGCCGTCTGTTGATAAACGAACCTTTCGTTACTTATTTTCCGGTTAAGTATCCATTGAATGAGTTAGATGATGAAGATATTCCCGAATCTATATCAGTAATGATTCGCGGCGAACAATTTATTATTAACTCAAGTGAAATTGAGCGAAATCCTCATTTATCAGATTATATTGATTTTGACTTGATGATTTATCTTGTAGACAAATATCGAGCAAAAATTTTAGCAACCGAAACAGAATTTAGAGAAATAGTACCGGCTGAATTAACTCAAATTATTCAACTTGATAATTGGCATCATCCCGATGTCTATAACCCTAATTCTGAATTTTCTATGCCGAGTAAAACTAAATCCATGCAGGCGATTGCTCAAGTGCTTGCATCTGGAAAGCCGGAATTATATCAGCCATGCGAGGAGGATAATGTTGATTGGCAAAAATGGATTATTAAGTGAAAGGCAAAAACCGTCATAAACCGGGTTTCTATAAGAGGGACAATAATCTAAGTTTATACACTAGCAGAAACCCGGTTTCTAGCCCTCGGATTATTAAATAAAAGGCTCGGTTTGAAATAATTACGTATGACTGCCGGATTTACGGTGTTCTAAAGCAGTTAAACCTTCATTTTCAAAAACTTCACCGTTTTCTACTACGGCATAAATTAACCATCTTTCACCGCATTTGGTTCGATTTTGTACGGTGCATTCTAAATAAGACAATGCTTCGGTGAGAATAATACAACCATTGTCGGCGGTTTTGGTAGAAAGATTGATGAATGGATTATCCCCTAATGTACTATGACGAGAAAAATAACGGCGGACATTTCTGCCTTCTTTGAGGATATTCAGTACAAATTTATCACCGAGATTAGATATTAAATCTGCATTCTGTTCGTCAGCAATGGCAATCATTATTCCTGGTGGGTTAAAGCTGGCTTGAGATACCCAAGAAGTTAAAACACCTTTGTTGGTGTCTCCATCGCGAGTTGTTACGACGCATAAAGAACCCACAATCCGCCCTACTGCTTGTTCGGTACGATCTACATGAGCTTCCGTAACAACTTGTCGGGGAGTACGCAGTTTCTTGTCTTTTTTCAAGTTTTCGGCAAATAATGCGCCAGCTTGTTGGCATTCTTGGAGAATTTCAGGTGTAGGAGTGAAACGGACTCGAATTGATTCAAACCCTAAACGATAATTAGCATCTTTAAATTTGTTTTCTATTAAATCAACCGCTTCTCCACTCCAACCGTAGGAACCAAACACCCCTGCTAATTTGGTTTTAGCTGCTGTTGAAAGAATTATTCCCAAAGCAGTTTGAATTTGAGTCGGTGCATGTCCACCTAATGTGGGGGAGCCAATAATCAATCCATCGCAGGTTTCTACAATGCGGGTAATTTCGGCAGTATCTGCAAGTTCGCAGTTAATCGATTCTACTTTGACTCCATTTTCAACTAAACCATTGGCGATCGCTCCTGCTAAAATTGCTGTATTTCCATAAGCGGAAGCATAAAGCAAAGCAACACTCAACTCTTGAGATTTTTGATTCTGACACCATTGTTGGTAATCGTAAGTAAATCTGCTGAGGCTATAGTTAACAACTGGTCCGTGAGCGGGTGCGTAAGATTTTGCTGGGAAAACCGCAATTTTTTCTAAAGCAGCTTCGACTTGTTTGGTTTGCGGTGCGTGGAGACAGTCAAAATAGTAACGACGTTCCGCGTCTAAACCTTTCCAATCTTTATCAAATAGGGTATCTTCGCAAATATGAGCGCCAAAGAATTTATCTGTATAGAGAATCTTCGTCGCAGAATCAAAAGTACAAAGTCCATCAGCCCAACGGGGAGTTGGTACGCTTGCAAATTTTAATTGATGTCCCTTTCCTAAATCTACAGTATCATCCCGCACAGTTTGAATCCGCGATTCCCACTCAGGAAAAGCGGTTTTAAGCGCATTAGCAGCAGGGCGAGTACAAATTAAAGTAGCGTTGGGAGCTTGAGGAAGTAATACTTTTAGAGTCGCTCTACGGTTGGGGTTGACATGACCCAGAATAATATAATCTAGAGTAGCCAAATCTAGATGTTGCGCTAATTCCTGGAGATAAATTTCCGTAAAAGATTCACCAGGAGGATCGATTAAAGCCTTTTTGTCGGCTTGGATGAGATAAGAATTTGCTGTAGTTCCCTTTTGACGGGAATATTCTACTTCAAACTTGAGTCGTTCCCAAGTTCGCGATCGCAAAATTATTGTATCTTGTCCAATTTCAGCAATCTGGACATCTCTTTTACGGTTGGGGGTTAAGGTGGTAGACATGATTAATTTTGGATTTTAACAACGGATGCTTTTGTTTTGGATTGGGTAGGTAAGAGGTGACTGGTGTGACTGGTTCCTAGCCTTTGGGCTGGGAACGAGGTACTCCTAACTGGTAACTCCTAATGTCCATTAGTTTCTATTAATTCCGATTTTGCTCGACTCTTATAGCGTTCGGCTATTGCTTGTTCGGGATCGATGCCATTAAAGGTAGGGGGTAGCCAAACTCGGAGAACTAATAGTACTCCCAGCACTAATAAAAACGCACAAGTTGCTAAAACTTGACTCCAACTTATTTCTAGAACACCTTTAACGATAATTTCTCGCAATGCGGAAACGATGGAAACTTCCACAGCTACCCCGATAGATACTCGATGTTCCTGGAGGTAAATAATCAGCAGTCGAAACAACTCAACTAAAATCAGCAAAAACAGAATATCGGCAGTAACAGCATGAAAATCTAGAGGTGGAAGCAAAGAGAGAAACATATCTCTCACTTGCAGCACCATGAAACTAAATAAACCGATACATAAACAAATTACGATTAAATCTTGAATAAATTCCAAGCTTCGGACAATACGTCCCCGGTTGATGTCATACATGGAAATTGATGTAGTTTCAGCAGATTTATGCATGGGGGAGAGGGGGAGATAGGGGGAAGAGGGGGAAGATGGGGGAGATGGGGGAGAGGGGGGAGATGGGGGGAGTTAGGAGTGAGGAGTTAAGAGTTAAGAGTTAAGAAAATATTTGTAGTGTCCGCTCTGCAAGCTCACTATTTATTTTCCAATGCCCCATGCCCCATGCCCTATGCCCAATCCCCCATGCCCAAATTAATTAATAATGATTGCCAACTTTGCGGTGATGCACTGCGGTTAATGCATTTACCTGGGCAACTCGTCCGGTTTTGACGGTGCTGTAAATCACCCAATGATCTCCACAATCCATGCGGGTGGTGATTTCACATTCCATATAAGCTAGAGCTTCGGCTAAAATCGGGGATTCGTTGGTGGCGGCAGGATAGGTTTTTACTCCAGCAAATCTATCTGCACCGGGAGCAAAACGCTTGAGGAAGTGTTTCATTAATGCCTGATATTTTCCTTCTTCCAAGACGTTTAAAACAAAACTATCGCCAACGTGCAGCAAGGATTCGATCGCTCTGTCTTTGGCTACTGCGATCGCAACTCCCAAGGGGTTGACACTTGCTTGTGTCACCCAAGAAGCCAACATTGCACTTTCAACTTCTCCTTTCTTGGCGGTGATAATATAAAGTCCGGTGCTAATCCGTCCTAAAGATTTTTCTAACTCGTTATCAATGGCTTTGATTTGTTTGATGGTGCGATCGCGATTCAACCATTGTCCTAAATCCGTTCCCGCTTCATCACAAAGTTGTTCTATTGCTTTGCTTGGTGTTTCTTTAACTAAGATTGGGGCAAAAGCTTCGGTTAATCCCAATTCTTGAAACTTGTTGCGTAAGGGGTAAACTGGTTCATCTTCTCCTCCTCCCGACTCTAATAAACCAATTGCTTGCTTATTATTAACTGCTGCCAAAATAGTATTTAAAGCTGCTTGAGCTACAGCATTAGATTGGGGAGGCATCCCGATAACTAAACCAGCGGCTTGTGAAACTATTTCTCGGACTTCTTGAGGCTCGGCACTATTGATATCTACTAATTCTACCGCTACATCTGACCTGGCACTGCCATGCGCTACGGCTCTGACCAATTCTTCGCTATAACCGTAATCTTCAACATAAAATAACGCTACTAATTTCTCGGTTTTCGCTTGCTCTGAACTCCAACTTTGATAGCGTCCAATCCATTCCGAAATATGGTGCTGTAATAAAGGTCCGTGTCCCGTTGCTACCGTTCCAATTTCTAATTTATCAATCCGCTTTAAAGCCGACAAAACGGAACGCGCATTCGGTCCCATAAGACAGTCATAGTAATATTTAAAGTCTTCCTCTAACCCAGAGAAATTTTCATCGTAAGTGCGATCGTCACAGTAATGCATTCCAAATACGTCGCAGGTATAAAGAGTGCTGGTTTTATGGTCGTAAGTAAAGATTGTATCGGGCCAATGTAAGTTAGGTGCTGAAACAAATTCTAATTCGTGTCCGTTACCCAAATCTAGCTTTTGCCCGCTTTTCACCACCATTGAATTAAACGGCTGATGAACCATGTCTTCTAAAAACTGAATCGCTACCTTAGCACCCACAACAGTAATAGCAGGAGCTAATTGCAAGATATTTTTTACTAAGCCACTATGATCTGGTTCGGTATGACTAATGATTAAATAGTCTATTGTATTTACATCAATTAATCCTGTGATTACTTCCAGATATAACTGCTCAAACTTGCGGTGAGAAGTATCAACTAAAGCAACTTTTTCACCCCGAATTAAAAAAGAATTATAAGTTGTGCCATTCTGCAAACCAAACTCGACATCAAAACGTTCTCTGTCCCAATCTAGACAGCGAATAGCAGTAGTTTCAGGAGCAATTTCCACAGTTTCAACTGTCAAACGTCCGGGATTGCTTATAACTTGAGTAGATGTGAGTTGCACCATTAGTTTTATCCAATAAAGTTTTAGAATGCGGTGGTGTTATTACTTATTATCTTGACGTGAAATATGCAATTCGTAAAATGTCAATTTGTAAAGGCAAATATTAGAATAACTTATCTTTAGACAATTGAGGAATAAGTTTGCATTAACTAAACAATGGATTTACTAACTCTCGCTGAAAAATGCATAGAAAATTGAACTTAGTCGTTAAAATCAAACTAGTAAAGGTGTAGATACAAGACTATAGTGAGAGCAAAATTTTTCCCATATATGATATTAAGAATGAATTATTTAATTCTGGTAAGAAGGCAGTAAGTCTATGCAAAGGATTATTAAGTAAAATACTAAAATGAATCAACCCTTGCAACTTTCACTTTTTGACTCAGCGCCTCAATTCAAAACGATTGCGGAAAAAACTGGTACCTTTACTGATAACATGAAGCTACCAGTGCATCGATGGTTTCGCTATTCTGCGGGATTTTCAGCGGTTTGGACTCAAGAAGTAATAAAAGAGTTACAACCGTTTAACGTTCTCGATCCATTTGTTGGTTCTGGTACTGTTTGTGTTGTTGCCGATAAACTAGGTGTAAATTCATATGGGATTGAAGCGCATCCGTTTGTCTATCGAATTGCAAAAGGAAAGCTGGCATGGATTGCGAATTCCGATCGATTTGTAGCCGCGATCGACGAAATTAAAAATCGGGCTGAAAATCTTCAACTGAAATTTCCAGAAAATATTCCGGCATTATTAACAAAATGTTATACCGAAGATACGTTAATTAGTCTATTTAAAATTAGACAAGCTTATTTTGAAATAGCGCCCAAATTATCAGAAGATATCCAATCTCTTACCTTTTTAGCAATCTGCGGAATTTTAAGATTATCTAGCTATGTAGGTACGGCACAATGGCAATATGTTCTCCCTAATAAACGCAAAGTTAAAACCTGCGAGCCATTTCTGGCTTTAGATAATCAAGCTGCATTAATAGAAACAGATATGCAGTATATGCAAAGTCTGACAAAATCTCAAGCTAATCTTATCCAAGATGATGCCAGATTATTAAAAAATATTCCCGATCGATCTATCGATCTAGTTATTACTTCTCCACCCTATGCAAATAACTATGATTACGCTGATGCGACGCGCCTTGAAATGACTTTTTGGGGTGAAATAAATTCTTGGGGAGATTTACATGAAACTGTGCGAAAATATCTAGTTTGTTCAAACTCTCAACACGCTTCTAAAGAAAAATTCGATTTAAATACTTTAATCGAAGAACCATTTATTAAAGCTATTAAAGATGAACTAATTCCTATTTGTCGCCAACTTGAACAAGTTAGAAAAACTAAAGGGGGAAATAAAGCTTATCATACAATGATTGCTGCTTATTTTATTGATATGGCTCAAGTTTTTCATGCATTAAATAGAGTCACAAAAAACGACTGTAATGTATGTTTTGTAGTAGGAGATTCAGCTCCCTACGGAGTATATGTACCCGTTGAGAAGTGGCTTGGTGAATTAGCATTAGAAGCGGGTTTTAATTCCTGGACTTTTGAGCAGATTAGAAAACGCAATATTAAATGGAAAAATAGAAAGCATAATATTCCATTACAAGAAGGAAGACTTTGGATAAAATAAAAATCATCATAAGACTATGGCACGTTCACCATCACATAAATTCGGTCAAGATTTAGGAAATCTTTTAGAAGAGATTGTTCTTGATGATATTCTTAAACCTCGACTACTAGAATTTGCACAAGCTCAAAACTATTATCTTGATTGGCAACGCTCTCGTGCAGCAAGAAGCGGTAAAAAGGTAACTTGGACAGATAAGTACGGAAATAAACACGATCTAGATTTTGTCATTGAAGTTAATGGTACGGATAGTAAACTTGGTACACCAATTGCATTTATTGAGTCTGCATGGCGTAGATATACTAAGCATTCAAAAAATAAAGTACAAGAAATTCAAGGTGCTATTTTACCAATTATTGAACTTCACAATTTATCAGCACCATTCTACGGTGCAGTTTTAGCTGGAGATTTTACTAAACCGGCTTTAGAGCAATTGAGGAATAATGGATTTACGCTTATTTATATACCATATCAGGATGTAGTAGAGGCATTTAGTAATATTGATTTTGATATTGCATTTGACGAAGACACAGCCGATGAAATTTATTCTAAAGCTTCGCAAAAGCTGACTAATCTAACTAGTAATGATAAAGAAAGACTTCGACAAGCACTAATGTTAATTGCTCAAAAGGAAATAGATAAGTTTATGGCAACACTTAGGGCAGTGATTGAAAGAGTGATTACAAAAGTTGTTTTAATTCCACTATTTGGTAAACAATATGAGTTTGACAATATTGATAATACATTAATTGAATTGAATTCGCTAGATATTGATAATCCGGTTGGTGAATTTAAAAGATTTGAAATTATTATTGACTACAACAATGGTGATACTATTCGTGCAGCATTCCAAAGTAAAGCTTTACTGGCAGATTTTTTGAGAAAGCTATAATTTATTTTTATTTTTACCTTAATGAAAGATTTATCAGCAGAAATAATTAATCTCAATACCGAAATCGCACGGAATGCGATCGCGCAGTATGATTTCAAGTCTGTAAAACTAAAATTCCTCAAACATCTAGAAAATACAACTTTTAAATTATCTACAGAGGAAGGTAACTTTTTACTCCGGGTATATTGCGGATTGCAGAATACCGTTCAAGATATAGAATCAGAAGCAAAAATTATCGAATATCTCAGAAATTGTAATAAATACCAATATCAAAAGCCAATTTATAATTGTTATCATAACTTTGTCTCTATGGTTGAAGCTGCGGAATCTAAACCTGTTTCAATACTTTCATGGATTGATTCACCAACCATCGGACATCAAGTTAAGGATTTAAGCTTATTTGAGAAACTTGGTGAATTACTTGCTTATATTCATAATCAACTTGCGGATTGGCAAAAACCTGTTGATTTTCATCGTCCAATGTTTGATGCTGATGGTTTAATTGGAAACGACGGGGCTTTCGGATATGCGAATTTGGGTTATAGATATTTCGATCGCGAAACGGTAAGTTTATTTGAGTTAGTTTATCAACGTTTAATTGATTTTGAAGCTGTAACTGGGAAAGAAAAGAATGTTTTCGGCATTATTCACGGTGATTTACATTTAAATAACGTTATCCTTCATCAAAATAGTTTAATTCCTATCGATTTCGATGATTCCGGCTGGGGATATTATATTTACGATTTAGCGGTAATTTTAGTACATTATCGGGGAATGACGGAATATTCTGAAATTAAATCAAATTTGCTCAAAGGATATAGAACTATTAAAGAACTTCCAGTTGAAATAGAAAATAAACTTTCATTATTTATGGCTGCAAGATATATTTGTCTTGCGCTTTTTCTTGCGGGTAAATCTGAGAAAGAAGCAACTTTAAAACAAACTGCATTGGAATATATACCCTCTTATCTAGCGAAGTTAAAAGATATAATTGTTTAACAAACATGACACGTCTATTGATTGTATAATGTGCAAAAATATGTATTCCGTATAATAGCGATCGCCTACTAGCGTTTATTTGCGATCGCGTTTATCTTTAAACTGACTGTTTTTTTATTAACTCGCACATGAACGCAACAACATTTTCACCTCAAGAAGTTCTTAAGCAATTAGAATGGCGTTACGCTACTAAGGAATTTGATTCCAGCAAAAAGATTCCAGAAGACGTTTGGAAAGTATTGGAACAAAGTTTGGTACTTGCACCTTCATCCTTTGGATTACAACCTTGGAAATTCTTCGTGATTCGCAATCCCGAAATTCGTCATCAACTTGTAGTACATTCGGGAGGACAAAAACAGGTTGAGGAAGCTTCTCATTTAGTAGTTTTAACTATTAAAGAAGATGTAAATGAAAAAGATGTAGATACTTATGTTCAACGGATGTCGGAAGTCCGGAATGTTCCGGTAGAGAAGCTTGAAGGTCTTGCTACTATGGTGAAAGGTTTTCTCAAACGACCTTCCGATGTTTTTGATAAAGATGCATGGTCTGCTAAACAAGTTTACATCGCTTTGGGATTTTTTATGTTTTCTGCGGCAATGTTAGAAATTGATACCTGTCCGATGGAAGGTATTATCCCCCATAAATACGATGAAGTTTTGGGATTGAAAGATAAGGGATATCGTACAGTAGTAGTTTGTCCGGCTGGATATCGGCTACCTACTGATAAGTATGCAAATATGCCGAAAGTTCGTTATAAGACAGAAGATGTAGTGGAGTATGTAGATTAGAGTTTTTTGTAAACAAAAGTTCTATTCTTGTAGGGTGTGTTACAGCACGAAGCGTATTTGAATTACACGAATATTCTGTTTTTGCTGTAACGCACCACCAACGATCGCGGTAACACTAATTAATATTTACAAACTACCAGAAGGTGCGTGACGTAAAAAAACATTATTTAACCCGCAAATTTATCGAAGCGTCACACACCCTACAATTAATAATATTCCAATTACTTAAATTATAAAAAATTTGATAATTGATAATTAATCATATGGAAATTAATCAAACCACCGCATCAAAACTTGTAAAATTAGTCTTAAACTGCGTCGAGTGCGAGTATCCCCACAGTAATATTTATTGGCTTAATAGCGATGAAGATGTCAAACCACCCCGCGAATTGACTCCCGCTTTTTATGGCTGTTTGGATTGGCATTCATCAGTACATGGGCATTGGTTGCTTGCACGTTTGGCTCGTTGTTTTCCCGAAGCATCTTTTAATTTACCAGCAAAACAAGCCCTTGAAAAAAGTTTAACTTCCGAAAATATTGAAGGAGAAGTTGCTTATTTTAAACGTCATCCTCGGTTTGAAATTCCTTATGGTATCGCTTGGTTATTGCAACTTGCTGCGGAGTTACGTGAATGGGATGATTCTCAAGCTAAACAATGGCTAACTGCACTGCAACCATTGGAAACCCAGATTGCAGATAACTTACAGCAGTGGTTGGATAAATTAACGATTTGCGATCGCACTGGAATGCACAAACAAACTGCTTTTGGATTGGGTTTAATCTTAGATTGGGCAAAAATTACGGAAAACTCTGATTTTATCAACTTAATTGAAAATAAAACAAAACAATTTTATCTTAAAAATAAAAACCATTCTTTACGATTTGAGCCGTTAGGATACGATTTTCTTTCACCTTCTTTAGCTCAAGCGGATTTGATGCGACGAATACTTACAAAAACAGTTTTCGCTGACTGGTTAACCGAATTTCTCCCAGATATACCCGTTGATAATACAGATTGGTTAAAACCCGTTGAAGTTGATGATTCCGAAGATTATATGCAGTCTCATTTTTACGGACTAAATTTGAGTCGCGCTTGGATGTTAGAAGGGATAATTTCTGGATTACCCGATGAAGATACACGTATCAAAACACTGCAAAATACTGCTAATATTCATCGTCAAATTGGGTTAGAAAATGCGGTATGCGAACATTATGCTGGTAGTCACTGGTTGGGAACTTTTGCCGTTTATCTAACAACTTCTCGCGGTTTGAATATTTAATTACCCATTAATTGTAAAATTATTATGCTGCAAGAGAAAAAGAATTAAAACCCTTCATGACTCGGTTCCCATACGATCAATTCGCCAAGGATTATCTTAAAGAATTATTACAACCTTTAGGAGAAGTCGAAACTAGCCGCAAAGTACCCGCCGAAATTAGAGAAATTGACGTTTACTTTGTCCCCTCATCTCAACCCAGTATAGATAAAATAGAATTAGGTTTATTAGGGAGACTTGCCGATAAAACAGCATTATTTGAACCTTATAGGAATGCAGTTAAAATCTCGGAAATTCGTAGCTGCATGAAAAAAGTGTTCTATTTAATAGCCGAAATAGAACGCGAAGATAAAAGAGATAATATTGCAACAGTAGAAGACGAGCTTCCCAAAGTATGGATATTAACACCTACCGCTTCTATTGCTATCTTAAATAGTTTCAACGCTATTCCAGACGAAGAAAACTGGGGTAAAGGAGTATATTTTCTTGGTGAATCTGCTAAAACAGCAATTATCGTTATCCATCAACTACCTCGCATTCCAGAAACATTGTGGTTGCGATTGTTAGGAAAAGGAAACGTACAAAAACAAGCCATCGCCGAGTTACAAGCATTACCTCCAGATAATCCTTCGCGAGCTAAAGCAATTGATGCAGTATTAAGCTTGAGAAGTATTCTAGAAATCACCCAAAATCAAAATCAACAAATAGATGAAGAGGATAGGGAATTAGTTATGGCATTATCACCAATTTACTTACAGCAGTTAGAAGAAGCCAAGCAAGAAGGAGTTCAAGAAGGAGTTCAACGAGGAGTTAGAACAGTGATTGAAAACCTACTGCAAGTTCGTTTTGGTTCTTTAAATCGAGAATTAAGCACAATTATCGAACCAATTTCGAGACTATCGCCCCAAGAATTTACACCTTTGTTACTACAGCTATCTCGCGAAGAATTATTAAATAGGTTTCGCCAACAATGAAAATAATAAAAGCACAAATTCATGCCCGTTTTACAAATTGGTGAAACCAGCATTGCTTATACTATCCGTTACAGCAAACGTAGTAAACGCCAGCGGATTATTGTTAGTCCCAAAGGGGTAGAAGTTGTAGCACCAATTAATACCCCCGAAGAACTAATTACTAACTTTATAGATAGTAAAAAACGCTGGCTATTCAAAGCTGTTACGGAAACTCAACTCAAATATCCGCCAAAACTACCCCAACGCTATATAAATGATGCAAAAATTATGTATCGGGGTAGTTATTTTATCTTGAAAATAGAACCAACCAATGTAAAAAAAGTAATTATAAATTATGGAAATGGCTTTGATATCCAAGTACCGCAACATTTAAACGAAGATGAAAAAGAAGCAGTAATAAAACAAGCATTAATTGATTGGAAGCGCGAGCAAGTTTATTTTAATATTCAAAAACTTGCTCAAATTTACGCCAATAAACTCAACGTTCAACCTAAATCTATCAAACTATCACAACAAAAACGAGCTTGGGGAACTTGTTCATCAAAAGGAAGTATCCGTATAAATTGGCGTTTAGCAGATGCTCCTTTATCAGTTTTAGAATACGTCGTAGCTCATGAAGTTACTCACCTATTGCATCACAATCATAGTCAAGACTTTTGGCAAGCTTTAGATAATATAATGCCCGACTGGAAACAGCGCAAAGCCAATCTTAAAGCGTGGGAAATTGAATTACCGCTTTTATAATAGTTAGGTTCGTAGTGAGGACTTTAGTCCTTATTTTGAGCGCTAAAGCGCTTACTACGAACCTTGCTTATATTTCATAACTAAATCATGGTAATTCTTCAACAATTTACTATTAATCAGTTACAAGTTTTACTTGATAATAATCAACGTCATAAAGTTGACGAATTTCTAATTCCTAAAAATGAAGATATTGCACCTAGCTTCTTATTAGAATTTGCAATTGATAAACTAACACAACATTCTAACAATGCTTTTTGGTGGACTCCTCGTTTCATTGTGGTAGATAAATTAATTGTGGGAATGTGTGGATTTAAAAATATTCCAGTAGATAATTCAGTTGAGATTGGTTACGGGATTATTCCTTCACAGCAGAAACAAGGATTTGCAACTCATGCTGTTAAACTGTTACTCAAAGAAGCATTTTCAAAATTTGAAATTAAAACGGTATTTGCTCATACAGCCATATCAAATCATCCATCTCAAAGAGTATTAGAAAAAAATGGATTTATCAAACAAGGTAGTAAAATTGATATAGATGATGGTGACGTTTTTATATGGCGAAAGCATAAAATAAATAAAGGTTCGTAGTAAGGGCTTTAGCCCTTTTTTATTACTCCCAGGCAGAGAAGATTACCGATTGAAAAAACCTTACTAGACGCAAAGGGCGCAGAGGAAAGAAATAAAGAGAGATAAGTAATTTCTAGACTGTAATTTGTAACGAGAAACGATCTGGATTCCGAAATCCCCCAACAATTTCATCCAACATAAGCGCAATACTCAATAATTCCATTTCCTTCCACCTTTTACCCACAATTTGCATCCCAATCGGTAATCCATCTTTTGTAAAACCAATCGGAACCACCACAACCGGATTCCCAGTAAGATTAAATAATGAAGTATAAGCACCATTCGCTAATAAATAAGGTACTTTTCTTCCATCTACATCTATAAATATACCCATAGGACGATGTGTAAATGCACAAGTCATCGCAACCGGACATAACCACACATCCCAATTTTCCAATGCTTCATCCATTTGAGAAATAAGGCGATCGCGCTCACTTAAAGCTGTAAAATACCCTTTCAAAGTCGGATTTAATAACTGGGGTAAATAATCTCCCATATTGCTAATTTGTCTTAACTCTTTATCCCCCTGCGTCATTTCCCGAAATATCATCGGAATTCTGTTTTTCGCAGTCGCAAAATCCACGGGTTGGGAGTAAACAAAGTTATACGCAATTAGGCGATCGCACAACTGTAAAATCTCTTCTATATCAAGCGGTGGTGTCCAATTTTCGACTATTACACCAGCTTGAGTTAAATCGCTCGCTACAGTTTGCATTGCAGATTTAATCTCAGAAGCAACAGTCAGCTTTTCCCAACCATCCATCCAAGCAATTCGCAAATCTCGCAAAGACTTACCGGATATCGTATCAAAAGGAACTGGCGCAATATCTGGCTGCCGAATATCCGCACCGGCAATTAGTGTAAAACACAACCGTAAATCTTCCACGCAACGCGCCAAAGGTCCCACAGTTTGCATTTGACGAATACACTTTGGCTGTCCCGGAACTTCAGGTATTTGTCCTGCTGACGATACCCGTCTATCGGTGGGTTTCAAGCCGAAAACGCCGCAAAAATGAGCAGGTTGACGAATTGAGCCAGAAACATCATTACCTATATCTAAACTCGAAAAACCAGCCGCTACAGCCGCCGCACTACCGCCAGAACTACCACCAGCAGTGCAATCTAGATTCCAAGGATTATTAACGGCAGGGAAAAGATCGTTAACGCTTTGATAATCCCCCGCAAGTTCGGCAGTATTGCTTTTACCCAAAATAATCGCACCCGCACCACGCAAACGCGCCACTACCGTAGCATCACGAGTCGGAATGTAATCTTTGAGCGGTTTATATCCTGCCGTAGTACGCAATCTTTCAGTTTCAAAAATATCTTTTATTGTTATCGGTACACCGTGAAGCAAACCCCAATTCTCACCTTTTGCTAACGCTGCATCGGCTTGTTTGGCAGTTTCCAGAGCGTTTTGATTAAAAGTACAAATTGCATTTAATTTAGAATTATGCCCAGATATTTGATTTAAATGTGCTTCTAATATCTCAACAGCAGAAACAGATCGTTCCTTTATCATTCGAGCAAGTTGATGTGCAGGTTTGAATACTAAATTATTCATAATTAAAGGTTCGTAGTAAGGGCTTCAGCCCTCTCTTATTACTTCCAGGCAGAAAGAAGATTACTGAGAAAAAAACCGCAGAGACGCAGAGGGCGCAGAGAAATAGAAGAGAGAGATTATTTTGATACAATTGTATTTGATATTAATATAGAGACGGATGTTTAAATCCCCCAACAATTTGATCCAACTTCCCCGCAATACTTAATAATTCCATTTCCTTCCACCTCTTACCTACAATTTGCATCCCAATCGGTAATCCATCTTTTGTAAAACCAATAGGAATTACAACAACCGGATGTCCGGTAAGATTAAAAGGAACTACATAAGCACCATTCGCCATCTGATAAGGAACTTTTCTACCATCAATTTCAACTGCTGCACCTTTATCTCTATGAGTAAATGCAGTTGTCATCGCAACAGGGCACAACCATACATCCCATTGCTCTAATTCTTTATCCATTTGAGCAATCAAATTATCCCTTTCTGTTAAAGCTTCAAAATAACCCTTTAAGGATTTTTTCATAAATATTGGTAGTACTACATTAGGGATTTTACTTAATTTCCGTAATGATTTATCGCCCTGGGTTGCTTCTCTCCATAAAAACGTCATCTGCTCGCGAACGTTTTTAAAATCGGTAGGTTGAGTATACATCAGGTTATAGGTACCCACAGCATAAAAAACCTCCCAGCCCTTCTCAAAATCGTATTTCGGTATCCAGCTTTCAACGTTAAGAGCATCCGTAAGCTTTTTCCTCACCGATTGCATTGCAGATTTAATTTCTCTGGCAACTGGATATAAAGGTATTTCATCAATCCAAGCAATTCTGAAATTTTCTAAACTTTTTTCGTCAGCTTCATCCAAAGGTACGGGAGGAATATCGGGTTGACGGGCATCGGCACCAGTAATTATTTTTATACATAACTTCAAATCTTCAATAGAACGCGCCAATCCTCCCACAGTAAACATTTGGCGAATACAGCGAAAATCCATACTCGTAGTATCGCCAATATGCCCGGTAGTCGTAACCCGTCTATCTGTCGGTTTGAGACCGTATAATCCGCAAAAGTGAGCGGGATGACGAATCGAACCACCGTTATCAGAAGCTAACTCTAAAGATGAAAAACCTGCTGAAACTGCCGCCGCTCCCCCGCTAGTACTTCCACCCGGCGTATATTCTAAATTCCAAGGATTATTGACGTGGGAAAATATATCGTTTATTCCCTGATAATCACCAGCTAATTGAGAAGGGCTAGTTTTACCGATGATAATTGCTCCAGCTTTACGAAGACGCATAACTGCTGTTGCATCTTCTGTGGGAATATAATCTCTGAGTGGTTCGTAACCCGCAGTAGTACGCAGCCCTGCCGTTTCAAAAGTATCTTTGATTGTTATCGGTACTCCATGAAGCATTCCCCAATTTTCACCTTTTGCTAAAGCCTCGTCGGCTTGCTTTGCAGTTTCCAGAGCGTTTTGATTTGAAGTACAAATTGCGTTTAGCTTTGAATTATGCCCAGATATTTGATTCAAATGTGCTTCCAATACCTCAACAGCAGAAACAGATCCTTCCTTTATCATTCGAGCAAGGCGATGAGCAGGTGTAAATACTAAATCATTCATAAGTAAAATAAATAAAGGTTCGTAGTAAGGGCTTCAGCCCTCTTATTACTCCCAGACAGAAAAAAGATTACCGATTAAAAAAAACCTTACTAGACGCAGCGAAAAGTGTGGTCTTGGGGAGCCACTCTCGTGCGGAGGTTCCCTCCGTTGAGAGAAGTGGCGTGGTGAGACTAGTTGGCGGTGTCGGTTTCCGTCCCGCCAAACTAGCGAACCCGAAGGGTTTCCCCCATGAACAACTTTTCAAGAGAGAGGGCGCAGAGGAAAGAAATAAAGAGAGATAACTAATTTCTAAACTGTAGTTTGTAACGAGAAATGATTTGGATTCCTAAAACCCCCAATTATTTCATCTAATATAAGCGCAATACTTAAGTAAAAATAAGTAAAGGTTCGTAGTAAGGGCTTCAGCCCTCTCCTTTCCCAGACCTCGCTAGCAACAAAAAAATTCTGATACCCTTAATAAAGTTAATTATATTCACTTTTAGTTAATGGTGTTAACTAAATTCTTAAATAACATATGGGTCGTCCGACGAAAGAAAATTCACTAACTCCTCAAGATGTAATAGAAGCTGCAATAACCTGTTTAGATAAAGAGGGAGAAACTGCTCTGGGAGTGAATCGGGTAGCGCGAGAACTCGGTATAAAACCACCCGCGATTTACAAACATCTCAATGGAAACGCGGAATTAAGAAAAGCGGTTGTTTTAACGATTTGGCGAAAATTTCTCAAGTATTGTCAGGAAAAAACTCAAGGCATAAGCGAATCTCGTCAGTTATTCAAAGCAGGTGGAATGGCTAGCCGTGACTTTGCCAAGTTGTATCCAGCACGTTACAAAGTGATGATGCAATATCAACTGCACACCACAGATGCAGATGCGGGTGCGGTTATTAAAGAAGCTTTAGGTTGGTTTCAACAGGGAATACAGGGTTACGATTTGACTGAAAATCAACTGATTGATGCGATGCGAATGGTTAACGCTGCGATTTACGGTTTTATTAGCGTCGAGCAAGCGGGAATGATGACTTTTGAACGTTCAACTGATGAAAGTTATGAAATTATGTTGGATGCTTTGATTGTTGCGATTGGGTATATTCGGAGTGGGGAGAAATAGTTTTTAAACGCAAAGGTACGCGGAGGTAAGCGCAGAGGAGCGCAAAGGTTTTTTCAGAAAACTTCGAGATTATTAAATATGATGGATTTTAGCTCAAACAGATTCAAGTAAACTATGTCTTGCTATTGCTATGTTCAAGAAATTTCACCGCAAATATTTGAGAAATTCCAGTTTCACCCCAGTGTAGTAAACATTTTTCACGAAGCTTATGAATTGCAAGAATATTCTGGTAATTACTGGGAAGGTATTAAGAAGTTTGAAGAAGAACTATGGGAATATAACGATGAAGAACGTATTACCCGCGAGATTTACGAACAAATTGAATCTGACATTCCCGATATTATTTTAGCCGGTTTAGTAGATGAGTGTTGGGTTGGTAGTTATGATGCTTTTGGCTGGCTAAAAAATGAGGGATTGATAGGTATTGAAATTGGGAATGAGGACTACTACAGCTATTTCACTCCTCAACAAGTGCAAATAATCGCACAAAAATTGCAACAGTTTCGAGGAAAAAACTTTATCCAAGTGTATAAAATTTTATATCCTCAATCAGTTGAAATTGAAGAAACTTCTAAAGAGGAAGCAGATTTCTGGAAGCATTTTGATGAAGTTTTTTCTTATTGTCAAAAAGCCACTCAGAAAGGTTATGGATTGTTACTTTATTACAGTTGATTGTTTAGTATTTATAGCGCTGAGAATGGTAGCTTAATCAAACCAAAATTATCACCTACAATCAAATTGAGTGTTTCCCTTGCTCATAGGATTATCCCAAAGTAATTAAATGCAACAAATCACAATCCAAGAAATTCAAGAAAATCCTGCAAAGTACCTCAATCAAGTTGAAGCAGGTGAAAGCTTTATTATTATGCAAGAAGACAAGCCTATTGCCGAACTTAAACCAATTATAAATAATAAAAAGCCACCACGACCATTTGGTTTATGCAAAGGAGAATTTACTGTACCCGATGATTTTGACGATCCTTTACCAAATGATATTTTAAATTGTATTTACTAAAGTTATTCTTATTGAATTAGAAGAAAGTTAAAATAAATCTAAAAATCATCTATCCCCATGCCCAATTACCAATTACTCCTATCCTGTCAGAAGATTACCGATAAAAAAACCGCAGAGACACAGAGGGCGCAGAGGAAAGAAGATAGAGAGATATAGGTAATTTCACAGGGAAAGGGAGTATTAATTACCCATTACCAATGCCCCATGCCCCATGCCCAATCCCCAATCCCCAAATAAATAATCATGTTCAATGACTCATCATTCGACTTCATGGCGATTATTTACGGCATCATCAGCATCGACACCATTTTACGTTTATCGAATAATTGGCGTTCATTTTGGGATGATAAAGTAACTGCCAAAGATAGATTTTTATTAGAAAGAGTTGCAGTATTTATCCTGATTCCTCTGGGAGTCTTGTTTCACGAGTTAGGACACGCTTTAGCTACTTTACAGGTAGGTGGTGAAGTTCGGGAATTTCAATGGCGAGTAGTTTGGGGTTATGTTATTGCTGCGGGTAATTTCCTTCCTGTAGAATCTTGGTGGATTGCGTTTAGCGGTAATTTGGTTTCAATTGCTTTAGGTTATTTGGCGATTTTAGCGATACCTTTAGTTAAAAAAACAGTTTTAAAACAGTTATTCTATACTTTTTCTCAAGCTGAACTGGTTTACTCTTTGATAGCTTATCCGCTATTTTCATTCACTACTTCTCGCGGTGATTGGTTGAAAATATACGATTTTTCGGTAAAACCCTATGCTCAAATAACTCTGGCAATACATTTATTTCTTGTTTTTACTCTGTGGTTAAATTATAAAACTCAATGGTTGGCGAAGTTGTTGAAAATACCCAGTTTAGATAAAAATAATTTTGATGGAAGTCTTAACGAAAAGATAGTTACTCAAACCGAACGTTTAATTATTCGCGAGTTTCAAGTTTTTGATATCGAAGCATTAGCACAAATACTCGCAAAACCGGAAGTAATGCAATTTTCAGCCACTGGTGTATTATCTACTAAACAAACAGCGGTGAAAATTCAAAGCTTTCTCGATTCTTATCAAAAGAATGGTTATGGAAAATGGGCTGTCATTCATCGTCAAAGCAAACGTTTGATTGGTTATTGTGGGATTGCTGTTGAGGAAATTGAAGGTAAGTTAGAAAACGAATTGGGTTATCGATTGGATTCGGATTTTTGGGGGCGGGGTTTAGCAACTGAAGCCGCGAATGCTTGTTTAAAATATGCTTTTGATAAGTTAAATCTCGATCGTGTTTTGGGAATTGTCGAAACAGAAAATCAAGCTTCAATAAGAGTTTTGGAAAAAATTGGTATGGAATTTATGAAAAAGTCTACATGGCGCGGGAAAGTTGTTTATATATATAGAAGAAATTCTATATAGTCGTTCCACTACAAACGATCGCCTTTCTCGGACACTGAAATATTTTCATGAAAACATGATTTTTTCGTTGTGCGATCGGCATATTCCGGGTTTAGGAGGGCTTGTTGAGATTATTGCAAAATATAAATTTTACTCTAAATCTTATAATTTAAGATTGTTGAACGCAATAGATAAATTTATAAAGATAAATGATTATCATCGTAATGGGCGTATCTGGTTCCGGTAAAACTAGCGTCGGTGAAAAACTGGCAGAATCTCTAGGTTATAAATTTGCAGATGCTGACGATTTCCACTCGTTGGAAAACATTCAGAAAATGCACAACGGTATAGCTTTGGATGATGCAGATAGATTGCCTTGGCTGCAAAAAATCCAAGATGTAATTAAACACTGCTTGTCAGAAAATAAAAATTTAGTCTTAACCTGCTCGGCTTTGAAAGAAAGTTATCGTCAGATGCTTTTAATAGATCGTGATGTAAAGTTAGTTTATCTCAAAGGTTCCTTTGAATTAATTCATAAACGCTTAAAAGAACGATTAAATCACTTCATGAGCGAAAAACTTCTCAAAAGTCAATTTGATACCCTTGAAGAACCTTTAGACGCGATCGCAGTAGATATTTCGCAGCCGCTTGAAGTTATTGTGCAAAATATTGTAGATCGATTGTGATGGGAATTCTTGGTAAACTCGAAAACTTTGTGAGGAGCAGTAGAGAGGCTTTGATTCTTGCTCCCCTTCCCTCATAGGGAAGGGGCTGGGGGTTAGGTTAACAAGATAGCGGAAGGATAAAGCTTTTCAATCTTCTACAAAGGATACACATTAGTATCTTTTTACCATTGAAGTATGTGGAAATAACATTAAAACTTGGCAATCTAATAAAAATATACAAACTTTAGATAAAAAACTCAAACTTTACTCAGTGTTTATACGATAGAAGTTGGATACATAATATATTCGGATTGTGATTAAATTACCAACGAATAAAATAAAAATACTCCTTCTATAATGTATAAAAAAAGATTGTCTTTCGCTGTTGCTTTCTGTGCGTGTTTTGCCATAGAGACTGTAGGTTTAGAGCCAGCACAGGCTGCTCTATTAGACTTCAGCTTTACCACCATCAGTGGTGCAACAGGAACATTTACTTTAGATACAGATAGTCCCCCTTCTCCAGTTCCATCTACAGGGTCTGGAATTAGTGGATTTCCAGGTATCTTATACCCTAGTGCTGTTTCTGACTTCTCTTTTTCATCGCCGCAAAGACCACAGTTTAACTTGAGTAATGAAATTGCCGATTGGGAAATTATCCCAGGTATTATTCCTGGCAATATGGGAAATCTCAGTGGTGTTGTTTCTCCAAGTGGATG
Organism: Rivularia sp. (in: cyanobacteria); assembly: GCA_965234645.1. Taxonomy (GTDB): domain Bacteria; phylum Cyanobacteriota; class Cyanobacteriia; order Cyanobacteriales; family Nostocaceae; genus Rivularia. The sequence goes on along the minus strand of OZ248344.1, from coordinate 6,331,807 downwards.
TTCCACAGGAACTACCTTTAGCTGTTTAATTAATGTTGGTGTACTTTACACGGGCAATACTTCAGAACTTTCTGATAATCCTGATTCTTATCCTGTAGGTCTTGGTATTGAATTATTTGACCCTACAAATAATAATGCGTCACTTGGTATTGAGCCTTTTAGCGACTATAAAGTTGTTCAAAGAGAAACTGTCCCCGAACCAAACACTATTTTAGGTACTTTGGCTCTTGGTATTTACGGTACTGCTTTAGTACTCAAACGTAAGAAATTATCTCACTAATAATATTTTCTGAATCTAGACATGAATAGTAGTGAGATTGATTACGGGCTTGATAAGTTTATCTTATAAAGACGTTGCACGGTGTACGCCGTCTCTACATATAACTCATGTAGGATGGAGAGCAGCGCAGTCTTGGGGAAAACCCCTAAGACTGCCGACGCCTTTTTTACGTTAGCGCCTAGCAAAGCGTACCAGAGGTATTGTGTATCCGATGCGACAATCAAAGCTCAATGTTTCTTCGGAGAAGTTGCTGATGGTGCAAGAAGTCATTTTAATTAAACTTATTTAAATGCTCCTTGAGAAAACTTTCTACTTCATCTACCGTAGGTTGAGATGCGATCGCACCGGGTTTTAATGTAGTCAAAGCTCCCGCAGCACTAGCATAAGCGATAATCTTTTTCACTACTTCCGCATCCTTTAAATTTTGTATTCCCGTCTGCAATAGTTGGTGAACAAAACCAGCGACAAAACTATCTCCCGCACCAGTCGTATCAACTACGGGAACGGAAAAAGCAGGAAATTTATCTTCGTTTTCACCAAGACAGTAAGCACAACCTTTATCCCCATCCGTGACTAATACCCCTTCCACAGAATTGAGTCTATAAGTAATTGCCCCGGCATCGTGAGTATCAAATAATAATTCAGCTTCTTCTTTAGCAAGTTTGAGAAAATCTACTTTTTTAATTATTTCGCGAATTTTGTCGGGAGCAGCATCGGGATTCTGCCAAAATACATCGCGCCAGTTGACATCGAGTAAAATTTTAACGTCGTATTGAGAAGCTAATTCCAAAGCGCGGTGAACTGCTGCACCACTTTCGGGATAAGCTAATTCTAAAGTTCCAATGACCAAAAAATCCGCATTTACAAATAATTTTTCTGGTAATTGGGCAGCTTTGAGACGAGTGTCGGCAAATTCGGCGGTGTCACGATCCTTAAATCCAGCAAAAACGCGATCGCCATTTTGTTTCCGGGTTACTAAAACTTGCCGGGTAGGTGCTTCGGAATGACGCTGTACGCCGGTTGTGTCTACACCAACTTCTTGTAAAAGCTTTACTAAATCATTTCCGGGTTCGTCTTCACCCACTGCGCCGATAAATCCTGATGGGGTTCCTAGCTTGACTAAAGCACAGGCTACATTAGCTGGTGCCCCCCCTGGATAAGAAGTCCATGACTCAACGTCCGAGAGCGATCGCCCTAATTGGTCGGCGAGCATATCATATAATATTTCACCCAAACATAAAACACGGGGATTGCTCATTTCATTTGACTTGTTTTAATTTTAAAAAAGAAATTCTGTATAAAACCTACACTAATATTTGCCACTTCTAAAGCAATCGTTCATACAAATAAACACCAACATCCACTTTTAATTGTTTCCGCTTACTCTTGCATTCTACATTCGTCTTCAGTGATAACTCTAATTTTATTTTCTAGATAAAGTTAAAAGAAATACTCATATCAAATACTGTATAGTTATCTACTTAAATGATAAAGAAATTATAGACAATCGTATTGCATTAAACAGTTGAAACGCCTACCTTCCATACAATCTTCTACAATGGGAAAGAGCAATTAAGTACAATTACCACAAAGAAGGGAGGATGGAAATTATAATGGCTGGTGGCGAGTCTCAGACCCCTGTTAGTCTCTCAGACAGAGAACTGCAAATTATCGACTTAGTGGCTACTGGCTTAACTAACCAACTAATTGCAGAAAAACTCGAAATTAGTAAGCGTACTGTTGATAACCATATCAGCAATATTCTGACTAAAACACAGACTGATAATAGAGTTGCCCTTGTCCGCTGGGCTTTGCACTGGGGTAAGGTATGTTTAAATGATGTTAATTGCTGTACTCTTCCTCAACCGCAGGATTAAACAGCACTCTGACAGTTATTTTGCTCGTTAGTTTTGTTTGATTGATTGCTGCTAATTCTTCTCCTCACGCTTCACTTTTTGGTGCTTGACTCATCTACAAAACGCGCAATCGCAGGGTTATTAGTCTACGCGCATACGGATAGCAGCAATCAACACCCGTCCGACTAGCAACGGACGGGTCAATTTCTACTTATTATTTTAAAATTAAAAATTATTCAACAAGGCAATACTAATAAATAATGTTAGTCACTAATAATTTATTAATCCCCTAGTTAGGGAAAATTATTAAAATAAAATAAAGATGAATAAAGCAATTTTTTATTTGCTTCTAATACGTTTGCTTAAATTTTTAATTATATTTCAAGTCTTTCCTGTTGCTCGCGCCACTTACGGAAGACGCGCTTGTTGATCCCAAACTTTCATATATTTAATCTAAATTTAATAATCAACAAAAATTAGCAATAATTCCTTTTATAAAAGGTTACATTGAGAGTGTTTATATAATGTTGCCTAATCCGGTGGGGGAGCGATATTGCCATGAATACCTCAATTGCCAAAGGTAGTGACCTATCCTTTGATTTGTTTAATTTGGATCTGATATCACCCTCTCCCACGCAAGATACCGATTTACTCGATCGGCTATCATTTGTTCCTGGATTGAAAGAACTTTTAATGGTGCGTCAGGTTCACGCTTTAGAACACGCTACAGTATGGACTTTAAGCGAATCGCGATCGCCAACAACTCAAATAAGCCGTGAAAATGTTGGAATTGATAATCAGCTGTACAGTGGTTTATCTACTGAAGAAGGATTTTATCTTTATGGTGAAGTAAACATCAGTAATTTACGACGCGCTGTAAACCTTGCTCTTCAACGCCTGATCGATGGAGAATGGAATTTAGCCGTACATCCAAGGTGCGGTACAAATGCATCAGTTGCCATGTTATTGACAGCAGGATTGGCTGTAGGAATGCATTTATTATTACCACGAGGACCGATCGAACAATTAATTGGTTTGAGTTTAGCCACAACAACCGCAACCGAACTTGCTCCAGATGTAGGAGCTTTCTTTCAACGCCATATTACCACCGCAATTCCTTTCAACCTCGGAATTGAAAATATCACCCTTAAGCATGATGCAATGGGACGCAAAGCTTATTTTGTAAAAGTTAATTGGAAATAGGGGATTGGGCATTGGGCATTGGGAATTGGGCATTGGGCATTGAGAATAGTTAGGAGTTAGGAATTAGGAATTAGGAGTTAGGAATGAATAAAGAATTTATTTTTCCCCTTGTCCCCTTTTCCCCTTCCCTCTCCCCTTCCGGGTTGCGCCACTTGCTACAAGTCGGGGAACCCGCGAGGGCGCAGTGGCTTACCATCTCCCCCTCTCCCCATCTCCCCATCTCCCCATCTCCCCATCTCCCCATCTCCCCATCTCCCCATCCCCCCATCTCTCCCTCTCCTTGTCTCCTATCGCAAGTGGTATTCATGACTACAAAAAAATAACCATTTTAAAGATGTGTTTTAAGTCGCACGAAAGATGAAGCTAAGTCAACTCTTGGTGACACTAGGAAAGGAAATGAATTAAGAGGATACCTCGTTATGGCAGCGACATTAACTGATACTCAACGTCAAGCGATCGCCATGAAATTAGCAGACATGAAAGTGCTGCAAAACCAGATGATTGCTAGCGAACAGAAATTAATCTCGGCTATCAGCGATGGAGAGATTACAAAGCGTCTGCAAGATATGCTTAAGGATGACCAAGAAAGCTTGGGAACTATCGAAGCTGCAATTAGCAAGTTTGGTACTTCATCTGAACCTCAAGAGAAAGTTAAGAATTTCACCCAAACCGTTGACAAAATGATGGGTGGTAGCGAATTAGACCTTTACGAAAAAGCATTGCAGCACGAAGGCATGAAGCATCAGTTAGTAATGACTGGTTTGCTCATACACAAGTGCGCTCAAACTGCTGGAGAAGATTGGGAAGAATCAATAGATCCTATCAACAAAGTTAATTTCCAAAATCGCGCTCATCAAGAGCAAATGAAGGCAATTATTTACGCTTTGGGTACTCGTGAATTAGTAGGTAAAGAACCCGATACCGGAATCTGGGCTGGTGTTGAAGATGGAATCGCAGCTGCAAAAGGCTTATTTAGTGGTTTAACTAGCTAAGAAAGACATTGTAGGCATAAAATCAAGAGTGATTAATCCAAGATTGATACAAGTATTTTGTTTTAATCTCTCTTCTAACAAAGCATGGATTAATTAACATACAAATATTAAAGCAGAGAATTTCGGAACATATTCTCTGCTTTTTAGTTTTTTATAACTGTTCGAGCGCTTGATGTGTTTAAAATAGACTCATTTTCCGTTATCGAGACTACTGCAAAGTGAGTATACCTATCTCTAAATATCGCATAGCGCTGCTAGCAAGTACGATAATTATTATTCCTTTGGGATATATAGTCAGATTTTCTCAGGGATTAAATCCAGCATGGCTGCATGATGCTTTAGGAAGCGTTGCCTACGAGATATTTTGGATCTTGTTATTTGCCTTGCTTTTACCTAAAGTTTCGCCGTTGCGTATCGCGATCGCAGTTTGTATTGCAACTTGCGCGATAGAATTTCTACAGCTATGGAAACCGCCATTTTTACAAGCAGCCCGTTCAACTTTACCCGGCAGACTTGTTTTAGGGAATACCTTTGTTTGGGCAGATTTTCCCGTCTACTTCGTAGGTAGTTTTCTAGGATGGCTATGGGTACGGTTTCTAAAGGTTAAAGGTTAAAGGTTAAAGGTCAAAGGTTAAAGGTTAGAAAACTCCTAACTCCTAATTCCTAATTCCTAACTAATTCCCTAACTGTACCTTAAATATCTTGCAAAATTCTGATTTACAATCCAAAATCTAAAATCTAAAATTGGATGATCTTTTAAGAAATGCGAAAACTTTATTTCTTACTTCCCGGCACAGATGGTAAATTTGCTTGTGGTGGTTTGTGGGCGGAATTAAAAGCTGTAAACCTTGCCAAACAAATATGCGATGCTGAGGTAGTTACTTATCGACAAAGGGAAAAAGACAAACTTTTCTTGGATGATGTACTGCTTTTTGAAAACTTAAATGATGTCATATTTGTAATTAGCTGGGGATTTGATGTTGCAAAACTTGCTCCCCGTCTCAAGTCTTATAATGTTGTTTATCATGCTCATAGTGCTGGTTACGGTTTTAAACTTCCGGCTAGTATTCCCATTATTACCGTTAGTCGTAATACCCTGGGTTATTGGGGACAATTATCACCTCACTCTTTAATTTATTATTTACCCAATCAAATTAGCGATGAATTCAACAATCAAAATCTTGAACGAGATATTGATGTTTTAGTTTTAGCGCGGAAATCTTCGGAATATTTAATCGGGGATTTAGTTCCAGCATTGCAGCAAAAATGTAAATTAGAGTTAGTTGATTATTATGTAGAAGATATCGCAGCGTTATTTAATCGAACTAAGATTTATATATACGATTCCGCTGAATACTGGGCGCAACAAAGAGTAACAGAAGGATTTGGGTTGCAGCCTATGGAAGCTTTTGCTTGCGGCTGTAGGGTTTTTTCTAGCCTAAATGGTGGACTTTCCGATTATTTAGATCCCGGATTCAATTGTGATAAAATTGCTGTCTATTCCAAAGAATATGATCTGCAACGTATTCTTAAAGTATTGCAAAACTGGTCGGCTTTAAGTTTACCCGAAAGCTTTTTTCAAGAATACCGCAGCGAACATATTACCCCACGTTTCCAGGTTATTTTAGATGAATTAAACGAGTTCTTTGACCACAAACAAAGTTATCCCTCAAACATTAAACCCTTAACAACAATGCGTCTAGCAAAATTATCTACACAAAGAATATTTAATAAAATAAAAAAGAAATTACGGTAACGTTCTTTTCTTAAAAAACATATCAATAATGTAGAGACGTTGTACTGCAACGTCTCCCTATATTTAGATTTGCATTGAGAATTTAGTTAAATGGTATAACAATAAACCATAGAGAAACCCTCATAGGAGTAAATTTAATGAGTCGTAGGTTGTTGGTGACGGGTGGTGCGGGGTTTATTGGTTCTAATTTTGTGCATCATTGGTGCGAAAATTACCATGAAGATAGGGTAGTGGTATTAGATGCGCTTACCTATGCGGGTAATCAAGCTAATTTATCTTGTTTAAAACAAAAAGATAATTTTCGGTTTGTTAAGGGAGATATTTGTGATGCTTCTTTAATCAAAGAACTTTTAGAAGTAGAAAAAATAGATGCGATCGCTCATTTTGCTGCTGAGTCTCACGTAGATAGGTCAATTTTGGGACCCGGTGCTTTTGTTCAAACCAACGTTGTAGGAACTTACACGCTTTTGGAAGCTTTTCGTCAATATTGGTTAGCTCAAAACAAACCCGAACATTACCGTTTTCTGCACGTTTCTACTGATGAAGTTTACGGTAGCTTAAGTCCAAATGACCCGCCTTTTACTGAAACTACAGCTTACGCTCCAAATAGTCCATATTCAGCATCCAAGGCTGGTAGTGACCATTTAGTTAGAGCTTATTATCATACCTACAAACTACCAACAATTATCACCAATTGTTCCAATAATTACGGTCCCTATCAGTTTCCAGAAAAACTAATTCCCTTGATGTGTATTAATGCTTTATTAGGTAAACAACTGCCAGTTTACGGCGATGGCAAAAACGTGCGAGATTGGCTTTATGTCGGCGATCATTGTAGTGCAATAGAAGTAGTAATAAACGCCGGTTTACCTGGAGAAACTTATAATATCGGTGGCAACAACGAAGTAGAAAATATTAATTTAGTTCAGATGTTGTGCCAGCTAATGGATAAATTTGCACCTAATTTACCAGTTAATCCTTCAGAAAAATTAATTACCTTCGTTAAAGATAGAGCCGGACACGATCGCAGATATGCTATTAATGCAGCTAAAATCAAAACTGATTTGGGTTGGACACCTTCAATAACGGTTGAAGAAGGTTTGCGTCTAACCGTAGAGTGGTATCTCAACCATACCGAATGGTGGAAACCTTTATTGTCTCAAGAATATCAAGATTATTATCGCCAAGTTTACAGTAATTAGTTCGTAGTAAGGGCTTTAGCCCTTTCCACTAATTAGTTCGTAGTAAGGGCTTTAGCCCCTTTCCTCCCAGGATTAAAATCGGCACGTAGAACCTTTTATATTCAATTCACAGCCAATGGAGGACTAAAGTCGGCACGTAGAACCCTTTTATATTTAATTCACAGCCAATGGAGGACTAAAATCGGCACGTAGAACCCTTTTATATTTAATTCACAGCCAATGGAGGACTAATAAAGTCCTTACTACAAACTTTTAAGCTTGTGCTACACCTATTGGACAACTAACATTAGTACCACCTAATCCACAATAACCGTTGGGATTTTTGGCAAGGTACTGCTGATGGTAATCTTCAGCATAGTAAAATTCGGGAGCATCAAGAATTTCTGTGGTGATGTCGCCATAACCAGCTGACTTCAAAGCTTGCTGATAAGAATCGAGCGATGCTTCTGCCTGCTTTTTCTGCTCTTGAGAATAAGTGTAAATTCCCGAACGATACTGGGTACCAGAGTCATTACCTTGGCGCATTCCTTGAGTAGGATTGTGACTTTCCCAAAAAGTTTTTAATAGCTGTTCGTAACTAACTTTTTTCGGATCGTACACAACTAGCACAACTTCATTATGACCAGTCATTCCACTACACACTTCTTTATATGTAGGGTTAGGAGTTGAACCAGCAGCATAACCTACAGCAGTAGTATAAACTCCATCCAACTGCCAGAACTTACGTTCCGCACCCCAAAAACATCCCATCCCAAACACAACCTTCTCCATACCTTCGGGGAAAGGAGGCTTGAGAGGATTACCGTTGACATAATGTTTTTCAGGTACTGGCATTGGCTGTGCCCTTCCCGGTAAAGCTTCTTCAGAAGTAGGTATAGTCTGCTTTTTACCAAGTCCGAATAATCCCATTGTTAATAACTCTTATTTGTGAAAACGTGTTAACTTCTCTTCATATTTTAAATACATTGTGTTAAATCGTGCGAGTGTGGAAGGTACGACAAAACTTAAGAGTTAGGAGTTAGGAGTAGTAAGTAGTGAGTAGCAAGTAGCGAGCGAGTTAAGAACTAATTTCTCCTTGTCACCTTGTCTCCCCATCTCCCCATCTCCCCATCCCCATCCCCATCCCCCCATCATCTTACCCGCGTCTAGCCCAAGCGGTACTGCGCCAGATTGTGATAAATAAAGCACCTGCAATTAGCGCTCCTAAATTCCACTTGACAGATTTTTTAAGTAAGTTGAGGCTTTGATTTGAGCGTGCAGTTTGTACTTGTGTTTCAAGTTCGCTCTCACCTTTATTAACAAATGTAGAAATCTGTTGTTTTGCCTGTTCTAATTCTTCCGGGGTTTTAATTTCAGGAGCGCGTCCACCATTCAAACGAGCTAAAATTTGCTGCATTTGAGTTTCGGTTATGGGACCATCCAAACCTTTCCTTACTTGTTCAATTGCAGACTTTTGTTGATTTAACCTAACTGTAATTTGCTGATTATTCTGCTTATGAATTCTAACTGTATTCACAATTCCTAAAGGTACAGATATAAAATAGATAATTGCTAATAATAACGTTAACCAAGATAGAAATTTGAGGACAAGTGCTTCTTTTTTTCCTCGTTCGTTTAATCCTGCAAAAAATACTAATACAAACCCCATCAAAGGTATTGCAACTCTTTCTACTAATGCACCAAAAGTTTGAAATTCCCAGTTAGGATTCATAAATCTGGACGGGACAAACATTTCAATGACATCAAATAATGCCAGTACCAAAAATCCATAACCTACCCAGCGCAAAATTGGTAAAGAATCTATCATACCAAATATGAATCTAGAAAATTCATTGGTAGTTTGATTCAAATTTCCAATTTGAGCTAATAATGATTTATTTGAGCGATCGCTTTCTATTTGAGACATAAGATTAATGTAAGTATTTCAGTTAATAATTAGGTTTGTTTGAAGGATGGAAGCAATAAGAACAAAATTGAAACTTGAAATAACACACCCTACAATATTTAACTTGTTCCAAAATTAAACAAGATTCTATAGTGAAGCGTATTTCAATCTTTATGCAATGTACAGTAAAAACATTACAAATAAAATTAATTCTCTTTTATAAGTGCTGCAATTTGTAAAGGTAAATCGGGTAATTGAGTACGATCTTTTTGTTTATTTGGAAATGCAGTTACCAAAATTACTCTTACTAAAACTAAGCCAACAGCAGTAAAAATAAACGCTAGTAAAGGGATACGAGCTTGCTTCCAAATATTCATTAATGCTAACTCCCAGTATTTTGACTTTTTTCTTCCTGCTGTAACAGCAACCAGTAGAAACATCCGAAAAGTACAATACCGATCATTCCGTATAAATACGATGCTTGCCCTCCATGCCAGTTTTCAAAAGCGGCTTTGTCTGATGCAGCAAATATTACCAGCATTGCTACACGAATCCCGTTGATGACAAATCCGATAATTATTGCCACGATCGGCACGAAAAATCTTTTAGTGCGATGTACGGGAAACATTACTAAAGCAAGTATGGAAACGCTAAGAATATAAATGATTGTATCGATACCGGAGCATTCATGTGTTACCTCTACACCACCATTAGGTAGATTGATGAAAACCCCTTGACTAGCAACATCAAAACCGCAATAGTGCAAAAGGAATGCTGAAAATTTGGCGGTTAAGGGAGAAATATCAAATAAAAAGCTGGCAACGACACTAGGTACACCTAAGAAAAATAGGATAGTAAGTTCCTGCCAATACTGCTTTAATCCTTTAAAACCAGAAGCCAGTAAAGCAACACCAAAAGCGGAAGTAAAAGATAAAAGTCGCATTATATTACCATCAGCTAGGTTTGCACTTTGCCACAAAACCCAACCAATCAACCCCATACCCACAATACTAGGTATAACTTCACTTTCAAACTTTAAAGTATGGCGTTTTTCCCAAGTTAAACTTCCTACAGCAAGTAAAAACAGCAGACTCATTCCTAAATGTCCGGTATCATCAGCCTTCCAGATCAGAGTTAAACAAATTGCTTCTAATCCCGCAGCAATCCCTAGCAGCCAATAACGAGTATCTTTTAGTAGTTTCGGTGAGGCTATGTTGGTTATATTCATTGCAAGTTGCGTTATTTTGATGCAGTCTTAATGAAGATATCTAAACTCGTTTATAGATTACACGTTATCCCGTGAGATATAAAGACGTAGCAGTGCTACGTCTCTACAAGTCTGATGGTTAAATGAGGAATCTTGCTTTTAATTCGCGCTTGTTTATTCTCTCTGCAAGAGTAGAGTCAGGTTTAACAATCGTGTCAGAAGCAAGCGATTATTTGATAAACCTCATCCCAACCAGATTGATTTAAGCCTCGGATTTAGCAGCCTGCATTTGCTTACGCTTCCGCATAAATTGAGTGCCGAATGCACCTGCTGTAAGGGTTCCTAAGATAGTTAGGGGCTCGGGGACTTCTTCGGTTGAGCCACCAGGTTGCACTACAGGACCCTGACCGACATTAACTAAACCTCCATCAATTCCTTGCGTGAAGTCATAGAAATTGTCGCCAGGTGATAGATCGTCTACTTGATAAACAACTTGTTGAGTTGCAACCAATGTGTTGTAGAAGCTATTTAGAAGTGCTGCATTATTGCTATAAAACCAACCTGTGTCTAATCTATTGTTACGGAAACCGCCGCCACTAAAACCAGCAGCAGTTGCATTTCCTAAACCATCGGTGTTTTGAGCATTAACATCACTCCAATTCCCAAAATTGAGATTGTTAACTAACAGCGTATTATCATTCTCATCAAAGTTAGATTGTGCTGTATCGCCATCATCAAGGGTTACACGAATACCAACCTCTTTCAAACCGCCTCCAAGAGCATTGATAACTGCTGTAGTAAAGCCTGTTTGAGTACCGATAGTACCTGGATTAGTATTATAAAAGCCGACGAAAGTTTCGCTAGCTGCCAATTGGCTAATTACTCGTGCATCGTTTTGCCCAATCAAATCTAGTACGATTCCACCTACTTCAGTAACACCTGTAGGCACATTACCTCCTGATGTTGGGGAAGTGAATGTAAACTGAGTTGCTTTTGCTGAATCTGCTAGAACAGCTAATCCAAATAAAGTTGTCGCAGCAGTCAAAATTAGAGTTAGTCGCTTCTTCATGATTTTTGTCTCCTAGAAATGATGAAAGATTTTAAGAAATTTAATTCCTGAAATAGGAGCAAGCAATTAGTCTATACAAAACTAACCTTGCTATCAAAACCCTGAAACTAACTAACAGAAAATTCTTGCAATGCAAAAAATCCTCGTGGATTTTAGTAGTCACACGAACTCGCTCTGACACCTGGTAGCATGAGATAATACCCTGTAAAGAGATAGTGTCAGTTATTACTTATTTACTCAGTAATTCTGGCGGTAGATTACATTCGTTGCTTGAGTCGTTTGCGCGGCTCAGGTATTATTTTGCACCTAAGATGAGGGTCTAACTATGAACTTTTTCTAAAGAAGGTTATAAAAACTATAAAGTTTATGTGAAAGCACTTAAGTGGTAACACTAATTACCTTGAATTTCAATTCATTTTTCAGAAATATCAATTAGATTGATACCAAAATATATAATTAATTTACAATAAAAAAATGTTTAATTTTTATCTAAAATATATTAGATTTTATTTTAATTACAAAAAATAGTAGTAGCAAATAAAACAACTTACAATTAACAAAAATCTAGAGATATGGAAATTACTATACCTCTACTCAAAAGAAAAACCCGATTTCATCAAGAAACCGGGTTTAAGATAATCTACTTGTGAGAAACAACTATATTTCTGATTGTTTACGCTGTTATATCAGACTGATGTTTACGCTTTTTATAAAACATCGCACCCAAACCACTGACTAAGAATGAACCTAATATAGTTGTAGGTTCGGGAACTGCTTGAACTTCTACAGCTTTTAAAAAGTATTCGTTGTTATTATCATCCCCAACAGTGAAACCTAAGACTGTTCCAGTTGCTTTGTATGAAGTAAAGTCAAAAGTTCCAATACCTGTATCAGTAACGTTACCACCAGGAATTGCAGCAGCAACTAACTCGGTTCCATCTACAAATAGTTTAAAGTCGTCGTTGGTATCAACCTTGGTGAAGGTAGCAGAGATTAAATTTACTAACTTATTGAAACCTAAATTAAGTGTCTCTTTTTTACCTAAAGCAGTACCATCGATTTCTTTACGTTCCCCTTCTCCGCGAGTAACTCCGAAGCCATTGGAACCTTGAAAAACATCGCGATTATTACCATCACGAGTTTTTCCGGTTGCAGTTACCTCTAAGTCATCTTGATTTAATTTGAACGATCCATTTTGTCCACCTGAACCGCTAAAATCAAATGAGAGCGATGAGGCTGATGCTGCTGAAGCTGTTGTAAAAGCAATGGCAACAGCACTAACAGTAGCAATAGACAGTCTTTTTAGTATTGTGGAAGACATATGTATAGTTCCTTAAAACCAGAAAAATAATCAGTTGAATGCACCATAAGCAAGCCTAAAGAAATCGAGTTTCTAATAAGCGTGTAAGATGTGAATTTTAAGAGAAAAAAATCACCGAGTCAGAGCAGAATAAACCAAAAAAACTTGATATTACTTGGGAGCCACACAAATACTGTATGAGATATTACTTTCTCAACTTCGTGCATTGGGTAGATGTACCTGTGTCAAAATACAATGGCTAAGTAAATATTATTATGCATTTTATTCTGTCTGTATAAATAAAGGAAGTGTAAATAAAAAGTTTATTTTGTTTAAGTAGAGGTGAAAATACTTAAATTATTTTTAAGTTAGAGTTAATTCTTCGGTTTACGTGTAAGTTAACATACTCAGGCAACACGTAAGCGCGATTTTTAACAGTTATTTTTTCTACTTGGCTCTTAGCCGTAACACATAAAGAAAATCTTACAATGAAAGGATAAAGAGACTTATTTATTTGTAGGAAGTAGTTAATGTTTTATTTGCTCGAATTACTCTTACAGCTTAAATTTCCGAATGTAAAATCGATCGAGATTTCCGAATTTGCTCGATGGCTAGATGAGGCTTCACCAATCCCATTAATTATAGATGCGCGATCGCACGAAGAATACGCACTCAGTCATATTAAATCGGCACGGTGGATTCAACCCGACTCAGGTATAGTAAGTCTTTGGGAATCCTTAGATAAGCCAATCGTGGTTTACTGTTCGATAGGCTACCGTAGCGCCAAGGTTGCTCAACAGCTACAGCTTGCAGGATATAGCAACGTATTTAATTTGAGTGGTGGTATTTTTCAATGGGCTAACGAGGAAAAACCAATTTTTAGAGATAAACATCAAGTCGAAACCGTCCATCCCTACAATTTAATTTGGGGACAACTGCTCAAATCTAAGTATCATGCTGATATAGGGGTATAGGAAATAGGAATCCTATAACTGACTACCGGGTGAACAACTGATAATTGATAATTGATTTAAGAATGTCCTCAGTTTCGATAATAATTCCCGCTTTTAATGAAGAAACCAGTTTAGGGAGAACATTGCGTCATCTGGCTTTACTCTCACCACCACCCCACGAAATTATAGTAGTTGATGGTGGTAGCGAAGATAAAACAGTGGCGATCGCCAAATGTGCTTTATCGTCTGCTCCTACAATTAAATTGAAAATTCTTGAAACTCAGCGTCGCGGGCGTTCGGTACAAATGAACTACGGTGCAAAATCAGCAACTGGAGATATTTTATGCTTTCTCCATGCAGATACTCAGGTACCCGACGATCTAATTACTTTAATCGAGAAAACTTTAACAGATGTAACGGTGGCTTGTGGCGGGTTTATTTCTTTGATGACTGGTTCTCAAACTACTCGCTGGGGTACTTCGCTGCACAATTATCTTAAAACTTATTATGCGCCGTTACTATTTAAACCCCATTTATTTTTTAAAGGTTTGCGCTTGTTATTTGGCGATCAGGTAATATTTTGTCGTCGCGATGCTTTTTGGGATTGTGGCGGTTTTGACGAAACGTTACCGATTATGGAAGATGGAGATTTATGCAAAAAAATTGTCCGGAAGGGAAGAATATGTTTAGTTAACCGTGTAGTGCTTTCTTCAGATCGTCGAGTTGCCCATTGGGGTGCAATCAAAGCGAATGCAATTTATCTATACATCGGGTTTCTTTGGGGAATAGGTGTTGATACGAACTATCTTAAAAAGTTTTATCGGGATATTCGCTGATTTAGATAGGTTCGTAGTAAGCGCTTTAGCCCTACATTCATCTTAATAATTGTAAAAACAAAATTAATTAAACAAGTAAAAATTTTAAAGTTTTTGTCAAGCTGCTGACAAAATTTATACGTTCCGATTAGATTAGTGTTGACTTTTTAGTAATAGAGATAAGGAAGCGCATTCCTTACTACCAAAAAACAATACTATGTATGAATATCGCCATTTGACACTACAGCAACGAAAAGAGTTAGTGCAGCAACGCGTGCTTTTAGGCTTTCCTCCTCATTCTCCACCTCATTTAATACGAGAGGAAAATTTCTATTTATTAACAGCAGCTTGCTACGAGCATCATCCTCACATGAAATTACAATTTCGTCGCCAGCAATTGTTAGATAAAATATTTGAGCAATTCATTACAAATGGTTTGGAAATAAGCGCTTGGTCAATTTTACCAAATCATTATCACCTTTTGGTTTATGTAACCGATTTTAAATTATTAAGTAACATATTTCGTTTAGTTCATGGCTCTACATCTTATCATTGGAACAAAGAAGATAAAGTTAGTAATCGTAAAGTTTGGTACTCATATTCAGATAGAGCAATTCGTTCTGAGAGACATTATTATACAACTTTAAATTATATTCATTACAATGCAGTCAAACATGATTGGGTCGAGTCTCCTTATGAATGGTCTGAATGTAGTGTAGGCTGGTATCTAGAAAATTATGGAAGACAGTGGTTACGTGATTGTTGGGTTAATCATCCATTAAAAGATTTTGGTGTTGCTTGGGATAATTTTTAGGTTCGTAGTAAGCGCTTCAGCGCTCTGAGGACTAAAGTCCCTACTACTAACCAATTATTTCAAGTTCGTAGTAAGCGCTTCAGCGCTCTGAGGACTAAAGTCCTTACTACTAACCAATTATTTCAAGTTCGTAGTAAGCGCTTCAGCGCTCTGAGGACTAAAGTCCTTACTACTAACCAATTATTTCAAGTTCGTAGTAAGCGCTTCAGCGCTCTGAGGACTAAAGTCCTTACTGCTAACCAATTATTTCAAGTTCGTAGTAAGCGCTTCAGCGCTCTGAGGACTAAAGTCCTTACTACAAACCTTAAATCAATATTCTCTGACAAACTAAAAATTAAAACTTATTTTATGTCACATTAATCACAAAGAACGTGATAGCATTCCCAGGTTGCCTTCTGTGGGAATGTAAATGAAAACAAATCAGCTTGATTTGTTCTCACCGTCGGAAATAGATTCTGTAATTAGCAGAACTCCCGTGTTGTTGATGGATGTGAAAGCTTTAAAAAAGTGGAAAAAGCAAATATCCGCCCATCAACAACAAGTGAGAACAAAGGAACCAGTGCTGCAAATTGCTTTATTTGAAGTATTTTCAGCACACGTTGACCCAGATATAATAGATCCATTTGAATTAACACCTTGTTCGCTGTCATTTTATCGATTACCAGCGGACAGCCCCGGTCAAGCTTGTCTTTACTTTGTTATAGATATGGCTGCAAATTTACTTTTGTATGTTGGTGAAACCTGTAAATCTAATCATAGGTGGAAAGGTATACATGATTGCAAGCGATACATTGAAAAGTATCAGGATTTGCACTATCAATATGGATTAAAAACAGCAGTGAACATCGCTTTTTGGTGGGATGCACCCCATTCAACCCAACCACGCCAAAAATTAGAACTGGCGCTGATTCAAAAATGGAAGTCCCCTTTTAATAAAGAAAATTGGAAGCTTTGGGGACAACCGTTTGGGTGAATCAATTATCTGTTCATTGTTTATAGGCAATTCGCAAACTTTGTACGAGAATGACGAGAGAGGCGATCGCCATTAATCCACCCCAAAACCAGTAAGGTAAAATTAGTTGTCGCTGTATTTGCCCTGTATCGGAAAGTCCTAAAGGTCCTGCGGTACGGGTAAATAAATAATCAACTTGATGGTAAGTACTTATACAGGCTTGGACTCCGAGAAATTGAATGCTAAATCCTTGAAACCAACGATTTCCTTTGAAGCCGATACCAAGAATGGTTAAACCTAAGAGAATAATTGCTACTATTCCAAAGAGCGATCGCACCCATATTAATACTGAAAGTAGTAAAAATCCACCTAATATTTTTAAACTTAAGCTTGCTGTTTTAAAGCTGCGCGATGCCAAAATTAATACAGCACCTGCGATCGGCGGTCCCATCGGTCCGGCAGCGGCTACTAAGGCTCGAACAATTGGGTTGAATCTACTGCTATATTCTGCAAAACCAGAACCATTCGCAAAAATTTGCAGTTGCCGAAAGTCTCCTCCTAACAGTATGGCTGCTAACCCGTGACCCATTTCGTGGAACCAAGTAGCTAGTATAGAAAATGGGTATAAAATATAATCGCCGTATGGTATTTGCCACAATGCGATCGTGGCTACAGCAGCCCCAATTAACCACCATATTCCTATACGGTCAACACTGGTGTTTAGTTTAGATTCTAGTGTTTTAAGATCCATGCCATTTTGGATTATATATAATATATATCGTTTTTTTACTTTGCAACTTTACCTACCGCAAACTCATAATAGAAAACCGGGATAGAAAAAAACAAAGGAAAATTAACTACTCACCGATATATATACATTATAAATTAAAGGTTAAAGGTCAAAGGTCAAAACTCTTAACTCCGGTGGTCCTAACTTTTAGAAAGGATTGTAAATTATTGAGAAATATAAACCGTTTTCTTGCAGCGTGTCTTTTTCTCCTTCAACTTTAATTAAAGGAATGCCCCAGTCGAAGCGAGCGGTGAGTCGTTCTTGTAGTTGCAAACGCAATCCTAATCCTAAAGATAATAAAGTATTGGTTTCGTCTTCACCGTTGGAATCTTCTCTACCTCCTCGATTCCAAGCGCTACCAAAGTCTACAAAGGGAGCAAGTTGTAATAGGTTGTTTTCTCCGGAAAAACGAGCAATGGGAAATCTGACTTCGGCTGATGCAAAGACGGCGTTATCTGTAAGTAAAGCATCTTGACGGTATCCTCTAACACTCTCTTGTCCGCCGATACCAATTTGCTCTAAAGGTACTAGGGGTCGGTCTGCTAGCTGTACGTCTCCCCGTAATAATAACAGGGTATCAGGTGCTAAAAGGCGCACCCACTGAGCTTGTCCTCTCCAAGCATAAAAGCGACTATCGGGGGATCTATCGTTAACTGTGGAATCAAGAGCGTCTAGCCCTACACTGAACTGAGAACGTAAAGCGAAAACCTGGCTGCTGCTACGATTTGTCCAATCTTGGAAAAAACGCACCGCACTGATACGGGTTCTTCCTTCTTCGTCTGCACCCGGTGAATTAGGAAAAGGAATTTCACCGTTAAATAAACTAGCTTTGCTTTCTCGACGACTGGCTGTTAAACCCAAAGCAAATTCTTTACCCGGTGTTTGTACTATGGGTTGACGTAGCGATAGTTCGTAATAACGAGATTTTGATTGAATATCAAGGACATTAAACGGACTTTCAATTACGTCGCTATCAGAAATACCGTAGCTAAACGCTAATGTACCGTTGCGGGGATTTACCGGCAAAGTATAGTTGACATCAAAAGCGTTGCTACCGTCGGTATTACTGTAACCCGCGCTTATACCATCACCCAAGCCTAACAAGTTTGCTTCACTTACTTGAATTTGACGGCGAAAACTTCCGACTGCTG
The DNA here is from genome assembly GCA_965234645.1 of Rivularia sp. (in: cyanobacteria). Classification (GTDB taxonomy): domain Bacteria; phylum Cyanobacteriota; class Cyanobacteriia; order Cyanobacteriales; family Nostocaceae; genus Rivularia. The sequence goes on along the minus strand of OZ248344.1, from coordinate 6,313,582 downwards.
GCGATCGCCCGTTATCCAAACTCAGTTGCGTGTTAAAAGTTTGCGTTTCGTTAATGCTGATTTCTAAAAGACTTTCTCCAGGGCGAGTTCCAGCAGAAAGTTCGGCAGAAAGCTTGTCTATTAAAGGGTTTAGCTGTAATAACTGCAATGATTCAAGTAGCTTTTCGCGGTTGAGAGGCTTTCTTGCACCCCTAGAAATCCGAGAACGAATATATCCAGAATTTAACCTGCGGTTCCCACTTACTTTAATGTCTTCTAATCCACCTTCTAGAATTTCAATTTCAACCGTACCGTCTTGAAATTTTTGGGTTGGAATAAAAGCGCCACTAGTTATATATCCTGCATCAAGGTACAGTTTTGTAAGTTGCGATCGCAGTTGTAAAAGTTCGGCGAATGTTATCGGACGATTGGTATAAGGTTTGGTAATTTTCTCAAATTCTTCCTGACTAAAAACCGTACTACCTTTAACTTCAATTTTATCTACAGTAATCGTTCGAGGAAGTTCTCCCGATGGGTTATCCGGTGTAGTAGGTATACCGTTTGGTTCTAATAAGTCTTCTGGTGGTGGTAAAGTCGGTATATTGGGTTCCCGAAGCTGCCGCTCTGATGGGGGCTTGGTGGTATCTTGAGGAGAAGATTGACGAAGCTGTGGTGTTTGGGAAACAGTGTCTGGATATTTGAATAAAATATCTGTATCTAAAGGTTTCTTTGCAGTTAAGCGATCTAAAATTTGCAAATTTGAATTAGCATCGAGCGATTTATTTCTTTGAATAGCACTCTTTAACCGAATCGCTTTTGAAGTTAAAGTATTAGATTCTTTATAAGATTTTGAAGATATTTCTGTTGGCTTTATTTCTTCGGCTTTAAGTGGTTTTACAAAAGTCATGCTCGATAAAATAGCAAAACTTAACCACTGACAGTATTTATAACTATTTGAGAAGAAAAAATATTTAGCAGGCATAATAACAGGTGAATGGAACCTGGACAATATAAAATTAACTTTAGTTACCGGAGTAACAAACGTAACATTACTCTTGTAACTGAAGTTTTAGTAATTTGCCTCGTTGATTTTACCAACATCTAGTCCAATATATATAAAAACTTTAATTTATCGCTGCTAACAGACAATAAATTAAATAGTAATTACGCAAAGCCCCCCAACTCAGCGGGGGGTTGGGGGGATCTAAAACTCTAGGATGCTTAATAATCGTTGCGGTTGCGTAATATAGATGAAAATTTAAATAGTAAGCAGGCGATCGCTTTGATTAATACGTTAATAAAAGCTGAATATGTCAATCAATTGAACCTAATCCCTACTCCCCACCTTCACCCGGCATTTTTGAGTTGCTAGTGGTTCAAATCATTTGTTTTGATGGTTAACAAAGGTTCGTAGTAAGGGCTTTGGTTCCCTCTAGATTTAAGATTAAATCCGGAGCGTAGAACCCGTCGGAATTAATGCAATCAACTACTGGTATTTTTCATTTGTTTTGATGGTTAACAAAGGTTCGTAAAAAGGGCATTGGTTCCCCAAATCCGGAGGCGAGTACGGCGCTTACTACGAACCTTTGTACTCATCATCTCCTTAAACTTAAACAAAGTGCGCTGAACCTGTTAATGGTAAAAATGCATCACTAATTATAGAAGTCTCACCGTGGCTTGTTACTAAAACGTCTAACAAGTCGCCTGAATTATCGAATGAAGGTAGGATACCCATAATTTGGTTATCTGAAACTGAAGTCAAGGTGACAATTTCCGAGCCAATAGTAACGCTGGTGTTGCTCAAATCTCCAAATTCTTCACCGCCAATGATAAATAAGTTACCTCCTGTCGCAGGCGCTCTCCAAGGGAAAATATCATAAGCAGTTGCACCACTTACTGTAATATCATTGGGAGTTGAAACTTCAATTTTACCGCCACTCATATTGATGCCTACGATCGCTCCTCCCGGACCTGTTAATATATCTAAGGCTTTGGACTGGGGGTTTAAAACTTCTTGATTTACTACTTGAGTACCATCTGGGGATAAAGTCAGATTAAATGATTCCCCATTCCACTTTTGAGCGATCAAGTTACCTCGCATCTGTCCGCCAAATGTATTTGCGCGATACTCATCAATACCGTTAGTAGATGCGGAAAAAGTTGTTAACGGTGCATTATAAACGCCGTCGATAGTAGAGTCTTTGTCGGTGTAGTAAAAATTTTGACGGGGATCGTCTTGTCCGCGATTTCGATTCGGATGACCGTAATATCCATCTTTTACAATTAAATTTAATTCATCTGGTGCGTTTTTAACTGGCTTTTGAGTTGTTGCAGAAGTTGATACATCCCCAAATCCACCATTCGGTCCGTTATCTGTGGCATACATTAATCCTTGCGTTGTCCAGACTAAATCAAAAGAATTACGTAGTCCGCTGGCATATACAGATACATCTACACCATCTACAACTTTTGCTACATCCCCAAATACCTGACTTTCTGCGGGGTCGAATGTTAATCCTTGCGGGGGCACAAAATCAGCAGGTAGTTGATATTTAATTTCACCATTAAAATCAGGTTTTGTAATTTCTGCCTTTAAAATTGCCGCAGCGAAGGGGGATTCCGGAATTCCACCAATTTTGTCTGCTGGTATACCTGCATTTGTATTCCCACCAACAGCAACATATAAATTGCCTTCGTTATCGAAAGTCATACTATTGACACCGTGGTCGTGATTGGAAACTGGTAGTCCAGTTATTAATGGTTGAACTGTAGAAAAGTGGGGACCTTCTAATGTTGATATTTGTCCGCTGTAGGGAGATAATTCAGTTTCTGGAAAATCCGCACCGCCGTTAGCATAAAGTTTGCTATGAGATACGTAGATAGTAGGGGAGTCAGAAGTATCGTATGGATTGAAGGCTATACCTAATATATTTTTATTCGATAGCCCCTCCAAAGTAGTTATAGTTTGGGTATCGATAACGTTGTAATTACCATCAAAAGTATATGCTTTGATTTCACCCAAATATGAACCAACATACAGTCTACCATCGGGTCCCCAGGCTGCTGCTGTTGGTTGGGACATAGTTGCAACCGTCTTCTTTTGATTAAAGGCGATCGCAACCGTATCGTCATCACCTACAGAAACAGCTATATATGGCAGGCTGAGATTTTTATAATTATTGTCATCGCTAATAATAGTATGGACAATATTTACGATTTGATTTCCCTCTGCAAGGCGATCGTCTACAGCAGCAATCGTAATGCTTTGAGGTATATTCCAGTTATTTGGAGTAAAGGTAATGCTATTAGTATTTGTGGCGATCTGATTATTAAAATCTAAGTTTACAGTCACATCCGCATTTGGTTGACTGTTTAAAATTATAGAATAACTGTCTCCTGTTGTTTTACCTTCAGTTACAGAGGTATTACCATCTGTTTGTTTAAAAATAACTCGAGGTTCGGTGAGAGAAATAACTTCAATTGCAGAAAGTTTGGCGTTATCTATACTCGCATCCAAATCCAGATTTAAAAAACCATCCGTAACATTTATATCATCAACAGAGTAGATATAAGCGGAATCTTTCCCAGGGAAAAAAGCATTCTTAGATTTAGCAAAAATATCTAAGTCATCAATAACTTTTTCTCCTTCTACAGATACATCAAATAAACGTTTGTTGAAGTCAGTGAAATAATTTTCTGCAAAATGTAGATTAACTTTGTAATTACCATCGTTAACAGGTATTTTATATCCCAGATTTTTAGCCCAGCGTTCTGTCTGATATAGGGTGTCATCTTCTGTTTTGAAAATATCAGAAGTGGTAGAAAATGTTTTACCTACATCAAAATACTTATCCGCACTCCATACATTACCTGCTGTATCGGTATAGGCTTTACCACCAGCATTGAGACGAATTGCTGATGTTGGATTTGGTGTTGGATTTGGAGTTGCTGGAGTTGGATTTGGAGTTGGATTTGGTGCGGAACCAGCAATAATTTCAATTGCTGCTAACTTCGCATTATCAGAATTAGTCAGAAAATCTAAATTTAGTGTTCCATCGCTGACAGTAACGTCAAAAGATTTATCTAAAGCAGTATTTTTACCTGCTGCTGTAAAGATATCAAGGTCATCAATAACCAACTTACCTTCAGCAGATAAATCAAAGCTTCTTTTATTTGTACTATTCCAATAGAGTTCTGCAAACTTAACAGTTACTTTATACTCACCATTTGAGACTGGGATTACGTAGGATAAATTTTTTGTCCAGCGTTCAGTTTGGTACAGCTTATCGTCTTCTGTATTGGCAATATCGGCTTTAGTGGAATACTTACTACCTCCAGTAAAATATCGGTCGGCACTCCATAAATTCCCATTCACATCCGTGTAAGCATCTCCACCAGCGTTAATACGAATGATGTTTGTTGGATCTGGAGTTGGATCTGGTATTGGATCTGGTATGGGTGCGGAACCAGCAATAATTTCAATTGCTGCTAACTTCGCATTATCAGAATTAGTCAGAAAATCTAAATTTAGTGTTCCATCGCTGACAGTAACGTCAAAAGATTTATCTAAAGCAGTATTTTTACCTGCTGCTGTAAAGATATCAAGGTCATCAATAACCAACTTACCTTCAGCAGATAAATCAAAGCTTCTTTTATTTGTATTATTCCAATACAGTTCTGCAAACTTAACAGTTACTTTATACTCACCATTTGAGACTGGGATAACGTAGGATAAATTTTTTGTCCAGCGTTCAGTTTGGTACAGCTTATCGTCTTCTGTATTGGCGATATCGGCTTTAGTGGAATACTTACTACCTCCAGTAAAATATTGGTCGGCACTCCATAAATTCCCATTCACATCTGTGTAAGCATCTCCACCAGCATTAATACGAATAATGTTTGTTGGGTTGGGATCTGGTGTTAAGTTAGATTGAATATCTACTATTTTGACATCAGAAAGTAAGCCTGTATTACCCTCTGAATCTTTAGCGACTGCAACAAGATGATTGATTCCTCCGTTATTTTTAGAATCTTTCAACGAGTCTTGCAATGTAATGGGGATATCTACATAACCATTTGCACCGATGGTTGCAGTCTTTTCCTCAACTTTGATAGCTGAATTAGCCTCCATTGGGTCAATATCAAAGCCATCATTATCATCAAGGAATAAACCTCCCTCAACTGCTAATAATGCAACCTCCTCACCTGGGGTACCCGTAACTCTAACTGTTTGATTAAGTTCTGAAATCACCGCAGGTAAAGCAGATAAGCCTAAAACTTCAATCGCAAGTTTGGAAGGTAAATTAGCTTTAATTACAGCTTGCGAGCCATCTAAACTATCGGGAATTCTGTAAGTTTGTCCGGTATATGTGGCATTATTGTCAAAATCTACCGTTACTTTTGAACCTATCAATTCCAATCCCGATACACTTGCAGATTCTTGGGGACCTGGTTGAGGTAAACCCCTGACGCTTGTTGGATCGATATCAGCAGAAAAAGTAAATGTTTCACCTGGATCGAAATCGTTAAAAAATATTTCTAATGCATCATAACCATCATCATGAAGTTTAATAAAATTACCTTTAACTAATCCCGTTCCTCCCTTACTATCAACTGTAAATCCCTTACCAACCGGGTCCCCAGCGATACCATCAGGATCGAATACTAAATCTGGAAAAATACTAGTACTCAAATCAATCGTAACTTTGTTTATTTTTTCACCGTTTGTGGAATTATTTGTAATCCGAAAACTGCCGTTAGCATAAGTACTGTTATTGATACTACCGCCGCTAGGATCGATCGCCAAAAATGCTTTTGCGGTATGATTATTATTTGGATTATTTTGTGCCATTTTATCCTCAAATTAATTCAAAAATATAAGTAAGTTGATAATTCATCCGAATAAAACATTTGTTGAACGGATGTTCCGCCGAAAAGTATTGTTATTAACAGTCTTGTTTCCGCAAACATAACCCCTACAACTTTTTCAGGCATAGAAATATGTTTTTTGAACGCGCCGCGCTAAACTGGGCTTATATGAACTATGCTAAATTCAACATACTTGCAAAGTAAATATTGACTACCTGAAATTTATATCCCGTATTTTTTGATTTACCATATTTATTAGTCCTATTTATCTGAACTTAAAACAGGCAAATCAAAAACTATTATGTTTTAATTAGAGAATAAAAAAGTTTTTTTATACCTAATATGCCAATCTATTAAGCTAATAATTAATAAATATAGCTAAATTAAATTTTTAATACTTCAAATACTTGAAAAGTGATTATGTTAATCAAACATATATTTCTTATATCGCAAGCTTTTTTAGTTTTTATTTAGCCTTTTGAGCATAGTAAGCATAACAAAAGCGATAATCTAACACTTTTGGTAATAACTTTTATAGCTAAGCTTAAAAGTTAAATATAAAATATAGTCTTATTTACCGCCGACAAGTAGTGCAAATAACAGTCATAAAATAGTTCTTTATGTAAAGAACTAGTGTTTATACCGATCGATCCCTGAAATGAGGATAACACGCGAGTAACTATCCAGTGTTTGGTTTGTGTAAAGTACCTATTAATTTTGAAACAATTAAACTGAAATTTGTTATCCTGCGTACAAAAATGAGCGATCGAGCTTGATAACTGAAAGAATTTTTACTATGAGCAAAGTTTTTCAGTTGTCGAGGCTGTGTATACCAAAAGCTTTGAATCGTGATTCTCTCCTTAGATAAATATCTTATGACTCATATCTAACAAATTCATCATGAAAAAAGCATATATATACTGTAAATATTACGTAATTTGTATGAATAATTCTTAAAGCAGCAGTAAAAACGCTTATGTAAATTTAATTAAATTACCTAAGTGAAAACAAGATCGCAAAGAAATACTATATATTTTGCGTGCAAACTGACATCGCATTTTTTGACATTTCTAAGTAATTAGCGAAAATTAAAAAACCCGTTTTTTTTTTAATGGATTTTAAGCTTTTCTATAGCGATCGGTAAATTCGTAGATGCCTTCCTTTGACTGTAACTCGTATTTTGAGGCAATTAATTATGGCTTAGATGCCGTTTTTATATTAGCGCTCAGCTATAATACAAAATTTTTATCTGTATACCGTATTAATCGTGAAGAATTCGATATGTTTGGAATTTGATATTTAATATATCAGTAGAATTACTCTAGAAGGAAGAGTATATATAAAGTTAAATTTATTTCTGTTCCTTTTTATAAAAATATCATTGTAGATAGATTAGTTTTCATTTGTTTGAAAAATTGAAGTTGGAATAAATTCTGAACTAAGACATCATTAATATTTGCTCTACCTTTAAGATGTTAATGCTTTCTCAGTTAAATTCAGCTATTAATTATGGTTAAGTTTTTGTTATATCTACAATATTTATTGGGTTAACTGAAACTTTCCCTCGATCGGCAAATCTATTTAAAATTTGCTATTTTCCAGGTTGGAAAATTACTAATTGAGTCTGTTATTCCCAAGCATCAACAATTGCATCTGGTACGTATTGCGTTAGATTTCGATTACATAGCTTTTGATTACAGCTATAATGCACAAGAAAATATGGTAGTTTGGGAACCATTATCTTTCACAGTTATCTGAAGTTCTATAGAAGCATATCAAATGCCATCAATCAATCGCATATACACGGCACTGCTCTTTTATCTAGAGCCTGCCACTATCTTAATAGAAGTGCCGACTATTGCAGCTATTTATACAGCTTAGACAAAGGCATAGCTAGAAGGTTTTTGGTGTATCTACGAATTCCCCGCCTATAATAAACTAGTTACTAATAAGTACTTAGTAGCAATTAAGGCTAAAAAACCATAGAATTGTTTAACCAATGACTCCAGTTGTTTCAATCGTTGTTACCTGTTTCAATCAAGCTGGCTACCTAGAGCGATCGGTTAAAAGTGTACTTGCACAAACATTTACAGACTTAGAATGCATTATTGTAGATGATGGCTCTAGCGATAACACTCAAGAAGTAGCCGAGCAGTTAAAAAGTTACGATTCACGAGTTAGTTACTATTATAAAGAAAATGGCGGGGTATCCTCATCTCGAAATTTTGGCTTTAAACAAGCACAAGGTAAGTGGATTCAGTTTTTAGATGGAGATGACTGGATTCACGAAGATAAAATTAGATTTCAATTAAGCTATTCCGATCGAGTAGATGACGAGAATACTGTATTTTATACAGATTATGAGCGCGTATTTTTTGATAAAGAGCAGCATATTACCAACAGACAGGAAAATATCGTTGGTTGTTTAACTTCAGAGCAATTAATTAAACGTTTATTGATCCCAGACTTTTTAGCTAATTCCCCATTTCCCTTGCTTCAGCAATGTCTGCTGATGCATAGAAACGTTCTTGACAAAAAAATGTTCGATCTTAGGCTTAAAGCTGTCGAAGATAGAGATTTTACAGCAGATTTGCTTGTAGCAGGTATCAAATTTGTCTACACCCCATTAGTGGGAGCATTTTATACGAAACATCAGTCAAATACAACTAATAATTGGTCTTACATGAAAGACCATTACATTATGTTTTACGAGACGCTTTGCTCAAAGCACAAGGATTTGATTCCTTTATGTCAAGTTGGGGTTAATTTTCTGCTCGAAGAAGCAATTAGAGAAAAAGAGCATAATAATTTTTATCGACTTCTGAAATTATTTGTTCCTCCTTTAGAGTTATTAAATAAAAAAATAAAAATTTACCATATATCTATCATAAAACTATTATATATGGTTCGCTTAATTACTCCTAGCTTTTTAATTTATGAAAAAGCAAGAGGACCGCGATCGCACAAAATTATCACATCTTTAGAACGGTTATTTGGCAGTAAAACAAAGACGCAACAGCTATAGCATTATTAAATAAACTTACACAAAATATCATGAAAAAAAAAGTTTCATTAGTCGTTAGTGATTTAGCCGGAGGCGGAAGCGTTCGAGCCTTTTTACTAGCACAAGTCTTAAAAAAAATGGATTATGAGGTCGAAGTTGTAGGGTTTTTATTTGGGAAGGAATTGTATGCTATACCTCCTTCTAAAATATCAGTTGTATCGATTGCGGGCACGAACTATCCTAAGTTTCTTAGCTCAACTCGACAACTTTTACAAAAACTAGATGGGGATATAATTTACGCAGTAAAACCTAAGCCTACAAGTTTTGGCGTGTCTTTATTGGCGAAAATCAACCGCCATCGTCCTGTAATTTTAGATATGGATGACTGGGAACTTAGTTGGCATGGTGGTGAAAAATGGAAGTATCGTCCGAGTCCTAAGCAACTTTATCGAGATATTTTTAAGCAAAATGGAGCATTGAGATTTCCAGATCATCCGCTGTATCTTCAGTGGATAGAAAAGTTAGTTTCAAAAGCAGATGCGGTAACTATAGATACTCAATTTCTTCAAGACCGTTTTGGGGGTGTTTATGTACCTAATGGCAAAGATACGGAAATGTTTGCCCCCGGTGAGTATGACGCAAAGATAAGTAGAGAACGTTACGGTTTGTCCGAGTACCGAGTTTTGATGTTTCCTGGCGCACCAAGACCCCATAAAGGAGTTGAAGATGTTTTAATTGCCTTGGACAAGTTGAACCAGGCGGATTTAAGGCTTGCGATCGTAGGTGGAAGTCCATACGATGACTATGACGATCGCCTAATTGAAAAATGGGGACGTTGGATTATCAAGTTGCCAAGGTGTCCCGTGGAGGCAATGCCTGAAATTCTGGCGGCAGCGCACGTCGTGGTTGTTCCCCAGCGAGATACTTTAACCGCTCGCGCTCAGTTTCCGCTGAAGCTATCAGATGGAATGGCAATGGCTAAACCTGTATTATCGACTCGCGTAGGTGATATTCCCGATATTTTGGGTGATACTGGTTATTTAGTAGACCCCAGTTCTCCAGACCAAATTGCCGAGCAAATTGAATTAATATTTAATAATTTAGAAGAAGCTTGCGAAAAAGGTCAACGGGCAAGAGAAAAGTGTGTAGAAAAATATAGTTTAGAAACTATGGCATCTACATTATCTCAAGTAATTTCGAGTCTATAATCATTATGATTGGCAAAAAATTACTCTACTGAAATTGTTATCCTTACTCATATAAATAACTTCCCGAATTTTGCTCCATGTCTACAAATAAGCTACTTATTAAATTTGCGAAACCTTATCCCGGCTGGATTATTATCACAATAGTTTTAGGCTTTTCAGGAGCTTTATTTAATGGGGTTGGTACCGCACTAATTGTCCCAGTAATTTTAAAGATTGTCGGACAAGAAGTAAATTTAACTGGTGCGCCTCCAATTATTAAAGCAATTTTGTCTCCGTTTGACAATCTTCCAGAAAGTTATCGCCTTGGGCTGATGGCAGGGACAATTCTATTAACAATTGTTTTAAAAAATGCAGCAAATTATGCCAGTTCATTAACATCTAGTAGTTTGACGCGGAGGATAACTACAGATATACGTGAGGCGGGGTTACAGTTATTACTAGAAATTGATATTGATTATTACTCTAAGATGAAAGTTGGTGATTTAATCAATCGTCTTGGTGGAGAAACTAGCCGTGCTGCTAATGCTTTGCGCCTGATGATAAAATTAATAACTTTGGGAATTACAATCTTAGTTTTTGCTGCAATTTTGATATCAATTTCCTGGCAGTTGACTATTGCAGCAACCTTATTATTATCTGTAGTAGTCATAGTAAATCAGTATGCAATTATCCGTTCTAAAAAGTTTGGTAAGCAGTTAAGCGAGGTATCAAAAGGATATTCTATCGCCATGCTAGAAACTCTGAATGGAATACGTTTAGTTAAATCAACTGGTAATGAAAATAAAGAACTTCAAAGAATCACAAAGCTGATTAAAGAACGGGAAGAGGCAGATTTTCAATCTCAGTTAAACTCTGAAGCTATTGCACCTCTTAGTGAAGTAATGGGTATTTCGGCTTTATTAGGAATTGTGTTTTTGAGTCGTGTTATTTTTAGCTCCCAAATTTCTACAGTTTCAGCTGTACTACTAACATACTTATTAATTTTATTAAGAGTACTGCCGTTAATGTCTCAATTAAATACATTACGAAGTAACCTTGCGAATATAACTACTAGCATCAGTATTGTCACAGAATTTTTAGATACAACAGATAAACCGTTTATGGGTAACGGCGATATTAAGTTTACCAAGTTAGAAAAAGGAATACATTTCAATTCGATTTCTTTCAATTACCCAAATCACGACAAACTAATACTCAAAGACGTAGATTTATATTTACCTCGCGGTACTACCCTAGCTTTAGTGGGCGGTTCGGGTGCGGGTAAATCCACTTTAGCCGACCTATTACCAAGATTTTACGACCCAATTTCCGGTAATATTACTGTTGACAATACAGATTTACGAGATTTTGATTTACAATCGTTGCGAAAATCAATGGGAATAGTATCGCAAGACACTTTCCTTTTCAACGATTCCGTCAGAAATAATATTGCTTATGGAGAATCTCGAGTTAGCGATGAGGAAGTGATTGGAGCAGCCAAACGCGCTAACGCTTACGAATTTATCATCAAACTACCTCAAGGATTCGACACAGTAATTGGCGATCGCGGTGTAATGTTATCTGGAGGACAAAGACAAAGACTAGCGATCGCGCGGGCTTTAGTGCAAAATCCTGATATTCTGATTCTTGATGAAGCAACTTCGGCATTAGATACTGTTTCCGAACGATTGGTGCAAGAAGCAATCGATGATTTGAGTCGCGATCGCACTACTTTGGTAATCGCGCACCGTCTTTCTACCGTGCAAAAAGCGGATCAAATAGCGGTTTTAGAACAAGGGCGCGTGGTAGAAGTAGGAACCCACAATGAACTGTTGCAAAAGCGTGGTTATTACAAACGACTTTATTCAATGCAGTTTGGGCATCAAGGAGAAACACAAAGTAACCGTCAGGAAAGTTTGGTGCGGGTATCTTATGAAATGCGGACGCGATTGAATTCTACAATTGGTTTTCTACTGCTATTGCTTGATAATTTAGCTGAAAATCCTCAAGAGAGGCAGCAATTATTAGAAGATTCATATAAATCTGCTTGGAAAATTCTTAATATTGTTGATGTTTTTGAAGATATTTTTAGCTTACAAAAAAATTGGCAACTCGTGCCAGCAGTAGGAGAAAATCGTGGTGAATTAACTCAAGAGAAATCAAAAGATATCTCTAGTGATTTCCGTAGCAATATTGAATCAATACTTGATTTATTAGGTTCGTTAGTGAAGCAAAATGTTGATAATACTCGATCGCAAGATGAGATAGTTTCCCAAGCTTATCAATCAGCCTTACATTTGTTAAATGAATTAAAGCACTTTGAGAATAGTATTAAAGTTTGAAATAAAGTAGGGAGTAGTTGTAGTTAAAAAGAGAATTTTAAATGTCGGAAATAATTAATTTTAAAGACTTAAAAATTTGGCGAAAAGGTATGGATATAGCCGAAAAATGCTATTTCTTAACTAAACTATTTCCCAGAGACGAATTATATAGCATGGTGCAACAAATAAGAAGTGCGGTTTCTATTCCAGCTAATATTGCAGAAGGTTCGATCGACGAATTAGAAACACATCTTATTTTATCTCAACGGGTAGGATTAACACACATCTTGCACCATTCTCAATAAGCACAAAGAAACCGGGTTTCTCTGAACTGAAAGCATAATTATTTCGTTGAGTGACTTGCAAGAAACCCGGTTTCTCGTCAAGGTGCAAGAGATGAATTAACTAATAAAAAAGATATAGAATGAATTATTTCGTGGCTCCATGAAGAAAGTAGAATGATTAACGCCCTGATTAAAAAATTGAAATAACCACTTTACCTTATTCCCTACTGCCTACTGCCTACTCCCCACTGCCTACTCCCTACTTCCCACTTACCTACTCCCTACTCCCTACTCCCTACTCCCTACTCCCTATTCCCTAAATACCAAACTTAATATAAATGAAAAACACTAAACCAAAACATTATATCTACTTTATTAAAGAAGAGTTACCATTACCGCAAGCTCATTTGGTTCAATCTACAAATGCAGCTAATGCCGTCGCTAATTTAGGTTACTCCACAGTATTGATATATCCTTCCAAAGGAAAGGAAGCTTTAAACCCGATTAATTTAATTCGTCCTTTTCGACCGAGAAAAGCACCGGAACAACTTATCAAGTATTACAATCTCCAGGAAAAGCTCAGAGTTTCTCCTTTACCGATGCCTTTTCCTATCGACTATGTTAAAACAAAATTTACTAATTCCAATACTCTTGCATCAAAATATTATTTTCCCTTCCATATCCTTCCCACTACTAAAATAGTTCACAGTCGCGACTGGAATTTTGTCGAAGCAGCGGTAAAAAATGGCGTACCTGCAATTTACGAACACCACCACCACGAAGACAAACCATTTGTACAAGAAATAGTCAAAAATCCGTTATTTCAAATTGCTGTTACAGTTGCCGATACGGTACGTCAAAGCATGATTGCTAATGGAATGCCCCCAGAAAAAGTGGTTAAATTACACAATGGTTATAATCGCTTGTTTATGGAAAGACATCCAAAAGCAGCAACGGAATGGCGTAAAAAACTACTAAAAAATGGTAGAGAACAATTAGTAGTTTATTCCGGTGCGCTAGAAAACTTTAAAGGAATAGATATTTTAGTTGAAGTCGCAAAAAAGTTACCTCAAGTTCAATTTGTATGTGCGGGAGGTAAGGAAAAACAGGTAACGCACTATCGGCAATTAGCTCAAGAAAAGCAGGTTGATAATATTAACTTTATCGGCTTTATTTTACAACAAGAATTAGCATCGTTATTGCAAGCAGCCGATATTTTAGCTCATCCCCACTGTTCCGGACCAGCAGCAACTTTTACTTCTCCCTTGAAGCTATTTGATTATTTTGCTTCCGGAACTCCGATCGTAGCTACAAGAATTCCTTCCCTCATAGAATTTGAAAATACCGAAGCGATCGCCGCTTGGTGCGAACCCGATAGTGCAACTCAATTTACCGCATCGGTAGCGCGAGTTTTAGAAACTCATCCTTGGAAAATCGAAGGTTATTCTGACAGCATCGAGTTCGTCAAAGAGTTTTCTTGGGAAAATCGAGCGGCGAAAATTCTCAGTTACGTTGATGAATCTTTACGACCAGTAATTAGTGAAGAGTGAGGAGTTAGGAGTTAGGAGTTATGAGTTAGAAGTTAGAAGTTATAAAGCCAAAATTCTACCTACCCCCTGTCACCTTTTCGCTATTCCCCATTCCCTACTCCCTACTCCCCCTTAAATCTAAATAGTAAAAATAACTAAATATATGGTAATAAATAAAATCAAAATTGGTATGATGAGCAGCTACAGCGCTTTAGATAATAGAAGCGATTGGCTGTGGCAACAAACTCCTGAAAACTTTGGTGTTTGGGATAATATTCAACTGGTTGCAACGCATCCAAAGCCTGATTTTCTGTTGATGTATAACTACACGAGTTTTCCCAAACCACCACATAAGCATTTACTATTCTGGAAAAACAGAAAGCCGCAAGCTAAATACGAAAATGCACAGCGATCGTTCCAAGATAAACTTCGAGGAATGCCTAAAGAAAGGGTAATTTATCTATTGCGCGAACCACCTTTAGAAGAAGTAGTTGAAGCTCATAAAAGGCATTATCAAACGGCTCAAAATTACTGTAGCTACGTTTCCGGACCGGAAGATGATGCACCAAATCCCGATTATATGCCTGCAATTTGGTATTATTCTAACTCTTTTCGAGAGTTAAATGAAATGCCACCACCACTAAAAGAAAAACCCTTGAGTTGGGTAACATCCGGTATAAATCGCACCGAGAATCATCGCAAGCGTCTAGCATTTTTAAAAATGTTGCGCTCTTGTGAGTTAGAACTTGATTTATACGGACGTGGTTTACCAGATTGGGCACGAGGAAGCGGGGAACTTGGTAATAAATGGTATGGTATGGCACCTTACTACTACAACTTATCAGTCGAAAACTACGCCGATAATGATTGGTATGTAAGCGAAAAGCTTTGGGATGCTTTACTCGCTTGGTGTTTACCTATTTATTACGGTGGTCCTGCTGCCGATAAATTGTTACCGACCGGTAGCTTTTTAAGATTACCAAGCATGGATGAGAAAGGATTAGCTTATATCAAAGAAGTTACATCCACACCAGATGCTTGGTATGAAGCCAAAGAAGCGATCGCCGAAGCCAGACAAATTATTTTGCACAAGCTGAATTTAGTTTCATGGCTATCGAACTATGTCAATAAATTTTCTTAATTATTAATAGTATTTTAAAAGTCGATGGAGGCTTAAATGACTGAAGGAATTTACATACTTGGCAACGATGGAGTTTACGACCAGGTAGTGGCTTTACTCAATTCGATTGAAGTCAATGTTGGTGATAAATATCCTATTTTGATTATTCCTTATAATGAGCAATTGCAGCTAGTAAGAGAAAATATCAAAAATAGAAGCAATGTAGAAATATTTGAAGATTATTCTGCAATGAAGCTCTGGGAAGACTTTTCTACAGAAATATGGAAAGCACATCCCGAAGCTTTTAAAATTTGGCAAGAACATGGTATTTCAGGAATTTACCGTTTGGGAATGCATCGGAGATTCGGCGGTTTCAATGGTCTTTTTGATAAGTTCCTATACTTAGATGCTGATATTCTCGTACTTAATTCACTAGATTATATATTTGAGCAACTAAATCAAAATGACTTTGTTGTTTATGACTTTCAGCATAAAGATTTGAGTCATGTATACAACACAAACTCAGATAAATTACTAGATATTTTTCCGCAATTTCGACTTGATAGCGAAATATTCTGTACTGGCTTATACGCTGGTAAAAAAGGTTTATTTGATGAAGAAAGACGTAACTCTTTATTATCAAAATTGCAGGATGGAGAAGCTGAAATATTATATCCAAATGCTCCCATCAATACAATCTTGAACTATCTGGTAATGCGTTCGGAAATTCCTATCTATAATTTTGCCCATAATTTACCAGATAGCGAAATCACCGGATGTTGCGTTACATCACCCCATTTTGAAGAACGGGATAATTTGGTATATGACAAAGAAAATCGCTTAACTTATCTACACTATATCGGTTTATCTTCTAACTTATTTAGCCGCCTTTGTAGCGGTGAAAATATTGATTTTCCGTACCGCGAAACCTTCTTGCATTATCGCTATCTGCACGAACCAGATAACCGACCAAAATTTACTACAAAACCGAAAGCTTACGACGCGCCGCCAAGCTTAACTACTAGAGTTTTAAAAAAATTAGGATTAAATGTTGGAGTATAACTAATGACCAAAGGTATTTATATTATTGCCAATGATAAGGTAACAGATCACGCCATTACCTTACTTAATAGCATTCGCCTTCACGATAAAGAAACCCCCATTGTGATGATTCCCTACGATGAGAATTATCACCAAATTGCTGATACTCTCGATAAATATTATGGAGTAGGGGTTTACGAAGATTTAGAATTTATTGAACGTTTATCTAACAAACTATACGAAACATTTGGCGGTAAATTCTTTGCCCGTCCGAATCAATTTCGCAAGCAAGCTTGTTGGTTTGGTCCCTTTGACGAGTTTTTGTATATCGATACAGATATTGTCGTCTTTGAAAAAATTGTTGATAATCTCAATTACTTGGAAGATACCGACTTTATTTGCTGCGATTATCAGCATCTTGGTGGAATAAGAAACGTATTCAGTTCTACAGTATTAGAAGAAAAAGTATTTACCGAAAGCGAAATCAAAGATATATTCAACGGCGGTTTTTGGGGTTCCAAGAAAAACCTGATATCCGAACAAGATTTGTACGACACCTTCGCAGAATGTGCGGCGCATCCAGAATACTTTGATTTCTCAGAAAAAACTTCCGATCAGCCAATCATTAATTATATGCTGCTCAAGCGGATTCCCAACCGCTTTAACATAGTTAATAGAGAAGGCAAAGCACCGGGAAACTGGGGGGGATCATCTCACTTTTTACATGATGGGCATAGGTTAATCGATCCAAAAGTCAATCAACCCTTGCAATACCTACATTGGGCGGGAATTCGCATCGAACCCGGTTGCCCTTACTGGGAAATTTGGGAACATTACCGCAACTTAAACCCCCAATTACCACCAGCAGTGTTTCCAGAAAAGCCTAAACCAACTTCTTGGCAAAAAACTATGAATGAAGCTAAAAGTTTTTTAAGTTCTTTGAAGAAGTAATTAACAATTACAGCCGATTACCTAGATGAGTGAGGTACGGGACATATTGTTATAAGGGAGTAGGGAGTAGGGAGTAGGGAGTAGGGAGTAGGGAGTAGAGGAATGTACAAAGCTGCAACTTGACGAACTGCTGGAAATGCTTTTCGGAGTTAGATAATTTATCTAACTCTTTTTTACTGTAGGGTGTGTTGCTTGCTGCGTGCAACCTATCTTAATTTAAGTTCAGCGTCTCTTCCACCAAATAGTAAAACCTAAGATAATAATTTAAATAACTCTTAATTTAACTAATTTATGCCAGCAAAATACTCCAAAAATAATAAAAATACTGCCAAACAAATATAAAGCTATATCCAAATTATAGTTGTCTGTTATCCATCCAATTACAGGAGCGATCGCAATAAAACCTAAGCGAAAAATGAAACTATTTATAGAAAGTACTGTAGCTCTAATTGATGAGGAAACATTTTGGTTAATATGATTCAATGTTAATGGATTGCGAACCCCCCGACTGAAGTAAATCAAAGCAATAAATATCATTCCCCATATTTGGTTAATTAGACCGAGAAAGATATAAGATAAGCCCAATAATAGAACTAAACCCAAGAATACTTTTTTTGTACCCCAAAGATTCTCGATTGATGTTGCTTTGAGAGAAGCAAAACTCATAATAAAGTGAAATGCAGCCCAAGCAAATCCAAAGCTAGAAACTGCTATACCGCGACTTTGCATATCTGCTTGAGATAACCAAACAGCAAGAAAGGTTGCAATCCCAAAGTTTGCTGAAAATAGAATTAACCATTTTACATTTTTATTTTCTAATAGTGAGAAACGGATTGCTTCCCATATTGCCCGATGATTAATTGCTTGTCTAGTCTTTTTATTATTATTTACTTGAAAAGGGTCAACTGAGGATTTATATAAATTTGGTTCAACTAAAGATAAGGCTAATAGGAAATATAAGAATATACAAATCGTTTGCAAATAAAAAGGATATACCAAATTTATTGCAGCTACCAAACCCCCTATCAAACCACAAATTGCTTCTACAATTCCCGCAATAGCTCCAAGCTTCCCTTCTACATGACGGTAATTTTGCTCTTGGTTCATCTCAACCAAACTATCGAATCCCAAAGCTGTATTTGCACCAGATATAAGACTACCAGCAAGACCCGATAAAATTTCGGCAATGGCAAATGCTGTAAAACTAGTTTGAAAGCAGTAAAACAGCAATCCTAATGTCCAGACTAATCCTCCTAAAACTAAGCAAGCTTTTCTACCAAAAATATCTGCAAAGTAGCCAGAAGGTATTTCAAATATAAATATTGATAGGGATAAAATGGTTTTTAAAAGCAGGGATTTCTCAAACGATAAACCGTTATTTTCATAAAAAAGAATAATGATAGGAATTGGGAACCAAGCGAACTCTAATCCTTTTAATATATAAAGCTTCCATATATTAGACCCGATCGAACGGTTTTTAATATTCACACTCATATATTTCTTAATTGCTTCTCATCTGCTCTTG
This sequence comes from Rivularia sp. (in: cyanobacteria), assembly GCA_965234645.1. GTDB lineage: Bacteria > Cyanobacteriota > Cyanobacteriia > Cyanobacteriales > Nostocaceae > Rivularia. Next base: position 6,294,773 of record OZ248344.1, on the reverse strand, counting down.
AGCTACATATGAGTTAAATACTATCAACAAAGATACTCTATGATTCAATTTATCTCTAATTCATGCAGTTTTATGACCAAAAAAAATATTCGCCGCTCATAAATTGCTTTCTGCAAAAAAACAACTTACAAACGACAAATGTTTTTATTTCTCTACTTTCTACTCCTACTCCCTACTCCCTACTCCCTTCATATTATTCCTAGCTAAAAGAATCTAAATCTAAAGATTTAAATCCCCGACTTTCAGCATAAGTCATCATACTTCCTAATTGAAACCCAGTTAATATGCAGGTTAAAAGCGTAATTGGTAAACCAACCGCACAAGCTAGCCAATTTGGAAAACCAAATATTGCTAAACCCGAACAAAGAAATAAACCAATACCGACTGTAATCCCAACGAATGGTATGATTAATTGTCTGTTGGAGAAACGAGGAGCAGAAGCTTCAGCACCGTTTTTCTGCCATGTTTCTGTGATTACTTTCAAGGTTCCGCCTAATGCCGCACCAGAAGTTATGGCAATAAAAAATCCGATAGCTAACACTAATAACGGCGGTTGTGTGGGGAAATAATACATGAAAACTCCTAATTGATATGCTGGGTTTTAACTGTTTTTACTGAACTTGAGGTCGAGAATGGAGGTAATATTGCAGCTACTCTTTCTCTAGAAAATTGAGTCAAAACCCCAATTGCCGCACCTAATAAACGAGATGGATCTAAATCATCTTTGACTAGATTCCACAAACGCTGCACTTCTTGGGCGTGTAAGCGGTCATCTTCAGTGAGTGCGAGTACCAACTGTTGTTGCAGAAACTTACCTTCATCGCTCAGTAAATACTCTAAACCCATTTGTGCTGTAGGTAACACATCAAAGCTGTTATCAGTACGGGCGATCGCAATCATGTTTTCCAATCGCTCCCACTGGAATTTACCATCTTTAAACAGCACGTTGAGCAATCTTCGCCGGAGTTGAGGAGATTCACCTGTTAGCAATCGCCGTGCTACATAAGGATACGCTACTTCCACAATTTTAAAGTTGGGATTAAGCGACAGCGCGATTCCTTCTTGAGTCACCAACGAACGAATAATTAAAGCAAATTTGGCGGGGACTCGGAAAGGAAAGTCGTACATGAGTTTGGAAAACTCATCGGTTACTGTCTTGAAGTTAAAGTCGCCGACGTTACGATTAATCGCATCTCCCAGTAACGCTTCCAAAGCCGGTACGATCGGACGAATATCTGTATCTGGCGTGAGAAAACCCAGCTTTACATAATCGTGGGCTAAGTCGGTATAATCCTTATTTATAAGATGAACTATGGCATCTACAAGAGTTTCTTTGGTAGTTTGATCGAGCTGATCCATCATACCGAAGTCGATGTAGCCCATCCTACCATCTGGCATGGCAAATAAATTACCCGGATGGGGATCGGCGTGAAAGAAACCATGTTCCAACAACTGTTGTAAACCTGTAGTTACCCCAATTTCAATAACCGATTGTGGATCTAAACCTGCTGCAATAATGCGATCGGTATCGGTCAGTTTAAATCCGTCGAGCCACTCTAAAGTTAAAACGCGAGTTGAAGTGTAGCGCCAATAAATTGCTGGAACTTTTACGGTGGTGCTGTTACGAAAGTTAGTCGCGAATCTTTCGGCGTTCCTACCTTCATTTAGATAGTCAATTTCCTCAAATAGTTTGGTGCCGAACTCATCGACTATTAGTGTCAAGTCGTGTCCCAAATTTAAAGGCAACCAAGGAGCCAGCCAACTAGCAGCCCAGCGCATCAAGTACAAATCGAGGGAAAGGATCGGGCGCAAATTCGGGCGCTGTACCTTTACCGCCACTTCTTCACCCGTGAGCAAACGACCTCTGTAAACTTGACCCAAACTCGCAGCAGCTACGGGAGCAGGCGAAAGTTCGCTAAACATTTCCCCGATTGGATGACCTAACTCGCTTTGAATCATTCTCAAAGCAAGAGCATTGTTAAACGGTGGTAGTTGGTCTTGCAATTTTATCAGTTCGTCTAAGAAATCTTTGCGGACCAAATCCGGTCGCGTCGATAAAGCTTGACCAACTTTGATAAATGTTGGACCTAGACGCACGAGTATTTTTCGTAGCTGTACCGCTCGTCTCAATTTGTTGCGTTCGGTGACTCCGAACCATTCATCCCACTTTAAACCCAGAATAAACCAGGCAAAATTCCAAACGATTGTAATTGTACGTCCCCAACCCAGCCAAGGACGCAAGTTATAGTGCCGCGCTATTTGGCGTGCATCGTACTTACGATTACTTTGTGTGAGGGTTTGTGAATTCACTCCTTTTTTACCTCTTTACCTATGATTGAAATTAGACTTGATGTTAAAAAGCCTTTACAGGCACCCATTAGTTTAAAAAAACTTTCTTATCTTGGTTTTCTGTTAAGCTTTGCACTTTTTAGCCAAAGTTTATTAAAAGTTACGTTCTATCTTTTATTATTTTATATTACTACATAAAAGTATAAATACTTAACAAAGCGATCGAAACTAATTATGAATCAATTAATGTAGAAAACTCTTATATATATTGGTATAAAAATAAATACGTGTTTACTTGATAATGCTCCGCCAGGAAAATGAAAATATTTGTGTAAAGCAGCAAAGATAGTGAATATATAAATCAATAATCTCACTCGGCTTAAAGTATATTCATTTACAATATATTTTAGATAATAGATCGAGATGCAAGGATCGTGCCAAATACATAGTGTTAACAATTAACTTGCAATAAGATTGATAGGGGAGTGTTTAGCATTGAGATTGCAGCGTCTTAGTTAAAATCCCCCATTTAAGCTTGTTCTTGTGTTAGCGAGAGTCTCCAAAAGCTTCGCACCTCTTGTTACAATATTCGTAACTGCGATATATCTTTTAATTTCTGCCTTTGAAAAAAGATACTTTTTTCAAGAATTATGTATTTTTAGATCCTGAATGGCAAAGTAAACAAATACATATAGATATTTTTTCAAAAGGTTTATTTTGGCAAAAATACAAGAAATGATAATCTAATAATGTTAATTATTACTATCGAAATTTTGAATCGATACAGTCATCATAATAACCAATATCCAAGCAATTACTTTATTATTCCTTAACTATTTGCGATGAAAAACTTGCAAATTTGGACAACCCATTTTTGGCTGCGTATTTTGGTTGTGTTTTTGATTGGCATAATCATGGCTTTGGTACTTAGCTGTTCGAGTACGTTTGGGATAACCCCCCACAGAGACAAGTTTTTCCAGCCCTTTTTATCGACATCAATTTGGAATATGCCCATTGGTTCCGATGCGCGTTACCTCAAAGCAAATATCGGAAAATCAAACCAAGCAGCCGCAGACGAAGAATATTTTTTCCAATTGAAAGAAAAATATCCGTCGCGTGCCGTTTATGCTCCTGGCGCTTGGGGTGAAGGGCGCTGTACGGGTACAAAATATATGGATATTGTCCTACCCATTCCCAACGATCTAATTATTCCAGACGCGACAAAAAAACCATACCGTACACCCAACAACGCTTCAGCCTTTTTGATGCCAGATGGTAGAACATTAGTACAGCTTTCACCCTTGGCTCGTTGCAAACAACAAGGTTCGGTATATGGTTGGCGATATGACAACGTAGATATTTACGGAGAAGGAATAGGCGGCGCACACTTTGGATCTGGATTATCTTCAATTGGCGGTTCGATTCGTAAAGGCGAACTCACAAACAATAAACCGATTCGCCACGCCTTAAAAGTTGTAATTTGGGCGAAAAAATATCTATTTTACGATGATAAAATACCCGGATATCGCTGGCCCGCAAATCGTGCCGATAGTTATGCAGCAAAGCGTTATGGTGGCACAAATCCTGCTTTAGCACAAGGTTCATTGTTAGCAATTCCACCAAAAATTACCAAGACAAGTCTTAAATTAGAAACCCCAGCAGGTAAAAAGCTATTTGATACCTTACAAAATTATGGTGCTTATGTTGTAGATGACTCAGCCGGAGATGCTCATTACATTGCAGTAGAAAAAGGAGTTACTGAGGAGTTTCGTAACAAGTACGGTTATAACTTCGAGACTAAAAGCGGCAAGTTTTACGATGATTTTATGAAGCTGTTTGAGGCACTATATATTGTTGATAATAATAGTCAGAATAGTATTGGTGGTGGCGGAACTCCTCGTGCGAAACTTGCGCCAGCGATCGGGAATTAAGTCACATTTTATTCAGCCCTGGCGACTATAAGTCACGGCTACACAGGCAAAGTCCACCTGCGTGGGTTGTTTATCAAGTCCACGCAGGTGGACTTTGTTTGTGTAGCAGCAGTTTCAACCGCCGGTTAAAGCTAAACCAAAGAATTCAAAAAGTAAATGTTGGGTTACGGCACACATCAAATTCTCGATCGACTACGAATGTTATTCGTGTGCCTAACCCAACCTAATTGGATGTATAATTTATCGCGAATAACTTAAGTAATTTTCCTGTTTTTGTTCTTAACATCAAGAAATTGCAAATAGTCGATTTTTAGGATGACAATTCTTCGTAAGTGGAAATACTATATAAATATGAGCGAGAGAAACCAATCGGATATTCAACCGCCACTAAGTAAAAATCGCAATTAAAAGGAGGTAAATCAAAGGAATAATATAAAACAAATTACATGAATATTTAATAATCTAAATTTGAAATTCCTTCTCTTTATTAATTTTGAGTAGATGGGGTACTAATTGCAGCAATTAGGAACTCTCATCTACTCATTTTTTTTGGTTTATAACTTATTAAATTCCGTCTTTGAATTGAGGAACCTGAATAATCGATTCAATATCCTGCTGTATCCGCTCAAGTTCTTCACGCTTTTGAGAAATCCATGCTTTATCGGCAAGACGTTCTTCTATAGTTTCCTCAGAAATGTGTTCTTGCTGTTCTAAAAGGTTTTCATAGAGTGAAATTGCTTGAGTAATGATTTTGCTGGCTGACTCAACTTTACTATCAAAAAGTTTATCGATAATTTCATTTATCTTATTATCAAATTTGTTTAGAGAATCATCAAACTTTTTGAGTCCTTCCTCTAGTATTTTCTTTTTAATTTTGTCATGCAATCCATCCATATCAAGCATTCCCAAACCAAAGGTGCCTGCAATTGTAGCTGCAACGCTGGCTACAATAACTGCGATAAAACCAACTCCAGTAAATACTAATAATCCAGCAGCTAAAGCTCCACCGATTCCGATTCCACCACCAATTCCCATAAATCCACTAAAATCATCGTTGATACCATCAATGGATAGTTGAAGCTGAGAGCTAAAATTTGAATGTACTTGTATATCTAAGTGTTTGAAATCTGCTTTAATTGCATCTAATTCATGCTTAATATTTGCATCTAAAAAATTGATATAGTTTTGCAAAATTATTTCTTTGAGAACTTTAGTTCCCCATTCATCTATTTCCAAAGATAAATCTCGGATAAATTGATTTGTATAATCTTTAATCAATTGATCTTGGCTCCAAACTGGGCTGTGTTCGGAATGCCAGGACTTGCTTTTTTCAGATATGCGATCGCGCAATTTTTCATGCCATTTTTTCTGATATTCAATTGCTTTTTTAGATGCCTCTTTTTTGAGGATTTTTGCAAAAGTATATATTTTGATATCGCGTCCGCTAATTTCTCCGATTTTTTCTATTATTTCTTGTTTATCGGTTTCCGAAATCTTAATTTTCCCTTCGATAGTATTCTGCGCTTGGTTTAGTACTTTATCGCATTTTTGATTGAATGTATTGAGAATTAGATTCAAACGTTTCAATTTTAGTTCGCCACGTTCAAATGTTAAAAAGTTTTCTATAGATGAAACAAAATGGTTAAAATCCTCTAAATATGCATCTTTTGAACCTTTGATAATTGCATCGAGTGCAGCTTGAGCAGAAATAAAGTGAACGCGATTTTCCCCTGCAATTAATGGATTATCAGCTTGGACAAACTTTGTAATTCTTTGTTGAATTTGTTCTTTACCTTTTGCAGTACGAATTAAATCTATAAAATTGCAAGCAATAAATAAGTTATCTGCGGGTTCATCATCTTTACCGCCGTTAAGATAAATTCTTATTTCGTGTAGTAAATCTCTTTCTCCCTGCGTCAAAGGACGAGAAGCGTTAGTCAGAAAAATTGCCGCATCGGTATCTTTGAGTAATTTTTGAGTAATCGCAGTCCGTTCTGGATGTTCGTTTAATCCTGGAGAATCAACAATTTCTACTCCGCTTTTGCATAATTCTAAATCTGGATGCTCAAAAATAATTTCTTCAATTTCAGATTGAGCTAATACGTCACTTAAGCAATCAATTGCTGCATCTTCAGAAATACTTGCTTTCTCTTGATACTCATTAAAGGGAATTTCTTCTTCTGTTCCATCTTTGTAACGGCAAATTACCCGCTTTTGTGTTCCATATTTTAAAACTGTAACTGCTCCACTACAGGGAATCTCTCGTGCTGGTTGAATTTCTTCACCTAATAACGCATTAAGTAAAGTTGATTTACCTTGACTAAATTCACCTACTACTGCAAGCCTAAACCGCTCCGATTGGTTTTTTTTCCATATTGCTTTTGCTTCATTTATAAAAGTTTCAGATATATAATTACGTTTTTGGCAGTCTTTAAGTATTTGAAAAAATTGATTGCAAATATTATCTAATTGCTGACGATGTTCTTGAAACTTCTTTAATTCATCGTAAGATACAGCAATAGGTTTTTGAGTTAATTTCTGTTCGGGTAAAGTCGGTAGCATATCGAGCATATCCCGCGCTGCTTTCACAAAAACAGTATCTAATTCTTGAAAACGCACGGGTTCGAGTAGAAATATTACTTCTTCTAAAACTGCTAAATCAAGATTTTCTTGATGAGTAAATGCAGCTTCAAAAACCGTTAAATGCTGAGAATTAATATTTAAACGCTTACTTAACATTTCTAAATAATTTTTCTCGCGGGAATCCATTTCCCCATCAGCAGCAGACATTTCATAACCGAAACCAATCAACAATAGCCGTTGAGATTCCGTCAGTGAAGCTGTTAGCGTTAATAAATCGTCGCTTTTCCTATACAGCTGATTTTCTTTAACACCTTTAATCATCAAATGCGTTAATTTACGCACGTCGCTATCTGGAGTACTGAATCGATAAAGCGTTGTAAGTAACGTCTTTTTTTCTTCCTCTGCTACTTTCCCATCGATAAATATTACACCCAAAAGCACTGTGACTAAGCTCGCGAGAAATATTACTGGTGGCGTTACATCTCTTTCACTGAGGTTTTTTTGTGTAATGCGTGAGATTAAGTCAACTGCTCGTTTACTGACAACTTGTGTATTCATAAAATTAACTTTGATTAGGCTTTTCCGTGCTTAGTATGCCCAGATTTAATCAAAATTTATCGTCAAACTGTGTAAATACGGTTACTGAGCTTTATCCGTAGCAGCTAAGTTTAAGCTAATTATGAATTTTTTAAGAAGCGAATAATGATATGAATATGCTGAATTTTGAGTTTCCATCTCCAATTCAAGATGGTATTGATGCCGGTAGATTAATGCTAGTCGTTACTCAACAAGGACCTATCGGTGTAGTACGAGATAAGAAAACTAACGAATTAGTTGCTCGTGCGATCGGTGCAAAATTAGAAGATACTTCTCTATCACCTTTGATTACCCCTCTTCAGTTTGTAATCAGAGGAGCAAATCGGATTCACGGTTATATAGATTCTCCAGAAACCCAGCAACAAATTGATGTAGCAAAATCAGGCGTAAAAGTTGTACAGCAAGGCTTAGGTGTTCTCCAAGGTGGGGCAGGAATTGCTACGCAAGGAGCGGGTATGGTTCAAAACCATATGGGTTTTCAAGAAACCTACCGACAAGTTGGTGCTGTCAAAGCGGGTGTAGAAGCTGTACAGCAAGGCTTGGGTATTGTTCAAGGAATGAGTGGAGCGGGAATAGCCATGCAAGGAGCGGGTATGGTTCAAAACCATATGGGTTTTCAGAAAACTTACCAAGAAATTGCTGTAGTCAAAGCCGGATTACAAGCTTTACAAACAAGCGTTGGTGTTCTCCAAGCAACTACCGCATTAATCGGAGTGGGAACCGTAGCAACGATCGCACTATCAGCGATTAATTTACAGCAAACATTGAAGCTTCGTGAAGATGTAAAACAAATGCGTTTGGAAGTCAAAAACGGCTTTATTGACTTAAAACAAGCCCTCAGAGAGCAAGGTGCAGAAATTAGACAAGTTATCGAACAAGTTGCTCAAGATATTAAATTTGAACAACATCGCGTAGTTTTAGTACAAGCATATGGATTATTTACTCAAGCTTTGCAACGGTTTCGTTCGGCAATGCAAATACAAGATGGCGATCGCAGAAACGCTGAAATCGATGCTGTACGAGGAATGTTATATCAAGCATTAGCAAGCTACACGAATCCTCAATTATTAGGAGAAACTTGTGCAGCAGGACAATTGCGTCGATTGGAATGCGCTTGGGCTATAGAACAAGCAATAGTTACTACTTATCAAGTGCAAAACGAAATGTCCGCAGTCAGCGACAGACTTTATCATTTAAAAAACCATATTTGTGAAAACGCTTGTATGGTGATTAACTCGTGCGAATCAGAAGACGAACTTAATTTCCTTTTCCCAGAAATGAGTCGCATTCGCAACCACGATTTAGCAGTTGTTGAAACATGGCAAAATCAAATTGATTGGATGCGAAATCTTCCTGCTTCCGAGCTTGAACTTTTGAATAGCAGCGATTTCCATATTTCGGAAACTGAGGAAATCCAAGATATCAAACTTACTTCAGAAGCTTTATCAATACCACCAGAACAAGTTATATACGAAACTTTAAACGAAAAATCGCATTATCAGTCTTTACAAGACCAATTAAGATTTATGTTCAAGCCGGATTTACGGAAAGAGTACGAAAATTATATAAATCAGCAAGCTAAAGTTGCTGGTTACAAAACATTAGTTACAATTAATTGGCAGCAAGCGTCCGATTTAACGGTTGCAAATCTCTATTACTATTTAAAAATTAGGGTTTATTAGTACATTGATAAAAACTCTGCCATTTGACAATATCTTTGAGAAGATAATATACAATTCAAAAGTACTTACCCTGCTTTATTAAGAATATAGGTTGCATTTTTATCCATTTTTTAACTAGCCACCTAATCAAACTTTGGGCATAAACTCCTCGCAAGATTTGTGGATGTAGACGGATAGCTTTCCATAGCTTTTTCCTAGCTTGATTAATTCCACTCAAATCCGTACTATATTCTAGATATTGTTGCGTACAATACTGATAAACCCAAGCTAAACTATGATTTTTCAGATATTGATATTCTGGTGAAGCAGCTTTAAAAGTTTTTTCAAACATCACCAACATCTGTTTTTCGATACCATCAATTTTTGATGTCATTGAACCAGAAGATTGGCGATAATAAATTTGGTGTTTGGGAACTAGAGCAAAATGACAATATGAAGCTAACCGTAGATAAAAGTCCCAATCTGCACAATGAGGAAAATTAGAGTCATATCCTCCCACGTAATCAATTACTTCACGACGAATTAAGGGGTTGGAGCCGTGAGCAAGAAAATTTTCTACTAATAAGTTTGAATATACATTACCTTTAAAATACACCGGATGACCTGGTTTAATGACTTTACCTTGTTGGTACATAAAATAAGTCCAACTATATGCAACTCCTGCTTCTGGATGATTTTTTAAAGCTGCTAGTTGGAGTTCTAATTTATCAGGTGTCCACAAGTCATCAGCATCGATAAATGCAATAAATTCTCCAGTTGCATAAGATATCCCCCGATTGCGAGCGGTGGAGACTCCTGCATTTTCATAAGAGATAATCTTTATTCTCTCATCATCAATTTTATTTATGATTTCAACAGTTTTGTCAGTTGAACCATCATCAATAATAATTACTTCAAAATCGGAAAAAGTTTGTTTTTGAACCGACTCTATTGTCTCTGTAATAGTAGATTCGGCATTGTAAGCAGGAATGACAATAGAGATTGTAGACATTTTTTTGATCGGATTAATAATTAGATATAACTAAATAATATGAAACGGCAACAACAAGCATCTTTTAAAAAAGCGCCGAATTAGACGTTGTGTATATTTCTCTAATAAAATTTTTGGTTCTATATAAATAGCTCTACACAATTCATAAGCAGCCAAATTTAAATCTTTTATCTTGCTGTTTTTATGTTTTAAACAAAGATGTGCAATATATTTATGTGTCCAAGCAAGACTCTGCTTCTTTAAATGCTGAAATTCACTTGGAGCTTCTGAAAATTCTCGCTCGATAACAAGAAGCATATTTTGTTTCATAACATCTATCTTAGATGATGATATCGAATTGGAAGATTGACGATAAATAATTTGAGGTTTTTGTACTAAAACAAAATTCCATTTAGCTGCGAGCCGCAAATAAAAATCCCAATCTTCACAAGATTTTATTTTAATATCGAAAAAACCTATACTATCTATTGCTGGTTTGCGAATTAAAGGGTTAGATCCATTATGCAAAAAATTTCCGATTAATAAGTCGGCATAAACATTACCTTCAAAAAAGCTATCACAATCGGCATAATAATCTTCTTCTTTTTCGTATTTAAAATAGTTCCAACTATAAGCAACCCCAGCTTCTGGATACTTTTCTAAGGCTGCAAGTTGGAGTTCCAACTTATCAGGTGTCCACATATCATCAGCATCTAGAAAAGCAATAAATTCTCCATTTGCATTTTTGATTCCATGATTGCGAGCTTTTGAAGGTCCACCATTTTTATAAGAAAAAATTTTCAATCTCTCATCTTTAATACTTTCGAGTAGTTCTAACGTTTTATCTGTAGAGCCGTCATTAATTACGATAATTTCAAAATCAGAAAATGTTTGTTGCTGAACGGATTCGATAGTTTCTAGAATAGTGCGTTCAGCATTATAAGCAGGAATGATAATAGAGATTGTAGGCATTTTTAAGTAAGAAATAATAACTAGGTGTAACTAAATAAGATTAAATAGTAAGAAAAAGCATCTTTTTAAAAAGCGACGAATTAGACCTTGTGTATATTCCTCTAATAAAATTTGTGGATTTATATAAATAGCTCTACATAATTCATAAGCAGCCAACTTTAAATTTTTTATCTGACTGTTTTTATATTTCAAATAAAGATGGGCACTATATTTATGTGTCCAAGCAAGACTCTGCTTCTTTAAATGCTGGAATTCACTTGGAGCTTCTGAAAATTCTCGCTCAATAACAAGAAGCATATTTTGTTTCATAACATCTATCTTAGATGATGACATCGAATTAGAGGATTGACGATAAATAATTTGAGGTTTTTGTACTAAAACAAAATTCCATTTAGCTGCGAGCCGCAAATAAAAATCCCAATCTTCACAAGATTTTATTTTGAGATCGAAAAAACCTATAGTATCAATTGCAGAGAGGCGAATTAAAGGGTTAGAACCGTTATGCAAAAAATTTGAGACTAATAAATCTGCATAAACATTACCTTCAGAAAAACTATGACAATTTGCGTAAGAATCTTTTTCTTTTTCGTATTTAAAATAAGTCCAACTATAAGCAACACCTGCTTCTGGATGCTTTTTTAAAGCTGCAAGTTGGAGTTCTAATTTATCAGGTGTCCACATATCATCAGCATCTAGAAAAGCAATAAATTCTCCATTTGCATTTTTGATACCACGATTACGAGCTGTTGCAAGTCCACCATTGTCATAAGAAAAGACTTTCAGTCTCTCATCTTTAATATTTTCCAGTAGTTCTAAGGTTTTATCTGTAGAGCCGTCATTAATTACAATAATTTCAAAATCAGAAAATGTTTGTTGCTGAACGGATTGAATAGTCTCTAAAATAGTGTACTCAGCATTATACGCAGGAATTACAACAGATATAGTTGGCATAAGTTTATATAGTAATTGTAGTAGACGACTAACTTAAAATTAATTGTGTATTTTTTTGTCTAAATCAACTTTTACTAGTATTGTTATGAGTACATTAAATAAATTTAAAAAATCTCATCTTAAAATCAGAATAAAAATATATTTAGTCATATTTAATCATTCGATTTAAAAGTATATTGCGTAGCCCAAATACTGAATAATAATCCAGTGAAAATTTGAAAACTTGTGAATAATATTGCTACTGCTAAAATTCCCCATTTGACTACAAATAATACCAATATTGTAAATATCAAAGTCCTAACCAAACTCCAATAAAGACTTATACGAGGCTTATCTACTGAATTTAGTAAGTAGAAAACAGCAGACTCAATTGGTATAGATAAAGCACAAAGGCAAATGGTTACTAATATTGGAGTTGCAGAAACCCATTTTTGCCCAAAAATAATCGGTACATAAAATGGAGCCAAACTAGATTGTAAGATAATGATTGGAAATATAACTATATAAGTCTTTTTAAGACTACTAAAAAATCTCTTTTGAAGTTGAGTTGTATTATCTCTTACTTCGCATAAATAAGGAAATAAAGCTGAACTAAATGTGTTGATTACATTCATGCTAATCCCCAATCCAGCATTAAAAGCAAAATAATAGATACCTAATGCTTCAACACCTAAAAATCTTCCAATTATCAGGTAATCTATATTTCCTCTTAACTTATTTAACAGGTCGATACCAAGTAAATTGCCTCCAAAACCAGCAATCTTTCGCCATCCTTCTAAGGAAAAAGATTTAGGTGGTCGCCAATTATGATTTTTCCAGGTGATTATAATCCATACTGGAGTTGTAAGAACCATAGCCCAAACTATAGACCACACACCCATACCTAAAAGCGCAAGAGTGACAGTAATTATATTGCTGACAAGTGACTGAGCAGCGTTACAGAAAGCTGTAATTTTTAAGCGATTTTCTCGTTCAATTATGGCTAAATGAACCATGTATAACGGAAACATCAAGTATGTTGCTGCTGCTACACAAATTGGTAAAATTAGTTGTTTTTTTCCATAAAACTCAGCAATAGGAGAGGCTGCAAGACATTGGATAATAAAAATCGAGCCGCACAAAATCCAATTTAACCAGTATGATGTGTTGCATATAATTTTGACATCTTGCTCCGGGGCTTGAATAATTTTGGCTCCAATTCCACCTCTAAGTGTCAAGACATTGGCAAACTCAAAAACTGTATAAATAACTGACATCAAACCGTAGTCCTCTGGGCTGAACATCCGAGCTAAAGTAACCGTTGTCCCCAAGCGGAAGACACGATTTACCAGTTCTGCTCCACCAAGCCAACCAACATTACGGATGTATTTACCAGATAAAATTTGTTTTAACTTGTTGGCTGTTGATTTTTTGTTCAGCATTTTAACGGGAGTGGGGATGGAGAGTTGGGCATCAACCTTTAACCTTTAATCTTTGTTTAAGAGAACATCGCGTAATTGCTTCCCAACAGTCTTTGGGGCAAAACAATTTTCGGCGCGATCGCGAGCATTGCGACTCAACTGAGTTCTTAAAGTCTCATCCTCTAATACCCGACGAAGCCCAGATACCAAGGCTTTACTGTCCCCACGAGGTACAATTATTCCACCGTGAGCCTCACCACCTTCAAAGATATCGGGGACACCGGGAGCATCAGCAGCTACCACGGGTAAACCGCAGGACATAGCTTCAATAGGTGCAAGGGGAAAACCTTCTAGTCGGGAGGGGAAAGCGTAAACATCCGCTGCTGAAAGATAACATTGCAGCACAGTGCGATCGCTAACAAATTCATTTCTCCACATTACCCCGCGCAGTTTCATATTTGTAATGCGCTGCTGTAAGCGATTTGCTTCTGAACCAGTTCCTACTATTACTAGCTGCAAATCTTCGTCTGGACACTGATTGCATAATTGTTGCCAAGCATCCAACAGAACATCAAGTCCTTTGCGCTCTATTTCAATCCTTCCATGCCAAACAACCACTTTAGCATCAGCAGGAATTTCTAAAATCGCCCTTGCTTGCTTGCGTTCTATTGCCTGCCATGTGGTAATTTCTAATGGATTAAAAACGCGAGCTACTTTATCAGAAGCTATGTTGTAATGATTACTAACGCGCTCAATCTCACTTTGCGTGGCAATAATTAAACCCTTACAACTATTGATAGAAAGTTGTCGTACAGGTACTTCTAAAAGACTTTGAGTTTTATCGCCTCCTTGAAAGGTTGCAAAGACTGGTATATTTATTAACTTTCCTAAAAGTACGCAAGTATCAAAACGAGCGTACTCATATTCTTGACATACAATGGCTTGACAATTTTCACGTTTTAGTTCCCGCGCTAGCAAACCCAGGGGCGTACATAAATAAGTTCCGAAACTTTTGGCTAAATCCTTTAATGGTGTAAGGAAGGAACGACGACTACTGCTGTTATCCTCTACGTCTTTAAAAGATTGATTTTCTTTAGCACCATACATATTAAGCGATTTGCGTCGCACAGCACGATAAGCATGATACATCCGAGAAGGAGGTAGTACGCACATCTCGGTGCCAGTGGGTTGATGAATAAAACGAGTTGGTCGATCGACAGTAGCTGAAATGCAAAATAGTATTGTTCTGACACCAACCTCTTTGAGAGCATTGATGTATCCAAAAATCCAACTACCAATAAAATCTTGACAATAATCTTCAAAGGAAATGTTAATACTGTCTAAGAAATCATCGATCAAATCGTAACAGTGTAGTAAAGCAATAGTTGGCTGTGCATTAATTGAGTAGTGGTTATCATGATAAGTCTTTATATTTGACTGCTCAAACAGCTCTACAGTTGAAGGCTGAATCATGCTTGTAACCTTGGGTCATTTATAGTAACAATTTTTTTTCTTGTTAATTCAATAAGAGAACTAGATAGTTTTTGAGGAAATAATTGTTTAAATAACAATTTGATTAATAATTTTTGAGTTAAGCTATCTAACAGAGTTTTTGGTTGTAAACTGATAGCTGATACTAAGTGTTTTCGAGCTTCAGCTATTCCCAGAATATCATTGCGATGTTGCAAATAGAGACTAGCGCAATACCGATGAAAGTTAGTCAAAGTATATTTTTTTAGATATTGCAGTTCTTTTGGAGCAGCATTATAAGCTCTTTCAATCGCAATTAGAGATGCTTCTTTCATCACTTCAACTTTGGATGACATTGCTCCAGGAGTTCGACGATATAAAATCTGGTACTTGGGAACTACTACAAAATTAAAGCGTGCTGCTATTCTTAGCCAATAGTCCCAATCTTCACATGATTTAAGAGTCGGTTCAAATTCTCCTGCTGCTTGAATAGCTTGGGAACGAATCAAAGTATTGGAACCACTGTGAATAAAATCACTTATTAACAACTGTTGATAAACATCACCTGCAAAAGCATATTCAGGAGATGGAAGGAACGATACTGCTTCTCCTCCATCAACATCCATAAAACAAGTCCAACTATATGCAACTCCTGCTTCTGGACTTTCTTTTAAAGCATTTAGCTGCATTTCTAATTTATCTTTTGTCCATAAATCATCAGCATCGAGAAATGCAATAAATTCACCAGTAGAACGAGTAATTCCCCGATTACGTGCTGTCGGAAGTCCGCGATTTTCGTAAGAGAAAATATTTATCCGTTTATCTTTAATACTTTCAACTATTGGGACTGTCTTATCTTTTGAGCCGTCGTTGATAACAATTATTTCAAAGTCTTGGAATGTTTGTTCAAGAACAGATTCTATAGTTTTTGCGACCGTTTTTTCAGCATTATAAGCTGGAATCACAATAGAAATTTCTGGCATTATTTTAATTAAAGTTATTAGAATTGAAAATTTTATAATAAATCATGTTTTATCTCCTAATTGCTATTGTATATCGTCGCAGCATATGAAGTATTTTAATAAATTTTTGATAACCTTCAGTTCCAAACTTACGCTGTATCTCGATTGCTAAACTCAGTCTAAAAAATTCTTTAGATAAGCATATGCGAGGGTAATATTTTATCGCTAGATCGCGAAAATGAATCGCTGTTTTATAGTCTTGAGTACGAGCTTGTAGAGGCTTCCAAGCAAGACAAAAATAAGCATAAGCATAAGATTTATTCTTCAAATATCTTAATTTCTTTGGAGTATAATAAAAAGCTTTTTCAATTACTAAATTGTAACCTTTTTCCATTGCGTGCCAATTTTTAGAAGTACTGTTTGAGTGTTGTCGATAATAGACCAAAACTTCTTTAACTACTTTAAAAGGAAAGCGGAAAGCAATACGTAGCCACATATCCCAATCTTCGACAAACGACTCTAAATTCTTATCAAATATGCCTACATCATCAAAGCAACGGCGACGAACCATTGCTACACTACCGCATTCAATAAGATTACATTCGATAAGTTTTTCCCAAACATTACCTTCAGCAATATGCTTTAAAACTCTACCTGTAGATTGACCTGTTTCATTAACATATTCGACCCAGGTATATACTAATCTAACTTCTGGACTTTCTTCTAAAATACGTACTTGTTTTTCTAACTTTGTCGGCTCCCAAAGATCGTCAGCATCCAGAAATGCTAAATATTCACCTTTAGCGTGAATGATACCTGTATTTCTTGCTCCTGCCAATCCTTGATTTTCTTGACAAATAAGCTTAATTCGCTTATCTTGGAGTTGAGAAAACCATTTTTCAATACTATCTGAACTACCATCATTAACAATAATTACTTCAAAATCATCATATGTCTGCTTCAGAAGATTATCTAAAGTATCTGGTAGATAATACATTGCATTGTAAGCGGGAATTACAACAGATATTTTCGGCATTTACTTATTACCTTTGGAAGATACTTTTGAACTAACAATTTGGCACACCAGCTACTGAAAAACCATAAATTTCAACTAATTTGTCATTTAACTTATCTACGTTATAGTATTCTTCCACAAAAGCACGACCTGCTGCACCCATATTGTTCCAAACTTCTGGATGTTCGACCAGATAATTTAACTTTTCGGCTAATGCATCTACATCTCGTTCGGGAACTAGAAAGCCTGAAACACTATTTTCTATTAATTCAGGAATACCGCTATGATAAGTAGCGATATAATGCTTAATCTAAGTTTGAGTTTAACCAGAGTTATATTGACTTATCGCTAAAGCTTTGATCTGCTAATTAAAATTTATGATTTAAAAACATATTTAATCGCCCATGTGCAAAAGATAGCATTTAAAACTTGACATACAAGTACGGTTGTAGCAACTGCAAGAACGCCGTATTTAACCACCATTAATAACACCAAAGCAAATAAAACTGTAAAAATCAAATTCCAATAAAGATTCAATTTCATTTTATTTACAGAATTAAGTAGATGGTTGGTTGCGTGATAAACAATAACAGGTATAACTGAAAGACAAATAACGATCAAAACTGGAACTGCACTTACCCACTTTTGACCGAAAATAATTGGAACGTAGAATGGTGCTAGACTAGCTTGGAGAAGGATAAGCGGTACTATCACTAAGGAAGATTTTTTCAGACTAGTAAAAAATCTGTTCTTAAGTTGCTGAAGATTGTCGCCAACTTCGCAAAAATATGGAAACATTGATGAAGTAAATGCCATAATGACATTGTTACTGATTCCAGAGCCTGCGTTGAAAGCAAAGAAATATATCCCTAAAGCATCTACACCTAAAAATCTTCCTACTATTAAATAATCTATATTTTTTCTGAGTTGTTCTAATAAGGAAACACCGAGCAGATTGCCACCATAGCTAAGAACTTCTTGCCATTTTTCAAGCTTAAAAAGTTTACCAGGCTGCCAGTGATAGTTTCTATTCAAAATTACCATTTGCACGGGATAAGCTAATAGCATTCCTAAAACTACAGCCCATATTCCCATACCTAGAATTGCTAATAGAGCGGTAATTAAGTTTGTAGCTATAGCTAGTCCTCCTTTAGCAAAAGCTATAATCTTTAGTTTGTTTTGTCGTCTAATTAATGCTTCTTGAACTAAAAAAAATGGAATGATTAAGTAGAGTAAGCTAAGGGTGACTAAAGGAAAAATTAAATCGTCGCTTCCGTAAAACTTAGCAATTGGATAAGCTGTTAGAGCTTGAACAAGTGCGATAGAGCCACATAAAATCCAGTTTAGCCAATATGATGTGACGCAGATAGTTTCTAAATCGCTTTCATTCGCTTGAATAATTTTAGAGCCAACCCCATTTCTAAGGGTAAAAACATTACCAAAGCTCCAAGCCGTATAAATCACAGCTACTAGTCCATAGTCGTAAGGAGTGAACATACGAGCAAGAACTACTGTTGTGATTAAACGGGAAATGCGATGCAATAGTTCTGACACTCCCATCCAGCCACTATTACGAACAAATTTGTCAGATAAGAGACGCTTGAGCTTTGTTTTTATTAACATCTATTTTGAGATTTTTATCTAGTGAAATTGCTAACAAGTTTACGTGTTTTATTGAGGTTATTTACAAATTTTATATAGCCGTTGTTCCCAAACCAGCGCATCAAAAGAATAGCTATGATTAAACGAAAATTTTCTTTTGAAAAAACTAGTTGAGGATTGTGTTTGAGAGCTTGTTGACGAAAATGTTCTGCTTGATTGCAATCAGGTTCTTGATTTTGAATACATTTCCAGGCAAAAACTAAATTAACGCGGCTATAGCTTTTATTTCGTAAGTATAAAAGTTCAAAGGGAACTGATTCAAAAGATTTTTCAATGATGAGACGAAAATTGTCTATGGTCTTGATATAATTCCTGGATTTATTATTTGGATGATGACGGTAACAAACCAAAGGTTCTTTAATAACGGCAAAAGAATAACTCGTAGCGATACGAATCCACATCTCCCAGTCTTCTGCAAATTTTAAATTTGTATCAAAAACCCCTAATTTTTCAAAGCATTCGCGACGTAACATTGCTGCGCTACAAGACCTGACAATATTTTCTTCTATGAGTTTTTCCCACACATTGCCTTCTATGTGATTAGCATATATTTTTCCTCGGCTATTCCCATTTGCATCGATTGACGATATCCAAGCATAAACCAAACCTATATCTGGATTATTCTCCAAGCAATATACTTGTTTTTCCAGCTTGCTTGGTTCCCAAAGATCGTCAGAATCTAGAAATGCTATATACTCTCCTTTAGCATGAGCAATTCCAGTATTTCTTGCAGTTGCTGCACCTTGATTTTTTTGAGAAATTAGCTTGACTCGATTATCTGTAATTGTATTTACCCATTCTTCTATACCATCTGAACTACCATCATTGACAATAATTACTTCAAAATCAGTGAAGGTTTGCTGTAATACACTTTCTATCGTTTTGGGAAAATAGGTCATTGCATTATAAGCAGGTATAATTACGGAAACTTTTGTCATTCTCTTTTTCCTAATTGATAATTAAACTAAAAATATTTCTGTATGCTTTAAAAACAAATTATTAGCCGTATTGGAGCTTTTTTTGCTTTGTTTTGAATTAAATTTCTGATATTACACATGACATTTTATTCGCAATATGATTCCAGTTAAATAAATTCAGAACTTCATGTCTTATATTCTGTGACATTTCTTTTAAGACATTACTATCAGATAGTAGCTCGATTATGTGATTAGCCAAAACTTCTGAGGTGGGTTGGGAAATAACAATACCGCTTACTTTATGATCGATCATCTCGGATATACCCCCATTATCTGAGACAATACAGGGCACTCCATAATTCATAGCTTCTACTGAAAATAAACCTACAGGTTCGCAGAGTGAAGGTGCAACAACTAAATCTGTATCTATGAAAAGATTCTTCATGGCTGAAGCAGAAGATATATATCCTGGGTTATAAACACCATCTTGATTAATGGATAAATTATCGCCAACTATGACTAACTTAGCTTCTGGAATTTCTTGTTTGACTTTGTTGAAAGCTGCTAAAACTAAATCACCCCCTTTTCTTTTAAAATCAGAACCATTGAAAAGAATTTGTTTGCTTCCGAATTTCTTTTCACCTTGATAAGGTTCCAAGAACTTACCTGAAGTTCCTACAACAGTGATTTTGTCAGGGTTAATACCATAATCTTCTATCAAAGAGCGCTTAACCAAACCAGACTTGGTAAAAAGATGGTGAGTATTTTGATAAGCTCTGCGCTCGCATTCTATCCACGATGCAAATTCTTGTTCTGTACTGAATGGTGCCCACGGAGACCAATTTCTTCTGGCTAATGCCATCGTATAGTCTAAATAAGTTACATAAGGTATATCAAATTCATCCCAGAATGGACTGTACATACCATAGAGATGAAATATTAAATCCGGCTTGAATTTTAGGTTTCTAATTTTTGTTTCTAAATCGCGTGATGCTTTAATAAAACTATCAGCATTTTTACGCAGTCTACTTGCAGATTTTATTGGTAAAAATGAAAGTCTTTTTTTAATTAATTTACCAAGCTGTTTTAATAGTTTTGCATCGGAGAATTTTTCAACATTCAGATATTGGATATCCTCAACGTGTGATGACAGTTCTTGGAATAAAAGTTGATGACGATTAATCATGAATCTATCACCAGTAACTAATATTTTTTTAGTATTCATAGTTTTTTATTTGGCATAACTTTTGTGCAAAATTGTAGCTATTATTTATCTTTACCTGTCCACAACTTGAGAATGCTTCCAATCCCAACCGACAATTGCTGAAATCGTTAACCAATAGTAAAAAAGAGCGGTATGACTCCAGATATTCTCAGTAATCATGCCTATAGATACTGCCACTAAAGTTGCAAATAAAACTAGACAAAGATCCCTTTGAGGGCTTCTTTTAGGTAAAGAAAACCACAATTTAGCTAGACGGACAAAATTAGCGCCAAGAAAAGTTAAAAACAAGCCTAAACCTACAATCCCTCCCTCAACCAGCCATCTGACATAATCATTGTGAGCTTCATTCCCACCAATAATAGGTGTTGTCCCCAACCCATAACCAAAAATTGGCGATTGTTTCCAGGCTGTTAATAAACGATCCCACTGAGCAAGCCGCCAATTAAAGCTATTACCATCTGATTTTGACAGCAAAATCGAACGTGATATATCCATATCTCGATTAAACAGCGGTGTCTCAAGGACAGAAGCTAGACGTTCTCTGCCAAAGTCTGTACTAGCGAACAACCCAATGATGACTGCAAATAGAAGAATGCCGCCAATCAGCTTAACTGGGCTGAATTTGGGCGCAATCAAAACTATAATTAAGACAGATGCCATAACTAAACCAATTAAAGTTTTGGTCGTAACAATAAAAAATATAATTACACTTAGTAATAGAAACCAAGGTAAGCGCCGTTGCGACTTTTCTAACTTCCAATAGGTTAGACCTAAGAAA
Organism: Rivularia sp. (in: cyanobacteria); assembly: GCA_965234645.1. GTDB lineage: Bacteria > Cyanobacteriota > Cyanobacteriia > Cyanobacteriales > Nostocaceae > Rivularia. Next base: position 6,273,369 of record OZ248344.1, on the reverse strand, counting down.
AATATCAGAAAAGTAGCAAATGTATTCGCATGACCAAGGGTTCCATTGATCCGAGAAGCTCCTTCAATATCAGTTAAGGCTCGCGCTCTAGGTGCTAATAAAGGTGGAAGTAAAGAAGAGGGCAAAACTAGTTGCATCAAGGCTGCTGTGAGTGGTGCAACAAGACTTAGGTAAAGAGCATTAATTATCTTGCTCGGATGCATACGCTCTTTAAGCTGCATTATTAATAGATATGCCATTAACCAGGAAAACAAACGCACCCATTCGCGGATAACCTCTGGAAAATGTGAACGATCTAGCCCCAGTCCACCGAGGGATAATAAGATTACTGAAACTCCTTGTAATCCGACCCAAGTTGCAAAGAACCACCAGAATTTGTCCACCTTTACAGCTTTACCCGTAAGTAACTGTGTAGTTACATAAAGTAAAGTCAAAGCATCTAAACCGATCGCAAATGCAGCTGGTATTTGTTGAGCGTAAAATATATCAAGGGAAGATCGGAGTATCAATAGACTAATCACCGCTTGCTCAAATTTGGCAAAAAACCAAATCATCATTACTACTGCGACTAAACCCATTCCCAGTAACTGAGGATTGGCACCAACCAGAAAACCTGCAAATACACCAATTGCCACCCCTAGCAATCCTACAAAGAGTGCCAGACGAAATCCAGGACTTAAGGGTTGATTAGTAAACATCGTTAATTACTCCTCAAACCATTAGCTGTATTGGCTGGTTTTTTACTGTTGATTTCTTCATCGGTTAAACTTTTTATGGGCTGATAACTTTCGATCGCACTGGAATGGTAATACTTTTCGTTTACAGAGATCGTTTGGTCATTTATTACTACTCCCAAAAGAGGTATACGGCTTTTAACTAATTCTGATACAGTTTTTCGTAGTATTTCTTTTGGCGTGAAACCCGGACGTGTAACTATAATCAGTCCGTCACTATTCCTACTCAAAATTGCAGCATCCGGCGAATCACTTAGAGAATTTGTATCTATGATGACTAAATCGTATTTATTGGTAGCTTCTGCTAGCATGGCATCTATCTCCGCAGACTCCAGTAATTGCAAGGGATGGTCTTGCGGTTTTCCATAGGTCAATACATGAAGGCGATCGATATTTGTTGGCTGCACTGCTTCCATTAATGATTTTTTACCATCAATGACATCTGTAATTCCTATTGTGGGGTCTAAATTAAATACCTTGTGCTGCGCGGGTTTTTGTAAATTTGCGTCAATAATTAATGTTCGCCGAGATAGCATTGCGGAAACGGCAGCTAAGTGAGCGGCTACTACTGACTTGCCTTCTCCCGAAATAGTACTACTAACAACAATCAACCGAGGCTTTTGAATCCCGCCGATCTGTAAAGTTTTGCAGAGGTTACGATAAGGCTCAACAAAGCTGATATGTTCTAAAAGTTTTTCTGCTGAATTAAGTTTGAGCTTCTTGGTAGGCAAAGGAGGTAATACACTCAATAGCGGTAATTCTAACAATTCCTCTACTTCAGCAGCGTTTTTGAGAGTATTATCCATTACTTCTAACAGTATCACTACCCCAGTTGCTAAAACCCCTCCAAATACTATCGCAAGTACTAAGGTGACTGTTGGTTTTGGAGAAGCAGGTGAAGTTGGTACTGTTGCTGTTTCTATAATCCGAATGTTGCTTATTTTTTGAGCTTCTGCAATCCGAGCTTCCTCTAGTTTGCTTTGAAGAAACTTCAAGGATGACTCGGCTTCTTCTCGCCTGCGGGTAATCGCAGTAAGCTTTTGTTGTTTTGTTGGAAGTTCTTTGAGGCGTTTTTGCAGGTTGGCTAGCTCATTTTGGACAGTGGTAAGCTTATTTTCAATTGCTAATCTCTGAATTCGATTAGTAATTAGTTGAGAACTAAGGTCTTGGCTCAATTGTTCGGCTGCGATATTATCATTGGGGAGAACAGCTCGATCGCTAGAAGACACCTTGTTAAGTTCTTGTTGATATAATCTCTTAATAGCATCACGTTCCTGAATTAGTGATATGAGGCTGGGATGGTCTTCTGTAAAACGCGAACGAGTTTCAGCCAACTGCTGCTCCAAATCTGATAGCTTCCCTCGCAGTTTTTTAAGTTCTTCATTTTGTCCGCTGCGTACTGCCGCGTAAGCATTCTTCGGGTTTTGTGTTTTTGTAATCTCTTGCAAAGATGTTTCTTGCGATCGCGCTTCTTGTAGTTGCACTAAAAGATCGCGCTCTTGCTCTTCTACCGAGGCTAAGCTTTCTACTAAACTTTTGCTTTGTTCATCATAGGAGATAATGCCGCTTTCGCGCCTATATGTCTTTTCCACACCATCAGCTTTCATTAATCGCATACGAGCATTGGGAAGCTCATATTTTTCTAAAAACTTCTTCACTTTGCTTGCTTGTGCTTTGATGGTTCTAACATTTTCCTCAACCATTGCCGACTCAATCGCATTAAGCAGCTTTGCAGCTAGAACTGGGTCTTGATTTTTATAGTTCAGTTCTAAAATGTTGGTGGCAGGAACAATTTTTACTTGTAAATTTGCTTTAATATCGTTAGGTGCGGGTAAAGTTTTAGATGAATTAACTCGATCGGAAGAAACCTTGGCGATCGCTCTTGATAAAACTGGCTGTGATTTCACTAACTCTGCTTGGTCGGCTAGAGGGCTAGAGCCAACAGAACCTCCTGATGATTGTGTCAGATCGCGACCTAACTCGGAAACGCTAGCTGATTTATTATCGAGTATTAATCGCGCCGACGTTTCATAAATACGTGGAGTTACGTTAAGATAATATACTGCCCCAGTAATGACAGCAGCAAACGTAGCTATAGCAGGTAAACTCCGCCGCTGCAAGACTGTAAGGATAGATACAATACTATTGTTCATTACGTATAATCTTCCAAAAAGGCACATTCAAACTGAAAGGGATTTATCGATTTTTCAAGTAGATTTTTTCCAGTTTGTCAGAACTGGATTGCAATCTATTTAATGAGTTGGGCAGGTTTAATATTTTGCAGTAAAGATTCAAATTGTCAGATGTAATTCGTTCCCAAGAATAATTAAGCATGACGTATCTCTGTGCCTTTATTGCCATTAAGGTGATTTCAGTATGATTATTAATTGCCCATTCCAAAGAACGAGTACAAGAATCAATATTTCCTGCTTCAAATAATATCCCTCGCTGTTGAGCTAGCAATTGTCTATGTGGTGGAATATCACTTGCTACCACAGGTACACCTTCTTGCATTGCCTCTAACATTGCTAGGGGCATTCCTTCGACATCAGATGGTAGGCTAAACAAACCGGCTCCTCGAACAATTTCGGCTAAACGAGTTCCCCTAAGTTCCCCTGCATATACGATGTGCGGATTCGCTGCTACTTTTTGCAGAAGTTTGGCAGAAAAATCTCTCGCATCACTAATTCCACCAGCTAGGACTAGTTTCCATCCAGTAGGTTTAAGAGCGGAAAAAGCACGTAGGAGTAATTCGGGGCGTTTTTCTGGTACAAGTCTCCCCAAAAATAGGATGTATTTATTTTTTTCTAACCCTAAAGAAGTTCCGTAACTAAAACTCGAGCCAGAGTCAAAGTAACTTGCTGGCGCATTTGGGATATAAATCGTTTCTCTGTTATAGGTTTGCCAGAAATAGTCTTGAAGTGCCTCAGATACCACAACAATACTATGGGCAAATTTTACTGCTGCCTTTTCTCCCATTTTTATCAAGCGAGTCGAAAAATTCCCCCATTTTGCACGCTGCCAATCTAATCCGTGACAGGTAACTACAATCTTTGCAGAAGAAATAATTCTAGGTAAACAAGTAAACAAAGATGGACCTAGAGCATGAAAATGAACAATATCGTATTTATTTGCAGTCGCGATCGCTGCTCCCTCCATAGATGTAATAAAAGCGTCTATCCCTCTGATGTTTCCTCCTGGTAAGGAGATAACTTTCACACCGTTTGATTCATACTGCTTCGAGTAAGGGGTATCAGTGTAAGAAGAACGAGCAAACAAATCTACTCCGTGACCTCGTGCTGCCATCCGGGGATAGACTTCCGCACAATAATGCTCAATTCCACCCTGTTTAGGAGGTAGACCTTTTGCACCAATTACAGCAATTTTCATATAAATCAGTTCTATTACGGAAGATGAGTAAAATTTTCAAGTCGGTAGGATTTAGCTAAATAGACTAAAAAATGTCTATTACACTTCTTCGAGAAACAAGCAGTTTGGAGTTTCACACAGCTATTAAAAAAGATGAAATATTAACAGAGTTAATACGCAAAACACCCCTCAGTTCTTTTAAAGCTTTTAATCGGGATCGCAGATAGGATTGAGGCTTGTAGATTCTTTGAAGACTATTGCCGCTCAAGTACTCTCATTTTTCCATCATCCCTTAGTATAATCACCTAATTCAAACGCTCAGAAATCTTTTCTATAGCGAACGTTATTCTGAGATAAAGGTATGTTCATTTGGGCAATATTTCTGCCTATATTGCGATTTTATCATCTTTTAACTAATTCTAATAAATATGCTCCTTTATTCAAAGCCTTACTTCGATTAGCTAATTGTTTGACACGTTACATTCCTTAACACTTTTAATCATACAATATTATGTCATTTATGGAAATCATAAATTAAAGTATATATAAGTCATATTTTTATCTTCTACGTATAAATCGGGAGAAAATACCGATTTACGCGATAATGCGACATTATTTTGCTTTTTTCTCGCTAATTTAGGAACTCTAAACTTAGTAATAGTAATATAGAGTTCATCAATTTTTATTGGTACCATATGATATCTGCGTCTAATTAGTAGCGATAGCCACTAGCAATAAATGAGACAACTATACTTGGATTAAAAATTTCAATTTTTTATTGAGCAAGAATTTCAGAATGTGTTTGTTGAAATTCAGATAGCATCTAATCGCTGCTCCCAACGTTGCCACATTTGACTGTATACTTGATTAACTACATTATTTGCTGCATATGGAGATGCAGTTTCCACGCAGGATTTTATCGGATAATCCTCTGGATTTAATACAACCTTACGTAAAGCATCTGCTATAGACATTGGATTTCGTTCACAGACTAATCCACTATCAAGACTCAATAATTTTGGAGTTTCACCACATTTGGTAGTGACTACAGGTGTTCCACAAGCAAGTGCCTCTAGCACTACTAAAGGTAAACCTTCATATACACTACTCAGAACAAAGACATTACTAATCTGATGGAGCCGTGCCAATTCTTTTTGATTGAGGACACCAAGCATTGTCACCCGTTCTGATAAACCCAAACGATTAATCTCTGCACGTACTTCCGGTGCTAACTCTCCATCCCCTGCGATCGACAGATGAACTGAGAGATCCTTGAGAGCCGCAAACGCACGTAACAAAAGAATTGGGTCTTTTTGGGGATGCAATCTACCAGCAAACAGAACAAAACTTGTTTCTTCTGCTAAACCCATTTCAACTGAAAGCTTACACCTTTGTAGAACTCGTTCTTCTTGAGTTAATGGGTAGAAAATTTCTGGGTCAAATGAATTTTTTATATAAGCTATACGCTCTGCAATATTAGGATAGCGCTGTCGGAATAATTCCGCAGCATCAGTATTGCACGAGAGTATTTGGTCAAACTGCCCGATTAAAAACTTTTCTAAGGTAAAATATGCTTCGGGAAATCTCTGCCACAAAATTGATTTTTGCTTATCTCCTGCTTTCATCTGTGTCTGAATATCATTGTGAATAAATAGGGTTTTTTCTCCCTGCCAATGTCGAGTAAATATAGTTGGCTCCAGACGATGAAAATGCATAAAATCTGAGGCAAAGTTGCGTCCCATCAGTGCAACAGTATACTTTACTGAAGTAGGAATCAAGCTTCGATGATTATCATTTCCTAAGTTAAACAAAGCTAGAAAACTAATTTCTTTGCCTGCAAATTCAGATTCAACCCACTTACCGACTGGCTGACTTGGATCGTCTCCCGTCCCTACCAGTCGCACCTCAAACTCGCTAGGAGCATATTTGATAAAGATTTTTATTAGTGTCTGAATTCCTCCAATAGTAGCATTCCAAGGATTGAATTGATAAAAAATTGTTAATACAGGCTTATGCATTGTTAAATATCCCGCACAATAGTAGTTATACTAGATGCACTATATTTTGCGATCGCATCATAAAAGTATTTGTAAAAATTCGACTTTTCCAATAGCCGTATTTTTAACGATTTGATTTAATTGACTTAGCTTTTAAGCACAAAATCTTGAACTAAATTTAAGCAATCCTTTACTAACAGCTTACAAATATCAATAACCTTACAAATGTACGCAAAACAGCTTTGATTTCTTCATAGAAAATTTATCACACTTTTTAAATCTTAATATTAGTCGGTTCCAAAATTACTCAACTTAGCCCAATCTTTACAAAATTTTTATTTAAGAGGTATAAATTATGTCTTTAAATTATTAAATACGGGTAAAATACAGTATTTTTTTTTAATTTCAAACAAAAATAATCCGTGAAAAATTGCAAGCTTTATCATAACTTTATATTAAGTTCGGTAAAAAGCCTAATACTCTAGAACTTGTAGGGACTGTCTTCAGAGCAGTTAATCAAAGATACCTTTTGAAATAAATTCCCAGCCGACCAGCTGGGAACAAAGAAACAATACCTATTTATTGTGATGACTTCGATTTAGCTTCCAAACTTTCCAAACGACTTCTAAGTTGTTGATTTTGCTGTTTAAGTTGTTCTAATTCGGATCGCAACTCATTTACCGCACTATCGGATTTAGTTTTTTGAACCAAGGAATCAACTTCTTCTTCAGCATAGCGACGCACGCGCCCATCGGGAGTTTGTGCGGCTAAAGTGCGTAAAATTGCAATAGCTTTTTTATTTTCCATCTGTCCGAGTGAAGATGCTACCGCAACTTGAGTTAAAAAGAAAGTCTCTTGAGAAAGTTTGGTTAACCTTTCCAAAATTCTTTCTAAATTTACAGGATTTTGCCCGGTAGAAATTTTTCCTAAAGCCCGAATTGCTCCCAAACGCAAAGCTTGCGGTACGCCTAATTTGGTATAATCCAAAATTAAATTTAAAGCTTGTTCGCTAGTTTTTAATTCAGATAAACCTGCGATCGCGCCATTTCTCACAACTTCATTCCAACCGGCTTTTGTTTGCAAAATATTTGACAACAACTCTACAACTTCCGCTTCATCCGGTTTGTCTTCTCCCATTGTGGCAGCAATCGAACCGATGGAAGCAGCAGCAGCAGCTTCAACATAGTAACTGTCATCTCCAGCTTGAGATAATTTTTTCAAAGCTTCAAAGCTTTCTTGAGTTTTGATTTTACCCAGTGCTTGCGCTACAGCTCGCCGCACGTAAGGATTATCATCTGATAAATACTCCACCAAAACATCAAAAACTTGATCTAATTGAACTTCTGCAAGTTGTTTGGCGGCTTCTACACGCACACCCCAAAAAGGATCGCCCTTTAACGATTCCGATAAGGCTTTCACGGCTTCCAAACTGCTTTTTTTCGCCAAAGCTTCAGCAGCATAAATCCGCGAAACTGGATTTGTATCGTATAGTAACTGCGCTTTCAACTCCGGTATGGGATATTCCAAAGTTATAGTTTTGAGGTAATTATTCCCCACATCAAAGCTGACAAAATCGGGTTTTTTCTCTAACGGAAAGTAAAAACTCTGTTCTTTCTCCGAAACCCTTACCGTAAAAACTTTTAAATCATCAGCGCGATCGACATAGCCAAAACCGATGGGAATTCTTAAATTAAACAAACTTGCGTCATTTTTATCATCCGAAGTTACCTGAGTTTGAGTAACCGTCACCTTTGCCAAATTAGCATCGCCATCCCAAACATAGGCAACTTTAAAATCGGGATGTCCGCCACGATAAACATATTGGTCAAAAAGAAACGTTAAATTACAGCCGCTAGCTTTTTCAACTGCTCGCAACAAATCTATAGTTTCTACAGTTTGATGGGCATTATCGTTAACAAACGTAGCAATAGCTTGCCAAAACAAATCTTCTCCCAACTGCGCTCTAATCATATGATAGACACAGGAGCCTTTTTCATAAATATGGCGATCGTAAAGCTCGATCGCTTCTCGGTAAACATGAGTTACCATCGAACGACGGTAGCGACTGCTATCTTCAGAAATGTAGCGGCGTGCTTGCTGCAAACGATAGTAATCTGCTTCACTCGAACCATATTCATGCTCGGTCCACATTACCTCAGAATAACTTGCCATCCCTTCCTTAACCCAAGCATGGGACCAATGCTTAATTACTACCAAATCGCCAAACCACTGATGCGCCAATTCGTGAACAACTAAACTTTCGGCGTTGCGATTATCGACAGCTGCTTTTTGATCGATCAAACAGCGATCGGTTAACAGCGTCGTAGAAGTATTTTCCATACCTCCAAAAATGAAGTCATCAACGCACACTTGAGCATATTTAGGAAAAGGATAATCGTAACCATATTTTTCGCTGAGAAACTCCATCATTTGCGGAGTTTTACCCATAGTGCGTTTAGCATCATCTCGGCGCGGCTTCTCTACGTAATAAGTAACGGGTTTATCGTGCCACGTATCCCTAACTTCAGCAAAATCACCTACAGCCAAAGTCATTAAATAAGTAGGATGAACCTGCTTTTGCAGCCAGTGATAGACTTTATTTTCCCCATCATCTTCAGTAGTAATTAATTCGCCGTTAGAAATCGCTATTAAAGGTTTAGGAACACTTACCCGAATCTCCGAAGTAGATAATTGTCCGGGATAATCAAAGCAAGGAAACCAAAACCGCGAATCTTCGTCTTCTCCTTGAGTCCAAACTTGAGTAGGTTTATCGGGATAATGTTCGTTTGGTTGAATAAAATAAATACCGCGCTGGGGTTTTTCCACCGAATAGCCGATAATAATTTCAACTCGCCGATTAACTTGAGTCGGGGAACTAAGTTCGATAGAAAGATGTTCGCCATCGTAGTTAAACTTCTGTGCGGTTTCTGCAACAGCAACCGATTCAATATTTAAATTGACAGCATCTAAATGCAAGCGCTCTACACCATCGCGGATCGGCGCTAAAGTTATTTTACAAGTACCGCGAACGGTTTCCGAGGGAATATCCAAACTCAGATCGAGGAAAATATGCTTGACCTGTCCGGGTCTATCCGGATTGTACTGCGGTTTCGCACCCGGTGAAACAAAAGATTTATGACGCTGTTCGGTATCAAAATATGACTGCAACATTGATTTATCTTGACCTTATAATCGGTAAAATTTTGAATGTAATAAACAAATAAGAATTGGCGGTTAAATTACCACATTAGCAAGTAGCGCTTACTTTACACCCACCTCGACATCAAAGCGCGTAAGTTAATTCTACGTCTGAAACAGTTTTCCCTGAGTAAAAATACTTCAACCAAAATTTATATAGATTAGAATAATTTGTCACCATTACTGATTTGCCCATCAATATTAAAAACATTTATGGACTAACACATTATCCTGTTGAGGTAAATTTTGCTAGATAGTGTGTAGAATTACTAAGTTTATCAGCAAATACCGATATGGTATCTGAGATATGTAAGTAGAAAGAAGTTGAAAATTGTAATTATGACAAGGGAGCAGGGAATAGGGAGTAGGCAGTAGGACTTTAATGCCAATTTATATTCTGTTACATAGTTAAATTTATTTCTGCCGACATCTTACGCCATTCTCAATTCCGCTTAAAGAAACCCGGTTTCTTGTCGTGAAAGCGTGAATATCCCGTTGTGAAATCAAAAAGAAACCGGGTTTCTGAAACTGGTACAAGATTTAAGTTTTTACCGACTTACTTATGTAATTTCCACCTTTAACCTTTAACCTTTAACCTTTAACCTCTAACCTTATATACCCTAATGTCTAAACTTAAGCCTAAATTTTTAATTCCCGCGATCGCTGCTGCTGTAGTTGTAGTTGGCGGTATCGCAATGTATTCGTACTTGAAAGGCGGACCATCTGGAGGTATTTCCGATGCAACTGCTAGCGCTAAACTAGTTCCTGACGATGCGATGATGGCAACTTATATTGCTACAGACTCAAAAGTTTGGTCAAAGTTGGAACAGTTTGGTACTCCCGAAGCCCAAAAAATAGTAGCTGAGGGATTGAAGAGCTTTAATGAAAATTTGTCAAGCGATGACAGTATTACTTACGATAAAGACTTAAAACCTTGGGTTGGTGGAGTCATGGTAGCCGTATTACCACCATCAAAAGTTCAACCCGCGCAAAATAAAACTGAAAATAATACTCAAAATAATACTCAAGTATCGGCAGAACCGAATATCTTGATGGTAGTGGGAATTAAAGACAAAGTAGAAGCTTTAAACTTTTCCAACAAACTCAAGCAGCAAAAAAACGTTAAAACTAAGGAAATCAAATATAAAGGACAAACAATCCAAGAAACCAAAGGTAAAGGAAGTCCTACATACAGCACAATATTAAACGATCGCGTCTTATTTTCTGCGAATCAAAACGCTTTAACCCAAGCGATCGATACATCCCAAGGAGAACCTTCATTTTTGAGAAAATCGGGTGCTTCCCAAGTTATGGGAGATAATCTTAATTTGGAGAATACCCTAGCACAAGTTTACGTACCCGATTATTCGGATATGGTAAAGCAGCTAATCGCCAATAATCCGCAAGCGCAACAATTACCACCGCAAACCTTAGAACAGTTGAAACAGATAAAATCCGTTGTCGCTGGTATCGGTGTTGATGATGGTGGATTGCGAATAAAAGCGAATACTAATTTAGACGCGCAAAAAGTAAAATATCAATACGAAAAAACACCCGGTAAAGTATTATCTCAACTTCCTCAAAATACAATCGCCCTAATTAGTGGAGGAGGAATCAGTAAATGGTGGGCGGCTTTTGTCGAACAAGCCAAAGATACTCCCGAACTTAACGCAACCCTTCAGCAAGCACGCGGACAATTAAAATTAGTTGATATAGACTTAGATAAAGACGTATTCGGCTGGATGGATGGAGAATTTGGGATCGCTGCCATCCCTATAGAACAAGGATTATTAAAGCAAATTGGTTTCGGTGGTGCATTTTTGTTTCATACCGGATCTCGCCAAACAGCAGAAGCGACATTTAGTAAATTAGACAACCTTGCCAAAGCCCAATCGATCCAAATTGCCCAAAAAGACATCGACGGTAAAAATATCACAGAATGGCAAATTCCCGGACAAGGTGCATTATTAGCCCACGGTTGGCTAGACGAACAAACAGCAGTACTAGCCGTTGGCGGTTCCATAGCTGAAAACCTCGCTCAAAAAGGATTACAACCCCTCAACAGCGGCGAAAGTTTCCAAGGCATAACAGCAACATTACCACAAGAAAACGGCGGTTACTTCTACCTAGACATGACTAAAGCCCTACCAATCGTCACTCGTTTTTCTCCACAAACACCAGAAGCGATCGCCATCCTCAACTCCATTCGCGGCATCGGCGTAACCGCAACCAGCCCCAACAAATCCCTAACCCAAATGGAAATGTTATTAGCATTGAAAAAGAACAGCAACCAGTAACCAGTGAGGAGTGAGGAGTGAGGAGTTAGGAGTTAGGAGTGAGGAGTTAAGAATTATCTACCCCCTCTACCCCCTCTACCCCCTCTCCCCTTGTCCCCTTGTCTCCCCCTCTCCCCATCTCCCCATCCCCTCATCCCCTATACTTCTGGGGAAGCGTAATTACAAATTCAGTACCAATTCCGGGAATTGAATGACATTCCAATTTACCGTGATGTTTGTCAACAATAATTTGATAGCTGGTGGATAATCCCAAACCCGTTCCTTTGCCGACGGGTTTAGTTGTAAAAAAGGGATTAAATATTTTTTTCTGGACTTCTTTTGTTATTCCCATACCGTTGTCAGCAATTTTTATTAGCACTAAGTCTTCTTTACTTTCGGTGCTTATTTTAATTTGTGGATTTAATGATTCTTCTAAAGCGTCAATAGCATTAAGAATAATATTCATAAATACTTGATTCAATTGTCTTGCGTAGCATTCCACGGGGGGAAGATTGCCGTATTCTGTAATTATTTGAATCTCTGAATGGTTTGATTCTGCTTTAAGTTTGTTTTGTAAAATCATTAAGGTGCTATCTAAACCATCTTGAATGTCTACTTTTTTGATTTCTGCTTCATCCAGATGGGAAAAGTTGCGTAAAGATAAAACAATTTTTTCGATGCGTTGGGCACCGACTGTCATAGAATTTAAAAGTTTGGGGAAATCTTCTTTAATAAAATCAAGTTCCGAGACTTCGATTTCTGCTTGTAGTGCAGGAGTAGGGTTTGGAGAATATTTCTGATAAGATTCTAATAAATTAAATAAATCTTTAACGTATTCTTCAACGTGAGGGAGATTGCCATAAATGAAGCTGATGGGGTTATTGATTTCGTGAGCAACACCAGCAACCATTACTCCTAAAGCAGACATTTTCTCCGATTCTACCAATTGCGCTTGAGTTGCTTGTAAATTTTGTAAAGCTTGCTCTAAATCTTGACTGCGCTGTTCTAAAACTTTTTTTGATTCCGCTAATTCAACGATTACTTTTTTCAGCAATAGTTCTTTTTTATCATTGCTTTCTTCTAAGAAAACCAGATTAGATTGGGAACGTTCTAACTTTTTTTGCAAAACCCGATTGGCTTTTTCTAATTCCTTGATTCTTTGCTCGTATTCTTCGGATTCCATCATCACTTAACTTACTCCACTCCTAAAAGTAATGTTACAAAAGTTTGGTGATGCAATCTACTGGATGTACCGTTTTCTAAAGGCGAAATTTCGCTATTCGAGTAAAAACCACAACATGGAAAATCTTGGCTGAAAATAGTTTTAGCAAATTGATACTCTTCCTTTGTTCGCGTACCTAGTAGTTGTTGACGAGCAGTACAAGAAAAGAATATAGCAGTTTGCGGTTGAGTTCCAGGATAAGTTTCCAACGCTTTGGTAATTGATGTTTTTGCAGCAGCTAAAATATCTTCACGACTTGCTTGAGCAATTTGTACTATAGATTGTTCGGGAATTCTGGCAAAACAATTGATATGCTTAGTTTCGGGGTCGAACACGTGTACTGCTCGCGTATAAAAATTATTAGTTTGCGAGTCAAATACTGCTAAAGGATATTCGGGTGAAGGTAGAAGTTTATCTAAATAATTTTTATAAAAATCCAAAGCAGGTTTATTATCTATTTCATAAATAATATCTTTCTCAATTTTGGTAACTACAGCTTTTCTACTGATAGGATGCCAACCATTTGCAACACCGTGAGAAAACAATAAGTTTCCCGAAAATAGTAGAATTGGCACCGAATCGCTTAAAACTTCGGTATTAAAAAATTGGTAGGTTTGATTAAATTGTAATTGGTCGCAAGCTAATCCACCTAAAATAGGAAAACGATCGCCGAGGGCTAGTTTCAAGCCATCTACAATCAAAGTTCCATCAGCTGTCAGACTATCGGGAGTTGCTAAACATAATTGATAAGACTTTAATTTGCTTTTAGCTTGTGCTTGTTGTACCGCTTGTTTTGTAGCTGCAACCGAATCCTGAGAAAGTCCCTTTCCGACACCCGCACGAATTTCCACCTCATCGGAACAAAACAGCATTAAAGTCAAAGAATCTTGCTCAAACTCCATTACCGAAGAAATCTCAGCATCTGACGTACAGCCAATTAATTCAATTCCGGGAAAAGCTCGATTAATTTCTTGCAACAGAAGGGAATGCTCGAAATCAATTGCAGCAAATAAAATTCCAGCAGTAGGAATCTCTCCGGCTAAACTAATTTGACATTGTTCTAATATTTCTGTAATGGCAGAATATGAATCTGGATCGTTACTGTGACCAACGGCTACCTTAAACATATACGCGCCTCCGTATTTCTTGGGATAAGATTATTATTCCCTGATTTCAAGCAGAGTTAAAGGTAGTCCGGTATTTAATATAGTTAGGAGTGAGGAGTGAGGAGTTAAGAGTTAGTAAATGAAGGGTGTGTTACGGTTAGAGAAATATTATTTTTATGAATAGATGGAAGATGCCATAATGCACCATTATATGTAAGCTCCAATAAACCCGGTTTCTTGTTGGTAACACAATGAAAGAATTACGTTTTCACAAAAAGAAACCGGGTTTCTGACACAGGTGCAAGATGTGAGTTGAAATGGATTGAAATTATGGATCTTTTATAATTTTTACTGTTGCGGAACTCGAACAAATTTACAAGTGTTTTGACTGTGGCATTTTACTTGAACTAATACGCCGATTTGATTTTTGTTTTCGGGGGTGACTTTGCGATCGCCATTTTCAAATTCGACTTTTCCTGCTGCACCGGTCGCGGAGAAATTCGGTGCGGATAAAACTTGTTGGAGTCCTTGACGAGTTGGATTTCCATCAATGTCTTTCAAACCCTCAACAATTGCCATAGTCGCATCATATGACATTGCGGTACGCCAGTTTACTTGAGCATTCCAAAGTTCTTGAGCATCGCGTTCAAATGGGCTTTGATTAGCTTCATTCTGAAACCAAGGAATTGGAACGATCAGATTTCTTACTTTCCCCCCTTTGTTTTCCACTGCTTGGTTATACAAAGAATCTCCACCGAAGAGCGTCAGATTTGAACCATTATTGCTATCTAAAATTTCCAAAGCTTTATTAAAAGTTACACCTGTTTCAGGGACAAGCACTAATACACTTACCGTTTCATTAGCTTTTTTGACGCAATTTTCGAGATTGGGATTATTGTAAAGGTCGCACTCTGCAAGATTAATTAATCTACCATTTTCGATTGATTGCAGTTGATTTTTCAATTCTTCGCGATAAGTTTTGCTGTACGAACCACTAGAATCATAGGCAATAGCTGCTTCTGTTGTACCTAGTGTTCTGACCATATAATTAACTAAATCTTTAATTGCAATCCCATCATTTGTTGGTGTACGGAAAACATATTTATTTAAATTAATTCCATAGACTTTATTCGGTGATTTTCTTACAGCAGTACTGGTGGGAGAAACCACAACCATCTGTTTATCTTGATAAACTTTTCCAGCTTCAATAGTTGCTCTGCTCGAATAATGACCAACTACAGCTAAGATATCTTTCTCCTCACCTAATGTTTTTGCTACTTGTGCAGATGTAGAAGCCTTATCTCGATCGTCAGCAATAATTACTTGTAACAGCCTGCCTTTAATTCCACAGCTTAAATTAGTTGCATTTTGAGCTTGGGCAACTCCTCGCAATGTTTCTTCATTGATTTGGTTTGTTGTATTACCAAAAGTAGGAGCGATCGCAGCAATTTGTAGAGGCTTTGGATTTTGAATAATGCAAGATTTGAAAGTACTTGTAGTTAAAAACGGAAGCTTATCGCTTTCTGAAGGTATCATCGCGACAGCATTATTAAGATAAATTAGCGTTTCTGGGTCATTCTTATTTAGTTGAAAAGATTTTGCAAAATATGCAATTGACTGTTTGTAATTCTTTTGAGCAAAAGCTTCTATTCCTTTTTGTTTCCATAGATTGGAGTTATAGCTAATTAGTATTTTTTCTCCCCAGCTAAAATTGTCGCCTAAATCTATAGTAACTTCTGAATTTATAGGAGAGTTTGGACTTGGTGAAGTTGTAGGTAATACTGTCTGCTGTTGAGAAATACTATGGAATTCAAGTTTTTTGATGATTTGATTACCAGCAAAAATTAATGCGATCGCAATCCCACCAAAAATCCATTTCTTCAAATTTTTCATCGAAGGTTCAGCCCAAACCAAAGGACGTGCTGCGGGATTTTGACAAATTACGGGTAGCCAAGAAGCACAGGGAAAGCTATCTTCCATCCATTCGAGACGCTGACGTGCATTTCTTACCGCTAAATATAAAGAATGTCCTTGAGAAAAATCTTCTAAAAAGTATTCTAGAAATTGTCGCGCTACTTCATCGGGTACGGGTTCGCGCATGACAATCATTTGCGGAACTCCTACACCCCGCAATTCATCTGCTAAGCCCAAACCATCGCAGGAATTAAAAATTGCTAATTTTAAACCGTTTTCAACCGCAGTTCTTAAAGAATTTCTTAACCGAGTTAGGGAAATACTCTGGCTGTCGTTGATTTGAACCATTCCAGTTCTACATTCTTCCCCAGAAGAACTATGCCCAGCGAAAAACAGAATATCCCAATGTTGTTTCCACAAACTCTCACTTAATTTATTTAGTTGGGGTTGTTCTAAGCAAGTAATTTTTGCTCCCCGACTGCGTAATTTTGCGATCAATTCTCTGTCTGAAGACAAATCTAATCCTTCGCTACCGCCAAAAATAGCCAGAATTTTCACCGGGCGTTTTAAAGGTTCTGTAGGGGGCGAATGCTCGGCACATAAGGCAAATTCAGCATAGGGACGATTGTGAAACAGTTGCCATAAATGCCAAGGAAGCTTTTTTAAACAAGTATTATTAGTATCAATAATTACTCGTATAGATTCATTTGGCTGCGTTCTTCCTTCTATTCTGACTTGCAATTTTTCCCAAGCAAGCTGAGTAAACCAATTGCTTAAATATCTCTCAAGTTTATACCTAGCCTCATTTTCATCCTCAATGACGGAAATATTAGTAACTTGAGCGTTAGAAACATCAATTTGTCTAATAGTTTCACCCAAATCGCGGTATCTATCTCGCCATTCTTGATATAAGCGAGGAATTTCGGGTGCGGGAGGAAGCGTAACCCTTTCTGTATAGTATGTTGGACCACCATCTTCACCAATTCCGAGGCTTACAGGAAAACCTTGCTCAAAACTACCTTCGTCAATATTCAATACAACAAACTTGCTCATGACGGTTAAGGAGTAATGGTTTATTAAAACTTTAGTCTAATTTTATAACAGTAATTATACTGAAGAATCGATAGTAAATGCTAATGTTCCAATTTACAATACAAAATATAAAAAATTGTATTACTATTTTACAAATGTAGAGACGCGATATATCACGTCTCTACAAATAGAAAATATAAATAAAATTACTGTCAAATATGACATTTATTTTGGGAGAGAAAAATTGCTAATTACATGCGGACGTAAATAATTAGATAACAAAACTCTCAGTAATATTGGCATCCCCTAAAGCAACTTGAATATTAAAGCGATCGCCTAATTCGGCAGTAAATTTGAACTGAATATAGTTATCTTTGCTTCTAGATTGCACTGTAAAAAATGAGCTTCCGTCTACATCTAAACCGCTCAGTTGCAATCCTTGAGGAAGATAATTGCGATCGCCTCCTGGATATACTCTAATTAGAATTGCCATACTATCATCGGGTTTGGGTAAAATTGCTACCATCAAAGCAACAGCATTTTTGCCAAAATGCATACCTAAATCAATAGCCTTTCTTATTCCACCTGCGGTATTTTTGGGATTGATTTCCCACAATAATTCTGTAGCTTTCCAGCGAATTTCTTCGTTATCGGTATTTTTTAACAGGTGAATTAGAGCTTTTTCGGAATCTGGATCGAGTTTATTTATCTTACTTTGGCTGGCATACAATTGCGCTACAGCATCTTTCATTTTGTCGGAATTATCAATTTCAGAGGGAATATCCGCAAACACGAAAAGAGGATGAGTTTTTTGCGTACCGATTATTTCTTCTACACTTTGCCAAGCTGTATCAATAATATTTTCCAACCATTGACTCAACTGTATTACTTTTTCATCTTTATGTAAGGCTACAAATAAGTTATCCAATGATTGTAATTTTTTGACATCAAGCATAGTGCTGTTGACTTGCGGTACAAAACCTAATAGCGTTCCTTGTTTGCAGTCGCGATCGAACTGTACTACAACATAGCCGATGCGGTTATTCCAGACATCTTCGGAAACATAACAAGTATCATTTCCTTTCTGAATTGGACGACATTCTAAATGTCCTTTTTCTAATAAATTTAAGTCAGCAATATTGGTACTTACTCTAGCAACAGCATTCCAACTATGACTCTGTTGTAATGAAGTTGGTACATCCAACATTTGTAAATAGTTATTAGTTACTAATACCGCCAACGTATTATAGTAAACTTGCAAAGATTTTTCCGAATTCGATTGTTCTCTAGCAAATTGCTCTGCTTTGTTTCGGTTGGCTTGAGTAATAGGAACGGAAATAGTTAGCTTTTCTGTTGATAACATCAGTAAATACCGTATTGTTTGTTTTTGTTATGTATCTATATATCCTTGCGCTCTGCCAAAAGCCAGCAGACAAGGAAGACATTTGTGGTTGTAAAAATGGTTAAGAGTGCTTTCTCTTCTACCAAATTTTTCGGCTAATTCACGCCAAGTTTTTGCATCTGGTGGTAATTTGTGCTGAAACAATACCTGACAGTTAATATGTGGAGATTCCCGCACGTGAAGACTGCGTAATTCACTACCTTGTGTTTCAACCCATTCTAGAGTTTCTTCTAAAATTGGTTGCGGTTTACTTGGTGCGGGTAAATTATCTACTGGATCTATAAAATTTTTATCTTCATCTTCCGATTTTGTTGCTCTGGTTTTCTTATCTTTCGCTATTTCTTGACGAATATCCAAAAGCCGATAATTGAGATGAGCGTTAAACCAAGTAATTACATTAGCTTGAGACGCATCATAATTGTCGATATTTCTGCAAAACCAAAACCAAGTTTGCTGCAATCCATCTTCATAATGTTGGGGGATAATATCGCCACCCAACCAAATTTTCCCTGACTGCTGCATCTGAAAAATCAACTGATTTAACAACCGCTGTCGCTGCAAACTACCAGAAGGATGCTGACAAACTTCTGTTGCTAATTGGTTAAGATGCTCGTTTAAACCTTCAGAATGTGCCATATGCGTAATGCTAATATATAACTGAAAAACGATTGATATATCGGGCGTTGCTCTCGCACGGCTGCTCCTGCAATGGTTTTGAATTTTCTGCATTGTGAGCTTGTCAGACGTAATTCAAAAATTCGCCTCGTTAATTACAAAACTTCACATTTTTTTTATAAAATAGCAATTCAGTTTTCTGCAATAATTTGGTGTTAGGGAATACAATTTCAAATATCTCTTCTACTTCAAAAGTTGTCGGCTGTGTTACAACTTAAAATAATAGACATCTCCGGAAAAGAAAAAAGAACTGTATACAAACCTGTCCCCCACAGGGCTACCGTGTACACATAAATCTTCAAGTTTGTTTCATAGCGTTTCGATCCCCCCTAGCCCCCCTTGAAAAGGGGGGAATCTGAATTAAAGTCCCCCTTGCCAAGGGGGATTTAGGGGGATCTTACGAGTTGTGTATACACCGTAGCCCATAGGGAGAGAGGCTTCATTATCCCCATTCCCTCATAGGTAAGGGGGGTAGGGGGGTTAGGTATTTATGTAAAGAAGGAAACCATATAAATGTTTTCCGGAGAGTCTAATAAATTAAAGATGCCCTAACGCGCCATAATATTTGATAAACTGACTGTATATTTATCTGATATATCTATAAAAACATTTATCAACCTTTAACCTTTAATTATTTATTTTTTACAGCGATAAAGTTGATAAGGAATGCCGATTCGATAGTATTGATTAGTATCAAGATTGCAAGATAACGATTGAGAAACTTTAATTTGTTTGGGAAAATCGCGCCGTACTCTTCCGGGTGCAAATATCCACAAATTTAGTTGAGATATGTTTTGATTGGGTAATATGGAAAGCTTTTCTAAAACAGATTCCCAACTAGAAGCTTGATTTAAAAAAGCAAATTTAGAATATTTGTTGTTTGCTGCATTGCTATTTTGAAATGTCTGGGTTTCCCTTTCTAAAGCCAAAGCAAAACTCAAACCCAAAGCGACATCTTGATAATTTCTATATGCCATTACAGCCATCACGGGAACGGAAGGTTCTTGGTAAATATTTTGCGCTACTTGTTGGGGTAGATATGGTTTTTGAAAAGCTAAGTCAGAGACAACGAAAGTACTACTAATAAAGCCAACCAGTAAAATAATTGGTAGTGAAAACTTTTTTATTTGGAATTTATTTCTATTTCCAGGCAGCAAGTTGCGAACACTACTATTTTCGCGAATCAAGCTAGCTGCAATTAATGCGCTGAAACTGGGATAATAAACAAAGTTGTAACGGGGTGCAACTGTGATATCTTTACCAAGTATGTAAGAAATCGCAAATATTCCTAATAAAACGAAACTTGTAAAGCTCAATAAAGTTAAAGTAGATAAACGAGTAGTGGATTCTTTTAATAACAGCTTAATTCCTCGAAATACTTTCAAGCCCAACCAACCGGCAAACAATATCATTAGCAAACCTGAAATAATTGTTATTGGTAAAGGTTGCTTTTCCACAGGTAATATAATTACCATGACAATCCAGCTAATCAAGGTTTGATACAACGGTTCGATTTGTTGGGGAGTAGGAAGCCAATTGGTTTCAGATCGGTTTAAATGATTTTGCATTACCCTTAACCAGGGATTAATCGCGATCGCAACTGCACTTGTAGATAAAATTAGTGCTGCAAAGCAATTTCGCAAAGATATTTTATGGCGATCGAAACCTTTTAAGTGCGAGGAGAAAGGCAATAAATTTACGTTTGGAGAAAAACTATACAAAGAAATCAGCAGCAGCAAGGTAGCAACTTGAGCGATAAAGGCAATAATGCAGAAATAATGAATATAAATACTGATAGTATTAATGATTGCCCATGTCAGCCAAAGCCAAACCCTTTGACGTTGAATATCTCGCAGAATTTGTATAAGTGCTAACAAAGATAAAGCGATCGTCAACATCGGTAAAGTGTAGTGTCGCGCCTCTTGGGATAAATAAACCGCAAAAGGCGAAACAGCAACAATTGCAGCACCCATCAATCCAGCTTGACGGGAAAAAGCTAATCGGTTGAGAAAATATACTGCTACAACCAAAGCGACACCAAAACATACAGATGGCGATCGCAATTTATTCACCCAGTCATCACCAAGGGGAGCAACCGATCCCAACCAAGCATACATTCCGCAAAAAAACAGCGGTGGGTGGGTAGATTCGGTAGCGATATTTTGAGCAATTTGAGGGCAAGTTAACCCAGGTTGATAACTAAAAATATCTCGTAATGTTTCCAAATGGAATACAACATCCAAAGGAATAGAATTATAATTATTACCCGAACTAAAGATGGCTGTGATAACTTCATCCATCCACAAAGGTTTTAGTTCCAAATTCCAAAAACGCAAAATAATCGCCAGTAAAATAAAGAAAGTTAAACCCAAATAATGTAAATTAAGCTTGCGATTTGTCATCATTGAATTATTAACTAATTGAGGAAATAACCAGTTTTAACTCAAACCGACCTCAATATTTACTTTTAATATAGAAAATCTCTCATATGTCAGACGCTAATTCCATCCATCCAGTGCCAGATAATCCTTTGTCAGTCCAATTACCGAAGTTGCATACATCGAAGCGAATTGCAGAGATTGTAAATATTCGCAACTCTTTGCGTTCCGGACAACAACCAATGGCAGACTGGAGGGGTGGTCCCTTAGCGATTTCTGCGGTGCCCGGTGCTGGGAAATCAACGGGAATGGCTGCTGCTGCTGCGATCGCGATCGCCCGCCAATATCAAAATACCGATTCCCTACGTCCCACAATTCGCCGTCAATTAATAGTAGTCACCTTCACTCGTTCGGCTGCTGCTAATATTAAAGCCAAAATCCGCAAATATTTAAGAGAAGATTTGTCTTTACCGCAAACGGGTTTTGTGGTATATACCCTGCACGGTTTAGCGTTAAATATTGCCACCCGTCATCCCGAATTATCCGGTTTAGAACTCGATTTCGTAACATTAATTACCCCCAATCAAAGCCACCGCTTCATCCGTACCGCAGTCGAGAAATGGATTGCAAATCATCCCAGACTGTACCTTCAATTGTTAGAAGGTATGCAATTTGACGGAGAAGAAACAGAAAGATTGCGCCGTCAATCGGTATTAAGAACCGAAGTATTACCAGAATTAGCAACAGCAGTAATTCATGAAGCCAAAAGTTCGGGAATGACACCCGAAGACTTGCAGCAAATCAGCCAGCAAAGCACCGATGCATATCAAACCTTGCAAATCGCTGCCGGATTATACGAACAATATCAGAACTTGATGAGAGATAAAGATTTCATCGACTACGACGACATGATATTAGCAGCGTTACGAGTATTAGAAAACGAAAGCGCCAGAAAAATCGAGCAAAAACAAGTATTCGCAGTATTTGAAGACGAAGCACAGGATTCTAGTCCGTTGCAGACTAAGTTGTTGGAGATATTGGCAAGCGGTGAGGAGATGGGAGAGGGGGTAGAGGGGGATGGGGAGACAAGGGGACAAGGGGATGGGGAGATGGGGAGATGGGGGGATGGGGAGACAAGGGGACAAGGGGATGGGGAGAAAAGTTTTGAATTCTCAACTCCTAACTCCTCACTCCTAACTCCTAACTTTTCCTCCAATTCCCAAATTAATTTAATTCGCGTTGGCGATCCGAATCAAGCGATTAACTCTACTTTTACACCAGCAGATCCGATTTATTTCCGCCAGTTTTGTCAGGAATGCGGTTCTCAAGGACTCTTGGCGACTATGGATCAAGCAGGACGAAGTAGTAGAATAATTATCGAAACTGCAAACTTCGCTCTCGAATGGGTAAATAGTCTTTACCAAAGCAGACAAAGACAATCTTCTACCCCCTCTCCCCCCTCTTCCCCCTCCCTCCCCTTCCGCTATCAAAGAATCCTTCCCGTTGATTCCAACGATCCGCAACCAAATGCAAACCCGGCAGCGGTGGGAAGAGGCGTAGAGATTTACACGCCTGAAGATATTCATAACACCGTAGAATTACTGTCAAAAAGAATCGTTGAATTATTCCCCGAAGATAACGAAAACAACGGCAGCGCGGCGATATTAGTTAGAGAAAATCGTCAGGGAAGCTGGTTAAGCCAAGCACTCAGACCAATTTGTAAAAAGCATAATATTTTACTTTACGACGTAGGCGAACAAGATCGACATTCCCACGTACCAGAAGAAATATTGGCAATTTTACAATTTTGCGATCGCCCTCATTCTCCCGATTTTCTCAAGGCTGCATTGGGGGTTTTAGTTAAACGTCGATTAATCGAACCCCAAGATTTAAACGCATTAGCTTCCTTACCCGAAGAATTCTTATATCCTTCTCCTTTAACCGAAGCGCAAACCGAAGTTGTAAAAAAAGCCGCCGAATTTTGCCGCGATTTACTCAACGCTCGTTTGGAATTACCTCTTTACCATTTAATATCTTTTATTGCTTTAAAACTAGATTACAAACAAGCAGAATTAGCCACAGCAGATAAACTTTCAGAAAGAATTAACAAGCAAATTGCAGGTGATATTTCAATGGGAACAATGCTGGGAACACTCAGCGAAATCGTTAGCTCCGAACGCTTTGAACCAGTTGACACCGAAGACTCAGAAGCGCGTTATACAAGACGCAATCAACTAACGGTTATCACCATGCATAAAGCCAAGGGTTTGGATTGGGATTACGTATTTTTACCGTTTCTGCATGAAAACTTAATACCGGGTAAATTCTGGGTACCACCGCAAAGAAAATTCCTGGGTGACTTCACTTTATCGGAAGTAGCTCGCGCTCAAATCCGCGCCGCACTGCACGGTGAATCAAAATTACCCGACGTAACCGAAGCATGGGAACAAGCCAAGCATTTGAAAATTGCCGAAGAATACCGTTTGCTTTACGTTGCCATGACTAGAGCAAAACGATTGTTGTGGTTATCGGCTGCTAAGGAAGCGCCATTTACCTGGAGTAAACCGGATAATTTGCAGAAACAACCAGCTTGCCCGGTTTTTAATGCGTTGAAGCGGGAGTTTACGGAGTGTGTGGTGGAGGAGAGGGAAGCAGTTAGGAGTTAGGAATTAATAAACCTTACTAGACGCGGAGGGCGCAGAGGAAGAAGTAAAGAGAGATGATTATTATTACAATTAATATATGAACGCGCTTCGTGCAAGATGCTCGCACTACTATCAATTAGAATGAATGGTTTATTTTGTAGGTTGGGTTAGGTGCTTTTACAATCATGATTTTTAACGAAGGAATTAGAAATTGCACCGTAACCCAACATTAACTGTGGTTGTTCGCAATCGTGATGTTGGGTTAGGAGACGATTTCAAATATTCTCGTTTCAAATCAAATTGGCTTTTCGTGTCTAACCCAATCTAGAACTAGCGAGCAAGATGCTCGCACTACTATCAATTAAAATAAATGGTTTATTTTGTAGGTTGGGTTAGGTGCTTTTACAATCATGATTTTTAACGAAGGAATTAGAAATTGCACCGTAACCCAACATTAACTGTGGTTGTTCGCAATCGTGATGTTGGGTTAGGAGACGATTTCAAATATTCTCGTTTCAAATCAAATTGGCTTTTCGTGTCTAACCCAATCTAGAACTAGCGAGCAAGATGCTCGCACTACTATCAATTAAAATAAATGGTTTATTTTGTAGGTTGGGTTAGATGTATTTGTAATAATTCTCAACACCGGAATTGATATTAAGCCGTAACCCAACATTAGGATTATAAATAAACAGATCGGATATTGGGTTACGACATTAGTTAATTTTTAACCCGCGCAGGCGGTGAAGCCACCCCCGTGCGCGGGTTCCCCGCGTTGAGGGGAGTGGTGAACCCGGAGGGGTTTCGCTTGTGTAGCCAAGCCACTGCGTTGGGCGGGTTCCCCGACTTGTAGCAAGTGGCGTGCGACTTCTAGTCGCCAGGTAAAGTATACCAAGGCTTATTATAATAATTCTCAACTCTAAAACTAAAATTGCAGCCTAACCCAACCGAAGCGATCGCGAACAAACAGATAAGATGTTGGGTTACGACACGATTTCAAGATTCTTGTTACAAGTCAAATTAATTTTCGTGTCTAACCCAACCTACGACTACGACTAAAAATAATGGATTAATTTGATGCTATAGGAAGGAAAAAACGGCATAAAGCAGCAAGCGCTCGAAAAGCTAATCAAAATACCGTTGAAGGTAGCGGTATTTGTATGAACATTCGGCAACCTGAAAATATCGCTATAACTATTCCAGAAAACAAAACTGAAATCATTGCTTCTATCGGACTTGGTATTAAAATCAAGAGTTTTGTAGATACACCTTTTCTATTGCAAGTTAATAGTTATATTCCCGAAATAGTCAGAGATGGTGAAGTACTTGAAGCACAAACTCATATTAATACAGATATTGAAAATAATATATGTAATTGGCAATTACTCACGCGGGGATTTCACGGTGAAGTAAATCAAGACTTTCAAGTAGAAGTTTATTGGCAAAATGATTTACTTAATTTAAAAATTTCTACTATTGTACTTTGGTGGGAAAAATATGTTGATTATATATCTTGGACTTTTCAAGGATTAAAGCCGAGAATCTATCAATTACGCTTTATTTATCAAAATACTAGTCAAGAACAACCTTTATTTACATATGAAGATTACAGACTAGCTTATTGTAACGAACCATTAGAAATATTTACAGATACCCTAACAACTGATTTGGTTGATATTGATTTACTTGAACCCATAAAATCTAAAATAAATTCAGTTGAAGTTGACGGTATTGTATTTAAGAATTTAATTCCTTATACAGAAATTAGCTAAAAAAAAACATGGTCTTCAAACGCAAAATTTCATGTCGGTGGAATTCAGATTTTTAACAATACACATAAAGCTTATAACTTCAGCGTTCATTTTACGATTGAGCCACGGATAATTTCAGAAGATGGTGAAGTTGTTTTTATACGAGAATTAGATAGTGATTGGTTTCAACTAAGAGAAGAAGATTCTGATATTTTTTTATCGAAACCTAATAAAAATACATTTTTGTTTCCCGGTACTCATCTCTATAAAGTTACTAATCAACGCTTTCGATTAGTTTTTTACGCTAATTATGGTGGTGGTTGGTGTTATGAATCGCTTGAGTTAAACAAAACTTACAAAATTAATTTTACTTATACAAAGAATAGCCCTTCAAGTAAACATTTAGGCATAGGAATCGATGAAAATGATGAAGTTTTGTTTTGGACGGGAAAAGTTAGTACGCCTTTTGTTGAGTTTAAATTGGTGATGTAGTTTGTAGGTTGGGTTACTACAACTCAATCTTTAAGATCGATTCGGAATTAAAAAACCGCAGAGGGCGCAGAGGGCGCTGAGGAAGAGGTGAAGAGAGATGTTTCTTGTAGGTTGGGTTAGGCTTATTTATAATAATTATTTTCAACACCGGAATTGATATTAAGCCGTAACCCAATATTAGGATTGCGAACAAACAGATAAGATGTTGGGTTACGACACGATTTCAAAATTTTCGTTGCAAATCAAATTAATTTACGTGTCTAACCCAACCTACAATTACCTATTACCAATTACCAATTATCTAAATACTTGCAACTGAACCACCATCAACGCGATAATTCGCACCTAATACAAAACTTGCCTGCTGGGAACATAAAAAGGCAATTACTGCGGCTACTTCTTGGGCTTTTCCGCGACGGTTTAATTCCAGGTTAGGACGCTCTTTTTTTAGAAATTGAGAAATCGCTTCTTCAAAACTAATCCCTTTTTCTTCGGCTTGTTTTTTCATCATTGCGTCTGTCATGGGAGTCGCAATAAATGCGGGGGAAACTGAATTTATCAATACGCCATCTTTACCGTAAGCTTTTGATAATCCTTTGGCTAAGTTGAGTACTCCAGCTTTTGCTGCACAGTAAGGTAGTTCGTCTGCGTAAGGTTGTAAAGCATCTTCGGAACTTATCAAAACTACTCTTCCCCAACCGGATTCGCGCATCGATGGAATGAAAGCACGACAAACCCGTACTGCTGACATTAAATCAACTTCGATCGCTTCGTGCCAATCTTCGTCGGATATTTCCAGAAAATCCCCGGTTGCTCCAGTAATTCCGGCTGCGTTAACTAAAATATCAACTTTGCCAAAACGTTCTAAAATTTGAGTTTTAGCTTTTTTAACTTGCTCAAGCTCTCTCAAATCTGCTTGACAACCCATCACCTCGCCAACTTTCCCAACTTCTTCGGCAGCTTGCTTTAACTTATCTTCAGTTTTATCGATTAAAGCAACTTTTACACCTTCAGCAGTCAACAATTTCGCCGTTGCAATACCAATACCCGAATCACCACCAGTGATGACAGCAACTTTATCTTTAATACCAAAATCCATAATAAATAAATTATCAATTAACAGTTATCAATTATCAGTTAATGGTTACTGATGACTGCTTAAAGTTTATTTCATAGGTTTTAAGATTTTTATCGCTCTAGGGTTTCATTTTAGAAGTGAGAAATAAAATATATTTACATCACTTTTGGTGGTTGAATTTTTACCGTTGTTAATATTCAATTACCAAATTCCCGTCGCGCTTTTTTCATCACTTCCCGAACAAAATCGCTTTTCCCTTGAGTATAAGCTTCGCGATCGCAACGAAACCGCTCTGCTAAATCTCGCTTTAATTTTTCATATCGCCGCGCTTCTTGTAGATGTATCCTTAAATAATCTCTAAATAATCGACGCTGCCAAAACTCACCATCAATTTCTACCACATGAACGTGATGCGATCGCTTTTCCCCATATGGTGGCATTCCTTTAACAAAAAACATTTTTTCGGGATTGGGATTTTCTGCCCAATATACATATCCTAAATTTTGGAGAGGTTGAATAGTGCTTTTCCCATCGGATAAATTACGCAGCCCAACCATAATATCGATAACTGGTTTTGCCGCTAATCCCGGTACCGCAGTCGAACCAATATGTTGAACCACAATTAAATCTTTCCCCAGCGCCGTGCGAATCGATTCCGCTTCTTGCTCAAACATATTCGCCCAATTTGGGTTATAATCCACTATCTCGATTTCATCCATGATTGTTACAAATCAAAAGTACCTGGGGAACACCTCTCTCCAAACCTCTCTCCTATGAGGAAAGAGGCTTTTATGTTTCCCCTTCCCTTGCAGGGAAGGGGTTAGGGGTTAGGTTTTTCTTATTTAGCTGCGGCAGATTACTAATTACCATTTATAATATGGGATTGTGTCTATGTGTAGAAACATAAAAAAATGCCTAAACTAAAATCTCGTAAAGCCGCTGCGAAACGGTTTCGTGCCACTGGTAGTGGTAAAATCGTTCGTCGCAAAGCTTTCAAAAACCACATTCTAGAAAAGAAGACTACCGATAAAAAGCGCAAGCTATCCCAAACGGTAATCGTTAACGAATGCGATGTCGAGAATGTACGCGGTATGCTTCCATATCTGCCAAGAAAGTAAAACGTAGGTAGATTATTCAGAAATATTCGGAAATTATTGGAAAATTAAACTATGTCCAGAGTCAAGCGCGGTAATGTTGCTCGCAAACGCCGCAAAAAAATCCTCAAACTAGCAAAAGGCTATCGCGGTTCTCACTCTACCTTGTTTAGAACCGCTAACCAACAGGTAATGAAAGCGCTGCGATCGGCTTATCGCGATCGCAAAAAACGCAAGCGTGATTTCCGCCGTCTGTGGATTACTCGTATCAACGCTGCCTGCCGTCAACACGGTATGAGTTACAGCAAATTCATGGGTAATCTGAAGAAATCCAACATTGAAATTAATCGTAAAATGTTGTCACAAATGGCGATTTTAGATCCTGCTGGTTTTAGCAAAGTTGCCGAAATGGCTTCTCAAGCTAAATAAATGGCTAAAAAAGTTCGTAGTCAGAGTTTTAACTCTTATGTTGAGGATTCAAATCCTCACTACGAACCGTCACTGGTGTAACTGGTATTGCAAATAATGATTTATTGGTTGAAATTACGGTTAATTCATCGCCAGAATCGGCAATACAATCCGCAGCGGAAGTTACATCTGCTACTATCCGCTGCAATATGTCTAAGTTTGTTCCTTAATGTTGGAACATCACCCGTATTTGCCGCATCCTTAAAAGAAATTCAACAACGCGGCTATATTACTGTTGCAGTCAAAGATAATTTACCGCCTTTAGCATTTCGAGACGAAAGCGGTAATTTACAAGGATTAGAAATCGAATTAGCGCAACGGTTAGCACAAGACTTATTAGCAAAACCAGACGCAAGTAATTCAGATAAATTAGTAGAATTAGTTAAATTTCAACCCGTCACCAACTTACAGCGACTCAAAGCAGTTGAAAAAGGTGAAGTTGATATGGCGATCGCGAAAGTAACGGCAACTTATTCACGGGAACGCATCGTAAATTTCAGCGTTCCTTACTACTTCGATGGCGGAGTTATAGCAGTAAAAGACACATCATTTCAAAAGCTAGCCGACTTACAAAATAGTAAAATAGCCGTTCTCAAAAACTCCAGCACCATAGCCCCGCTAAGATATTACCTCCCAAAAGCCGACTTAGTAGGAATTGAATCTTACTTAGAAGGGCAAAGTCTTCTTGAGAACAACCAAGTAGCAGCGATCGCCGCCGATATCACCAGCCTCAGCAACTGGATAAAACAAAACCCCCAATATAAGCTACTATCAACCAAAATATCAACACAACCCTTGTCAGTAGTCATGCCCAAAGGATTGCAATACGACGAACTACGACGGCAAGTAAGCCAACTAATCGGCAGTTATTTAGAAACTGGATGGTTGAAACAACGCGCCCAATACTGGGGTTTGTCAATGAATAATCAATGAACAATTAGCGATCGCTGTTGCTTAAAAGTAAACGAGCAAACGCAATTCAATCGAGCAGATTAAGATATATTTTGGAAATTTAGATAAATTGATAAATCGTAATTTTTTACCGTCTATAATTCTAGTATCCTAATTATTAACTCCTAATAACTGATAACTGCTCACTGTTCACTGTTCACTGATATGAATAACGATTTAGCAACTATTTATCTAGCTATTTTAGTCGGCATCCTGTTTATCGCAGCTATAAGCGTTTTTCGTCAAATATTTAAGTCTCGCAAACAAGAAGGTTCTTTTTCTAAATTGCGTTCTAAATTAACAAAAGAAACGGGAACCGTTGAAGAATATTACAAATTAGGTAGTATTTATTCCCAGAAAAAACTGTTTACTCAAGCAATGAGCCTGTTTCAAAAAGCAATCAAAGCAGCACAAGAATTAGAAGAAACAGATGCTCAAACCGAAGATTATGTAACCTTAGCTTACAACGGTTTGGGTTACGCTTACTTTGCTCAAGAACAGTACGACTTAGCAATTCGTAATTATAAAGAAGCCTTAAAAAGACAACCGGATTACGTCACGGCATTGAATAATTTAGGTCATGCTTACGAACGTAAAAAGTTGAACGCTCAAGCTTTAGAAAATTACGAAAAAGCATTAAAACTTGAGCCTAAAAATGCTGTTGCTAAACGTCGCGCTGAATCTTTGAGAAGGTTGGTTGCGGCTTAGATTATAAAAACCTCACTCCCTTCCCTTCTCCTTGCCAAGGAGAGGGGTGTCCGGAGGACGGGGTGAGGTTCCGTAAGGTAAATACTAACCAATTAAATTAAGCCCTGGATTATATTTTTGAAAAATCGGTAGCATTTTCTCTTCATCGCCATTTAGATAATCTTCTTCACCTAAATAGTAAGCACCAGTTTCAAAATATTCAGCAAGAGTTTGCATCATTGATGTCAAGCTTCGGAATATCAGACTTAAATCTAATGCGTCACTTATATCTATAATCGGTGAATGTTGTTGTTTTTCCTTACTTAATAAAACAGCACAAAAAACACAATTAGAACGAAGAAATGGGAATAAATTTTTATCTGTGTAAATATCAACTTGATTCGCGTCTAATAATTCAAAAATGCTTTGAAAATCTTCTTCATCAAGAATATTAACATTTTCAACAATACCCAAATGATATTCTATCGCTTCATCTAAATGCATAAATTCCATTGAAGGATAAACGACAGATTTTAAATCTTCACCACCTTCTACACCATTTCGCCAACGATATAATTCATAAATCTCTTCAGGTAATTCTAGTTCAACATTCGCCAATTTTTCCCGAATTTCTGCATCACTTAAACCCGGTAAAAAAGACGCTGCATAATCTGGTCTATTTTCCTCCAACCATCGCATGATTTGGTTAAGAGAATCAGTTAAAACCGACATAATTTAATTTGTAATTTTTCAATATCCTAAAATTCTAACTCACAGCATATTCGGTAAACTTACGCATAAATGGAGACTGAAACCCTAAAACAATATCTTCCTTGGGAACTCCCAAATCAACCAAATCTGCTGCAATATCATCTTCCGTACCGTTCCATTGCAGCCAAACTTTTTCACCTTTAATATCTATGTGAATAATACAAGAATGCGTCCAATTATCACCTTCCCAACCTACATAAACAATTTGATAATGATCGCGTTGTGTATCAAAAATTGTTTGAACTTCAATATCTCCGTAAGCTGATTTATGTTTACCGTGTTCAAGTAATATTTGCTGTACTAATTGACGATATTTTGTTAATTTTTCCATTCAACAATCTCCTCACGTTCTATATCATAAACAATTATCTTAACTTTATTTTCTTGTATCATCTCTTTAGGAAAATCAAGTTGAAAAAACGTTTTATAAGTTATTAGGGGAACTGCTAAATACAAAACACGTTCTGGCTCTCGTCGCCTTAAAGCACCTCTATAATTAATAAACTGACCTAAAGCAGTATGAAATTCTGAGATTGCAGATGACTTTTCTAAAAAACTTTTAACTTCTACAGCAATTTTTTTTCCTTCTCGTTCTGCTGCAATCAGCTTTTCTGCTGCCAAGTCAATTGACATACTCACACCACCCAAGTTAAATGAAAGTGGATCGTGAGTTATCTGCCAAGCATCTTTTTGTAAAGCTTTCTTAACAACTTCGTGAAAGGCATCTCTGGCAGACATAAATATTTATTCTAGTACTTTTTACTTGTATACTATCTCAGTTGACTAGTATCTTAAAGGCTTTTCTCAAAATGTAGAACTTACG
Organism: Rivularia sp. (in: cyanobacteria); assembly: GCA_965234645.1. GTDB lineage: Bacteria > Cyanobacteriota > Cyanobacteriia > Cyanobacteriales > Nostocaceae > Rivularia. The sequence goes on along the minus strand of OZ248344.1, from coordinate 6,241,306 downwards.
CAAAAACTCTTTAAAACTTCTTCCCTCTGCGCTCTCCGCGTCTAGTAAGGTTTTATACTCCGGAAATGGTGCGTTACGGCATTTTCAAAATGGTAAGTTTAACCGCAACATAGTAAAGCCGTAACACACCCGACAAAAATTGAACCATCATTAAAGTTTATTTACAAAAACGTCTAGTAAGGTTTTATACTCCAGAAATGGTGCGTTACGGCATTTCCAAAATGGTAATTTATAACCACAACATATTTTAGCCGTAACACACCCTACAAGAAAAAGTCTTTAAAATCTCCAATCGTTAGGAAAATTAACCGTTAAATCAACTTCTATTAACTTCGCTTCATCATAAGTACTTATTTTGCGACAATTAAGAGCGTCAATAAATTAAAGCACTTATAGTCCGATCGCCGGACAATATTTTCTATAAAACGGAGAACATTTTTCATGAAATTAGCTTACTGGATGTATGCGGGTCCCGCTCACATTGGTACTTTGCGGGTTGCCACGTCTTTTAAGAACGTTCACGCTATTATGCACGCTCCCATTGGGGATGATTATTTTAATGTGATGCGATCGATGTTGGAACGCGAACGGAATTTTACTCCAGTGACGACTAGCGTTGTCGATCGTAACGTTCTTGCTCGCGGTTCTCAAGAAAAGGTAGTGGATAACATTACCCGCAAAGACTCTGAGGAACATCCCGATTTAATCGTATTGACTCCGACTTGCACTTCCAGCATTCTCCAAGAAGATTTAGAAAATTTTGTGGAAAGGGCGCAAATGGATGCTAAATGCGATGTGATGCTGGCTGATGTCAACCACTATCGCGTTAATGAGTTGGAAGCTGCCGATCGCACTTTGCAGCAAGTTGTCAAATACTATATTGAAAAAGCGCGTAAAAAAGACGAACTTCCTACTAGTAAGACTGAAAAACCTTCTGTAAATATCATCGGTATTTCAACTCTGGGTTTTCATAACCTGCACGATTGCACCGAGTTGAAGAAATTGATGAACGATTTGGGTGTTGAAATTAACGCTGTAATCCCCGAAGGTGCTTCAGTTCACGAATTGAAGAATTTACCCCGTGCTTGGTTCAACTTAGTACCTTACCGCGAACTTGGCATGATGTCAGCCAAATATTTAGAAGCCGAATTCGGAACGCCTTACGTTGATATTGCTCCAATGGGTGTAGTAGAAACTGCTCGCTGTATCCGTAAAATTCAGCAGGTAATTAATCAACAAGGTGCAGAAGTAGATTACGAAGAATTCATCAAAGAGCAAACCCTGCACGTATCTCAAGCTGCATGGTTCTCTCGTTCGATTGACTGTCAGAACTTAACAGGTAAAAAAGCCGTTGTATTTGGCGACAACACCCACGCAGCAGCAATGACCAAAATATTAGCGCGGGAAATGGGAATTCACGTAGTTTGGGCTGGCACCTACTGTAAATACGATGCAGACTGGTTCCGCGAGCAGGTTAGCGAATACTGCGACGAAGTACTGATTACCGACAATCATGGTGAAATTGGAGATGCGATCGCCAGAGTTGAACCTTCAGCAATTTTCGGTACGCAAATGGAGCGTCACGTTGGTAAGCGCTTGAATATTCCTTGCGGTGTCATAGCTGCACCGATTCACATTCAGAATTTCCCCATCGGTTATAAGCCTTTTATGGGCTACGAAGGAACCAATCAAATCGCCGACTTAGTATACAATTCCTTCACCTTGGGAATGGAAGATCACCTATTAGAAATCTTCGGTGGACACGATACCAAAGAAGTAATTACCAAAGGAATTTCTGCCGACTCCGATTTAGGTTGGACAAAAGAAGGATTAGCAGAATTGAATAAAATACCTGGATTTGTACGCGGAAAAGTGAAGCGAAATACCGAGAAATTTGCACGGGAAAGAGGTGTTAAAGATATTAACGTTGAGGTACTTTATGCTGCGAAAGAATCAGTTGGTGCTTAGTTAATTGGATTTGACGTTAATACAAAAGATAGTTTAATTAAACTGACATCTTGCACCAGTGTCAGAAACCCGGTTTCTTTTCGTATAAATATGAATATCTCGTTGTTCATTCAGCAAGGAACCGGGTTTCTTTGAGCTTGTTGAGATTGCTGCAAGATACCAGATTAAAAGCTTCTCGTTATTTTTTGACGGGAGGCTTTTATTATATTGATTTAATCGTAGTGCGTTAGCGCAGCGTGTCCGTAAGGACAAGCATCTTGCTCACTAGAATATCAAGATAAGCTAGAAAATGATCTGACGATAAATAGTTAAAGAATATAATCATAGGGAGCAAGATGCAAACACTACAAATTATGGATTATGAAAGAAAAAATTAAACTTATGGCTGACTATGGATGCTATCCACTATGGTGGGTTAGTTCCGAAAAAATGGGCGATATCAATCCAGAAACATTACCGCTTAGTCAACAAACTATAAATTGTTTAGAAAAATGGGCAGAAATGTACGATGCAAAATTAAATGAGGATGAACCGACTTTATCTTGTTTTTCAAGCAATGAAGAACAAGCAAGTTTTGAAGAAGAAGGAATAAACTTATGGAAACAATTAAAACAAGAATTAGCTACGAACTATGAAGTTGTTTATTATAGCGAAAAGTTACGTAAAGTAATAGCTAATCCCAGTGAATTGAAAGTTTTGCATTAACCAAAACACGAGCTTTAAATATTTTTAGAATTATTTCTTCAGTCTTATTTAGAGGACTTTCGCTATTAGACAGGAATTTACATTCGGGGCAACCTACGAAGGATTGCGATCGCGCTGTTTTTTTGAAGTGAAGGTATTTGAAGTTAAGAGCGGTCAAAACATTAATAATTATAACTTATAATTAACCTTTCAGTAAGAGAGAATAATATTACAAGTTGCTTTAGTGTCTACTCATGAATCAGTCTCCAAATCCTAGCCAAGTCGTCAGTACATTTGTCAATCTCACAAGGGAACTTGAGCCATTTGTAAAATTGGACGATGTGAGGATTGCGTTCGATAGCAAAGGAAATGTGTATATTCAAGGGGATGATTTTCAGGAGCAACTACACGCAAATTTTGCATTGTGGCGAGAAGTTAGAGAGGAAATACGAATTATAATTGCAAAACATCGTTCTTAATACCTGTCGTAACAGAGTATTGTAGCTTAGGTGCAGGCGCATAAGGGTATTTATAGCTATATTTGTGCCTGCACCCAGCATATTTATTGTGATGATTTCCCATAAATATATAAATAGCTTAAAAATCAATAAGTGTATATTTATTTTTTATTTAGTTTAGGAACTTTTCGTAATTTTAAAATTTAATGTTTTCTTAATAGCTTATGTTGGGTTCCACTCCGTTCCACCCAACCTACGATGTGTATGAAAATAAAACAATCAACGTATCGCCACATAAACACCAGTAAAACTTCCCGCTTTCACCCCATCCGCTAAAACATCAACATTCAACTCAATTCTACTTTTAGACTTCCTTTCCAACATCTTGATAAACTTCTGCCATTGCGACGATGGAAACGGACAAACAGCCATAAAATCACCATCAATCGGCTGAAGATATTCTATAGAATTACGCTGAATAACAATTCGAGAAGATAAAGATAACGCTTGCAAATTAGTATGAACCAAAGTCCATCCCGAAAGAATAGCTAACGCCGAAACACTACCACCAAAAACTGTTGAGCGATGATTAATATTTGGTATCAAAGGTGCTTGTAAAGTAACACCATGTTCATCAACTTGCTTGACTTTAACCTCCATACATTTAGATAGCGGAATATGTTCGTGAAGGTAGCTTTCAACTTCTATAATAGTAGGAAGCATAATTTTAATTAATTTACTTAATACAACAACTTAAGCCCACGCAGGTGGGCTTTGTAATTGTAGCCTTAGCCTTCGAGGCTGAGGGCGATTTTAATTAAAATCCAATATTTTACGTTGCCTTAAGCTAACTTTGCTATTCTCAATAAAGCTAAGTCTTACCGTACTACAAATTACATTTAAGTAAGTCGGCACAAATAAACTGAATCATGTAACAGGATATAAACAATCATCAAACCCTTGGGATTGCTTCGTTTCACTCCGTTCCACTCGCAATGACATACCTTGATTTTTTAACGCCGACTTACTTACTCATACACATCTATTAAATTAAATTCATGTTCAGCTACACTAATAAACTAATTCAAGATTGGAAAGAACAAGTAAGTCCCCGATTATCTCCTTTACTATCATTAGTATGGGTTGGAGGTTTTGCGATCGCAGCTTTTTGTGTATGGGGATTTTTTGAAATTGCAGAAAGAGTATTTGCAGAACAAACTACAGAGTTTGATATAGCAATTTTGCAAAGCATTTACTCTATACATACTCCTCTTTTAAATCAAATCATGACCGGGATCACATTCTTCGGTAATGGTTCAACGTTAATTTATCTCACTTGTTTTGTAGGGATATTTTTATTAGTTAGCAGAAAATTTGCTAGTGCTTTTACATTAATTATTGTTACTTCTGGGGGTATCGGTTTAAATATATGGCTAAAAAATGTATTTGGAAGAGTGCGTCCAGCTTTGTGGGATCGTATTGTAGATGTTACCTCATTTAGTTTTCCTAGCGGTCATGCAATGGTTTCGCTAGTTGTTTATGGCTTTTTAGGTTATTTGCTGATAGCTAACTTTCGTCCTTGGAGTAGTTTAATTTTCTTTTTTACAACTTTATTAATTTTAGCGATCGGCTTCAGTCGGCTTTATTTAGGTGTTCATTGGTTTACAGATGTAATTGCTGGATATGCGGCTGGATTAGTATGGTTAATTAGCTGCATTCTTAGTTTAGAAATTCTACAGTCTTTGCCGCGAAGAAAGGATCGGGAAGCTGTTAGCGATTAGTTAATAAATCATTCTATATTATGCACCATTCTCAACAACCGCCTTGGAATGAATTCCCAGGAACCCAATGCAAAGTCTGATAAATCAGACTCGGTATGGATTTTAGTGCGTTTTAACGTACTTTGTTATGGGTTCCTTGAAATTGATTTCAAGGCGGAAATTTGGGCTTAACGAGAATGGTACAAGATGTAAGATTTACTTGAATATAATACTTTCTCCTCTTTATCTAATTTGCTTGAGATTAAAAGGATTTATATTTTAATCAATTGCAATTGAATTATAAAAATGCTATACGGAATTATTATGGTACAAGTATACCTGCGCGTTTAACCACAATCTATATTCAACTAATTCATAAATACTATTATAAAAACTTTCTTAATTCATTAGCGAAATCAACGCCGATCGCCACATTCGAGCATAAATACCATATAAAAATAGTATTTAATGGAATAAATATAAAAATTATTTATTTGATAGTTATACTGATAAATATAAAAATAAATGCCAATAAAAATTACAATACAAACCTATTAGTTGTACAAAACAAAGGGAAATATCAATCTATTTGGATGAAACCGATGTATTACCGATAACTAGATAATAAAAAGCACATTAAAAACCTTGAAATCCCTTATATAAAAACCGGCGAGTGCATGGTAAATTTTTCAAATCCCTTGCCTGCGCTTTCCGCTCTACATAATGCATTTGCACTATTTAAACCCAGAACATCTTGAAGAATTAGTCAATAGTAGTGGCATTGATTTACACCTGGTAAAACTGAATTTTCGCTCTCTTGAAGACAAAAATGCTTACGATTATCTATTTATTTCCGAGCTTATTCCCCGTACAAATACTGGAATAGTCAAGAGCTATTGGTTAGAACGTTATACTCACGTACAGCATGGTGGTTGGTGGTGTTCCGGGGTTGATGTATTAAATAATTGGCAGATGATGGAATGGGGATGTTTCAAACCAAACCAGCCTCGTATAAATCAAAAAGGTAAGTCTATTAAATACGAACATCCACCTTGTACGCCGACGCGGATATTTTGTCTGCGAGTACCTTTGCAAATATGGGAACAAGTAGCTCAAAGGTACAACGTTAAGCTACCGGAAATTGCGATCGCCGAGGATGGTGCTGCGATCGGCTTTTGGAAATGGGTGATGGAACACAACATCCCCGTAATTATTTGCGAAGGTGTGAAGAAAGCAGCCACATTACTTACTTCAGGATATGCAGCGATCGCAGTTCCTGGAATTACCAGCGGTTATCGAGTTATTAAAGATAAATTTGGCAAAGTTATCCGTCGTCAGTTGATCCCGGATTTAACAGCTTTTAGTATTACCAAACGCACTATTTATATTTGTTTTGATTTTGAAACTCAACTTAAGAAAACCACCGCTGTAAACAACGCTATATCTCAACTTGGTTTGTTATTTCAAGAAAAAAATTGTCCGGTACAAGTAATAGAGCTTCCGGGCATGGAAAAAGGTGTTGATGAGTTTATTGTTGCCAAAGGTACGGCGGCTTTCGATAAAATTTATCGTCAAAGTTTAGATTTAGAAGTTTATCTTGCTCGTAGCAAACCCCATACTAATTTAACTATTCCGGCGGCGCTTACTGTCAACCGTCGTTATTTAGATAAAATACCTTTTCCAACTTCGGGATTAGTAGGTGTAAAGTCAGCAAAGGGAACTGGAAAAACTACTGCATTGCAAGCAGTTGTCAAACAAGCATTAGATACAAATAAACCAGTTTTATTAATGACTCATAGAATCCAGTTAGGGAAATTTTTGTGCGAAAAAGTCGGGATTAAATGGGGTGTAGGTTATCAGGAATGGGGAATCCAAAATACGGGATTATGTATTGATTCAATTTGGAAGCTCAATCCTTCCGACTGGGAAGGAGCGATAGTTATTCTAGATGAAGTTGAACAATCTTTATGGCATTTGCTGCATAGTACTACTTGTAAAGATAAACGAGTCAAGATTTTAAAATCCTTTCAGCAATTAATTTCTACAGTTTTGACAACTGGAGGATTAGTTATTGCTCAAGATGCCGATTTATCAGATGTTTCTTTAGAATATCTCCAAAAATTAGCGGGAATAAAATTAACGCCTTGGGTTGTTGTAAATCAATGGAAACCGGAAAAAGCTTGGGATGTAACTTTCTATGATTCTCCTAACCCTACACCGTTAATTCAACAGTTAGAATTAGATTTACTCGCTGGAAGAAAATGTTATGTAACTACCGATAGTCGTTCCGGGCGTTACAGTAGTGAAACGATAGAACGTTATTTAAAAGAACGTCTGGATAAGTTACGACATTTATATCCTAAAACTTTAATAGTCAGCAGTCATACTACTAATACACCAGGGCATGAAGCGGTTGATTTTGTAGCAGCTATTAATCAAAAAATTCCCGAATACGATGCTGTTTTTGTAACTCCCAGCCTTGGTACGGGAATTAGTATAGACGTGCGACATTTTGATAGAGTTTACGGCATTTTTCAAGGAGTAATTCCAGATTCCGAAGCCAGACAAGCATTAGCGAGGGTACGCGACGATGTACCGCGTGTCGTCTGGTGTGCGAAGCGAGGAGTTGGTTTAATTGGTAGCGGTAGCACGAATTATCGATCGCTATCTTTTTGGTATCAGGAAAATCAAAAAGAAAACTTGGCTTTATTGAGTCCAATGCATAAAATAGATGTCGATCTACCCTTGGTTTACGATCCCATTCATCTACGAACTTGGGCAAAATTATCATCAAGGGTAAATGCTTCAATTAACTTTTATCGTCAGTCTATGAAGGAAGGTTTGACGGCTGAAGGACATAGTTTATGGGTGCGTACCAATGACATTCAAAAAAATATTATTCGAGATTTACGCTATGCATTTTTAGCCACCGATAAAGAAGATTTAGCAAATCGCAGAAGGTTGATTTTAGAAATTGTTAAAGTCAAAAAAGATTGGGAGAAAAGCCGCAATAAATCTCAAGAAATCAATCATAAATTTCAAAAAATAAAACAGCAAAATCAATTAGCCGTAGCAACTGCTGTAAGTAATGCTCCAGACATAGATTATCTAGAATACGAACAGCTAATAAAAAAACATTCCCTTACAGATAAAGAGCGCCATAAAATAAATAAATACTTTCTCAGAAAAAGATACGGTGTAGAAATTACTCCCCAGCTAAAATTACAAGATGAGAAAGGCTACTACTATCAATTACGAACTCATTATTACCTAACTCATCCCAGCGACTATTTCCAGCTACGAGATAAACAAGAATGGAATCAACAGTTATCCTGCGGTGAAGGAAAAGTTTTTCTCCCAGACTTAAAAATTTATACTCTGAGAATAGAAGCCTTACGAGCATTAGGTGTTTTACAGTTACTCGAACCCGGTAGAGAGTTTGCTGAAAATGATGCCGATTTAATATTGCTGAAAAATACCGTATTGCAGTGCAGCAGACATATTCAAAGAGCCTTAAATATTAACTTAGCAGTAGAAAACGAGCAGGTTTCGACAATAAAAATTATTCGGCGACTATTTAATTTATTAGCTTTGAAATTGAAGCGGGTAAACAACGTATATCGTATCGATAGAGAAAAACTTGATGATGGAAGAAACGAGATATTTTCTGTGTGGTGTCAGCGAGATGAATTAATGTTGACGCACTTGAAAAACGTCGCTGATTCTAATATTGAGGTGAAGAGTAAAGTTGTTTTAGGTTCGTAGTAAGGACTTTAGTCCTCAGATAGAAGGGCTTAAGCCCTTACTACGAACTTTGATATCATCGATTTCTGGCATACCGGGGACGACAAGGAGTACCCCAACAAACCTGTCCGTCAGGCATATCAGTCAAAACCGTACTGCGGGCACCAACTACAGCATTCGCTCCAATTGTTACCCCAAGTCCGACAAAGCAATCTGTAGCAACCCAAGCACCATTACCAATTGCAACCTTCCCCGTTGTTAAACCGAAGGCTGGATCTTTGATATCGTGGCTACCAGTACAGATATAGCTTTTCTGTGAAACTACGCAGTGAGAACCGATGTTAATTTCGTCAATACTATATAAAACGACATCATCACCAATCCAACTGTAGTCGCCAATAGTTACTTTCCAGGGATAGGTAAAACGGGCTGTAGGTCGAATCAATACACCTTTACCAATGCGTGCGCCGAAAAGACGTAACAGAGCGCAGCGTACACCACTCATATTATGAACAGTCAGGGGAAAGGTAATTGCCTGCACGAACCACCAGAATAATATATACCAACCCGCACGCCCTCGGTCAAAGTCAGATTGGTCGTATTTACGTAAATCTACAAAAGGTTCGGCATCTAATGTTGTGGAAATTGAGGATTGGGCATTGGGCATGGCGAATTGGGCATGGCGAATTGGGCATTGGGCATGGGGAATAGTTAGGAGTTAGGAGTTAGGAGTTAGGAGTTAGGAGTTAGGAATTAAGAGTAGTGCGAGCATCTTGCTCGCTATTTATCTACCCCCTCTCCCCTCTCTTCCCCCTCTACTCCCCTCTCTCCCCATCAAGTTACAGGCTGACTAACCTTTCCAGAAATAGCAGGTTGGGGGTTTTCTGAAGTGTTTGCAGTGTTTAAACTACCGCCACAGCTACGCAATTCGTACAGTTTTACGCCGATTTGATATTCGTATTGACTCAAAAGTCGTCCGTAAATATATCCAGCTTTGCCGTCTAGGAAACCGCGCTGAATTATATAGAACAAAACAAAGCGTAAAAGTGGCTTAAATGGTAATCTTACCCAGATTTTCTTGAGGAAACGTTTGCGCTGTACTGCATCACCAAACAAACTTGCGCCGATGGTGCCGTCATCGCCTTTACCCGTTAATAAGTTGTAGTAAACGCGAGCTTCCCAATTGGAATAACGATTATGTCTGGCTAACCAGTGGTAAAGATCGCGGAAGTCTTCGTGAAGCATATCTTCTTTTAGATATCCAACTTTACTACTTAAAACAACGTGTTCGTGAACTTCGTTGTCACCAGTATTAGGAATATCTTCGGTATTCAGGTTTTCGTAGCGACCTTCTTTATGCTTGAATAAACGTAGATTCCAATCGGGATATTTGCCACCGTGGCGAATCCATTTACCCATGAAAAATACGCGGCGGTTTAGATAATAACCACCGTATTCTGCATTTTCGATCGCTTGAGCAATTTCATCCCATAATTCAGGGGTAATACGCTCATCACAATCAACTATCAATACCCATTCATTGCGAAAAGGTAAGTTTTCTAAAGACCAATTTTTCTTTTTGGGCCAGCCCCCTTTAAATTCAAACTGTACGACTTTTGCACCTAAATTTTCAGAAATTTCGATGCTTCGATCGCTACTTTGAGAATCTACAACAAAAACTTCATCTGCTCTGGCGACACTAGCAAGACAGGCAGGTAAATTTGCTTCTTCGTTCTTAGCTGGAATTAAAACGGAAACTGGAATTTTAGAAGACATATAATTATATTTTAGTTATTAGTTATTAGCTGTTAGTTGTTAGTTGTTGGTTCTTAATTGATTAAACAAATTACTAACTACTTACTAACTCTTTTTTGTAGATAGAAGTCCCTGAATAGCTGCGTTTAAATAACCTATTTGACCGTAAGCATAAACAAGTTTATCAAACCGTTCTGCTGGGTCGGAATAATGTTGCACTGCTTTATATAAACCGCGTATAAACCGTTCTCCACCGCGCTGCAACTGCCCCGTATCGGCTTTACCGGCGAGTTGTTCTCGGTAACATTCGCTTATACCCTGCCACCAGCCCCTACTTAAAAACCAGGAACGTTTAAGACGTTCTGGAGAAACGTTATGAGCCACTAAAGCATCGGGAAGATAAGCTACTTCCCAACCTTTTTCTAAGGCTAATTCGGTCATTTGCAGTTCTTCGTTGGAAAGTAAGTTTTTACCTACTCGTCCAAGATGGATGTCGAAACCTCCAATATCATCTAAAAACCTGCGCCGTATCGAATAATTTAAGCCTCTAGGAGTGTCACCTGGCTTTTCAATTTTGACAACGCGATCCCCTAAATCGTAAGCTCCCAAATTACCGGCTAATCCCGGTGATAGCCATCGAGGTGGATTGATTTTATCGGGCCACAATAATGTGACTTTACCACCAGCGATCGCTAATTTTGAGTTGCTTTGATAAGCTGCGTAAAGAACCTGCAACCAGCCCTCGCTTGCTACAGCGTCGTCATCAAGATATGCCAAAATTTCACTGTTAGCAGCTTTAGCACCAGTGTTACGGGCTACGGACAATCCAAGAATCGGCTCGTAAATATACTGAAGTCGGGGATTGTCTAATCGCTTTTCTACGACTTGTTTGGTATTATCTTTTGACCCATTATCTATCACCACCACTTCAAAGCCTTCGGCAAAATCCTGTGATAAAAGGCTATCTATGGCAGCGCCTAAATAATTATCCCGATTATGAGTACAGATAATGGCAGAAATTTGCGTGTCTGGCATTTTTATTGCAATTTTAGATTTGCCGAAGTTGGATTTTATTAAGACTAATTCATCATAGCTTTACTGCCATAACATATTAGCCTTGACTAAAATTCAATATCCGCCTGGACAGAATCTTAACCAAAAAATTTATACACACCAACCGAGTTTTTTCGGATATAAATTTTAAAGCTTTACTTTATAACTTTACTTTTGCTCTTTAATATGACCGTATAGAACTACAAGAGTTTCCGCTAATTGGTTTAAGCGATTTTCTAGTTTCTGCTTGCGTTCTAGAAATTGACGCAATTGTTGATAGCGGGCGATCGCCATACTAACGCTGGGGACTTGTTCGGGTGGACAGGGGCGGGACCAAACTTCACCATTCGCATCCAAACCACACAAGCGGTAGCCAGTAAGTGAAGATGGGGTATGTTTTTGAGCCGCGCAAATTTCTTCTACGTAGTCCATCAAACGGTCAACTTCTGCATGACGTAGGGTTGCAGTGGCTTCGGGTTGTGGTTCTTTCTTATGAGATTCCAACCAGCCGTTAACAATCGGTCCTTGTAAGTATAAATCCTGAATTTGTTTGACAATTTTGTGTAGCTCAGTTTGCCAACCAGCAACAATTTCCTCAATTTCTTGCAAGACGTTAGATGCTAATGCAGGATTAGGGGCGTTATGGTGGCTGCTGAAACTGGGAGTTTTGAACTTAGGAAGACTTGGGGGTTTAATGTCCTCATCTTGTGCGGGAAAGGTCTGAACTGAGTTATCTTGTTCGGAATAGTCTTCTTGCGACTGTATGTAAATTTCTTCGATAACTTCTGATGATGATATATGAACACCTTCAGTAGATTCATTTGCAGGGGCACCAATGCGAAACGATAAAGATTCTTGAAGAGAACCATTACTATCGGTATTCTCTTCGATAGGGTTCGTAACGCGAATGTCTAAATCCTGCAAAGTTTCCTCAATACGCTTCAATCCTGCTTTCATAGAATTATTCGGTGAAAGTTCCTGTATGCCGTCGGGTAATACAACGCTTTGTTTGACTAAAGTTGAATTTTAATTGAATTATAAAGTCAACAAGAGCGATCGCATCAACCCATATTGTTGTATTTTTATCTATTAAAAGTTATTTGTAACCGATAATCATACCTTTGAGGTAATAAATATCGAAAAAACTGCAACCCTACTTTATTAAAGATACTGAGGAAACGGCTTTGAGTAAAGTTATCCTTGTCACTGGTCCTGCGCGTTCCGGAAAAAGTGAATGGGCAGAAACTTTAGCAAACCAGTCTGCTAAAAATGTCGTTTATGTAGCAACAGCACTCTTATCACCAGATGAGGAATGGCAGCAACGCATCATCCAACATAAAAATCGCCGTCCCAAAAGCTGGATAACTTTAGAAGTTCCTTTTGAGTTATCCGAGACTCTAGCAGATACCAAACCTAATACTGTCATACTAGTAGATTCTCTAGGAACCTGGGTAGCAAACTATCTCGAAAAAGATGATATAACTTGGCTTGATACAGTTGAAGAATTTTTACAAACAGTACAACTCGTTGCAGCATCCATGATTTTTGTCGCTGAAGAAACCGGATGGGGAGTAGTACCAGCATATCCCCTCGGTCAGACCTTCCGCGATCGACTCGGTTCGTTAACCCGCAAACTAGGCGTAATCAGCCAAACAACATACTTAGTAACCGCAGGACACGTCCTTAATCTCAGCGTACTCGGTAATCGTTTGCCTTCTCGATCGAGAGAGGGGGGAGAGGGGGAGATGGGGAGATAGGGGGATGGGGAGATGGGGAAGAGGGACAATTACCAATTCGCAATGAGCCGCAGGCTCCGCCTGAACGCAATTCCTAACTCCTAACTTACTACTCACTACTCACTACTCCTAACTCCTAACTCCTAACTCTTAACTCCTAACTCTTTCCCAATGCCCAATTCTACAATTCTTAACTGTTTATTCAGGATTCACAATCCAAAATCTAAACTCTAAAATCTAAAATTAAAATATGGCATCCAAAACAGAAGTTAAAAAATACCTAGCTCATTGGTTTCAGTTGGGTAAGAAAGTTTTTATAAACAACGGTGCGGCAAGCTTGCAGCCCCAAAAAATTGTTGATGGTGAAAGTTACAGTGATGATTTTGAGGAATGCTGGCAGAAAGTTATCTCGCCCTCTTCGGGTGAATGCTATCTCGAAGGTACTCAACAAACAATTGCCGAACTACTTTCACCTGGATGGGATATGGTTTCTTGTTCCCGTTGCGATATGCCGGTACCCTTGAGAAACTTAGGTATGCCGAATTTGTTATGTCCTTGTAACGATCTCCCAAATTGGCCCAATACCGAACTTCCACCACCACGAGAACCAGTACGATCGCATTTGCAATTAACTAAAATTCGCGATCGTCTTACGGTAAATCACTCATCTGAGATCGCGGATTAATATGTACAAGTTTTGAATTTTAAGCCCACTGAGCTTAGGTGGGTTTTGTTTTTATATATATTTAGAATTTAATTGTTGTAGGTTTTTTATACCATCTTAAGTAAGTCGGCGTTAAAAAATAAAGGTATGTCATTGCGAGGGTCACTACGTGAAACGAAGCAATCCCAGGGGTTTGATGATTGTTTACATCCTGTTACAGGATTCGGTTTATTTGTGCTGACTTACTTAAATAGTTGATAAGAATTAAGAAACTCGGTTTTTTTTGAAAAAATCGGGTTTCTATCGTTAACTTAATTAAAGGTGGTTTCTGAGTCTCTGTCATCATAGAGAATGTCAGAAGTAAATTAAATTATAAAAACGGCTGTGCAGATAACATTTTTAGGGACGAGTTCTGGGGTACCCACGCGATCGCGCAATGTTTCTAGTGTTGCCCTTCGATTACCGCAAAGAGCAGAATTATGGTTATTCGACTGTGGTGAAGGTACTCAACACCAACTATTGCGGAGTGACTTGAAAATGAGTCAACTCTCCCGAATTTTCATTACTCATATGCATGGCGACCATATATTTGGGTTGATGGGGCTTCTCGCTAGCTGCGGTTTAGCTGGGAATGTACGTCGGGTTGATATTTATGGTCCGTCCGGATTAAACGAATATTTGCAAGCGTGCAGGCGTTATTCTCATACACACTTTTCTTATCCGGTGAAAGTTCACGCCGTTCGTCCGGGGATAGTTTATGAAGATGCCGAATTCACCGTCAGCTGTGATATTTTGCATCATCGAGTCACAGCTTATGGTTATCGCGTAGAGGAAAAAAACCGAGCGGGAAGATTTGATGTAGAAAAAGCCAAAGCCTTAGAAATTCCACCCGGTAGAATTTACGGTCAACTCAAACGCGGTGAAACGGTAACTTTAAAAGATGGAAGAGTTATCAACGGTTCCGACTTATGCGGACCTACAGAAATTGGACGCAAATTTGCTTATTGTACCGACACGGTTTTCTGTGAAAATGCAGTAGATTTAGCTAAAGATGCCGATGTATTGATTCACGAAGCCACTTTCGCCCATGAAGATTCGCAGATGGCTTTCGATCGCCTGCATTCCACATCCACAATGGCAGCGCAAACAGCATTAGCAGCAGGCGCACATCAGTTAATTATGAGTCACTTTAGCCCCCGTTACGCCCCAGGAAACGCGATCGAATTAAAAGACTTACTTCACGAGGGTAGAGCAATTTTCCCCAACACCCAAATGGCTTACGATTTCATGACCTACGACGTGCCTAGAAGGCGGTAATCAGTGACCAGTTAGGAGTTAGGAGTTAGGAGTTAGGAGTTAGGAGTTAGGAGTTAGGAGTTAGGAGTTAGGAGTTAAGAGTTAAGAGTAGCGAGTAGCGAGTAGCGAGTAGCGAGTAGCGAGTAGCGAGTAGCGAGTAGCGAGTAGCGAGTAGCGAGTAGCGAGTAGCGAGTAGCGAATTGCGTTCAGGCGGAGCCTGCGGCTCCGCCGCGAATTGGTAATTGTCCCTCTCTCCCCCTCTCCCCCCTCTTCCCCCTCTCCCCCCTCTTCCCCATCCCTTTTCAAGAAAACTTTATACTAAAAAGAGAACAATTTCTTAAAAAAGGAGGGTCGAGAAATGGCTCCCAATCCCGCCATCATGCAAGCTGTGGAAAAATTGAATTATCGGGTAACTGTTGGTGATGTGGCTACCCAGGCTGGATTAAATATCGAAATGGCGAATCAGGGTTTGTTGGCGCTTGCAACTGATGCAGGGGGACATTTGCAGGTGGCTGACACAGGTGATATTGTTTACCTTTTTCCACGTAATTTCCGCGATGTTTTACGAAATAAATATTTCAAATTACAGTTGCAGGAATGGTGGAAAAAAATCTGGAAAGTTCTGTTTTATCTAATTAGGATATCTTTTGGAATTATCTTAATTGGTTCTATCGCTTTAATTGCGATCGCTATTACTATGATTCTTTCTTCATCCGATCGCGATGATAATGGAGGTGGTAATTTTGGCGGCGGTATAGGCTTTTTCTACTTTCCTGATTTATTTTGGTTTTTTAGTCCAAATTATAATACTGGGTATCGAAGCCACGGACGACGACGCGAAAAAAGCGAGCTAAATTTTTTGGAAGCTGTATTTTCGTTTTTGTTTGGTGACGGAAATCCTAACGCAAATCTGGAAGAACGCCGCTGGCAGGAAATTGCAACTGTAATTCGTAACAATGACGGCGCGGTTGTTGCCGAACAAATTACACCTTATTTAGATAATCTTGGCGAAACATATCAACAAGAATATGAAGATTATATGCTGCCGGTGCTGACAAAATTTAACGGCAAACCAGCGGTAAGTCCTGAAGGTGAAATTGTCTATTCTTTTCCGGAATTACAGGTAACTGCTAAAAAGAAAAATTCTCAATCAATCCCTGCTTTCTTGAGAGAATTTTCTTGGCGTTTTAGTAAAGCAACTTCCTCACAAGTAATGTTAAGTGCTGGTTTAGGAGCAGTAAACCTGATCGGCGCTTTGATGTTGGGAGGATTATTACGAGATGGAACCCTAGCTAGACAAATTGGAGGGCTGGTTGCTTTCGTACAAGGAATTCACTGGTTGTTGATAGCTTACGGCGTAGGCTTTCTAGCAATACCGTTACTACGATACTTTTGGATACAGTGGCGTAACCAAAAAATTAGCGATCGCAACACTCAGCGTCAAGCAAGAGCAAAGCTGATAGCCAGCGCCGACGAAAAGTTACAGCAAAAAATCGATTATGCACATCAGTTCGCCACAAACACAGTTATCGACAAAGACAACTTAGTTTACTCCACCGAAACCGACTTAATCGAACAAGAATCCGAAAATTCCGCCAAAATTGACGCAGAATGGCGGAAACGACTTGAGGAAGGAGATTGATGGGGAGATGGGGGGATGGGGAGATGGTAAGCCACTGCGCCCTCGCGGTGAGTCTAGTTGATGGTGTCGGTTCCCGTCCCATCAAACTAGCGAACCCGGAGGGGTTCCCCGACAGTCAGGCAAGTGGCGCAACCCGGAGGGGGAGACAAGGGCACAAGGGCACAAGGGCACAAGGAGGTGGCGAGAGGGGAAGGACTTATTACACCTTTGACCTTTAAAACCTTTAACCTTTAACCTTTAACCTTTAACCTTTGACCTTTAACCTTTTTACCATCCCCAATTCCCAATTACTTAACTTCAATCGGCGCTAGGGCTACGTTTTTGTAGTAATGACTCAAAATTTGTAGGTGGTTGTAGCCTTGAGTGGCTAAATAATTAGCGCCGTATTGACTCATACCTAAACTATGTCCCCAACCAAGCCCGTTTAGAACGAATGTACCGTTTTGCCCTTTACTAACGGTGAAGCGGGTACTGTTGAGCTTGAGTGCGGTACGAACTTGTTCTCCTTTTAACTCTTTGGTACCTTTTTCACCAATAATCTGCAATTTTTTAACGCTGTTAAAAGGCGATACTTCTACAGTTTTAATTTCCTTGACATCGCCAACTTCAGGAAACTTTTTACTAATTTGTGCGGATGAGAAAGTTTGCTGCCATTGACATCGAGGGGCAGTTTTAGCAAGATTGGGGGTATTTAAGTCGAAGTCGGGAACTGCACGCAGGTAAGGTAAATTGTTACCCCATACATCTTCTACGTTTTCGGTATGTCCGCCGGAGCAAGCATGAAATACTGATTCAATTATCTGATTGTTGTAAGTTAATACTTGCCCTGCTGTAGCGTCTACTGCGGCGTAAATATTAGGATGTTCTTTGGATACGCCTTGGTAAATCTGCCATTTATCTGGAGTGTCTCCGACATCGTAAAGAGGATTAGCTTGCTCTTTCTGTCTTCTGTAAAGGGCGTAACTACGAGCGGCTATGGCTTGAGCTTGAAGGGCTTCGGGATGCCATCGAGCATCCATTTCGCCACCTAATACGCTGTAAAGATATTCTTCTAAATCAACCCAGTTAACGGCGGTTAATCCTTTTTCTGTAGGGATAACTAAGGTTCTACCCCGATACCACTTGTCGCCAATGTAAACAAATCCTTTACCTTCGGGTTCGATCCAAAATAAAGGAGATTTCCACTTGTCTAAAGCAACTCCACCGGCAACTGCTTGAGCGTAGTATGCTTCTCTTCCCGGTAATTTTCCTAAAGTATTTCCGCTTCCATCTTTGATAACCGCAGCCGTGGAACTGCCGACTCTAACTTGTGGTTTATCCCGCTCAATTGCCACGCGCATAATTACCGATGCTTGTGCTGGGATAATCAAAAACATCCACAACAGCACGCCAAGCCACCAATGCCGTACTTTGATTTTGGATAACATTGAAGAATTGTAAAGGTGGAATTTCATGCTACTGATAATAATCGGGTTAGATTTATATATGTTTGACGGATATTCAGACGGTAGTTTCCCTGAAAACGGGTTTTTATTTAAATTAAACGCAGGCTGATTAGGCTAACAATAATTATATAGTTTTTTTACTATTCCAGATATGTTTATTTGCTCATATAAATTCTTTGTTTTCAAATTAAACAAATTTTATAAATTCATCAATAATTATAATAGATTCTAATGCATTATATAAAAATTATTCACTAAGTTACGTATATTTTGATGCCATAGTTTAGATTATTTTGTACGAGCAATTTGTAATTTTAATTTTATTGCGATCGCAAAATATTCCCAAAGATAAGCGGAAGGGGAATTATTTTTATTGCTAATCCCATCTACCGCTTAAAATTATTTTTTTATGGCATCATTAACCGTTTTAGGCATAAACTTGTTGCGATTTAGTTGCTTCATTGGCGATGATTCCTACCAAATTTAAGTTATTTAGAATCTGGGTAGCTTGAATTAGTTCGCCTTGCTTGATTATACCCATGCGTCCCACCATAATAATGCCGTTACATAAGGAAGCTAAAATCCTCGCGTCTACGGTATCTAAAATCGAAGAAGCATCTATCAACACTAAATCGTAGTTGCGCGTAAATATATCTAAGAGTTCTTTCATTCGCCGGGAAGTAAGTAATTGTACGGTGTCATCTGGTATCGGTCCGGCAGTTAAAACATCGATCGCAGGATGAACGGGTTGCACGTAATCGCCCACTTTACTATTTTTTTCTTCTAACAATAGTAAGGAAAGTCCCCAATCATTAGAAAGTTCTAAAATCGAGTGCAGGCTGGGGTTACGCAGGTTGGCATCAATCACTAAAACTCGTTGATGCATTCTAGCAGCACTTACCGCCAATCCCAATGTTGAGGTTGTTTTCCCTTCACCGCTTTTAGCTGAAGTGATCATCAAAGTTTGGCAGTGTAAGGGGTACTTCAATATTTGAATGTTTTGGTAAGCCATATCTAGCATTTCGTGGGAAGGTAAGGCAATAGCTTCTGGAAAAGAATATGGGTTTTGCAATACCTTCTGCCTGGATGAGCGCCTTCTCCCAAATGGCAAACTTAAAAGTTTTTTCCTGCTTCGAGGTTGCGGAAGTTTGGGTACTTTACCAAGCAATCGCAGGTTGGTGAATTTGGTTAATTCTTGGGGATTATAAATGGTGTCGTTGAATAGTTCAAAAATCAAAGCTAACGCGATACCCAAAATTGAACCTGTAACTCCACCTGCTAACAAAATTAACTTTCTAGAATTACCAATTTTAGTTCCTAATTCTGGTTGTTCGAGGATTTGCCAATCAAATCCCCCTTGAGCAATTTTAAGTGCTAAAGATTGACGCGCTTCCATTAGTTGTTCGAGGGTTTTGCGGTTGGTTTCTACTTCTGGTAATAAACGGTTATATTGGGCAATTAATGCCGGATAATTATTTAATTCCAAACGTAGTTGTCTTTCGGATTCCATCAAACTTTGTTGATTTGCCCGCAAACCCAAGGCTTCTGTCTGCAATTTAACCAAATCTTCGACTAATCTTAAATCGACTCCTGCAAGTTGCCCTTTTGTCAATAGCGGCTGTGTTGTTGAAGGCAGATTTGCTTTATCTCCCAAACTTCTTCCCGCTTCTTGTCGCAACAAAGCCAATTGACTCTGGCGCTGTTCTAACAGTTGTTTTACCGTGGGAGAATTATCTGTAAACCGCTGTCTTTCTTCTGCCAAAGCCAATTCTGTTTTTTGAATCTCATCTAGCAAGGATTGGTAGCGAGTTGACTGACTCAGACGAGAAGATACTAAAGCATTTTTAGGGGAAGCAGCTATTTGTTGTTCTAAATTATTGTAACGAGCTTCCGCATCTTGCAACTGAGCGGTGGTAGTATCAAGTTCTTTTTTGATTGTGGCAATAGATTCTAAAAGAGTTGCACTTTCAGCTTGCGGGTCAACTATATTGTATTTTGTGCGAAACTGCTCTAAGTTTGTTTCAGCTTTAATTACCTGTTGTCTAATTTTGGGAAGTCTTTCGTTGACGAAAGCTAAGCCTTTAGATAAGCGGTTTTTTTGCTGTTCTTGATTAAAATCTTGATAAACTATTTGCAATGCTTCAAGAACTTTCTGGGCTTTAACAGGGTTTTTGTCTTTGAAAGATACTTCAAATACCTCGGAAGGAACTTTATTAACTCCCGTTCCCGACTGTACCTGAATCACTGTTAAAGGTGATTTTTGTCCTTTCTCACCTTTGATATCTTTTACGGTTATCTCTGGGTACAGCGGACGAAGCAATTTCACTGCTCTTTGAATTAATTTTTTACTCCGCATCAACTCTAATTGAGCCGTATAATCTACGACTTCAACATTGGAATCTGTAAAGTCATTATTTAAACCATTTTGATTGTTAAGAGTCTTTTGCCCTTGATAAAGATTAGAACTAACTAATATTTGCATCGAGCTTTCACGCATCGGTTTTATGACTACAGATAAAATAGTAGCAACCGACATTACTATACTTGCAACACCCAAAATTAGCCAGCGTCGGCGATATATTATGGTAGATAGCTGTCTAATATTAACAGCTTCTTGTGGGGAGGCAATTACCATTTGCCCATTATCCAGACCAGTGTCAACCACCACAAAAGTCCTCTCAAATTAATATATTATTTAATGTGAAATATGAAATGCCGTCCCGATTCTTGACACCCCGATCGCTGCTTATAAAAAGCAATTTAAATATGTTTTAGATGAATAACTTATCATATAATTGTCCCTAAAATTCATAATTATCTCTATTAATATTAAATCCTCGGAATTTAAATCATCTTTTATGTGTATTAAATGTTTATGTTAACTTTTTATTTAAATGTAATTTTCTTAACTTTGTACTTAACTAAAAGTGGGTGTAACGTAGTATTTAGTTAAAAGAGGATCTAACATTATTTACAAGTTTGTTTAATAAATCTAAGTGTCCCCGACTATTTTTTGTTAGTTTATCTATTATAGTAAAATTAAATTTATTTTTCGCTTGTAAAATATTTTCGGGATTAGACAAAAACGCAGCAACTTTAAATCGTTTATCGACTGGTGTCCAAACCGCGAAATCGGCATCAATACTGCTTAGAAAGGCTTTTGCTTTACCAGAACCCCCTAAGCTGTAAAACGGTACGCCTAGTGCAAGTGCAGTTAATCCTAAATGCAGTTTGTATGAAATAACTAAGTCAAGTGAAGCAAGAAACTCAAGAGTTGACTTCGGGTCTGCATACAGATGATATTTGATATTATTCGATTGTTGTTTTGGTCGCAACTCGCTATTTATTGATGACGATGGTAAATAAGTTTTAATAAAATGGAAAACAATATCTCTTCTGATAGATGCGATAATCCTAAGTTGTAACGCCAGCCATTTACACTGTAAAGTGTTAGGAATATTTACACCAACATGAATCGGATGATTTGGAAGATTTTGACGGGTATTTCGATCGCGAATTTGCCAAAATTCAGCTACCGATAGCAATACATCGGGATAATAAAAAACCTCTTTACCAAACTTATTAATTAGCTCCCGATCTGATTCCAATCTGACGCTACAAGATTGACACATATCTCCTTGAAAAAATTCTTGCCTCCAGTATGAAAGCGAAGCATTTTTTCCCAACCCTTCTCCACCGATAGAGATTGGATATACGGGACATTTTTTTTCGGTACTGACTTGGTGTAACTGGCGAAAATCATCTTCAAAAGGTGCGGAAAAGTTTTCTACCAGAAATCCACCGCCACCGATAATACAAAATTCTGCATTACTAAGAAGTTCATCTAAAGAATCGGTAGTCAGAAGTTGATAGCGTTTTGCTAACTGTTTATCCAGGCGGTAGACAACAGGCTGAACGTTTAAACTTTTGAGATATTCAGCAAATTGAACTGCCATTATATCATCGCCATAGTTACCATAATTATACGAACCCCAAATTGCAACTTTCATTTTTTTATGTTTGCTAAAATTCCGATCGTCTATGGTAAAAAAATTCCCAGACTGTTTAAAAGTTTACCAGAGATTAATCTTCATTTATCAAGTTTTCCTGACTAAACTGATGCTGTGTTTGATGATATTTCCAAAGCTTACCTTTACGGTTTAGCAATTCCTGATAACCTCCTTGTTCGACAATACGCCCGGATTCAAGCACTATAACTTTGTCAGCTTTAAAGATAGTAGAAAGTCGGTGAGCAATTGCGATCGCAGTTCTTCCGTAAGCCAATTTTTCTAAAGATTTCTGTACTAAACCCTCGCTAACGGAATCGAGAGCGCTGGTTGCTTCATCTAAAATCAAAATGTCAGGATTGCGTAATATTGCTCTGGCGATCGCAATTCTCTGTCTTTGCCCGCCAGACAAACGTATTCCTCTATCCCCAAGTTTTGTGTCGAAGCCTTCGGGCAATTCTAAAATAAATTCATAGGCATTTGCGCCTTTAGCTGCTTCTACAATCGCTTCATCAGCTATATTTTCTAAACCGTAGGCAATATTATCTCGTACCGAGGTATTAAATATAAAAGTATCTTGACTTACTACCGCCATATTGCTGCGTAACGAACCAAGGCTGTATTCGCGGCTATCAACTTTGTCAAACAGTATTTTCCCTGACGTAGGATCGTAAAAACGCACCAGTAAATCCGCTAAAGTTGTTTTACCAGAACCACTAGCGCCTACCAAGGCTACCATTTGACCGCGTTCGATGGTTAAATTAATATCGTGCAATACCAATTTGCCACTGTCGTAACCAAAATCAACGTTTACAAATTCTATAGCTTGCTTTAAACCTGGAAACTGTTTTTCACCACCCGGTAAATAAGTTTTATTATCAGTTCTTAAAAGTTCTTCAACAGCTCCTAAAGCTCCAGAATTCATCGCAATCAAACCCCAGGAGCTATTCATATGAGCAATAATCGGTAGCAAGCGGAATAAAGCAAACAAAAACGCGAGTAAAGAAACTACGTGAAGACTTCCACTCGATATCAGCGTCGAAACCGCTACCAAAATCATTGTAACTAAAATTGTGGTCGCCACCGCTTCAATTAACGGTTGCAAAAGCCCGCTAATAGTACTTGCTTTTAACCAAGCACTAGCAAACTTTTTAGCTACTTTATTAAAACGCTTGCGTTCAAATTCTTGAGTCCAAAATGCTTGTACGGTGCGAATACCTCCAACAAATTCCGTGGTTTTCGCTGCTAATTCTCCACCAGTTGATGTCATTTCAAAGCTAGCTTGACGCACTCTACGAATCCAATTTGATGCCGCTGCTGCGAGTAAACTAAAAAGAAGTACCGTTACTAAAGTTAGCTGCCAAGAAATAACAAACATCGCACAGGTATAAGCTAAAATTATGCAGCTTTTAGTTACAAAATTAATCAGTTCGTTAAAAGCAAAACTAAGATGACTAACTTCAGCAGAAAAAATATTAATTAATTCACCCGAACGTTTTTGAGTATAGTATGAAAGACTAAAGCTTTCAAACTGCTGAAATATTCGTTTGCGGAGAGTGTCTACCAATCCAATTTCGCATAATTTAGCGCAATAACGCCCCAAATAGCTAAAAACAGCCCTAACCCATACGGTAAATAATATTAATCCAGATATACGCCAAACACGTTCTTGGGCACCAGTTTTAGTTCCTAAAAACCAAATATCAATCCATTCAACACCAGTTTCTAACGGCGGTTCACTGGGATTAGTTAAACCTTGTAGCAAAGAGGCTATTAAACCAATTCCAACTGCTTCGAGTACCGCTGCGACAATTGTAAAAAATACAGCTATTATCGCAGTACGATAAAACGGTTTAAATGCCCGTACAATTAGATGGTTTTCTTGCCAAAAACTGTTAGAAATTAAGATTTTGCGGATAAAAAAGGGTAGCTTAGCTTGCATAGATATTTAATTTTAGTTAATTAGTTCTTATGGAACTATAAAAATCCGGTTTGATAAATAAAATTACTAGTTGAAATAGGGAACTCTTAACAGGGAACACGAAATAGACTAAGTTTTTTTAATTCTGCCGAGGAATCCTTATGAAAATTCTACGATCGCTGTAATTTATTAAATGCAGGTAACACAAAAGTACGCCAATAATTTTGCGCTTTTGACTGGGCTTCTAATATTAAAACAATCAACTGCCAAGATTTGCAATAAGGTTTATATTTAGCAAAAAATTTTAAAGCAGAAATCATATGTATTAGCGTTAGACGATTAAACTTTGAACGAGTACTCGAACGTTGATACAAGTGTAGTGCAGATACGGAGGGTTGAAACAAAACTCTGTAACCATTTTGCCAAGCATCTACACACAAACTTACATCTTCAAAATACAAGAAAAAGCGTTCATCAAACAAACCGTAACGCTCGACATATTTCCCCGATATCATCATGAAAGCGCCAATAGCCCAGTTAATTTCCACAATTTTTTTAGGAGCAGGCATACAGGCATAATAATAATCGAAGGGAAATAGTAAATTTTGTAACTTTTCACCTAACAAATACTTACATAGCAAAAAATTAAATCTAGGAAATCTACGAATTGAAGGTTGAACGGATCGATCGAGATAAAGTAACTTAGGACAAACAATTGCAATATCGGGTTCGGAATTTAAAGTTGCTTCCAGATGAGAAATTACTCTGGGTTTAAATGTTACATCAGGATTAACTAATACATAAACTTTACTTTGTAAAGCAGCAACAGCCCTATTATTCGCAACACCAAAACCTAAATTGCGTTCTCCTTTTTTACCTATAAATATTTTTGGATATCTTCGAGAAAAATCATCCAGAATTTGCGGACATTTATCCTTAGAAGCATTATCATACACGATAACTTTGCCTCTTTCTGCGTAATTTGCCTCAACTGCTTGTATACATGATTCAATCGCACCCCTTAAAGTTCTGGCTGAATTATAAGAAACAATTACAAAAGCTATATCACTTTTTGCTGTCATAGTAAACACACCCGTATCTGCATCAAGGTGACGCAGTTAATAATCAAACACTTAATAATTTGTGCTTTTTATAACTAAATCAAGCTAATAACTCCTATGCAAAATTATCTAATTACAAATTGCAAGTAGAGTCAAGATTTTAACGCATTTTGGAGATTTTTCATTTTTGCCTTCCTGCAAAGTAAAATAGTTTAGGATTAGATTACAATGCAATTTGTGTATAGATAGCATCCTCCAAAAGTTGTATATTTATTGGTAAAGCTTTTGCAATAGTTATTATTCTAATTAGGATTAGAACATAGTAGATCGTGCTGTATCAAGTTATTTTTGTGCCAGAAGTTGATTCAAGAGTTGTTTGACAGATTTAAAATACTAATCACAATTAATGTCAATTGATGCAATAAGAATTCTTGGCATTATTTATAGGTAAAGTTTTAATAAATATGGGAAATTTAACTGTTGAATAGTAATGGATGAAAATTTATACCGCTACTTCTAGCGATTTGATAATTAATTCTGTTTAATAACAAATCGAACTGTGATGCTAGCTTTTCAAGGCTTATCAAGCAAAAAGCAAGTATTTATTTTAATTGCGCGATCGCTTTGAATTAATAACCTCCAAGTGCTGTATTTGTGCGTGGAGACTGAAAAACAAGCATAGTTGCTTAAATTCTGTAGAATCGCTTTGAAAAAAAAATATTTACAAAAAATGTATTTTAAATAACTATTTTGCATCAGTAAATACTTGGCGATCGGCATAATTTATTCTCAAAAAGTTTAAAGTTTTCGTAAAGACTATCCAGGTTTCCGGATCGTAAGTTGACTTGGTTAAGTAAATAAACTTATCATTAGGCTAATATTTCATGAATATGAGATAAATTTGTAGTATAAATACCTAACTAGTTAATAGTCGTTTATGAAGTTTTGGTAAATCGCCATTAGTAAATCAGTTAGATATTTTTCTAATAAGATGCATGACTAAATTTGATTTTGTATATGAAGTGCAAAGGAGGTTTAAAAGTATGTTTTGCTCTCATCGATTAAATTAAGTACAGAACTATAATCCGATTTAAATAACGGATAAAGAATCTCTACACTTACGTGTCAATAACTAGCTTTACTTGAAAGTAACCGATTAAAAATATCATGCAAAATTCTTGTAGATATATGCTGACAATGGTTACTAAAAATAAGTAATTTACTATTCTCTGTTATCTGTTAACAAACGTTACTGATTCTTAGCTATGTTTGAAAAGCAAAGGACAACATCAGTAAATTTAGCATCATATCCTAACTTAGAATCTGCAAATTCTTGGAAAGATCGCGAGATTAATTATTGTAAGAATAATTTTGGTTATAAAATCAAACTTAAAAATGAAAAACTTTTAGTTAAACGAACTTGCAAACCTTCGCAAATGCACTTGCTTTCTAATAGAAGCGAAGAATTTTTAGCCGACTGGTTAAGATTTTCTCCTGCAACAATAGTACAGATAGATTCGCGCATTGAATTAGATCGGCTTGATATGTGGGCTAATCAATGCAGAAGATGCAAAAAAGCATTATTTTTATGTTTGTCTGAAAAAGGAAAATTATATAAACAGTCAAATAACAACTTTAACTCGTTTATAAGGAGATGCTTAGATTTTTTGGGAGCATTAATTTTATTAATTATACTGGCTCCAGTATTTATGACGTTAGCTTTATTAATTTACGTTTATTTTAAGGAACCGATATTGCAAAAAAAGTGGTGCGTGGGTAAACAAGGAAAATTATTTAGTATTTACCAGTTTGGTGGGAATTTAGCAAAAATTAGTTTAGATAGTTTAAATAAGTTACCGCAGTTATTTAATATTATCAAAGGTGATATGAGTTTTGTCGGCAGGTTTCCTTGGAGTTTAGCCGAAGTAAAAAAAATTAGTTTATCCGAGCAACGTTATCTGAATCGATTGCCCGGTATTACCGCCAGCATGGGGATAAAAAATAATTATTCCGAATCAATTAGCGGGGATGAATAATGAAAGTGATTGATGCAGCCGCACTTGCAATTCAAAACTTAGGATCTCATCAAGTGGGGAAATGCAATATATGTGGTAAATCGACTATTTTCCTCTGCATTGATGTCAAAACAGTTCGGAATAATATGTACTGTCCTTTTTGTAAAAGTTCATCGCGAAAAAGACACGTAGCAAAATTATTAATTGATATTATTCCCAACGTCTCTAATTTAGCTGAGATTCCATCAAATAAGCATTTAGATAATAAATTCAATATTTACAACGCCGATTTAAATGATGCTTTTTACCAAGTTTTATATGAATACAAATCCTATTACTGTTCTAGTTATATACCAAACGTTGAGCCAGGAACAGAAACTCGATCGGGAGTATTTTGTCAAGATTTAGAAAACTTGACTTTTGCCGATGATAATTTTGATGTAGTAATTACTGAAGATGTATTTGAACATATCAGAAACTATGAAAAGGCTTTTCGGCAGGTATATCGCGTCTTAAAAAAAGGTGGATATCATATTTTTACCGTTCCCTGCTTTTTCGATAAGCCTACCTTAATTCGCGTTGACACCAATGGAGAAGAAGATATTCATCTGTTGCCGCCAGAATATCATGGAGACAGAATTCGCGGTAAAATCTTAGCTTATAGAACATTCGGAATCGATATTTTTAAAATTTTAGAAAAAATTGGCTTTGAAACTACGGTAGATTTTTCTAACTATGTAGATAGACGCTATGGAATATTTGACAGTTATGCTTTTTGTTCTCAAAAAGTTTAAATAAGAGAAGATGGTGAGAGGGGGTAGAGGGGGTAGATAATTTCTTAATTCCTAACTCCTAACTCATAATTCCTAACTCATAATTCATAACTCATAACTCATAACTCCTAACTCCTAACTCCTAACTCCTAACTCCTAACTCCTAACAACTAACAACTAACAAAGAATGAATCCTTTAATCCTAAGTACTTTCGATATGAGTGGTGGAGCGGCTCGCGCAGCATTTCGTCTGCATAACGGATTAAAGGATATAAACGTTGATTCGCGAATGCTAGTTGAATACAAAACTAGTGATGATAATACTATTATTGGAGCTACAAATAAATTGGAAAAGTGGCTCAATCAAATGCGTCCCACTTTAGATAATTTACCATTGAAATTTTATCCAAAACATGATTATGGAACCTTTTCTCCACAATGGTTTCCAGATTTTATTGATTCTAAAATAAAGCATCTGTCTCCAGACATAATTAATATTCATTGGGCTTGCGGTTATCTTAAAATTGAAAGCATTGCCAAATTTAGCCAACCAAAAATTTGGACTCTACACGATATGTCGGCATTTACAGGAGGTTGTCAATATAGTTTGGAGTGCGATCGCTATACTAAATCTTGTGGTGCTTGCATTCAACTTCACTCGCAAAACGAACTTGATTTATCGCGCTGGGTATGGAAACGTAAAGCTAAAGCATGGCAAAATCTTGATTTAACAATAGTTACTCCCAGCCATTGGTTAGCCAAGGTTGCACGACAAAGTTCTCTATTCAAAAATTATCCCATCAAAGTAATTCCTAACGGTATTGACATCCAAAAATATAAACCAATTGACAAAAATACTGCTAGAAAATGGCTGAATCTTCCCTTGGATAAACAGTTAGTTTTATCCGGTGCTGCTAAAAGTAGTTCCAAAAGAAAAGGAATTCATTTACTAGAAAAAGCCTTACAAAACTTAAGCAAAAAAGGCTACAAAAATAAGGTAGAATTAGTTTTTTTCGGTTCTTTACAAACTCAAGAACAAAACAACGCCGATTTTAACTGTCATTACATGGGGAATCTTCATGATGATATATCTTTAGCGTTAGTTTATGCCGCAGCGGATGTTTTCGTTGCTGCTTCAATTCAAGATAATTTACCCAACACCGTTATGGAAGCTTTAGCTTGCGGTACTCCATGCGTCGCCTTTAACATTGGAGGAATGCCTGATATGATCGAACATCAAGCTAACGGTTACTTAGCTCAAGCTTACGATGTCGAAAGTTTAGCTCGAGGTATTGCTTGGATATTATCAAACAATGACTCACAAAAAATTTGCGATCGCGCACGTATTAAAGTAGAACAAGAATTTAATATTGAATTACAAGCAATTAGGTACTCTGAACTATTTAATGAAGTAATTAATCGGCATCTTGTTACTAAATAAAATCATTTTTTCTCTTCACTATACCTAAACGTGGGATGATACGGTGAATACCAACGCAAACATTACACAAACTAACTACTTTTTTTACACGCTAATTTTCTATACTATATTAATACTGTATCTCTTCCCTTACAGCATAGAAATTCCCCACGCGAAGATATTTTTACCTTTGCTCTCAGGGATTTTATTAGTGCAGCTTTTTTTGAATAAAACTCAACTACTAATTACAGATATTTTACTCGTATGCTCAATTTTGATCGTTACTTTTATTAATTTATCTACATATCATTTATTTAGATATAGCTTACCAATCTGCTTAATGCTTATCGGTTTTAGTGGTTGCCCGCAAATACGCATCAAACGAAACTATTTAGTCGGATTATGCTGGTTAGCAACCGTAGCTTTGATCTATCAAATGGCAATATTTAGACGAGTAGAGTTTGATGGTAGTGCAAGAGTATCTTTAAGCAATGGCGATCCTAACGTATCTGGTTTATTTATGCTGCTGTTCTTTTTCCTTTGTTGCAAAGCTAAATTTAAACCCGGAATTATTTTAGCTTTAGTATCTACCGTATTTTTCTTAAGTAGAAATTATTTTCTCAGTTTATCGATTTATTTAATAATTATTTTGTTTGAAAATAAATTTATCAAAATAGCCAGTCAAATAAATTTTACTGCTTTCTTTATTCTATCAAATATTTTCGGATTTTTAATCGGAGAATACTTTTTAAATTATGTAAAAATAGGTTATGCATACGATACAAGTGCAAGCCGTTTATTCTCTTTTAACGATACATCTAATTTAGCTAGATTTGAAGCAAACCGATTTTTAATAACATCTTATCTGAATGATTGGACTATAGCGCTGAGGGGCTATGCTGGTAAATACGATGAAGTATTTAAAAGTGTTGGTTCTTTAATTCATAATTCATTGTTAGAGGTAATTGCATATATCGGTATTCCTTTAGGATTTCTTTACTTCTGTGCTATTTTAAAAGTAGTTGGTGGATACTATACTCCAAATAATTATAAGTTTATTTTTCCCTATTTGTTTTTTTGTTTATTCTTGCATAGCGGACTTCAAGGACTTACTCCTTTACTTTTCGTTAGTATTTTAGCAATGTCCGTGGAAGATAATAGAAAAAAGGTAATATCTCAATATTGAATTTAAGGGGAAAAGGGGATTAAGGGATAAGGGGATTAGGGGACAAGGGGACAAGGGGACAAGGAGACAAGGAGACAAGGAGACAAGGAGACAAGGATAAATTTAAACTATAATTTATAACTTTTAACTTCTAACTCCTAACTCCTAATTCCTAACTCATAACTAAAAGGATGCAGACTAATATATCGATAATAACACCAAGCTTTAATTCCGAAAAAACTATTGAAAAGACGATTCTTAGCGTTATTAATCAAGAAAGAACATCCATATTACAATATATTGTAGTTGATGGAGGTTCTACAGACAACACCTGTGAAATCATCAAAAAATATCTAAATAACATCGATATATTTATTTCAGAAGCAGATTCTGGAGCTTACGATGCAATGAACAAAGGCATTAAACTGGCTACCGGAGAGATTATCGGTATTATCAATTCCGATGATTGGTACCTTGAAAATGCAATCAAAAGAGTAGAGCAAGAATTCGATCGTCATCCAGAGATAGATATATTATATTCACCCATCGAAAACTATTACCAAGGTGAATATATTGCTACCTTTATTCCTGGTAAATTAGAAAAACTATCGATTCGGTTTACCATAAATCATCCATCTTGCTTTATCAAAAAATCGGCTTACATCGCAACGGGCTTATATGACTTACAATACAAAATTGCAGCCGACTACGATTTTATTTTGCGTTTGTTTATTAACAAATTTAAATTTCATTCTATTGAAACTCCCTTAGCAGCATACTCTCTCAATGGAATGAGTTCATCACCTTTACCTTGGGATAGAGCAAAATTAATCGAAGAATGCTGGAAAATAAGTAGTAAAGCATCCGATATCCCAGAATCTAACAAACAACGAACAAAAGCTTATATAGCATGGATTATCAACGAAATATTTGCATTACCAGTTAGGTATTTTTTGAAACCACCTACCGCACGCAAACTAAAAAGTTTTATTAAACAATATACTCAATCTGTATCTGAATATGGTAAATGGTAATGTCTTATTTATTTCAGCCCATGCTCCGACTAATTTATATCCCCAAGCAGGGCAAAAGATAGCTTTGAATAATTTGGATAAATATCATGCCGATAATACAGCCGTTGATATCATTGCGATCGCCAATAAAGCCGAAATAAATGCTGCTACCGATTTAAGAGGTAAATACAAAAATAATCTTTTTACTTATCCCCTTGCTGTAACAGATAAATTTATTAGCTGTCTAACTAATTTATCTATTCCTTTTAAATTTTCTACCCGCTATCAAGCAACAGTAGCTCAAAAATTACAAGAGTTATTAGAAAAAAATACTTACGATATAATTCATTTTGAATATTCCCACGCTGCGGTTTATCTTGATTTAATTAATCGAATTAATTGTAATCATACTCACATCGTAATTAGTATACATGATATTGTTTTTCAATCTTTTCTAAGAAAATCTGAGAATAATCCTATATTAGGTGTGGAAGTAGCCAGACTATTTAAATTTGAAAAAAAACTTTATTCTAATGTAAATGAATTATGGGTTTTATCTAAAAAAGACCGCGATCTTCTCACATCTTTATTTACTATACCAGAAAAAAAAATTATTATTAAACCTCCCAAACTGAGCGAATTTATATCTCAAGTCGAACGTAATATAGATAAAATTCAAAAGAAAAGCTTGTTATTTTGGGCGGCAATGAATCGATGGGAAAACGAGCAAGCGGCTATGATTTTTATTCAAAAATGCTTTACCAAATTGCTTCAAATAGACTCAGAATACAAACTTTATATAGTCGGTTCTAATCCTTCTGCAAAAATTAGCAAACTTCGGGATAATAATATTATAGTCACTGGATTTGTAGAAGATCCCACACCATTTTTTGAAAAAGCAGAAATAGGGATTGTACCTTTAATTCAAGGTGCGGGCATCAAATTAAAGACTCTAGAAATGCTTGCAGCAGGAATGCCCGTGATTTCTACTAACATTGGTGCTGAAGGAGTAGAATCATCATCCAATATATTTGTAAGCGATAATTTTGATGAGTGGATAAATGCGATCGTTAAATTGACGCAAAAAAATTAAAAAAATAATCTGTATGGGATTTGCGATCGCATCTATGCAGAAAGCATAAGGTGGCTGCACTCACCTGAAGGGGCGATCGCCATTCCGGTTTCTCGGTTTAAGTTCAAAAAAAGAATAACTTGGCGAGAAATGATAAAAGAGACACATTTTAAGTTAGAATTAGTAACTTGGTTTGATTTACCGGCAATATTTCTGCCTAAATATGGTTCGTTATACTATTGTTCAAAGTCCAGAGATCATCCTTACCGTTCCCGGCAAAGATTCCAGTAAAGCTCGTGACAAAGCAATGGATAAGCTGATGGAAATTATGGAAGCAGGTGATTTACCTACCGAACTCGAAGAAGGATTTAGTCCTCAGCAATTAATTGAAGTGAAAGAACCGTCGATGGATACTGCTAACGGTGAAGATAAGATTGTAGAAGCAGTTCAACTTTTGAGCAATCTTGCCACTATGAAGCTTAAAGTTCAAGAAACACGCACCGAAGCTTTAGAAGTTCGCAAGCTAGTTGATATTCTTTTTTCAGATCAATCTGTCAGCGAGGAAGAAATTTCTAGCCTCAAAGAAGGTTTTAAAGCTCTGAAAAATTTTGCTCAAGCTAATCTACGCTATAAAGATGCGCGGGAGAAAGCAGAAGAAGCTCGTCAAGTACTAGATCAAGCTTTGAAGTCTCCAGATAATTAGCTTGGTATAACTTGAAATAAATTCAAGAGTTAGGAATTTTATTCCCAATTCCTAACTCCTAATTCCTAATTTCCAACTCATTTAACGTACTTTAATTTTACTTACTGAAGCATTTTTAGACTCTGTTAAATCATCTTCACCAACTCTTTCTCTACTCACCTTGTAATACTGTTGATAATTACTCTGAGAAATAGGTGTTGATTCTTTAGATTTGTTAGCTACCAAACCTAAAATAGGAGTACCGGATACTTGAAGTTCTTCTAATGCTTGAGCGAATGCAGTGCGTTTCAATTTACCTAAACCAGCTACCAACATCATGCCATTAGTATTAGCAGCCAACAAGTTAGCATCCGCAAAACCAACTATAGGCGTAGTGTCATAAATAACTAAATCGAAACTATTATGCAGTTCGTTCATTAAGTCTTGCATTTTCACAGATGCCAGCAATCTGGTAGAGTCTGGCGGAACTGGACCAGCAGCCATAACATACAAGTTGTTTTCAAGTGGTGAGCGTTCAATCACATTGCTCCATTCCAATTCAGAAGAAATAATATCCGTTAACCCCTGAATATTCATTAATCCTACGCGGTTATGTATGGTAGGACAGCGGAGATTCGCATCCACTAGTAATACCCGTTGTCCCATTGCAGCAGCAGCCAAAGCTAACTGGATAGCAACAGTAGTTTTACCGTCTTCTGGTGTAGCCGAACTAACTACGAGCGAACGAATCGGCGTATCCGAACCTAAAAGCAGAATATTGGTGTAAAGTGAACGAAAAACTTCAAAAAATGCAGCGCGAGTTGTTTGATGAACTCCACTAACTGCTCCATCTTGCTTAGCACTAATTGCAAGTTCTTTGCTGAAAGGAACTACACCTAATAACGGCAATCTGGTAGTCTCTTTCAAATCTTTAGCAGTGTAGAAAACATTGCTCAACTTGTCTACAACCAAAGCAGCACCTATACCCAACAATAAGCCTAAAGCTCCACCCAAAGCTAAGTTTCTTTTCGCACTTTGAGAAACTGCTTCCGGTTCTTCAACTTTAGTCAGTTGAGGATCTAGTAACTTCCAAGGTTGCTGTTTCTGAGTCCTTTCAATTTTCAAGGCTTGCTGCTTGGTTAAAAACTGGTTTAGCCCTTCTGTGGCAATCTGTAACTCCCGTTGAATATTTTCATAATCACGGGTGACTGTTGCCATCGTGTTCAGTTCTCCTTCGAGTTCCTTTACCTTATCCTCCAAAGATTTATCGCGAGCATATAATGTCTGGATGCGACTTTGAAATTCTTGTTGAACTCGCCGTTCCTCTGCATTCAGCATCGGGAGTAAATTGGTGTTTTTGTCCCGTAAAGTCTGTATCTCTGGATTGTTATCTGTGAATACAGCAGACTGCGTTTTAGTTTCAATCTGAATTTTCTGGATTTCGTCAAGAATTCTCTGGTAGCGAGGATTTTCGCTCAAAATTGAATTACCAGCCCTCTCCCCTGGTTGCTGCGCTAATTCCTTTTGTAACTCCTCATACTGAGCCATCATTTGCTCGTACTGCACCCGGTTCTCTAACTGTTGTTGCGTCAAAGTGGCAATTTGAGTGGATAGTTCTTGAGATTTTTGTGCGGGTTCAATTAAGTTATACCTACTTCGCAGCTTTCGCAGTTTATCTTGTAAGTCTTCAACTCGCGTTCTTAATCCCTCGTCGTTGATTTGTTTTTGAACAAACGCGATCGCCTGATCGATATCTTGCCGACTTTCTTCCAAGCTATAGTTTAAATAAGCTTGAGAAACTTCGTTTAAAACATCAGTAACCAACTGCTTGTCAGCGGCTACATATCCTACTGTTAAAATATCTTTTTGTTTAGACGCAATAACCAAACCATTAACGAATGACTTGTATTCCAGTTTTGGATAATTGGTCTGAAGCTTTTCTAGAACTGGGTTTAGTATTAACGGGCTTTTTAAAACTTGAATCGTTGTGGCAGTCTCCGGAGGTGCGATCGCATCTTTAGAACCCAAAGTTTGAGGAAGATTGGCGATCGCTTTACTTTCCCCAGTCACGGGTTCGGTTAAAATATCAAACTGACCTTGATATACCGGAGGTTCCGATTCTGCCTTCAATACCGCAGCCGTTGCGACTACCCCAGTCACACCAAGGATTAATAATGCTCTGCGTCTGAGAGCCGCTCCTACCTGTCCTAAATTCAATCCACCTTCTTCAGCATCACTTAAGGGGGTACCTGTTTGAGAAAAGAGGTAAGGATTTTTTTCTGCCTTCAGCATAGTCATAGTAAATTAAAAATTACTTAATATAGATAGACGTAATTTGTCGCTTTAATTTCTGAAAGGCACCATTGCTAGATGGTTTATCTAAATGCCTTAACAACAGCGATGCACCCTATATTTTCTCAAGAAGTTAACAAAATCTACACTTTAGAATATCTTCAAGCTTTCCGTCTCGTCTTGTTAACGACCTACCTGACAGATATACCACCCTGGGCGAAAGTATTGAAGATACCAGTCTACGGCTGGCGATGCACTATGCGTACAGTAGCATTACTTAGTCGATGCTTGTTGATTCATTTACAACTGTAATAAATTATAGTCAAATTTCTTTACTATTTCTACAAAATCGATAAATTCGGTTTTTTAATACAGTGCTTGCATACCAGAGTTAAGACCCCATACCCGAATCAATAAGATAGTTTACCTTTATAATTGACTCAGTGTATTAATACTCAACTAACCTTGATTTTCCGGATAAAACGTATTGTCAATAATTTTACCGATCGTTACTTTGTGCCCTCATTAAACCCTAAAATTTAACTGCGGAAAGAAAATAGCAATTGATAAATGTAAATTATACAGTTTAGCTCCAGCACCAATAATCTCAATACTTAGTAATAATTATTGCTAAAATACTTGTATTTAACAACGTAGCGCTTTACATATATTAGAAAGATTGTTTAAAGATTATGTGTGTAAAATATAATGGATACAGCCGTACAAGTTAGGTCTGCTTTTAGAACTTACGCGATCGTAAATACTCCCTTCTCGCTCCTGGCGATTACCGATACAAATTCTTTTCCTACTTCCTACTCCCTACTCCCTACTCCCTACTGCCTCTTATACGACTATAACCAAAACAATCAAACCAGCATAAACAAACAAAAACCTCTCTAATACTAGAAAGGCGATCGCTCACAAAATATATTTTTAATCTTAAAAAACTGGGGCGCTAGGATTCGAACCTAGGAATGGCGAGACCAAAACCCGCTGCCTTACCACTTGGCGACGCCCCATTAACTTTACTCTAGTAACTATAACTTCTTGGTCGGGCAGTGTCAAGTGGTTTGATGTTGATTTTCCTCTCCTAGCATCCTGTACTTCTCAACAAACACGGAGTTGGGGAAAATATCTGGCTAAATCGCTCTTCATGCAAGGGATAGGAGCATCAACTTATATGCCATCTATTGCTGCGGAAAAAATATCACCCAATCACGAAACACTAAGAGAACAGAAAGCATACGCCGATTACACGCTATATTTCTTGAATACTAATTAATCTTGTTATTATATTGGGGTTACTTTTACTAAATTCCATGTAAAAAGAAACTCACAACCATCGTTTGTGCAAAGAACAGCAAATTTATATTTCCCAATTATTTTATGTCTTTTAGCAGGTCGGGCATCAACCTTAACGTGTTTTTTTTGTCTCTGAGAGATTTTATTTTAGATAAATTAAAGCTGCACAAACATAAAACCCATGATTTTACTGAGTGCCTTCCTGGAACCGACTACGTATTTGAAGTCGCAGAAATCACAACTGCTTATATGACAGCACGGGGAAAAGGTGTCAAACCATTGGACTATATAGTTTTACAGATCGGCTCGGAATCTTATCGATATCAAGTAGAGCAAATTGATTACTACTCCAATCCACCAGATATGTGGATGGCTTTAATCAAAAAAGTAACTTATGATTAACAAAAAATTAATAAGAACGCATTTTTATTTTATAACACGATACATCTGGGCAAAAAAATATTGTATACCAACCGACGGGATGGTTCTTTCTATTACTATCTATCAACAATCTTAAGTTTCTATCTAGCTAAAGGGTTTAAATTTACATTAACTTCATCTATATGTTAACTTCATAAATTATCCGAAATTAGTTAGCAATACTTACGTATATCTTTTAAGATTATACCTAATTGCCTACTAAGCTATACAGGGTTGCTTAGAACAGGCATCTACCGATACATAATCCATAATTACAGTCTTGCACTGTGTATTTTGTTGTTGAAATAGTTAGATCGGGGCAAATAGATTGGTGTCAAATCTGTTCATGACGGAATGTAATTTTTAGCTATTAATTACCAGTTGACATGGTATAGCTTAAATCGCAATTAGAACTGTCAACAATAGTTATTTACGCATAAAAAATAACAGAGCATCGAATAGGTAAAAATGTCTTTCAAACTACTTGAACATTTCCGTAATATCACTTATGTTTACGAAAGTTAGATATAGGTGGTTGAGAAAAAATCAATAGATTGTAAAAAGGAAACTTCCCAAGATGATATCTTCAACACGAGATTCCACGATTTCGGAAAAATCAATCGTAGTATCTGTAAAAAATCAAATTTCTTCCGACCTTGGTGGTGAAGCGGTTATCTTAAATATGAACACCGGAATTTACCACGGTTTAAATGAAGTAGGTGCCTTCGTATGGAATTTGATTGAGCAACCGCAATTGGTACAAGATATTCAACAAATGCTTTTACAAGAGTACGAAATTGAAGCTTCAGTTTGTACCAAGGATTTGTTCGCATTACTGAAGGATTTACAGGATGCAGAATTAATTGAAGTTGAAAATTAAACGATTATATAATTATTTTGACTTGGCGGGTATAATTACTGCTTGTTATTAAGTCCATATTTTACTTTCAGTTATCAGTTTAAGGTTGTGGTTTCTACCGTTTCGAGTTTTATTAAAAACAACTTAGTTTGCTCAGACTGTATTTCGACCACATATATTAAACCAAGTTTGTGTCGGTAAAATTATCTCGGCGATGAATGTCGCTACTTGCTATACACTCTAGGAAGCAAAGTGTATTACACAAGCTTTTCCAAGAGAGGTGTTAACGAGTTGCTATGCTTATCTTCTTTAAATCATAGGTATTGTAAAAGCAGAGTTAATGCTTGGATTGAATACCAGAAAAGGGTTGTAATTAGTTATCTTGGAAACATTTAACTAGTTATCAGTTATCCCACTACCATTTCTCGAAGGAATCGGATTATGAGCGGTATCGTAGGTGTTTGTTACCTGGATGAACGTCCGGTGGAACAACAAAACTTAGCGCGAATGGTTGATACATTGGCGCATCGGGGTCCTGATGGTGCAGACATCTGGGTAGATGGTTCTGTGGGTCTGGGACACCGGATGTTATGGACTACCCCCGAATCATTATTAGAGAAACTTCCTCTAGTAAATCCTACTAAAGATATAGTTCTTACTTCTGATTGTCGCATAGATAATCGTGAAGAGTTGATTGCAGCGTTACAGTTAAATAATCGTTCTGCGGAGAAAATTACAGATAGCGATTTGATACTCGGTGCATATGAGAAATGGGGTGAGAAATGTCCGGAACATTTACTAGGTGATTTTGTCTTTGCAATTTGGGATAAGCGAAAACAGACATTGTTTTGCGCTCGCGACCATATGGGAGTAAAGCCATTTTACTATTACCATCAGCCGGGTAAGCTGTTTGCTTTTGGTAGCGAGATCAAAGCACTATTATCTTTGCCAGATGTACCGCACCGACTAAATGAGGTGAAAGTAGGCGACTATCTAGCATCAAATTTTCAAGATAAAGTTAATACCTTCTATCAAGATATTTTCCGTCTTCCACCTGCAAGTTGTTTAACTTTGAATCGGAAGGGATTGCAAATTCATTCTTACTGGTCTCTTGACCCAAAGCGCGAATTGCGGTTAAATTCTGATGAAGAGTATGCAGAGGCATTGGAGGAAATTTTTGCCGAAGCAGTACGGTGTCGCTTGCGTAGCGCTTATCCTGTCGGTTCTCATCTCAGCGGTGGGTTAGATTCTTCTTCTGTCACCTGCATGGCGCGGAAAATTTTGCAGGAAAAGAATCGCAGTATACATACTTTTTCTAATATCTTTGATAAAGTTACTCAGTGTGACGAGCGCCCTTATATCGAGGCTGTACTTGCTGAGGGCGGAATGATTCCTCACTACGTCCACGGCGATGAACTTGGACCTTTATCAGACTTAGAACGAATCTTTAAATATCACGATGAAGTATTTTTTGGTCCCACTCATTTTCTAGTTTGGGTAGCCAACCGTGCGACAAAGAATCAAGATATCCGAATTGTACTTGATGGCTTTGACGGCGATACCACAATTTCTCACGGTAATGGTTATTTTACCGAACTAGCACAGCAAGGACAATGGGCTTCTTTTGCCAAGCAAGCTAACGATATTGTTCAACGTGTCGGCGGTGGTTCACCTTTAAATATTCTGCGGAGTTGTGGTCTAACTTATGTAGAAGAGTTAGCACGAAAATCAAACTGGCTTGGTTTTGCTAAAGAAACTCGTCAGATATCGAAACACTTTGATATCTCGCAGCAACAGATTCTTGTGCAACATGGCTTGAAGCCATTGATTCCTCAGTCTGGGCGACAAGCTTGGCGAAAACTACGCGGACATAACGAGCCGATGCTTAACGCCAATTGGCTATTTAACCGCAGTTTTGCCCAAAAAATAGGCATGAAAAAACGTATCAAGGCTTTAGATGAATCTCAGTCCGATCTACCTGTGACAGAAAGGGAGCATCACTGGCGTTATCTGACTTGGGGCTTAGTAGGGTATGCGATGGAGACGTTGGATAAATCATATGCAGCCTTTTCAATCGAAGCCCGTCACCCATTTATGGATAAACGATTGATTGAGTTTTGTCTCTCCTTACCCCCGCAGCAAAAGCTCAACCAAGGATGGACTCGTTTGGTTATGCGCCGTGCCATGCAGAATATTCTTCCCGAACAAGTGCAGTGGCGACAAACTAAATCTAATATGAGTGCTAGCTTTATACATGGGCTACTCAAACTAAATTTTCAGTTTCTAGATGATCTCATGCAAAATCACCTAGAGCCAATCGCTGAATACGTGGACGTAAATGCTCTGCGTCAAGGCTATGAAAAATTGACATCTACTAGCAAGATTGGCTCTTATGAAAACTCCATATCAACAGAAATATGGAAAGCACTTACCCTTAGCTTCTGGTTGCGTCACAGCCAGATTGAGTATTAAAACAGGTGCATCCCCAATATATATCTTATTTCTATTTGTATTATTATCCCATCTCTATCTGTACTTTTATTAAAGCGGGGTATTTCCCAAAAGGAGTACCTCTATCGCGAAACACAAACCAAAACAACAGGATTTCAAACAATGAAGAAAACTTACGAAGCACCCAAGCTCTCTAACCACGGTACAGTTGCTCAAATGACCAATTTCTTTGGTACAGGAAACGGAGACACACTTACTGGTCCAGATGGAACTGTCGTTGGTAATAATAATGGCTCCATCGATGCTTGTGCACAAGTTGGCGGTACTTGCTTACCTAAGTAGTAATAATAGGAGACTAGATCTTGTATATTCGACTGCAACTCGAACGTACATTCTTCGGCTTACCTCTGACAATTTCAGTGCTACCGAACAAGTTCTAATCTAATTTGATTGCAACAGTCAAACACTAAAGACCTGCATCTACCATCGAGAGTTCAAAGTCTGAGTCAATTTTTGATAAAAGACTTTGAACTCCGAACACTCAACAAAGCAACGTCGATTTATTTGTAGTAATTTATTTGCTTTAGAAGTTAGAGTAAGCAATTGTTTATTCGACTGCAACTCGAATACACATTTTTGCTTAACTCTGACAACTTCAGTATTACCGAACAAGTTCTAATCTGTCCTCAATATAGCATTAATTCATCAAATATTAAGTATAATTAAATACTTCTTGTTTCTGCGTAAGGTCTTTTTTTATAAGTTAATTAAATTTAACATCCTACTTAAGACAGAAAAATCATATTTTTATCTAAACAATATTCTTACTTTTTACCTCTTAAGCAAGATGTAATTTACCAATTAATTAAATATGTTCACCTATTCTGCCTACAATCTTCGTATTGACTCTGAGATTTTCTTCCCCGAACTTGTAACTTTTCAAGACGATTCAAACCGAATTGAACAACTACCTGAAGTAATCGTGCAGCAACGTGAAATCAATCGTTCAGAAATTGAAAATGCTGATGGAGGAAACCGTTATTTAGGGCTTTTGGAGTTAAATAAGTTAGCGGTAGGAAAATTTTTGGTAGAATTTGGACGCAAGATTGTTGTGGAACCAGCACCAGGATTGCCAGAGGACGTTCTTCGTCCTGGTATCCTCGGACCTGTATTTAGCGTACTGTTACGGCAAAGAGGACTGCTGGTTGTCCACGCTAGTTGTGTTGCTATTGATGGTGAAGCTATAGCATTTTTAGGTCATTCGGGATGGGGTAAGTCAACTTTAGCTAATAGTTTTTACAACCAAGGATATCCTTTACTTACCGATGATGTAATGGCAATTCAGGTTAACCAAGGAAGCGAAAAACATCCGATTACTTTTCCTGCTTATCCCTGTGTGAAACTGTTACCCGATGCAGCTGCCTCTTTAGGATACGATTTTGAGAAATTAGCTGTGATTAATTCTGGAGTAACCAAGCGTAATAATCGTCTTGGTGAAAGATTCGCGCAAAAGCCTTTACCCGTTAAGCGAATATACGCGCTGGAAAATATTGCAGCCTCTCGTCATCAAGTGCAAGCGCTTTCTTCCCAAGATGCACTCGTAGAATTGGTTCGCCATTCCCGTGCTACTAATTTATTAACTACTCCAGAATTCGTTAGCGCTCATTTAAGTCAATGCACGCAACTTCTGAAAAAAGTTCCTGTTTATCGTTTGAAAAGACACAAAACGCTATCTGCACTTCCCGATCTAGTAAAACTTATAGAAGATGACGTTGCTAAAAGCAATCGTGTAATATCGTATACCTAAAAAAGATTTGTTGTAAGCTAATTTAGGTACTTATAAGAAATTACTTATAGGTATATCAGAAAAGCTTGTTTCAACTTTAAAATCATATTTCTGTATCAATAAAAACTGTTCCAACAATGCAAGCAGGCAAAAATTTAAAAGAAAAATTGAAAAGTACGCAGCGCCTATTGCCTGCTTTGCGACTGGTTTGGCAAAGTAGCCCTCGTTGGACGATCGCCCGCGTAATCATCCTAATTGTTCAAGGTATTCTGCCAGTAGTTGCAATTTATCTCGGCAAATTAATTATAGATACGGTAGCTGCCAGTCTCACCACTGCCGATAAAACCGCAGCTTTTAATAATGTAATATTTATTGTTGTCCTAGCAGCAGCAGTCACTTTATTAACTAACCTGGCTAACTCCCTCGCACAATTAGTTACTACCGCTCATTCCCAGCGAGTCACCGACTATATGCAGGGAATTATCCAAGCAAAATCAATTGCAGCCGACTTGGAGTACTACGAGAATCCGCTGTATTACGATGTATTGCAAAGAGCGCAACAAGAAGCACCTTACCGACCTCCGCAAATCCTCAACCGTTTGGCAGATGTAGGACAAAATGCGATTTCTTTGACTGGGATGATTGCTTTGCTGCTGTCGCTGCACTGGGGAATACCCGGTGTTCTTTTTGTGGCATCGCTTCCGGCTATGTTAGTGCGGGTGAAATACTCCCGGATTATGTATAGTTGGCAGCGAAAAATTACACCAATGGAACGTCAGGCAAGCTATATCGGCTATATGCTGACCGTAGACCAGTTTGCTAAAGAAATTCGCCTATTTAATTTAGGTCATCACTTCAGTCAGTGGTATCTTCGCATCCGCAGACAGATATATAAAGAAAGTCTGGCGATTTTGACGGGACGCTCTTTAGCTAATTTTACTGTAGAGGCGATCGCCGGTATTTTAATTTTTGTTATTTATTCTTATATCATTTATCAAACTATCAACGGTGTGCTGCGTTTGGGGGATTTGGTTCTGTACTATCAAGCGTTGCAGCGGGGACAGGGCAATATCAAAGGTTTATTGAACAGTTTATCTGGACTTTATGAAGATAACTTGTTTCTGGCGAATCTCTACGAATTCCTTGATATTAAACCTAAGTTAATCGACCCTCCCAACCCCGAACCAATTCCTCATCCGATGAAAACTGGGATTGAGTTTAAAAATGTCGGTTTTCAATATTCCACAACTACCCGTCAGGCACTTAAAAATATTAATCTGACGATTAAACCGGGGGAAGTAGTAGCGTTAGTCGGGGAAAATGGTTCGGGTAAAACGACTTTAATTAAACTTTTATGTAGATTATATGACCCCACCGAAGGCAGAATCACCATTGATGGGATAGATTTAAGTCAATTTAGAACCGAAGAATTACGCCGTCAAATCAGCGTGATTTTTCAAGACTATGCTAAATATCATTTTACAGCGCAAGAAAATATTTGGTTGGGCAACATAGATTTACCACCGGAGAGCGACAGCATTATTCAAGCAGCCCGTCGTTCTGGTGCGGATGATGTGATAACAAAATTACCCAAAGGTTACGATACCATCTTGGGTAAATTATTTGACAAAGGTGAAGAACTTAGTATCGGTCAGTGGCAGAAAGTCGCTTTAGCACGGGCATTTTTGCGAGACTCCCAGCTAATTGTTTTGGATGAACCCACCAGCGCAATGGACCCCAAAGCGGAGTATGAGGTATTTGAAAAGTTTCGTCAATTAATTAAAAATCAATCCGCTATTTTAATTAGCCATCGCTTATCTACC
Source organism: Rivularia sp. (in: cyanobacteria) (assembly GCA_965234645.1). Lineage (GTDB taxonomy): Bacteria > Cyanobacteriota > Cyanobacteriia > Cyanobacteriales > Nostocaceae > Rivularia. The sequence goes on along the minus strand of OZ248344.1, from coordinate 6,197,039 downwards.
GTAAAAATGGCAGATCGTATATACGTAATGGACAATGGAACAATTGTCGAAGGTGGTACCCATGACGAACTAATGAAATTAGAGGGTACTTATGCTCATTTATTTGAAATTCAAGCTAGTCAGTATAAATAAAATTTTTTATGTTATCAGCGAATCCCTCGGAAAATAGACAGAACACATCAACTACATCCGAGTCTTTACCCAAAGTCTATAGCATTCCCATTGCCCCCGAAGCTTTAGCTCACTACAGTCGCGAACTTAATCTAGAACCTAATGCTGCACTTTCGACTTTAGCAAAAGCGATCGCCACCAGCCCAAATTGGGTTAAAACTTCTGAAACCGTTTTAATTATCCGTTCAACTCCTCAACCAGCTTTGGGTGTTTTAGGCTGTTTTGATCGAGCCAAAGAAGTAGAAATTCAGATACAGCTTAAAAGTTTAAGTGGAGATTTAGCCCGTTTGCGCTACGTTAGCTACCAGCAAGCAGAACTAGATTGTCAGCGTTTGGCAACTCAGTTAGTTGAACGTTTCGGTAGTAAAGAATTGCAGCGCTTTCAATTCACAGGTATTCCCAGAGGCGGTTTAATTGTAATGGGAATGTTAGCTTATGCTTTAAAATTAAAACCGGAGCAGCTAGAACCATCTACTAAAAAAGATGTGCCTTTAGTAGTTGTTGATGACTGTGTTTTCACTGGTTCTAGACTCAACTACTTTTTGCAGTGCAACCCCGATCGAAAAGTAGTATTTGCTCATCTTTATTCTCATCGGGAGTTACGAGCAAACATCTTAGCCACAGAACCCAACGTGATTGATTGTCTAAGTGCTTGCGATATTAAAGACTACGCACCAGAAGACTTAGGCAATAACTACTCCACTTGGCGATCGCACTCCTTAGCAAATTTAAACGGTACTCGCTACTGGGTAGGTAAAACCGATCATGTTGGCTTTGCATGGAATGAACCAGACCGTTTTTTTTGGAATCCCCTTACCCAAAAAATGGAAGCTTCTTGGTTGTTAGTACCCAAAGAACTCTGTCTTAAAAATCGCTTCAAAGCTGCTGCGACCCAGATTGCAGTGCAAATTCAGGCAGAGACTTCATCTGCGATCGAATTGGCTTCATCTGTTATCTTCGGTCAATATCGCAAGCAAGTTATAATCGGGAATCTTCATACTCAGCAAAGCTTTGGACTTAACGATTTAGCTGCTGATATTTGGTTAGCAGTTGTAAAATACGGTAATCTCGAACAAATCATTACAGCACTATTGCAAAACTATGACGTTGATGAAGCAACTTTACGGGTTGATGTCAGTGCTTTTATCAATCAATTATTCCAGCAAGGTCTACTGCAAAACTGAGTTTTTGCTCTATCTAATTATATAAAGACGCAGCAACGTCAGTTTAAAGAATATATAAAGTGTAAAAAAAAACTTAGTAGTATTACTAGATTACAGATTATATTTAATACAGCAGAGCAAACAACCCCAACCAATTAGCATTCAATTAGAGAAAATGACTTATCCAGAACCCGACCTGCGCGAAATTACAGAATCATCGGTAGTAGTAACTGCTGAAGACCAAATCTCTTCCGACCTTGGCGGCGAAGCAGTTATTTTGAACATGAAGACCGGAATTTACCACGGTTTAAACGAAGTAGGTGCGCGGGTTTGGGATTTGATTGAGCAGCCAAAAACTGTAAAAGAAATAAAACAGGTACTTTTGGAAGAGTACGAAGTTGAAGCAGAAGCTTGCACAAACGACCTCTTTTCACTAATGAATAACTTGAAAACCGCAGGGCTAATTAAAGTCAAAAATGAAACTGCTGCGTAAGCTTGGGAATCTGAGAAAGGTTAATTTTTACTTCCTATTTGTTACTTTCTTTTTATTGGGAGCAGTTAGGTTAGGGTTGCTGTTGCTAGAGTTTCGCATCTTATTAAAGATAGTAAATAAACTCAGTACGATAAAATTGCCACTCCCTAATGCTCGTTTAGGTCAAATTATTTGGGGTGTTAATGTTGCAACGCGCTATATGCCAGGTGGTGCAAAGTGTCTAGCGCGGGCTTTAACTACTCAAGTATTGATGAGTCATAGTGGTTTTTCTCCCGAATTGTGCATCGGGGTTGCTAAAGCAGAATCAGGGGAATTAGAAGCGCACGCTTGGATTAAACATCAGGGATACGTTGTAATCGGTCATCTACCGGATCTACCACGCTACATTCAACTACCATCCCTCGAAGGAATTAAATTATGAGCGGCATCGTAGGTATTCACTACCTTGACGAACGTGCTATAGACCGCGAAAACTTAACAAAAATGGTTGATATATTGGCGCATCGCGGACCAGATGGTGCAGATACCTGGGTTGATGGGTGCGTCGGTTTCGGACACCGGATGTTGTGGACAACTCCTGAATCTCTCTTTGAAAAATTACCTTATTGTAATCAAAGGGGTGACTTAGTAATTACAGCCGATGCTCGCATAGATAATCGTGATGAATTGATAGCTGCTTTACAGATAAATAATCGTCAGAGTAATAAGATTGCAGATAGCGAACTGATATTAGCAGCTTACGAGAAATGGGGCGAAGACTGCCCGGAGCATCTATTAGGTGATTTTGCATTTGCGATTTGGGATCGGCGTAAACAGATCTTATTTTGCGCTCGTGACCATTTTGGGGTGAAGCCTTTTTATTATTACTCTTCTGATAATACTTTCGTTTTTGGTAGCGAAATTAAAGCGATATTTTGCTTGCCAGAGGTGCCGCGTCAGGTTAATGAAGTCAGGATTGGTGATTATCTGACTTCCAATTTTGAAGATAAAACGATTACTTTCTATCAGGAGATTTTCCGGCTTCCTCCTGCTCATAGCTTGACAGTAAGTCATAAAGGAATACAGTTACAATCTTACTGGTGTTTAGACCCAACGCGGGAGTTACGTCTGGGTTCTGACGAGGAGTATGCTGCTAAGTTTCGGGAAATCTTTACAGAAGCAGTACGCTGTCGGATGCGAAGCACTTATGAAGTCGGTTCTATGCTTAGTGGTGGGTTGGATTCATCTTCTATTACTTGCACGGCACGGAACATCTTGAGTGAAAACGGTGGGGAAGCTTTGCCTACCTTCTCAGCAGTCTTTGATGAGGTGCCTGAATGTGATGAGCGTGCTTATATTAACCCCGTTCTTGCTCGGGGTGGCATTGAACCGCATTATCATTATGGAGATACCTTAAGCCCCCTTACAGAAATAAATCGTGTCGTTTGGCATCACGACGAACCGCTTTATGCTTTTAATCTTTCTTTGAATTGGGGATTGTACGGCGTTGCTCAAGAGCGTGGTATTCGAGTTATCCTTGATGGTTTTGACGGTGATAGTACAGTCTCTCATGGCGTTGGCTATTTACACGAATTGGCTCGTGCAGAACAATGGCTTACCCTATATCGCGAATTAAAAGGATACTCCAAAAACTTTAATTATTCTTATCAGCAGTTATTTTGGGGATATTTACGCAAATATGGTTTTGAACCTATTATCTCCAAATCAAAACCTTTAAGATTAGGGCGGCGTATTTGGCTGGCTTTGCGAAAAAGATTAAGGCAAAAAGACGATGCCTCTATTCACAAACCTGCTTGGCGTGCCACCCTCAAGCCTGAATTTGTAGAACGCCTGAACCTAAAAGAACGTCGTAAAGTCCTAATAAAAGCTCTATTGGAGTCACAGCAAAACCAAAGAGCGGAACATTACTACAGTCTCGTTCGCGGTGAGATGCCTTATACCCTAGAGGTTCTTGACAAAACTGCTGCAAAATTTGGGATTGAACTACGTTTTCCTTTCTGGGATAAGCGGTTAGTAGAGTTCTGCCTGTCTCTACCACCCGAACAAAAGCTTCACCAAGGTTGGAGCCGTATGGTGATGCGTAGAGCGATGGCTAGCATTTTACCGACAGAGGTACAATGGCGTGGCGGCAAATCCAATTTAGGTCCGAATTTTGAACGCGGATTGCTGACTTATGAACAAGAGCGCCTCGAAGAGATTCTCATAAACAATTCAGAACTAATTGAGAATTATGTAGATATAAAAGCTCTGCATGAAGCTTATCACAGATTCATCTCTGGAGTAAATAAGGATAATGATGTAATAGAAATATGGAAAGCTTTAACTTTAGCTTTATGGTTTAAGCAGACGAAATTGTCACCAACATCATTAGCTTAACTTCGGCGTAAATACAGTAATTGAGAGTTTGCTCGCTGTTAATGAGTGGTGGTTGAGCCTACTATCAATGAGGCGCTTTTAAGACAAACTTTACTTTTAAGGGATGATGCTTAGGTTGTCATTTAATGCCCAACTACAGATTTAATTTAGATAGTTGTCTTGTTGGCTGATATCTGCGGATTCATCCAACAACACAGCTAATCTACTGGTTAACTCTACTATCAGAGAAACTTTTAGGTAGCTGTATACCTAAGACTATTTAGGTTTCATCCACTAAACAAAAAGGAACAAACCATGACTTTCCAAAAGAAAAACTACACTCAACCTGAACTAGTTGTACACGGTAATGTTGAAACCATCACCCAGCAAGGTGGCGGTAACAATACTGATGTTCCTATCGGAACTCCTGTTAGCCCTACTACAACTATCAATGACATTACTGGGAGCTAGTAAAATGGCAATTTTTAATTGCGTATCCTTCTAAAGGAGTAGAGACTTATTTCTAATTAAATTAAGTCTCTATTGACAAAATTTGCAAATTTCTTCTACTGATAGCATCGGTAGAAGAAATTTTTTCCCTAGTAGGGCTAGTTAATCTTGATACAGCTTGATTAGCTATCATCACCTTTAGTGATGAGCAAAATATGATTCCATCCACTATTGAACAGATTATAATAATATGCATTGTTACACAGCTTATGGCTTAGGTATTCATTCTGAATTGCCTCTACCAGAACTAGTTCCTAATTGTGAAGCTAGCACAGATGTCACGATCAAATTACAAAAATTAGAAAATTCTCCCTTAAAAATTGATTCCGTCGCACATTGCTTCCAATTGATTCCTGAAGGAATGTATGTTTTTTGGGAAAGCATTGGAACTTTCTTAATCCGAGATGGTAAAGAAATCATCATTGATTCAGTTTTAGAAGCACAAGAAAGCAGAATACGGCTGTTTATTCTGGGTGCTGCAATCGGAGTGATACTACATCAGCGTGGATTTTTAGTGCTTCATGCCAGTGCGGTTGTCATCAATGGTAATGCAGTTGCTTTTGTTGGTGATAAAGGACGTGGTAAATCAACAATGGCAGCAGCCCTACACGCACGAGGACACAACCTTATAGGTGATGATGTCATAGCTATAGATATGAGCCACTCCAACCAACCAATGGTTGTTCCTGCGTTTCCACAAATTAAACTTTGGCCTGATGCAGTTGCTTCTCTGGGGATGAATCCTGAAGAACTACCCCGGCTTGTTTCTCATCTAGAAAAACGAGAACATCGAATCAATCGAAGTTTTGCACAAAAAGCTATTCCACTCACACAAATTTACGTTCTTGGTAGAGATGCGAATGTAGAAATTCAAGCTCTTCAACCTCAAGAAATTTTCACTTATCTGATTCGTAATTCTTACGTGACTCGATTTGGTAATGAATTACTTCAAGATAAAGCAGCACCTCACTTGCTTACACTTACTAAGCTTGCCAAGCAGGTTTCTATTAATCGCTTATTACGACCAGCCTCTCTTTCCTTGCTACCTGATATTGCACAGTTAGTTGAAGAGAATCTAGCTCAAGTAAGTTACAAGTAGGGTAAAAATGAGAATTTGTGGGAATCAGGAGCTTCTGAAGAATCAATCACCCAGTTTTCCTACTGCTCTTGATGCGATTTAACTGCTAACATAATGGCAAGTTCCAACAATCATGTGATGCGACGATTTATAGTTGGGCGGTACTAGTAGATACGATCGCGATCAAAAAAACTTTTCGATAAACAGATTTATAATTGCAATTATTGCTACAAATATATCTAATGATTTTCAATTAACATCCAGAAACTAAACCCACATTAATTTTTATCTCCAGGCTTTTAAATCAGGAGATATTTGCATATTTAATTCATATGAAAACGCTATAAGTATAATTATAGCGTATCAATGAAAAGTTGAATTAATTACATTTAATTTTAAATAACATAGTAGAAATTCCTGAACCCAATTATTACACCCATGCAAACCTTATCTAAACTTGATATTAAAAACCAGATAATAAATGCTCGCCCCGAAATAGAGCTACTTCTATCTTGCCTTAACCCCAATCTTAATGATGCTATTACCGAACGCATCAAAGCCTTAGTTAAACAAAATATTGACTGGCAATACTTAACCCAAACAGCAGATAGACATGGGGTATTATCTCTACTATATTCTCGCTTCAATCATATTTGCCCAGAAGCTATACCGGAATCAGTTCTAAATCAATGGCGCAAGAGTTTTCAATACATTGCCCAACGCAACTTGTTTTTAACAGGTGAACTTGTCAATCTTCTGAAGTTATTAAAAGCACAAAATATCGTCGCGCTACCTTATAAAGGTCCAGTTTTAGCTACTTTAATCTACAAAAATGTAGCTCTACGACGGTTCGGTGATTTAGATATTATCGTGCAACAAAAAGATATCTTTGCAGTACGGGAACTATTAATAGCCCAGGGATATCGACCTGATAAACAAATGACTGACGCGGAGTTAGTTAAATATCTAAATTCTAATACCGAGCATACCTATGATTTTGTTCACAATGATAAAAATGTTTTTCTAGAAATTCATTGGCGAATTGCACCGAAATATATAACTCCTATCGCTGCTAAAGATTTGTGGCAAGATTTAGAACCTTTTTCTTTAGCTGGTACAACTATAAATAATTTACCTTTGGAAGATTGGCTACCAATCCTTTGCGTGCATGGTTCCAGACATATGTGGGAACGGCTATCATGGCTGTGCGACATTGCAACGCTGATTCATAAAAACCCAGATATAAATTGGGAAAAAGTTGTCCAACAGGCTAATCTTTGGGGTTGTCAGCGGATGCTATTTCTGGGACTTTACATGGCACAAGATTTTTTTGGTGTTAACTTACCACCGGAAATTCGGCAGCAAATGAAGAAGGTTGAACCTATAGTAAAAGGTATTGTCCCCCAAGTATATCAGCAGCTTTTTGATGAAGTTAGAACTTCCGAGAAATTTATGGGAAGAACTCTTTATCATATTCAGGTAAGAGAACGTTTAAACCATAAAATTTTGTATCTCCAATCTTTTATTTATTGGTTGGTAAAAGGATAAAAGCAAATAGTTGAGAAATAATAGTTTAAAGATAAATTTTTAAAACTAACTTAGTGTTAAGCTGATGTGCAGTTAAATTGTATATAGCGTTCGCGTAGCGTGTCCGGAGGACATAAACGTGAAAATATTGTAGTGCGAGCCGGAAAGCGATCTTGTATTGTATAAATTAAATGCGTAACAACTTAATTAAATATATATAAAACCGTTGGTCATACTTAGATATAAGTTACACTAACGGTTTTTATTATAAGATAACGCTAAAACTGCAATATTTAGATTTCTAAAAATATTCTTGGTAACTTCCAGTTAAACTTGCAAGACGAAAACGTTCGCGCTTTTCCAGTTGTATTTCCTGCCATCGCAAACCAATCAAGCTAGCTACAGTCAGCATATATCCTGGTTCTTCCATCTGAGTAAAAATCAAACCAAAAACTAAGACAGTCAGCATCATAAATCTGGAAAAGTCATCCAAACACAGCCGAAACCATACGATAGAGCAAAGATACAAATATGCTCCTAATCCCAAGAATCCTAAATCTCCCCAAATAGCGACCCAACCCCATAAAGGAGCGAAAAAGCTGGAGTCGAGCCAATGTCCGCGCCAGGTGTTCCAAACGGCTTCGCTAGCAGGATGAATAGTACCGCCTAAAGGTATTAATAAATTGCCATAGTCTATTAACATCCACCCTCCTAATCGTCCTATAGTATGACCCGGACCTAAACCTAAAAACCAATTTAAAGGTGATTTATAATATGAGGGAATAATTCTAAAAGCTCCAGTCTTTAATAAAGTTGCTGCACCATCAGGTTCGTAAATTTCCGGTCTGATCCAGGTATTGAAAGCAGCAAAAGCTTCTAAATTTTCTACGCACCAAACCAGTATCGAACCAATCAAAACTGCGGCTATTAGATACTGTATAAACACTTTAATATCTTTTAATTTACTTATTATTAGGAGTACCCAGGCTGTTAAAAATACCATCAGCACCTGCTTGGCATCAGCAAATAAAAGCTGAAGGAAAGCAGCAAAAAAAACAGAACCTCGGAGCCAAATTGGAGCAGATTTTGCGCTAATCAAATAATATAGTGCAAAGGACATGGAAACCGAAGCACCCACAACATGACCAGATCCCGATAAATAGAAGACACCTTGGACATTATCCTCCATTGTCATATCGCCAGTGTAAAGGAAGCCGAGGCTCATCAGAAAATTCTGACCTAATGCCAAAAAGATGTGAACAATAAAAAAACCTACCATCCAGGCTCTAAATTTCTTAAAGCTTTTTAAAGTCATCGGGATACATATTATTGCCAACAGCAGCATGAAAGTCTCTGCAAGCAACATAAAATCCACGAATACATTAATAAGCCCAGCTTGATTTAGGAGAGCGCTGGCAGCCATAACCCCTAATAGAATAAAAAGACCAGTAAGCAGAGCTTTTGCGGTAAAAATTTGCTTTTTATCCTTAACCTTAGTTGTAGTTATGGCAATGACACAAGCCAGTGGAACTGTAAAGAAGTGAATAAAATTGATGAGTGAAGGTGCGCCCGCAGTGCTAAGAATCCGGGGAAAAAAAGCAGTAGCAAATGCTAATAAGATTAAAATTGAGTTTTTGAGAGAAGATTTATGTTCTTTCAAAATCCCTATCTCTGGGTTTACATATCCTTCTTTTTCTATCAGTGATTTAGTCATGTCATAACCTATTTATTAGGAATCGAAACCTTTTGGTAAATCTCCTTCAGTTTCTCGTAATTCTTATTAGCAGTATACTTATCTTCAAACTCAATTCTTGCCTGCAACCGCATTTGATTAAGTTTAGCTGGGTTGGCGAGAAGCCACTTGACTTTGGCTGCTAAATCCGTAGCATCACCAGGGCAAAAATGAAGTCCGGTTCTACCCGAATCTACTAATTCTGCGATCGCACCAATGTTGGCAGCAATGACAGGAGTTCCTTTGGCGAAAGCTTCAATTGCCACTCTACCAAAGGTTTCATACCATTTTGAGGGAAAAACTAAAAACTTAGCCTCCCCCATCAATTCATGTACTTGTGCCATTGGTTTGCGTCCGAGCCATTCTATTAAGGGAAGTCTTTTTGTAGCTGCTACCACTTGGTCGGCTAAAGGACCATCTCCCACTATTTTAAGCGGAATTTGGTTATCCAGGTGTTCCCAAGCAGCTAATAGTGTATCTAAACCTTTCTCTACAGAAAGTCTGCCAACGAACAGTGCATAACCACCACTTCCGCTTCCAGGTTCTGGTTCGGGACGAACGAAATTTGGTTTAACTACAATTTTTTCTGCCGGAATACCGCCAGCAATAAATTTTTGGCGGGCAAATTCGGTAAGAGTAATGTAGGAGTCTACCATAGTAGTCCAGGTATTCATCGCACGATGCACGCTCAACATCGTCGCTACTCCAGCACTGGCAACTTTCGAGTCCCGATAACAACCATGCATTACTCCTGGATAAGGAATAATCTGTCCCAAGCAGTCTTCACAAACCTTGCCATCGCGGAAAAACAAAGCATTGGGACATAAAAGGCGGTAATTATGCAAAGTTTGAACTACGGGAACGTTTTGGGCTTTCGCAGCATAGTAAACTGATGGTGATATCAGAGGGAAAAAGTTTTGTACGTGAACGACATCGGGACGCTGTTTTTGCAACTGATGCTCAACAGCTTGATAAGCTTCCCTAGACCAAACTGTATCCGCAGCTAAACGCAATTTTCCCAACTCTGCTACTCGGTCATTATTCGCTTCGTATACTTCAACTTGATGCCCCATTTCCCTTAAAAGACTGACTTCAGCCTCATAGCACTCGTCCTCTCCTCCTCGAATTTGGTAGCGGTTGTGAATAACTAAAATACGCATAATGCGTTGGTTTCCTGGGTTTTTGAGGCTTTTTGACGAAATTATTCTATTTTACTTAGAAGGTAATTCGGCAACTGGCTGATTTGAATTAGCTAATGTCGCTTGGAGTTGCCGATCTTCACCCGTTACAATTTCTTTATAGAGTTGAGACAGGGAAAGTCCGATTTGTTCCCAGCTATATATTTGAGTAACTCTCTTTTTTGCAGCTTCTGCCATTTGAAATCTAAGTTCTTCTTCTTGAGCCAAGCGTCTCATCGCTACAGCTAAATCTTCTACAGCTTGTTCGGGAGTACGAGCTGGTACTTTAAACCCAGTTTCTGACGTTACCTGAACTCCCGGTCCTCCTAGATCGAGACACAGTACCGGACGACCTGCTGCCATTGCTTCGAGGCAAACCCAACCACCAGAATCATGCAGGCTGGGGTGAACTAGCGCTATACATTCGCTTAATTTTTCTAAACTTTGTTCGCGAGGTAATCTACCCCAAAATTTCACCTTTTGGGCAATTCCTAATTCTTCGGCAAGGTTTTGCAAGTTTTCCAGTTCCACTCCATCTCCCATCAGCCAGTATTCAGCATCGGGTATATTAGCTTTAGCAAAGGCACGTAGCCCTAAATGAAAACCTTTCCAGTGCAGCAATCTACCCATACTGATAAATCTAACTGGGGAGCCTTTAGGTATGGGAAACTGTCCCAAACGGTGAATTTCTTGTTGAGGTAAACCAGATTCGGATATTACTTCTATGTTATCTACGCCCCATTTGCGTATTCTTTGGGCTGTATCTTCGGTTGTAGCTCTTACTAAAGCACTGCGTCGAGCAGTTAAGCGAGTCAAAGGATCTAACTCACCCACACCGCGAGCTAATCCCCGCAACCGTTCGTAGGTTTTAGCTTTGCTACTAAAGTCTTTCCAAAAAGCTTTGGGAGCAGATTCGCCACCACCAACCGAACCCCAAACAAAAGGAATAGGCAATAGTGAGAGGAAGCTGGGATTGGAATATTTAACAAAGGTGACGTGATGAGTTAAATCAAAGCCGATTTCGCGATGCAGCTTGCGAGCAACAAAATATGCCTGGATTTGCCACAGATAATAGTGAACCTGCATCGCTCCGGATTGTCCCCATCGCATGCTATCCTTCCAGAAAGGTAAGGTAAAGTAGACAAAATGCAAGTTAGGAACCGGGTTTCGAGCTAGTTCCGCTTCAATAATGTCCTTGCTTTCGTCAGGTCTGGTTAATACCCAGACTTCGTGATGTTCGGCTACTGCTCGTACTACATTCCAGCCTACACCAGGTTCGGAACCTCTGCCAGGTTCGCACGAATATGCAGAAATAAGAATTTTCATATTAAAACAGCTTTTTGTGAAAAGTTTAGATGACTTAAAGCGTTAATTTTTTTTAATAAATCTGTTTACTTAACTAATTACTCCTCCAATTTTGCCAGTTTCGGGAGATTCTGAAGGCTGTAACAATTGTTCGTAAATTTGAGCAATTTGCTCTGCTGATTTCTCCCAAGTAAATGATTTAACTCTGGCTAATCCCTTTTCTACTAATTTTTGACGGTAAGCAGCATCTTTGTAGAGTTTTTCTACAGCATCTGCTATTTCTTGAGAATTCGTTGGCTCTACAAGAATACCAGCATCTCCAGCTACTTCCGGCATCGCTGAAACATTGGAAGTAATTACGGGAGTTCCGCAAGCCATTGCTTCTAAAATTGTGATTCCAAATCCCTCGTGCAACGAAGGTGCTATCAAGATATCAGCAGCATTATAAATTTCAACCAAAGTCGGTTTTTCTGGTTGTCCTATATAGCTAACTTCATTTTCAAGAGATTGAGTTTCTATAAATTTTTTATCGTCATCTGTAAAATCAGCACCTGCTTTCCAAAATTTTATTGAAATACCTTTTTCTTTTAATATTTTTACCACATTGAGAATAGTAGAAATATTCTTTCGTGGATGATTGCTTCCTACATTAAGCAAGCAAATTTCTGATGATGAAACTCCATTCTGTTGGCGAAATATTTCAGCCCGATCTGTTGGCAATACTTTAAATATAGGTTCAACAGCGTTAGGAACTACAGAAATATGTTCTGGCTGAATATTTAAAATTTTATTTGTATCTTTTGCGGTAACAGAAGAAACGGTAACGACACGATCGGCATTTCGCATAGCTTTTACAGATTTTAGCCACATACCATTGCTAATAAATGGTATTTTCACTGAGCCTTGAAGATTATCACCATAAAAACAATTTATCAGGTCATGACAGGTGACAACTACAGGTTTATCTACTTTTTTTAACCAATTAACAATATGACCTTCACTATGGTCAATAATATGAAAAATATCTGCTTGTTGATGTTCTACTAATTGGGGAAAGCGCCAAAAACGCTCGTAGTATTTTTTTATTCTCAGAAATAAAGAGCTACTATGCCTATCAATAGGATGTGGTGCCACCTCAACAATTTCCCAATTAGGTCGGATTTTTCTCAGTCCGGAAACAACACCATCGGCATAAACATCCATACTGAAATTGGGCATTGTCCGCACAATTACTACACGCATTGCTAATCTCTAACCCTCCAAACATCAGCCTTTTTTAGATTTAAGCTACTTTTTATGTAAGCTTTTCCCGTGTCATTGTATAAGCTTTACCTTGTGGTTCAATTAACTTTTGCCACAAATTAATTAAACGCTCGGCAATCTTTTCGTGGGTGTAATACTGGTAAACTCTATCCATACCGTAGCGTCCTGCTTCTTCTCGCCACTGTGGCTCGCGAATCATTTTTTCTAAAATTGCCGCTAATTCCGCAGCATTATCTTCGGTAAATACTAAGTCAGGTCGCCCGATTACGTTAGGAATTTCACCAGAACTTGAACCAACCACCGGCACACCCATTGCCATTGCTTCAATTAATACATGACCAAACTGCTCTTTCCAAGTTTCAGTAGTTCGTGATGGTAAAACCAAGACATCAAACTTACTGATTTCTTCAGCAGCTTTACTATGAGGAACTGCACCTCGCCAAGTTACGTGTTCGGCAATTTGTTGCTTTTGGGCTTCTTTTCTCAGAGCTTCTTCATCATTACCCGAACCGCAAAGTATAATCCGGAACTTTAATCCGCGTTCTTGCAATTGACGTGCAGCAGCAAATATCAGGTCGATACCTTTTTGATGTGCTAATCTTCCTAAAAAGCCAATTTGCACATCACTTCTGTGCTGTTGCGATCGCAAATCCGTACTAAACAACTGCGTATCTACTCCCAACTGAGGCATAACTTCTATCGATCCGCTATAACCCCACGAACGCAATAAATCCGCGCCGTCTTGATTCCCAGCAACAATCAACTTTGCCGTATCTAAAACGAATTTGCGAACCCACAAACGTGGTAAAGGTAAGCGACGCTCCTGGTTTTCCCAGCCAAACAAAACTAAAGGCTTACCAGTTAAGCGGCTGCAAATTGCAAACTCAAGAGCGCATAGCGAGAAAACTTCTAATTCTACGTGCAGCACATCTGGTTGAAAATCTTTGATTACCTCTTGAATTTTCCCAGGTGTAAAAACATAAGCGCCCCCTTTACCAGGAGATGATACGGGAGCGCTATAGTATTTGATATTGTTGTAGGGTGTTTCTAATGGCAGCTGGCGATTCCACTCTGGTGCTTTCCAGTTGCTTGGAGCCAACAAACCAACTTCAGCTTCGCCAGTTTTAGCGATCGCGTCAAGCTTTCCTTGATTAACACCAACTACATAAGTGTGACTGACAAAAAGTATACGTAAAGGACTCGTCATTAAACCTTTTCCCCTCCATAACATAATTGTTCTACTGGCTTAAATAGTAGATAAACATCAAACTTCTACACGGTTACTATGCATTACTAGTAGTGACCGTTTGACTAATCGCTTCAACTTAGTTGATCCATACACCTGATTAGACAACATCATAAAAAGTGCGTCTGGTAAATACCATTGCAGCAACCACCTATGAGGCGTAGACCAGCTATACGTGCTACTGAACTTCGGGTGAGTAATAAGTTGACGATGTGCCTGCTTGCACTCTTTCTGAGGTAAACGCTTGAGACGGGCAAGCAAATAGCTCTCGAAACAATATGGTAATTTGAATTCCTGACCTGCTAGGCTCTGTTCAATCTCTAGACCATAATTATTTCTCAGAAATATTTTCTGTTCTTCGTATAAACTAATGCCAGCGTTGTGTCCCCGCTCTAAAGCGCCTACTGTCATGGATGTCGCACTTGTGATGTTCGATCCATGCAAGCGAAACTTACTCAGCACTTCTGGTACTGCCCCAATTTCTGTTATCAATGGGGCAAGAAAGCAGATAAGACTGTCTGTATGGCGTACCATTGCTTCATTCAATGGAAATATCAAATTAGCTACTTTACGTCGGATCGTAAGTGCAGAAGCTGGAGGTATGTTCTCAAGGTGCCCACCATTTTCCAGCGCTAAAGGTGCCATCCAACCAGAAGCTAAATCCTCAAGTTTAGGTGTCGGTTTTAACAAGCTGCCATTTCCATCAATTTCAATCACATTGTGAATGACAAAACCACACTTTGGATTTGACTTAAATGCTTCCACTACCCTTTGCAACTTGTTATCTATCCAGAGATCGTCAGCATCCAATATGCAAATAATTTCCCCCTTGCTTTCTTGATATGCTGCATTTAAGGCGGTTGCTACACCCCCATTCTCCTTACGGATCAGTTTTACCCTGGAGTCTTTCTCGACATAAGTTTCAATCACCTCACAGGAGCGATCGGTAGAACCGTCATCACAAACTAGGATTTCAAAATGTGGGTAAGTTTGGCAAAGTACACTTTCCAGAGTTTGATTAATGTATTGGGCATAATTGTAATTGCCTATCAGTACTGAAACTAAAGGATTTTCTGGAAGTTCGGGTAGTTCAATTGGTTGCAGTTTATCAGCTTGAAGTTGTTGCATAAATAATTCTCTATATTTGAATTTCTTATTGATATATTGGGCAAAATATTAGCTTTGCTCGCTTAATTGAAGGTATTTTCTCCAAAACTCAATAGATTTGAAACGGTTAAAAGCATTTTTCCATTCTGAGTTTACATATGACCATTTATTCGTATTTTTCATAATGATTTGCAACCATCTAACTAAAAGCTTAATCGCAACACTTCTATTCATGTCATGTTGAGAAATAGAATCATTTCCTTCTCTGAGGAAAATAATCTGCTTTTTACCGAATGAACTGTACCAAAAGCCAGAAGAATCAGATCCTCTCCGATAGTATGCAGGCTCATTACTGAGTAATAATTTTGGCAGTAAATGACCATTTAAACTTAGAAGTACAATTATTTTTTTTAGACTTGTAATATTTGAGTTGTCATCAAGTTGATTGCTTGGAGAAGAATCAAATTTTTTAGTCTGAATATCGTAACTTTTGCTAAGTGCTACGACACTTCCATGTAGCTTCTCTGGATCGGTGCTTTCAATGAATTCTGGACCTTTCATGTAATCTTCAAAGCCATTCATCATCATTAATGCAGTATTATAGTCAAATGAGAATATGCTATATAGTATTGATTTGGTAACAAACTTAACTGTATTTAGATAGCTAGATGAAGAATGAACAGAATTTGCTACCAAATGATTTCGATATGTATAATAATTATCCCAAACGGGGTTTTTTGCATAGAAAGGTTCGTGCCAAACTGCTATTCCGGGGAAAGCTACTATTGATTTAGCAAGGCTTTCTTTAATCCTTAGTCCAAACTCCATATCGTCGATCTTTATAAACAAGGGAAGTGGTAATCCTATTTCTTTAACAGTTTCTCTAGAAAAAGAGAAAAACCAAAATCCGCCATAGTCTGGACTCTCTTCTGATAGTAAAAAATTAGTAGCATTGGAATCTTCAAGATTAAGTTTTGGTTTTAGACAAATTACTCCAAATGGATTATATTGGGCTTTTCCATTACCATCTAAAGATTGCCCGTACAGCGCTCCTGCTTCATACAATATATGTTTGTTGTACAAATCCAACATACTGCCAGCAACAGCAAAGTCCTGCTTGGCATATTCGTATAAAGGAAAAAGTCGATAAAGAGATTCACTTTCAAGTTCTATATCATCATCCATGAAAAGAAAGTGTGTATGAGTATCAACTTGTAATGCTTGAATTAAGCCTCGCGTAAATCCTCCAGAACCTCCTACATTTCTGTTGGGAATCAATTTAACTTTTGAATTACTAAATTCATCTTGCTTTAGGGTTTTCCCATTATCGACTATGAAAACTTCCAACTGCTTGTCTTGCAATAAATCATCTTTGAAAATGGCGTTAACTGTATTTTTTATATAAATTTCTTTCTTAAACGTACAGCTAATAATACCTAAAGATACTTCCCTAATCTTTGGTTGCTCGGTTGCAATGTTTCCACCAGAGAATAAGCCAGATTCACTCGAACAAGTGATTTCAAGATAGATTCTGCCAGCATCTTCACTCCGCCAATTGTCTGGGAAAGCGATTTTTACGGGCTGCGAAAGTTGACAATTTTCAAAATTTTTTAAAAGTGCAAGTTCTCTATTTTCTACACCATACTTTTCTCTATATAAAGAGATTTGAAAATCACCTTCAAGTCTCAATAGGTAATATAGGGACTCAAGCTCAGTATACTTAGCATAAAATGTTTCATAAAATGAATTAAAATAAGTGTTTAAAGATATAACACTATTTTTATTGAGAGTAACTTCTGCGTTCTCTTCGTGGATGTTTAAAGATGCACCTTCAGTACAATTAATATACAAGCTAGAAGTTTCAGGTGTACGGGGAAATTGGATTCTGCTAATTACGTTCATCTGACTCCTACTTACTTTTAAGATAGTTTGTGTTTAAATGGTAGATGCCCCACTCAGATGTAATACCTCATAGAGTTTTAAGTTGGGAATCAATCTTGTCAATTAAAAACTCTCAAAATTTCATACTTACCTGAAGAAATTATTTGATTTGTTTTTTCATTAACGGTTAGCTATATCTTTTTCAAACACACCAAGCGCTCGTAGCACTGCGTGATCCATATCGTAATACTTGTAATCGGCAAGTCGTCCGGCAAAAAGTACTGAACCGTTGAGTTTCTCTATTTCTTTGAGGTAAAGATCGAGTTGCTGGCGGTTCTTTTCGTTGAGGATAGGGTAATAAGGATCGTTTTTCCCTGCTACATAAGCTTGGGGATATTCCATCACCAAGGTAGTTTTGGGTGAGGTTTGTCCTGACAAATATTTTTGTTCGGTAATGCGGGTAATATCGTAGTCGTTAGGATAGTTAACCGTACCGACTTCTTGATAATGTTCTTGGTCTAAAGTGTCAAACTGAAAACGCAGGCTTCGATATGGCAATTCACCATGCATATAATCGAAGAAGGTATCAATCGGACCAGTGCAAAGTATCCGGTTAAATGTAACGTCGTTGATAATTTCGCGGTAATCTGTGTTCAACATTACTTTAATGTTGGGGTGATCCAACATTTTGTTGAACATTTCAGTGTAGCCAAACTTAGGCATTGCTTGGTACGGGTCTTGAAAATAGCGGTTATCTCGGCTAATGTATACTGGAACACGTCCTGTTACTGCCTTATCTAATTCTTCTGGTTTCACTCCCCACTGCTTCATAGTGTAGCGGAGAAACACATTTTCATAGATATATTCGGCTAAAAACTTTAAGTCACCACTAGCACTTTCACGCAGTTTCAAAATGGGTACTTTGACACCAAAACCAAAGTTTTCTAAAAGTAAGTTTTCTAGCTTCTCTGCATATTTTGGCGGAAAAAGGGCGTAAAGGGAATTCAAATTAAAGGGGATAGGAACCTTTTTACCTTCGACTACTCCGAGTACGTGGTGATAGTAATGTCTCCACTCAGTAAATTGGGAGAGATAATCCCAAACTTTTTTAGATTTGGTGTGGAAAATATGGGGTCCGTATTTGTGAACTAAAATGCCATGTTCGTTGTAGTAGTCGTAGGCATTACCACCAATGTGATTTCGCTTTTCTACAATTAGCACTCGTTGTCCTAATTCATTCGCAACTCGTTCGGCGATGACGCAAGCAGAATATCCAGCACCGATAATTAACCAATCAAATTTCATGAGATTTTACTCCTTTAGGTAATAAAAGCTTGATTTAATACGAAGTGCCATGTTTTAAGTAAAGAAGTACGAAATCCACAGCTAAATTTCTATTTATAAAAAAGTTAGAGTTTAATTATTGGAGTACTAGTTTGATTTCGTTCACAAATTGATCTATAGGATCTTTAGGAATTACTTTTCGCACGCTAATATATGCCTCTTTTGCAATTTCGTACCATGATTCTCTTTCTTGCCAAGCTCTTTCCATTGCATCATCGAAACATTCAGCTTTAGGAGCCTTTGCCACAAAACCGTTGATATTATCTTCGATTAATTCTGTATTTCCCGCGACATCAGTAACAATACAAAATCTGCCACACAGCATTGCTTCTACAATCACTAGAGGTAAGCCTTCAAATCTAGAAGGTAAAACTAAGCCATGATGGTCAGCCCAAATAGCTTCAACATTATCTACGAAACCACCGAACTTTACATTATCCAAGTTCCATAAATCTTTTAAACGTTTCAAGGTATTCTGTTGATAACCATTTCCAAAAAGAGTAACTTCAATTGGTCTGCTTTTCCACTTCTCGGAACGAAGTACCTCGAATAGTATATCTTGCCCTTTACTATCTGGATCTAAACGACCTACACACGCCAACTTGAATACATCTTTATCTTGAGGCCATGATGGGGCTATATTGTAAGATACCTTGTATGGATTTCTAACAACCTTGGCATTATCAAGTTTTGTTGCCAGCTGCTTTTCCGTGAGTTCCAGATTTCTTTGAGATACAAAAAAACATCTTTCAGCCTTTTGGTAAACCTTTGATGCTTTTGCAACCAACTCATCAGATGGCCAGAATTGTTCCGCAGCAGCATGAACAATGACAACATAAGGGATATTTCTGCTCAAACAAGCATCCATCCAGCCTTTGTCTTCATAATTAATACCTTGAGAAACTACGACTAAATCGGGTTCAAATTTATTCAACCACTTAAAGAACAATTCATGTTTAAAAAGCTTAAAATTCAACTTACGGATAAGATTGTTGTCATACCATCTGCGGAAAACACTACAGTTTGAACGTTCAACTTCTTGAATCTCTTTGGGAACTGGATTCCAACCTTTAACATTGACACCAATAGTAAAGCCCTGATGAGCCATTTTGATAGCAGTTTGTGACCATAGTTCCTCACAACCAGCCCAGCGCGTCGTATCATTAGTAGAAACAAAAGCAATTTTTTTCATAAACGGTAGTTTCGCCTTTTACAATTATCTTTCCTTTAATTATTTACTTTGCTACTTTCTTAAATTTTCCTGTTAAACCCAAAGAATTCATAATTTTTGCTATAAGTGCTAGAGGTAATTCTTGTGGTTTTTTTAAAAAATATTTGGCTCTAATTATCAACCAACGTTTTTTTATGTAGTACTGAAATTTGATAGCTACTTGCCATCGCTGAAGCAAAGGAAGTTCCTTTCGATGTTGCTCCAAGATACTTTCTATAAGTTTCATCGTCTGACCGCTAGCAAGCCCATCATGTGTTTTTGTACCTTTAATCAATCGAAAATTTCCCCAAGTTTCGTTGACATATTTAACTGTTGTAGTTTGCACAGCTTTTAATAGAAAGCGCATATCCATTGCATCATGTTCGTTGATATCGTATAAACCTATTAACTGATGCAATGAAGTGTGGTAAAAGTAGGCAGATGGATTTGCTGGAAAAGGATTTATATCCCATCCTAAAAGTAAATCTTTAAACTTTAACTTAGCTGGTTTATTAACTTCAAGAAGAAGACCATCATCATCCCAGATATTACAATTGCTAACTACTAGACTTGGCTCTGGTAATGTTTTAAATATCTCTGTTATCCGATTTAATACATTTGGCTCGTAGTAATCATCAACATTAAGAATGGCTAAAATTTTACCTTTAGCCATTGCAATACCTTTATTCATTGCATCTGACTGTCCATTATCTTTTTCTGAAATCCAGCGGATATGAGGATATTTTTCTGCATATTGTTTGATAATATCCACCGTTCCATCCTTAGAACCACCATCCATAATGATGTGTTCGACATCTGGACAGTTCTGTTCGATTACTACTTTGATGCAAGACTCAATGAATTTTTCGCCGTTGTAAACTGGTGTGATAACGCTAATCATATTTAATTGAAACTAATAAGTAATGTTTTTAGATAACAAAGTATAACTACCAAGACATTCAATTTTTTCTTCAAGTTTCCGTATAATCTCTGAGGAAATTATTAAAAGTTGCTATCTAATTATTTAAAATCTGGTGATACAGATCGATGTATCGCTTGGCTTGTAACTCTAGGGGATATTCCTCAAGTGCGATCGCTCGACAATTTTGGCTCATCTCATCCCGCAAATTTTCGTCTTCGAGCAATTTCATAATCCCATCACAAAAATCATCAGCATCTTCTGGTGTAGCTAAGTAACCTGTAATTCCTGGACGTACCAAATCCGGAACACCACCAATTTTGAAGGAAACCATTGGAGTACCACAAGCCATGCTTTCTTGCAGTACAAGAGGCAAATTATCTGCACGGGTAGGAAAAATAAATAAATCTGCCGCAGAATAGGCAATAGATTTAATGCGATCGCTGGTGGTATAGCCAAGATTTATTGTAGATATTCCTAAATCTTTTGATATATTGTCACTACTGCAACCAAAAGTTAGCAACATAGTTTCAGCTTTTAAGGATATAGGTAAATTTTGTAAGGCTTTAACTAACAAGTCACCTCCCTTACGAGAATTTTTTAAACTCTCTGCTGCAAATAACAGTACCTTTTTGTTGGAAGGAATACCTAATAAATATCGACACTTTTCGGAATCAAGGGGTTGATAGGCTTCTGTATCAATACCATAAGGAATATGATGAATAGAGAAGCGATTGAGCATACTTTGTTTAGCCTGCTCCGTTAGCCAGTTACTTGGTGCAACAATAGTCAGGTTAGAACGGCTATAAACCCAGTTTTTTAACTTCCATTCAAGATGAGTGTTATCCCGTTTAACAGCGGGATAGGTATCTGGATATGGACATTTTCCGCAACCATTTTTCCAGCGCGTACAGTCATAGCTATAAGCACAATGACCTGTAAAACTCCACATATCATGGAGTGTAAAAACTGCTGGCTTATTTTCAGTTAATGATGGAATTGCCAGGTAGTTGAAATAACCAGTGTGCAGGTTGTGAAAGTTTAGAATATCTGCACTCTGGTAGAAGGGGTGCTTGGGAATATCAAAGCTTCCTATATGATTGATGTAGTTAAAGCCAAAATGCCCAGTAATGCGATTAAGTTTGTTTTCAATACGTTGCTTGCGCGGAACACCAGCTACAAGATTGCTACTAGTTTTTACCGATCCTACTAACAACCGCGAGTCAATATCTTGAGCCAGCAACCCTTGATGTAGTCGATAACTTGCAATTGCAGCTCCCCCACCAATATCAGATTGATTAATATGTAAAACTTTCATATCTTAGCTTTCTATCTGCTTTAATTTCCAAGCAACCCAAAATTTTTGTCCTAAGTTAGGTACGTAAGCTTTTGCTAATGCTTTAATAGTAGTACCCCACTCAATAGAAGTATTAAAATGATGCACTACGACCCAAAGCAGGTGCAAACCCACGAGTATCTGTCTTTGACGTAAGAAATCATGAGCCAGTTCGCGCAGACGAGGACCCCAAACTTGAGAACCACCTGGAAAACTTTTTAAGAAATTCCAAAAAGGCAAAAGTTTTACGATATCTTTGCTTTGCAGCAGCGCATCTTGACCGTACCGATCTAACCAAAAACGTTGATAAGATTCTCTATCTAAAAGTTTAAGATAAGCCCACCAAAAACGGTGATAAGCTTTTTCATTCAATAATTGATTTTGTAGATTCTCTTTTACTGCTGTCTGAGAAATTCTCAAAGAACATAGAAGTTGCTCCTGACGTTTTTTACTAGTTATATTATTGGTAGAGCAACGTACTCGAATCAGAATATCTGACAAGCTTGCTAAACGTGATAATAGACTTAGCCGCCACCAAAGGTCATAATCTTGTGCATAACGTAAATCTTCTTGATATCCTCCAAGTTGATTGACTAAGTTTTTACGTGCTATTAAAGAAGAGTGGTAAAGGCAATTGTTTATCAGTAAGTAAGCTTGAAGTTTCTCATGTTCAATCAAGCCTTTGTTATTGTTCTCAAAGGGTAAATGCCTGTTGCCAATAAATTCTCCTTTATCATCAATAGCTTCTGCATCGGAGCCGATTGCACCGACTTCTAAGTGGGTATCCAGGAAGCTAGTTTGAATTAATAAGCGGTCTGGTAGTGATATGTCATCTGCATCTTGCCGAGCAATATATTCACCTTTTGCTATTTTTAGTCCCTTATTAAGTGACTTTGTTAAGCCAATATTTTCTTGATTATTGATTAAGATAATACGCGAATCTTTTTCTGCATATTCGTTAATAATTTCCCAACTATTATCGGTAGAGCAATCATTTATAATGATAAATTCAAAATTAGTAAATGTTTGATTTAGAATGCTTTCTATAGACTCTCGCAAATAACAAGAGCCATTATAAACCGACATTACAACGCTAATTTTTTGATTTTCTTTATTCATTCTTTTATACGCAGTAATAGGAACGGTACCAATCGACAAAATGTTTTAAACCGACATCAAGTGATACCTTAGGTTTAAAGCCTGTATCTTTCATCAAATCCTCAATATCAGCGTATGTTTCTGGAACGTCTCCTGGTTGCATTGGGAGCAGTTCTTTTTGAGCTTTTATGCCAAGGTGTTTTTCTAAAGTCTCGATAAAGTCAACAAGATTAACGGGCTGATTGTTACCAATGTTATAAATTTTGTAAGGTGCTGATTTTTTTTCTGCTATTAAATTCGATTGAGGAATTTTATAAGTAACCCGAATTATTCCTTCTATAATGTCATCAATATAGGTAAAATCCCGGCGCATTTTACCGTAGTTGAATACCTTAATTGGCTTTCCACTCAAAATTGATTTAGTGAATGAAAAATAAGCCATATCAGGTCTACCCCAAGGACCGTAAACCGTGAAAAATCGTAGACCTGTTGTTGGAATTTGGTATAAATGACTGTAAGTGTATGCCATTAACTCGTTAGCTTTTTTCGTTGCTGCATACAGGCTAACTGGATGGTCAACCCGATCGCCTACAGCAAACGGAATCTTAGTGTTTGCGCCGTAAACTGAGCTTGAAGAAGCATAAACGAAATGTTGTACTTCTGCGTGACGGCACCCTTCTAAGATATTGGTAAAGCCTACTAAGTTGCTGTCAACGTAAGCATGAGGATGAGTTATCGAGTAACGAACACCTGCTTGGGCTGCTAGGTGAATTACTACATCTGGTTTGCAGTTAGCAAATAATTCATCTAATTTAGACCGATTTGCTAAGTCTAATTGAAAGAATTGAAAATTTTTATGACTGAATAATTGTTCTAAGCGTGCCTGTTTTAAGCTGACATCATAGTAATCGTTTAAGTTATCAATACCGATGACGGTTTCGCCGTTGGCTAATAATTGTTGGCTTAGATGAAAGCCAATGAAACCCGCTGCTCCTGTAACTAAAATTTTGCTCATATCACATCAATTTATGTATTTAATTTTACTGAACCAAAAACTTCTTGTAGTAACAGACGCTTTTGTAAAATACGGAATTTAAAAACTTCGTCACACGAATATTTTTATACTGCTTATCTAGCGATAGCCTCTTTAAGTAGAGACATTTCAAGATTTACGATTTGGTCTATAGCATAATGTTTAAGTACATACTGACGGGCATGGTGTCCTAACTGAGTTAGAAGTTCTGGGTGAGCCAATAGTTTCTCAATGGCAATGCGAATATTATCAGCATCTGTACTACATAGCCAACCATTTTCTCCATCAGAAATTATTTCTCTAATTCCTGGGGAGTTGGTACCAATAACAGGTAGACCGCAGGACATCGCTTCAATTAGTGCTTTGGGATGACCTTCATAGTGAGAAGGTAAAATAAACAGACGTGCCCGGTTCAGATATGTGGGTAGGTCGGCATTAGGTACGTTACCCTGCCACTGAACGCGATCGCCTAAATGAGAAAACTGTTTTTGCAGGGACTCGCGTAATTCTCCATTGCCAATTAATAGCAAGCGAACATTCAAAGGGTCAATTGCTTCTAGTAAGGCAGCAACATTTTTTTGGGGTACTAAGCGTCCGATAAAAACAAGGTCAAAATCCCGTTCAATACTTAGGGGTCGAAAGCGATCTGTTTCTACATAGTTTGGAATAATAGCTGTACGAGAAGCTGTGTTTGGAAGGTGTTGAGTAATATCTGTTGCCATCATCGGTGTAGTCACAACTACCCGTTGGGCAGCGTTGAAGACTTCTGACTCTAAGGCTTGAGCTTGATAGTAAGCAGGAGAATCTGTGCCATGCTCTTTAGCAACGAACTCTGACCACATATACCCACAGCGAGCAACTAAAGGTTTACGCCAGAATTTTGCTGAACGGAGGGCAATCTCAGCACCGAATGTTTGATTAGTTTTGAAAACATCACTGCGCCATAACCAAGGGGCATGGAGCAAGTGCAACCAGCGCTCGTAGCGACCGGCGGAGAGATTCCAGTGATTGCAGAGAATTTTGATCCCAGGAATGCGGGAAGCATACTGGTAATCATTACGATTGCCATAGGTGACAAAAGCTACTTCGACACCTTGTTTTTGTAGGCGCTGATAAATGGCAATTTCTCGCTCGAACATTCCTTGTTCGACCCAGGTTTGTAAAGAAACATTACGAGTGAAGAAAAGAGTCAGACGCATAGTTTTTGTTATTTTTACTCGGTAAACTCTCATGTCTTAAGTAGCAATTTGACAGGAGTTGATGATAGTGGCTGCCCGTTGCTTATACGACAACTCTTGCGCTTTCTGAAAACCAGATACTTGTAGTTGTGTCGCTCTTTGCCGGTCTTTGAGTAGGTATTTAATACCTACCGCCAGAGCTTTTGCATCATCGGGTGTGACAAATTCTACTTCTTCGTCTGTCAACCAATCTCTGAGTGCCGGAATATCAGTAGCTACTACCGGAGTTTTAGAAGCAAGATACTCTCCCAATTTAACAGGACTAGTCCAAGCCGCACTGGGATGATATTGAGAAGGTGGAAGTAGTAACACATCTGCATTCCAGAGAAAATTGGGAACTTCTACTTGAGGTTTTAGTCCATGAAAAGTCACATTATCCAAATTTAATTCTCTGGCTCGCTGTTTTTGCCTTTCAATATCATTCTCCCATCCTCCAACAAAATGAAATTGAGCATCGGGTAATAATGCTGCTGCTTCGATAACTGTAGGTATTCCTTTGTAGTCATATAAATGACCGACGTAAGCAATATTTGGTTTATCTGTTGGATAAGGACTTAGAGGTAAATCTTTGGGAGGTTGAAAATTTTGTAAATCAACAGCGTCTGGAAGCACCAACAGCTTTTCTTTCGGCACCCCCAAAGATTGATAATGGTTAGCTAGACGATGGGAAATTGTAACTAAATTATGAAAAGCTTTATGGTGTGTAGCTTTCATTAGGTTAAAGAACGGAGCAGTTTTTGTATCAGGCGGTGCATGGCTTTCAGCAACGGTAGCAATTCCCAAGTTGCTACTTAACCACGGAGCAATATAGTGGCGAGCAAAAACGAGGTCTGGTCGTATTTGAAGCATAACAGGTGAAGAAAGCAACCCAAATCGCCACTGAGTATTCATGTTGTAGCGAAGAACTTTATTAGGTAGTTGTACCCAACGTATCGGCTCAGTTAATCCATAAATTTCAGCCAGTTTATCGTTTGATATTTTTCCATTTATTGCTTGGTGACAGACGATAGTAACTTCATGCCCTAATCTGGAGAAGCCTTGTGCCATTTTTACAGTATTAATAGCATGGGCCCATTGAGAAGATGCTTCAAAGCCATTAGTGACAAGTATACGCATAAAAACTTTATTCCGAAAATATCCTAGATGTATATTTTATTCAGAGATTGTATAATTAGTAACCAAATAACTAATAACTATCAAAACTCGGCTTGAAATTAATAACATCTATTTGTTTATCTCTTTCTTGCCACTAACAAATATCCTGCTGTCATAAATGAACCAGGAACACTACGACCAATATTCTGAAAGCGTGGTGTATCCGTATTGGAAGAGAATTGAAATATCAACTGAGAGAGTAAAAGATAAATATAATGTTTTAATTGAGAATCGCTACGTTGATATGCAATTCGCTGTAGTAAAATTGCTAATGTTTGTTCTTCTGTATAAAGTTCTTTAATTTCCTCTATATCGAAAAAATGCTCAAATAATCGGCGCAATCCATAAAGAGTAAAGCGTTGATAATCATAAGGAGCTTCATGAATAGGATAAATAAATGGCACTGTCAGTACTAATCTGCCTCCATCACCTAAAACTCTTGCCATCTCTTTTACTGCTTGTTCCGGTTTAGCAAGATGTTCGAGTACTTCCGAGCATAAAATTTGCTCAAAGCTTCCTGAATCGAATGGAAGTTCATGAGCATCACCAATAACATCTACACCTTCTCCTGGAGCAATATCTATACCTACTCGATTAGGAAAAATATCTGCTGAAGGAGAATTTCCACATCCAATATCGAGTGTCTTTTTTTCTGTAGAAAAACGGCGGATTTCCTGACGAATAATATGTTTACCTACTTTTTTATTCATCCTAGACTTGACTTTATTAAGCATGAAAAACCCTCATTTACTTTTTAATTACTGTCTAACTTTTTATTTATATACAAGATAATTTTCTAAATTACATTCCTAAATGAACAATAGTTATTATTTTTGTTAGCTATTGACAATAGTCCAATTTCGCGGCTGGTAAAACATACAGTTACTCATCTTGCCATCTGACTTAACTGTGAACCTGAAATTGTCAATTGTCTCAAAAGTATAAAGTTCTCTTTTAACTTTAATAGTCATACTGTAAATGCCTGGTTTAAAACACACATAAGGCATTTGAAGTTGTATTTCATGTTCTCCTGGAAACAATTGAAAAAAGTGGTTATCGTTGCCACCACTTAAAAACAGTACTGTACCACCTTCTCCCCCTAATTCTGTAATATTTATATGGAGATCGATCTTGTTAAATATTTGATGAACTCTACAACCTACACACAAATTAATATGCTCGCCAGTTACTAATGATTCAATAATATTTCCTTGTTTATCTTTAAAGAAAAGTGAAACTATATCTATCCCTGAACTTTCACTTTCTTGCTTATGTGTTAACAACATTGACCCTGAGGAGTTTTCCTTCTTACCGTTCTGAAATAGGTCTTCTTCATACTTTTGTATAACTGCTGCGGTATTATCGTTGATAATTAACTTGCCCTTCGATAAGTAAACAGCGGTATCACATGCGCTTAATATTGCTTGGGGGTTATGATTAACCAAAACAAAAGATGTATTATTCTCCCGTAACTTTTGTAACTTACGATAACATTTAGCTTTAAAATTAGCGTCACCTACTGATAGCACTTCATCAACCAATAAAATATCCGGTTCAGTATGAATCGCACTGGCAAATCCTAACCGTGCAGCCATCCCAGAGCTATAAGTTTGTACTGGCGAATCAATTGCATCGCCGACTTCTGCGAACTCAACGACTTCATCAAATCGCTCATCAATTTCTTTTTTAGATAAACCCAAAATTGACATATTTGCATAAATATTTTCTCTTCCTGTCAAAATCGGGTTAAATCCTGCACCTAACGCAATCAATGGTGCAACTCTACCGTTTACTTCGACAAACCCAGTATCCGGCTTAATCAACCCGGCAATAATCCGCAGCAGCGTTGACTTCCCACTACCGTTTTTCCCCACTAACCCCAGCGCTTCCCCTCGGCGCAGTTCAAAGCTAACATTATCTAACGCCCAAAATTCCTTGGGTCGCAATTTATCACCTTTTTCTCGTATTCCTAATACCTCAGCAGCAATATCTTGAACCCCGTAGAATAAAGACTTTTTTAAATCGCGACAAAACCTTTTAGAAACCCCATTAACACAGAGAACAACTTCACTATCGTTATCTTGTGGCTTTTGTGAAATTTCTTCTTTATTAATACTAACCATAATTACGAACTAATCCTCTCAACTACATAAGGCATTGCAAGACGGTAGACAACCCAAGCTACTAACATTCCTACAATTGCAATTAGGCTTACTATCCAAAATCCTTGTGGATTCGATATCACACCTGTTGTTGCTAACTCCCGCGTTGTTACAAGTAAAGGTGTAACAGGATTAAGTTTAACAATGCTACCAAACACTCCATCAGTGGGAACTGGGTAGACTACTGGCGTAAGAAATAGCCAAAAGCTGGTTGCTAAGGTAATACCTTTAGAAAAATCTTGATAAAGTGCGCTTGCTGGAGCTAACAAAACTCCAATCGAAGTTCCTAATACTATCAAGTGAATTAAGGCGACTGGGGCTAAAATTACGCTCCAAGTTACTGGGATTTGAAACCAGATAAACAAAGCAATAATCAAAATCAGCTTGATGCCAAAGTTAAAAAAGACTTCTCCTAATTTGGCAAGAATCAAGGCTTCACGAGGAAAGCTAATCTTTGCCACCATTGCCTTAGCTGCTGCTACCGCTTGAATCGGACTTTGCAGGGATTCAACAAAAGTTTGCCATAATGTCATGCTAAACATAACGTAGGCAGGATAAGGAATATCAGTATCACCGATATTTACAACCCCACCGTTTTTGGCAAAGGTAAAGGTAGCCGCTAGAACTACAGCAGGGATAACCGCCCATAAAAAGCCTAAAAATGACTGACGGTATTGAGCGCTGATATCCCGCACCATGAGCCGCCAAGCAAGTTCTCGTGATGCCAGCAAGTCCCGCCACATATTTTTAAATAATTGCAGCGGATGCCTCATTTGGCTCTCAGGTCGATGCACGACTCTGGGAAAGGAACGTGCTATTTTATTTTGTTGAGAATTAGAGGAGCCTTTATACATAGTTAATATAATAATAGATTAAATTACCCAATTTTTTTTTCCGAACAAAACAAATATAAACTTCTTTAAACTAAAATTTAAATTTAATTTTCTTACCTCTTAAATTCCATTAGCCTTAAAGATAAATATTTAACATCCATTAATAAGCTTGGCTCTGGTAGGGTCTCAAATATTTTCGATATCTGGTTTAAAACATTTGGCTCATAATAGTCATCTACATTAAGAATGGCTAAGATTTCACCTTTAGCCATTGCGATTCCCCTATTCATTGCATCCGACTGTCCCTTATCTTTTTCAGAAATCCAACGAATGTATGGATACTTTTCTGCATATTTTTTAATGATTTCTACAGTTCGGTCTGTTGAACCACCATCCACATCCATGATGATGTGTTCGACATTTGGACAGTTTTGGTCGATTACGACTTGGATGCAAGACTCAATGAATTTTTCACCGTTGTAAACCGGGGTGATAACGCTAATCATATTTAATTGACACTAATAAGTAATGTTTTTAGATCGCGAAGTATAACTACCACGACATTCAATTTTTTCTTCGAGCTTCCGTATAGTTTCTGAGGCAAGTTTTGAAAGTTGCCATTTAATCATTTAAAATCCGGTGATACAGATCAATGTATAGCTTGGCTTGTAATTCTAGTAGATATTCCTCAAGCGCGATCTCCCGACAATTTTGTCTCATGTTATTCCGCAGGTTTTCGTCTGACAACAATTTCATAATTCCATTACAAAAATCATCCGTATCTTCTGGTGTGGCTAAGTACTTAGTGTGACTCATGCGATCGTCTTAAACACTCACTTTTGAGAATTCAAAATTACTCGATGTGCTAAAATGTATCCTCTCCTTTGAGCTTTATAAAAACGACGATCTCTCGGATTCATGCGTAAAAGTCGATAATATGTAAGTAAATTTGTTTTCCATGATGTGTGTGTTGGCATTTGACCCCTTAAAGAATCTAGTATTCTGTGAGAATATTCCATACCTTCCACTAACTTAATCAAATATTCCTCTTCCAACCGACTTGCTGGCATAAGATGAGTTAACTTGAGAGATGTGAACTGTCCTGTACCCAAACCAATATCACAGGATGTAAATGCTATATCTGAATCTCCTCCGCTCGTTAATAGCTTTCCCTTTCGGTCTAGACCTAATCTTTTTTGGTCATTACATACAAGATCGGCGTACTTCTGTGCCACAATTTTTCGTACACACATCCCAGCACCACAAGGAGCTGTTTCATGTAGAATTAAGTTCGACCACTTATCTCGTTCAACCTCCCGAATGGCCAAGTGACCCCAGTAGGGTTTAGTCCATTCTGGAGGTGTCACTTCAAACTCAGCTCTAATCTGTCCACCCCAAGCACCAAGAAATGGGAAATCTTTACTGATTCCTAATGTTACTTCCAGATAGTCTGAATCAAGGACGTTATCATCGTCAACGAACACTAGTACTTGGGCTTGAGCTTCCCGAATTCCACGCAGCCGAGCTGGAGTAAGACCTAATTGATCTTCTCGAACATGACGAGCGTTAGGATGCCAATTGAGGTTAATTTCTGAGGAAAGTAATTGCTCACTTGCATTATCAATTAGTAATAGTTCCCATCGCTCAAGCAATAATGTTTGAGACTTTAGTGCTACTAATACTTTATCGAGATAATCATGCTTAGGATTATGGGTACAAACAATGACGCTTAGAGCTATTTCCATGACATAATTACTGAATATTTGTTTAAGAAAAAACTTCTAGATTGTATCCAGAGTTAAATTGAAAAATCGGATGATTCACTTTGGCAAAATATTTTTTATTAACTGTAACTTTTGTCTAACATTAATTATCCAATGAATTATTTTAACTATTCCTAAAACATACACCGTCAATATACATCTTATTAATAGCAACTTAAACGACTCTTGTAGACATTGAATACCTTTTTAAAACTAGTTTTGAGTTAATTTATATCTTTTAGTTTTAAAGTTGGTATTGTCAGTTTGTGAATAAAATTTAGGGATATTGGTAGTAATAGTTAGGTATTTGTGCTTTCTGCCTGGCTTTCACCAGACATCATCATTTGGTAGAGTACTAAGGTAATTAGTTTTACTGAACGGCGAATAACCTTGAACGATGAGCAGCACCGTAAAGCTTCTTTGATATTACTGAGGGCATCATGTATGTTACCATTTATAGCTAACTTTTTTGCCTCATCAAGGGCATAAAATGCGTAATTATTAAGTGCGCTTTTTGTAACTTTCTCTGCACAATTATTAGGCAGATATTCTTTATTAAGATTAATAGCTCTACGTATATATCGGATATTTTTACCAGCATTGGTATGGCGTCCAGTATTAGAGTTTGAGTGGATACGATATAGTGCTAGTGGCTCAACTTCATACCAAATTGGATAGTTTGCAGCAATTCTTACCCACATCTCCCAGTCCTCAGCACAAAGTAAACGGCTGTCAAATATCCCCAGCCTTTCATATATATCGCGCCGTACCACGATTGATGGCGTTTGAATACGCTGTTGAACAGCAATTCTCTCCAACCAATTATTCAAAATTCCACTGTCTGGCTGCTCCAACCAGGAGATATCTTGCCAATTACTATGTTCATCCATGTAAATGTGACGGCAAAAAGCAGCACCAATCTCAGGGTTTTCTGCAAATGCCCGCTGTAACTTTTGATAAAAGCCATCCTGCACACAATCATCACCATGCAGCAGGTGAACTAACCTTCCCCGCGAGCGTTCTAAGCAAGTTTGAAAATTTTTAATATGACCAACATTCTTTGGTTGTTGATAGAAGGTAATGCGATCTCGTCCTAGTTCTGCAACAACTGCTGCTGGATTGTCCTTGGTGGAGTGGTCGTCAATTACCTCAATCTGCATGACATCAGATCCTGGATCTTGAGCTAACACGCTCGCTAGTGTCTCCTTCAGATACCTTGCACAGTTGTAAGTAGGAATCATTACAGACCAAAGCGGACGTGTTTCTCCGTCTGGAATTGGGGGAATAATTGCGCGGTAAGGATGTTGCTCATGCATAACTATTAACTTACTATTGCCTTAATATATTGCTTCCAAAAACACCCCAACTTTAACTTTTGGTCACTGATATGCCTGATTTGAAGAAAAAGTCGCGTAGTTGTCTGCCAACCACTTCTAACGAGAAGTGTTCTTCTATTCGACGTCGGGCACGGTTGCCAAGCTCATGTCTCCATTCCTGATTATCTAACACACGACCAAGCGCTAGTGCGAACGCTGTTGCATCACCACGGGGCACTACTAATCCACCTGAGGCTTCCCCGCCTTCAAGGATGTCGGGTACCCCAGATGCATCAGCAGCCACCACAGGCAGTCCACAAGCCATCGCCTCTATCGGTGCAACTGGAAAACCCTCAACACGGGATGGAAAGGCATAAACATCACTAGCCGAGAGAAAACGCTGGATTTCAACACGGTCATTTACAAACCTGTCCACCCACAGCACATTTTGTATGGGTAAAGCTGCGATGCGCTGACGTAGTTTTTCTGAGTCTTTACCTGTTCCCATGAGCAGCAGCCGCAAATCTCTTCCCGGTCGTTCGCTGCAAATGCGTTCCCAGGCATCCAACAGGATATCTAGCCCCTTTACCTGTAGCTCAATACGACCATGCCACACTACTACCTCGGCATCATCAGGTAAATTGAGTATAGCCCGTGCCTGACTGCGGTCACTAGTGTTCGATATTCCCAGAGGTACTGGATTGAAGATTTGTGCTATGTTGGCGGGAGGTAAATTATACTGGGAGCGAACTCGCTGAATTTCGATTTGGGGACTGATGATTAAGCCTGCACAGGTTCCTATTGTCATGGGTCGCAAAAAGCATCCAATACGACTTGCA
Source organism: Rivularia sp. (in: cyanobacteria) (assembly GCA_965234645.1). Lineage (GTDB taxonomy): Bacteria > Cyanobacteriota > Cyanobacteriia > Cyanobacteriales > Nostocaceae > Rivularia. The sequence continues at coordinate 6,163,784 of OZ248344.1, read as the reverse complement.
TCATTACTGGTTCCTTGGAAACTGGCGAATACAGGCAAACGCATCAGGTGTCCTAACAGTACGCAAACGTCAAAGCGAAAATACTCGTACTCCTGGCACAAAATAGCACGGCAACCTTCTTGTTGCAGTTCACGAGCAAGTAACCCGAGTGGCGTAGTTAGATAAGGTGCTACCTGTCTAAGAACCTTGAAAAAAGCACGGCGGCTACCTTGAACATCACCGAACAGTTCTTCCATATTCCCAGCAAATGATGGGTAGGGCGTAATCATATGACGACGAATAGCGCGGTAGCTCTTAGGAACAGGCAACATACAAATGGTTGCTCCAGTAGGTTCGTGCTTGAAATGTGTCTTCTTTGTAACACGAGTAGATGGGTAGATTACTACAGTTCGCACACCAGCTAGTTTTAAAGCTTGAATGTAACCGAACATCCAGCCTCCTGAGACCTCTTTGCAGAACGATTCAAATGAAATCCCAACCGTGTCATAAAAGTCTTCCCATGTGTGACCCCAAGATAATATAGCGATTGTCGGCTCTAATTGAGTATTCATAAAGTGAGATATTCTATTTGGTTAGTACTTAGTTTGCATCTTGGCATTTTATACTTGGTTTAGGTCGGGATAACGAGCTTGAGTATATTATTATGCCGTAGCCACTGCTTGGCAATCTTTAAAGCAAGAATGACCGCTAACTTAACTACACTGAAAGAATGGCTACATTTGAGTGCTTCTTTAATCTGAGTAATTGCGGCAGTTGTATCGGCTTGAGTGCAACTCTCGCGCTTGAGTTCGTAGGTAAGTAACCCCAACGGCATAATTAGGTAAGAGCTTAAGCTCTTGATTGCTGCTCGTTTCGAGAAAAAGTTCCAACGGGTAATGTAACTAAAGGCACCGTGTATCTTGGGTACAGGTAGCACACATACTGTAGCACCAGTAGGTAGATGTGTAAAGCGTAACGTCTTAGAAACACGGGCTGAAACGAAGATTAACACAGTCCGCACGCCAGCTACTCGCAGAGCATCAATGTAGTTAAACATCCAGCCGCCCGTTAGCTCTGTACGTAAAGTTTCTAACGAAACTCCGATGGTATCAAAAAAGTCCTCAAATAGGTAATGACAAGACAACAAAGCGATCGTTGGCTCAGACTGGGTACTCATGGGGTGAAGTCTTCCACCCATATCCAATTCATTTAGCATTTTGATACCTCTTTTTTACTATAAAATACCGTATATACTGTCCCCAGCCATTAAACTCAGTTTTCATTACTCAGACTCATTTTTGCTATCTTTCTTAGCCCATTGCATATAATCTTCAGATACAACTAAAAAATCCTTCTCTATTAAACTATTCACATTTTCTAGCTTGCAAGCTGTCTCTTGCTTAATGTTAAGATCTGGGTCTTCTTCCAATCTCTTCCAATACATTTCATATTCATGGCTGGCAGACATTGCGTATCTATTTGTTTTCACAGCATCTTTAACCTTGTCATAAAATGAACTTAGAAAAGGGTAGTGTAGCAAGACGCAGGTAAAATCAGCTATGTTTGCATTATGAACTTGATGACAATTAGCAAAAAGACTAATTTTTTGGTCAAAAAATACCAAAGCTGCTTTTGTTAAATAATTATTAGAGCCAAACAGAGTTTTGCGAACCCCGCCCCAATGCCAGTTTATATCCTCATTTGATGCAGTTCCATAAGGATACCTTTCCTTATGAATATTAGAAATATCATAATAAGTATAGATGTCTTTAATAGAATCCTCCTTTTGACTTTTCAAGCTAGCTAAACTTTGATCTGAAAATAAATCTAACATTTGCGTCACAACGGCAGTGTAGTAATTATTGTTGAGATAGCTTAGAAGTGAGCTTATGCTAATAGCATTAGAGTAAGGATAGTCAAATAGTTCATCAATATCGGAAAAAATACTCCATTTATTCTTAGAAAATCTCTTGACTAAATAAAATTTCATTAAAGTTTCATATTTTCTATAAAGACATTTAGTTTGAAGAATAGTTACTTGGTCGTAATTACGTGCTATTGCAATAGTGCTATCTCTTGAATTATTATCTAGAAAGACTATATGCTTAACTCCTAATGAAAGATAATGTTCAATAAATGACTTGATATACAATTCTCCATTTCTAACGACACAAAGCACTATTAGCTCGTCGATGCCATAATCTATTTTCTTTAAACCATAAATATGTCTTATACTAGTTTTTAGAATCAGAGGACGAATATAATGCTCTACAACCCTGGAAGGGTGGCGGCAGAGTGAGATTACTGCGCGTATTTTCCTCCAAAACCAAGGATGTTGCTTGTTCATATTAAACTCCTTAAAATAATTGGCTTACTATGATTTTCTTTTACGTAATTAACTCAGTCATTTGCATAACCTCAAAATCACATGTCACAACACCGTCAGCGGACGATCTAATGCCGAGCCCTTCTACTTGAAGTTTCATTACCTCAATTTCAACTGCTGATTCAGTATAATCAAAGATAGTGTTTCTGAAAGGGTCGGCAAGCCATAATCCGATAACATAAATACCAGGATTTAGATATAGTTTTTCTATTTTTATTTTGACTACATTTTTTCCCTTATGAAGGGTTATAATTTCCCCCTGTGAAAGAGAATCAGCATTAACTAACTTGGTTCCAAATTTGTCAGACAGACAAACAGCAATGCTTCCGATCTGTTTAACTGAATCTGACTCAATAGCTAATAAAAATTCTAGTGCCCCATTTGAATAGGGCTGAAAGGCAGCGGCTTCATTAAGGCTACTATATTGGATTGCCCGGAAATAAGCTTCTTTTGTTCCCATCTCTCGCCTAACTTGTGATATATCAATCCATTGATTAGGGGAAGCTTGTATCGTGGAATTATTAGACATATAGCGCACCACAATACTGTTCGTGTCACCTTGGGCGGTTACTCGACCACGTTCAAGCATTACACATTGGGAACATAACCGTTGAATGGCATCCATGTTATGGCTAACAAATAGAACAGTCCGACCTTGATTTCTAGATACGTCTTGCATCTTTCCAAGGCATTTTTTTTGGAATTGTGCATCGCCTACTGCCAAGACTTCATCCACAATCAAAATCTCTGGATCTAAGTGAGCAGCAACAGCAAACGCTAGCCGCACATACATCCCTGATGAGTAACGTTTAACTGGCGTATCCAAAAACTTTTCGACTTCCGCAAACGCCACAATTTCATCAAAGTTTCGCGTAATCTCAGCCTTGCTCATCCCCAGGATCGCACCATTGAGGAAGATATTCTCTCTACCTGTCAACTCTGGGTGAAAACCCGTTCCCACTTCCAATAAACTGGCAACTCGCCCTTTAATCCGGATAGATCCGCTGGTTGGCTCCGTAATTCTACTTAGAACTTTCAGTAGTGTTGACTTGCCAGCACCATTACGCCCAAGAAAGCCAACTCTATCGCCTTGCTTAATCTCAAACGAAACATCTTTCAGCGCCCAAAATTCCCCCTTGGCGGTTCTTGCTTCCTTCTTGACACGGGTGTTGAGGGCACTACCAACTGACTTAGCCGCATCGGTGATTGCGCCACGAAATGTTTTATAATTACTTCCTTCTTCCTGATGTCCTAGAATATACTTCTTAGCTAAATTCTCTACGCGGATTACCGTATCTGACATTTGTTTAACTCCTACCTAAATCACGTCTGCAAAAGTGCGTTCCATTCTGCGGAAGTACCAAATACCACTCAACAGTATCAGAACCACCAGCGCCAGAGATAGTGCAAACCCAGGTAAATATATCTGTGAGTCTCCGCCCAAGATTGCCCAGCGGAACCCGTCAATAACTCCTACCATTGGGTTGAGAGAATACAGCAGCCGCACCTGTTCGGAATAGCGTTCGGCAATAATCTTGCTACTAAAACCTACTGGAGAAATGTATAAACCGAACTGGACTAGAAACCCCACAATATACCGGAAGTCCCGATACTCTACTGTCAAAGCTGCTAGCCACAATCCCACCCCTATCGATGCTGCAAATGCTATCAATATAAATAGTGGCAAAGTTAAAATGCGCCAATCGGGAACGAAATTGTAGTAAGCCATCAGCCCCAGTAAAATCATCCCAGATATCAAGAAGTCTACAAAGCTGACAATCACCGCACTCGTTGGCACAATCAACCGGGGAAAGTAGACTTTAGAAAGCAAGTTAGCGTTGGTAACTAAGCTATTGCTGCATTCAGTTAACGCACCGGAGAAAAACTGCCAGGGTAGCAAAGCTGAAAACACCAGTATTGGGTAAGGTGCGTCACCTTCAGTAGGTAGCTTCGCCAAACTTCCAAACACAACAGTGAACACCACCATCGTTAAGAAGGGGCGAATTAATGCCCATGCCATACCGATCGCAGTTTGCTTGTAACGCACCAAAATATCGCGCCATGCTAAAAAGTAAAATAATTCTCTGTATTTCCACAAGTCTCGCCAATACTGGCTTTCAGTCCGACCTGCTTCTATGACAAGTTCTTTGCTATTCATTTTTTTTATTTATCTGTATGTTTCATCAATTAAATACAACCAGTTTTCGTAATTTATAAATTATTGACTAGTGACGATTTAGATGATGGATTGACCGGCATTAATATTAAAAATAGGCGCTGATTTTTAGGATTTTTACAAGTATTGTTAGAGAATAGAATTAAAATACACCTCTTATTTTAGATCCAATTTATTTTAATCGGTAATTTGTTTACATCTAATCATTGATTTGATTAAATATTAAGCTTACTTTTCTATCAAAAAAATAACGCATCCGGAATGTTTTTGGATTAGTAAATAAATCAAAGTTAGATAAAAATTAGATTTGAAAAATAACTAATAAGTTAGCTATTTTCCTCAATCTACACCAAACATAAAAAACATAAGACTAACTTTGATTTAAGACTTATGACCTTCGTTGCTATTCAACTCAATTAAGTCAAGATAAACAAGTACTTGGCAATACAATTAAGCATTCCTTATTTCAAATTACTTGCAGAATTCGGTACTGAATAATTAGTACTTATCAACTGCTTCATCGCCAACCACATAAATGGTGGAATAGTCTTTGTATATCTACCCCCAAGCCGACGAGGCTCTTGCAACCATCGATATAGCCATTCAAATCCAGACTCTCTGACTATACGAGGTGCCCTTTTTTGAAGTCCCGCATAAACAGGGAAAGCTCCACCTAACCCAATCATTACTGCGTGAATTTTATCTTTATGTTCGGACATCCACTTTTCCTGTTTTGGACAGCCTAAAGATACAAACACGATACCCGCACCACTTTCATTAATTTTACTAATCAATGCTTCGTCTTCACTTTCAGTAAGCGGACGAAATGGTAATGGTTCCATCGCCGCAATATTCAATTCAGGATATTCTTTCTTTAATTTGCTTCTCATTCCGGAAAGAATTTGTGTTTGAGAACCTAGAAAAAATACACTGACGTTCCGTTTAGGTGCTGATTGACATACAGAAGCTAAAATATCTAGCCCTGCGACTCTATCTTGAGAAGTCGCTCCTAATTTTTTCATCATCCAAACTAAGGGCATACCATCCGGAGTCACGATATCTGCATCTTTTAATACATTAGCAAACTCTGGATTCCAGTGAGCTTCCATCAACATATGTACATTAGCTACACATACTGTCTTACTCTTACGTTCGCTCGCCCACTGAATAATTGTTTGTATCTGCTCATGCAAACGCAAAGCAGTAATCGGAAAATCTAGCACTTTCCGAGTCGGCAGAGTAACTGCCTTCACCATAAGTCACTCCTTGTGTAATACCTAAAATAGCTAAGAATATTCGACCAAACTACTGATATAGATAATCAAAATAGATTTACGTTTTAGCCCAGCCTTACTTGCTTAAAACTTAGTGAATGGTCGGCACTTGACACAGGTTGATGCAGTGGCTTTTAGTGTTAACTTTAGCTTCCCTGGTAACTATTGAATCATCTAACCTTACAGTATATTAGTTTACTAGTAAAAAACAGCACTTTCCGTTGTTTTGAGTAAACTTTATATTAACTTTACAAATTTGATAAGTTATATTTATAGGAACGTTACAATTACTGTAAATTTCACTTACAAACAATAGTCAAAATTTTCACAAAGACTCTGTAAAATCAAAGAAACTTGACTAGATATAAATATTTTTTGCTATATAAATTAATATTATATAAAAACAACTAAGAATTAATTAATTTAAAGTGCTGTATATTATTTGACTTAATTTCTTTAAGTAGACGGAATCATTAGTTTTTAATATGTAGCATAAAATATATTTTATTTGCCGTTAGATAAAAACTTGTCAAAAAAAGGGGGAAAGATTTAATTTTCTTTCCCCCTGTTTATTCTTTTTATTGTTGTTTTGGTTATTTTCTTCTTTCAATCTTTTCCGTAGCATCTGCTGTTGTTTCTTGAGTTGTCTCTTTCTTGCAGCACCGCCTTTACCTTTATCATTTCTTCCTTGTCGGCGGGGAGACTCCCATCTTTTAAGTTGCATGATTCAATTGTCCTTTCTTATTCTATCGACACGATATTTTTGTAAATTTTATCTTCATCTATAATAGTATAGCATAAGTCAAAAAGATAGATTAGAGCTAATTTGCGATCGCGAAATACAAGGCAATTATTATCTTTCTTGGTATATAAAAAATATATATTCGGTATGCTTGGTTTTTAATAATACTAAAGCTTGAACTATGTGCTTAGTCTTTTTTACTAACAATAAATTGAGTATTCCTATGAAGACGAAAGACAATCAGAAAAACATTAAAAAGTTTCTTATCTTTACCTAAGCGATCGAGAACAAAGTCATTATTGATATAGATACATCGCCTTTTCTACATTTTCCGGAAAACAATGTGTAACGTATTGCTTTTAAACCGCAACGATTGGTTTTTTTTTATTTATGACGGGAGCAACTCTAACACGAGCGGGTATTCCAGGCATTAAAATCTTCTGGAAACTACAATAAATTACTTTCTTTCCGGCTTTATCATTAGCTAATTGAGTGAGGGGGAAGAGGGGGAGAGGGGGAAGAGGGGGGAGAAATTTTATAGGTAATCGATAAGAGAGACGGCAGTAGGAGGAATAGTAACTCTTCTAATAAATAATAATGGATTATGTTTATGGCTATGATGGGCATTTGCCTTAACCACAGTTTGTAGCTTGCAGTTCACCCACAGCATAACTTTTTAGAAGTAACAACAAGAAAGGTTTTCTATATTTAAATAGGAAACCTTCGTGTAAAATATTTTTTCTACAATCATCTAATCTTTTTAATGGGCCGGGAGAGACTCGAACTCTCACACCTTTCGGTGGCAGATTTTGAGTCTGCTGCGTCTACCAATTTCGCCACCAGCCCTTTGGTGCATCTTCACTATTATACTCTATTTTGCTATTTTGCAACAACTTTTCATAATCTTTACTACTTGCCCACCTGTCAATTTCTTTAGCACGCAGTACTGGTACGGGATGCGTTAGTTGTGCGGTTCTTGCAACTTTAACCATTTCTCCCAGTTCGTTCTTACTAATATCGTCGTAAGCGCGGGCTTGTTCGATAAAGGCATCAAGGTTGAGTTGCGGCGCAATGCTGGGCGAACCACCCGCCAATTTCATCAATACTGACATGACTACTTTGGGATCTTGGGTTGCTAACAACGCAGCGCGATCGCAAGTAAATTCCGCGCAACGAACCCATTCTAAAAGTTGTGCTTGAATGGCTTGTGCTAAAAATGCACCAACAGTAGGTACGGCTGTCGCTGCTAAGATCAATATATTAACTGGAGTCAGATAAACGCTATGGTCGCACTTGAGATGTCCTAACTCATGGGCAATTACCGCTTGAGTTTCTTCAGGTGTGAGCATATCAATTAAGGAAGTATGCAGTACGACAAAAGGCTGCTTACCTCGCATGGCAAAGGTATAAGCGTTGGGAGCCGGGTGTTGTTTAATGTAGAGTTGGGGAGGCTCAAGATCGAGTATATGACAGGCTTCTAGTAAAAGTTTGTGTAACGCCGGTAGTTGTTTGTCACTTACCAAAACGCTAGAAGCAATATTTTCTACATAAAAAACTTGCTCCGCCAAGGGACCCAAAAGATTCCGTACCATCATATCTATACCTGGAATCTGCTTAAGCGCAATAGTCGCCTCTTTATCAAGAGGATGACGGAAATAATCCGCTTTCAGACCAATTAGTTGAGTTTTTGCGAATGAGGACATGGGGCGTTGCCAGCTCTAAAAAAAAGAAACTACGTTTTGGGGCTAGTCATAGAACCCCTCAAACATAGTATAACTACAAAGTGGGGTAGACGAACTGCCTACCCTACCATAGATAACCATTACCGATCGCCACCTTTGAGCTAACTAACTGCCCAGAGTTGCAGTACCATTACTAGTTTTAAGCAAATTTTCTGCATCTGCCTCGGTGTGTTCTATACGCTCGATTTTTGCTCCTAGTTTCTGCAATTTTAAATCGAGTCTATCGTAACCACGGTCAAGGTAGTTCAATCCCTTAATTGTAGTTTCACCGCTTGCAGCCAAACCCGCTACTACCATAGCAGCAGCAGCCCGTAAGTCAGTACCTTCAACAGGTGCGCCGGATAACTGCGATACTCCTTTGACGAAGGCGGAATTGCCTTTTACACGAATATCTGCTCCCAAACGATTCAATTCCGAAGCATGACGCAGACGATTTTCAAATACCGTTTCATTGATGATACTATCGCCTTGTGCTACTGCTAGCAAAGACATAAACGGTGCTTGCATATCAGTGGGGAAACCAGGATGAGGCATAGTTTCAATGTCTGTAGCCTTTAAAATTTCCGCCGGTTTAATACGCAAACAATTAGCAGTTTCTTCAATTACAGAAACTCCAATTTCCTTTAATTTCGCAATTACTGGCATCAAATGCTCTGGCATCACGGGTGATAATATTAATTCCGAACGAGTGATTGCTCCTGCAAGTAGAAATGTACCTGCTTCGATGCGATCGGGAATTACGTTGTAATCGGTAGAATGTAATTGAGGAACGCCATTAATGATGATTTTACTGGTTCCGGCTCCTTCGATTTTTGCACCCATCGAAATACAGAAGTTCGCCAAATCGACTACTTCTGGTTCTCGTGCGGCATTTTCAATAATTGTTTCGCCATCAGCCAAAGTAGCAGCCATCATTAATGTTTCGGTAGCTCCTACACTGGGAAGATCCAGGTAGATTTTGGCACCTTTGAGTCGGCGACTGCCATCTCTAACGCGAGCGTTACAAATACCATGTTCTATTTGAACTTCAGCTCCCATTGCTTGCAAACCCCGGACGTGAAGATCCACAGGTCTTGCTCCGATCGCACAACCACCGGGTAAAGGCATTTGCGCTTCTCCCAGTCTGGCTAAAAGCGGACCGATCGCAAAGAAACTTGCTCTCAATTGAGTAACTAACTCGTAAGGAGCTTTCGAGGTAGTAATTTCACTGGCGTTAATGTCTATAATGTTTCCATTACGCTGGAGGCGCATACCTAAAGCTGACAACACTTCACCCATCCGCGATACATCCGCCAATAATGGAACGTTACGGATGCGACAATCTCCCGAACACAGCAAAGCTCCAGCCATTAAAACTAAAGCAGAATTTTTCGCCCCGCTGATGGTTACGTGACCATCGAGTGCCCGTCCACCCCAAACTTTTAAGACTGAGGAGTCTGCTGTTTGAGATGAAATTTCTGGGTTACCGTTAGAAGTATTAATAATTCTATCCTCCATATAGTATTAATGGATTTTATAAAGGAAGGAAGTTGGTTTTGATTCTACAGTAAAGAATCCATTTGTCTACATATCCGCGATACATATACTCAGGAATTAGTTACCAGTAATCAGTTACTAATTACCAGTTACAAATTTTCCAAGTTTTCTTAAAGAAATTATGATAGTTGACAAAAGTAAATAATTAAGTAAAAATCAGAAATTGTCAACAAAAGCGGAACTGGCGGAATTGGTAGACGCGCTAGATTCAGGTTCTAGTGCCCCACAAGGCTTCCGGGTTCAAGTCCCGGGTTCCGCATTGCTTTGAACTTGATTTTGAATTAATCTAAATCTTGGACAGTTTCTATGACTCTAGACGTAGGGGAACGCTGTCGGGGAAATCTCAAATCGTGCTAACTAGTTTACAAAATCCTCTGATAAAACAAATTCGCAAGCTCCACTCTAGCAAAGAGAGGCACAAACAGGAATTATTTTTGTTGGAAGGAACGCATTTATTGGAAGAAGCTTGTAGTACGAATTATCCCTTGGATACTTTATGTTGTACTCCACAGTGGCAAGCAAGTCACGAACAACTTTGGCAGCTAGCTCAACAAAAGTGCGATCGCGCTGTTGTTGTCAGCGAGGATGCGATCGAAGCCTTAGCGACTACGGTACAGCCAGATGGTGTGGTGGCGACAGCCAAACGGGGGTATTCTGTTACGGAAATACCGAGTAGCGGCTTACAGATAGCTTTGGAAACCGTGCAAGACCCTGGTAATCTAGGAACCATAATTCGTACTGCTGCTGCTGCTGGGGCATCGGGTTTATGGTTGAGTCAGAATAGTGTGGATTTAGATAATCCGAAGGTACTGCGTGCTTCTGCTGGGCAATGGTTCCGTTTACCGATGCAAGTTAGTCAGGATTTGAAAGCGACAGCGATCGCCGCGAAAGAAGCAGGTATGCAAGTAATCGCAACTTTACCGGGTGCAAATTTAACTTATTGGCAGGTAAACTGGCAAAAACCAAGTTTAATTCTATTAGGTAATGAAGGTGCTGGTTTATCGACCGATTTAGCACAAATGGCAGATTTAAACGTGAAAATTCCGCTTCAACCTGGTGTAGAGTCTTTGAATGTAGCGATCGCTGCCGCGTTAATTTTATATGAGGCGCAGCGTCAGAAAACTCAAAGTTAGCGATCGCAATAATTTGTCAATACACTCCACAAGAAATATGTTTTATAAGCGCTATATATTTAAGACTTACGTAAAGCCCCCCAAGAATACGGGGGGTTGGGGGGATCTTAACGGCTGGAATAATTAATTTATCGTTGCGGTTGCGTAAGTCCTGATATTAAGTTTTTTCTAACTTAAGCTTGTTTATCTTTACTTTCAAAATATTGTTCGATATCAGCTACCGCGTCTTCCCATTCAGCTAAATCAAATTTTGGTGATTCTTCAACTGCTTGCTTTTCAGGAATAGGATCGACTTTTGGTTTTGCCGTTTGCTGTTCTTCTTGATTTTCTTCTATTTCTTCTAAAAGACGTTGCAACTGATCCAGGGATTCTTGAAACTCCTTTGCAGCACTGTTACGTTGTCCTTGCTCGTTTTGCTCCATAATATCTCGTTTAGTTTTAATCCCTAATATCAATAAAGCGCGTTTATGCCCCAAGTATAAAATTATAGTAGGCTTGTACGCTTATTATACATTCTTGCTTCGGTGAATCCTCAAGTTTTCCGGACAAAGAAAGATATAATTACCACCAATCTAAAATAGATAAATTAAATAAATTAATTTAAAAATTGTTTATATGTTTTCATTTAATAAATCAATTGCTAAATAATAACGTTAAGATTTTTGTCAAAAAAGGCTAATTAAGTAGTGGGAATAATTAAGAGTGGGAGAATAAAAATAGAGATTAAAAAATTTGGTAAGAACATTCTTTTTCAGTACTTGCTCATAGCAGGCGCTGCATATCGGTTCATTTTTTAAGCGTGTAAAGGCAGTCTGGTATTTAGTTCGGATAGATAATCATAATTCCTCATATCTCGCAAAAGCTGTTTCTAAAGAATTACAGTCAAGATCGAGATATTTTATGTACGCAGAATATGAGTGTTTAAACGAACTGGATATAACTAAGAATCGGAGGTATAAAAATGGCAATTCGCAATGATTTAAAAAATGGTTTGTGGCAAAAACTACGGAATGATTCTGTTAGTTGGGGAATGTTAACGCTTTGGGTATGTGGTTTATTCGTATTGTTAGCGATGATGACTATGTACTCTCGCGTTTAAAAATACTACCGCTCAAACTATGCATATACCGTCGTTCCCAGCCTCCAGGCTGGGAACGCATTTATAAAGGCTCTACTTTTGTCAAGCTATTACTAATTCGGTTTCTTTTTCGGATGATTTATTATCTTCCGCTAAGGAAGGCGTGTTATCTTTGCCTTGCAACTTGCTTGTAACAAAAGCCGTCACGGCATTAACTTTACGCGATCGCCATTCATCAACAAGTTGCTGCACTTGAGTTGCACTCATTCGCCGCGTCATTGCTTCGTAAAGATATGCTGCATGAGTTGTTTCATCTTCAGCAATACTGAGCATCCCCGATTTGAGGTTACACGCTTTAGCATCGTTTTCTGGTAAAGCTTTCGCCATACGAGCAAAGTCTTTACTAGCATCCAACTCTAATATGTAGGTGCTAGCCATAAACACATCCCAGTCAATAAACTCTGCTTTTAATTGTTCGGCTTCGTAACCTTCATAGTATGCAGCGAAAAAGGGACTGCGGCGTTGTTTTGATTTCTTTTCACCTGTCTTTTGTTCGCTTGTATCTTTAGGCGGATTTTTGAAGTTTTTAACTTTTTTATCAAGCTGTTTGAGTGCGTGAGCAAAAATTTGTCCGTGTCTATTTTCATCTTCTGCGTGAAGAGCTAATTTTTCCGCAAGCCATGTATCACCTTCATCAGCAGCACGTTGACTAAGATTAGTTAAAAAAGGAACGGAACCGGATTCTACTAATTGGAATCCTGCTAAAAGATTTGGGCGGGTTTTAATATCGCGGATTTGAAGAGCGCTAAAATAAGCACTTGCACCAGAACCCGCCAAATGCAATATATAGGTAAGAAGATTCATAGTTAGTTGTTGATTGTTAATTGTTAGTTGAAGAACTTGCACTCAGAGGGTGCTGTTAATCAATTATCGTTCATTTCTAATTGAGAAACTCGTTTCTGTAATTCTTTCACATCCTGTTTTAATTCAATTACCAAAGTTGCTAGTCTATCAAACATTTTGTCACGCTGTTGCTGGGATAATCTCCTGGGGCTACGCTGCGGTAGAGGATTATCTGGGATTTTTGGTGATGAAGAACCAACTCTATTTAACTGGTTTTCGATACGGTTTACTTGCGATTCTAAACGGTAAAATTGCGATTCTAAATTATTAAAACGCGATTCTAATAATCCAGAAAAAGCCGCATCGGAAAGTAAACCACCCCAGATTATTATTACTAAAATTGTTGTGAGCAATAACTTTTTAAACATGGAGTGGAGGGATGGGGGGATGGGGAGATGGGGAGATGGTAAGCCACTGCGCCCTCGCGGGTTCCCCGACAGTCAGGCAAGTGGCGCAACCCGGAGGGGGAGACAAGGGGACAAGAAGATGGGAGGATAAAAGAATATGATTAATTCTTAACTCATAACTCCTAACTCCTAACTCCTAACTCCTAACTCCTAACTCTTAACTCCTAACTTTTAAATCATCTGCTTTCAGTTGAGAAAACAGTTTTTCCCACTCTATATGGTTAGCGTTACTTTCTCCTTCTTTTACTTCAAAGGTGACATTAGAAGCTAATGGTTGTTGTAGGGCTTGTACGCAAAGTTTGGCAATGTCTTCGCGGCTAATTTTGCCCTTAATATTATCGCCTTGCTCAAAAATTAATTCTTTTCCACCTGGTTCTTCTGTCAAAGCACATGGTCTAATTATAGTGTAAGGAATTCCACTTTGTCTTAAACTATCTTCTCCTTTCAATTTCCAGGTGAGAATTCCTCCAAGTTGGTCGTTTAATTTGACTGCTGGGGGTTCTTCTTCTAAGTTTATACCAGGTCTTCCGGGACGAGTTACTCCTGCGGAACTGACTAAAACGAATTGCGGTAAAGTTTGTCCTCCATAAGCTTTTATTGTTTCTACTTCTAAGGCAAAAGCACCTGGTGAAAAGTTGGGATTTAATTCTCCGTCGTATTCAAATTTGCTCAACATAAGTTGAAACGAACAAATTTTATTAGCGTCAATTCTCGGAGCATCTTCGACAGTTTTAGCGCGAAAAACGGGCGTTAATTCTGTAAAAGGAATCTTAACATCGATCCAAGTATCGGCTTCGGTGTCGAAAGAATAACAATAGCCGATACCATCCCAATTTGTTTCTGTACGTAAGATGAATTTATAGCGTTTTCCATCTCCTTTAACGCGAATTTCTACACCTTCGTAACCTGATAAGTTAAATGAAGGGTCAAAGTTTTTAGTTCTAACTGAAGCAAATCCGCCAGAGTTTTCGGTGGAAACGTTACCAAAAAATACAGCTTTACCTGAAGTCAATTGAATGTTGCTTTGGCTTACTCCACCCATGACTACATCATCTACCGCACCCCAAACGTTTTTTACTTCTATGGATGGATTGCTAAAGTCAAATAATGTTTTTTCATTTGATGAGGGTAAATTTTTGCTAGCTGCTTCTACTAAGTTTTTTACACCTTTATATTCAACGTTTTCTGGAGTATCGCCAACAATTTCAGGCATATAAAATTTAACGCCTTGATTGTATTTTGCCCTATCGGGAGTGTCTCCTTCGACTGGCTGCACGCGCACCGCAGTACAGCAGATAACTGCTTGAATATTCGCCAATAATAAGGTATTTAAAGTTTCTGGCTTGGTAATATCTGCAACTACTAAATCCGCTTTATCATCAAGAAGTGACCTAGCTTTTTCAAGATCGCGCACCAGACATCTTACTTTATAACCTTTTTCAATCAATCGCCGCACGACTCGTTTACCAACCCCACCCGTTGCACCTGCTACTAGTACTACACCCACTTTTTTTGCTCCAATTAATTTATCTGGATTATCCTTGAAACCACCTTTGACTAAATCCTGTACCCAGTTAAGTAATGGGATTACTTCAAAGAAGGTAAGAGTTTTAACGAATCTGTTTATATCCCACATATTTCAATTATCAATTATCAATTTAAATTTGACGATCTATAATTAGGTTTTGGATTAAAACTACCCTCATACTTTAATAATTTCTCTAAAGTTAAAAAATCATTTCTTTCAATAAATACAAACAATCCTCCCGTACCAATGAAGAGTATGTATCTAACTACAGATAGAGTTTTGTCAAGTAAAGTTGGCAAAGCTATTTGAGATGAAGGTGTTGAAGGTAGTTGAGTTGATTGTACGGGAGCCTTTCTCTGCCGCAATTCCTCCAATACAGCCTAATCACAGGAGTAGCGATCGCGCCAGTGATACCGCACCATTTTCTGCTAGTTGAGGAGATGTTTGGGCTTTATCTAGCTAAAAATCTGGGTATCTGTTCATGTTCTAATTGTTCGAGAATCTCGTCCTAATTTATATCTAATTAATTTAATTTATTTACCTTTAGGGGTTTTAGCCGTAATTCCTTTTTCAGCCTTTAAGGTGTAAACTCCAGGAGAACGTAGTACCTTAAACCATAAACCAGATTGGAAACCAAGAGATAAAGCTTTGGTAACACTTACCCTCGCAGTTTGATATTGTTTTTTTGTCAATTTATCGCCATACAAATCGCGGACAATGGCATTGATATGAAAATGCAAATCTGGTTGGCAACGCATTAAGATTAAAATAGCGTTTTTAATTGAATATCCTTGGTATTGAGGTAACATCGGCAAGCTTTCTGATTGCCTACCTCCCTTCATTTTTGGAATATCGGTAATTTCAAGTTCTTCAATCGGTTGTGGCTCGTTGTAATTGTCAATTTTATCAAATTTTTCTTCATCTAAATTAACATCTGAGTTAACTATATTATCAATATTTTCTTCAACCGATGCGATATTGCGATCGCATTTATCTTCTTCTAAATATGCCTGGGTTCGAGATTGAGGAAACTGTTGATATTGATAGGTTTCTTTTTCTTGGGCATAACCCGACATTAAGTTATCTATAGCAGTAACTTGAGTGCGAATCGATTCCAAACGGCGCTCTATTCGTGCAGCTTCTAATATATAGCGTTCTCTTTCGGCTTCGAGTAAACTTATAATTTCGTTAAACTGAGTCATAGTAATTGTAGTATTGGTTATAGAACGAACAAAAATTTGAAAAGTAAATAAGTTTTCGTCAAAGCTCGTACAAAAATCCTTAAACAACGACTTTACCGCTTTATGTGTAGATGCGATCGCTTTATTGTCAAAAATGTCGTCCACCTAAATCCAAATCAAACCAACCATTAGTTAAAATTAGGTTAGTACATTCCATAAGTAACAATTAATTAAGCTTGCTGAACCTAGGTTCAACTAACGTTAACAAAGTAATCAAACCACAACTCCGAGCCAACCGTAAATCGATAATATTTTCTTAATTGTGGATTTATGTCAACCCCAAAACTGTTAAAATATAAGTGATATTAATTAGATATTGGTAAATCGTTAAATACAACATACATTGATAATTAACAGAGTATTATCAAATGATTTGAAAGACCATAATTAAAAATATAATTATACATAGTTTTATATAATACGTATACAGTAAATTTTTGCGGAGGCAGCAATTTCAAAGTTATTCTCAGACGGCTGAAGCATCAAGTGGGTAGCTCCACTCAAAAATTTTTGTTAAAGTATGGCAAGTTTATATTATGAATCAGTTAGAAAAAGCTACAGCAGAATATCAGAAATTCACCCAAGAATTTCAAAGTATCATTATCAGCACGGTAAATAATGAGGGAATTCCTAACGGTAGTTACACACCTTTCGTAATGGACGAATCAAAAAATATTTATATTTACGTTAGCGGGCTTTCAACACACACCCAAAATTTAAACGTTAACCCTCGCGTGAATGTTTTGTTTATTGAAGATGAAACCAAAACCCCACAAATATTTGCTCGTCGCAGACTAAATTATGATTGTACCGCGACATTGATAGAACGCGAAACTGATGAATGGAAAAGCATTGTAGGTCAATTCCAAGAGCGTTTCGGCGAAATAATTGAAATGCTGCGCGGTTTAGCCGATTTTCGGATTTTTAAACTGACTCCCCACAGTGGTCGTTTCGTAATTGGATTCGGAGCAGCATATGATATTAACGGTGATAATCTCGACAAACTCGTGCAAATCAGTAAACAGTGAACGGTTATTGAGGTTAAAGGTTAAAGGTTAAAGGTTAAAGGTTAAAGGTCAAAGGTTAAAGGTTAAAGGACAAAGGTCAAAGGTCAAAGGTCAAAGGTTAAAGGTTAAAGGTTAAAGGTCAAAGGTTAAAGGTTAAAATTTAATAACTCATAACTCCTAACTCATAACTCATAACTCCTAACTCCTAACTCCTTGTCCCCTTGTCTCCCCATCTCCCCATCTCCCCATCTCCCCATCTTATGCTTCAGTTTCAACCTCCTGGCTTTGGGCATAAAATTATTCAAACATCTCTTGGAGCAATGGTTTATTACACCCAAACTGCTGCACCTTGGGATATTGCTGAAATTGAGAATCTACCACAAGTAGTTTTTCTACATAACTTTGGTGGTGGTGCGTCTGCTTATGAATGGTCAAAAGTGTATTCTGCTTTTGCTGCGACTCACCGTATTTTTGCTCCAGATTTAATCGGTTGGGGTGAATCTTCTCATCCGGTGCGGAATTATCAAATTAATGATTACATCACTACGATCGCAGAATTTATTAAACAAAGTTGCCGAGAACCTGTAACGGTTGTAGCGTCTTCTCTTACTGCTGCTTTGACTATTCGTTTGGCAATTCAACAACCACAATTATTTAAAACTTTATTTTTATCATGTCCTTCTGGATTCGATGATTTTGGACAAGGTAGCGGACGTAGACTTCCTTTAGAAGTTATCAATACGCCGCTTATAGATAATTTAATTTACAAATTAGGTGCAGAAAATGAAATTGCAGTCAGAAATTTTTTACAAAGTTTTCTATTTGCAAAACCCGCACGAATATCATCAGAAATTGTAGGGGCTTATTTAGCTTCCGCACAGCAACCTGATGCGAAATTCGCAGCTTTATCGTTTTTACGCGGTGACTTATATTTTGATTTAAGTCTATATATTAGACAACTCACCATACCAACGGCGATGATTTGGGGTGAAAAAGCGCAATTTATTAATGTTAAGCTAGGAAAACGTTTGGCAGATTTAAACAAAAATGCAATTCGAGATTTTCATGTTATACCCAATACTGGCGTTTTGCCACATTTGGAAACACCTGAAATTACCATTGGGTTGTTACAGCAGCATTTAACTATGGAATAGTTATGGTTCTTCAGTACAAGGGGGTGCTATTAAAATAGTCGTTTTGAGGCAGCTTTGCTGTAGGGGAAGAAGAAAGGTATTTATAAATAATATTAATTAAATTTACTGAATCCTTTGTAGAGTAAGTATTTGAGGTATTTAAGGCTCAAAGAAGGCATACTATGTAATGAAGAGCCATAGTTATTTAATCAACCGCACCCCATCGATGCAAGTTGATACAAGTTTTACTGAGCATTGATAACTGATAACTGTTAACTCATCACTGGTTACTGATAACTGATAATTGTTGTAATTTTGTAAACATTGGGAATAATAGTAAATAAGGCTAGACAAGTAGCAATTATCAAGCTGATAAGTAATAGATGACTCCGCCAATGAATTCTCAAGTACCAGCAGATAATGGGAATTGCCCCTCCCAAAGTTTTCTGCTTGAAATAATCAACAGTATATCTGACCCTATTTTTGTTAAAGATCGCCAACATCGATGGGTATTCCTCAATCATGCTTACTGTGAGTTTACCCGGTATGCGCCAGAAGAACTGATTGGTAAGTCCGATTACGATTTCTTTTCTACCGAACAAGCCGATATTGTTTGGGAAAAAGACGAATTAATCTTTACTTCGGGTGTCAGCAGTGACGATGGGGAATACTTTACTGATGCTGAAGGCGAAGTTTATTTCGTTTCGACTAAAAAATCTTTATTTAATGATAATTCGGGGAATCAATTTTTAGTAGGTACTATTCAAAAAATTACGGCTTCTGAAAATAAAGAATCGCAAGAAAAATTAAATAATTTTGCAGAATCTGTTGTAGAGGAAGCGGCTTTGTGTCACGAAGATAAATTTCAGAAGCTATGTGCAAATGTACCGGGAATGCTTTACCAATTAAAAATGCATCCCGACGGCTCGATGTCTTTTCCTTATGTAAGTTCTGGCAGTTATGAATTTTTAGGAATAAAAGCAGAAACGATTGAAGCCGAATCGAGTTCGCTAATTTCAATGATTCATTCGGAAGACTATAAAACTTTTAAGAAATCGCTTACTAATTCAGCGGAAACTTTTGAACCATTTTATTGGGAAGGACGCTTAGTTAAGTCATCTGAAAAAAATCAATGGGTAAAAATTGTATCTCGTCCAGAAAAGCAACCTGATGATTCAATTATTTGGGATGGTTTTCTTACAGATATTACTCATCTAAAAAAAACAGAAAAAGCATTGCGAGTAGCTTATAGAGAAATGGAATCTTTAGTTATAGAGAGAACTAAAGAACTAGGGCGAGCAAATAAAGCGTTAAAAGCTGAAATTGAAGAACACAAACAAGCGGAAAAAGCTTTGTTACGTAGTAATGCAATGTTACAAGCTCAACAAGAAGCTGCGATTGACGGTATTTTGGTAGTTGATGAAAATCAAGTTATATTATCATGCAATCAGCGTTTTGTAGAGTTATGGCAAATTCCTCAATCGGTAATTGAAACCGGAGATGAAAAGCAATTTTTAGCATCGATGGTTGATAAATTTACGAATTTAGGAGAATTTATTAATGAAGTAGAAAATTTATACAATGATGTAGAAAAATCTATTCGCGATGAAATCGATTTAGGAGATGGACGTACATTTGAACGTTATTGTGCGCCTGTAAGTTCGTTTACTGGAGAATATTACGGCAGGGTTTGGTATTTTCGAGATATTACCGATCGCAAGCAAGCAGAAAAAACATTGCTTCGGACTAATTTAGTTTTAAAAGCGCAACAAGAAGCTTCTATTGACGGTATTTTAGTTGTTGATGAATATCGCGAATCAATCTCATACAATCAGCGTTTTATTGAGTTATGGCAAATTCCGCAGTCTGTTATTGAAACCGGAAAGCATGAATCAATTTTCGCTTCGATGCTAGACAAATTAGAAAATCCAGAAGAATTTGTAGCTACTTTAGAATACCTTTTTGAACATCCAGATGAAAGTTGCCGTAATGAGATTTGTTTAAAGGATGGAAAAACTTTTGAGCGCTATATTGCTTCAATATGTTCTTTGGCTGGAGATAACTACGGCAAGATTTTCTATTTTCGAGATATTAGCGATCGCAAACAAGCGGAAGCAAAGTTACGTCAACAAACTCAAGAGTTAGAAAACACTCTTTTACAATTGCAACGTACTCAAGTTCAGCTAATTCAGAGCGAAAAAATGTCCAGTTTAGGACAATTAGTAGCGGGAATCGCTCATGAAATTAATAATCCAGTGAATTTTATTACCGCTAACTTGATATACACTGAAGAATATTTTCAAGAGTTATTAGAATTAATCCAACTTTATCAAAACAACTATCCAGATAATAATTCACAAATCAAAGAATTTATTGAAGAAATTGAATTTGATTATCTCCAGTCAGACTTGCCGAATATCATTAATTCAATGAAAACGGGAGCCGAACGAATTCAGAAAATTGTCCTTTCTTTAAGAACTTTCTCGCGTTTAGATGAAGCGGAATTCAAGAAGATTGATATCCATGAAAGTCTTGACAGTACTTTAATGATTTTACAAAATAATCTTGAATCAAAATCGCATCGATCGGCAATTGAGGTAATTAAAAAATATGATGATTTACCCTTAGTTGAGTGCTACGCTGGAAAACTAAATCAAGCATTTATGAATATTTTGAATAATGCAATTGATGCTTTAGAAGAAGCAATTGAAAATAGACAAGTCCCTGAAGGCGACTCTCCTAAAATTAATATATCTACTCAATTAGTACGGGAAAATATTATCCAAATTAGCATAATTGATAATGGTTCGGGTATTCCAGAGGAAAATATTTCTAAGTTATTCGACCCATTTTTTACAACTAAACCTGTAGGGAAAGGTACTGGCTTGGGATTATCTATGAGCTATCAGATAATAGTTGAGCAGCATCAGGGACAATTAAACTGTATTTCTACTTTGGGGGAAGGTACGGAATTTCAGATTCAAATACCTGTTAGCTGTAAGTAGAAATACAGTTATGTAATGTTGACTACTATTGTAAGTTTCTAAGATATTTTTTGTAAGAGACTTTGATGATTGTTCATTTATAAAGCTAATTTGGGAACACTAAGTATTGAGTCAGTAACTTGTTCCCCCCAAATTAACTTATGCTACCGGCAGAATTTAAATCTTTACAACCCCTTAACGAAAATACAGTCAATTCGTTACCTATGTATCAATTGGCGATCGACAATTTACCAGAATTGATTTATTGGAAAAATAATAATTTAGTATTTCAAGGTTGTAATTTAGCTTTTGCTAAAGCCGTAGGATTAACCTCCCCTCAACAGATTATCGGTAAAACAGATGACGAATTACCTTTTCAACATCGAATATTGGGCTTTTTAGCAAATAGCGATCGCACTGGTACCTTTGTGAGCGATCGCCATGTGATTGAAAACAATACCAGTTTTGAGCATACCTTTGTTTCAGAAGTTTCAGGCGAGCAAGTCTGGTTAGATATCCGTAAAAATTCTTTAATTAATGATGATGGTGAAGTTGCTGGTATGCTTTGTCGCATTGAAGATATTACAAAACGTAAATTACAAGAAGCTGAATTAATAGAGTCTGGGCAGCGACGTTTGGCATTAATGGTTCAACAAACACCGTTAGCAGTGATTGAATGGAATCGTAATTTTGAAATCAAAGAGTGGAATCAAGCCGCAGAAAGAATTTTTGGATACAGTAAAAGCGAAGTTTTAGGTCGTAATTTTGGTTTTTTAGTTACAGATGATTTTAAAATTTGCTTGAAAGAAATGCTGCATGATTTCGTAAATCAGAAACGAAGGATGTTCAGTACAAATGAAAATTTGACTAAAGATGGTAGAAAAATTGTTTGCGAATGGTATAACTATCCCTTAGTAACTGCTAATGGTGAAGTAGTCGGTATTGCTTCAATGGCATTAGATATTACCGAACGCAGACAAGCAGAAATAGCATTACAAAAATCTTTAAAAGAATCCGCTGATATTAAGTTTGCTTTAAACCAAGCTGCGATCGTAGCAATTACCAACGATGTAGGAACGATTGAATACGTTAACGATAATTTTTGCGAAATTTCTCAGTATAACCGTGAAGAATTAATTGGTAAAAATCATCGGATTGTTAACTCCGGTTATCATCCCAAATCCTTTTTTACCCAAATGTGGCAAACCATTACTGAAGGTATAGTTTGGCGAGGAGAAATTCAAAATCGTGCCAAAGATGGCAGCCTTTACTGGGTAGAGACAACAATTGTGCCAATACTAGATGCACAAGCTAAACCCCAGCAATATATCGCTATTCGTAACGATATAACCGCTCGCAAACAAGCTGAAACCGAAGTAAATCAAAAAGCTAAAGATTTAGAAAATACACTGAGCGAATTACAACGCGCTCAAACACAGCTAGTGCAAAGCGAAAAAATGTCCGGTTTAGGACAATTAGTAGCAGGTGTTGCCCATGAAATTAATAACCCCGTAAACTTTATTTACGGAAATTTGAACCACGCGAACAACTACGCTCAAGACTTATTAGAAATAATCGAAACTTATCGCCGAAATTATCCTCAACCCACAGCGGAAATACAGGAATTAACAGAACAATTAGACTTAGAGTTTTTAGTAGAAGATTTACCCAAGCTTTTGGGTTCGATGAAAGTAGGAGCGCAAAGAATTCGGGAAATAGTAGCTTCCTTGCGTAACTTTTCCCGCATGGATGAAGCTCAAATGAAAGCAGTTGATATCCACGAAGGAATCGACAGCACTTTAATGATTTTAGAACATCGTATTAAAGCCAAATCCGACCGTTCCAGAATTGAAATTATCAAAGATTATAGTAAATTTCCGCAAATAGAATGTTATCCCGGTCAATTAAATCAAGTATTTATGAATATTTTGGCGAATGCGCTCGATGCATTAGAAGAGGGAATAGGCGATAATAATTCTCCTACTATTTGTATAAAAACGGAATTAGTAGGATGCAAGCAAGTAAAAATTTCTATCTCCGATAACGGAAAAGGAATTCCCGAAAAGGTAAAAATGCGAATGTTTGACCCATTTTTTACAACTAAACCTGTAGGTAAAGGAACCGGAATGGGATTATCAATTAGTTACCAAATAATTACAGAAAAACATTGCGGATCTTTAGATTGTATTTCCGCACCCGGAGAAGGAAGCGAGTTTGTAATTACTATTCCGACAAAGCAATGTAATAAATGTAAATGATTGGGCATGGGGCATGGGGCATGGGGCATAGTAATTTTAGTTAGTAGGTTGGGTTAGACACGAAAACAAAATTTGATTTGTAACGAAAATTTTTCTTTATCGTGTCGTAACCCAACATTAAACTTGTGGATAAAAAATATTAATAAAAAAGTTACTAGGTTGGGTTAGACACGAAAACAAAATTTGATTTGTAACGAAAATTTTTCTTTATCGTGTCGTAACCCAACATCAAATTTGTGGATAAAAAATATTTAGTAAAAAGGTTATTTAATGTTAGAGAACAAGGTTTATTTCTAGGAAGCAAGATGCGAACACTACCGCAAATAAATTGGAACAAATATATTTTTATTGATAAATCTAAATGCTATAACCATCCGAAAAACTCAGATTTGGTTGCTCATTAGCATATGATGAAGCATTTTCATTCCATGAAACTTGTGGTTTTTCACAAACAATAATAGTTTTATCAAAAGGAATAACGCACCAAATTTCTCGGCAATATGAAATATATAAGTTAAGCTTTTGTTCGTTGAATTTAACTCCTATAAAACGAGCAAATTCAAACAGTGCTGCTGAAGCTACAAATTCATTATTGCTTAAAATATACTTGTAGTTGAAATATAGTAAAATAAAATCTTTGTCCAAAGCATCTCTTAAATCGTACTTCAGCGCAGAATGAAGAAACTTCGCGATACTTTCTAAATTTTAATTTATATCTTTGTTAAATATTTTTTCTATACTGTCTTTCAAATCATATTCGATAAAATTATGTAAAACGTCACTTAGCTCTGATTTCAATGATTTCAGAGCAGTTGTAATTACTGGTTTTGTTAGAGCATAATCAAAAGGAAGCAATAGAAAATCCCAGTACAGAGATTTTAATTTTTCTGCCAGATATTTGTTATCGGTTTGTTTCAAAAAGTGCGATCGCTCAAAAAATCCTAGATGTGCCGTGTAAAAACTAGGTACAAAAATAATTTCCGGTATTTCCACTTCTGCATATCTATATAATTCTTGAATAACTGTAGTTGCTTTCTTTTTATTAATAAATGTATTGATTAAATTCAACCAGCGTTGTTTAGTTTCAAAAAGTTCTGCTTCTTGTTCTAACGTCAAACAATATATACTTTTTTCTGCACATCTATATCTGTAATGGATAAAGTCAGCTTTCTGATGATTTGAGTTAATGGAAATATAGTGTTGATTATGATGCTCTAAACTATAAAATGCCTGTTCGGTAAAATCTGCAATTTCCGCAATCAAATCTCCGAGATTATTGTATTTTTTACGGATATTAACAAGCTCATTCTGGTTATTTATACGATTCAAAATTTTCAGATTATTTTGTTTATTTTTAAATTCTTCATCAAAATCAAAATATTCATAATCATCATCATCGTATAAAATGATAACAGGGGATTCATATGTTCCAAGAGGAACTGCAAAGAAATGTCCTCCAAATTCACCAGAGAAATAAAAAATTATTAGAAAATAGAAAATGTCTCCATCATCTTCTATTTTTTTGATATATTTTATAGCTTTTTCAAGAAAATCAAAATGTCCTGTTAAACCATTAATATAACCACTAACTTCTATTTCAATTCCATCTGATAAACCGTTTCGCCATTGATAAAGTTCGTAAACTTCTTGAGGTAATTTAAACGGTAAATCTTTGGTTAACTCATCAATTTCTTCAGACTTTAAACCGGGCTGAAATAAATCTTTAACTTCTGGTGCTTTTTGTTCTATACAATCCCAGATTCGCTTTAAATTGTTTTTGATTGCTGTCATAGTAATAATCTGGATGACTCAATCGCAATACCCTATAAGGGTATCGCTACATTTACAAAGCCTGCCTGAGCCGCAGCTTTGCTGAACGCAGGCTGAAAAGCTTCTAGCCCACGCAGGTGGGCTTTGCAATTGTAGCCCCACTCTTCTAGAGTGCGGGCGACTGGATGCTAACCACTAACTAACTTAAGGAATCGCTACCACTCTTAATAAACGTTCCATTACGCTTTGCGCTCTCCTTCCTCCTACGGCAATCAAACGATGACTCAAAACATGAGGAGCGATATATTTCACGTCATCGGGAATTGCATATTCGCGTCCGGAAAGATACGCAAAAGCTTGAGTGGCGCGGTGTAATGCGACAGTTCCCCTTGGACTAGCACCGAGAGTAATTTCTTCGTCGCACCTTGTGGCTCGTACCAAGTCGAGCATATATTGCTGCAATGAAGCTTCTACTTTGATACCAGCACAAATTCGCTGTAATTCTTCAACTTCGGCTAAGGTTATACAAGGTTTCAAATTGGTAAATTTACTGCCATCTTGAAGTCGAGATAGCATTTGTAACTCTTCTTGCTCCGTAGGATAACCCAAGCTCAAGGACAGCATAAATCGATCCATTTGCGCTTCTGGTAGGGGAAAAGTACCTTGATATTCGACCGGGTTTTGGGTAGCGATGACGAAAAACGGTGTGGGAACGGCACGAGAGACACTATCAACTGTTACCTGCCCTTCTTCCATCACTTCTAGCAAGGCAGATTGAGTCCGGGGTGTAGCGCGGTTGATTTCGTCTGCTAGCATTACATTGGCGAAAATCGGTCCTTCGAGAAAAGTGAATTCACCAGTTTTAGGATTCCAAATGTTAGTGCCCGTAATATCAGTGGGTAGCAAATCTGGCGTGCATTGTAACCGTTGAAACTTACCATCAACGGAACGAGCCAAGGATTTTGCCAGCAGAGTTTTACCTACTCCAGGTACATCTTCAAGCAAAGCGTGTCCGCCACCCAACAAGGCAACTAATACCAAGCGAATAGCTTCAGATTTACCAACAATAGTACGAGCTAGATTTTGTGTCAGAGCGTCAATTTTATCTCTCATGCACCGAATAAATAAGGTCAAAGGTTAAAGGTTAAAGGTTAAAGGTAAAGAGTTAGGATCGCCGGAGTTAGGAGTTAGGAGTTAAGAGTTAGTAGTGAGGATATTACGATTTTTAATTTCTCCCCATCGCCTTGTCCCCTTGTCTCCCCATCCCCTTGTCTCCCCATCTCCCAATGCCCAATGCCCCATGCCCTATGCCCAATTCCCTAATCTATTGTTCCCAGAGTTGGAGTAAACTAACGCTCTTGCCTGAAAAAGTTTCTGGCGGCATTGCAGTCGAGTTGAATTTGAGCTTTGAGGGCTTCTAATGATGGAAATTTTTGTTCTGCTCTGAGAAATTTTTCTAATTGGATTTCTAGTTTTCGATCGTATAAATCTCCAGTAAAATCTAAAAGATGTACTTCTACTGTGGGATGAGTACCGTTTACGGTGGGGCGATCGCCGATGTTCATGACTCCCCAGCGGTTGTTTAAGGTGGTATCTGGGGTGTTGATGGCGATAACTCGGACGGCGTAAACTCCTTTTCTGGGCAAAAATTTATCTTCTGGTAATTGCAAGTTGGCAGTCGGGAAACCTATAGTTCTACCAAGCTGCTGTCCTTTGACTACTGTACCGATAAGAGTGTAAGGTCTTCCCAGCAGTCGGTTGGCTCTTTCAATGTCGCCAGTTTCAAGTGTTTGGCGAATTAGTGAAGTGCTGATGCGATCGTGTTGCACGAGTAAATTGTCTTCGTGAGTTTCCAAGGGAACGATTGTTACGGGAATACCATATTTGGCAACAAGTACCTGTAAATCCATCGCATTACCGCTACGCTGGGAACCAAAGCAAAAGTCTTGTCCAACGCTGATTCTAGAAGCTCGCAATTTCTCTACGATTATTTGTTCTACGAACTGTTCGGGAGTCAAAGCTGATAATTCTTCGTTGAAGGGGATTATTACAAGTTGTTCTACCCCAAGCAGTTCTAAATGTTGGACTTTTTCATCCAAAGGAGTCAACAATCTTCTAGGTTTTCCCGTAAAAAATTCTTGAGGATGCGGAAGAAATGTAATAACTGTTGGGTAAATGCGTTCTGCGTCTGCTGATTTATGCAAAATTGGTTGGATTACTCTTTGATGACCGCGATGAACGCCATCAAACTTACCAAGAGCAACAGCAGTAGGAGTTTTGATCGATTCGGTTGAAGATGTTACCCACACAGAACACCCATTTTTAGACAAATTAGGCACGTCAATTTTGGAACAAGAGGTTGATCGAGGATATGTAGAGACGTAGCACTGCTACGTCTTCACCCAAGTTAGGAGTTAAGAGTTAGGACCACCGGAGTTATGAGTGAAAAATTCAGCCATCACCGATTACCCATCACCATTATCTATTCCTAATTCGCCATAGTGTAACTAAGGCTCTCGAATACCAATTTAATCCAAATTTTATAATCAATCTGAGATAAAGCTATATTTTAACTACCGACTAATAGGAAAAGTTTTTGATAAAGGTACATTCATCGGAACGTTTAGTACCATTCCTTCCTTTGCCATGACTGCACCGGGAAATTTTGCGAGGGCTTCTTGTCCAATGCGATCTAAAAACTCATCGTCATGAGATGGATCGTGATGGAAAATGACTAAAGTTTTAACGTTGGCGGCTTTAGCTATTTTAACGGCTTCTTGCCATGTGGAATGTCCCCAGCCAATTTTGGGCGATCTAGCCGAATAATATTCCTCATCGGTATAAGTTGAATCATAAATTAAAATATCGGCGTTATCGGCAAGCTTTAAAACATTTTCGTCCAACTTATCGGGAAAATGTTCGGTGTCCGTAACGTAGACAGCAGAACCACCTTGCCAATTAACTCGGTATCCTACCGATTCACCTGGATGGTTTAGCGGTGCGGTTTCTATGGCAATATCTTCTATATGAATTGTTTTCCCAGGTTTTACCTCGCTAAAATCCAAGTTGGATTGCATAATCTGTAAAGGTACTGGAAAGTTCGGGTGCAGCATCTGGTCGTTTAGACGTTGTTCTACGGTAGAACCATCAGGGGCTACTGCACCATAAATATGAAATTTATTGCCTGCAACGAATCCAGGAACAAAAAACGGGAATCCCTGGACGTGATCCCAATGAGAATGGGTGAAGAAAATATAAGCTTCCAACGGCATTTTAGGCAACAAAGATTGCCCTAAAACGTGAATTCCCGTGCCTCCATCGAAGATAAAGCGTTTGTCGCCCACTTGCATCTCGACACAAGGGGTATTACCTCCATAACGAACGGTTTGATGTCCGGGACAGGGAATACTGCCGCGAACGCCCCAAAATTTTACGGTAAACTGGTTCTCTATCCTAGACATGAGTATTGCAAGTCATCGATTGAGCGGGCGAACAATACAAAAAATCTTACTCCGGTGGAGTTCAATTAATGCTGTTTTACCCGTTCTTGTAGAAGGGTAAACTATTAATACAGCATATGTTTTAAAGAGTTTTTTCGCGCTAAAACATGCGAGTCACTTTTGAACTTATGCTGCAACTAATTTGACTATAAGCTTAATGGTAGCTTTACAGACGTTTTTACTTTATAACCTATATTTTCCAGTAATGCATTTAACCTCCGAAAAAGCTTTAATTCTCCCGCTAAAAATATTTTACTTATACTTGAATTCCCCTGCATAGCGAGCTTTTGAATCCTTCTGGGTAAGTTAGATTGTAATGTAAAGGAGTAATACTGATGTAGTTTTCACGGATAACACATACATCAATCGGTATATTTTCGGGTAAATTAAACGAAACGGGCGGCTCTACATCTTCAAGAACTTCCCCCGTTAACCAATAGTAAGTTTTACCTCTGGGATCTATTCGTTTATCAAATACATCAACGTAGCGGCGCACGCCCTGACGGGTAAATTTAACGCCTTTGATTTGCGATGATTCCACTGCCGGAATGTTAACGTTAAGTAACATCGAATCCGGCAAAGGATTTTCAGCCAGTTTTTCTACAAGCATTTTGGCAAAGTTAGCCGCCGCTGCAAAATCCTTGGAAGTGTAACTAGTAAGGCTGAATGCAACGCTAGGAATTCCTTCAATCAAGCCTTCCATCGCCGCCGAAACAGTACCAGAATAAAGAATTTCGGTTCCCAAGTTAGCACCTTGATTAATCCCAGAAAGAACCAATTCGGGGGGTGAATCCAGCAAAGCCCACAGCGCCAATTTTACGCAGTCAGAAGGAGTACCATCACAAGCCCAAGCCTTGATATTAGGATGAAACACCGATTCGATAATTTCAGCACGAATAGGTTGATGCAAAGTCAACCCGTGTCCCGTTGCGGAACGTTCCCTATCCGGGCAAACTACACTCACATCATGACCGGCTTCTGCCATAGTATTAGCTAAGGTAAGTATCCCTTTGGCGTAAACACCGTCATCATTAGAAACTAATAATCTCATTATTTATACTCATAACTGCCATTAGTAAATTTAACAGCAACAGGGGAGATGGGGAGATGGGGAGATGGGGAGATGGGGAGAGAGGGGGTAGAGGGGGTAGAGGGGGTAGAGGGGGTAGAGGGGGTAGATAATTTTTAACTCATAACTCCTAACTCCTAACTCCTAACTCCTAACTCAATACCTTTAACCTTTAACAGCTATTTTTAACTCATCAATGGCATTATTATTGTGAGTTGCTTTGCTGGTTGCTAATGGCTGGCGACTAATGACCGATCGCTAATAATTAATAATTAATGACTGATGACTAACGATTTACAATCTCAATTAGAAGAATTACGTATTGAAGCTGAAAAAGCAATAAAGAGCGCTGATTCTTTGGAAAGCTTGGAGAAACTTAGGGTTGATTATCTGGGTAAAAAAGGTCAGTTAGGTGTTCTGCTGCGCGGTATGGGTAAATTAAGCGCTGAAGAAAGACCACAAATTGGCGCGATCGCTAATGTTGTTAAGGAAGCTTTACAAAATAATTTAGATAAGCAGCGCATCGCTTTGGAAACTGCGAAAATTCAAGCCCAGATTGAAGCGGAAACGATTGATGTGACGATGCCCGGTGTTTTTCGTCCCCAAGGTCGCATTCACCCCTTAAATGGTGTTATTGACCGAACTCTGGATATTTTTGTGGGTATGGGTTATACGGTTGCTGCCGGACCGGAAATGGAAAGCGATTATTATAATTTTGAAGCGCTCAATACTCCCCCAGATCATCCGGCTCGCGATATGCAAGATACGTTTTATCTTCCCGACGGCAATCTGCTGCGGACTCAAACTTCTTCGGTACAAATTCGGTTTATGGAAGAAAGCGAACCCCCGATTCGGATTATTGCACCGGGACGAGTTTACCGAAGAGATAATGTAGACGCAACTCACGCAGCGGTTTTTCATCAAATCGAACTTTTGGCAGTTGACGAAGGATTAACTTTTACCGATCTCAAAGGCACCATCAAAGAGTTTTTAGAAGCGATGTTCGGTGAAATAGAAGATATTCGCTTCCGCGCCAGCTACTTCCCATTCACCGAACCTTCAGCAGAAGTTGATTTAAGGTGGAATGGACGCTGGTTAGAAGTCATGGGTTGCGGCATGGTAGACCCAAATGTATTGAAAGCTGTAGGTTACGATCCAGAAGTATACACCGGATTCGCCGCAGGTTTTGGCGTAGAACGTTTCGCAATGGTATTACATCAACTCGATGATATCCGCCGCGTTTATGCCAGCGATTTGCGGTTTTTACGGCAGTTTTAACTTTGGGAATTGGGGAGAGAGGGGGTAGAGGGGGCAGAGGGGGTAGAGGGGGTAGAAAATTAATTCTTAACTCCGGTGGTCCTCACTCCTAACTCCGGTGGTACTTATTCCCTATGCCCTACTTCTTACAATTATCGCAATGTCCGCAATGTAGGTTTGCTGCTTCTTTTTCAAATCCAAAAGCGGTTAATAAAAATTGCCAGCGACATTTTCTAGTAGTCAAATACTGCTGCATTTGATTTCGGGGGTGCGATCGCTGTTGTGTTTTTTTCGATTCTTTATTAATACTGTAGTTAAAGGGATCGATCCATTTTAATTTACCCATGCTGTGCAGTAAGGATAAAGCTAAAGCCGCATCGGGAAATTTTTGCGCTACTGCTTCTACTTCCCCGGTAGGTGGTAATTTCTTAATTAATTGTTTGGCTGTCAGCTGTTGTTCTCTAAGCTTGTCTTCAAAAAATTTCTGTCTTTGTTTGTCTTCTGGATTCAATAATCCGCTGGGTTCGCTAATTAATGTCAGTGCTTCTGCGGGTTTTCCGTCTCTTCCAGCTCGTCCAATTTCTTGTACGTATTCCGATAGCAGTAAAGGAGCCTGAAAGTGAATTACCCATCGCACATCGGGTTTGTTAATTCCCATACCGAAAGCTGAAGTACATACGACATAAGGTATTTTCCCACTTAACCAGCTAGCTTCAATCGAGCGTCTTTCTTCTGCACCCAATCCACCATGATAGCTAGCAGTGCGATCGCCGAGTTTTTTCAACGATGCGGCTAAATTTTCACTATCTTTCCGAGTGCGAACGTAAACTAATCCACTTGTTTGTTGATTTTTGTGAATAAACTTTAATAATTGTTGCCGTCTTCCTTGTGGAGTCCAAATAATCCGGACGTTCGGGTTAAGATTGCTTCTATAAGGATTCAGTCTAAATACAGCAGGTTGCTGTAATCGCAAAGTTTCTGATATTACAGTTTGGGCTAAAGGGTCGGCGGTGGCGGTAAAAGCGGCTAGCGCTATTTTTGTTCCTCTTCTTTTTAACTTAAGTAGCGCTGGTCTTACTGCCCCTAATCTTCGATAAGCTGGTCTAAAGGTATCACCCCACTGTACTAAACAATGGGCTTCATCTAATATTAAGCCGTTAATTTCAAGCTCTGGGTGAGATAATTTTTCCCAAACTGGGGGACTGAGTAAAGTTTCTGGAGATAGGTAAAGTAATCTTAGCTGTTGTCTTTCCAAAGCCTGTAGAGTTTGGCGACGTTGGGAAGAAGATAGTTGACTGTGTAAAAGTGCTGCGGAAAGTTTGCGTTCTTTTAATTCCTGTACTTGGTTTTCCATCAGTGCTACCAAAGGAGAAACCACCAAAGTTAATCCGGTTTGTAAAAGTGCGGGAAGCTGGAAGCAAATTGATTTACCCCCACCCGTAGGCATAATAATTAAAGTATCTTTTTTTGCTAATAGACTTTGGACTATTTCGCCTTGGGGTGGACGGAAATCTTCATAACCCCAAATTTGTTGGAATGTAGCGCGAACCTGTTGCCAGGATGGGATTTGGGCTTGATTCATAGTAAGTAGATAGATGCACCCTTTACCTTGCACACTTTTTATGACGAGTTTTGAATATAGCTTTTATTAGTTACATATAGGTACAGTATTTTTACTTATTATGTTTTTAAGTTTTGGAGTTGATTTTGGTAAGCCGGAGGAAGGTTGGTAAATTAAAATGAATATAAGATTTTTAAACGCAAAGGTACGCGGAGGTTAGCGCAAAGGTACGCCGAGGAGGGGAGAGGAAGGAGGTTTTGATTTGAAAAATTTTTTGGCATTTTGATAGTGAAAGGTTAATTTATTTGGTGATAGCATATGCAACTTACTTCAGTCATCAGTTATCTAAACTAAGTTAATGAACTTGCGAAATATTCAAGAGGTATTATTTAATCCCCGCCTCCACCACCGGCTCCACCTCCACCATCTCCACCTCCATCACCACCACCGCCAAAGCCACCACTACCATCACCACCATTTCCTCCTGCTGAATATGAGAAAAGAAACAAAATTAATAGTAAAGGGAATAGAAATATTAATGAAGCGAATAGAGTTATTACAAATATCGTAAATCCGCTAACTTCAATAGGCTCTTGCATAATTTTGTCATATGCAATAACTTTGACTTCGATTTCTTGGTAAGGCGGTATATTTCGATTAGAGACGAACTCTACGGTATTTTCATCTATTTGTTTGGCTTTAGTTGATACCCCATAACTTCTAAATTCTTGAATTTTGCGTGAAAAAGATTTTGGGAATGTAACTCTTACTTTAGCTTGATTAATAGAAGCATTGCGTTTGGCAAATATTGCTTTCCAATAGACTTCATATTTTTCATCATAAATATTTAACCCACCGATAACTCGATATTTGAAAGTAAAAGTTCGTTCTTCTGGTGGATTTAATTCGTGTTGCCATCTAATCCAGAAATTATTATTTTCAATTCCGGTGTCAAATGCAATTTTTTTATCTTCTTCAAAAACAGAAACATCAGTTATTTTGTCTACTTTATCTAAAGGGATATAGCGGTACCGCTGATTATTTCCTCGTTTAGTGAATACGTACTTTTGATTTTCTGTAATCAGCATATCCCCGTTAGTTTGGACATCAATATCTACGTTGATGAAATCCCAATATAAATAGTAAGGATATGTTGCTGCTGTTGCTGGGGTTATACAACTGAAACTAATTAAGATGGTTAATAAAATAGAATAAATAATTTGATATATTTTTTGTCTGGTTTTCATAGTTTTAATTAATGCCAAACGTCAGCGAGTTGATTGTTTTCGCCGTAATAGTGAAGGGCTTTGGGTATTACAGTTTTATGCTTCTGGGGAAAAATCTTTTGAACTTCAAAGTATTAATTTAGAAGTGGAGATGAGCGTTCTTTATGAGGATGTGGTTTTTGCTTAACTAACTTATTAAGCTGCTACTCTGAATTTTATGTATAATGTTAATTGACTTTCAAAAGGATGAAATATTATGGAAAGTATTACAGTACGTTCCCGTGTAGGAAAAGATAGTATTTTACATCTTGATATTCCGGTAGAAATGGCAGAAACAGATATAGAGGTGACTGTAACAATTCAACGAATTACACCACAACGAGGCTGGATTCCTGGTTTTTTTGAAGAAGTAATTGGCGGTTGGGTAGGAGAATCATTAAAAAGAGAGGAACAAGGAGAATATGAAACTAGGGAACCATTGTTTTGACATATCTCCTCGATTCAAATGTATGTATTCGTTTAATAAATAATAGCAGTCCTGCGGTAATAGATCGACTTGCAGCCCAACAACCGGAAGATATTTTAGTTTCGGCAATCACTCAATTAGAACTTTATTATGGTGCATACCGTAGCGTTCAAAAAGAGAGAAATTTAGAAATATTGCAACGGTTTTTTCTTCAGTTTACTGTTATACCTTTAGACAAAGAAGCAGCAAAGATCGCAGGTCAAATTAGGGCAGAATTGGCGGGTATAGGTACGCCAATTGGTCCCTATGATTTGCAAATTGCTGCTATTGCTTTAGCGAATAATTTAATATTGGTTACGCACAATACTCGTGAATTTAATCGAGTTAATGGGTTGCAGATTGAAGATTGGGAGGAAAATTGATAACACGAAGAACGAGGGCTTTGGGTATTACAGTTTTATGCTTCTGGGGAAAAATCTTTTGAACTTCAAAGTATTAATTTTGAAGTGGAAATGAGCCTTCTTTATGAGGATGTGGTTTTTGCTTAGTCAATTTGTAAACTTTAGTTTGAAGGCTACTGAAAAGTTATAGTTCTGAATTTACCAGTACTTATTAAACGGAACTATGTACTGTTTAATAAGTCGATTTATGGGTAAAGCTTTAAGTGCCAAGCTATAATGACTCCTAACCAGAACCGTTGGAAAGCACTTGCAGCATCAATGATAGTATTAACTGTTGCTGTTTCGAGTTGCGCTGCAATTACAAAAACTCAGGATTTCACTACCAACTCATCACAAAATAGTCAACTACTTCGCACCATCTCAACATCTGGTTCGGGTTATTCAGTTGCTTATTCTCCAGCAATATCCAAGGCAAACAGCCCTGTTGGTTCTGCTCTTCTTGCCAGTGCTGGCGATCGCGTTAAGTTGTGGAATCCCAGCACGGGAAAACTCATCCGTACCTTCCCAGAGTCCTCCTTGGCTGTTAGCTTTAGCCCAGACGGTCAGATTCTCGCTAGTGGCAGTTAGGATCGAACCCTCAAGCTGTGGGATGTTAGTACTGGTAAACTTATCCGTACTTTCAAACATTCACAACCAGTGATTGATGTGGTCTTTAGTCCAGATGGGCAGATACTTGCCAGTGGTCTGGAATTAGGCCAAATTAGCTTGTGGAATCCCAGCACCGGAGAAAAGATCCGCACTCCGGATGACCCCAACGATTTTAAAATGGGATTCTCTAACTTTAAAACTCAGCCTACTGCTTTTAGCCCAGATAGTCAGAGCTTATTTACTGTAAATGTTGGCACCGTTTGTCAGTGGAATATTAGTACTGGTAAACTCATCCGCAGATTCGATGCCAAATCGGCTATTCAAGCTGTTGCCATCAGCCCAGATGGAAAAACCCTTGCTACTGGAATTCGTGACAATGCTATTAAGCTGTGGAATGTTAGTACGGGCGAACTCATCCATACTTTAATTGGTCATACAGATCAAGTTATGACAGTTGCTTTTAGTCCGGATGGAAAGACACTTGCTAGTGGTAGTTGGGACGATACTATTAAGCTATGGAATGTTAATACTGGCAAGGCGATACGCGAAGCCATGCCCGAAGGGCTTATCGCCACTTTCACGGGACACAAAGAAAAAGTTTGGTCTGTCGCTTTCAATCCAGATGGAAAGACACTTGCCAGCACCAGTCAGGATGACACGATCAAAATTTGGCGCGTACCACCACAATGAATCATTACCGCGTATAGTTATGCACGTAACCGGGAATTTCAACTCCTGCAATCAAACGCTCATCGGCGATCGCTTCACCCGCAACTCTCTGCAACGGTAAAACACCAGCCCATATTGGTAAATCGTAATCTGCTTCATCATCCACAGGATTACCAGTACGCACCTTTGCTGATGCTTCTGTTAAAGGTAGAGAAAGTACCATCGTTCCCTGCAATTCATGTT
The DNA here is from genome assembly GCA_965234645.1 of Rivularia sp. (in: cyanobacteria). Lineage (GTDB taxonomy): Bacteria > Cyanobacteriota > Cyanobacteriia > Cyanobacteriales > Nostocaceae > Rivularia. The sequence goes on along the minus strand of OZ248344.1, from coordinate 6,127,467 downwards.
TATTTGGCTGACGTACTTCTTGCCAACGTTGCGGTACAACGTGTTCGGTAAAGGCTCGCAGCGCTTCCGATTTTTCTTCAGTATCATTTACTAAAGTCGCGGTACCGAATATAACTACCGAGCGGTAATTCATGGAGTGATGAAAAGCCGAACGTGCTAATACAAGTCCATCTAATAGAGTTACCGTAACGCATACTTCGATACCTTGAGTTAAATTACGCAACATTCTACTCGCAGGTGAACCGTGAATATAAAGTTTATCGTCAACTCTTCCGTAAGCTGTGGGAATTACAAAGGGTTGATTGTTTGCGATAAATCCAACGTGACAAATTAATGCTTCATCTAAGATGTTGTAGATTACCTGAGTTTCGTAATTACCGCGTTTGGGTAGTCTTTTGATTTTGCTGCGTTGGGTGGGGGTAAGTTGTTGATTAGTTTCGTTGTTGGAAGTAGTCATGATTTTTTGGTTTGTAGTAAGCACTAAAGTGCTTAAATAGTTAATTTATTGATTAGTCAACTGATATCTTGTATCATTCTAAGTAAGCTCACAAACCCGCCTTGAAATCAATTTCAAGGAACCGATATACAAAGTACGTTATAAACTTACTAAAAGCTTTTATAGTCTGATTTATCAGACTTTGATTATAAGCCTGGGAATTTATTCCAAGGCGATTATTGCAACTGGTGCAAGATGTAAAATTTATGAGACTTTGATTATAAACCTGGGAATTTATTCCAAGGTGGTTATGATTGAGTTCGGGCAAAATTTAGATGAAAAGGGCTAAAGCCCTTACTACGAACAAAAAGATTTAACTTAAATCTAATTGCATTGTATTACTTGGTGAAAAACCTAAACTTTCATAAACGGGTTTACCTGCTGGTGAAGCATTTAAAATAGCTTTTGTACAATTGATAGATTTCAAATGCTCAATCGTCGCGTTAGTTAATTGTTTAGCTATTCCTTTTCTACGGTGAGGAGGTTCGACGTAAACGCCCCAAATGTATCCGTATTTACGATATTCTTCTTCTAGAATGAGTGAATATAAACCTGTAAAAAGTTGACAACTTGCAGAACCAACAATTAGATTATCAACTTCTGCCACAAAACCTTTATAAAATAAGTTTTGACGAGCTTGTTGAATAAACTCCAAAGTCAGATCGCGATGGTTCGGTTTAATGGACTTTTCAGGAGCGCCGACATCTAACCACATTCGATAAAAATGCTCTGCAATTATTGAATCTTCCTTTGGAATTGTTTCTCTAATATTGATATTTATCTCTTTACACATTTCACCTTGATTAAAAACGAGTGTTTTCTCTTTTCTTCTTCCTCTGCGTACTCTGCGTCTAGTAAGGTTTTTTACACAATATGGTAGTGCGTTACGGCAACAGTGACGTATTTGTTTTGGTCCGATATTATTACGAGCCGTAACACACCCTACAAAATCAATTCATCACCAACTTTAATCACTTGATTCCCAACTTCACTAGCTAATCGAGTATTTACTGCGAGCTTATAATAATGATTGAAACGAGATTTATTTACCCACTCCGGTAAATCTCTACGTTTATTAACAAATATCTTTTGAAAATCAGAATTAACTTCCCCCGTAACAGCATCTCTAGCGAAAACCACACAGCGCTGACATGGATTTACACCGATAAATTGCAGATTCCCAACTTTAAAATTAACAACACGATCGCTTTCGCAAAACAGCTTATCTTCCCAAAATGCTGGTACTCCATCAATTTCTATGGTGGTACGCATTCGACGACGGATATCTTCTTCTGTTAAATCTGAATACCAGGAAGCAACTTCTTTTAAAGTGGCAGTACTAACTATAGTTGGTCCCGGTGAAACTGTATCATCAGGAAAGCCAGTTATTAGGTTTTTTCGTAATTTGACATTAAAACCAAAAAACTCGCTTAACCAAGCTTCTAAACGTGGTGTTTCTGACTCTAAACTAAAATCTTCTGTATCGCTACCTTGAATTTGTAGTGACACAATTTTATTTTCTAAATCGAACTTTGACCGCAACAAATGTATTTTAGGATGACGTTTACCGTTAACATACTTACCTTGTTCGTCAAAAATGGCAAATTGGCGATCGCACTCCAACGCACCACTCTGCAAAACCCTCGCTTGTGTCACTTCCACCCCATCAAGTGACTTGATTGGATAGATGCAAATCTTCGCTACATGGGGCATATTTAGCCTCCAGATAATCACTGTCGAACTAAATAACAGCTTAATTTAGATAGTGGCTGGTTACAAGAGCCAATTTTGCGATTTAACACCAGTCCACTTTGATGTATATATTTGCATAGCTTTACACATCATGTGTGGATCGCCATATTAATTATCAAGACTAATTTGGGAACCATTAAAATATTCAGTTATCAAAATATTATTATGCTTTTCAAACGCTCTCCCAAAAAACTAGGTTCTTTGACTCGTGACACATTACTCAATATGACAACGAGAGTAGCGATAGTTGTATTGATATCTGCCAGCATCAGCTATTTGCATATCGTACATAACTTAGAAGTACAAACCCAAAATCAATTAAGAAAATACATCGTAGAAAGGGGACAGAAGGAAAGTACTTTATTTTTGTTAGCAGAAGCAAATCATCAAAGTTTTAAAGCTGATTTTTTAAACAGATTGCAAACAATCGGCGATCGCGATCCGTTACAACGCTTCGAGGAATTAACAGAAGATTACAAAGACGGTACATTACGCTTAAAACGAAAATTTTATGAAGGCGATCGCGCAACAGGTTCGGCAATGAGTAAAAATATGACGGGGATTTTAGGTAGAAATGTTGATTTCAAAAATCCTAGCATTCATCGTCGTACCGTAATTACTTACGATATGTTAAGTACTTATGGTCCTGCATGGAATAATCGTTTTTTTAATCTTTATATTTCTACTCCGAACGAGAATCTGGCTCTTGTTTACAGCACGGGTACACCGTGGGGTTTAGAAGCTACACCAGATTTAGATATGACTCAGGAGGAATGGTACTATATTGCCGACGAAAAACATAATCCTCAACATAAAACTATATGGACGGGTATCAATTACGATCGCGTTCTCAAAGAATTTTTAGTAACTTGCTCTACTCCCATTTATGTAAACGGTAAACACATCCTTTCAGTTGGTAATGACCTTTCAATCAATGAACTTACTAAACGCACATTAGAAGATAAGCTCCCTGGAACATATAACATCGTATTTCGCACGGATGGGCAGTTAGTTTCTCATCCGGATTTAATGAAAGAAATCAAATATAAATTAGGTTCCTTCAACATAAAAGACTCTAATAATCAACAGTTACAGCAGACTTTTAAACTTGTATCTCAAACAGATTTACAGGACAATATTATTGAAAATAATCAATACAATGAATACTTAGCGGTAACTAAAATTGCCGGACCTGATTGGTATTTCGTCACCGTTTATCCCAAATCTCTATTAACAGGACAAGCTTTAGAAGCTGCTAAAGTTATTATTATTTCCGGTTTGGTAGCTTTACTGATTGAAATTATTTTACTATTTTTTGTCCTGCGCCAAAAAATTACTAAACCATTAAAAGAATTATTAACAGCAACTCAACAGGTTTCTACAGGTAGCTTTAATGTCCAATTAAATACGGTACGTAATGATGAATTAGGACAATTAGCTAATTCTTTTGTAAATATGTCAAAACAACTCCAAGAATCTTTTACATCTCTCGAACAAAGGGTGGAAGAACGTACCGTGGAACTCCAAGAAGCCAAACAAATCGCAGATAACGCCAACCAAGCCAAAAGCGAATTTTTAGCGAATATGAGCCACGAGTTACGTACTCCCCTCAACGGCATTCTGGGCTACGCTCAAATTTTACAGCGTAACGAATCCATGACCTCAAAAGGACGTAACGGTGTAGATATTATATTTCAATGCGGTTCGCATCTGCTGACATTAATTAATGATGTATTGGATTTATCCAAAATCGAAGCCCGCAAACTTGAACTTCATCCCGCTCCCCTGCATCTTCCTTCTTTCCTCCAAGGTGTTGTGGAAATTAACCGCATCCGTGCCGAGCAAAAGGGAATTATTTTTGATTTTCAAGCCGATACTCAACTACCCGTAGGTGTTTACGCTGATGAAAAACGCTTGCGTCAGGTGCTAATTAATCTTCTTGGGAATGCAGTTAAATTCACCGATCGCGGTACTGTCATTTTCAAAGTAGAATCGATCGACCAAAAAATTCGCTTTCAAATCCAGGATACTGGAGTGGGGATGACTCCGCAACAAGTGGAAAAAATCTTTTTACCCTTTGAACAGGTAGGGGATACCAAAAAACAAGCTGAAGGTACGGGATTAGGACTGGCAATTACCCACAAAATTATCTCGCTGATGCAAAGCGAAATCCACGTCCAAAGTACTCTTGGTGAAGGAAGCACCTTTTGGTTTGAGGTGGAACTCCCTGAAGCTGAGAATTGGGCTGCTGCTTCGAGGGTAGTCAAACTAGGAACGATTAAAGGTTATGCAGGTGATAAACGTAAAATTTTAGTCATTGACGATCGCTGGGAAAATCGCTCAGTCTTGCTGCATCTGTTGGAACCCATCGGTTTTGAAATTATCGAAGCTAGTAACGGACTCGAAGGAATCGAACAGACTTTAAATCATAACCCCGATTTGATTATCACCGATTTATCCATGCCCGTGATGGATGGATTTGAATTTTTACACAAATTGCGATCGCATCCCCAATTAGAAAACCTTGTGGTTCTCGTCTCCTCTGCCAGCGTATTTGACATCGATCGTCATAAAAGTTTAGATGCCGGTGGCAATGACTTTTTACCCAAACCCGTGCAAGCAGAGACATTATTAGAGTTAATTCAAAAACATCTCCAGCTAAATTGGATTTATGACGGCGATGGCGCAGCAGACACACCTCAAATTACCCCAGAGCTAATACACCCACCAGCGATCGCCATTGTCAATCAACTATCAGAATCAGCGCAAATTGGCGACCTTGATAGTATTCTCGATATTGCCCGACAAATCCAGGAAAATAATCCTGTTTTTGCTCAAGAATTAATCCGTCTTGCCGAGGCTTGCGAAATCAAACAACTACGGACATTTATCAATGAACAATTAACAATTATCAACTAACAATTAGCCTGTCTCACTCCACGTTCAGGTACGCGCAAGGGCGATCGCAATGTTTAATTCATTCCTGTATTTGGGAATACTAAATCCTATAACCTATCCCCTATTACCTACTAATATGCTTTCCTCTAACCATCCATTCATCCTGATCGTTGATGATAACCCAACTAATTTATCCGTACTTTCCCAAGCTTTGAAAACCGCAGGCTACAAAGTCCGGATGGCTGTAGATGGTGAAGATGCTTTAGCACAGGTAGAGCTTACCCGTCCGGAACTAATTTTACTTGATATTCAAATGCCAAATATGGATGGCTTTGAAACTTGTCGTCGGTTGCAAGCAAATCCTGCTACTGAAGGCATACCAGTAATTTTTATGACAGCTTTGGCGGATGCTGAAAATAAAGTTAAAGGGTTATCGTTGGGTGCAGTAGATTACATCACCAAACCTTTTGAACAAGCCGAGGTACTAGCGCGGGTAAAAATTCACTGGCGATTAAAACGACTAACTGATACTTTAGAACAACAAGTAATAGAACGAACCCAAGCGCTAGAACAAGCCCAGGTGCAACTGGTACAGCAGGAAAAGCTTTCTACTTTAGGGCAATTAGTAGCGGGAGTTGCCCACGAAATCAATAATCCCATTGGCTGTATTGTCGGTAATGTGGGAGCGGTGCAGGATTATATCCATGACTTGCTTGGAATAATCGATTTCTACCAGGAAAAGTTTCCTCAACCCGGTGACGAAATCGAAGATGAACTAGTAGCAATTGACTTGGATTACCTACGTTCCGATTTACCCAACCTAATTCAGGCTATGAAAGACGGAGGCGATCGCATTAAATCCATCAGTAATAGTCTCCGTACATTTTCCCGTGACGACAGCGATAACAAGCAGAAATTTGACCTCCATGACGGCATTGATAGCACCTTATTAATATTAAAATACCGCCTCAAAGCCAACGACCAACGCCCAGCAATTGAAGTTATTACGGAGTATGGTAATTTACCACAAATTAACTGTTTCCCCGGACAATTAAATCAAGTGTTTATGAATATTTTTGCAAATGCTATTGATGCTTTGGAAGAGTCTAATATTGGAATGAAATTTGCAGAAATTCAAGCAAATCCGAACATAATTAGAATTAAAACTTCAGTTGAAAATAACTATGTAAGAATATCAATTGCTGATAACGGCAAAGGAATGAGTGAAGAGGTAAAAAATTGTATTTTCGATCGTTTATTTACTACGAAAGATGTCGGAAAAGGTACGGGTTTGGGTTTGGCTATAACTAAGCAAATTATTGTTGAAACCCATCAGGGTTCTATCGAAGTAAATTCTGTACTGGGTGAAGGTACGGAATTTATAACTTTTTTACCAGTACTTTTATAAATAGTTATTAATCATTTTCTTTTTGACTTTTAATATTATAGATAGAAAACCGCTGAGACGTTGAGGAAGAAAAGAAGAGTAATTGCTTAATTCTCGATCGCAAAAAGGGAAAACTAAAAGTAAAAATATAATTACGCGATTATGTCTAAACACATTTTGAGGACAAAATCCCTGAAAAAATTTCCCCTACGTTTAATTCTCATCGTACCTTTTGTAATCCAAACATTCGCAGCAGTCGGTTTGGTGGGATATTTATCGTTTAAAAATGGTGAAAAGGCAGTTAACGATCTAGCGGAACAATTAGTTAAAAAATCAGCCGCGCAGGTAAACGAACATTTAGATATGTATCTAGAATTACCTTTGCAGGTAACAAAAATGAATGCTGCTTTAATCGGCAGCGGTAGCGTTAATCTAGAAAATCGTCGTGGCGAGAAGTTTTTTTGGCGACAGGCTAAAGCGTTTCCTAAACTAGCATACGTTGGTTACACGTTGAATAACGGTGTCGAAAGCGGTGCGGGCAGATGGATACAGGGAATCGATATTGTTCTCTACGAAAATTTAGTCGGTCAAAATCAGTCATCAGATTACGCAGCCGATAACAAAGGCGATCGCGCTCAGTTAATTCAAACATACACCACCGACGCACTCAAAGAACCTTGGTATAAAGATGTAGTCGCGGCAAATAAGCTGATTTGGACGCGCATTTATACACTTTCAAGCGCTAATACCCAAATCACTGCTACCGGGCAAAATTTAATCCAAGATGGCGGAAAACTCAATTCTGGATTGATCTACTATACGGCGATTTCTGCGGGGATGCCTGTTTACGATGCGAACGGTCAACTTATCGGTACAACAGGTGCAGATTTATTGCTCACGGATATTAACGATTTTTTACGTAAGTTAAAAATTAGTCCATCGGCACAGGTGTTTATCTTCGAGCGCAATGGCTTATTAGTCGGTAATTCCAGCAATTATCCGGTAGTTTACGAGCAGCAGGGTGAAGGAAAGCGATACAGTATTAGGAATAGTCCTAATCCGTTAATTCAAAAGGTAGGAAAAGCTCTAATTAAGGAATTTGGCAGTATAGCAGCCATTAACAAAGACAAGTTTTTCTCCATCAATTTAGACGGACAGCAGCAGTATATCCATTTAGGAAACTGGCGCGATAGTTACGGAATTGACTGGTTAACTGTAGTTGTTGTCCCCGAATCCGACTTTATGAGTCAAATCCACGCGAATAACCGCACGACAATTTTACTAATTTTTGTGGCATTGATTGCAGCATTGTTGTTCGGATCGATAACTGCTCAAAAGATTACTCAACCGATTGAAAAACTCAACAAAGTTGCAGCCAAAATCGCAGGAGGAGAATTACAGCAAACAATTCCAGCAAATCCGATTCAAGAGTTGGATGCGGTGGGAGAATCATTTAATCAAATGGCTGAGCAGTTAGAAAAATCATTTGTAGAGCTAGAAACCAAAGTTAGCGATCGCACTGCTAAATTACAAGCTACTTTGAGGGAACTTCAGTTGACGCAACAGCAAATGGTGCAGAGCGAAAAGATGTCGGCTTTAGGACAAATGGTTGCAGGAGTTGCTCACGAAATCAACAATCCAGTTAGTTTTATTTACGGGAATCTTGCTCACATGGAAAACTACACCCTGGATTTACTGAGTATAATTGCTGCTTACCAATCCCACTATCCCGAACCACCAGAAGCTTTGCAAACTCAAATTGACGATATTGACTTAGAATTTATTACCGAAGACATCGAAAAACTGCTCAAATCTACCAAAGTAGGAGCCGAACGCATCAAAGCAATTGTCTTATCCTTGCGTAATTTCTCGCGTCTGGATGAGTCCGAATTCAAACAAGCCGATGTACATGAAGGCATTGATAGCACGTTATTAATTTTACAGCACCGCTATCACCCTGCCATTGTTATCGAACGGGACTATGGTGAATTGCCTCCGATCGACTGCTATCCGGGACAATTAAATCAAGTTTTTTTGAATCTGCTTGGTAACGCGATCGATGCATTGGAAGCAGCCAACATTGCTCAACCGAAAATTCGGATTTGGACGAAAGCGATCGATAATCAAATAGAAATTCACATTGCAGACAATGGAATTGGGATTCCAGAAGCAATTCAGCTACGGATTTTCGATCCGTTTTTCACAACCAAACCCGTAGGTAAAGGTACTGGGTTGGGTTTATCGATTAGCTATCAAATTATCACCGAGAAACATCACGGAAAAATATCTTGCGATTCTGTCCCCGGTGAAGGTACGGAATTTGCGATCGAATTACCAGTTTACAGTTTGTAGAGTGTGTTAAACGGAAGCTATAACGCACCAAATCACGCTTTGCAATACTCAATGAATCGATCGGTTTTTTATAAACCACATTTAATTTAGCGTAAGTAATAATGATGACAAGACAAAAGCAAATGCACCTGGTGCCGATTACAAAAATCAATCATTTTTTTTTAAATTTAGAAGCAGAATATATGAGGAAAATGTTAGTCCTCCGGTAAGACAAACTAGGCTAAAAAAGTTAGCTATCTCTTGGTTTGTTGCAACGTAAAAAGGATGTGTTTGGGAACACCAAGAGCAAGAGCCGAATTCACCAGCATTTGCAGTCCAATCAAGAAACGACTTGGAATAGTAACTAAGAAAACAGGACACGGAGATTACCATCGCAATCATGGTAAGTTTTAGTTTTATATATGCCATCTCAAAGAAACAATAGTGCAAACTTCCTTTCCTGGACGAGCGATCGCTACTAATTGTGCCAACTCTCATCAATATAGGATAGTGTATATTTATTTTCATATAGAGAAGATAAAAAGCCGGATTATTTTCAATATAAATACGTAAATAGGATTATCTGAGATTTAATAGTTACTAATCAAAGTGGATATTGCTGATGCGATCGCCGCACTCAAGAAGTTAGGAGGATCGTTTGGGAGCATTCCAATTTTGTATGTCATTTGCGACGCAACGTCCCTTCTGTCCTCGGTGAAGGTACGGAATTTGCGATCGAATTACCAGTTAATCTTTAGTTTCTATATTTATTCGTGATTATGCAGAATTTTGCGGAAATTCAAGCAATTTCTGAAAAAGGTTTCGATGCTTGTTAAATAAAAATACAAGATTTTGAGTTTAATAATAATTTTTTAAAATGATTTGGGAATACTAAATCCGGAAGTGTCAAGGATAAAAAGTATGATTAGCATTCCCGGATATCATATTAATGAAAAACTCTATAACGGTTCGAGAACCCAGGTTTACCGAGGGATTCGAGAAAACGATGAAAAACCTGTAGTTATCAAACTGCTAAAAAACCCTTATCCTAGTTTCAACGAGTTGGTGCAGTTTCGCAATCAGTACACCATCGCTAAAAATCTCAACTATAAAGGAATCATCCAAACCTATAGCTTAGAGAATTACCAAAATGGCTATGCATTGGTAATGGAAGACATGGAAGGAATTTCTCTGAGTGAATATTTCACCAATAATATCGCGTCTCTACAAGAATTTCTGAAAATAGCGATTTCCCTGTGCGATAGCTTAGATATTTTATACCGTCATAGAATAATTCATAAAGATATTAAACCCGCCAATATATTAGTTAATCCCGAAACTAAGCAAGTTAAATTAATTGACTTTAGTATTGCATCTTTACTTCCAAAAGAAACTCAAACAGTCCTAAATGCTAATGTCTTGGAAGGGACTTTAAGTTACATATCTCCAGAGCAAACTGGAAGGATGAATCGAGGAATTGATTATCGGACTGATTTTTATTCTTTGGGTGTGACTTTTTACGAGTTACTCACCGGAGAATTACCTTTTAAGTCGGATGATGCGATGGAGTTGGTACATTATCATATTGCCAAACAACCTCCAAAGATGGAAAAACCTCACCCTAACCCTCTCCTTAGTAAGGAGAGAGAACCGGAGGAGATTTTTCAAGTTTTATCGGATATTGTCATCAAGTTGATGGCGAAAAATGCCGAAGATAGATATCAAAGTGCTTTGGGATTAAAGCACGATTTAGAATTTTGTTTAGAACAACTTCAGGAAAGCGGAAAGATAGAAGATTTTGAAATTGCCCAAAAAGATATTTGCGATCGATTTATTATTCCTGAAAAACTTTATGGAAGAGAAACCGAAGTCGAAGGATTATTAGCTGCATTTGATAGAGTTACCAAAAACAATACAGAATTAATGCTAGTAGCGGGTTTTTCTGGAATTGGTAAAACCGCAATTGTTAACGAAGTTCATAAACCGATAGTTAAACAGCGCGGCTATTTTATTAAAGGTAAATTTGACCAGTTTAATCGCAATATTCCTTTCTCGGCATTTGTCCAAGCATTTCGAGATTTGATGGGACAATTAAGAACGGAAAGTGATGCTCAATTGTCAGGTTGGAAACACAAAATCTTGCAAGCTTTGGGTGAAAGTGGGCAAGTTATTATTGATGTCATTCCCGAATTGGAACAAATCATTGGGAAACAACCACCAGTACCAGAATTATCGGGTACTGCTGCTCAAAATCGCTTTAATTTATTGTTTCAAAAGTTTATTCAAGTTTTTACTACCAAAGAGCATCCTTTAGTTATTTTCTTGGATGATTTGCAATGGGCTGATTCGGCATCTTTGAATTTGATGCAGTTGCTGACAAGCGAATCTGAAAGCGGATATTTGTTATTAATTGGTGCTTATCGAGATAATGAAGTGTTTCCCGCTCATCCTTTAATGTTGATGTTAGAGGAAGTTAGAAAATTCGCAGGCATAATTAATACGATCGCTTTATCACCCTTGAGTGAAGAAAGTTTAAATCAACTGGTTGCCGATAGTTTAAATTGTCTTTCTTTGACAGCAAAACCGCTAACTCAACTCGTATATCAAAAAACTCAAGGTAATCCATTTTTTAGTACGCAATTTTTGAAAGGATTGCATGAAGATGGTTTAATAAAATTTAATTTTGATGCAGGTTCGTGGGGATGCAATATTACCGAGGTAAGAGCCTTAGCACTTACTGATGATGTTGTTGAATTTATGGCTTTGCAGTTGCAAAAGTTGTCTGAAGAAACGCAGAATGTTTTGAAATTAGCAGCTTGTATTGGTAATCAATTTGATTTAACAACTTTAGCAATAGTTTGTCAAAAGTCTGAAGCTGAAACTGCTACCGATTTATGGAAAGCATTGCAGTTCGGGTTGATTCTACCGCAAAGTGAGATTTATAAGTTTTATCTTGAAAAACAAAAACAAGAAATTGAGCAAGTTTCTCAAGTTATTAATTATCGATTTTTGCATGACAGGGTTCAGCAAGCGGCTTATTCTTTAATACCGGAAACTCACAAACAAAAGACACATTTGCAAATTGGGCGGCTATTTTGGCAAAATATTCCCCAACTAGAACAAGAAGAAAAAGTTTTTGATATTGTCAACCAGTTTAATCTTGGCTTAGAGTTAATAACTCAGTCTTCAGAACAAGAAGAGTTAATTAAACTCAATTTGACTGCTGCACATAAAGCTAAAATTTCTACTGCTTACAGTGCTGCTAATGAATATCTGAATATAGGTATTAGTTTACTATTAGCAGACAGTTGGCAACACCAATATGATTTGAGTTTATCTTTATATGAAAAAGTGGCAGAAGTTGCTTATTTGAATGGTGATTTTATCCAGGCAAATAATTGGGCTAATGTTGTTTTACAGCAAGCGAAGACAATATTAGAGAAAATTAAAGCTTACGAAATCATTATCCAAACTCAAATCGCTCAAGTTAAACTTCCTGAAGCCGTAAAGTTGGGATTACAAGTATTGAATTCGTTGGGTATGGAACTACCGGAATCTCCGACACCTTTAGATACCCAACAAGCTATGCAAGAGGTAACATCTTATTTGCAAGATAAAAATATATTAGATTTAGTTAATTTACCTGTGATGACTGACGCAGATAAATTAGCAGCAATGAGAATACTTTCAATTATCCTTTTTCCCTCTGGTGCCTGCGTTCCTGCACTGTTTCCACTTACAATACTCAAGCAAGTTAATCTGTCAATAGAATATGGTAATTCACCTTTTTCTACTTTTGCTTATGCAGCTTATGGATTAATTTTGCAAGCATTTTTGCAGGATACAGAATCAAGTTATCAATTCGGAAAATTGGCTTTAAATCTGGTAGAAAAGCTCAATGCTTCTGAAATGAAAACCAAAACATTTTTTATGGTTGCTTTATCTACAAAACATGGAAAAGAGCATATCAAAACATTTTTACCACTTTTTCAAGAAGCATATCAGAGTGGAATAGATAACGGAGATTTAGAATATGCTTCTCATGCAGCAATGAATCGGTGTCAACATACATATTTTACTGGTCAAGAACTAACTTCTTTAGAACGGGATGCAGCAAATATTGTTTCTAATTTAATCAAGTTTAAGCAAACAACCATTTTAAATCAATACAAAACAGTTCAACAGGCAATCTTAAATTTAATCCACAAATCCGAGCAACCTTATCGGTTAGTTGGTGAAGTTTATAACGAATCAGAAATATTGCCGCTGAAACTGGCAGCAAATGACCGAATTGGACTCTATTTGCTTTATATTCACAAACTTATTCTCTGCTATCTTTTTGGAGAATATTCTCAAGGAGTGCAGAATTCAAAACAAGCAGAAATATATCTGGATGGTGTACGTGGCTGTTTGTATGAATATTTACTTTATTTCTACGATTCTTTAGTATTACTCAGTCTGGATTCGGAATGTCCAGAATATGAAAAAACTAGCTGTTTAGAAAAAGTTAAAACAAACCAAAACAAGCTAGAAAAATTGGCAAATCACGCTCCAATGAATTATCTGCATAAATACGATCTAGTTGAAGCAGAAAAACATCGAGTATTAGGACAAAAAATTCAAGCAATCGAACTATACGATAAAGCCATTTCTGGAGCAAAAGCTAACAAATATATCCAGGAAGAAGCTTTAGCTAACGAACTCGCAGCCAAATTTTACTTAAATTGGGGTAAAGAAAAAGTTGCGAGCTGCTATATGCAGGAAGCTTATTACTGTTATGCAAAATGGGGTGCAAAAGCGAAAAACGATGATTTAGAAAAACGCTATCCCCAGTTACTTGCAACAATCTTACAAGCGCAAAAATACAACTTTCAAATCAACGAAACCTACTTTCAAACAAATCAAACTATCCAAACAAGTCGTTCGAGCAGCAGCGTTTGTGAAACTTTAGATTTCGCCAGTATGCTTAAAGCAACCCAGGCTTTATCAAAAGAAATTGAATTAGAAGAGTTAATTTCAACTTTACTGCAAATAGTAATCGAAAATGCTGGAGCAGAAAAAGCTGCTTTAGTTTTTCTTAAAGAAAATATTCTAAATTTAGAAGCTATAGCAACTAAAGACGATGGTGTAACTCACTTATCAATACCATACGAAACCAGCAGCGATATTCCCAATACAGTCATAAATTACGTCAAACGTAGTTTAAAAACTGTTGTGTTAGATAATGCCCAAGTTCAAAATGATTTTGCGAGAGACGAATATTTAATAAAGCAGCAGCCCAAAAGTTTGTTGTGCGTGCCGATTTTAGATAGAGGTAAATTAACCGGCTTGCTGTATTTAGAAAATCAATTAACAATTGGTGCATTCACACGGGAAAGATTGGAAGTAATTAACCTTTTATGTAGCCAAGCTGCTATTGCTTTAGAAAATGCTCGTTTATATCAAATCTTAGAAAAAAGCGAGACAAAGTTCCGTGCTTTTGTAGAAGACGTTAACGATTTGATTTACTCTATAGATGATAATGGAAAATTTATCTATCTTTCACCTCAGTTTAAACAAATGTGGGGATACGAAGTTGAGGAATTTATTAATCAACCTTTTGCACCACTCGTACATCCAGAAGATTTACCGATACCGATCGCAGCAATACAAAAAATCTTTGAATCTGGAGAAAACCTATCTGATATTGAATTTAGAACACAACGTAAAGATAATTCGTGGTTTTGGGTTACTTGCAACCCTGCACCCATTAAAGATGGTGATGGAAAAGTAATCGGTACACGGGGTATTGCTCGCGATATTACCGATCGCAAACAAGCAGAAGCAGCGGTAATTCAAAAGTCACAAGAGTTAGAAACAGCTTTACAAGAATTAAACCAAGCCCAATTACAAATGGTGCAAAATGAAAAAATGGCAACTTTGGGTAATTTAGTTGCTGGAGTAGCGCATGAAGTTAATAACCCGATTGGATTTCTTAAAGGCAGTATCAGCAATGCCGAAGATTATATTAAAGACTTATTTGCTCATATAGAATGCTATCAAGAAAATTATCCGACTCCAGATGAAGAAATTATAGAAAATGCCGAAGATATTGATTTAGAATATCTCATCGAAGACTTACCAAAGCTGTTAAATTCGATGCAAGTAGCAACAGAACGCATTACCGATATTAGTACCAGTTTACGTACTTTTTCCAGAGCAGATACATCAGAAAAAGTGGCTTGCAATATTCATGAAGGCATTGATAGTACAATTTTAATCTTAAAATATCGTCTCAAAGCTAACGATAAACGTCCGGCTATTGAAATTATCAAAGAATACGGAGATTTACCGCCTATCAAGTGTTTTTTGGGACAGTTAAACCAAGTATTTATGAACATCATTGCCAACGCGATCGATGCTTTAGACATGACAAATGAAGGAAAAACATTCGCCCAAATACAAGAAAACCCTCACAAAATAACTATTAACACAGAAGTCTCTACTGATAAATCTTGCTTGATTCGCATTAAAGATAATGGTCCGGGAATGCCGGAATCAGTTCGAGAACGTATTTTCGATAATCTTTTTACTACTAAAGGAGTCGGTAAAGGTACGGGTTTGGGATTGGCGATCGCCCGCGCAATCGTAGAAGAAACTCACTTTGGTAAATTAAGCTGTAATTCTACATTAGGACAAGGAACCGAATTTGTAATTGAACTACCTATCAATTAATAATTGAAGCATCATTGATAGAACGATAATTTACATATTCTCTACTCCCTACTCCCTACTTCCTACTCCCTACTTCCTACTCCTTAATAATCATTATCAGCAACACAAATCCCTTTACATTTAATGCCATTCGTAGCGGTGCGCTTGCAATGAGGACATAGAATCTTTTCGTCCTCTATTTCTGCATCGTTGCTTGCATTGCTACTTGCTTGTGAGCGATCTTTTTGTGTCTGGGATTCTGAAGTCATAAAAAAGAGATTTTGCGGTTTTCATCTATATTTTACATTTTACAATTGCAGGGATTCCCTATTCCCTGTCACTCTTATCAATCTAATAAATAGATTATGATTCGACGTAAATGAAATTGGTCATGTTAACATAGAGAAGATTTAATGTAAATTAGTAAAAACATTTAATTACCGACTACTTTTCATACAACCGTTAGCTAATTATTATCCCGGTATAGCTCGTACATCTTGCATTATCTGGGTGGAGGCACAAAGAAACCGCGTTTCTCGTCGAGGTGCAAGATATAGAAGTAGAGATAAATACATTAATTTGTATGTAATTCCCGAAAGAGTCAGTTTACGAAGAAAAACTTAGTCAGTTTAAAATGCTGAAGGGAAGTGTAGAGCAATGCGAGTTTTATTAATTTATCCTTTATTTCCAAAAACTTTTTGGTCTTATGAAAAAATTTTGGAGTTAGTAGATAAAAAAGTTTTATTGCCACCTTTGGGTTTAGCGACTGTAGCCGCGATTTTACCCCAAGAATGGGAATTTAAATTAGTAGATCGTAATATTCGCTCTGTAACGGAAGCAGAGTGGGAATGGGCAGATATGGTAATTTTATCTGCAATGATCGTGCAAAAAGAAGACTTATGCGACCAGATAAAAACTGCAAAACAACATGGTAAATTAGTTGCAGTTGGTGGTCCTTATCCAACTTCCGTACCCGCAGTAGCCCAGGAAGCTGGAGTAGATTTTCTCATCCTTGATGAAGGGGAAATTACTTTACCAATGTTTGTCGAAGCTGTACAAGCTGGTAGAACAAGCGGTGTATTTCGTGCTACAGAAAAACCAGATGTGACATCAACACCCATTCCTCGCTTCGACTTGTTAGAAAGAGATGCTTACGACATGATGTCGGTGCAATTTTCTCGCGGTTGTCCCTTTCAATGTGAATTCTGCGATATTATCGTACTTTACGGACGCAAACCCCGCACCAAAACCCCAGCGCAACTGTTAGCTGAATTAGATTGTTTGTATGAATTGGGTTGGCGTGGCGGGGTGTTCATGGTGGATGATAACTTTATCGGCAACAAGCGCAACGTTAGGCTGTTGCTCGCAGAGTTAAAAGAATGGATGAAAGAACACGAATATCCGTTCCGCTTTGATACCGAAGCCTCAGTAGATTTAGCGCAAGATCCAGAATTGATGGAATTGATGGTTGAATGTGGTTTTGCTGCGGTATTTTTGGGTATTGAGACACCAGATGAAGATAGTTTGCAGCTAACAAAGAAATTTCAAAATACACGTAACTCCCTTGTTGAATCCGTACAGTCTATTATTAAAGCGGGTTTGCGTCCGATGGCTGGCTTTATTATTGGCTTCGATGGTGAAAAATCCGGTGCTGGCGATCGCATTGTCCGTTTTGCAGAACAAGCTGCAATTCCTTCTACAACTTTTGCAATGTTACAAGCGTTACCCAACACTGCATTGTGGCATCGTTTAGAAAAAGAAGGCAGAATGCGCGAATCTCAAGACGGAAACATTAACCAAACCACGTTAATGAATTTTATTCCGACTCGTCCGCTACAAGACATTGGCAGAGAATATATTGAAGCCTTTTGTGCTTTATATGACCCCATAGCTTATCTAGATCGTACCTATCGCTGCTTTTTAATGATGGGTAAACCGAGTTGGAAAGCACCTGGTAAAAAACCAGAATGGGTGGTTGTAAAAGCACTTGCAACTGTTATTTGGCGACAAGGTATTAAACGCGAAACTCGCTGGAAATTCTGGCATCATTTATTCGGTATTCTCAAGCATAACCCCGCAGTCTTTGAACATTATTTATCTTCCTGCGCTCACAACGAACATTTTCTGGAATACCGTCAAATTGTCCGCGAACAAATCGAATCTCAGCTTGCAGAATATTTAGCTCAAGGTGCAGAAAAACCTTATGTACCTGTTAAAAAAGCCGAAGTTGTGAAAGCATAATAGTTAATTAAATGTTTGATAAAAAAAGATTGTAGAAGAGGTATTTAAAGCTGTTTCTACAATTTTTTTTTGTTTATATATTTAATTTAGTAGTGCGAGCATCTTGCTCGCCAATCTCCACGAGCGAGAGGCTCCCACTAATAAGCATCTATATAGATAGATAATCATGATTGTTTTGTAAATGATTTGGGAATACTAAATCCGGAAGCGTTAAAGATGGAAGCAGTATGGTTAGCATCTCCGGATATCAGATTAAAGAACAACTCTACAACGGTTCGAGAACCTTGGTATATCGTGCCCACAGAGAAGGCGATCGCAAACCTGTAGTTATCAAATTACTCAAAAATCCATTCCCGGATTTTAACGAGTTGGTGCAGTTTCGCAATCAATACACAATTGCTAAAAACTTAGATATTCCCGGAATTGTGATTTTTTACAGTCTCGAACCTTACCAAAATAGCTATGCTTTGGTAATGGAAGATTTTGGTGGGGTTTCCCTGCGCGAATATATGCTTGAGGGAAATATTGCTTCTCTACAGGATATTTTATCAATTGCAATTCAAATTGCCGATATTCTCCATCATCTTCATCAAAATCGCGTTATTCACAAAGATATTAAACCTGCCAATATTTTAATTAATCCCGAAAAACAAGTTAAATTAATTGACTTTAGTATTGCATCTTTGCTACCCAAGGAAATCCAAGAAATCAAAAGTTTCAATAGTTTAGAAGGCACACTTGCATACTTATCACCAGAGCAAACTGGAAGGATGAATCGGGGGATTGATTACCGGGCTGATTTTTATGCATTCGGTGTAACTTTGTTTGAATTATTGACGGGAGAGTTACCTTTTCAATCGGATGATGCGATGGAGTTGGTGCATTGTCATATTGCAAAAGCTCCTCCAAACATGAAAAAACCTCACCCTAGCCCTCTCCTTACCAAGGAGAGGGGACAAGAAATTCACCAAGTTATTAATAATATTGTCATCAAGTTGATGGCTAAAAATGCCGAAGATAGATATCAAAGTGCTTTGGGATTAAAGCACGATCTAGAAATTTGTTTAAAACAACTTCAAGAAAAAAGGAAAATAGAGAGTTTTACAATTGCCCAAAGAGATATTTGTGACAGATTTATAATTCCTGAAAAACTTTATGGTAGAGAAAGCGAAGTAGCGGAATTATTAGCTGCATTTGATAGAGTTGCTGGTGACGAGGGGAAAGCGGAATTAATGTTAGTCGCTGGTTTTTCTGGTATTGGTAAAACTGCGGTAATTAATGAAGTTCAAAAACCCATTGTTAAACAACGCGGTTATTTTATTAAAGGAAAATTTGACCAGTTTAATCGTAATATTCCCTTGGACGCTTTTGTACAAGCTTTTCGGGATTTAATGGGACAATTATTGAGTGAAGCTGATGCTCAATTGTCAAGCTGGAAACACAAAATATTACAGGCTTTAGGAGATAACGCACAAGTAATTATTGATGTTATTCCCGAATTAGAAAAGATAATTGGTAAACAGCCATCTGTACCGGAATTATCGGGTACTGCGGCACAAAATAGATTTAATTTATTATTTGAGAATTTTATTCAAATTTTTACTACTAAAGAACATCCTTTAGTTATTTTCTTAGATGATTTACAGTGGGCTGATTCGGCATCTTTGAAGTTAATGCAGTTGCTGATGAGTTCGGATGGTTATTTATTATTAATCGGTGCTTACCGAGATAACGAAGTTTTTCCGGCTCATCCTTTGATGTTAACTTTGTCAGAAATTGCTAAATCTGAAGCGATAATTAATACAATTACATTAAAACCGTTAGAGTTAGAAAGTTTAAATCAATTGATTGCCGATACTCTTAATTGTTCGCTGTTGATGGCAAAACCGCTGACGCAATTGGTTTACCAAAAAACTCAAGGTAATCCATTTTTTAGCACGCAATTTTTGAAAGCACTCTATGAAGATGGTTTAATTAAGTTTGACTTTGATGCGGGTTTTTGGGTATGCGATATTGCCGAGGTAAGAGCTTTAGCGCTGACTGATGATGTTGTTGAATTTATGGCATTGCAGTTGCAAAAATTGCCAGAATCAACGCAAAATATTTTGAAATTGGCTGCTTGTATTGGCAATCAATTTGATTTATCAACTTTGGCGATCGTCTGTCAAAAATCTGAAGCTGAAACTGCTACCTATCTATGGAAAGCTCTACAATTAGGTCTAATTTTACCGCAAAGTGAGGTTTACAAATTTTATCTTGAAGAGGAAATACAAACTAACTTGGTTCGAGAGCAGGTTGTATATAGGTTTCTCCATGACAGAGTTCAGCAAGCAGCTTATTCCTTGATTCCCGAATCACAAAAACAAGCAACTCACTTTAAAATTGGTCAATTATTGCTGCAAGTAATATCCTTAGAAGCTAGAGAAAACCGCATTTTTGAAATAGTCAATCAATTAAACTATGGAACGGATTTAATTACAGAGCAAAAAGAACGCACGGAATTAGCTCAACTTAATCTTATTGCTTGCCGCAAAGCTAGAAGTGCGATCGCCTATCAAGTTGGACGCGAATATGCCAGCATTGGATTATCTTTGTTGTCAGAAAATGCTTGGCTGTGGGAATATGAAATGAATTTAGCGTTTCATGAATTGGGGGCAGAATTGGCTTCGCTCTGCGGTGATTTTGAAGCAATGGAACAGTTGATTGAGAAAGTTATTGCTTCTTCTAACTCTTTACTTGAAAAGGTCAATGTTTACCGAATTAGGATTCAATATAATATTTCTCAGAATAAAATAACTCTAGCAATTAACATTGCCCGACAACTTTTAGAACAGTTGGGTGTAACTCTTCCCCAAACATCTACACCCGAAGATATACAGCACGGTATTGCAGAAGTTGAAGAAATGATTGGGGATAGAGAAATAGAAGACTTGGTTAACCTCCCAATAATGACGGATGCAGAAAAAATCGCTATTATCCAGATTGCTAATAGCATTATCGCAGCCGCTTACATCTCTGGTTCTCCCTTGGTTCCATTACTGGTTTCCTTATCACTCAAGCTATCGATTCAATATGGTAATACTGATGCTTCAGCCTTCGCTTATGCTGCTTATGCCATCATTGGTTGCAATATGTTGAAAAATGTAGATATGGGAGTAAAGTTTGGTCAATTGGCACTCGGAGTCGTCTTCAAACTGGATGCTAAAGCTGTTAAACCAGAGATACTCGACTTAGTAGGATTGTTCATCACACACCGCAAATCTCACATCAAAAAAACGCTACCGCTCGTGCAAGAAGGGTATGCGGTTGCGCTAGAAGTTGGGAACCTAGAATATGTCGGATATAATGCCAACGTTTTTTGTCTCAATTCTTTTTGGTGCGCTCAGCCTCTTGCCACTTTGGAGCAGGAAATCAGAGCCTACTGCAATGGGTTAGTGTCATTAAATCAATTGACAACAGCTAATTGGTGTCGAATCTATTGGCAATCTATTTTAAATTTGCTCAAAGTTACGGAGCATCCAAGTATTTTATCTGGGGAAGCTTTTCAAGAAGCGGAATTACTGCCCAGATTAATAGAAGCTCATGACTTGTCTGGGTTATTTTACTTCTACTTATATAAACTGATGCTTTGCTACCTGTTTAGAGAAATTGAATCTGCTAAAAAATATGCAGTTGAGGTCAGTCGTTATTTAGTAGCTGGTGTTGGAAATGTTAGTGAACCTGCATTTTATTTCTATGATTCTTTAGTTGTTTTAGCTGCTTTGAATACGCAATCAAAAGACTCATCAGAATTATTTGAGCGAGTAGAGCAAAACCAAATCCAACTGCAACAGTACTGGGCAAATTATGCACCGATGAATCATCAACATAAAGTTGATTTAGTAGAAGCTGAAAAATGCCGAGTTTTGTCAAAAAAAGCCGAAGCAATTGAACTATACGATCGAGCTATTTCTGGAGCTAAAGTTAACGAATATATTCAAGAAGAAGCCCTCGCTAACGAACTTGCAGCCAAATTTTACTTAGATTGGGGTAAGGAAAAAGTTGCGATCGCCTATATGCAAGAAGCTTACTACTGCTATGCTCGCTGGGGAAGTAAAGCCAAAACCAACGACTTAGAAAAACGCTATCCTCAATTACTCTGTGCAATATTACAAACGCAAAATAGCTTTCAAATCAACGAAAGCCGCTATTTCAGCCACCAAACTATCCAAACAACTCGTACTAGCAGCACCTCTATAGACGAAGCTCTCGATTTAGCTAGCATTTTCAAAGCAACACAAGCTTTATCCAGCGAAATTCAATTAGAACAATTAATTTCCAAATTAATGATATTAGTAATAGAAAATGCAGGAGCGCAAAAAGCTGCTTTGGTGTTGCTTAAAGACGATACCTTAATGCTCGAAGCAGTAGCTAATACAGAAGAAAAGATCGAGTTGCTAAATTTACCATGTTCGGAAAGCTCAGATATTCCTAATACAGTAATTAACTATGTCAAACGTAGCTTGAAAACAGTTCTATTAGATAATGCCACAACCCAAAATGATTTTATCGCCGACTCATATTTAATGCAGCAACAACCCAAAAGTTTGCTGTGTATGCCGATTTTGAATCGAAGCAAATTAATCGGATTATTGTATTTAGAAAACAACCTGACGATTGGTGCATTTACACAAAATCGGATTGAAATTCTCAACTTACTTTGTACTCAAGCTGCTATTTCTTTAGAAAACGCTCAACTTTATCGCAAATTATCAGATTATTCTCATACTTTAGAGCAAAAAGTTGAACAGCGTACCCAAGAAGTAACCCAAAAAGCAACTCAACTAGAATCTACCTTAAAAGAATTACAGCGCACTCAAGCCCAACTGATTCAAACTGAAAAAATGTCCGGTTTGGGACAACTCGTTGCCGGTATCGCTCACGAAATAAATAATCCCATTAGCTTCATTTACGGTAATCTTACCCCAGCTTCGCAATACGCAGAATCTTTAATTGAATTAATTGATTTATATCAAAATCTACATTCTCAACCTTTAGCTGAAATTGAATCAAAAGTTGATGAGATAGAACTTGATTTTATAATTGAAGACTTACCAAAACTGCTCGCTTCCATGAAAACAGGTGCAGAGCGCATTCGTGAAATTGTTCTTTCATTGCGAAACTTCTCTCGCTTAGATGAATCCGAAATTAAACCTGTAGATATTCATTCTGGAATTGATAGCACTCTATTAATTTTGCAGAATAAACTTGCTAAAAATGTCAAATATCCAGATATTGAAGTAATTAAACAATACAGTCAACTTCCACAAGTTAACTGCTATGCTTCAGAATTAAATCAAGTATTTCTGAATATTATTGGTAATGCAATTGACGCTTTACGAGAGAAGCAAGACAAACCAATAATAACAATTAGCACTTCATTAAAAGATAACCAAAACATATTAATTAGTATCGCTGATAATGGTATTGGTATCAGTAAATCAATTTTAAATAAAATATTTGACCCATTTTTTACTACAAAACCCGTTGGTAGCGGTACGGGTTTGGGATTATCAACTAGCTATTCGATTGTAGTAGAAAAACATCAGGGTAAGTTAAGTTGTAATTCAGAATTAGGTGAAGGAACAGAATTTTTAATTGAATTACCTTTACTTTGAATTAACTTTCGCGAACCTGCATTTGACGATTTTGTGCTTGAGAAACAAGATCCAAATTATCTTGTTCTTGCTCGATTTGTTGCTGCGCGGTAACTGCATCTTCATGTGCTTGTTCCCCAGTCGCACCAGCACCGCGAGTATCCAATTCCATCAAACCTAATTTTCGTCCGTAAAGAATCAGCAAATCCCCAGCAGAGATACAGGTTGAGCCGTGGGGTGCGCCAATATAAGTTTTATCTGAGCGTTGAATCCCTAAAATAACAATACCTTCATCCCGCAAATTTAATTCATCAAGTCTTTTATTTGCCAGCCAATCCCCCGCTTCTACCTCAATTTCCATCACCTGATAGTCACCTTTAAGATGTAACAAGCTCGCATAATCTCGCACATCTAAATCCGTCCAACGTCTCAAAGCCACTCTTACCCAACGAGTTAGAAAGCGGTTAAAAGCACGATTGCTCGAAACCACCCACAACAATGCGATTCCCAGGAATAGCAGCAGTAAACGAGGTAGCCATTCAATAAATCCCCCGGTAGAAATAAAAGTTAGTACCAAAGAAGAAACAACCGTGATAATACCGGCATTACCGAGAAACATCAGCCACATAATTATCCGCCGTCGCACAGGATGATTGACAACTTTTTCTGATTCATCAGTAGTAAAACCAGAACCAGTAAAAGCCGAACGTGCTTGAAACCCCGCAGAAGAACGCGAAAGCCCCGTTAAAGTCAGCGCTTCAGTAGCAACGCGAGTGATAAGTAACGATAGGCTAATAGCGACGAGTACGGAAACTAAAGCAGCCATGTTTTTTTAGATAGATGGGGGAGAGGGGAAATGAGTTAGGAGTTAAGAGTTAGGAGTTATAGAAATCTATTTGTAGTGGGAGCATCCTGCTCCCTTGTTGTTGTTAAATACCCTATGCCCCATGCCCCATGCCCAAGCTTTAACCTTTAACCTTATTACTTTAACCTTCAACCTGATTGTTTTTCCTTAAAGCTTCTACTTGCGATTTTAATTGAGCTATTTCTTGTGCCATCTCCAACACCATTGATGCACCAATTAAATTCAATCCTAAGTCTTGACGTAAACGAATAATTTGTATGATGCGAGTTACATCTTGGGGACGCAACATTGTTTCTATTGGTTCAATTAAACCTAGACTGCTAAAGCGTTCGATAACGATAACTGATGTTTGTGTAATAATGGCTGCTTGCTCGAAGCTGATTAAGTCTTCTCCTTCCATAGAAACCACGACGCGGGATATTTTACTCATAAGTCGGTAGAGGGGGTAGAGGGGGTAGAGGGGGAGATGGGGGAGATGGGGTTCGGGGGAGATGGGGGAGATGGGGGTTCGGGGGAGATGGGGGTAGTTAAATAGCGAGCAAGATGCTCGCACTACTCTTAATTCCTAACTCCTAACTCTTAATTACTAACTCTTAATTACTAACTCTTAATTCCTAACTCCTAACTTTTAACTTTTAACTCCTAACTCCTAACTTTTAACTTTTAACTTTTAACTTTTAACTTTTAACTCCTAACTCCTATTACTAATCGAAAATTTAAAATTTAAAATCCAAAATCGAACTGCGGGGATTAAAATTACTTTCTTGCTTTAACTTTTCATAATATTCTTTTTCTTGGTCGGTTAATTCTTTGGGCGTAACAATTTTTAACTTGACAATTTGGTCGGTTCTGTCTCCTTTGGGATTGCGCCAGCCTTTACCGCGCAACCGCAGAGATTGACCGGAATCGACTCCTGGAGGTATTTTCATGGCAACGCTACCGTCGGGTGTGGGTACGTCAATTTGCGCTCCTAAAGTTGCTTCGGGAGGAGTAATCGGGACTTCACAAACGATGTTGTCATCTTCAAAACTGAAAAAAGGATGGGGTTTTAACTCTATATTTAAATATAAATCTCCGCGCTGACCTGAGAAGGGACTAGTCTGTCCTTTTCCGCGAACTCGCAGACGACTACCGGGTTTTGCTCCTGGGGGAATGCGGACTTTAATCGTCTCATCACCCAGCTTAAACTGTTGCTGTACGCCGTTGAAAGCTTCAGAAAAAGAAAGTGCGATCGCTGCTTCTACATCTTGCCCGGGTTGACTAAATCCTTCGCTACCCGAAGTACGGTAACTGTAACTTCTTCTCCCGGCTCCACCTCTACCACCCAAGCCTCCTAAAAGTTCTTCAATAAAATCATCGAAGCTACCATACTGACTAAAATCATAGCCACCAACATCTACACCAACCCCTCTTGGAGCAGTACCAGTTCTTTGTTGTTGACTTTGAGTTTGACCTGACTGTTGCCAATATTGCCCATATTGGTCGTATTTCTGCCGTTTTTCGGGATCGGAAAGAACTTCTTGAGCTTCGTTAATCTCTTTAAAGCGGTTTTCTGCTTCTTTGTCACCGGGATTCAAATCTGGATGATATTTTCTCGCCAGTTTCCGGTAAGCTTTTTTAATGTCATCCTGAGACGCATTTTTACTTACACCCAGAACCTGATAATAATCTTTGAAATCATTTGCAGCCATTTTTATTTATGATTGGGGATTGGGCATGGGGGATGGGGCATGGGGGATTAGGGATTGGGCATTGTATAGTTACCAGCTATTAATGATTCTGTAATAACTGGTAACTGTTAAGTAGAAATTTTCTTAACTATTTTCTACATTGACTTGCTCGCCATTACTCGAATTACCCGAACCAATATTTACTTTAGTAACTTTATTCTTTTCATCTTCGGCTTTGGGTATCTCTAACTTGAGAATACCGTCTTTATAATCGCCTTTGACATTGGTATTATCTACCCGTGTTGGTAAAGGAATTGTGCGGCTAAATCTACCGTAACGGAATTCCGAACGAGTCATACCGTTTTTCTCGGATTTAGATTCTGATTTGCGTTCCCCGCTAATCATCACAGCTTCTTTGGTGACTTGTACATCCAAGTCTTTAGATTCCATTCCGGGAATTTCTACCTTTAAATTAATTCCATTCTCGGTTTCTTCTATCTCCGCAGCAGGGGAAAAGGACATTTGCTGCATCTGCATCATATCTCCGTCTCGCATCATGGGAGATAGATTATCAAACAAACGGTTCATATCCCTTTGCAAAGCTGTCATCTCTTGGAAGGGTTGCCAACGAATTAGTGCCATTGTATTTACCTCTGAATTTAGTTTTTTTATGTTTTTCGCAAACCTATCGCTGTTTGCTATTCAAAAATTTACTTATCGTTTAGGCATGAGACTTCTTTCTCAAGAAAGATTAAAAAAAATATTAATTATAAAACTGTAGGTAGATAATTTCAAAAAAAAATATTGTTATCTTAGCAATTTATTTGTTTTTACAGAACTTAAGACAGGTTAATTCAACTACTATCAATACAGTTTAAAATTCAAATATATTTGTTTGCACAACTTTACAAATAGTTTCTATCTATATAGTTGATAAATTATAATTTATAGCTTTATTTGCTTTATTCTATGGAATTAGCGATCGCTCTCGATAACAATTCATCAAAACCCTTACACCAACAACTTTACGAACAGCTTCGTCAAGCAATTCTCACCGGAAGATTAACACCAGGGGAACGAATTCCTTCAACTCGTTTTTTAGCAAAATCTCTCACAATTTCTCGTTTCACAGTTACTACAAGTTACGAACAACTTTTAAGCGAAGGTTATTTAGAAACAGTTAAAGGTTGCGGTACTTTCGTTTGTCAGCAAATTCCCGACGATTTGATCGACTCAAATCCAATCGAAAATATAGAAAAAATCAATCCTTCACCAATTAAATTATCTAAATATGGAAACACTTTAGTTAATATAAAAAATGTCCCTAGAATTGTAGAACCAGAATTACAAATTAACTTTCGTTACGGAACACCAGCACTAAGCGAATTTCCGATCGAAGTCTGGCGTAAATTACTATCGCGCTACTGTAATGCTAACTTGAATTGGCTCGATTATTCCAGAGAAGCATTAGGATATCAACCTTTACGAGAAGCGATCGCACATTATCTTACCCGCTCCCGTGCGGTTAATTGCCAACCTGAACAAATCTTAATTACTAACGGTACGCAACAAGCATTAGATTTAATTTTACGTTTATTAATTTCTCCGGGAGAAACGATAGCTATAGAAAATCCCGGTTATTTAAGCGCCAGAATCATATTTGAAACTCAACAAGCTCAAGTTTTACCTGTAAGAGTTGATAATTCGGGTTTAATAGTACAAGAATTAGCCGATTCTGCTCAAAAAAACATTCGTTTAGTTTATGTTACCCCTTCCCATCAATTCCCCACCGGAGCAATTTTATCATTACCGCGACGCTTAGAATTACTCAATTGGGCGCAACAAACCGGAGGGTTAATAATTGAAGATGATTATGATAGCGAATTTCGTTATGGTGAAAAACCAATTCCTGCATTACAAGGATTGGATAAAAGCGATTCGGTACTTTATATCGGCACCTTTTCAAAAGTACTATTTCCATCGTTGCGAATCGGTTATTTAGTACTTCCCAAAAGTTTAGTTACAATATTCACCCGTGCAAAATGGTTGAATGACAGACATTTACCAATTTTAGAACAGCAAGTGCTTGCAGAATTTATCGAATCGGGACATTTAGAACGTCATATCAGAAAAATGCGTTCAATATACGATAAACGCCGTCAAACTTTAGTAAAAGCCTTAAAAAAACACTTTAGAAAACGCACCGTAATATTAGGAGAAAAAGCAGGAATACACGTCATGGTGCGTTTCAAAAGTAACTTAACTGACGAAGAGATTATTAAAAAAGCTGCAAAAGTTGGTGTTAGTTTGATGTCTGCCAATCCTCATTATCTCGCAAACCATCCCAAGGGTGAATTTATCTTCGGTTACGGCGATTTGACAGAAACACAGCTTACCGAAGGAATTCGTAGACTAGCTAAAATAATTCTTCGTTCGTAGTAAGGGCTTTAGCCCTCTAATCCAAGGACTAAAGTCCTTACTACAAACTTATAATTCTTTGTTCGTAGTAAGGGCTTCAGCCCTCTAATCCAAGGACTAAAGTCCTTACTACAAACTTACAAATAATCATAATTCCATGACATAAAAATCATTTATTACCAATAACTTTACGGAATCTATAAATATTATTGTGAAGATATTTACGAATAGATAAATAGGGGAAATCACAGTGGCAAATTCTTTGAATCTGTCCTTTTTTCGTCGCAAACTGCTATTAAACCTTTTAATATTTACTACAATATCTTACACTTCATTCTCACTATATTTGTATTCACAGCAGCGTTATCTAATATTCCGTCCAAAAGTTGAATTACAGATGCTTCCCACCGCTCCAGATTTTAATTTACCTTACGAAGAAGTACGAATTCCTATTACTAACACTAATAGTAATGAATATTTAAATGGTTGGTGGTTTGATGCACCATTACCCGGAGAAAAAATAGATTTAATCCCTAATGAACCCGTATAAATTCTTTCTTCTCCCAAAACTATTCTCTATTTTTGCGGTGCTGGAGGCAATAAAAGTTACTACAACTATTTAGCAAGAATTCAAGCAATGCGACAGCTAGGATTTTCCGTTTTAGTTGTTGATT
Organism: Rivularia sp. (in: cyanobacteria); assembly: GCA_965234645.1. GTDB lineage: Bacteria > Cyanobacteriota > Cyanobacteriia > Cyanobacteriales > Nostocaceae > Rivularia. The sequence goes on along the minus strand of OZ248344.1, from coordinate 6,098,406 downwards.
ATCGAGGATTTGGAGAAAGCAAAGGAAATCTTCATCCTAACGAATCGCGAATTTATCAAGATTCTCAAACTGCATGGAATTATCTTGTGAATAAAAGACGCATCCCAGCAAAAGATATTATTGTTTATGGAGAATCTTTAGGAGGTGCAGTTGCGATCGATTTAGCCGTTAAACATCCTCAAGCGGGTGGTTTAATTGTACAAAGTTCGTTCACTTCAATGGCTGAAACAGTTAAACAGCAAGATTGGTTAAAAATATTTCCGATTGATTTATTACTAACACAAAGATTCAATTCAATTGAGAAAGTTAAAAAATTGCAAGTTCCAGTTTTATTTATTCATGGAACGGCAGATAATATTGTACCTTCATACATGAGTCATTTGTTATATAATTCGGCACCTCAACCCAAACAAGTATTTACAGTTCCCCAAGCAGGGCATTTTCGGATTTACAAACCCGGTAATAACTCATACTTGCGAGCAATTGAAAAGTTTATGAAAAGTGTAGATTTTTAGTTAATTCTCTCAACTAACATTCATTTAAAATTTGTCAGCTTAATTTTTTACAGCAATTTATAGTTATCGATCGTAAGTAAAAAATCCCATATTTCGGTTATTAATGTCACCAATAACCACACCTCTATCTAAGAAGCGGTTGAATTCCTCACAAGCTGTTTCTGGTACTAAAGCGCAACTGTGGCAAGCCGCTAAATTACACGAATCAGGTCCTTGTCCCCCACTCTCTCCCACTTCCATGCACACTGGATCGGCAGAACACCATTTAGCTTCCTCCAGCAAAAAGCGTATAACTGGCTCAAAATAACCAGGCTTACCCATTCTTACAAGCCCTCCCATTGTTCCTTCTGAATCGCCCGCAGCAGTGTAAATTAACACTCCAGCCATTGGTGCATCAGGATTATCGGAAATGTAGAGTCGTTCCCGTAGTGCTGATGAACTATATCCACATTCAAATGTAAGTCGATTCATCAGTAGATGAGCAAACGTATGTAGTAACATAAATCGCGGCGTTATTTGTCGTTGCCGCAAATGCCTTTGTTCCTGTACGGATTCATAGCGTTTTGCTAAGGGCTTTATTCGAGAAAGAATTGCATTGCCTTGCCTTTCTATCCACTGACGCAAACGATTTTCATTGAATTCAATAAATATACCTTCACCATAGACAACGTATGCAGGCAACCATGAATCTGGTTGGGGCTGCTGATGCCATAAAAGGGATTGTAGAGTTTGTAAAGATTGCTCTGTTTCTGGGAAAATGCGGGTAAATCCAGTTAAAGCTCTGGTTTCTTTTAACTTGTCAATCAGCATTATTCGAGAAAAATAACTCGCAATCTCTGGTTCATATTTGTGAATATTTATTGTTCTAATTTTGAGGTTTTCTTCATTACGTTCAGTGCGAATTACATTAAATTCTTCTCGGCGAAAACTTGTTTCTGGGTCATCATTTTCAATATTATTTATATCAGCATCTCTATCCGATGGTGATAATATAATTTTCAAAGCATCTTGAATTTCTTCATTTGCAAAAGATTTTAATAGCTCAGGGTACAATTCTCTAATATCTTCAGGCGTTATATTATCACCTAATCTCGCCAACTTTTGAATGATCTTTGAAAGCGGTGGTTCTTCTAAAATTGAAATAAGTTTACTATTTTTACCTCTTTGCAGGTAAATAGCACTACGAACTTGTGCATAGTAAACATTAGTAGCACTTCGCAAAGTACCTCGTATATGACATGAGCAGGGTTCGCTATCTTCAGTACCTAACCAAGGACGTTTACCCTGACACAAGAAGAAAGAATCTTTCTCATTAACCAAAGTTTTACTCAGTGTTGTTTCTGTACCATCAGCTTCAGTAATCCTGTTAAGAGAACGTTTAGCACCACAATCACATCGGACACTCAAACCACCGAGAGTTGCACTACCAGTTCCAACTAAGCGCAGTGGTTTATTGCAATTTGGATTTGCTGATTGATGTACCCATTCGCGCCAAGGAAAATCTTGTATATGAGAGCGATCGCACATAGCGACAATCGGAACCTGTGCCATGTATTTTATTTTATTCTTGCTCTCACATTCTGGGCATTTTGCTTTATCACGCTTAGTTAAAGTACACTTTTCTAAACGATTACAGGAGGAACAAAAATGCCATTGAGGAAAACGTAAAAATGGTACGGTTAAATAGCTATTAAGAACCCCATCTCCTCTGTTCGATTTTCTGAAATCTGGGGGTTGTTGAAAATGATTCACTCCTAAAGAACGTGCTAAACGCCATTCATCTACTCTAAATTCTAATTTGTCTTCGGCTTCATTACCATCTTCACGTTTGTACCAGTGGTCAATCCCGGCTGTAATTAAAGATGTACCATCTCGAACCACTACCATTGCACCTACACCGAAAGGCGCAATCAACTGAGCGCGTCTTATTGGACCTTTAGGCATCTTCTTCTACTCCTTCAGTCTTCAGGTATGTAAAGATTAGTTATTTCAGCTTGACATTCTGCATCTACATTTCTCATGGACATTGGTGTTGCCCAAGATAAACGTTGCCGCTCGCGACTGGCATATTCACCTGCTACCCTCAGTAATGGTATATCGGTATCATCTTTACCTTTTTCCCAGTTTGTGCGTTGCCAGTTTTGCCACTCCGATGCGCGTTTATTAAACACTTTTTTAAAATTTTTTAATTCATCTGGATCTACTAATTCTATGCGTGGAATTAGAATTTCTCGCAACTTTGCGATGAAATTTTCTGGGTAAGGAATAGGAGTTTGAGCTATTTCTTGATTACCAATTTGTCGGGAATATATAGTCATAACTGCATGAAGCGCTCTATCTAAAACAGGTGGCGAAAAAGGAGTAACGCTTGTTGGTTCAACCTGTGCGTAAAGTTGCTGGTGATAGCTGCGGAACTTCTCGAAGTGAGAGCGATCGCGCGGTCTTGTGGGACTATACAAAGTTACCACCAAACCAGGACGTTCCCACCAACGACGACCAACACGTCCTGTTACCTGGATATACTGGGAAGTTGTTTTTGGTTGGCTAACCACCGCCATCAGTGATAATCTATCAATATCAACTCCCACTTCAATAATGTTGGAAGCCAAACAAACATCAACGGGGTGTGGATTATTTTCACTGTTGTATTTGACTTCTAGCTTGGCGATCGCTTCGGGTACTTGGTCGCTGCGTATACGTCCGGTAAGTTCCAAGATGCGCCACAAGCGGCGTGACTGTTGCCACTCTAAACCCAATCGATTTCTAATTACTTTTAAATAACCTGGAATATCGGATTGCAATAACGATAAAGTTGTCCCCAATTCTCGTAGACTATTAAAAAATTGTAGGAATGTCCACCAAGGATCTCTTTCCTCTGGTGTAAGTGTAACGGGTGCTTGAAGTATTGCAGAAAAGCTACGAACTTGAGCTGTTTGCAAAGACCTTAAACTGGGTGCATGAACGCCTACATATATTCGACCTCGCTGCAACGTTCCATCATCATTGCGGGCATAACGCGAGAAAAATGCATCTTCTGCATCAATTCCTGGAGGTGGAAATAACACAGCATCTTCACGCCCATAAAGTGCCTTTATTTGGTCTGCATAGCGGCGTATTGTTGCTGTAGAGCAAACTATTTTTGGTTTAATTTTTTCTTCACTGCGTCTATCCGTACAAAGCTCTTCTATGACAGTTTCATATAATCCCACTACTGAACCAAGAGGACCAGAAATCAAATGCAGTTCATCTTGAATAATTAAGCCAGGAGGAGAGGTTTCTCTATTACCATCAACGCCTATTCCAAATAATCCTCGTGCTTTCCGCGCATAACTCCATGCTAGCAGCGCAAACTTATCTACTGTGCCAATGATTAAAGATGGACGTTTTTCATAAATATCTTCATCAATTATATAAACTGGAAGACCATCGTTTTTAGAAAATTCACATTCATTATCAGGACATTCAAAAATTACAGTGTCACGGGTTTTTTTATATCCCAAAACTTTTGGTAATGAACTTGGCAGTTTTCCTTCATAGCGACCAAATTGAGCATTGCACCAAGGACATTGACTTATTAAAAAGGGATTTTCTGCGGATGAACTTTTTTGAAGTTGTCCCAGAGCGTGTACTGCATTTTTACGTTTGTTAGGAGTAGTTTCACCACCAACCCAAATACCAATAGAAAATGGTTCTTTGCCCAATTCATCCTGATGTTGACGGCGCAGATGTTCCATTGCACAAATAAGTGCAGAAGCACGCTGAAACTGTTGGGCAGTCAATAATCTTAGGGTATATCGCATTAAGACATTAACGCCCGCATCATCTGGATTTTTCAAACGGCGCATAAATGTCGCAAAAGCTGATAAACCCAAATATGCTTCTGTTTTACCACCACCAGTAGGGAACCAAATTAATTCGACGGTACTGCGTTCGGGAATATTGCCTTCTGCTGTAGATTCAACGGACATCAGTAAAAATGCGACTTGAAATGCCCGCCACTTACCACGAGATGGGGGAATTGGTGAAAGATTTGGTGCTTTGTAATTTGTTGAAAAAGTATAGCGCTTCGTTTGAGAATCGAAATTAGCTTTACGCAACTCGCTACTGCTACAAATTTGTTGCAGCAATATAGCATGATTTGCTAACTGAAATGCTCTTTTCGCTTGAGCGTTATTAAGTAAATAATTAAGTCCATTTCTCATCCTTTGAGCTGCTCTGCTACATTCATCCATGTGCCGATAAGCAGCATCTTGATATTTTCCATCAAGAAAGGGAATTTCAGCTATTTTTTCTTCAATCCACTGCTCATAGAGGTGAACAACTTCTTCCAAAGCAGTAAAGCCGTCATTACCTTCCACCAACCCAGCTAAAGGAGCCATTGGTACTTCAATATTGCTGTTATCTTTACGGCGAATATCGGGAGTGGTACTAGGTGTTTCAAAAGCAGGAAGGCATTCTGCTATTACAGTTTTAACTTTGCCAAACCTTGATTCTTTATCCCAATCAGCAGCACAGCCATGTCCCACAGCATAGGTTTCCATTTTACGGTAAAGAAGGGCTAGTGACTGCTCTTCTTCATCCTCGGTTGAGTTAGGTTTCGGATAAGGTAAAATATGCGCCTCACCTTCTGGTGAAACAATAGTCGCTTTAAAACCTGCTTGAAATAAACAATTTTCATGACTAACATGACTAACATTCGTAGATGTCCGGTTAATTAGGCAAACTGTTAATAACCGCACACCTTCGCGTTTTTCTTTATCTGGTCGAGAAAAGACTTCAAAATTAAGTTTCAGCCCATCAATCTCTTGTGTTCTGACAATTTTTTTCTCGTTTGTAAAACAAAGTTCTTCGGGAGTAAATTCTGCTTTAAAGTTAATTGATTTTCGTAGCCACCAAGTACGCTCTCTTACGGTGTCTTCTTTTACGCGCACTTCGACTTTTTTCTGCCGATAGTATCCACAGTCATTTGCTGTAATTTTTAAAACAGAATTTTTGGGTAACTCCGCTAAAAAGCTGATTCCTATACTGCTAGGTTTGGACGCATTAGCAGTCGATAAGTCCAAATTATCTGAATCACTTTCAATACTTTTCGATATATTTGTTTTAATATCTTCACAATCTTTATTCGCTTCTTCTGTAATTAATTTTTCTTCTGGCGAATTTGTTTCTTCAGACTGATTTTCGGGGACAATATCATCCGACTTTTCATCATTTTCAAATGGTGTTTTGGGTGGATGAAGTACGCCAACGCCATATCTTACTAGCGGTGGATCTCTTTGTAGAATCTCATCACCGTTATCTTGTTGTCTGGGTTTATAAAAATCTTTATCCGACTCAAATATAATTTCAGCAGAACAATTTATTGGCTCTCCTTTGGGAGATGGTCCTGTAAGTTCTTCTCGAAGCGATTGAATAATTTTGTCTCTATTCGTTATATGGTCAACCATTGATAACCTCGGCATCTACTGAAAAAGGCTGTGCAATTTTTGAAGACGGAATCGAAATGGTTTCTGTATTTATATCTAATACTCGAAATGCAGTTATACTAACATCATCTGCTTCTGGTAGTTCAAAATCCATTTTTACTTGTTGCTCTAGTTGCTGCAAATCATAATTACGTACTTGCTTTAAAAGTAACTGACGAATATTTTTACCAGCTTCTAGATGAGCGCTATAAATTTTATTTGCAGCTTCACGAAATTCTTGTAACCTATCTTCTAATCCGACAAAACGTAATATTACATCAAAATCTTTTGGTCTAATAGTTCTGTCAGACATCCAATTGCTAATATTTTGTTCGTTATTAGCGGTTTTAAAACCTAGCTTAACAAGGTTTCTGCTAACAGAAGCCAAACTACTATCTCTCACTTTCTTTTTAAGAAGACTTTTCCAGTATTGTTGTAATTCTCTTAAGTGTCGAGCTTGTTCTCCCAATATGCGGTTTGCTACAGGAATAATATAGTCACCTCCACCACTTGTACGAAGAACAAGAAACATACCTGGTTGAATGTTGGTAACAAGTTTTTTTACTACTTGCGATTTTTCAGTTTCTTCTAAATCAATTACAATCGCTTTAGAACTGGCATCAAGACAAATAGCTGTTTCTCCTTCTAATAAAAATAAGCGTGCTTCTATATCTTCGTAATCATTAGTAGCTTTTGATGAACTAGTGATAACTTTTACAACTTCGCTTAAGTTGATAGATGGTAGCAAAATTTCATTTGCATGAACATAATCTATAACTGCAATATCGCTACTTTGAAAATGAGCTTTCTCTTGATTTAAAAAGACTTGAATTCTAAAATATTTCTTTAAATTATCGACATTATCAATAAAAACAGATTTAAAATCCCAATTATCCTTTATCCAATCGTATTGAATCACATTAATTTCCCGAACACGCGGAGCAGTAAAGATATAATCCGGGAACCAACTTTTTGCTCCAGCAATAACTAATACATTATAATTTCTTATTCCACGTAAATTTGATGGAACTAATACTTCTAAATTAGATTGTTGATTAACATTATTTATTAAATAAGATTCTTTAACTAAAACAGACACGTCAGTAAAATTTTTATTAATGAAATTAAGTAATGGATTATTATCTGATTTTGATAAGCTAACGAAACTATTGAAGATATCAGTTGCTGCCGACATTAAATTCGGATAGATGTATTCGCATTTTTTTAGTTTTTTATTTAAAAATTCAATAGTTTCTGGTTGGCATTCTTTTGGATAGTTAAACGGTAATGGTGCAGCACATAATTTAAATCGATACCTTTTTAGAGGACGTAAAAATTGTTTCCAATAATCGTCTTTTGCGTTTTCACCGATTAAACTTTCAAATCTTTTCAAAGACAAACAAAAATGACGAAACTCAGAATGTTCTAATTGATGTATATTAATTTTTATATCATTACTATATGAATAAATTTTATCGACATCTGATAGCAAATTATAATTCATTAGTAAGCTTGCTGCTGATAAACAATCATTTCAAAACTAGAGAGTGGTGAAGGAATATTTTGAATTTCTTCATCAACCCGATTTATATACTCTTGGTTAATAATTTCGACGGCTTCTTGAAAACGTATGTCTGTACGTTCAAGCAATACAATCCAATGGGAATTACGGTAGTAATCCCGCCATTTAATAAAGCCAGTAGCGCCATCAAAGATAACGACATGGGGTACTAATTCATCTGTTGTTTGAGGAGGAGTATTTCCCTGTGCTGACAATACTTCTCCACAATAAGGTTGACCTTCGGTTGTAAAAAAATCACGTACTCGCAAAATATCCTGCAAATTGCCTTCTTTAAATTTATATTTAGATAAATAACGGGCAAAATTAGCTTCCATTATTTCTTGTCTAAGAAGGCTAAATTGTCCAATTATCGCATAATTTGAGTGATTTTCAGTAAAATATTTTAGGTTATTTTTGCCAGTTACAGCTTTTATAAAATCTTTATTCTTAAGAATATAACGTCCAGTTTGTCTTTTAGGAAGGTTAGTATTTTGGTTAGACGCTATCTTAACATTCAGTGATTCTTCTTTCCGAATAATATTAGTTAATCCGCCGCCATTCCTTTTATTTTGTATTTGTATTCGGAGTCTTTGCTCACCATGAACTTCTTCGACACCTTGATAAATCCCCTTTAATTTTCTAGTGCCATATTTATAATGAACTGCTGTTCCTATTGGTAAGCTAGACAACTGTTGAAAATGCCTGTTGATATCGATGCTTTGGATGGGAACATCAACTCTCGCCAATACAACGCCTAAAGCTGCCAAAGCAGCAGCATAATTCCTAATAGGAATTGCAACACCTAATACTAATCGATTTTTTCTAGTCTGAGCTTGTGCTATCCAACCTCCTAAATTTGTTAAAAAAGATCCCCATTTTGGCAAAGGAACCCATTTATCAGAAACGCCTGCAAAATAAAGATTAGTGTTGGTAAATACACCTTGTGTATAAGAAGGAATTACTTTTGTCATGAATTAATCAATTACTGAACTGCTTCAAAGCAGTAGCATTAATGACGGCAAAGCCATCAATTTTTCTATGCTTTATTATATTTTACATATACTTATGATACTTTTAATCCCGTATTTATACGCTAATCATAGGATTAAATTATTGAGGTTACTATGTTTAAATATCTGCGATACGTCCAGTAAAGAAGCTAATCCTAAAGTCAGCCAATTCAATTTTCTTGATTTTAAATAAATTGAAGTCTACTCAAGTCTTACCCAGTATTAACTCAACCTATCAAGATACGCTTGAATTTTAGGTGCCTTCTTCTTGAGCAGTTTCTTCAAATACATTATTTACGCTCACAGATGATAATTCTAGAAACCCGATATCTCAAAGATACCGGGTTTCTTGATTCTCATGAATCAGTCAACAAATGAAGCTTTGTAGCCCACGCAGGTGGGCTTTGTTTTTCTAGCCCTACCCTTCAAGGGTGAGGGCTTTTTATTACTACGCAGTCACTTCCTGCTTCCGCTTACTAAGTACCGCTCCATACAAACGATTAAGTGCATTTACATAAGCTTGCGCCGATGCAACGATAATGTCTGTATTCGCCGATCGCCCTGAATAAATCTTATCCTCGTACTTCAATCGGATGGTAACTTCACCGATCGCATCAATACCAGCAGTTACCGATTGCACGGAAAACTCAATCAAGTTATTCGGTACATTTACCACGCGGTTGATTGCTTTGTATACAGCATCCACTGGTCCGGTACCGATCGCAGCATCAGTTAACTCTTCTCCTTCTGGATTGCGTAGAGTCACGGTTGCAGTGGGACTTGCATTGCTACCACAGGAAACCTGTACCAATTCCAATTTGAATAAGTCGGGTGTTTGTTGAATTTCATCGTTGGCAAGTGCTTCTAAATCCCAATCGGTAATTTCTTTCTTCTTATCGGCAACTTCTTTAAATCGAACAAATGCTTTGTTTAAGTCATTTTCTGACATTTCAAAGCCCAATTCTTTCAAACGGGTACGAAAAGCATTTCTTCCCGAATGCTTGCCTAAAACGATTTGATTTTCTGTCAAACCAACAGATTGGGCATCCATTATTTCATAGGTGAGCTTGTTTTTCAACACGCCATCTTGATGAATTCCGGATTCGTGAGCAAAAGCATTTGTTCCAACAATTGCTTTGTTTGGCTGCACCAACATTCCCGTTAAATTGGAAACCAAACGAGAGGTTTTATATATCTGTTTGGTGTCAATATTCGTTAACGCGGCTTCCGAATCAACATCGCGTCCTAAGAAGGGATTAAAGTATTGTCTGCGGACGTGTAGAGCCATTACCAACTCTTCCAAAGCTGCATTTCCGGCGCGTTCTCCTATACCGTTGATGGTACATTCTAATTGTCTGGCACCATTTTTTACAGCTTCTAAAAAGTTAGCAACTGCTAAACCTAAATCGTTGTGTCCGTGAACCGAAATAACTGCTTTATCTATATTCGGAACGTTTTCTGTAATTCCTTTAATTAAAGCTCCAAATTCGCTGGGAGTTGTATAACCAACGGTATCCGGAATGTTAACTGTTGTTGCTCCGGCTGCGATCGCTCTTTCCAATACTTGGTAAAGATATTCTGGCTCGGAACGTACTGCATCCATTGGCGAAAACTCTACATCTTCCATAAAAGATTTAGAGTAAGCAACCATTTCTTCAGCAATTGATAACACTTCTGCTCTAGTTTTCTTTAACTGATATTTTAAGTGAATATCAGAAGTTGAAATAAAAGTGTGAATTCTTGCTTTAACAGCTGGTTTTAAGGCTTCTGCTGCGGCTTTGATATCGTTTTTTATCGCTCTTGCCAAACTACAGATTACCGGACCATCTTCTGTACCTACAGTTTGAGCTATCTTGCTCACAGCTTCAAAATCTCCGGGACTTGCAAAGGCGAAACCCGCTTCAATGATATCTACCCCCAAACGCTTTAACTGCTTGGCGATCGCTAGTTTTTCATCGATATTTAAAGTTGCCCCCGGACATTGCTCTCCGTCGCGGAGTGTGGTATCAAAAATAATAATTCGTTCTGGATTTGTTTTCATAACCCTGTTTTTGTAGATTTTTTCCTTGTGCCTAACAATACTTTCTAATTTAATTTTTTTTACTAATTAATTTTCTAAATAATTGTAAAGATTATTAAGCTTCAGTTTTTTCTATACTGTTTCTTATTTCATTTAAATCTATATATCTATCGGTAGCATTACGTAATTCTCGTGCTATCATTCCTTCTGTAGATACGACCGTTATATGAGTGTTTTTCGAGCGTAATAGTTCAATTGCTCTTTCAAAATCTCCATCTCCACTAAATAAAACTACCCGGTCATATTGGTCTACTGTATTAAACATATCTACAACAATTTCAATATCTAAATTAGCTTTTTGAGAGTAACGTCCGGAGGAATCATCATAATATTCTTTAAGTATTTTAGTTCGTACTGTATATCCTAAACTAATTAGAGCATCTCTGAAACCTCGTTGATCCTGTGGGTCTTTTAAGCCTGTATACCAAAATGCGTTGATTAAATTTGTATGTATTTGCTCGTATTTGAAGTATTCTAATACTCGTCGTGGGTCGAAAAACCAGCCGTTCTTTTGTTGAGCATAGAACATATTATTTCCGTCTACAAAAATAGACAGACGAGTCATATGAGTTTCCATAGGAAATTACACCATTAAATATAAATGAATCTAGATTGAACAATAGATTATAGCAATAATAAAATGACAAATTCGCTAATATATAAATTATATTGTCATGTATAGCTTTTATCTACCATCCCCCAATTAAGGAGATTGACTAAAACAATAAACTGTGGTTAAAACAAATTGAGAGTGTTTTTCACCTTCAATTTGCTTATAGGCACCCTGAAATCAAAATCTACCAATAAAATTGACTAAGTAGCAGAATTTTTAACTGTATATTAGTTAAGTTTACTCCTAAATAGGTAAGTAATTATCAAGCCTTAGTATGCAGAGCAGTATCGCACCCTCCGAGTGAATAATCATGGTTTTTATGACTTTGAATAACATACGGTGGCTGTTGCGATTGGGGAAAAGCAAAGAAGTGTTTGAGGCGCTTAATAGCTTCGGAGTATCTAAAAAGCAATGATTATTAAAAAATTTTAACGATAACCTACAGATAATAGAGTACCCAGTCTCAGACAAGAAATCATCTTCAATTAATCGGGCAATGTGTTTAACCGAATCACACACCCAGAAGGCAAGACTCGATAACTCAATAAAATATTGTTGCCTACTAATCGCTTGCTTGTAAAAATAATTTAAGAATTTACGATAAGTTACCCAATTTACTTTTGCCCCACAGAAAATGAAAAGGCTACATATAACGGGAATATGAAATATACATATTTTTACTCACAATCCATATAGATGGCGAGTTAATTGCCTGAAGGTTTACATAAAGCCAATTTAAGGAAATCCCCTTCTCCAAGTACTCTTCATGGTATTGATTCGGGAATGGAACATCATCTTTCTATCGCCACAAAAAGAAACATCAGATGATAGTTAATAAAAGTATAATATTTTCATGTGTATAGATTTTTGTTTAAGTATTATCGATAGGGTAGCTTACACTAAGTAATGTGTAAACCGAACGGCATTGTTCTACGTAAATTAACCAATAATACAATATGGCAGAAGAACCTACATATAACACAACTAAAAAATATGTGTCTGCTGCCAAGAAACTGCTGAGGTTTCCCAAACAAGCCACTTCTACGGTAACGGCACGTCAATTTAAGATGATGGCACGTTTAGGTCATATTCTTAGTGGTGCTTCGGTTGTAGGGGCTGTATTGCTAGCCGCTTCTGGTGGTGGTTTAAATTATTGGCTAGAATTCCAAGCAGAAAGCTTTTTTTATCTGCTGCGAGGAAAAGTAACTCCGCCAAAAGATGTTGTCATCTTGGCAATAGATGATGATTCATTATTGTTTCCCAAGCAATCTTATGAAATAGATGCGATTGAGTACGCTTATTTAGAACCCCTGAAGTCTTTTCCCTTTCAACGCAAAGTATACAGTGAAGCCATCAACAAATTAATCCAAGCTGGGGCGCGTCATGTTGCAGTAGATATACTTTTTGATTCCCCAAGCAGTTACGGGGAAGCCGACGATAAACAGCTGATTGACGTGCTACAGAGACATGGAGACAAAGTAACTCTAGCTGCACTCTATGAAAAATCTCAGTCATATCAAGGATTTTCCTGGCAATTAGTTTTACCGCATCAGCAACTTCGCACGGGTTCAGTATCCATAGGTTCGACAAACTTCCCTCTAGAGATAGATGCTAAAATCCACAGATTAGCAAGCGTATTCCCCAAACTTTTAACGGAAAATGAAGGTATAGTTCCCAGCATCATGCCCTCATTTGACCAATCAGTACTAATGGCTGCCAATATAAAATATCCCCAACCAAAAGGCGATCGCATTTATTTTTATGGAGGGGAAGAGACATTTAAGACTTATTCTTTTTGGAATTTATTTGAGCCGGACTTCTGGGATACTAATTTACAGGGAGGAAAGGTTTTCAAAGATAAAATTGTTTTAATCGGCTTCACTGCTAGAACGAACAAAGGAGACGATTTCCATCGCGTTGCTGTATCTTCTTCCGGGCTATATCCTGAAAAAATGTCTGGAGTCGAAATTCATGCCAACGCGATCGCAACCTTAATGCAAGGAAAAACGATTGTTTCTCCAATTTCTAATCCATTACAGCGAGGTTTATTCGTACTGATTTTAGTTGGTGGATTGGCGCTAATAATAGCCAGAATACGACAAGGTACAACAAGATTTGCGGCGAGTCTCGTGCTTACGATTGTCTGGGGAGGAATTAGTTACAGTTTATTTGTCTACAGTCAGTTAATTGTTCCTACTGCCGTACCAATAGTTGCAATTTCTACCGTTGGACTTTGCTATTTGGGAACCGAAGTAGCCAGGGAAAAGTTAAGAAAAACTCAACTAGTCGATATTTTACAAAAGCACGCTTCCAACCGCGTAGTACAAGAGATAATATCTGGGCAAGATGATTTAAAAGATTTATTAGGACAGCGTTTAAAAGAAATATCGGGAAAAGTCTTAGATGGTAGATATAAAGTAGTTAATGTATTAGGTTCGGGTGGATTTAGTGAAACTTATATAGCAGAAGACATCAGACTTCCAGGCAACCCTCTATGCGTTGTCAAGCAGTTGAAGCCGGTTAATAATAAATCGGAACAATTGCAAGTAGCCAGACGCTTGTTTAAATCAGAAGCACAAACCTTACAGGCATTAGGAAATCACGATCGAATACCCCAGTTACTGGCTTACTTTGAAGAAGAAGAAGAATTTTATTTAGTTCAAGAATACATCCGAGGTAAACCTTTAAATAAAGAAATACGTTTAGATAAACGTCTTCCAGAACCAATAGTTATTGAGATACTTAAAGATATACTGCAAACATTAGTGTTTGTACATGACAAAGGTGTAATTCACCGCGATATTAAACCCAGCAACATTATTCGACGCAAATCAGACGGTAAGCTGGTTTTGATTGACTTTGGTGCTGTAAAACAAGTTTCTACTCAAGTAATTAATTCTCAAGAACAAACAGCCTTCACAATTGGTATTGGTACTAAAGGTTATGCGCCACGAGAACAATGTTTGGGGTATCCCCAATACAGTAGCGATATTTATGCAGTTGGAATGATCGGCATCTCTAGCTTAACTGGTACACCACCTCACGAATTACCAATAGATGAAAACCAGGAATTGGAATGGATTGACAAAGCAACTATAACTATTGCCTTTGCTAAAATCCTCAGCAAAATGGTCATTGATAACTACCAGCAGAGGTATCAGTCAGCCACAGAAGCACTCCAAGCACTCCAAAACTTAACTGGTTCTGCTTCTTCCGATTTCGCAGACAACTTATCAATAAATACTATATCTGTAAATGAATCAAACGCTCCTACCGAACCTTGGAATTGAAATTGTAGAGACGTAGCACAGAATAGTCTCCCGACATTTACAAGAAAACGAACCTATTAAACATTATGCAATCAACCATTAGGTAGATATCGGAGGAGGTTCTACTGCTGGAGGTTCGGGTTTAGGAGTTGGTTCCATACCACCGCTACCCGGATTTGGCATCGGAGTTTGTGGTTGCGGATTTGGCATCGGAGTTTGTGGTTCCGGATTTGGCATCGGAGTTTGTGGTTGCGGATTTGGCATCGGAGTTTGTGGTTGCGGATTTGGCATCGGAGTTTGTGGTTGCGGATTTGGCATCGGAGTTTGTGGTTGCGGATTTGGCATCGGAGTTTGTGGTTGCGGATTTGGCATCGGAGTTTGTGGTTCCGGATTTGGCATCGGAGTTTGTGGTTCCGGATTTGGCATCGGAGTTTGTGGTTCCGGATTTGGTGTCGGAGTTTGTGGTTCCGGATTTGGTATCGGAGTTTGGGGTGTTGTCGGTTTACCAGTATCAGTTGGTGTTGGTGTTGCCGGTATTGTTGGTGTTGTCGGTTTACCAGTATCAGTTGGTGTTGTTGTTGCCGGTATTGTTGGTGTTGTCGGTTTACCAGTATCAGTTGGTGTTGTTGTTGCTGGTATTACTGGTGTTGTCGGTTTACCAGTATCAGTTGGTGTTGGTGTTGCCGGTATTGTTGGTGTTGTCGGTTTACCAGTATCAGTTGGTGTTGGTGTTGCCGGTATTGTTGGTGTTGTCGGTTTACCAGTATCAGTTGGTGTTGGTGTTGCCGGTATTGTTGGTGTTGTCGGTTTACCAGTATCAGTTGGTGTTGGTGTTGCCGGTATTGTTGGTGTTGTCGGTTTACCAGTATCAGTTGGTGTTGGTGTTGCCGGTATTGTTGGTGTTGTCGGTTTACCAGTATCAGTTGGTGTTGGTGTTGCCGGTATTGTTGGTGTTGTCGGTTTACCAGTATCAGTTGGTGTTGGTGTTGCCGGTATTGTTGGTGTTGTCGGTTTACCAGTATCAGTTGGTGTTGGTGTTGCCGGTATTGTTGGTGTTGTCGGTTTACCAGTATCAGTTGGTGTTGGTGTTGCCGGTATTGTTGGTGTTGTCGGTTTACCAGTATCAGTTGGTGTTGTTGTTGCCGGTATTGTTGGTGTTGCCGGTTTACCAGTATCAGTTGGTGTTGTTGTTGCCGGTATTGTTGGTGTTGTCGGTTTACCAGTATCAGTTGGTGTTGTTGTTGCCGGTATTGTTGGTGTTGTCGGTTTACCAGTATCAGTTGGTGTTGTTGTTGCTGGTATTACTGGTGTTACTGGTAAGGATGGTTTCTCTTCGTTTTCTTCTGGATTGTCTATAATAACTGGTCCGTCTTCTACGAAAGGAATTTTAGGTAAAGTTTGAACAACTTCTTCACCTGGTGTCTCTGAGGAAACAGGACTTAATTCCATAAAAGATGGATTTTTAACTACATCCTCGCCTTTGATAGGCACTTGTTTTGAGACAGCTTCGGAGGTTTCTGCTTGAACGCTAGCGATCGCAGGATCTGAAGAGGTATCGCTAGGGCTACTTAAATCGAGTCCCCGTACTAAATCGCTCGTCTCGTAAAAACTTCTCAGATCAAAATCGTATAATCCCTGAATTTTTCCTTTAACTACTACTATTAACTGTCCCGCTTTTAGTACTTGAGAACGAGATTCATCTTTATTAAAAACTTCTATACCGCTATCAGTCAGCGAACCTACAACCGTGGTATCTGTTTGCTCGTCATAACGTACAAATAATCCCGAACCACGAATTGTTGCACCAGCACTACGAGTTCTTATTTTTGTTTGTCCCTGCCCTGGTGGTATCAGCAGTAATACGGTTCCATTTAACAATCTAAATGTTCGAGTGCTGGGCACAAATCTAAATACTGCTCGCTCGCCAATCCGTGCTAAGGAACCGTCGTTAAACCGCAAGTCAGCTAAAGAAGCTCTACCCGTAGCCAATCCGTCTCCAGGAGCCATCGTATCACTTCTTCGTGCCCGACGCTTTGGTCGATTTTGGGGCAGGAGTTGTACCCAGTTATGCAGTTTCTTAACTACAGCCCGAGTCAAAGGAGTTGATGCATTTGCCTGTTGCGGTAACGGCAATATTACAACTCCACATAAACTAACAATCACCAAGGGAACTAACTTGCGGAACATAAAAGCTGTATACCTTACATAATTTTACGATTACCACACCAGCCAAGACGAAGATTAAAATCAAAAGTTCGAGCTTGTAAAATGTTATAGCAACTTTTTTTAAGTAATTTTGCCTAAATCAATTTAAAAATTAAATATCTAAAATAGACAATTCCACTATATATTAGTAACTTTACACTGATTAATCAAAGCCAAAGATAATCTTATCTTTGAGACTGAATAATATTGCTTTTTCTTATGACACGATCTCAATTAACTTATAGATACTAGATTCGAGCAGAATTCTGGATTTTAGATAGGGCATTTATTACCCTCGTATTTAAGTCTAATCAAGATAAAACGAGTTTTAGTATGAAACCAAAAAAGTGGAAAAATTTGTGGTTATATGTAACGTTTGTCTCTAGCTGCACAATATGGTGTTGCACTAGCAAGATGGTAAAAGCTACCAATCAAAGCAACCAGAAAAAACAAGGGGAATCTGTATCAACGATATCATCTTTGGCAGACTCACGCATTATTTCCGAATCATTTGATAAATCCTTTTCAAATCGCGATCGCACTAAAATAAAAGTACAAGATAAGAGAGAAACAACAGCAAATACTTCCGTAATTTCACAGCCAGAAATCATTCATCTGCAAAAATCAACGGAGAATAGTAAATTTAGTCAAAGCAAAATACTCCCCATATCAAAACCTACGCCGGATGCAATTATTTCTGAATATTGGCAAGATACCGCTACTATAAATCAAGATTTAACAGGTTTAGAATTTTCAGATATTTCAATTCCAAATAGAGAATTATCTGCACCAATACAGATAACGCAACAGGAGCCATCACCACCGCCACCAACTCCCGAAAATATTGAAAAAAATCCTCCACCTTTAGAAAGTCAACCGACAGATTTTCCTGCCCCAACTCCATCAGAAATCGAGCAAAAATTAGATACCTTTGAAGACGAACGTTCTCGAAGATTAGAAAAGTTATTACAGCTACTTGAAGAGAACAAGAATATTTATACTAACAGGGAATTAGTCATTATAGCGCGGGAAGTTCCTAGGGAAGCACCCAAGCCCCCAGAGCAAAAGCAACCACAACCAATAGAAAAACCTGTAGATAATTTTAAACCTGTAGGCTATTTATTAGGTCGTGTTGGCTACTTTCATACAAGTAATATATTTTCTTCTAGAACTAATCCAATTGATGACGGTTTAATATTTACTGGACTGACACTTGCCGCTGCACCATTCAAAATCGCACCGAAAACCTATTTAAATGGGTCAATTGATGGCAACATAATTCGATACAGCGATCAATCGGAATTTGACTACAACCAAATCAGATTTAACTTAGGTATTTACCAGCAACTGACCAGTAAAATGTACGGTGAAATTGGATGGAATAATCAACAATTATTTTATTCAAAAAGTAGCGATCGCTTTAATTTCTCATCAGGAGATAAATTTTTAAATGAAAACTCTTTCCGCCTATCTGTAGGACGAAGAGATCCTTTAGGACCAAAATTAAACTTAGATAGCTTTTACGAAGTTCGTTTAAGTCTGACAAACCCACCCGAAAAACGCAACCGAGTTATTAACTATGTTTGGTTCTCTTTAAACTATTCTTTAGAAGAATCATTGCGCTTTGGTATTGACTATCAATTTAACTTAGCCAACTTTTTAGAACGAAGCAGAGAAGACCAGTATCATCGACTATCAGCTAACTTAAAATACGGTATATCAGACCTTAGCAGCATTAGTTTACAAAGCGGCTTTACACTAGGTGGTTCCACAGACCGTAATATTGATTTTGATGGTTGGTTTTTAAGCGTTAATTATAGTTGGGATTTAGGACAATTTTAAAATAGGTTAAAGCTTAAAGGTCAAAGGTCAAAGGTTAAAGATATTAATAATTAACCGCTAACTCTTAACGATGCCCAATGCCCAATCCCCATTCACCGTAGGTGGGAGGTAGCCCAATGCCCAATACCTAATTACATATAACTAATCCAATCACTCCAACTGCCGGGATAAAGTTTAGCCGTGTGAATTCCTGCTAATTCTAAAGAAAGTAAATTAACGCAAGCTGTAACACCAGAACCGCAATAAACTATTATTTCTTGATTATCTTTTAATTGCGACCAACGTTTACTTTGCTGTTGTTGGGGAAGTAAATAACCATCCGCATTAGTTACTTCTTTCCAAGGATAATTAATCGCACCTTGTATATGACCAGCTATTTTATCAATTGGTTCTCTAATACCTTGGTAGCGATCGCTTTCTCTTGAATCTATTAAAGCTGTTGTCGGTGAATCTTTACGATTTATCACAACTTCTCTATCTACTATCATTTGTGTTCGTGGCTGAGGTATAAATTTACCGTTACGTTGAGAAGGAACAATATCTGTAAGGGGATATTCAGATGCAAGCCATCCACTAAAACCTCCATCTAAAACCACTACTTGTTCGTGTCCTAAATAGCGTAACAACCACCACAAACGAGACGCGAAAGCAAGCTGCGAATCATCGTAAGCAACAACTAAGGTTTGCCCATTCACTCCCATTACTGATAATTTCTCGGCAAATTCGTCAATATTAGGTAAAGGATGTCTTCCCCCGTGTTTTTGTACGCTTGATGAAAGGTCTTGATTCAAATCTAAGTAATATGATCCAGGAATATGACTCGTTTGATACTGTTCTTTTCCCTGTTGTGGATTAGCTAAAGAAAAACGACAATCAAATACGGCTATATCGGCATCGTTGAGATGTTCAAAAAGCCACTTATTAGAAATAATTAAATCTTGTTTTTTCATGATTATTAACTATCGATCGACGATTTTACTTAAAATTACAATCTAAAATCTCAAATCTAAAATCGAATGACTAATCAAGATTTTATACCACGCCAAACAGCAGATGGCTCGTTTACTTTCTTTTCCGAAGAATTCAATGAATTATTTCACAGTCATTTCGGAGCAAAACAAGAAAGCTATTTTAAGTATGTTGTTCCTACCTTATTAATAGATAAAGCCCATCGATCGGTATTACGATTATTAGATGTTTGTTATGGACTAGGATACAACACGGCAACCGCTATTGAAAAAATTTGGGAAATTAATCCTAGCTGTTATATAGAGGTTATTTGTCTGGAATTAAATCCAAGAGTGCCCCAAGCTGCAATTGAACATAATTTACTCGATTGGAATACCGATCTGACAAAAATCTTGACAACACTAGCTTTTGAGCATCTTGTACAAACTGAATATCTTAAAGCCACCCTGCTAATTGGCGATGCTAGAGACAAAATTAGCCAAGTATATCAATCGGATTTTAAAGCTGACGCAGTTTTTCTTGACCCTTTTTCACCACCTCAGTGTCCTCACTTATGGACTATTGAATTTATTAAACTAGTTTCTCGGTGTTTGCAACAAGATGGTTTATTAGCCACTTATTCTTGTGCTGCTGCTGTCCGCACGGCGCTTTTAAACGCCTCATTAAGCATTGCTTCGACTCCTCCTGTTGGTAGAAAATCTCCCGGTACAGTTGCCGGATTTAACGCAAAAGCATACGAAGAACAAGTTTCAAGCCTTTCCCCATCTGAAAAAGAACACTTACTCACCCGCGCTGCCGTTCCCTACCGAGATCCTAAACTAACTGACTCTGCATCTGTAATTATCAAACGGCGCGATCGCGAGCAACAAGCTTCTGCCTTTGAACCTACATCACGTTGGCGTAAACGCTGGCATCTGGTAAATTAGTTAACATTCTTTGCGGTAATTGCTTGTATCCTATGTATTCGCCTATAACCGCAACTTCTCCCATTACTTATTAAGAATACGCGGTTAAAATTAATACTTGTTAACAATAATACAATAATTAGTAAAACAAAAATATGTGATATAAGTCACTTTCAATATAGTTGAATATCATTGACATAGCCTTAAGAACATCTTTCAATAATCGTATTTATATTTCGGCGAAATTACTATCAATGCTTTATTTAACACTGTTTACAGTCACAAGAGTTCTTAAAAATCGATCTAAATTCTGCGATTTTAAGATTATGTAAATGATATTTGTTGAAGTAAATCTCCGTGGAAAACCTGATTGAAAATTAGCTTCAATCGATCGTACTATAATTGTATAATAGGGAAAATTCTTAGACATAATTTCTCTATCTTCTTTAAAAAACATTAAAAAAATTAGTCTTGTGTTTTTATTAAGTTACTTAGGCATAAATAATTAAAAGCCCTTATTAATGCTTTTTAAAATACGTTCAAGTACTAAACTAGATTTTGAAACATTGTATTGTTAATAAACAAATGGAGTGCCTTTGTGATTCAATGGAAATCCAATTATACAGGCTCTACCGAGCAGAAAGTTAGTGGGTCAAACCCCACAACCTTATATAATAAAATCGGTAAAAATAATGCCTTAACAACAGAGTCGGAAGGTCATACAGGAGAGTTATCCAATCATGACTTAAAGGTTAAAGAAAGACTAAATGAGGATAAGAATGATTATGCGCGTCTTGATACCGAACGCGATTTTAAGCTTTCAACAACGTTACAGAGGAAGGGATATACGTTAAATAGCTTTGAAAATGATGTTCCTAAAGTTTTGGTCGTTGACGATCATGCTGCTAGTCGGATGACAGCAGTAGCTCTTTTAGGAATGGAAGGCTACGAAGTTATTGAAGCCGACAGTGGTTCTGCTGCTTTATATTTAGTCAGTGAAAAGCAACCGGATTTGATTTTGCTTGACGTAATGATGCCGGAAATGGATGGCTTTGAAGTTTGTCAATTGCTCAAGCAGGATGAACAAACTAGGTTAATCCCGGTAATTTTCATTACGGCTTTGAACGATAGGCGATCGCGAATTCGGGGAATTGAAGTAGGGGCGGATGATTTTTTAAGCAAACCCTTTGACAGAGTGGAGTTGGCAGCACGGGTTAAATCTTTGGTGCGCCAGAAACGTCTGAATGAAGATTTAGATCATGCTGAGAAGGCGCTATTTTCGATTGCGAGGGCAATTGAAAGCCGCGATCCTAATACCGGCGATCATTGCGAACGCTTGGTAAATTTGGGAAAAACTTTTGGCGAATATCTTGGTCTTTCACGCAATCAAATTAGGGATTTGATGTGGGGCGGTTATCTTCACGATATCGGTAAGGTAGGTATTCCCGATTCGGTATTGCTTAAAAAAGGAAAACTAACCGCCGAAGAGTGGGAAGTAATGAGACAGCACGTTTTAATTGGGGAAAAAATCTGTCAGCCATTACGTAGTATGCGGGGAGTAATTCCTATTATCCGCAGCCATCACGAACGCTGGGACGGTACTGGCTATCCCGACGGACTTAAAGGTAATGAAATTCCTTTCTTAGCGCAGGTGTTTCAAATGATTGATATTTACGATGCTTTAACAAGCGAAAGACCATATAAAAGAGCTTTTACGCCAACTGAAGCCCTATCAATCATGACAGAAGAAACAAACAAAGGCTGGCGCGATCGAAAACTAATGCAGCAGTTTACTGAATTTATTACTACCATAGATTGCAGCTAGTTGTAAGCAATTAACATTTCGGTTTGCTAGGGAATCGGGTATATTTAAGCCGAAATTAAAATTTGCATTTTTACTTATAGCTGTTGGCTGATTATGGTAGTAGTAGCAATTTTAGCGGCTGGACGCGGTACAAGAATGAAATCAAACCTACCCAAGGTTTTACATACTTTGGGCGGTAAATCGCTTGTAGAAAGAGTTATTCAAAGTGTTGAACCGCTGCAACCAGAACGTCGGATGGTAATTGTCGGTTATCAAGCCCAAGAGGTAAAAACAGCATTACAGCCTATTGCCGATTTAGAATACGTCGAACAAACCGTACAGTTAGGAACTGGTCATGCGATTCAGCAATTACTGCCTCATTTAGAAGGGTACAATGGGGATTTGCTGATACTTAATGGCGATGTACCATTGTTACGCAGCGAAACTCTCAAAAATTTCTTGCAAATTCACCAAGAAAATCAAAATGCAGCAACTGTTCTGACAGCGAAACTCCCCAATCCTAAAGGCTATGGGCGAGTTTTTTGTGATGATAACAATGTAGTACAGCAAATCGTTGAAGATAAAGACTGTACTGCTGCTCAAAGAGAAAATCAGCGGATCAACGCTGGGGTTTATTGTTTTCGCTGGCAAGATTTAGAAAAGATACTACCTCACTTAGAAGCAAACAACGCTCAAAAAGAATATTATCTTACCGATGCCGTAACTCAAGTTACCCCAGTCATGGCGGTAGATGTAGAAGATTACCAAGAAATCGGAGGCATTAACGATCGCTTACAATTATCGGGTGCTTACGATATATTGCAAGCCAGGATCAAAGAAACATGGATGAAAGCTGGTGTCACGTTGATAGACTCCGCCAGCATCACCATAGACGAAACAGTAGAATTACAAGCAGACGTAATTATTGAACCCCAAACTCACCTGCGCGGCAATACAGTCATTAAAGCAGGAAGTCGCATTGGTCCGGGAAGCTTAATTGAAAATAGCTTAATTGGCGAAAACGTCACCGTCAAATATTCCGTAATTACCGATAGCGTAGTCCAAAATAACAGCCGAATTGGACCTTACGCTCATTTAAGAGGTCATGCAGAAGTTGGTGAAAACTGCCGTATAGGTAATTTTGTAGAATTGAAAAACAGCAAATTAGGCAACGGTACGAACGCCGCTCACCTCTCCTACTTAGGCGACGCAACCACCGGAACTAAAGTAAACATCGGCGCAGGTACCATCACCGCCAACTATGACGGCGTTAAAAAACATCGAACTATAATTGGCAACAACACCGGAACTGGTTCCAACAGCGTTTTAGTTGCACCAATTACTTTGGGCAATAATGTATACGTAGCCGCCGGTTCAACCATCACAGATGATGTCCCCGACAACAGCTTAGTTATCGCTCGCCAGCGTCAAGTTGTTAAAGAAGGCTGGGAGATGAAGAAGGAATAGGAGATGGGGGGATGGGGAGATGGTGAGTCCACTCTCGTGCGGAGGAACACGACCGTTGAGAGAAGTGGCGAACCCGTTCACGCGAAGCGTGCGGCTCAGGGGGGGATGGGGGGATGGGGAGATGGGGGGACAAGGAGAGGGGGTAGAGGGGGTAGAGGGGGTAGAGGGAGTAGTTAAATAGCGAGCAAGATGCTCGCACTACTCCTCACTCCTAACTCCTAACTCCTCACTCCTAACTCCTAACTCCTAACTCCTCACTCCTAACTCCTCACTCCTCACTCCTAACTCCTCACTTCCAGTTTCTAACCACACCCAACCTGCATCTCTTCGGACACTTCCAAGGTATCGCCGATTTTTTCGCCGTCGTGGTAGGCAGCAAGTAATACTTCACTGGTTTTACCCCAAGCAATCGTTCCTTTGGCATCAAGGGCGATCGCACCCAAATCCCGCTTATTTTGTTGCGATTCGATAAACGAACGCTGCATGGCATCTTGAAGAGTCATGCCATCACCCACGCGCACTACAATTCGGGGTGCTAAACATTCATCGATAATATCCTCTCCAATACCCGTACAGCTGACTGCGGCATCCTTGGTAGCATAATTACCGGCTGGCATCGCAGAATCACTGACACGTCCTATACGCTCGAAGCCCTTACCGCCAGTAGAAGTTCCCACTGACAAGTTTCCTTGGCTATCTAAAGCAACTACACCAATAGTGCCGCGTCGGGCGCTACCGTTTGATATCAGTTCCTTTTGAGCTACTACCCCAGCCATTGTCTTTTTAAAGTTGTCTTGACGTTCGTGCAACCACTCTTGTAAACGCACGTCAGTTAAAGGGTTATAACTGGGAACCTGTAACTCCCTTGCCAACTCAGCAGCACCATAATCGGAAAGAACTCTATCTGGAGAACTTTGTAAAGCCTGCGCCAACTCAATTGGATTTTGTATTCGCGTAATATTAATTACACCGCTAAAACTTTGTGCCGTGCCATCCATTAAAGCAGCACTCATGCGAATTTGACCATCAGATTGCAGCACCGAACCAGTACCGGCATTAAAACAAGGATCGTCTTCCAACATTTGACAACCCTTGACAACCGCCTCACCCGCACTACCTCCCGACATCAGCAGAGAATAAATTTCCTCTACTACCTTATAAAGAGAGCGACGAACAATTTCCACTCCTCCTTTATCTTTAAGAGAACTACCAGCCCCGCCGTGAATAATTAATTTAGGTTGCGCCTTGAAATTCATTTTTATGATTTATTGTGTAGGTCTTATGGAGAAGATTTATTAGTAATTAGCGATTGAGAAGAAGGCTTAAAAGCTTTCTAATTCTGAAGATAGGGAATATAGGGAAATAAAATTGATAATCTGGGTTCCCAATATTTAATCCCCATTCTCAACATTCGCTTCCGAACGCCGACGACGGCAACGTTCAGAACAATATTTTACTTCATCCCAGCAATCTGCCCATTTTTTGCGCCAACTAAAAGGACGCTGACAAACCGGACAAACTTTCGATGGTAAATCCGATTTAGAACGGTTGCGTGCCATAAGAATAACGCGATTTACAGGAAATTCATTATAACTAGCGAGGAGGGGGATGGGGGGATGGGGGGATGGGGGGATGGGGGACAAGAGAGCAGAGGAGGCAGAGGAGGCAGGGGAGGCAGGGGAAGCAATTAATTTTTTTACAAGAAAACTAATTATTTATTCTCTTCCTCCGCTCCCTCCGCTTCCTCCGCTTCCTCCGCTTCCTCCGCAATATCCCTCCTAACTCCTAACTCCTAACTCCTAGCTCCTAACTCCTTATTCCCCAATCCGTAAAAGCAAACGACTAACTACCCTACCATCTGGTAATTGATAAAAATCCAATTGTCCTTGAAGTTGTTTTATCAGCTTTTTACATATTGATAGGTGTTTCATGGGTGCTTGTTTGAGTTTGGATTGAGCAAGCACATCGGGGGAAGTATCTTGCTGTAATTCTTCTAATAATTGGGGATGAATAGTACCGTTGTCTGTAATGGATACTTCTAAAATTTGCTCTTCTAAACGACGACACCAAATATCGATCCTTCCGCTTTGTTGAGAACGATGACAAGCTGCAATTAACAATTCGCTCAGAATTAATTCAATTTTTACGATGTCGCCGCTTATCATTATTTGTGAGTTAGATATGAACGAATCATCTGTATATGACTCCTTACCGTCCAATTTTTGTCCCAATCCATGCACTCCTACCCAGAGCTTATGTTGTTTGAGTAGTTTGTTAACTCCTTTCAAAGAACGTTTGATTAAACTTGCGATCGCTACTGTTTCTCGATTAAAAATTAATTGCCACTGTTCGGTTTTTAGCAGTGCAGTTGTAGAAGTAACGGTATTATCCAACTGCCGTAGTAATTGCTGATAGCGTGTTAGGGTTAGTTGATTATTCGGAATCCCTAAGTCGTGCATTTGACTCAGTAGCATGAGGGTGTTTCGACGGTTATCTTCAAAGCGCCGATGTTTGTACCAGTTTAATTGCTGCAATTCCTCGGTTTGTGAGTGAAGAAGTTGTGTAACTTGCTTTTGCCGACGCGACCAAGCTAGCCGATCGATCAGAGTTTCTACAGCATCTAAAATTTCCGGCGACCATTGGCGTTGCGCTTCGTCTGCCATTAATATTACGCCAGTTGGTTGATATTGAGTAGCGGTGCGTAAAGCTATGAGCAAAATTTCCCCAATTCCGGAGCCGCAAAGCCACTGACTGCTGGAAATAGGTAAATCCGAGGCATTTAAGCTGACTAATCCGGATGTAGTTAATGCTGAGTGAATCAGTAAATCGGTATTGATTGGAATAGTTACATCGGTAACTACACTAAAGCGATCGTTCGCAACAACTCCAGGTATAATTTGAGCAAATTTTTCGCCGGGATTCCAAGATAAAAGTACGGTTAAGGGACAGTTGAGAATTGTAGCTATTTGTTCGAGTACTACAATTTCAGGAAGATTTTCTTTTTCTGCTTCGATCGCGTTGGCATTATTTAGCGGTTCGAGAACTCGCAAACTTTGCCCAAAAGTATGCCAAATTTGCTGCTGATGTTGGGTTTGTTGATACAGTTGCCATTGACGGACGATCGCTCCTAGTTGCTGAGCAACAACTTGTACTAGCTCCTTTTCCACAGTTGTCCAAGAGCGATCGCTTTCGTTGGCAATAACTAAAATTGCATTACTTATCTTTTGAGGAGTGCAGTTGCTAACCAAAACCGAACGCAATCCGGCTTCGAGCAAAGAAGAACGCCAGTTAAAAAATCGTAAATCCTCTTCTAAGTTTTCTACACCTACAGCTTGTGTAGAACGTTCTAAAAGTTGTGCGTCTACTTCTTTTAAAGCATCCAAACTAAATTTTAAAGGTCGGCGTTTATGGGGTTGACTTTGGTAAAAAAAGTTATATTCGCCTACTTCGTTATCGTAAAACAATAATAAAAATCGAGTCGCAGCTAATCTATTTAAAAGTTTTGCCGCACAGTTATGTAAAACTTGTTCAATATCTTCATCGCTATAAATGCTTTCTACAATTTGACTTTGAAGAATCGCATCTTCTTGAATTTGTTGGATGCTAGTTTCCATGTTTTCAGTCAGAGAAACCAAGGAAATTAAACCCGCCGCACCTTTGACAAAGTTTTTATCTGCTTCAGCCCAGATGCGAGGTTCTTTACCTTCCACTGCTAAAAATCCCAACAAGTCTTTTTGCCAAAGAATAGGAGCAATTAAAAGACTGCGTACATCAAGTTGTTTGAGTAGATTTTTAGTACTATAACTTTTGAGCGAACTGCGTCCTTCTCCAATCCAAACTAATTGATTTGCAGACATTGCATAATAAAAGTCGCTTAAATCTTCTACCGTTACAGTATGTGCTTTGTTTTGACTTGATACTTTACCTAAGTTGAAACATTGAGTATTAATTCTCTGCCAAAAGCAACGTTTTTGAGGGTCAAACCAGTAAACTTTCGTCCGACTGGGCACGATAAACTGATGAGTAGCGGACACTACAGCCTCTAACCTTTGTTCTAAAGTTGCTAGAGTTCTTAATTTTTCTAAAAGTCGCAGTAATACCTCATCTGGGTGCTTGGTTTGCTTGTGTTGCAAATCCATTTCAAGTTGGAAAAGTGCCGTACCTAGTTCTCCTATGACGATCGTTAACTGAGCCTTAGCTTCGCTACCAATTAAATAACCCCAGCGTTTGGAACCCAGCATTACCACACCCAAACAACGATCTTTGTGGCGGATTGGTAACATAATTGTTCCCTGGATATCAAACTTTGTGGCAATTTCTTGCCATCCTTCCACCCGTTTTTCCATTCGCAAATCGGCTACACCCATCGGGCGTTGCTGAATCACAACTTGTTCTAACAAATCCCCCGGACTCAAAACCACCCGTTGTTGTAAATAACTATTGTCACTATCGCTATCAGGTATCGCGCCGCCTTTGCCGAACAATATATGATTGAGACGGTCGTAAAGAGCAATCCAAATTAATGAATAATCAAATTGCTCCTTTAAATATGAAATAGTCTTTTCAATCAGAACGTCAGCATTATCTTCTTCTCTCAAAGTTTGAAGGATGCGCCCTAATGAAAAGATTTGCTGCTCGGCGGCTGAAAATTTTTGATGCTGCCTCATCTGATTCTCGGTAAACATAGCCTGTTACCATATAAGATGCCCAGAAAAGTCCCCCGACTTAAGCTTTCAATTATTTAAACTATTTATTGCCAAATATTTGTCAAAATATAATCGTTCTTTTTTTTAACTAAATTGGATATTTATCAAGTTGCACTACGTCCGCTTTTATTCAATCTGATTAAAGCAGACCCTGAAAACTTACATTCAAAGACAATTCGCACTTTAGAATGGTTGGGAAATAGTGGATCTCGCCCACCTGGAAGTTTAGTCAAAAGCCGCTTGCAGCAATCGTTTTGTCTGCGCGATTCCCGTTTAGAACAATCGCTATTTGGACTGCAATTTCCCAATCCTGTAGGTTTAGCAGCCGGATTTGATAAAGATGGTGTTGCCATTCCCATGTGGTCTAGTTTGGGTTTCGGTTTTGCAGAAGTCGGAACTGTTACATCGCTTGCACAACCGGGAAATCCCCGTCCTCGGTTGTTTCGCTTACCGAACGATGAAGCCGCTCTTAACCGCATGGGTTTTAATAATTTCGGTGCAGATGCAATGGCAGCACTTTTAGCACGCACTTCAAAGCCAGAACCTTTAATTCCTATCGGTATAAATTTAGGTAAATCGAAAGTAACACCGTTAGAAGAAGCCGCCAAAGATTACCGTCACAGCTTCAGCTTACTGAAAAATTACGGTGATTACTTCGTAGTAAATGTATCTTCGCCTAATACGCCAGGATTGCGAAAACTCCAAGATGCAGCCATGCTAAGTTCTATATTGGATGCCTTACATGAAGAGAATCATTTACAAAAACCAATCTTTGTGAAAATCTCGCCAGATTTAGAGCCGGAAGCGATCGCAGAAATCGTATCTTTAGCTCAAACTTATAAATTGGCGGGAATTATTGCCACCAATACCACAATCAAGCGTGAAGGGTTAAATACTCAAATACTTGCACAAACTGGTAGATCGCTATCAGAAGAAGCGGGTGGAATTAGTGGAAAACCAGTGCGAGAACGTTCCACGGAGATAATTCGGTATATTTGGCAGCAAAGCCAAGGACAAATCCCCATTATCGGCGTTGGTGGAATTTTTACAGCAGAAGACGCTTGGGATAAAATTACCGCCGGTGCTTGTTTAGTCCAAATTTATACCGGCTGGGTTTATCAAGGACCGGGAATCATCCGCCGCATTCTCCAAGGATTGCTGTTGAAATTGTCAGAAAACAAATTAAATAACATATCTCAAGCAGTAGGATTAGCTAATAAAAATTGTTAATTGTCAGTAATAGGGAACGACCATCTGCTTAAAAAATACAACGGTTCTCAATCGAGTCAAGCCTTTAACTGGTTCCTAGCTTCTAGCCGGGAATCCATATCCCAAGGCTCTGCCTCCAGATGTTTTAAATAATATCTAATCACTGCAACATCGCCAAAAATTAAAAAAAATCTTTAGGCGCATTTACTGTTACTAAGCGTGAGAACCGCTACATTAATGCACCCAAAAATTGAAAATTAACCTTTTCTAACCTGTGACTAAGTTTCGTCTTCCACGGGGAAAAACTCCTTAGTATCAGCAGAAAAAGTCCAAGCCACTCCATCTGGATCTTTATTGCGACTCCATTCCGGAAATGCTGGATCGTCTCTACGCTTGAACACCGTGCTGGAATAAACTCCCAAACGTTTAGCAAGCTCAGATTGAATTAAAGAACCCAAAAACAATTGTTTTTCCAGAGGTTTATTTACCTGTTCTACTTTTTCTAAAGTTTCTTCTGGTAATTCCTCCGCATTTACTAATTCAACAATTGATTCTTGCCGCTCGATCGCAGGAATCGGTTCGAGAAGTTCTTTGTTTAAAGTTGCAACAGGAGCATTACTAAAATCGATTTCTGGTTCGCTACTATCCAGAATGCTGCCCAAAGTGTTGGCACTCATAAAGTAATACACTTTATTACCATCATCTGAGTCAACAATACTTGCGCCAAATTCAGAAGCTTTAGCATCCAAATAGCGCTTTGCCTTTGCTCCATGAAAATTACCCCGCAATGCTAAATCCATAGGGGTAATCCTGCCTTGATTTTCCTGGATTAACTTTTGGAAAACTGGGTTAACCTTACTGCACCACTGTTGCCATTGGAAAGTTCGCCACAAATTGAACCCAATAGTTAAGGCAAACACTCCCAGCAAGAACCGCCATGCAGAAACTAGGAAGATAATTAAAAACGAAAGTGGCAAAAGTAGAAGCAAAAAACCTTTGCCCGAGGTTTCTAGTGTTTTTTCACTCATGCCTATGTATTTGCTAAGTGATTTATTTTAGGAAATATTATCATCTTGGCAAAAATTGGGACATTAATTTGTATTGCTTGGTGATTTACAGGAAAATTTTTGGGAAAAATTGATTTTATTAATAGTCTAAAATTCGTCAATATTTAGCTTAAAATCCCTTATCAGCTTGTATTTAAGAACTTTTATCGGTCTAAAAGCAAAAAAAATTAAGGCGATCGCATTTAGGCAAAGCTGGGAAATTAAGTAATTAACGATACAAGTTAATACTGATATCAAGTAGGTTGGGTTAAAGGCGCACGAATAGATTTATCCTTGACAAATTTTGACGTGCCGTAACCCAACATCCGAATTTTGATTAAATCCTATTACTCCACCACATTAATTTTGCTGGGTAACAACGTTCGTAGTAAGCGCTTCAGCGCTCCGGATTTAGGGCTTAAGCCCTTACTACAAACCTATCGCTCGCTCGAAGTCACCAGCGAGCTAGAAGCTCGCACTACAAATTATTTTCCCAACCCCTTGACACTTCATATTACATATACTACATTAATAATACAGAGCGAAAAACACATCTCATAAAATTTGACTTTATGCTTTTTCAATCTCGTTGAAACAAATTAACTTGGAGTAAATCAGAAATATGATAATTAATTATTTGTCAAAACTTGCGTAAAAGCTCTTGAGTTAAAAGTTCCAAAAATTAAAAATATACCGGGGTAGCTCAGTGGTAGAGCCACGCAAATGTCCTTTTTCGATACTTGCCTTTCGAGGACGCAGAATTAGGGTTATCATCTATTAACTCGTTGGTCGTAGGTTCGAGTCCTACCTCCGGTACCAAAAATCCAAACTCTATATGTAGCGGGTGGCGGAAATAGTAGACGCGCTAATTTAAACCTTGATTTAGCAACTTGCCCAACTTCCATGTTAGGACGAAAAATCTAGGGTTATCGGGATTTAGTAACTAATAGTTGTGCAGGTGCAAATCCTGTCCCGTTACACAAAAATTCAAAATTCTAAAACATTCGTGCAGGGATAGTTTAGTAGCCTAGAACGCCGTAAATATCCTTATTCATAACTTGCCTTTCGGGGACGCAGAATTAGGTTTATCGCCTGTAACGCCGGAGACGCGGGTGCAAATCCCGCTCCCTGCTCCAATTAAATTAAATTCATGAGTTATAACTTTTCAAGTAGGGGTGGCCGAGTGGTTTAAGGCAGCGACACTTATTCCTTGATTGATAACTTGCCCAATTACGGGACGAATATCAAGGGTTATCGTAAAATTCGCCAATATAGCTATCTGAATAATTTCGGAAGTGATTATTCGTAGGTTCAAATCCTACCCCTTACACCAACAAATCCAAAATATTCATGTGGCGAGTAGCGCAGCTAGGTAGCGCGTCAAACAGAATGTCCTTTTTCACAAACTTGCCTTTTGGGGACGGAGAATTAGGGTTATCGCTTTTAATTTGAAGGTCGCAGGTTCGAGTGCTGCTTCGCCACCTTCCATTTTTGTCCGCAAGGGCTGGGAGTTAAAATAATGAACTATAAATTTTTTACTCAAAATAATCAAAATAAAAAAACGCCGCAAAATCAACCTATTCCCGGTAGAGAAGCAGAGATGATTCGGGGACGTAGCGGTGGCTATATGTTTGATGCTGGTATATGGCAAATGCTACGACGTTGTTTGCTTATCGGTACCGCTAAAAGTACTTATTATGCAGGGAAGCGCGAATTAACAGAAGATTTTGTTTCAACCGTTCAACAGGCTGTTGCTGAAAATTGCGATCGCGTTGCTGAAGAAATTTTGTACGCTAGCGATGGACGTGCCATCAATAACAGTGCGCCAATATTTGCTTTAGTGTTGCTATCGATGGGTGAAACACCCGAAGCGAAAGCAGCTTTTACAAAAATATTTCCGCAAGTAGTTCGTACTGGCAGTCATTTTTATGAATGGTTGAGTTATACCAAGTCGCTGCGTGGTTTTGGTAAAGTTGTGCGGGAAGCTGGTAAAACGTGGTTGTCGCGTCCCGATGCTAAAGGTTTGGCTTATCAATTGTTGAAGTATCAGCAACGCCATGACTTCACCAACCGCGACGCTTTGCGCTTGTTCCACGTCAAACCACCAACTCCCGACCATGAATTATTGTTTGATTGGATAGTCAAAGGTTGGGAAGAGTTACCCACGAATATTCCGAGTGAAGCTTTAGCTCAAATTTGGTGGTACGAATGGTTAAAGCGCAATCCAGATAAAACCCATGAAGCTATTACTCAAGGACGCTTAACTCACGAAATGAGTGCGCCTGTGGGCAAAATGGATAAACAAGCTTGGCAATTGTTATTCAATGAAATGCCAATTGGTGCGATGTTGCGTAACTTGGGTTCGCTGACTCAATTAGATGTATTGCGAACTGATGAACCTGCAAACCTCGATCGCGTTGAAGCAGTTCTCAACAGTAAAGAACATTTGCGTAAAGGACGCATCCATCCCATTGATGTTTTGAAAGCGCTCAAAACCTATCAGTCGGGAGGAAAATTAGGACGCAGTAAGAAGACTTGGAATCCAGTTAGCCGCATAGTAGACATTTTAGAAAAAGCATTAGAACTGTCTTTTGATGTGGTTGAACCTACGGGTAAAGTGTTCATGCACGCCGTTGACGTATCCGGTTCAATGTCTTACACCAGCGTCAGTTCGGTTGGACTTACCTGCTGTGAAATTGCTATTACAATGGCACTCGTGACCGCAAAAGCCGAGAAAAACTACATGATTCGCGGCTTTGCTACCGACTTTCGCAATTTAGGTATTACCGCTAAAGATAGTTTTAGTTCGGCGATCGCTAAAGCTAGCAATCAAAACTTCGGCGGAACAGATGCTTCAGTTGCTTATGATTGGATGATTAAAAACAACTTCAAAGCTGATGTAATTTGTTTTTGGACTGATTCAGAAAGTTGGGCTGGTAGAAGTCATCCATCGCAGGCGCTTGCACAATATCGCGAAAGAGTCAATGCCAATGCAAAAGCCGTTTACATCACTCTGGCACCTTACCAGATTACGTTGGTAGACCCCAAAGACCCTTTGAGTTGGGACATGGTTGGATTCGATCCCGGTGCGCCGCGTTTGATTCAAATGTTGGCAGAGGACGGATTATAATTGTTTCAAATGGGGGAGTTAAATTTCTATCTCCCCCATCCTATTCACGGCGGGGTTTCCTGGTTCGCAACTTGCCCTTATCGGGACGATGAATCGAGGATTATCGGCATAAAATCTCCACCATTTTGGGGATGAACGGGTTCGATCCCCGTACCCGCCTTTATTTATATATAACCTTGGCTAGAAGTCGAGGCTTTTTTTTGACAATATACTATAGGTAATTACGCAAGCGATCGCAATAATAATCGCGCTGAATTCGCAACAGTTATTAATTAATTTGCGTCTATATTTTCAAGATTTGAAGTATTTACATATTAATATTGAAATGAAAAAACCATCTTATTTGTTACAAAGTATATTTGTTATTGTAACTAGTATTGTGCTACTTGAAACCAATAGTGTGAATGCCGCTGAAAAAGTCGTCTTCAGATACAAAATACTTAGTAGGTCATTGCCAGTAAAAGAATTAACAAAATTGTCTGAAACCGGAGAAGTTTCGCCAAACTTAGATTATTACTTGAAGCGGACGAAACAAGATCCCGAAGCAGTTCGCAATGTCTTGAACAAAGAAGTAAACGTTAGTACCGTAACTTTAGACCGCACGTTGAACAGTAATATTGGTGGTTTTTTATTGGATCGAATTAGTCAAACAATTCATACTTCATCAGATCGAGCTAATAGAAAAGCTTTGCGATCGGCAATAGTACTATCTAGCAGTGGAGACAACAAAGTTTCGCTAATTGAAATAATTCAAAATTACCCAACTAAAGAAGTTTATGTAGAGGGAGATAATTTAGCCAGAACTTATAATCAACTAAGCATTTTAACGGAAGGTTTACAAGGATGGTTAGATATTCTCTAATTATTAGTTAGTACAGCACAACTATGTACAAAGAATGATTTATCTTGACTAGCATATCTGTCTTGAGAGCAGTTTAGTGATTAAGTTTAGCTGTTAAATTATTGATGAAAAATAATTTGTACTTTATAACTAAAAATCTAAACAATGGCATTTAAAGGCGTAATTTTAGACGTAGATGGAACCCTCGTCCTTAGTAATGATGTTCATGCCCAAGCTTGGGTAGAAGCATTTGCAAAATTCGGTTATGAGGTCAAATATGACGAAGTTCGACCATTAATTGGCATGGGTGGCGACCAAATTATTCCTAAATTCGCGCCAGGGCTTTCCGATGAAGAAGGAAAAGGCAAGGAAATAACCGATTACCGTAAGGAATTAGTTCTTGATAAGTTTGTACCACAAATCTCTGCCGCTAATGGTGCTAGAGAGATGGTATTGAAGCTGCAAGAAGAAGGAAAGCGTTTGGTGATTGCAACTTCAGCAAGTTCTAAAGTACTAACATCTTTACTCAAAGTTGCCAAAGTAGACGATATTCTCAGTCAAGATGACGCTACAAGTTCCGATGATGCAGAAAACTCGAAACCAGCACCAGATATAGTACAAGCTGCTTTGAAAAAATTTGAAATGCAGCCCAACGAAACTGTGATGATAGGCGATACTCCTTACGATATCGAATCGGCAAACAAAGCTGGAGTCAAAGTTATTGCAATGCGTAGCGGTGGCTTTGATGATTCTCAACTAAAGAGCGCGATCGCCATCTACAATGATGCAGCAGATTTAGTCGAAAACTACGATAATTCACCGCTAGCCACTGCGAAATAATTGTAATAGATTTATTTTTGTCGTAGTGTGGTTAAGAAAGGGTTATCTAAGCTTCTAGCCACCTACATAAAATAAAAAATTCCACATTTATGAGATTGATTGCTTTAGTGCTGCTATTGCTAAGTATGACTTTTTCATTCGCTTTACCCGCGAATGCTGAAACTTGTAGCGATTACAACGGACACGAAGTTTGTATTATTAATCTGAGACGTAGTGCTAAGAGATACTGGACTTACAGGGCAACTATCAGTATTGATGGCAAGAAACTACCGAGAGAAATCTATAACTGTCGTGGGGAATTCAAAATTATAAAAAATGGCAAAATTGTCCCATTTAAGGAAGATGGTGTAGGTAATTTAGTATGCCAATTTTATAAGAAGTAGTTTTATTGCTTAAAATATTTCTAATAAAAAAACCGATGCTTGACGTGAGACGCGCAGAGGAAGAAATAGAGAAATATATAATAATATAAAATCTTATTTCTTTTGTGCGACGAGTATGCAGGCAAAAATAAACACGGTAAAACCTACGTAGCTAAATACAGTTATCCAATCTTGCCAGTTAGCGGGAAGGGTTAATGATGTTTCGTTCATTGGTGAAAGTGGGAAATAAATTTAAGTGAATCTATCTTCGTGTTAAAGGAAGGGAAAGAGAGTTAAAATGTCAAAGTTAATAAATGCTCTAGATAGAATTATAAATTGGTTTCAAAGCAACAAACCTTCTATTATTAACTCTCTACAACCGGGATTAACTATCAAAGAAATAGAGGACAAAGTTAAAGATTTACCATTTCGCTTAACTCAAGAAGTTTACGAACTTTATCAATGGCGAAATGGAACGATCGATGATGGAAATGATTTTTTTAGTTATTACCGTTTTCTTCCTTTAAAAGAAG
Organism: Rivularia sp. (in: cyanobacteria); assembly: GCA_965234645.1. Lineage (GTDB taxonomy): Bacteria > Cyanobacteriota > Cyanobacteriia > Cyanobacteriales > Nostocaceae > Rivularia. The sequence continues at coordinate 6,062,034 of OZ248344.1, read as the reverse complement.
CATCAGAAGTTTCAAAAAATGTTTCAGAAAGTTGGGGTTTATCGCTTCCTTTTGGTTGGTTTCCCCTGTTTGAGTATGAAGGAGAAGTTTTTGCTGTAGTTGGTGCTGAAGAAAATACAGAAAATTCAATAGTTTTAAAAACATATGAAGGAATTGATATAGCTCACAGGAGCTTAACTAATATGATGTGTTGTATCGCAGAATGTTATGAAAAAGGTGCTTATTATATAGATGAATTAGGAAATTTAGAAGAGAATAGAATCGCGGCAAAAAATATATTGCTGAAATACAATCCAGAATATCATTCAATTCTCGAAGCTAGAACTGAAACTGTTAATAATCCTGATGGTTCTCAAGTCATAAGTAAATATCATCCCGATAGCGACATTCTTTTAGCCAATGATACTATCGATAGAAAAGGAAATATTATCGAATTATCTGAGTTCTTTAAAGGTAAAAAAATAAATTGTAGAACATATAATAAAGAAATTGAAGGCTTTTATGATTATATGTGTGAGGAAAATTGGTTTAATGATTATGAAAAATATGAGATATTTACAGTTGAGTCTCAATATAAATACGTCGCGCCTAAAATAGAACGAAAATACATTAACGGAGTTTTAAAGGAAGAAATTATTCACCCCGATGAAAAGCCGGATAACTTCCTGTGGATTTTTACTTTATTTTTTGGCATTTTTCAACTTATTATCAGCATAGTATTTTTTATATTTAATTCACTCACAACTAATCAACGAAAACAACAATGAAGTATCCTTTATAGTATTTCCAGATGAAGATGTCTATTATTAGCCCACGCAGGTGGGCTTCGTTTGTTGGTTCCCCAGACTTCCAGTCTGAGGGATTTATTGATAACTCCTGCTCACTGTAAGATGAATGCTAATACCACAATAGAATTTTTAATGTTTGTATTTGACTTTTACCGCAGATTGTGGATTGTCCAAATAAATGTAGAGACACGATATATCGCGTCTCTACAATTGTGATTGTATATTTTCCCAAGTAGATGAATTTCACCACACCTTTATATAACCTCAACCCCTTAAATCGCTTCTCCGATAAAGCAGAAAACTATACAAAATATCGTCCTATTTATCCAGATGCAGTAATTAACAAAATTCTGGAAAATTTAACTTCAGAAAATCAACTTGTAGCGGCGGATATTGGTGCTGGTACGGGAATTTCTGCGCGTCAGTTAGCTTCGAGGAATGTAAAAGTAATTGCAATTGAGCCAAATGCAGCGATGAGAGAAGCTGCTGAAAATCATCAAGGTGTGGAATGGAAAAATGGAACAGCGGAAGCGACTAATTTACCCGATGCATCGGTTGATTTAATAACTTGTTTTCAAGCTTTTCATTGGTTCAAACCAGAACCTACTTTATTAGAATTTCGCCGCATTCTTAAACCACAAGGAAGATTAGCGATCGTTTTTCAAGATATCAACCGCGACGATGAATTTACCCAAGCTTATGGTGAAATAATTAGTAAAGCTGCAAATAATCGTCCACCGACGGATTTTAGTTCTAAAATTGAACCTTTGCGAGAAAGTTCGGATTTTAAATATATTGATTGCTATAAATTTTCTTCTAAGCAAAAATTAGATTTATCAAGTTTAATTGGTCTTGCTAAAAGTGTTTCGTTTATTTCATCGGAAGAAACTGTACAAAAGCAACTTGTTTACGATCTAGAAAATTTGTATCAGCGCTTTTGTAATTCAGATGGTTTCGTTTATCTTGTTTATTGCAATAGCGTAAATTTGGCTCGTTCGTAGTAAGGACTTTAGTCCTCATTCTAAGCGATAAATCGCTTACTAGGAACCAATGCTTGATTGCATTAGTTTAATGGGTTATATATATTTTGTAGTGCGAGCAAGATGCTCGCTCGATACTACTAGCGAGCAAGATGCTCGCACTACCTAATTAAAATGACCGAAACTAACAACAAACTAACGCCATTACATACATTAAATCCCTTAAATCGATTTTCCGATAGAGTCGAAGATTATGCAAAATATCGTCCCAGTTATCCAGCAGCAGCAATCGATCGAATCCTGGAAAATTTAACACCATCAACTCAACTTACAGCAGCAGATATTGGAGCAGGTACGGGAATTTCTTCGCGGTTGTTAGCCTCAAAGGGTGTGAAAGTAATTGCGATCGAACCAAATGCGGAAATGAGAAATGCGGGTATTAGAGATGCGACATCTTTGGTGGAATGGCAAGATGGAACAGCAGAAAATAGCAATTTACCAGATGCATCAGTTGATTTAGTAACTTGTTTTCAAGCTTTTCACTGGTTTACTCCCGAACCAACTTTAGCGGAATTTCGCCGCATTCTTAAACCGAAAGGAAGATTAGCGGTAGTGTGGAATAATCGCGATCGCAATGACGAATTTACCGCCGAATATAGTCGAATTGTACGCGCGGCATCGAACCATCATCCCGCAGAATCGCGGATGAAATCGTTAGAACCTTTAATAGAAACGACTTATTTTAAAAACTTTCAAGAATATACTTTTGTTTATCAACAAGAATTAGATTTAATCGGACTTATTGGACGTGCTAAGAGTGTTTCTTATCTTCCTAGTCAGGGGGAAGCTTACGAACAAGTTATAGCGGATTTAGAAAAGTTATATCAGCGATTTAAGAACCAAAACGGTTTTGTTTATATGACTTATTGTACTAGCGTGCATCTTGGAGATGTAGTTAAAAATTAAATAACTTCTAATCTTTTAAGGTGTTTAGAAACCCGGTTTTTTCAAAAAACCGGGTTTCTGAATTAGTGTTACTTCTTATTCCTGTTTTCTACTCCCTGTTCCCTATTGCCTTTTTTCACAATGCCAAAAGCACAGTATCAATATTACTGCATCAACACCCCAACCAAATTAGTTAAAGAAGTATTCGGAGATATTAACGTTTATACGCAAAATGCCAAATCTTTGCTAACAAAAGCAAGTGGTTTTATTAATGCTTATGACTTTACTTTAAATCCCTACCGTGGCTGTCAATATGGCTCTATTTAGCTTGATTTTTAATTTACGAATCTGGACTTTTACCTACTAATATTAACATTCTTGATATTGCAGCAAGTCCCGGAACAGTTGCTTATGGTTTGGCTTTGTTTTTGCAAAGTACCAGCGGCTTTTTTAAAGTTCCACAGATGCATATCTCTTATTATTCATTAGAAAAGCAAGATGCATTTCAATTTCGGGGTTTACAGTTTTGGAGAAAGTATATAGAATCGCGTAAAAGTCCCGTAAATGCTTTCTTTCGCTTCGTCACTTCAGATATATTTAGTTGGGATAAGCGATCGAGTAATATACCTACAGATTTCTTCGATTTTGTTGTGATTTCTCATTGCTTCTTTAACGATTCTGCAATGAGAATTGAAGCAAATAATATTTATTCTCAGATAATTAATAATAGTTTAAAAGAGAATGGTCATGCACTTTTAATTATCCAAGATAAAATATTTTATAAATGTTTTGATATTTTTCATATTGAAGAACACGAACACGAAAAGAGATTAGTCAATCAATTTGTGGCAGAATTATGATTAGAGTTAGTATTGTACAAATATTTAACCTCCACAGGAATAAGAGGTTCGCTTGGAGGTGCTGAATTTGGTAAATTTGCTAGAGAAAAGTTACCTACACAACTCCATATAAGTCCGATACTTCAAAAATATTTTAATCAAAAATACGAGTCAAACTATACATTAGATGATTATGTGATTTTAGCGAAAAAAATTTAATATAAGCTGTTCCCTTTTAAAAATTGAAATTACCGTAAATACTTATTAATTTATGCTTTGATAGAATAAATATCCAATTTGGCAACGGTAATGCAACAACCCTGCCGAGAAGCAGAATCTTCCAAAAACTGGCATGGTAAATTAAATTTAGTTTATAGCCATAGCCAAAATAAAACGAGATTAATTCAAAGCCAAAATCAAGCACCGTTAAAAGTACAGCGTCCGTTTTATCCCGAAGGAAAATCGGTTTGTCATAGCGTAATTTTACACACTGCTGGGGGAATTGTCGGTGGCGATCGCCTATCATCCAACTTCCACCTCCAACCCGACGCAAAAGCATTAATTACAACAGCCGCAGCTAACAAAATTTATCGTAGTAACGGTTTACAAGCCAGACAAAATATAGACATCAAAATTGATAATCGTGCTTGTTTAGAATGGCTTCCCCAAGAAACAATCGTCTTTAACGACGCAAATTATCGCCAAGATATACGCATAGAATTAGCGGATTATGCAAACTTTATCGGCTGGGAAATTACCAGATTTGGGCGCACCGCTAGACAAGAGAAATTTGTTAAGGGAGAATGGCGATCGCACTTTGAAATCTGGCAAAATAACAAACCATTATGGATTGACAGACAATATTTACCCGGTAGCGAAGAAGTTTTTCATAGTCCCCACGCTTTAGCAGGAAAACCCGTCGTAGGAACTCTAGTTTACCTCGGACAACCCGTTTCCACAGAAATAGTCCAAAAATCGCGCACTCTCTTCTCCCCATCCCCCCATCCCCCCATCCCCCCCTTTTCTTCCAATGGTGTGACTCGTTTAGAAAATGGACTTTTGTGTAGATACCGTGGTGATTCGACAACCGAAGTGAGAAACTGGTTTATTAGTGTTTGGCAGCTATTGCGGATGTCTTTTTTAAATCGCGATCGCTGCTTACCCAGAGTTTGGATGCTTTGAATTTCAATTAAAACCTCTCTTTACCCCCATTCCCTGCTCCAGGTTTCCCAGATTTAGACACCATTAGCACAAAAATCGAGAAAAAAAATGCAATTGACACCGCAAGAAAAGGACAAATTATTAATTTTTACCGCTGCATTATTAGCAGAAAGAAGGAAAGCAAGGGGTGTAAAATTAAATTATCCCGAATCTATCGCTTTTATTACTGCTGCAATTTTAGAAGGTGCAAGAGATGGACAAACTGTAGCTGAATTAATGAGTTTTGGAACAACTTTATTAACTCAAAATGATGTCATGGAAGGTGTTGCGGAAATGATCCCAGAAGTACAGGTAGAAGCGACTTTTCCCGACGGCACAAAACTAGTAACCGTCCATAATCCAATTCAATGAATTTTAGATTTTAGATTTTAACAACGGATGCTTTTAACAACGGATGCGTTTGTTTTGTTTTAGATTTTGGATTATTAATTTTAGAATTACCTATTACCATTTTTATCATGATTCCAGGTGAAATAATTACCCTAGAAGGGGACATTGAATTAAACGTAGGTCTTTCCACCATACAATTAAAAGTAGCAAATACAGGAGATAGACCGATTCAAATAGGTTCCCATTTCCACTTTTACGAAGTCAACCCCGCATTAAACTTTGATAGAGAAACCACACGAGGAATGCGTCTTAATATCCCCGCAGGAACAGCCGTTAGGTTTGAGCCAGGAGACGAAAAAGAAGTTACCTTAGTACCCCTCGCAGGTAGTCGTCAAGTTTACGGATTCAACGCCAAAATAAACGGTAAATTGTAAACACGTGATATATCACGTCTCTACATTTTCTGCGCTCTGTGTGAAATAAATATAATAATTTAGATACTTCTAAAGCAACATTTATCATAAATACTTAAAAACAAACACCGCATCATCCCTTAGACAACAAACCGCGTAATATCACCCCTCATCCGTGTATCTCCACTGGCAGCAAACACTGAAGCGATGCTAATTTAGCAACACGAATGAAACTTTTGTTACTTCTTTGCAGGGTGCATTGACAAGTTTAGTATATATAGCCCCATCCACAATCGGATGAGGTTAATTTCGCGTAACAAAGATTCATCCCTTCTAATAAATTCAACGCGAAAAATATCAAATGACTTTTGAAGACACCAATAATAAATTTATCACGACCGAAGCAATAAAATCCGGAAAAGAATCAACCGAACAACAAGTATGGGACGCTGTTAAAAATACTTTTGCCGATAGAAACTGTATCGGTTATTGGCGGTATCCAATTTTCTCGAAGGTAGGCGAAGTTCGTAAGGAACCCGATATTCTAGTTGCCGATCGCGAATTTGGTTTAACTGTAGTTGAAATTCTGCCAGTTACCATCGATCAAATAACCGAAATAAGCGATCGCAATTGGCTTCTACAAAACTTTGCTCGTGCCGAAGCGTCTCCATCTCAATTAGCAGAACATCAATTACGCGCAATAATAGCATACACCGACCGAGAACCGGCTATTTGGCGTAAGGTAAACGGTAAAGTTCTTGTTGCACTACCTTTAATTACTCAAGAACAGTGGCAACAAAGAGGTTTCGACCAACTACCTAATTGTCCCACAATTATTTTTCAAGACCAGTTAAGCAAAGCTGCTTTACTCGAACGCATTCAACAAACGTCTCCCCTAGTTCCTGGAGAAAATTTAGAAGATAAAGATTGGGAATTACTGCTTTCGGTAATTGGTGGAACTCCAGTACTTCGCAAACCCCAGCGCGACATTGCTGTTAGTGGTAAAACTCGCGCTAGCGTCATGGATGCTTTGCGTCAAAAGCTATATGAAATAGATTTACAGCAAGAACATATTGGTAAAGAAATTCCCCCCGGACCTCAACGTATTCGCGGTATTGCGGGTTCTGGTAAAACTGTGTTGCTGTGCCAAAAAGCAGCGCATATGCATTTGAAGCACCCCGACTGGGATATTGCTTTAGTGTTTTTCACTCGCTCTTTATACGATTTAATGATTGGATTGTTAGACCAGTGGATGCGTCGTTTTAGTGGTGGAGACTTACATTATGACCCTAAAACTAATTTAAAATTGCGCGTACTTCATGCTTGGGGTGCGAAGGAACAGCCTGGTTTATATGGCACAATTTGCGAATACCACGGTAAAAGACGCGGAACGGTTATAGATACCAACCAAGGACAACCAAATCGTGCTTTAGCCGAGTTATGCAAGCGGTTACAGGAAGAGATCGCAATTGAGCCGATGTTTGACGCTATCTTAATTGATGAAGGTCAAGATTTAGTTGCTGACGAGAATTTGAAATATCAAGATAAACAAGCAATTTACTGGTTAGCTTATCAAGCCTTACGACCTGCAAGCGAAGAAACGCCAGAAGAAAAACGTTTAATTTGGGCTTACGACGAAGCACAAAGTCTTGATAGTTTAGTTGTACCAAAAGCGAAAGAAGTATTTGGCGAAGACTTAAGCAACCTTCTTAATAAACAGCCACAATACCCCGGTGGAATCAAACGTTCGGAAGTGATGCGCCATTGTTACCGGACTCCCGGACCAATTTTGACCGCAGCCCACGCTATTGGTATGGGATTGCTGCGTGGTGAAGGAATGCTTTCTGGTATCACTAATAAAAAAGATTGGGACAGAATCGGTTACGAAGTCCAAGGTGATTTTAGAAAAGTCGGTAAGCCAATTACCATAGTGCGATCGCCACAATTTTCTCCCAACCCAATTCCCGAACTTTGGGGAGAACCCGTACTGGAATTTAAAACCTATAATTCTCGTCAAGAAGAATTAACGGCTTTATCTGAGAACATCATGCACAATATTGTTAATGATGGTCTTAATCCCAGTCGCGATATTTTGGTACTAGTTTTAGGCTCTAATTCCGAAGCGATAGAACTAGAAAGAGAAGTTGCCGATTTTTTAATGGAGCAAAATATTGATGTTTATATTCCCACTGCTAAAATATTAAACGATTTGTATCCAGAATATCCCAATAATGACCCCGACAAATTCTGGCATGACGATGGCGTTACAGTGTCTCGTATCAACCGCGCTAAAGGACATGAAGCGGATATGGTTTACGTAGTTGGCTTTGATAAAGTCGCTCGTAACGAGAATGATATGAATCATCGTAACCAATTGTTTGTAGCTTTAACTAGGGCGCGTGGTTGGGCATCTCTAAGCGGTGTAGGGAATTATCCAATGTATGATGAAATGCGGCGAGTAATTACTAGTGGCGATACTTTTACCTTTACTTACAAACGTCCGCCGAAGCGCGATATTGGAGATGGGGAGGATGTTTAGAAATTTCTGAGTTAAACTAAGAAAAATGCTAAGGGGGCGGGCTTAAACCGCCCTCTTTAGCAGAGGAACGCTAATGTGTAAAGTACCATGATATTTCAGGCGAGTGCGTCCGCATTATTCCTGAAATATCTCACCGCTAGTTTTGTAACCATCCGTGGTTATACAGTCAGAAGATATAATTGTTAGTGGTTAGTAGTTAGTTGTTAATTGCTTTAAATTTGCTGTAGATATACGTTTTGTGTAATTAACTTCCCTAACTAGCCCTAAATCTAAACAGCATTTTATATTTTTTTATACTCGTATATTTTTTTATTGTTTGTAATTAAAGCACGTTAGCTGAGTTTAATATTCTTATGTTAAGAATTATAAAAGGTGCTTGATTTTAAAAGATTTATATATATGGCAATAAATAGTAACGAATTAAATATCGACTTTAAACGGCGCGAAGAAATTATATTTTAAAAATCAGTTTTCTGTTTACTAACTGGCTTGTCAACAAAAATTAACCTTCAGCGTTTATTCTTCAACCACTTCAACTAACTCTTCTACGATCGCGTCGAATACACGAGCTAACTTCTCAATTGCAGTAAAGTCAACAGTTGCTAATCCAGGAGAACGGGCATAGATAACTTTTTAAAGTACTGTAAACCACTCTAGAACGGTCGGAAACCTCCTTCATTGTCCATCCTTTTTCAGCAGCAAGCTCTCTAACTTTTAACCTAATTATTCCCATAATTTACTCAGCTTGCGGAATCTGCCTCATTTGCGTTACGCCGCATGATGTTATGAAATTTGGGCTTTAAAAAATTAATCTAAAAAGCTTATTCTTCTACGACTTCTACCAAATCTTCTATCATGACATCAAACACACGAGCTAACTTTTGGATAGCAGTAAAATCAACGCTTCCCATTCCTGGAGAGCGAGCATAAGCCCTAACAGTACTATAGACTAGCCCAGAACGCTCGGAAACGTCTTTCAATGTCCAACCCTTCTCGTTGGCAAATTCTTTAATCCTTAATCTTACAAGCCCCATAAGGTCTTTAAGTATTTTATTGTAAAAAAAATAATCTAAAAAGCTTACTCTTCTACCACTTCAACCAATTCTTCTATCATCACGTCGAACGCACGAGCTAGCTTTTGAATAGCAGTAAAGTCAACCATCGTCATTCCAGGCGAACGGGCATAGGTTCTAAGAGTACTATAAACAACTCCAGAGCGGTCAGAAACCTCCTTTATTGTCCATCCTTTTTCAGCAGCAAGCTCTCGAACTTTTAACCTAATTATTCCCATAGCCTATTGACAAATGACTACGCTTAGTCAGATAATTTTTTTATTCTAGATAAAATAAATGACTACCCTTCAGCATAACAAATGAAGGGTAATCATAGTCAAACATTTCAAAATCCCGAAAACAACGTAAATTGAGCATCCACAGATTTTTCCTACTAACAATAGGTTTCATCTGCTAACTGAATGCATCATCTACCACTTGCAATAGGGTTCATCTACTACTGCTTAAAGGGTTAATCTACTACTGCTTAAAGGATTCATCTACCATGTTAACATCGCTTAAACCAAGAAAGCTCGTCATCAGACAATCAAAAATTTCTCACAAATCTTCAGAGATTCACCCATTAGCGCGATTTGTCACGGAAGAAGCAGTTTGCTTAAAGTTTAAAATTAAATTTGAAGATATTTATGTGGTTGAATGCTGGCGTTATATCGTCTACGTCCACGGTAAGGGTTTAAGCAAATTTGTCAGCTACGCCGATTTCCCGCCAATTATAGGAGTTGCACCACCTACCACTTCAGAAATGACTAAATGGCGCAGACGTTGGTTAAAGCAACATAACTTTGTTCATAGGAAGCAAGCACCTAGATGGTGGGCGCAGTTCTTTGCAATCCAATTTAGTCGAACGATTGGGGAAACTTTTTTATATGACTGGGGCAAATTAATTGGGTTAATAAAATTTGCCTTTAGTGAAGAAATATTACAGCAACTCCGAAATCGCTACCGTCACAATAAAGAATTGTTAGTGGTTAGTGGTTAGTGGTTAGTTGTTAATTTTTAACTCCTAACTCCTAACTCCTAACTCCTAACTCCTAACTCCTAACTCCCAACTCTTAACTCCTAACTATTATCAACCATTAGCTGATTCCAAAAGCTGTTTCCTAGCTCTTTGGGCACGTGCTTCAGCAGAAGTCATCACTTCTTCCATATTTTCAAGCATTTCACCGGGGAAGTTTTCTAAAACTCTAGTAGAAATTGCAACTCTACCTTTTCCTTCATCTATGTCGATGATGAGAGCTTTAATTTCTTGCGATGGTTGAAATACCTTTTCGATATTGTCAATAAACTTCTGGCTGATCTGCTTGATGTGGAGTAAAGCGCTAACGCCGTTTATATCGACAAATACGCCAAATGGTTTGATACCAGTTATTTTCCCTTCTATTAACTGACCGATTTCTAATAAACTGAAACTAGCAGAACTTTTCGCCAAGCGTTGGGAAAGTACAAGTTTGTTGGTGTTCTGGTTTATTTCTAAAAAGCTAACGGTGAGTTTTTGACCTTTGAGTGCTTCCAAATTGTTGCGATCGAGCAGGTGAGAACGAGGAATAAAACCGCGTAAACCAAGAAGATCGACGGTGACACCACCTTTGTTGGTATTCATTACCTGCACGTCTACACTTTTGGTGTTTTCTTGCATTTCTAGCAACTTGTCCCAAATCTGCCTCATTTCTAATTGACGGCGAGAAACGGTTACTTGCCCTTCTGCATTTTGTTCTTGGACAATTACAAATTCTAGTTCCTCATGAAGTGGTAAAACTTCTGATAAATCTATTACCTCTCTCAAAGCCGCTTCATGGCGAGGGATAAAAGCTGACGACTTGCCTCCAATATCGGCATAAGCTCCATCTGGATCGATTTGGAATACTTTCCCTTTAACTACCTGTCCTTTTTGAAATTGATAGTCATGTTTTTCTAAAGCAGCCGCAAAATCGTCCATTGTAAAAGACGTACCGGCTTTTTGATTTGCTTCGTTCTCCATAACAATTTGAAGATGAATTAAGATTTAGAGCGCCCTTTGTCAGAGCAAATTATTAGTTATCAATTGTTAATTAGTCAGCGAATAATAATTTACTATTTCAACCACCTTTTCTAGACAGTTTTTAAGCCGTAAAAAAAGAAGGTTAATTGCAAACAGTTAATCCGATTACTAACCAATGACAACTCTTACACCATATCCTACAAATCCAGTTCCTATCGCTAAAGCTGCCCAAATAATTCTTTAACTTGTTCCCAAGCATCGGCAGTAGCTTCGGGATTGTAACTAGAACGGCGATCGCAAAAGAAACCGTGGTTGGCATCTTGGTAACGAAAGACACGATGTGGTACTTGATATTTTTCTAATTCAGCTTCGATTTGGTCTACTTGTTCTGTAGGAATACTGGAATCTTGCATACCGAAAAAGGCATAAAGCATACCTTTGATTTCTGAGGTAACATTTATAGTAGGTGCGCCACCACCGGGAGTAGTGGTAGTTATACGTGCGCCGTAAAATGAAGCAGTAGCTTTTATATCCGCTAAACTGGCGGCAAGATATGCTACATGACCCCCGAAGCAGAAACCAATGCAGCCGAATGCATCTTTTTTTACTTCGGGTAAGGTTTTGAGATAGTCTATAGCCGATTGAATATCGTTTAAAAGTTCCGAGGCTTTAGTTTGTCCCCAAGCATAATTTTTACCTACTTCTATGTCTTCGGGGGTATAGCCGGTGGCAAAGCCGGGTGCTTGACGTTGAAATAAGGCAGGTGCAATTGCAATATATCCTTCTTTCGCGATACGTTCGGTAACGGACTGAATATGCTCGTTAACTCCAAATATCTCCTGCAATACTACAATTCCCGGATAACTGCCTTGCTCTTGAGGCTTTGCCAGATAAGCATCTATTTGCACCGAATCTGACGCTATTTTTACGGTTTTGGTGTCGATCGCACGGTCTGTCATAATAGTTTTTACCAGTGTGGTGTGATTATTAGATATAGTTATGCCAGTAATAAAAAACCATTACTTATCAAATTATCAACTTAGTAGTAACGTTGCGTAAGGAAAAATTCTTCCTTCTAAAATTCAATGTATAAATAAGATATTTAGAATTAGGCAGGCAACTAGCACCGATTTTTACCGCTTCCTTAAGCTACTAGCACCCCCCCAAACGAAGGTGATGATTCAATTCCGCATTCAGCCAGATAGTGAAATTCCCGCATCGACTCAGCTGTTCAATCAAATTAGATTCGCGATCGCATCGCGGCAATATCCACCAGCTTATAAGTTGCCTTCAACCAGAGCATTGGCGATGCAAACCGGCTTACATCGCAATACTATTAGCAAAGTTTACCGCCAATTAGAGGAAGATGGACTTGTAGAAAGTCTGGCTGGTTCGGGGATTTACGTCCGCGCTCAAGGACATGAGGGCGGTAGCAAGCTACAATCGCCGATTCTAAAACAACATCCCCAAGCATACAAAATTGTTCAGAAGGCTCTTGATGCACTACTTGCTCAAGGTTGTTCGCTCAATCAAGCCCGCGAGATATTTCTGGCTGAAATTGATTGGCGGTTGCGTTGTAGTGCGCGGGTGCTGGTAGCGGTACCGACTCAGGATATCGGTGCTGGCGAATTGATAGTACAAGAATTAGAACAAGCACTACAGATACCAGTACAGTTAGTTGCTACCGAAGAATTATCTGCCCTATTAGATAAAACTACCTCGGCAACGGTTGTTACAAGCCGATATTTTATCGGTGAAGTAGAAGCAATTGCAGCACCTAGAGCAGTACGTGTAATTCCTCTTGATATCCACGATTACGCCAAAGAATTCAATATTGTTAAAAATTTATCAAAAGACAGCTGTATTGGCATTGTCAGCCTTAGTTCCGGAATTCTCCGAGCAACAGAAGTAATTCTCCACGGTTTGCGAGGCGACGAAATATTGGTGATGACTTCACAACCAAAAGATAGCTATAAGTTAGGGGCAATAGTCAAGCGGGCACAAATAATTTTTTGTAGTGATGAGAGTAGTTATGGAGCCGTACAAGGTGCGATGCAAATGGCTATAGAAGACATCATTCGTCCACCCAAACTGGTTTACTGTGAGAATTATATCGGGGGTAAATCGATTAATCTACTCAAAAGAGAATTGGGATTAGATTAGGTGAATGGGCATCGGGAGAGAGAGTTAGGAGTTAGGAGTTAGGAGTTAGGAGTTAGGAGTTAGGAATTAGGAGTTAGGAATTGAAAATTGTTTCTCTCCATCTCTCCTTGTCCCCCCATCCCCCCATCCCCTTGTCCCATCTTCCTATGCCCAATGCCCAATTCCCAAATATCATCATGCAGAAAGCAGCATGGGTAATTCTAAAAACTTGCTCACTATTTTTAAATAAGTACTGGGGTCTTCTAACATGGGAAAATGAGCCGTATTGGGAATCATGACATACTCAACTCGATCGCTCAATACTGCTGCTTTTCGTCCCATTTCAGCAGGGATGATTTTATCGTATTCCCCAGATACTAATAAAGTCGGTACTTTAAGTTTGGCAAATTCTTGCGGCATTAACTCAGACTGAGCTTTACTAACCGAAGTATAAATTGTATTTAAAGCTGCTTCGCGATCGGCAATCAGAAAGTCTTCTAAAAAAGCCTGACGATCGGCTGCTTTTATAGGGCGATACAGAAATCGCGCCATAAACATTCTGTCAACCAATGGAATTTTCGCCAACCATTGAGGACGAAATTTGACGACGTAACCACCAAACTTGTGAAAAGCGTCAAAAGCTTGTTTGTCGTACTCGAAAATACCGCTACAAGTCAAAATTGCTTTTTCTACACGTTCTTGATATTGGTTAAGAAACAAAGTCGCGATCGATGCGCCCATTGAATGAGCATTAATGTAAACCCGCTGCAACTGCAATTCATCAAGTAAAGCTATTAAATCCTCAGCATATTCTTCTAACTCGTAAGTTAAATCTATTACTGCTTCTTCCTGAGTGGATCGTGCTTCAACAATAGGTTTTCCACGGGAACGCCCAAATCCCCGCATATCGTAAAGCAAACAATCAAACTGCTTCGACAAAATTCGAGCAGTAGTTTCCCAATATCGAGCGCTACCCGCCCAACCGTGAATAAACACCATTACTGGTTTTTCCGAACCATCAGATTGTTTAATCCACTCGTAGTAATGTTCTACGCCACGAACCTTAATATAAGACATACATCAAAAATTAAATATCAAAAACAAAAAATTAGAAGTTAAGAATTAATTCCTAACTTCTAACTTTTATTTCCTAACTATATTTAAGCTGATTCGGGCTTCGGTAGGGAAGAGGGGTGAACCAATAGTTCTGCCGTGGAACGTTTCTCTACCATGTCTTTCGTCACCGTACAAATAGTTACATCTTTACGGGAAGGTAACTCGTACATTATATCCAGCATCAGTTCTTCTACAATGCCTCGCAAAGCTCTAGCACCAGTCTTACGACGATAAGCTTCTTGAGCTATAGCTTTAAGAGCTTCTGCATTAAACTCTAACTGGACGTTATCCATATTCAGGAGTTTTTGATACTGCTTGACTAAGGCGCTACGGGGCTTAGTTAATATCGCCATCAGCGCTTCTTCATCGAGTGGATCTACTACCGCTACCATTGGTACCCGTCCAATAAATTCCGGTATCATTCCAAACTTAACTAAGTCTCCCGGTTCCAAGTGGCGCACGGTATTTGCTACTCGCTTTTCTTTTGATTGCCCTTCTCCTGGCTGCAAAAAGCCAATTGACTTTTTACCAGTTCTTTGTTCTACTACTTTCTCCAAGCCAACAAAAGCACCACCGCAGACGAATAGAATATTGCTCGTATCAATCTGGATGCAGTCCTGATAAGGGTGCTTGCGTCCTCCTTGGGGTGGTACGTTAGCAACGGTTCCTTCAAGCATTTTTAGCAAAGCTTGCTGTACGCCTTCGCCAGAAACATCCCGCGTTATCGAAGGGTTTTCACTCTTGCGAGCAATTTTGTCAATTTCGTCGATGTAGATAATTCCTCGCTGTGCTTCTTCAACATCTAAATCGGCAACCTGTAACAGCCGCAGCAGAATATTTTCTACATCTTCCCCTACATAACCGGCTTCCGTCAGAGTAGTAGCGTCAGCGACAGCAAAGGGTACATCAAGAATTTTCGCTAAAGTTTGTGCCAGCAGAGTTTTACCGCACCCGGTAGGACCGATCAACAAAATATTCGATTTTTGAAGTTCTACTGGTTCCTCGCTCTCCTCTTTCGATCCCCCTTTAGACCCGTTAATCAGCGACAATCTTTTATAGTGATTGTACACCGCGACTGAAAGCACTTTCTTGGCTTCTTCTTGACCAATAACGTGTTCGTCTAAGTAATCTTTAATCTCTCGCGGTTTGGGTATTTGGTTAAACGAGAGACTGGCAGAGCGGGTACGGCGTTTTTCGGGCGGTTCCGAACGCGGTGCTGGCTGCGAAGCAGCAGTTGCACCATTTGTATCGAGCAATTCCTCATCTAATATTTCATTACATAAGTCAACGCACTCATCGCAGATGTAGACTCCGGGTCCGGCGATTAGTTTACGTACCTGCTCTTGAGATTTGCCACAAAATGAACATTTTAAATGGGAATCGTACTTACCTGTCATACCAGCCTCTTATTTCACACTAGTGACGTTTTCCCCTGCTGGGGGAAGATTTTGCCTAGAGATAACCTGGTCGATTAACCCGTAGTTTTTAGCTTCGTTCGCTGACATGAAAAAATCTCGTTCGGTATCAGCTTCTATTTTTTCTAATGGTTGACCAGTATGAGATGCTAAAATCTCATTCAACTTAGCTTTATGATAAAGAATTTCTTTAGCTTGGATTTCTATATCCACCGCTTGTCCCTGGGCACCGCCCAAAGGTTGGTGAATCATAATCCGCGAATCTGGAAGAGACATCCGCTTACCAGCGGTTCCTGCTGTTAGCAATAAAGCACCCATGCTAGCAGCTAATCCAAAACATATAGTTACTACATCTGGACGGATTTGCTGAATTGTATCATAAATTGCCATGCCTGCCGTAACTGAGCCACCAGGGGAATTTATGTAAATTTGAATATCTTTTTCTGAGTCATCGGCATCTAGAAACAGTAGCTGGGCAACAAGCGAGTTGGCAACTGCATCATCGATGGGAGTTCCTAAGAAAATAATCCGCTCTCGCAACAGACGCGAATAGATGTCAAAAGCCCGTTCCCCCATGCCTGATTGTTCTACTACCGTTGGCAGCATTGAACTAGACTGCGGGCGATCGCTTTGCGAATAAATAAATAATTGATTCAAACTACTAACTGGGTCATTTCCCGACTGCGATACTAACATAAAGAAATAATTGGCTTTTTAAGACAACAGTAGCTTTCGTGATAGCAATTGCTGCTATAAATAACGCGGATTGAATTTTTATAAGACAGTATGTGTTAACCATTATGCCTTATATAAATTACTCGTGTGTGGATAAAATCAATTTCTGAAGGCTGTAAGATATCCTGCTGTCAGTTTTGACTTTTGTTAAAATTCTTGCTTACCTTCTTTCAAAATTTAATCTCAGAGCTAGCTCTAGGCGATCGGATGTATATATTTTTATTTTAGACCGATTGCCGATCGCTATAAATTTTATGATTCTTGTACTGTCGCCGAGATTTGTTCCTCCTGAGAATCATTTTCGGTATCAACTTGTTCTTCAACCTCTACAGTTTCTTCGTCCGTGTCAGTTTCTTGGGGACTCAAAGAGCCTTCAGGTACAAGTTCAATCGAAGAACGTTCCAAAAGCCAATCGACTATTTTCTCAGTTAACAATTCATTTTCCACTACTTCTTGTACTTTATCCGGGTCAACATCCTGCTCGGAATATTCTTCCATAATTTCTTTTTTTCTGGCTTCAATTTCTGACTCGGTGGCTTTGATAGATTCAAGTTTGCCAACTTCGCGCAGAGCAAGAGTTCTTTGCAGCCTGTCAACTGCTTCCGGACGGGAACGCTGGCGCAATTGAGGAATAGTATCTTGGTTGAACAATTTCTTCACATCCAAACCCTGCTGGCTTAGGCGGACTGCTGTTTGAGTCAGCATTGCATCAACTTCTTGCTGAATCATCGTTTCAGGTAAGTCGAATGTTGCGATCTTAACTAATTCGTTCAACAAAGCTTCTTGTTTTTTCGCCTTAGCATTATCTTCGGCTTCTTTTTTAAACCGTTCTTCTAAGGAACTACGTAAGTCGGCTATTGTCTCAAATTCGCTAACTTCTTGAGCAAAATCATCATTTAATTCGGGTAGCTCTTTTTCCTTAAGTTCTTTGAGCGTTACCGTAAATTTAGCTGCTTTTCCGGCGAGTTCTTCATTGGCGTAGGGATCGGGAAACTGAGCTTCAATTTCTTTGGTTTCCCCAGGATTCATTCCTACTATTCCTATAATGAAACCGGGAATAAATTTGTCTTCTTCCAAATCAACCTGAAAGTCGGTAGCTTCCGCACCCGGAATCGGTTCGAGTTCGGCTTCTGGATCTGCACCTTCTTCGGGAGCCAAAAAGCCTTTAAAGTCTAAAATCGCAGTGTCTCCCAATTGTGCCGGACGACCTTCCACAGGAATCAACGTCGCCATCTGCTGGCGCTCGTTTTCCAAAACTTTATCTATTTGTTCGGTATCGTATTTAACTTCCTCAGCTTTGAACTGCAAACCCGAATACTCGCCCAAGCTAACCTGGGGTGGTACATCTACCGCAGCCGAAAAAATTAAAGGCTTTCCCGGTTCATAATTATTTACTAATTCTTCAAACGAAGAGCGTAACTCAGGCTGACCGATCGCTTCAATATTCTCTTGCTTTACCGCTTCACCAATACCATTTTGAATCAATTCTTCGAGCGCCGCAGCTTTGATGCGAGTTTTACCCAAGCGCTGTAGCAATATCTGCCGAGGCACCTTTCCTTTGCGAAACCCAGAAATATTGACTTCCCGAGCGTAATTTTGAATTACCTTTTCGTAGCTTTGCTTGGTTTTTTCCGGCGCAATTTCGATTTCTAGACCGATTTGACTGGCTGGCAGTTTTTCCTGGGTAACTTTCATACACTTGTCTCTACTTTCTGCTAATTTTTTTACTGTAAGTTCGCTAACGCCTTATCCGCCGCTAGGTCAAAGGAAATTTATATTGCTATTTCCTTACAATTCCCAAAAAATTCCTTTCTAGAAAAAAGCCCGGAGCCGACTACTAAGCTAAGTTTGGTACCGTCTTCTTCAATAGAACGATTACAAGGGCATCCCTTCAATGAGGTTCTTACTGAGGGGGCGCATTACCGTGATATCCTAATTTTCAATACAACTCTTGAAGTAAAAGAGCAAAATCGTCAAGAATATTTGGGCTTTTATGCAAGAGCCGAGTTAAAGCTCATCCTCAAACATAATCCGGTGAATTATATCATTGTTATTCGCCCCTGCACAGCTTGGGGTTTATCTGAATCATAGTACATCAACTTCCAACGTCAACGCCGTTTTTACAATCTCCCGAATTAGCCTGCTATGTAGCAATGCCAAAAAAATTAAGTTTTCTTTTTACTTCCTAGAACAAATATGGTGTATAATATATACTTTATATATTAATAAAATATTGAGTAGTTAACTAATTAATAATTGTTGTAAAGTACAGCACTGTGGTGTTCGTAGTAGGTAAGAGAATAAATGTATATTTATCAAAGAATAAATTATAAAAAGATAAAAAGTATAAATATAGTTTTTTCTGATATTAAAAATAATTTACAAATGGGATGAAATTCGTTTAAATGCAGTTAAGGTTTTTCGGTATGAATGTATTTATGAACAATTGCAGATAGAATTTTTGGGAGGAGGAAGTTAATTTGCAGACCGCCTATCGTGTAGCTATTTTAGGAGCAACTGGTGCTGTAGGCACTGAATTGCTAGAATTACTCGGAGAACGAAATTTTCCTTTAGCCGATTTGAAATTATTAGCTTCAGAACGCAGTGCTGGGAAAAAACTGCCGTTTAAAGGGGAAAATTTACCAGTAGAAGCGGTAAGTGAAGCCGCCCTGCAAAATGTAGATTTGGTATTGGCTTCTGCTGGTGGTTCGATTTCTAAAGTTTGGGCACCCATAGCAGTAGAAAAAGGTGCGGTGGTAATTGACAATTCCAGCGCTTTTCGGATGAATCCCGAAGTTCCTTTAGTAGTGCCAGAAGTAAATCCCCAAGCAGCAGCCAAACATAAGGGTATTATTGCTAATCCCAATTGCACCACTATTTTAATGTCGGTGGGAATATTTCCATTGCATAAAGTAAAGCCGATCAAACGTATTGTTGTGGCTACTTACCAGTCTGCTAGCGGTGCGGGTGCAAAGGCGATGGAAGAGGTGAAGAACCAAAGTATAGATATTTTAGAAGGAAAAGAGCCTGTAGCGAAGGTTTTTCCTTACCCCTTGGCGTTTAACTTGTTCCCACACAATTCTCCATTAGATTCGGCGGGGTATTGCGAAGAAGAATTAAAGATGGTCAACGAAACCCGCAAAATTTTTAGCAACCAAGATATTAAAATTACTGCAACTTGCGTTAGAGTTCCCGTATTACGCGCACATTCAGAGGCAATTAATTTAGAATTTGAAACACCTTTTGATATAGAGGAAGCAAGAAAAATTTTAAGCGAGTCTCCTGGTGTAAAATTAGTAGAAGATTGGCAAAAAAATTATTTTCCCATGCCTATAGAAGCGACAGGTAAGGATGAGGTATTGGTAGGAAGAATTCGTCAGGATATTTCTCATGAATGCGGCTTGGAACTATGGTTATGTGGCGACCAAATCCGCAAAGGTGCTGCTTTGAATGCAGTTCAAATCGCCGAATTACTAGTAGAGAAAAATCTGATTAATCCTGAAGCTGTATAGGTTTGCCTGTAGTAAAATATGAGAGTAAGTATTATAAATTATCATAATAGTAAAGATATAATTGAAATTAAAATTAAAGCATAAATTGACTGGAAAATCGATATTAAATTAAGGATTAAATAATGGATGAGGTCTTGTTTGCCCTTGAAAAAGAGATGGCTTTCAGGTTATTAAATATATACAGCCACTAACAAATGTTAAAACTGCCGAGTTGTAATTAGGAGTAAATTAGTGGTGGTAGACTTTGGGAAAGTGATAACTGCGATCGTTACGCCGTTTAAGGAAGACGGCAGTGTAAATTACCATGTTGCAGAAAAGCTAGCAGCACATTTGGCTGATAACGGTACGGATACATTTGTAGTATGCGGAACAACGGGTGAATCTCCTAGCATGACTTGGGATGAAGAATACCAATTGTTTAAAGTAATATTGCAAGCCGTATCGGGTAAAGCAAAAGTAATTGCCGGATGTGGTTCCAATTCCACAAAAGAAGCAATGGCGGCTACACAACAAGCAGCTAAAATAGGAGTACATGGTTCATTGCAAGTTGTACCTTATTACAACAAACCCCCACAAGCTGGACTTTATCGCCATTTTCAAGCGATAGCCGAAGCTGCACCAGAGCTACCGTTGTTGTTATACAATATTCCAGGTCGTACTGGTCAAAACCTACAGCCCCAAACATTAGCGCGTTTAGCTGAGATAGAAAATATTGTAGGTATCAAAGAATCAACTGGAAATATAGATCAAGCAAGTGAAATGCGACGCTTGACACCACCAGAATTTCAGATTTACTCTGGTGATGATTACATGACTTTGCCTTTGTTATCTATTGGGGCAAAGGGTGTAGTCAGCGTAGCTTCTCATCTGGTAGGTTTGCAACTACAGCAGATGATTCAGGCTTTTTGTAGTGGTAAAGTTCAAGCTGCTAGCGAGATTCATCTCAAACTTTTTCCATTGTTCAAAGTTTTATTTGCAACTGCAAATCCCATTCCGGTTAAAACAGCTTTAAATCTCCAAGGGTGGGAAGTTGGTTCAACTCGTTTACCTTTATACGAAGCTGAATTTGAATTTACTCAACAATTAGAAGCAGTTCTCCAAGAATTAGATTTGAACAAATAAATGATGTAGCAGTGGATACAGTGTAAAATACAATACATATTATAACTGTTAACGGGCTTGGTCTTTTAAAAAGTAAAGTATAGTGTTGCGATCGCTCGGTAAATTTAATCAGACGGTATTTTAAATCCGTTTTTTGACAATTCAACATTAATTAAATCTTGCTAAAAGAAAGATTATGTAGGAAAAGACAGCAATAATTCGTCTTATAAAAACTCTAATCAAGCTTTTAACTGCAAAGAAAAATCTAACTAACTTATTAACTAAGGAAAAAAATGGCTAAAAAAGAAGCAAATTCTGCCCTTAAAATTATTCCATTGGGCGGACTGCATGAAATTGGGAAAAATACCTGCATTTTCGAGTATGAAGATGAAATTATTTTATTAGATGCTGGTTTAGGTTTTCCCAGCGAGCAAATGCACGGAGTTAATATTGTTCTACCGGACATGACTTACGTGCGAGAAAATCGCCATAAAATCAAGGGTATGGTTGTTACCCACGGGCACGAAGACCATATTGGCGGTATTGCCTTTCATTTGAAACAGTTTGATATTCCTGTTATACACGGACCAAGACTGGCAATGGCAATGCTAGAGCGCAAATTAGAAGAAGCTGGAGTTCGCGATCGCACTGAATTAAGATCCGTGAAACCCCGCGATATGGTGCGGATCGGAAACAATTTTTTGGTAGAGTATATCCGCAATACGCACAGTATTTGCGATAGTTTTAGCGTTGCAATCCATACACCATTAGGAGTTGTAATTCATACGGGAGATTTCAAAATTGACCATACGCCAGTAGATGGCGAACATTTTGATTTGCAACGGTTAGCCGAACATGGTGAAAAAGGCGTACTTTGCTTGATGAGCGATTCTACTAACGCAGAAGTACCTGGTTTTACTCCTTCGGAGCGTTCGGTTTATCCAAACTTGGAAAAGATTATCATGCAAACCGAAGGTAGACTTTTTATTACTACCTTCTCTTCTTCGGTACATCGCATCAACATGATTTTGCAGTTGGCGCAAAAACATAACCGATCGGTATCTGTAGTTGGACGTTCGATGTTAAATTTGATTGCCCACGCTCGCAATCTTGGTTACATCAAATGCGAAGATAAACTATTTCAGCCTTTGCACGTTGCCCGTAGTTTGCCTGACGAAAAGGTATTGATTTTAACTACTGGTTCTCAAGGTGAGACAATGGCGGCGATGACCCGCATTGCTAGAGGAGAACACCCCCATCTCAAGATTCGCGAAGGAGATACAGTTGCGTTCTCAGCTAATCCTATTCCCGGTAATACGATTGCGGTAGTTAACGTTATTGATAAATTAATGCAGCAGGGTGCAAATGTTATCTACGGTCGCGATAAAGGAATTCATGTTTCCGGTCATGGCTGTCAGGAAGACGAAAAGTTGATGCTTGCCTTGACAAAGCCTAAATTCTTCTTGCCCGTTCACGGCGAACATCGGATGTTAGTTAAGCATTCGCAGACAGCCCAAAGTATGGGTATTCCTGCCGAGAATATGGTGATTGTTAATAATGGCGACATTATAAAATTGACCAACGATTCTATTAGTGTTGCAGGTTCTGTTCCATCAGGTTTGGAATTAGTAGATACTTCCGGTTCCGGCATGGTTAGCGATAAAGTCTTGTCAGAACGGCAACGTATGGCTGAAGAAGGTATTGTTACTGTTGCAGCGGCAGTTGACTGGAACGGTAAGATGTTGGCGAAGCCAGAGATTCACCTGCGGGGTGTAGTTACCAGCATGGAAAAATCGATGGTGCAAAAATGGGTACAACAGCGATTCGAGGAAATACTCGCTTTACGTTGGCAAGAACTTGCTCCCCCTTTGAACGGTAAAAAGCCAAATATGGATTGGAATGGTTTGCAAGAAGTAATAGAACGCGATTTAGCGCGTAACTTACGACGAGAATTACGATGTCAACCTACAGTTACATTGTTGATGCAGATTCCAGATGAACCACCAGCAGCTTCGGATGGTAGAAGACGACGTACTCGTACTGCTGCTCAGCAAGTTGCATCGTAGATTTGAATTTTAATTTATAGTCGTTTCAAATAATTTCTCTAGTAGTCCGCATCTTGCTCCCACTACTAACCACACATTTTTTATTTGAAATGACTATAAAAAAGATGAAGGAATTTTAGCTATCAATGGTTACGTTGAGTTAATTAAAACTGAAGTCCCCTTTCCCTGGTTGGGAAAGGGAATTTTAGTAAGGGTGGTTAAGTTGACAAAACTATTGCACCAAACCAAAAATTTTTATAAAACTCGCTTCTTCTAAATCTTTGTCCTATACCGTTATTATTGTCACAAATTTTATATGGCGGTTACATTACACTGGATATTTGTATCTTCCGTAACAAATCTAGAATGACATATGTGGCGGAAACACACCTACCGCAAATTTTATTTTTATAGTACAAATAATTTTTTATAAATTTTGCTCTCTTTAATATCGAGTCAATACCAAACAATAAAAGCTGTCACAGACAAATACTTTCTTTAATCAAATCTGCGAGCAACTAGGTAAAAACAAGCCTATTTGGAAAAATTTTATCTAAATAAAACAATTCAGGATCAATCGATCGCTAAGTTGAAAGTCCTATAACAAGTCTATTCGAGAACTACTTAAAATATTGAGATTACCTTAAACCGCTTCAAGAAGATAGTTAAGATGCTCTAGACACGCGCAATATCTTACACAAATAACAACTATTTTTTTTATTCTCTAAATAATTAATCCGATCAAATTTGCTTGAATTTGACCCAAAAAGACCAAAATCAACCTTTATCGTTCGTAAATACCGTTTAAGGTTATATTGCTTCCCTATATCACCTCTTTGATGTGATATAAACACTAGCCACTTTTAAGTTTGCTGCGCTAACCTTAGATAGTCTTTGGCACAAAGCACCCTATCAATTCTACCGATCGGTAGAGTTTGGTTAACTTTTGTAAATTTTACACTACAATATGTCCATAGGTAGATGACTTTACTATAATTTCAAGTATGTCAAGTTTTAAACAAAATAGAAGTATTACGCTTCCATAATCCGAAAAATTGCGCTTAACTTGACGTAGCAAAGGACAGCTTCCAATTTCGGAAGCAACCGAACAAAATAGAGGAAATCTCCGTCAGGGTAAGAGGCTTCTCGTAAAAGTTGATTTACCCCTGGTAGATGTTCGTTAATTAAATTAAAAACCCTCAAAGAGTTAGAGGAAAAAAAATGAAGGTATTTAATGATACCACAAGAAATATATTCTTGGCAAGTTGGGTATCAGTTAATCAAGAAGCTAGTGAAGAAAATTTAACCCAGCAGCAGAATCCGAGTATTAAGCCTCGATGCGATATTTTAAAACCCTTGCGACTTTGGATAGACAATATCAAAGTACGCGATCGCCAATTTGCACATCGCATTTGTAATTTAATTCCGGCTCAATGTCCGTTTGAGCGAGATGTGAAGTTATTTGGTAGGACTTTGTTCCACATTCCTCCAATGTGCAAGCTCAACCCATTGTATGAAGAAGTGGTTGCCTTGCGTTTTCGAGGATTGTGCTATTTAGCTGATGAATGTGGCGAGGACATTTCGCAGTATTGTTAAAGGGCTGGGATGAATAGAGACTAAAAAATTTGTGTTTTGTCTTAGTTACTCTTTAGATTTTTCCCACTGTGGGATTAATTTTTGAGCTTCGGCATAAGCAGCTGTACCAACTGGAGCCAAAGTAGCGGTTGCGATTGCCGAAGAATATTGTTTGTTATCGGCACGAGTTTTAGCAAGCTTGATTATTTTTTGACTCCATTTATCGATAAATTCTTGCGCCATCGCAAAGCCCGGTTGAGTTTGCGGTATTCTTGTGGCAACTTCAATAGCGCGATTGTAAGTAGATGCTTGCTCCGGTTTAATTAGAGCTTGAGCGGCTTCTAAGAGAGTTTTATTACTTAAATATTGTTTGCGATCGAGCCGCCATTGTTTGATAGCTGCAAGAGAATCTTGATAATTTGATTCTTCTTTACCGATTAACTCAGCAGCAGCGATCGCGCTGGCATATTCCATATTTTCAGCACGATTTTTTGCTAAATCCAAAATCATGCTGCTCCAAATTGTAATATTTTTCTGAGCTTGTTTATAGCCAGCTTCATCTTTTTTAACATTTTTGGCAGTTGCGATCGCTTTGCTCAAGTCGCTAGCTTGACTAGGGTTGAGCGACATCTTTTCCAATTCCAACATTGCGATGCTCGTTTCTGGCTTGGAATTGCTACCTTGAGGCTTTTTCGATTTTTCTACTGCAAGATTACTTGGTAAAGGTTTGACAACCGTGACATCATCGCTATTATTATCGGATGCTTGAAATATCTCTTCAAATTTAAAGCCTGATTGATTGCGTAGAAAAACTAATAAAAGCAATCCGCCAATTACTAAAGTACCCGCACCCCACAACAGCAGGGAATTACCAAATGAATTTTTACTCTTGACTTTTTCTTTGGTATTTTGGGTTGCGGTTGCAGAAATGGGATCGGTAGTAACACTATGTGTTTCTGTTGGTACTGCCCCAACTTGTGGTTTTTCTTCAAGTGTCGGTGCTGGGCGTGCTGTAAAAGTTTCTCTCGAATCTACAACATTCAGTGGTTTCTCTGTATCGGTTTTGACTTGTTCTTGTTCAAATAAAGTTTGTTGCGGCGATGCAATAAATGCGATCGGATTTTGAGATGGTCGCCAATGATGCTGACATAGTTCGGGAGTGCGAACGCTCAAATAACTTTCCAATCCTGCCAAATTGTTGATATTGCCGTAACGCAAAGCTTCCAACAGCGCTGCTGTAAAAAAACCATGCCCTAATTCGCTACTTTCATGAGAAAACTGCTCTGGTTGGCAAGAAAGTATCGTAGAGATTTGCAACTCCTTGGCTAATTCGATGGTTTCTTGCCCGATAGAAGAATCTGTCTTCATGCCAAAAGCGCGGTTAAAATCCAGGATCAATAAAACTTCGAGTCCAGCAACCTGTAGAGTTTGCATCAACTCGCGCATTTCTATAGCAGTTTGTCTAATACGTTGGGAATCGCCATCAATGGGCATCAAGTAATCTTGTCCCTCGTAGCTGACACCATAACCGCTAAAGAAAAACCATACTTTATCTTGTGGTTGCCAATGACTAGCAGCTAAATCTTCAAGTAGCTGAAGAATATTATTTTTTGTCGGTAAAGTCGATTTATCTCCCATAGGTACGGAAGTATCGGTCATTAACAGACACTGTTCATCCGTCCAACCTGGTTGTTGAACTAAAAAATCCCGTATTCCCTCAGCATCTGCTTGAGCATAACCCAAAGGTTGAAAATACTGATATTGATTGATGCCAATCGCAATTGCCCATAGTTTTGCCATGCGCCCTTTCTAATTATTAGGAACTTAATATAAATATACCTACAGTACTATACAGTGCTAATCCTTGACGGCTAAGTACTGCGAAGCTCAATTAATATAATTTGCTGAAGCTAAAAAACAAAGCTAACCTATGTCTATAGTCTAAGTGATTCTCATCAGATTTTAAGATGAGAGGTCATTATTATTACTGAATTTCATAAAAGCACTTTTGTTAATAGTGCGTTCATTTATCGCCTTTTCATAGGAGCCTATAATGGTCGGCAAAGATTTGTTAAAAATAAAAACATTCATTCCACTTATGCCATCAATCGTAAAGAAAATCCGGATAACTAATGCCGTACTTTTGCTGAGTACAGCCGTACCGATGTGGTTGGGATCGGAAGCTATTATCCCTCAAATAGCTCAAGCTTATACGAGTAGAGTTGACCTAGAAATTACTCGTCTACCGGGAGACAATTACCAAAGCTTGTTGCGGAGAGCCGAAGCAGTCGCAAGAGCAGCAGCTCAACGTAGCTTCGATAAAGATATTTTAGTTACAGACGTATCAATAATTATTTCCGCACAAAATTTTGGTGCGATCGCGCCTGTTTTGGAATTAAACGTTAGTCGTACTCAATGGCGCAATCGTCCAGATACACAACGTTGGGCAAAGTATTTCAAAATGGCACGAACGCTACTATTTTTCGGAGAAAGTGCGAAAAATACTGCGTCGAATGGCGAAAGTAATGCTGTGGAAGAGGCTTCACCGCCACCACCTGCGATTCCTAATTCTGTTGAAGAAACCCCACCAGAACCACCTGCGATTCCTAATTCTGTGGAAGAGACTTCACCGCCACCACCTGCGATTCCTAATTCTGTTGAAGAAACCCCACCAGAACCACTTGAAACAGTGCCAATTCCCACTCCGCAGCTTGAAGTGGAGTAAGTGAAATAGTGCGGTGGTTTTACTCGCTGACAGTCGCGATCGCCCTAGTCAAGAAAAGGGGAGCTATTAAGCAATTCATGCCTTAGAATAAAAAGGTTGTCAAAAATTACGGTATCTGCTTTTATGGCTGTTCCAAAGAAGAAAACATCCAAATCCAGAAGGGATAAACGTCGAGCAACTTGGAGACACAAAGCGACTGTTGAAGCTCAAAAAGCTCTTTCGCTTGGTAAGTCAATTTTGACCGGACGCTCTACATTTGTTTATCCATCTGAAGAGGAAGAAGACGAAGAGTAATTCGCCCATCATTTCTAAGTTTAGTAATTATTCAATCGCCAACAGGATTTTAGATTTAAGATTATGGAAAACCATAAGACAGAAACCGTCTTGCTTGAAATCACAATCTAAAATCCTGTTTGGTAAAATCTAAATCTTCTAAGTCTTACTACAAAAGATAAATTTAGCGTGATGCAAGAATTAATTTAAAACTATTCAAAAATATATTATTATCTACAAAAAATTATTTTCATAAAACCATGCTGGGAAAGTTTTTTCAAAAGCCGACTTCTGAAGATAGCGATCGCGTTCCTCCCGGGCAGCATTTAGCTAAGGGTTTTCCCGTGCTTACTTATGGTGCAACTCCTGAAGTTAGTACGGAAGAATGGGAATTTAGCGTATGGGGTTTGGTAAAACCTAAAAAATGGAACTGGTCGGGTTTTATGGAACTACCCCATAACGAGTTTACAGCCGACTTCCACTGTGTAACCCGGTGGTCTAAACTCGATGTCAAGTGGACTGGGATTAAAGTCACGGATTTTATGAAAGCGATTGAGGTAGATTCCTCTTCGACTCATATTATGGAACATTGCTATGGCGGCTACACTACCAATATTGCAATAGAAGACTTTGTACGAGAAGAAAACTTTTTCGCTTTTAAACTATTTGGCGAACCTTTAAGCGCCGAACATGGTGGTCCGATGCGATTAGTGGTTCCTCATCTTTACGCTTGGAAAAGTGCCAAATGGATCGATGGTTTAGAATTTTTAGACCATGAAGAATTAGGTTTTTGGGAACGTAACGGTTATCATCGTCGCGGCGAACCTTTTAAGGAAGAACGGTATAGCGGATTTTGAGACAGTTATGAGTTAGGAGTTAGGAGTTAGGAGTTAGGAGTTATTTGATTTTAGATTTTAGATTTTAGATTTTAACAACGGATGCTTTTGTTTTGGATTGGAAATATAGTTAGGAGTAAGGAATTAAGTACTTAAGCAAAATTAATTGTATATTGTCATTGCGTTCACGCAGTGTTCCCTCTTAGGGAAAGGAACGAAGCAATCCCAATAACTTGAAGCTTTCTGAATGTAAAATTAATTTTGCACGACTACTTAATATTTCCCCATCTCCCCCTCTCCCCATCTCCCCATCTCTATCCAAAAATTCGCCTTAGTAACGACAACTTATTTTTATAGGGTGGATACAATAATTTTACGTCTAGAAGAAAAGGTTTTTTAAGTACGCTTTTGTAGTGGGAAAAGGTGTCAAAACCGGCTTTACCATGATAGCTACCAATACCGCTATTTCCTATACCTCCAAATGGTAAAGATGGAACGGCGTAATGAATTATTGTGTGGTTAATACAGCCTCCACCAAAGGAAGTTTCTTTTATTATCCGTTTTTGCAGGTTTTGATTTTGGGAAAATAAATATAACGCTAAGGGTTTTGGTTGAGAGTTGATTATATTGATGGCTTCTGCGATCTCGGTAAATTCAATTACTGGTAAAATTGGACCAAAAATTTCTTGTTGCATTACTGTATCTTCCCAAGAAACGCTATCAATTAAAGTTGGAGCAATATAACGTTCTTCAGAAGCTGTTTCGCCACCAATAATTATTTTTCCATCTTTTAAATCTTTTAAATAATTCACCAATCTATCAAATTGCTTTTGATTGATGATTCTGGCGTAATCGGGACTTTTTGCGGGATTAGCACCGTAAAATTCTTGAAGACATCTTTTTATTTCATCTAATAAATTATTTTTTATTTTTCGATCGACTAAAAGATAGTCTGGTGCAAGGCAAGTTTGTCCGGCGTTAAAGAATTTTCCCCAAGTTATGCGTCTGGCGGCGATTTTAAGATCGATATCGGTATCTACAATGCAAGGAGATTTTCCACCAAGTTCTAATGTCACAGGTGTAAGCTGTTTTGCGGCGGCTTCCATGACAATTTTGCCCACAGCAGTACCGCCGGTAAAAAATATATGCTCAAATTTTTCTGCTAATAATTGCTGGGAAGTTTCTACTCCTCCTTCTATTACCGCTAAATACGATCGCTCAAAATATTTATCAAAAATTTCAGCGACAAGATTAGAAGTGTGAGAAGCAATTTCTGAAGGTTTGAGAATTGCACAATTACCAGCGGCGATCGCACCAATCAAAGGCGCGAGAACTAATTGAAATGGATAGTTCCAAGCACCAAGAATTAAAACTACACCTAAAGGTTCTGGATAAATTTTTGCCGAAGCTGGAATGAATTGCCAAGGAATTTCTGCTTTTTTGGGCTTAGTCCAACTTTTTATATGTTTGATAGCATATTCAATCTCTTTTACAACTAAGACTATTTCTGCGGTAAAACTTTCTTCTAACGGCTTGTTTAGATCGGCTTTTAATGCATTAAAAATTGCTGTTTCATTATCAACAACAGCTTGTTTGAGAGTTTTTAACTGCTGAATGCGAAAATAAATATCCTTGGTTTTACCAGTTTGAAAAAAATCGCGTTGATTGTGGATTGTTTCAGCAAACATATTTAAATCGATAGGAATCAGTTTTGATTTATTAGGGAGTAGGGAGTAGGGAACAAGGAGAGAGGGGGGAGAGGGGGTAGAGGGGGAGATGGTAAGCCACTGCGTTGGGCGGTGAGTCTAGTTGATGGTGTCGGTTCCCGTCCCATCAAACTAGCGAACCCGGAGGGGTTCCCCGACTTGTAGCAAGTGGCGCAACCCGGAGGGGGAGACAAGGGGACAAGGGGAAATTAAAATTCTTAACTTCTAATTCCTAACTCCTAACTCTTAACTCATATTTCCAATCCAAAATCTAAAATCTAAAATCTAAAATCTAAAATCAAATAACTCCTAACTCCTAACTCATAATTTTTAATCCAAAATAAAAGCATCCGTTGTTAAAATTTAAAATTCAAAATCTAAAATTTACTGTTTCATCGGTAAAGTAACTGTAAAAACACTACCTTTGCCGAGTTCGGAATTAACTTTAATAGTACCTTGATGAGCTTCAACAATACGCCGAGAAAGATATAATCCTAAACCGCTACCAGAACATTTGTGACTTCCGGGACGAAATCTTTGAAATAAAGTGGCTTGTTGTTCGGGGGATATACCTTGTCCGGTATCAAAGATTTTAATAGTTATAGCGCCGCAATCGCTCGAATCAGACTCCAAACACATCGTAACCGAGCCATTATCGGTAAATTTGATCGCATTCCCTACTAAATTGGTAAATAACCGATGTAATTCCAGGCGATCGCCTATTACTTTAGTCGTGTTTTCAGCTTGCTCTACATCTGCTTTAATTACCACTCCTTTTTGTTCTGTTAAGGGAGTTAATTCACTCGCGACTTCCTTAATTAACTGGCTTATATCAACTGGTAGAAACGCCAGGGTTTTACGTCCGGCTTCAAAACGGTAAACTTCTAATAGAGTATTTACCATCGCTAACAGATTGCTGTTAGAACGAGCCATGATCGTAAGTGCTTCTTGCATTGACGGTGAAAGTTCCCCCAAAGCACCTTCGAGAAACAGGATCATCATTCGTTCCTCTGCTACCAAAGGAGTGCGTAAATCATGGGTAAGACGAGAAACAAAATCTTCTCGCTGACGAGCAATTTCATCGCGTTCATCAATACTGTGCTTGAGTCGGAGCAGCGATCGCACTCTCGCAAGCAATTCATCTACCGTTACAGGTTTGCGAATGAAATCATCAGCACCCAAATCCAACCCGTGAGCCACATTCGGCGAATCGTGAGCGGTAATTAACAAAATTGGAATAAAAGATAGCTCCGCATTTCCTCGGATATGCTTAGTTACCTGATAACCATCCATTCCCGGCATCATTAAATCTAACAATATTAAATCAAACGTTGATTCTGCAATTTTCGTTAATGCAGAAGAGCCATTTTCTGCCGTACTAACTTCATAGCCTTCTTCCTCCAAAATAGTTTTGATTAAGAAGACATTATCAGGAGAATCATCAACAACTAGGATTTTGTCAAATGTAGAATTGTCAGAATTCATAGTTTAGTAAAAGGTTAATATAAGATTTTGTTTGGATTAAAACAGTTAAATCTGGGTTAATCAAAATGCTATTTCGGATAACTTTCTATGAGAGTTAAACAAATATTAAAAGAATGCGAATATGATGATAATTTATTTTCCTATAAAATACTCCTGCGGTTAAAAATAATTCAGTTTATTTCTTTGGAGTTATCATAAGGAATATAGAATTAATTGCAGTGATAAAAATCACTATACAAACTTATGTATGATTGTTTTCAAATTAAAATAAGCCTTAAAGATAGTAGCATAATAAACCAAAATTGTAGTTAGATGAGTATTAATAGCCACTCAATTAGCTTATGCAATTAAAGTAAAGTATGTACGTCAACGCACACAAACAAGTTAAGTTACTATCTTGTCGGAGGGCGATATTTGGAAACTGAGACTCATTTACCTACATCTTACTTTTTTTGTTTAACGATCGCGCTTTTCAAAACTTTCTGAAAATCTTCAAAGTCAGCAACAATAATCGAATTTGTAAAAAGCTTTTCTAAAACAGATTTATCATCGATCGCCTCGATCGTCTGTACAACTTCCTCTGGCACTTGTTTAAACCTTGTTTGCACAATTTTAATTACATTTGCTCGTGCTTTTTCAAGGTTTGTTACGTCATTCATTTTGCAAAATTTCTCATATTTTTTAAGTTCAGCTTTGATAGTTACTCTTCAGGTTCAATTCCCGCAGCCTTTAACTGTTGTGCTAATTTTTCAGCGCGTTGTCGTTCAGTTTCGGCACGTTGGCTTTGGGCTTCGGCGCGTTGTCGTTCAGTTTCGGCGCGTTGACGCTCCTTAATTGCTAGCTCCGAACCCCATAACAATAGTTCGTCATTTTCATTCCACCAACGCAACCAATAACCCGTGCGGTTTTCTCGCATACCTTCCCATACACCAAGAAAAAGCTGCATTTGAGCAATCCAATAACGATTATTTGCATCTGCTGTTTGCAGTTTATATTGTCCCGAATCATCTAATTGATAGACTTCTAAAATTCCGTTATCTGGCTCAAAAATTGCGTAGTTAGGAACTTGTAAAATTTGTTCGTAAAAAAACCATTTCCCTGGAGGATAAGTTGGTTTGCTCGAATACTCACCACCTTCTGTATCCGATAGAAATTCCATCACAATTGCTGGTATATCACCTTCAAGTCGTGGGGTATAACTGCGCTTTACCTCTTGTCGGGAAACTTTAATTGATGGTATATACCCCCAATCTGGAGCTTTGACAACTAACCGATTATTCAAGGTGGCGCAAATACCGTAATTAGTTGTAGTTAAAGCATTCGCTGGTAATTTTCTATTCTGTTCCAAACTTTCTGTTAAAACCGCAGCAAGCAAGGGTTGATTTATATTGTCCACTGGTTCATCATCTAATACAAAATCATCGGGAAGTTTTTCCCAGGCAATTTCATGAGTTGTTGAAGTCGTTAGCATAATTAGCCTACCTTATTATCAATTTTTAGTAGTTTAATATTATTTACACCAATGTTTGTAAAATTGAATCAATTTGCGGCTTTAGATTTGGTAATTCGCGTTCTATCACTAGCCAAACTACATCTAAATCTACTTCAAAATAATTGTGAGTCAAAATATTTCTCATTCCTATTATTTGCGACCAAGGTACTTGAGGATTTTGCTCTCTAATATCTGCGGGTAAAGCGCGAAAAGCTTCGCCAATAATCTGTAAATTTTGAATAAACCAACTTTGAATTAGTTCATTTTCTTCAAAGTTTTGTCTACCTTGAACTGCGTATTTGTTAATACGTTCAATTGCTTCTAAAATATCTCGTAATTTTTCACGGCTATCTCTCATAAAAGAATTGCCTCTTGAAGTACTCGTTCGCGGATTCGCTTCCTTAAACCTTTTTCAGTGACTACATCAACATCACAACCTAATAAATCTTGTAACTCCATAAGTAATCCACCCAAATCAAAAAGGCTTCTCCCAGCTTCCATTTCAACTAAAAAATCTATATCACTTTGTGCATTTGCTTCTTGACGGGCTACAGAACCGAAAATCCGAACATTGTATGCACCATACTTGGCTGCTGTATTCAGAATTTCCTCTCGCTTTGTTCGCAACGACTCGTAAATATTCATAGTTTGATTCACATCATATTTAAGAAAATTCTAACTAAAATAATGCATTTCAACTAACAGCTAAAAATATTTATTTGCATAGCTAAAACAAGAAATACCTTTGTGCCATTGGTACAACTGTTGCAGGTTCGCAAGTCAGTAACTCACCATCCGCTCGAACTTCATAGGTTTCTGAATCTACTTCTATACGCGGTAAAGCATCATTTAACTTCATATCTCGCTTACTCAATTCCCGCGTTCCCGAAACTGCGATCGCCTCTTTCCTTAACCCCAATTGTGAGGGAATTTCCCTTTCCAAAGCCGCTTCGGAAACAAAGGTAAACGATGTTGCATGACGAGCATTTGCAAAACTACCAAACATCGGCTGCATATGCACTGGTTGCGGTGTCGGAATACTTGCATTAGCATCACCCATTTGCGAATAAGCAATAAATCCACCTTTAATTACCATCTGCGGTTTAACTCCAAAAAACGCTGGATTCCACAAACATAAATCCGCAATTTTCCCTTCTTCCACCGAACCCACATACTGAGAAATACCGTGAGTAATCGCCGGGTTAATCGTGTATTTGGCTACGTATCTTTTAGCGCGAAAATTATCGTTATCTGTTACATCCGTTGCCAATCCTTGATTGCCTCGCTGAATTTTCATTTTATGCGCCGTTTGCCAGGTACGAATTATTACTTCTCCTACTCTTCCCATAGCTTGAGAATCGGAAGCAATCATACTAAATGCGCCCAAATCGTGCAAAATATCCTCAGCAGCGATGGTTTCCCTACGGATGCGCGACTCTGCAAACGCCACATCTTCGGCTATGTTGGGATCGAGATGATGGCATACCATCAACATATCTAGATGTTCGTCTAAGGTGTTCACAGTGTAAGGACGAGTCGGATTTGTTGAAGATGGTAATACATTCGCTTCCCCACAAACTTTGATAATATCTGGTGCGTGTCCTCCCCCCGCGCCTTCGGTATGGTAAGTATGGATAACGCGATTTTTGAAAGCTGCGATCGTATCTTCGACAAATCCAGCTTCGTTGAGAGTGTCGGTATGAATCGCTACCTGCACGTCGTATTTATCGGCAACGCTCAAACAAATATCAATAGCGGCGGGAGTGGTTCCCCAATCTTCGTGTAACTTTAATCCCATAGCTCCGGCTTCTACTTGTTCCCTGAGTCCCTGGGGTTGACTGCTGTTACCTTTACCCATAAATCCCAAGTTTACGGGGAAAGCATCCGCAGCTTGCAGCATTCGGTGAATATTCCAGGGTCCCGGCGTGCAAGTAGTAGCATTTGTACCCGTAGCAGGTCCCGTACCACCGCCCAACATTGTGGTGATACCGGAGGCGATCGCAACTTCAATTTGCTGCGGACAAATAAAGTGAATGTGGCTGTCGATACCGCCCGCCGTGAGGATCGTGTTTTCTCCGGCGATCGCCTCGGTTCCGGATCCGATAATAATGTCTACGTTGTCCTGAATGTAAGGATTCCCGGCTTTTCCAATTTTGAATATTTTTCCATCTTTAATGCCAATATCGGCTTTAACAACACCCCACCAATCGAGAATTAAAGCATTAGTTATTACCGTATCTACAGCACCGTCGGCGTTAGAAATCGGGGATTGTCCCATACCATCGCGGATGACTTTACCACCGCCAAATTTTACTTCGTCACCGTAGGTAGTAAAATCTTGTTCGACTTCGATGAATAATTCTGTGTCAGCAAGACGGATTTTGTCACCAACAGTGGGACCAAAAGTTTCAGCATAAGCGCGACGGGACATTCGGTAAGACATAGATGCAGTTTTTGTAGGGGTACTTTGAATAAGTTTATATTTTTTTGGTTGTGTGAAGTTTGGAGGAATAAATACTGAGGGAGAAAAAACCGAAGTTATGATTTAAACGCAAAGGAACGCTGAGGTAAACGCAAAGGGGCGCGGAGTATGTATGAGAATGATTTAAGTGGAGTAATAATTGGTTGTGCTATGCGAGTGCATACGGCTTTAGGGCCTGGTTTGTTAGAGTCGGCTTATGAGGAGTGTTTGGAGTATGAGTTGAGGAAGAGAGGATTTAATGTGGGGAAACAAATTTCCATACCTCTTGTTTATGAAGAGGTGCAATTAGATTGTGTTTATCGACTGGATTTAATAGTTGAGAATAAAGTAATTATTGAAATCAAATCTGTAGAATCTCTCAAACCAATTCACAGCGTACAACTTTTAACTTACCTGAAACTAAAAAATTGTAAACTAGGACTTCTTCTCAACTTTAACGTCCTCCATCTTAGAGAAGGTATCAAACGAGTAGCAAATAAACTCTAACTCGGCGTACCTTTGCGTTTTCCTTCGCGTTCCTCTGCGTTTAAAAAATAAATTATTTCCTCCTAACAAAGTAGTAATTTATGTCAGTTTTAACAGAAGCATTTGAACGATTTGAACATTGGTTATGGCAAAATCATCCAGAGTTAGCTAGTTCTTTACCTTCAGGTTTAACACTTGAAGAAATAAATGATATGGCTAAAGCTTTGCCGTTTTCACTTTCAAAAGAGATTAAAGAACTCTATCAATGGAGAAATGGTAGTTCTTACGGGTTTGCTACTTTATCAACCTATTGTGATGAGGTACTTGGATTTATGCCATTAGACAAAGCAATTGAATATACCTTTGAAGGCGAACATATTAGTGAGTGGTTAAATCTTCCATGTTTTTATATGTTCCCAGAATATGAACGCTGGGTTCATTTTGCTGTTTGTGATGAGGAAGAAACATCTCCGATTTTAGTTGTTACGGATGACCCATGTATTAGACTTGCTTATGCGAGCATAACTAGTATGGTCTTAACAACTGTAGAGTGTTATGAAAAAGAAATTATTATACTTGGAGAATATGGTATAACTGAATTTAATGATTCTTTAACTTCTGAGTTTTTATATCGAGACTCCGATAACCTTGATGAATATTTGGTGGATGAATATCTGGATGCTGAAGAAGAATTTGAAAAATTTTTAAACAAAAATAATTCAATGTTTAATCAAGAAGCGATTCGTCAAAAGTATAATATTGACATTGAATAAACGAGTTAGATATTGGCATCATTTGAGTAAATCAGAAAGAAAAAAATATTTAACTTCGCAATTTTTTAACTCGGCGTAACTTTGCGTTTACCTTTGCGCTCCTCTGCGTTTAAAAACTTTCAGCCTACGACTATCTTTTGTAGTATATAAAGGTGATGCAATATGACAACAAAATGGTAAGATCGCCAACGAAAACCATAACATTGCAAGAGTTTCTACAATTACCAGAAACGAAACCTACCAATGAATACATTCATGGGAAAATTATCCCCAAACCCATGCCTCAAGGGAAACACAGCACGATTCAAGGCGAACTCGTACCTGCTATAAATACTGTAGTAAAGCCTAAACGTATTGCTCGTGCTTTCCCTGAGTTGCGCTGTACTTTTGGCGATCGCTCAACTGTACCCGATATTGCCGTTTTTGTTTGGAATCGGATTCCCCGCGATGATAATGGGGAAGTTGCCAATGCATTCTTGATTGCACCAGATTGGACAATTGAAATTTTATCACCCGACCAAAGCCAGACAAAAGTAACAAAGAATATTCTTCATTGTCTCAAGCATAAAACTCAAATGGGTTGGTTGATAGATCCACTAGAGCAAACCGTGTTTATTTTTCGTCCTAAGCAAGAAACTGAGGTGTTTGACGAACCTGATGCGCTACTTCCCGTACCCAGTTTTGCAAGTGAATTACAGCTTACAGTGGGAAATTTGTTTGCTTGGTTGTTGGAGTGAAAATGAATCGATACAGTATGATTATTCAATGGTCAGATGAAGACCAGCTTTTTTTAGTCACCATTCCAGAATTTAGCGATCGCGTTATCATGCCTTGTACTCATGGCAAAACTCGTGAAGATGCGATTCGTAGCGGTGAGGAAGTAATTGAAATGTATTTGGAAGCTTGGCAAGCTGAAGGTGAATCTATACCGGAACCTAGTACGCTGCAAATTGCTTGATAGAAGCACGGTTTTGCTATATATCCAACTTTAAAATAAGCTTTATTATTCTTACAAAAAATAAGGTAGTGTTATTTATATCAATGCATCTACCTTTAAATGACAAAACCCGCAGATGTTAGTACAAAGCGTTTAATTAGTCTTGCACCTAATAACTGGGTAAGATGGGTGACGCAAATTCCCGATTTAAGCGCAAGCGAAATTCTCAACTCGGAATTTCAATGGATTAGCCGAGAGAGTGATGTTTTAATCCGCGTTGAAAGTCCTCAATTCGGACAGTTTCTCGTTCTCAATGAATTACAATTACGCTACATTTCAAAAATGCCGCGTCGAATACGTTGTTATGCAGGGCTTGCGGAGGAAAAATACGATTTACCAACATACCCCATATTAATCAACATTCTCAAAACGAGTAACGCCCAAATACCGACAAGTTATGAATCAAATATTGCTGGATTACGCGCAATTCAAGATTATCGCGTTATAAATTTGTGGGAAGTTGATGTCAGTATCGTTTTTGACCAGCCATTACCTTCCTTGCTTCCACTCGTTCCCATTCTCAAGGGTGGTGAGGACGAATCTGTAATTCGAGAAGCCTTACAAATTTTGCGTCAAGACGAACAACTCAACCAATTAGAAACGGTCTTGGCTTTTTTTGCTACTTTTGTATTAGAAAGTGGTTTAGTTCAAGAAATTATGAGGTGGGATATGGCTGTATTACGCGAATCGCCTTGGTATAACGAAATTTTACGTGAAGGAGAAACCCGTGGAGAAGCCCGTGGAGAAGCCCGTGGAGAACAACGTGGAAGAAGAGAACAAATGCTGTCAAATATTCAAATGAGTTTAGAGGTTAAGTTTGGTAACGATGGCTTGCAATTAATGTCGCAAATTGAGCAAAAATCTGATTTAGAAGAATTAGAGATTGCTTTGCGGAGTATTATTGCTGCAAATACAGTCGAGGAATTGCAACAAGTAATCTAACTTTATTCTCCGCGTACCTTTGCGTTTACCTTAATGCCGCTTTGCGTTTTGGAATTACACCTCGTATCCCTCCTCTAGCACCTTCAACATCTCCTTTATAACGAGGAATGACGTGAATTCCGGCGTGCATAACATTTTGTCCTGCATCTCGATTAATATTCATTCCTACGTTAAAGCCGTCTGGTGCAAATTCTTTACCGATGATTTCTTGTACTTTGTTAGCCATCAACCAGCAAGCTGATTGTTCTTTAAATGGTAGTTCAAAATAGTTGCTAACGTGTCGTTTGGGAATAATTAAGGTATGTCCTTTACTTAAAGGATATCCGTCAAGCATGGCATATGCTGTTGCTGATTCGGTTAGTAATTTCAGGCTTTGACGGGGATTGCAGAATATGCAGCGATCGGAGGAATGTTTATGGTAATTGTAATGAATATATTCGTATATTTCGCAGTTTTCGTTTAAGTATATTGAATTAAAGGGAAGTTTTACATTACATTGATATGTCGGCTTTTTATGGACGTAATGCTCTCTAAATCCCTCTCTTTTAATATCTCTTCTGACGGCGAAGTAAGCTTTACCTCCTGGTTTTAATAAATGCGATATTTCCATTAACACGTTAGCTTGTTCTTCTGGAAATAAAACGTTTAAAACATAAAAACAAATTATTGTATCAAATTTATTTTGTGGATATTGGGGGAAATAATGAGGATCGTAACCTGTAATATCAAATTCTTTTTTTTGCAATACTTTAACATCATTACCGAAGCCACAACCAAAGTCTAAAATTTTGCCTTGAAGCAAGTTCTGGTTTAATAAAAGTTTTGCAGGGTATGATAAATTCGTCCTTTCTATTGCAGTAAGGTGAGTAAATTTATTTTGTTGCTTTTGCATTTAAATATTAATTAGATATAACGAAATTAATCGAGGTTTATTTAAACTTCGATCGAGGTATTAAGTATTTAGTAATTTAAAATATAGCTTAGTAAAGTGCTTTAAATGTTCAGTACATTTTCGGGTATTACTGTATATGAAAATATTTAGTTTTCAGCCCTGATGCCATGCTCAACCACAATTGAACTTTTAACAAGCGATCGCTCACCCACCTATAAAAAAGTGCGATCGCTATTACAACTTCTTCATTCAACGGAGAGGGTGGGATTCGAACCCACGGTACCTTTCGGTACACTCGATTTCAAGTCGAGCGCATTCGACCACTCTGCCACCTCTCCAAGTAAGCTGTCAGCGATTACTCTCAAGCAAGGGCGCTTAGATAATTGCTGACCAATTACAGATTATACTATAGTTCTACGCTAGTTAAACTGTTGAAGTGGATTTTTGATAAAGAATCTCCTCAGATTTAATGGTGAAGTCGTTACCAATCCATACGAGTGAAGCTTTAGTGACTTTTCCGTCTTCGAGTTCCACAATTGAGAAATTACGCAGTTTGTCTTGAGGTTTTTCGATAATTCGAGGTACGCTAGCTGCATTTAAATAAATAATTCCTTCTGGACTTCTAAAAATACGCTTTCGCAATACTTTTGTGTGTCGCAAAGTATGGTGCATATGTCCGAATGTCACCAAAGGAATATTTTTACCAGTGGTGATACTTTCAGAAATCGCTTCTGCAAAATCTGGGTCGCCGTAATCGCCGCCGATTGGATGCCAATCTTTGCCGCAAGGATCTTCGGGGTTGTCTCCTAATCCCGAAGGACCGTTGTGACCGAGAAAAATTATTGTTTCATGAGCAGCAGACTTTACTGCTTCCATAATCCGGCTAGTAGATTCTTCTAGAGTTGCAACCCCAAATCTTTCTTTACATAAATCCGCGAATTTCCATTTCGGACCACCCCAAGTAAAAGGACGACCTCCTACTACGGTTAAGTTAAATTCGGGGAAATCCAGCTTGCCGAAACCAACATGAGTATCACCCAAAAAATCGAGTTGTTGCTGCACCCAATCTTCTTTGGTGCGATCGTAGGGGCACTTTTTACGTCCCCATTCGGTGGCAGTGAACCATGCATCGTGATTCCCCATCACCACTGCTTTGGGGATATCGAGGTCAGCTATTTTTCTGACAACTTCCACCGATTCGTTACCAAAATCCCCCACGAACAGCACTAAATCAACGTTGAGGCGCTTGAGTGTAATACCATCTTCGTTTTCCCACTGGTCGTGAACATCTCCTACTACAGCAATTTTTAAGGTTTTCGAGTTTGTTATCTGACTGCTTGTCATGCCACTTTCCTTTCCATATGTCTCCAGGATAGGAAACTCAAGCCGATTTTGGCACAAATTTCCAGAAGTAGTATTATCACCCTATTACTTTTGGTAAAAAGTACTATAATTACTTCAAGATTAAAAATTACATCTTGTAAATAAGTATAAATTAATTGCCAAACCCTCTAACGGTAAAAGGGAGGAGGGGTGAGGTAAGCTTTTGTACGATGCAAGATTTTGGATTAAAAAAACATTAACCAAAGCCTACTGTGTTTACTACCGCACTGCGAAGACGCGAAACCCAACCGGATGCATTACCGCGAGATTTATTTACAGCGATTAAGAATCTTAAAAAAGAACTTAATGCTGTTATCCTGGCGCATTACTATCAAGAACCAGATATTCAAGATATTGCAGACTTTATCGGCGACTCGTTGCAACTTTCTAGGGCAGCTGCCGATACAAATGCAGATGTTATTGTCTTTGCTGGCGTTCACTTCATGGCAGAAACGGCAAAGATTCTTAATCCTGAAAAGTTAGTTTTGTTACCCGATTTGGATGCTGGTTGTTCTTTAGCAGATAGTTGTCCCCCGAATGAATTTGCAGCATTTAAAGCAGCACATCCAGATCATTTGGTGATTTCTTACATCAACTGCACTGCGGAAATTAAAGCCATGAGCGATATTATCTGCACCAGTTCCAACGCGGTCAAAATTGTGCAGCAGATACCTCAAGAACAGCCAATTATTTTTGCTCCAGATCGTAATTTAGGGCGCTATGTAATCAAGCAAACCGGGCGCGATTTACTATTATGGCAGGGTAGCTGTATTGTCCATGAAACCTTCTCGGAAAAGAAGATCGTGCAGTTAAAAATTGCACATCCTTTATCTGAGGTAATTGCTCATCCCGAATGCGAAACAACTGTATTGCGACACGCTGATTTTATTGGTTCGACAGCGGCTTTATTAAAATATTGTCAGCAGAGTTCGAGTGATGAATTTATCGTTGCTACCGAACCCGGAATCATTCACCAAATGCAAAAACAAGCGCCGCAAAAACAGTTTATTCCCGCACCTCCGACGAATAACTGTAATTGCAACGAGTGTCCGTTTATGAGGTTGAATACTTTAGAAAAGCTGTATTTAGCCATGAAGAATCGCAAGCCGGAAATTACCATGAGTGAAGAGACGAGGGTTAAAGCTTTGCGTCCAATGCAGCGGATGTTAGAGATGAGTGTTTAGGTAGATATTTGTAGAGACGTGGCGATAGAACTACGTCTCTATTAACAAACTCCAACTTTAATCAAGCAAAATTAGGATTAAGCGATTTTACCAACGCGATCGCACAAGAGTTAAGACCACCGGAATTAATAGTTAATAGTTACGCAATCATCCGCCATGCCCCATCCCCTTTTTACACAGTTTGTTTAACAACTTCTTGAGTCACCATAAATGGTTGCGCCGAATTTAATATAGCTTCTAATAATCCGGGAAATAATTCTTCTAAATCTTCAACTCGCAGAGTGTTGATATGCTGGGTTCCTTCTTTGCGCGTCAAGACTACTCCCGACTCCCGCAAAATCTTAAAGTGATTGGACATTGTTGACTTAGCGATCGCAAAATCAAAATCGCCACAGCATTGCTCTTTCTTCGTTGCTAACTGTCGCACAATCTCCAATCTTACAGGGTCCCCCAAGGCATAAAGCACTCCCGCTAAAGATATATTTTTTCGCTCTGGATGATAAAGAAATCTCATTGTTGCAGGTTGTCTTAAAAAGGTCTATATTTTAATTATTCGATTTTATCGAACTATAGAAATGTTATTAATCGGAGGACAAGTATGTCATCCATTACGAATGTGACAGAAGCCACCTTTAAGCAAGAAGTCCTCGAAAGCGAAGTTCCGGTGCTAGTAGATTTTTGGGCACCGTGGTGCGGTCCTTGTCGGATGGTTGCTCCAGTGGTAGACGAGGTTGCTGGAGAATACGAAGGACAAGTAAAAGTGGTGAAGTTAAACACAGACCAAAATCCCACTGTTGCCAGTCATTATGGTATTCGCAGCATTCCAACGCTGATAGTATTTAAAGGCGGTCGGCAAGTCGATACGGTTGTAGGTGCAGTACCAAAAACAACCTTGACT
Source organism: Rivularia sp. (in: cyanobacteria) (assembly GCA_965234645.1). GTDB lineage: Bacteria > Cyanobacteriota > Cyanobacteriia > Cyanobacteriales > Nostocaceae > Rivularia. The sequence continues at coordinate 6,018,754 of OZ248344.1, read as the reverse complement.
AAGACTTTAGCACAGTATCTCTGAGCTAGGAAAGAAAAGGGAGGGAAGTGAAAATTGAAAAGTTAAACCTAAAAACTGTTTTGATTTTTACTTATCGGTTTGGATAAATCGTATATTCGGAACCTCTCTCCTGCAAGGAGAGAGGCTTTGACAATCCACCGTCACCGTGCGTGGACTTCTGATAAGCTGTTACGCACTGAATTTGTATAATACAAGATCGCAAGATGCATGTCCTGGCGGACACGCTGCGAAGACCGCACTACAATATTTTCATTTTTATGTCCTACCCTTCGGGAACACCTTGCGGTGAACGGACACGCTACGAAGACCGCATTATATAATTTAGCTGCACATCAGCTTATTTCTTTACGAGCGACGAATTATGAAAATTATAGACACTTAAAGATGATATCTTAAAGAGTTGCTGACGGCAGAATAGAACATAATGAAAGGTAAATTAATTGTCTTTGAAGGGGTAGAAGGTTGCGGTAAAACTACGCAAATAAAGCTTTGTTGTGAATGGCTGCAAAATTTCAAGATACCCGTAGTAACAACTCGCGAACCGGGGGGAACCCAATTAGGATTGCATCTTCGCTCCTTGTTGTTGGAAAAACAATACGACAAATTAATTAGCCCCACCACAGAATTACTATTGTACGCCGCCGATCGCTCGCAACACGTAGAACAAGAACTACTTCCCAACTTGAAATCGGGAAAAATTATATTGTGCGATCGCTACGTTGATTCGACGATTGCGTATCAAGGTTACGGTCGCAATTTAGATATAAACTTGATTCATCAACTTAACTTAATAGCTACATCCGGATTAAAAAGCGATCTAACTTTATGGTTGGATTTAGACATCGAACAAGGAATGGAGCGTAAACGAAAAAACGGCGACAAAGCAGATAGAATCGAACAAGAAAAAATCGACTTTCATCGTCGCGTTCAAAAAGGATACAAAGAATTATTAGGCAACTTTCCAGAGCGAAATTTTAAAATAGAAGCTGGTTTGAATAAAGAAGACGTACAAAAACAAATTCAGCAAATATTAACTTCTAAATTGGAAGAATGGGGAGTTGTTAGTGGCTAGATTAGTAATCCGGCGGTTGAAACCGCAGCTACACAAACAAAACCCGCCTGCGCGGGTTATAAATTAATTAGTCCACGCAGGTGGACTTTGCCTGTTTAGGCGCGGTTTCAACCGCCAGCCTGCTAACTCTAACTGCTAACTGAAAATGGATTCCTTTGCACCACTTATAGGACAAACCCAAGCTGTAGAATTACTAAAACAAGCTGTCGCAAAAGATAGAATTGCACCAGCATATTTATTCGTGGGTTCTCCTGGAGTGGGACGAAGTTTAACTGCGCGATGTTTTTTAGAATTGCTGTTTAGTCAAAACAATAAAGATATCAACCTTATCCGCAGCAAGTTAGAAAAAGGAAACCATCCCGATTTACTTTGGGTACAGCCAACTTACCAACATCAAGGAAAGTTACTTAGTGCAACGGAGGCTGCCGAACAAAAATTAAAGCGTAAAGCACCGCCGATAATTCGCTTGGAACAAATTCGTCAAATTACCGAATTTCTGAGTCGTCCACCTTTAGAAGCGCCAAGAAATTTAGTAGTGTTGGAACAAGCCGAAACAATGGCAGAATCGGCAGCCAACGCTTTACTTAAAACTTTAGAAGAACCCGGAAAAGCAACACTGATTTTGATTGCACCAACACCAGATTCTCTTTTAACAACATTAGTTTCCCGATGTCAAAAAATTCCTTTTTACTGTTTGGATACAGCCGCAATGTCTCAAGTATTAGCATTATCTGGACATAGCGAAATATTAAATCATCCAACAGTATTGAGTATAGCAGCGGGTAGTCCGGGAAAAGCAATTGAAGCATACGAACAAATGCAAAAGATTCCCATAGATTTATTGCGTTCCTGTACTCAACCGCCTAAAACGTACCGCTCTGCATTAGAATTAGCAAAACAAATTGATAAAACTTTAGATAACGAAGCGCAGTTATGGTTAGTTGATTATTTACAACAGTCTTATTGGCATTGGCGGCAACCAAGTATTATTGAGCAGCTTGAAAAAAGCCGTAAAGCTTTACTTTGTTACGCGCAACCGCGCTTGGTATGGGAATGTATGTTTTTATCTTTAACTAATAAACTTTAACTAATAAATTTTAATTAAGTAGGTGGTGGGCAATAGTGGTCTATTTCATTAATTTTGGGACGTAACGCGCTCGTAGTGGGAGCGTCTCGCTCCCTCGTTACAATCAGCGAGCAAGATGCTCGCACTACAAATATATTTGCCCTGCAAAATTAATGTCGTGAAGTAGTAGGAGTAGTGATGTTTATTTTTGCCGACTTACTTGATTTCTACTCCCTTCCTGGTAGAAGATTACTAATAAAAAACCGCAGAGAGCGCAGAGAGCGCAGCGAAAAGTGTGGTCTTGGGGGTTTCCCCCATGAACAACTTTTCAAGACAGAGGAAAGAGGTAAAGAGAGATAGGTAATTATGGAGCGGGAAGAAAGTAATTTGTAATAGCTACATAATCTAAAATCTAAAATCCAAAATCTAAAATTGAATGACTAACATTATAGTAATCGGTGCTGGAATGGCGGGTTTAGTTTGCGCTCAGCAGTTAACCCAAGCCGGATATTCGGTAAAAGTAATAGATAAATCCCGTGGGGTGGGTGGAAGAGTTGCTACAAGACGTTTACATGATACAAAAGCGGATCATGGTGCTTGTTATATCAAACCCAAAGGTGAAATTTTACAGCGTTTAGTAAAATTGCTAGTTTCAAAAGGGGATTTAGAAATTTGGACAGAAACACTTCATATTCAAGATAACTTTTCATCTGCGATCGCTCATTCTCCATCATCTCTTCCCTACATCGCACCAGAAGGAATGAACGCGATCGCTAAATTTCTGGCACAGGGTTTAAAAATACATCGGGGAGAGCGTGTTAATAAAATTTCCCTTACTTCGGAAAACCAATGGCATTTAACAAGCGAAACCAACAAAGAATTTACAGCTTCATCTGTAGTCGTTGCCATTCCAGCACCTCAAGCCGTCATGCTATTAGAATCATCAGCAGAATTATTAAATAATGATTTTATAGAAAAACTGCGTAGTGTTGAATTTTACCCGGCTTTAACCGTAATGGCTGGATATCCTGACTCATCCCAACAACCCGAATGGAAAGCAATCACCTTTAAAAATAATCCGGTATTGGGATGGATTGGGTTAGATAGCAGCAAACGAAAAAATCCCACACAACCTCACTTTGTTATTCATAGCAGCGCTGACTTCGCAGAAAAATATTTTGAATCAGAAGATTTACACGAAGTAGGAAAAGAGATATTAGAAAATGCAGCTTTTAATTTAAATTTATCTTGGTTAAATAATCCCCAGTGGATGCAAGTACATCGCTGGCGATATGCTTTTCCTAAAACACCATTAGAACAACCTTTTTTAGCAGCAGAAACATCATCACCCTTAGTATGTTGCGGAGATTGGTGTGGCGGAAATCTCATCGAAAGTGCAATGCTTTCTGGAATCGCCGCAGCAGAATATATTAACAGTCAACTTCAACAACGCGAATTACCAGGAATTGATTTTTTAAATGCTTTGTAAGTAATTGTAGGGTGTGTAACGGCTTTAATACGTATTTAATAAAAGAAGAATATAGCGGAAGCCGTAACGCACCATTTTAATCAAGGGTTGTATTGAAAGAATAAGAATGTTGATGTAAAACACTAATCTCGGATGGTGCGTTAAACGTATAAAAATTGTCGTTAAATTAATATACATTCGTGCGTTTAACACACCCTACAATTTAATTAAATATATAATAATACAAACATTCTACGTTACCCTACTAACTATAAAGACGTAGCAGTGCTACGTCTCTACACATTACATTACATTTATTTCATCGGATCGTGTCCCCAATTCATCAACGAATAACGCCAAGGAGTATCTTCAATATCACCATTTGGTTTCTGTGCGGAATGACGATGAACGTAACTTACAACTTTCCTCATGTGAGATATATCATCATCTGTATAATCGTCTTTTTTCTTTTGCAAAATCTCGATGATGTGCTTACCAGACTTATGTCCAATTGATTCATCATCTCCATCCTTTTTTTGTCCAACCGATTTGGATTCCTCAGTTTTTAACCAAGATTCCAACTGTTTCGCCGTCATATTAACAGCATCATCAAATTCTTCTATAACCGTTTCTGTATCTTTACTCATAAATTTATATAAATCTATTAATCATCAACTTTATCTAAAGACTCAGGTTTATGAGCCGCTTCTTTACCACTTTTTTCGCTTTCAACTAAATATTCAGGATTATCTTTTGAAGCTGCAACGTGATGTCCTTTAATATCTGTCTCTGAAGTTAACTTCTTTTTTACTTCACCAGTTGTTTTACCTTGAGAGGTATTCCACTGCACTTTATCGCCTTTTTTTAATTCTTCACTCATATTCTTTGTGCGATCGATATTTCAGTTTTGTTACATACATATTTTAAGTACGGAAGCAAAAAAAATCATCACTCTACTGACATCATTCTTTAGATAGATGAAAAAAAAGACGTAGCATTGCTACGTCTCTACACATCAATCGTTAAAAAACTTCTAAAGGCAAATGATGCAATCCTTTCATATTTGCTAAGATACTCGCAGCTTTTTCAATTAAATCGACATTGCTATTTAAGACATCATTGGAAGTCATGTTATGAATATAATCTGGAATTACTCCAGAATCTTCTAACGGTAAACCATTTTGATTTCCTACACGAATCGCACGTTTTACAGCCATTCTTATTTGTGCGTTTCTAGGTAGAGGAGAAAAGCCGAGAGGATGGAATAGATCGTAATATTCCCAAACGTTAGCACCACCCGCACCAGTACTTCCATTAGTACCAAGAATTGGTCCTATATTATTATCTTGGAATCCTGCGGCAAAAATATCTGTAGTACTATAACTCAAAGCATCCGTAATCAAAATTGCGGGACCTAAATATTTTCTTCCGTATTGATTAATCTCATCAATATAATAAGAATGTCCGCCAATTGGATATCCCGAAGAATAAACAGGACCAGTATCTATCGAACGCTCAATCGAACTTTTCCAAGGCTCTGGGGCTAATTTTAAAGTTGTCGGAGTATTAATAAACTGAAATAATGCTGGTTGAATTTTATTAGCAGTAAATAGTTGAAGAATCATTTCACCCGCTTCAATATATCCACCACTATTACCGCGAACATCTACGATCAAACCATCTCTGGGTAGCTGTTCTAAAACGCGAATCAAATCTTGAATAAATTTTTGTCTATCGTAAATCATAAAACTGTGAATTCGGATATAGCCAAATTCACCATGTGTCGTACTGCAAATACTCCATTGAAAATCAGTTTCATAAAATGTTTGATTATCTTGTTTAGGAGTCGAAGCAAACAAACCTTTCTTTATTTTTTGTAGTTTTGCAGCTTCAAAATCAACACCTAAAGAACCATAAGCTTTTAAATTAGGAACAGCGCGATCGTTCGCTTGAGCTTGAGTTTCCGGTAGATTCCATGTTTGCCATTGAAAACGATGCTCGTAATGCTCTTGATTTGCTGTTAAATAAGAAATATACAGCCATTCTTCGTCGGGAATCAAATATTTACTTCCCGATCGCAGTGTCATAGAATTTAAACCATAAATTCTCCGCGTATTTTCATTACTTGCATAAGTTCGCATCCCATTTAACTCTATAGCACGTTCAATTGGTACGCCATTCCAATGAGTGATTATCACTCCTTTTTTTAAAGCTTCATGTTCAAAATCTTCATTGACATGAGAAACTATATAAAATCTTTGATTGTTTTCATAACATTCCTCGATGATGAAAGGCAAAATAAAATTGATAGATTGATAAGGCATCGGAGGCATATAAACTGTATGTAAGTCTCTAAGTTCCGTAAATATGCCAATCATTTCCTGCTGAAAAGTAAGTTCGTTCATCTTCACCAAACGATACTTCAGCAGCTTTAAACGTTGCACTGGATCGATCGCATTTCTAGCTCGTTTCAAAGGTAAATGAACGTATATATTCTCGATAAAACTTAAAGCTTGATCGACGATTTCTTCCCTTTCTTCTCTAATCGAATGCTCAATAATTTGTTTCTTCTGTTCTTCCGTTAATCCCATTAAAGCGACTACATTATCTAATTTATAGTCAGCCATAGTTATTCGACTCCTTACAGACTGTGTTAGAAAGAATACCGCTATTGTTACACACCCTGTTTTTTAAACGTAAAAATTTAAACATATTTACGGTTGCGATCGAGGTTAAAGCGTTGCTATCGCAATCCTTTAATTTCTCTGGGGGTAGAATTTTCTGAAAATATAGTATTGTTCAAACAACTCAATAAAGTTACATTTGTATTTCATAAATTCCTCTTCTCTCCCCTCACTTCCTCCGCGCTCTCTGCGTCCTCTGCGGTTAAATAAATACCAAAATTGTCGTTACCAATCCAAATACCCGGAGACGTAGCACTGCTACGTCTCTACATCAGCTTTCTAAACCCCGTCTTTATAGAACAAAAATACTATATAATCTAATTGTTTATAAATAGCTTATAAAAACATCATCATATGTATTCAGAATTGCTTCAACATAGCGATTTGCAACCTTTTCTCAATCAACCAGAGACTTTAATAAATCAAACTTTAGAATTCCAACTTGCTGTTGCAAATTATTTACAAACCCCACGTCAACTTTTGGAAATATTAGTTAATAATAGCCCTTATCCCCAAGTTGTAGAAGCAGCAAAATTACACGTTAACTTAGCGGGAGATATAGGTAAAAACTGGCGAGAAGTTGCAGAAGTAGCGATAAAAAATGCACCGTTACAACAAAATGATAGATTAGTTGCAGAGTTATTGAAAATTGCACCAGTACCGGAATATTTGATAAGCGAATGGATACCGGGGCATCGATTAATAGAAGGTTTAGTAAATCCTTATTTACCCAAGGAAGATAAAGTTAAATTATTGGAAAGATTGGGTAAATCGACAATTATTGAAGAACGTTTGAAAGCAGCAGCACATCAAGATACACCAAAAGAAATATTAGAAATATTAGCTGGTGATTTAGAATTACCGATTCGGATTGCTGTTAAATATCGCGATGATGATTTTGATGATGCGATCGCAATTATTAAAAGTCAACATGAAATAGCATCGAATTGGGATACAAACCCGCAACAGTTGGTTGAATTAGCAGGAAGTAAATGGAGTTGGATACGTCAAGCAGTAGCGCGGAATTTTTATACACCAGCGGAAGTATTGGGGAAATTAGCGGGGGATGGAGAGGAGAAAATACAGTTAGCAGTAGCGAGGAATTTAGCAACACCTGGGGAAGTTTTGGATTTGTTAGTTAATCATGGTTTTGGGGAAGTGACGGAAAGTATTGCGAAACATCCTAATGCTTCGGAGGATGCTTTGATAAAGTTGCTTCCCAGGTATGAATACAATATTCAAAGAAGAGTCAATTTAACTCCAAATATTTTAGAAGCATTTGCAGAATACGATAATACAAGATTTAATCAGGTATTACTTGATAATTTTAATACTAGCGGTACAACTTTAGAAAAACTTGTTATCCCTCCCTGTGATTTGTGTTTAATCGAAAGACTAGCAAGACATCCCAATGTACTAGTTAGTACTTTGGAAAAATTATCTCAACACTATTCTCCTTTAATACGAGTTGATGTATACAAAAACTCAAATACACCTAATTCATTAAGAAATCAAATACGAGAAGAATTATCTAAATGTCATGAACTCTTAGATAATTTCAACAAAAAAGAGGCTCAGAGACTTCTTGGTTATAAAGAGTTAACGATTGATGATATTCATAAAAAATTACTTAAAGATAATAATACTCCTATTACTGATTACGAAATAGCATGTCATCCTAAAACTCCATCTCATATTTTAGAAAAGTTAGCAGGAACTAATTATGAAAGTGGAGTTGCTAAAAATCCAAATACCCAATCCCATGTTTTACGTAAGTTAATTCATAGTTCAAGTAGCTATACACGCAAATGTGTTGCACAAAATCCTTCAACTCCACAAGATATTTTAATTGAATTAATGAATCAAACTAATTTTCAGTTAGATAACTATCCATTTCGTACTTACGCTGACTGGATACATTTAGCTTACGAATATCTTAATTTTCCTAAAAAAGAACTATATAGTGTTTTATTAGATAAAGAAATATCAGAAGAAAATCAAAAAGCTAGAGGATTTATATTAGAAAGCTGCGATAATATTAAACAATTTAATAAATATACATTCATAAATAAAGATACTGAAGCTCCTCATTATCAGGGTATGATGCCAGATAAACCCTCGTACTATTATCGCTTGCCTGTGAAACTTAGTCCGACTTTAAAAGGAATAACCCGTTTATATAAACCTGAAGATGATTTACCAACTTTGTTATCAGAATACCTTCAATCACAAGTACCTTTCGTCAGATTTATATCTTTAATGCATCCTTTAATCCCAATTGAATTTCTACAACAATATTCCCAATCTTTACTGTGGTGGGAACGATATGCTCTTGCAATTAATTTTTCTACACCTTTTGAAGTTAGAAAAAGATTAACAAAAGATTGTAATTGTATTGTTAAAGCTGCTGCTCAAGATAATTTATGAAAATTATTTTTTATTGTAGGGTGTGTGACGCTCTCAAAAAACTTTAACAATTAACGAAATAATGATATTTATAGCGTCACGCACCATTAATTAACTATAACAATATTTTACCTGTCGATAATATGAAACTCGAAACCGAACAACTTATAGGAACTTTAGAACTATTAAATGAACCTCTTGACGGATACGATGAAAATATAGGTGGTAGTTATACAGCTTTTCATTGGGATGTATCTACAAAAGGAAAATTTAATCTTTGGAATTTAATGAATGATGAAAAACATATTCAACCGATTTCACCACAAACAGCTATTAGTCAATGGATACTTGATGAATGGCTGCATCCTATCGCAACAGATAATGATACATATCCACCAGACCATCCTAAAGATGGTAATTTTTTGAATCCCCAGATAAAAATAGAAAGATATAAAATATATAAAGCTTTATACGAGCTACTTAACTCTAGCTTAGATAAATTAAAAGCATTTAAAGTAAACATAGATATTAATAAAAAGTTAGATTACTTATGCTTTTTAGTTGGAAAAACTAATAATAATAGCTGGTTAGTAATTTCACCAAGCGTGGGACGAAGAAAGAAAATTCCTCATTGGATTTCTCACTCAGATTTTGAAGAATATACAGATAACTCAAAAAGCATATCTGAATTACAATCTACCGTTGAAAAACTTTTGGGAAAACTCAGCCCTTTAAAGCTATGTGCATGTTATCGAGATGGACATGGATATATATTTAACTATTATTATTCCTACGCATTCGCTAAAACTAAAGCGGAAGCTTTTAGCCAGGTCTTTAAAATAGCTAAGATTCTACATATAAAAAGATTTATTAGCTTCTCTTCTGACTATTATCAATCTTTTTAGAATGATGACAAAAGAAGAAAAACTATATACGGTTTAAATAATTTTATTAAACAAAATTTGTTAAATACAAACCTTTATCATTTTACAATGTGTGACAATGACTATACGTATATACTTGGCGAAACATCCGATAAAGATTGGTTAGGTGTAAAGATATCTAGGTCTTACAGATATTTTCGATAATTACCGAAAATCATCGCTGTTTAGTTACGCTACAAACCTTATAATTCTTTACCACATCCTTGTGCATCGTCAAACACATTACAAATATTATATTCTAGGATGGAGACAACTTGAGCAGGAAATATTCTTCCTGATTTAGTACACTCCTATTTTATTTACATCCTGTTTTAGAATTACATATAATAATTAATCATACAATCCAAAATCTGAGGAAAAATAAGTAATGATTGGAACCAATATATACATCAGTAAACAAGCTCAAGATGTTTTAGTTAAAGCAGCAGCTTTACAAAAAATATCTGTTGAAGAACTTGCTTCTTCTATCTTGATAGAAACTATTCAAGAAAAGTTTGGTAATATCAATGATGATTCAGGAAGTCAATCGAACTTTACCGTAAATCCTCTTACAGAAATGCAACCTTATGCTTATTTAGCAGATCCTAATGAACCTGCTATTTCTCCTGATGATTGGGAAATGAATCAGGATTTTTAGACAAAATATTTATGATGAACCGCATCTCCAATGATTATTCTTGATACCCATATTTGGGTTTGGTGGAATCATAAGGATTCAAAACTAACTTCAAACCATTGTAAAGTAATAAATGAAGAAAGGTCTAAGGGGTTAGGTATTTGCTCTATAAGTTTGATAGAGGTTAGTAGACTTGTTACCCAAAATCGACTTATTCTTCCTTGCCCAATTCAAGAATGGTTTAATATTGCTTTGGCGCAAGAAGGTGTTATTCTTTTGTCGATTACTCCTCAAATCGCGATTGATTCTTATTCGCTTCCAGGAAATTTTCATAAAGATCCAGCAGATAGACTCATTGTTTCAACGGCAAGAGTATATGATGTTCCTTTGGTAAGTGTTGATGAGAAAATTATCCATTATTCGGATGTAAAAACGATTCAACCTTGATATCAATTGCGATTAATTCGTTTACCGTTCTATGTAATTTTTTAATTATTAAGCTTAGTTATAAACTAATTAAAAATATTTTATTACCACCGAAAAAAATCCCTGGTGCGTGACGCTACAAACCTTTGATTTCTATACTTCAATCTTTCAAAGCGTCACACAACGGCAATAAATCGGGAAGAAAATCTACACCGCTTTTTGCCTCCCCTACATAATTCCTAACCCACGCAGGTGGGTTTTGCCTGTATAGACGCGGTTTCAACCGCCAGGTTTTATCCATCTTCGCGCTCTCTGCGTCCTCTGCGGTTAAATCAACACCAAAATTCTCGTTACCAACCCAAACCTTTGTAGAGACGCGATATATCGCGTCTCTACATTTGGGGATATATCGCGTCTCTATATCAGTTTCCGAATCCCCTCTTCCAACCCCGACAAACCCCGGTCAAAAAATATAAATCTAAAGTCCCAATTTTGGTAATATAATTGACAATACAAATTTTATTCTTGTTGTAATAATGAAAATACTTCTTTAATAAAGTTTTCGTGTTGTGATGTTTGCTCAGTTAATATTTCAGTCAAATTAAAATATTTAGATATTGTAGAGTCGTTTTCAATACGATTATTGACTTCAGTAGTGATACAACTAGCAACAAGAATAGTTTTTACTTCTGTATTTATGCGAAGAGCTTCTTCAAAAGATTTTTTTGCAGCACCATAACGTTCGAGCGCTCCTGCTGGATCTGTTCCTCCTTTAATTTCAATTACACCAACTGTTATACCCTGATTATTCAGAAGTGAAATATCTGGCTCTTTAGAAAAGAGTAATGAGGTATGATTAGTTAGCATGATACCTCTATAAGATTGGATATTCCCTAGTTGTTGTTCCAAATTATCGGAATTATATAGTTCAATAGCTGTACCTGTACGTGGGATAAAAGCGGCAAGAAGTTTGAGTTCCTTTGCTTCTTTAATAAGGAGTCGCTGTACAACTTTTTCTGCTTCTTCTCCAATTGCATTACGCCAAGAGCCATCAATTTGTGTTCCGGTTGAAGCTAATAATATTCCATATAATTCTTTCGCTGTAAGACTTTCAATTGAACTATCAATAATCAAAGATATATGTTCATTAAAAAGTCGGGACAGTGTAAAAGCTTTGTCTTCTGCTAAAGAATATTGATTTTCATCGTCAGTTTCAAACTTTTTTACATTTATTCCTACTAAATTATTAACTGCTTTCTGAGAAAGTGCTGCAATATTACGATAATAAGCTAATAATGTATAGTGTTCTCTAATTAATTTTGGATGACAAAATACCTGAATCAATTGCAAATTAGGATGAGTATTTATATAAGTAAATGCATCTTCGCCAATACCCCAGTTTGCTCTATCATCCCAAATGTATAATTGCTGAACTGGTAATAACGCATCGATTTTGGCGCTGAAGGATAGGGTATTGTATTCCTTGAGTTTACGATAAAAAAAAGTAGAACGTAATCGATAGTTAATACGATTCGCTTCTTTGTCTATTGTCACGATACTTGATTTTCCCAAATATATACACATTTACGCAGTTCGGAACGACCATGATTTCCCATTTGTTGGCTACTATTGCCTTTTCCTCGTCCTAATGTCCAAATGTGTCGCGTTGTTAGTCCGAATATTTGTGCAATATCAGATAAAATTAAGTCTACAGGTATCTCCTCTCCTGCATATCTAACGTTATCGTTTACCATTGCAATCATTCCACCAGGCTTAAGAATTCTAGCTGATTCATAAATGACAAAGCACATTTCGTAAAAATAATTACGTATCATTTTTACAATATTTTTGTTATTTAATTTTCCTTGTTTTCTATAAATTTCTAAAACTTCTAAAACTTCTTGTAACGCAGCTTGAGTTTCAAAAACAGAATTGATTTTTAAAAAATCAGAATAACGTTCTATTTTAGAATACAAACTTTCTAAATAATTGTGTTTATCATGATTTTCTACAGTACATGACAGCATTGTTTGACGCAAATGCTTTACTTTTTCTTCATTACACCCCAAAAATACTAGCTCAAGTGCATATGTACGAGTGTAATCATATCTGTTGAGATAAGGTGGTGAAGTGATAATCAAATCAATACTATTTTCTTCTAAGGTTGGAAGGTTTTCTAGGCAAGTGCCTTGATAAATTATAGGTTCTATATTTTTAAAATTGGATGACTTATCTTTTGACAATGCTATATTATCAGCGAATAAATCAAGTTGAATATTGCCATTTAAATCCAATTCAATTTGTTTTAACTTTTGATTAATTGCAAATTCAAAAGTTAAAATTTTACCTTTATTAAATTGATTTTTACTTTTAGAACGACCAGACCGATAATCCCAACGTAAATATTGCCCATCTTTTCTGGTATAACTAATATCTTCAAGAATACAAAAAGCTGCGTATATAAGAAGTGTACGTATGTCTTGATGCTCGACAAATTTATTACAATAATAGATGTAACCTACTAATTTTTTTTCATCTATTTCGGAAAATGCTCCTTGAGTAATTTTCAGATGATTAAATGCATAAATTTGGTCATAGTAATCAACAAAATTTATTTGTTTTAATTGATGAATTATCGATTGGAATAATTTAAAATCAATTTTTTGTGCAATAATTCTAGCTTCTGTAGCGAAACAACCTACAGGTAACAATTCAATTCCTATAGTTTTCCATCCAAGGGTAGCAGCAGCAAATAGAGAAGAACCTGCTCCTGAAAATGGGTCGAGTAGAATACCAGGTTGTAGTTTACATTTTTCAATAATATAAGTTACTAGTCTTTCAGAAAAGCCTTCTCGATACTTGAACCAAGAAGAAAATGGAACATATTTATTGCCCTGAAAACTAACTAAGGTTCTATCTAAAGAAGGATTATGAACAATCTTGGATTCAAATTTTTTATAAAGACTGTTTCTTTCACTTGAAGAGCAAATCATATTCTTATAATTGACACACAGGTAATTTTATTAATTTAAACATCATTCACAACTTCCTTATCCCTTGCTCCAACCCCCGACAAACCCCACTCAAAAAATCTAAATCCAAAGTCCCAATCTTGTCACTCGGCTTGTGATAATGAGGATTTCGCATAAATGCAGTATCAGTCACCATCATCGCTCGATAACCTGCATCCCAAAATGGCGCATGATCGCTTTGTCGCGTTGCAGAAACCATTTTCCCGTTATTCGGAACTGGTAAAAATTCACTCTTGGTTCCACTTTTACGAATAATGTTGCGGAGCCGAAATAAATCGGGAAGCGTTTTCAAATTACCAATCAAAGCAATAAAATCACCCGTACTCGGATAAAACTTTTCCAACACCGGAGCCGGATAATTTTGTGTTCCCGGATTTGAATTACAATAACCTAACATTTCCAAAGACATCATCAAACGCAATTTCTGTTTTTCTCGTTGCAATTTTGTGACATAATCCCTACTACCTAACAAACCAGATTCTTCCATATCAAAAGCAACGAGTCGCAAAGGATACTTTGTTGGCTGCGTAGCAAAAATTCTCGCTAATTCTAATAAAACTGCCACTCCAGTAGCATTATCATCCGCTGCTGGACTTCCCGGAACGCCATCGTAATGAGCCGCAATTAAAATTGGTGATAAATTGTCCTTTCCAGATTTAGATATGACAGGTAAATTCAAGATGAGATTTTCACAGACTTTGCTACCAACTTCAAAGGTGTGGATTTCCACACTTCCCCATTGTGAAAAAGAAGCACGAATGTATTCTTGGACAAAGAAATGTCCTCCTGTTGCTAAATAAGGATCGCGTTCTCGTGCTATTTGAATAAGATGGGCTTCCAGTTGTTTTTTTAAATCCACGGATTAACCAGGAACTATGAAGGATAAAGGATAAAACTTAGATAAGGTATGAAAAATGAATTGTTTTTTCAAGTACTTTTATTACCCCGTTGAGCGAAAAAATGAAGCAAAACTGTTAATCGCTTGTTTGATGGATAAATTAAATTATTTTAAACGTACTAGTTGCCAACAGATAACTTAATTGACAATGTATTTCTCAACTGCAAGATACAATAAATCAAGCATTACTTCTAAACATATATTTATAAGACATACTAGGAGAAGCGTAGGGCATGGGCAAGGTAGTAGGCATCGACTTGGGTACAACAAACTCTGTAGTCGCCGTGATGGAAGGTGGCAAGCCGGTGGTTATTGCCAATGCGGAAGGAATGCGAACCACTCCCTCGGTTGTGGGCTTTAGCAAAGACGGCGAAAAGGTTGTTGGACAAATGGCGCGAAGACAAACTGTCCTCAATCCTCAGAATACTTTTTTTGCTATCAAGCGTTTTATGGGACGCAAATATTCTGAGTTAACTCCAGAATCGAAGCGAGTTCCTTATACAATTCGTAAGGATGAATTTGGTAATATTCAAATTGCATCTCCCCGTGTAAAGAAGGATTTCGCACCGGAAGAGCTTTCGGCGATGATTCTGAGAAAATTAGCAGATGATGCCAGTAAATATTTAGGAGAAACTGTAACGGGTGCAGTAATTACCGTTCCTGCTTATTTTAATGATGCCCAGCGACAAGCTACCAGAGATGCAGGTAGAATTGCTGGCTTGGAAGTATTGCGGATTCTTAACGAACCTACTGCTGCGGCTTTAGCTTACGGTTTGGATAAAGCCGATAACGAAATCATTTTAGTATTTGACTTGGGTGGTGGAACCTTCGACGTATCTATTTTGGAAATCGGCGATGGTGTATTTGAAGTTAAAGCCACATCCGGTGATACTCAATTGGGTGGAAACGACTTTGATAAACGAATTGTCGATTGGTTAGCCGAGAAATTTTTAGAAGATGAAGGTGTAGATTTAAGACGCGATCGCCAAGCTTTACAGCGTTTAATGGAAGCTGCGGAAAAGGCAAAAATCGAACTTTCGGCGGTTAGCGTTACCGATATTAATTTACCTTTTATTACTGCCGACCAGGAAGGACCCAAACATCTAGAAACTCGTTTGACTCGTTCTCAATTTGAGGCAATGTGCGATGATTTGTTGGGCAGATTGCGTGTGCCAGTAAAACGAGCGCTTCGAGATGCTGGTATGACACCGCGAGATATTGAAGAAGTTGTACTTGTGGGTGGTTCAACCAGAATGCCAATTATCGGAAAATTGGTGGAAGCGATGATTGGCTTGCAACCCAACCAAAATGTTAACCCCGATGAAGTCGTGGGTGTTGGTGCTGCGGTTCAAGCAGGTATTCTCGGTGGCGAATTGAAAGATGTATTGCTGCTTGATGTCACTCCCCTATCAATCGGATTGGAAACCATCGGCGGCGTGATGAAAAAGCTAATTCCTCGCAACACTACCATACCCGTTCGCCGTTCGGATATTTTCTCAACTTCCGAAAACAACCAAAACACCGTGGAAGTCCACGTAGTCCAAGGCGAACGAGAAATGGCTGCTGATAACAAAGCTCTGGGACGTTTTAAGCTGTATGGCATTCCTCCCGCGCCTCGGGGTATACCGCAGATTCAGGTATCCTTTGATATTGATGCCAACGGTATTTTACAGGTGACGGCATTAGATAGAACTACGGGAAGAGAACAGAGTATTACTATTCAAGGCGCTTCTAACTTGAGTGAAGCCGATATTCAGCAAGCGATTCGGGAAGCCGAGAAATTTGCCGACGTAGATAGACAGCGTAAAGAAAGAGTTGAAAAACGCACTCGCGCCGAAGCATTAATTTTGCAAGCCGAAAGACAGCTTCGAGAAGTTGCACTAGATTTTGGTATGCAGTTCGCTCGTAATCGTCGTCAGCGAATTGATAATATTTGCCGAGATTTACGCGATAGTTTAAAGGCAGATGACGATCGAGGAATTGACCAAACTTACGCCGATTTACAAGACGCTTTATCCGATTTAAATAAAGAAGTTCGTCAGTACTACGCTGAAGACGAAGAAGACGATTTATTCGGCACTATCCGCGATATCTTTATCGGCGATAAAGATCGGGATGACGAATTCTACGATCGCGGCTACGGTAGGGATGCCGATCGCGGTTACGGTAGGGATGCCGATCGCGGTTACGGCAGGGATGCCGATCGCGGTTACGGTAGAGATAGCGATCGCGGTTACGGTAGGGATAGCGATCGCGGTTACAGTGGAAACGCCGATAGGGGCTACGGTAGGGATGCCGATCGCGGTTACGGTAGGGATAACTATCCGGACTATGACAAAGGTAATTCATCGCGTAAACCATCAAAACCCAGCTACCGAGACAACTGGGATGATGAAGATGACGATTGGCTGTAACGCCGTTTAAATTAGCTTTTTACGAGCAAATTATAGGCTAATATACGGGCGGTTAATCCCGCTCTTAGTTATTTAACAATATACTTAGTGAAATAATCCGGCTTTTAATATTACAAAAGAGAAAAAACTAAACATATAAACGCTTTTTCCTAAGTCTTTTAAAAAATCGTTTTCTTTTTTTCATCGACTGACAACATCAATCAAATGTAACTTGTTTACTCCCTTGCGATCGAAAAGCTGCAAAAGTTTAGCATATGAGAAAAATCAAAAAATAGAATTAAAATTATTTATTAATGTTACTTACTCCCTATTCCCTCTTACAAATCGAAAGTTAAACAACTTACTATGCAGAACTTGCAGAATTTTCGCGATTACTACGAGATTTTAGGAGTATCCAAAGATGCCCCAAATGAGGATATCAAAAAAAGTTATCGGCGATTAGCGCGACAATATCACCCAGACCTTAATCCTGGCAACAAAGCCGCAGAAGAAAAATTTAAAGATGTAAATGAAGCTTACGAAGTCTTGAGCGATCCAGCTAAACGCGCACAGTACGATCAATTTAGTGTTTTCTGGAAGCAAAATGGCTTTGCTGGTTCAAAGCCTTCGTCACGCAAGGGCTGGAATCCCCAAGCAAATGGTCGCAATCAAGATGTTAACCCCGCCAAATACGATAATTTTGATACCTTTATCGACCAGGTTTTTGGGGTAAAGAATAAAACTACATCTAGCGATACGGCTAATACTACAAAAACCGATCCATTTCGGACTCCCAGAACAAAAGTTTCTTATACTCCAAATTCGCGTCCAACTCGCCGGGATATAGAAGCAAGATTAACTTTACCTCTAGAAAAAGCTTATCAAGGTGGTTTAGAAAGAATTCGTCTCGAAGATGGACGTTCTTTAGAAGTTAATATGCCTCCAGGAATGGTAACGGGACAAACCATCCGCTTGCGAAACCAAGGTATTAGTGGCGGCGATTTATACCTAAAAATTACCGTACAACAGCATCATATTTTTAAACTTGACGGCAGCGATATCTTCTGTCAAGTACCGATTACTCCTTGCGAAGCAGTTTTAGGAGGACAAGTAGAAGCACCAACTTTAGATGGATTGGTAAAAATGACAATTCCCCCAGGAGTTAGATCCGGGCAAAGATTGCGCTTAGAAGGTAAAGGTTATCCCAACGAAAAAGGAAAACGCGGCAACCAGCTCGTAGAAATTCAAATAATTACTCCTGCACCTAAAAATATAAGTTCTCAGGAACGGGAGCTTTATGAAAAGTTACGCGAAATTGAAACTTTCAAACCTCGTAACGATTTACTGAGATAATTCGTTAAGAATTGAAACTCAAATTTATAAATATTTATATTCAAGAGATTTTCATAGCTTGCGACAGAAAGATAGTTTTAAAATATGGAAAAAACTGTCTGCAAGGTAACGAATTAGCCGTGAACCAAAATGGGACAATACCAAGCCGCACTTATCCAACCTACTACTCTTTGCTAGGTTTGCATCCAGCGGCTTCAGTAATCGAAATCCGTCGTGCTTATCGAGAACTTAGCAAACGCTATCATCCCGATACTACAGATTTACCAAAAAAACTTGCTACTGCTAAATTTCAACAACTCAACGAAGCCTATGCCACTTTGAGCAATCCACAGAAACGTTTAACTTACGACCTGAAAATGGGCTATTCGCGCTTCGGAGTTATTCAACCACCCTCCGACTTAAACATTCCGGTTTCTCAAAGTCGTCATTTGTCTAAATCAGCTTACCTCGATCCTACCGATCGCCCCCTTTCACCGGGAGAGATTTTTGCTTTATTCATTCTAGGGTTAACTTTTTTAGGATGTTTGTTGCTAGTAATAGCAGTAGGTTTGACTAGAGGTGAAGCCGCATTTCAAACAACAATAGAGCAACCCAATATTATAGTGCAACAACAAATAATTAATCCAAATCCATCAAATATTGTAAATAAATTTAATAATTAAGTTATTTCAGGTTAGAGGCTAAAGGTCAAAGGTTAAAGGTCAAAGGTTAAAGGTTAGAGGTTAAAGGTTAAAGGTCAAAGGTTATATAAGTCCTAACTCCTAATTCCTAATTCCTAATTCCTAATTCCTAATTCCTAACTCAATACTCCCTACTCAATACTCCCTACTCCCTACTCCCTACTTTCTACTCCTGACTTTTTCAATCCAAAATCTAAAACAAATGCATCCGTTGTTAAAATCTAAAATCCAAACTTATTATGTATCTTCTAAACTCAGAAACTCCACTATATAACCATCCACTTCCCCAGATTGAACAATGGTTAGAAAATCAAGGCTGTCAGCAAGACCCGAAAAACTTGCATTTATGGCGCATAAAGAAACCAACTTGGGAAGCAGAAATTTGGCTTGATATTAAAGAAATTACAGTTCGATACATAGATGCGGCAGGAGATAAAGAAGACATCCAGCGATCGTTTCAATATTCTCTCAGCCGCCAAGATATAGAAGAAGCAATTTTTTCCGGACCGTAGGGAGATGGGGAAAGGGAGGAGAGGGGGAAGAGGGGGAGATGGGGAGATGGGGAGAGATGGGGTAGATAACTCCTAACTCCTCACCTTTGACCTTTGACCTTTGACCTTTGACCTTTGCCCCATGCCCAATTCCGTTAAACTTTCCCAAACCGCCGTTCTCTTTGTTGATAGGCGGACAATGCTTTGGTGAATTCGTTGCGGTCAAAATCGGGCCATAAAGTATCGGTAAAATATATTTCTGAATAAGCTAATTGCCATAAAAGAAAATTACTCAGCCGCATTTCTCCGCTGGTACGAATGATTAAATCTGGGTCACAATTTCCGGCGGTATAAAGATGATGTTCAAATGTTGCTTCATCAATTTCGTCAGGTCGAAGTAATCCTTTGTCTACTTTTTCGGCAATTTCCCGACAAGCTTGGAGAATTTCTTGTCTGCCCCCATAGTTGGTAGCAACATTAAAATCAATACCGCGATTGTCTTTGGTTTCTTCCATTGAACGGCTAATTTCTGCTTGTAAGGCATTTGGCAAAGCCTTTAAATTCCCTACAAAGCCGATTCTTACGTTCTCTTGTAGCATTTCTCGCAGTTCTTGACGCAAAACCCTTTGGAACAAGGTCATCAAAAACTCAACTTCTTCTTGCGGTCTACCCCAATTTTCGGTGGAAAAAGCATAAGCAGTCAGCGCTTTTATCCCCCAATCTTTACAGCAGCGGAGCAAATCTTTAAGAATATCAACTCCCCGTTTGTGACCCATAATACGAGGTAAACCCCTACGTTTAGCCCATCGACCATTGCCATCCATGATTACCGCAACGTGCTGGGGTAGTAGTTCTTTTTTTAAATTACTTGGCAAATATTCTAGATTTGGTGATTGTGCTGTCATTTTTTATCCCGAGAAGCGCTCGATGGTAAACCGAGTAAACGTGAAATTAGTGCGGTTGACTTACTACGAATTTGACGACCCAAACTAAATAAACCCGGAGCTACAGCTTCGCGATCCACAGTTGGAGAAAATCGAGTTTCTAAAGATTCTCTCAACTTCGTGATTGTTAATGGTCTATTTAGAGTTCCCCTTTCTGCTAAAGAAATAGAACCTGTTTCCTCTGATACAACGACGCAAATACAATTTTCCACACGCTCGGTAATTCCCATTGCTGCGCGGTGCCGAGTTCCCAACTGGCGGGAAGCCGTGCGTCCCGAAAGTGGCAAAATTATACCACTGGATACAATCCGAGAACCACGTATTAATGTTGCACCATCATGCAAAAGGGTTTTGGGTTGAAAAATTGTTTGCAGCAGTTCTTTGGAAACTTCAGCATTCAGCTTAACTCCCGGTACGGAAAAATCCCGTTCATCAATTGGACCAGTGGTTTCTATAATCACTAAAGCCCCAATCCGATTTTTTGAGAGTTCTCTAACCGCATCAACAATTTCATCAATTACACTATACGATTTCGGCACTGCCAAACTTGAAGTTTGAAACAACTGCCGAAATTCACCACGCCCCAACTGTTCTAAAAAACGGCGAAACTCAGACTGAAGAGTTATCGCCATTGCTACAGCACAACCATATACCAAGCTTTGCAAAACAAAATTTAATAGTTGTAACTGTAAAAAGCCACTTACAGCTGAAGCTAGCATCAACATAATAAACCCTCGCACCATCCATAGAGTACGACGTTCGCTGATAATTACTAGCATCATGTAGGTTAGCGCCAGCACTAACATGATATCCAGAGTCTTTAACAAAGACTGCGACCATCCCAGGTTTGCCAGCCATTGTTTCCATAAATTCCCCATGACATCTGGATTACGCGCTAATTTTGAAGGATATATTGCTCAAAGTATAAAGAATGTAGATGCCCTCTGGGCAACTTTCCCGCATAGTAACACGAAGTATGAAATGTGAAATAGTTGATTTTTTCAGCCTTCATATCTGATTACGGTGAAGCCATTATCCTTTATTCTTTATTGTTCGTTTTTTTTGAGTCGTTCTGGTAAGCAATCTTGCCGAATCAAGTCTTGATATGATTCGCGTTGCAATATTAAACTTGCTTCACCATTCCCAACTAAAACTGCTGCCGGTCGAGGCAAACGGTTGTAATTGGATGACATACTGTAATTATATGCACCAGTTCCCATTACCACGAGAATATCTCCTGGTTCTGTTGTTGGAAGTTGAGCATCTTTAATTAGGATATCTCCCGATTCGCAATGTTTACCAGCAATCGTGACTTTTTCGGTAAATGGCGCGGACATTTTATTCGCTACCACCGCTCGATAAATTGACTGATAGGTAATTGGACGTGGATTATCTGACATTCCACCGTCTACAGCAATATACTTACGTATTCCGGGAATTTCCTTCGATGCACCAATACTATATGCTGTAACGCAGGTTGTACCGATCAAAGAACGTCCCGGTTCGCATAACAATTTTGGTAAAGGAAGATTCGCGTTTTCACAAGCTTTTTCGACTACCTCACAAATCGGCTTCACCCATTCGGATATAGTCGGTGGATCGTCCGATTCTATATATCTTATTCCCAAACCGCCACCAACGTTTAATTCGGTAATTTGTATACCATAAGTTGATGCCTTCTTCAGCCACTCAACCATCAGAGCAGCTAAATCTTGATGAGGTTGACGTTCAAAAATTTGCGAGCCAATGTGAGCGTGCAAACCAACGCAGTTAAGTGCATATTGATTTTTACTAACAAAAGCAAACACATCATCAAGTCCGTTAGGATCGAAACCAAATTTACTATCTAACTGTCCCGTGCGGATGTAATCGTGGGTATGACAATCAATACCGGGAGTCAGACGCAACATGATGCGATATGGCTCATAGTTTGAAGAATTGGACGATGCCAGTTCTACTAAAGTATTCAACTCATACCAGTTATCTACCACAATAGTACAGCCAGATTCGATAGCTTTAATCAACTCTTCACGAGATTTGTTGTTGCTATGAAGGTAAATTTTCTCGGCATCAGCGCCACTATGAATAGCTGTATATAATTCGCCACCAGAAGCTACATCTATTCCCAAACCTTCAGAATCAACGATCGCGCACACAGCCAAGCAATTCCATGCTTTGGAAGCGTATAATACTTGGGATTCGCCTTTATAATATCGCTTGAAACTATCGCGATACTGACTGCAAGCCGTTCGCAAGCTTTCTTCGTCCAAAATATACAGTGGAGAACCAAATTGAAGAACTAAGGTAGCTACATCACAACCCCCTATTTCTAAATTGTCATTCTTATTGACCTTAGCAGTCATTGGTAGAAGCGATTGATTGGGCGAAACGCTTTGTTTCTTATTTGACTCCGATAGTATATAACTACTACCATTTATTTGAACCCCAACTGGATGAGTCGATACCATAACGATATAAATTGTATGTGTTTGAATTGCGGGGCGACATTTGTCTCCCGTTTCCCAGTGTACAAAGAGCGATGTACCATAACCAATAAATGTGAACCTATTTGAGCTAAAAATTGAATCTTTATCAAAAGCGCATCTATCCGCAATTCTCGAATTAGATAAATCTTGCTTTGGCGGCTTATGGTCTAAAGATGCTTACTGTCGGGAAATGGATAGTCCAAACAGCGAGATACAAGGTATATTTTCCCCCAAAACTGGCGAAAAGCTCCTGGGAATGGGTTGTTTTTGGTCAATCTTAGAAGAAGCCCACATTACAATTTTGGCAATAGATTCTCATTATCACCGTCAAGGAATGGGCGCGGCTTTACTTTACTCTCTTGTGGCGACAGCTCGCGATCGCGGTTTAGAAAGAGCGACTTTGGAAGTGCGGGTTTCCAATCAAGCAGCAATTTCTTTATACGAAAAATTTGGATTCAAGACAGCAGGCAAAAGGCGACGTTATTACCAAGACAACGGTGAAGACGCTTTAATTCTTTGGCTTGGAGGCATACACAAACCGGACTTTCCAGAAACTTTAGCCAAACAGTTAGAAGTTAGCAGTTAGCAGTGAGCAGTGAGCAGTGAGCAGTGAGTAGTGCGAGCGTCTCGCTCGCTATCAATCTCCCTATCTGCCCCCTCTTCCGCCGAACCCCATCTCCCCCCTCTTCCCCTTGTCCCCTTGTCCCCTTGTCCCCTTGTCCCCTTGTCCCCTTGTCCCCTTGTCCCCTTGTCCCCTTGTCCCCTTGTCCCCTTGTCCCCTTGTCCCCCTCTCCCAATACCGATGAATGTATTCTGCCGATCGAAATTGTCAAAGAATTATTACAGCGAATAATTAAATAATATTTAATCTAACTATAAACAATTGTTATAAAGTTCAAAATCGTCTTGACGTAAAAAAATTAAATTGATATTAGTGATGGTTGGAAAATAACTCCGTAAATTGTTAAAACTAAGTGTGTATGGATTGTAGTCAAGTCAAATAGCGCACTTAATTAAGCTCCTCAGTACAGCGACTACAACAAAGTAAGAAATATTATGTAGTTCCAACCCCTGTTGTGGGTTTGAAGCATTTGGATGTCTAAAAGGTTTATACAGGCACCCATAGGATTTGCCTGTGCTAAAATCAGCGTACCGGCACGACGCAGGCGATGGGAATAATGCCTTATGTTTGAACGCTTCACAGAAAAAGCCATCAAGGTGATAATGCTTGCTCAAGAAGAGGCTCGCCGTCTTGGGCACAATTTTGTTGGTACGGAACAGATTCTTTTGGGTCTAATTGGCGAAGGTACTGGCGTGGCGGCTAAGGTGCTCAAATCAATGGGCGTTAACCTTAAAGATGCCAGAATCGAAGTCGAAAAAATCATAGGTCGAGGATCGGGCTTTGTTGCTGTGGAAATTCCGTTTACCCCACGGGCAAAGCGAGTTCTTGAACTATCTTTGGAAGAGGCTCGCCAGTTAGGTCACAACTATATTGGTACCGAGCATCTACTGTTAGGCTTGATCCGCGAAGGTGAAGGCGTAGCAGCTAGAGTACTGGAAAATCTTGGTGTTGACTTATCTAAGGTCAGAACTCAAGTTATCCGCATGCTTGGTGAAACCGCTGAAGTTACGGCTACTGGTCAAACTGGACGCAATAAAACTCCGACTCTGGATGAATTTGGCTCTAATTTGACCCAAATGGCGCTAGATGGCAAACTCGACCCCGTGGTTGGACGCGCCAAGGAAATTGAGCGAGTAATCCAAATTTTGGGTCGCCGAACCAAAAACAACCCAGTATTAATTGGGGAACCAGGTGTTGGTAAAACGGCAATCGCTGAAGGTTTGGCACAGCGGATTGCGAACAAAGATATACCCGATATCTTAGAAGACAAACGTGTAGTAACTCTTGATATTGGCTTGCTTGTGGCAGGAACCAAATATCGGGGTGAATTTGAAGAACGCCTGAAAAAAATTATGGATGAAATCCGTCAGGCGGGAAATGTAATTTTAGTAATTGATGAGGTACACACCTTAATTGGTGCTGGTGCGGCAGAAGGCGCAATTGATGCAGCCAACATTCTTAAGCCAGCTTTAGCTCGTGGTGAATTGCAGTGTATCGGCGCGACAACGCTCGATGAATACCGCAAGCACATCGAGCGAGATGCAGCGCTTGAGCGTCGTTTCCAACCAGTGATGGTGGGTGAACCTTCAGTAGATGAAACTATTGAAATTTTACGCGGTTTACGCGATCGTTACGAACAACATCATAAATTGAAAATTTCTGATGAAGCGGTGCTAGCGGCGGCTAAATTATCCGACCGTTATATTAGCGATCGCTATCTTCCAGATAAAGCAATTGACTTAATTGACGAAGCTGGAAGCCGGGTACGTTTGATTAACTCCCAACTGCCACCCGCAGCGAAAGAGTTGGACAAGGAACTGCGTAAAATCCTTAAAGAAAAGGATGATGCAGTACGTTCCCAAGACTTTGACAAGGCTGGCGAACTCCGCGATCGCGAAATGGAGATCAAAGGAGAAATTCGCGCGATCGCTCAAAGTAAAGCCGGTGCTTCTCGCACTGAAGGCGAAGAACCCGTAGTTACTGAAGAAGATATTGCTCATATTGTCGCTTCTTGGACTGGCGTTCCGGTGAACAAACTCACCGAATCGGAATCCGAGAAATTACTACATATGGAAGACACCTTGCACCAACGTTTGATTGGTCAAGAAGAAGCTGTAAGAGCAGTTTCGCGTGCAATTCGTCGCGCTCGTGTTGGGTTGAAAAATCCCAACCGACCGATTGCTAGCTTTGTCTTCTCCGGTCCTACTGGTGTAGGTAAAACTGAATTAGCAAAATCTTTGGCTTCTTACTTCTTCGGTTCGGAAGAAGCAATGATTCGTCTGGATATGTCCGAATTCATGGAGCGTCACACCGTCAGCAAGCTGATTGGTTCGCCTCCGGGTTATGTCGGATACAACGAGGGCGGTCAGTTAACGGAAGCTGTCAGACGCAGACCTTACACGGTAGTGCTTTTCGACGAAATTGAAAAAGCACACCCCGATGTATTTAATATGCTGCTTCAAATTCTTGAAGACGGTAGATTAACGGATGCTAAGGGACGTACCGTAGACTTCAAAAACACCTTACTGATATTAACTTCTAACATCGGTTCTAAGGTGATTGAAAAAGGTGGTGGCGGTATCGGTTTCGAGTTTGCCGAAGACGCGAGCGATTCTCAATACAATCGTATTAAGACTTTGGTTAACGAAGAACTTAAGCAGTACTTCCGTCCTGAATTCCTCAACCGTCTGGATGAAATCATCGTCTTCCGTCAGTTGAACCGTGAAGAGGTAATGTTAATTGCCGATATCATGCTCAAGGAAGTATTCGGACGACTCACCGAAAAAGGTATCGTACTCAAAGTGAGCGATCGCTTTAAAGAGCGTTTGCTTGTAGAAGGTTATAACCCCAGCTACGGTGCAAGACCTCTACGTCGGGCAATTATGCGCTTGCTCGAAGATAGTCTTGCCGAGGAAATTCTCTCCGGACGCATTGGTGAAGGTGATACAGCCTTAGTTGATGTAGATGAAGCCGGGAATATCCTTGTAACAGCCGAAAAGACTGAAGAAGATAGTAGCGGTCAAGATGATGCTTTGCCTCAAGCTGTTGAGGGGTAAAAGTTGATTAGATCGTAATTATCTAGAATTTTGATGATTGGAAAGCGGTAGGGAATTTAATTTCTCTACCGTTTTTTTTATTTTGAATGTATAGTAGTATATTAGTTCTATTTTTACGGTAGTATTGTTAAAAAAACCGCAGAGACGCGGAGAGCGCAGAGGGAAGAAATTAAGAGATATGTTGTAGGGTGTGTGACGCTTCAAGAAATGTTGTACTCGTTGATAAGATTTGTAGCGTCACGCACCAATCAAAATTTTAGAAATTATTGTGAATTTTAAAATATTTGAATAGCTAATTTTTGAGTATCTTAAATCATAGAATCGTCGATGACTGTTCCATCACACCAGATAGTATCTCGGCATATACATTCAATAAAAGAAGTATTGTCAAAAATAGCTCCTCTAAAATTACTCCCCACAATAGAACACATGGCAAGCTGGACATTTGTGAAGTTAGCTTCCTCAAAAATGGCATCAATTAAAACGGTTTCTTGTAGCAAAGCTCCTTTTAGGTTGGCTCGTTTGAAATTAGCTTTTATCAAAGTAGAGAAAGATAAATTAGTATTTTGCAAATTAGCTCCTTCTAAACTGGCTTCAGAAAAATTAGCTTCCGCTAAATCGGCTTCACTCAAGTTAGTATTACTCAAATTGGCATCGCTAAGATTAGCACCAGGTACCAAATTAGTTCCTACAAAATTCCTTTCCCCAGCAGCGTACCGTTTCAACAATTCCTCAGCGGTTATCCTCATTTATAGTTAATTAGTTAATTAAATATATTATCAGTCCATTTTAATTGACATCTTGGACTATTCTCAATTGCGCCCAAAGAAACCTGGTTTCTTGCTGTGAAAGCGTGAATATCTCGTTGTGAAATCATAAAGAAACCGGCTTTGCAGAAACTGGTGCAAGATTCGAGTTAAAACGTATTAAAAACTTTACTCAGTCTGATTTATCAGACTTTGTTGTGGGTTCCTGGGAATTTATTCCAAGGCGGTTCCACTCGGATGATGCATTTTGCTAAATTTTAATCAACTCCGGCGTTGCATTCCCCCATAGACTTGTGATTATTTTTAATATAATTTCCCAAACACAATAAGTAAGTCGGCACAAATAAACCGAATCATGTAACAAGATGTAAACAATCATCAAACCCCTGGGATTGCTTCGTTTCACGTAGTGACCCTCGCAATGACATACTTTAATTTTTTAACGCCGACTTACTTACATTAAATAACCCGCAACTTACATCAAAAATACCAGAATAATTTTCCTACCCCCAAAGAATAATTAAAAACGAAACCGGGATCTATTCCATACCAACATCGTCGCAACAATTAAGATAAATTAAATATTGGCTCGCGGCATCGATTAGAGTATTCCCTCGTTTAAAGCAGTATGACAACAAAGTTACTGAACAATCGTTATCAAGTTATCCAGGTTTTAGGTGCTGGTGGGTTTGGCGAAACCTTTTTAGCGGAAGATACCCATCTTCCTTCTCGCCGACGTTGCGTTATCAAGCAACTTAAACCACTGGTAGATGAACCAAAAACCTATCAAAAGGTTCAGCAACTTTTTGAACGAGAAGCAACAACTTTAGAATTTTTAGGTGAAGGTAGCGACCAAATTCCCAATCTTTTCGCCTATTTTTCGGAAAATGGGTTATTTTATTTGGTTCAGGAATGGATTGAAGGGCAAACTCTAACGAATATTCTTGAAGCTGATGGATGTTTGGATGAAAAAGTTGTTAGAGAAATTTTACTCAGCTTGCTGTCGGTTTTAGAATACGTCCACTCAAAAGGAATTATTCACCGCGATATCAAACCCGACAATATTATTCTTCGTAATTCTAATAACAAACCCGTTTTAATTGATTTCGGTGCGGTAAAAGAAACTATTCGTACTGCAATTAATTCTTCGGGAAGCCCCACGCAATCAATGGTAATTGGTACGCCGGGATATATGCCTATCGAACAGGTTTTGGGGCGTGCGGTTTTCGCTACGGATATTTATAGCTTGGGTTTAACGGCAATTTATTTGTTAACTGGTAAACATCCCCAAGAATTAGAAACAAACCCGCAAACTGGTCAAATATTATGGCAAGATTATGCGATCGCAGTTTCAACTTCTTTAAAAACGGTTCTTAATAAAGCGATCGATCCAAATGTAGGTAGTCGCTATAGCACTGCAAGCAAAATGCTTCATGCTTTGCAATCAAATACTCAAACGAATGCTGCTTCGGTTAATAATCAAAAAACTCAAAAAACAGTAGCAGTATCTCCTGCTGCAATTCCTAGAAAGAATCAAAATTCGACAACTTCAACAAACTGGTTGAAACCCAGTTTAATTTTCGGTGGTTTACTGGCTGCTGGATTAATCGGGGGAGTGGCGATCGCTAATTTTAATCGTCAGCAACCAGAAGAAGATGTCGTTATATCCCAATCTCCACCACCAGAATCGATTGATAATAGCGATCGTAGTTTAACTTCTTCTCCGGAACCAACTTTCGCCGAAATTCAACCAGCCGAAACACCCCGTCAACAACCATCACAGCCACAAATTGCTCCACGGCAGCCACAACAAGAACAAATAATAGAACCAACTTCAGATCCAATACCTGATACGCAGCCGCAAGCTATTTCAACACCAGAATCACAACCTCAAATATTTTCTACTCCTAAACCTAAACCTACCCCTAGAATTGCAACGCCCCCGAAAGAGATTAAACAACCAGTTATTAATAATACTTCAAATACTAATTTCCCAGTATTTCCCACAGGTACCCCAGAAAGTAATGTCAAAGCAAATTTAGGAGAACCGACCAAAGTTTCTAGGGGTTTATGGAATACCCGCGCCTATCTTTATAAATTGCAACCAGATGTAGACTTAGGTTTACTATTTGACCGGCAATCAGGAAAATTGCGACAAACAGAAGCATCCCTTGCTCAATCTGTAGGAGTAAATACGATGCAAAATACTTTACAAGGAATGTTATCAGGTAATATGAACGGCGACATTCAACAAGGATTGCAGCGAGTGTATCAGCGCCAGACTAACAGATATTCTTTTCAAACAGGAAACTTAAAAGGAGAAATAGAACGTAATCGAGAAGGGCGAGTTTATATTGCCGTTTGGGAAGCGGATTTGCATTAAAAAAGGTCAAAGGTCAAAGGTTAGAAGTTAACCCTTGCTAGCGATCGCAGTTCTACCTTGTAATACGTTTGGGGAATTTGGCTTCTATCCAAACTAAAGACAACCTTCTGCAATCAATTTTATTACCTTTAACCTTTGACCTTTAACCTCTAACCTATTTAACCGTTACTTTAGCACCAGCTTCTTCAAGTTGCTTCTTAGCATCTTCAGCAGCTTCTTTAGCCATAGCTTCTTTGATTGCTTTAGGTGCAGATTCTACCATTTCTTTAGCTTCTTTCAAGCCTAAGCCGGTAATACCGCGTACAACCTTGAGGATAGCAATCTTCTTATCGGCAGGTACGTCTTCAAGTACTACGTCAAACTCAGTTTTCTCTTCTTCAGGTTCAGCATCAGCAGCAGCACCGCCGCCTCCGCCCATATTTGGCATCATCATCATGCCACCACCACCGGAAGCAGAAGCATCTACTTCAAATACTTCTTCGATTTGCTTAACTAATTCGGAAGCTTCGAGTAAGCTCAAAGACTTCAAGCTTTCCATGATTTCATCGGTTTTTGCAGACATTAATTTACTCCTGTTGTTGTTTTTATTGTTTTAACTTGGGTTCGTAGTAAGGATTTTAATCCTTGTTTAAGAGGTTTAAGAGGGCTAAAGCCACTTACTACAAACAAAATCAAATCTAAAATTCTAGGAATCCCCAGAACTCTCTTTCTCTGACACTGGTTCGTAGTAAGGATTTTAATCCTTGTTTAAGAGGGCTGAAGCCACTTACTACAAACAAAATCAAATCTAAAATTCTAGGAATCTCCAGAACTTTCTTTCTCTAACTTGGGTTCGTAGTAAGGATTTTAATCCTTGTTTAAGAGGGCTGAAGCCCTTACTACAAACAAAATCAAATCTAAAATTCTAGGAATCCCCAGAATCCCCAGAATTTCCAGAATCTCCAGAACTTTCTTTTTGAGATATTGCGTAAATTGCGCGTGCCAAAGAATTTGGTACTTCGTTGATACCTGTCGCCAATTTGGTAGGTACTTGGTTGATTCCCACAGCCAATTTGGTGGCAATTGAATTCAAACCACCAGCGATGCGAGCCATTAGTTCTTGCTTGGAAGGCAAATCCTTGAGCGCTTTGACTTGATCTACCGTCAAAGCTTGCCCTTCAAGTACACCACCGCGAATTTCTGTTTTCTTGGTGGCTTTTTGAAAATCTTCGTAAGCCGTGATGGCATCTTTTAAGTCTTCTTTTACCAACAAGAAAACTGAAGAATCTTGAAGATACTGCGTCATTGGCTGCCATTGTTGATCGTCTTCAACAGCAATACGCATCAAGGTGTTTTTTGTTCTTTTACAAACAGTACCAGTTGGACGCATCCGATTACGCAAGTCGCTAATTTGCGATACGCTTAACCCCTGGTATTCAATTACTAATGCTAGGGAAGACTCGCTCAAAACCTGTTTGAGGTCGGCGACTATCTCCTTTTTATTTTCTAGCGTTCTACCCATCTTATATCACCTCCTTCATGGTTTTTATCAACCTTTAAAACAACAAACCCTGACTGCAACAGCCAGGGTTTAATAAACGGTTTAATATCTACAAAAACGTCTCTCTACGTTTTAATAAAATCCTTATGTCATCACATTCTTACCATTAAGGTCAGAAATGAAAAACAATCAAGGTTTAAACCTAAGCAGGAAATT
Organism: Rivularia sp. (in: cyanobacteria); assembly: GCA_965234645.1. GTDB lineage: Bacteria > Cyanobacteriota > Cyanobacteriia > Cyanobacteriales > Nostocaceae > Rivularia. The sequence continues at coordinate 5,987,250 of OZ248344.1, read as the reverse complement.
AAGCTTTTGTTAAAGCACCTACCGTCTCTGGCTGTTACCTATTCAGTTTTTAAGTTAAAAATTAGGAGTAAGGAGTTAAAAATTAAGAATATTAACCTTCAAAACTCATAACTCACAAATCATAACTCAAAGTGCGATCGCAATCAATTATTATTTGGATCGCACTTAAGCCGCTTGATCCATCTTTAAATCTCGCAAAGCGTTGGTATCAATTTTAATAGATGGTCCCATTGTGGCAGAGACATAAACCGTCCGCCAATAACGACCTTTTGCTCCTGAAGGACGGTTACGGTCAATACTTTCTTGCAATGCCTTCAAGTTTACCAATAAGTCTTCTGGAGAGAAAGATGCCTTGCCAAACATAACATGAACTATGCCAGTACGATCGGCTCGATATTCTAGTTTACCAGCTTTGAATTCGGCGATCGCACTTGTCAGGTCAAATGTCACGGTTCCACCTTTGGGGGATGGCATCAAACCACGCGGACCTAATAGTTTACCAAGTTTTGCTACTTGCGGCATCACGTCGGGGGTAGCAATCAACTTGTCAAAGTCCATTCTTCCCTGCTGAATTTCGGTAATTAGTTCTTCCGAACCTACTACATCAGCACCCGCGCCGCTCGCCTCTGCTACTTTTTCACCTCGCGCAATCACTGCCACTCTGATGCTTTGTCCGGTTCCTTTTGGCAGTACTACTGTTGTCCGCAATTGCTGATCTGTATATTTGGGGTCAATTCCCAAGCGAATATGCGCTTCAGCAGCTTCAGCAAATTTTGCCGTTGCCGTTTCTTTGAGCAAACTTAAGGCTTCTATCGGTTCGTAATCTTTCTCTTCTACTTTCTCAAGCAGCGTCTTTAAACGACGCGATAACTTATTATTTGCCATTTTTTACTCCTGGGGTAATTAACGAGATTCTTCTCTCCCCCAAATAAATTTTAGATTTTGGATTTTGGATCTTAGTTAGTTGTTGTTCGTTAATTGTTAATTTATAACTCTTAACTCTTAACTCCTAACTCATAACTCCTAACTTTACTTAATCGCTTACCGTGACACCCATATTACGAGCCGTACCCGCAATAATTTTCATCGCGGCTTCAATGTCGTTGGCGTTCAAATCGGGCATTTTAGTTTCTGCAATTTCCCGCAATTGATCTTTTGTGATCGAACCAACTTTAACTTTTTGTGGCTCGGCAGAACCTTTCTGTATTTTGGCTGCTTTGGTAATTAGTACCGATGCGGGAGGAGTTTTTAAGATAAATGTAAAACTTCGGTCTTCAAAAACCGAAATTTCTACGGGAATCACCGTTCCAGCTTTATCGGCTGTTTTGGCGTTGTACTCCTTGCAGAACATCATGATATTAACGCCGTGCTGACCTAAAGCAGGTCCCACCGGCGGCGCTGGGTTGGCTTTTCCAGCTTGCAGAGCCAGTTTAATAATCGCTGTTATTTTCTTCGCCATTTCTTACTAGCTTTGTTTTTCTACTTGATTAAATTCCAATTCTACTGGCGTGTCTCTTCCGAAAATCGAAAGCGATGCTTTGAGCTTACTTCTTTCCGGACTGACTTCGATAACTTCACCTTCAAAATCTTTGAATGGACCTGAAAGCACGACTATCTTATCACCAGTAGCCATATCTATCTTCACTACTGGCTCTTGTTCGGTAGCTTGTTTGAAGATTCTTTCTACTTCACTATGAGAAAGCGGCAACGGTTTTACGTGTCCGCGCCCTCTACCAGTACCTCGCTTTTGTTCGGCTCCTACGAAGTTGATTACATGGGGAGTGTTTCGCACTACCTGCCAAATATCATCTTCCATTTCCATCTTTACCAGTACATAGCCAGGAAATACCTTTTCTTCTGTACTGTAACGACTGCCATCTTTACGTATCTTGACTGTTGGCGTGTGTGGAATTTCTACTTGGATAATTTTGTCAGCTACATCAAAAGTTTGAATACGCTGCTCCAAGTTGGTTTTTACACGCTTCTCGCAGCCAGAGGCGACTTGCACTGCAAACCAGCGAGCTGCACGCACGCCATCGTTTGATGGTGCATCTGTTTCCTCTGACTGCAACGGCGAATTACGATCTTCGTCTGTTGCAGAATTCATTTGAATACCACTGTTGCTGCCCAAGCAAAGAATTTATCTACAAAAAATATCACTGTAGCGGAAAGAGTTACCATCAACAGCACCGCTGCGGATTCACTCACGAGCTGTTTGCGACTTGGCCAAACGACTTTTTCAAATTCCTCTCTGGTTCCTTTAAAAAAGTTGCTAATACTAAATCCGCTATTCATTTCTTGCATTTGTGCTTCGTTCTTTTTGGCCACAGTCTTAACTCTCCCCTTTACCTTATATTCTTGTTACACGGAGTCTCCATTTATAGTAACAGCTTTAAATTAGACTAATATTTATATCAAATAGATAAAGCTGCTATAAAAATAAAATCAACCCGAAATTTTCAGTAAAACTGATATTACAGTTATAACCGCAATTTCGGGCTGCATTTTATTTGAGAGCGCGCCCTGGAGGACTTGAACCCCCGACATCAGGTTTTGGAGACCTGCGTTCTACCAACTGAACTAAGAGCGCACAAGCTTTGTTGATAATTTTTTTGTGCCGGTGTTTATTAGTTTAACCTAATTATGGCATTTACGATCTATTTTTTTGTAGAAATTAACAAAGAGCGGCGGTGGAGGCAGCGCTTAGCGGGAATTTTCCCCCATTATTGATGCCGCTTTAATGTAAATGCCTTGACTCATCGATGTATTTGCTCTATCACAACGAGCGATCGAAACGTTGCTTAATACGGGTAGCTTTACCGATGCGATCGCGTAGATAGTAAAGTTTGGCACGTCGTACTTTACCGCGACGCATAACTTTTATGTTATCAATTCGGGGAGAGTTCACTAGAAAAACCCTTTCAACGCCAACGCCTTGAAATACTTTGCGAACTGTAATGGTTTCATTAATTCCACCATTACGCTTGGCAATGACAACCCCTTCGTAGGGCTGTACCCGAAATTTTTCGCCTTCTTTGATTTTTACTCCGACTCTTACGGTATCACCTACGTAAATTATTGGTAGGTCTGTTTTAAGATGTTCCGCTTCTATGTCACGGATTATTTGTTGTACGTTCATGGGTTATGGGTTATCTTCAAATCTCACGATCGCTAATAATAAATCAATATCGATATTTAGTCCACTCATTTAAAGCTATTATTTTGCCGATCTCCAGATTTGTTTGTATAAAGCAGAATATCTTTTTATGTTAGATAGTTTACGAGGCTGTAGACAAAAGTGTGGGATGTATGAAATTTAGCGTTGTGATTACAACCTATAATCGTTTAGATTTACTCAAACGAGCAATGAACTCTGCACTTAATCAAACTATTGAGTGTGAAGTTGTTATTGCTGATGATTGTTCTTCTGATGGTACGCGGGAGTATGTCAAATCCTTCAAGGAACAGATGCCACCCTCTCAGCAGCAACGACTAGTTTACTTTTGCAATAGTACTAATTCCGGTCATGCTGCGACAGTAAATGCTGGGATTACGATAGCGAAAGGCGAGTGGATTAAGTTTTTAGACGATGATGACTATCTTGCTAGCAATTGTTTGTCAGAAATGCAACGGGCGATCGCACTTTGTGAAAACGCTGTAATCTGCTCTTGTATTGCGGCTCAGGTGAATGAGTTTGAAGTTGAACTTAATCGTACACCCGTACTAGGTTCGGGATTGGCTTTCTACATTCCTCAAGCAGATATTCATTACGGTATGCTTCTGGAAAAATTACCATTTGGTACGCCAGTTCAAGTGGCTTGTACCCGTGAAGCTTTCTTGAAAAGCGGTGGGTGGGATACATTGATGGGCTGCGATAGTGATGATATTGATTCTTGGATTCGTATTGCTCAGTTTGGTGATGCCCTAATTTTAAATCAGTGTTTAGCTTACCGAACAATTTGGTCTGGAGGATATAACCAAAAAGTCTTTCTTAAAAAGCGTTTGAATACCAATATATTAATGAAAGAGAAGATTTACGCTTTAGTTAACGAACAGTATCGCTCCGATATTCCAGACTTTGATGATATTAAAAGTTACTTGAAACTGCATTGGGCAATAGTCGCTCTAAAGCAAAAGAAGGTCAAAAATTTTCTTATATTAGCAGATGTATCTGTTTTATCTTTAACTGCTTGGCGGCTTTTGCTCGCTTCAGCTTTAGCACGTCGTGGCAATTTACACAGCCAGAATTTACGTAAAATTGTCTTAATTGAATCATAATAATATTTTTACAGTAAATTGTTTTACCTATATATAGTCGAGCGAATATAATTTCTAATAAGCAAAAAAGATTAAAAATATTTAACCAAGGAATTTTTATCCCGATCTAGATAACTATTACGAGTAATGAATAAGTTTGCGATCGTAAATATCAGATTTAAACTTAGAGAAAATAGTCTAAATATATAAACTTCTATCTTAAGTATTAGGGAAAAATTCCATTCCACTAGTTACTATAAAATTATTCTCTGGCTAAATTTAATTATTTATTAGAATTTACAGTATCTCTATGAAAATAATACATATTCTGAATGATATTCAAGAAATAGGTAACGGTATCATCAATGTGGCTGTCGATATCGCTTGCTTACAAGCTAAAAATGGTCATGATGTCGCAGTAATTTCCGATGGTGGAGAATATGAAATATTGCTCAGTAAATATGGTGTAAAACATTACCATTTAAATCAAAAAAGAACGCCGCTTAATATTGTCAAAGCAGGAATAATTTATCGAAAGATTATCAAAGATTTTCAGCCAGATATCGTTCATGCTCATATGATGACAGGAATTTTATTGGCAAGTGCTTTGAGAATTGGAAACAATTATGATTTAGTTTCTACAGTACATAATGAGTTTCAGCGCCAAAGTATATTAATGGGTTTGGCTGACAGAGTAATTGCTGTTAGTAAAGCTGTTGCTCAAAATATGATACAACGAGGAATTCCAGAAAATAAATTACGGGTTATCTGTAACGGAACTTTGGGAAGCCCGCGTAACCCGATAAAAACTGAATATCAATTACAATTGCAGCATCCAGCAATTGTGACTCTTGCCGGAATGTATCAGCGTAAAGGTATTGCTTTATTAATAGATGCTTTCGAGCAAATTGCAGATTTATTTCCTCAAGCCCATCTTTATATAGTAGGAAATGGTCCGGATAAAGAACTGTTTGAAGCACAAGCACAACAAGTAAGCTCCGTCAATCGGATTCATTTTGAAGGTTATCAGCCAGAACCGCAACGCTACTTAAACTCTTGCGATTTATTTGTCCTCGCTTCATTTCGTGACCCTTGTCCGCTGGTACTTTCAGAAGCACGTGAAGCAGGCTGTGCTATTATTGCCACTGATGTTGATGGGATTCCCGAAGCTTTGGATTATGGTGAAGCTGGGCTTTTAGTACCTTCAGGCGATAGTCAAGCTTTAGCAAACACTTTGACAAAATTGCTGAATGATGAAACTACATTAAACGAATGGAAAAATCGAGCCAGTCAAAATTTAGAACGTTTGAATGTTGAGCGCGTTTGTCAGGAAACAATGGCGGTTTATCAAGAATTTGGCAGAGGTCAAAGGTTAAAAGTCAAATAATTTAATTCTTAACTGTTTACTGTTCGCTGTTAACTGATTCTTCTCCATTTCCCAGCAAACAAATCGTGTAACAAAATATAAAAACAGGGAATCACAAATAAAGTTAAAAGCGTTGCTAATGACAACCCGGAAAATACTACTACACCCAAAGGTTGCAAAAATTCCGAACCTTCCCCGATTCCTAATGCTAGGGGAAACATACCCAAAACTGTGGTAATGGTGGTCATTAATACCGGACGCAAGCGTTGAGGTGCGGCTTGCAAAATTGCGGTTTGACGGTCAACCCCTTTTTGTTGCCGAATTTGATTTGCTAGTTCCACCATGATGATGGCGTTGTTTACTACAATACCTACCAATAATACGGCACCGACTATAACCGTTGCACCGATCGCCGTTTGAGTAATATAAAGTCCGAGAATACCCCCAGCTAATGCTAAAGGTATTGTAAACATAATTACTAACGGGTCTACAAGGGAATTATATTGAACTGCCATGACTACAAATACTAGAAAAGCGGCTAATCCTCCCAACAATTTCAATGAATTTTGCAGTTGCTGATTGGCTTCTGATGCTGAACTGGGCAATACTGACACACCCGACGGTAAATCCAAACTAGCGAGTACAGAATTCACCTGTTTTGTGGCTTCGCTAAGACTGGCTCCTTCAGCTAAATTACCAGCAATAATATAAACTTGACGCTGGTTGATCCGCTGAATTTCTCCGGGTGCTTTTCCCTCTACAATTTCAGCAACATCGCTCAAGCGCACTTGACGGTTATTATCAACAAATAAAGGTAGTCTTGCTAATTCCGAAGAAGATTGTACGGAGTCTTCACTTAATTGCACTCTTATATCTACTAAACGGTTATCGCGCTGTAACTGAGTCGGCGTACTGCCTTGAATCGCAGTTTGAATTGTGTCGCCAATTTGTTGAGCGGTTAATCCTACTGCCGCAACTCTTTCCCAGTTAGGAAGAATCTGAATTTCTGGTTGACGGGGATCGGCATCGGGACGGAATCTAGCTAACGGTACTTGCTCTTCTACTGCTGCTAATACTTGACGACCTGCTTCTTCTAAGGATCGCGAATCATTTCCTTGTAAAATAATATCAACATCTGCACCACGCACGGGAGAATTACTTAAAATCAAACCCCGAACTTCACCGGGACTGATACGCAAGCGAATTCCTGCTAAATTGAGCTTATCAAACTCGGCGCTAACTTTTTCGACATAAGCTTCTATATCGGTACCGGGTTTTAAAGTAATGGTACTGGAACCCCGAAGTGGGTTTTCGCTGGTACTAGTACCAAATAGAAAACCGCCAGAAGTGGTGAAAGCGTACTCGGTTTCTGGCTGTTTGAGTAAAATATCATCTACGGCAGCCATCACTTTTTGATTTGTTTCTAATGGTGTACCGGGAGGAAACTGAGCAAATAATCTAGCTTGTCCGGTACTGATGCGCGGTAAAATTTCTTGGGGGATTTGGGGAATCATCCACAAACTGCTTCCACCAAAAATCAGGATAGCCAACCCAATTGCTAACAATCGAAAACGCAGCACTTTGCCTAAAAAATTACCGTATGCTCTCGTAGCGTCTTCAAAACGGCGATTAAACTGACTTAACAGCCAAAATTCATTTAAACGACTCGACCATCTCCAAGCTAATAACCGGGATGTCATCATTGGCACAACGGTGACTGCAATTAAAATAGAAGCCGCGATCGAAAAGCTAATTGTCAGAATTAACTCGTTAAATAGCAGCGAAATAAAGCCACCGATTAAGATAAATGGCAATACTGCAACTAAGTTTGTACTGGTGGAAGCAATTAAGGCTGATTCAACTTCCCGGCTACTTTGTTCGGCTTGATTAATTAATTGATGCGGACTCAAGCGAGTTTTTGTATTTTTACCGGGAGTCATCCCCGCACCCTCGGCAATATTCTCCAACATGACGATGGAGTTATCGACGACAATCCCCACACCCAAAGCCAAACCACCCAAACTAAACACGTTGAGAGATAAACCAAATATTCCCATCAAAATTATTGCAGCTAGGGTAGCTAAGGGAATTGCCAGCACGATAATCAGCGTTTGACGGATCGAACCAAGAAATAATAAAACAGCGATCGCAGCGAGCAAGGTGCCAATTAAACCGGAAGTTGTAACGTTGGATATAGAGTTGCTGATAAATTTTGATTCATCCGAAGTAGTTGTAATTACCGTTCCTTCTAGAATTACACCGGATCCTTTTAGCTGTTCTAAACGCTTTTTAACATCATTTACAACGTTAATTGTATTGGCATCTGGTTGCTTTTGGACGCTGAGTTTTACGGCTTCTTCGCCATTGAGCAAAACGAACACGCGCTGTTCTTCCGCACCATCTATAACTTGAGCAAAGTCTCGCAGGTAAACTCGTTGAGTTGGTGAGGTGGTATCGGTGGAAGAAACTTCAAAAGAAAGATTTTTAAGTTCTTCAGCATCTTTAAAACGTCCTACAGTACGGATTAATGGCTCGGAATTTTCACCAGTAATTCTGCCACCAGAAATATCTTGGTTGCGGGTTCTCAGTTCATCAAGTACGTCATTTAAACCCACACCCAAAGCTTGCAGTCGGTTTAAGTCAATATTTACCCTAATTTCTTCTTGAATTCCTCCCGATACATCTACCCCTGCAACCCCCGGAACTACACTGATTTCGCGAGCGAGTTCTTCTTCAGCAAATACACGTAAATCAACACCTTTTAAAGAAGGGGAAGTTAAAGCAAATTCGTAAACTGGTAATTGGGAAGGGTCGAATTTGAAAATACGCGGTGCTTCCAGAGTATCTGGTAGACGGCTTCTGGCTCTGTTATATGCAGCAGTCGCATCGTTGAGGGCTTGGTCGATATTACCCCCCGGTTGAAAGTACAAATCTACACTTATTCTTCCTTCACGAGTTTGAGAATATACCTGAACAACACCTTCTGTAGCAGCAAAAGCTTCTTCTAAAGGTCTGGTAATTTCATCAACTCCTACTTGCGGAGAAATTCCCGGAGCTTCTAAACGTGCGCCAATTCGGGGATAGGTAATTGATGGTAGTAAATCTACGGGTAGTCTAATAATATAAAAAACACCTAAAACAATCACTGCCAGCGTCAGCATCAGCGTACCGATATGCTGCCGGATCGAGACACCGCTAATACTAAATCCGCTTTTTTCGTTAACCTGCTGCATATTTTCAAAAGGGAATTGGGAATTGGGCATTGGGCATTGAGAATTGGTAATAGGTAATTGGTAATTGGGGGTCTTATATATTAAGTATGATTTCTAAGTAGTCATGTAAAATCATTTAATTTACTGCTCAGTTATATAACCATTCCCTACTCCATACTCCATACTCCCTACTCCATACTCCATACTCTCTACTCCCTACTCCCTACTTCCTTTTTCCGAAAGAATTGAAAGACGTACAGCCGCACCATTTTTTAAAGGCTTGCCGCTACGAGCTACAAATTTTTCTCCCGGTTGCAATCCAGATAAAATTTCTACTTTGCCATCAACCTTTTTGCCGACAGTTACCTCTCTAAGTGAAACTGTAGGTTTACCTTGTGTTTCTGTTAAAACAAATATTTTTTCTTGACGATTTTGATTGAGATTTTCTTTGCTTTCGGTTTCTCTTCTCCTCTCTGCTTGCAGGGCACTCTCAGGTATAATAACTCTTACTTGTTCCCCAGATGTGAAATTAACTCTTGCTAATAAACCGCTACCAATCTGCTTATCGTTATTGGGAATAACTATTTCTACTGGTACTAGTCGAGCAGTTGGATCGGCGGCTGGAGAAATACGGGTAACTGTTCCGTAATATGTTTGGTTGGGGAAAGCGTCTAAACGCACTTGTACTGACTGCCCAACCTGAATTTTTGCTAATTCTAATTCGGAGACTTGAACTTCCACTTTAATGCGGTTGAAGTCCCCTATTTTTAATAGTTCGTTCCCAGGTTGAACAAGATTCCCTGGTTCTGTTACTCTGACCAAAATCACCCCAGAAATAGGTGAAATCAATCTTGCATAAGAGCGTCTTTCTTTTGCTTGTGCAACTACCGCTTGCTGAGCTACAACTCTACCCCTCGCCGCAGCAAGGGATTGCTGTTCTACTCTCACGCTTTCTCGAGCAGCACGAACTACTTGAGCGGCAGATTGCGCTTGTGTACTTGCTTGTTCGGCTGCTTGTTTGGCGATCGCCCCTTGAGAAGCGAGTTTCTGCTGTCTTCGGGAATCTGCTTGTTGTTGTTGGAGTTGCAACCGCGTTCTTTCCACTTCTGCACGAGCATTGCTTATCTGAGCGTTGATGCGTGCGACTTCGGATTTGAGAGATGCTAATTCTGCTTCTGCTTGATTTATTGCCGTTTTCAGTAGAGCATCATCTATTTGTCCAATGACTTGCCCTTGGTTCACTGCATCCCCTACATCTACATTTAACGCTAAGAGTCTTCCTTCCACTTGCGATCGCAATGACACCGTACTAAAAGGTGTAGTAGTACCCGTCAGCGGCTGTTCTTTTAGTAAGGAATCCGTGCGAGCGATCGCTATATCCACAGCCGTTGCACCACCTTTTTCTCCCCTACTCCGACGCTGGGAAGAAGCTCCCGCTGATTCTTTCGGAGATTCGCCGCAACCAGTAGTTAAAAGCCCCAAGCCTAAGACACAAACAATCAATCCGCAAGAAGGAATCAAGCGATAGGCTTCGGAAAAAAAAACTTTATTATGTTGTCTGGTTGTCTCCTTTTTGTAAGGCATATTTTTGTTGAATTTGTGTTTCTAAATTATTGAGTTTTTGAGTAATACAATCGTCTGTTTCAAATAATTATTAATAAATACAATCAAGCTAAAAAGGTAGAAATTAACATTTTTGACTTCTATTAGAAACCCGGAATATGCTCGTTGCACGTTGAAATCATGTCACGACAATAAACCGGGTTTCTGACACGGGCGCATTCCGGTAAAGCAACAATGGTTTTTTTTTACAAGCTTGTTTGATATGCCTTCATTAGTATTCATCCTGCAAATGCCTGTATTTTGTAGTACAAACACTCATCTAACAATCTGAAATTATATGAAATTTGTTAATTAATGTAATTACTAAAGAGTATAAATATTTTTAAATAATTCTTACTATATCGCAAGTCATCAATATTACATTCCCAATTTGTGACTTTTTTCACTTCTATCTTTTCTATTAAAGCAGTAGAAATGCTTATTTTTTTACAATTGTAACTAAATTATTGATATTTTACAAAATATTACGAGACTTTAAGAAAAATAAAAAAAAATGGTTTAGACAAAATATATAGTGTAGCGCTTATCCTACCTGAGTTTAAATTTAATCCTAATTATTTCCTTCACTGTTTGTACATTTTTACATTTTTTTAAACTTTTGTTTTAAAATTCATTATTTATGCGGCTTTTCGATTGATATTATCTCATCCAAAAAATATTGATTAATTCCGAACAATTTACTTTTGCGTTTTTGTTAAAACTATTTCCTTTGAATTGGATTCTTATGTTTAAGCAAGTCTTAAATCAATATTCCGATGCGCTATATTGTATCGAACATATCAGTATTTTACAAAATATGTAGTTAACCTTAAGATATGTTACACAATCTGGTATTTACAGGGTACATAGTGTAGTGAATCTCAACCTAATGAGGAAAAAACCAGTGACATCTCCAAATAAAGTCGTACAAATAGCTGAAAAATCCTTGATTACAGAATATTTTCAAGAATCTGTTGGTAAATGGAGTTCGGAAAGACGCTACTATACGTTACCGGATGGAAAAACCAAGGAAGTGGCGAGTATCATTACCATTCGGTTTTTAGAAGCTGGATGCGATGAATTGCAAAAACTGGCGCGGATGCACGATTTAGATGAGTCTAGGGTTTTGAGTTGCGGCGCTGAAGTTTGTTGGGAAAGTACCAACGCCGTAACTAAAGCAAAAGAATCTCAAGGTTCTACATTATTTGGGGCTTTGGGAAGTACACTATATCGCGATCGCGGTTTTGCAACGTCGAAACCAATTACTGCCGAATATCATTTTGCAAACGATAAAACTTTGTGTTTGCGTACCGAGTATAACGGTTCGGTATTTGAGGAAGAATTAAAGTTTATTGGTGAAAAATACCGCACCCGTCAATCTGTGATTTCTCGCGCTGGGGAACAGGTGATGATTGGACAGTATTTAGAAAAACGGATTGAAGAATGATATAAAGAAGCAAAAATTTTGAGCTAAATTAAACAGAAAACAGCAAAAAAAGTATTTATGAGTAGAAAGCAGATTAAAAGAAAATAAATCTTGTGTTCCAGATATTGAAAATTCTCTAACCCTCGCTCAATTAAGCGGGGTTTTTTGATTATCCGTACAGTAAAGTTAGTTAATAGAAGCGAAATTATTATTCATAATTTACTTCAAAAAAACTGTACATTAAGTTGTAAACAGTTTGATAGGTTCGCAGTGACTATAGTATCAATATTTGTAATACTATTTTTTAAAGCTAGTAATTATACTTACTAAATTTTGATTTTATTTATACAAAAAAAATTTGCAAATTCAAAAAAACATTGTTAGTATCGAGGTGGCTTTTTCGTGATTATATTTACCAGTGTATTCTACCAATTGATGTAATTTAACATTGGAAAATATGGCAATTATCACAGTTTCTAGCACGGCAGACAGTGGAAAGGGAACGCTTAGAGAAGCTATCTTAAACGCAAAATCTGATGATACAATTCGCTTCGATTCATCTCTTGCTAACAAAACGATTAAACTCAACGAACAGCTTGTCGTTGATAAAAGTCTTACTATCGATGGGGCTGATGCAGCTAATTTAACTATTAGCGGTGAGAACAAAACCCGGATTTTACGTGTTAGCTATGACTACTCGGATGTAGTGTTACGAAACCTGACTTTCGCTAATGGTAAAGCAGTAGATAATGATTCGAGCAAAACCCAACGTGGTGGAGCGATTGAACTTATAGACTCTAACACCTTGGTGGTGGAGAATTCTCGCTTTATCGACAATGTAGGAGAGCGGGGTGGTGCGATTTTTGTCGGTTATGGCTCTAAAGCCACAGTTATAAACAGTGTTTTTGATGGCAATGATGGTTCGGTTGCTAACGACGGCTTTAGTGCGGGTGCTATCTCTACCTATGGAGGTGGAGATAAAGCAACTGTTGTTAATAGCAAGGGCGATCGCAATGTTGGTGGAGATGCTTCTCTAGATATTCGCGACTCGACTTTTACGAATAACAAAGGAAGCTACGGTGCTGTCTACACGTTACTAACTAACCTCAAAGTAGAAGATTCAGAGTTTAGAAATAACGAGGGTAAGCGTGGAAGTGGAGCTATTTTCACCGATGGAGCTAACGGAACTGAGAAACCGGACAATTTTGGGGGGACAACTCTGATTAGCAACGTTGTCGCTGAAGATAATGTAGGCGGTGGAGATTATGGCGGAGCCTTTTTCCTCAGCGCATACTCCAAGGACAAAATTATTATTGAAGACAGTAAAATCATCAATAATAAAGCCTACAGGGGAGCAGGTTTAGCCGTTCAATCTTATCGAGATGAAGAAACTCCAGCCTCCCTGATAATTCGCAATTCGACAATTGCCGAAAACGTAGCTTCATCTCAGGGAGGGGGTTTATGGACAGATATAAAAGGTGGAGTCACAATCGAAGACTCAACTTTCTCTGACAACCAGATTAAGAATTCTGAAAAAAGTGGAATTGGCGGGGCGATCGTTCTGAATTATAAAAGCCCAGCTAAATCGACGATTACCAATTCAACGTTTGTTGATAACTATGCTGGCACTCAAGCAGGAAGTATTTGGATTGCTGGTGAAGAGCAGGCGAAAAATCTAACCATCAGTAAGTCTAAGTTTGCAGACAACCGTTCGAGCGATAAAGACACTGAGAATACAGTTAATTACAAAGTAACTGATGGCGGTGGGAACGTCGTTCAAAATATAAATGGTACGGATTCAGGGATTGCTGGAGCGAAGTTGGTTGATGATTTGCAACTAATTCCAGTTCTTCAAAAGGACGGTAATTCTGTTAACAATCCAGTGTCTGAACCTGAGACAATTCTGACACCTGCTAAGGATGAGCCTTTACGTTATGAAGCCGAAGAACTTACCCTAAATGGTTATCAAGTTGAGACTGTTAAAGACTCTGGTGCTTCAGGTGGAAAACATATCTCTCTCAAAGGAGCTGGTGATAGTAAAGGCTCTGCTACAGGCACATTTGAGGGTGAAGCAGGAACTTATCAGGTTAAAGTCGGTTACTATGACGAAAACGATGGTCAGTCTACAGCTAAAATCACTGTAGGAGAGGAGAATGCAAGCTTTACTTTTGACAAAGATTTACCCGATAACTGGGTAAAACCTGTTTCTAAAACTAGTCGTATTGCTATAGAGTCAGTGCAGTTAGAGTCTGGAGATACTTTCAAAATAGAAGCAACTAGTAACAAAGGTGAATTTGCTCGTTTTGATTACATCGAATTTTCCCCTATTTCTTCCCAGCCATCTGCCGCAGCAACCCCGCAAACTCCTATGGAGAAAGCAGGAAGTAGAAAGCCGGAAGTAGGAGGAGAAGAGGATACAGTTATCAATGGAATAGTAAATCTGAGCAAAGTTGATTTTGATGGAGATGGGGAAGTTGACGAAAAGGTTTCGTTGATTGTGGATGATATTAACAGTAAGGGATCTTACAGTAATTCAGCAGGTTTTTATCAAGTCTTAGATATGAGTGGTACCGTACTCGATACAGTTACAAATCAGCAGATTAAACCGGGAGAAAAAGGATACGAAACAGCAGCATTTAACCAACGTATTGCTGAATTAGACTTTGAGAAAAATGATGGTAGTTTAACAGCAGAAGTTGATGGAGGAATCTTCTTAGCACCATATTTGATTGCCAATGGTACTGTAGAAGAATTTATCGGCGAAAATCCGAATAACGATCAATCTGGAAGCGGATTAAATGCCTACTTTGCCTTTGGAAATGCGAATCCAGATGAAATCGAACATCTTAAAGCTTCAGATAACAACTTTGGTTTTGAGGATTTATATGGTGGAGGAGATAGAGATTTTACTGATATTACCTTTAGTGTAAATGTAGAGAGCGCTTAATTCTCAATCTTGTTTTTGGAATTTACGTAATAATGGCGGGAAGTCGATTATTCCATAAATTTAGATCCCCCCAACCCCCCTTTTTTAAGGGGGGCTTTTTTTAGTTCTGTTTAAAAAAATAATTGAATACAAAACAGGATATTATATTTAATAAATCCGCTTATTTAGCAGTTTGTTGTTGTTCGGCTTTTCTTACCTCATCGACTGTTAAATCCAAAGCTTGTGCTACTTGTTCCAAAGTTAATTCAGCAGCTAACATTGGTGGTATTGCTAATAGCTTTCCTTTAAGCTCTCATAAAAGCGAAAGCTTGCTAATATACTTTTGTTTGCTTCAAATCGCTATTCATACAAGTGTCACAAATGTTGGTTTTAATTAATGTTCGCTGGTGGTAACGAGCGAGCGAGACGCTCGCACTACGAAACACGGTAGAATATGCTATCGGTTTTCACTAATTGAATGATTGAAAGGCAGAGTATTATGAAATTATCATATTTGCATATTTGATAACTTTATTTTAATAGATGTTGATTAAATGACTTATGGATGCTGAAGAGTTATTAAAGCGATATGAGAAGGGGGAAAGAGATTTTACTGGGGTTAATTTGAGAGGTATTAATCTTAATGGTGCTAATATTAGTGATTCTCAGCTTGATTGGGCTGACTTGAGAGAAGCCAATTTGAGCGAAGCTAATTTGAGTTGGGTTAAACTTAGTAATGCCGAACTCCAAAGCGCTATCTTTAAAGATGCCATTTTCAAGAAAGCTTCTATGGAATTTGCTCACCTTGAAGGCAGCATTCTGGTGGGGGCTGATTTGAGAGGATCTCTCATTCGAGAATGTAGCTTGAATGATGCCAATCTGGAGGGAGCTAACCTCAGAAATACTTGTTTGCAACAATCCAGTTTTTTGAGAGCTAACCTTAGAAATGCCGACTTAAGAGAGTCCGATTTGCTCGAAGCTATTTTTGATGAAGCGAACCTTGAAGGGGCTAATCTTGCCAGACTCTGCTCGGTTTATGAAACTAGTTGGTATCGAGCTAATCTTAGAGGTGCTTGCATCGAAGGAATTGATTGGAGTATGTGTCGTTGGGATAATACTATTGCTCCCAATGGTAAATTAATCACTGATGAAGATTAAGAATTTTATTCAATAGTAATAGTGAGTAGGTTGGGTTAAAGCAGAAAAAATCGATTAATGGTTGGTCAAAAAATATAAATCCGACTTCAATCCAACATCAGGATTAAGATTATACGAGCTTTGGCTATAACTAACTTTAAATTATTTATAAATCGCCGTGTTTTAACCATAAATTATATTAGTTTACAGCGCATTTTTCAATTTCATCAATATTCAACATGGCTTACAAGAATTTTACTTTAAGTAAAGCTAAAAAAGACTTTGATTTATCTACAATCGAGTCCGAAAACTTGTTTAAAAATGTTAGTAGCATAGAACCTTCTGCTACTTTGGTTGAATTATTAGAAGAATATTTACCTTTAGCAAGAGCAATAAGTACAGAAAAAGCCAAATCTGAGTTATTGGTAATCCCAATATTAGTAGAAATTAGAAAAATTCTTTGTAAAAAAGTCAGCTTATTTTCTGGGAGTCTTTTTAATGTTGATATTTCTTTAGGCTTAACTGGTTACGTTGATTTCTTGATTACATTGAGTGAGGAGATGTACGCTATAAGCTCTCCCGTCGTCACGTTAGTTGAAGCTAAAAACGATTTAATTACTTCGGGGATAGGACAATGTGTAGCCGAAATGGTAGCAGCACAAATTTTTAATCAAAAGCAAGATAATAATGTTTCAACAATTTACGGAGTAGTTACAACTGGAACTGCTTGGTTGTTTCTAAAGTTAGAAGAGAAAACCGTTTATATTGACAATCAAGAATACTATATTGATAACTTGGGAAAAATAATGGGTATTTTGATCAATTGCTTGGAGAAAGCAGGAGAATTTTGATATAAAATCGTATTTGTAAGCTTTTGAGGAGAATTTAATATTTTTATACTGCATTCGTTCCTAAAAATTACTGGCAATAATTAGCGATAGAGCTTCACGAATCATATCTATTGTCATGAATGATGCTTCTGGATAGTATTTAATAACTTGTTCTGGCAATACTGGAATATGAACAAAACCAACTTTCATCTCAGAATTATTAACTTCTCTCCAGTGAAGAAAGTGATAAAAAACTTGATTGCACAAATGAGTTCCACAATCGTTTGAAATTTTAGTCGGAATATTATGGTTTTCTAACAAAGAAACTAAACCTTCTTGGTTTGGTAAAGAACTCCAATAAGCAACGGGAGCATCTTTAATAATCAATGTTCCCTTGGGTGCATTTCCTGCTTTATCCAAAGTCACAAAATATCTTAGATTCTTTGCCATTCTCTCAAGAGTTATTTTGTTATAACCACGTGCTTGACCGATTCCAATACAAATATCGGGTAATAATATGTTAAGAGTTTCATCAATTATTTGTCCAAGGGTATTAGTGTTACCAGGCAAAATCTTGAACTCAATGCAATCGATATATTGACTAATCTTTGAAGGAGGGCGATCGCGCAAAGATTTTACTAATAATTGTGAAGCATTTACACCATCATCATTCGGCTCAAAGCCAGTGATTAAAACTTTCATTTAAAAATATTTATCATTGATTTTATTAATTATCAGACGTAATAGAAGTTACTAATAGTAGGTTGAGTTATGCCGATAAATAAATTGATGGTTGACGAAAAATATAAATGCGGCTTTAACCCAACATTTGGATTATGCCGATAAATAAAGTACGATACACCCTAGAGGTGTTGGTTTCGTCTATTAGCAAGACTGTGCCAAAACGGAAAAATTTTACGCGCTTGGAATTAAAAAGACGAAATTTTTAAACTTTAAAATACTAAGGGCTTTTAGATGACTGCCAAAGTTGAAATTTATACGAGTCGGGCTTGCTCGTATTGCCGTCAAGCCAAGGCTTTACTAAAGGAAAAAGGTGTTGAGTTTATTGAATATAGTGTTGATGGAGATAAGGTAGCACGGGCTGCTATGGCAGAGCGAGCTAACGGTAGGTATTCCTTACCTCAAATTTTTGTCAACGATCGCCCTTTTGGTGGTTGCGATGATTTGTATGAATTGGACGATTTAGGTAGGCTTGAACAATTTCTAGAGCTAGATTCTTAGCATCCTCTGCTTGAAAAACAGTTATCAATCAAATTTGTTTTTGCACCGTGAAGCCAACCTACAAACCGATCATTTTTCACACATGATGGATGGTGCGTTACTACAAATTCCTAATTCCTAACTCCTAACTCCTAACTCCTAATTCCTAACTCCCTAATAGTTAGTAGGTTGGGTTAAAGTCGCACAAATAAATTGATGGTTAAGAAAAATATCAATCCGACTTTAACCCAACATCAGAGTTTTGATTATACGCGCTTTGGTTATAGCTAACTTTTAATTATTTTTCTTTTAAAAGTTGCTATGTTTCAACCATAAATTATGTTGGGTTACAGCGCATTTTTAAATTGTAGTTATCAATCAAATTGATTTTTGCGCCTAACCCAACCTACGAATTACTACAAATTCCTAACTCCTAACTCCTAACTCCTAACTCTTAATAATGCGTTCCCGTTTTCCGATAATGTACTGCTGTCACTCCTTCGTTATTCAATACTTTACCGTTATCGACGGTGGCGTAAACTAACCAGTGGTCGCCGCATTCCATCCGCGAATTTACGGTGCATTCGACGTATGCTAAAGCATCAGTAAGAGCGGGTGAACCGTTTTCTGCTTCTTCTGTCTCAACTCCCGCAAATCTATCTTCACCAGGACTAAAGGGTTTTAGGAAGTGTTTCATCATCCCTAAATGAGCGCCTTCTTTTAATACATTCAACACAAATCCACTACCGGAATGCATCAAGGATTCTAAGGCTCTATCTTTAGCTACAGCGATGGTTAAACCGGGTGGGTTAAAGCTGGCTTGAGATACCCAGGAAGCTAACATGGCGCTGGAAACATCTCCTTGTTTTGCCGTTACTACGCACAAGGAACCAATAATTCTTCCTACAGCTTGTTCCACACTTGTGGAAGGTTGAGCAGGTGCTTTAACTTTTTTGGCTTTTTTCAATGATTGAGCAAAATCAACTCCGGCTTCTTCGCACATTTGCAGCGTCTTTTCGTCGGGTTTGAATTTAACGCGAATCGGATCGAAACCAAAGCGGAATCCAGCATCCTTGAGTTTGCTTTCCAAAATATCTACGGCTTCTCCACTCCAACCAAAGGAACCAAATACGCCAGCGGGTTTACTTTTAGCGGCAGTAGAAAGGATAATACCTAAAGCCGTTTGAATTTGTGTTGGTGCGTGCCCTCCTAAAGTTGGGGAACCAATTACAAAACCAGATGCTTTTTCTACTGCTGCTTTGATATCTTCTGGTTCAACAGCTTCGCAGTTGATCGATTCTACTGCCACTCCAGCTTTAGTTATGCCTCTGGCGATCGCCTGTGCCAATGTTGCGGTATTCCCGTAGGCGGAAGCATAAATTAATGCAACGCTGGTATCCTGTTTTGTTTGCTGTTTGCTCCATTGGTGGTAAGCATCCGTTAAATCGATTAAACCTTCGCGCACCAAAGATCCGTGATTGGGAGCGTACAGCCGCACGGCTAAATCGTCAATTTTTTCTAAAGCAGTTTCTACTTGACGGGCGTGGGGAGCCATCAAGCAGTCATAATAATAACGTCTATCTTCAACAAAAATTTTCCAACCTTCATCAAAAACTTGGTCGCCACAGATATGTGCGCCGAATAATTTATCGGTGTAGAGAATTTCCGTTTGAGCATCGTAGGTGCAAAGATGATCTGGATAGCGGGGATTAGGAGTAGGAATAAACTGTAAATTATGTCCCTTTCCTAAATCGAGGGTTTCTTCCCCCTTCATCACCATAATTGGTAAATCTTCGTTTTCTAAAGCTTTGCGTAAATTGATTGCACCGGGATTAGAACAAACAAATTTTACTTGAGGAGCAATTTCCAATAAAGCCTTTAAAGTAGCAGCGCGGTTGGGATTTACATGACCGATTATAACGTAATCAATCTTGGTAACATCATATCTTTGCTGCAACGCATCTAAGTATTTTTCCGTAAAAGTTTCCCCAGGAGGATCGATCAATGCGATTCGATCGGCTTGGATTAAATAAGAATTAGCCGTAGTACCCTTACCCAGAGCGTATTCGATCTCAAACCTTAACCGCGTCCAACTGCGCGATCGCAATATAGTCGTATCTGTAGCAATGGGGAGAATTTGAACGTCACGAGGTTTTGTTTCTGTCATAGCTGAGGGGGGAAGAGGGGGGAGAGGGGGGAGAGGGGGGAGAGGGGGGAGAGGGGGGAGATGGGGAGATAGGGAGATGGGGAGACAAGGGGACAAGGAGAAATTATTAATCTAAAATCTAAAATCCTATAACTCCCTACTCCCTACTCCCTACTTTCTACTCCCTACTCCCTACTTTCTACTCCCTACTCCCTAATTAATAGTGATTTCCAACTTTTCTGTGATGCACGGCGGTTAAGGCATCGGGTTTGCTGACTTTACCTGCATACACGGTGCTGTATACAATCCAATGATCTCCAGCGTCCATTCTGCTGGCAACTTCGCACTCTACATAGGACAATGCATCGGTAAGTATGGGCGCACCGTTTTCGGCTGGTTGGGTTTTGACTCCTTCAAAGCGATCGGCACCAGGGCGGAAACGCTTAAGGAAATGTTTCATCAACCTTTGATAATTGCCTTCTTCGAGAGTATTTAAAACGAATTTATCGCCAACCTGCATCAAGGATTCAATTGCTCTATCTTTCGCTACTGCAATTGTTAATCCCAAGGGTTTAAAACTAGCTTGATTTACCCAGGATGCTAACATCGCGCTTTTTACGTCGCCTTGTTGAGCGGTAATAATATATAAACCACCACTCAATCTTCCCAAAGCTTTATCCATATCGGCATCAAGAGACTTCATGTTTTTGATGCTTTTGGCGCGGTTTAATAATTGCCCTAAGTCAGTTCCCGCTTCTTCACACTGCTTGTATGTATTTTCGGTGGGAGTTTCTTTAATTTTGATGGCACCGAAAGCTGGTTTTAAACCCAATTCGCGGAATTTAGTCAAAACTGGATCGATTGGCTCATCATCACCACCACCTGTTTCAAATAATCCTACTGCTTGCTTATCGTGTACAGAACCCAAAATAGTACTGAAAGCAGTTTGCAGCTTTTTATCGGATGATGGCGGCATTCCCAAAATAATTCCAGTAAACCGGCTTGCTTGCTCTCGTAATTCCTGCAAGTCAATTTCTTCGCTCAAATCGATCGTTTCTACAGCGACTTCGGTTTTAGAAACACCGCTAGCGACTGCTTGAGCAAGTTTATCGCTGTCACCGTATTTAGAAACAAAGAAAATACCAACTGTTTTCTCAGCTTTGGCTTTATTTTTACTCCAGTTGCGATATCTTCCGATTAATTCATCTACATTATGAGATAAAAGTGGACCGTGCCCAGTTGCCACCATACCCACAGTTTCCAACTCACCCATACGCTTGAGAGCCGACATTACAGAGCGAGCATTCGGACCCATCAAACAATCGTAATAATACTTGTATTCGGCACTAATTGCCTCTAAATCCTCGTCGAAAGTGGCATCCGAACAATAATGCATCCCAAAAGCATCGCAGGTAAAGAGAATTTGGGTTTTGTGGTCGTATGTGAAAATGGTGTCGGGCCAGTGTAAATTAGGAGCAATGACAAATTCAAGCTCGTGTCCGTTACCTAAATCTAGGCGATCGCCGTTCTTTACAAGTTGAGTTTTAAATGGTTGGTGTACCAGATTTTCCAGAAATTGAATCGCAACTTTGGAACCAACAACGGTAACTTCGGGTGCTAACTGTAAAAAATCTTTAACCAAACCGCTGTGATCGGGTTCGGTATGACTGATAATTAAATAATCGATTTCGGCTGGATTAACAAGTCCGTTGAGAGTATCAAAATACAGCTTGCGGAACTTTTCGTGAGAAGTATCAACTAAAGCAGTTTTTTCACCACGGATGATAAACGAGTTATAGGTAGTACCATTTTCCAAACCAAACTCGATATCAAATCTATCTCGATCCCAATCCAGAGAGCGAATTGCCGTAGTATCATCAGCAATCTCCGCAGTCTGCATGGTCAGTTTTTTCGCGATATCGGTAACTGCTACCATAATTCGTCTCCTTAATAACTTTTTAATAACTGAGTATTTATGCCAGACTCTTCTATTGTGACACGAGTTAATTGTACATTTTTCTCAATATATCTATAGATAGAGTTTGGATTTGGGGATTGGGTTGATTATTACTATTTCGTTTTTTTAGAAGATTATTGATTTATAAACCTTACTAGGCGCTGAGTACGCAGAGGAAAGAGATTGTAGAGAGATATTTTGTAGGGTGTGTTAGACGCACGACTATATACTGGGCTTGACATACTAATTTGATTTTGTCTAACGCACCATCAGCAATTGCTGCGGAAACAGATTAATTGGCTAATTAAAATTCCGGATTGTAGCGTTGGTGATGTTGTTGGATTTTTTTGATGGCAGAATATAAGTTATCGGTAGCAGAAGGAAAATTAATGTATTTAGCTTGTAATAATGCTTTCCATAGATGAGGAATATATTCTAATTTCCCAACTTTCGTTAAAATTGAAGCCGCGATTTTATCAATAATATAATCGGAATCAGATAATGATTTTAAAATCGCTTCTATTGCTTGTTCGCTACCTATTTGACTTAAACCACAAACAGCTGCTCGTCGAACTTCAATTTCTTTATCTTGTAATGCTTCAATAAGTGCGATCGCCGTGGAATCATCTGTAATAATTCCTAATGCACAGGCAGTTAAAGCACGTACTCTAGAATTTTCATCATGCAAAGTTTTAAGTAAAGCTGGAATTGTTGATTTATTTGCAATTGATGTTAATGCTAAGACAGCATTTGAACGCACTTTAGGATGTTCGTCTTGCAATACTTCAACCAAAGCTGGAATCACAGACTTACCGTATATTTTTCCTAGATAAGTAGTAGCTGCGCTACGTATAAGATAATTTTCGTGTAGTAAAGCTTTGAAAAACGATGCTTTGATATCTTTCACGGCTGTAATTTGATATTTTATTACTTTTTCAGCAGCACTACGAACATAATAATTAAAATCTTGAGACTTAAGAAGCAAAGTAGTGAAATCGGATTCATTAATAATCTCTTCTATATCCACATCTGCTTCCCAACGCAACTCCTTATATTCTTGCCGCAATGCTTCAAATTCCGGGGATTCCGCTTTAGTTTTAGGCAATGTTAGCACTTTCGCTGCTGTTTTACGAACTTCTGAGTTTTCATCATTTAATAATTCTACCAAAACAGGTATATCTGAAACTCTATCTGGTGTTTTCACAATATTTCCTAAAAGTAAAGCAGCTTTTCTCCGAACTTTAGCATCATCAGATTGCGAAGCTAAGAATATTAGTTGAATTCCTTTATTCCTATCGATTTTAGTTAATACTTCAAATACTCTCTTGCTTAAATTGTCATATTCATCTAAAAAAACATGAATTATTAATTCTTCTGCTAACTCTCCACCAATCTTTCCTAAAGCACAAACAGTTTGACTCCGAACGATATAATTTTTATCATCAACAAAGCAAACTATTTTTTGGAGAATATCCTTTCCTGCAATACTTGCTAAAACAGAAATAGCAAATCCACGAACAGCAGGAGATTTATCATTTAAAGCTTCAACGATATTTACTAATACTGATTTTCCAGCAATTCTTCCTAAAGCTATAACAGCCTTATAACGAATTTGCACGTCTTCATCTTTCAACAATTTTAGAAGTATAGGAATTGCCGAATCATCAATATAATTTTTAAAAACTTTAATTGCTATATTACGAATCCATTGACGTTCATCCTGTAATAAATTTATCAGCATTCTTGTAAATAAATTTTCATCAATATTTTCTAACTCCTTTACCGCTTGTGAAATAAAAATTTCGTAAACGTGTAATCGATCGGGTTCATCAGGAATATTTTTGATAAATTCTTCCAAAAAAGAAACCGCGAATTTTGATTTAGTCTTTGTTAATAACTTTAATTTCAATTCGTCAGAAATTTCCAATTCACGAACCCAACCCACAGTTTCTGACTGTAACTCCGGCTTAACCTTACCAGCCAAAAAAGCACCCAACATCAAATCTACATCCAAAGCCAACCTTACAACCCGCAAAGCTTCTACATCTTTAATTAACGGCAACATTGAAGCGATCGCTTGCGTCCATTCCAAATGATTGAGATAATCTCTTTTAAGTTGCTCATCACTCAATTGTGAAACTTGATAAATCAGAGATTGATAATTTTTATCTGACTGCATTTAGTTCGCAACATTAATATTGTCGCCACAAACCATAATATTTATAACTTACTGTATTATCGCGATTCAAAGCTGGTGCGTGACGCTATAAACATTAAATTTTCTTACATAATTAATCGAAGCGTCACACACCCTACAATTAATTATGAAAATAAAAAACCGCAGAGACGCAGCGTTAGCGGAGCGTGTCCGATAGGACATAAAGTGTGGTGTTGGGGGTTTCCCCCATGAACAACTTTTCAAGAGAGAGAGCGCAGAGGAAAGAGATTTAGAGAGATAGTAATTAATATTCGGGATTATAACGTTGTTCATTTTGTTGGATTTGTTCAATAGCATCACAAAATCTAGCTTTATCTTTGGCTTTGATTTGAATATTCCACAACTGCGGAACAATTTTTAAACTTCCAAACCTAAATAATGTCAGAGTTGCAAAGCTATCCAAACAGGTATCTGTTGGTAAAGGTTCCAAAATCGCTTCTATTGCCGAATCGCTACCAATTTTTCCTAAAGCTTCGACGATTGTGTCTAAAACTCCGTCAACAGCACAACCACCACTAGGGTTTAATAAAGCTTGACGCAACGCTACTACTGCTTTTTCTCCACCGATAATTCCTAAAGCATAAGCAGCTTTATCGCAAACGCAAAAATCTTCGTCTTTCAATAAAACATCAATTATTGCAGCTTCTGCTGATTCCCCACCAACATTCTGTAAAGCACGAATCGCATTTTCCCTAGCGCTAGAGTTTTCATCTCGCAGGATTTCGATAATTGTTGGGATAACTATCGGATTTCTACTTTCCCCCAATCCACTAATCACAATTTCTCTAGCACTAGGGTTTTCGTCAGCAAGCATTTTAGTTAAGAAGGGAATTACAGATTCGTCACCAAGTTTTGCTAAAGCACGAGCAGCATTTACCCTAACGCTAGGGTTTTCATCTTTCAATGCTGCAAATAGTAAATTAGAAGCATCTTGATATCCGATTATCCCTAACAACCTTGCTGCATCAGTTCTTACCTCGGAATTTTTATGTTGTAATGCTTCAATTAATTCGGATGCAATTGATTTATCGGCGATTCTTCCTAAAACTAAAACGACTCTCCGGCGTACTTCTTCATCTTCATCACCAAGGAGTGATACTAATGCGATCGCAACAGAGCTTCTTTCATTTTCTGTAAATTCACAAACAATTTCTTCAGGTGCATCGTATGGTGAAATAATATGCCCTACTGCAAAAACAGCTTCCCGACGAACTCGAACATCTTTATCTTGTAACAGTGGAAGTAAAGCCGATAAACTACGTTTTTCACGGATATATCCTAATCCATAAACAGCAGCTTGACGTAAATTAGCATCGGCATGACTTAAAAACGAAAACAATACATTAATTCCCTTTTCATTTCCAACTTCAACTAAAGCAGCAGCACAACTTTTACTCACCCTGTCATCTTCATCAAGTAAAAAGTGAATTAGTAATTCTACCGCTACTTCTCCACCAATTTTTCCCAAAGCACGAGCAGCATCTTCAGCAATATAATTTTTGTTATCGGCTAAAGCAGTAATTAAAACTTCTAGAGCTAAATCCGAACCAATTTCTGCTAAACCATAAATTGCTGTGCTGCAAATTTCTTCATCTTCGGTTTTTGAAGCTTCAATTAATGCTGCGATCGCAACCTCACTATTAACATTTCTCAAAGCTACTACAGCATTTTCTCTAACTGATTTACGCTCATCTGATAAAGCTGTAATTAATAAATTAGTTGCAAATTCTCTATTAAAACTTCCTAAAGCATAAACCGCCTGTATACTTAACTGTTCGTAATCAAGAGCTTGATAAAATAATTCTTTTTCTGGTGCTTCTTCTATTTCACCTTTAAAAAATAAATCCATATCCGCCGTCGCACGAATCAAGTGTTTTTCTTGATTTAACTTTCTTGCTAAAAAAGGAATCGCAAATTTAGACTTTGTTCTACCTAATAACTCAATTTTAAAATTATCTGGTATCTCTAAATTCTCAACCCAACCCACAGTTTCTGACTGCAACTCTGGCTTAACCTTACCAGCCAAAAAAGCACCCAACATAAAATCAATATCCAAAGCCAACCTTACCACTCGCAAAGCTTCTACATCTTTAATTAACGGCAACATTGAAGCGATCGCTTGCGTCCATTCAAGATGATTGAGATAATCTCTTTTAAGTTGCTCGTCACTTAATTGGGAAAGCTGAGAAATCAGAGATTGATAATTTTTATCTGACTGCATTTAGATAACGACATTAATATTGTCGCCACAAATCATATATTTATAACTTACTGTATCATCGCGATTCAAAGCTGGTGCGTTACGCTATAAACATTAAATTTTCTTACATGATTAATCGAAGCGTCACACACCCTACAATTATTATTAATTCTACTCAGCGTACCTTTGCGCTAACCTCCGCGTACCTTTGCGTTCAAAAAAGTGTTATCTAATCCTCCAAAAACCTGGCTAGCATTAATAATCGGTAACTCACGCTTACACTGGGGTTTATTCACCGGAAAAACTCTCACAAAAGCTTGGGATACCAATTATCTCACATCTCCCCATCCCCCCATCCCCCCATCTCCCCATCTTCCTCTCTTCATAGCTTCCGTAGTTCCCAGTCAAACAGAACTTTGGCAAAATTACCCCAATGCAAAATTTATTACCTTAAACGAAATACCTCTCAACAACTTATACCCAACATTAGGAATCGATCGCGCTTTAGCTTTACTTGGTGCTGCCGAAACTTGGGGTTTTCCCATATTAGTAATTGATGCCGGAACCGCACTTACATTTACAGGTGCCGATAATCACCGTAATTTAATTGGTGGCGCAATTTTACCGGGATTGGGTTTACAATTTTCAACTATTACTAACAAAACCGGACAATTACCAAATGTAGAATTACCGCAACAGCTTCCCCCACGATATGCAGTAAATACTTCAGAAGCAATTCAAAGCGGAATTATCTACACAATACTTGCAGGAATCAAAGATTTTATTGCAGCGTGGTTACAAGATTTCCCTGAAAGTCAAATTGCTATTACAGGAGGCGATCGCACTTTATTATTTAATTATCTAAAATTCCAATATCCCCAAATCGCAGCGAAAATAATTGTAGAAAAAAACCTAATTTTATGGGGAATACAAAAAACAATAATCTAAAGACGTAGCAGTGCTACGTCTCCCTCAAAATTTGATACATATACGGCAAAAAATTAAATAGCCTTGTTTAACCTACGTCTAAACCACAAACCCATACTCACAATTCCAAAAGCAAACAGACTAAAAGTAGAATTCCCTTCAGGAACCGAAGCAGTTGTAGGTCTAGATGTAATATTAGTTCTAGATGTAATATTAGAACTGGTAAATGCTTCGCGATTCACTTCCAGACTTTGAGTTTCAGGATTTATATCAAAGAATTCAATCCTTTGTGTAGAGTATGAATCTACGTTATCAGAAAGTTCGGGAAGTTCTGAAAGGTCGCCACTATATAGTATTGGAACGCTGAATCTACAACTAAAATCTCCTTCCGAACATCCTGATGGATAAACAACACCGCTCAAAGTCGTTCCCGGAGGAAATTGCGGACCAGCACCAGGAGGAGCTACCGGAGCATTAGGAGGTGGAGTTGGATTGTCCAGAATTTGATAGTCAGTAGTTTCATCACTGATATTCAAACCCCGCTCGGGTACGGATAAATTAAAGTCGGATACGGCATTATTATATAAAGTCCCCGTACCAAATCCAAAATCACCCGGTACATCGGAAGCTACAGCATCTGTATCCAAGGTAAAAGAACCTTTTACACCGCTTTCGGATTCAAAGCTAAAGTCTAAGAGCGCCGCTTGTGCTGGTGCAATACTTCCAAATCCTACAGCCCAAGATACTGCTCCGGCTGCAACGATTATTAATGGTTTAATTTGCATACATCTAATTAGTAAAGTCTATTTACTGAAATTCAAGGTGTTTATTCTTTCAAGCTTTCAAGCAATTTTACATGAAGTTAACCAGTCCAAGACGTAATATATCTTTTGTAAAATCACAGGAATATCCAATCCAAGCATCGTTAAGGAACTTCCCTGTCTGATGCTCCTGAAGAGTGGAATAACCCCCAAGAATCTCTACTGCACTTTGAGCGTTCTTGATTGCTACATCTACAGCAAATGTCTTGGCTGCTGGTGCTTTCACGGTTGCAGCTAGTTGGGGATTAGTATCTGCTGCAACTGCTGCATCCCACACCATTAATCGTGCAGCTTGAGTATTGACCATCATATCGGCTAACTTTAAAGCCACTGCTTGATGTTCGATAATCGGACGACCCCAACTTACGCGCTGTTTGGCATAATTCAAAGCATATTCGTAAGCAGCGCGAGCTAATCCTACATAAGATGCTGCTAATCCAATAGCTACCTCCGGAAGTATCATCAACAGTTTTCCGGCTTGTCCTTCTTCCCCAATCAAGTTAGATTTGGGTATCCGCACATCGTTAAGATAGATTGCAGCATGGTGTGATGCTTTCCAACCAATCATCTGCACTCTTTTACCAAAATCCAAACCTGGGGTATCGGCACTTAGATAGAACATAGACATACTTTCTCGCAACGGCTTTCCTTCAGATGTACGTGCCAGAATAAAGTATCCATCAGCAATACCAGCATTTGTGATTACACACGACTTATTGCCGTTGATTACGTATGCATCACCATCGCGGCGAGCAAATGTTTTCATCCCAATTTCAGGATCTGGTATGGGACAGAACATATCAGAAGTTGCTACTCCAGGCTCGCTTTCGGCAGCAGAAAACAGCAACGGTTTCCCAGAACTGACATTGGAGAGTATTTGCTTTTTTTGTTCCTCGGTTCCAACTCTGGCAATAAACAGCGACATCGCAGCAGTCAAACTAAAGTAGCTACAAGCGATGCTGACATCAACTGCACCAAGTTCTTCTTGAACCAAAACAAAATCGATACATTTTCGTGCCATGCCACCATATTCACTTGGAAGCAACAGCGACGTAAATCCTAATTCAGCACCTTTGTAAAAAACTTCTTGACAAAAATGCCAGGGAAAAAATTCTACATTGCTAGGCTCGTCAATTTTCTTAACAACAGGTTTAATTACGCTTTCTGAGAATTCACGTGCTTTGACCTGTAACTCTAGCTGCTCTGGAGTCAAATTCAAATCAATCATAAATTAGTTTTTCTTTTTAATTAAATGTGTCGGAGTTGAAAACCATAATTATAATTTTCAATACCGACCTATTTTATCAACAAGGCTTTCTTATTCCCGGTTTTTTGAGAAAAGCTAGTTTGCGGAAATTTTTCCAAATAATTTGGGGATTATACAATATTTATATTTATTTAAGCATTTATTTGAAATACAGAAAATTAGATTTATTTTGTTGTGATTGATTTTTCTTTAGGTATTTTATTTATAATGATGGAAATTATTTTAATATTTCAAATCAAGAATAAAGAGTTAAAAGTAGAAAACTCCTAACTCCCGTCCTCCTAAGTCCTTTTAACAAAATCGCGAATTTCTTCAGCAACTACAGAAGAACACGATTGGGGTAAATTGTCTTCCCCATCAGGGATTATTTTAAAATTTGCTTGAGGAATGACTCTGGCATAAACCTGACTTCTTGTTAAAGCATCTGGAGCATCTTTTCCGCCTTGCAATACCAACACCGGAATCTGGATCAAATCTAATTTATCTTGTAATAATTCTGATTCAATTTCTGGCAACTGGCGATCGTATAACAGTTGAGTTGCCGTCGGATTTTGTAATAATATTCGTCTTCGCTGCAAATCTTCTTCTATTTTGGTGTCCCAACCAAACATTTTTGCTAAGGGATGAAATATTTTTAAAAGCTTAAATATAAATGATGAACCTTGTATTAACCGTCGCATTTTTTGCCAGCGCTTCTTCCATCCTTCTATTTCTACACCTTCGGGTGATAATAATATTAAACCCCGAACTTTCTCTGGGTACTTTAAAGCACAACTAGCAGCAATCCATCCTCCTAAAGAATGTCCCGCTAAATACACTTTTTCTAATTTTAAAGCTTGCAAAAATTCAAATAAACAATCAACTTGTAAATCAATAGCATGATGAATATCTGGATATTCTGACTCGCCAAATCCTAATAAATCCGGCGCAAAACAGTGAATATCTCGCGATACCAATTCCATTATCGATACCCATTCACTGCTGTCGCACCAAGCACCGTGCAAAAAAATTACCGGAATACCATTACCAACTTCACGCCAGAATAACAACCCTTGAGAAAGCCTTCTCCGAGAGTTACGAAATAACATCGTATTCATATTTAATTTAATAAACGATCGTTAAATTTAAAAAAATTTAGGTTTTAGATTTTAGACTAATCCGAAACCTAAAATATCAATATTAGTACATAGTTTTATGCCAATATTGTCAAGTTATTTAAATAATCTTGTAACTGGCGATAATGGTCGTGAGACATCGGTTCTTCTGGTAAAGAATTGGTAGGAAAAGCCTGGATTTCCATGACTTCTAAAGTATCTTGAATAAGCATTTCCCCCCGTACTTCCGCTTCAGCGACAATACAAATTGAATGAATTCTGGGGTCCCTATCCGGTGCAGAATAAACTCCAACCAAACGACGAATTTCTACTAATTCCAATCCGGTTTCTTCCATTAATTCACGTTTAATTGTAGTCGGAATATCTTCTCCCCAATCTACCATCCCACCGGGCAAAGACCATAGACCGTTGTCTCTTCGCCGAATCAGTACAATCCGACCATCGGGTAATATCGGAATTATACTTGTTCCGGTTATCGGATGACGAAAGATGATACCCAGTATTGTTTGTCCATAGCGCCATAAAGTCTGAGTAGACTGTACGGCTGCACCAAATAAAGCAGCAACGTTCAATGTTCAAATTTCTATGTTGTACTTACTTGCTCTTACCCACTGGTTTGATTAGCACAGCTACTCATCGTCAGAGTAGTTTTGATACAAAAATACTTGTGGGTCAAGATATCAGTTCTAAGGATTATCATCTCATTAAAAGATTAACGATAATCGTAGAATAGATTAATATTACCATCCTAAGACTTAATATTTCTTGTCTATAACTATACTTTTTAAGCAGTAGTTTCTAAAAAACAATCGAGTTGTAATCGGCGTTACAATTGCTATAGTTTATACAAAATAATTGCTCGCAAGGAAATTAAGCCTGGGTAAATCTCGAAAAACAATAATTTTGATAGTTAAAGATTTGACTTAGTAGCCTTTTTTAATCAATCTCAATTGTTTGATAACTTAAATTATAGAAAAATAATATATTAATTTTCTATTAATTTTGATTTATTTTATACTCATTGTTTTACGTAATATTTATGCACTGTCTCGTTTATACATCAATAATTAGTAGAGTATAAAAAGAGAAAATTATAAGTAATTATAAAAAATCATCAGCCTTGATTTATTTAAAATTAAAAATAGCAATACACCGAAGTGAAAGCCTAATTATTTCGCCATCGCGTTTTGCCCATCTTCCCGGTTTCTCGTCGAGGTGCAAGATATCAAGTAAAAAAAGGCAATTATCAAGGATTATTACCGATGTAACTTTTGTTTGCTTCTCCGATGAAAACCTAACACCCACAATCAAAAAGCTAAAATGGTATCAACTTTGTACGAGCCATTGACATCGCAAAAATAAATAAGATAGACTGTATTGCTGTTTTAAATATACTAGTAGCTGGTTTAGGCTAGAATTGTATTAACACAGATAGATAGATAGCTAATATCTATGTAATGCCGTCGAGCAAGTTAAACGTTGTTTATTAATGAGGTGAATATGGCTAAGCGCCGTAACCTGAAGAAAGAAAAGGCGCTACGGAACCAGGCATATGCCAGAAAGTTTCGTAAACGGACTAATACAGGACGTTATCAAAGAAGATACCAACAAGGATCGCCAAAGTCAGAAGATGAACAGAATAATTCAGCAACAGATGATAACAACTCTGCTGCTGCTGACTAATTTTTTAGCTGCAATTTTTACTTGTAATTTTGATTTGCGGAGCGTTTAAATAGATTCTCCGCAAATACTTTTTTCCGTTCCCTACTCCCTACTCTCTACTCCCTTCCCCCTTCCCATTAATTTCAAAACGAGCAGCCTTTAAAGCTTGATTTACCTGCTCGAAACCCGTTCCACCATAGCTATTACGTGCAGCCACAACTTGACGGGGTGATATAGCTTCATAAATATCCTCGTCAAATTTGGGATGCAGTTGCTTCCATTCTTCTAAACTCAAATCTTTCAAAAGTTTACCAGCAGCAATACTGGTTTTTACCACCTTACCCACGAGATTGTAAGCTTCTCGGAACGGGACACCCCTTGCCGCGAGATAATCTGCTACATCGGTAGCATTAGAAAAATCAGAAGCTACAGCGGATGCTAAACGGCGATCGCGAAATTCCAAACCTTCCCGCAGCAAAATTGTCATTGCTGACAAACAAGCTTTAACTGTATTTACCCCGTCAAATAAAGCTTCTTTATCTTCTTGCAAATCTTTGTTATACGCCAAGGGCAATCCTTTCATCATCACCAACATCGCTTGAAGATCGCCGAATACCCTGCCCGTTTTACCCCGCACCAACTCCGGTACGTCGGGGTTTTTCTTTTGAGGCATAATACTCGAACCCGTCGCGCAGCTATCTTTGAGGGTGACAAAGCCAAATTCCTCAGAAGCCCATAAAATTACTTCTTCCGACAAACGGCTGAGGTGAACCATAATTAAACTCGCAGCACTGAGAAATTCAATCGCAAAATCGCGATCGCTAACTCCATCAAGGCTGTTATCGTAAACGCGATCGAAATTTAATAATTTGGCACTGTAATGTCTATCGATCGCAAAAGTAGTTCCTGCCAAAGCACCACAACCCAAAGGTGAAATATTTACACGGCGGTAAACATCTCCAAGGCGTTCCCAATCTCGTTGCGTCATTTGGAAATAAGCCAAGAGATGATGAGCCAGACTTAGAGGTTGAGCGCGTTGTAAATGAGTGTAGCCCGGAATCAAAGTTTCAACGTTTTTATCGGCAATATCGACTAAAACAGTTTGAAATTCCCGTAACCGATCGCGAATTTGCTGAATCTGTTCGCGTAAATAAAGTCTCGTATCCGTACCTACTTGGTCGTTACGAGAACGTCCCGTATGCAGCTTTTTACCGACATCTCCGACAATTTCCACCAAACGATGTTCGACGGCAAAATGTACATCTTCCGAATCAACATCTGGATTAAAATTACCATTCCGGTATTCCTGGCGAATTTGCTCCAAACCAGCAACCAACTGCTCCCCTTCTTCAGAGGAGATAATACCGCACTTAGCCAGCATTTTGGCATGAGCAACCGAACCCGTTAAATCGTATTCAATTAATTCAATATCGAAATGGATGCTGGCATTAAAGCGAGCGATCGTAGGATGCAACGCTGATTCAAACCGCTGACTCCAAGTTTGTTGTGTCATAGATTGGGAATGATGAGGGAGAGGGGGAGATGGGGTAGAGGAGGAAGAGGGAGAAGATATGGAGAAATTATTTGAGTAGGGAGCGAGACGCTCCCACTACGTTATTATTCATAACTATTAACTCCTAATTCCTAACCTTTAACCTTTAACCTTTAACCTTTGACCTGTCACCCGTAACTTGTCAAATTGCGAACTAAGTAACCAACTACTAGTCCAATTAAAAGTGCCCACACTTGACCTGTTTCAACAAAGTTATTAAAGGATTTTTGTATGTTACCCATAATGTCTGGATCGGAGATATTTTGAGCTAATACAGTCCAGTTTACAGGTATTTTGCTAGTCGCATTAACAGTATTTGATAATAAAATTGTTGTCCACAAACTGGCAGCAAACCCACCCAGGATTGACCAAAGTTTCATTTTTAACTAATGTATTGGTTAGCATCACCGTGATAGCGCAAATATGTATACTATGCCATCCGTAATTTCTCGGCTGAGCGCAAAATCTGTCCGGCTAAAACGGCTGCTCCAAATCCATTGTCAATATTCACTACTCCTATACCCGCCGCACAAGAGTTGAGCATTGTTAGTAAAGGTGCCAATCCACCAAAGCTTGCACCATAACCGATGCTGGTGGGAACGGCAATTACGGGGGAGTCTGCTAAACCTGCGACAACACTTGGTAAAGCGCCTTCCATGCCCGCCACAACAATTAATACCGTCGCTGACTCGATGACGTGGCGATTATTTAACAAACGGTGGATTCCCGCGACTCCCACATCCCACAACCGCTGCACCTGGAAACCAAAAAGTTCGGCGGTAACTGCGGCTTCTTCGGCAACTGGTAAATCGGCAGTACCAGCGGAAAGAATACCAATTGTACCGGAACATCGGACTTCAATTTTAGGAGGTGCGATCGCGCAGATTCGAGCCATTTCGTAGTAACGTAAATCCTTAACTTTGGGTTGCAAAATCGCGTAAACTTCCGGAGTAATGCGAGTTGCCATCACAACTTGATTCTGTAAACGCATCACCTCCATAATCCGAGCGATTTGTTCGGGAGTTTTATTAAGTCCCCAAATAACTTCTGGGAAACCAGTTCTTAATGAGCGGTGATGGTCAATTTTGGCAAAATCTTCAACTGGTTCGTAATCTAAATTTTTTAATTGCAAAAACGCTGCATCAGTTGATAACTTACCGCTGGCAACGTCATTTAGTAAAGATTGTAGAGCTTTTTCCGAGGTCATAAGTGGGGAGATGGGGGAGAGGGGGGAGAGGGGGGAGAGGGGGTAGAGGGGGTAAAAATAAAAAATTCCTAACTCCTCATTCCTAACTCCTAACCCACAATCTTAGTTTCCCATGCCCCATCCCCCATGCCCTATTCCCAATTCTTTATTCTTGAGTTATTTTAACTTCCTCAATATTCCAGAAAGCACCGCCGATCGCATTGTATTCAATACCATCAAATTTATTGCGTACTGCTGCTAGTGAGAGGGGATTAACTAAGTAGATAAAAGGTAAATTTTCTTGAGTAATTCTTTGGGTTTCGGCGTATATTTCCTTAACCTTGGCTTCGTCTAATTCCTGTGAAGCTTTGACATAAAGCTGAGCAATTTCTTTTTCCCAAGGGGCTACTTCCCACCCTTCAATTGGTTTTTGTCCGGCTTGGGGTTTTTGATTAAACATATGCAAACCGCCTTCAGGTTTCCATACGTTAGCACCGTCATTTGGTTCCAAACCACCTGTTAAACCAAGTAATGCCATGTCAAAATCTAAAGTATTCGAGATTTTGTCTAAATAAGTATTCCAAGCAAGAGGGGTAAAATCAACTTGAATACCGATTTTACTCAAATCTGATTTAATTTGCGCTCCCATTGCTTCGCGAATTTTATTACCGGAATTTGTTAGTAAAGTGAAGCGGACGCGATTTCCATTTTCATCTAATAATTCACCTTGTGCATTGTATTTAAATCCAACACTTTTGAGTAATTCTCTGGCTTTATCTGGATTGTAATCGTAGACTTTCAATCCTTTTTCTGGAGGCAGGTAATAGGGGCTTTGTACGGAAATCGGCGAATCTTGCGTTTG
Organism: Rivularia sp. (in: cyanobacteria); assembly: GCA_965234645.1. Lineage (GTDB taxonomy): Bacteria > Cyanobacteriota > Cyanobacteriia > Cyanobacteriales > Nostocaceae > Rivularia. The sequence continues at coordinate 5,951,360 of OZ248344.1, read as the reverse complement.
ACCTAAACCGCGAAATGTGTTGTTAATCATGGTTTCGCGATCGATAGCGTAAGCTACGGCTTGTCGGAATTCTTTGGAATTAAACCATTTTGATTTTACGGGGTCAACTAAAGGCTTACCGTTTCTGCTGCCTTTATTTAAATTGAAGAATACAAAAGATGTACCAGTAGCCGGACCACCATTTTTAATATCAAAATTACCGCGTTTTTCTTCTTTTTTGAGTAAAGAAAAGTAATCTGGTGTTACACCGATAGAATCTAAGCTACCGGAGCGGAATTGTAGTAAGGAAGTATCTTGAGATTCAACAATTTCCCAATTTATTTTATCAATTAATGGTTTATCTTTTTTCCAGTAATATGGATTTTTTTCAAATACAACCCGTTGAGTAGTATTGTAACGTCCCAACTTATAAGGTCCGTTGGTAACAATCTCGTTAACGGGAGTATCAACATCCCATTTTTGTAGAAATAATGGTTTTCCTTCTGAATCTTTAGTTTTTACCGATTCTCGTAAAGCATGAGCGGGTAAAATAGGAACTCCCATATTTTGCAAGAAAGGTCGAAAAGGTTCGGGTAAGGTAAATTCTACTTGGCGATCGCTGAGTTTTCTAACTTTAGGTAACTGACCGCTTTCCCCAATTTTAAAAGCGTCTTTAGTATCGGTGGGAATTTCTTTATTAAAGTAAATCTGGTTGTAGCTAAATACAACATCTTCAGCGGTTAAAGGTTTACCGTCAGACCATTTCAAGTTATCGCGTAAAGTAAAAACGAATCGCAATCCATCATCAGAAATTTTCCAAGATTCGGCTAATTCTGGCTCTATTTCTCCAGATATAGGGTTTTGAGTAGTTAACCCGACAAAAGTGTAGGGGAAAATATTAGGAGACTCTTGAGAAAGAGCATAATTAAAAGTTTTTGGATCGCTCAGGGTACTAAGTATTAACTCCGGTGTTTTTTGCGCCGCTTCGCTTTTAAAGTTAGCTGGATTGCAAGCAGCTACTGAAAGTGCTGTTATAGTTGCCAGAATCACTGGTAAACGCAAACGCCGAAAGTTAGGAAATAAAGAAAAAATTCTTAGCATTTAGGTAGATATACGAATAATTGATGATATGAAAGCGATTGTAGCGAATACAGGGAACAGTCAGGAGTTAGGAGTGAGGAGTTAGGAGTTATGAATTCAAAATTATTTTGCCATGCCCCATGCCCCATGCCCCATGCCCAATCCCCCATTTATTGAATTAATAAAACCACAGCATAAGCACAAATCCCTTTCTCTTCACCAACGGGACCTAATTTTTCGTTGGTAGTGGCTTTGACACCAACTTGGTTTGATTCAATTTGCAAAACACCAGCTAACTTATCGCGCATTTTTTCGATATGGGGTTTTAGTTTAGGACGTTCCGCTACCACCACCGAATCAATATTACCTACCCGCCAACCTCGTTCTTGAATCAAATTATTAACTCGATCTAAAAGCATTAAACTATCTGCACCAGCCCATTTATCATCACTGGGGGGAAAATAATGTCCGATATCTCCCAAAGAAAGTGCCCCCAACATCGCGTCCATAATCGCATGAGTTAGAACATCAGCATCGCTGTGTCCCAATAATCCTAGCGAATGAGAAATTTCCACACCACCCAAAATCAAGCGGCGATCGGTAGTTAAACGATGGATATCATAACCGTTTCCAATACGAACATTCATAATCAGGTCAAAGGTTAAAGGTTAAAATTTGGGCATAGGGCATAGGGGATTGGGAATAGTTAGGAGGTAGGAGTTAGGAGTTAGGAGTTAGGAGTTAGGAGTTAGCAGTTAAGAGTTAGGAGTTGGGAGTTAGGAGTTAGCAGTTAAGAGTTAGGAGTTAGTAGTTTAAATTTCTCCTTGTCCCCTTGTCTCCTTGTCCCCTTGTCTCCTTGTCCCCTTGTCTCCTTGTCTCCTTGTCTCCCCATCTCCTTGTCTCCCCATCTCCTTGTCTCCCCATCTCCTTGTCTCCCCATCTCCTTGTCTCCCCATCTCCTTGTCTCCCCATCTCCTTGTCTCCCCATCTCCTTGTCTCCCCTCTACCCCCTCTACCCCCTCTACCCCCTCTCCCCCATCTCCCCATCCCCTCTCCCCTTCTCCTCAAGCCATGCTTCATACAAATCGGGACGACGTTTGCGGGTTCTAATTATCTGTTGCTCGTAACGCCAACGGGCGATCGCTGCATGGTTGCCGGATAATAATATATCGGGGACTTTGCGATCGCGAAATATGGCGGGTCGAGTATATTGAGGGAAATCTAATAATCCTTCTTCAAAACTTTCTAATTTTAAGGATTCTGCTTTTCCTACGGTTCCGGGAAGCAGACGTACTACACCATTCATTAAAGCCATTGATGGTATTTCACCTCCGGTAAGAATAAAGTCTCCGAGGGAAACTTCGCGGGTGACTAAATCTAAAACTCGCTCATCCACTCCTTCGTAATGACCGCAAATTATCACTAATTGGTCGTAATTATCCGCCAATTCTCTTAATAAAGGCTGATTTATAGTTTGTCCTTGGGGACTCATCATAATTACTTCTCTTCGGCTCATTACTGGCAGCGATTCCACGGCGGAGAAAATGGGTCCTGGTTTCATTAACATCCCCACTCCTCCACCATAAGGTTCATCATCGACTTTCCGGTGCTTGTCGGTGGTAAAGTCTCGCGGATTGACAAAATGCACGCTGGCAATTTGTTTTGCTAAAGCTTTACCAATCAGCCCGGAATTAAGAACGGAAGTAAAACAATCGGGAAATAGCGTAACTATATCAAAACGCACAGTATTTCGTATTGGAGGACACTATTCTGGAATTGAACTCGCTTGCGACGATGCAGAGGCGTTGTGGACTAGATTACATTTAAACTTTATTTAGAGTATATAAAAGTACTTAGGATAAGATTTTTTATGTTAAAACGAAAGTTTTTCTAATTACTTAATTTATGTTTAAATATTGTCACATCTAACTTTAAATTAAGATTCAAAAGGGCGTTAACAACTAAGCAGGAATGATTGTATCCTGTATTACGACAAAAGCACGTTAATATATAGTGCTTTACCCGCCCGCACTTGTCCGATCGGGCGGGTGCGGAAAACCAAAAAGGATAGGTGAAATAGGCGCTGCGTTAGCGATTCATAAGATGACAAGGGGCGTTCTTTAAGGGGCGTGTCTGTCAAAGCTTTAAGCGAAAAAGCGAAAAAGCGAAAAGTAAGAGCCACGCTCTGGAAACTCTTAGCGTCATAACTCTTGCGATTAGCCTAAAAAGTAGGACATTCAAACATATTTAATAAACCAAGAAATGTCCCATAGATCGTAATACTTTCGCGAACTGTCCGCGAAGTAATATTAACCGAGACGGTTGTTGACAGGAGAAAGACAATGCGGCAACTAAAAGCTAAATGGCTGGAAATGACCACACCCCAAGCAACTAAAACCGCCGTTCTGGTTATTGGAGGCGCAGAAGATAAAGTTCACGGACGAGAGATTCTGCGGACTTTTGTAGACCGTGCTGGTGCAAGAGATGCCCATATTACTATCATTCCCTCTGCTTCTCGGGAACCGAGTATTATTGGCGCTCGCTACGTAAATATTTTTGAAGATATGGGAGTAAAAAAGGTTGAAATATTAGATATTCGAGAGCGCGACCACACTCACGACCGTTACTTTAAGGAATCCCTTGAACAATGTACCGGAGTTTTTTTGACTGGTGGCGACCAATTACGCCTTTGTGGCGTGTTAGCGGATACGCCAGTTATGGATATTATCCGAGGGCGAGTCAAAACGGGAGAATTAACTTTAGCTGGTACCAGCGCTGGTGCTGCGGTGATGGGACATCATATGATTGCTGGAGGCGGTAGTGGAGAAACTCCCAATCGTTCTTTGGTAGATATGGCAACTGGTTTGGGATTTATCCCGGAATTGATTGTTGACCAGCATTTTCACAACCGCAATCGGATAGTACGTTTAATGAGCGCCATCGCTTCTCATCCCGATCGCTTGGGAATTGGCATTGATGAAGACACCTGTGCCATGTTTGAAAGAGATGGTTGGCTCGAAGTTATGGGCAAAGGGGCGGTAACAATTATCGATTCAAGCGAACTCACTCATACCAACGAACCTCGTGTAGGAGCAACCGAACCTCTGAGCCTCCACAACCTACGAGTACATATTCTCAGTCATGGCGATCGCTATCATCTGTACGGGCGTACCTTACTACCAGCTGTAGGTCGAATATCCAGCTGACGGGAATACGTATGTGTGGTTACACTGGGTTGACCGCGAATTTTTATTGCAGCATAAAGGCAAAAAAAGTCGCAATAATACAAATAAGGAATAAAAAAACTGTTATTCACGAACAGTTATGCGGTCAATTCCAGTAAGAAACTATAATTTTGGTTCCGAATCTCCATCTACCCATAATCATGAGAATCCTCAAGATCCAGACTTTACGCGGTCCAAACTACTGGAGCATTCGACGCCACAAGTTAATCGTCATGCGCCTTGATTTAGAAAACCTTGCCGAAACGCCCTCAAATGAAGTCCCTGGCTTTTATGAGGGATTAGTAGAGGCTTTACCCAGTTTGGAAGGTCACTACTGTTCTCCTGGCTGTCGTGGTGGTTTTCTGATGCGGGTTCGTGAAGGTACTATGATGGGTCATATTGCCGAACACGTGGCGTTAGAGCTTCAGGAATTAGCCGGAATGCACGTGGGTTTTGGACGCACCCGCGAAACTTCAACTCCGGGAACTTATCAAGTAGTTTTCGAGTATTTAAATGAGGAAGCCGGACGTTATGCGGCAAGGGCTGCGGTCAGGCTTTGTCAAAGTATCGTCGATCGGGGTCGCTATCCTAAAGCTGAGTTAGAGCAAGATTTGCAAGACATCCGAGACTATTGGCGCGATGCTGCTTTAGGACCTTCTACTGAATCAATTGTTGATGAAGCTAAAAAACGAGGTATCCCCTGGATGCCTTTGGGTTCTAGATATTTGATTCAACTCGGTTACGGCGTGCAGCAAAAGCGCATCCAAGCTACGATGACGGCTAATACCGGCATTTTAGGTGTAGAACTTGCTTGCGATAAGGAAGCAACTAAGTGCGTTTTAGCCAACTGTGGGGTACCCGTACCTAGAGGTTCGGTTATCAACTTCTTCGACGATTTGGAAGACGCAGTTAGTAATGTTGGCGGCTATCCGATTGTAATTAAGCCAGTTGACGGCAACCACGGACGCGGTATCACTATTGATATCAGAAGTTGGGAAGAAGCTGAAGCCGCTTATGATGCTGCTAGAGCCGTTTCGCGATCGGTAATTGTTGAGAAATTTTACGTCGGGCGGGATCATCGCGTATTAGTGGTTGATGGTAAAGTTGTTGCCGTCGCCGAGCGAGTACCGGCTCATGTCGTGGGCAACGGTAGGTCAACTATTGCCGAACTGGTTGAAGAAACCAATAAAGACCCAAATCGCGGCGATGGTCACGATAATGTTCTGACTCGGATTATTTTAGACCGCAACAGTTATGCGTTAATGGAAAGACAGGGACATACCCTTGATAGCGTTTTAAATAAAAATGAAATTTGTTATTTACGAGCAACGGCAAATTTATCCACGGGTGGTATTGCCGTAGACCGTACCGATGAAATTCATCCTCAAAATGCTTGGTTAGCGCAGCGGATAGTTAAAATAATCGGATTGGATATCGCCGGGATTGATATTGTTACCACCGATATTAGTCGTCCTTTAAGAGAAACGGATGGGGTAGTTGTAGAAGTAAATGCAGCGCCGGGATTCCGGATGCACGTTGCTCCCAGCCAAGGGATTCCCCGCAATGTTGCCTCGGCAGTCATAGATATGCTTTTCCCTGCCGATAAGACTACTCGCGTACCGATTCTGTGCGTTACCGGCACCAATGGTAAAACTACTACTACTAGATTGCTGGCACATATTTTCAAACAAACGAATAAAGTAATCGGATATACAACCACAGATGGAACTTACATCGGAGAATACTTAGTAGAAGCCGGAGATAACACCGGACCCCAAAGCGCTCAACTGATATTGCAAGACCCGACGGTAGAAGTTGCCGTGTTAGAAACAGCACGCGGAGGTATTCTGCGATCGGGATTAGCTTTTGAAGCATCGAATGTAGGTGTAGTGCTTAATGTTGCTGCCGATCATTTAGGTTTGGGCGATATTGATACCATCGATCAGCTGTCCCATTTGAAGAGTGTAGTTGCAGAAGCGGTATATCCCGATGGCTATGCAGTGTTGAACGCCGACGATCGAAGAGTTGCTGCAATGGCAGAAAGGACAAAAGCGAATATTGCTTACTTCACCATGAATCCGGAATCGGAATTAGTTAGAGGGCATATTAAAAAAGGTGGAGTGGCAGCGATTTATGAAAATGGCTTTTTGTCCATCTTTAAAGGGGATTGGACTCATCCCATAGAAAAAGTAGATAATATTCCCTTAACAATGGGCGGACGTGCGCCGTTTATGATTGCTAACGCTTTGGCAGCGTCATTAGCAGCTTTCGTTCAAAACGTTTCTATAGAAGAAATTCGGGCTGGTTTAAACACCTTCCGCGCTTCGGTGAATCAAACACCGGGACGGATGAATTTATTTAACTTGGGTAAACACCACGCTTTAATAGATTACGCACATAACCCCGCCTCTTATGAAGCATTAGGCGCATTCGTGCGTAACTGGACATCCGGACAGCGGATTGGTGTAATTGGCGGACCTGGCGATCGCCGCGACGAAGATTTCGTAATGTTAGGTAAACTAGCATCTTCGATTTTCGAGTGCATCATCATTAAGGAAGATGACGACACGCGAGGAAGACAACGGGGATCGGCTGCGAATTTAATTACTCAAGGCATTAGGGAAGCAAACCCAGATTGCCTGCATGAAATAGTTTTGGATGAAACAGAAGCGATTAATAAAGCTTTGGATTTAGCCCCAGATGACAGTTTGGTGGTAATTTTACCAGAAACCGTTAGTCGTGCCATTAAATTAATTAAAGCTAGGGGTGTAATTGAAGAAGAAATAGAACCGAAGCTTAATAGCCCGACTCCCCAAGATAAACAAGTAGGAGAGATATCTTCGGTGTTAAATTCCTTATGAAGGAAGGATGAGTAAAGAGTTATAAATTGCGATTACCGTCAGAATTTATTACTTTTTACTCATCACCTGTGTTTATTTATCGATATTCTCGATCGTTTTCGTTACCATTCTCATCCTCCGAAGACTCCTTTAATTCTTCCTTAAAACCCCGCAGAGTTTTTCCCAACGCGCTTCCTAACTCGGGAATCTTTTTTGGTCCAAAAATCAAAATCGCCACAACCGCAATTACAGCCATTTCCGGAAAACCCAATCCAAACATAGCGCCTCTTTAAATAAATACTCTTTCTATATATATTAGATTGTGGATGTAGATGTATGTAGGGTGCCTAATTCTAAACGTATAAAGCACCATCATCGGTTTTTTTGCATTACTATTTTTTTTAATCCAACATATATATTTTTTTCCGAAAGTATTATGTTGTCATAATGTCACAACTACTCTGAAGTAACAGGTAAATTCAACCAGTCGCTCAACTCCGAAGCTAACCATTCAAGTTCGGATTCGTTTACTATCGAACCACCATCTTGAAATTTATATTTACATACTCCCGTACTAATGATTAATTGAGCAAAGATTTGTGTTTCACCATGAGAATCTTTGACAAAATGTCTCGGAATATAAGTTAATTTATTGATATCTTTTTTATCCGATGCCCTTGGAAGTTGGAATTTTAATCCTAATAGTTCGTAAAATTTAGTAATTCGCTCGTTGTTTAAACATAATCGAATTCCAAACAGCGAAAATACAAAACTGTACATTAAAAAGAAACCAGAACCCCAAAAAGGTAGAGAAAGAACTAATAATAGTAAATCGATCGGGAAAACGCCGCCACTAACAGCACCAATCGTCCACAATAAAGTTAGTGAATTCCAACCAGTCGCAAATAAACCCAAAAATATCAATGATGGGTGAAAGCCGATTGCGGGAATCACTATTTCTAAATTATCTTCGCCTTTGTGGAGTGTAATTCTGCTTCCAGATGGCTTAGTAACTTTAAGTGCGTTGGAATTAAACTTATTTTCATTATTTTCAAAGCTGTTTACTAATAATTGCTGATTTTTGGGAATCCAGTTTTTACCATTCCAATACCAATTACCCGGAATAGGTTTAGCAAATGACGGTTTTAGCTGTTGTAGCGCTGATAATGCTTGACGTGCAGATTTTATCCGAGTTTCCAAAGTGGGTTCGGTAGTAGCTCTCAACCATTGAGTAAATTCAGGACTCAAAGAAGTCAAATGCTCAAACTGGATGCGTCCATTATCAAGAGGTAAATCTGCTGGATGGGTACCCGTTACCAAGTAAATCAACGTCGCACCCAAACTGTAAATATCCGAAGCTGGTACGGTGCGATCGCCAAATTGTTCGAGGGGCATATATCCGTAAGTTCCAACTACAGTACGGGTACCAAACTCTTTAACGGTAGCGCTTTGTATTGAACCAAAGTCAATTAAATGTATATCTCCGACGCGATCGCCAGTTCTATCTTCTAACAAAATATTACTTGGTTTGATATCGCGATGAATAACTGCTGGGGAAACCGAATGTAAATAAATTAAGATATCTAACAGTTTTATACCAATTTGTTTAACTTCTGCTTCTGTAAAAGTACGTCCCGATTTTATATGTTGTTCTAAAGTTTGCGCTGGAATATAAGTTTGTGCCAGAGCAAATCCACATAGTGGTTGTTGGATTTCAAAATAATCTATGTATCTGGGAATACAAGTATGTGATAAATTTTTTAACGTCCGAGCTTCCCGCTCAAATAACTTGAGATCGTCCCATTCAAAATCACTGTTAAAGCAAAGCAACTTAATTACAACCAGTTCAAGAGCGTGTAAATCGCGGACTTTAAAAGTTCTTCGTCCAGTCTTTTTTCCTAACAGAGAAACTATTTCATAGCGATTAGCCAATACCTCACCAATCATGACGTACTCCCGGTTGAGCTTTAATACTCGGACAAACGAATTACTGAATTTTAGATTTTAAAGAAAGGATTATGTATGTAAGATTCAAAATCCTTTCGTTTTAACATAGCCCCGAATTTATTCGTGGAATAAATCTAAAATAGCCCTAACTTGAGACATGAGGTCAATCTAAATTCTAAAATCTAAATTCTAAAATTGTCTGACGGTTATAGAAATATTGTTGCAGATCCAAACGAATTATTATATCTAATTAGATTTATTATTATGACGAAGTTGTGGCCCTACATTACTCCAGGAATTCCAGATGAATTATTCGAGCGTTTGCCGGGAATCCCCTTAAGTAAGCGAGAAATCCGATTATTACTAATATCGCAACTGCGATTGCAATCTGATGACGTACTGTGGGATATTGGTGCGGGTACGGGTACAATTGCCATTGAAGTCGGGTTATTGTGTCCCCAAGGAAGAATTATCGCCGTAGAAAGAGATCGAGAAGTCGCCAATCTGATCCGTCACAATTGCGATCGCTTTGAAGTCAAAAACGTAGAAGTAATTGAAGGTAGCGCACCCGAATGCTTGCACGATCTTAAAGATACACCCCAACGGGTTTGTATTGAAGGAGGGCGTTATGTCACGGAAATTCTACAAACGGTATGGAACTACTTACCATCACACGGTCGAGTAGTAGCAACAGCTGCTAATCTAGAAAGCCTGTATGCCGTTTCCCAAAGCTTCGCGACTTTGCAAGCGAGAAACGTTGAAGTTGTTCAATCTGCCGTTAACCGCCTCGAAACACGGGGTTTTAGCCAAACCTTCACAGCCGTAGACCCAATTTTTCTTCTTAGCGGCGAAAAGTTAGATTGATAAAAAGGGGGAAAATGGGGAGATGGGGAGATGGGGAGAGGGGGAAGAGGGGGAAGAGGGGGGAGAGGGGGGAGAGGGGGGAGACAAGGAGACAAGAAGAAATATAAATTACTAACTCCCTACTCCCTACTCCCTACTTCCTACTCCCTACTCCCTACTCCTAACTCCTAACTCTTAACTCCTAACTCCTAACTCTTAACTCTTAACTACTAACTCTCAATCTAAAATCTAAAATCTAAAATCCAAAATTCTATGTCTTTGTCTCGGATTTTAAGTGGAATTATTGCGATCGCCCTCGCTTTGGGTGGCACTATTTTGGGAGGATGGTATTTTACATTTTTTTATGTAATCATCATCTTTCTAGGGCAGCGAGAATATTTTAATTTAGTACGAGCCAAAGGCATTGCTCCAGCAGGCAAGACTACAATGGTTGTCAGTCAAGTTTTGTTAGCAATTTGCACCTTCAATAGCAACTTAGCTGACGCTGTAATGCCAGTAGCCGGTACATTTATTTGTTTTTACCTGTTATTTCAGCCGAAAATGGCATCAATAGCCGATATTTCCGCTTCAATTCTCGGCTTATTCTATACCGGATATTTACCGAGTTACTGGGTACGGTTGCGAGCCATTGATACTGCAAATTTCAGCAATCTACCTTTGGGAGGTTATTTTCCACCTTCCTTGACAGCATTTATAGGTAAAGAAAATTTTTCCGCCTTACCGTTGGGGTTGGGTGCAACTTTACTTACCTTCATGTGTATTTGGGCTGCTGATATCGGCGCTTATTTCGTCGGTAAATATTTTGGAAAAACACCTTTATCAGGTATCAGCCCTAAGAAAACTGTAGAGGGAGCAATTTTCGGAATTTCGGCAAGCGTTGTAGTTGGAATTGCAGTAGCTTACTACATTGATTTGCCCGAATTTTATCTTACAGGTGCTGCATTAGGCTCGTTAATTGGTATTGCCAGTCTATTAGGCGACTTAACAGAATCCATGCTCAAACGCGATGCAGGAGTTAAAGATTCAGGAGACTTAATTCCCGGTCATGGAGGAATATTAGACCGTACCGACAGCTACATTTTTACCGCTCCATTAGTTTACTACTTCATCACCCTGCTATTGCCACTGCTCGGTTGAAGAGATGGGGAGATGGGGGAGATGGGGAGATGGGGGGACAAGGGGACAAGGGGACAAGGGGACAAGGAAAAAATTTTAACTACTAACTCCCTACTCCCTACTCCCTACTCCTAACTCCCTACTCCCTACTCCTAACTCTCTATGCCCAATCCCCCATTCCAGAATAAAATTCGTTAAAAAAGAATAATTTTCCACATCAATCATCCATTAAGTGTTGATTATGGATTAACATTAATTCGTCCTCGACAAATAATCTTTCCGGGGATCATCCGTAGGTCTTGAATTTCTACATCTGACCCCAGGTCAATATACTCACCGTCACTACTTTCAAGCAGAGTATTTGTATTGCTTGTAACAGTTAGGGGTGCGATGCGTAATTCATGGGGGCTGAGTAAGTTTAATCCTATACAAATATCTAAGGGTTGAGGATTGTTTTCTTCATCCATGATGGCTTGTATTACAAGCTGATTATCTTCAATAGTGACCGATCGCCAATTAGTTTTCTTGGAATTAAGTCGCAATTCTGGTAAAAGTTTAACTAGAACATCATTTAAAGCAGTTGATAGTAATGTACTGGACAAAGAAGCTGATAAATCTTCTTCGAGTTGACTTATCTCGCCAAATACTGGTACTTTTTCCAACAATCGTAGCTGTTGTCCTTTGAGAACAGAACCGATATTAATACGAATATTTTCTGCAACTAGATCGATAAATGATAAATGAAGACCTTGATAAACAGCATTTTTTGCAATAATTGATACTGAGGGTATGCAGCCAGAAATAACTTGGCGAGATCCAGCCTGAATATCAACTTGAAGATGCCCTAATTGACTTACTTGTGTTCTTAACCACAGCTTAATTGCTGCCGTCAGGACATTTGTAACTAATCTAAACTTATTTTTTTTGAGCATTTTATAAGTATAAAGATAGTGGGGGTAATTAAAAACCAACAACCAAATAAAGAAGTATCAACTGTATCAAAACCGCTTTTCATTTACAAAACATCAATACTATATTCTTATTTAGATATGAACTGATGGGATATCAGTAAATACATGGAGGCTAAGTTACAAAAAATTATTTCGCAATCGGGTATTGCTTCACGTCGTCAAGCAGAAGAAATGATTAAACTTGAACGGGTGAGGGTAAATGGTGTATTGGCGCACATAGGGCAGAAAGTAAACCCTCAAACGGATACTATTACCGTAGATGGGAAGACAGTTTCTACTCAAGAGCGTCCGGTTTTAAATTATTTGTTAATTAATAAACCATCTGGGGTAGTTTCCACGTGTTACGATCCTCAAGGCAGACCAACGGTATTAGATTTATTACCAGAAGACTTACGTTTTGGTAGGGGCATTCACCCAGTTGGTCGTTTAGATGCAGACTCTACGGGAGCATTAATCTTAACAAATGATGGGGACTTAACGTTTAAGCTTACCCATCCCCGCCATAACATCAAGAAAACATATCGTGTTTTGGTTAAAGGGCATCCACCAGAAGAAACTTTGCAGAAGTGGCGCGAGGGTGTTCTTTTAGACAATAAAAAAACGCGAGCTGCTCAAGTGCAGTTAATAGAAAAAATAGCAGAAAATAGCCGTTTAGAAATAGTTCTGGGGGAGGGAAGAAACCGCCAAATTCGCCGTGTAGCCAAAAAATTGGGGTATCCGGTAATTGGGCTGCATCGTAGTGCGATCGGTTCGGTACAACTGCAATTACCCAATAAAGAATATCTATCAGAAGGTAGCTTTCGCTACTTAACAGAGAAGGAAATTCTCTATTTACAAAAATGATTACAGGAAATTCCTATTAATGATTCAGTTGGTTCAAGGAGCGCAAAAGATGAAGTGGTTTAGAAGGAAGGAAAAAGAAAAAGCAACTCCTACAACTTCTATAGAAGAGCAAAGAGCGGAAAAACTAGCACAAATGGGCGCACAACTAAGCGCTACACGCCAGCAATATGGCTTTTCCATAGAAGACGTTGTAACGTACACCAAAATTCCTCGAAGATTAGTAAAAGGTATAGAAGAAGCGAACTTTGACGATCTACCAGAGCCAGTTTATATTCAGAGCTTACTTCGGCAATATGCTGATGCATTAGGCTACAAAGGAGCAGAATTTGCCAGCACATTTCCAATAGGTACGAGTAAAGTAGTTATCAAACCTGTTTGGAAAAATCCATCATTAGTTAAACTGCGTCCAGTTTATTTTTATTTACTGTATGTATTTTTGATAATAGGTTCTGTAAGTGGTTTCTCGAATTGGTTGAATGGTGCCAGTATGATGGCGAAGGAGACTAAACCGGATGTCAAGTCTAATAATTTAGCTGACAACAACAAACCAACTCCAAGTAAACTAGAATCAGTAACTCAAACCAACAGCTTTTCCAAAAATCAAAAAGAAGTTCAAGTTGGAGTTACCTTAAAAGAATCATCTTGGATTCAGGTAATAGCCGACGGTAAAACCACTTTTGAAGGAACCTTAGAAGAAGGAAGCAAACGTACTTGGACAGCACAAAAAGAACTTACCGTTAAAGCAGGAAACGCTGGAGGAGTTTTAGTCAGCGTCAATCAACAAGAAGCCAAGAAAATGGGTAAACCCGGAAAAGTTGAACAGCTTCGAGTAGCCTTAAATTAAGTTAGGAATTAGGAGTGAGGAGTTAGGAGTGAGGAGTAGGGAGTAGGGAGTAGGGAGTAGGGAGTAGGGAGTAGGGAGTAGGGAGTAGGGAGTAGGGAGTAGGGAGTAGGGAGTAGGGAGTAGGGAGTAGGGAGTAGGGAGTAGGGAGTAGGGAGTAGGGAGTAGGGAGTAGGGAGTAGGGAGTAGGGAGTAGGGAGTAGGGAGTAGGGAGTAGGGAGTAGGGAGTAGGGAGTAGGGAGTAGGGAGTAGGGAGTAGGGAGTAGGGAGTAGGGAGTAGTTAGGAATCAGGAATTAATAATTGCGAATTGCGAATTGCGAATTGGTAATTGTCTCCCCATCTCCCCATCCCTTCATCTCCCCATCTCTTAATCTGAAACTATTGGCGATCGCCCGAAAAATTCCACAAAATTCGTCATCCGTTGAGATAATTCCGAATTCATCGCTTCATGCCGATAACGCCATTCCCAATTACCTTCTCCTAACGACGGAATATTCATTCGAGCATTAGAACCCAATCCTAAAATATCCTGTAAGGGAAAAATCGCGACATTCGCAACGGAAGCCATTGCTAAACGAATCATATCCCAATGCACTCCATCGGGACTTATAGTACCTAGATAGAAAGATAAATTGCGTTTTTCATCATCGCTGGCTTTCTCGTACCAACCGACGGTAGTATCGTTATCGTGAGTTCCGGTGTAAATAACGCAATTCTGTTCTTGAACATTGAAAGGTAAATAAGGATTGCTGGCATCTCCACCAAAAGCAAACAGTAAAACCTTCATACCGGGAAATTCAAACTTATCCCGCAATGCTTCTACTTCTGGGGTGATAGTTCCCAAATCTTCAGCTAATACTGGTAAAGTACCAAGCTGCTGTTTAATCGCTTCAAACAACTTATCTCCAGGTGCTTCAACCCACTCGCCATTTTCCGCTGTTTCTTCACCTAAAGGTACAGCCCAAAAAGATTCAAATCCCCGGAAATGGTCGATACGTATAATATCCACATAATCGAGCATCGCTTCAAAACGCTGCACCCACCACTTAAAATTTTGCTTTTCCAACTGCTTCCAATCGTAAACTGGATTACCCCACAATTGACCAGTAGCGCTAAAGTAATCTGGTGGTACACCAGCCATTAACGCAGCTTCTCCAGTCTCCTTATCCAAAGAAAAATTCTCCGGATTTCCCCACACATCGGCGCTATCGTGAGCTACATAAATCGGAATATCGCCGATAATTTTGACACCGCATTCATTTGCGTATTGTCTTAAATCCGACCATTGATTATGAAATTCAAACTGAAGAAATTTGTGATAAAAAACTTCGTCTTCTAATTCTTTTTTCGCCTTTTCTATGGCTTCAGGTTTGCGTTTGGCAATATCTTCATCCCAACTATTCCAGCTTGCGCCGTTAGTACTGTGTTTGAGCGCCATAAATAAGCTATAATCATCCAGCCAATAAGCTTTGGAAGTGGAAAATTCTTCAAACGCTTGTTGCTGTTCCTTAGTTATATTCGCTTTGAAATTAGAGCAAGCTTTTTTCAACAAAGGAACTTTAGTTGATTCTACCTGGTGATAATCCACATTATCCAGCGGAAATTCAGGTAAGTTAGCAAAATCATCATCGGAAAGTAAACCGCGATCGCGCAACTTCTCCGGGCTAATCAACAGCGGATTACCCGCTAAAGCTGAATAGCACATATAAGGAGAATTACCAAAACCAGTCGGACCTAAAGGTAGAATTTGCCAGTAGTGCTGAGAACTATCTTTGAGAAAATCAATAAAACGGTAAGCTTCATGACCCAAATCGCCAATACCGAAACGACTGGGAAAACTAGTAGGATGAAGTAAAATACCGCTGCTTCTAGGAAAAGACATAAAAAATCCTGACTATAAAAAAAGCATATCCAATCGAATTTATCACAATGTTAGTGGTTAAAAATAGGAGATTGGGAATGGATAATAGTTAGGAGTGAGAAGTTAGAAGTTAAGAGTTGAAAATTCTTTCTACCCCCTCTTCCCCCTCTCCCCCCTCTCCCCCCTCTCCTCTTCCCAATCATCATGAATTACCGTAATCCGGCTCCGACAGTAGATATCATCATCGAGTTAATTGATAAACCACATCGACCAATAGTATTAATCGAACGTCATAACGAACCATTCGGTTGGGCTATTCCTGGCGGTTTTGTAGATTATGGGGAAGCTGTAGAAACCGCAGCCAGAAGGGAAGCTTTGGAAGAAATCGGTTTAGAAGTAGAGTTAGTCGAACAGTTTCACGTATATTCCGATCCCAATCGCGATCCACGCAAGCATACTTTGAGTATTGTATTTATTGCGATTGCGAAAGGAGAACCGAAAGGGGGAGATGATGCCAAAGATGCAGCGATTTTTGAATCTTGGCGCGTACCCAGTAATTTATGTTTTGACCACGACAAGATTTTGCGAGATTATTGGCGATATCGGCATTATGGAATACGTCCGAGAGTTTAGGATTCTGTGCAATGTATTTTGTTTACCCGGCGGTTGAAACCGCTTCTACACAGGCAAAACCCACCTTCGTGGGTTAAACAGTCATCTCGTTCATCTCGTTCCCAGACTCCGGCTGGGAATGCATTTCAAGAGGCTCTGCCTCTTTTTTGTCCTCTGGAGGCAGAGCCTCCCAGGATGGGTTCCCAGCCAGAGGCTAGGAACCAGTTACTGTGTATGCATCTTTTTTAAAGTCACCTTTAATACAAAAAAAACGCGATTATACTGGGTAAATTGTATTCAAAGGTGCATGATGAACGCTGAAGAACTTTTAGAAAAATATGCTGCTGGCGATCGAAGCTTTCAAGAAGTAAATCTGAGAGGATTGGATTTTAAAGGTGCAGATTTAAGCGGAATCGATTTACGATCGGCAGATTTAACTGGATGCAATTTAAATCAAGTCAATTTGAGTAAAGCAAACCTGAATTCTGCAAATTTAAGTAGAGCATCCTTAATAGAAGCAAATTTAAATGGAATGCAAGGCTGTTATGCAAATTTTACTTTAGCAGAATTAGCTGGTGCTAACTTTAGTAAGGCTGATATGAGTAATGTTAACTTTAGTAATGCCAACCTGCAAAATTCTAATCTTAGCGAAGCTAATCTTAATAATACTAATTTACAAGGTGCTAACTTAACTAAAGCCGATTTGAGTCAAATTAGTTTAAAAAGCGCTAAACTTCAAAACACCAATTTTAGCCACGCTCATCTTCGAGGAGTTGATTTATCTCAACGTGATTTATCAGGTATGAATTTAATTGGGGTCGATTTAGCAGCAGCAAACTTAAACAGTGCAAATTTTCAAAAATCCTGTCTCCAGGGAGCGAATTTAGAAAGAGTCGATTTACAGAAAGCTAATTTATTCAAAGCCAACCTCAATAACGCCAACTTAAAAAAAGCAGACTTAACCAACGCGAATATTTACGGCGCTACATTTGAAAATGCAGACCTAACTGGTGCGATAATGCCAGATGGGGAAATCTATCAACCACAGATGGAATCCCATCAATCGGCAGCATCTTACTCAATGGTAGAATCTATGACTCGTAAAGTTATTAAAACTGATAACGCACCCGCACCCGTGGGACCTTATAATCAAGCTGTTATGGCATCCGGTGAAATGCTTTTTGTTGCTGGACAAATTGCGATCGATCCCAGGGCGGGAAATGTTGTCTACACTGACGATGTGACGAAGCAAACGGAACGAGTAATGTCTAATCTGGAAGCTATTTTAACGGAAGCTGGCGCTACGTTTGAGAATGTCGTAAAGACTACTGTATTTTTAAAAGACATGGGTGATTTTGCGGCTGTGAATGCGGTTTATGCAAAATACTTTGATGAAGCATCTGCTCCCGCACGGGCTTGTGTTGAGGTTTCCCGTTTACCAAAGGATGTTTTAGTCGAAATTGAATGCATTGCAATAGTCTAAAGTTGAATTTAAATAAATGTTGCGATCGCAACAACTAATAATAACCATAGTTTTCCGAAATAGTCCTATTTAAAGTTGATTCTATAAACAAGTAGATTTGGCGAATAAATTTTTAAGGTGGGCTTTGCTCGCCTTTTTTATTAGGAATCAATTAATTTTCAACTAAACCAGCATTAACACCATACTTTCGCAGTTTTCTTAATAATAATTGCCCTTGATGTTTATATATAGGATAGTTCAGCGTACCGGGTAGATTATCCATTAATTCTCGCGCCATTTTTCGATCGCAGCCACAAATAAAAGCGATAATTGCAGTTGTTTTGACTATGACATCTTGGGATGGTGCTTCTCTCACCCTCAATTTACAATTGGGAAGTTGGCGATCGCCAGTTTCGATTTTTTGCAGACTATCGAAATTAGCTAAAATAACAATTCTGTCTCCAGGCTCTAAAGGTGATTTATCCCAGTAACTAGGCATAATTTTAGGACGAACTTGTTTGTATGTTTGATAAAAAATAGGTACGACTCCATACCCATAAGCAATTTCAAACAAGAAACATCCATTTAAAGTGTCTTCTTGTTTGATAGTGTATTCTGCAACCAAAATAGTTTGCTCGTTCATCCGTAACATCCACAGGATATGTTTACCAAAAGCATTACTTACAAAGGCTTCTGCTGCAAGTTCGTAATCATTAATAACTTTGGCATAAGGTAAATATTCCTTAATTTCGTTGGTTTTGCGATCGTCAAAAGTGCGAATAATTAAGGTACAGTTGGGATTTGCTTTATAAGCTTTTAAACCAATATCGATGTTGTCATCTTCATTATCGGTAACAACAACAACGCTTTTAGCATTTGCAACATCAATTTTTTGCAGATTATCGATAAAATTACCAATCAATAACTGCATCTGCGGTAAAACACTCCGCTTCACCTTTTTATCGACGATCCCAAATACCGGCTGTTGCCATTTTTGTAAAAACTCGGCAATTTTCTCACCCAGACTACTTAAACCAACTACCACAATATGGTTGCGTTTGGGATAAACAAATAGCTTTTGAAATTTTTCGTTTAATACCCATTGAGTTAACCAAGCTTGGAATACACCTATTAATAGGATACCGCTAAGCATATAGATAAAATTTATCAACCGCTTGAGTATTTCAGTGTCTTCATTATTTAAATAAACAGCATCATATCCTCCCAAAAGCATTACACCCGTAGTATATAAAGCTTTCCATAAATCGTAATTCAATCCAAATTTTAGAATTACAACACCGATACTGAATAAAATTAACCAAGTCCAAAATACAATGCGAATAATTGGTTGACTTAATTGATGTTTAATCCATTCTTTGAAAGCAAGGGCTTTTTTATCTCGTTTTTTTCTATATAAAAGGTCAATAATTTTCTGTTTAAACCCGTTATTTTTCTTTTGAGAAGATAAATCTGATTCACCATACCAATGAACTAACTTATTATTAACTTCTATATAAACAACTTCATCATTGGGATGCAAAATTAAATTCGGCTTCCATTTGTGGAATAAACTCGGAAGCTGTTTTCTGGCGGGAATATGACTGAGTATGCGACAATCTCTAGTATTTATTTGATGCAATTGACGACTGCGCCATCTATGTTGGGGATGAATTTTAATTTTAAATACCCCCAACCATTCATCTTCCAATTTAAAAAAGCCGCGATTTTCATCACTTAAAGCACGAGTTGCAAATACTTGTGCGGGTAATTCAGTTGCATCGCAGACTACTACGTTATCGATATTTAACTTACTTTTTTCATGTAAATCCTTTTTTGATGAGCGAACAATCATTCGAGCTTGAGGATTTAGTTTATTAACCTCACTAGCTATTTTGATATTTACTGTTTCATCATCTGTAACTATTAATATTGCTCGGCATTCTTTGACATTAGCCTGTTCTAAAACTTCTAATTCTTGAGCGTCTCCGACAAGATAATTTGTTTTAATAGAATTAGGAATTTCATCAACTTCCCACTTAATTTCTGCTTGTTTATCAATTGCAATAACAGGCACGCCAAAATCTTTGAGTAGTTTAACGCAATGTTGACCTAAACTACCCAAACCGCAAACGATGAAATGCGATCTCGTCGATTGATTTTGCTGTTCGGAAGACGACATTTAAGAAACCTATGTAGTATTTGGCTGCGGAACAATTATTAATAGCAATACAAATAACTAATGTAGAGACGTTACAGTGCAACGTCTCCTTAGATTTAAGGTTGTATAGATAATTTAGATAAACAGCAGAAATAGCAATAGAAAATAAAAATAAAATGTAGTATTACTATTAATTGTTAGTAATATGACAAAAAAGGTTTAATACGAACAGTAGATAAACCATAAGAATTATAACTAAATATTTTTTAATTATTTGATATTTGAAATACGCTGATAAAATAAATGATTTAATAACCTGTATTTAATTTTTAATTTATCTATTATTAATGATATGTAATGATGAGAAAAAATGGTGCGTTAGGCTGAAGCCATAACACACCCTACAAAAGGCTATACAAACGAATAATAAATATTGAAAAACCCGGCTTCAAAAAAAACCGGGTTTATAAAAATTGATGCTATGTAATAGCAACTTGTTATATGTGTTCTAAAAATCAGAAAATTATTGTTTAACTATCATTATTAGTTAGTTGTAATTATCTTCTGGTATAACTGGTAGTTGCGATTCCGAAGGTACTTCTTCTACAAACCCAGAGGGTGATTCTTCATTTTCCGAAGGTACTTCTTCTACAAACCCAGAGGGTGCTTCTTCATTTTCCGAAGGTGCTTCTTCTAGAAACCCAGAAGGTGCTTCTTCTAAATTTTCCGAAGGTGCTTCTGGAGAAAACTCAATTTCACGATCGGGTGAAGATTGTTCCGTTTGATTATTGCTAGGAATAACAACTGACGATCCGGGAGCAGCTTCAACTGCTGCTGGTGGGTTTTTCTGTTGAGATGAAATAATTTGTTGCATCAACTGCTCAATTACTTCT
This sequence comes from Rivularia sp. (in: cyanobacteria), assembly GCA_965234645.1. Taxonomy (GTDB): domain Bacteria; phylum Cyanobacteriota; class Cyanobacteriia; order Cyanobacteriales; family Nostocaceae; genus Rivularia. The sequence goes on along the minus strand of OZ248344.1, from coordinate 5,930,668 downwards.
GTTTGCTCAACATTACCTTGTTTGCGATATTGTTTGTGGGCACGTCTGAGAACTTCTTGTGCTTTCCTTAATTCCCCTTGCTGATAAAAAGCTACTCCCAATTTATAATAAGCAGAAGGATTATTCGGAACCTTACGAATAGCTTGAATGTAAGTTTGGATCGCTTCAGGAGTTTGACCTCGAACTGCTAATAAACTACCTAAATTGTTGTATGCTGCAATATTTTCGGGATTCAACTGCAAAACTTCGCGATAGGCAATAATAGCTTTAGCTGTATCTCCTCGTTCTTGCAAAGCTAAACCTAAATTATAATAAGCATTCGCATTGCTTTTATCTAGATTGATCGATTGCTGATAAGCGGCGATCGCTTCTTCGTTTTGTCCTTGTTTGTACAGCGCCAATCCGAGATTATAATTTGCATTAGCCATTGTCGGCTCGACTACTAATGCTTGACGGTAGACGGTAATTGCGGCTTCGTATTGTTCTTGCTTATGCAGTGCTAAACCCAAATTATAATAAGCGTCAGCTAAATTGGGATTAAGACGAATAGCCTCGCCATACTCTTGTACGGCTGCATCCAAACGATTCTGCTGTAAAAAGATATTACCTAAATAATTCCGTGCCACACCAAGATTAGAATCGCGATTTAAAGCAGCCCTTAGAGCCAATTCAGCCCCTTGTAAGTCACCGCTGTTATACCGCATAACTCCTTGCTGAAACAAACCAGCAGCTTCCAAATCTTGAGTAACAGCGGTTTGCGCTAAAAGCTTATTTCCAGGTAACTCCGCGATCGTTAATCCAACGAAAGCAGCACCAGAGCAAAATACTAAAGGAACACAAGCGCGAATAATACGTTTAATTTGTGAAAATTTTTGAGACATTTTGGACTTTCTCTGCACTTATTGCTAGATGCTGTTTAAGTTAGAGTGCCCATTGTGGAGGAGGAAATTGAACTTTTTTGATAAATTTTTCGAGAAAGGAGATGGGGAGATGGAGGGATGGGGGGATGGGGAGACAAGGAGATGGGGGGACAAGGAGATAAAATAATTTTAACCTTTGACCTTTGACCTTTAACCTTTAACCTTTAACCTTTTTACCATGCCCAATCCCCTTTGATAATTGTTCATCGATCGTTGATAACTGATTCCGGTAAAATCAACATCGCATCACCGAAGGAATAAAAACGATATCTAGATGCGATCGCTTCCCGATACAGGTTTAATAATCTTTGTCTTCCAATTAATGCGCTTACCAACATCAGTAAACTCGATCGCGGTAAATGAAAGTTGGTAATCAAGCCATTCACTACTCGCCATTGATAGCCAGGATATATAAATAAGTTGGTTTCGCCACAAAATGGCTGTAATTCCCCAACTCCTGCTTTAGCCGCTCCTTCTAATGCGCGTACTGCTGTTGTTCCTACTGCAATAATTCTTCCACCTTTGGCTTTGGTTTCGCGGATTTGCTCTACTGTTTGTGCCGATACTTCAATCCATTCTCTATGCATTTCATGGGTTGTTACATCTTCTACTTCTACGGGACGAAATGTACCCACTCCCACGTGTAAGGTGATGAAAGCTCGATCGATGCCGGTTTCCTGCAATTTTTCTAATAACTCAGGAGTAAAATGCAATCCCGCCGTCGGTGCTGCAACTGCTCCCGGATTTTCGGCGTAAACTGTCTGGTATTGTTGGCTTTCGGCATTACTCGTTGTGATGTAAGGCGGTAATGGTACTTCACCAAATACATCTAATAGCTGTATCAAAGACATTTCCGGAGGTAAATCAAATTGCAGCAACCGCCCTCCTGTCGCTTCGTCTGTCTCTAAAACCGTAGCAATTAACTGCTTGCAAGGTTCTAAACTATCTTTTTTCGGTTTAAAAATAATCTCGCTACCTTGTTTAAACCGCTCTCCCGGTTTAACTAAAGCCAACCAACAATTCTGCTGCTTTTCTGACAATAATAAAACTTCTACCTGCGCTCCCGTAGATTTACGTCCGTAAAGTCTCGCCGGTATGACTTTTGTATCATTCATCACTAATAAATCCCCCGGACGAAGAATTACTGGTAAATCTCGAAAAATTCGATGTGAATGTATACTTTGGATACCAGTATCGAGAGAATCTACTACTAATAAACGCGAACTATCTCTGGGAACGGCAGGGTTTTGAGCAATAAGTTCTGGAGGTAAATTATAATCGTATCCATCAAGGGAACGGTCTAAATCAACATCTGTATTAATTTGGCTTGAAGAGTTAACGCCTTGCGATGATTCGATCCCCGACTCAGAAGAATTGGATTTTTCTATTGGAGGTGGTTGCTGCATTTATATTTAGGTTTGTTAACAAAAAAAACTGAATACTATAGTTTATAAAAAAATCTAGACTATTAGCCCTAAGTGAGATTGAGCATCCTACTTTAGAATGAAATTTAAGTAATACGCAAACTTTACAATAAAAATTGGGTAAACCTCCCCATCTAAAAACGGGGGCTTTTACCCTACCGAATGCATAGGTCTATATATCAATAATAGATATGTAAGATTGGCTTTGATCCTAAGTACCAAGATGGAATACTTGTATTACCTGGCAAATGCCAGCTTGACTTTAAGAGTAGTTCAATATTTGCACGCTAGACCCCGGATTCCTGTTTCCTTTATCACCGTAATTCATCAAATTGATGGTTGGGTGGTTAGAGTCAAGCTTGATTATCAGATTTCGCCAGATTTAGATGGCGATGTTCGGGCTTTCTTAAATGAATTAGGAATTCGCTACGAACCTCCAATGCGAGTGCAAATGGCACTTTGGAGTCTAGAAGCGCAACAGAATCCTGTTGAAGTTATGCGTCGCTATCAAGTGGCTATTGTTTCTCACGGTAGCCCCGACAAAGAAGAAATTGAAGCATTCCGACAACAATTTGTTAGAGGCTTGGGTTATTGTCCCGAAACCCTAGCTTGATAATTGCTAGTTATTAATTGACGATCGGTAATTGTTGCAAGTTTTGTGTATATCACCAATACTACTCATTGTCAATTAAATATTCAAATGCTGCGGGAATGTATTCTTGTAATGTTAAATAATATCCCTCAGCCGATAAACTTGCTTTAGCATTTGTCTTAGTTATTTTTCTCTGACAACAAACAATGGCTACATCAAATCGGCAGGGATAATCTGCGAATGCGGGAAATTTTGCCAGAAACATCGCAGCAGTGCGACAAATTTTAGCTTGCTTTGATGCGATCGCCATTCTTCCGCCTTCATCCCAATTACCCGGAGAGCGGGTTTTGACTTCCACAAATGCTAATATAACCGTGCCCGAATCATCTTCCCTTTGGGCAATAATATCAATTTCTCCCCAACGACTGTGCCAGCGACGATGCAGAATTATCCAACCTGTAGATTCCAGCCACTGAGTTACTAGGTCTTCACCTAAAGTGCCGATATCGGGATAATGTGAGGAAGAATAGTTTGCCATGAGCAGTTAAACGATCGTGATTTTTACAAAAAGCAACTGGATTAAGGTAAGTATACTTAGTTTATTGTTTTGGGGAATGTGTATCTTGCCATCAAGTCTAACTCCCCAAGCTTTTGCATTGGATTACAACAAAGAAATATTAATCGAAGCTGATTTCTCCGGGCAGGATTTAACAGATTCTAGTTTTACCAAAGCAAATCTTCGCGATAGCAACTTTAGTAATTCTAATTTGCAGGGTGTAAGATTTTTTGCCACTAATTTGGAGTCAGCAAATTTAAGGAATGCCAACCTGAGATATGCGACTTTAGATTCCGCACGTTTAATAAAAGCAGATTTAACGAATGCAGTATTAGAAGGTGCATTTGCATCCAACGCCAGATTTGACGGCGCGATTATCGATGGTGCCGATTTTACCGATGTGTTGTTACGTAAAGACGAACAAGACAAGTTATGTAAATTAGCCAAAGGTACTAATTCAACTACAGGAAGAGATACCCGCGATACTTTATTTTGTTCTTGATATTTTTGATATTGAGTCAATCTCGTTACAAGGCTCTGACTTGTAACGCAGTTGTTAAAGGCTCTGCCTCCAATCATAGCATGGGAGGCAGAGCCTCTCCTATTGGGTTCCCAGTCGGAGACTAGGAACCAGTAAAACTCCTAACTCCTAACTTTTAAAACTCTCCCACATTAAAACATCGCTGTTTATCTAATTCACTCAGTCGTTGTTTTTCATCCATAAAAGCTTGATAATAGGATTGCGATTGTTTGGCTTCGGTTTCTGAATTAGTTCTTTCCCAAAGTTCGCGAAAATGACGATAGCGTTTTTCTCGCAATACTCTTTCCATGCTCAGAGTTGCTCTTAAAATAACTTGGGGAGTGCGAATAATTTGCTTTTGGGCTGTTTCGTTTAAATGGAATAAATGCGATATCATTTCCATTTGTTCGGGAAATTCCAGAAATCTATCTTGCAGAGTTGAAATTAATTCTGCGGATGAATTATTATCTGAAATATCTACAATCTGCTGCCATAAAAATCTGTGATGGGATAAGCTAAACTGCAAATCTTTTTCTTCTAAAGTTTCGCCAATCGATTTACGGTATTCTGGCGAATGTAAATAAATTAATAATAATAAAGCTTCTGCTTCTTCTAAAAGGCTATGTTCTGTTTTTACAATTGGATTCAGAACACTAGTAACAGCGTTATCTTTGTGATATGTGTTTGAAACAATAGTAGACTTTCTATAACTTCCTCCCCACTGCTTATTACTTGCAGGAGCAATTTGAGTTAATAAATTTTCCGCTCGTAACGAAATCAGTTGAGAATCTCCCAAACTTAATATTTCCGCACAGTGAGAAACATAATAATTTCGCGTATCGGGATTAGCTATATTTTTTAATAACTTAACCATTTGCTGACAGACTTTTTGAAAATCTGTAGCTTGTTTCAAATCGCAATCTTTAGTAATTTGTTCTATTTGCCAATCCAGCCATAAAGGTGCATTTGCTAATAGTTGCTGATAATCTTCTGATGTATGATTAAATAAATATTCGTCCGCATCTTTACCATCGGGAATATTCAGAATTTTTAACTGAACTTCACCTTTATAAGCTAAATCTGCAACTTCACCAATTGCTCTTTCTGCGGCAATAGTTCCGGCTTTATCGGCATCAAAATTGAGAATTAACTGCTTGGAATCGCTGTAACGCATGGCTAAACGTACCTGCTCAATACTTAAAGCCGTACCCAAGGAAGCCACAACATTTTTTATTCCTACAGCATGGAGAGCGATCGCATCAAAATATCCTTCTACAACCACAGCTTGGTCAAATTGAGAAATACCTTCCTTCGCTTTATCTAATCCAAATAAAGTTTTACCTTTACTAAAAACTTCCGTTTCCGGTGAATTTAAATACTTAGGTTTATCTTCCCCTAAAGTTCTACCGCCAAAAGCAATTACTTTCCCAGTAATATCGTGAATGGGAATCATTAAACGGTTGCGAAAAGCATCATAATAACCCCTACCTTGCGATCGCGGTTTAATTAAACCAGCCTTTTCTAATAACTGTACCGGATAGCGCTTATCTTCCACCAAATAACTATACAAAATGTCCCAACCAACGGGAGCATAACCTAATTGAAACTCCTTGATAGTTTCATCCTTTAATTTACGCTGTTGCTGGAGATATAATAGCGCAGCTTCCCCCGAAGGTTGCCATAAAGCGTGTTGATAAAAACGCGAAGCCACCTCAAGGATTTCGTATACTTGTTTGCGTTCCGATATTTGACGCTGTAATTCTTGCCGCTGTTCGGGTTCAAAGGTTTGTACGGGTACTTGATATTGCCGTGCTAAATCTAATACAACTTCAGCAAAAGAGCGTTTATCCAACTCCATGATGAACTTGAACACATTCCCCCCAGCTTGACAGCCAAAACAGTAATACATCTGCTTGCTGGGGCTGACACTGAAGCTGGGAGTCTTTTCATTATGGAAAGGACACAACCCTACAAAATCCTTACCGCGCTTGCGTAAAACAACTCGTTCCGAAACGACATCCACAATGTCAGCCCGTTGTTTAACTTCATCAATCGTATCTTGGTGCAAGCGAGGGATTTGCATAATCAGTTAGGAGTTAGGAATTAGGAGTTAGGAGTAATGAGTAGTGAGTAGTCAGGAGTTAGGAGTTAGGAGTTAGGAGTTAGGAATTAGGAGTTAGGAGTGAGTAGTGAGTAGTCAGGAGTTAGGAATTGCGTTCAGGCGAAGCCTGCGGCTCATTGCGAATTGGTAATTGTCCCCCTTCCCCATCTCCCCATATCAAACAATTTCGTTTGGATAAATATTATATGCTTGTCCCCAGTACCGAAAATGTTGTAAACAATCTTTTACGATAACTTTTATTCAGAGGAAATACTGAGGATGGGACGTATTTTTATTTCGGCGGGGCACGGAGGCAAGGAGGCAGGAGGTATCGATCCGGGTTCTATTGCTGGGGGCACGACTGAAGCCAAGGAAATGATTTTCCTCCGGGATTTAATTTTAACGGAATTAAGGGCGCGTGGGTTTGAAGTTCTTTCGGTTCCCGATTCTTTGAGTGCTAGAGCGAGTGTTCAATGGATAAATTCTCGCGCTCGTCGTAATGATGTGGCGGTGGAGATTCAGGCAGATGCTGCTGCTAGCCCTTCGGTAAACGGCGCTAGCGTCTACTATATTGCGAATAACGAAGAACGTAAACGTAATGCTGAAATGCTGTTAATGGGGCTTTTACGTAGAGTTCCGCAATTAAATAGTCGGGGGGTGAAGCCGGATACGGCAACTGGTATGGGGCGGTTGATGTTTACTCGTGAGGTGGCGATCGCATCTTTATTAATGCAGGTGATTTTCTTGAGCAGCCCGGAAGATCGTGCTTTATTACAAAACCGTCGTCGGGAATTTGCGGTGGGAATCGCCGATGGCATTGCAGCTTGGGCGCGGGCGATCGATCCAGGTTCGGCTCCTAGCCCCAGCCCCAGCCCTACTCCTATTCCCGCACCAGAACCAACTTATCCGTCGGTAAATATTAAAATTAATGGGCAAAATTATGCTGAACAAGGAATAGTAGTTAACGGTAATGCCTATATTCCCATAGATTTAGTAGACAGATTAAGAATTGATTTATCAAAAGCTCCTAACGTGCGTCGTCTGAGCTACCGCCGAATAGTTTACGTTAAAGCGATCGAATTGCGAGAATTTAATGTATCAATTGGTTGGGATGCTGCGACTCGCACCGTAATTCTAAAATCTAATTTAGCAATTTGTCCCGGTCAAATTACTCAAATAATGTCTCGCGGTACAACTTCCGAAGTACAGTTACAAATATTTTTAAGAGATAACAATCAAGACGCTTTAGTTAAATTTCCAGACATACCAAAACTATATCGAGAAGAAGCCGCAATTGAAGGAGTAAATCACGATATTGCTTTTTGTCAAATGTGTTTAGAAACCGGATTTTTACGCTTTGGTAATGATATTAAACCCCAACAAAATAACTTTGCAGGATTAGCAACTATCGGTGGTGGAAACGAAATCGCATCATTTCCCAGTGCGAGAATTGGCGTTCGCGCTCATATTCAACATTTGAAAGCTTACGCGAGTTTGGAACCTTTAGCTCAGGAAGTTGTAGACCCCAGATTTCGGTTTGTGACAAGGGGTATAGCTCCGTTGGTGACGGATTTATCGGGGAGATGGGAGGCAGATCCGCAGTATGGGGAGAAAATTGTCGCCTTGGTGAAGCGGTTGTATGAATCGGCAGGGTTGTTGTGAAGTAGTTATAGATAATAGTTACAATAAGTGGTACCATTATTTGGTTGCAAACACAATTATGGAACGAGAAGCTATAACAATCCGTTTCCCAGCTAACTTGCTTACTACAACTAGAAGCTTAAAGCAAGAAAGTGAATCTTTGAATGATTTAGTAATTGTCGCGTTAGAAACTTTTTTGCGACAGCGTAAAGCATTAGCAGCACATCAGAGAATCGTTGCTCGAAGTGAAGCTGTTAAAGCTAAAACCGGAGTACAACCATCTTCTACAGATATAATTCGTAGCTTTAGAGAAGGTAATTTTATATTAGGTATCTCCAGAAAACATACGGAGACGTAAAATTTTACGTCTCTACAAGCATAGAAGGTTTATCTGCCGCAAGCTTGTACCAACAAAATATCTGGGTCAATCCTAGCTTCACCAAATTGCGGATTCTTCGTGACAAAGCCAACTATCTGATTATTAACAATTACTACTGGCGGGTTTTTTGCTCGTCGGTTATAAGCACCAGTATCAGAATATTCTCCACCATGCGTCCCATACTTATTAAATATCGTTTGTCCATATGGGCTGCCATACTTTCCATATTCGATGCAAAATCAATTTGCATCGTATTCATTATTAAATACAAGACCTAGAAACTCTCCCCTCTGGGAAGAAACTACAGGTATTACAGGCTTTTGGGCAGATGCAATAGCAGGAGAAAAAACATATACTAAGCTAACTACTGTAAAGATAAAGTTTTTCATTATTGGTTAATAAATCTTTATTCCAGTGTGCAGTCAGTCTATTTCTCTTTAACTCAGAGGATTTACTACTTCTTATTGATTTTTTAGCAAAGCCCGTGAGTGAATACTGCTTTAATGTAGATTTTTTTTACTTAGCTCTGGTAAAACTAGCCAAAGTTAGAAATTGAGGCTGCACTTGTAAACAAACTTATACCCAGACCTATTTATTTGAAAGAATTGTAAGTTTTTAACGAACCATAAATAAAATTACTATTATCATTTTTGCTGTTTGTTACAAGCTATGAATTTTAAGGGAACGCGCCGGATACTTTTAAAACCTTTATTTACTGCTTCTGCTTGGATTTGGTAAAACTAACTAAATTTACACTGTTGGGTTAAACGCAGTGAAACCCAAGCTACCAACTAATAACTTAAATTTATCCAATATTTAATCGCGTATTCCACGAAATAAAAAAGACGTTGCATTGCAACGTCTCTACATGATTATTTCGTAAACATTAAATCATCGGATGAGGAATATTTTTATCAATTACCTTTAGCAGCAGCACCAGAACCAGCTGTGACAATTACAACTTTATCTGGATGAATTAACTCTTGGATTGCTTGCTTTACCTGAGCTTGGGTAACTGCTTGAATCTGAGTCGGAAATTCTCGGATTTCCGCTGGGGAAAGCCCGTATACTGCGTTGCTTAAAGTAATACCCGCGACGTTGCTCGGACTAGCTAAATCTACGGGGTAACTTTCGGTAATCGATCGCTTCGCTGTATTCAATTCGGCTGCGGTAACTCCTTGTTGCTGCAACTGTTTGAGCAAGGCTAAAGTACTATTAATTGCCGCCGCTGCATCTTCTGGAGAAGTCTGCATTTGAATCAGGAAGGGACCCGGATTTATACCAGCGGCGAAACCACTGTAAATTCCATAGGTCAAACCTTGGCGATCGCGCACTTCGGTTCCTAAACGGCTAGATAAGGTATCACCACCCAAAATTTGGTTCAGCACCAAAGCTGCATAGTAGCGCGGATCTTGGCGCGAAATCCCGTTGTAACCGATGTAGGTAACTGCTTCTGCTTTACCGGGAATCGGTTTGTTTAAGCGTTCTGTAGTTGACGGTAGCGACACAGGGGGAAATGCTAGCGTTGGCGGTTTACCTTGGGCTTGCCATTTGCCAAATGCCTGTTGCAGTAAAGCTTTGACCTGGGTTGGCTCAAAGTCACCGACTAAGGCGATCGTTGTGGTATCCGGTCGGTAGTGTTGCTGATAAAACTTAACTACATCCTCATGGGTAATATTTTTGAGGCTTTCAGATGTGGGAAAGCTATGGAAGGGATGATTTTCCGGGTAAATTGCCTGCTGAAATTCTCGTCTTCCCAATGCACTGGGGTCATCTAACTGGACTTTTAAACTGGTCAATTCTCGCTGACGGCTTAATTCCAACTGGTCGGCGGGGAAGGTAGCATTTTGCACTACATCCGCTAAAGTTTGGATCAGTACCGGCAGATTTGCCGATAGTCCTTGAGCGCCAATACTGACTCCTTCGCGGCTAGACCCGAAACCGAGACTAGCTCCTTGGTCTTCTAACTTTTTCGCCAAGGTTAAAGCATTTTCGGTCTTAGTGCCATTCATCAAGTTATCGGCTGTGAGACTTGCTAAACCTGCTTTTTGATTCGAGTCAAATTCATTACCCGCATCAATTTGTCCGCTGAGGTTGATTGTGGGAACGCTTTTATCGGGTAGCAGCAAGAATTTTAACCCGTTTTTGAGGGTAAACTGCTCCGGTAGCGGTTGTTTGCTGTCAACGGTGGCTGATGTAGCTGGGGGTAAATATTTAGCCAGTTCGGCTGGATCTACGGGTTTACCGGGGCTGAAGTTCTCCACAGTGCGACCGGAACCTGCGGTAGAATTTGCCGCGTCACTGGTTTGAGTTGGTTCAAAGAAACCGATAGTTTGTTTGTCAGAACTAAGGTAGGTTTTCGCAACTCGCTGCACGTCGGCGGCTGTAACTTTGGCTACCCCTGCTAAATACTTTTCAATATAGCGATAATCTCCGGCAGTAGTTTGAGCGTATCCAAGTTGAGAGGCTTGAGAGGTGATGTCTTGATTTCCCAATACAAACGCAGCTGCAAGTTGAGTTTTTGCTCGCTGTAACTCCTCTGCGGTAACTGGTTTTTGTTGTAATTGAGTGAGCGATCGCCCTAAAGTTTGGGCGATTTTAGATAACTCTTGACCTGGAGCCGCTGTTGCGTTGATTTCGTACCAACCAGGTTCGATCGTTTCTACAGCACTTGCACCCACCGAACTAGCCAAACCGGATTCGACTACAGCCTGGTAAAGCCGGGAACTGCGACCACCCGTGAGAATTGTATCCATGATATCAATTGCTGGCACGTCGGGATGTTTGGCATCTGGTAAAGGATATACTGCTTGTAATAATGCCGCACTTCCCGGCTGTTTGAGGGCGATCGGTGTTTTTTCTTTTGCAGTAGTATTCACCGCTGGTTTTACAGCCACCCGTTTTCCTTGTTTCGGCAGCTTGCCAAAAGTTTCTTTGACAGTTTTGAGGACTGGTTGTGTCGCAAAATCCCCAACAATTACCAAGGTAGCATTATCAGGACTATAATAAGTTTGGTAATAATTGCGTACCTGCTCTACCGTAAATTTCTCTACATCCGCTTTCGTACCACCCACGGGTAAACCATAAGCTCGATTGGGGAAAGCATTTCGCATTACAGCCCGACTCAGACGGTATCCCGGCGAATTTTCGTATCCTTGCAACTCCGAAATAACGACCCGCTTCTCACTTTTAAGTTGTTCGGGACCAATTAAGCTATTTTCCATGCGGTCTGCTTCCAAACTCAGTAATGCTTTGAGTTTGTCTCGCTCCGCCGTATCAAAGTACGCGGTTTCATCGTAACTAGTAAAAGCATTGAACTGACTGCCCAAAGCACTTAAAAGCCGCCCAAACTGGATCGGGCGATCGGTTGTACCTTTGAACATTAAATGTTCGAGTTGGTGAGAAATGCCGTTTTCCCCCGCGCTTTCATTGCGCGAACCAACTTTATACCAAACCTGGACGCTAACTACAGGAGCGGTATGAACTTCCTTAGTTAGCACGGTTAAACCGTTATCTAATAATGTTTGACGCACTCCTTGAGTCAGCGATGCTCCAGAAACGGGTGCGGTAGTTGGTGTTGCAGCGTTGGTAAAATTCGGCAACAGCACCACACTTAGCAATAAGCTGAGACACAAGCCGACAACGATATATGGACGCAAGCGGCGGAAAGACATACTGGGTTACTCCCGATAATGTGAGTCGGAGATACGAGTCTTTTTTCTTATTAGTTTAGTGTTAAAAACCTGATGGGGGTAATGCCTGTGGTATATTGCGATTTTTTTCACAGTCAGTAGGTTGGGTTAGACGCGAAAACAAATTGTATTGGTAAAAAATCCATATTAATCATGTCATAACTCTCCACAGTAAAATTGGCATAGGAACCATGTTTTGAAGATTTATCGTTATAGCGTCCTCGCATCGAAAACTATCGAGAAATAGATGATATTTTATGAAAATAAAAACTATGACGAAAGAAGTACAAACAGTCAAACGCTTCTATACTCCAGAAGAATATTTAGAACTGGAAGAACAAGCAGAATTTAAGAGCGAGTACCGCGATGGAGAAATTATACTTCGGACGGGTGGGACTACCAATCACAATCAAATTGCCCTAAATTTAGCTGCTTCTTTAAAAATCGCTACCAAAAAGCAAAATTTTCGGATTTATATAGCCGATGTGCGTTTATGGATACCTAAATACCGTCAGCATACTTATCCTGATGTGATGCTAATAGAGGGACAACCTGTTTATACGGGAAACAACACAACTACCGTGATGAATCCTTCATTAATTGCAGAAGTTTTATCAAAATCAACACAAAATTACGACCAAGGAAATAAGTTTTTATATTATCGTTCGATTCCAGAATTTAAAGAATATATTTTAATAGATCAATATCAATATCATGTAATGCATTATGTGAAAACTGCCGATGGTAAATGGATTTTTGATGAAATTGAAGGCGAATCAGCCTTATTTTCTTTAGAAACTGTTGATTTTCAACTTACTTTAAGTGACCTTTACGAACAAGTTGACTTTGTAGCAAATGATTCGGATTGAGTAATTACACTTTCGCTGTAGGGATTCCTAAAAGGTAAGTAATCTTCCGCTCGTCATTCAACAATTTATATTTTAAAAATGAATGAGTATCATTGTTGATAAATTTAATACACATAAATGAATATTGATTTACGGGGATATCGCCAGAAGGTAGGCATGAGTCAAGTGCAGGTTGCTAATATCGTTGGCATCTCCCTTGAAGAAGTTTGTCGTTATGAAGAGGCTCCCCAGACAGTTCCAATGGGGCTTTTATTGCAATGGCTGCAATTATTAAAAGTTGATATTGCTACTGCGATATCAGCACCAATATCGCCACTCAAACCGACCGATCCAGGAACTCCATATGCTGAACTTTATCGAAAACTGAATTTACTCAATCGGTACGTTGATGCGGCTCCTCATGTAGATACATTGATACCTACACCACCAGCAACCCCTAATGACCTTAAAAAGCAACTAAAGCTTTACCAGCAAAAGCCTAATGTAGTTTTAACTGGAGGCTTTGACGCTGGTAAGTCACACATGGCGAATGCTCTGTTGGGTAGCAAAAATCTGCCAGTCGGCTATCAGCCTGCAACACGAGTGATTACATTTATTCGCCATATTGAAGACCGTCCCGAATGGTTTAATGGGGACGTATTGATTTTTGATGAAGACTTTTGGCTAAAAGATGAGAGAGGTAACCAAATAATTGATTTGATACTCTTGGATGATCGAGAACGTTGCGAGAATTACAGCATACAAGCAGGAAATTTCAGCGTTTTACAAAAATATGGAGTGCATGGAGAACATGAGGATACAGCAGCCCATGCAGCCGTAGTATATATAGATGCTCCCTTGCTAAAAGCTTGTAACCTGATAGACTTACCAGGATACTCAGATCGTCCTGATGAAATATCAAAAGATGTTGAGAAGGCTAATAGTGCTACACAATTAGCTGATGTATTACTGTATGCTTCGCCAGCCAAGGGTCATATTAACGGTCAAGATATGATTCGCTTGGCTAGCTTATTACGTTTGCTTCCAACCCCAGAAAATGAATGCAATAATTTTCCTACATTAGGCAATCTTTTCATTGTTGCAACTCATGCCGATCCTAGTATTTCTGACGAACAGTTGAAAGAAATTCCAAGCAGAGCTGCAAAACGGCTATACCGAGAGTTAAACGAAAGCGTTTTAAAATGTCGAAGAGAACAAACAGATCGCATTATTACTGAAGCAGATTTACAACAAAGATTATTTACTTTTTGGTCAGAAAGACCCGATCGCTGCGAACGTTTATTTGATGAATTGACAAAAACCCTCGGTGAATTCCTTCCTCAAGCACGTATGCACCGTATTGAACGAGAGATGAAAGCCATCAAGGAAGATAACGTAAAAAAGTATCTTGATTTGATTGAGCGATACGAAAAAATTCTTACTGATTTAGAAGTAAAAGATGCACAGCGATCGCAATTAGAAATACTAAAAAAAAATGAATCTAGTCGTAAACAAGAAGCTCAGCAGAAACGGGAAAAAGTGCGTCAACGTATTCAAGAGTTAAAACAAGATACGAAAACCGAATTTCAAAAGTATGCACGGCAATTGCTTACCGTAGACTCTGTAGAAAATATTATTTGTAATAGATATGACGACAAAAGAGAAGCAAAGGAATTTCTTGCTGGTTATCTTGTCGAAAAACTTCAAAATGAGACTGAACAAATCATAAAAGTAAATTCCGATCGATTAAGACATGAAATTGAAGCTTTCTTAAAATCATATGAGGTAAAGCTTCCAGATATGAATGTGTGTATGGAAATACCATTCGATGCTCAAGGTGCTTTTCTAGGTGGACTTGCTGGCTTAGGAAGCATCGGAGCCTTATCCGTTTGGGCAGCAGCGCTGGGAAATCTTGGCGGTTATATTTTAGTTGCTAAATTGGTCAGTCTGTTATCAGCACTCGGTATTGGTTTTGTTTTCACTGGTGGTACGGCTGGTGTAATGGTTTTTGTTGCAGCTATTGGTGGTCCAATCGTGCTTGGTATCGGTTTAGCTGCTGCATTAGCTTTTGGAATGTGGGGTTTATTTGGTGAATCTTGGCAGAAACGTTTGGCAAAGCAAACTGTAAAATACTTTGAGGAACAGGATATATCTCAGAAATTCTGCAAAGGAATTGATGAATATTGGCAAGATACAATTAACGGTTTTGAAAAAGGTGCAGATGCAGTAGAAACTGACTGGAACAAATACCTTGAACATCAGCGCAATACTACTTCTGATACCCCTGAATCTAAACAATACATTGAGGAGATTCTTAAAACGCTTAAGGTACTTAAGGATTTTTTCAGCGAAATTCCTTTTTACTTCTGTTAAATCAGTAGGTTGGGTTAGACACGAAAATAATTTGTATGGGTAAAAAAAATTATATTAATCGTGTCGTAACCCAACATTATATCTATGGATAAACGATATTTTCTTGAATTTAAAATATTGCGATATACCGATAATAAATGTTGGGTTACGGCACAAGACGGACTTTACTCGTTTAAATTATTATCTTCAAAGTGCCTAACCCAACCTACAAATTACTAACTACAAATTACGAACTAAAACTTCACTCCTTCAATTCCCAAAGTCTTCACCAAAAAAGCCCATTTATCGGCTGCTTCTTCAATAATCTTCGTCGTAGGTTTACCCGCACCATGTCCAGCTTTTGTCTCAATTCTTATTAATACGGGTGCATCTCCATCGTGTGCTGCTTGCAATGCTGCGGCAAATTTGAAGCTGTGTGCGGGAACTACGCGATCGTCATGATCTGCTGTTGTTATCAAAGTTGCGGGATAAGCTGTCCCCGGCTTTAAGTTATGCAAAGGTGAATAAGCATAAAGGGTTTTGAATTCTTCGGCGTTTTCCGAGGAACCGTATTCGGGAACCCATGCCCAACCAATGGTAAATTTATGGAAGCGCAACATATCTAATACGCCTACTGCTGGTAGCGCCGCACCGAATAAATCCGGACGCTGTGTCATGCAGGCACCTACCAATAATCCGCCATTGCTACCACCGGCGATCGCCAGTTTCTCGGATTTAGTATAACCATTATCTATCAACCATTCTGCCGCACTAATAAAGTCATCAAAGACGTTCTGTTTTTTATCCTTAATTCCCGCTTGATGCCATTCTTCACCGTATTCGCCACCACCGCGTATATTAGGTATGACGTAAACCCCCCCCATTTCCATCCACACCAAGCTACTAACTGAAAAGGTTGGCGTTAAAGAGACGTTGAAACCGCCATAACCATAAAGGAATGTGGGGTTATTTCCATCTAGTTTAATTCCTTTTTTATGGACGATAAACATCGGTACTTGGGTACCATCTTTGCTTTTGTAAAAAATCTGTTTGGTTTCGTAATTATCGGCGTTAAAATCTACTTCTGGCTGGCGAAAAACGGTACTTTTTCCTGTCACCATATCGTAGCGGTAAATAGTTCCCGGTGTGGTAAAGCTGGTGAATATATAAAATGTTTCGGTGTCTTCACGTTTCCCATCAAAACCACCTACGGAACCAATACCAGGTAATTCAACTTCTCGGACAAAATTACCGTTAATTTCAAAAATTTTAATTTGACTGCGAGCATCTTTGAGATATTCAGCGACAAATTGATTGTTAAGAGTACCAACGCTTTCTAATGTTTCTTGAGTTTGAGGAATGATTTCTTCCCAGTTTTTAGGTTCTGGTTTTTGAATATCGATGGCGATAACTCTGCCTCTTGGTGCATTTAAATCAGTTTGAAAATAAAAAATATTATCATCGTTGTCAATTAAACTGTAAGACGATTCAAATTTACTTATTAATTCGACAACTTTACTATTGGGATTAGTTAAATCCTTGTAAAACACTAAGTTTTTAGAATCAGTTCCCAACCAAACTGAAATAATTAAATAATCCCCATCTTCGGTAACGCTACCGTTAAAGCCCCATTCTTTCTCATCGGAGCGTTCGTAAATTAAAGTGTCTTCTGATTGAGGTTGACCTAATTGGTGATAATAAAGTTTTTGATAGTAATTAACATCTTCTAACTTGGTTTTTTCATTTGGTTCATCGTAGCCGCTGTAGAAAAACCCTTTGCTATCATTCGTCCAAGAAGCACCGGAAAATTTTATCCACTTTAAATTATCTTTTAAATCTTCGCCTGTTTCAATATTTCTTACTTTCCATTCTTGCCAATCAGAACCAGCAATTGATATACCATAAGCTAAATATTTACCATCTTCGCTGATAGATATACCTGAAAGGGCAACAGTACCATCTTCAGATAGTTTATTCGGATCTAATAAAACAGTTGGCTTGTCATCGAGATTTTTTAAAGTATATAAAACGCTTTGATTTTGTAAACCGTCATTCTTAGAATAAAAATAGCGATCGCCTTCCTGAAAAGGAACCCCGTATTTTTCATAATCCCATAATTTAGTTAAACGTTTTTTAATATCGTCTCTGGCTGGGATTTGCTCTAGATAATTAAAAGTAACTTTATTTTGTGCTTCTACCCAAGTCTTAGTTTCTTCAGAATCGGGATTTTCTAACCAACGGTAGGGATCTGCAACTTCCGTACCGTGGTAATTATCAACTTGTTCGCCTTTACGACTATCTGGGTAGTTCAGTTTTACTTCAGCACTCATGTTTGTTTGGGAAGAAGGTACCTTTACATGGTACAAAAATGTACAAATAATAACTGTTGTCAAGAAAATAATTAAAAATTTAGGCAGAGGCTTAAACAGTTTGTTCATTCAGACTTGGGGGTTGAATTTCAAACACACACAAAGTACGTTATCGTCCATAACGTCTCTTAATGATATACATAAGTATCTAATTTATACGAATTTTTAGGATTTATTGCCCGAATATTAGAAGATGCGTGGCAAAATTAGAAATTTTATGACTTACGCAAAAACTAGCGTCTAGATGTAGGTTGGGTTAGGCGCATTTCGCACTTAAGATTTGTAATTAAGAATCTATATTGCGCCGTAACCCAACATCTTCTATGGCAATGTAGTTACCCAAAATGGTGGTGCTGGGTTATTTACTAACCACTAACTACTAGCAACTAACTTACCTAAAATGGTGGTGTTGGGTTACGACACGATAAATGAAGATTCTCGTACAATCAAATCTTGTTTTCGTGTTTAACCCAACCTACTAGCTAACCCAACCTACTTGCTACTCCCAACTCCCTACTCGCTACTCGCTACTCCCTACTCGCTACTCGCTACTCCCTACCCAAATACTCAAGCACCAGCACTAGCAACTAACTTCTCACCTTTGAGCATCCTCACGGCAGCTTCTAGTAAAGCTTCTTCTAAATACGGCTTGGTGAAATACCCACTCGCACCTAGTTGAATTGCCATTTGTCTGTGTTTATCGGCACCACGGGAAGTCAGCATGGCGATCGGTAAATCGTTCAAGTCTGGATTTTTCTGGATGCGCGATAGCAATTCTAAACCGTCACAGCGGGGCATTTCAATGTCGCAAAATACGATATCGCAAGGTAAGCCGGAACGCAATTTATCCCAGGCTTCTTGTCCGTCGCGGGCTTGTTCGACGCGATAACCAGCTTTACTAAAGGTGAGTGAAAGCAACTCGCGGACTGTAATCGAGTCATCAACAATGAGTACTGTGGGGTCAATTTTCGCCTCGACGGGTTCTGCGGGTGTAAGTGTATCTTTTTGCTCCCAAAGGCTGACGCTGCTTTGTCTGGATGTACGTCCCTCAAAGATGTCGATCAATTCTAATACGTCAACAATCGGCATAATTCGACCATCACCAAGCACGGTAGCACCTGCTACACCGATGGGCTTGGGTGCCGGACCTTCAAATTGTTTAATTACGATTTCTTGTTCGCTTAAAACTTGGTCAATTTGCAGCGCAATCATAGTATTTGCAGAACGCACTATAATTACAGAAACCATGTCGTCATCTCTGTTACCGCCATAAACGTTACCGCGACTTAGCAAACGGTTAAATGTTAACAACTCTTTGAGAGGACGGAAAGGTAGTTTTGTATCGCGCCAGAATATAAACTTTTTACCATCTTTACCTTCCTGAATCTCCTTGAGTGGCATATCCAGAGTATCTTCCACACCATCCATAGAGAAGGCAATTCTAGCTTTATCCGAGACACAAGACAAAGCTTTACAAATACTTAACGTTAGCGGTAAGCGGATAGTAAATGTAGTTCCCTTGCCCAAACTAGAATCGGTATTAATTGTCCCACGGATTTCACTGATAGAAGTGCGAACTACGTCCATTCCGACACCGCGCCCTGCAAGCTGATCGGCTTCATCTTTGGTACTAAAACCGGAATGGAATAACAACTCGTAGATTTCCATCGGAGAGATAATTTTTGCTTCTTGGGGGGTAATTAAACCAACTTTGACAGCTTTTTGCTTAACTTTCTCGGCATCAATACCAGCACCGTCATCGCTTACAGAAATAATAGTTTGATTACCTTGGTGGAAAGCGCGAACTTTGATTGTTCCTTGCTGCGGTTTACCTTTTGATTCTCTTTCTTCAGGAGTTTCAATCCCATGAGCGATCGCATTATTAAGTAGATGAGTCAATGGATCGCTTAAATGCTGAAGAATCATTTTATCAATTAAAGTATCTTGCCCTTCAATAAACAACTGCACTTGCTTACCGCACTTAATCGAATTATCCCGCACTCCTCGTTCCAAACGAGTTGTTACCTGAGAAAACGCTTCCATTCGCGATCGCGTTATTCCTTCTTGCAGTTGTGAGGTTACTTGACGGAATTGACGCGCAACTCGTTCGTTTTCTTCTACAACAAAGTCAATATCACTGGCTGATTCTCTTACCCGTACAATCAATTCAATCATTTCTTGGGACAGGGTATGAAAAGGAGTAAACCGATCCATTTCTAATTCGCTGAAACCCATGTCACTATTGGTGCTATAACTACCAAATCCGCTGGTATTTCTGCGACTAGCTAACAAAGATGCTTCCAATAAGGAACGCTCGTAGAGTTCTTGCATCCTCGCACCGACATCGGATAGATTTTGTATTTGATGCAGCAGGTTATCAAGGGATTGTCGCATTCTTTCTTGGTCTTGTTCCAAAGTGTTGCGATTTACCACCAATTCCCCAACCAAGTTACTCAGGTTATCCAAGTGCTTTACGGGAACCCGCATTAATTGCTCGCCTTTGGCGCTACGAGTAGTTTTGGGAGAAGTCGCTTTAACCTTGTTTGTACGAGGTATTGATGTATTAGCTTGTTCTAGTAGTTTTTCTAAATCGCCAAATTCATCACCTATACCTGTCGTAGCTTCAGTATTTGCAGTGGCGGATGTATCTGCTGACTGGGGAGGGTTTTCAGGAACGAGCAAATCTGCCAAAGCCGCAAATTCTGCATCTGGTATCAAATCATTATCTGCGATCGTTTCAACTTCTTCCTGTTCGAGCAAGGATTCTAACTGAGAAAAATCATCTAGTATTTCTTCAGATTCTTGCTGTAATTCTTTTTCTGCTACCGATTCGGGATGAGTTTCGTTAATGTTTAATGGAGGAACTTCTGCGACATTGCGATCGTTTATCTGAGAAAAAGGTAAAAAGGTAATTTCCTCTTCTTTTGATGTTGCTTGTAAACTAATTTCCTCATCCAAGGGAATATCTTGAGCAAACAGATCGTCAACTAGTTGCGCTTGGGTATTAGCTGCGACATCTTTATCTTCTGGTGCATTATTACTTGCGTTTACCTCTTCTGTTTCCAACTCAAAAGGCGATTGTAATTGAGAATCATCGCTCGAATCAATATCTGAAGTTTCTTGTGTAAAAGGATTCTCTGAGATTTCAAATAAGTTATCGGGTTCCGAGGAGATGGCTAATAATTCTTCTTCTACAGATGATTGCTGCTCAGAATCATCGTTATCTGCTGCAAATAAATTATCGGGTTCCGAGGAGATAGCTAATAATTCTTCTACAGATGATTGCTGCTCGGAATCATCGTTATCTGCTGCAAATAAATTATCGGGTTCCGAGGAGATAGCTAATAATTCTTCTACAGATGATTGCTGCTCAGAATCATCGTTATCTGCTGCAAATAAATCTTCTACAGATGATTGCTGCCCAGAATCATCGTTATCTACTTCAAGAGTAAACACACCATCATCAGCATTATCAAAAACGCCTTCCTCCCCACTCAACGCTAATTCCAATAAATCATCTACATCATCGCTTGAGAACAATGAATCAAATTCAGATACATCGGGAAGATGAATATCTAAATCTTCTAATTCCAAATCTGCTTCAGATGATTCATTTTCAGCAAAAATATCTTCAGAGGTAGTAGCTTCGATTAGGTTTTCCTCTAATGCTTTTGCCACATCTTCGTGAGATATAATTTGCGTTTTTTCCCAGATATTACCCGAATTATCTATCGATTCGTCTGAGGAATCATCGAATAAATCACCGCCATCCTCATCCGATCCGGGTTTTTCAAATTCGCAAAATAAAGTGTCTAAACCAACCTCATCAAAGCTTGGTAATTCAAATATTTCTCGTGCTGCATCTTCTACCGTATCCTCAGCAGCTTCTGCAAATAAATTTTCAAAACTACTTGTTTGATTTAAATCGTCAAAACCACCTGTATAATTATCCGATCGCTCTTTGGTAGAATCAGTTTCACCGAAAAGCGAATTTAACTCATCTTCAGCGTAATTTCGGTCATCGCCATCAAAACTAAGTTCGAGTAAATCGTTAATTTCTTCATCGCTTTGCTGCAAATCGTTGAAATTTTTGCCATGAGTATCTTTTAAATTTTCTAAATCTGATTCTAAAAAGTCTTCGCCAAACAACTGCATAATTGTCATTTCTTCTTTTGCAGTTGTTGGATCGTCCTTATTACTTTCCTCTTCAGACAAGAGAAAATCTTCAAATTCGCGATCGGTATCTAAGGATTTTTCAATATTAGCTTCTACATCCTCTTTTTCAGCATTTGCAGCTTTTAAATCCAGAATTTCTTCTTGTTGCCAAGTTGCATCAAGTTCCGGAGACTCGCCTTCAAATAAATCGGCAAGAGTATTTAATTCGGCTATCCCTACTTCGGGTCCGTGAATATCTAATTCGTGAATTACTGTCGGCGCATCGCGGTCAAGATTATCATCAATATTACGATCGATTTGCTCGGATAATTCAAATAAATCTGTAATCTTATTTTCTGCTTCAACGCGATCGGCTGCTACTTGAACATCCTCATCTACTGCATTAGCGTCCGTTAAAAATAAAGCCTCATCAGCAGCAACTTCTTGATAATTATCTACTTCTGGCTTAACGAGTAATTCCGTGTCGGGTTCATCAATCTCGATATCTATTTCTAATAACTCAATTTCTGCGATCGGTACTAATGCTTCTAATTGCTCGCTAATGACAATTTCATTTTCCCTAGACTTTAATACTAACTCTAGCGCTTGTTTAATTTCAGTAATAACAATTTTGGCTAAACTCAAATAAGTATTTTCTTCATAACCAATAGCGCTTGTAGCCGAACGACACAAATTACTCCAACAGGATAAATTGCGATTATCGCCCAATTCGGCTAAATAATCTGTACATTCCTGGAGACTTTGCCGGTTTTCTGGTGTTGCTGGCTGCTTAAACAATTGCAATATCTGCCGCAGTTTGTTCAAGACTTCTGCTTGGAATTGACTATTGTTTTGATCTCCAGAAGATGCAGCCCTTTCTACCTTCCCTTGTGCAGCCTTATTGCCAGTAGCTTCAGCGCCATTTCCACCCGTAGATAGTTTGACAAGTTTGTCCAAATGTTCATTGAGCCAATCAAACACTGGTTCCGCTTCAGACATTAAAGTATTTGCGGCTTCCTCCGTCAAACCAAAAGGTCCGCTTAAATGTTCTAATAGCGCTTTGAGAGTATCGGAAACCCCAAGAAACAAAGATTCCAGCTTTTGGTCAATTTTAACTGGATTATCTTTGAGAACTTTGAAACAGTCTTCAAGGCGGTGAGAGGTACGTTGAATGCTACTCAAACCAAGCATCGCCGCTCCTCCCTTGATAGAGTGAGCAGCCCGGAAAACCTCATTAATTAAATCCGGGTCATTAAGAGTACTCTGGAGATTTAACAACCCCTGCTCGATAGTATTCAAGTGGTCTGTTGCTTCTTCAATAAAGTATCCTAAGATGCGCTGTTGTTGTTCCGGTAGCATAATCGTCCGTCTTTATGAGTTATGAGTTATGAGTTACGAGTTATGAATTACAAGTTACGAGTTACGAGTTATGAGGTGTAATTTTTATTCCTCACTCATCACTCCTCACTCCTAACTTTTTATCTTGATTCAGCAGTTTCCACTCGGAAACGTTCCACCGAGGAAATCAAGTCGCGGGATACGCCCACTAAGTGCTGCAAGGCTCCAGATACTCGTTGTGCTTCTTGGGAAGTTTCTTGTGCGGTTAATTCCACCGATTGCATTACATGGGCAACAGCGCGGGATGTTTCCGTTTGTTCTACAGTATCTGTAGTAATCGAACGCACTAATATATCGATCCGATTCGCAACTTGAATGATGTTTTCCAAGGAACGTTTTGCTTCTTCAGCCAATTTCGTACCTTTAATAACCTGTTGCGTACCTTCTTCCATTGCAGTCATTACAGAGCCGGTTTCGCTCTGAATTTGCATCACAATTTGTTCTATTTCCTTCAAAGATTTGGCAGACTTATCGGCAAGCTGACGTACCTCATCCGCAACAATGGCAAAGCCCCGTCCGGATTCTCCCGCACGAGCAGCTTCAATACTGGCATTAAGAGCTAACAAGTTAGTTCGAGAAGCAATCTGAGAAATCAAAGCGACGATTTTGGAAATTTCCTGGGAAGATTCCGCCAATCGTTTTACCTTACGAGTTGTTTCAGCAACAGTTTCTCTAATTTCCAAAATACCTGCCACAGTATTTTCCACCGCTTCGCCACCTTTAAGAGCAATTTCGCTCGCGTCGCGGGCTACTGCTTCGGCTTCTCTAGCAGCTTCGGCTACCCTTTGAATTGAATCAGTCATTACCTGCACGGAATTCAGCGTTACCGCTAATTCTTCGGCTTGTCGTAAAGCATCGCTAGATAAAGCTCTGGCAAAAGTTTCGGAATTTGTTGCCCCTTTGGTAACTTCTCTTGCTGCTACCTTTACCTGTTGGACGATATCCCGGAGGTTTTGAATTGTCAGGTTGAAAGCATCGGCAACGGCTCCAAGTACGTCGGCTGTTACCTCTGCCTGCACCGTTAGATCGCCACGGGCTGCTCCTTCCACATCATCAAGCAACCGAATTACCTGGCGCTGTAAGTTTTCTTTGGCTTCTTCCTGCTCTTGAGCCTTGCGTGTAGCTTCATGGGTTGTTGTAAAAATTACCCGTGCCATTTCATTAAAGCTAGCAGCTAAATGCCCGAATTCGTCTTCCGAATAAACTGTGGCTTGAGCGCTCAAATTACCTTGACGCACCGAATCGAACTGCGTTTGCAAATCTTCCGTCGTGCGGCGAACTTGTTTGAGAGTCAGGTGTCCCATTGCTCCTGCGGTAGCAAAACCGGCTGCTCCGGCTGCTAATGCCATTAACCATCCCGTGTTACGTATGGGTTCTCGCTCTGCTGGCGGACGAAAACTTGTCGCTGCAAAACTGACGGCGGCTACTACTAAAGATGAGACAACACCCACCATTCCAGCAGTTAACCATTGTTTGTTTTTTAAAGGAGCATTTTCTAAGGCTGCAAAAGCTCCTTGCTCAACATTTACTTGAGCTTCTACCTTGGTATTCTCATTCTGAGTAAAAACTGGAACCGCTTCTTGGGAATTAGCAATACTAAAGAGTTCTGCATCCCTTTCCTCTACAGGAACATCATCTACACTGTCTTCAAATTCATCCTCATTAGAACCGCTACTAGTTTCGCTAGGAGGTAAGCTTTCTTGAATGTTATCGCCGCTTAAAGCACCATTAGTTCGCAGCGAACCAGAATTAAGCATTACATCCGAAAAATTCGGGCTTCCCGCCGATAAATCAAATGCTGAAATATTTCCTAAATCATCAAATTCGTCAAAATCGTCTAAGTATTCGATGTTGTTGCCGTTATTGCCGCTGCTATTATTGGCTTTTACAATACTTTTCGTATCTTCATTGTTAGTCGCAAAATCATCAGCACCAAAGACTTCTTCAAATGCATCTAAGTCAAAACTGTCATCGCCTATCTGCTGATTTTGTGGGGATTCTACAGCTTCTGGTGATTCTAGCGATTTATGTTCGTCTAAGTCTTCTTGAATTGCAGAAGCTTGAGAAAAATTAGGAGGAACATCTTCTAAACTACTTGCTTCTGAGGAAGAATT
This sequence comes from Rivularia sp. (in: cyanobacteria), assembly GCA_965234645.1. GTDB lineage: Bacteria > Cyanobacteriota > Cyanobacteriia > Cyanobacteriales > Nostocaceae > Rivularia. Next base: position 5,905,607 of record OZ248344.1, on the reverse strand, counting down.
TTTAACTTGGCTATCATCTACTGAAAATTCATCATTAAAAAAATTAGTTGGTAGACTAAAGCTTTCACTTTCCTCTCCAGGATTATCCTCGAAAAATAAATCTTCTTCTTGTAAGCTGCTGCTGGGCGGTAGTTCAGTTTGTGCAAACGAATTTTGCTTAGAACTATTATCTACTTCTGAATTTGAAAAAGGAGAATATTCCGATCCAGACTCTTTTGAATTATTTTCTGAGACATTTTCTTGCCAGAAAGAAGGTAATTCAAGATCGGGTTTTGAGGTTTCCCCGTCGTTTCGATCGATATCTGTTTCTACACCTTCACTTTTAGCAAAAGGATTATCGCCTAAATTATCCTCTTCCAAATTAGGTATAGCATCAAATATCTGACTATCAGAATCTACATCAAATGGACTCTTTGAAGACGATTCGTTTAACAAACCTGTAATTTCTTCGTCTTCATTTTTATCGAAAGAAGAAAAAGTGAAGTTATCGCTCTCGGAATTACTACTAGCACTGTAATCGAGCAAATCTTCAATCGGCTTATCTTCCTCATTTGAGGCACGAGCATCGTCAACTTCGTAACTTTGAGCATCCGACTCAATTTGATAATTGCTGATATTTTCCAAACCATTACGAGCAAAACCAAGAATTTCTCGATCGCTAGTTAAATTCAATACCGCCTGATATGCTTCTTTAGCTATATCAAAATCCTGTAATACATAATATACGTGACCCTTTAGCAAAAAAACGTTCGGGTCTTGTGTCAAATGCTGCACTACCTGCTCTAGGAGTTTAGCAGCCGCTTCATATTTTTGATTGACGTAGGCTTTGTAAGCCTGCTGATACATTTGTTCGTAATCTATACTTGGTGCCATTTGTTGCCTCCTTTCGGTTATCCAGCCCACCGGGCACTCCGTAAAATTGCCATTTGGTCGAGTAGTAGCAGACACCGAGCTTTTTGGGCATCTGTCAACCACTCTCCTTTTAAAAACGGAGCCATACTATCCGGTACGTTGGTAGGCGCACTTAGATGCTGTACATCAAGCCAATCCATACCCCCGATTTCTTCAACTGCTAAGCCTACTATCGTGTCTTGTTCTTCAATTGCAATAACTGAAATGTCTGCCCTATCCGTATTTAATGGAGTTATTTCTCCAAGAAACTGACCTAAGTCAGCCACCCAAATTACTCGTCCGCGTAAATTTAGGGTACCCAAAAGTAAGGGAGAAGCATTCGGAATCGGGGTAATTCGATCGGGACTTAATTCAATTACCTCCTTAATGCCAGTTGCCGGAAGTGCAAACTCCTGATGCGAAGGAATGAAAAACCTTAAATGTAACTCACCGTCTTTACTTTCTACTTCTAATTCCGGACGGAATTCTTCTTGTCCGCTACTTCCGAACAAGTCCGGTTTGCTGTCCATATCGAAATCATCCTTATCCTCGCAGCAGTTGTTTGACTGTTCCCACCAATTCAGTTGGTTGAAACGGTTTGGCGATATAGGCATCCGCCCCTTGCTTCATTCCCCAGTAGCGATCGAATTCTTCCCCTTTGGAAGAACACATGACTACCGGCACATTTTGAGTTTTGGGGTCGGACTTGAGCCGACGACAAACTTCATAACCATTCATCCGGGGCATGACGATATCCAAGACCACTAAATCGGGACAAATATTTTGAATTGTCTGTAGTGCCTCCAGTCCATCCGAAGCGTGAGTGACTGACAAGCCACTTGCTTTTAGGAGGTCTGTAATCATTTCCCTTTGCGCGATACTATCTTCCACAATCAAGACTGTACTCATAAATGTCTCATTACCTCCCGATGTAGATGTCCCGTGTAGGAACACTCCCTAATCTCCCCAAATCATCTTGTATAAAATAACTATTTATTCACAGATTTACTAAGTATTTTGATAATTGGCTTAAATTCCAGTTCGTGATAATATTTTTTACCCTATATTTGCTTAAATCAACAAGTACCGCATTCTAGGAGTTGGCGATCGCTCGGACTGGTTATTGAGATACTTTCTAATTAACAATAGCAATTCTGTTGACTCGAAAGGCTTTGTTAAATAATCTGTAGCTCCTACCATGTTTGCCCTAACTCTATCGATATAGCTGCTTTTGCCGCTGAGCATAATAATTGGCACGAGGCGAAATGCGCTAGAGTGTCGCAACATCGCACAAAGTTGATAACCATCCAAATCGGGCATCACAATATCGCATAATATCAAATGCGGCTGGAGTTGAAAAACCTTCTTTAGTGCCTCCAAAGGATTAGTAAAGGCGATTGCATTATAGCCTTGTGGCTGTAAAATAGACTGCACCGTCTCGCAAATAACGGCTGCATCATCAATACATACTATACCGATGCGCTGTTGATTGCGTGAATGCTGCACGGTATCTCGATCGTGGGTTAATGATGACACGGTATCTAAATATGCTATATGTATCAAACCTTGTTGTACGTAGGGATATATAGCTTTGGCTAGTGTCAAAACATCCCGATTAAGATAACGAGCCAGCTGACGCAGGGAAGTTTTACCATCCGCCCAACGCTGTAGTTTCTCCACCGTAGAAGAAGCCAAAGAGGAACGCAGACGCTCAACATCAGTCAATATAGGACATTGATCGGGAGACTGAATATAAGGATATAGCAGTTTCCACTCTTGCACCTGTTTGAAAACTTTGTTGACGAGAGGAGCAATTTCTAAGGTAGTAAGTTGCGGGGTTAGCGGTTTGTCCAACTCAAAAATAAAATTGCCTTCATGTAAACTTAATAAGTCAAAAAGAGTCTCATGCACCAAGCCGTGGATGATATTACGAGCCTGGATAGGATTAATGATATCTTGTTCCAACAGTCTCCATAAATAGCCATACTCCGGTGCAAAAAGCGATTTGTCAGAATCCATTGTTGAATGTGTTTCTTCTGCTTGCAGATTAATTCGGTAATATCGCAAGTAATCGCGAAGACGAAATACACTGCTATTTGCTTCTTGAGAGTAAATTATTTGACCGTTGAGAAAAAAGACAAACCAAGTTCTAGGCAACGATCCCTCAGTATAATCTTGGGCAAATTTATTACCGTTATGCGAACTATAAGCTTCAACAAACAGTAACCCCGTTCGCTGTCCCAACTCAATCAATTGCAGGATACTGCGTATATCAATCTCACTTAAATTTCCCTGCATTTAACAATTAGGCACTCCTTGTTATCTAGTTTACATTCTTTGTTCATTGTGCCCAAGTTTTTCAATAGTTAACACTTATAAATGAATAATTAGGTGAAAAAAAAGATAAAAGCGATCGGGACAAGACTTTTATCTATTTATGTTTTTTATTTATAACTCAGTAGTTATCAAAATTTAAGTTTTTTAAAAAAGTTTCTTGTATTTTTGTGTGTATCTACGATCGCAGCATTTAAAATCAAATATTTCTTAATAATCGTGGTGAGTGTTGGTAATAATACGGTAGCCATCCACCGCTACATAAGTACAAAATGTAGAGACACGATGGAAGTCGATTATAAAAAAAACCAATATGCCATTATCAATAGCGCATATTATATTTTCACTAGTCTCCTAAAAGCTGATTTGAAGTGAAATAAGACAAATTCATGTCTTAATCTATCGTATAAATTAACACTTATTCAAGTACATCAATAAGGATTTGCGGTGTGCTGTATTTAGCTGAAGTACAAAAACAAAAGGGTGGCTTACTCGGTAGTGGAGCCAAAACCGAACTAAAACTGCTGGCTTGTCAACGCAATGACCAGAGTTGGAGTACGGTGAGCGAGGAAGTAATTGCTGCTGAGGAAGCTAGTAAACTTTCGGATGGCGCACTTGTGCTAGCTGAACTGAATGCAACTCGTCAGGTACAGCGATTACAAGAAGCTGGTCGTCCATTGGTTAATATTTTGCAGAATTTTTCCCGTCAACTGGAAAAATTTAAACTTAAAGAAGAAGAAATAAACCAGTGGAAAGAGTCGCTAACATTTCAAGGGCAGGAAATAAGCCGCCGTGAAATGGAATTGGAAGCACGCGAAGAAGAAACGCGACAAATCCAAGAAGAGGCGCAAGGGATAGATGTAAAAATTCAAGAAGTTGAAAGTTCCCGTCAGGAAATTCAACAATTACAAGAAGAAATCGAACGCAGTCGTCAAGAGCTTGAAGGTGCTTGGGAGCAATTGCGAGGCGAACAGCGTCGCTTGGAAGAAGTAAGTTCAGAAGTTCAGCCGGGAGCGGTTTTAGATGAAGAGCAAGCAAAGGTAATTAGCGATTTATTAGAAAAACTCTCTAACAATATTCCTATAGCCGAAAACGTTCGCGAACATCTGAATAATGCATTCGAGATGGTGGAAAGCCAGCAGGCTATCCTCACTCCTCATTGGGAACAACTCGAAAAACAAAAAACCGAAGCTAACGAGCAACAAATAGAAGTCGAGCGTTTATTGCAGGAAGTGCAAGAAACTAATTCTTCTCTACAGCAAGCTCAAGATTCCCTGTACGAACAAACAGTAGAGTTGAAGCTAAATACAGCTAGTCTTGAGAGCAAACAAGATTACGTGGGGATGCTACAACAGCAATTGCACGATCGCCAAGAATTACAAGAGCAAGTTAATTCCTTTAGTGATTCTGGTAATTCTAACGAAGAAGAATTTACTTTAGATTTTGATGCAGAAGCTTTAAAAGATTTATCTACAGAAGAATTGCAACAAAATGTTGAAGACTTTCAGCACAAGTTAAATATTGACTCTAGCTTTGTGGAAGAACAAGAACAAGAACTCAACTATAAGCAAAAAACAATAGACGAACTGCAAGAAAAAATCAACCAGGCGAATGAAGAAGAACGTACTGGATTAGAAGAAGAACTTGCAGACGAAAAAGACAGTTACCAGATGCTCAACGAAACTTTAGTTGGGCAGCGTCGTAGTTTGGTAGAGCGTCAAGAGTCACTCCAACTGCATCAAACAGTACTGCTTCAGCGAAAAAATAAAGCAAAGCAAAGTCACAAATTAGATTTAAGTCCGATACTAAAGCAAATTGAACGAGGGCGACAAAAGTATTCCGAGCAACTTGAAGAATTAGAAGCCCAAATCGAGCAAATGCGTAACAGCGTTCAACAAGCTCAGGAGACGATTGACACTCAAACCCAAGAACAGGATACCAAGCGTCAAGCATTGCAAGCAATGCAGGAAAATTTATCCGCCCTGCAAACTGCAAACGCTCAAATCTGGGCTAGAGTTAATCTTTATGAAGAGACACTTCAACCAATACAGGATTCGTTGGACAGTTTGCGACACAAGCTCGAAGCAATTAATGACGCTTTGACACAAATAAGGGAAACTGGCGATTATCAACACCAAGCGATTACAGATATGCGTTCTTCTATTGAGAATTTGATATCTCAGTAAAAAGATGAAGTATCAAGGATGAACTATGGTTTTATTCTTCATTCTTCATCTCTTTTTTTTAAACAAATATATTCACCATCCACCATAGCAATAGTACCCCCAGGAAATGGGTCAGTTTGCGATCGATTTGGTGCTGCAATCAAAGCGATCGCTTTTTCAATATGCTCGAAATTGGGAGCATTCGGCATTATTTGTAGTAATACTTGCCTGATAGCACGTCTTTGCAATGCTAATGGTGCTTTCTGCAATACTTGACGATTCAATCGTAATATCGTCTTATTTTCGCAATCTTTTATTTGTGCCTTTTCCCGCAATTCCTCAGCAGCTTGTTCTAAATATTCAACTTCTGCTTGTAAAAGTTCTGCTGTTTGGGCTAAATTTGATTCTACTTTCGGGTTAAATTTTTCTTGTAAATAGGGTACTAATTCCTGACGGATACGATTGCGAGCATATTTTAAATCTTGATTTGTAGAATCTTCCCAAACTTGCAATTGAAAATCTTGACAAAATTGACCTGTTTCGGTGCGGGTTACTTCTAAAAGCGGACGCACCAACATAATCTCATCATTAAGTGGACGCTGCCAAGTCAAAGCCTGCAAACCATCCGCACCGCTACCGCGAATTAAATTGTAAAGCAAAGTTTCCGCCCTATCGGTTGCAGTGTGTCCCGTAATTATGTACTGATAATTATTTTTATGAGCAATTTGCTGTAAAACTTGATAGCGCCAATCTCTTGCTGCGGCTTCACTTGCCAACGATTGAGAAGCCGTTTCCAAATAAAAAGGTATACCCCATTTTTCGGCAAGTTTTTCTACATGATTAGCGTTTGCGTGGGAGTCATCGCGCCAACAATGGTCGCAATGAGCAATACCAATATACCATCCCCACTTTAGCTGTAAATCTAACATTAATTGAGTTAAACACAGAGAATCTTGTCCTCCAGAAACTGCAATTAACAACCTTCGATCGCGTTTCAACAAACTACGCAAGCGGATAGTACGATGTATTTTTGCGTGTAAGGAAGTCCACACCATTTGGGGAGTAGGGAGTAAGGAGTAGGGAGTAGGGAGTAGGGAGTAGGGAGTAGGGAGTAGGGAGTAGGGAGTTAGGAGTTATGAAGTAAAAAATTCTAACTCCTAACTGGTAACTGATAATTGATTTCCGGTTTACCTGCTTGACGTAATGCTGAATTGATTTTTGAAAAAGGTTTGCTGCTAAAAAAGCCGTTGCGAGCGGAAAGTGGAGAGGGATGTGCTGATTGAACGATCGCGTGACGATTTGTATCTATTAATTTCAGCTTCTTTTTTGCATAACCACCCCAAAGCACAAAAATTACAGATTCTTTCTGGTTAACTTTGCTAATTACTGCATCGGTGAAAGTTTCCCAACCTTTGTTTTTATGAGAATTGGGTGTATGTGCTTGTACAGTGAGTACGGCATTAATCATCAGAATACCTTGTTTTGCCCAGGGTACAAGATATCCGTGGTTAGGAATATCAAACCCCACATCATCTTTGAGTTCCTTATAAATATTAACCAGCGATGGTGGAATTTTAATACCTGGTTTTACTGAAAAGCATAACCCATGTGCTTGATTTTCTCCATGATAGGGATCTTGTCCGAGTATTAAAACATTTACTTGTTCTAATGGTGTAAGTTCAAACGCTGAAAATACATCTTTTTGTGGAGGATAGATAATTTTAGATTTTCGTTCCTCTGCGATAAAATTTTGCAATTCTTTGAAATAGGGTTGATTAAATTCTTCAGCAAGTGCAGTTTTCCAAGAATCAGGTAGTTGGGGAAAAGTCATCGAATTTTGGATTTTAACAACGGATGCTTTTAACAACGGATGCGTTTGGTTTGTTTTGGATTTCGGATTTTAGATTATACAGCAGTTCTAAATCCCGAAGTGAGAATTAAGAAATCTAATTTCGCTGATTCTAACTATTCCTTATTCCCTACTCCAAAACTATAAAACAAAATGACTAATTAACGCTGCAAGTTCCATCAGATAATCCCAGGTTTGAGAACCAATTATTCCATCTACTACAAGTTGTCGATCGTTTTGAAAAGATTTAACTGCTGCTTGAGTTCGATCGCCAAATACGCCATCGATTTTTCCAAAGTAGTAGCCGTCGAAGCCTAGAGTTTCTTGAATAAAAGGAGAAAATTTAAGAACGCTTTGGACTTTAGCAACATCATCGCAATGACTTCCGCGATACAACAAAGGTAAATCGGGACGTTGACCGATGTAAAGCGCTTCCCATGTGACGACTCCAACAACGCCATCTTGCTTTAAAAAAGTACGATACTGAAATATTTCTACTGCTAGCAAGGTTATTTCATCAAATACACCGTCAATTACAAGACTTTCAATGTCGGGCACTCTTTTTATTAAGAATTTTTGCAATTGTTTTATATAATCCCCAGTAGTACCAAATTTTAAGGTAGGTTGTTTGATTTGAATGGGACTTGGAATCATGAATTTCTCCTTGAATTCGTTTGTGTTATAGAACATCAAGTTGATAATTGAAGATTCCGTAGATTAAAACGGTACACGAATGGGTACTTTTTATAAGTGCATCTATAAAAATGGGAATTCATTCACTGACCCCGCTCTTTCATAGACGGGGATTGTAAGGAACAAACCTTACGTAATAGTGCAATAGCCCGGTAGCCGAATTTTGGTACAAACTGCCAGATGCCTCCCTAGTCTGGTTTATCTTTAAACCGTTTTGTTGCGGTGTTGGTTAAAGCCCTTCGGGTTCGGGGGTTCGCAATCGACGCAAAGCGCCAAGACTGCGACCCCCTCACCAAGACATCTTAGGTTCGGTGGGCGAAGGGACTAAAAACTTAACTCGGAGGGTTATACCATGCAACGAGTACCAGTTATCAGTAAAGAGGGATATCCATTGATGCCAACAAAGCCAAGTAGGGCGAGACGTTGGTTGCAATCAGGCAAAGCAGTAATTTGGAGAAATAAGTTAAATGTATTTGCAATTCAATTAACATTGGAAGCTGATTGCAATACACAGCATGTAGTGGTTGGCATCGACCCAGGTAAATTGTTCACCGGGATTGCAATTCAATCAAAACAATGTACTCATTGGTTGGGTCATCTTTATTTACCATTTCAAAAGGTGAAAGACAGGTTGGAGCAACGGCGCATGATGCGACGAGGTAGAAGAGGAAGACGGATTAACCGTAAAGTTATCTTTTTTCAACGCGCACATCGCCAAAAACGTTTCAACAATCGCCGCCAGAATAAAATACCGCCATCAATTAAAGCCAACCGCGATTTAGAGTACCGCGTACTAGATTTATTAAGTAATATTTTCCCATTGTTAGAGGTTGTTGTAGAAACAGTCAAAGCGCAAGGGGATAAAGCTTTTAGTCCGGTTATGGTTGCACACTTATGGCAACTTAATCGACTCAATAAAGATTACAAAGTGCGGGTTAAAGAAGGTTGGGAAACAGCGCAACTAAGAACTCAGTTAGGGCTAAAAAAGCAAAAAAATAATAAGTCGGATGCTGTTATTGAAACCCACGCGGTTGATGGCATTGCGCTTGCTTGTAGCGAGTTCATCAAATATCAAATTACCAGTCTTAATTCTAGGAGTTGGGTAGGCGAAGTTAATATTACACCTTGCCCTTTAACAGTTATTCGTCGCCCTCCCATATCTCGCCGTCAATTACATTTAATGGTTCCTTTAAAGGGCAATAAACGCCGTAAATATGGCGGTACAGTTACCCGGCATAAATTAAGAAAAGGAGACTTTGTAGAAGCGACACAAGGCAAAAAGACCGTTAAAGGCTGGGTAAGTGGCGACACTAAAACTCAAGTTTCTGTATCTGATGCTAACTGGAAAAGATTGGGTCAGTTTAGTAAAAATAAAGTCCGATTAATTCATCGTTCAATCGGCTTAATTGTTACTGGCAGTTAAAACTGCCCGTGGCATTTTTCCTCCGCGCTATAAATAGGCGCGGGCATCCTTACTACCGAGGATTTTATCATGAAGAAACGCAGATTATTATTTACGGTAATATTGGCGATCGCGATTATTTTTGGCAGCTATGATTCTATGAAGGCTGTCGGTAAGGAAACGCTGACAATGATTACTTCTCCCGATTATCCTCCTTATGAATTTTACGAAACCCAAGGTGGCGATCGCAAAATAGTTGGCTTTGATATTGATATCGCTAATTATATTCAGAAGGAATTAGGGTTTAAGCTCGAAATTGCCCAATCGGATTTCAACGGTTTGATTCCGGCGCTGCAAGCAAATCGGGCTGATTTTGTGATGGCGGGGATGACTCCAACTCCACAACGCCGCCAAAATGTGGATTTCTCTATTATTTATTACGAAGCTAAGGATACTATTGTTGCTTCTAAAAGTAGTAATTTAACTAAGCCAGAAGATTTGTCGGGTAAAATTGTCGGCGTACAGTTGGGAACAATTCAAGAACAAAATGCCAAGCAAATTGCCGCAAAAGTTGCAAATATCCAGTTAAAACAACTGAATAAAGTACCGGAAATTGTCCAAGAAATTAAAGCTGGAAGAATTGATGCGGCGATTGTTGAAGATAATATTGCTTTGGGATTCGTCAAAGCTAATCCAGATTTACAGTTTAATGTTATTCCTTCAATTGAAAACGCATCGGGTTCAGCTATTGCTTTTCCCAAGGGTTCGCAGTTAGTTAAACCATTTAACGAAGTGCTGCAAAAAATGAAGAATAATGGTGAATTGGAAAGGTTGAGTAAAAAGTGGTTTTCTGCTCCAACCAAGGAAGCAATAAGTGCAAATTCACCTCCTGCATCCAAGGGATTAAATTTAGATTTTAGGCGAATTCTTCCAGAAATACCCTTTATTCTCAAAGGTATTCCTTTAACTTTATTATTTACTTTATCATCAGTATTTCTCGGTTTATTTTGGGCAACTGCGCTATCTTTTTTCAAGATTTCTGGGATAAAACCGCTCGGCTGGTTTGCAAATGTCTACACTTCTATTTTCCGAGGTACGCCGCTACTTTTACAGCTATCTTTAGTTTATTTTGCCACACCTCAGCTAACAGGATACGATATTTCAGCTTTGCAAGCAGGCATACTTACTTTTACCTTAAACTCTGGCGCTTATATGTCGGAAACGATTCGCGGTGGAATTCAAGCTGTAGATAAAGGACAATTTGAAGCAGCAATGTCTATGGGTGTGACCTATAGAATGATGATGTGGGATATTATATTACCGCAAGCTTTGAAAAATATTCTGCCAGCATTGGTAAATGAAACTATAGGATTGTTGAAAGATTCTTCTTTAGTAGCAACAATTGGTGTTGTTGAAATATTGCGTAGTGCCCAAATTGTGGGTGCAAACAAGTATATTTACTTTGAACCATTGTTATTTGCCGGGTTGATTTATTACGTTTTAGTAATGGGTTTATCTTTTGGTGCTTCTGCTTTGGAAAGAAAATTGAGAAGAAGTGATTGAGACAGTTAGCAATCTCTTTTCTGATGCTGGTAGTGCAGTTTTGGTAGCTTTTCGGTAAAGAGAAGCATTTTTAATTAGATAGTGCGAGCGTCTTGCTGGCTATATGTCTCAAGCGAGCAAGATGCTCGCACTACAAAATTATATGAATTGTTACTTTAAACCCTAACAACTAATAACTAACAATTAGCGAGCAAGATGCTCGCACTACAAAATTAGATGAATTGTTACTTGAAATTCCCTGACAACTAACAATTAGCGAGCAAGATGCTCGCACTACAAAATTAGATGAATTATTACTTGAAATTCCCTAAGAAGTATCAACTAGCGAGCAAGATGCTCGCACTACAAAATTAGATGAATTATTACTTGAAATTCCCTAAGAAGTATCAACTAGCGAGCAAGATGCTCGCACTACAAAATTAGATAAATTATTACTTGAAATTCCCTAAGAAGTATCAACTAGCGAGCAAGATGCTCGCACTACAAAATTAGATAAATTATTACTTGAAATTCCCTGACAACTAACAACTAACATGAATAAACCAATCATCCGTACAGAATTGTTGTGTAAATCATTTGGTAAACTTGAGGTACTTAAAGATATTTCGACTGAGATCGATCGTGGTGAAGTTGTTGCTATTTTAGGTCCTTCTGGTTCCGGTAAATCTACTTTTCTACGATGCATCAATTTATTAGAAATTCCGACTTTAGGTAAAGTTTATTTTAATGATGATGAAATTACTCAACAAAAAACCAATATCGCTAAAATTCGCCAGCGTTTGGTAATGGTGTTTCAACACTTTAATTTATTTCCTCATATGACGGTGCTACAAAATGTTTCTTATGCACCCATAAAGGTAAAAAAATTGGATAAGAAACAAGCGCAAATGAAAGGTTTGGAATTACTAGAAAAGGTTGGTTTAGCAGAAAAAGCAGATGTTTATCCAGCAAAACTTTCGGGGGGACAAAAACAGCGTGTGGCGATCGCGCGTGCTTTGGCTATGGAACCAGAAATGATTTTGTTTGATGAACCCACTTCGGCTTTAGATCCAGAAATGGTGAAAGATGTCTTAGAGGTGATGAAAAGTTTGGCGAATACCGGAATCACGATGGCGATAGTAACTCACGAAATGGGTTTTGCTAGAGAAGTGGCGAATCGAATCCTGTTTCTCGATAAAGGAAGTTTGGCAGAAGACGCTTCACCAATGGATTTTTTCAGCAATCCAAAATGCGATCGCGCTCAACAATTTCTGGAAAAAATGCTTTAGATTAACTGGCTTCTTAAATCAAAAATCAATACGTAACTTTTATCTTTTGGTAATATATACTTCATACTTAATACGTATAATTAGTTATAGACAGCAAAATAAAACATTCCTCACATCACACACAAAGCTCTCTTTCCTCGATCGGGTTGGAGAGCTTTTCTTTTGATTGGCTATAATGACGATATTTTTATAGATTTATAGGTTGCGTGCGGTAAACGCTGCGATCGCGAATCACGGATTGCAATACATACATTGAGACGGGTTAGCATATTCGCCGTTGGGGAATAATTTCTCTTTCCTGAACCCACATTTTTGACATTTATAAATCGTAGCCTTAGTTAAGATAGTTGGGCTATTGCACCATTCACAGGGTAATCCTGGGATTCGTTGAATAATATCAAAACCTGGTGTTGAACATTTTGGACAAAAGCTGTTAAGTTTCTCTAAAAGGTTGTAAGTAGCTTTTTCTATGTTTTTCATTCGCGTTGGATTGTACATGGCTCGCATATCAGTTTCGAGTACGGTACCATTTAGTGATTTTGTCAAACCATAATTTATCGCTTCAATCAATTCTTTTTCTGTCGTAATTCCTTTAATTATCTCATCGCTATTTTTTGGGCGATCGTTCAACATTACAATCAAACCATGTTCGGGAAAGCCGATTTTTTTGGCAAACTCAAATGCTTGTTCTATATCCCTAACTTTTATACGATCGTGATTCGTATTAGTGGATAATTCTTCCCCAATAATTTCTAAATTATTTTCTCTATCTAGAAGAATTACAATTTCCCGATTGCAAGAAATATAAGGTAAAGAAGGGTGAGGAGCAAAACTACCTTCGCTAGCAATTCCCAAACTTTCACCAGTTAATAAAAGTGCTTGCTCTGCTTTTAAACTTGCAGCTTCTATTTGACTACCGCAGCGCTCTATTTCTCTTGTAAAAGAACCAAATCTGTCTGTATCAATTTGCGGTACTTTTACCTTAACACCTAATTCTTTTTCTAAAAGTGGAGCGATCGCTCTCTCCTTTTTATGCATACTCGCAAGTACAGCAACTCGGTTGTTAAATATCTGACTATCCATAAACATAGTTTATTCAGTCAATTATAAATCAATATGGTGCGCCATCATTTATCAACGCACCCTGCTTTTATTATGCATTGACCGAGAGCAAAGGAATACTTTTAGCCAAAAAATCGTTAACGGTAATATCTTGCTTTTCTGCCCAATATTGACTCAAAAAGTGAATTTGTCTTAAACCAACAATTAAATTCAACCCCGGTAAAAATATCCACCAAACTACCAACGGTTCTTTCATTCCTGCATCGCGGTAAAGTTTATTCACCGTTTTATATAAGCGAAACTGGACAATATAAATCCAGACAATACCCAAAAGCGAAAACCAACCAAACCATCCCGGAACATCGGGATCGAAAATTCTTAAAATTTGAGGAACTGCTACACCTAATACAAAAGGTGCTAAACAGAGCAATCCCGACCAACCGTAGCCATTGTAGCGTTTTAATTCTTCTTGAATAATATACTTATACCAGCCATAGTAGAGCATTCCCGAAACTACGGATAAAAAAATTACTCGCCATAAAGGACGGGGTTTACCTAAATTTTCCTCAGACATATTGATAAATCGGATATCAAATTTAACTTGTTAATATTACTTAATTTTACTGAAAACCGCTATATAGCTCAAGCGAGCAAGATGCTGTCCTAAGAGGACACGCTACGCGTTCACCGCAGGTGCGGCTAACGCACTACTCAGAGACTGGGAACAACAAGCTACAACAAGGGATGCACAATTGTATGAATAAAAAATGCGAAAACTTCATTAAAGTCAACAGCCTAGTCACATACCCTACAAAAAAAATGTGCCAGTTGCCTAAATTTCAAGAAAAATATTAAGCTTCTCCTAACAAGGAATTAAATTCTGACTTTAACGCTTTCATATCTGCTACCCTTGCAACTAATATATTCTCGTTACCTGCATCTGTTAAACGGGATTTCCAATAACTAATGCTCTCGGAATTATTCATCCAAAACTTAATTACTGTATCTACCACTTCATCCATATTCCAACCCCATTTTGAGGGAACTGGTTCGACTGTTTCAAGAAATGCATCTAAGGTACATCTATGGCTAACCAAGTACTCCACACCTTGGATCTGGGGGTTTTCCTGATTCTGCTGATGGGTAAAAAAGTGCAATATTGGAGATACACCTACAATATCGAAAGTATATTTCATCCCAATCCTCCTTGTAAAAAAACTTTTGATTTTTAAAGATATGTTTTAGCGCTTTTTGACGGAAAAATTTTTAAATTCAGTTTGGAAAAACTAGCAATAAATCTTTAGAGAGTGCTAAAATTAATTTCGTACAAAGTTAGCAGTTAATAATCAAGAGTGCTAATATTTGTATTGCGAAAAATTAGCAGACAGCTTCATAGAGTGCTAATATTTATAACGCTATTTATATTAAAATATTAAAGATTTTGACTAATTGAAAAGGCTAAGTTACTCTTTTTAATATTTCTTAATATTTGTGATGACAGATTTTCTAGGAGAAATCGCGGCTTTGTTTGCTGCTTGTTTATGGGCAGTAGCGTCTGTAGTTTATGGTAAATTGGGTGCGCGTATTCCGCCTTTACAGCTAAATCTGATTAAAGGAATAATTGCGATCGCGCTTTTTGTCTTCACTATTCTGATAAGGGGGGAAATATTTCCTTCGATCGCAGCTTTACCAATGTGTCTGTTACTTTTGAGTGGTGCGATCGGTATTGGTTTGGGCGATACGGGATTCTTTACGACTATAAATAGTTTGGGGGCGCGGCGGGCATTACTGATGCAAACTCTGACTGCGCCAATTACGGCAGTTTTAGGACTGATTTTTCTTCAGGAAAAGTTAAATATTTTAGCTTGGTGCGGTATTTTACTGACAATATTTGGAGTGGCTTGGGTTGTTACCGAGCGTACTACCGATGTCAAGCATATTTCAACGGCAGAATTCCGACGCGGTATAGGTTTCGGATTGTTAACGGCAATAGCTGGCGCAATTGGAGCCGTACTTTCACGTAGTGCTTTCGCCGCCAATACCGAGATTAATCCTTTATGGGCGGCTTTGTTGAGGTTGAGTGCTGGGATATTAATTCTGCTGATATGGGGATTATGCAGACAGCATAGTTTTCGTCTGAGCAACTTACGAGATTCGCGAATAATTTTAGGAACACTTTTTGCGGCTTTTTGCGGAACTTATCTAGGAATTTGGCTGCAACAAACGGCAATAAAATTTACATCCGTGGGAATTGCTTCCACCCTTTTACAAACTAGCCCGATTTTTGTTATACCCTTTGCGATTTTGATGAAAGAAAAAGTTAGTATTCGAGCAGTTTTAGGTGTTTTCATTTCCATGACTGGAATTGGATTACTGTTTTATCTCAAATGACTACCAAAAATTTTCTTTCCAAAAAACACAGTCTTTTTGTTGAGGAGAAAGATGTTTGCTTAATTGTTGTAAATCTTCATTAGTAAGAAAAGACGCACTGTAATGATTATGCACTATCGGTTTTCTAGAAGTGTAGTCAAAAAATATTGCGTACCTATCTGAAGATATCGGTATTTTACCTCGATGAAATATACCACCTGTGGCAGCTAAAATAACTGTTCCAGCAATTCCCGTGCAAGTTTTAAAATTTGATGGAGATATTACCTTCTCCATGATTTTATCTTGAATGTAACCATGATTGTATTTTAAAGAAGAAATTAATTTAGAAGTAAAAGACTGGGGAATATATTCAAATGGACCATTGTTATTGTCTACATCATGAAGATAAATTACAACTTTCAAAACTTTTGTATCTTCAGGATCTATATGCCATAGTCTTGACTTTACTTGAACTGGGTTAACAATATCCCTACGAAAATATGCTCCATGATAAGCCACTGGTAAGCCAATATAGTTCTCAATTATATTGATTAAACGTTGTTCTAAACCCCAAATAAAAATTTCTTGATGTTCTAAAATTTGTTGTGGAGTTGCATGAACTACAAATTCATTTTTATGATCGGAAATACTTCGCGGTATTTTTGACATCAAGGTTTTAGCTGCTTGAAGCACGATCTCGGTAGAAGGAATCGATAGCGCTTCTAACGAAGTCATTGCGACTCCTTCAGTTTTCAACTCATCAATTAAATCTTGCTCGTAATCCGAAATAACGGGTAAATTATCAAAGTGTTTTTTGCGTGCTGCTTGATAATTAAGTTCAGCTTGTGTACATAAAAACGGAAGTTGACGAGTGTTCAGCGATACTTCGTTCCGAATTTTGTAGGCAATTCTTTTATACATAATTTTATTGGGAATTTGGCACTGAACTAACGTAAAAGATTATGCAAATTTACGAGTATAAAATTTTATTAGAGAAATCAAATATACAATTACATATTTTTTCAATCATAAACTAAACCAGGCTTTAAATTTGCAGAAAATTTACTTTTGGAACAGATTGCTTAATGTTGGCTTTATATTATGTTGTTAAAAGAGTTCTCCCGCTTTTTCCCAGCCATGCTTATAAAATAAAAACATAAATAGTGTTTGTAATATTACATCCAATTTGGGTCTTTATACTAACATAAAAAAGCTCTGATATTTACGAAAATTCCCCATGCAAATGTAAGCTATATTACAAATATATAGTCAAGTCTAGTAGGAATAAACTTTATATTTATTCAATAATTACTTAAAAAAAATTGCGATCGCGACTTAGAAAAGCGCGATCGCATACAATAACCCAATTACATTTTTTGTGTAAATTCTATTTTTTCAACAAGCCCTAATTACATTTACCCAAAAAATAAAAAATGGAAATAAGCTTGCCCGCACAAGCTAAATTAGCCGTATCTTTATACAGAAGCGCTATAATTATAAATAATCAAAATGATGCTTTATACGTAGGCATTTATGCTATTAAACGTCGATCGGTAAGCAACAATTCTTCAAATTCCGCAACTGGTAAAGGATGACTTAATAAAAAACCTTGAGTTCGATCGCATTTATGTGCGCGGATAATATTTAATTCGGCTTTAGTTTCAACACCTTCAGCAACTACTTGTAAATTAAGATTATGAGCCATTTCAATAATGCCCTTAGTTATTGCTGATTTTTGTTTATCTTTATCGATATTATGGACAAAGTAATGGTCTATTTTTAAAGTATTGATTGGTAACTGCTTTAAATAAATTAAAGAGGAACGCCCCGTACCAAAATCATCAATAGCAAGTTTCAAGCCGTGCGATCGCAATTCCTGCATTCTGTTGACTGCTGTATTCACATCTTGCTCAATCATCGCTTCTGTGATTTCCAGTTCTAAAGAAGAAGGATGCAAACTATTTTCTGTCAATGACTCAAGTATTTTTGAAACAAAATCCGGCTGAATTAGTTGATTAATTGAAATATTAATTGTGGAATAGAAGTCTTTGTAACCGGCATCTTGCCATATTTTTGTTTGATTGCAGACATTTTGAATTAACCATTCTCCAATCGGAATAATTAAACCTGTCGATTCAGCTAAAGGAATTAGTTCGGCGGGATAAATCAAACCTAATTCTGAACTTTGCCAGCGGACTAAACTTTCAGCACCAACTATTTTACCGGAATGAGTCTCAACAATCGGTTGATAATGTACATGAAATTCTCTTAAATTTCTTTTGGCTAAAGTTCTAAGTAAGCAATTTTTTAAAATCTGAAGTTCTGGTAAAAACCTAGCAGCGTTGTTATTGACTTTAGATATATATTTTAATGAATTTGTTTGCTTTTCCAAGCGACTCACTATCGCACTTAATAGTTCAGAACGAGAAAATGGCTTGGTAAGATAGTCATCAGCACCCAAATCCATACCTTTACGTAGATCGGCTTTAGCAGTTCTAGCTGTCAGAAAAATAAATGGAATAGTTGCTGTTGTTGCTTGTATATTCAGTTTTTTTAAAACTTCATAACCATCCATCTTTGGCATCATTAAGTCGCACAAAATCAAGTCTGGAACTTCAGAAACAGCTAGCTCTACTCCAATTTTTCCGTTAGCAGCTGCAAGTGTTTCAAAGCTTTCGGCTTCTAACAAATCTAAAATATTCTCGCGTACTGATTGTTCATCTTCAATTACTAATATTTTAGTCATAATCTTATAAATGGTAGTTTTTGATTGCTTGATAACTGAATATGAAGAGATAATAGCTTCTGAATTAAATATTTATATTCAAAATAATTAATTCCTATTGATTTCTATTGCAATGCAAAATTTTGATTATTGCCATAGTATTTTCACGGGAAAATATTAATTTATATTTTCTTAGACAATCGGATTTAAAAAAAAATATCTGTAATTTAACTTTAGATTAACTTGTTACTTATTACAGCAACTGCCTAACGGAATTCTAATCGTAAACTTTGTACCTACTCCAACCTCGGTTGTGACGTTAATTTCGCCTTGGAGCATATCTACGCACTTTTTGACAATCGATAATCCCAATCCAGTCCCTTGAATATTACCTACATTTTGACATCTATGAAAAGAATCGAATAAGGATGGTAAATCTTCTGAAGGAATTCCTATCCCTTCATCTTCAATTTCAAACACTGCTCGTTTTTGTTGACAAGAAAGGGTAAAGTTCACGGTAGTTCCAGGTTTTGAATATTTAATTGCATTTGAAAGTAAATTATTCAAAATATGTCTTAGCATTTTTTCATCAATTGTCCCGATTAATCTAGTCTCATTATTAATAAAATTAATATTTATATCTGTATTTATATCTGTATTTATATTTGATAGATTTATTGCATTTAAGATTTGATTAATTTGCACGTCTTCTATTACTTCTCTACTATATCCAACTAAATCTAAAATCCTTGGATTACAATCAATTTTTCCTGCTTCCGCCTTACCGAAAAATAACACATCATTTAATAAATTAGTCATGTGTTGAACCGCTCTTTTAATTCTAGTAAAATGCTTCAGTTTTTTTTCTTCTTCCCATTTATGCTGGTAGTTTTCTAATAACTCTGATGAAGAAAGGATAGTACTTAAAGGCGTGCGGAATTCATGAGAAGTCATAGAAATAAAATTATTTTTAAGCTTGTTCAGTTCTTTTTCTTTCTCTAAAGCTTGTTTTAAATCTTCTTCATATTGTTTGCTTTCATTAACTTTTAAACGTAAAGTTTGTTGCGCTTTTACTTCTTCGGTAAGATCGGTATGATAAATACTCATCATACCAATAATTTTTCCCGTAAGGTCTTTTACCGGATAAGTTCGGGTATTAATGTAAAATATATCGCCGTTATCAGATTTAATTTCTAGTTCATTACACCAATATTTTCCTTGTTTTATACTTGCTAATACTTGTTGATATTTTTCTGCATTTTTCCATAGAAATGATAATCCTCCTAGTTCATTTAATTCTTCAAGAGTATAGTTAAATATTTTAGTAAAGCTTGTATTTTGATAAATTACATTACCTGTTAAATTTGTAATAATAATAGCTTCACTATTACTGTCTACAGCTTGTTGAACGTATAAGTAAGTTTCTAATTGTTCAATTTTATTAGCTTGTTCTGAGCGTAAAATTTCTGAGATGTTTTTTTGATTTTTATTCCGGATATGTTCTGCTTTCGTTATTCTTAACTGATATTCTTCGAGTAAAAAAGGAGTAATATTTTCAGGTGCAATATAACCAACTAATTGTCCTTTTTCATCTTCAATTAGTAGAGGTTGAGCTTTGAATTCAGCTAAAATATCTAATATTAATTTTATATTTTCAAGGTCAAAAAGTTTAAGCTTAATTGCCGAAGTTGTCATGACTTCAGTAATTTGACTGCTTTTTAAATTAATTTCCGATACAACCCTTAAAACATCTTGCCACGAGAACAACCCCAAAACTCGGCTATTTTCCACTATCAAAACCCGTTGTGCTGGTGGTTGATATTTATTCATCAATGCGATGGTATCCCAAACTGTTGTTTCCGGTGTTACAGTCGGTGGAGCATAGTCAATTAACTGTTCTAAAAGTGGTAATGAAGAAACACGAAAGGTAGTTTGCATAAATCTTGACAAAACAGTAGTTTTGATAAAATCCCTTTTCACATTCTTAACTCTCAAAGGAAATAATAACTGGAGTATAAATACTGAAATATCTGTTGTAGGTAAATGCAGTAGGGGATTATCAAGCTCCTTATCCGAACTTAATAAAAAGTAATGGCATAAAAAACCGCAACCATTGCAAAAATCGCTTACATCATGGTTGCGGTAAAAGTTATTCGGTTACGAAAACTGTAACGAAGTCTCTAAAACTACTTATCTATGCATTGCGGGGTTCTACCAAATTCTCAATTCCTTGAGTAACTTTGGCTGATTCGATTTTGTCCCCTTGCTTAATTTTTTCCAAAACTTCTTTACCTTCAGTGACATAACCAAACACGGAATAGCGTCCATCTAACAAGTTGCGTCCAGCTGGAGTAAGTTCGGGTTCAAATAGAAAGAAGAAAAATTGGGAGGAACCGCCGTTAACTTCAGTTTCGGGACGAGCCATTGCTACCGCGCCGTAAGCAGAGAAAGGCAAAACAGGCATTTCGGTGTACAAACCAGCTTGTTCGAGAGTAATGCCATATATTGGTTCTTTATCTCCTTCTACAAGCACTTCCAGGGGAATAGCGCGATATTCCTTCGTTTTTGGGTCAATAAAACCTACTTCTTTACCCGGTGGATCTCCAGCTTGCAGTACGTAAAAATCCTCCGCACGTAAGAATTCTAAGCCATCGTAAAAACCCCGATTGACTAAATCTAGAAAGTTTCCAGCAGTAACTGGAGCGCTGTAGCCATCCAAAACAACTTCAACATCACCTTGAGTAGTTTTGACTTCTACCGTAGCGCGTCCTTTTAATTGAGGTAAGTTACTGTATTCTGCGGGTACTTCATAAGGAAAATCCGTAACCATAGATTCTTCGAGTTTGCTTACCAAATCCAGAAGTTTGGCTCTTTCGATCCAAGTTTCTTCTTTGTCTTTAGTTTCTGCTACTTCTTGGAGCTTTTCTACACCGCTTTGCAGTTGGTTAATCCAAGCAGAAGCTTGCTGTTGATTTTCTTCGGGAACGCTTGCTAATATCTTCTCAGGTTTGCTAAGAGTGCGCGAAGCAGTTTTTAAGTCATTCTTAATAGCTCCCCAGCGCCGATTCGCCCGCAATTGGGTAGCAATATCTTCCAAGCTTTTCTGCAATCTCCGCACCGGCTCATTATCTATCGGAAGTGCATACCGTAGTAAAGCTTTACCATCGGTAATTGCATTTCCTGCGGGTAAAGCAGCAATACTGGAAGAAGTCCATCCAGTTGTACTTATTCCTAAAAATAACGTTACCAGCAGCAATGTAATTAGACTATTCTTCAAAGAAGATTTTAATAAGTTAAACATGGATCTAATGATGCAACATCAAATTACTTTAGATTTCGTCGTAACTATGAATAATCTTCCCATAGTAGAGTAAGCAGAGGAAGCGGGGGAAGCACTAAGGGTTTGGAATATCAAAACTCAGTATTGAATAATACACATATACGCAGAATTGCTCCAAGTTTCTTAAACAGAAGCGGTTTTATGTCCAGAGAAGCTAAATTAATAAGATGAACCATATATTTAGAAAAGACTATTTTTCCAAAAATTATTTTCAACACTGGAGTCTTAGAAATAATCAATGAGTACAGACAAAAAAGCTCAAGGTTACAAAGTTATCGCCGATAACCGTCAAGCCCGTTATTTATACGAAATTTTGGAAACCTACGAAGCTGGAATTCAGCTAACAGGAACCGAAGTCAAGTCTATCCGGGCTGGTAGAGCTAACCTTCAAGATGGATATGCAACGATTCGCGACAATGAAGCATGGTTGTTAAACGTACATATTTCACCTTACAACTTTAGCGGAAAATACTTTAATCACGAACCGCGTCGAAGCCGCAAACTTCTACTTCATCGCGACGAAATTCGCAAGCTGATTGGGAAAACAGAACAGCAAGGTTTGACGTTAGTACCTTTAAAAATGTATTTAAAAGGCGGTTGGGTAAAAATTAGTATTGCTCTTGGTAAAGGTAAGAAAATTCACGACAAGCGAGAAACCATCAAAAAACGTCAAGATCAGCGTGAAATGCAACGCGCAATGAAAAGTTATTAAATGGGGAGTAGGGAGTAGGGGATGGGAGGATGGGGAGAGGGGGGAGAGGGGACAAGAGGACAAGGGGACAAGAGGACAAGGGGACAAGGGGATAAAAATAATTTTAACCTTTAACCTTTAACCTTTAACCTTTAACCTTTAACCTTTAACCTTTAACCTTTAACCTTTATTACTCCTAACTCTTTTAATCTAAAATCCCTGGGAGCTATTCTAAAAGATAGCTATGCCAAATTAAGGAATTTTCATTGCTTCGGGGAGGAAGCAGTAATTTCCAGGTTTTGCCTTCTTTTTGCAACTGTATGTAAATGTCAAAATTTTTTTCTGGTTGCTCTAAAATCCGTTCTGGTAACTTCAAATTTAAGTCATAAGTACCCTGGATTCGGAAAGCTGGTAAATGTTCAACCGTAATCAGCTTCCGCCGCTTAATCGATAAATGATTAACTTCGAGTTCGCGAAAATCTAAATTTAACTTTTGACTAAGCTGCTGTTGCGTTTCCTGCATCGAAAGAGCGATCGCCTTTTTGACTAAATTTTTATTTGGTGATGGCGTACCAAAACTACAAGCCGTCAATAGCACCACTAAAATCGCCATTAAAACCAGTCTTAACATTTGAGTTAGTTATGAGTTAGGAGTTAGGAGTTAGGAGTTAGGAGTTAGGAGTTAGGAGTTAAGAATTAAGAGTTAGGAGTTAGGAGTTATGAGTTATGAGTTATGAGTTATGAGTTATTAGTTTAAATTTCTCCTTGTCCCCTTGTCCCCCTCTCCCCCATCTCCCCCTCTCCCCCTCTTCCCCATCTCCCCCCTCTTCCCCCTCTCCTTCTATGCAAGTCAAAGAAATTGGCGAACAAGGACTTTTAAAAATATTGCAGCGCTTTTGCCCTCCAGACATTATCGGCGATGATGGAGCAGTATTACCAACCGCTGCCGACAAATCTTTGGTAGTAACGACAGATGTATTAATTGATAAAGTTCATTTCAGCGAAACTACTACTTCTCCAGAAGATGTCGGTTGGCGAGCGGCGGCAGCCAATCTTTCGGATCTAGCAGCGATGGGAGCTTCACCGTTAGGGATTACTGTCGGCTTGGGGCTACCCGGAGAGACTCCTGTAAATTGGGTTGAAAATCTATACCGGGGAATGACCCAGTGTTTACAAAAATATCATACTCCGATTGTAGGAGGTGACATAGTGCGATCGCCAATTATCAGCGTGGCGATTACAGCTTTCGGACAAGTTTCTCCACGACAAACCATTCTTCGTAGTAAAGCTAGAGTGGGAGATGCAATTGTGGTTACGGGTTGTCATGGGGCTTCCCGTGCGGGATTGGAGTTGCTGCTGCACCCCGCGATCGCACTCAATAAAGATGATAAAGAAGCTTTAATTAAAGCACATCAACGACCGAAACCACGTTTAGATGTTTTACCAATTTTAGAAGAGATTGTATCCAACTCTGTGGTAAATATTTGTGGAATGGATACCAGCGACGGTTTAGCAGATGCAGTATTACAAGTTTGCCAATGCAGTCAAGTTGGTGCAATTATTCAAGCCGAGCAGATTCCTTTGCATAAAGCTTGGATAGGTTGGCTAACAAAAGAACAAGCCTTAGAATATGCTATGTACGGTGGCGAAGATTTTGAATTACTGCTTTGCTTACCAAAACCAGCAGCAAATGAATTAGTACAAAAACTTGGTAACGATGCAGCCGTAATCGGAACCATCACCGATGGTGACAAAGTTTTATTGCACTCCTACGATGAGAAAATCCCCGATCGAGTCTTAAACTTAAGCCGGGGATTTCAACATTTCGCAAATTAAGAACTGAGAAGTAAGAGTTAAGAGAAAGAAATTTTTTAACTCTTAACTCCCGTACAGACGTAGCATGCTACGTCTCTACAACTTCTAACTTTTAATTATTCCACTTCTGAGCAACCAATTCGGCTAAATCAACAACGCGCTGGCTGTAACCCCATTCGTTGTCATACCAAGCCATAACTTTAACCAAGTCGCCACCCAAAACCATTGTGAGACTAGCATCTACAACCGAAGAGGTATCACTACCTTTATAATCGGATGACACTAAAGGTAAATCGCAGTAACCTAAAAAGCCTTTGAGTTCGCCTTCAGCGGCATTTTTAAAAGCTTGGTTGAGTTCTTCAGTAATGGTAGGCTTCTGAACTTGAACTACAAAATCTACCATCGAAACGTTAGGAGTAGGCACTCGTAATGCCACACCGTTGAGCTTTCCTTTGAGATTTGGTAACACTAACGCTACAGCTTTTGCCGCACCAGTAGAGGTGGGTACAATGTTCATTGCTGCGGCTCTAGCACGACGCACGTCTCGGTGAGAAGCGTCGAGCAAGCGTTGGTCGCCCGTGTAGCTGTGAGTGGTAGTCATAGTACCTTTGATGATACCAAACTTCTCATCCAACACTTTAGCTATAGGAGCCAAGCAGTTAGTGGTACAGCTAGCATTACTAACCACGTCGTACTTGTTTGGATCGTAATCTTGATGATTTACTCCCATTACAAAGGTACCAACGTTGCCGCCTTTTCCAGGAGCCGTAATTAAAACCTTTTTAGCACCAGCTTTAATATGCTTCCTTGCCCCTTCTTCAGTCACAAATACCCCTGTTGACTCGATAACCAAGTCAATATCCCATTCTTTCCAGGGTAAGTTTTCCGGATTACGGTCAGACACGCATTTTATTGTTTTACCTTTAATCGTAATGGAGTTATCATCGGCAGAAATGTCAGCATTTTTTAAATTGCCTAGCATCGTGTCATACGTCAGCAAATGAGCATTCGTTCTGGGGTCCGAGGTATCGTTAATAGCAACAACTTCAAGGTTACTATTTTCTCTCGTCATCCAACAGCGCATAAAGTTACGTCCGATGCGACCGAAACCATTAATTGCAACTCTAACCACAGTTCTTGCCCTCTGTATTTATCTCTAAACAGTGCTTATTTATGACCCCGATCATATCGCAAAGGGGGGGTATTAATAACTATAGAGTGCTAGATTCCTAAAAAAACTTGATAATTTATCCCGATTGGCTGTCGTAAAGTCCGAGATTAGCGATATAGATTCTGAAAAATTCCGTTACCAAGTTACAAAAAAGGTTAGTTGTTGCTGCATAAGTTACGAATAATACTTGACGAAGCTCTTTCTAAAGGGGTATGTATTAATTGCCAGTACATGGTATATGACTAATTGCCAGGTTGTTCTTCTAGTTGCTTGCAGATTAACTCGGATTGAGTTATATTCACACCACTTGAGAATCGAGGTGCAGTAAAATAATTACACAATTGTGCCAATTACTTTGCTGAATATCCGTAAAAGCAGAGTCAGAAAAATATCCAAACTTGAAGTTTAATGGTAGTAGTATTTAGGTACAAGGAACAACTTGCTAATAATGGTGTTGGTAGTAGCAAATTTTTAGATTAATAGGTTGCTATCAAGTAAAGAGATACAACATGAATTCCAAAATCTATATGCGAATGTTTGTTTCTATAGCTTGTTTATAAGTTCATAGCGCTTCGGGCACCGAAATTCACTTTTTTATATGTAGGAGCCATCTATAAGTTGTTTCAACTACAAACAAGTGTATTTTATTGAATATGTCGGAGATGCTACTCTTATTTACTAGTTTTTCCAAACTTGTAGATATGGATTTTATCTGGACTCAAATCTGATTTCATTCCTAAGGTAGGATTGTAAAATTGCCTTCATGGATTGACAAAGTTGTATTGTGATTTACAATTGTTTATTTCCAGATTGTGCTTCTATTCTCAGAAGAAACATAATAATAGTTTGGAAAGAGAAAAAAATGTCATCCGAGGTTAAAATCTTTCTGAACAACTAAAATAAGGGCAATAAATTGAATTTTAAATATGAAATAAAATATACATGACTTGTATCGGTACAAGTATATTTGTTCAATACGATACACGTGTTCAAAGTGTTAACGGTGTGGTGTGGTGTCAAAGGAAAAATCAATGGTAAATGCAGTAGATTTTAGCGGTAGACCATTTCATTTCATTGGTGTGGGCGGTATCGGTATGTCAGCTTTGGCATATGTACTGGCTCAGAAAGGATTTCGGGTCAGTGGTTCAGATGTTCGCCCGAATCATATTACTCACAAATTAGAGTCGATTGGAGTTAATTTTTTCGATCGGCAAGATCCTGAGAACCTAGAGTTTTTTAGTAAAGATTTGTCAATTGCGGAAACGCCCCAAGTAGTTTGTTCTACAGCAATTAATGCCTCGAATTCTGAATACAAAGCAGCCTTAGAAAAGGGCTGCCCAATTTTTCATCGTTCGGATGTATTGGCAGCATTAATTTCCCAGTACAAAAGTATTGCCGTCGCGGGAACTCACGGTAAGACTACTACAAGTAGCATGATTGGCTATATGCTGCTAGAAGCTGGCGTAGACCCCACAATTATTGTTGGTGGCGAAGTAAAAGCTTGGTCCGGCAACGCTCGTTTGGGACAAAGCCCTTATTTAGTCGCAGAAGCTGATGAGTCAGATGGTTCTTTGGTTAAGCATTCGCCTTTATTTGGGATTATTACCAATATAGAGTTAGACCATCCCGACCATTATGAAACATTAGAAGAAGTAGTAGATACTTTTAAAACATTTACAAGTCACTGTGAAACTGTAGTGGCTTCTATTGATTGCGAAACAGTACGCGATCGCTTTCAACCCGATATCAGCTACAGTCTCTCGCATAAAAGCGGTGCAGATTACTATGTTACAAATATCGACTATCGCGCTGATGGTACCACAGCTTTAGTTTGGGAAAAAGGTATTGCTCTGGGAGTGTTGAACTTAAGTGTATTGGGCGATCACAACCTAAGTAACGCTTTAGCAGCAGTAGCGATCGGTAGAGAGTTAGGTTTAGAATTTGGCGAAATTGCTAGAGGTTTAGCTTCCTTTGAAGGTGCAAGACGACGCTTCGAGTTTCGAGGAGAAGTTGAGGGGATTACCTTTATCGATGATTACGCGCATCACCCCAGCGAACTAAGTGCAACTTTAGCCGCTGCAAGGTTGCAAGCAAGACCGGGACAAAGAGTTGTAGCGATTTTCCAACCTCATCGCTACAGTCGCACAAAAACATTTTTAGCTGAATTTGCGACATCTTTTAGCCATGCGGATTTAGTAGTTCTTACTGATATTTACAGTGCGGGAGAACCAGATACTGGTTTAATTAGTGGCGAACAACTAGCCGCAGAAGTTGCCAAGCACAACTCGAATGTAGAGTACCAACCTACTTTAGCTAACGTTCGCGAGTATTTGCTGCAAAACTTGCGTCCGGGAGATTTGGCATTATTCCTGGGTGCTGGAAACTTGAACCAGACAATTCCCGAAGTTATGAACTTTCTTCGGCAACCAGCACAAGCTACATCTTAAATAATCCTACTTGCCGACATTATGGGGTGAACCAGCGCTGACATCTGGTAATTCTCCCCTGCAATATTTTTTGTATATGTCGGACAAGCTTTTAATTGCTAATTCACAAATCGTATTATTACGGTAGTATCACGTAAAAATTATTTAATACTGGTAAATATGACCATTTCCCAGGCGCAGAAGAATGTTTGTAAAGCTTCTAAAATTACCACTAACTTAGGAGAAATGAAAGTGGACGGTAAGAGCGAAGGAATTTCTTTAGGCGGTACTGACTGTATTATCAAGCCTAAAGTTTCCTTATCTTCCTATACTTCCTACAGGGTTGGTGGTCCAGCAGAATGGTTTGTTGCTCCCCGTTCTAGTGAAGCTTTGCAAGCCAGCGTCGAATATGCCAAAGAACACGAGCTATCAATCACAGTACTTGGTGCTGGTTCCAACTTATTAATCAGCGATCGCGGTATCCCAGGTTTAGTTATCGCTACTCGCCATATCCGGCATAGTAATTTTGATTCCGAAACTGGGATGGTAACATTTGCTGCCGGAG
Source organism: Rivularia sp. (in: cyanobacteria) (assembly GCA_965234645.1). Classification (GTDB taxonomy): domain Bacteria; phylum Cyanobacteriota; class Cyanobacteriia; order Cyanobacteriales; family Nostocaceae; genus Rivularia. The sequence goes on along the minus strand of OZ248344.1, from coordinate 5,877,277 downwards.
AATCAATTCCTGCTTTAGCATGGGCAGCCGCCGAACGTGGTTTAGAAGGGTTTGAATGGGCTGTTGGCATTCCGGGAACCGTTGGCGGTGCTGTAGTGATGAATGCTGGAGCGCACAATAGCTGTATTGCAGATATGTTAGTTAGCGTTGAGGTTCTTTCTCCTGACGGTAGTTTGCAAACTTTAACTCGCGAGCAATTGAACTATAGCTACCGTACTTCCGTACTGCAAGGAAGCAATTTAATAGTCACTCAAGCAACTTTGCAACTTCAGCCCGGTGCAGATCCAGCAGAAGTGACGGCAACAACTAAGCAACACAAAAAACATCGACTAGCTACTCAACCTTATCATTTACCAAGTTGCGGCAGCGTATTCCGCAATCCCAAACCTCATTCCGCAGGTAGGTTAATCGAAGAAGCTGGGCTTAAAGGCTTTCAAATTGGGCAAGCGCAAGTAGCCCAACGCCATGCTAATTTTATAGTTAATTGTGGTGGAGCCACCGCTAACGATATTTTCAATCTTATTTTTCACGTCCAGCGTCAAGTACAAGAGCGTTGGTCGATTGGGTTACACCCAGAAGTAAAAATGTTGGGATTTCATTACTCTTAACTATAAGCGATCGCAGATTGGAAGAATATGGATTCTAAATGTAATATTGAGTCAAAAATCTTTAGTTTTTAATAAAAGGGCGATTAATTGGGTGCATTACCTTAAGATAAAAAACTATCAAATAACACGACGCATCTATAATTGAATTTGATTTGTTATTGAAAGCACAAGCTGGCTATTTATTATGACAGGAAAAGGACAAGGATTTGGTTTTGGTTTAGGAAAAATGAAGGAACTAGCTGAAGCCTTCAAAAAAGCCCAGCAAGTTCAAGAAGGAGCCAAACAACTCCAAGAAGAATTGGAGCAAATGGAAATCCAAGGAGAGTCTGGCGGTGGAATGGTAAAGGTGATTCTTAGTGGAAACCAAGAACCCAAACGAGTTGAAGTTTCTCCGGATGCCATGAACGAAGGAGCAGAAGTACTTTCCGATTTGGTGACAGCAGCAATGAAAGATGCTTACAACAAATCCACTGCCACCATGCGCGATCGCATGGAAGATTTGACTAGCGGATTGGAACTTCCCGGATTTTAATTTTTAATTAAGCCGAGTCAGCAGTCCTATATGCTAGAAACTGCAAAACTTAGGACGGGAATAAAAGTGGATTATGGCTTACAAGCTGCTATTTGTCTGCTTGGGTAACATTTGTCGTTCGCCAACCGCAGAAAATGTGATGAATCACCTAGTAGAAAAAGCTGGTTTGAGCAATTCTATCCACTGTGATTCTGCTGGAACATCAAGTTATCACATCGGTAGTCCACCAGATTCTCGTATGAGTGCTGCTGCGAATAGTCTTTTAGGATTTAAACTTCGCGGTGAAGCACGAGCCTTTGAATCATTCGATTTTGAAAACTTCGATTTGATTTTGGCAATGGATAGGGAGAATTATCGAAATATTCTTTCTATGGACTTGGACGGAAAATATCAAGACAAAGTGCGCTTGATGTGTGACTATTGCCGCAAATATTCTCTAAAAGAAGTTCCTGACCCCTATTATGGTGGAACGGAAGGCTTTAATCAAGTTGTAAATTTACTTGTTGATGCTTGTGGAGGACTTTTAGAGGATATTCGTGCAACTTAGGTAAACTTGTAAGGATTTAAAATTAGTTCTCAATTTAAAGTTAAGAGTTATAAGCAATAACTCTTAACTTTTTTAATATTTATTTGGCTAATAATCCATTAACTTCTTTAGCACGTTCAATTAATGCTCTCCAAATCTGTTGCTGCTGAACGTACTGTTCTATGTGACTAAATTCCGACCACACTTTATAACATTCTTTATGAAGCAAAATTCGCCATTCTAACTGTACCCCTTTAGCCCGAAGAACTCTATCTACAAATTCTTCTAACATAAAATAAGCATCAGCAGAAGGTTCGCAAAGTATTTGTTTTAAAGCTATTTCCGACTTATCGACTGCTTCTTGATGTAGTTTTTGTAATGTATCTAAAATCAATTCTTCAATATTTAATTCCGAACTAACTTCTGATTCAATTTGATTGATTTGTTTTAATAAAGCAAATTGCTTATTATCTGGCTTGAGTCGATCTACATTATTTTGCCTTAAAACCCGGATTACTCTTCCTGCATGGGAAACGTCAAACTGATAAAGCTTTTGAAAACCCAATTTTAGATTATTAGCACTATCGTCAAGAAGGTTATAAATAATTTGGAGAAAATCTATTCCCTCAGAATTTGCGATTTCTCCTAAATGAGCTTTGAGAATTTTCACAACTAAACATTTTCGATTTTCCAACCGTAGCTGCATTGCTTTATCCAAAAATAAAAAATGCCCTAAAAAATTAGTACGGATTTCATGCAAAAAATCGTTGTAAGCAGTGCTATAAGAGCCAAAAAAATGACGGCGTTCTGCAATTTCAAGGCAGGTTGTAGGAATTCCTGTATCTGCTCGACATTGTAGAATTGCGTTTTGAACTTGTTCTGCAAATTCGCTGTCTAAGTTATCTCGATTTTCTTTAAGCTCTGTTAATAAATTTTCTAAGTCATTCGTCAATTTACGCCAAAACTGTTCAAAAAGTTGTTCAAATAATAAATCGCGATCGCCATGACTTGTTAAAGCACCAGTAGCTTTATCTAATTCAATATTAATATTTTGGTAAAGTGCATTTAATTGTTTATGACAAGAACGCCCATATTCTCTTTCAATTGACTCTGCATTCTCAACCAAATAATCGAGAATCGGCTCTAAAACTTTGGTAAAAGCCTCTTGAGAATCGGAACAATCGGCAACAATACACTGTGCGACTCGAATTGGTGTTTCTTTGAGTTGTGCTTGCAATTTTTGGCAGCGGTAGCTGTTATCACCACCTTCTACACCGTGTTTGCTGCGGTTGAGAATCATAAAAGAACTAGAAGCAAGGGGAAAATTCGCCAAAGCATCGCGAGCAATTTGATACAGCTTTAGATGTGCTTCTCCCCAAACAGCGTTGGCTTCTGGTCTGCGAACAAATAAAATAAAATCGGCTTCTTGAGAGAGAATATTTATTAATCGCTCTGCTTCGATTAAGTTCGTATCTCCCAAACCCGGTAAATCTAATAAGCAAATTTGACCAATATCCTGGTGAGGAAAAGAACAAGATATTACACAGTCTTTAACTGCTAAATAGTTAACAATTTTATCGCCGTTTTCATCAACAGAATCCTGAGTTACGTATTGTGGAATTTCCTCCTCAGTAATTTCTATAGGGGGAGATTCGAGTAAATGGCGATATTTGGCAATATTAGTATAATAATCCTTACGCAGATGTCCGTATCTAGCTTTGTCAAACTCGCTATCTTTCTTTTCTATTGGTAAACTGGGCGGAGGATTGCGAGCAAATTCTTCAACAGTTATAGGTTTTTTACCCAAACCCAAGGTTTCGTAATAAGGAGCAAGCACTTGTAAACCGAACTCCGATGATGAATAGAAATGTACCTTAGCTACCGCTCGCGGCAATCTAGGTTGGTGAATAATTTTACTTAATGTACCAGTACAATATCCTTCGCCGCCATCGGGAATTACTTGGCTACTAAGTCCAGTTAAACTTTGCAACAAACGACTTTTACCTTGTCGAGCATAACCAAGAACTGCAATGTTTATTGTCTTGCGACTACAGCGATACCGCAGTTTTTCCAATACATTTAAAAGGCGATCGATTTCATCAATTAACTCAAAATTAATTTCTCTCAAACGTTTAGCAGATGTAGCGTCAATGCCTTGAGCAAGAAACTCAGATTGGTACTGTTTTAAATTAACCAGCGCTAATTTACAAGCTTCCAGATTTGCTCGATCGCGTTCGATTCGACTACCAAATCTTTGCCGGTGTTGAATAATTGCATTAATACGTTCAGTTCTATGGGTATCAATCTGGATTTTCATACGATGCAATTTTGTAAAGATATTGCAAACAGTTATAGTCAAGAGGCGAATATCCTGAATGTCTAATGCTCAGGCTTTTGTAATGTTAGTTGATTTTTTTGAGTCAGCTTACTATCGGATATCGGTATTTTGTCAATACGGCTTTTGGAATAACTACGAAGAAAAAGTAATGCATAACGATATTGAAAAAAATCATCAACTTGATAACAATACTCATGGAATCGAACAAAAGCAGTAAAACACCTGACGTAATTCCGCAAATTCTCTATAAAGATGTCAATCGGAGGTTAGAAGCGATTATTGTCAAAATTCGGTAATCTAATGCTGATGCTTCAAAATCGGGAAAAATGCTGTGGTTCCAATTAGAGACAATAATCCTATTTCCATCACACCTTATGTTACTTATGGACTAGTTGCCGTTAATGTTCTGGCTTTTCTTTACGAGTCGAGTTTACCGCCCCAGTATCTGAACGGCTTTCTTCACCTATTTGCTGTAGTACCGCGAGAATTAACCTCCAGTTTCGGGGGAATTACCGTAAATCAACCCGTTCCCGAATGGTTGACTTTGATTACCGCCCAGTTTTTACATGGCGGTTTGCTGCATCTGGGCGGTAATATGTTGTTTTTATGGATTTTTGGTAACAACGTTGAAGAAAAATTAGGTCATATCAAGTATTTGATTTTTTATCTAGCTTGTGGTGTTTTAGCATCTTTGACTCAGTGGTATTTCTCGAGCGGTTCCGCAATTCCTTCTTTAGGTGCTAGTGGAGCGATCGCAGGTGTCATGGGAGCGTATATTATCCGTTTTCCCAAAGCAGAAGTTCTTGGTGTCGTACCCTTGGGCATCTTTTTCCCTACTTTTCGGGTTCCGGCATACTTCTTTTTAGGATTTTGGTTTGTTCAACAAGCCTTTTACGGTGTTTCCAGTTTGGGAATGCCTACTAATATTGGTATGGAAAATGGAGGAATTGCTTATTGGGCGCACGCTGGCGGTTTTGTGTTCGGAGCAATTCTCGGTCCTGTATTAGGTTTGTTCGGCGACAAATCCCCAGACGAATCTTGGTAATTACGAATTGGGCATTGGTTATTGGATTAGGAGTTAGGAGTTAGGAGTTAAAAGTTAGGAGTTAAGAGTTAAGAGTTAGGAGTTTTTAGATTCAAAATCTCTCCCCATCTCCCCATCTCCCCATCTCCCCGTTCCCATCCTATATTTCATTAAACTATTTGCACGGATGAAATGCTCTATACTTCGCAGTTACAAGCCCTACAGGTTATAGTGCAATTATTAATTAAAATAAAAAACACCAGTGTTTCCTCTATACGACGAAAACCCAACGCGAATCACACCTTATATCACTTACGGATTGATTGGCTTTAATGTAATAGTATTTCTTCACGAATTTACCTTGCCAGATGCACAATTAGAGCAGTTTTTCCAACTTTATGCAGTGATACCGCAGCAGTTGAGCGCTAGTTTTGCTGGTGGAGCAATCAATCAACCAGTACCAGAATGGGCAACTTTATTTACATCGCAATTCTTACACGGCGGTTGGTGGCACCTAATTTCTAATATGGTGTTTCTCTGGGTTTTTGGTAACAATATTGAAGACCGTTTGGGTCATTTTAAATATATAATTTTTTACTTGGCTTGCGGTGCTTTAGCTGCCTTGTGTCAGTGGTTCATTGGTATGGATTCTGCTATCCCTTCATTGGGCGCTTCTGGGGCGATTTCCGGAGTTTTAGGTGCCTACCTCATCCGCTTCCCTCGAACTTTAGTCAGAACTTTTGTTTTTCTAGGTTTTTTTATAACTACCCTTAGAGTTCCAGCATGGGTACTAATAGGGGTTTATATTGTCCAAAATGTCATATCTGGCGTTAGTGCTTTGCAAAGAGCCGCTAATATGACTATGGAAACAGGTGGAGTCGCTTATTGGGCGCACATTGGCGGTTTCGCATTTGGATTACTTTTAGGTCCTTTGCTTGGTTTATTTAATGATGATTATTGAATAGTTAGGAGTGAGGAGTTAGAAGTGAGGAGTTATGAATTATGAGTGAGGAGTTAGGAGTTAGGAGTTATGAATTAGGAGTTAGGAGTTATGAGTTAGGAGTTTTTGGATTCAAAATCTCTCCCCATCTCCCCCTTCGGGTTCACCACTTTGCTCAACGGTCGTGTTCCTCCGCACGCAAGTGGATTCACCATCTCCCCCTCTCCTTGTCCCCCATCCTTCAATTCCGATGAACTCCCGTCGAATACTCCTCCGGATGTATAACATCTGAGTCTTCTTCAATATATGAAATTGGTTCTTCAATTAAGTCAATATCGGCAGCGTTGATAACTGCTCCTAATAAACCCATATCAGATTCGACTAATTCATCAAGGGCTTCACCCAATATATTCTCTTGAGTGTAATTTGGTCGAGTTACCATAATCATGCCATCGCTGTAAGGATGAATTAGTAAAGCATCGTTTGATAAACCTAAAGGCGTTGTATCTAAAATTACTAGATCGTAACGTTCTCTGGCATCTTCCATTAATCGCCGTAATTCACTCGATTCTAATACTGCGGCTGATTGTCGTAAAGGTCCGGGACTCGGTACTATGTATAAATTTTCTACATCTGGAACCATGCGGATGCATTCGCTGCTGCTGTAGTAGCGTAGGGGTTCAACGCTGGCATCGGGATCGGAATTTATATTTAACGATTCACAACGAGATGGCGATCGCAAATCTGTCTCGATAATTAAGGTGCGTTTTCCGGCACGAGCGGAGGCTATGCCTAAGTTATAAGCGCTTGTAGTTTTACCCTCTCTACTACCCGTACTAGTAATCAATACTACTTTTACTTTTTTACCGCCAACGCGACGCACGTTAGAACGGAATTTTTCTAAAAACTCCATGTAAGCAGACTCGGCAGAAAGTACTACCGGAATCAGTGAATCGGTTTGTTTAACAGGCATCACGGGCAATTCTGCAAGTAGCAAAACTTCTCGCTGCTTGAGGGCATTGCGAATATCTTCTTTTGTTTTGAAAGTACCTTCGAGAGAACCTAACAAGAAGATTACACCGCCACCAATTAATAGCCCTAAGAAACCACCGATGCCTAAAGTTATAGGTACGCTTTGAGCGGATGATTTCTGGGGTATAACTACTGGTGGTTGAGCAATAGCCAAAGTACTTACGGTTTCTGCTTCTGCGGTTCTAGCATCGGCTAATTTTGCTTGCATCCGATCGTACACAAGCTTTTTTAACTCTACCTGCTGCACTAAGCGCGATCGCTCTAATTGCTTGTTGGGTATGTCAGCGTAATCTCGCTGTAATCGGGTTTGTTCTTGCACTAAATCAATTAGTTGTCTTTGTAAAGTTTCTCGCTGAGTTTGTAAAGCTACTAATTGATTCGCAAGCTGCTGTCGTGCGGGGTCTAAATTACTTTTGGCGCGGACACCGGAAACACTAGGCAGAGGAGCAGTTGTACCCCCACCACCAATTACTTCATTTGCACGTTCTTGCAGTAGTTTTTCGTAAGCATCTTTTTGACGCTGCAACTGAATCATGTCCGGATAATCGGCACGCACGTCTTTTCTGAGAACCTCCATCTGGGATTCAACTTGATAAAGTTGGTTGCGTAAATTGGCAATAATTGGATCGGCGCTTAAAGCAGAAGAAGTATATGCTTGTTGAGCGCTCAAGCCTAACCTTTGCTGCAAACTACGAATCTGGGCATCAATACCAGAAACAGTCAGTTTGATTTGCCTTTGTTGATTTTGACTACCCGTGATAGTTTGGAGCAAACTACCATTTTCAGCAGCTAAAATTGCCGGACGTTCTACGCGATCGTATTGTTCGAGTTTCTTTTCAGCTTGTTCTAATTCCTGAGTAACTTTTGGTAATCTTTCCTGTATTTTGTCAATAATTGCTTTTAATCGCCCGCTATTAATTTCACCGCTCAGATCGATCATTTCTTGCATTAAGGCAAGCACTGTTTGTTGCGCTCTTTTTGGCTCGGTATCTTGATATTTAATACTAATAGTTGCATCAGTTAACTGCCCATCTTCACCGATTGTAGGCACGTTAACAGCAAGATTTGTACCAATCTTTTTTGGTTTTACATTAACTTTTTGCGCTACGGATTCAATTATTGCGGGTCTTACCAAAACTTCTTCCGATAGTGCCAAACCTTTTTGCTGAATTTCACTACCAGTTGCCGAAAAACTAACTGGCGGACTAGTGTAGGTAAGGGCACCACTGGCTATAAATTGGCGTGGTGGTTCTGGTTGTACGGCTAATATAGTTGACCCCGCAACAACTAAACCAAAACTGGCTAATCCAATCCATTTGTATTTATCGAAAGCAATTAGATAGCGCTTAACAATTGGTGGAGTCATGGCAAAGGGAGATACAAACAGAATTGGCGGCGGACATAGGTTAGATGAGTTAATTTATATTGATATCTAAAAAGTGAAGGCTTCAAAAAAGCGAATAAAAGACTGAACATCAAGGAAAGGTCTAGCAACATTTGAAAGAACGTTAGTTATTTTTCCAATTAGATTTCGACCAACAACAATAACATCGTTGTCTTGCAACGGTACGTTTTGAGAAGCATCTCCTCTAAATACCTTTCTCGCATTTAGTTTCTGGGCAACTGCTTTACCTTGTTCGGGATCGAAGCGTACTAAGGCAATGTCCTTTAGATCCGAGCGATCGATGTTTACACTTCCCAAAGCATCAATAAAATTACTGCCGTTAGGTAAATTTTGGGTAACTATTCCCCCAGAAGCGTAATTTAATACACGAACTCTAATTACTGGCTGCGCTAAAGTAGAACGCGCAACTACATTGCGATCGTAACCGTCATCGATCGCAACTTCACGGCGCGGAATGATGATTGAATCGCCGTCTTGCAAACGTAATGACGGAAAGCTGCTGCCATTTAGTAAGGGAGTGTAGAAGTCGATATTTTCCGAGACTACCGAACCATCTATCAGCTTGCGACGTACTTGGATTTGCCGTAAATCCGCTGTTTGAGTTGAACCTCCGGCTGTCCGCAAAACATCAAGAACGTTGGGTAATGAAGGATTGACTGGATAAACTCCCGGTCTGGTGATTTCTCCAGCTAGATTTACTTGAATGGGTCTTGGCGATAACAGCGAAATAGTGACAACAGGGTCTACTTGAGTGCGCTGTAAACCCAAACGAATCTTTTCTTGTGCTTCTTCTAAAGTTAAACCTTTGACCGAAATTTTTCCCAGTCGCGGTATTGCTACGTTACCTTCTGCATCTACTCGCGTCTGAAAATTTAAAGGAGGACGTTGTGCAGCTAATGCTACGGTAACGCTTGGTTCGACTACAAAACGATTCAACCCTGCACGAATTTTTGCTTGGGCTTCTTCTACGGTCAAACCTTGGAGGGATACAGTTCCGACTAAAGGTACTACAACATTACCCTCTCGATTAAGCGATGCTTGAAAGCTCAAATTGGGGAAACGCTGCACTATTACAGTAATTCCATCTCCTGCTCCCAAACGATAGCGACCTTCGGGTGGTTCCACAAATATACCGATAACATCACCCGTCCCCAGAAAATATCTAGTAAATTGAGGTGAAATCTCTCCATCGTCGTTTAAGGGAGAAGGAGCTAAAAACTCCGAGTCGGTTGGAGGCGCAGGAAGCGGTCCTACGGGGTCTTTTTGTTGAGGTAGTAGTTCTTGAGGGCTTTGAGCAAAAACTGGTTGGGAAACTGCTGCTAAAAAAAGACTTACTTGAAGACTGGCAGCACAAAAGGCTTTGAATGCAAGCATATGACGTAATCGAGTTCTAAACATCTGTGCTTTTAAGCTGATTGAAGGCTTAAAGTGGGCGAAACATTTTTTTTAATAAAATACTTAAACTGTCTATTTTTCATCTTTATTTTTTGTACACCAATTTCACCCCCACTCGCGAAAATACTGTTAAGAATTGAAATTAAATAATGTAGTTTGCACGCTTTGACCAATAGACTTTACTTGTTGCCAGGTTGTTTCTACTTTCCCAAAAGGTTCCATTGGAATCAATAAACTAACAGCAATCCACGGAACGCGCTGCCTGTGCCACTGTGCTAATTGGTCTGCCCAGAACCAGTTTAAAGGCGAAAAATGTCCATTATTAGGCATGGCGTACCATTGCAAAACAGCAAAGGTTTGATTCTTGCTAGATGCGCGAAAAAATCTCGCTTCTACTTTAGTTTCGTCTTTAAATTGTGGTTGTTTAACCGTAAATTGTGCTTGCCGATATTGAGCAACTTGCCACTCTCCCCACTGCATTCTTCCCCAACTATTAATTTCGGTCCATTCAACTTGGGGTTGGGTTTTAGGACCATTTTGAGGTAATAACAACAATATAGCTGTTTGGCTTAAATCCTCCTTTTCCATAACTTGCACGGACCATTTACCAGAACCTAGTTGTTGTTCCTGTTGTTGAGTAATTTTCCAACCGGGTAATGTTAAACCCGTTTTACGCAACTGCTTTATCTCCCCAAGATTGGTAATAGGTGGTGGTTCTTTCCATTGCCAATTGCCTTTAAGGTATCCCGGTAATGCCCCTATCGCCAGTAGCAACACTAATAAACATAGCGCTGCTATCTGTAAAAACTGACGTTCCTTGAAAAATCGGGAAAGGGAAATCATTAGTAAAGTATTAACTACAAAAGACAAAATTGTACTTTTTATACCGTCATTTTGAGTTCAGTAATTTCAACAGTCCTATATTTATTATGGACTATTGAAAACGGGGAATCTACTGAACTTCACCCCCTGCGTTTATTTCCGCATCTTCTGAAAAATAGTTATCAATCCAGTTGATCGCGGGTATTAATACTAGTAACATACAAGCAGAATAAAGATCCCCACCCCAACCATCGTGCAACCAGTGAAAACCCCCATCTTGTCCGGTAGCATGAAAGAAGGTAAGTAAAGTATTACGAATTATATTTGCAGTAACGCTGATAATCGCTGCTATTGATAAAAACCAAATACTTTTGCGTCGGCTCGATAAAGTATCCGTCCAATAAAGTAATATCAAACCGACATACATAGTAGTAAACAGCATTTTTAAGCCCGCACAATAAGGTGCAACCTCTACAATGCGTCCCTTAGCGTATATATTAATTCCATCTACAACTACGGGCAGATTAAACTGATTGAGGATAAAGCCAGCAGTTCCGGCAATAAAGCCTTGCAAGGGTAAAGTAAAAGGTGCAATTAAGTATGGTGCTGAGTTAGGAGTTGCTAGCAGAATCAATAGTAAAGGAAAACCCTGTAATTTAAAACCGGACATTCCTTTTAACCACAAACATAATCCAGCCAATATTGCGGGGAAAGAAAGGTTTACCCATTCACCAACACCGCTAAGATAAAAGACTCCTCCTACTGCCAACAATATGGCACCCAAAAAATGGGTTTTATCCGGTAATCTTTTCCATTGTTTACGATTCATCCAAACTAAATAAGCCGCAAATGGGAAACCGATAATCCCGTGGCTAAAATATTCATGTTCCGTACTAATATTTTTGTTTATCCAGCCGTCGTACCAAAAAAGTACTAAGGGAGCATAAATCACTACTAATATACCTAATATGGCAAAATTAAATAATTGTGGTGGAATCGAACGTCTTGCTTGATGCTGAGTTAACATAATTTCAGTTAATTAACTAATTAAACTTATAAAACAATATTAAAGAGCGCCAACAGCCAATGTTTAAATTGACGATGATTATAAACTTACATAAATCAGAAACTGTCTTGCACAAAGTATAAATATTTTTATGTGAAATTTATATTTCATTATTCTTATACTATTGACTGCTGACTGCTCGCTAACTAATAACCTAACATTCTTAAATATGCAGCAACTTCTCTTGAGGTTCGCTAACTATTGATGCAATAACTGCTACCACTTCTTTTACCTGGCTGCTAGTCAAACCGGGATACATCGGTAAAGATAATATCTGTTTTGCAAGCGTTTCAGAATGAGGAAAGTCTCCCATCTTATAGCCTAAATTGCTAAAAGCAGGCTGAAGATGACAGGGAATCGGATAGTGAATTCCTGTTTGAATTCCGATATCGGCAAGTTTTTCTTGAATTTCTTCTCTCTGTAAAGGACATTGAGCGCTGACTTTAATTACATAAAGGTGATAAACGTGTCCGTCACCACTTTGATTTTGCATGGGAGTAATTCCCAGGGATTTCAAGGGTGCTAGTTCGCGATCGTACTGCTGGGCTATTTCCAAACGATTGGCATTCCATCCTTCTAAATGGGGTAACTTTTGATGCAGCACCGCTGCTTGTAAAGTATCCAAACGGCTATTTGTACCCAATTCTACGTGGAAATATTTTTTAGATGCACCATAATTCCGCAACCGCACCATTTTTTGGGCAACTTCCTTGTCTTGCGTCACTAATATTCCACCATCACCAAATGCACCCAAGTTCTTACTAGGATAAAAGCTATAAGCTGCTGCTGTCCCTACAGAACCCGCCCGATACCCATCTCTGTGGGCTAAATGCGCCTGTGCTGCATCTTCAAAAACTAGTAGATCGTGTCTTTGAGCAAAATCTAATAGTTCTTTAGGAGACACCATTTGACCGTACAAATGCACTGGAACAATCGCTTTAGTTTTCGATGTAATGGCATTTTCCGCTGCCTCCAAATCTATTAAAGCAGTGTTTGGGTCGCAATCGACGAAAATTGGTTTTGCACCCGCACGCAAGACTCCAATTAAGGTTGCTACAAATGTATTTGCAGGCAAAAGCACTTCGTCATTGTCGCCTATATTACAAGCTTGCAAACCAAGAGCGATCGCATCGGTTCCACAAGCAACTCCAATTCCATATTCTGCACCGCAAAGCAATGCAAATTCTGCTTCAAAATCATTCAGCGCTTTGCCTAATATAAAATCTCCTCGTTCTAATACATCTTCAATTGCTTGCCTGATTTCTTTTTGAATTGATTGGTGCTGCCATTTTAGGTCTACAAAGGGAATTCTTGCATCATTACTCATTTAGTCAGCAGCCTCTTTTAATAAAAATGATTTTTTTTACACTTGTCTTATCTATTTATGACTAAATACTTAGAAATCAGCAAAGAAAAAGTATGAAGGTTCTGTAAATTTTATATTAAATTTAATTCTATCTTGAGTTACCTTCGACAAGTTATGAATGTTTTGCTATTTTTTCTCTAAGTTTGTCTTATTTTTCTGTTAAATATTTGTACAATCGTCTTCTCATTAGAGAGTCAATTACTCGAACGTATATAAAATTTATTTAATCCATCGATTTGTAATTGAATAATGCTAAATATTATACAAATATTTAAAATCTGTATTTATTGACTTAATTATTATCAAATAGTTCAAATTATACAATCAAACTTGAAACATAAAAAATCACTGAAAATAGTTATTTCTGTTTTAGTCTAATTATTATTCATCGTTTTTTTTGAAGCTAATGACAACAGTGAATTTACCATAAAAAAATAAGATTATGAGAAACTTCAGTAGACTCACGGGAATTATTTGATATCTATAAAATAATACGCAGACCTATTTTTTTGCGATCCATAGATGAAATTTGAAAGCAAGCGCCATTTCACTTAAAAATAATCTAGAAGAACAGATATAACTGGTAAATAAGCATCGGCGGAGTAGTCGGAAAACTAGTCAAACTTCCCACTTAAGAAAAAAAAATTGACAATCTTGTTTGTCTGAGGTGAATTTGGGGAATGCTTAAGAATAGTAAAGACTCAGCAAACAACGGTTAGATGAAATACAGTTTCCAAGAAATATCAAGGTAGCAGTGGTAATGGTAGAGCCATCAAACAAAACGTTTGCCCCAAATGGTTGGGCAACACCTGAAAATCAAGAACAGCAACGCCTTCAAGCTTTATTGCAGCTAGGCTTGCGGCAGCCAGAAACAATCCCGGTTTTTGAAGAAGCCACTCAAACTGCTGCTCACTTCCTCGAAGCACCGATTTCAATTTTGGGATTTGTGGATAACGAGCGTCACTGGTTTAAGTCAGCAGTGGGTTTGTCACGATTGGGACTAATGAATCAATTAGCACAAACCCGTCAACTCTCACGCGAAGAATCTTTCTGTACCCAGGTAGTGGAAAGATCGCAGATGGTTGTAATTAACGATACTCGTAAGCTGGAAAAAGCAGAACTTGTTAGCGGTAAGCTGGTACAAGATTACGGGATTCGCGCTTATTTAGGAGTGCCACTGATTGACGCAGAAGGGCATTGCTTGGGTGCATTAGCAGTAATGGACTTGATACCGCGCAATTTCACAACGCGGGATATCGAGTTTTTACAAATCATTGCTCGTTGGAGCATGAGTGAATTTGAACGCAATCGCTTACTGCAAGCGTCTCCAGTCAGAAGTGTTTCTTCTAGCGATCGCAAGTTGGAATCCGGTACTACTTCGGAAATCAAAATCAGTGCGCCTACTTTTCAAGACTCAGTTTTTACCAGTCAATTGAAATTGCAGCTTTTAGGACAGCTAACTCAGGAATTACGCACTCCTTTAACATCAGTGCTGGGTATGGCTAGCGTTTTAGGACGAGAAATTTACGGTCCTTTGACAACTAAGCAAAGAGAATATCTCGAAATTATTCAACATAGCGGTAGATATTTGCTTTCCTTAGTCAACGAGATTTCTGAGTTAGGAGCAATGGATGATACAAATACCGAACTAAATCTGGCTCCTGTAGATATTGAAATGCTTTGCCAGCAAGCTATCAATACTTTAGAAGAAGCAGCAGCCCGCCGCGAGCAAGATATTCGTCTATCTATAGAACCCGGACGAAATCGGATTTTGCCATTGGATAAAGATAAAGTGCGGCAAATTCTGTATCACCTAATTTTCAGCGTGATTCAACTTTCTGCGACTGGTAGCGTTGTCAGGATTCATGTTTCTTACAAAGATGATGCGCTAAACCTGACAATTTGGGTTTCTCATCCTTGGTTGGGAGAAGGAATAACCGAAGTAGATCCTTATTTCAGGCTTTCTCAAGTATCTTCGATGGAACTCGCATCCGATATAACTTCAGCTTTCAATACTCACAAACAAAGCCAAGACACGCTAACTAGTATGTCTTCGAGAAACGGTATGCACACAGAGAATGTTTCTGCAAGTAAAACTGCTGTTGATTCATCCGAACAGCAAGCTCAAGCACAATCTGGTGGCGTATCTCGCGAAACCTTGGGTTTATTGCTTAGCTGTCAATTAGCAGAGCTACACGGAGGAGAAATCGCAATTCAAGGCTCGCCAGAATCAGGATATCGGTACGTGCTTTCTTTGCCGATACAAGGTAATAATGAAGCGATCGCAGAATCTATATAATCTATATGATGAGTATTTGTTATCCCAACAATCTTTAATTAGCAACAAAAGCGAAAATTTTCTGATTATAGGTAATTTGTAATGATTGATGGGTAAGCGGTAATAGTGAAATATAAAACTATTACCCCATCAGCAATATTGAGCAATAAGACAGATTGATTACCAATTTTCTCAAATGCAGTCTATATTGTTACCTTTTTTGGACTAACCACATTATTATTAGTCCAGGTTTTTCGCTCAATGCTAATTGACTAAGGCTCTAGTTGTATGGATTTCTTTTGGCAACAATTCACTTTATCTTCCCTTCCCCTCAAGCAGTATATTACTACTAGCTACCTACATCGCTTTGTAGTTGGGCTTTTAAGCTCTTGGCGGCAGACTAGTATTTTACTTCGGTGGGGCGACGCGATCGCAGTTGCACTATTGAGTCTTGTATATATTCTGGCTCCTTTCGTTTCCAACGGATTGGTGGGTTTATTACTTGTAGCTTGTGTCGGATTCTGGTTGCTGCTAACTTTAGCTGATGAACCAGCACCTTCTAATGCTACAGGAGTTACACCAATACATTTGCTGGTTTTCCTCTACTGGGGAATCGCGACTGTCGCAACATCGCTATCACCAGTCAAAAAAGCAGCATTTACAGGTTGGACAAAGCTAACTTTATACTTATTGCTGTTTGCTCTTTGCGCTAGATTACTCAAATCTTCTCGCATTCGTGCTTGGCTAATTGCCGTTTATCTACATATATCTTTAATTGTGAGCGTCAACGGATTGCGGCAGGCGTACTTCGGTGCTAAGGCGCTGGCAACTTGGGTAGATCCTGAATCACCTTTATCCAAAACTACCAGGGTATATAGTTATTTAGGTAATCCGAACTTACTTGCTGGATATCTTCTTCCTGCCGTAATTTTAAGTTTTATCGCAATTTTTGCATGGCGTAGCTGGTTTACAAAAGCTTTAGCACTCACCATGTTTATTGTCAATGGTGCTTGTTTGGTTCTTACCTATAGTCGTGGTGGTTGGATTGGTTTAGTAGTATCGTTTTTAGTACTTTTAGTATTATTGTTATATTGGTGGAGTATCGATATGCCTCCCTTCTGGCGTACTTGGTCGCTGCCAATTCTTTTAGGAAGTTTAGCAATAGTATTTCTTCTAGCAGTATTGTTTGTCGCACCCGTGCGCGAAAGGGTTTTAAGCATTTTTGCCGGTAGAGGTGATAGCAGCAATAACTTCCGAATTAATGTTTGGATGGCTGTTATTGAAATGATTAAAGATCGTCCGGTAATTGGTATTGGTCCGGGTAATAGCGCATTTAATAAAGTTTATCCTCTTTATCAACGTCCTAATTTTACAGCTTTAAGTGCTTATTCAGTTTTTCTAGAAATCGCAGTTGAAACTGGTTTAATCGGTTTTGTTTGTTTTCTATGGCTGCTAATTGTCACATTTAATTCTGGTTTAGTGCAGTTACGACGTTTGAGACTGCAACGAAATATACAAGGTTTGTGGTTAATTGCAGGAATTGCGGCTTTAGCAGGTATGCTTGGTCATGGTGTTGTTGATACTGTATGGTATCGTCCTCAGATAAATACTTTATGGTGGTTTATGGTTGGTTTGGTTGCCAGCTACTGGAAATCATTACCATCACCTCACATAAATTCGATAAATTCAACTTCTCCTCAACCAACGGCGAATTAACAAGATTTCGATTGATAAGAGACGTGAAACAACATAGGTAAAACAAAACAACAGACGTAAAATTACACACCTAAAACAAGAGACGTAAAACAAGAGACGTAAAATTTTACGTCTCTACATTTTTAATCCACCAAATGATGCTCCATTGCAAAACGTACTAATTCGACTCGGTTACTAGTATCGCTTTTTCTTAACAAGCTGCTAACATATTTTTCTACAGTTCGAGGACTTAGGTGCAAGCGATCGCCAATTTCAGCATTAGAAAGCCCATGAGTTAAAAGTTCTAAAACTTCCTGTTCTCTATTGGTGAGAGATTCATGTAATTTAGTTATTTTACGATCGGAAAAATCTGTTTGAGTGGTAGCATCAGCTCTTTTGAAGTTTTCTTGCAACGATAATTGATATTCAGATTGAATAATTTGACTTCGTTCCAAAAGATTACCGATCGCAGCAGCTAATTCTTCAAGTTCAAAAGGTTTGGGTAAATATAAATCGCATCCAGATTGATAACCTAAAATTCTTTCTTGTGTTTGAGTTCTCGCTGTTAATAGAATAACGGGCAACAGACGAAACTGGGCTTGCTGACGCACTCTACGCACAAGTTCGTAGCCATTCACTTGCGGCATAATAATATCGGTAACAATTAAGTCTGGATAATGTTTATTTACCATAACCAAACCTTCTTGACCATCATTAGCCGTTATTACAGTGTAGCCACATAATCCGAGATAGTCGCTGATAGACAAACGAGTTCCTAAATCGTCATCCACTACAAGAATTTTAAAGGGCATACACCTTACACCCCAAAAGCATTTTTTAACTTCAGTTCTAGACTTAGATGAGTACTATCGATAAACATTACCTCCACTCCAGTACTCTTATGTTTCATACTATGACACCATCACCTTGAATTCACTCTCTCAAGGCTGAATTTATAAAAAAAATCTTAAATCATCAGAATGAAATATTTGTTAAGAAATATTACGGTTTTTTAATATAGCTCAATTAATATAGGCTCAAAATAAATATATCAACAACTGTGTTAAGTTTTTCGAGTATACCTCTATAGCTCAATATATAACTTAATATGTTAGGATTTGAAGATATATTGAGCAAAAATTACTTTTATAAGTACTTGTGCCAACATTCAATTAAACATTTCGTTTAGATAGGGAACAGTTAACTAAGCACTCATAAAACTAGGAAAATCTATGCAAATTAAAATTATTTTTTATTGAGTATTTATGCTTAATATTTATTTTAATCTTTTTCGGGATGCAAGTAATCCTGGTAATAAAATTGAGGAATTAACCAAAATTTGAGCCAAGCAAAAGCTGCTAAACTCAATAATCCTGTCAGCATCAAAGGTAAACCAAGCTTGATTCTAAGTGCGTCGGGAAGAGTTGCTACGATTGAAATAATAATTGTAAAATATGCTACGAAAAATACTTGCAAACGCTGTAAGTTTTTCAGCGCATTTCTACAACTATTGCAATTTTGAGTATGTTGTTTGTATCGGTCGAGTAGTTCTTGACGGTTATCATTTATTGTTAATTTAGAATTTTCTGAAACTTTAATTCCAACTTGATTCCAAGGTAGCTGTCCTTGAGAATATTTATCAAACCAATTACGAAATTCAATTATTAAGCGATCTGCACTAGTAGGTAATTTGTAAGCAGTTTTCCAAGTTTCTACCGATTGTCTTTCTTGAAGAAAATGCTCTTGCTGGTGCAGGATAATCATATCACCATCGAGGACTTGATTGCGGATTTTGATATGACTCCACCAACGCGGTATAACGCCATTGAGCGTGCCAGCAAAATTACGAGTAAATTGAGCGACAATTCTTGATTTACCAGGGTAAGTTGGTATGCAGTAAGTGACAAGTCCGAGTTGCTTACCTTCATTGCCAAATTTAATTGTATATTCCAAGCGACAAGGCGGCTCAAAAGTAATAGTGGTATTAAATCTTCCTTTTGAAGTCGCTTCAATTAAATTTGCTGTTGATTTGATAATTTCTAGGATTACGGGTGAAGAATTTTCGCGATCGCCCTGTACGCCGTGATGGGTAAAAGGAACATGACTTGGATCGGCGACATTTTCTACAAGAGTTTGCCAATCATATTCTAAATCGCGGACGTAAGAAGACCAAACAAAACCTTTACTGGCATCGACTTGAGGTGAAAGAGGTAATGGAGTATCTGCTGCTAGTTGTGGTGAATTTGCATCCAGCCAAACCCAGAGTAAATCATTTTCTTGACGTACTGGTAATGTAACCGCACAAAGATTTTGTTGATTTTTAGTCACAATCTGTGGATTCTCGGCTTGGGGAATGCGGGTACAAATTCCTTGAGCATCAAATTGCCAACCATGATAGCTACACATCAAATTACCCGTTTTTTCATCAACCCTTCCCTCGCTTAAAGGCGCAAGACGATGGGGACATTTATCGAAAAATACTCGGTAATCGGATGATTGCGGCTTCCAGATCACTAAGCGAAGCCCTAAAACAGTGACTGCCGTTGGCTGTTGGGGGTTGATATCTTCAACAGGTGAAACAGGATACCAATGCTGAAAAAAGTTAAATTCGGATTGCATTTTTGAAGCAGGCAGCAGCCAGCAAACGGTAAAAATAGATATCTACATAAAAAAACACATTATCTCAAAGTTAATCTAATTAGCATTAAAGTTCGCATTTCTTCACCTCGCTAGCATCGATCGGCAGTTTTTCAAGAGCTTTTTGGCGTAACCTGATATTTATATCGCCCCTTTTAAAGTTGAGAAAGGTTACGATTCATGGCTTATTCCTGGTTTAAAGCATTTCATCTTGTCGGTATTGTAGTTTGGTTTGCTGGGTTATTTTACCTAGTACGTTTGTTTATTTATCACGTAGAAGCCGAGCAGGAACCCGAACCCGCACGCACGATATTGAAGAATCAGTATCAAATTATGGAGAAACGCCTCTACAGCATTATTACTACGCCAGGAATGCTGGTAACGATCGCAATGGCGATCGGTTTGCTTTCAACGGAACCCGAAGTTTTAAAACAGCCCTGGCTGCACGTCAAACTTGGTTTTGTGGTGTTATTGATTGGCTATCATCATTACTGCAAGCGTTTAATGAAACAGTTAGCAGCAGGTGAATGCAAATGGGGTAGTCAGCAGTTACGCGCTTTGAATGAAGCACCCACGGTAATGCTGGTAGTAATTGTTTTATTGGCAGTGTTTAAGAATAATCTTCCTACCGATATTACGGCTTGGGGAATCTTCGGATTAGTTATTGCGATGGCTGCAACTATTCAGCTTTACGCTAAAAAACGCCGTCAAGACAAAGAAAAATCAGCAGAAATTTCTCAAGTTCCCCAGCAGCAAGTTTAAAGGTTAAAAAGGTCAAAGGTCAAAGGTTAAAGGTCAAAGGTTAGTGGTAGGTTGGGTTAGGTGCGTGAGAATATTTTATTTTTAAACGAATAATTAATTATGCACCGTAACCCAACATGGAATATTGTGTAAATACAAGGTAAGTTGTTATGCATTTAATTTGCATAATTCTAGCGAGCAAGATGCTCGCACTACAATATTTTCACGTTGTTGCATTATAGAATTTAGCTGCACATCAGCTTATTCACTCTTTTTCTAATTCTATTAATGCTTCGTCTAAAGTAAGTGGCGTTTCAGCTTGAACTTCCTTCATCAGTTTTACTAAAGCGTAATCTTCAAGAATTTCTTCGATTTTTTCAAATTCAGCAATAGGAATTTGTACGGCGATCGGTTTTTTATTTTCGTCAACTACATAGTTTTTATGTATTTCTAGCATTTGTACAATTTCTAAATTACTAATTCAACAAACTTTCTATATCTTCATCGCTGAAGCCAAATTGTCTAAAGATTCTTAAAACATAACCGGGAGACATTTATTTTGCACCCATATTAATAGGAACTACTCTACAAGGAATATTTTTAGGCATAAACTTTTCTCAATTCGTAAACATCTGATTTTTGTTCTTCTACGGTTAAAAACTCATGTAGTTCTGGGATAGGAATAGATGCTTGATAAACATTGTCTTCAGCGTTATAAACTTCTTCAAAAGACTGTATTGCTTCTTTTAATTTATTAATCGCATTTTCTTGATTATCTCCTTGTCCTACAATGCCATTTTCCAAGCATAAAGCTACCCAATAGCTAGCGCTTTGTCTTAGTATTACCGTGTAAAAGTCCATTTTTATCTATTTGCTGGGGTTATGATTTTAGTTTAGCTGAGGAATTGCTGTTCAAGATTAGATTCCTCTTGTATCATCTGAAAAACATTAACGAGTTCGGCAGTTGCTTCATCTGATGTCTTTCCCCAAGCATGACAACCGGGAATTGCAGGAATATAAGCAACAAAGGTGTTATTGTCATCGGGATGGATAACAATTGTGTAGTCTTGTAGAGACTTCATAGGGTTAGTTTTACAGGTTTTATTAATAATGTAGCGCGATTTTTGTGGGGGAATTGGAAAGCTAAATATGTTAGGCTCTTGACAAATGCAATTCAAAACTCTTCACTATATGAACAATTCTTCTCCCGAAAGCCTCCCTCATGAGGATAATTTTAAATCCACTTTCGAGCAATTAAAACATTCAAATAACCAACACCAAGAACAGAATCATTCGCGTCGAAGCCCTTGGGTGGGAATTAGGCAATATACCAATGAATTTTCATCCTTCAAAGCAAGTCCAGGATATATTGCGCGTGCGCGTTTAATTTATAATAATCTTTGTTCTGACTTAAGTAATAATCATCAAGAATGGTATGTTGCGATTGAACCCGAAAGTGGCGAGTATTTTATTAATGCCAACAAGAAAGTTGCTCAAAGGGAAGCAAGAATAAAACATCCAACAAGGTTGATTTGTACTTTTCAATTAACAGGAGCATCGTAAAATAAATTGATTGAAGGACAATTTGGTAGTAAAGGGGAGCTTTTCTTTGAAATCGACCTTGTAGCAGCTGACGGGCTAACTATAACAGTTGATGCACTTCTTGATACAGGATTTACAGATTGGTTAGCAATTAATACTCAAGACGCTGAAAGTCTAGGTTGGCAGCTTATACATGATCAAGAAACTAGACTTACAGCACAAGGAGAAGCACAATTTAATATTTATGATGGAATTGTAAATTTAGCTGATGAAGAGTTTAACGTTCCTGTAATTGCTGGGGACAAGATTGCAGAAGTTTTGTTAGGTTTACCGTGGTTATTTACTAGACGGTTAGTGGTAGGTTTTCCAGAAGAAGTTTTAACTTTAGAGATTTTCCATAAATGACAACCGTGAATTGCCCGAATGTAAGCGAAAACTTGTTGTAAGGATAATCTAGCGCGATTGTTTTGAGGGGATTGCGATCGCACTTCTCGAATCATACAGTAACGGTAATTGTAGTAATTGTAGTAATTGTAGGTTGGGTTAGGCGCACGATAATATCTAAATTAAGCGAAGAATTAATTCTGCGTCGTAACCCAACATCGAATATTGTTGTTAATCCGATTACTTTATGTTGGGTTTCGCTATCGCTCTACCCAACCTACTTACCGTCTTATTTTTTAAAATAGAGGTGGTTTTTTATCGCCACAAGTAGCATAACCAATACCACAGCATACAGCACTAATTATAAGAATATCCAGCTTCTGTTGTGAATCATCTTTTTCTTTGTGCAAGCCTAAGCCGAAGTAAGAACCCATAAATATTATGGATAAAATCCAAAATGTCCAAAAAAACTTTGGATGTGTAACAATTAGTCGTTGTCTTTCCTGTTTAGCGGATTTATGGTCATTATGGTTATTAAAGCTAGCATTGGAATATTTTGAGTTTATATTGTTTTTTTCTTGATGAGTAACTGGTACCGATGATGAATTATAATTTGTGATAAACAGTTCTTCATTTAGCTGAGAAAGATACGAATATACCGATTTAAATTCATTTTTTTTAAGTATTTCATTTTTTTCTTGTGGATTAAGGGAGGTTACGTTGAATGTATTTTGACCAAACAAATTATATAACTTATCTGCCGATAAACCGATTGTAGAATTATTAACCTTATTTAAAGTTTTTCTTAATGATTCTTCAACTCCATTTATAAAAACTGCATCATTATTATCAACCTTAATATTGATATAATTAGATTTTGAAGCTACTTGGGCAAATCTAATTAATCCAGTAATATCATTCTCCTCAGAATCCAAAACTGTTGGAAATAATATTTTAATCGTATTCCAGTGCGTTTCTATTTTTGCTAGTTCTTTTGGCACCCAATACCATTCTAGTAGGTTATCATAAATACAGACATTTACATAAGAATCATATTTATCACTGTAGTAAAGTAGTAAAATTACATCTATAGATTTAAAAATATTAGAATCGTTAGATAAAACTTCCTCTTGGTACTTAAATGTATTTACAAAATTATAGTGTTCGCTATTGATAATAGATAAGTCTCTAACAAAGTTTTCTAAAGCAAATACTTTCATTTGATAAGAGGTATCAAAAGCTTTTTTCGTATCTTCAATTATATTAACCATATTTTATCTAATATGTATGCACCTGGTTATAAATGAATCTTATTTACTTTTAATAAAGTAACTGTATAATATAGACAAATACAACACAGATAATACTGATTTTTTTTTTGATTGTTCTTTTTTTATTATCCTTATTTCTACTGATATTTTTATACTAAACACAACAAGATTCAAAATAATGGTGTTTTGTATTTGAAATACACCGTATATTCTTAAGAATCATGATCGAACAAAAAAAGCCCGCGCAGGCGGGCTTCGTTCATATAGCCTTACCTTTGAGGGTGAGGACATATCCATCAACAAATCAACTACTTCCCAGCCCCCGTAGGCATCCCCAAAATATCCTCAATCTTCGGCATTTCCTCCAAAGGAATCACTCTACCTTCATCCTCAAAACCTTGAATTTGGTCAAAGTTCAAATACTTATACAAATCATCAGCAAAGGGATGAATTTTCTTCGCCACAATATCCATATATTCCTGCACTGAAGGCAATTTTCCTAACAATCCACAAACTGCTGCTAACTCTGCCGAACCAAGATAAACTTGCGCTCCTTTACCCATACGATTATTAAAATTCCGAGTAGATGTTGAAAACACCGTCGCGCCATCTTCTACTCTTGCTTGGTTGCCCATACATAAGCTACAACCGGGCATTTCTGTCCTTGCATTTGCATCATCAAATACTTTGTAAATGCCTTCTTCTTTCAATTGTTTTTCATCCATGCGGGTAGGCGGACAAATCCACAATTGAGTAGTAACTTTTCCGGAGTTTTCTAATACTTTGGAAGCTGCTCTGTAGTGTCCAATATTGGTCATGCAGGAGCCAATAAATACTTCGTCAACTTTATTCCCTACTACTTCCGATAATAATTTTACGTTATCGGGGTCGTTTGGTGCTGCTACTATTGGCTCTTTGATTTCATTTAAGTCAATTTCGATGATTTCTGCATATTCGGCATTTTCATCACCTGACATTAATTCCGGATTTGCCAGCCATTGTTCCATTTTGGCTACTCGACGCATGATGGTACGAGCGTCTTGATAACCACGGGCTGCCATATTCTTTAATAAAGCAACGTTAGAACGCAGATATTCGGCTACTGTTGCTTCGCTTAATTTAATTGTACAGCCAGCACAAGAGCGTTCGGCGCTAGCATCTGTTAATTCAAACGCTTGCTCGACTTTCAAATCTGGCAAGCCTTCTATTTCCATGATTCTTCCGGCAAAGACGTTTTTCTTGTTCTGTTTTTCTACAGTTAACAAACCTTTTTGAATTGCGACGTAAGGTATAGCGTTAACAACGTCTCGTAAGGTAACACCGGGTTGCAATTCACCTTTAAATTTTACTAACACCGATTCCGGCATATCCAAAGGCATTACACCCAAAGCTGCTGCAAACGCTACCAAACCGGAACCTGCGGGGAAAGATATTCCCAAGGGAAAACGAGTGTGGGAATCGCCACCAGTACCGACGGTATCTGGTAATAGCATCCGATTTAACCACGAGTGGATGATACCATCACCGGGACGTAAAGCGACACCGCCACGTTGCGCGAAAAAGTCGGGTAATTCTTTGTGAGTCTCTACGTCAACGGGTTTGGGATAAGCTGCGGTATGACAGAAGCTTTGCATTACCAAGTCAGCAGAGAAACCCAGACAAGCAAGTTCTTTTAATTCGTCGCGAGTCATTGGCCCTGTGGTATCTTGAGAACCGACGGTAGTCATGAGCGGCTCGCAAGACATACCGGGGAGTACTCCTGGTAATCCGCAGGCTTTCCCGACCATTTTCTGAGCTAAACTAAAACCTTTACCCTTATCTTCGGGGGCTTGGGGACGAATAAATAAGGTACTGGGTTCTAAATTTAATGCTTCGCGGATTTTATCGGTAAGCGCACGTCCGATAAGTAACGGAATTCTGCCACCAGCGCGTACTTCGTCAAAAATTGTATCGGGTTTTAGCTTAAATGTGGAAATAACTTCCCCGTTTTCGTTGGTAATTTCACCTTTGTAAGGATGAATCGTAATTACCATACCCGTTTCCATCTTGGCGACATCGCACTCGATGGGTAAAGCACCCGCATCTTCGGCAGTGTTGAAGAATATCGGCGCGATGCTGCTACCTAAAATATATCCTCCCGCACGCTTGTTAGGTACGTAAGGAATATCTTCTCCCAAATGCCACAATACCGAATTAATCGCCGATTTACGAGATGAGCCAGTTCCCACTACATCCCCGACATATGCCACGGGATGCCCTTTTTCTTTCAACTTCGCAATAGTTTCCAACCCGTCAGGCATGGCATTTTCCAACATTGCCAAAGCGTGGAGGGGAATATCCGGGCGCGTGGTAGCGTGAGTTGCGGGTGATAAGTCGTCTGTGTTGGTTTCACCGGGAACTTTGAAAACAGTAACGGTAATTTCTGCGGGTACTTCCGGACGAATTGTAAACCATTCCGCTTCCGCCCAAGAATCAACTACTCGTTTAGCGTAAGGATTAGTTTCAGCCAATTCTAAAACATCGTGAAAGGCATCGTAAACCAACAGCGTTTTACTTAAAGCCGTTGCGGCATGGGCTGCTATGGGTTCTTTACCTTCACCACCCATAACCAAAGGAGTTTCAGAAGAATCGGATACGGATACAGTCGGAGTTTGTAACAGCTCAATTAAAGATTGAACGTTGTAACCACCTACCATCGTACCCAGCAATTGTACTGCTTCAATGGGTGAAATTAAAGGACATTCGATTTCTTCTTTAGCAATCCCGGTAAGGAATCCAGCTTTTACATAAGCTGCCGGATCTACTCCAGGGGAAACTCGATCGCGCAATAAATGCAGTAAAAATTCCTCTTCTCCTGCTGGTGGATTTTTCAGTAATTCACACAGTTCTGATGTTTGCTTTGCATCTAATGGTAAGGGAGGAATCCCTAATGCAGTTCTTTCTTGGGCGCGATCGCGATATGATTCGAGCATTTTCATCTCCTATAGATACAGCTTAAAATTTATAATTGGATGTTTATTATTTACTTACTTTACTTTTTTAGATTAACTTTTCTTGAAAACTCTTCGATTCTCCTAGAGATAGAGTTATTAGTAATTATGACGCTTTCCTGTTCTACACTATACAAACCATCTTGCAAAAAACTCCCGCAATTATTTTTTGAGAAACTATTGTAATTATCGATCGGAAGCATCATTTAGCTCAAAAGTATAAAGAATATTTTTCATGTGTATATAGTTACTTCTATTTTTTTTATAAAATTAAATTCTGGTATCCTGGCAACAATCGAGACAAGAACAGTCATAAAACCTTTTTAGAATTCTTATTATCACTTTACAGCTAATACTGGCAAATTTATCTAATTGAAAATAATTATTATATCTTGCTTTGTAGTTGAACTTTAGGTTTATTAATAATATAAAATATTCAGTATTATACGGACGCATACCACATATTGTATATGACTACAACTTATACCGTTGAATTCATCCATCAAGGTAAAACACACACTTTACAGGTACCTGAAGATAAAACAATTCTATCTGTTGCTGACGAGGCAGGTTTAGAATTACCTTCTTCATGTAATGCTGGTGTTTGTACCACCTGTGCCGGTAAAATCGTTAATGGTGGTAGTGTAGACCAAAGCGAGGGTATGGGAGTTAGTCCAGATTTACAGAATCAAGGTTTCGTATTACTTTGCGTTGCTTATCCTCGTTCAGATTTGAAAATCGAAACCGAGCAGGAAGATATTGTTTATCAAAATCAGTTTGGTAAGGGTTAGTAGATAATTTTAGCTTAACGATCGATTGTTATTAAATGGCAGTCGATCGTTAATTGTGAAATAGAAGTTAGAGAAATAACAACTGGGGATTAAATTTACAACAAATTAATGATTACTCATTTTATTAGCGTAGAAATTGATTTACAAGAAGATATTGCTCAATTGCATAAATCTGTAGAAACTGAATTAAATAAATATGGTAAACCTTTACGTTGGGCTATTACTGCTGTGGATTCTAAGAAAGGAAAAGTCACTTTAGAAGCGGTTGTCACAAATGGGGAATGAGAATATTTATGAGCAAACTTAATTTTTCAGCAATGAATAAGGCAGAATTGCAAGCATATGCGATCGTACATCCAAATGATAAAGAGGCTTTTTACGCACTTGCTGATTTATTAACAGCAAATCCTTCTTCAACTAAGTATCCTGCACAAATGACACCAGAAGAAATCAATCAAGCTGTTTTAGAACGGATTGAAAAAATGAAATAATTCAACTTAGTAAAGAATCATTGGGAAATGGCTTACAGCGATCTAACATTAAGTAAGTTTAAAAATAATTTTAATATTCATATAGAAGAGACAGCCGATTTATTTGCGAATGTTGAACCTTTAGAAGCAAGCGATAAATTAAAAAGTGACTTAAAAGAGACTGCCGAACTAGCTTTAGCTATAAATACAGAGAAAGCACGTTCGGAAATGATTATTCTACCTATTTTGCTAGAGATTAGGCGTAGAAGTAATTATCAAATAAGTTTATTTTCAGGTACAAATTTTGATGTCGATCTAGAAAAAGGTTTAAATGATTATTGCGATTTTATTATTAGTCGCTCTAAGGAACAATTATTAATTAATGCACCTGTAATAATTATTATTGAAGCTAAAAACGAAAATATTAAAAATGGATTGGGGCAGTGTGCGAGGGCAATGTTAGCAGCACAAATATTTAACCAGCAGCAGAATAATGATATTCAAACTATTTATGGAGCAGTTACAACAGGAGATATTTGGAAGTTCATTAAATTAGAAGATAGCAATTTGTTTATTGATTTGAATAATTATTATATTAAGGAGGTTGCAAATATATTAGGAATTTTGAATCAGGGTGTATAGTCTCTTTGTGTTAGTAGATAATTAAGAGAAAAAACCGCAGAGGGAAGAGATAAAGAGAGATAGGTAATATAACTTGTAAAAATTCTGCTCTCGTTCCCATTTTGTTGATTATTAATAAGACAAATTATTAGATAATTGATAATTGATAATTGATAACTGAATAAATGCGTCCATATACTGCTATCTTAATTATTCCAACGGGTGTTGGAGCAGCCATCGGAGGTTATGCAGGTGATGCATTACCCGTCGCTAAGGCTATGGCTGAAGTTTGTGATGTTTTGATAACTCATCCTAACGTTCTTAACGGTGCAATTTTGTACTGGAATCTACCCAATGCTTTGTATGTTGAAGGTTACGGAATCGATAAATTTGCTGAAGGAAATTGGGGTTTACAGCCAGTACATCAAAATAAAATTGGTTTAATTTTCGATCGAGGAATTGAGCCAGATTTACGTTTGAGAAATATTCAAGCAGCAGACGCAGCTAGAGCAACGCTGGGATTAAATTTAACAGATTATCTAGTTACCGACGCTCCCTTAAATGTTGAATTACGCTCTGCTGAATCCGGTGCAAGTTGGGGTACTATAGGCAATCCAGATAGTTTGTTAAGGGCTGCGGAAGTATTGATAAATAAAGCAGGTGCGAGTGCGATCGCAGTTGTGGCGCGTTTTCCCGATGACATTGATGAAGAAGCAGAGCAAAATTACCGTCAAGGCAAGGGAGTAGATCCAATCGCGGGTGCAGAAGCGGTAATCAGCCATTTGATAGTGCGAGAATTTCAGATTCCTTGCGCTCATTCTCCAACGTTTTCTTCACCTCCTTTAGATGGAAATTTATCTCCGCGTTCTGCTGCGGAAGAATTGGGTTATACTTTTTTACCAAGCGTACTTGTAGGCTTAAGTCGCGCACCTCAGTTTATTTCTAGGGAATCTAATAAATTTTCTAATAATAGCGATATATGGGTCGATCGAGTTGATGCAGTAATTGTACCAGCAAATGCTTGTGGTAGCAGCGCTTTACTGAGTTTGAGTCAAAGCAAATGTCAAATAATTACTGTAGAGGAAAATCAAACTCAAATGCAGGTACCTCCTCAATGTTTGGGAATCAAGACAATATCGGCAAGCTCTTACTTGGAAGCGATCGGAATATTAGCGGCTCATAAAGCAGGAATTAATCTATCTGTTATAAGTTCTACAATATTTTCTTTACAGTCGTTAGTTTAGATGCTAATTGTTAGTTGTTAAATGTTAATTGTTTCTTCATCTTAGCTTCCTTATTAACTGTTCCCCAATATTGAAATAACTGTGACTCAACAGCAAAAGAACGAGCCAGAAATTCCATACCTGACACGTACCCAAGTGCTGATGGCAATGGGTGTGACAGCTATTATTTTGTGGATTATTGCCAAACTGTGGTTGCAATTTGGTGATTTTGCCTTAATGTCTTGGCGTTGGCATCGAAACGAATTATTGATCGGAGTGGCATTAGGTTTAACTATTACCCTCTTGAGTAGTTTGGCTTATCGGTTTTTCTCTTTGTACCGTAAAAGCGCCGACTATTACTTAGAAATTGTACTAAAACCTTTAGCATTACCCGATTTAATTTGGTTGGGGCTGTTACCTGGGTTGAGTGAAGAATTATTGTTCAGAGGAGTAATGCTTCCAGCTTTAGGCTTTAATCACTTAGCCGTAATTGTATCAAGTATTTGCTTTGGCGTTTTACATCTTAGCGGTTCTGGGCAATGGGCTTATGTGTTTTGGGCAACTATTGTTGGAGTAATTTTAGGATACAGTGCGCTTTTGAGCGGAAACTTATTAGTTCCGATAGTTGCTCATGTTGTAACTAATTTAGTCTCTAGCTACTTCTGGAAAATACAGCAGTTTAAATAATTAATAATCAAAAATCCTCACCGCCGTTGAAATTATTGAATCTATGAATTTAACATACTAAAACAATAAATATTAAGCCGGTTATTAATAGAATGATAATTAATACAAGGAATAATTTTAATAACATTGTTTATTGTAAATGGCGACTTACTTAGAACCGCTACCTCAAATTTAATTCCGTCTATCTAGTGATAAACGGAATTTAAGATTTTTATTTAATATACTTTCTTAGCACTTCTGTACCTTAGCGCGATCGCTCCATAAGTTGTTATGCCAGAAGTTAACTGTTTTTGTGAATAAAATAATCAAGCAGCAATATCGCTTCGATCGAGATTATCTACTGAATGATTTCGTAAAACTTGCTTTATTTTAGGTGATTGTCTACTGCTGAATTTTTCAGGGAAATTAAGCTCGATCGCAACTTTACCGCGTTCTTCTTCAACTAGATTGATTTCAGCTACAAATCTAGTCGGTGGAGTATTTTCACCTTTTAGATTCAACAGTAAACCAACTAGTGGTTTCATATTCCGCATTTTTTCTAAATCTTGTTTCCCCAGCAAGCGATCGTTATTCGATATCGCTTTTTTACTATCTAATTCCAGCCGTAAACTTGTGATTCCTAATTCGCTAACAACTCCACTAAAGAAATGTCCATCCCAATAAAGTTGAGCGCTGGTATTTACCTGCTTGCGTATTTTTTTGGTCGTAGTTGGTTTTAATTCGCGCAAAGAACGAGTTATGCTGCTGGCTAAAAAACCAAGAGAAGCAATTGGTTTATCCGCGTTTTCTCGATTTTGCGAATACCATTCTTTCACATCAGAATACATAACTAAGGCTAAATCATCCATTTGGGCGCGGGTAACATTAACAAAATCGACTCCCAAGTGAGTTTCTGTCTCATTTACCGGAGTAACTCGGACAACCCTTGCAGTTACAACGGCACGAGCGTCAAAATCTCCCATAACCTCAATTTGTACTTCATCTGGTAAATTAGACCATGATTCTAAGGATATTAAAGCACCAGTTTCTGAAATATTAATTGTTTCTCCCATAATGGTTTGCTCGTCGCTAGAAATAACCGCAGCAAGCCGTCTTTGCAAACGGTGAGCGTTACGAATTTGTGGTTGTTCAAATCCTACGAGTAAAGCTGCCGTTAGCAAAATTAAGTTAAAGCCACACCATAAAGTGTTAACTAATACTGCTTCCGAATCTTCTGGGTGTAATAACAACCAAGAAGGAACTGTAAGCAAGGCAGCTGTTACTAATAGCGTTACTATCACCAAACCACGCATCGATGCCCAGTCAAAGGTACGTTTGGTAACATTTATTCCTTTATCGGTAACGTTAAAGGTACCCATTTTGGGATTAATCAGCGCTAATAATGTTACCCAACCGGCTTGGAAAGACATTACGAATTCAAAAATTTCGTTCCAAAATGAAAATCGGACGTGTTTGTAAATAATGTGGTTGGTAGCGAGGGAAAGAAGAATATGCGGTACGGCATATGCTAAAGTTTCTAAACCCAAACCTTGGATGGGATTGACCCCAAATAATAAGAACAAGGTGGGAATAATTGCGTATACGAGTCGGGGATAGCCGTATAAGAAGTGGGAAGTAGCGCTCAAGTAACAAATTCGTTGAGCAAAATTTAAATTTAACTTGGGATTAAATAATGGGTTTTCAATTCTGAGAATCTGCGCCATTCCTCTAGCCCAGCGTACTTGTTGACCAACATAGGCTGAAAAGGTATCTGGTGCTAACCCCGCTACCATGATTTTGTCGTAGTAAACGGATTTATAACCTTTTGAGTGTAAACGTAATGCTGTGTGACAATCTTCTGTTACGGTTTCAACCGCAATTCCTCCAACTTCCAAAGCATGAGTTTTACGAATAACTGCCGCCGAACCGCAGAAAAACGATGCGTTCCAAAAATCGTTACCTTTTTGCAGTACTTTGTAGAATAGTTCGTTACCTACAGGAATTTTACCGTCGGTAAGTAAGTTGCGCTCAAAAGGATCGGGGTTATAAAACCAGTGTGGAGTTTGTACAAAGGACACTTTCGGGTCGTAAAAGAAACCCACCGTATGTAAGAGAAATTGCCGAGATGGAACGTGGTCGCAGTCTAAAATTAAAACTAAATCGCCGTTAGTTTTATAAAAAGCAGTGTTGATGTTACCAGCTTTGGCATGGTCGTTGTTATCTCGTCCCATATGGATGCAGCCAAGTTCTTCACACATTTGCTGCAACTGTTCTCGTCTGATGCGGAAAGTCTCTCGACGCGGATCGTCTTCTTTATACTTTTCAGGACGACCATCATCGAGAACGTAAACCTTTTTTTTGCCGGGAGCGTAATCGCAAACCAAAGCTGCTAATGCTGTTTTGCGAACAATTTCAACGTCTTCGTTATAAGTAGGAATGTAAATATCAACATCAAACCATTCATCTTGGGGAATGGTAGAAATATCGATCGGTTTACGTTCTTTAATTTTTAAGGTTTGAAAGTATGCTAATACCAAGGAGAAAATTGCATACAATTCTGCTGTTAGTAGGGTGACACAAGCAATACTATTTATCCATCCGTCGAAGTTAAGCGTGTAGCTCAGACGGTAATATAAATACCGCATTGTCGTTACCAGACTCAGCCACACCATAAACAGGTGATAATATTGACTAACTTCTGTAGAAGATTCTTGTTCTTCTGCTCCTAATACTAACTGACCTAGTAGTACCAAAAATATTGCTATTGCTCCTTGCTGCCAAACTTCTAGCGGTGTAACAATCAGCGGAATTGAGAATACTAGTAGCAGTAGAATTAGCCATTTAAAATGTTTGATTCCAACTTTTTCTAAAGTCCTATCAAAAAAGCTAGGTGTAAGGTCAATCAGCCATCTGCTTAAGTTAAAGCGCTGGCGTTTTTTATCGGATTTTTGGACTGAAGAGGGCATGGCAATTTAAATTTAGTTATTAAAGGTGATGCAGTCAATCGGTTATTAAACAAGGGAGTAGGGAGTAGGGATTGGAGAGTAGGGAGAGGGGGGAGAGGGGGTAGAGGGGGGAGAGGGGGTAGAAAATTAACTCTTAACGGGAGCAAGCTATTCCCCCAATTAGCTATTACCTATTACCTCCTGTGAGCAGTAGAAATCCGCTTTAGATACAGTTGAACAATTCCGTACAGTATCAGAGATAAACCAACAATACCGGCAGGTACTAACAGCCAGTTTTCCTGTAACATCCGCGTCATTTTGCTCAAAGGGTTGGTATCTTCAATGCGACGAGTTTCGGGAGCATTGTCAAAGAATGCTAGCTGATAACCATCTGGATCGTAAGCAACTGGGTTTTCCTTGTCGCTGCTAATTAATACCGTATCCTTCTTAAGTTGGAAGAACCAAGGGTCTTTACTTAATACTTCTTGTACTCTTTCTAACCCAGTATCCGCTTGAGCAGTCAAAGCCAACACAACGCGA
Source organism: Rivularia sp. (in: cyanobacteria) (assembly GCA_965234645.1). Classification (GTDB taxonomy): domain Bacteria; phylum Cyanobacteriota; class Cyanobacteriia; order Cyanobacteriales; family Nostocaceae; genus Rivularia. The sequence goes on along the minus strand of OZ248344.1, from coordinate 5,843,429 downwards.
TCGCGATTCCAAGGAGAGATTATTTGCTTGATCATTCCTTGTTTATCTTGAGGAACTGTAATGCTTGCTTGGGCTGAACCACGTCCGAATGATTTACCCAAGTTAAATCCTGGAGATTTGAATACGTCAGGTAAAGGAAACTCGTCTCGCGTACCAATTCCTACTAAGTGTTCGTTTTTACGTACTTCTTCTGGCAATGTGTCTGATGTATAGACATCTAACTTAACAGCATCCGCACGACTCAATCTTCCCAAGCGTTCGCTAAAGGCAAGCATTGTTAATACATCTGTATTGCTCGGCTCTTGTGGAAGCACGATCGCTGTTTTAGATAAATCTTGAGGTGCAGCAAAGGGGAATCCATACTGCATTAATTGCAGGTTCGGTAGCTCTACGGAATTTTCTCGTTTTAAATCGAAGCTGGTATCGGAATGAACGGTACCTGTAAGCTGTTGGTCTGGTGGACTAATACAGTTTGCTTTGTCGAACGGTTCTTTAGGATTCATCCGGAAAAAGACCTGAAGTTTGGAATCAGGCTTAACCAATTTGGCTGGTAAATCAACTTTGAGATTTTTCCGTGTTTCTCCCTCGTCTGAATCGAGACGCGCTCCACCGATAAATACTCCATCTAATAAGACTTCTACAGCAGAGGTTCTAGGATTCATCTGCGGTCCGTAGCTGTAAACCAAGTTCATCGAACTACCGCGTACAAATCTGTCATCCGGTAATGCACGGAAGTCAATTTCAATTGGTGGTGCCGCAGAACCACGCACGCTGACATCTCTAAAGGCATCACCGTTAAGTTGAGTTTTTATTTCACTTAGTTGAAAGTTATTAGATTCTGGTAAATAACTAGGCCACTCTCTCTTTCCTGGCGTGGTCGCCTCTTCTAGTTTATTGACCAGAATAAGTTGATCCGTGACCATTTTCTGGGAAGAAGGCTGTGCTAATAACCTAGTGGCTTTAGCAACTCCTTTTGCACCATTTCCAGTAGCAACTAAGACGGGGACTTTGCCTTTTTTAGTAGTGGTTAGGATTAATACTCCCGTGTCCTCTGATATTGGGTTTTGATTGGAGTCTAAAATTTGAGAACCCGCAATTTTACTAGGTAAATCCAGATCGGCTAGAGCTGGTTGTTCGGCAGGAGTACCGATGATGACTAATCTTTGATTGGCTGATATTTCAGAGATATCAGAGATTAAATCTGTCTCTATTGGACGAAAATCTGCTTGTCTACCTAATGACGCTTGTAAACGGGCTGCTCCTTCGAGCCAAGATTGACTGGTGTTTTGAGGCTTTAAATAAACGATGCGGTTGGTGTCTAAATTCAGGTTATCAAAGAAGGGATAGGGATAATTGCTGAAATTGAGCGGAATTGCTTTATTCTGGTAGTCAAAAATTAATTTTGAGTCTGGTAGTATCTCCGTCCATAGGGTTGGATCGCCCGGATCGCTACATCCCTCTGTATTGTTCTGCTGCGCTACAATCTTGAGTTCGTTATACTCTTGCAGTAGCTTTGGCGGAATGTTTAAAAGTACTCGACCAACTTGAGATTTTTTGCGATTTAGAGGGATGCTACCTACAGCCGTATCGTTGACCAGTACTGTTAAGTTAGAGCGGTTAGCATACAGCGCTGGCGAATGTTGGAAGTGAATCTCGGCTTTTACAGATCCTACATTCCAACCGCGAGGACGAGTAAAACCCAGACGACCTTCAGAATAAACTCCTCGCAAACGCATCCGGTTGCCAACTATTGGACTGCGGTTGAATTCTAAAATGTATTTATCGTCGTATTTTGTTGGCGAAGTGTTCGAGTTGCTAGTTGCTTGTGCGAATAAAATACCTTCAGAATTTGTTAATTGATTCCTACTAGCGGCTTGGGCAGTTGGTATCGATAATAAACAAAAAGATATAATAAATGCTTTGTTAACCGCTTTAAAATTAAATAGATGCTTCATAATACAGTATTTTAATTAATAGGTAAATCGAGGATGAATTTGTTTTGAAATGCTTTTTGATTGGTGAAAATACTTGAATTAAGTAGTTACTTGATTACTTAAGTATTGCTGCCAACATTTTATTCGCTTTCTTAACAAAAGTGCCATAACTTTTTAATTACTTTGCAAAAGTTCTGGAGAAATTGCTGATGGAGATAGCAAGCCCAACCAAGCCAGATTCTGAGTGTAGTAAGCTTCGTTATCATCCCAAACTTCTTGTTGGTATTGAGGTAGCAATTTTTTGTCTAACAACTCTTGAGCCAATTCGGGTTCTATCAGCTTAGTTGCTGCATACAGCATGGCGTATTGAGATGTCGCTTCGTAATTTACCAAAGCTTTACCTTCAAGGTTTATCCGTGCTGGTATACTCGACTGTTGCCGCCACAGCTTGAGCGGATACTGAATAGATGTTTCCAGATAGCTTCGTGCTTCGGATGAATTAAACCAGCTTGCATCCAATCCGATTCGCCACCAAACTCGATATGCATCAAAACTATATACGCTGCTTAATTGACTATCAGCAGGTAAAGGTTGGTATTTTCCCGTTTTTGCATCCAAAGCAACCCAGTCACTAGGTAAATTTACAGTACTTAGTTGTTGAGAGTCTTTCAATACTTCATAGCTACTATCCACCAAGCTCAACCAATCTCTTTCGGGGTCAACTTGAGCAAATAAGCGAAAAGCATAAGGAGCAAAGTAGGAGGGGTTGAGATAAAAAGTGGATGAATTTTTCACGAATGCAGCTTTGGGACCCGGTAGCAGATAGCGTTTTTCAGATCCAACTACAGTTGAATATTTCCACAAATCTTGCAGTTTCGTCTTCGCTATTTTCAAGTATTCCGGACGATTCCACCTTCTTGATGCCAATATCAAAGCAGTAATAGCATCTATATCCCCATCACTAGCAAAGTTATTATCTATAGCACCCCAGCTACCATCAGATGTACGTCCCCATTTCCAAGCCCATAAATTATCTATAGGTTTACCATTTTCAAGTCTTCGGAGATTGTTTTCTCCCCAATTTAAAGTTAGGGCAAAGGTTGCAGGGTCATCGATCAGTACCGCCCGTAACATTGCATAGGCTTGACCTTCACTAGTCGAACGATCGCTAGCTTCGTAATCAATTACTCTTCCATCTCTCTGGATAAATCGACGACGATAGCTATCCCAGCTTTCCACCAGTAACTTTCTATTGGGAGTCGATGCAGGAAGGGCTGCCATAAATTGAACGCGATCGTCGTCGATCGCTGAGGGCATAGGTGTTGATTCGGGGGATTTTATGCTGGCTTTTTCGAGACTATTTGCTGAATAACCTCCTTTACAGCCGCACAAAGTAATTAAGCTTAATATAGCTACTACTTTTGGAATATAGTTCATCTTTAAGGAGCGTTTTGATTAATTTTTCCAGTTATCAAAATTTCTCAAAGTTGTATTTGAAAAACTTCTTTTGATTACTATTCCCTTTGTAGTCCGTATAATTGACTAAACAACGTATTCTTTATCGAAAATTTGTTTGGATGATGATTTTGCTACATATTCTTTATCAACAGGGAGTAGCAAGAACAGGTAAGGCTAATAAATGTAGAAGTTTGGATGTTGTCATAGCTTATAGCTGGTGAGTAACGCTATTTTGGTTGTAACCATTTACAAAATTTATGGAAGCGTCACACACTCTACAATTAAGTTATTCTTATCCTGTTAAACAAAACATCTATCTCTATAAGGGCATTCACCTTTAACAGAACGCTGTATTAATTCCAATATTTAAGAGTAGAAAAAATGGTAAGAGTTACTATAATGTCACATCACATCACCTGTTGCTGTTGTAATAAGTGTGTGTACGTATAAATTTTCTTTAATTAAGCGCATTAATGTCATATTCTAATTGTTAGAGCATATTAAATTTTCCACGTTTCTTTATTATTTCTCTATTCTTGCTTTGAAACTTGACAGGTACATCAGTAATTATGACGATAGGCGGATAAATTATCTATATCAAAAGATGCTTGTATTCTTTTACAATATGTTTTGGCAATTAATGTAATATATAATACTCATAAATACAAGTATAATCGAGATGAAAATCCGCCCTTGCTACAAGCACGAGCGGTAATTCAAAATTAATTTTTACCCCGACGCTCGTAACTTTCCCAAGGTGGTTGAAAGCCACGCCGTTGCAGAAAGTCCTCTTGTATCTGCTGCATCTGATTCGCAATTTCCGGGTCTTTTTCACCGCTGGCAATTTGCTCAATTTGCAGTTGTTCTAGGGCTTTCATTGCTGTCAAAGGTTTGTCAAAAATAGCATTCAACCCTGCAAGGGCGCGACGTGCTTCTGTATCTTGCGGGTTTTGTTCCAACACTGTGGAATAAATTTGTTCTGCCGATTCAAATCTCCTTTGTTCAAAGCGAATTCCGCCCAAAGCAGCTAAAGCGTCTACATCATCTGGTTCTTCTTTGAGAATATTTTCATAAGCTTTACCAGCCGTATCGAAATCGCCAACAGCTTTAGCTAACAAAGCTACTCTCTGTTGTGAGTTAGCATTATCTGGAGCATTAGCAATCAATTGCTTCATCCGCAAGCGTGCTTCGGCGGGGTTTCGTTCAGCTATAGTTTCCAGCAACCGCTGCTGCAATCTAATGCTACTGGGATCGAGTTCTATTAAGTAATTATACAGGGCTTCGCGATTGGGGTCGGTAGGTAATTGTGTTACCAAACTATATAGTTCTGGTGGGGTATTGGTTGCTTTTTGAGTTGCCAACCAATTATCTAAAACGGCTTCTGCTTCTGGTTTAGAAATACGTTTGGCTTGATACGCAACACTAGTAAGTCCCAACTGAGCGGTAATATCTTGAGGATTGCGTTTTATAACTTGCTCGTATACTACTAAAGCTTCGTCAAAACGCTTTTGCTGGACTCGCACGCCTACCAATCCGCGCAAAGCACCATCAGTAATTTCCTCTTTGGGGTTTTCGTTAAGTATGGCAAAGTAGCGTTGAGCGCTGGCTTCTAAGTTGCCTTCCCTTCTTTCGATTTCTGCTGCAAGCAACTGTGAAGCCATGTCTTGGGAACCTGCGGATGTTGTTGTATAAGCTGCTAAAGACTGTCTGGCTTGAATTGTATTTTCGAGTTGCAAATACATCTGAGCTACCCGAAAATTCAAAAACGGTACGTTAACCCCCGTCTGCAAAATATTTTGATATACGGGTAGAAGTTGAGGTGAGGGAGCATCTATATCGGCTAATGCTAAAGCTAACTCTTGCATTTGTACCTCCAAAGTTGGCAAGTTTTGCAAGGTTGTAGCCAAGCGCTGATTTAAATCGTTCTTGGAAACCATTCCCAATTTATATTCCAAACCTAGCTGACGCACTACCAAACTTTTATCGTTGGGTAACGTAGAAGCTAAACGTCTATAAATTTGTAATGCTGTTTCCTCACCTTGGGGTAAACCTGTAAAAACATTGGCGATTTCCCGCAGCAGGCTGGGAGAAGGATTGGGGTTATTAGTAAGGGCTTGGCGGTAGAGATTGGTGACTTGTTGCGTCAAGTCAGGATTATCTGTATTCTTACGAATTTCATTTAGCGCTCTAGCTAAAGGTAAAATCGCCTCTTCTCTATCTTGCAAAGGATCTAATACAGCTAAAGCTTCGGCTTCTTGTTTATTTGCAATATATGCTTGAGACAGTTCTGCACGAGCAAGTATAGCTAATTGATCTAAGGTTTCAGAACGCTGTAGCTGACTTTGTAAAATTCCGATCGCTTGTTGAGGATTGCCAGTTTTGCGTAAAGTAAGAGCGTAAGCAACCGCAGCATAATCGGTTATTGGTTTTCCCGTGGCTTGATAGCGGTTGAACAATTCCTTCGCTTTTTGATAATCGCCACTGTAGCTGTAAGTTTGAGCGGCTCCGATGATTGCTTCTTCTGTGGGATTGTTCGCTAACACTATTTCAAAGTCGGCGATCGCTTCGCCAAATTGTCCTTGATAGGAATAAAGCAAAGCCCGGTAATAACGACTTTGCAAATCATCAGGATTCAATTCAAGCAAAGTATTCAAAGCCTTGATGCCCGGTTTGTTCCATTCGGGACGATAAGTACCCATCATGCCGACAATTTTCAACGCCGCTTGATTTGTGGGATCTTGCGCCAACACCTGTTGATAAGTTTGAAAAGCATCTTCGATACGTCCGGCTCGGTTGTAAGCTATGGCTAACCCTAGCTTGGCTTGCAAAGATTGCGGATTGCTTTTTAAGGCTTGTTGAAAAGCACTAATGGCATCATCTACCCATCCTTTTTTGAGCAGATTATAACCTTGTTGGGTTGCCCCAGATGACTGAGCCTTTACTGGGGCTATATTATTCAAAGTGAAGACTGCTATGGGGCAAGTAAAAACGAATAAGTGAAAAGGCAGCAAAGTAATGCCAAGAATTGTTTTACTTTGTGTTTTTGGTTTTCGTCGCCATAAATTAGCTTTATAGAGCAAGTTTTTGTGATTCATCGAGTCAATCTCCCCCTTGGAGTTACATCAAACTCTGATTTAATCCTCACACCCAGAACTGTTTCGTTAAAGTCGTCTCTTCCCTGGACGGAAAAACCTAATCGTAAATTGTCAAGAAACTGAAAGTCGTAGTAAAGCTCTAATACATCAAGTTGCTTTCCGGTACGCTTGTCTTCGTTAGATAAACCGCGTCCGTAAGCTAATCCCAATCTGTCATCGGGGGTAAATAAATCTAACAAACTAGCGCCGAAAACATATGTATCCGCACCTTCTCCTAAATCTCGATTTTCGTAACGTCCGTAACGTCCAAAAAGTCCTAGTTTCATCTTGGGAATAAAAACTTCAGCATTTAAACCGTATGCTTCCTCGCGATCGTCCTCCAAAACTCCAAACTGATTGTTTCCGCGATCGATTTGAAAGCTTTGGGGAAAAGAATCGCGATTTCCGCCATCTCTGGCAGTACTGTAAGTACCGCGAATAATGGCATTACCATAACGAACGCCAACTTCACCAGCAAATCCATCCAAACTAAATTCGCTCAAACTATCAGATGACGAAAAAACAGCAGCTTTAGCGTCAATATTATCCGTTACGCTCCAGTTAACCAACAACCCAGGACGAGAAGCTATTCCTGTCGATGCTAAAGCTGGATTGGTTTGAAACACCGGATTAAAAAATTGGCTGGCTCCATCTTTAGCAAAGCTATTGCGATCGAAATAAGATGTCAAATCTAACTGACCAACTGCAAATCGTAAATTAGGTAAACCCGTCAGAGATGTTGCTAGATAAAGTTCGTTGATATTCAAACCTTCCCGTCGGGAATCATCAAACGAACTGCCTTCGCTAGTCAAATCCAAAGTTGCACCAAACAACACTTGAGGAGTCAACGGATAAGTTCCGGAAAGTCTAGCTCGTGCTGAAGTATCATCTCCTTGAGTTACATAAACACCTTCGGCTCTTAAAGAAGATTCCTTTAAAGCCGCACTACTTCTTAAAGGGTTTAATTCATTGTTTTGTGGAACTAGTGGTGCCTGCGAACGAATTGAAGGCGATCGCATCGAGGGGGCTGGAGTTAGTGGAACAGATGGACGCATCCCTCCTTGAGAATTGAGCAGCGTATTAAAGGTAGGTGTTGAAGTTACAGAAACTGACGGTTGACTGCGGTAAGCATCAAGCATTTGTTCAAATGTCGGTGCATTTGGAGCGCTAGCACTCACAGGATCTTGAGATGAATTGGTAGTTCTGGAATTCAGTAATTGATTGAATGTTGGTGCATTCGCTGTATTCGACTGCTGCTGCGGACTGGTGCCTGGAAGTGGCGGTAAAGGAGCAATTGCAGTTTGATTAAATTCTGGAGAAGTAAATTCTAGACTGTTACCAGGAGGTGCTGGTAATGGAACTTGAGCATTGATTTGCCTACCCTCATAAATCCCGGTACGAGGACCACCTATAGGGTTTATTTCCCTTGTTACTGAGATGGATTGCTCAATTGCGCGTTTAGTTTCACCAGTTATCTGTTCCTGAATAAAAGTGTTCTCTAGCTGTTTAATGTTTTCTAAGGGTAAATACGGTTGCGATCGGGTTGGTGAAGTAGCACCAATCTTAGAAACACTGGGTGGCGGTGGCACTGCTTGTAATTTAAGTTTTGTTCTTCCATTGGGTATCGACGACTGTGGAACTCGTAACAAGTCTGTTGAATCCGAAGTTTTATTAGCTTGAAGAGGCAGGGATACCATTTGAGCTTGCGAACTATCGCCTAGACTCAAAGTCCCTAACATTGAGATAGAAGCAGCACAAAACAGCACACAGGGCTTGGGTTTGTGGAATTTTATCAAAATAAATTTTTTACGCTTTAGTATTTTAGGCTTCATTACCCCAGTTAGTTAATGTATAAGTAAATATTTACGCTGTATAATGTCGCCACCTTAACAAAAAAAATCCATATCATCGAGGGGATAATACGTACTTTGCTCAGATCGTAAAGTTACAAGAAGAATTGGTAAAGATACTCATTTTGCGATCGAATTTGGGCAAAATAAATAAAATGTGGAAATTATAGATTTAACCTGCTCTTATTAACATCCATTTTATGAAACAGCAACATTTTCGATTTTTAAGCAAAACTTCTTTAGTTGTCGCTTCAGCTATGCTTTTATTCATTAGCTCTGGTTGTACAAATAAATCACAAAATGAAGTACAGCTAGAAATACAGGGCATACAGAGAGAAGACAGTAATGGTTTATACAAAGTTTTAGGCAGTTCTAATTTACCCGAATCTAGCCGTATTGCCGTTACAGCAGTTCGCTATTTGCGAGCAACCCCAGCAAACGCCGAAGAAATACTCGATCGTGGAAATATAAACCGTTCAATTTTGGCTCGCCAAATCGTAGAAGTCAAACAGGGAAAATGGGAAGCAGACTTAAATCTTTGGCAAGTGGCAGCCAACGGTAATTTTCAGGAAGCATGGCAGTTGAATCAAGATTACAAAAAATTGACTCCTGAAAGTGAAGTAACTTTTATTGCGACTTTTAATTCTGTAGGTCAATTATCATCTTCAGATCAACAAAATTCTCAAAACTCTACCTTGCAATACCAACTCGAAGGTAAATCCCTGCGCTTTACCAACGAAGGTGAAAAATACGTACAAGCAAGTCAATACCGCTCTATAGATTTACCTGTAGGCAAAACAACAACACCTCGTTTACAGCCAGAAGATTTTAATGATGGTTGGGGAAATCGATATCAAATTAAACCTCAACCGCAAGATTCAAGAGCGATTTTACCTCCGCTAGCAAAATCTCAGCAGACTAATTTTCCTCTGCAAACTACTGAGTTTATACGGTAATTTGTACAAAGTTCTCGGTGCGGCTAGTAATTTTTGATGAGTAAAAAGGTTCGTAGTAAGCGCTTTAGCGCTCCGGATTTAGGATTAAAGTCGGAGGGCTAAAGCCCCTACTACGAACCTGTCAAAACTATAAAAAATAAGTCGCAGTAATTCATGAATTACTGCGACAAAAAGATATTTATTTTAGGACTTATGCACTTTTCATGAGTCGATCTTTTTGTACTTAAATCCTGAATTTTTTAACCAAATTGAACCTGCTCTGGCTTGTATGTATCGTAGTGGATACTAATATCCGATCGTGTTTGAGCGGTATTTGTAGACTGAATTGGTGGCAGATTATTTTGCATTGCCTGCATTTGCAACATCATATCTTTGAGTTGTCTTTGTAATTGCTCAAACTCTGCTGGTGCTATGCTAGTTTGATTTGTTTGAGATATATTAGCAAGTTCTTTTTTGATATTGTTTGATTGAGTATATCCGAGGAAAGTTTGAGCAGAAGCAAACGCCGATGCTGCATTCGCTGATGTCGTGTCTTGTTTTCTTTTAGATGCAGTTGCACAAACCGCTTCTGCTGGCGGTGTTTGCGCCACTACTGGTTGAGATACGCTTGCTCGATTCAAAGTCGGATAACCATTGCTTGCTGGGGATGATACTTGTTCATCTAAAAAATTATTCAGCCCAGAAACCTGTAGTCGAGTTTCTGAAAGTTTAAATTCTTTAAGTATTTCCTCTTTTTGCTGTAATTGCTGCTCTAATTGCGATATTTGTACTTCAATTTCTGCTGATTTGCGAGAGGATTTACGCCATCCGCAAAGTGCTATAGCAGAAATTCCAGCCCCTAAACTAAGTCCAGTTGATATAACGACGTAAGGTAAAGCAACATCTCTGAGCTTACCAAAGAAAAGTGTTTCTTCTTGGAAGTTGATATTAATTTGCTTATCACCTATTACAGCAAGCGGTACTGTCATGGCTGAAAAAACAGCCGCAGAAGCTAAAACTGGAGGCAGAATAAATTTTGTTAATGCAGTTAGAGACATATTTAAAAGTTTAGTTATTCAAAAAAAACGGCAGATGCTTAAATTACTAATGCATGAAATTTTGCTTTGCAGCAATCAAAGTAGTAATTGATTTTTTAACTCTATTAGTTTCTAATTTATTCGTTAAATACCTGTACCACAAGTGTTTAAAGATAAAGAAATCGGCAAAGTAAATAAATTTTTTATAAACTTTTTTTTTCATTCGCTCGACAAAAACCGATTTAGCCTTATCGAGCTTATATTTGAGCCTGTTCTAAAAAAAATACTTTTAGCTCTTTCTCATACTTAAGTAGTAGATTACATTTGGCAAATATCTATCTAAAGTGTTATTTTGTTGGTTTGACTTAATTAATCTTATTACATTAGGTTTTCTTCAATTATTTATCTAGTCAAATAAATAGATATTTAACTTTTAAAAATATTGAGATGCGATATGTAAGTAAGCTTATCGGGTATCAAAGCCACAGTACAATTATCTGAAATTATCTGAAAATAGGTTTGAGTAATTATGCGTATTTATTATCGGTTGTTATGTTTAATTGATATATTGAAAAATTTTTTCAAAAATTTACTTTGGGTGTTTTCTCGGAGATGTTTCGATCGAACTAGAGAATACCGGAATAAGCAATTAAAAATCAAATTCTATAACAAAATACTGATATTCATCGTTACCTTAGTGTTTTGCTTGAATAGTAATTTGACAAATATGTTAATTAGCAATCAAGCCAACCTTGCCAGAGCAACAACAACCATACAGCTACCACTTTCAACTAGTGGCGCGAAAATTGTTGATGCCAAAGGAGATAGAGTATTGCTCCAAGGTGTCAACTGGTTTGGCATGGAAACCGAAACTCACGCTCCCCACGGTTTGTGGAAGCGGGATTATAAAGAGATGCTGGCGCAAATCAAGAATCTTGGCTACAACTTGATTCGCTTGCCATATTCAGTGGAAGCACTGCGATCGCTATCGGTTAGTGGCATTGATTTTAGTATTGGTAGCAATCGAGAACTTGAAGGTAAAACCCCTATAGGAATAATGGACGCGATCGTTGAAGAAGCTCAACGTCAAGGTTTATTAATTTTATTAGACTCCCATCGCCTCAACAATAAACGAATTCCCCAATTATGGTACGGAGATGGCTATACGGAAGCTGATTGGATTAATACCTGGTTGCAGTTAGCTCAAAGATACAAAAATCAACCTAACATTATTGGTGCAGATTTAAAAAACGAACCCCACGGTAAAGCTAGTTGGGGTACTGACGATTTAGCTACAGATTGGAGATTAGCAGCAGAACGTGCGGGAAATGCGATCTTAAATATAAATCCTAATTGGTTAATTGTTGTTGAAGGAGTAGAAAACAATGTTCCGGGACAATATTTAACTATCCATTGGCAAGGTGGTAATTTAGAGGGCGTGCTTAAATATCCGGTACGTTTATCAGTTGCTAATAAGTTAGTTTATTCTCCCCATGAATACGGACCCTCCGTTTACAAACAACCGTATTTTGATGACCAAAATTTTCCCAGAAATCTCATCGATCGCTGGCAAATAGGTTTTCATTATATTGCTAGTCAGCAGAAGGCTCCTATTTTAGTAGGAGAGTTTGGTGGACGTTTAAATGATAAGAAAGAAGTTATTTGGATGCGGGAGTTTGTTAAATACATCCATGAGAAAAATCTCAGTTTTGCTTTCTGGAGTTGGAATCCAAACAGTGAGGATACCGGAGGTATTCTTTTAGATGATTGGTCTACTGTTGATTTACCAAAACAAAAATTAATTTCTCAACTACTTCCAGTTAAATTTACTCAGATAGAAACTACACCAAATAGAATACAGCAACCACAAGAATCTCGGAACTTTAATCCCGTAATTTATGACAACATTCAATTTAAAGTAAATACCACAATTTACTCCGAATGGCAAACGGGATTTTGTACCAGATTCAGCATTACAAACGATTCTTTAGAACCAGTTCAAAATTGGCAACTGAAATTTAACATGAATCAAGCTAAAATCAAAAATTCCTGGAATGCCAATTTTAAACAAGATGGAGATAAATACACGGTAACTGCTTTAAATTGGGGAAAAATTATTGAACTCAAACAAGTACGGGATGTCGGATTTTGTGCTGAAAAACTTGGTTCCGATTATTCTCCTCAACAAGTCAAATTACATACTAATTAAACCATAAAAAAATCCCAGGCATTGCCTGGGAAACGAGGAAATTAAAGTTTTTATCAGTTTACCCCTATTATTCCAACTAAACTTTATTCCTCATCATCATCGTCGTCATCGTCATCTTCAAATTCGCTTAAGTCTCCTAAAATATCGTCATCGTCGTCATCATCGTCCGTTTCATCTAAATCATTATCATTCTGCATTGGCGTTAAGTCGTTGATAACATCATTATCATTCAACCCAATGCGGCTCATCAAATCATTATCATCATCCAATATCGACGACGAAGCATTTTTACTCCCAAAACTATCCGTCATAGTTGGCGAATCCAAATTGTAAGCCCGCGCTGTACGGTCATCTAAAACCATGTCCAAGGGGTCGTCAACTTCATCCAGTACGCTGTTGCTCATGTCAGCGGCATAGTCATCAACTATACCCATCTCCTCATAAGCATTGAATCCCGTACCCGCCGGAATCAATCGTCCGATAATTACGTTTTCTTTCAAACCGCGCAACCAGTCGGACTTGCCTTCGATCGCAGCTTCTGTCAGCACGCGGGTTGTTTCTTGGAAGGATGCCGCAGAAATAAAGCTATCCGTATTCAAGGATGCTTTGGTAATCCCCAACAACACTGGTGTATATTGCGCCTTGGCACCACCAGTAATCGACATCGCTTCGTTCACCTGCTCGACTTGCCGCAGTTCGATCAATTCCCCGGGCAGCATTGTCGTATCGCCGCCGTCATCTATCCGCACTTTGGATGTCATCTGCCGCACGATTACTTCGATGTGTTTGTCGGAAATTTCAATGCCCTGGGATTGATACACCGACTGCACTTCGTTCACCAAGAAGGTTTGCACTTTTTGCAACGCATGGCTGGCACAAGCATAAACCCCTTCATCCGAACCTTGGTTGAAAAATACTTCCAAGATTTCATGAGGATTCGATGGACCATCTGTCAGCGGCTGTCCGGTTTCTACGGTTTGCCCTTCGGAAACTACCATGTTTTGTCCCGGTCCCAAATTATAGTCGGTGACTACTCCACCCGCTTCCGAAATCTTCAGCGCGATCGCTTCGTCTCCATCGCCATAAACTGGTTTAACTTCGCCGCTTCTGCGAGCTAATATACAGCCTTCTTTGGGTTTGCGAGCTTCGAGCAGTTCTTCAATTCTCGGTAAACCTTGGATAATATCCCCGGTTTTGGCGCGTTCAAATACCAACAGCACCAAGTTATCCCCGCGCTGTACCAAGTCGGTATCGTCAACTTGCAGTATGGCACCGGGACTGACGCGATAGGGACGACCCATCCGCATGGTAACGTAATGACCCGAATCGCCCGATGGTACTATAGCTTCCCCACTATCTCCCATGCCCAAGGCTCCACGCCCGGTGCCCATATCAACTACTTGTCCGGATTGTTCTGCTAATATTCCCGGCGCAATTTCCGCACCTTCTACGAGCAAATCGCCGACTTTACAGCTGGGAGCCTCGCTGACATCAACCGTGAATTTATCCCCAGTTCGCAATATCAAACAGCGTCTGGGTGCATCCGTACCAACTTTAACCCCCTGAATAACACCTCCTTCTTTACACAAGATTTGGGTACGCGCTACTACAGAACCCGGTTCGATGGTTTGTCCGTCTTCCACTTCCAAACTGGTTCTAGTACTACCTTGGGTTGCATCGGCATCAATATCGCGACGAATCACCAAAGATTCCAAAATTACCAGTTGCAAGCGTTGAATTTCTGGATCGTTCTCATCCACCACCAGTTCGATATCTGCCGCCAGGGGAGAAACCGCGTGTTCTTCGCCAGCAGCCCCAATCTCCAATACCAACTGAGTTCGCAGCAGTTCCACTCCTTCTACAGACTTAATCCGCTCCGAGTCTTTATAAGATATTCTTTGGATTGCTTTTAGCTGAATCGATCGCCCGCTTTCCTCGTTTGCCGAAGTCGTACTCGGTACGTCTGGATTGGTGGGGATGGGAAACTCCACTACCGGACGGCTCAACACTGCCGGACCTTCTGGTGTTTCTACGTATTCGATATAGCGTAGTTCTGTAAAAGTTTTACCCAAAAATTCTTCACCGGCTTGGACGAAAGTACCGTCTTTACCCATCACCGCTTCTGGGTCTTCCACCATCAGCAGTTCCCCCGGTTTAATCACCACTTCTCGCAAAATATCGTTTTTCTGAGTAACTTCTACAACCCCGGTATTTTGACTGAAAATATCTTTAACGACTTCATCACCAGCATTCACCAGCTGTCCGTCTTCCACGATCAACAAGGAAATATCTTTGTTAACTTCGTGGGTTTCTTCGGGTATCCACAGCAGCGTACCTCCCTGCACCACTTCATAACCGAGTTTCGCCTTACCTTTCTTCTGCACCTCCACCCCAGAGAATTTCAACAATCCTCCGGTTTCGGTGCGATAGCGATCGTCGATCAACTCCGCGACTACCTGAGAGTTTTGCACTTTGGTACCCGGAGTTGCCCTCAAATTGAATACCTGGTTGTTCGCCGTAGTAATCAAATAGTTATTCCGCCCTTGAGAGCTTTGCACCGTCACCGCAGCTCGATCCAAAACTATAGAAGCCGTAATAATTTCAATCTCGCGAGTACTTTTACCCGGAGTTGCTTCCGGCAAGCGCACCCCACCGCCATGCTGAGAAGTTAACTTGCTCTCGGCAATTACCCCATTGCTTTCAACGCGATCGCCGTTATCAACGACTAATTCCGCACCGGGAGGTAAATTATATACCTCTCCCGACAAAATCCAAATCAAACCACCCCTAACCGCCGTAGTCGTAGTATTGCCCTGACGGTCGGTTTTTTGTTCGGCGACCACATCCGCAAACCTAACTTCTCCGGCAATATCGGAAGCAACATCTTTTACCGCTTTCTCAGTGTTAATCCGGGTAGTTCTCGCACCCAAAGCCACCTCAGCCAGCAGTTGCCCCTGTTTGATTTTCGAGCCGTTGGGCACGTATAAAGTCGAACCCTTGGTGATATTAATTTCCATCGCCGCAGATTTTTGACTGCCGCTCGGTTCCAAAGTCATCGTCCCGTTTGCTTCCACAAACAAAGCATCTTCACCGTGACGGGTCCGATAAGGTCTGGTGCGGAATTTACCTTTGAAACGCACCGTACCATCGGCTTTAGCTCGTACCTGCTGCGCCACTTCCCCGGTAAATACACCACCCGTATGGAAGGTACGCATGGTTAACTGAGTACCCGGTTCGCCAATACTTTGAGCGGCAATAATCCCTACAGCTTCCCCTAAATCCACCATTTTGGCGTGCGCCAAACTCCAGCCGTAACAATGCTGGCAAACGCTGCGGGCGGCTTCGCAAGTTAAAGGAGAACGAACTTCTACCGAATCAACTCCAGCGGCTTGGATGGCATCGGCGAGTTCCTCGGTAATCGGCGTGTTGCGAGTTGCCAGAACCTCACCAGTTTTGGGATGCACCACATCGACATTAACCAACCTTCCCAAAAGCCGATTCCCCAGAGGAATCAATATTTTATCTCCCTCCCGCATCGGAGTCACCGGAATTCCCCGCGACGTACCGCAGTCGGTTTCGCGGATAATCACATCCTGGGATACATCCACCAAACGTCTGGTTAAGTAACCGCTATCCGCAGTCCGCAACGCCGTATCCACCAAACCTTTACGGGCACCGTAAGAAGAAATAATATATTCAGTTACCGTCAAACCTTCGCGGAAGTTAGTTTTAATAGGTAAATCGATGATTTCCCCTTGCGGATCTGCCATCAATCCCCGCATTCCCACCAACTGCCGCACCTGAGAAATATTACCCCTAGCGCCACTAAACGCCATCATATAAACCGAATTGAGGGGATTGTTTCTTTTAAAGTGCGTAACCACCTCATCCTTGAGCGCCTCCGAAGTACCGTTCCAAGTATCGATTACCTTCTGAAAGCGTTCGACTTCAGTAATTTCCCCTCTTTGATAGCGTTTTTCGGTAGCGCGAATTTCCTCCTCGGCAGCTTCCAAGAGCGATCGCTTAGAAGGAGGCACCATTAGATCGTCAACGCTAATAGAAACTCCCGCCTTAGTCGCGTAGCGGAAGCCCAATTCCTTCAGCTTGTCCGCCATCACCGCCGTCCGCGCCGTACCGTAATTGTTAAAACCCCAAGCAATTAACTTTCTTAGCTGTTTTTTATCAACTACGCGGTTGCGAAAAATCATGTTTTCACTCATTTCAATTTTAGATTTTAGATTTTAGACTTCGTCGTGAGCGCTCAGTCGAACGATTTTAGATTTTAGAAATGGGAGAGGGGGGAGAGGGGGAGAGGGGGAGATGGGGGGACAAGGAGACAAGGAGAAATAATTCCTACTCCCCAACGACTTGCTCGGGGTAACACCTACTCCCTACTCCCTACTTTCTGCTTTCTACTCCCTACTCCCTACTCCCCAACGACTTGCTCAGGGTAACACCTACTTTCTACTCCCTACTCCCCAACGACTTGCTCAGGGTAACACCTGCTTTCTACTCAACTCGCTAATGCTTCCTGAATCGCAATATTGTAAATTACGCGACCTGGTGTAGTGTATATATACTGAGATAGTAATTCTCCGGATGCATCTTGTCTGACGCGGCGGAATTTGTAGTGCAAGGTGCGGGTACCGTCTTCGTTTTCCGTGATTTCTACGGGCTTGTTATCCTCTACATCCTGCTCCACTTCGCCATCGTAGCGGACGTAAACGTAAGAGTGTAAGTGTACCTGTTCTTGCTCGTAAGCCATGACTACATCATTTAAAGATGCATAATATCCCCCAGCCCCCTTGCTTGCATCGGGGTTTTCTGCGGTTAAATAATATGCTCCCAATACCATGTCTTGGCTGGGTGTAATAATCGGCTTACCAGTAGCTGGAGAAAGGATGTTGTTGGAAGCTAACATCAACAATCTTGCTTCCGATTGCGATTCCAAAGACAAAGGAACGTGTACCGCCATTTGGTCGCCGTCGAAGTCAGCGTTGAATGCCGGACATACCAAAGGATGCAGTTGAATTGCCCTTCCTTCTACCAAAATCGGTTCAAATGCTTGAATACCCAAACGGTGCAAAGTTGGCGCGCGGTTGAGCATTACCGGGTGTCCTTCAATCACTTCTTCCAAAACATCCCAAACTTGGGGGTCTGCCCTAGCGATTAATTTCTTGGCGGCTTTGATATTATTTACCATGCCGCCTCTGATCAAGCGATTGATTACAAACGGCTGGAATAGTTCGATCGCCATTTCTCTGGGCAAACCGCACTGGTGAATTTGCAGCTTGGGACCGACTACAATTACGCTTCTTCCGGAATAGTCTACCCGTTTACCCAACAGGTTTTGGCGGAAACGTCCTTGCTTACCTTCAATAATGTCCGACAAAGACTTTAACGGACGGTTGTTGGCACCAACTACAGTACGTCCGCGACGACCGTTATCAATAAGAGCGTCTACAGCTTCTTGCAGCATCCGTTTTTCGTTACGGACGATAATTTCCGGCGCGAGAATTTCCTGCAATCTCGCCAAACGGTTGTTACGGTTAATTACCCGACGATAAAGGTCGTTCAAATCGCTGGTTGCAAAGCGACCGCCATCAAGCTGTACCATCGGGCGCAAATCTGGAGGAATCACCGGAATCACCGTCATTACCATCCATTCGGGCTTGGAACCAGTAGCGATAAAGTTATCTATTACCCGCAAGCGCTTAATCAACTTGGCTCGCTTTTGACCTTTGGCGACAATAATATCTTCGCGCAATTTTTCAGCTTCCGGCTCCAAGTCAATATCGGCGAGCAACCGCAGCAAAGCTTCCGCACCAATACCAACTTCTACACCTTCTAAGATCGAGTCTTCGCTGTAAATTTGGTCTTCAATTTCCAGCCACTGGTCTTCGGTAAGTAATTGTTTGTAGCTGAGCGATTCGGCATTCCCCTTACTCAGAACAACATAAGAGTTAAAGTAAACTATTTGTTCTACATCCCGTAAAGGCATATCCAACAAGATAGAAATATAGCTGGGAATACCTTTGAGATACCAAACGTGAGCTACCGGCGCTGCCAGTTTGATGTAGCCCATGCGGTGGCGGCGGACTCTCGATTCGGTGACTTCTACGCCGCAGCGCTCGCAGACGATTCCTCTGTGACGGACTCTTTTATATTTACCGCAGTGGCATTCCCAATCTTTCGCCGGTCCAAAAATGCGTTCGCAGAAAAGTCCGTCCATCTCTGGCTTGAGAGTACGGTAGTTAATTGTTTCTGGTTTTGTAACTTCACCAACTACCTGAGAATTAGGTAAAGTCCTTTCTCCCCACTGACGAATACGTTCGGGTGAAGCTAAACCAATTTTTACGTAATCAAACTGATTATTTTGAGAATTTCTCATCTCTTTGTAGTTTAGTTGTTAGTTGTTAGTTGTTAGGAATGGGGAGTAGGGAGTAGGGAGTAGGGAGTAGGAAGTAGGGAGTAGGAAGTAGGGAGTTAGAACCACCGGAATTAGTAATTTATATTTCTCCTTGTCTCCTTGTCTCCTTGTCTCCTTGTCTCCTTGTCTCCTTGTCTCCTTGTCCCCTTGTCCCCTTGTCTCCTTGTCCCCCAATCTCCCTATCTCCCAATCTCTTTTACTGCTCTTCTTGTATCGTCTCGCGGGTAAGAGATTCGTAAGTAGGACGAGGTGGTGTACGACGAGAGTTTTGGTCTGTCATCAGGTCAACTTCTACATCCAAGGAGCTACCGTCATTTTGAGTTTCTACTTTGTGAACTGCGATATCTAGTCCTAAAGACTGTAATTCTCGCATCAACACTTTGAATGATTCTGGCGTTCCCGGACGAGGGATTGCTTTACCTTTAACAATGGCGTTGAGAGCTTCGTTACGTCCTTGCATATCGTCGGATTTAACGGTTAGCAATTCCTGCAATGTATAGGCAGCACCGAATGCTTCCAAAGCCCATACTTCCATTTCTCCGAAACGCTGACCGCCTTGCTGTGCTTTACCACCCAACGGTTGTTGTGTTACCAGAGAGTAAGGACCCGTAGAACGAGCGTGGATCTTATCGTCTACCAAGTGGACTAATTTGAGCATATAAGCTACGCCTATAGTCACCGCTCGGTCAAAAGGTTCGCCGGTACGACCGTCATAAACCTGAATTTTTCCGGAATCATCGGGATTATACACCCAGTCTTTGCCGGTTTCGTCTCTTGCTTCTTGCAGCTTGCCATGAACGATTTGCCGCGATGACTCTTCGCCATACATTTCATCGAAAGGCGTAATCTTAAATCTGACTCCCAAAGTATGACCAGCCCAACCCAGCAAGCATTCAAATACTTGTCCTACGTTCATGCGACTTGGTACGCCCAAGGGGTTGAGTACGATATCTACGCAAGAACCGTCTGGCAGATAAGGCATATCTTCTAAAGGTAATATCTTGGAAATAATCCCTTTATTACCGTGCCGTCCCGCCATTTTGTCGCCGACTTGAATTTTCCGCTTTTGGGCTACGTAAACTCGCACCACCATGTTTGCTCCTGGTGGTAGTTCGTCACCTTGCTCGCGGGTAAATATACGTACATCTACGACCCTTCCTTTTTCACCGTTGGGTACCCGCAGAGAGTTATCTCTTACGTCCCTGGCTTTCTCACCAAAAATTGCCCGCAGCAATTTCTCTTCCGGTGGCTGGTCGGATTCACCTTTGGGTGTAACTTTACCTACTAAGATGTCTCCAGCTTCTACCCAGGCACCAACGCGGATAATTCCCTGCTCATCCAAATTTCGCAGCGCGTCTTCACCAACGTTAGGAATTTCTCTGGTGATTTCCTCCGGACCTAACTTGGTTTGTCTTGCCTCAATTTCGTATTTCTCAATGTGAACTGAGGTATAAACATCATCTTGCACCAAGCGTTCGCTAATGAGAATCGCATCTTCGTAGTTGTAGCCTTCCCAAGGCATATACGCTACTACGATGTTTTGTCCCAATGCTAATTCGCCACCTTCGGTGGAAGAACCATCTGCAAGCACCTGTCCGGCAATAACTTTTTCTCCGATCCTTACCAAAGGTCTTTGGTTCAAACAAGTGTCTTGGTTGGAACGCTGGTATTTAGAAATTATGTACTTTTCTTCCGGTGCATCTGGTGCGGGACGAACGCGAATTTCTGTAGCGTCTACATAAGTAACGTCGCCGTCGGTGCGGGATACGATCACCATCCCGGAGTCTCTCGCGGCTTGGGCTTCCAAACCAGTTCCTACTAAAGGACGCTCTGGTTTGAGCAATGGTACCGCTTGCCGTTGCATATTCGACCCCATCAAAGCCCGGTTAGCGTCGTCATGCTCCAAGAATGGAATCAAGCTCGTTGCTACCGAAACAATTTGCACCGGAGAAACTGCTACATAATCTACCTGTTCGGGAGTTGTAGTTGCCCAGTCTTGACGGTAACGTACTGGTATTTGCGTACCAATAATATAGCCATTTTCATCGAGGGGCGTGTCACCCGGAGCAACCCGCAAATCATCTTCCTCATCAGCAGTCATGTAAAGCGCTTGCTTCTCAAACATGACTTTTCCGTTTTCTACCGGACGGAAAGGAGTTTCCAAAAAGCCATATGAATTGACTTTGGCGTGAGTTGCTAAAGAACCAATTAATCCCGCGTTTGGACCTTCTGGCGTTTCAATAGGACATATACGTCCGTAGTGACTCGGATGAATATCTCGCACCGCAAAACCAGCACGTTCGCGAGTTAAACCACCAGGACCAAGTGCCGACAATCTGCGTTTGTGCGTAAGTTCCGCCAAAGGATTGGTTTGATCCATGAACTGAGATAGCTGCGACGAACCAAAGAATTCTTTGATTGCTGCTACCAACGGTTTGGGGTTAACCAAAGACGCAGGAGTTAGTGACTCGGAATCGGATACGGTCATACGTTCGCGGATAATCCGCTCCAAACGATTTAAACCTACCCTGACCTGGTTTTGCAGCAGTTCGCCGACACTTCTAACTCGGCGATTTCCCAGGTGATCGATGTCATCTATATTACCGATATCAAATTCTAGATTAATCAGGTAATCGACTGCTGCCAAAATATCTGGAGCCGTTAATACCCTGAGTGTATCTGGGATTTGCAGGCGTAACTTTTTATTTAGCTTATAGCGTCCAACTCGCCCTAAATCGTAGCGTTTAGCGTCGAAAAAGCGCGAATCTAAAAGCTGTTGTCCGCCTAATACTGTCGGAGGTTCGCCGGGACGTAGCTTGCGGTACAATTCCATCAGGGCTTCTTCTTCAGAGAACTCCCCTTCTTTTTCAATGGTTTTTTGGAAGTATTCCGGGTGACGCAATGCATCGAAAATTTCGTTATTGGTAAGTCCCAAGGCTTTCAGCAAAACTTGAGCCGAAAGTTTCCTTGTCTTGTCAATTCTTACCCAAACCAAATCATTACGGTCTGTTTCAAATTTCAGCCATGCTCCCCGGTTGGGAATTAAACTAGCAGAATAAGTACGGCGACCATTTTTATCGATTTCGGATTTGTAATAGACTCCTGGGGATCTAACTATCTGGTTGACAATTACCCGCTCTGCACCGTTAATAATAAAAGTGCCGCGTTCGGTCATCAAAGGCAAGTCTCCGATAAATACTTCTTGCTCTTTAATTTCCCCAGTCTCTTTATTTATCAACCGTGTAGGTACGTACATTTGCACCGCATAGGTGCTGTCTCGTCGCTTGGATTCGTCTACACCATACTTAGGCTCTTTTAACTTGTAGTTTTGTCCTAAGAAGTGCAGTTCCAGTTTGCCGGTGTAATCTGTAATTGGACTAAAGGAATTAAGTTCTTCTATTAACCCTTCTTCTAAAAACCAGCGAAAACTAGAACGCTGAATTTCAATCAAGTCGGGCAACATGAAGCCCGGTTCCGTCATTGAGTCGTAATTCATGCCTAAATTCAATTCTATAGAGGGCTAAATTTGTATGGATGTGTTGAATATTTAATCGCACTGCTATCGTAGGGAAAGCGATTGTGCGAATAAATGGAAGAATTAAAGCCGATACATGGCATCTCTATAAACAATTAATCCTCCCAAGCAAGAAGGTATATGCCAACACTTAATTATTTGTTTGAGTTTGTTCGACTCGGAGCTAACTTTTTGCTTCAGAAGAAACTGTTTTACTTTGCTCATTTCCCCTCCCTTTTGGCGCTTTAATTCAAACCAACTGCCGTCTTTTACTTTCTTTCAACGCTATCCCAATCTTTATACCGTCGCAGTGATGATATCCTATTACTAAAGAAATTAATCAGAGCAATCAATAGTTTTTCTCGAATGACTCCGCAATAATGCGGGCAGATTCTTCTAGTCCCAAACTCCGAACCTTAAACAATTTTCTATAAATGAAATAATTTAGCCTTCAAGGGTAAGCTATATATCACTCATCCTTGTTTTTTAAGCGGTAATTATCGATTATAGATATCCGCTAACGCAAAAAAACAAAAGAATTAACTAGTGGATCTGCTTTGATTTGAGCGGTTGCTAAACCAAATAGAAGACTTGAGTGTCACTTAACTATTATGACCTAAGCAAGCATAATCGGAGGCAAGCATTTTAGCATATTTTCACTCCTCCTAAAGTAAGATTTTTGATTAGCCAAACAAATATTGACATCAAAGTAGTTTTTTCATAACTTCAAGCCAAACAATTCACAGGCATTAGACGTGGTAGTTGCAGCAATTGACTCCAAAGTTTCTCCTCGCAAGCTAGCTAATTGTTCGGCTACGAAACGAACGTAAGATGGTTCGTTGCGTTTTTGACCTCGTTTTGGAACCGGAGATAGAAAAGGGCAGTCAGTTTCAATTAAAAGGCGATCGCTTTTCACCATAGTGGCTGACTCTTTGATTGCATGGGCATTCTTGAACGTGACGGTTCCGCTAAAACTAACGTAAAAGCCTAAGTCCAAAAACCATTGGGTTTCTTCAGGGGTTCCACCCCAGCAGTGCATTACTCCCCGCACCTTTTCTCCATACCGCTCTTGGAAACGACATAGCACTTGCTTCAACTTCAATGCCGCATCTCTACAGTGGATAATAACTGGTAAGTTCAATTTTGCCGCTATTTCCAACTGCTTTTCTAACACTAAAATTTGCCGATCGTAATTATCAGCTTTATAAAAATCCAGCCCCATCTCCCCGATCGCGACAATTTTATCCCCGGTGTTAGCCAAGGATTCAATTTGATTCGCTGTCTCCGATGTCCACTTCTGGGCATCTAAGGGATGTAACCCCACGGCAAAACTAATTTCAGGAAATCTATCGGCTAATGCCTGGATTCCCGAAAATTCCGATGGCTCAACGCATGAATGCACCAGACGCACCACACCCGCTTCTTGCCATCGAGAGCGCACCGCTTCTAAATCGGGCTGGAATTGGTCAAAGTTAAGATGTACGTGGGTGTCAATCAACTGCATTAATTTATCCTTTGAAGGAAAGTCAGCAATTAATCTTAATTACAACTGACTTTATAACACCAACTAATTGGCTGCTTGAGTCACAGCGTTTAGTTTTTTCGCTAACCGAGATTTTTGTCTCGCTCCATTATTGCGATGGAGAACACCCCGCTTGACTGCTTTATCGATCTTCTGATAAGCAGCAGACATATTATCCAATACTTCTTTCTTTAATTCTTCCGACGGTTCGGCTGTATATCTATCCAACGTGGTGAAGTATTTCTTCATCAACGTTCTTAATGCCGATTTATAAGATTTATTACGTAGTCTGTTGCGTTCTGCAACTAGAACACGCTTGAGAGCCGATCTTGAATTTGCCACAGGTTTTAAGAAAACTATCTATATATGTACGCACACTAATAGCCTTACTAATATAGCATCCAATTTGTCAATATGATGATGCTACAAAAAAAATATCTGAAATTTTTTTGGTGGTAGTCCATATTTTCATATCTTGCACCTCCTCGACGAGAAATCGGGAAGATGGGCAAATCACGATCGCGCAATAATTATGCTTTTAGTTCGGAGAAACCCGGAATATTTATACTTGTTGAGAATATGCTGTTCGGTGAGGAAGTTATATAACCGTTTTCCCAAACCCTACTTCCTAGCTATTGCCATGAACCAATCAAGTTGAATTTCTAGAAGCTTGATGATGCTCTAATGTTGCTCCACCAAATAGTACTTCGCTATCTTTTACTTTGCCAATGATATTACTTTTTTTAGTGTAAGAAAATATAGCCGTACAACGCTGGCGATCGCCTGCTACTTTTGTAACGCGATGCAGAGATAATTTACCTTGAAATATCTGTAAGTCTCCTGGCTGTAATTGATTTTTTTCTACTCCTTGGTAACATCCATGTAAAACTTGGCTCACTAATTCCAAATTTTCACTTGATGGAGTTCTAATATTAGGAGTATATTCAAAAATTCCCCCTTCGCTGGCAGCTTGAATCATCAAAACAATACTGAAATCATTTCGATCGTAATGCCACGGATGTTGTGCGCCCTGTTGTAAAATATTTAATACTAATCCTGCTAAAGGGTCATCATATTCATATATTACTTCTGTTGCCAAACAAGCAGCAATAAACTTCTGAAAAATTGCTGCGTGGTAAAGAGTGAGAAAAAGCGATCGCGATGGAAATTTAGTTTGTGGAACAAAAGCATTTGTTCGCTCCATAAACAATCGTGCTGGATGTTCGGGTGCTAGCGTTGGATCGTCATCTGTTTTAAATATATTTGTTTTTCTTGTTGCATAGTATGCTTGACTCTCAAGAGATAACGATTCTTGTTGAGCCTCAAAAAGTGCTTCAGTTGTTAAAAAGTTTTTTAATATACAGCATCCTCTTTGCTGTAACTGTTGGCGACAACTATCAATTAAATCTAAAGATTTTTTTTGAGATAGGTCTGCGATGGGATACTGTTGTAAATTTATAATTTCTTCAATTTTTAGTGACGTTTTTGTAAATTCTTCACTAACCATTACATACCTGCTATTTTGAGATTTGAGTTAATTGTGTACAATGACGGTTCGATAACTTTTAAAAGGTGACTTGAAAGCGACTTAATAGTGGCGAGTAGGAAAACCTGGAATGAAAATTTTGTGCAGCTAATCCCAAATCTATAGTATCTCTTTAAGGAGCTATCAAATAAAAATTAAGACTCTTATTGTAATCTCTAGATATTATTCAAACAAACTATGATGTACCAATTTCAAAATTCGCTTCCCAAATTACCTTTACCAACATTAGAACAAACTTGCAAACTCTACCTTCAGATCGTTGCACCGTTATTAAGCCAACAAGAATTGACACAAACCCAAGCCGTAGTTGAGGAATTTCAGCAGGAAAGCGGTAAAAAATTACAGCAGCAATTAGAAATAATCAATAGCGCTACCAAAACCAGTTACGTTCACGATTACCGGGAAGAAAGTTTCTCGGAATATCGCGGCGCTTTAATGATCGATAAAAATTTTGGCGGCATACTTACACCAACCACGCCATTACCCCAAGCCAAAGTTGCTGCAACTTGGATTGTCGATACTTTGAAGTTTTACCTAAAAATTAAACGACGCGAACTTGAACCAGATAGGGATTCACCGCGTAGTGGCGATCGCCCGATGTGTATGATTCAGTACGATAATTTATTTGGTTGGAATCGGATTCCTGGGATTAAACGCGATCGAATGCGCCATAGTCCAGAACGAGAGAATGTTATAGTTATTTACCGCAATACGTTTTACTCGCTACAACCGCTTAAAGAAGAAATTGCCCCAGTCGCACAAATCGAGCAACAAATAAATTGGATTTTAGAGAATACTTCCTCGGATGAACCAGCTTTGGGAGCATTAACAGCGATGAAAAGGGCTGCTTGGGCTGTAGTTCGTCAAGGTACAGCAGCTTTACCAGAAAATGCTCGTTGTTTAGATTTATTAGATAGTGCTTTATTTGTAGTTTGTTTGGATGAGACAGCACCAGCAAATTTAGAAGCTGCTGCTGGAACTGTACTGCATGGAGATGGAAAAAACCGTTGGTTTGATAAGCCTTTACAGTTAATTTTTACACCTAATGGCTATTCTGGTGTTAATGTCGAGCATGTTGGAATTG
Organism: Rivularia sp. (in: cyanobacteria); assembly: GCA_965234645.1. Classification (GTDB taxonomy): domain Bacteria; phylum Cyanobacteriota; class Cyanobacteriia; order Cyanobacteriales; family Nostocaceae; genus Rivularia. The sequence continues at coordinate 5,816,776 of OZ248344.1, read as the reverse complement.
ATGGTTTTGTCATCATGCGTTATCTGTATGAAGTTAATCAAGAACGCCTTTCTCAAAACCAAAAATTGGTAGAAGATACATTTGTTTTGGAGCTGCCCACAAAATTGCAGTGGAAATTCAGTGAAGAAATTTTAGCGGAAATTAAGCAAGCAGAAGTTGAAGTTGAGGGCTTTATTTCCGAACACGAAACAAAGGTTTTGGATTACCAAGAATTTGGGCGAAATTTGATTAAGAACTACCGTTTGAGTCCGGATGCTGTTGTGCAATTAGCAATTCAAATTGCTTATGTAAAATTACGCAGTAATATTGATTGCGTGTATGAATCAGTGCATACTCGGCGGTTTGCCTACGGGCGTACGGAAGCAATGCGATCGGTTACCCCAGAGTCAGTAGAGTTTATTCGCACTTTTACGGAAAAATGTTCGGATGAGGAAAAATATGCGGCTCTCAACAAAGCTGTTGCCGCTCATGTTTCTCGTCAAAAGGATTGTCAGCAAGGATACGGTGTTGACCGTCATTTATCAGCACTTTTACGGTTAGCTGTTGCCCAAGGAATGATGCCGAAAATCTATCAAGATAAAGCCTATAAAGTTCTGGGTGATTCAACTATCTGTACGAGTAGTTTAGCCGCAGGAATGGGTATGGAATTATTTTGTTTTGGTCAAGTGGTAGATAACGGCTACGGTATTGGCTATATTATTAAGCCCGATAGTATAACTGTGAGCGTTACCAGTAAGTATCAGCAAACACAAGAATATGTTGAGTTATTAAGCCAAAGTTTTTCTGAGTTAAGTGAGATGATGGGTAAATTCGGAAGCTAAGATAATTAATTCTGAGAAAATGTAGTAACGCACCATCAGATTTGCGGTGCGTTAAAATTCACATCTTGCATCAGTTGTAATAATCGCCTTGGAATAAATTCCCAGGCTTAAACACAAAGTCTACTTAAGTAGACTGGGCAAGGCTTTTAGTAAGTTTTCAACGTACTTTGTATATCAGCCGCATCAATTGATTTCAAAGAGGGTTTGGGGGCAAGTTGCTCATGGTGCAAAGAAAGGGGAAGGCGTTGAGGTTCCCCATTGCACCCAACCGAAAAGTCCTATATGTATTACTATATCGGTTATTTATCCAGTATTTATGAGTAAAATATATGGCAGTATTTCTTATAGTTTATTAGCCTACTTAATTTATATAAATGCTGCTCAACAACCGCTATCGGATAATTCGGAGTTTAGGAAGCGGTGGATTTGGAGAAACTTTTTTAGCTGAAGATACTCAAATACCTTCGACTCGACGATGTGTAATCAAACAACTAAGAATAATTCAAGATAATCCTCAAACCTATGAACTCGTGCGGCAGAGATTTGCGCGAGAAGCGGCGATTTTAGAAGAATTAGGTGACGGTAACTCTCAGATTCCTAGATTGTATGCGTATTTTAGCGAAGGGCAACAATTTTATTTAGCTCAAGAGTATATTCAAGGGCAGACTTTGAGCGAAGCAGTCGCAACTCGCGGGCGCTTGAGCGAATCCAGGGTGCGAGAGATATTAATTAGCTTGTTGAATATACTTGACTACGTTCATAGTAGAGGCATTGTTCACCGCGACATTAAACCAGAAAATATTATTCTCCGCTCATCAGATAACCAACCAGTTTTAATTGATTTTGGTGCGGTGCGAGAAACAATGGCTGCACAAGTTAATTCTCGTGGAAATGTTACCAGTTCGATTGTTATTGGTACGCCGGGATTTATGCCAATCGAACAAGCTGCTGGCAGGGCTGTTTTTGCTAGTGACTTGTATAGTTTGGGATTGGTAGCTATTTATTTATTAACAGCTAAATTACCGCAAGAATTGCAGACAGATACTCATAGCGGCGAGATTATTTGGCATCAAAATGCTGTAAGTCGTAATTTTGCCGCAGTTTTAGATCGAGCTATTCGCTCTCACGTAAGAGAACGTTTTTCTACTGCGAAAGAAATGCTGGATGCATTACAACCGCAGCCGACACAGCCAACAGTACAAATGATGCCATCTTCACCAGTTGCAAAACCTAATAAGACAGGATGGTTTACGTCGGCGTTATTAGGTAGTTTAATCGGTGGCTGTGTGCTGTTGGCTTTTGTGTTTGTTCAAGAAAGACAGCGATCGCAAAAAGTTAATCCTGTAAAACCCACACCTACAGCATCAACACCACCGATCGAACTTGAAACTTCTCCACCTCAACAGCCGATTTCGTTTTATTTTCTGGCAGATTCGGCATTTCGAGAAATCAATAATGCTAACAATCAAATTACAGAATTAAAAAATGCTGGTTATAACCAAGCTGGAAAATTTTGGTTGCAGGATTATCCCAATTTATCAAAAAATCCATACCATCAAGTTTACGCTGCCAAATTTAGCAGTCGGAGAAACTGTATTGAGTCATTAAAAAATTACGTTAGTCGCAATCAAAATGCTTTTTGTGCGTTAGCGAGTGAGAATGCAAATGCATCGCCGAATTATTTTTATGGTTCGCAAATAGAAACTCCTAAAACAGATTCCAAACCATCACCAAGCCAAGCAGTAATAAATTACTATCAAACTATTAACGATCGCAATTATTCAACTAGCTGGAATCAACTTACTTCAAAATTTAAAAAAAATAAATCTAACAATAGTTACTCTGAATACATTGGTTGGTGGAACAAAGTTCAAAGGGTAGAAGTTGAACGAGCAAAAACGGTATCAACTGCTTCTAATACCGCAACAGTGGAAGTAAAAATTAAATATTATCTGAAATCGGGAAGAGTTATTTCAGATGTTCAACGCTTCAAATTAATATGGAATGCGACGCAGCAAAATTGGAACTTTGACGATTCTAGTAAGCTAAATTGAAGTTTTAATGAAAATATTATTATTCATATTTAAGTAAATTTATAGAGGATAGTTGTATTTTTTTGTAGCTATAGTTTAAAAAATATTGGGTGCAAAGCTATGATGACACCGACATTGTTAAACCATCGCTATAAACTAATTAAAGTTCTGGCTTCGGGGGGATTTGGCGAAACCTTTTTGGCTGAAGATACCCAAATGCCTTCTAAGCGTAAATGTGTAATTAAACAACTAAAACCACTAGAACACAATCCGCAAATATATCAATTAGTACAAGAAAGATTTCAGCGAGAAGCCGCACTTTTAGAAGAACTAAGTGACGGTAAAAATCAAATTCCCCAACTATATGCTTATTTCACCAATGACGAGCAATTTTATTTAATTCAAGAGTATATCGAAGGAGACACCTTAGCAAAAAAGGTGCAACAAGAGGGAATCTTAAACGAAACCTCAGTTAAAGAAATTTTAATTAATATTTTACCAGTCTTAGAATATATTCACAGTAAACGCATCGTTCACCGAGATATAAAACCTGACAATATTATTATTCGCTCATCAGATAAACAACCTGTTTTAATCGATTTTGGTGCAGTCAAGGAAACGATGCAAACGGTAGTGGCTGTTTCCGAAAATTCTACCAAATCGATTGTGATTGGTACACCCGGATTTATGCCCTGCGAACAAACAGCAGGAAGACCTGTATATTCTAGCGATTTGTATAGCTTGGCACTAACTGCGATATACTTACTTACGGGTAAGATGCCACAAGAATTACCTAATAATCCATCTACAGGTGAAATTATCTGGCAGGAATATGCTCCAAACATTACTTCTAGTTTTGCCGCAGTTTTAGATCGAGCGATTAAGTCTTATCCGCGCGATCGCTTTTCTACTGCCAAAGAAATGTTAAAAGTATTGCAGGCTGAAGTAGTTGTTACACCCACAGTACCTTACAAACAAACACCAACTGTAATTTCTGCACCAGCACAACAGATACAAAAGCCATCAACAACCATAGTCAATCCAGGAATGAAAGATTGGCAAAAAGCTACGATTATAGGTGGTGTAATTGGGGTATGTGCGATCGCTGGTATTTCAATAATTAACAAACAACCAACTGCAAATATTCAGGCTAAACAACCTTTAATTGAAAGCCAAAATAATTCTTCTGCGAATGCTACAGATTTAGTAAAATCTCCAATACAAGCTTCAAGTACAAATCAATTTTCACCTGCCCAATCATCGATAACAAGAGAAGCAGCTATTTCTGTATTAAATAAATGGCAAGATGCAAAAGGAGAATTATTTGCACCTCCTTTCAATCGCAGTCTTGGGGCAGAATTAACTACAGGTGAAGCCTATAGAAAAAATGTCGGTGATGGTAGTTCATTAGAATGGTTAGCAAACAATAATTCTTATTATCGATATGGGGTACAAAGAATTGATTCTGTAGAAAAATTTATCGCTAGCGATAATAGAGCAACAATCGATATTGTGATTACTGAAGATAGAAATTTTTATAAAAATGGGAGAATAATTACTGGCGCGAATACTTCATTTGATACGAGATTAGTTAGATATTCTTTACAGTTAGAAGATGGAGATTTAAAAATTTCTGATTACAAAACTCTCGACGTAATTCGTATCCATTGATTATTTATTGTTTTATATCGATCGCAAATTATAAATCTATATTTAGTATCAACATATAAACAATGAGAATCAGTGATAAAAAACGCTCTACTCAATTATTACGGCTGCAATTTGCGAGTATAGTTATCGGAGTTGCGCTAACACTTACTTCAATTGGTTTAGTTTTATTTAGACGACAAAATTCCGATAATGTCGAACAAGCTACTAAAGAAGTAAATCAATCTACTCCCTTGCGATCGCTACCTACAGCATCAGCTTCACCTGTTAAATTATCAGATAGTATAGATACTTCAAAATTAGCATATAATATTACAACTTCTCCTAGATTTACTCAAAGTAAAGAACTACAAAACATTGTCGATCGAGTTGTTAAATTAACTAAAGATCAAAAACTTCCAACTCAGTCACTATCAATTACATTAATTGACATAAAAACCGGCAAAATGGGAGGATATCAGCAAGAAAAACTTAGATATCCTGCCAGCGTAGTTAAATTATTTTGGATGGTTTACCTTTATGCTCAAATAGAAAAAGGTATTTTATCAGAAGCAGAATTTACTGAGTATCTAGATTCAACGATTAAAAAATCTGATAATGAAGCTGCTAGCTATATTGTTGATAGAATTTCTAACACTGAATACAAACAAAATATTCAAGGAGAAGAATATAAAAATTGGAAAAATCAAAGATTGCAAGTTAATCAATACTTTCAACAAGCTGGCTACGATAATATAAACGTAAGCCAAAAAACATTTCCAATTCCATATTTAAACCTTTCTAAACCAGAGGGTTCAGAATTAAAATTACGAGATAATCCTCAAAAGCCGATTCGCAATAAAATCTCAACTCAACAGGTTGGCAGATTATTAGATGAAATTTATACGAATCAATCTGTATCGTCAATTTATAGTGAAAGAATGGCAGGATTATTAACAATAGATTCTGAAACTAGAAATATTAAAAAAGACGATAAAAATCCGAATGAATTTAATCCCGTAAGAGGTTTTTTAAGCGAATCTTTACCAAATAATGTTCAGTTTATGGGTAAAGCAGGTTGGACTTCTGACACCCGTAATGATGCTGCAATTATCGCTACACCGGATGGAAAAGCAGCTTATATCTTAGTAGTATTTGCTGATGATAGTTCTTACGCATACGATTGGGATATATTTCCTAGTATTTCAGAATTAGTATTTAACCGCATGACTAATTGAAAGTATAATTTATTTTCAATGTAGGGTGCGTTACGCTGAAGCGGTAACGCACCATTTATTATGATAAACCCACTGTCGGAAATGCTGAAGATGTGGTGAAAGCAAAAGCTGATTGGATAGCGACTAAAGAAGAAGGTGAGGATGTGGTTGAATTTATTCGGGAATATTTGCTGGTTTAGAAGAGGGAGTAGAGAACAGTAAATAATGTTAGTTTATTCATCCATAGAGAAACAATAAACTATATCATTATCTTAAACCCTTGACTTTAAGTATAGAGTCAATCCAAAATCTAAAATTTAAAATCCAAAATTAAATGACTAGCTTATTCCGTGCTGAAGTTGATGCAATGACTGGCTATATTCCTGGGGAGCAGCCAAAATCGGATAGTAAAATCATTAAACTTAACAGTAACGAAAATCCTTATCCTCCTTCCCCGAAGGTAAAAGATGTATTGCAAAATTTTGATTGGGAATGGTTGCGACGATATCCAGATTCTTCTGCTACCGATTTTCGTAATGCTGTTAGTGAAACCTTGGATATTCCTGCTGATTGGATAATTGTCGGTAACGGTAGCGATGAAGTGCTTAATTTAGTAATTCGGGCTTGTACTGATGTTAGTAGAAAAGTGGTTTATCCCATGCCTACTTACGTGCTTTATCGCACTTTGGTAGAAATGCAGCCAGCCCAGACGGTAGAAATTGATTATCCCAAAAACTATAAATTACCGATAGAAGAATTAGTAAAAGTCGATGGCGCGGTAACATTTATAGCTACTCCTAATAGCCCGTCGGGACATATTGTACCATTAGAAGATTTACGAGAATTAGCAACAAGATTATCTGGTGTATTAGTTATTGATGAAGCTTATGTTGATTTTGCTGATGATGATGCGCTGTCTGTAGTGAAAGAGTTTGAAAATGTAATTTCTATTCGTACTTTATCGAAGGGATATTCACTGGCGGGTATTAGATTGGGGTTTGGAATTGCCAATCCTAAGTTATTAGCTGGTTTGTATAAAATCAAAGATAGCTACAACATTGATGCTATAGCTTGTGCGATCGGTGCTGCTGCAATGCGCGACCAAAGTTATAAAAATATTTGTGCGGAAAAGGTTAAAATATCGCGGGGAAAGCTGTCGGAAGATTTAATAAAATTAGGTTTTAAGGTTTGGGATTCTCAGACGAATTTTTTATTAGTGCAGCCACCACAGGGGAATGCGGAATATTTGTATTTAAAGTTGAAAGAACAGGGTATTTTGATTCGATATTTTAAGCAGGAAAGGTTGGAAGACAAGTTGCGGATTGCTGTTGGTACGGATGAGGAGAATAAGGTGTTAGTTGAGGCTTTGGGTGGGTTAATAAGATAACAATACCCAAGGGTATCGCTACATTTACAAAGCCTACCTTCGTAGGCTTAAATATCTAGCATTCACTTTAACCAATTGTATTTAAGAATCCAAACCAATAATACACAAGCAATCATCTATAAGTGAATTACCTAGATGCATGGGTAATGGTTTACTAATGTTTCCCATAAACCAACTAGGTGAAACTCTTAAATAATGAGGTACTCTACATAATGCTTTAATATGTTCTTTCTTTTGAAAATCGCGATGAACGAAGAAAGGTACAAGTTCTAACATTTGTTGATGTTTGACTGCCATATTGAAGCCGTATTCATTCTTGTAAGAATCAAGCATATAAAGTTCTTTAAAGGCTTTTTCTCTTTGCTTCTTTTGTGTTTCTGGTAATCTTCCCACAGAGAAATAATGCAGTAATTCTGGTACCGATTTATCACAAAAACCGCTTATATTAGTAAAATCTTGAGCTAAAGAATCTGTGTGCCAATTTTCTCGATTAGTTATGTATTGGGGTGTTTCTTTTCCATTACGAAGACGAATTACTGTTAATAAATTATTAAGTTGCTCATCTTCGCGACTATATTGACAAGAATGACCAGAGACATGACCAAAATCAAGAATATCTCGCTTTGCAAATAAGTGGTCATTTTTAAGCTGAAACCACATTCTATCTTTATCATCAGAAGCTCGCTCGTTACGCCATCCTTCAGCTTCTATAAGAGCAATTGTTGGCTTTTCTAACTTTTGAGTCAACACCCGTGAAACAAATTGCATTAATTGTGGATTACTCAGCTTTATTTTGCTTTCAAGACGGTATTTACCTTGAAACTTATCGCAACGTGCATGGAAAAATATTCTTCCGAGTTCTATTTCTGCTTCTGTATAAGGAATCCAATCGCTTGCATGAGGAAATAGTACATCTACATCACCATTTGCTCGCAAACGCACGGCTAAAGCATAATGTATATCTCCTGGATACTGAGGAATTCTACGACGACAAATAGCAATAACATCTAATTCTTCAGCCACACTTTGAGGTATTTTAGCTTGTTCGTAGATTTGTAAAGGTAGTCCGTATAAAGTTGCAGTTTGACGCAGTATTAAATCTAGTACAGAGTTAAGAATTCGTGCTTTGTCAGCTTTCGTATAATCTTCTCCGTCTTCTTTTTTATTAACTTTTCTCCTTACAATTTGTACAATTTGCGAGTGAATATTGTTTTTAATACAAGCCTCGCGAATTGCTCCTTTAATATTTTGCTGTGGTAAGATTCCTTTTCTCTTAGTTTGACCAATTTCAATAATTGCAAAGTAGTCAGAATCAACATCATCATCAATTAACTTCAGAACCTTGGTTTGTAAAAAATTAGACCATGCATCGCGTTTCTTTTGATGCTGTTTTTTAATTTGTTTATTAAATTTTTCTTTATCTTTAGGTCTTAAACCTTCCGTATCAAGTGGTTGTAAAAGAGTATAATCATCAATCCAGATTTGCGAAACTTTGATATATGAGGGAAAATCTTCTCCATCTTCTAAAAGAAAACTATTACGTAGCTGTTGGTAAGTTAATTCATGAGTATCTCTTTCTTTGCATATTATAAAAATATGCATGGGTTTCTCTTTCAAAGCTTGATTAAAAGCATCAGCAATAATTTGTTGCTTAATTTTCAGGTCTTTTGAGGACTTAGAAATATAATTAAAATCGCGCATTGCTAAAGGTGTTTTTTGACCTTTTGGAGTAGGTATATCAGTTTCTAAAGGTGTATCGGGGATTAAAGTACCATCAAGTAATTCCAAAACCTTTGCTGTAATATCACCGCGCTCTGCAAAACTAAATCCAGTTTTGATGCTGTGTCCTCTATTCCTTTGAGTTTCTTCGTTTAAATATCTATATCCTTCATCATGGATTGGATAGTATTCGTCTTTATCTCCCCAGTTTGATGTGTTGTTTAAATTTCCATGCTTTGCAGGATTAGCAAAAATATTTGATACATCTTCTAAGCTTCGTGCTTTAAAATCTGCTAATAATTCTGGAAGTCTGTATTTCCAATAAAAGTTATCGTTTGAACTAGAATTATCAACAACGAGACGTACTAATGTAGAATCTAGTTCATAACCAGATAAACGCGATTTATTCATTCCTACAAGTATAGAAATGTCCTGATTATAATTAACTTCTTTTAATGGCTCATGAGCGTATCTCTGACAACTGAGATGTAGAAAAATCCACGGTTTTAAATTACCTTCCGTATTAAATCTACCTGCTTGGGTTTCAACGTTAAAATCTAAACGATAAGCAAAATAACCTGTTTTCTCTTTGCCATTGTCATCTACATAAAAGCCTTGGAAAGGTTGACTTACTAAATAAAGTCCCGTTCTATTATTTGTATTTCCTATAACTTTTCGCCATCGTATTTCTTGTTCTCTATCTCCAGATTTAATTGTGCAGCTTCTACCATGTAACTGAGTTGCTAAAAGACTAGGAATAGCTTGAAATCCTAATCCTTCTTCAGAATTGAGATTTTTGATAAGAGTTTCTGGTTTTATGTGCTGCCATTTCCATTGTTCAGGAATATTGGAAATGTCGTCAAGAAAGCGATCGCACAAACTGTCTACTTCTTCTTTTTTACCTTTTTTACGACACTGCTCAGCCCAATCTTTCGCCCAAATAATTATTAGCTGATGTATCTTTTCCGGTTCGGGAGTTTGTAAAGGATTTTCAGGTGTTCCTACAGCTAAAGCACGATATGGAGTAATATTATCTTGCTTTTTAATGTATTCAAAACCATACGTTAAAGTAGGGGCACAAGCAAGTAATGCATTATTTAATTGACGATAGGGTACTGAAACATAGTTATTTTTTTTATCGCGATAAACTCTTTCTATTTCGCTACGAAAGTTATTTACTAATTCAGTAAATGGAAATTCTAGTACAGCAATTTCCCATTCATCAAATGCATTTCCTCCTAAACTCATTCGTGCTGGTAGCGCAACCTGGATTGATGTATTTGTCATATTCTTTTTAACTATTTAATCGAGATTCCAATCAAAATTTTCTATATCCACCAAAGCTTCTGCTATCGATTCATACAAAGCTTGACTGATAGAATCATTTTCAACATATTCAGTAATAAGTTCGATTATTGCTGCTAATAAACTGCTGCTAGGAGTATCTGGCTCATTCTTAAGCGCGTTATTTGGTGCCCAAGCAGCATCCACAAAATAAGCGTTAAACGGAACACCTCCACGTAAAAGACGACCTACAGCTTGAATTATCAACCCTGCGGTGGTCGCTGCTAAGTCTTTACGCGGAAAAGCTCGTAATTCTTCATTTTTACGCAATGTTTTGTAATATGAACGATGTTCTACAGAGCGCCAATAACTAGCCGCTAATTTACGTACAGTTTCGGCACGTTGTAACACTCCATCTTCTTCCCAAGCAACAAAATCCGCATCGTCTACCCAATCTAAACTACGTCTGTTCATTTCTTGAGCAATAGCTTGAGTATCGTGAGGATGTGGATAGGGACGAGTAAGAAAATATACTGCTCCAAAAGCTGCTTTACCGTTCTGATTCAAAATATTAAAACCACGTCCTATTGCGCTCATTGGTGCAACAAGAATTTTACCGTTTGTAGATGCAAAGGTTTCAATATCCGCACGAAAAATTCCACCAAACTCTGCTTCTAGATAATTATTTAAATCATTATCGCTACTATTATTTGTAATGTTAGGCTGTAGATGATAAACTTGTTCGCGAATATCTGACCAGTACAAGCGAATCTTATCTGCTACCCATTTCGCTTGCTTATAAGAATTTACAAACAATAGCAACCGTTCTCTATCTTCCCATAAATCGGGATTAGTCTGTCCTTGATTCTTGATTTTATCTAGTTCTTGAGCCAGATGTCCCGTACCATTATTACCAACTAATGCTCGCGCTATTTCTCTAAATTTTACCTCTTTTTTATGTTCTTTTGTACCAGAAATACGGATTGGTTCACTCTGTTGATTAAATTGAGGTAAAAACTTAAAATTACTTTCTGAAATAGCTTTACTCGCATTTAATTCTGGTTTCAAAACTCCTTGAGGAGAACTGACATGAAAACGAGTAGAATCTGGTAAGTAAGAAGTCCCTGAAAGTGCTAATACATTGGGACCTCGCAAACCAGTTAAATCTGTTAATAAGCGATGAAATTTGAGAATGTACTCGCGTCCAATATTTGTATAAGCAAATAAGCTTAAAGCATTTTCACTGCTATTTTCTGACTGAGTAAAATTATCATCTTTACGAGAATAGTAGGTGCCGAATTGTCTTCCAGTAAGAGGCAAAGGCAATATATTAAACATTGTGTTTGGCATCCGACGGAATGGCGGTTCATCGCTCATATTATGCGGTCGATTATGCCATTCGTAAAAGACTATGCGTGTATGTCTATCTAAAAGCGTAATAGTTAAAGCAAATTGAAGACGATAAGCTAAGGTTTCTATGGTATCTACGGAGTCTACTGGATTATTTTTGAGAGGCTTACGACCCTTTTTATTAGTTTTTTGAAGTAAATTATGTTGACGAATTTCTAATTGTTGACGCAGTTGTATAAGTCGATTTTCTGTATCGGGAAAATATTCAATAATCCAAGATTTACAAGCATGATGAATACTTTCATCTGTTGCGCTTTCACCAATACTATTAATTCTTTGAATTATTTCAGAAAGCTTTTGAACTTTTATACTTGAATGATTCTGAATGCTTAATAGGTCATCCTCAAGTAATGCATCAAAATACCGCATGATATTCTCAACCCGCGTCTTATTATTCCTCCGTTGTTGCTCTGTAGTATTTTCTGAATTCTCATACTCTTCAAATCCAGCTAAACGACGAGAAAATTTATAAAACAAAGAATTAGGTGTAAAGTACCCGCGCTCTATCCAATCAGCGAGAAATTGATGTCCTAAACTTCTATCTAATAATGTTAAGGTTGCTGTAACTATTGTTTGAGCTTGACGTTCTGCTGACATCCATCGCTGCATCAACGGTAATTGTCTTCGATTTCTAGCAAATTGTTCGGTTTTGATACCAATTTCATCAAAAATTCCGCCTCCAGTTAATAGTACTTCTGAGGCATATACGTTATCAAACCAGTTGATAATTGTATCGACTTCATCAAATACGACAATATCAGATTGCTCGTTTATTAATTCCCCTAATTTTATTGGTCGAAATTCCAAATGACGCGGTAAACTTGCCATTGACATTGCTCCTGGAGTTGTAATCCAGACGCGAGCAACAGGCATATCTCTGTATATTTGTTGTGATGGACAAGTTGCAAAAAAAGGACATAAACAAGAAGCACCAGGATTTTGATTTTTGCTTTTCTCCTCTTTTTTAGAAACTTTTTTTAAAGAATGACATGGCTCAGTTCCTGGTTTAAGTGGTTTGCCATCTAAATAGTCATTAACTTCATTAGAATTGAGTCGCGCTTGTAACGGACAAGTAATTCCCAACCAGCGCTCTCCCCAATGTGGTTGCTGTCTTTGTTGATGTTGCTGGTAATCTTTTGTTAAATTAAAGCTTCTTAAATGCGTATCTCTTTTACTACGTCCTAATAAAGGTACAGCGACAGGAACATCATTTTCTGGGCTATTACAAAACCACCAATTAATCTGGTTGGCTAAACTAATTGCTGACTGTGTATCGCTGACAACTAGCGTGATTCTCAGTTGGGGATGTTTTCGCAAAATATTGGTAGCAAGTAATAAAGATAGCGTAGACTTACCAGAAGCAACCATTCCGGGAACATGAACAAAGCCATCTAAATTCAACTTATTTTTATTTTTCTTACTAAGCTTGCCATCTTCTCCAACTGTATGAAAGTTAATTTTATGAAAACGTTTTAGCCAATTTCCTTTTTCGATTTGATTCCAACCATATCGAGTCGCTAAATTATTTTCTCTCTCATCCAAGAATTTGGCATCATCTTCTAAATCTGAAATTGATAGCGAAAATGGACTACGAGAAGCAGGTGAATTAAACCAGGGTAGATTTAATTGTGATGATTTAGTTAAATCTTCTTCAGTAAACTGAACCTTCATTGGCACAGCTTCTGTTTCTGTTATCGCATCAAATTTATAAGCAACTTTTGCTTCTACTTGTTGTACTTTTCTATTAACAAACTCTAAATTATTACTTAAACAGTAATCATATATATTTTGGTGATTTGGCTGTCTTATTTGCTTTGTGGCATGAATAATTTGATTATCGAAATCTTGATTATTAATATTGTAATTACGCCAGTCACTGGGAATAGTAATGTAAGAGCGTAATCCAGTTAGCCATGAGAAACGAGCAGAGAAAGGGATAATTTGACGAGCATTGGCGATCGCCTTTTTTTCCATATCATCCAAATTCTGCAAACGTGGATATCGTAAGGGCATTCCGCTCAAAATTGCCCATACTGCTGTAACTGGCTCGTCGTCAAGTCTCAAACGTTCCATTAAAGCAAAACCAAGTTCTACCTGAAGCAGTATTTCAGCTTGTTCGCGACTTAATCCTAAATCTTCTGTAAGCTCCTGCAAACGGTTACTGAAAATATCAGGTGGTTGAAATAAAGATGCCTGTTTCATAAATCTATTTATTTTGACTTTTAGTTTTACTTAAACTCGAAATATTATCGAGAACTAATTCTTCAAAAGCAATTTTACTAATAATTTGAACGCTTTTAGGTAACTGTTTTGCTTCCTCTCGCAAAATATCAATATAGTCTTTACGGTTTCGCAAACGATGCTGAGGGATAACATAAAAACTTTTGTCGTAGTGTAAACTTCCTTCGCCATAAATTTTGCTAAGACTTCGTGCTAAAAGATAGGGATTTCTGTAATCTTTTACATCAATAGCCCATACAGAATCATCACTAAAACGTAGCTGTAAGTCGTAACGGTCAATACCAGACCACAAATTAACAGCGTGCAAATATTTTGAATGCTCTTGTTGCAGTTGTTTCAAATTCTCAAACAAATTAATTTCTGGAATACCTGGTAAACAAACGCGCCAATGAATACCTCGTTTAATTTGACGTAAACCACGTTTCCAAGCAATTTTACAAACATTATTCAAATCCTTACGGTGGTGATTACAAACACTCGGTTTAATTCCTCGTAATTGACCGTGTTTATCAATCAAAGGTCCGCAATTATTGCAACACCAATAAGTCCTATCTTGTTCGCAGTCTTCATAAAGCTCGCCTACTTCAGAACTACGAATATAAATTGTTTTAGTAAATGCTTCGCGAATCTTTTCCTCAGTTGCATAAGGATTGTCAATCAAGAATCTACGCAATAAAACATACTCTTGTTGAGCGGCTTCTGCATCTTCTTCATATGCATTTTGTAACGAATTGAGCAGCTTACGAAACTGAAAGTTTTCTAATGCTATTTGTTGATTTTTTATTGATGAATTTAGTATTTGCTCCTCATTTAATAATTGTTCGTAAAAATAACCACTCGCTTCTTCACTTAATTCTCCGTCATAAATCAAACCAAATTCTTTATCAAATTCTTGTGGGATATCAAAAGGACACCAATCACATAAAGGTTTTTCCAGCAAAGTAAAAAAACCTTCAACTGTACGCGGGTAAGATGTTGCTGTCATTTTTAACGCCAGCTTGTTGCAACTGAGCCGAAGTAAATCGGGATGAGGATATTTAGAGTCTTGGTAGAAAAACTCCGCTAAACCCATAACAAGTGAATCAAAGTCTTGCAATCATAAACTCCTGTTAGCTTGATTAACTGCATTCGTGTCATGCATGAAACAGTATGTTATACATCAGACAGATGAATAATAGCATAACGTACAACAGATAAACCGGCGTTTCATAAATGAAACATTATTATGGGAAACTATTTAGATACAAACTTGTTAGCCGCAATGGTTAAAACGAAGCGTAATAGAAAAGGTTTGAGAGAAACAGCAAAAGAAATAGGAAATATTAGTGCATCGACTCTATCGCGCATAGAACATGGCAAAATGACCGATATGGAGACATTTTTACTTCTCTGTGACTGGTTGGAAGTGTCTCCAAGTGACTTATTTAAAAACACGGAAGATTCTTCACCTTCTGCTAAAGCTTCAGAATCGGAAGCGATAGAAATTCAGTTACGAGCAAATAAAAATCTTGACCCCAAAATTGCAGACGCATTAGCAGAACTAGTTAAAGCAGCGTCGGAACGATAATTCTCAAGCAAGCGACAATTAACACTCAGATAGCTAATAATTATGGGATTAGTAGAAAAACTGCCAGTTAAATTTAGACGTAGATGCGAAGGTATAGCGACCGAACAACGTCAGTTATTAGACTTAAAAGCTTTTGAACCTTTACCAGCAAATTTGTTAGCAACTCGCTTGAATGCAAAAATTTCCACACCACAACAAGTACCCAATCTTGACCCAAAGCATATTGAAACACTCAACAGTAATCAATTTTCAGCAGCAATAATTTCTGATAACCCGCTATGGATTATTTATAATTCAACTCACGCACCAGCAAGACGTGAATCGAACTTGATGCACGAGTTAGCGCACGTTTTGCTAAACCATCAAATGGTCGGTTTTCATCCAAAGACTGGACAACCTCTACGCATAAAAGAAAATGAAAAGGAAGCGACTTACTTAGGTGGGTGTCTTCAAATACCTCGACGCGGTTTGTTGTGGGCTGTGCAGCAAAAAAAGACAATTACAGAGATTGCAAAGTATTTTGGTGCGAGCGAAGAAATGGTTCAATTTCGCATTAATGTAACTGGAGTAAAAATATAGATATTAATATTTATAATGAGTAAAAACAGAAACCAACGTGCGGCAGTTGCTCAAGAAACTGTTGATATTCTAAAAAAGGGTTTTTACCAAAATCCGCAACAAGAAATCATCAATATTCAAGAATATCTACAGGCTGCAATAGAAAATTCAGTTCATTATTCCGAAGACGATTTTTCATCAGTATTTTCTCTATTACGTAAAAACCAAGTTAGAAAAAATCAAAATCAAATTCAAAATTATATAAAACTTGAAATAAACAACGAAACAACTCTAAATGCTGCTAATAGATTAGTAAATCAAGAAGGCTTTGACAAAGTATTATGTTTAAACTTTGCTTCTGCAAAAAACCCTGGTGGTGGATTTCTCAATGGTAGTCAAGCACAGGAAGAAAGTTTAGCCAGAGCAACCGGGCTTTATCCTTGTATTGCTCAAATGACGCAAATGTATGAGGAAAACAGATATTATGGCTCTTGTCTTTATCTTAATGATATGATTTATTCGCCGCGAGTGCCGGTTATTAGAGATGATGACGATAGATTATTAGATAAACCATTTTTAATTTCAATTTTAACGGTACCTGCTGTTAATGCTGGTGCAGTAAGAAAAAATGGTAATAAGCGAGAAATCAATCAAATTGAAAGTACGATGTTACGACGTACAGAAAAACTATTATCGGTTGCAGCAGTAAATAATTATCAAGTTTTGGTTTTGGGTGCTTGGGGATGTGGTGTATTCAAAAATAATGCCGATGATGTGGCGAGATATTTTCATTATCATCTTGTAGAAAATCCAAAATTTAGCGGTTTGTTTGAAAAGGTTGTGTTTGCGGTTTTGGATAATACTAAGGATGAAAGCGTTGTTGATGCGTTTAGGAAAAGGTTTTCATAAGTAGCAATCCCCAATCCCCAAAGCCCCATTCCCTATTTCAATTTAATTAACTGATATTTTTGCACTTCACCAATAACCTGATGGGGTTGCAATATTTGAGAAGCTTGTTTTTTAGGTATCCAAACATAACTAGAAACGGGAAGTCGATCGACTTCATTTATATTTACTCGTTTTCCATGTTTTGGCGTATAAAAATTTATCAACACTCCAGTTTTACCACCAACGCCAACCAAATCAATCGGATGATTTTTCAAAGTTTGACTAATTTCTGGCTGCTGTAAAAATGCTTGGAAATCAGGATTGTAATTGCTTAATAAACCCAAACTACCAGTTACCGCTAAACTCAACCAAGCGGAAATTAACCAAGCACCTATCCAATAACGTGCAGTAATTATATTTTTACCAAAACGACAGCGAGCAATCCAAATTAAAGGTAAAGTTAACCAGCCGAAACCCAATACTAAACCAATAATTGCATAATTACGGATTTCTCCATCACTATCGCTGATAAAAAAAACAGCCGTACCTGTTAACAAAACTAGAATAACTAGGGCAGCAAAAGTATAGTTGATAGTTTGCAGAATACGAGTTGGTGATAAATGTATAGAGGAATTATGAAATTTATAAAATATATAAATATTTCGTATTTTTAATTCTTCAGTGTCTGTATCCCAAATTTTACCCAACCAACTTAAACCTACCGTCGCAAGTAAAGCAATAAAAGGATATAAACAAAGACTGTAGTGAGATAAGCGAGTTGAAAAAATACTAAGTTCAATAAATAGAATCAGTGGAAAACCTATTAATATTGAAACATCTCTTAAATATTTAGATTCATCTTTTTTTGTAGTGCGTTCGCGTAGCGTGTCCGTAAGGACAGCATCTTGCTCGCTATTTTTATTGCCATATTTTTCGCTATTTTTATTGCCATATTGCTCGCTATTTTTATTACCATATTGAACGCTTTGATAATTAGAAGTATGAGCATCTTCTTTTCGTTGAAAATTATATTTAAATAAAAAATTACGAATTAATAAACCCGCACCTAAAAAACTAAATAATGACCAAGGAAAAGCTAAAATAGGAACATTCCAAAAATAATAAGTCCAGTTATTATTACGACGTTCCTCTGAACTAAGTTTGGTAACAAAATTTATTAACTCTGCAAAACTATCGCCACCAAAGCGTAAAGAACTAAGTCTTAACCAAATAATAGTCGGTGCTAATCCCAATAAAAAACCCAGATACAACATTGGGTTTGCTAAATGATTGTGACGGCGATGCTGTAATATTAAATAAGGCGACAAAGCTACTATCGGAATAAAAATCATGAAGCTTCTGATTAAGAAGCCCATAGAAAAACTACAGCCAGCAATCAATCCCCAAATATAGCGATGTCGGGGGTTTAATTCTGCTTTTAATAAAGACAAAATTCCTAAAAGTACCAGAAAAACCATTGGTACATCTGGAGTTCCTAAGCGAGAATATTGCAGCCAAAGAAACTCTACACTTAAAATAGCAGCAGCAAGCCAAGCAACTTTTTTATTTAATAATATTTTGCCAATTTCATAAACTAGTAATACGCTCAAAATTCCTAAAATCATATTTGGTAAGCGAACGCTAATTTCACTAATCCCAAACAAACTGTAAGAAACGGCAATTAACCAATAAAAACCGGGTGTTTTATGATGGGGACTTTCCCAAGGATTGATCCAGTCTCCCGAATCGTACATCAAGCGCGATCGCCAAGCGTAAAGTCCCTCATCGTGTGCCATTAAACTGCTATTTCCTATACCCAATAGCAATAGTGGAAGCATCCAAACTAATAAACTTAAATAAGGGAAACCTTTCCAGGTTACAAAATTTCGTTTAATAAGAGAAAACTTTAGTTTGGATAGCATTTGAGTCATAAAAATTGCAAATTACCGACTTAACCAATTAATTGTCAAATCTCTTTTTAAAGTTGTAAATTGGTATACAAAATGTACCATATTTATACAGTGACCAGTGACCAGTTAGCAGTTAGCAGAATGACTATAAGTTACTTGTAGGTAATAAAGGTTCGTAGTAGCGCTTGAGCGCATCATATTACGGAATCTGGAGGGACTAAAGTCCTCACTACGAACCCTTTAAAATTAATGTAGTCAAGTACTGGTTACTGGTAACTGATTACTAATTTAAGGGGAATTTTATAATGCTTCGACCAAATCAACGTATTAAGTTAGATGATACAGATGATAATTTATTTTACGGGCTTCCCCGTTTCGTTACCCATGTAGATGATGGGTTTATTCAACAGCTTACAGATTTATATCGTCAACGGCTGCAACCAAATACGCGCATTTTTGACATGATGAGTAGTTGGGTTTCCCATTTACCAAAGGAAATGCAGTTCAGTCACGTTGAGGGGCACGGAATGAACGAAGAAGAGTTAGCACGTAATCCCCGTTTTGACCATTACTTTATCCAAAATCTTAACGAAAATCCTAAATTACCGCTGAAAGACCAAGAATTTGATGCCGTTCTTAATTGCGTTTCCGTACAGTATTTACAGTATCCGGAAGCAATATTTACCGAAATTCACCGCATTCTTAAACCCGGTGGTGTGGCAATTTTCAGCTTTTCTAACAGAATGTTTTACCAAAAAGCAATTCAAGCATGGCGCGATAGTAGCGAAGCCGGAAGAGTCGAATTAGTCAAAAGTTATTTTCAATCGGTTCCCGGATTTACTCCTCCAGAGGTAATCATGAATCAATCTTCATTACCAAATTTCCTCCAGTGGTTAGGTGCGGGAAACGGCGACCCATTTTATGCTGTTATAGCTCATCGAATTTAACAGTTAAAAAAAGGTTAAAGGTTAAAGGTTAAAAGTCAAAGGTCGAAAAAACTTTGAATATTGACTGCTTTTTCTATCTCGTTAAGAAGTTTAACTGTTGATTAACATACTTAAAAGTTATCAAAAAGAAATTTTTGTTAATTGACAAATGAAGTATAAAGGATGAGTCATAAAGTATAAATTGTTAATCCTTTATACTTTATTCGGTCAAATCTAAATTAGGAGTTGAAGATGAATTTTCCCCGCGTGCGTAGTATATTAGCTGCTTTGGTGCTTTCGATATTACTGCTGACAACAGCTTGTGCCCAAAAAGCACCCGGACGTTTCGATCAAGTACAGCAGGAAACCAGCCAGCAGAAAAGAGGACAAGCGGTTGCTAAAGATTCTACCCAAGGTAGTGAGTTTAATAAGTTCTTCCCATCTGCATCCGATGGTTATCAGCGAGTTTTTACTCAGGAGAAAAAAGGTTTTGCTGAAGCGAAGCTGAAAAAAGACGGTCAAGATTTAGCGGTAATGGCAATTTCCGATACTACTAGCCTACCTACAGCAGCAGCTAAATTTGCTAATAGCACCCAAAAAATCTCCGGTTATCCAGCGGTGGAACTTGGAAGTACTCAGACAGCGGTTTTAGTAGACAATCGCTATCAAGTAAAAGTATTGTCCCGAAATCCTGCATTTACAGCTAGCGATCGAGAAGCTTGGCTGAAGAAATTTGACCTTAGTGGTTTAGCGCGAGTGAAAACTTAAGAACGTTGTTAGTTGTTAGTTGTTAGTTGTTTAAATAACTCCTAACTGCTGTACAGACGTAGCAATGCTACGTCTCTACAATTTCTAACTAAAACTTACCTTCCCAGCAAAAAGTAAATAATCAAGGAGCCTACTACCGTGAGCAAACCTATTTTTGAATTGGTTGATGAACTACCAACCAGCGGTTTAACCGTTTCAGCGCTAAATTCGCTCGATTCTATAACTCCAGGGCATTGGAAAAATACAGTCGGTTTTGTGAATACGATTAAAGAAGTAACAGCCGAAACCGACGAAAGTATGATACAAGCGATCGGCGAACGCGCAATTACTCTTTATAATGACCGTTCCCAAGGATATCAAAAAGGTTTATGGCTGTACCAAACTGTTGACAGCACCGATAAAGCTTTGGGTGCGGCAGCTTTAGCAAACAAAGTTAGTGGAAAAATTCCTTTAATTGGAGGTTTATTAAACAGATTTACTCCCAAAGCTGATAAAGCGCAAACTATTGATTTATCTTTGAAATTAATCGCCGAGTTGCTAGCTTTTTGCAGCATCAACGGTATTCCTGGAGATAGCATTGGCGATTTTGTCGCTTCTTTGGGTGAATACTCCGGTGAATCCTATATCCGGATGTTAGGACTTGTCTGCTTTGATGGTTTGATTCCTCTAGGTCCCGATTTTATTCAACAAGCACAATCTGCACTTAATGGAATGAGTCCTAAAGAATTGGAAGACAACTCCACATTCCAGCAGATGAACGATGCAATCCCCGGTAGCAGTTCTGAAGGTAAACTTAACTTTATCGGTTCCAGTTTTGATTCTGTAAAAGGCTGGATGAGTAACACCGTATCTAAGAACGATTTAACTCCTCAAAAAGTTTCAAGCAAGTTGAGCAATTTTGTTGATTTCGCCGACGATAAATTAGATTATCTCGCCGCTTTCCTCGATGTCAGCACCAACTATTTTGAGCATACAGGTACGCAAACCCTTACCAAAAGGTTAGTTGAGCGGGCTGTAGCTGAAATTTAGTTTCAGGACTTATTTAGCGACAACAGAAAATATATCCCCAACCCTCCTTTAATAAAGGGGGGTTTTTTTTGAGTAGTTGCTAATAGTTCTTATTACCGATTACCTTTTATTAAATTCCAATTATCAACATAAATAAAATTCTTTTTAAAAAGTAAAAAAATAAGCATTTAATAACCTAATAATTGTTTGATTTCTGCTCTCAAAATGTAACAGTAAATCGATATGATAATTTGATTCAGCTTTGCTAGGAAACAATTCAATTCATCCCGATGAATCAGCATCATATCGAAGTAACGGTTTCAGCTAATAATTTCAAAGACAACATCAGCCACATTCGTAATAGAGTTTCGCCTTCTCAACTATGCGTAGTCATGAAAGCCAACGCTTACGGACACGGTTTGCAGGAATTAGCGCCGACAGCAGTTGCAGCAGGTGCAAACTATATAGGTATTTGTACTAATCCCGAAGCAACAATTATTCGCAACTTAGGTTTAGACATAAAACTGCTGCGTTTGCGGATGGCTCTATCTCAAGAATTGGAGGAATCAATAGAATCCCTAAATATTGAAGAACAAATAGGAACCATCGAAGTTGCTAACTATCTTTCACAAGCAGGAGTAAAACGCGGAAAAAAAATTCCCGTACATATCAACATCGATACAGGAATGGGTAGAAGCGGTTTTTTCTCCAATCAAATAGAAGAATTAAAGCAAGTTTGCGGATTACCCGGTATTGATATTGTCGGTGTCATGACTCACTTTGCTAGCTCTGACGGAAAAGATTTAGCCTTTACTCACAATCAAATAGAAGACTTTTACAAAGCACGTGAAGTCCTCAAAGATTACGTAGACCATAACGTATTAACCCATACTCATAACAGCGCGGCAACGGTACGTGTAAAAAATGAAAACAACCGCTTAGTTAGAATTGGAGCAGCTTGCTACGGCGTGCGAACCTCCCAGGATTTTCAAAATCCTCCCGAATTAAAGCCCGTAATGTCAGTAAAAACCAGGGTAGCGCAAGTTAGAAAAATACCCAAAGGTAAAACCATCGGTTACGGTAGCTTGTTTACCACTCAACGAGATAGTTTAGTTGCATCCTTACCAGTAGGATTTGGCGAAGGTTATCCGCGATCGCTATTTAATAAAGGTATTGTTCTAATTAAAGGTCATCGCTGTCCCGTAGTCGGACGAGTATCATTAAACATCACCACGGTAGATATTACCGACATCCCAGAACCAGTAGAATGGGGAGACGAAGTAGTATTAGTAGGAACTCAAGGTAACGAAGAAATCACCTTCGAGGAATTAGCAGATAAATTTGCCAGCGTACACACCGAAATCAACTTGATGGCTGGTTTTATGAATCAGGTTAGTTATGTATAAAAGTTAGGAGTTAGGAGTTAGGAGTTAGGAGTTTAACTTGTTTAACTTGTTCCTGGTTCCTCTGGCTGGGAACATCTATGAGAAAGGCTCTGCCTTCCATTCATAACGAAGGCATCCGCTTCTATAATGCATTACAAGGCTCTAGCTTGAAAATAGGGATAGGGAGCAGGTAAGAGGTATTTTCATGATTGACTGGCTTGTAACGAGACTAAAATTACAATTATTTACGGCTTTTCCAGTATCCAGGTTCTCGGCTACAGTGCATCACTGCCAGAATAAGAATGTAGTCTTGCTCAATTGTATAAAGTATTCCATAAGGAAATCGTCGCGTCATGCACCGTCGAATATCTTCATCGATCGCAATGTAGCGAGTAGGAGATTCTCTAATTCGATACACTGCATCCTCAATAGCATCAATAAATGCCTGTGCTATATCAAGCCGTTGTTCTGTATAGTATTGAACAGCTTGAGCATATTCTGTAAGAGCTTCTGGGTGAAAAACATACCGCATTATTCCAACAAACGTCTCACTTGCATTAAAGCTTCTTCTCCTGGAATGGGCACAATAGAACCATCGCGAACCCCATCTCGTCTTTTCTTGGCTTCAGTAGTCCAAGCTGCCTGAACGGTTGAATCCGTATCGAACTCTAAGCTTTCGACCAGCTTTTCTGCTAGAAGCGCTCTAGACACGCTAGGGAGCGCTAGAAGTTCTTCTGTTAGTTGCTCAATTGACCGCATAAACCCTCGCAGAATAATAAATATTGCCTACATTTTAGCAAAATAGGCAATTCCAATTTTTTCTCCCAATGCCTAATTCGGTAATTTCAAATTCGCGACAATTGCATTTAAATATGGTTGAAATATCGACAAATTTTCCAACTTTTCAAAGGTACCAGTTTTTAGATCCGGTGCAAAAGCAGTATTAATTAAATAAAGTGCTTTACCATCAAAAGCTACATAACCTGTATGCTGTTCGTATACTCCACCTTTTTGTTTTAGTCCGGCAAAACCGTAACGTACTCCTTGAAGTTTGCCAACTTGTGCTGTCTGTGGTGGATAAGCAGAAAATAATATACCATCCGGCGTTTTAGCTGTCTTTGACTTATCGTCATAAACATATTTACGGCTTTGAGCTAATACCCCATATTGATTCTTTACCCAGGAATTAAGTGCTGTTGTTACCTGGGTAATATATCTAGGACTTTGATAATTTATATTTGAATTAGGTGGAATACCAGTATTAAGCAGCATCCTTTGAAAGTTAAGCTGAGTTTGCAAAGGTAAAATTCCTATTTCCACCGTACCTACAGGTTTACCATTCGCCGAAACACACAGCAGAGAATTATTTTCTTCGCAAGGATTAATTTTCCAACCGGGTGGAAGCGAAGTTTCTTCTATTAATAAGTTGTTCCAAATATTATTTTGGTTAGAATTTGCACTAACTAAATTTGTAGTTGGAGTTGGTGTTTTTACCGATTTTGCTTCTAACTTTTTATTTGCAGAAAAATAAGAAACACCAGTTGCAACACCTACCGGAATTAATATAAAACCTAGCAATACATGATAAAGTCGGATCATTTTACTTCAAAATAAATATAGGTCTGCATGTTAAAGGTGAGGACCACCAGAGTTAGGAGTTAGGAGTTAAAAATAATTTCTTCCCCCTCTCCCCCCTCTCCCCCCTCTCCCCCATCTCCTCATTCTCTAAAATCCCCAGGGTTATTACCGAAAATGGTTTCATCTTCCATCTCATCATCTAAGTCTAAAGGTAAACTTGGTTCGCCTTCTACACTTTCAATTTGCCCTATCGAGGGAGTTTCTTTCAATGCAATCTCTGTTTTTTCGCCTGTATTTGTATCACCTATGTGTGATTGATACGACAGCAAACGTCGAAGTTCCTCAAATTTATCTAAAGTAAATACGGCACCATTAGAATAAGCAATTTCTTTGTGTGCCTCCGCAATGATAGCTTGAAATAAGCAGGCGTTGGAAAGATTGACTAAATCGAGATTTACTCCCAAAAGGTTAGCACCTGTGAGATTTGCACCAGTAAGTTTGGCGTTTGTGAGATTTGCCTCGATCAAATTTGCACCTGTTAAATCAGCACCAGTCAGGTTTACATTTGCAAGGTTTGCGCCTGCTAAACAAGCATCTTTTAACTGAGCATGTGATAAATCTGTATTCGCCAAGTTGACTCCACCTAACATTGCTTGTGTTAAATCGGCTTTTGATAAGTTGAGGGATGCCAAAGATTTTTCACCAATGCGCTCTTTTATAATAGCTGGGTGAAAAACAGCAGTTTTTGCAATCAATTTTGTTAATGCTTGGGGATGGAATTCTGTCGAGGCTGGATTAAAGCAAGGGGAAAAAGTCAGTTTTATTTCTCTGTAGAAAGCACTAAGCAATAAAAACACATTTATTCCTACTGCTGCATTTACCTGCTCTACATTTACAGGATTTTGTAATTGTTTGAAATTACACCAAGCTTTATGTGCTATACCTTCATCCAACCAACGCCCGCGTAAGCAAGGGTACCAAAAAGCCCCCAAGCGATCGCATAATAATTCAAAGGAGAATTTATGCTTTTTTTCCTGCCGCAATCCTTCAATAACGAGTTCTTCAATTTCTTGTGTAAGAATACCGTAACCTAGTAGATCGTAAAGATGTTCGGCAATGCTGCTAGGAGAATCTAACAAAAAAATCATTTCTCCGTAAGCGTTGCGATCGCGTTTGGTTAAAGTTTTTAATTTGGTAACAATCGCAGAAGCACAGAGATATTCTCCGAATTTTGAATTAGAGAATTCGATAGTAGAGGGGGAAGAGGGGGAAGAGGGGGTAGATTTTTCGGAATTTGAATTTTTAGTAGTTTGAAAATAAAAAGTTGGTAGCGTACTAAAATCACCTTCTAAATTGATTTTTTTATTCCCCGAAAATAAAATTTGCAGTGCTACTGCTTCCATTTCATCGATTAATACAGGTGCTTGTGAGGTGTGGTGAATATGTGGGGAAATTGCGCCGGAAACTCGATCGCCGAACAACCATTGATTGAGACGTTGATATATTGCCCACGATATTACAGCGTTATTTGTGCGATGATTGGTAGCTAATTGCAATATTTCATTGTCAAGTAATTCCTCACGATGTAATATTCCTAGTAAATACAACATCAAAGGCTGACGGACTAAATGTGAAAGTGGATATTCAGATTTTTGAGAAAACGCCTTATTCTTTTTTAATAATGTAAAGTAGTTTTGTGCTACTCCGTTAGATTGCACTTTTGCCCAACTTGCAAACCACAACTTCCATTCATTTTGTCCCCAAGCTTGAATCTTAATTCGCTGTAATTTTGATGCTGCTTTGCTGAGGATATCCTCTAACGCCCAGCTTTGAGATGTCAAAATAATTTTATGTTTAAACCTATGTCCAAACTGCGATTTAAACTCAAATAACTGTTGCATAAAAATGGCAAATACAGTTTTATTCTCAGCGCTATTGGGTAGTTCGTTTAATCCATCAAGTATTAGTAAGCACTTCTTTTTAGGTTCTTCGAGCCAAGCAGATAAATTAATTTGATAATTATTGATAAAAGTCAATTCAAGGGTTTCTTGGAAATTATCGCTCCATTTTATTTCATTGAGACTAATTAATACTGGTATCCAGTCTGGATAAAACTTACGCGCTACCCGTGCGGCGAATATTTGACAGAAACTAGTTTTTCCATAACCACTATCTGACTCAATTACGGT
This sequence comes from Rivularia sp. (in: cyanobacteria), assembly GCA_965234645.1. Lineage (GTDB taxonomy): Bacteria > Cyanobacteriota > Cyanobacteriia > Cyanobacteriales > Nostocaceae > Rivularia. Next base: position 5,790,240 of record OZ248344.1, on the reverse strand, counting down.
AATGGTTTCTAAATCTTGCAATTGCGAAACCACCCACTTCATCAAATCAACTGGTTGATGATTTTCATTTAAAGCTAAACCCGTAGGTGGAACGTATATATCCTTTAGAGAAAAAGATTCTATTAACAGCGGTTCGCCGAGCTTTTTAATTAAGCTTGCTCGATAATTTTCTCTTTTTAAATCAATTTTATCATCTGATTTCCAATGAATTTCCGTAGTTCTTAATTTAACAGAACTGCCCAATCCAAAAAATTTTTGTAACTGAACCAATTCGAGTGCATTTTCGCTGACAACCACAATCAAATTTCCCAAAAGTTTATTTTCTAAGCGGCGAATAATCAACTCCGCTTCTACTTTTGGAACGCTATTAGCAACTAACCAAGTTACAGCAATCTTATTAATTTGTTCTACAAAAGAAGAATCAGCAACCTTATCTAATAACTCTTCGGCTTGCACATCGCTCAGTTTTTCCTCCCGCAAAATCTTTATCGAAGCTTGCAAATGCTCATCTTGCAAACCTTTTATATAACTAAATTTTCCCTGCTCCCTTTTTTCCTTGTCCCCTACAGTAACTAGTACCCTTTCCAACCAAACTCGCGAAAGACGAATTTCCTCAATCAGAACATCTTCTAAAGCTTGTAAATAAGCAACTTGAAACGCCAACCAAGCAGCTTCCGAACGTTCAAAAGGCTTATTTTGTGCCAATAAACCCAAAATACTCTGCGTTAACCGAGCAAGTATACCAACTTCTTGCCAAACAACCCCTAAAGGAAGTTCCAAAACTTCTGCTAAAGTACATATATCAAATGGTGAGGGGCTTCTAACTTTCATATCCTGAATGATTCGCAAGACAATACCTGTCATTTGTGCTTGCGAAAACCCTTTAATTTTACTTATTTCGATATAATTTTCTGCCAACCAATGCCGAATGTTTAAGTTCATTTACATACTCAGTAAGCGCTGTCTACGGCAATTATTATTCATTTTATATTTTATTTAGATTGCGGGTATTCAGTTAGCAGTTAGCAGTTAGGAGTTAGGAGTTAGGAGTTAGGAATTAGGAGTTAGTTGAAAATTCTCCCCCCTCCCCCCGAAAAGTGCATCTTAATAACGAATTCTTTGTAACTTAACTATGAGCGATCGCCCTCTAAAATTATTGTTAATTGATTCCGATCCCATTTTTAGACTGGGATTACGTCAAACTCTGGAAGAATTCGTTGACTTAGAAGTTGTAGCAGAAGCCGAAACCTACACTGCCGCGTTAAAAATTTTAGCAGAATTGGCGCAATTAAACCCCGAACGAGTAAATTTGGTAGTTTTAGAACCGGATAATAATCGTTCTGCAAATAGCCAAGAACTTGGTTTGCAAATAATTAGACAGTTAAAAACTCAGTATCCAAATTTACCCATTTTGCTTCTGTGCCACATTCTTCAACCTGGAATACTCATAGCCTTAAAAGCTGAAGGAGTAAACGGTTACTGTCCCAAGGGTACTCCTGTTTCCGAATTAATCGTCGCTATGCAACAAGTTGCCAAAGGAAATTCCTATTGGATTCACGAAACTCAACAATTAAAACAATGGGAAGGTGAAACAATCGGGCAACCATTGCTCCCAAAACGCAAATCCCAAAACTCTCTAATTAATAAGTTACGAGATAATTGGCACTTATCGGGAACCAATTATATAAAAACTAGCTTGACGGAAGTTACCAGACAACTGCAAATCCCTGGATTAACAGTACTAAATAAAGCTATTTTAGCTGGAAGACGACGGGAACTACTTGCAGCACAATGGTTACTTGATAATCTAGTAGATTCACCCCAAACACAACAAAATCCCAACTCTTTTATTCCTGCCACGGAATTACCGTTACCCAAACCAGATAGCATTATTACCGTTGCTAACCCTACAACAAACCCTCTGACTCCACCTTTACTCAGTCCAAGAGCTTTACAAGCAACATTATTGGCATCTTGTATTAATAAACTTCAATTTAGTTTACAAAACGTCACCGATATTCCATTAGAAATAGATATTTTACGAGAAGATAAAAAGCGAGATTTACTTTATTTATTATTACAGAAATTTACCGATTCTTTGGATCAATTACGTAATTCTGAACTAGAAATAAGTCGATTAAAAGAAGTTAATTTATTATTATTAGCAGACGTATGGCAAGCAGCCATCAAAGATTTTTTTGGTAAATTTTCGCGAATAAAATTAGATAACCTTGAATTAGAAATTGTCAATATATTGTTAGAAAATGAAGAGATAGTCAAAGCAGAAATTCTAAATAAAATTCCTTTAACAACTGAATTATTATCTTATTTAATATTTCAAACAGACTTATACGTAGATAATACATCTTACCCACCAGGCAGTTACGAAGCCAACGAACAGGCTGGCATGATTTTAGAAAATATGTTGATTCAAATTGCGAATGCTGTCATGCAGCCGCTGTTAAATAGATTAGCGGATATAGAAGCGATAAAAAAAGATTATTACAGCCGCCAACTAATTTCTACCAGAGAAATCGAACGTTTCAGAAACGATTTATCGTGGAAATATCGCTGGCAAAATTATGTAGGAGAAGCCCAAAAAATATTCGAGAGCCATTACGAATTATTTGTTCTAGCACCTCGCGGCATAGCCAAAGTCTTTATATACGCACCTCGCAACAGCGAATTAGCACAGCTTGAAGGAATCCCTTTAGTAGTGACATTATTACTAGAATTACGGGATGCAGCCACACCCCGCATACAGTCATTAGTATCCTTTCTAGGTAACGGTGTAGTTTTCGTTCTTACCCGCATAGTTGGTAGAGGAGTCGGTTTAATAGTTCGCGGTGTTCTTCAAGGTATCGGTAGCGCCTCCTTGCCAGAGAGGAAGAGGAATCGGGATTAGATGGGGGGAGTAGCGAGTAGCGAGTAGTGAGTAGCGAGTAGTGAGTAGCAAGTAGCAAGTAGCGAGTAGCGAGTAAGCTGATGTGCAGCTAAATTGTATAATGTGGAAACGTGAAAATATTGTAGTGCGAGCATCTTGCTCGCTGGTAACTCGTTCCAAGTCTCTGGCTTGGAATGCCATTTCAAGAGGCTCTGCCTCTTATATAGGCTGGAGGCAGAGCCTCCGAGACTGTATTCCTTGCCAGAGACAAGGAACAAGTTAAGTTATTACTAATTACCTACATCCTATTTCGCAGAAAGTAAAAAACATTGTCCCAAAAATCTTGCGATCGCCTATTTTCAAATCTTTGCTTGTTCCATTCCCATGCTGTTTGGGCGATTATTTCTGAAAAGCTCGAATAAACTGATGATAAATTAGCTAGTTTATTAATTTTAATTTTTTCTGCAATAGCTAAAGCAATTATATTTATTGACTCTCTTGCTTCTGCTCCTAATAATGAAGCTCCTAAAATTTCACCGTTACGGCGAACAATTATTTTACAAATACCTGTAGTTTCGTCTGTTAATTGAGCAGATGCTAATGTTTTAAAATACTGGCGCAAAACTAAAATTTCGCTACCGTATCGATTTTTGGCTTGTGTTTCCGTTAAACCAACTTGCGCGAACATTGGTTGAGTTAAGATTCCCCAAGGAATAGCTTGATAATTAATTTGATATCTTGGAAACAACAAAGCGTTTTTAATCGCAATTTTCGCTTCGTAATTAGCAATATTTGGTAAATTGTAACCACCAATTACTTCTCCACAAGCATAAATCCGATGATTGGTAGTTTGTAGTTTTTTATTAACTAGCAACTTTCGAGAATTATACTTTACCCCTACAGCCGCTAAATTCAGTGATTCAATAAAAGGTTTTTCTGCAACAGCCACTAATATTTCATCGGTTTCTATGGCGATATCTCCTGCTTGCAGCCACTTTTTACCTTCAATTAACCGAATTTGAGTTACAGCGGTTTGCGTAAAAACACGCACCCCTTCAACTTCTAACTGCGCTTGCAGCGATCGAGCAATTTCTAAGTCAATAGCAGAAATAATAACGGGAGTTTTGACTATAAATGTAACGTCATAACCCAACCTTGCTAAACTTTGAGCAATTTCTATACTTTGAGGTGTACCGCCAAGAATAACCCAACTTTTTGGCGGCTTAGAACTTTCTAGAACCCTTACAACATTGGATAAAGTCAGAAATTCCGTTTTCTGCAATCCCTCAATATTTGGAATCGCTGCAACCGAACCCGTAGCAAGTAAAAAATTACGTGCTAGTAACCTACGATCGTTAACAATAAAACATAAATCCGGCGAAGCTTGAAAACAGCCATTGCCTACAACTACATCAACACCTTGCGCCGCTAAAAAAGCAGGTGAAAGCTGTTCTCGAACATTCGCTGCAACAGCAGAACCCCACATCAAAGTTTTTTCTAAAGATATTAGAGGTTTTTCTTCCCCATCACCTCGATCGCAAACACCAAACCGAGTTAAATCGTTAAATTTACAAACAACTTTATTAACTTCCCCTATCCCTTGAAGCAGAATCAAATCGTCACGAAATAGCGGTTCAACCAAAGCAACCTTCGCCCTTAGTTGAACAGCCTTCAGAGCAGCATCTCGCCCAGCAAGAGTACCGCCAATAATTACGATATCGTAATCAACTGACATTAGTAGTTAGTAGTTAGTTGTTAGTAGTTAGTAGTTAGTTGTTAGGAGTTAGGAGTTAGGAGTGAGGAGTGAGGAGTTAGGAGTTGTAAGATTTTGGATTCTAGATTAAAAATCTTCTACCCCCTTGTCCCCTTATCCCCCCATCCCCCCATCACGCCATCACCCCATCCCCCTCAACCCTTCCACCAAACGCCGATTATCCGACTCCAACCGCACGGCTACCCGAAAATAGCGATCGCCTAATTCGGGGAAGCTAAGACAGTCGCGGATCAGGATTTGATGATGTTGAAGCAGTTTCTGCTGTAAGTCGGAAGTGGAATGCTTTGATTTTACTAATAAGAAGTTAGCAGCGCCCTGGAGTGGCTGCAAATCTGGAATGTCGGCTAACTCTGTAAACAAGTCATTTCTTGCGCGTGGTAGCCAATCAAGGGTTTGCTGCTGAAATTTATTATCCTCTACGGCAGCTATTCCAGCCGCTGCGGCGAGGGAATTTACCGCCCAAGGATCTCGCCAAGATTGCCATTTCTGTAAGCGCTCTGGATGGGCAATGGCATATCCCAAGCGCAATCCCGGCATACTATAAAACTTGGTCAAAGAACGCAATATGACTAAATTAGGATATTCGGGCACCACGTCAATTAAGCTTTGTTGCTCGGAAGGATGCAGAAAATCCATAAAAGCTTCATCCACTACCACCAAAGCAAATTGTTTTAGGTAGGGTAATATTGCATCCCGCTTGAATAATTTCCCCGTGGGATTATGGGGATTGTTCAACAATAGCCCTTTGTCCTTTGTCGTAAACCCCTTGTCAAAAATCAATGACAAATCTGACTTAGTTAACGACATAGGAAACTCCAACACATTAGCGTTGAATGCCCCCAAGGCTCGGTAGTAGTCGCCAAAGGTTGGAGTTGCGATGACTGTCGCGGTAACTTCTGCTAATTCTCTTCCCGCCCAAGTCAGTAATTCTGCCGAACCGTTACCCGGCAGAATCCACTCAAATGGCAGGTTGTGAAAGCGACCCAAAACTTGTTTCAGTTCGCTGTAGTTTGGGTCTGGATAGTGCCTAATATTACCTAAGTGAGACTTGATAGCCGCTAAAGTACTATCTGGTGGTCCCAAGGGGTTTATGCTGGCAGAAAAATCCAAAATAGCATCAGGGGGACAACCAGCTACTGCTGCTGCCCAAGCTAAATTTCCCCCGTGTTTCGGTTGCCGCATCAAAAAAAGTGGTAACTCAAAAGCTTACTCTTTTGGAGGAGCAACTCTTTCTCTAAAGAGTTTCCCAGCGGAGAAAGCAGGAACCTTCGTTGCTGGAATCTCCATTTTTTCGTTCGTTTTGGGGTTGCGTCCTTCGCGTGCTTTACGTTCGCGAGATTCAAAAGAACCGAATCCAACTAGCGTTACTTTATCGCCGGAGGAAACCGCTTCAATGATCGTTTCCAAAGCAGCGCTCAAAACTGCATCGGCTTGCTTCTTGGTGACGCTAGCCTTTTCAGACACTGCATCAACTAATTCACCTTTATTCATGTCAAACTCCCTGAGGTTTACTGTTCGTGTGGGTGCAGACACCCCTGATGTATCCTTACTTGCATCCTTTGAAAGCAGATTTACAAAAGTCCCGCTTTTTGAGTATTTATGCTTAAAACCGCTGTAACTCCCATCCGCCAGACTTTTCAATGAATCATTCTAAGGTGTTGTAGCCATAAGTGGATACATGAAACGATTATTTTATATAGTTTTCAGGATTTTTCATATCCAAAGCTGGTTTTTTCCACTCAAAACAATCTTCTCAAAAGAAAAAAGACTTATTTGCAATCACTTGTCACAAGGGTAACAGCGAGAAAAATATAAGGGAGTGATAGGGGGATTAAAACAGCTAGGAGCAACAGCTAAAAACAATGTTTTAGAGCCAATAGAGAGAATAAATGCTTTCTAAGAAAGGTTATTACAACGATTTTTCGATCCAGACAAATTTTAAGCATATTCTGTTAATGACTCAGCAAAAAAAGTTTAAAATTATTTATCTAATTAATTAAAAAACTAAAGATTTAATTATAACTTTTGTAAAGTTTTGAGTTAATTTAACGTTACGCGATCGCCATTGAGCAGCGAAACTTGTTTTAATAAATATTTTTTAGTCGGAGAATAATATTAATAATGTTGTAGAGAGCTCCGCACTGCTACGTCTCAATATCTTGGGCGATGACGAGGAAACTTGCTACTAGTCGATTGCATTAAATTTGATGGGTAAAAAAGTTCGTAGTAAGTGCTTCAGCGCTCCGGATTTGGGGAACCAAAGCCCTTACTACAAACCTCTCAAAATTAATATGGCGGAGTATTAGTCGATTGCATTAATTTGATGGGTTGGTTTTTCCCAAAACGTATGGAGACGTAGCAGTGCGGAGTTCTCTACATAGGTTGCGGATTTATAACAAATTAATTTGATATATCAAATCGGCATCATCCATAAAAAAATGTAGAGACGCGATATATCGCGTCTCTAAACAATGTGAAATTAAATTGTCAAATCCTCGTTAATTATCTCCGAGGCAACTTCAACCCGCCATTCTGCAACATTCTGCGTACTTCCGGGCTGGGTTTGTAATTATACCCATAAGAAGAATTTTGGGAATCATCCATAACTTGAGGTGTCAGCAACACGATTACCTCATTACGCTGGTTGTTCTTAGTTGTGCTTCTAAACAGCGAACCAATAATCGGAATATCGCCCAAAATGGGTACCTTTGAAACATTTACCCGGTCAGTTTCCTGAATGATACCGCTGAGAACTAAAGTTTGACCATCGCGCAAGCGGACTAAACCGGAATTAAGCGATCGCTCGGATACCAAGAAAATTTGTTGACTGCTACCGTTACCTAAATTAATGCTCGCTGGTGCTTGGGGCGCTCTGACGGTAGGAGCCGCAGATAAAGAAACGAAACCATTATCGTCAATTCGGTCAACTTTTACAGCTAGAGTTAAACCCACATTTTCTTTATCTACAGTAATAGTTTCTGTTGAAGCTCCATCGCCGCGAGTTATTTCTCTATTAAAGTTTCCTACTACTTCCTGAGTTAGGTTAACGTTAGCAGTTTGACCTTCTTGAACAATTAAAGTCGGATCGGTCAGGATTTTAGCGTTACCGTTAGTGACTTGAGTTTGTAAAGAAGCGAGGAAGCGTTTGGGGTATTGGAACAAACTAGGTAACTTAAATTCAGTATTCTCCGGAGTTATATCTGAGACACCTGGTTGAAAAGGATTACTGCTTGTACCAAATGGAGCGCGAGGATATGCTCCATTTCCTGTACCTATTTGATTTCCATTAGCATCAAATATTGGAAAAGTTTGGACATTCCCAGTCTGACTTTGTGGAATAGCAAATTGCTGTGTCGTACCATTAGCGAAAGGCGCGGTTGGTTGAGCATCTAAAAAAGGTTCAAGTTCTGCACCTTCAGGGAATGGAGCAGTGGTTATGGTTGGAGTAATTCTACTACCTTGAAAATCAGCGCTACTAGGTGGATTGATTCCACCAGCATTTGCATTTGCCAAACCACCATCAACGCTAAAGAAGTTGTCAGCAACTCCAAAAGAGAAACTAGTTTTAAAGTCTTTTGTTTTTAAAAGATTAACATCAACAATTTTGACGTTAACTGCTACTTGACGACGACGAATATCAAGCTGAGTTAGCTGAGCCATCGCGATCTCTATTGTTCTTGGATCGCCAATTAAGGTAACAGAATTAGTCCGCTCGTCTCCTAATGCTTGTAAACCTCTAAGTAAAGGTGCAGAGTCTTGAAAATTAATTCGTTGAGTTTCGACTCTGGTTTCTGTAGTAGTTTGAGTCTGGGTAATTGGAACAGCTCCTGTACCTACAGGTACGGCGCTAACGTTAGTAACCTGACGTTCCCTACTGACGGCAGTTTCCGCACCCAAACCAACCAAAAAGTTAAGCGCAACACCCACATCAACCTGATTGAGTCGCAAGCTCCGCATTACCGTATCGCGGGTGGAGTTAGGTAATTTGGTACCGACAAAAATAGTTCTGCCGCTGCGGTTCGCTTCTAAACCACTCAAACGCAAGACGTAGTTAAACACATCTTGCACCGGCTCGTTTTCAATATCTAAAGAAATTGTTGGTCCATCGGCTCCACCACCAGCAGCAGGAGCAGCACCTCCACCACCTGCGGTAAAAGCCAAGTTTAAATTCGCAGCCCGTGCCAAAAGTGACAAAACTTCGCGTACTGGTGCATCTCTTAATACCAAGCGAGGTACGCGCTGTTCAGTTCCCAAATCGATCACGCTTGGTGAAGCATCAGTATTTGATATAGATATATCTCCTACCGGGGGAGCAACCGCTCTCGGTAAGAAAGGAGGAGCTTGATTCATCGATTGTCCCGGACCTGCGGGTGGTGCGGGGGTATTTTCAAGGTTAACGTCGGGGTTGGGTACGGGAGCCGTTTGAGCTATTTGGTTATCTTGGCTCGGTTGCGATTCTTCAGATGCCGTACTCATTCCCGCAGAAGGCATCAAAGCAAAGGTAAGTCCGTTTTGCTTGCGCTCTACAGGCTTGGTTTCCGGAGCGCTACCCATTCCTTTTACTACTACGCGAACGCTATTTGCATCAAGTTGACCGATAGAAACCGAAGCAATTCCATCAGTAGGATTATCCTGACGGAAACTATTACCTTGTGGTAAACGTAACTGAGTATTAATAATATCTGCTACTAAAGAATTACCTCTTTTAGTAGTAAAAACCTGGGGACGAGAGCCATCAGAAGTTTTTAAAACCAGATTTACTCCACCCTCAGCTCGATCTAATTTTACTTCTGTAATTTTTGTAGTTGTTTGCGCCCAAACTGGCTGACTTACTAACAATACAGAGACAGCGGTTCCAAATATAAAACTACTACCGTGAAGTTTCACAGTTCATTCCTCACTTTAAATATTTATTAAGGTCAAAGGTTAAAGGTTAAAGGTCAAAGGTTAAAGGTTAAAGGTTAAAGGTTAAAGGTCAAAGGTTAAAGGTCAAAGGTCAAAGGTGATTAACTCCTAACTCCTAACTCCTAACTCCTAACTCTTAACTCCTCACTCCTAACTCCTAACTCCTCACTCCTAACTCCTAACTATTGTTTAGGCTTTTCTTTTTGAGCAGCAATTTCTTGTGAATCCATCGGAACCAAGGCTTCTAACTTGAATGATGTAGTTATTGGTGTTGGTCCAACTCTGGGCGGTTCATCTTCGCCAATATTTTCAGGTCGCAATGCTGATTCGTAATCTTTAACTAGCAACAATGGCTGCAAACGTTCTATGTTACGAAGAATAGCTTGGGTTTGTTCGTAGGTACCGCTAACTACAATTGCGGTGCTGCTACGTTTAAGTTTTCCATCAACTTCTGCACCCAAAGAACCATCAATTACTGGTTGCGTTCCTTGAGAATCTGGAGTAAATTTCTGTAATTTGGCTTTCACCGCATTAGCACTTAATTGAGCATTTCCGGCTTCGACTAAGCGATTTAAATCTATCAACAAAGTATCTAAAGTTTTTTCGTTAGCAAATACAGCTAATACTCTGGATTGTTGTGTTTTAGCTTGCGCCAATTCTGCTTTTATTTTGTCGATGTTTTGCAGGCTAGCTTTTTTTTGCTCAATTTGTCCTTCAAGTTGTTCTTTTGTACTTTGTCTCTCTCCAAAGGTTTCCCAAGCTGGCATCACCATGTTTAAGAGCATATAAGCTCCACCTGCAAGTCCCAATACCCCAATCAGAACACCGCTAATTATGGGAGTAAAAGTGATGCCAAATACCACGGGATAAGCTGAAGATTCTTCTTCAAACTCTCCGCCTTCAAAATTCATCTCTTCACTAAATGTCATTTTTGAAAGACTCCCGTTCTTTGCAGACTACGAATTCTAGCTACTAATCCCACCGTACCTTTTTGTTCTAATTCCCGCATTAATTCGGAAGCTGGAACATCGCTCAGTTGAGAGACAATAGTATATTTGACTATTTGAGGAGGTTCGATTGTTACCCCGTCTGGAAGTCCTTGAGGTAAGGGACCATTAACCAATTCTGCCGTGACGATTTTTCCTTCTGCGGATTTGAAAAAAGGAGATTGCTGTAATGAAAGTAAGAAATCGTTGACATCGTTAAAAGACCGAGCCGAACCTTTAATTTCTATACCTCCGGCGCGATTTGTGGAATTAGCTTCTGTGCTAGGTGCAGTTTGTTTGACATTTTCAATTTGTACGCTGGAGGGAATGCGATCGCGCAAAACTTGCAACATTGCCGACCAAGGACGAATTTGGTCAAAAACACTAACTAAGGCTTGAGTTTCGCTTTTAATTGCGGCGGTTTGTTCCCTTATCTTCTTGATATCGCCTATTTTTGCCTCTAATGCTTGGTTTTCTTGCTCTAATGCCGCAATTTGTTCGTTAACGCTAGCAGTCTGACCATTCACAAACCATAAAGCCGCCCCTAACAAAGCAGGAAAAACTACGGCTACTGCAACACCTATATAAATCGGTGTCATACTCCCAGCAGGTAATGCAATACCAGGTTTTTTCGGTCCTAGCTTGTCACCACCACCTGGGTGGCGATCTTTGAGAAAGTTAACATCTAAACTGTACATACTTACGCCTCCCGCATTCCTAAACCAAGTACCGTACCCAAGCCGGGGCGTTGTACAAAAGGATAATCTTCATCGTCTACTTGCAAAGACAAAGCCTGTACGGGATCTATTTGAGTAGTAGGTAAACTCAGCCGTTGTGTAAAAAATTCATCTAGCTGTATAAGTCCACCTCCCGGACCTGCAAGCAATATCTGCGCTATTTCCAAAGTTTCAGCCTGATTCAAGTAGAAATCTACCGAACGACGCAATTCATCGGTAAGTTCTCCTAACACTCTCAACATGGCAGCCATACCGGGATTGACTTCAGTAACACCCGTTTTTCCACCTTCCATAGGGGAAGTTGGAATAGTCATTCCTTCCAATAGTTCCATGTCTCTAGATGTAGGTAAATTCATCGCCCTGGATAGAGCAGCTTGCATTTGCTCAGTGCCAATCGGAACGGTACGAGAAAATTGCGGAACTCCGTTGACAACGATCGCAATCTCCGTACTATCGAACTCGATATTTACTAGCACTGCTGCTTCTTGCGGACCAAACTGGCGTAGTTGATCGCGGATTGTCCGAATCAGAGAAAAACTACTAATCTCTAAAACATCAACCTGCAATCCAGCTTGTTCAAAAGTACTTACGTAAGTATCAACAACGTCCTTACGAGTTGCAACTAAAAGTACCTGTACCTTTTCGATGCCATCCTCATCTACAAAGTAGCCAAGCTTTTGATAATCCACATCCGCTTCTTCACGGGGATAGGGCAGATATAAACCTGCTTCATGGTTAAGCACCATATCTCGTAACTCTTTATCGTCCAATTCAGCCGGTACGGGAATCAGACGCACAATAGAGTCTCGCCCCGGAACCGCAGTTGCAACCCGACTCGCTTTAATTTTGCTTTCCAAAAGCGCCTCTTGGATGATTTGCGCCATTGTTGGCGGATCGGCGATTTGACCATCAATAAAGATGCCCTCTGGAACCGGCACTGATGTTAAAACATCCAATTTCAAACCTTGGCGCTGCTTGCGTAACTGAGCTACATTCACTCGTTGTGGTGCAAGCTCGATGCCAACCCCGCTTTTAGATTTACCAAACAGACCACTTAAGCCTTTCACCACTGTTTTGCCCGTAGGAATACTAAAAAATAAAAATCCAAATGTTACTAAAACTGCTCTTGATATCGGGTAATAGATTTAGTTGTTAATGAAGGCAAGTTGTTTTAAGAATATTGCATAGTCCTTTTCACCCCGATTGTTGATAATCATTATTCCCTATGGTTATTCAAATGAATTTGTTCAAACAAATAGCGAAGAAATCATGTGACAGCTAATTGTTAATAACTTATGTTGCTTTTTTTAAGTGAATCAAAGCAATAATTGTATGGAAAAGGCGATTGATTTGTATTCTTATATCAACTCGCTCGTTATTTAACCCCAGTTATTCTCTTTAATCATCTAAAATGCTTGCCTGAGAAACATTTCATTTCAAACAAAGCAATCTTTACTATCGCATTCATACGTAGAACAACATTATATTTTCATCAGCGATAAATATGGTATTCCCAATATCTCATCATGCAGTTAATTAGTTATAACACCGATTAATTAAAGCAATTATGTATCATAAATGCACTCAGTGCTTACACTGGATTAATAAATATCCGGCAAAGTATGAATCGATAATCAATTCAGTATGTTTGACTATTAGAATTTCCGACTATGAAGATTTGAAGTAAATTTCGTAAATATGTTAGTAATTTCGCGGAGTTTTTATCGTCAATTTCCCGAAATTATTAATAAGTAATTAAAGAAATTAAAAATAATTAAGCAACTCATTCACAATTTGTTATCAATTCATAGCATCAGTAATTCTACTAAGTTGGGAGTTGGGAGTTGGGAGTTGGGAGTTGGGAGTTGGGAGTTGGGAGTTGGGAGTTGGGAGTTGGGAGTTGGGATAAGATTTTCAAGCCGATTTACATTCTTAGGACTTACGCAAACAAAATTTGTCATTGCGATCGAAACGTAGTGCAGGGAAGCAATCTCAAAGTTTTGGCGATTACGTCGCCTCTCGTGAGTCATGACGCAGTTACGTGGATTTTGCGTAACTCCTAATTCTGTTAAGCTGAAACCCTTTAATTTGTATATTTAAATTTTATGAAAGTCTTGTAGTGCGAGCATCTTGCTCGCTAGAAAAATACAAATTAAATGCGCGATAGCTTACAACTCTAGGCGTTTACCTTGCAAAAAATGTCCGACTAAATAAAGCGAACCGCACAAAACAACCAAATTATTATTTGAATTAAAAGCCGTTGAAAGCGCTGATGATAAATCTGAATAAGTATCGCATAAACTTAACTCCGGACAAATCTCTTTTGCTAGTTGTGCTAATTCATGCTTGTCAGCCGAACTATGGTCTGGTACGGGTACCAAATGCAACTCGTCGTTAGCTCGCAATAAAGTCTGGAAAATTCGATCGTGTTCTTTAGTAGAAAGCATTCCCATCACCCAAGTCACGTTAACTTGAGATTGATTCGATCGAGCTAATACCGTATCAACATAATTTCGTAAAGCTTCTGCTGCGGCTGGATTATGGGCACCATCAATTAATAATTTGCGATCGCTCCAAGTAGTCCATTGCATCCTTCCCAACCACTTGGTTTTTCCCATACCCTCAACAATAGCTTTCTCAGATATTTGCCAACCCTGCTGTTGTAGAATCTCTAAAGTGGCGATCGCTAAAGCAGAATTAATTAACTGTATTTTTCCTTGTAGCGGTAAAGGATATTTGATTAATTTGGTAAGTGGTAATTCGGAATTACTATGGTGTTTCTCCACTTCAACCCAACCATTACCAACTTCTCGTGCGGGCTGGGGTTTAAATATCGGACATTGTAATTTTGAAGCGCGATCGCATACTACACTTTCTGCTTCTTTTGGTAATTGTCCAATAACTACCGGGCATCCGGGTTTGAGAATACCTGCTTTTTCTTTGGCGATCGCGGCGAGTGTAGAACCCAATTGTTGCCAATGATCGCGGCTAATAGAAGTAACAACAGTCACCAGGGGTTTTGCACAAACATTAGTAGCATCTAAGCGCCCTCCCAATCCAACTTCTACCACCGCCACATCAACCTTCTGCCGAGCAAAATACAGCCAAGCTGCCGCAGTAAATACTTCAAACTGAGTCGGTGATTCTTCTTTCTGAGCGATCGCTTCTTGTACTTGAATCAACAAATTGCCAAGTTCCTCAGAAGAAATTTGGCGATCGTTAAAGCAAATTCGCTCCCTCCAATCAATCAAATGAGGAGAAGTATAGCGTCCCGTTTTATATCCAGCCTGCGTTAAAACCGAAGATAAATAAGCACAAACAGAACCTTTGCCATTCGTACCAGCAACATGAATTACCGGAACTTGATGGTGTGGATTACCAAGATTCGCCAAAAGCTTCTCAATCCGTTCCAACCCCAAATGAACGCCAAAGCGTTTATAGGGCTGTAGTAAAGAATCTATATCCATTTTTATAAGGTTAAAGCTTAAAGGTTAAAGCTTAAAGGTTAAAGGTTAAAAGTTATAAATAATTATCAATGCCCAATGCCCAATGCCCAATGCCCAATGCCCCATGCCCAACCCCCAATGCGCAATCCCCAAATTAATAAAACCGACTGCTCCATAAAGGAAAACAGCCGGATCGCTTGCGATAATTAAAAAAAATTTACGCTTCTCTATTCAAAAAGCCTTGCAATTGTCTTATTGCAGCAGCACCAATGTTAAATAGTGCCCAACCTGCGGCAATAGCTAAAGGTGCTAAAACAATCACTACACGCATATCCATATTTAGAACCTCTCTTTTAGGGAAAATTTTAAGTTTTATCAACTGCTCTCATTTTTATTTTTAGCTGAATCGGCGAATTTTGCTACCCTTCCATGTAAAGAATGGTTACAAATCAATTATCAATTATCAATGAACAACTAAAAACTATTTTCCCCATCCCTTTGTCCCCTTGTCCCCTTGTCTCCCCATCCCCTTGTCTCCTTGTCTCCCCATCTCCCCATCCCCTTGTCCCCTTCTCCTTAAATAAACCCCAAATCCGTACCTTTCCCAGCATGAACTAAAGCCAATTTCTGGTAGCGTTTAGCGTGTTCGATTAATTCTGCTGCTTCTTCGGGAGAATTTTGACGTATTACTTTACCTGGAACACCTACGACAAGAGATAAAGGAGGTACGTTTTTAGTTACTACTGCCCCTGCACCAATAATGCTTCCATAACAAACACGTACTCCATCAAGAATTATTGCGCCAATACCGATTAAAGTCCCGCTTTCAATGTATGCAGAATGCACTACGGCTCGATGTCCAATTGTAACGTAGTCTTCTAAAATGGTAGGTTTACCGGGGTCGCCGTGAAGAATTGCTCCATCTTGGATATTCGTATATTCACCAATCTCAATGCGCTCTACATCACCTCTGACCACCGCGCCGTACCAAATACTTGCTCCTGTTGCAACGCTAACCGAACCCATGACAACAGCATTGGCTGCAACGAAAGCTGCTGCTGAAATATCGGGAGAAGACCAGTAGGAAGTGTTAGACACGATAGAATATGAATATGAACAAAGAGTATGACTAGAATTTTATGACGTAATTTTTCAAGATTACAACGGTCATTAGTATATAAAAGCTGAAATATCAACCGCCGTTTTTATGTCCAAAAAAAACTGTAGATTTATTTCAGTTGTGTTCTACTAATGAATATACTTCTTAAGTAAAACTAATTTATAAATTCAATAAGTTAAAATCTTGCGCGTTCGTCTACCTAGAGGAGTTGTATTGCAAGTGTAAAATTAAACAAGTGTCAGGCAATAAAAATAAGGATGTTTATATACACTTAATGATGAATCTAAGCTTGCAGTACCCAATATTTGGTCCGGAAATTCAGTGCCCCCATTGCCGTCAGACTATTCCAGCGCTGACATTAACTGATACATATTTATGCCCTCGCCACGGAGCTTTTGAAGCTAATCCGAAAACAAGTGAATTGATTCACCTCCAGTCTGGGCGACATTGGCGGAGATGGAAGGATGAATGGTATCGTCAGCATAACCATCCCGATGGAATTCGGTTTGAAATTCACGAAGCGCTTGATAAGCTTTATACCCAAGGCTATCGCGCTACTAAAGTGATTATTGCTCGCCGATATCAAGAATTAATGGGCGGTTATTTGGAGCGGAGTTCGCCTTGGCGCGGACAAAACTCGGAAGTTACCTCTGCCCGATTGTACGGCTTACCAGTGGATTTTAGTCCCGAAACTAGTGACGATTCTTGCTGGGAAGTAATAAATTTCGATTTGGAAAAAGAACCCGGTGTTCCGGTACGGTACCCCTATTTTAGGTTGTTTGAATAATTTCAAATGTTAGGAGTCGTCTGTGTTGTAACTCCTAACCTTAGTTTTAACCACTTTAATAGTATTTTAAAATGCACCACGCTTCTATTCGGACGGCGGATATCCACCGGGCGATCGCCTTTTACGAACAGTTAAGTTTTGAAGTATGCGAGCGTTTCACAACTGGCTATACTTTGGCTTGTTGGATGGAGGGATTGGGAGGAAGAATTGAACTAATTCAAATTCCCGAACCCAAACCGGCTGCGGATGCATTTGCTGATGAACATTACGTCGGTTATTACCATCTATCATTCGACATCACAAACATTGCATCCGATTTACCCAGTTGGTTGAAAAGTATTAAAGAAAATTTTGCTTTGTCATCCCGCAAACAACCGGAGGTAATACAGCCTTTGAAGGTACTTTTAGAACCAACTCAGCAGCAAATAGGCAGTTGTATCTATGAAGTTGCTTTCATCGCTGATACAGATAATTTACCTTTGGAATTTATTCGCAATTTAACAAAAAATTAGCTTAAATAGTTGAAGCTAATTACTTTTATCTGTAGAATAAACATCTCTGTAGTGTTGCCGAGGCGACAGATTAATTCAACAGTTTAGACTATATTCAAAGAAAAAATCTGTAGTTAAGCTTACAGATACATCAAGCAAATAAATGTCTGTATATTTTACGTTATTGCGTATTCGTCGTTTTCCGTATTTACTTTTAGGGCTAGTATCGATCCTGGTTCTATCTCTTAGCGGTGAATCCAGCTACAGTTTTGGAGTAGCTGCGTCTAAATGCGTAAAGAATGGCAATGAATTAGTGACAAAAGAAAAGACTGTATTATCAGTTGCAGAAAACGTTCGTAAAACCACTTTAGAAAATGGTCTGACAGTCATAACTAAAGAGGTACATACCGCACCAGTAGTAAGCGTTCAGATGTGGTATAAGGTGGGAACCCGCAACGAAAAAGCGGGTGTAAATGGTATTGCTCACCAGTTGGAACACATGATGTTCAAGGGTACAAAAAGCCGTCCCGTACAGTTTGGGCGACTTTTTAGCGCTTTGGGTAGCGATTCAAACGCTTTTACCAGTCACGACCAAACAGTATATTACGGTACAGCCGATCGCAATAAGTTAAAAGCACTTCTGACTTTAGAAGCAGATAGAATGCAAAATGCTGCGATCGAAACGAAGCAGCTAGAAAGTGAAAAGCAGGTAGTAATTTCTGAATTGAAAGGTTACGAAAATAGTCCTGAGTACCGTTTGAATCGGGAAATTATGCGGGCAGCTTTTCCCAATCATCCTTATGGATTACCTGTTGGTGGTACAGAGAAAGATGTGTCCAAGTTTACTGTAGAACAGGTAAAGCAATATTATAAGAATTTTTACAGCCCTGATAATGCAGTATTAGTTATTGTCGGAGATTTTCAAACCACAAAAACTATTAATGCTGTAAAAGAGATATTTGGAAAAATACCGTTAAATCAAAATACAAAGTTAGAAGAAGAAATAGTAATTAAAAATGATGATTCTACAGCTAAATCCTCCAATCCGATCGTACTCAAACAACCCGGATCTGCACCATTAATTCAAGCTGTATACCCTTTACCTTCTGCGAAACATCCAGATGTGCCAGCTTTAGACATTATGGATTATATTTTGGCAGAAGGACGAAATTCCCGTCTTTATAAAGCCTTAATAGATGAAGGAATTGCTAGCGATGTGTCAGCAAGTGTAGTTAGCTTGCAGGATGCAGGTTGGTACGAATTATTAGTTACGGCAAACTCTAATAAAAATTTATCTCAAATTGAATCAATAATTAATCGTCAAATTAAAGATTTAACAAATGAAGTTAGCTTAGAAGAATTAAATAGAGCCAAAGCGCAATTAGAAGCCACAGTAATTTTAAGTAACCGCGATATTACCTCTTTAGCAATGCAGTTAGGTAATGATGAAGCTACTACTGGCGATTATACTTACACAGACCGTTATTTAGCTGCAATACAAAAAGTAACAGCCCAAGATGTACGGCGGGTAGCCCAAAAATATCTCAAACAGCAAAGGCAAACAATAGGCTTTTTTAAACCAACTCAAGTAAAAGCTAAAGAAAAAACCGATAATAAACAAACTTCCATAGAAAACAGCGAACATTTTTCTAAGAGCAGCACAGAAAATAGCGATATAAGTAAATACCTACCACCAGTAGATTCCACTATTGCTTCCACAAGTCGGATTTTACCATCCAAGTTTACTTTACCTAATGGTTTAGAGATTTTACTGTTACCAGACAAAAGCACTTCTACAGTAACTTTGGGTGGATATATCAAAGCTGGCACAGAATTCGATCCGCAAGAGAAAGCAGGTTTAGCATCTTTGGTTGCAGATAATCTCATCAACGGAACCAAAGATAAAGATGTTT
The DNA here is from genome assembly GCA_965234645.1 of Rivularia sp. (in: cyanobacteria). Lineage (GTDB taxonomy): Bacteria > Cyanobacteriota > Cyanobacteriia > Cyanobacteriales > Nostocaceae > Rivularia. The sequence goes on along the minus strand of OZ248344.1, from coordinate 5,771,197 downwards.
TAAATATCGCTAAAATTTTAGAAGATTGCGGCGCAAGTTTAGACTTTGACACTTACCGTGAAGGCGTGTACGTTGAAGGTGAAAGCTTGTCAGATGACTTATCAGTCTTAGTTAAAACCCTAGCAGATGTCATCAAAAATCCGACTTTTCCCGCCAAGGAATTGCAGCTAACCAGGCAACAAGCTTTAACAGCCCTCAAGCAGGATTTAGACGATCCTGAAGAAGTCGCCGAAAGAACTTTTTTACAAGCAGTTTTTCCCAAAACACATCCTTCTCACAGTTTTCCTTCGCGAGAGAGTTTGCAGCAAATTACTCGTAAAGATGTAGTCAATTTCCAGAAAAAGCATTATCGTCCCGATACTACAGTATTAGCTTTAGTTGGTGACTTTGAACCAGCAAAAGTGAAAAAACTGATTGAAAAAGAATTTGGTAATTGGCAAGTTTCGGGTAAAACGCCCCAAATCGAATACCCGCCAGTAAATTTGCCTCAATCAGTAGTGCGCGTTAATCCGGTAGTTCCCGGTAAAGCCCAAGCAATTACTTTCATGGGAAATAAAGCGATTAACCGCCAAGATCCTCGATATTATGCAGCAAAAATTTTGAATCATATTTTAGGTGGCGATACTTTATCAAGTAGACTCGGTTCTCAAGTGCGCGATCGCTTGGGTTTAACATACGGTATTTATAGTAACTTCTTAGCCAGTAAAAATTCTGGAACGTTTCTGATTGAAATGCAAACCAGTCCAGAAGATACGAATCATGCGATCGCCAGCACGCGGCAATTGCTAGAAGAATTACACCTCAAGGGTGTAACACCTGCGGAGATTGAGACTGCAAAACATAATTTGATTGGCAATTATAATGTTTCTCTTGCTTCCCCAGATGAATTAACCTACAGAATAATTAAAAATAACGTATTAGGTTTAGATACAGAAGAACTACGTAGCTATACTGAAAAAATTCAAGCAGTCACCCCCGCTCAAGTCAATCAAGCAGCACGCGAGCTACTTCATCCAGATAAAATAGTAGTAGTTACCGCAGGACCGCCAGTATTAGCCGAACGAGGGAAAAGAAGTCATCAGTGAATAGTTATTGAGGTTAAAGGTTTGCGGTTTAATAAATCACAACTCCGGCGATACTTACTCCTAACTCCTAACTCTTAACTCTCCTCGTTAAGGGCAAGAGGCGCAAAATAAGTTAACTTAAAATATAGTATTGTTTCTCAATAATCGCCCTTTCAATCAATTTACGCTTAAGCGATAACACACAAATAATTATTAACTTATGAACATCTTCAGTAACCTGCTTTCTCAACCATCTCAAGATAGTCGCCCAAAAAGACAGCGTAGAGGAATTGAAATCAAATCGCCGCGTGAAATTGAAATTATGCGTCAATCGGGGAAAATTGTCGCAACTGTATTAAAAGAAATTTCTGAGTTGGTAAAGCCGGGAATGACTACAGCAGACTTGGATGTTTATGCTGAAAAACGCATCCGTGAAATGGGTGCAACACCAAGCTTTAAGGGATATCACGGTTTTACGGGTTCTATTTGTTCTAGCATCAACAACGAAGTAGTACACGGTATTCCCAACCCTAAAAAAGTCATTCGCACGGGAGATGTTTTAAAAGTTGATACTGGTGCTTTTTATCAGGGATTTCACGGTGATTCTTGTATTACAATTGCCGTTGAAGAAGTAAAGCCTGATGATGCAACCTTGATTCGTGTTGCCGAAGAAGCTCTTTACAAAGGCATCGAACAAGTTAAAGCTGGTAACTATTTAATGGATATTGCTGGTGCGATCGAAGACCATGTAAAAAGTAACGGTTTTAGCGTAGTTGAAGATTTTACCGGGCATGGTGTCGGTAGAAACTTGCATGAAGAACCTTCAGTATTTAACTTCCGCACTCGTGATATGCCTAACGTCAAATTGCGTAAAGGAATGACGCTGGCAATTGAACCAATTTTAAATGCTGGTTCTAAACACTGTAAAACCTTATCCGACCGTTGGACGGCAGTAACTGTAGATAATTCTTACTCTGCACAATTCGAGCATACCGTATTAGTAACAGAAACCGGATACGAAATTTTAACAGATAGAACAAAAGTTTAATTATTAAAATTTTGTAGAGACGTAGCACTGCTACGTCTCCATGCTTGCGGCAAAACAAATAATTCACCGAGGTTGTACGGGCGATCGTTGTACGGCTCATCAAAACTAGTACCCTTTTTGATTAGTTTTGACTGGTTCATTTTTTCGGTACACTTTGGGAGACGTAGCAGTGCTACGTCTCTACAACCCATCGGAATTAATTAAACGCACTACTAATTTTTAATCTCATCAAACTTTGCCCGCACGGCTTGAATATCTTGCCACATTAACCATTTAGGGCTACCAACTTCGCGGGAAGAATTACGTAGCAAGTAGGAAGGATGAAAAATAGGCATACACAAACGCCCAGACCATTCTATCCACTGTCCGCGAATTTTGGTAATTCCACGTTTTTCTGCTAGCAAACCTTTTAGAGCAGTCGCACCTGTCAAAAGGATAATTTTGGGATCGACTAAGCGAATCTGTTCTAAAAGGTATGGTTTACAAGCTTTGATTTCTTCAGTAGTGGGATTGCGATTGTCAGGAGGACGACATTTATTAATGTTGGCGATATATACATCTTGCTCGCTATCGAGTTTTACTGATGCTAATATTTTCTCAAGAAGTTGTCCGGCGCGTCCAACAAAAGGTAGTCCGGTTTCATCTTCATTTTGACCGGGTGCTTCCCCAATAATCATGATGGATGCTTGAAGATTTCCTCTTCCGACGACGGCATTTTGGCGAGTATCTCCGAGCGGACAGCGATGACAATTATTGCAATGTTCTGTCAATTCCGTCATGCTAGGATAAGTGCCTTCAGGAATAGGAACTTTGGCATCTTTGGGAATTAGTTCTTCTTGATTAAAAGTTGAGTCCTCGAAAAGACTTAATTGGTTTTTGCTGCTCATTTCAATCCTTTGAATTAGGCTTTGCCCAAACCGACTCATTGGAAATTAAATTGGCGTTTAAGATAATAATCTCTAAAATGATAGGTTCGGCTACGCTTTTTTGCGTGATACTTATATCTATAAACCTCCGATTATATCAGCTATTTCGAGTAGACGACAGCGAGATTTAAAGCAATGCCGTTGTAAAATGTTTAGTAAATCATGTTATACAACCCACTTTTTCAAAATCGCGAAGCTGCTGGTGAGGAGTTAGCGCAAGCAATTCGTACTCAGTTAAACAAACAGGCGGTTGAATCTGGATTAAAACCAGTACCAATTGTTTATGCTTTACCTAGAGGAGGATTACCAGTTGCGTTACCAGTAGCGCGTTTGCTTGATTGTCCTTTAAAAATAGAAGTTGCAAAAAAAATTACTCATCCCCAAAATGAAGAATTAGCTATTGGTGCGGTGACAGCTTCAGGAAGTGTTATTTGGTCGGATAATCGGCTATTTCGCTTCAAGTTTTACTCGCGGGAAAAACGTCAAGCCTCTTTAAATGCTGCGATCGACTGTGCTAAATCTTTGGAGGCACAATTGAGTCCTGCTGGTTCTCAAGTAAATGCAGAAGGAGCAACTATTATTTTAGTCGATGATGGTATTGCTACGGGTATGACTATAGCTGCTGCTGCAACCGCTCTCAAAAAGTTAAATCCCGCACAAATTTGGCTGTGTACTCCAGTTGCGCCTCAAAAATTAATTCCTTGGTTGCAGAAATGGGGCGAAAAAATAATTGTTTTAGCAACGCCAGAATCTTTTTTGAGCGTGAGTAATTTCTATGTAGAATTTCCTCAAGTCGAAACCCAACAAGCTTTAGAATATCTTCAGCAGCAATCTGTTAAAGGATGAAGTATCAAGGATGCGCGGGAAAGCTATTAATACAACTCGAAACTTTTAAGATCCCCCTAAATCCCCCGCTAATTTGGAGGACTTTACCCCCCTTTTTTAAGGGGGGAAGGGGGGATAATCCGATAATTGTGCTAAAAACGATACTTTGAAAACATCCTCTTAGAATCATCAATCGTATTTCGTTGCTCTGTCGTAGTCGCCAATAGCATAACAAGCAGTTTTAAGACTAGCACGAGCTTGGTCTTGGCTGCGACGATCTTTAATTGCTAAACCAATTCGCAAACGTTCTTCGTAATAAGACATGGCTCGTTCGTAGTCGCCTAAAGCTTCACAAGCAACTCCCAAGCTACCTAAAGATTGTTCTTGAGCGCGAGTGTCTTGAATAGTTTTCGCTAGCTGTAAGCGTTCTTCATAGTAAATAATCGCTTTTGTATACTCACCCAAAGCATAAAAAGCATTACCAAGATTTTTCAACACTTGGATGCTAGTGCGATGGTTTTTAAGTAAGCGAGATACGACGATACAATTTTCGTAATACTTAGTCGCTTTTGAGTAATTCATTAAAGAATACCAAGCATTACCTAAATTTTTTAATATTTGCTCTTCTCCCCAGTTATCCTGAAGTTCGCGCACTAATTTTAAACTTTGTTCTTGATAATCTATTGCCTTAGAAACATTATTAAGAGCCTTATAAACTAATCCTAAATTATTGAGTGCTGCTATCTGAGAGCGACTATCTTCTAATTGTTCGGCTACTTCCAAACACTCTTGTAAATGTTCAACAGCCTCACTGTACTGTTTAAGATGACGGTAAGCGTTACCCAAATGTGAAAGTGCCTGTATCTGCAAACGCTCTTCTTGAGTATCGCGAGCCAAAGACAAGCATTGCTTAGCGTAAGATACAACGCTTTTATAGTCCCCAGAACAATAAGCTACCAATGCTAAACAAGAAAGCGCTTGAGCCTGTTTTTGAGAATTTCCATCGGCTTGAAATAGCGCGGTGGAGTGCTGTAAAGCCTTGATTGCAGCATTAAAGTCTCCAGCTTGTTGCTGTTCAATGCCCTGCTGTAATAACTGAGATGCTTCAAATGAATCTTCTCGATCGCTAAAAGGTAGCTGGGTTTGTAAAGCTTCGTCAGTCTCTTTGATATCGCACTCTTCTAAATTTGCTTTTTCTAATTCAGTAGGTATATGTAAAGGAAGTGTATTTTTTAAACTTGAATCCCATTTACTTTTTTGCATCGACCGCTTGCTCCCTGTAAATAATTATTGTTAAACTTAGTATTCCCAAAATTCATACCTTAATTTCATTCATGAAAGAAAAATATCACCAAGGGAAAAATACTGGGTATTGACAATCCAACACTCAACTATTTTGATATTTATAAAACTTGAGAGATATTTGGTTTTTACTCAATTCAAGTTAAATCCTTTATATTAATATCTTAAACAATGAAGATTAAATATTCGGTAAATAATTTAAAAGAAACAATAAAAATATTATTTAAAAATGATATTTGTATGGTGTAAACATTACCGATCGTAAATATGCTGATTTAAATGCGTAAAGTTTATTAAAATTACAATAACTTCATTTTTTAGTTTTTAACTTCTAGGTTTTAGGAATATACAGCAATCTAATATGAGTTTTAATAATTTTAGGTGTTGAAAAACCCGATTAAAAAAACAGGGTTGCTTAATTCTCTCTTCGGGATTTAGGAGTATTATAAGTAGTAGTGCAAAAATATTTACAAATTCTGAAAACTTCAAATCCTTGTCATTGCGAGGAACGAAGCAATCGCAGTATGTAATTAATCTTGCGTAACCACTCCGAATGCCTTTAATAAAGTTGAATCACTCAACCGATCGCGGTTTATCAACTACTGCGTTATCAAAATTAGCACCGATCGAATTCGCGCCTTGAAGTTTTGCACCTGCAAGATTTGCACCTGCAAAGTTAGCGCCTTTAAGATTTGCCCATCTTAAATCGGCACCTCTCAAATCCGCTTCGCTCATATCAGCTTGCAATAAATATGCACTACTCAGGTGAGCTTTAGTTAAATTTGCTTTGCTTAAATTAGCTTTGTAAAAATAAGCGCTCATCGCTTCCACTTCGTACAAATTAGCGTTTCTCAGTTCAGCACCAATTAAGTTAGCACGATATAAGTTTGCTCTCCAAAGATTGGCACGGTTTAGCTTGGCTCCACCCAAATCAGCACTTTTAAGATTTGCATCTTTTAAATTAGTGCCAATCAAGTTTGCTTCATTCATAAAAGCATCTTGCAAATTTGCCGAACTTAAATCAACTCCAATCAAATTAGCAAGAGTTAAATTAGCCTTTCTAAGGTTTGCACCACTCAAATTAGCAAGACTGAAATTAGCAAGAGTTAAATTAGCTTCTTGAAGATTTGCATTATTAAGGTTGGCACTATTAAGATCGGCATGAATTAGATTTGCTTGCATTAACAAAGCATTTTCTAAATTTACATGACTCAAATTCACCCCTGGAAGATTTGCGCCTGTAAGATTGTATCCATATAAATTTGCCGCACTTAAATCTAATTTAATTTGAGGATTTCTTTTTCTCCACTCATCCCGCGCAAAGTTACCAGTTTTGAGTAAAGTCAGATGCTCTAAATTTGCCATGATTAATCTTTACTGCTGACGCTTTTCTTGGGATACCCTACCAGTTACGTTTTCAATCGCTGCTAACGCTCCATCTGCACCTGCAAGTATATCCTGTTCTTGTCCCCCTAAATAAAGCCTGCCAAAACTACCTACAGCATTAACAGCAAGGATATTTATCGCAGCAGCTTTCTCGGCTTCATTTGCAGCTAATGCAGCATAAGCAGCAGGTTCAACTTCCAATACATACAAAGTTTGTCCCGCTAATAACATTTGTCCTCGTCTAGTGCGATTGATCAGTTGTGTTTGATAAGCGTCAACATTGCGAATAATTTGACTCGAAACCACTCTGGGTTTAAGACCTTCATCTCTTTTCACTCCCAAAGCCGCTAAAATAGCCTGTCCCGCAGTACGAGTTTCGCCCTGAGAGCTAGAATGCACTTCCAGCAAACCATACAGCCTTTCTACCATCTGCACCCCCGGACGAACCGAAGCAGATTTTAGCGCCACATCGGTAATTCGATTGATTTCTATGCCAGGAGAGATTTCAACCCACAAAGAAGTGTCTCCAGGAAGTGGTAAAAAACCTTGGGCTACCGTTCCCATATACGCTGCGTGTTGAGGTTGCAAATTATCAAGATATACAAAACTGCGTAGTTCTACACCCAAGATTCCGCTCCAGCCATAAGGATAAGAAATATTTATTATATGGATTTAAACTTAACCTACCATAAGGCGGTTCATAAAGGTTAAAGGTTAAAGGTTAAAGGTTTAAATATTTTTTATCTGCTTTCCTTCTATTTTCCTATCCCTGTTTTATATAAAGCAAAGGTATGCTACAGAAGTAACACACCTCACTTAAATATTTTTTTAACTAAGAATTATCCTAGAATGGTTGGGGTTGCATAATGCTTTAAGTTATAGAAAATTGGTCTGGAAGATTGTCATCGGTAATGGGTTTAAAACTCCCATATCATTACCTGACGTTAATTTGTTGCTTTCGCTAGGATGGACAATTTCGATATTAGGCGAGCTTTTGAGATTATCCGCTACAGCAGCCGAGATAGCGAAAAATATATCAAAAGTAAAGAAGATAGCTAATACAACAATAAAAAAAGTTCTTTTCATGAATTTAACCTTAAGTTACAGCAGATGCAGTTAGTAAAATATCAGTTGGAATAAGCCGGAATTACGGCGATGGTTGATGTTTGTTTTGCAGCTTTCCAATAGGAAAACAAGCCTTAAACCTACCTTTTACCAATATATGTTTGTGTACCATTTGAGAAGCGAATTCTCTGTATTAAGTCACTTCCATATTCGGGATGAGCTATGGTAGGTTTTGCACTTAACACTCATTATTAATAGTTTTGCTCAAAGGCGTAAATACTTGTTTGTAGAACTTACATACTCGTAACAAAAAGTGACATAAATTTGTTATAAGTTTTGTGAATGCTTTTTGATATTAATTAGGCAGAAATTTAAGCAAGGGTACTGTTTCTGTTAATCCAGATAAATAAAAGTTTTGCGATTACAGGTTTATCATTTCATAGATTACGTAGTAAGTTAACTACTTCGCGATAAAGATTCAAGTTACTTAACAATATGAAATCTTTTTAGCTATGCGATCGTTCCAAAGCAGGGTGAAGGTGGTACTCCACCACAAAAGTTATGAGGGGTTTGTAGTAAGGGCTTCAGCCCAAAATCCGGAGCAAGTACAGCGCTTACTACGAACCTTATTACCCAGCAAAATAACGTGGCGAAGTACTAAATAAAATTTTAAAAATATTAATTTCCGACAATATACAGTTATTAAAAAAATTATGGCTAGAAAACAACCTTTTAATAAAACTTCACTAAAAGGCTGCGATCGAGATCGTATGTGGTTTAATCCCTTGCTCCACAGGGATTACAAGTCTAAAATCGGCTTTCTGGGACACCTCAACGGGAGCAGAGTTAGGAGTTAGGAGTTAACAATTAATAATTATCTTCTCCCTTTTTCCCTTCTCCCGCTCTCCGATTTAGGCAACACAAGCCTTAAATTCTTGCCGCAATTTCGCTTCATCAAGATTGCGTCCGATGAATACTAATTCATTTTTACGGGTTTCGTCTTTCTTCCAAGGACGATCTGGTCTACCATCTAATAACATATGCACGCCTTGAAATACAAAGCGGTTTTCTTCCCCTGCGATGCTCAAAATTCCTTTGGTGCGGAAGATATCGGGACCTTGAGTTTGCAATAAGTTACTCAACCATTTATCCAACTTATCACCATCAAGGGCACCTTCTTCAACCAGTGCAACAGAATAAACGCTTTCATCGTGTTCGTGAGCGTCTTCACCCAAAAATTCGGGGTCGATTTCTAAAGCCCGATTCAAATCAAACGCTTTCACACCTAACAATGCATCCATTTCCAATTTCGCATCTTGGGTACGATAAATTTTTGCGATCGCGTTCATTCCCCGAATCCGATTTTCCAATTCTTCTAACTGTTCGTTCGTTACCAAATCAGTTTTATTAATCAAAATTACGTCAGCGAAAGCAATTTGTTCTTGGGCTTCTTCCGCATCCCAATGTTGCCAAATATGCTTGGCATCAACTACAGTCACCACGGCATCGAGTAACAATTGTTCGCGCATATCTTCATCAACAAAGAATGTTTGAATCACTGGCGCGGGGTCAGCTAAACCCGTAGTTTCAATGACTAAGTGGTCAAATTTGTCGCGACGTTTCATTAAATTACCGATAATCCGCATCAAGTCACCGCGAACCGTACAGCAAATACAGCCATTGTTCATCTCAAAAATCTCTTCATCCGTATCGATAACCAACTGATTATCAATACCCACTTCCCCAAACTCATTTACTATCACCGCTACCTTCTTACCATGTTCGTAAGTAAGAATGCGATTTAACAAAGTTGTTTTTCCCGCTCCTAAATACCCAGTCAAAACTGTTACTGGGATGACGCTTGTTGCTGTATTAACCATATATATCCTAGATACTTATTTAACTACTGTTTTACAGACACAGACAAATAATATACAAAAAATTTTCGGTGTTCCTCTTGATGATGTATAAAATTTGTTAATCGCACGATCGAAAGACTTCGCAGTTGCAAAGTCTCTACATTAACGATTCATTTTCTTACTTTTAATAAATAGTCGATTATCACTGAGTTAAATCAGTACAAAAATAAAAAAATATAAAGTTCGTAGTAAGTGCTTCAGCACTCATATGAGCGATAAATCACTGACTACGAACCTACCGACTCACGGTGTTGCTAAAAAAGGTAAAATTTCTTCAGCTATATCATCTGGGTATTCCTCGTGCATTCCCAAGGAACCGGGAAGCAGCACGCTCTCGACTCTCGGTAACGCTGCGATCGCTTCCATTTCCTGCCGCGATGATTTGGGGCAAGATTTACCAATTACTACCATAATTGGGACCGACAACCCCCTAACTAATCCGAGTAAATCGTCTCTTGTTCTCACAAGGTCAAGATTACCAGTAACAAACGCCGCAGGAGCAAATCTTCCTCCCGATCGCTGAGTGCTTTCCCACTTATCCTCGATAAAGTTTGGAGTTAGTTTTTCAGCATCGACATAAACGTGGCGACGATACATGAATTTTAAAAATGATGGTAAAGTATTGAGCTTATAAAGAGTTTGACCAATAACTGGTAATCTTACAGTCTCCTTAATCAAATTCCGCACCATCCCATTTACACCCATAACAGCAAACGGACCGCGCCAAGTCGGTGCTACCAAAACTATCCGCGAAAATACGGCAGGATATTTGCTTGCCAACCATAAAACGTAAGGCGCACTATGACCTGCCGCTATTACAGCAACTGGTTTTCTTTCAAAAGTTGTTAAGACAAAATCTTCAATAAAATCTCTGTATAAAGCGGGACTATAATCTGCTTTTGGACGACCAGAATCTCCAAATCCGGGAAAATCAACCGCTATTGCTTTATATTGCTCGGAAACTCGCTTCGCAATCCCACTCATTTCCGAACGCATAGAAACAGTGCTAAATGCGGGTAAAAGCAATACGGGAGAACCTTGACCCAAAGTTTCATAAACTATGCAAAAATCTTGGTCTTCCCTGTTCCATACAAATTGTTCTACTACTCCGCCAATCCTAACAGCAGTAGGGGTTGATGAGACACTCGTCATTCAAATAAATCCCTGATGAATTCAAGTTTAAAGGTCAAAGGTCAAAGGTCAAAGGTTAAAGGTCAAAGGTATCATTTATTCTATGGTTTAATTTGACACAGATTGTTGAGATTCTAGTGCCTTTTTTTGCATAGTTTTAAAAATATTATAGAAACCGTTAGCGCGGGAAGGGGTTAAACTGACATTTAAACCAGTTTCTTGAATAAAATCTGGGGTCAATTGAACAATTTCAGTAGGGGTTGACCCATTTAATCCTTCAATTAAAAGCGCTACCAAGCCTTTAGTTAATTGTGAATCCGAATCACCTTGAAAAGTTATTTTATCATCATCTAAAGAAGCCGTGATGAAAACCTGAGAAACGCAACCGGGAACCTTATTTTCGGGTGTTTTATCAGATGCTGGAAACTCAGGAAGTTTTTGAGCGTACCAAATTAGCTGTTCGTAGCGTCGCTTTGGTTCAGAAGCACGTTTGAAGCGTTTGACAATTTTATCAAGAGCAGGTGGTAAAGAATCGTTCATATTTCACAGACGAATTATAAAACCTATCACTTCGAGTTTAGATTATCCCACAGCGATTAGGGCAATTATTAGTTACCAGTTACAGGAAGGTAGGTTGGACTAAAAGCGCACTGTAGATCCAAAATAAAAAAAGGTAGAGATAACTAATGATGTTACTTCTACCTTTAAGTTTTATCCTATTGCTGACGAGAATTAATTAAGCTCCCAGCATAGGAGGCAAACCGCGTATTTGACGCATAGCATTCAAGCAAGCGGGACAATCGCAACCGAACAAAGCGACAGCAGCATCGCTTTCCTCGTCGGTGAATTGCAATTCGGGTAATTCGTCGGGACGTAAACCTTTTTGTCCATTTACGTTCGGCACAGCATTTCTATTTAGCCGAGTACAACCCAAACTAGGAGTTGCTACAGCTACAGTAGTTTTTCGTCCGCAGGAAAATCGGCTGCGATTAGTATCAGTCTCGTTGGCGCTAGCTGGTTCGACAAAAACCGCCATTGACACGATAGACGAAAATAATACAGGGCTGGAAAGTAATGTTAGAAAGAAATTTTTGTTCATTTATCTAAGAGTTGTACCTAGCGAAGCTTTACGGCTTTAATTTTTCACGTTAATTGGTAGTTGCTCAGTAAATTTTATACAAGATTTACAGTATGTACCAAATGATGGGAAAATAGCCGTTTGTTAATAGCGATATTGGTAGACAATTGAGAGAGGGAAGACAAGCTAAAAATACGTTATAACCTTCAACCTTCGCAAGCGCATCACCCCGAATATTTTTTTACCTTTTAGCAACACAATTGGAAGTGAGAAAAGATCGAGACATCGCACAACCTATGAGAAAATTAATATTATCGCAATTTTAAGCCATCGACTGCCTTTATATTAGTCAAGTTCCCTACAGTTAGCAGTTACCAGTTAAGAAAGCAGAGGGAGCGGAGGAAGTGGAGGGAGCGGAGGAAGCAATTTAAAATTAATTTTTCTTCCCCTGCCTCCTCTGCATCAAGAGCCTCCCCTGCTCTCTTCTTCCCCTCTTCCCCCTCTCCCCCATCCCCCCATCTTCCCCCCTGCGCCTACAGAGTCTACCGAAACCGCGCACAGTGCCCCTAATTTCTAATTATTGTCGTTCGTGTGCTACGGGAATTCATTATCCGTGATGTTCTAAAAAGCTATAGTGTTTTTTTTAGGATTTAAGTTATGATTCTTTCGGGAGGTACCTCAAAGTGTTTAATCTGACTTACGAATTCAAGTTAAAGCCAACAAAAAATCAAATAACAATTTTTGAGGAATGGCTAGAGACTCATCGTAGGGTTTACAACTATGCTTTGTCTGAGCGCAAAGACTGGTTTAAATCTCGGTCATGTCAGATTGAATCTTGTAGTCTTCGTAGTTGTTACATCATTCCTGTTGATACCCCACGTCCAACATTCGCGAGTCAATGCAAATCTTTGACTGCTGCACGCCAAAATAATGAGTACTTAAGTAAAGTTAATGCTCAATCATTGCAGCAAACATTGAGAAGGCTTGAAAAAGCTTTTGTAAGCATGTGGGAAAGAAATCATGGATTCCCGCGATTTAAAAAAGTTGGGCGAATGCGGTCTTTCTCTTTTCCTCAGTTAGGTAAAAACCCATTGCAGAATGAATACATTAAAATACCTGTAATTGGACAAATAAAGCTTCGGCAATCTAGAAAAATACCGGATGGGGGAATTCTAAAACAGGCACGTATAGTAAAGCGTGTTTCTGGATGGTACGTAATGTTAACCGTTCAGTGGGACGTGAATCCACCGCAACCGATGCCACACGGCGAGGGGATAGGGATTGATGTAGGTCTAACTTCAATGGTTGCAACAAGTAACGGTCTTTTAATTAAGCGTCCGAGATTTTTTGTTGACGCAGAACGCAAGCTTAAATTGCTAAGGCAAAAAGCGGTGTGGATTTTCCTCCCGCTTTATTGCCGCGCAACAACGCGTTAGTAGAAAGCGTTTTGGCTCGAATAATTGGTTAAAAGCACTTCATCAGGTTGCAAAGTTACATGAATACGTTGCTAATTGTCGTAAAGATTGGCACTCTAAGCTATCACATCGATTATGTGACGGTGTAGGGATGATATTCGTAGAAGATTTAAACCTAGTTGGTTTATCTAGAGGAATGCTAGGAAAGCATTGCTTAGACGCTGGTTTTGGTCAGTTTTTCAGAATTTTGGAACAAGTTTGTTTTAAGCGTGGTGTTTATTTTCAAAAAGTTGATGCCAGGTATACTTCACAAATATGCCCTAGTTGCCAGCATGAGACAGGTAAAAAGATATTAGCTGAGCGTGTTCATAAATGTGACAATTGCGGCTATACAACTGATAGAGACATTGCAGCCGCCCAAGTAGTCCGTCTTCGTGGACTTGCAGCCGCAGGACATACGGTCAAGATGCTTAGTGAGGGTAAGGTTATTGGACTCCCTGTGAACTAAGAATCCCCATCAATAAATTGAAGGGGAGTGTCAAAATTCGTTTGTGGATTTAAAAGTAAAAATATGAGTAATCAAGTTATACCAGTTGTTGTTAACGGTGCTGCGGGAAAAATGGGTCGGGAGGTAATCAAAGCTGTGTCGGAAGCACCGGATATGGATTTAGTGGGTGCGATCGATACAAGTCCCGAACATCAGGATAAGGACGCGGGGGAGTTGGCTGGTTTAAGCGAACCTCTAGAAGTTCCTATTACCAACCAAATGGAAGCTATGCTGGCATTTGCCGCTCAAGAAAAACAGCCTGGAGTTGTGGTTGATTTTACACATCCGGATTCAGTATACGACAATATTCGTAGTGCGATCGCCTATGGTGTGCGTCCTGTGGTGGGGACAACTGGATTAAGTCCGAAACAACTTCACGATTTGGCAGATTTTGCTGATAAAGCTTCTACTGGATGCTTAATTATTCCTAATTTCTCGATTGGGATGGTACTGCTTCAACAAGCCGCAGTTACAGCATCTAAGTATTTCGATCATGTGGAAATTATCGAATTGCATCACAACCAAAAAGCAGATGCACCTAGCGGTACCGCGATAAAAACCGCTCAAATGTTGGCAGAAATGGGTAAAACTTACAATCAAGCTATAGTAAATGAAACCGAACACATATCGGGAGCGCGAGGAAGTCAAGCTGATGAAGGAATTAGAATTCATAGCGTTCGTTTACCAGGTTTAATTGCCCATCAAGAAGTAATTTTCGGCGCACCCGGTCAAATTTATACATTACGACACGATACCAGCGATAGAACTTGTTATATGCCGGGAGTATTACTCGCAATTCGCAAAGTTCTTCAGCTAAAGTCGTTAGTATATGGATTAGAAAAGATTATTTAATTTAAAATTTAAAATTTATAATCTAAAATCCATACAAAATCCAAAATCTAAAACCTAAAATCCACAATGCTTGTCCCACTGACACGCGAGAAGTTTGAGCAACTAATTCCCCTAATTGCAACTGGTTCGCAGTACAAATACTATTGGGGGAAATTTTCCGATTTTTTGCGACGACTATTAATATCTGTAGTTATTGCAGGCGTAATTTTGCTGGGAAAAGTTATTTTTAGGCTTTCTGTAGGTCCAATTATATTTTTCTTCGGACTGTTAGGCGCTTTGTACTGGTTATGGGGACCAGTATTATGGGCTAGTTTGCAAAATTTGAAATGTCGCCGTTACAAGTACGGTGGTTTTTTCCGTGGTAGAGTGCTTGACTGTTGGATTACAGAAGAGTTGATTGGTAAACAAGAAACAGTCAATAACAAAGGTGATTTAGTAATTGTCGAAAATCGAGAAAAACGGATTAACTTAGAAGTTGGTGACGAAACTGGATTTACAGCCTTACTCAAAGCACCGTTAAAAGCTTCTCACAAATTAGTAAATCGCGGACAGGTAGCAGAAATGTTGGTCATGTCCAGCAGTCCCGATTTGAGCAGAATAGAAAAAATAACCGACATATATATTCCCAGTCGCAATTTATGGGTAAGCGATTATCCATACTTACGCCATGAGTATTTTAACGAAGTTGGTCGCCGCATTCGCGATGATAGAGAAGAAAGACCCCGCGATCGTCGCCGCAGTCGTCCACCCAGAGAAAGAAGCACAGAAGTTGAAAGATACTACGACGATCGCCCCGAACCTTCTCCCAGAGAAAGAGGTGGAGAAATTGAAAAATACTACGATGACGAGCAATGGGAATAGTACCACCGGAGTTATGAGTTAGGAGTTAGGAGTTAGGAGTTATGAGTTAGGAGTTAGGAGTTATGAGTTAGGAATTATAAATCAACCTTTGACCTTTAGCCTTTGACCTTTAAATTATTCTAATAATTCAGCCAAATCTTCTAAAGGATATTCGGGTTCTTCGGGACAAAATTCAACACAAATTCTCACCTTTCCTTTTTTCCAACCTCTAGCACCTAATTTTAAAATTTCACAATCAATACCTTCATCAAATAAAGATGCTTCTGGCATCTGAAAACTAATATATTTCTGTATAACTTCTAGCAATTCTAAAACTTTAAAAGTCGAAGAGATTTCCAGATTTCCACAATTTTCGGCGCTAACAGATATAACTTCGTTACGTTCTAATCGCTCGAACTGTTTTTCCATGCTAATTTTTTATATTTAAATAATTTGCTTTACTACAAAAATCGGGATATTGCCCGTTTTTATAATTTATGAAGGTAGAAGTCCGTAGACGGTCATTATATATCCTCAGCAATTATTTAGTCATACCAAATTGTCTAATATTCAGATGTTATTACATTTACCTTTATCAATACTTTGCAATAGCTTAAATAAAGTATGAAGTTAAGATTTTTAATAAGTATTTTGTGAATTTACCAAGCTTACGTGCAAGTTAAAAAAATATCACATGGTCATCGGCAATAAACTATCTCAAACTACTATTTTAATAATAAATTATACAAATATTATTGTGTAAATATACAAACTATCACAAGCATTTCAATTTATTTTTTAATAGTCAATCATGATTTAAATAATATCTTTTACACAAGCAAAGTTGGTATTTAGATGTATTTAAATTTATTTCTTAGCAGTACTATCAGTATAGTAGTAGTAACACTTTTAGCTTTTAGTGTATTGCAATGGTTTCATATTCCCGCTGGTAACTTTCTCGACTGGGTAATTTAATTGGTGGCGCAAGTTTTTGGTGGCTGCTGGTAATTGTTACCGTACCCTGGAACGTTCATTTCAAAGCCAAAGAAACTTTATTCGACGCAGAACAATCGATTAATAAAGAAATTCCAGTCGATGAAAAACAATTAAATTACGTCAAAGTTTTAGTAAAACGTTCGTTGATAATTGCGATTTTTCTACATATAGTATCTACAATTGGTCTTTATACATTAGCTGCAACTGGTATCAGTGCTGTTGGTTATATAAGTTCCGGTGCAGCATTATTATTAACAGGTTTACGTCCCGCCATCAGTGCTTACGAATATTTATACCAGCGATTAACAACTATTGGTAAAGAATTAAGATATCCCCGCGAAGACATTGTAGAATTGCGCGATCGCTTCTTCACAATTGAAGAAACAGTTCAGCGTATGGAAAAACAACTCAATCCAGAAAACCCTGACTCTTTAGCAGCAAAGCAACAGGCTAATACAAATGAAACTCGTAAAGATTTAGCAACTATTAAAGCAACGATAGAAGAATTACGAGCAACAAACGTTAGGGAACACGAACGTTTATCGCAAGAATCAAAACAAGCGATCGCTCAACTTTCCACCGACGGACAATTTTTAGAACACGTGCGTGAAATTATTCGATTTTTTAAAGCAGCTTAGTTTTAAAAGTAGGGGAATGATGGAAGTTGCAGTAAAAATAGTATTAGAGATAGTAAGTTGTTACGCATTTAATTTGTATAAGACCAGCGAGCAGGATGCTCGCACTACTATTTCAAATATTCATAAACGTCATTTTTCACAAATGATTTAGGATTGCCATATAGCAATCCGAATTTAAATGTGAGAAAACACGTAGATGTAGGATTGAAGTAATAAGTAAATTTTTATTCATACTCAAATTGATGCAGCAGAAACATTGGTAGAAACACTAGATATCAATTACGGTATTAGTTCAGTCGTAGCACATAACGATATTTTTACTAATACAGAATGTCCCGGTTCTAAGCTGGAACCTTATATCCCTCAACTGAACACTATTGTGGAACAGAATCCGACATCAGGTTAATTTGCGTAACATGAGAATCAAGCAGTACCTAGCAGCTATTTTATTAATAGCTACTACGACTGCTGGCTGTACCCACTATCCAACTGAAGCAGCTAGTAATCGTAGTTATAATGAAGCAATTGCAAGAAAACTATATGCTCCTTTAGAGCAATATTTCGCTGATTATAAAACTTATCCCGAACAACTATCTTCGTTGGTTCCCAAATATATCACTAAGTTACCAACTACGGCTGATGGAAACGATTTTCAATACAGAGCTACACCTGTAACTGGAAAGCAAAGAACTAGTTTTAGTATTTATTGGTATCAGCGTAATTTGAGGGATAATAAAATTATTGCTTGTAGCGTTGCACGCACTTCCTACAAAAGTGGTGAAACTTCCGAAACTAATGACTGTTGGAAGCCTCGTAAACCAGACCATTAATTTGCTTGTAGAAACTTAGCAATTGCGATGTCTCTACATTTTTTACTTGAAATTACTTTTGTTAAAAGCATCGAAAAGCCTATGCTAGTAATGGGTGAAGTTGATTTTTTACAACTTCTACCATCTTTGTTTCTAATTCACATGAGGAATTAATAACAAGACTCTTTGCGTAAGGTTTTTTGATAATGTCTATAACAGAACATAAAATAACAGTAGATTCACTAGAATGGTTTTATCGACAAGTAGAACCAATTGGCAGAAGCGATTTATTACCAGTTCTATTGCTACACGGTTTACCGTCACAAAGTTATAGCTGGCGCAATATCATGCCGGGATTAGCGCAGCAAGGTACAAAAGCGATCGCACCAGATTGGATTGGTTACGGTTTTTCAGCCAAACCGGAAAAAAGAGATTTTGCTTACACCCCAGAAGCATATATAAAAGCTTTAGATGGTTTTATCGAAGCCTTAGAACTCGAACGTTTTTCCTTGGTAGTTCAAGGTTTTCTAGGTTCGGTTGGATTGCAATATGCCCTAAGAAATCCCGATAAAATCGCCAGCATAATTATACTCAACACCCCAATTTCATCTTCAGCTAAATTGCCTTGGAAAATTAAACAAATGGGTTTACCTTTAGCAGGTGAAATGATGACGCAAGATCCTTTATTAGTTGACAGAACCTTAGAAGGTGGTAGCCGTTACGTTATTAAAGATAAAGATTTAGACGTGTATCGCAAACCCTATTTAAAAGCTTCCGCGACGGGAAGAAGCTTATTAGCAACAATTCGGAATTTGCAGCTAAAAACTGCGATGGAAGAAATAGAAACTGGATTTAAGGAATGGCAAAAACCAATTTTGATTCAGTGGGGAAAAACCGATCCTTGGTTAAGTTTAGAGATGGCAAAAAAATTTGCTGACTCCGTACCCGATGCCCAAGCGATCGAACTCAACGACGTGGCACATTATGCTCAAGAACATCATTATGAAGTGATTTTAAAAGACTTATTGCCTTTTGTACGTCGGAGTTGAAGATGGAAGGGGATGGGGGGATGGGGAGATGGGGGGATGGGGAGAAATTACTAATTAATAATTCCTAACTCCTAACTCCTAACTCCTAACTCCTAACTATTCCCTACTCCCTACTCTCTTACGAAAAATCTTTCATATCAGCAGTGCGTAATGATATTTGTTGGGTGCGATTACCTCTTCGGACTTTTAACTGTAAATTTTGATTGACACCACTGTTTTCAACTATATTTAGCAATTCTTCGCCGGTAGAAATGGGTTTTCCATCAATTGCAGTAATTACGTCTCCTATACGGATACCCGCATCGGCTGCTGGGGAATTGGGTACAACTCTTCCTACCAAAATACCTGTTATTTCGGGTACTTGAATGGGAGAATTGGGACTAGCGTTGATTCGTCGTGCTTCTTGGGGAGTTAAATCATCCATTCCTATGCCTATGAAGGGATGAGCAACTCTTCCGTTACGCTCTAATTCACTGGTAATTTGCTTGGCTTTGTCGATAGGAATTGCAAAACCGATACCTGTGGCATCGGCACGAATTGCAGTATTTATACCGATAACTTCGCCTAATTCGTTTAATAAAGGACCACCAGAGTTTCCGGGGTTAATCGCTGCATCGGTTTGAATAAATTCCAAACGCTTTGAGGAAATACCAACTTGAGCGCTGGGACGTTTTAAAGTACTGACGATTCCCAAAGTTACCGTATTGTCAAAACCGAAAGGATTTCCTACAGCGATCGCCCAGTCTCCAACTTGAACGTTACTCGACGATCCCAAGGGTGCAACAGGTAAATCGCTACCGGCGTTAATTTTTACGACTGCTAAATCGGTGACTTCATCAGCGCCTTGCACTTTACCTTCAAACGTGCGTCCATCTTTGAGCCGAACCGTTACTTTATCCGCTTTATCAACTACGTGAGCGTTGGTTAAAACTAACCCGCTTTTGTCAATAATAAAACCAGAACCTAATCCGCGTAATTCTTCAGGAGGTAAGTTTCTAGGTAAAGAATCGCCGAAAAACCTCCTAAAAAATGGATCTTCCATAAAAGCTTCGGGGACGCGACGGCTTACCTGACGTTCGGTATCAATACGAACTACCGCAGTTCCAACTCGATTAACCGCAGCCGTAACAAAACTACTATTTCCAATCGCGGCGGCTGCATTTGATGGTTTTTGGGCTATCAATTGCGACGAGTTAACCGCGATCGGCGCGGGTTCTGCTTGGGAAGGTAATACCCGCATAGTATTAACACTTAGCAAAACCCCAATAATAATTACGAATAAATGCGTGCTTAGTTGTCTTATTGACTTAGGTAAATATGTAAATTTCATCACCAAGACCGTTTTTCCGATCGATTGTTACTTATTGTTGACAATTAGATTTAAATATAGTCAGAAGTCGTGCTTACTGACTGTTATCACCCTGAAGTTTTGTTTCCTTAAGCCTTAATGCTTGGTTTTAGGTTATTAAACAAACCGTACCTGCCGTTCAATTTATTAATGATATTAGCAAAAATTAGGTTAGAGTTTTCTTTAGCGATCGAGCTAATACGTTTGTATCAAGTAATCTTGGGATTGCAAAGACTATCCTGAGTGTTTGCCCTTTGCGTTAGGATGATAAATACTGCTTCAACCCGAACATAAATAGCCCATGAATGGAACTTCAAAGCCAAAAGAGCAGATACTGAGTGAGAATAAAAACATTCCACAAGAACATAAGCATAATCATAATCATACGCACTCAGCTCACCCTCACGTCCACAGCGAAGAGTCTTTACGAAAAATCGTTAATCGGCTATCGCGTATAGAGGGGCATATTAGAGGAATTAAGACTATGGTGCAGCAAAATAGCCCTTGTCCTGATGTTTTGTTGCAAATTGCTGCCGTCAGAGGTGCAGTTGATAAGGTAGCGCGGATTGTTTTAGACGAGCATCTAACAGAGTGCGTTGCCAGAGCCGCAAAAGATGGCAATATTGATGCTGAAATGCAAGAATTAAAGGCGGCTTTAGATAGATTTTTGCCTTAACCCTTAAAGATAATTTTCATGGGTGTTTATATTTTTAATAGTTTAGATAAATCTTAATGAGTTTGGAAAACTATAGGTTTCATTATTGTTTCAGTGGTAATTCGGATAAACCACTGATTCTTTTTTTGCATGGTTTTATGGGAAACAGTCGCGAATTTGACGAGGCGATATCTTTATTAACTGATGATTTCAATTGTTTAAATATTGACCTTCCCGGACATGGAAAAACTCAGATTTTGGGGAATGATGATTGCTATACAATGGCGAAAACTGCCGATGCTTTAATTAATTTATTAGATGAATTAAAAGTTAAGCATTGCTTTTTAGTCGGTTATTCAATGGGGGGAAGGTTAGCTTTATATTTAACACTTCACTTTCCCCGACGTTTCCATAAAGTTATTTTAGAATCCGCTTCTCCTGGTTTATCGACGGAAGAAGAAAGATTAGAAAGAGTTAAACGAGATGGACAAATAGCTCGAAAATTAACAAGAAGTTTTGAAAATGATTTTATAAAGTTTCTTGATAATTGGTATAATCTACAAATTTTTGGCAACATTAAAAAGCATCCACGATTCGATCGCATGATAGAAAATCGCTTACAAAATAATCCTTTGGAATTAGCTAAATCGCTGCGCTTGATGGGTACGGGAGTTCAACCATCTTTATGGGAAAATTTACAAAATAATCAAGTTCCTTTACTTTTGTTAGTGGGAGAGAAGGATCGAAAATTTATCGATATAAATAGGAGAATGACTGAAGTTAATCGGTTATGCAAATTAAAGATTATTAAAAATACGGCTCACAATATTCATTTGGAAAATACGTTGGTATTTGTGGAAAATATTCGAGATTTTTTCAGATTATAAAGAGAAATTGTAAAGCGATCGCAACGCAACTGGCATATTACCTTAAGTTCGTAGTAAGGGCTTTAGCCCTCAATTACGAGGGCTTTTAGCGGAGCGTGCCGTCTGCGGCATGGGAGCATCGCAATTTTTGAAAAACATATGGTATACAAATTTAAAATTTGGGATACTCCCTGCGGCATAGCTTTTACTACAAACTAAGAAAAAATATAGTAAAAAACCAATCATTCTTGAACTTTATTCACATTAACCGCATTCAATTCTTCTTTCAAAACTTTCTGATAAATTCTCGGTAAACTACTACTTATCGAATTAGTTTCTATGCCATATCCCAAACTTGTCCAAGTGGGAGAAAGTGTTTTTAACACCTTATTTATTTTTCCTTGTCGCAATAGCTGAGGAATACTAACTCCCCATTCTTTAGAATCATTCAACCAATTATGAACAACTCTATCTTGATATTCGGGTTCAAAACTATAGCTAGCCCAAAACATCATCGGCATAGGCTGTTTGGGATGATAGCGCTGAGCAATTTTATACCAAGTAGTGTTAATAACTTGGTATCTACCAGCAGCTGTAGAACAATTTCCTTTATTCGGTCCGATGAGAATTGTGACGCATTTTTCTGGATGGCGACTCAAATCGCTAACGTGTTCCCCACGATACAAAATTGAGTAAGGACGGTTGCTGTTTGCTTCACTAGCTCCAATAGTTCGCATCAAAGCGCGGATATAAGGATCGCCCCCGGACATGATTAAGGGTGGCTGTCTCTTCTGAAATACGGGGTCGCTATTCGGTTCTAAACTACCGTGAATATACCACTGAAACATACAAACAAAGGCGAGAAGGGCGGCTACAGGTCCGATAATTTTTTCAACGCCTTTGAAGTGAAAACCTTTAAGAGTTTGACTCATCAATATTAATTAAAATAGCCACATAACAGATAACAACAAAAATAAATCGAACCATTCCGGCAATTAATTAAACCGGATTATCAAACAAGTTCAATTTTAGCAACGATTATTTTTGCGTGACTGCAAGATTTTGTTGAGAGAGATGGGGGGATGGGGAGAGGGGGAGATGGGGAGAAAAAAAGCGGAGGGAGCGGAGGAAGAAAAATTATTAATTGCCTCCTCTGCCTCCTCTGCCTCCTCTGCTTCCCCTGCTCTCTTTTATGCCCAATGCCCAATGCCCCATTCCCCATCAAGCTACTGCTGCAAATAATTCTTCAAAACTTTTAGCGGCAGCATCTTCTTTTGAAACAATTTCTACAATTTTGTTGCGCGAAGCTGGTTCGGAGAGTGATTCTACACAAACTTGGGCTACCTTTTGACGGGGAATACTGCCGTCAAACATTGTATCTGCCGATTGCATGACGATGGGATTGCTGTTGTCTTCGTTTTTCAATCCACCAGGACGTACTATTGTATAAGTTAGACCGCTTTTTTGAATGTATTCCTCTGCTTGTTTCTTCCAAACTAAAATTAACCAAAATAAATTTAGCGGATGGAATAGCTTGGATGTACATAACGAAGAAACAAATACAAAATGTTCTATTCCTTTGGCTTTGGCAGCATCCACCAAATTTTTTGTACCTTCGTAATCGACTTTATAAGGTCCGGTGGGGTCGAAACTAGGTGCCGCGCCAGTTGCACACAACAACACCGTGCTATCTCCTAAAGCAGCAGACAACGTTTCTGGTTTCAACACATCACCTTGCACTAAGTCCACATCAGCAGACAAAATACTTTTAGCTTTTTCAATATCTCTAACTAATGCACGAACCGGAATATTACGCGCCATCAACTCTTGCACGATGCGTCTTCCCGTCTCACCTGTTGCCCCTGCTACAAACGCTTTCATGATAATTCTCTGCCACTGGAAACATATATCATTATTCTTTCTTCTCTATTGTAGAGATTGAGTGAACTTTATTTCGGATTGTTAATGTTTCGATGAACTTACCTTATTGATGTGAAACATTTCATCTAGGATGGGAACTATTATTTTATCTAAACTCTAAAGTATACAGGAATGCACTTATGGTTTCAATCAATCGAGAGTATAAATATAAAGAAAAAAGTGAAACAATTATATCTGTAGCATCAACTATATCTGATACCCAAGACCTAGCGTCTGGGCTAGATTTAGACGAACAAACTAAATTTTGTTGTACCTTCAGCGACTGTATGGAGTTGTCCGCACCAGCCCCAATCGTTGCCGAATATCTGAACAATCACTCTGAATGGTTTACTCGTTGCGCTCAACCGATGAAAGTGCAGCCTTTGGGCGAAAATGGTTACGAATTAGTAATTGGTCGTTTTGGCTCTTTTGGTTACGAGGTAGAGCCAAAAATCGGCTTAGAACTTTTACCTCCCCAAGAAGGTGTTTACCGTATTCGCACTATACCCATTCCCGACTATGAACCTGCTGGTTACGATGTAGATTATCGCGCATCGCTACAGCTAGTCGAAAGCCAAAACGAAGATACTCCAATAACCCAAGTTGAATGGGAACTGTATCTAAATGTTTACGTTCAATTTCCAAAATTTATTAAACGCCTACCACAATCTTTAATTCAAACTACTGGCGATCGCCTACTCAATCAAATCGTTCGTCAGGTATCTCGCCTTTTAACACGCAAAGTTCAAGAAAATTTTCATCAATCTTTAGGCATACCTTTTTCACATAAATCAAAAAAAGCTTGAAAAATCGAGGATGAAGCGTGAAGGATATAATTAATCTACATTAATCTACCTTCACACTTCACGCCTTATCTAAGCTTTACTAAGAATCTTCTGCACAATTTGTACGCCACTAATAGCTTGATACGTAAAAAGTCCTAAGATAGTGAAATTAACCAAAATATGAGTCATCCGCGCCCAATTTGCTCCTTTTTGCATAAACGGAGATAAAGAAGCGGAAAAACCAATCAAAGCTGTCATCCCCAACCCAATTAACAGATGGGGACCGACAAATAATTTACCATTATTAATATAGGTAACAGCCATCCCACCAATAGAACCCGATACCATCAGCGCTAACAATATAGAGCCAATTTGAAAGTGCTTGATATTGTATTTACCTTTAATTAGCTCTTTCTTCTCTTCACCCTGAGCGCTTCTAGTACGCTGTACCTTTAACCCTAAGTAAGCAGCATAAAGACTACATAACAACAGCGCCCACATTAAAACCGGATGGAAAAACTGCATCCAGTATTTAACTTCTGGCGAAAGTTCCAAATTCATTATGTTCTCCCCAATACAGAAATCTTCATAAAAATTAGCATAGCGCGTTGAGGGAATGGGGAGTAGGGGATGGGAAAATGAAAATGGCAATTGGATGAATAGTTAGGAGTTAGGAGTGAGGAGTTAAGAGTTAGGAATTTTTCAACAACTAACAACTACAACTAACAACTAACAACTAACCACTAACGACTAACAACCAGCATAAAAAATGAGTCAAAACAATGCTTCACTGCTAGAAGCGGCTAGAAGTGGCGATATTAAAAGGGTGCAAAAATTTTTAAGTATGGGTGCTTCTGCGAGTGTTAACGATAAAGATGGTACTACGGCATTGATGTTTGCAGCTAATTCTGGCTATACGGAAATTGTCAGAATACTGATAGATTCGGGTGCAAACATTAATTATCAAAGAAAACGTTATGGTTTAACGGCTTTAATGTTAGCAAGCGCTGCAAATCAACTTGACATTGTACGCATATTAATATCAAAAGGTGCGGATATAAATGCGGTTAATGAAGATGGCAGTACGGCTTTGATGATAGTGGCTCTCAAAGGTTATAGTCCCATAGTGCAAGCAATAGTTAATGCTGGCGCTACCGTAAATATTAAAGATAAAGACAATGATACAGCTTTACAATTAGCTGTCAAACAAGGACATTCTGCTGTAGTCGAAACTTTACTCAAAGCAGGTGCTGATGTAAATATCCGGGATGAAGAAGGCGAAACTTTATTAATGTTAGCCGCCGAAAAAGGACATTTGGCAGTAGTTGAGGCACTACTCGCTGCAAATATTGATGTAAATGCCAAAAACGCTGATGGAGAAACGGCGTTATTCATGGCTGTAGCGGAGGGACATACTTCCATCGTAGCGACTTTGGTTAATATTGGTGCCGATGTTAACGTCCAAAATAAAGATGCAGAAACACCTTTACATATTGCCGTTGTGGAAGGTTTCACCGATGTTGTAGAAATACTTATAAATAGTGGTGCCGATGTTAATACTCGAAATAATTTAGGCGATACACCTTTACTTGTCGCAGCTTTACAGGGATATAGCACCATTGTTAAAGCATTGTTAAAACAAGGTGCCGATGTAGAAGCGACATTAGAAGAAACGCCGTTAACTCTGGCAACATTACAAGGAAACGCCGAAACAGTAGAAGTATTGTTAGAACATGGTGCAAATGCAAATATTCAATTAAAAGATGGGAAAACCTTATTAATTGAAGCTACAAAACGTAATTTTAAAACAATAACCCAAGAATTATTAGCGCATGGTGCGGATATCAATATTAAAGATGGAAACAGCGCTACAGCATTAATGTGGGCAACATCGCTGGGTTATCTAAAAATAGTGGAAGTCTTGCTAAAAGCTGGTGCAAAAATGAATTTGAAAAATCAAGGTGGTTATACTGCCTTAATGCTTGCAGAATTTAATCATTATCCCAGTATTGTCAAAATGTTGAAAGAGAAGGGAGCAAAAGAGTAATAAAGGTTCGTAGTAAGAGTTTTAGCTCTCAAATTATTGAAAGCAGCGGAGGTGATGAAAGTTTCTCCACAGAAATTTCGTTTTTAATGTAAGTATGTGAGGACCAAAAACCTTACTACAAACCTACTCAAAATTATTTTAAATATAAAATTCTTACGAAATTATATTTATTCAGTTTGAGGTATAACATAGTACAAATTATTGTTATATATTCAAACAAATCGCAAATGAACGCTAATTATCTACCATCAAATTCAGATTTACCTTTGCATCCTCCTGAAGATATAGATTTAGAACTTTTTAATTCTATTCAAGGTCCCGATTATAAACAAGGGAAACCTGTAGAAGATATGAAGCGATTATTTAACAAAAAAGTAATCGTTGATAATGAAACTTCATTAGATATAGAAACAATCAAAGTACCCGGTTTTATCGGTATTGCAGATGAGGAAATAATTACCGATCGAGAAAAAACCGTTTCGGGGCATGAAGATATTGTCCAGTTTCTCGAACAATACGGTTTACTTGTTTGCACCTATCAGTACAATAAAGACCGTTATGGAAAAGAAATTGATTTACGTCGGAGTCCCCAAAGTCATTCCGAAATCAATGATTTGATGGAAATTTTCATCAAAAATGAAGGACATCATTCTGGTGCAATTGTACCGGCAATTAGAGAAGGTGGAACTCAAGCTTTTGCTTCCTTTAACGAACCAGATACATATCATAATGGTTTGTATGGTGAAAACGGCTTTATTGCGGTAGCTCAAAATTTAGTTTTTCCCAAATTTGTTACGCAACAACAACAAAGGGGTTATACCGACAGCATTATCTGTTGGATGGCTTTAATGAATCCCTTTGTCAAATTTTCTCAAAACGATTTTAATGGGGGAGATCCAACTCGCGTTATCGATCGCGCTAGTCTCCAGGAATTTTTGAAAAATTGCGCTTTAGCTAGTCTTGGTGAGGAAAGTGCGATCGCCTTTCTCAACGATGCAGGAAATAAAGCTTATTGCGCCGAATTTGTTCATATCAGCCTGAATACTCCCGTTTATCCCTTTAATATCAAAGGTTTATCGTCATTGTTGAATGATGAAGGTAAAGCCAAAAAAATCTTAGCAATTCAAGAAAAACAGAATCGCAGACAAGAGAATATCTTAAGCGATCGCAGTAGAAATCCAGAATTTCAAGCTTTTAATATCCAGATGCCAGTTGTACCGCAGGATTTACCACCTTTAGATGTACTTATGGCAGAAAATGGAATCAACATAGATGAAGAGAGCATTCCTTTTCCACCTTTCACACTTTCTCAAGTATTGCGTCGCGCTTTTCGCACCTTATTACCGCGTCATAAAGACGTTAATAATCCTAAAATTATCGAAGCACAAGTAAAGCTTTTTGGATATCTAGAACCTTTAATTTTAAAACAATTAGGACTTGATAATCCTTATGGTGGGATTTCGGAAGAAGCAACCGCAGAAAGAGACGAGAAAATTAAAGCGGTGCAGGAATTTATCGCTTTGATAAAATCGCAACTGCAACAAAACTATAACAGCTACGCCGAACTTGATATCGTAGTCGATAAAATTATGCAACAAGCAGATGAATTAGTCGGTGCGAGTGAGGCTAAATATTTTGTTCCACCGCGTATTTATGTAGACTTGGGACAAGATGACGAAGATGGTAACTTACCTCAAGGTTGGGGATTTAAGTTAAATACTTTAGGTGCGTTGATTTATCGAGGTGCAATTAAAGATATTGCTGTAACTCCTCAACCACCGACTCCAGAACCACCTCCGGAGGCTCCCGATACTCCGGAAACACCTCCGAGAAATAATCCTCCGCGTCGGAAATCGGAGATGAGGTGATTTTCAGTTAACAGTGAGTAAGGTGTGTTGTCTAAAGCGCAACGCACCATTATTTTTTTTGCATAACTGAATTTGAGAGACGTAAAATTTTATGGATGTCGAAATGCTTGAAAAATATCAGCTGCTGTAAATATGAATATAGAGGAATGGCAGGAATTTTTAAAGCGTTATAGCAAAGAACTTTTAGCTGATAATTCGGAGATTGAATAATTTCTTTCGTTGCGTTCATTGCGTTCATTTCGATAGTTTTGTAAAATCGAGGTGAAATAAGGCATAAAGCTAAATATGAATCTTTCTAAGTCAGAACCATCTAGAGAAGCTATTGTACCCAAACCAGAAGATGTGACTTTAGCTATTAATAGCAGTCAGATTTTGGCATCATATTTAGATAAACAGCAAGATAATGAGGCTGTAAAAATCCTGCTGCCTGGTGATAAAGATGAAATAGCTTTACCTACATCTGCCTACAATTTGCTAATTGAAATACTAAAGCAAATGGCACAGGGAAATACTGTTAAATTAATTCCTATTAAACCAGAACTTACTACCCAAGAAGCGGCAGATATTTTAAATGTTTCTCGTCCTTATTTAATCACACTGCTTGAGTCTGGCGAAATCCCTTACCGTAAGGTGGGAAGCCGTCGTCGAGTGCTTACTCAAGATGTGCTTGACTATAAAAAGGAAATTGATGCAAAACGAATGCAAACTTTGGATGAATTAGCATCTCAAGCCCAAGAACTTGATATGGGATATTAATTAGGGTTGTGTCTATTACTGCTATTTATGACGCTTCAGTTTTATATCCAGCACCACTGCGTGATTTTTTAATGTGGCTTGCACTCACGGATCTATTTAAAGCACGTTGGACAAATCAAATTCATGATGAGTGGATAAGAAGTGTTCTTAAAAAACGTCCAGATTTAACTCTACCGCAGCTTCGTAGAACTAGAAATTTGATGAATGCTAATGTTAGAGATTGTTTGGTGAGAGGTTATGAATCGCAAAATATAGAATTTGAATTGCCAGATCCAGATGATATTCACGTTTTAGCTGCTGCAATTCAGTGTCAAGCTAATTTTATCGTTATTTTCAATCTCAAGGATTTCCCAAAGAAAGTACTTGCATATTACGAAGTTGAAGCAATAGTCTTTGAAAAAACCACATAAAACAGTTGAAGAGTACCTCGACACGCTAAATCAACAAGGAATCACAAAATCAGTAACTGCTATAGTTCAATTATGTGATGAAATTTAAATGTAATATCAAATATCAGCTAACAGGAAACTCAAATTGCTCCCCACCGAATTCTCTCCCATCGCCTTTATTGCCACTACTCCCACAGGTGCAAAGAAGCTTCAACCACTTTGCCAAAGTAACACTGCTATATGGGTTCCAGAATCCCTATCTGAAATTAGTAACTCAAAAACATACAAAGATTCTCTGAAAAACCACGTAGGTAATTTGTGGGACAATCATCAAGCTTTTGTCTTCTGTTTGGCTACGGGTGCAGTAGTTAGACTGATTTCAGGATTACTAAAAAACAAGTCAACAGATCCAGCAGTAGTGGTAGTAGATGAAACTGGAAAATTCGTTATTAGTTTATGTGGGGGGCATCAAGGTGGTGCCGATAAATTAGCAAAATTGATTGCTCTACAACTTGGTGCAACAGCCGTTTTAACAGGTGCTTCCAACGGTTTGGGATTACCTGCGGTAGATATGTTGGGTGTCCCCTTCGGATGGTGTCGCGGCGAAGGTGATTGGAATGCAGTTAGTGCAGCAGCCGCGAAAGGTGAAGATGTAGAAGTAATTCAGGAAGTTGGTTCAACCTTATGGCAAAATTGTTTACCCGAAGCAAATCCTTTTAAATTCAAAGAATCACCAACCGCAAAAGCCAAAATTTATATAACCCATAAATCTTCTCCCCCCATCTCCCCATCCCCTCATCTCCCCATCATCACCTGGCATCCCAGAGTCTTATGGGTAGGAATTGGCTGCGAGAGAGGAACTTCAAAACAGGTAATTGCAGATGCGATCGCTAAAGTATTTCAACAAAATCAATTTTCACTTTCCGCCATAGCAGGAATCTCTACTATTGATATAAAAGCTGATGAAGTTGGTTTACTAGAACTTTGTCACGAGCGAAACTTACCTTTAAAAACCTTTTCATCCGAAATTCTCCGCACGGTAACAGTACCCAATCCTTCCCAGGTTGTGGAAAAAGAAGTAGAAACCCCAAGCGTTGCCGAAGCTGCTGCAATTATAGCAGCCACACAAACGTCTAATGTAGAGACGTTATACATAACGTCTCCCCAGGATGTCGCGTCTCCCCCAAATATCGCATCCCTAAAAGTCCCCAAACAAATTTACCGCTCTTCACTGCAAAATCTAAAAGGTGCGGTAACTGTAGCAGTCGCCTTAGCTGAAAAAGAATACATCGGTAAAATCGGTAAATTACTCCTTGTAGGAACGGGACCGGGAAACCTCGACCAAATGACTCCAGCGGCACAAACGGCAGTAGCTAGCGCCGATGCAGTGATTGGTTATAGCTTGTATATCGATTTGATTGCTCCTATCCTCCAGAATCACCAAATCATCGAAGCTTTGCCGATTACCAAAGAACGCGATCGCGCCACTCGTGCAATTGAGTTAGCAAACTGGGGTTTTACTGTAGCGGTTATATCATCAGGAGATAGTGGTATTTACGGTATGGCTGGCTTGGTGATGGAAGATTTACAGGCTAGCGGTTGGGATGGTAAAAGTCCCAGCGTTGAAGTATTTCCAGGAGTTAGCGCTTTTCAATCGGCTGCTGCAAGAGTCGGTACACCCCTGATGCACGATTTTTGTGCCGTCAGTTTAAGTGATTTACTTACCCCTTGGGAGGTAATTGTTAAGCGTTTGGAAGCAGCAGCAGCAGCAGATTTTGTCACGGCTTTGTACAATCCTAAATCTAAAACTCGTACTCAACAGTTAGCTGAAGCTAGAGAAATCTTTCTTAAGCACCGCAATCCCGATACCCCAGTAGCAGTAGTGCGATCGGTTTACCGCGAAGACGAACAAATTACTTTAACTACTTTAGAGAAATTATTAGATGCGCCAGTTGATATGTTAACTACCGTTTTAATTGGGAATCAAAGCACCCGTAGTTACGGTGAGTGGATGATAACGCCACGAGGTTATCGGAAATAAGGTTAAAGGTTAAAGGTTAAAGGGACGTTTGTTAAGGATTTAAAATTATCTCAAAAGTTTATTAAGGATTTTATACAAACTGGTCAAATCTACCAGTCCTAGCAAAACAACAATCATTCAATTCAAATATCAAGTAAGGATAGAATCATGCAAAGCACAAATCAACTCCCTATCATATTCGATAATCAATACATTAATACTAGCTTACAAACTTTATTCAATGACAATCCAAATCTGTTTACCTCAGAAGGGCTTGACCAATTAGAAGAGAATTTTTCTGACATTTTAAGTTTAAGAACTCGATTTTTAATGGATAGAGCAAAAGCAACAGTACCTCTACTAGCAGCAGATTGGCAGTATTTAGAACTTATTGAACCAAAGCTTACTCAGCAGGAAGCTATTGAACTTGACAGAAGTGATGCTCAAGAAAACCTAAGCGAAACTCTGGAAGAAGAAAGTAAATTCCTTGCAGATATTAAGTATCCTTCCCTACTTAAAACTCATGTGGTCGCTGGAATGCTGGGGTTATCTTCTGAGGAATTTGTAGAGCCTTACACAGAACTCTGCAAAGAAGAAATATATAGAAGATTTGGAGTTATGAGCTTCGATCGGTTGGAAGGATTTTCTGATATTTCTGCTGACGATCTTCAGATTCCTTTTCGGCACAAAATAGAACTACTTGAAGACTTCAATTCTACAGTATTTGAAATACACAAGCGTTTGAATATACCCTACTATTATCAAAAGAGTATTACCGTTAGCGGATTTACTTTTGATTATCTTATAGTTAGTAACAAACTAGTTCGTGAAGTTGAGCAAATAAGTTCGGAGGAGAAAAAATTTATTCGCGATCGCGGTTTAGATTTGATTGAGCAATTAAGTAGGGCAACTAATGACTTTCAGGATTGCCAGGTTATGAAGATTGTTTACAACGATGAATATTTTTTTGATCAATTGAAAAAACTTAGTAGAAAAGAATTTCATAGACGCACAAAAAAACTGGACGGTTCGATATTAAGTACTTCTGAAGAAGAATTTGAACTCCAGGAAAATAGTATTCGCTTAGAGCTTCAAAAATGGGACGGAAGATTTTTAGAGACTGAATTTGTGTGTGTGATTGTTTTTAAATCCCAGCGTTCTATTTTTGAAAGTAGGAATACCTGAAACCTTCGCACACAGATACATACTAAGCTATTTTGTAATACAGCGTCCTCAAAGGTGAAATACATGATTATCCTCCGTAATTTTTGCTGCGTTAACTAATTGATACAATTCGATAACAATCTTTGCACGCCATAAATAAGCTTGATATCCACTGATTTGAGTATTAAATAAGTGCTTTTCAGCCGAAGTATTTCTTGATGCTTATTGAGTTGTTTCTCATTAATCCCTACAATTAGTAAATTAGGACACAACTTTAAGTGACATTATCTGCTTATTAAGGGGGTTAAGATGAGTCGTCCGATTATATTGGGTATTGTAGGTGACAGTGCTGCGGGTAAAACAACTTTAACTAAGGGTATCGCGCAGGTATTAGGACCGGAGAATGTTACCGTTATTTGTACGGACGATTATCATCGGTACGATCGCAAGCAACGTGCGGAAATTGGTATTACTGCTCTCAATCCTGACTGCAACTATTTGGATATTATGCAGCAACACATGAAACAGCTGCGTGATGGGCTACCAATTCTGAAGCCAGTTTATAACCATACAACTGGAAATTTGGATGCTCCCGAATATATCAAGCCCAATAAATTCGTGATTGTAGAAGGATTGCTGGGTTATGCGACTCGTGAAGCAAGGCAATGTTACGATGTCAAAGTTTATCTAGCTCCCCCAGAATCCTTACGTGCAAGTTGGAAAGTTAAGCGGGATACTCAAAAGCGGGGTTACACTGAGGAACAGGTTTTAAAGGCACTCAAAGGACGCGAACCGGATTCAGAAAACTTTATCCGTCCTCAACGTCAATGGTCGGATATTGTTGTCAGTTTCTATCCTCCGGAGGATGATTCCGAGCAAAGTAACGGACATTTAAATGTACGGTTGGTATTACGTCCAACAATTCCTCACCCTGATTTTACGCAAATTGTCAGTTCTGGTAATGGCGATTCTATGTCAGCAATTCGCTTGGATTTAGATAGAGATATGAGCAAACCCGTTGACGTTCTGGAAGTTGATGGACACGCCACATCAGAACAGGTAGATAGGTTAGAGCGAATTATCTGTTCCGATATGCCTAATTTAAAAAACGTTTGCGATCGCGAAAGTAATCCAGAGTTGGGTAAAGTAGCCGGAACAACTGGAGAAAGTATTCAAAGTTACCCCTTAGCTCTGACCCAATTGTTAATTACTTACCATATGCTCAAAGCAACTCAAATCTCTCAAGAAGGTTTGCAAGTCAAGGTTTAGACAACAGATGGGGAAAGGTAATTGGTAATTGGGCATTGGGCATTGGGCATGGGGCATGGGGCATTAGGCATCGAGAAATAAAATCGAGTATTACTCACAAGATGCTCGCTATCTATATGACCAGCGAGCAAGATGCATGTCCTTACGGACACGCTACGCTAACGCACTACTAACTTCTGTCCCCTTGTCCCCTTGTCCCCTCTCCCCCTCTCCCCCATCTCCCCCCTCTCAAAATTTTAAATATTTACTTCTATATTGCTAAATTCTCCGGGTCAAACTGGGATAACTAAAGGTAGGTACACCAAACATATCGTTATTCCCCAGTTTATCTATGACCTACTGCCTCAGAATTGCCGACATGGCTGAAAATGAGCGTCCGCGAGAACGCTTGTTAACTCATGGTGCAAAAGTACTAGCTACTGCTGAGTTAATTGCAATTCTACTAGGGACGGGTCAAGGTCCTGGTAAATTGTCTGCTGTAGGTTTGGGACAATATATTCTACAGGAATTAGGCAAGCATCAGCGCGAACCTTTGGTAGTTTTACGAGATATCAGCGCCGCAGAATTGATCGAAATTCCCGGAATTGGACCGGCAAAGGCAACAGCGATTTTAGCGGCTATAGAATTAGGCAAACGTGCTTTTCAATCTCGTCCGGGAGAAGGAACATTAATTGATAGTCCAGCATCTGCGGCTGCTGCGCTGAGTCAAGATTTGATGTGGCAGCAGCAAGAAAGGTTTGCGGTAGTGCTATTAGATGTGAAAAATCGTTTGCTGGGAACCCAAGTAATTACGATTGGAACCGCAACAGAAACTTTAGCACCCCCTCGCGAGATATTTCGGGAGGTAATTCGTCAAGGCGCAACCCGTTTAATAGTCGCACACAACCACCCTTCAGCAAACCTCGAGCCCAGCCCAGAAGATATTGAATTAACTCGTCAGTTGTTAGGTGGAGCGCAATTTTTACAAATTCCTCTGATAGACCATTTAATACTCGGTGATGGAGATTTCCAAAGTTTGCGCGAAATTACTAGTTTGTGGGATGAGTATCCGCAGGCAGATTAACGTATTTGTTGTAGACGAAAAAAAGGTTCGTAGTAAGGACTTTAGTCCTCAAAAGGCTAAAGCCCTTACTACAAACCCATTTAAAATTATTAGTTCTTTTGATAGTGGGATTACTTACTCAAAAAAAGTAAATTAGAGCAACAACGCTTTCTTTAATAGGCTCCTTTTTTCTCTACAATAACTTTGATGGTTTGCAAGATAATCTGCAAGTCTAATGAAAGCGACCAATTTTCCATGTAAGTTTTATCTAGATCGATCACTTTCTCGAAGTCGATAATATCTGAACGACCGGAGATTTGCCACAAACCTGTTATTCCGGGGAGAACTTCTTGACGAATAAAGTGGTGGTCGGAAAATTTTTGTACATCTCTTATAGGTAAAGGACGAGGACCAACTAAACTCATTTCTCCAAACAGAACGTTAAACAGTTGAGGAAACTCATCTAAACTATAGCGACGGAGAAATTTTCCTACTTTGGTAATGCGTGGGTCATCTTTGATTTTGAAAAGAATTCCATCTTTGGTTTCGTTTTGTGCTTCTAACTGTTTTTGTAATTCATCTGCATTCGTCACCATCGTGCGGAATTTCCATACTTTGAAAGATTTTCCCTGCAAACCAACGCGAGTTTGTTTGTAGAAAACAGGACCGGGAGAATCTAATTTGATTAGTAAAGAAATTAATAGATAAATTGGTGACGCAAATAAAATAAAAAACGCCGAACTACAAAAATCGAAATACCGTTTTATCCAAAAATCACTACCTGTAATAGTTGGTGGCATAAAATTCAATATTGGAATACCACCAAGCATTTTTAATTCTAATCTTTGCTCTACAGCTTGTAATTCAATCGGTAAAATATGTAAGATAACGCCTGCATTTCTTAATTTCCAGTAGAGGTACATTCTACTTTCTATTGACTGCCACGAACAAACAAAAACTTCTGCTATTCCTTGACGGATAATTTCATCTAAAGTCGCGGCTAAATGACCTTTGGATGATGCGATTAAATCAACATCCTTCCAACCGACAAGATTGTAACAGTTCTGTTTATCTAAAAGTTTTATAGCTTTATTTTTATCTTGTGGAGAACAGATGAGATATGTGGGACAAGTAATTACATTTTGCTTTCTCAGGCGCATAATGGCAGTATTTACCATAAATCTACCAGAGCAAGCGATCGCTATGCTTAAAAGCCACGCTGTAATAAAGGTCGATCTGGGAAATAAATTATTTTGTAAGTAAAGATATCCGAAAAGTAGTAGCAGGAAATAGGAGAATGTTATTGTTTTGCTGAAATTAAGATAATCGCGGCGTTTCTCTCCTGCTTCATATAATCCTTGAGTTGCAATCAGACAAATTTGAATGGCAATAGTTGACAAGATAAAAATTAAATTGTCTTGCTCAAACCAGTCTGCATTAGAGTTTATGCCGTAAGCTTGTGCTATCTTCCAAGCTAATCCCAAGCATATTGCATCTACTGCAATCAGAATTGTTCTACGAAGCCATATCGCACCAATTCTTTTACGTAATTGCGTTAAAGATGGAGCGCGTAAATCTAAGAGGCTATTATTCCCTGATAATTGACTAACAAAAGACATAAATTTTGATAACTTCTTGGTTTGTTATATATAAATTGTAATTTCTTTTTATGACATTATTGTGACATAAAAATGTCTAAAATTCCTTAAACAAATTGTTTATTAGCAGAGGTAAAAAATATATTTAACATTTAGAATATAAGTATAAATGAGCCTAATTGTATTAGATAAAATAGGTAATAATCTAATTGCATATAAAATGTAAAATTACCTTAATTCAATAGAAAAACAGTTGTTATCCATTAAAATAAGGTTCAATGTGATATTGGGAAATAGCAAAAAATAAACATTTTACTAGCATTTAAAAATTAAAATAGTTATTATAAATTAGTTAAAACTTATAATAACTATTTTATATATATGAAACCTTTTCCTTTTTTTTTATTGCTAAATATTAAGAAAATGCAATTAAAACACAATTAAAATTAACGACTTGGTGCAGCATCAAAAGCACGCGCGATCGCATTCCAAGCCAACTTACGTTCTCCATTTATATCGAGCGGTAAAGGACGAACGGGTGCGCCATCATTTCGGGGTTGAAACTCATTCAACCAAGTATATTTGTCACTTAATCCCCAAGTTAAAATCGCGATTACTGCTGGTTGTTCCAAAACTACTTTTAAATAATCGCTGTAGGCTTTGGCAATGATTCGATCGCGGACTTGTACGTTTCTCGGTAAATCTTTGTCGGTAACATCGAGTTCTGTAATCAAAATTTTCAAACCCATATCGGCAACTTGAGCCAAAAAATCTTTTATTTTCTGAGGATTGAAATTGGTTTCGCTACCGTCTAAATGAGCTTGAATACCTAAAGCATGAATGGGAGTTCCTTTGGATTTTAAACGTTTTAAAAGTTTAATAACGGCATTTCGCTTGGCTTCATCTTCGGCTATGTCGTAATCCAAACCATAATCGTTATAGACTAACATCGCTTTGGGATCGGCTTCATGTGCTAAGCGAAAAGCTAAATCGATGTAATCTTCTCCCAGAAACTCCAACCACGGCGTTTTTCTTAAACCGTCGGGATGCCCATCTTCTGTTTTGATAGCTTCATTAACTACATCCCAAGAATGGATTTGCCCTCGGTAGCGTCCCACGACGGTTTTAATGTGTTTTTCTAAAAAAGTTTTCGCATTTTGATTATTGACTGTATCTTCAAACCAAGGAGGTAAAGATTCATGCCAGACTAAAGTATGTCCTCGATATTCCATACCATGAGTCTTGGCAAAATTAAGCATCCAGTCTGCCGCAGTGAAATCAAAAGATTCGGGTGTAGGACGTAATGCATTTGGATTTACGTGCCATTTCAATCCCCATTCTGGAAGCAATATTGAGCATTCTTTAATTACACTTTGAGCATATTCGGCATCGCTTGAAAGCTGGTCGTAACGTATAGCCGCTCCAAAAAGAAGTTTTTTCTTAGCAGCGCGTTCTTTTAAAGATTCATCTCCAGGATATTTTATACATTCACAATTCGGGTCATCCAAAGCCAGAATTTGCTGACGTTTTAACTCGTCTTTACCTGTAACTACTGCACCCATAGCTGTTAAAGCACCTAGACAAAATAGAAATTTTCGTCTTGTTAATATTTTTGTAGACATCGGCAATACCTAAGCTAGCTTGTAAAAACCGAGTCGTTGCTTGATTACCAGCCACAGAAACTGAGGATTTCCCATTACATAACGTTTCCACAAACGTTTTGGTTCGACAATCAAGCGGAATAACCACTCTAAACCCCATTTTTGCATCCACAAAGGCGCTCGTTGCACCATATCAGCAACCAATTCAAAACTAACTCCAATACCTAAAGAAACGGGTACTCCTAATTGTTGATAATTCTCATATATCCACTTTTCTTGTTTGGGAGCGCCTAATCCTACAAACAGAATATCTGGTGCTGCTGCTTTAATTTTGGAATTGATTAACGCTAATTCTTCTGGTTGTGATTCAAATCCATAGGGTGGACAGTGTGTTCCAACTATTTTCAGATCGGGATGCCGGGAAAGCAAAACTCTTTTAGCCGCTTCAGCAGCGCCGGGACGACCACCCAGTAAGAATATTTTCAGTCCTTTCTTTTCGGCAACAGCAGATAATTCTTCAAATAAATCAGTTCCATTAACGCGACCATTTAACGGTGTTTGCAAGAATTTAGCAGACCATAATAATGAAACACCATCGGGTACAGCTAAAAATGCTTTGTCGTAAATATCGCGAAAATCAGCATCGCGTTGAAGACTTAAAACGTGTTGTGCGTTGGGAGTGACTACGTAGGAAGGAAGAACACCTGTAAGAGCATGGTCTACAATGCGTTCTGTCACCTCATCGAAACTGTAGTTGTCAATTTTTACTCCGCAGATATTTACTTTCATGATGTAATCTCCAATATTTTCTAAGTTTTTCTAAGTTTTTCTAAATTTTTCTAGATTTGCAATTTTGCGATCGCCCTCGTCAGATTTCAGGACTTCTAGACCACAAGAAGACACTTGAGGCTCCGCTATATAAGTCGGGTTTTTAGAATACGTATCTGTAATACACTTACAAATTTTATAAAAACCCGACTTCTGACCATAAAAATTAGGGGTGCGCTATTTAAGCCGTGTGGTACTAGTAGCGATCGCACTTCGTTAAATTCAACCTTTCGCAGTTCTGATTAATTGTTCAGCAACTGGTAGAGAATTTTTTGATTTAGAGGCTAGCACCGAATTATAAATTTCATGAAGTTGAGAAGAATAGACTTTGATATCGAAAGGAGTAACAGTAAGTCTGGCTGCATTTCCCAAAGAGATTCTTAAGGATTCGTTCTGAATTAATTCCT
Organism: Rivularia sp. (in: cyanobacteria); assembly: GCA_965234645.1. Classification (GTDB taxonomy): domain Bacteria; phylum Cyanobacteriota; class Cyanobacteriia; order Cyanobacteriales; family Nostocaceae; genus Rivularia. Next base: position 5,731,744 of record OZ248344.1, on the reverse strand, counting down.
GCATTGCCTGAGATAGCTGTTGGATATCTCCGGGAGTAACTAACAAACCATTCTCTGTCGAAATAATTAATTCAGGAATACCACCTACTGGCGTAACTATTGCAGGTAAACCCCAGCCCATTGCTTCTAAAAGAGCCATTGGTAAACCTTCGTTGTAGGAAGGTAAAACAAATACGTCTATCTGGGCAAGCAATTTATCTCTAGTTTGAGAGTCTATCCAACCGAGGAATTCAACCCGGTTTGTCAGATTAAAGCTTTCAACTAATCTACGTGCTTCTTCAATATCTCCATCTCCAGCAACGATCAACTCAGAGCGGTTTTTTAACGCTTCTGGCATTGTCGCGAAGGCTCTGATTAAATCAAATGTTCCTTTACGCGAACCAACTCTTCCGAAAAAGCCTAATTTAATAGATGAAGTATTTGTTCTGTTGGGAACTTGAGCGGGTAATTCCGTAGGATTGGGTAAAACTAAAACTTTTTTTGCATTCAATCCCAAGTTATTTATATAGTATTCTTGCCAGGTTTTGGAAAGAACAATAAAATCATCGCAGCAACGAAATACTTTATTCAAAACTAACTGCGCCCATTTGGGAAGTTTAGAGTAAGTTACGTGGAATTGTGCGCCGTGGGCGTGCATTAAAACGGGTTTGTTAAATATAAAAGCAATCAGCGTAATGATGGCTTTTCGTACCAAGCTACCGCCGTCTGAAATATGAACGTGTACTATATCGGCTTTATTATTTAGTAAATTCCACAATAGTAATGTAAAAGCTTTGATAAAAACTTTGATTCTATGGATAACTGTACCTTCATCATGGCTAGTTATATGTTGAAACTCAATATCTTCAGCAGCGTGCTTGAGCATGAGTTTTTCTACAGTTGCTATCCCTCCATTTTGTTCTAGGCTAGCACCCAGCATAAGAATATTTAATTTGCTCATTTCTGATATTAAAATGAATTAAAAAAATTAATCAAAAAAAAATGCGAACTGTGAAATTTTGTCCTGTAATTAAATCCGGAGAATTTTATTAAATTGATTATTCTTTAACAATCGCAAAATACATCATCTGTTGGCATCCGGATAATTACAGAATTGGATATAAAATTATATTTATATTTGCTTTAAATATAAATAAGTTGGCACAAATAAAACTAACGGCGGTAACGTAATGTAAATTGACATCAAAACCTTGCCCTACTGCCTACTCCCTACTCCCTTGTCCTTTTTACGATATTAACAGGGCTAAAGCCCTTACTACGAACGAACAAAGAAATTTTATTTTAAGCAACCACTAAGTTGATTGGCTAAAAGTTTGGCATTCTCTGGCTTTAATAACATAGACCGATGAGTTCCGGGAATTTTATGTACTTCGACTTCAGTAGCCCATTTATCCCAACCAAAATTAGCATCTTCAAGTCTATAAAATTCAAATGTGGCTACGAAAATATTTATTTTACCCGGTAATGGTTTGACCTCGTATTCATTTACGAATTCTTTGAGGGCTGGTATTAACGGTTGAAATGATTCGGTAAGCTTGAACTCTACTCGCTCCTTAAAAAAGCTGGTTTTGTCTTTCCAAGAAAATCCTAGAATAGTTTTAAGCCGTTGATAACGTTTGAACAATAATCTAGCTTCTTCTGCTCGCTGTTCTATTTCTGGAGTAGGAGTATCAAGCATTCCTAAAAAAGCTACTCGTTGATTTTGTGCGTATAATTGCTGAGCTATTTCGTAACTAACTAAACCCTCATAGGAATGACCGATTAAATGATATGGACCATTTGGTTGAATATCGCGTATTTTTTGGATACAGCGAGATGCCATTTCTGGAGCTTTATCTAACGGCTCCTGTACTATATGCACTGGCTGCTCTGTATCTAAATGCTCTATCAATTGCTGATACAAAAAACCGTTATTCGCAATGATAAATAAAGGTGGTTTTTTACCATATTGATTGAGTTTGATAACGCTTTCTACATAAATTTCTTCTTGAGTAAGAATAGCAGCCAATTTTTCAATTGTTGGAGCTTTAAAAAATATTCCTGGCTCCAGTTTTTTGTCAAATACCTTCTCGATTTTAGCCACAATTGATGTAGCCATCAGCGAATTACCACCCAAGGAAAAGAAGTTATCTTTAATCCCAATTGGCTGAATGGAGAAAGCTTGTTCCCAGATAGCGATCGATTTCTGTTCTAGATCGTTGGTAGCGGATAAATATTCTTCTTCTAAATTAAGATTGGTTTTATCAGGTTTGGGAAGAGCCTTACGGTCTACTTTATCATTTGGATTTAAGGGTAGAGCTTCTAGAATCACAAATCCTGACGGAATCATGTATTCGGGTAGCCTGCTTTTAGAAAAATCTTTTAATTCTTTGCTTGCAGGTGGTTCATTTCGGGGAACAATATAAGCTATTAAACGTTTGTCCCCAGGTTCGTATTCTTGAGCAATGACAACAGCTTCTTTGACAGCAAAATGTTGATTGAGAACGGTTTCGATTTCTCCTAACTCAATCCTGAAACCGCGAATCTTTACCTGATGGTCGATACGACCAAGAAAATCAATATTACCGTCGGGAAGGAAACGAGCTAAATCTCCAGATTTGTACATTCGCATTCCCGGATTAAACGGGTTGGGAACAAACTTCTGTGCTGTTAATTCCGGTCGGTTTAAATAGCCGGATGCTAAGCCATCACCACTAATATATAGTTCACCGGGGATACCTACGGGAAGAGGCTGCAAGTGACTATCTAGAATATAAACTTGGGTATTAGAAATGGCATAACCTATTGGTAAAGGCTTATCTGCTGGATGATTTTTGGGAACTCGATAACAGCAAGTAAATGTTGTATTTTCTGTAGGACCATAACCATTAATTAACTGGCAGTTGGGATGAGTTTGCTGTAGTTTGTGAGCGTGAATGGGTGAAAGAATATCTCCACCTGCTAACAATTGTCGAACTCCTTTAAAGCTTTGGAGTTGTTCGTCTACCATCAGATGAAATAAACCTGCTGTTAACCAAAGAGTTGAAATCTGATATTTCTCTAATGTTTCTCCTAATTGTTGAAGTGAAGGTTGTTGAGTTGGTAAAAGAACCAGTTTTCCTCCATTCAGTAAAGCCCCCCAAATTTCCAATGTGGAAGCATCAAAAGAAATTGGAGCAGCTTGTAGTATAGTTTCTTCTGCACTCAAATTGACGTAATTACTCGATTTAACTAACCTGACAACTCCTTGATGAGGAATACAAACCCCTTTTGGTATTCCTGTTGAACCAGAAGTGTACATGATGTAGGCTAAATTTTCTGGTGTTAGTAACTCAATGGGGTTTTCAGCGCTGTTTTGAACAATTATTTCCCACTCAGTATCGAGATTTATAACCTCACCCCGATAAACCCGCGATCGCTCCCTCTGCTTATCAAGAAGGGATGTTGTTATCAACACTTTCACCCCAGCATCTTTTAAGATAAAAGTCAATCTCTCTTGAGGATATGCTGGATCTAAAGGTACATAAGTTCCCCCAGCTTTGAGAATAGCTAATATTGTAATAATTGCTTCGGTCGAACGTTGCAAATAAATTCCGACGGGTGTTTGCGATTTTACTCCCAAGTTGCGGAGATGATGAGCTAGTTGATTAGCTTTGATATTTAATTGCTCGTAGGTAAATTTTTGATTTTGCCAAACAAGGGCTGTATTACTCGGTGTTTGTGCTACTTGTTCTTCAAAAAGTTGATGGATGCATTTGTCTTTGGGATAATCAAATGCTGTTTGATTCCATTCAGTCAAAATTTGATAACGTTCGACTTCGCTTAAAATTTTTAATTCGTTAACTTTACAAGCGGGATTTTCAATAACAGCTTCAAGTAAATTATAAAAATGAGCGATCGCCCGCTTCACAGTTTGCGGTTCAAACAATTCTTGATTGTATGTTACGGTTCCTTTCAAGCCTTGTTGCGATTCAACTAAAACGAAAGACAAATCTAATTTAAATTCTTCAAGATCGATTGGTAATGCGATATCTCTTGCAGAAGCATCTAGCAAGCTAAACATTACTTGAAAAAGACTTGATTTATTTTGTTTATTAATAATAGATAAATTTTGCTGAAGGGGCGACCAAGAAAAGTCTTGATGCTTCAAATCTTCGGTAACAACTCGATCTAATTGTTTTAAAAATTCAATAAATGGTATATTCCCTGATATATTAGTTCTGAAAGCTAATGTATTGAATAAGTAATTAGATTGAGGAATATAGGAACCAACAATAATATCTTCTTGATTAGTGTATCTATAAAGCAAGCATTTGAAAGCAGCTAATAAAGTTGTAAAAAATGTAGTCTCAAACTGCCGATTTATTGTTTTAATCGATTCGCAGAGTTCTTGAGAAAAAACAAAAGTTTCTATTCCAACCCGGTTATCTCGATCGGGACTTCTTAATTTATCTGTAGTTAATTCTAAAACTGGCAGTTTACTAAGTTTTTTTTGCCAGTATTCTAAATTGCGATCGGACATAATATATAGTTGATGAAAGATGCACTTGTTATCCGTATATCTTTTTTTAACAAATAAATTATTCTATTTCTTTAGAGAATATACTTAAAAAAATTATCTCGAAATCATCTGTAGATTCTAGAAGCCCGTAACGCACCAAAGCTTTTTAGCATGGTGCGTTACTTAATTAAAAACCAAGAACAATTTTATTAGATCAAACAATCGCTAAGTTTTTTGGCTAAAAGCTTCGCATTATCCGGTTTTAATAACATAGAGCGATGAGTACCGGGGATTTCATGTACTTCAACTCCATCAGCAGCCCATTCATCCCAACCAAAATTAGCGTCTTCAAGTCCATAAAACTCAAATATTGCAGAGAAAATAGTTATCTTACCCGGATAAGATTTTACTTCGTATTCATTCATGAATTTCTCCAAAGTTGGCATCAACGGTTCAAATGATTCGCCAAGTCTGTACTCTATTCGCTCTTTAAAAAAGCCGATCTTGTCTTTCCAGGAAAGTCCAAAAATTATTTTTAGCTGTTGAAAACGCTTATACCATACTATACCGTTATCTGCTTGGTTTTCTATTTCTGGAGTAGGAGTATCGAGCATTCCTAAAAAAGCGACTTGTTCGTTTTGTGCGTTTAATAGCCTTGCTATTCTGTAAGCAACTAAACCTTCGTAGGAATGACCGATTAACTGATAAGGACCTGTTGGTTGAATCTCCTGTATTTGCTGTATGCAGCGCGATGCCATTACAGTAACTTTCTCTAATGGCTCCTGTATGATATACACTGGCTGCTCTGTATCTAAATGCCCTATCATCTGCTGGTATAAATAACCATTATTTGCAATGATAAATAAAGGTGGTTTTGTACCGTTAGGATTAATTTTGATTACGGTTTCACAAACAGTTTCTTCTCGATCGATAACAATTGCCAATTCTTCAATTGTTGATGCTTCAAAAAATATTCCTTGAGAAAGCTTTTTATCAAATACTTTCTCGGTTTCTGCCAGCATAGAAGTTGCCATCAGCGAGTTACCGCCTAACGAAAAGAAGTCGTCTTGAATACCAATTGGTTGAATGCGGAAAGCTTGTTCCCAAAGTGTGACTAACTTCTGTTCTACATCGTTGCGAGCCGATAAATACTCTTCTTGTAAATTAAGATTTGTTTTATCAGGTTTGGGAAGGGCGCGACGATCTACTTTATCGTTTGGCGTTAAGGGTAGAGCCTCTAAAGTCACAAAGCCCGAAGGAACCATGTATTCGGGTAGCCTGCTTTTAAGAAAATCTTTTAATTCTTTGCTTGCAGGAGGTTCATTTCTGGGAACGATATAAGCTATCAAACGTTTGTCTCCAGCTTCGTATTCTTGAGGAATAACAATAGCTTCTTTGACAACAGGATGTTGGTTGAGAACGGTTTCTATTTCCCCTAACTCAATCCGAAAACCGCGAATCTTTACCTGATGGTCAATACGTCCGAGAAAATCAATATTACCGTCAGCAAGGAAACGAGCTAAATCTCCAGTTTTGTACATTCGCATTCCCGGATTAAATGGATCGGGAATAAACTTTTCTGCGGTTAATTCCGGTCTGTTGAGATAACCGCGTGCTAAGGATATACCACCTATATGTAATTCTCCGGGAACTCCGATAGGAACTGGATTTAGACAAGAATCTAAAATGTAAATTTTTACGTTATCAAAAGGTCGTCCAATGGTCATTTCCGTAAGTCCATTATCTTTTATGGACTCAGATAATTTACATTTAGTCACGACTACAGTTGCTTCGGTTGGTCCGTAAGTATTAATTAATTCTGGATATTGATTATCCTTAAAAGATGTTTGCCACGTTCTGACTTTTTCGGGAATTACCGCTTCGCCACCGATAATTACTAATCTTAATGAGGAAGGTATTTCCCATTCTCCCATTGCTAAATCGGAAGCTAATTGATGCCAGTATGCGGTAGGTAAATCTAATACTGTTAATTCCCATTCATTACACTTCTGAAGCATCCCGGAACCTGAAGTTAAAAAGTCATCAGTTCGCAGGATTAAAGTAGCACCACAAGTAAGACAGGGATACATTTCCTCTACCGCAATATCAAAACTAATTGATGCAAATTGTAGAATCCTATCGTTATTATTAATTGCATATTCCCTAGTAGCTGTCTGCGTAAAATTTACTAGAGAATTATGTTCGATCATTACTCCTTTGGATTTACCCGTAGAGCCGGAGGTGTAAATTATGTAAGCCAAATTATTAGACTTTACGCCACTTGAAGGAGCTTCTTCACTTTGACGAGCAATTAGATTATCCCAGTCTCTATCCAAACAGATTTGCCGCGCCTTATTTTCTGGTAGTTGAGATAGATTCTCCGCAGTCAATAAAACCGAAACCCCAGAATCATCCAACATATGGGATAAACGCTCTTGAGGATAAGCTGGATCTAAAGGTATGTAAGCACCACCTGCTTTGAGTACCCCTAAAATTCCTACAACCATTTCTAAACAGCGATCGATACAAATACCTACTAAAGTATCTGGTTTTATTCCTAAAGTTTGCAGATAATTTGCAAGCTGATTTGCACGATTATCTAGCTCTCGATAAGTAAGCTGAAGATGTTGAAATATTACCGCTACAGCATCCGGGGTTTTAGCCGCTTGTTCTTCAAAAAGTTGATGAATGCATTTATCGGGAGGATAATCAAATGCTGTCTGATTCCATTCCACTAAAATTTGATGACGTTCGGCTTGGCTTAAAATCCTCAGTTCGTTGATTTTACAAGTAGGATTTTCAACAACAGCTTCAAGTAAATTCTCAAAATGAGCGATCGCCCGTTTTATCGTTTGCGGTTCAAAAAGTTCTTGATTGTATGCTACCGTTCCTTTTAATCCTTCAGATGATTCAACGACAAAGAAAGATAAATCTAATTGAAATTCATCAACGTCGATCGGCGATCCTGTATTTGAATCAGCATCTTGCAAGCTAAACATTACTTGAAAAATGCCCGCATCATTTTGATTATTTATAGTAGATAATTCTTGTACAAGTTGTTTCCAAGAGAAATCTTGGTGCTTCAAGTCCTCGGTGACTACTCGATCGACCTGTTTTAATAATTCAGAAAATGAGGTATTAGCAGATATACAACTTCTGAAAGCTAATGTATTAAAATCTGAATTATTAGATTGGGGAATATAGGAACCAACAATTATATCTTCTTGACTAGTATATCTATAAAGCAGACATTTGAAAGCCGTTAATAAAGTTGAAAATAAGTTATTTTCAGAATTTAGATCGATCGCTCTTAAAGATTTACAGAGGTCTTGAGGAAAAGCAAAAGTTTCTATCCCAACATTATAATCTTGATTAGCCGTTCTTACCTTGTCTGTAGTTAGCTCTAAAATTGGTAGTCTATTGCTGAGTTTATTTTGCCAGTATTCTAAATTTTTATTAAACATGATATGTATATTGTGGAAGACGCAATGATTTATATATATCTAGTTTTAACAGAATTATTGTTATATCTCTTTAGTAATTATAATTAGATTAATAATTAATATAAAAACTAAAAAGTCTTTTTCAATAATAACTGTTTGAAATCGTATTCCATTTATTTATATATTTTGGCTTGTGATTTTCTGGTGACATTTGTACAGAAAAAGCAATTGCAACATAAAGAACCCAAAAGAGATCGTTTTGGATCATCAATGTAGTTTCACTGATATTCGCAAGTAACATATAAGTCATATATGTAAGGGGCCAAAATCCTTCAGACGTTTTAGTTGCTCGCAACCAGTAAAGTGCTTTTGGTAAAGTTACAGCTAAAAATCCAAAGACATATATTAATAACCCGACTAATCCTATTTGCAACCACACATCTAAAAAGCCATTATGAGAATTAGGAGGAGTCCAACCAGTTGCTTGCCAAATATAGAATGAAGGAGTATCTGGTCCATACCAAAAAGCACCATATCCATAGCCTAAAATAGGTTCTTGCCCAATCATTTCAAAAATATAGGGCCACATATCTCCACGCCCGGTAAGCGTGGCATCTTTACCAAGTGCTTTGAGGATAGCTTCTGTTGCTACAGACACAACTACGTAAAAAATTGTACCAAAACTTGCGATCGCGATCGTGCTAGGCACCATGAAATTATCTCGCCATCGAAAAACTCGAAAAGATATAGATGCAGCAATTACACATATCCCATTAAGTAACGAACTTGTTGAACTAGAACGTAGTAAAAGGATAAAAGCTAAACTAAAAGCCATCCAGAACAGCCAACTATATTTTTTAGAATTAAAAGCCAGTAGTAAAAAGACAGCAATACCTGGAACAATAACTTTACCAAGCGTATTTTTATGGTTATAAATGCCTCGCCATGCTCCTTCATGAACTCCACCCATGATTCCATATTGCGGTAATGCGCCAATAAATACAAAACTAAATACTACGGCAATTCCATACATCCAACCTAAAAGTTGTAACTGTTGTTTGATGCTGTAGCGTGAAGCTAAATACAGTCCAAATAAACTAGTTCCAACTATGGCAATACCGCGAGTTAAAGTCTTTTTAGGATCGTAAGACCAAACAAAAGAAAAGACAGCAATTCCTACCAATAGTAAAATAATTTTTTCTTTCTTCATTACCTGCATCACCTTTTTCCATCGAAGAACAAGTAGAAAAAAAGTCACCAAATAATTGAAGAAGAATAGTACTATAATTAAAGAAGTATTTGTTTCTTCAGAATCATCACCTTCACTTGCTCCACCTGACAAAATTACAGTTAACGGACCTCCCGAATAAAGCAGTAAAGATACAACTGTAAATGCTTGTTCGGTAAATAATAAAAGTTTTTTTATCATTTTAGCTGATAAGGACTTTTTAGATAAATTGCTTTACGATAAATTTCAATTGTTTGAGCGGCAATATTTGACCAATTCAAATCATCTTCACAGCGATATAATGCCGCGCTTTGGATCTGATTTTGTAATTCACTATCGGTTAATAAACGAACGATCGCATCAGCTAAAGCGTCAACATCTTGAGGGGGAACTAATAGCCCATCAACTTCGGAATTAATCATTTCAGCTAAACCACCGATTTCAGAAGCAATAACTGGCGTACCCATTGCATAAGCTAAAGATGCAACACCGCTCTGAGATGCTTCTATGTAAGGTAAAATTACTGCCGTACTGCGTTGAAAAAGACTTACAACATCTTCTGATGGAATATAACGATTAATAATTTCATAATGCTTTTCATCACAGCCATTAGGAAAATATTGTTGTAAATTGTCTCCCTTGCCAGCAATAATCAATTTAACTTCAGGAAAACGTTCTACGATCGATGGCATAGCGGATAGCAGGTAATCCAAACCTTTGTAAGCCCAAATGCGTCCGTAAAACAGCAGAGTAAATGGCTCTCTGACAGTATTATTGTCCTTAGCCAACCGCTGATATAAACTACCTAGTTCTCCATGAGGAAGAACGCATACCCGTTGTTTGGGAACTCGGAAGTGTTCAACCAAAGCATCTTTGAGCAAGTTTGCGTGAACGATTAGCTGTTGCGATCGCCAGAATGCAATCCGCCGAGTATACTCCGAACCGATGACGTTATCTTTGTCTCCAGGATGACGAAATACATCATGAATAGTTGTTACTAAAGGAGGCATTTTATTAAGTAACAATGTTAGATCGTACCAAGGATCGTTGGTTTCTTGGACGTGCAATACATCAGGCTCTATTTGACGAATGAGACTCATGAGTTTGCCCATTGCGGAGAAATTACGCGGATCGCGAATGCGGTATTTATTAAAAGTAATTACTTTAATCCGGGCATCGAGTAAACCTTGGGTTTGTGCAGCTAATTCTTGGGGATGAATTAAAGTTAAATCAACATATTCAGCTAAAGCGTTAGCTAATTGAAGGGTGTATTCGTAAAAGCAAAAATGTAATAATGCGACTTTCATATTTTTGTTTATTCCCTGATGTAAAGTGCTATTTAGGGTCGGTTACAGATATTTGATTAAAATATAGAAATAATCGACGGCGGATGATTCTTGGTAGTTGTGTAGATAAATGATAAAAGAAATAAGGATTCTTTCTCATTTTGTTTAAAGCGCTTAAATAATCGGCTTGTTTAAGAGAGTCTACAACTTGAAAATACGGTCTAGTCTTGTCAATCAAAACTAGACGTTTCTGTAAAGCAGCTAGTAACTTTTGATTATTTTTGATGTAATCTTGGTTTAAATAAAATTTTGTTGCTTCGCCATATGCTTCAAGTCGTTTAACTTTACTAAGAGTAACTAACGAACCATGACGGGAACGATAAAAATAATAAGGTTTTGGTACTAGTAAAAAATTTGCTCCATGTGCCAAACAAGTTAAATAAAACCAAAAGTCTCCACCAATCAAAATATTTTCTTGGTTTTGAATATTATTTTTAACTATAAAATCTCTTTTAATTAATGGTTTAGTTAAACCTAAAGGTAAACCCCAGGTTCCGGGTACATCTTTTTCAACAAAAGATATTGGAGAAATTCTGATATTGTCTTTGATTTTGAATTTACTTTGAATTAATAATGTACTCCAGGGAACAGCTTTTCCATCTTGAATAAAATATATATCATCAGCAATCATCTCTATATTTTCCAAATAGGCAACATTTAATAGTTTCTCTAACCTATCGAGTGCATACCAGTCATCTGCATCAAGTCGAGTTATCCAATTTCCTCGAGCTGACTTTATTGCTAAATTGGTACAAAAATTTTGCCCGCAATTTTTTCTATTAACCAATACTTTAACGCGCTTGTCATCAAAGCTTTTGATAATTTTTAAGGTTTTATCCGTAGAACCATCATCGACTACAATAACTTCAATATTTTGTTCGGTTTGTCTTAATGCAGAATCTATTGCTCGTGCAACATATTTTTCAACGTTGTAAGCAAGAACAATCACAGATACTTCTGGATTCATAATCTTACCTTTTTTGTGGAATCCAAAACTTTAACGTTCATATTATTTTCGTTTTAATAATAATTTTGCCCATTCATCATTGGAGTTGTAAACTGTATAAATCCCTAAGCTACCAACAAACAATAAGTAACTTAAAGTAGAAATTACTAAAACCCAAATAATATTGAGACTAAAATTTTGTAATACTATAAAAACAGGTATCATTAACAGGCTGATTAAAAGCGGTCGGGAAATAGTAGACCACAATTTTAATGTAAATAATCGTTTGTAAACCGCATAAGCATAAATAAATAAAGCTACATAATCGGTAAAAATGACTGTAATCGCTGCACCATTTAACTGATAGCGAGAAACAAGTACTATACTTATTAAAACATCTAGAATAGTCGTAATAAAAACTTGCCAAAGATTAACTTTTTCAAATCCGTTTGCTACCAATAGATAACTTAAAGGTCTAACAAAAGATGAAGCAATCAACCCAAGAGCAAATACATTAAGGGCGAACTGTGCTTGAGCAAAGCTTTGTTCCTGATAAAGTAAAATAAGTAAATCTTTACCAAAAAATGCAAGTCCAAGAATCAAAGGTAAAGCTACAATTAATAATATTTCTATAGTGATTTGCGTAATTTGACGCTGACTTTCTTTTCCTGATTCAATGGCTTTAGACATTTTAGGAAAGACAGCTAGAACAAGGCTATGAGAAATAATTTGAAAAGGCTGCATTAATTGTGTAACGGCACCATATAATCCGACAACTAATTCGCCACCTAATAGAGAGAGAATAAAAACCTGAAGTCTGTAACCTAAAACAGATATACCTTCAATAACGATAAATGAGCCAGAAGCTTTAGTCGTATCCCACATAAACTTCCAATCTAATCGCCATTCATATTTGATAAACTGCGCGATTAAACACCATTCAATCAAAAAAATTAAGCTTTCCGAAGCTACCATAACTGCTGAAACAATACTGATGTCATGTTTCAGATTCATTACCCAAATCATTACTAATACGCGCACGATATAAACTGGCACGGTACTAACAGCAATTAAGTGCATTTTCTCTTGTGCTTGAAAAATAGCTTCAGTCACGTTAGATAGAGAAAACGGGATAATAGCTAAACCTATTACGTAACAAACTATTGAAGTATCTTGACTGTAGGGAAGAAGATATACGATAAGCGCCAGCACGGCATAAGCAATGATGCTAAATAACAACTGTAAAAAAGTACCGCTAATTAAATAAGCTGGTGTCTCTAAAGGATTACGTGCTAGTTCTCGCGTAAACAGCGTTTTGAATCCTTGGGAAGCTAAAGTCATAAAGACATAATAGTAACTAAAGGCAAGCATATATTGCCCCAGTTCATAAGCTCCAAGAATTCGAGCTATTGATGCAACTAAGATGAAAGTTGTAATACTTTGGGTTAAGCGATTTAATAGTAAAGAAAAAGAATTTCCTAAAAGCTTGCGTAAACCTTCCATTGATAAATTGCACCCTTAAAAAAAATGTTTAAATTACTTTGATTTGATAACTTCTTGATGCGAATTATTTTTATTCGAGTCATCTTTCACGTAACTGAAATAGCTTTCGGATTCATTGTCTGGAATAACCCCATTAACTACCATACCTAGTATATTTTGCCCGGAACGTTCTAAAGCCTCTTTAGCCGTGTTAGCATCACCAGAAGTAAGTATTCCCGGACGTGCTACCAGCAAAACACCATCTGCCATTTTGCCTAAAGCTAGAGCATCCGCTCTCATCACCAAAGATGGTGCATCAATAATTACAAAGTCATAAGTATTTTTAAAATCTACAATCAAATTTTCCATTTTTCTAGAATCTAGCAGGAATAAAGGATTGGGAGTAATTGCTCCTGCACTCAAGATATCTAAACTAAGCATTCCTGCACTTACAACTGTTTCAAAGTCAACTTGCCCAACAATGATATCGCTCAATCCTGTACGGTTATTTATACCCCATAAATGGTGCTGCAAAGGATTTTGCATATCTGCATCTACAAGCAATACTCTCTGTCCCAACTGTGCGATCGCAGCGGCTAAATTAGCTGAGACGGTTGATTTACCCTCTTTTGGAACAGAACTTGTAACTACAATTACTCTGTGTGGTTTATCCGAACTAATAAACTTCAAATTAGCTTGAAGCATTCGATATGCATCTGCAATTGGTAAATCGGGATTATCTCTTACAGGTATCTGTGGCATCCCCATATCTGTCTCTTTAAGATTCAGATAAGATTTCTTTTTCAAAGAAGGTATGGTGCTAAGTAAGGTATATCCAAGTAGTTTTCTGATTTCTTTGAGGGTTTTAACGGATCTATCTTTTAATTCAAGTAAAACAACCATTGCTGTTGCAACCAAAGTTCCTAAAGCACCTCCTAAAATCAAAAACATGATTTTAGTAGATTGCATGGACTTTTTAGTAACAAAAGCAGGCTCGATTATCCGAGCATTACCAATATTCTGATTTTCTGTAACTCTTACTTCTTGTAGCTTTTGTAAAAGATTTTCATTAGTTGTGCGAGCTGTTTCTAGTTGTCGCTCGTATTTTTTCTCTTCTTGCTCTAACTTAGGTAAAATGTTAATTCTTTTTTGATGAATTTGTAATGCTTTTGATAAAGAACTTAGGCGATTTTTTAAAGTCACAGCTTCTACTTCAGACCTTACCAATTCCTCTGTTAGCTTTTGCGTTACTTCACCTATTTGTAAATTTCCAGCTGTTAAATTTAGATTATTCTTAGTTAATTTGGCAACTCTGTTGTTTAATAAGATTTGGAGAGCGTCTCTTTGAGATATCAAATCTTGTACTGTTGGATGTGTATTAAAAAAACGAGTTTGAGCTAATGCTAAATCTGCTTCTACTTTTTGCAAATTATCTAAAACCTGCTGCACTCCAGTAGAACTTTTCAAAGAATCAGTATCGATCGCATCTTCAAAATTCATTCCGACTTTTTCCTGAAGGCTTTGAGCGCGAGCTGTTACTTCCGCCAAGGCTATTTTTGTTTCAGTTATTCTAGTCTCTAAATCTTTCTGAATTACTACAGCGTTTCTAGATTCTTCTTCTAACGAAATCACGTTATTTTGCTGTTGAAAGCGACGTAAAGTTTCTTCTACTTTACGAACGTTAGCTTGCGTTTCAGGTAACTGCTTGGCAATAAAATCACCAGCGGCAACAGCTGCGGCTCTATTCGTTTGTATATTATTTTCGATATACAGGTTCATTAACTTATTAACAACTGTACCTGCTACTTGAGGATTCTTACTTGCATAGGAAACCTTTAAAACATCGGTTGCAGGAATTGCTGTAAGCTGAATAAGTTTTGCTAGATCCTTTGGTGAGAGCGGTACACCATCATCATCTTTGAGATTTAATTCCTTAATTGTTTTAATTAATATAGGTTTGGAACTAATTACTTCTATCTCAGTATTTATAGGGCTACTTTTTATATCTAAGCCTTCTAATTGTCCAATTTCTCCTCCTAATCCGGTTATAGCAGAAGTTTGGTTGATTTTTTTGATCAAAAGCTTACCTTCAGCCTCAAAAACTGGCTTTTTAAAAGAGCCTAGTACTGCTGCGGCTCCAACTGAAATGGCAAATATAAATGTAGCGGGTAGCCAACGCCGCTTGATTATGTACCAAAACTTTTGTAAATCTAAATCAACAGATTCTCTAGATTCCATAATTAGTTAAATAATATATCAAGGTTAAATTTTATTTTTTTAAGCAATTTCATTTATACTGAAGCTTAACTTTACTTGCGGTTCTTACCCTACCGAAAAACTACGGAAAAGTTTAATTTTTGCTTGACTAGTTAATTTTAAAATTACAAGTTCTTCGACATAAACACTTAAGTAAATTAACCTAAATCGAATTATGTCGAATATGAGATTTTATATAACTTTTAGAGAATTAATCATCTATTACATGAAAATGCGATAGAGATATTACTGTACAATACCTCTACATTATTTTCCTTGCCATGTTTAATCGGGCGATCGCTAAATTTATCTAAATTGTTCTTAATAGCAATTGATTCGGCGAAGAGTAATTTAAAGTATGAATTATCTTTCTACAGTCTCAGCATTGTTTAGCAATTATTAAAATTAAATACTATAGATTTATTTAACTTTTGCCATATAAAAGATTTGGCTATTCAACTTCAATACAATTTGAAAAAGCCCCCTTTAAAGGGAGCTTAGGAAAATCTAACCGCGTGAAGTATGTTATTTACTTATTCTACAACCGTTTTACTTAGTCTTTTCTCAACCTTGTACATAACTCTAATCGAGGTGATGTGACAATACCGTGACACTTATACTGCTTAAATAAAAAATTAGCTTAATAATAAAAAAAATACTATCTATAATTTATTTATTATATTTATGGGGAAAAAGTTCTCCCCATGAATTTACATCCGCACTCTTCAATACGCATCTTCAACTTCCAATTGAGCCACAGTCACGGCATTAAATGCAAACGCTGCAACCATTGGTATCGGACATCTCAACCAATAAGTAACACCTGCGGCGATCATTGTGGCAATTACTGCTGCGATCGACCAAATGCGTTCTTCGCAAGTCAAACCTTTCTCTGCTTTAATTTTTCTAAGAACTTTTGTTGGAATTGGCTCTGGCATTACCGCACCTGGGGGAAAAGCCCAGAAGTTATTACAGCGCTCTATATATAGATCTGTCCAACCATTATCTTGGCACCATTGGTTAATCCATTCATCGTTGTAATGTCTCATCGGATTGCTAACAAGTCGATTTAAGTTGTTCAACATAACTTTGTAAATAATAAATAGAAATCTCTCGATTAATAGTCATAATTAACAATTCTCTGCACCGAAAATTTGTAACTATGAAATGTGAAGCTTTGTTAAGTCGATATTAGACTTTCACTAATTACAAGATTAACAGTACTCTCCATATTCTTTGATTAAATGATAATAAACTTTATCTATCTGCTTGAAAGTAAATTTTTCTAAACTATTGCTAAAGGCGAACGGCTATTTATTTAAACAAATGTAAAGTTTTTTGGCAATATGAATCAGTTCTTATTAAAACAAGCAGCATTTAATAATTCAATTGGAATACATTATTATCAACAAGCGATTAAGCAACCCAGTTTTTTACGAATTATATAACTCCGCCGAGCTTGCGGCTTCCAGAAATCAAACCGGATTGCTTCTTGACTTAATTTTTGTAGCGATAGATGAGGTAAGCTTAATTTCAGGATGGAATTTTTCCGATGAAATACAGGCAGCAGATTTAACTAATGTAATGGTACGAGTAAACTTAACGGGATCTGATACGAGCGATGTTGTATTTGTAGAAGTTTTGTTACTCCCTGCTACATTTTTTGATACAAATATTAAAGAGGTTGATTTTACAGATGCGATTTTAGATGAAGCGCAAGTTAAAAATTACGAAAAAGCTAGCTGTATCAATTTTAAAACTGGTGTAGATCGTTGTCTAGGATGCAAATGAAGCGTGTTGGTGTAATTGGTGGCGGACAATTAGCGTTAATGATGGGTGCTGCGGCGAAAAAGTTAGGATTAGAATTAATTGTGCAAACTCCTAACGATCGCGATCCTGCTGTTGGCATTGCTTGCGATACTATTTTTGCGGCGGTTGACGATGCTACTGCCACAACCGAATTAGCCGCAAAATGCGATGTTATAACTTTTGAAAATGAGTTTGTCGATCTAAAAGCTTTATCTCAAGTTGCTTCAAAAGGCGTTTGTTTTCGTCCTCGAATCGAGGCGCTATTTTCTCTTTTAGATAAATATCATCAACGCTGTTTTTTACGTGATTTAGGTATACCAGTTCCTAAATTTATCTTACCTGAATCATTATTCGCCGTTTCATCTGGGAAAGAGCAATATACGAAATCCGATAGTCGGGATGATTTTGAATTAAACTTCCCGTGCGTATTAAAAGCTCGTCGTCACGGTTATGATGGTCAAGGTACTTTTATCATTAAAGATTTAATTACTTTGGAGCAAAAGCTGCGTTTGGAAGATCCGGATAAAAATCAAGGAAGTAAAAATAATAATTTAATGTATGGTCATTTTTTATTAGAAGAATTTATTCCTTTTCAAAAAGAATTATCCGTAATTGCAGCACGTTCAGCAAGTGGTGAAATTTCTCAATTTACAGTAGTAGAAACCCAACAAGAACAACAAGTTTGTCGGCGAGTTATTGCACCTGCTGACATCAATCCCCAGACAGATAAAATTATTCAGGATATTACTTGTACTATATTAAATAGTTTGCAAGTTGTAGGGATTTTTGCCATTGAACTTTTCTTGACTGATGATGTCCAAATATTAGTCAATGAAATTGCACCCCGAACCCATAATTCCGGACACTTTTCTATTGATGCCTGCTTTACTTCGCAATTCGAGCAGCAGTTAAGAGCGGTATGCGATCTACCTTTAGGCAACGTGGCGATGAGAAATGCTTGTGCTATTATGGTAAATTTATTAGGTTATGAAACCCGAGTAAGTAACTATATCGATAAGCGCTCTAAACTAGCAAAAATTCCTGGAGCGCACCTGCATTGGTACAATAAATCAGAATCTCGTCCCGGGCGTAAACTCGGACACATTACGGTTTTATTTGATGAATTAAATCGTGATGAAGCGATGACAATTGCTCAAAATATAGAGAATGTATGGTATTCTCAATAAATTAAAAAGAAAATAAAAAAGAATGCTATAAAAATTATTTATTACACAACATCATTTTTGAAAGTTATAATGGGTTTGTTGCACTGCGACGTTGGTGACTGCCAAACAGTTTTGTGATCTATGATTTTTATGATATGGGAACTTAACAGTTTCGTGGCAGTAAACCGGGCTTGCACCCGGAAACTTTAAACGAAGCAAATTAGTTCCCCCCTGGTTAAACCAGGTCATAAACTAAGGTAAAACGGCGTTGCGGTGAACTTAAAAAATAAAGCCTCTCAAGTCACTTTTCGGTTTGGGGGCTTTATTTTTTTGATGATTTTTTACATATTAATTAAAAAACTTATTCAGAACGCAACAAATATGACCACAATACTGATGAGAGCATCAAGTTTTACAATCAAAATGTTATATTTACCATATTGATTTTGTGCGTATTTTATTTATAATTTAGTTTTCATCTTATTAGAGAAAAAACAGTATCATAAATATCTAAATAGTTAAAAGTTTGTTGAATAAGAAATTAAATTTAATGCAAATAAAAGCTGATAGAATTATTTAATAATCTTATACCAATAGATAGTACCGTGTTTCCAGCCTCAGTCTTCAAAATAGACAACGGGTTAACATTGATTCATCAAGAAATATCTACCACTCCCGTAGTTGTGGCGGATATTTGGGTTCGTGCGGGTGCCACTCTAGAACCAGAATCTTGGTGTGGAATGGCTCACTTTTTAGAACATATGATTTTCAAAGGTACCAAAACATTAAAAGCAGGAGTATTCGATCGAACAATTGAAAGTAAAGGTGGAGTAAGTAATGCTGCTACTAGTTACGATTACGCTCATTATTCGCTAACAACAGCTTCTACTTATCTTGAAGAGACTTTACCTCTAATGGGTGAATTATTGTTGAATGCAGCCATACCCGAAGAAGAATTCAACAGCGAGCGCAATGTAGTATTAGAAGAAATTCGCCAAGCATCCGATAATCCCGATTGGATCGGTTTTCAAGCCCTTTATAAAAACATTTATCAGCAACATCCTTATGGACGTTCGGTTTTAGGAAGCGAGGAAAACATTGCCTCTCACAAAGTACAGCAACTCCGTACCTTCCATCGCGCTCACTATCAACCCTCGAATATGACAGTAGCGATCGCTGGAGGGATTAATTCATCGAAAGCCTTGGAATTAGTCAATCAGGCTTTTAATCAATTTGCTCCACCCCCTACAGATTTTCCTTTTACAAAAAAAGCTACAAAACCAAAAATATCTGGAATTCGTCGTCAAGAAATCCAATTACCCAGAATCGAACAAGCTCGTTTAATGATGGCATGGGTAGCACCAGGAGTAGAAAAACTTCGCGTCGGTTATGCTTTAGATTTACTTTCGGTAATTTTAGCAGGAGGACGAACTTCACGATTAGTACGCGATTTGCGAGAAGAGCAGCAATTAGTAAACGGCATTTACAGTAGTTTTTCACTACAAGAACAATCCAGTTTATTTACTATCAATGCTTGGTTAGAATCCGAACAATTAGAGCGCGTAGAAGCATTAATTCGACTTCACTTACAAGACTTAATTAACTGGGAAATTAACGAGCAAGAACTTACCCGCGCCAAGCGTATACTATGTAATGATTATGCTTTTTCCACAGAAACGCCAAATCAATTAGCGGGACTTTATGGATATTACAATACAATTGCAACAGCTTCACTATCAGTAACTTATCCCCAACAAATTCAATCTTTTGACGTTAAAGAACTGCAAAATATTGCATCTAAATATCTTTGTGTTGATAATTACGCGGTAACGGTAATTAAACCCTCTGGGTAGGAGATGGGGGGATGGGGGACATTATTAAAGTAGCGAGTAACGAGTAGCGAGTAGCGAGTAAGAAATATTTGAATAAGCCCTAGCCCTGTGACAATAACCTACTTGCTACTTCTCACTCGGGCGATCCTAACTCTTAATTCCCAATCCAAAATCTAAAATCTAAAATCTAAAATTTAAATGACAACCT
Source organism: Rivularia sp. (in: cyanobacteria) (assembly GCA_965234645.1). Taxonomy (GTDB): domain Bacteria; phylum Cyanobacteriota; class Cyanobacteriia; order Cyanobacteriales; family Nostocaceae; genus Rivularia. Next base: position 5,711,548 of record OZ248344.1, on the reverse strand, counting down.
TGCCAAAATTATCGAATTTCCATCGTACTGAATTGAAGAATGGGATAGTACTGCTAGTTACGGAAAATTCTGCTGCTGATATTATCGCGGCTCGAATATTTATCCGTGCTGGTAGCTGTTATGAAAAGTCAGAAAAAGCGGGGTTAGCGAATTTACTCGGTGCCGTGCTAACTAAAGGATGTAACGGACTTTCAAGCTTAGAAATTGCCGAACGTGTGGAGTCTATTGGGGCGAGTTTGAGTGCCGATACTGCAACAGATTACTTTGTCTTTTCCTTGAAAACCGTTACAGCAGATTTTACTAAAATGTTGGAATTGGCGACAAGAATATTGCGATCGCCAACTTTTCCAGAAGCTGAGGTGGAGATGGAAAAGCGGATTGCCCTGCAAGATGTGCGGTTGCAAAAGGAACAGCCTTTTAACGTTGCATTTGAACAATTACGACGAGTTATGTACGAAAATCATCCTTATGCATCGTCGGGATTGGGGGATGAAACAACTATTGCTGGTTTGACTCGTGAGGATTTAGTCGAGCATTATCAAACTTATTTTCGTCCAGATAATATAGTTATTAGTATTGCAGGTCGTATTTCATCTGAAGATGCAGCGCAACAGGTAGAAAAACTTTTTGGTGATTGGCAAACTTCTGTAGACAAGCCGCCAGTTATGAACGTGCCATTTCCTCAAACAAAACCCCAACAGGTACTTACCCCCCAAGCAACACAGCAATCGGTAATTATGTTGGGTTATTTGGGTGCTTCCGTGCATTCTCCCGACTACGCGGCTTTAAAATTACTGTCTACCTATTTAGGGAACGGGCTTTCCAGTCGTTTATTTGTGGAATTACGCGAAAAGCTCGGCTTAGCTTACGATGTGTCCGCATTTTACCCTACAAGAGTGTTTTGCAGTTCCTTTGTAGTCTATATGGGTACCGCAGCCGAAAATACTACCATAGCTTTAGAAGGGTTGCGAAGAGAAGTTGATTTGCTTTCTAGTAGTAAGCTAGAAGAAAGCGCCTTACAAGTTGCGAAAAACAAAATTCTGGGACAATATGCCTTGGGCAAACAAACCAACGGACAGATTGCTCAGATATACGGTTGGTATGAAATTTTAGGTTTGGGCACTGACTTCGATCGAAAATTTCAACAAGATGTCGCAGCTTTAACCAGTGCAGACACCATAAAAGCAGCTTCCCAATATTTAAAGGAACCATTTGTGTCCGTAATCGGTCAAGAAGAAGCGATTAACCGTGTAATTGGGTAGCGGCAGCATCAGGCATTTACTTAGCATAAATTGCTTACTATTTGTAGCTTTTTTAAGCATTTACACTGCTGTTACGATTTAATTTTATACTGGTTAATAGATAGTGTAATTGTAAGAGATTTGCCGGGGGCACAAACCATGATAGGTACAAGAAAACTAAGTATTGTTGAGTACTTACGCTCTCTCATATCGTTTCGTTTCCTTCCGAAAAGTAGGTTTTATTGGTTACTTCTAGTTTCCTCTACTCCTCTGTTATTTGGTTCTTCTGTTGGAGTATCAATTGCAGCACCGCAACAAAAGATTGCTCAGGTAGTTGTAGAGGCTAATATGAACCGTCCTACTCTTAAATTAGGTAGCGAAGGGGTACCTGTAAGAGAATTACAAGGCGCTCTAAAACTTTTAGGATTTTACGGAGGTGAAGTCAATGGTATTTTCACCGAAGCAACTAAGAAAGCAGTTTCGGGTTTTCAGCAAGCAGCAGGTTTGAAAGCTGATGGGGTTGCAGATACGAATACTTGGCAAACCCTTTTTCCTAATAACATAGCCGCATCGGAATCAACAGTAACTAGCACTCCTACACCACCTCCTTCTGATAGCTTCCCCATGCCCACAGAGTCATTCGGCAGCGTTAGGGTGGTGAATAATTCTACACAGCAACAAAGAACATTAACAACTGCGGCAAATAGTCCATTTAGAATTGTTACGCCTTCACCAGAACCACAACCAGCAACGCCACCTAGAAACAATCCCAAACCGACACCAGCAAAACCAAAACCTCGTAATACTACCACGCGGCGCAAACCCGCACAAAGACAAGCTGCGACTACACGCACTCGTGAAACCACACGTACTCGTCAAAGCAGTACAACCACTAATCAAAAAACTCCCGCAATTCAATATACCGCCCAAGGATTACCGATTTTGCGTTCGGGAATGCAAGGTTCTCAAGTTGTTAAATTACAAGAAAAATTATCTAACTTGGGATTTCTTAAAAGCGTTGATGGAGATTTTGGTCCGGTAACAACAGAAGCAGTAAAAGCATTTCAGCAACGTAACGGTTTAGAACCCGATGGTGTTGTTGGAGGTGCTACTTGGCAACTTTTAGATAAACGTTAAGAAAGCGATTTAATTAAATATCCGATTTTTTTGGTGCGTTATCGCCGTCATGGTAACGCACCATTATTATTTGTAATATCAAGCAATTTATCAACAACTTACTCTTATGGTTTACTTCTTTCGTAGTGCGATCGCAACAACAGTTTATCACTTACGAATGATGTAAAAAACTTTGAAAATTCAAACAATTGATACATAACCTATTGCTTTTGCGTAGGTTTAAATTATTGTTTCGATCGGGAATTTACAAAAATGAATCCAGAACAAGATAAAACTACTACACCAGGAGCATCAACTCACGGTAGCGGTAGTATAACTCCAGATGCAGGTGTCGATATGGCTCGCGCCGATTATTCATCTACTCAAGTACCCGAAGATAATCAATCTCAGTTAGATGAAGATGTAAATACAGTTAATCCTCAAAGCGATCGGGAAGAACAAGAAGATAACGTTGGTAATAATCAACTAGGTATTATTGGTCGTACAACCGGCTGATTGCGATCGTTAATTAGTAATATCAAGTCCGGTTAATTTCAATAGTCTTTACCCGGACATGATATAACTTTCCTTGGGATGATTGGGAAGTTGTAGATTCAGAAGTGAGGGAAGTAGCTGAAAAATTTGTGATGGCTAATTGCTATGACTCCAAAATCGCTGCTCAGTTTTTCAATGATGCTTGAGCAATTTAGTCAGAAGTTTAATTATTTTGACCTTTAACCTTTAACCTTCCTTGGTGCCAGGTATCGGATTCTTGAAAAGCTTATGACTTCGTAGAAATTCCTTCAGAAATAAATCTTTATAAAGAACTGGGACGCTTATATGTTAAGGTTTATAAGTCGCAGCGTGAGAAAAGAAGTATCCATTCATCTGTCCATTTTTCTTTCTTTCTCCTCCATCTAATCTCCGAAATTCGAGTTTTCCTCATCTCATCCCTGATTCTAAATATTTCATAATCTAATCTAGAATCATCCATATACCAACTCGCTGGTAGACCACCTCTTACCTCTGGGCTAAAAGGGTTTCTTATTATACTTTCTAACAAATCATCATACATCACCGAATTATTTATAGTACCATTGAGCCATAGTACAGGAATAGTAAAACTATAGTAATTACGGGTATCTTTATCATTCCAATCTGACCGTTTAATACCTTGCTTATTTTCTGTCTTAACCCAAATTTCCTTTTGCACGCTAAAACCAAAATGTCCTTTTGAGTTTTGTACCCATAGGTCATCCATTTTTTTTAGGTCAGGACAGGAGAATTTCTTAATGTGCGAGATATGAAGCCAACTTTCTTTTTCTCTATTAGCAATAAAACGCATAAACTTATAGGTTGTTATATCAGCTTCCCGCCAATTTTGGTTTTTTAAAGAGTATTCAAGTGCATCATAAAAGTGCTGTTTGAGAGAATTCCTAACCTCATCAAACTGCTCATTTTCTGTAATATTTTCAGCGGCAAGTAATTCGATTAATCCACGGTGTAAAGATTCCACAGTATTCTTGTCTAAAATAGAAAATTCTGATTTAAAAGGGCTGATTTTACTATTTTGAAGAATATTGAATGCTTCTTTGTAAGTTGTTCTTGCTTTTTGAGTATTGTTCTTTTGCTTGAATAAATTAGCTTGAACAGTCAAGGCGAATATCTTTATCTGCAAGAATTCATTATTTGATTTTTTATTCGCTATTTTACCTTTATTCTCCTTCCATCCCGTTAAAAAGTTCATACTATGTTTGATGGATTCTTCTGCTGATTCCCAATCTTTGAGATATTGATAAGCTAAAGATTTAGAAGCATGGAGATAAACTTGTTCAAGTAGAGGTTCTTTGATTTTAATAGCTGCTTTGTTTGATATCTCAATAGCTTCTTCTGAATCTGGGGATAATTTTCCTGCCAATTCTTTTAGCTGTAGGGGATTTGCAACATATGTGTATGCTTCTTCAAGTTTATTTTGTGCTTCTACAACTTTCCAAGTAGCTATTGTTACTGAAGTTACTGCTCCAAATAAAGTCAAAGCTAAAACAACAGTCCCCTTCCGAATTTGCTGTTTCGCTTTCCGATTCGCTTCACTCAATACCCAATTTCTCTTCTCTGCTGCTTCCTTATCTTTCCTCTCCCTCTCCAACTTTGCTGCTTGTTCATCAGCAGCAATTTTCTCCTGAATTTCCTTTTCCCTACTAGCAGCTAAAAACTGTTTATCTTGATAACTTAAATTCTTCTCTTTCCCCCATTCCTCAGCATCAATTAAAGCCTTTCCCCGTAACAATCGAGATTCATCTTTACCTCCAGAAGCAACCCAAAATTTAAAACTTTCGGAATAGGGACGCAAATTCTTTAATTCATTTTCAACCCAATTCTGGTTAAAAACTTGTTTATATATAAGGTTATAAACTCTTAACTTACCTTCTCGTCTTACAACTAATCCAGAAAGCAGTAATTCACTTTGTTCTAAAGTATTGTCGGCTTTAATACCAATTGCTGGTGAAGATGCAGAATTTGAGATCCCCCCAACCCCCCTTATAAAGGGGGGCAAGGAGGAATCGTAAACCCCCTTTACTGAGGGGGGCAAGGAGGAATCACAAACCCCCCTTTCTAAGGGGGGCAAGGGGGGATCTATTATTTCAGCTTGCTGCTCCGAACACCGAACTTGCTGATACAATTCCAACAAATACCCAGCACGTTCCTCATTGCTTAAAATTCTGTCTCGAATGGTGCGTAAGTGTTCGGGTTCATCTTGAGATTCCCAATTTTCAATAATCTTTGAACTGACAACTTCTTCAACAGTGCGGGGATTTTCTTGCTCCGATTCCACCATAAATTGACACAACTTTTGCGTCAGAAACGGTTGTCCTTTCGTCCAATCTAAAATTTCTTGCATCACCACTTGAGGATGAATAAATTTTTCTGTTAAACCCTTTACTAACGGTTCGACTTCGTGTAATTGAAACCCATTGAGAGAAATAGCTTTACCAATATTAAACGGAGTGCGTTGTTTATCTTGAATTAAATTGCTGGGTGAAGCGACTCCCAACAAACAAAATGTCAAGCGGTTGTATTCGGGATTATCAACACGCTGATTATAACAGGAACGAATAAAAGCGAAAAAATCATCCGTAGGAAAATTAAGACTCAGAACGCTATCAATTTCATCAATAAAAATAACAATATTTTCTTTAACTTCAACAAGCAGGATTTCTTCTAGAAACTTACGAAACTTGGTTACAAGAGAATTTAATTGATTTGCTCCCCACCACTCACCAAAATCAACATCCAAATCAAAACTATCAATCAGCGTATCGATTAAATCCGCATACCATTGCTCTGGTGGGACATTTTGAATACCACCCGCAGAAAGATCGATCGCAGCACATTCCACACCATTTTCCCTTAAACGGCGCATTGTTCGCACTCGTAAGCTGGATTTACCACTTTGACGGGAATTCAACACATAACAAAACTTTCCCGATCGCAATCCATCATACAATTGGCGATCGGCATCTCGCGTCACATAGGTGCTGGCATTTTCCGGTAGACTTCCAGAGAAAATATATTGGTCAACCATAACTTACTCCAATACCTCACCCTGCCTTCGCCACCCCTCTCCTTGCCAAGGAGAGGGGAAGGGGGTGAGGTTATTAAACCAAACGCTCCGAAAAATACCGACGATACAAATCGTAGCTAGGAACACAATCATTACCTAAAAGCTTCACCAATCCCATGCTATGTAGTTTAAACCCAATTTCCGTATCAAGTCGCACGGGTTTGTTTGCTGTCACCACTTTTTTATAAGCCGACTCCAACTGAGGATTATGTTGTAAATTCCATAATTGTTCCCGCAGATGGTTGCTAAAAATTCCCTCTTCTGTAGGTGCAAGATTTAAAAGTTGCTCTAGAGTTATTTGTTTCGTTTTGAGATTGGTAATAGCTTCCTGTATTAAATAAGGATGTCCACCTACTAACTCCATTAACTTATTTAAACCTTCTTTTCCCAACTGAATATTGCGATCGCAGCGCTTGGCAATATTTTCTACTTGTTGCAAATTAAACTCAGGTAAATCAATTGCTATCCCAACATTAAAAGGCGAGTGATTGGTATCCAAACAAGGATAAGCTTCAGTAGAATGAACTACTACTAACCGCAGTTTATGCCAAATTTTACCAATCCTGTCTCCTTGTTTAGCAGATTCATACCAACCCCGCAGCAGCAAGCAGAATTGAGGGAAAATATCGGGATATTCAAACAGTCGCTCAAAATTATCAATGGCAAAAACTAAAGGTTTATCGGTAACAGATAATAAATATTTTTGAAAATAACGAGTACAGTTTTTATTCAGCCCATAAATATCTTGCCAGTATTTATCTAGTTCTGGTTCAAGTTCCAAACTGTCAGAAACATCAGCACATAACCACTGTAAAAATGTTTTCAAATCAGCGAGGGTATTAACATCAGCTTGTTTTAAATCTAACTTCGCTGTTTGATAACCTTGCTCTCTGGAATAGCCAAGCAATTTCTCTAAAAGCGAAGTTTTCCCCATTTTCTGCGCTGCTTTGATGCGAATTAGCGCTCCGGGTTGCAAAATCGCTTGATAGCATTTTTCTTCAATGTTCTGACGTTCAATATATATTGTCGCTGCTTTCGCAGAATTTTCTGGAGGTGTTATTGCAGAATCCCGTGCAATAAATTGGGGTGTTTGTTGCTCCGGTATTCCTGCTATCCCAATCAAATTACAACCTAATTTATAAGCAAACTCATAATTGTGTCCCGCTCCCAGTGCATCATAAAAACCTACTGCAAATTCAATCGCTGCTTTATCCCCAATTACTTGACTCATCCCCACCACATAATCAATGTACTGAGAAATCTCTAAAGCCTGGTATTCTGAGTAACAAGCATTGAGGATAACACACTCAACTTGGTTGCTAAATAATTGGAATAATCCAGCTAAAGCTTCTGCATCAACTAATTTGATTTGACCAGATTCATCTTCAAAAGCCAAACCATCTTCACCAGTTCCATGCCCAGAAAAGTGAATAATCTGCGGTTCATATTCCAGAATTGCTCTGTGTATATCTCTGTAACGTACTGCTTCTGCAACTGATATTGAATATTCGTCACGTTTTTTTGCTCGCTTCAACCCTTCCTCAATCTCCCGCATCTCCTCATCTAGACGCAACAAACTAGTACCTTTAGGGTTTGCTGACAAAAGCAAAATTTTTCGAGTTTGATTCTTTTCACTCATGAGCAACCCGAATAACAGACAGGGCAGCGGACTAAGAACACGTAATGATTCAAAGTTTCATACAAGTTAAGTATGTGGTTTTCCCACTCAAAAAGCAATGTTGCCCATTTGTGCGAAAAATACCAAACTCCCAAACGACTCATTGTATAAAATTCGTTAGCTGCATAGCCAAAAGCTTGATAAGTACATAAAATGTCATTTCTCGTAAGTAAAGCTATATTTAAGTATTTAACTAAATTTAAGTCACTACTACAACCCGCAATAGGATAATATATTTATCTCAAAAAGGGGTATCATTAGATGCCATTACTCCGAAAGCGTTGTTTTTCTACTTTCAAGCATAATGTAGATACTGAAAAGTTTATTGTGAATTACCCCAAGCAAATCAATAATTTTCCTACACAAAGCCTATGATGCATTTTCTCTTAACTTGGCTTGGCACTGCGGTGTCATTGCTAATTACCGCTCATATTGTTTCTGGATTCGTAATTAAAAGCTTTGTTGCAGCCTTAGTTGCAGCTGTAATTGTAGGGCTGGTTAATGCTTTTATCAGACCTATTTTAAGCATTTTAACTCTGCCGATAAACTTGCTTACCTTTGGATTATTTACCTTTGTTATTAACGGATTTACCCTTTGGCTAGCAAGTATATTTACTCCTAATTACGGTTTTATAATCAGCGGACCTTTAGCTGCTTTACTAGGTTCGATAGTACTAGCAATAGTTTCTAGCGTAATTAACTATTTCTTAAGAGCAGTTGATTGAAAAGTTATTAGTTTTCAACTTATTTATACTTTTCATACATTGAGGAACTATTAATTTGTGAGAATTGAAAAACCCGGTTTTTGAAACGAACCGGGTTTATTATTTATTATATTTTGTACTGATAACCGAATAAAAAAACATCATATGAAAACCGTACAAACTTAAATTAACTTTATTTTTAATCAACTTGCAAGTTGAGTTAGGGGCACTCAGCCAGTAGGTTGGGTTAGACGCACGCATGATACAGAATTCAACGGATAATTAGGGCTTGCGTCGTAACCCAACATCTTCATAGTCTATATTTACGTCCTAAACTTGAACAAACATATTTTTATCGATCCAAAGTGCTGATGTTGGGTTACGACACGATAAACATAGAATTCTGTTATCAATTAAATTTGTGTTCGTGTCTAACCCAACCTACAACTATATTTACGTCCTAAACTTGAACAAACATATTTTTATCGATCCAAAGTGCTGATGTTGGGTTACGACACGATAAACATAGAATTCTGTTATCAATTAAATTTGTGTTCGTGTCTAACCCAACCTACAACTAAACTTTTTCTAAACTAATTTTGTTTACCCGAAGTACTGATGTTGGGTTACGACACGATAAACATAGAATTCTGTTATCAATTAAATTTGTGTTCGTGTCTAACCTAACCTACAACTACGCTTTTTAAACATCATCTAAGATTTTAATTATTTATTATTTATGTTCTAAACTTTTTCTAAAATATTTTTGTTTACCCGAAGTGCTGGTGTTGGGTTACGACAAGATAAACATAGAATATCGTTATCGATTAAATTGTTGTTCGTGTCTAACCCAACCTACGACTGATAAATTCTGCAATGTTAATTGAAGTTGAAGTGGATGCAGTTTGTTTTGAATAATTTGTTGAATAACTAAAATCCTTGTAGAGACGCGATATATCGCGTCTCTACATTTTTTAATTCGTACTATGTTTGGTGTTATACCTAACTCTGGTTCCCGCCCAGAGCAATTTTTCGCGCAAAACCTGATAGTACGAATAGTTTTCCCGTAAAATAATAAACTTAGACCGACATTCTGCCATACGTACATCTACGCGGTGTCCGGGCCATATCGAAGTCGCTAAAACGCCATCAGTCCACAGCTTAGTACTTAAATCAAAATCTCCCAAGGGCCAAATACTAATTACCGAACCCGGAGGTAAAACAATGGGACGACTTGAAAGACTCATGGGACATATAGGAGTGATGGTAATCGCTTCCATACCATCGTGCATTATCGGACCGTTTGCAGAAACCGTATAGCCTGTAGAACCTGTAGGGGTAGAAATAATTAACCCGTCTCCCTGATATTGGTCAACCACCTCATTATCAATTTCCAATTCCAAAATTGACGTGATCATGCGGTCTGCGGAAGCTGGTTTGACACACATTTCGTTCAAAGCCAGGTAGCTTTCGGTTATCGGTTCCAAGTTTGAACCATGTCCCTCATATACTGCTGCCTGCAACATCATCCGCCGCTGTATGGCATAACGGTCTTCAAAAAGTCTATCCCAAACTTGTTCGGTATCTTGAAACTCTTCTACCGACTCAGTTAAAAATCCTAAATGACCCCCTACATTCACAGCCAAAATAGGAACGCCAGCCTGGGCTAAATGTCTTGCACCAGTTAGAACAGTTCCATCACCACCAAGTACTATCGCCAAGTCAATTTGTTCGGTCGCCGAAGCTAAAAAAACCGGGTATGGATTATCTTTCGGACCGCTTGGACCCATTAATACATGGCATTTACGATGTTCTAACTGGCTGGCACAGATTTCAGCCCAGCGTTTGCTTTGAGGATCTCGCGCCTTGTAGGCAATAATTACTTGCTTAAGCTCCACGAAACTACCATTTTAGGAGGTTAAACTGTTCCATATCAACAGTATCGCGATTACGGTATATTGCCAATACAATCGCCAAACCTACTGCTGCTTCAGCCGCCGCCACAGTAATTACAAATACGGTAAAAACCTGACCTTTAATTAATGTTGAATCCAAATAGTTGGAAAAAGCCATCAAGTTCAAATTAACCGAATTTAGCAAAAGTTCAATCGACATTAACACCCGTACCGCATTCCGACTGGTCACAACACCAAAAATACCGATACAGAATAGAGCGGCAGATAGTAATAAAAAGTACTGAAGTTGCATGGTTATTTGCTATTCCTTAAAAATCAATTATCAGTTATCAGTTTTTAGGCTGAAAGTGCGATTTATAAATCATCAATTGTTCATTGTTATTTGTCTTCGCTTCCGGCTGATACTAATTCTCTCGGACGTTCGGGCAATTGTAAAACAGTTTGTGGCATTTGGTCGTCCGTTTCTTGGGGAGGTAAGTATTCGCGACGAGCTAATATTATTGCTCCTACCATCGCCATCAATAGTAAAATCGAAGCTAATTCAAAAGGTAATAAAAAGTCAGTAAAGAAATGCTCGCCAATTAAAACTATCGAATTTTGAACGGGAGTTGCCGTAGAATTAGCCCAAGGTGTTGCTAGAACCATCGTACTTAAAAGTGCAAATAATCCTAAACTAACTAATCCTGTTACCCCTTTCCTGAGCCAGGAGTTCGGTAAAGGTGAATAATTTTCTTGTTTGTTCACCAACATAATCGCAAACAAAATTAATACGTTAACTGCCCCAACATAAACTAGCAATTGGGCTGCGGCTACAAAGTCCGCATTCAGCAGCAGGTATAATCCCGCAATACTAATAAATACGCCCCCCAGCGTAAAAGCAGAGTAAACAATATTATCAAACAGCACAACTCCCAGCGCCGTTGCAATCATCATCGCAGCCAATATGGCAAACGAAACTACCTGTACTCCATCAGCTAAATCCACTTTTTTGATCCTTCGTTGTTGATTGTTGGCTATTTATTAGTTGTTAGTTGTTAGTTATTAGTTATTAATTATTTTTCTAATTATTAACTCATAACTCATAACTCATAACTCCGGTGGTTCATTTACTTTTCTTCTTCTACTAAGTCTTCGGGGAAAGCGCCTGCGCGAGGTGCATCGGCTGGTAGATCGTGGGGTTCCATTACACCTTTGGGAAGGTAAATTAATTCGCGCAACGGTGTTACCATTGGGTCATTTGTGACTTTATAAGGCAGACGACCGAGGGCAACGTTATCATAATTCAACTCGTGACGGTCATAAGTAGAAAGCTCGTAGTCTTCTGTCATTGATAGACAGTTAGTCGGACAATACTCTACACAGTTACCGCAGAATATGCAAACTCCGAAATCAATACTGTAGTGATTGAGCTTTTTCTTTTTGCTGGCTTTGTTAAATTCCCAGTCCACTACAGGTAGGTTAATCGGACATACCCGAACGCAAACCTCACAAGCAATACATTTATCAAACTCAAAATGGATTCTACCGCGAAAGCGTTCGCTAGGAATTAACTTCTCGTAAGGATACTGCACCGTAACGGGACGACGCTGCATATGATCGAAGGTAACGGCTAAACCTTGACCAATATAGCGAGTGGCTTCCCACGTTTCTTTACCGTAATCAACAACTTGCTTGAGGAACTTTAACATTATTGTGTCTCCTTATACGTAAATAAAGTTAGGAGTTAGGAGTTAGGAATTAAGAATTTTTTTACTTATAATTCATAACTCATAACTCATAACTCATAACTCACAACTTCTGATTCATCCACCAAAGGCGAAGGGAAAAGCTAACTTTAATGCTGCGGTTAACAGCAAGTTAACTAAACCGATGGGAAGCAAAAATTTCCACCCTAAATCTAACAGTTGGTCAATGCGAACTCTTGGCACGGTCCAGCGCAATAAAATCGCCAAAAATACTAAGAAGTAGGCTTTGAGTACGGTCATTGTAATACCTAATGAAGCCGTGACTACCTGGAAAACAGGGTTAGCTTCACTCACTCCCAACCAACCTGCAATTAAGTTTAAAGGAATCGGAAAATCCCAACCACCGAGATATAAAACAGATACCAATAAAGCAGATAATACTAAATTGACGTAGGAACTCAAGTAAAACAAAGCGAACTTCATGCCAGAATATTCGGTTTGATAACCTGCTACGAGTTCCTCTTCTGCTTCTGGTAAGTCAAAAGGCATACGTTCGCATTCTGCCAGAGCTGCTATCCAGAAGATAATAAAACCTGCCGGTTGTCGCCAAACGTTCCAACCCAAAATGCCGTAGCCCGATTGTTGATTGACAATATCAACGGTGCTGAGGCTATTCGACATCATGACGACTGCTAATACTGCAAGCGCCAAAGGAATTTCGTAACTAATCGATTGTGCAGCCGCTCGCAACCCTCCTAAGAGAGCATATTTATTATTTGATGCGTAGCCAGCCATTAATAAACCAATCGGCTGAACGGAAGAAAGAGCAATCCATAAGAAAACTCCCATTCCCACATTGGTTATCAATAAATTTTGTCCAAACGGCACAATTAAATAGGACAGAAATACCGGCAACACTACAATTATCGGACCGAGTGTAAATAATAAGGAGTCGGCTTTTGCCGGTATTATATCTTCCTTAAAGACTAACTTTAGACCATCTGCTACTGGCGCAAGCAAACCCAAAGGGCCGATATATTCAGGACCAATCCGCTGCTGGGCTGCTGCTGAAATTTTTCGCTCTTGCCAAACACACACCAGCACCCCTACCGTGGCACCAATGAGCATTAAAACCATCGGCAAGGGCATCCAAATGGCTTTAGCTGTACCATAGGGCAGTCCCAAATCCATCAAGCTTTGAATAAAAGTTCCTTGCAGATCAATTCCTGAATTCATTTTTATACTCTTGAAGTTAACTCAAGCTTGACACGACGACCCGCGACAAAACACGGGATTCTTAATCAGAACGAGCATCTAAACAAATGTTTATATAACTCGAGCCAAAGAGCGATCGAACCGTTTACCCGAATTCAACTGTAGAGCGACAGGCAGTGCCAATTGCCTTACTTATGGCGCTTATCGCACTTACTATTTGCTTACTCTTATGAAGTATGAAGTGCTACACAAACTCCTTTATACTTCATGTACCGCATTGGATATTTACAACTATTTATACTTATTAATAAGTGTAAAGTAACCCAACAATATATTTACCCAAAAAAAGGCAAAATTTGAGATTTTTTGCGATGACCATGCCTAGTATATCGCTCTAAGGCTTGCTGTTCTCTCACCCAAGTAAGAGGTTCTACTTATCTTATGGATAAAGATTTCTTTGGTGAGTAGATACGGGAGAGGGGAAAGAGTGGGAATAAATTACCAATACCCTTCAGCCCCATGCCCAATTCCTAACCTTTAATATGCAGAACTTATTTAACCCGTTCGTTTATATGAACGTAATCAACGTTGTGGCGACCGTTGTAAATCTGGCCGGGACGGAAAATTCGGTTTTGTACCAATTGTTCTTTCCAATGCGCTAGCCAACCAGCAACGCGAGCCATAGCAAATACTGGTGTAAAAAAGTCTGTTGAAATACCTAGTTTTCTATACACTAAGCCGGAGTAGAAGTCAACATTGGCATAAATTCCTTTATGACCCAGTTTTTCTTCTACTACTCGTTCCATTTCTTGGGCAATGTCATAATACTTGTCATACCCAACTTTGGCAAATAGTTCTTCTGCCAAGTTTTGTAAAATCTTTGCGCGTGGATCTTTTACTTTGTAGACGCGATGACCAAAACCCATTATCTTAGCTTTTTTTTGAATGCAATCTAAAACGTAAGGGCGGACATTTTCTGGAGAACCAATTTCTTCTAACACCCCAATTACTTCTTCGTTTGCACCACCATGTAAAGGTCCTCCTAAAGTCCCTACTGCACTTGCAACTACTGCATAGGGATCGGTAAGAGTGGAGGCTGTCACCCTGGCGCTAAAGGTGGAAGCATTCATGGTATGTTCGGCATGAAGTATCAAGCAGACATCAAATATCCGCGCCGCTATCGGGTCTGGCTTTTCCTCATGCAGCATATACAGAAAGTTGGCGGCATAGTCTAAATCATCGTGAGGACGCACGGGATCGTCACCTCGTCGCATCAACTCGAAAGCCGCTACCATTGTAGGAATACTTGCTAGCAGACGGACAACAGCATCTCTAATGTAAACTGGATTATTTAAATCGCGGCGCGAATAAAATAAACCTAATGCTGCTGCTGAAGCTTGCAAAACATCCATTGGATGACCGCTTTCAGGAAAACACTTCATCATGTCCCGAATGCGGTATTTTATCCTTCTATTTTGATGAACTTCATGTTCAAATAATGCTAATTCTTCTTTTGACGGCAGTTCGCCCCAAATTAGCAAGTAAGCAGTTTCTAGAAAAGTACTCTTTTTTGCTAGTTCTTCAATCCGGATGCCACGATATTCCAATATCCCCTTTTGCCCGTCAACATTGCTAATACTGGATTGGGCAGCAGGAACTCCATCCAATCCGGGCTTAAATTCGCAAACCATCATGGCAATACCATCTTTTGTTTGAAAGATTTTATAGAGTTAACTTACCAGAAAGTTTTACCACCATAACAGTATCCTTTAATACAAAATCCTTTTGGATAAAAGTTGAATAGCTGCTAAAAGGATGTTTATAAAGTCAAATTTAATACTTTATCTACCCAATATTTTCCAAATATCTTTAGAGCAAGTACTTAGGTGGTGTCAACCAAAACATCTCACAGCCACCCACAAGAGGAGCGCTAGGGCGTGTTTCTATTCCAATCATACCTGCTTTTTTCAGGACTAAGCTGTCTTTAGCTTCACCCCAAACTAAAATTTCAGCCCAATTGCTCAAACAACGCTCGTGCCCGACTAATGCCAAGCAAGTAGAAGGTGGATAGTTTTTAGGCGTTAACCACTCTGCAATCCAAGAAAGCATACTACCACCAGGAGCAAGGTAAGAACATTGTTCTAACTGCGAACTTAGTCCTGTTGAAATCAATATTTCCGCTGTTTGATAGGCTCTTACCAAAGGACTCGTAGCAATCAAATCAAAACTCAAATCCAAGTCTTTTAAACGTTGGGCAACTTTTTCTGTTCTTTGTCGCCCATGTTCGGTGAGGCTTCGTTCCTCATCTCTCAGAGAGCTTGTAGCCTCCTGTGCGATACCATGACGAATTAAGTATAGTTTCACGGCGTAATTATTATAAAAATAAAAACATTATTCATCATCGGATGAGATGGGATTGTCTTTAGGATTAACTAATTTCGACAGCTTTTGCTTAATTTGGGTATCGTATACTTCCCATTTCATTTTTGCATAAGCTGAATTTTCGTTACCTCCAGATAAAAAACCCATCGGAATTTCAAAACCTCCGGCACTGGTACGCCCACCACCAAAAAAACGACCCGCGCTATCTTGTCCAAAGGCTTCTTTAATAAATTCGTCGGGATCTAAAGTTATTTTATTAGTTCTTAAAGAACCAATCACCACTTCTAATTCTTCATCTTCATCGTGAACTATACCGTAAACTACTGCGGTATGAACGTTGTCTTCTGTCACCAAAAAATCAGCCGCTTGGGGGATTGCATCTCTATCGTCGTAGCGTAAATAACCGACACCAGCAATTGAAAAATTATTTTGCACGATGCGATTTCTTAATGAACGTTCAATTACATCCATGACTCGCTTGGAACGATTTGCCCGCAGTATGGTGTTGAGCAACTGTCCGTCATAAAATCGGCTCAGGTAAGCCGCCGCCATGAAATCTTCTTCTTTAGCCTGCATCAGTCGATTCGTATCTGAATGCAAGCCGTGCATCAAGGCTGTGGCACAGTTGACGTGTTCGCTTATGCTGCTATCTAGCTCTAGCAAACCCGATTGTAGATATTGAGTAAATATTGTTGCCGTCGCTCTGACTGCGGGACGTATGTCAACAAACTCTGATTTAAAATCACCTTGCAAGTTATGGTGATCTACGATCGCTATCAAAGGAATACCCGCTTCCTGAATTGCATTTATTAAAGTGGAAGTTGTACCTTGATTATCGACTAATACATAGCCTTGATATGCTGATAAGTCGCGATTCTTGATACTTTGTAAGGGAGTACGGGTTGCTGGTAAGTTCGTGAGCTTTACTAAAGCAATATTTTCTTGATGGGAAAGAGTTCCAGCGTAAGTAATATCGCACTTGATATCGTATTGCTCGGCAATCAACTGGTACGTCCAGGCTGAAGAAAGAGCGTCGGGGTCGGGGAAATCTTGTAAAATAATTATTTGGCGCTCGTGTTGGTGTGCTTTGAGCGTCTGTAATAATTGTTCGGATTTTTGGGTAGCTACGGAATGACTACGAAAACCTGCTTTGTAATTACCGTCCGTAGCTACCATTGCCCCCGCAGAATTCTTGGATGGAGGCGATACTTGTTGCGAATCTCGATCGATCTCAACACTTTTATCGGTTAATTCTGGTGTCAATTGTAAATCCTCAACCTGCTTATTGTCAGAATTTAGTTGCATAGAGAAATTTTTTGTAGCGTGAGCGGTTAGGATTCAAAAGCTTTAAAAATGACTAAATATTTTCATCTGCCAGAAACTAGAATAGTCGCACTCTATGTAGCAAAGCGCCAATATCTACGTATATTGATTGCAAGTTTCGATCGACCGATCTTGGCTAATTTAATTACTTAATGTTTTTACTGCTTTTAGCTTTGTTCTGTTCTTAAAGTCCTTAATCCCTCACAAATAATGAATTTACTACATAGCATTTTTGCTACAACTTGCCGCGAACAGCACAAATTGTATGCTAAATAACATATTTTACGCAATTTTTTATCTAATTATCTCAATTTATAAGATCGTTAATTATTTTAAAGCAATTTTGTATTAACTCTACATTTTATTTAATCATTTTCGTTGATTTATTAGATGCACCCTACTTGCCGTTTTCTAAACATGATGTAGAATATTAAAGTTCTTGTCGCGGACTGGTCGCACAAGCATTGCAGCATAATTGCATCGCTTTGATGGTACAGCCGTACAGCTATACACTCAAAAGCCCATTTTTAATTTCGCCAATTTCACGACAAAAACTAAACGGCAATTATCAAATTGTCGATCGTATTATCAGCCCGAAAGCCTACTTTACAAAGCATCTTAATTGCTTTTAGGAAAGCAATTTTTGCTCTATTTATGACAAAAATAATTATGTCAAAGTCCTATGACATATTTTTGCCACTCTTGATGCAAACCACTTTTAAGATGCTTGCTGACCTCAAAGTAGAGGCTACTATAAGGTCTGCGTGGAGTATGATGCAATGGCATATGAGCTTCTTGCGGTGTACGGTTCCCCTTCTTAACATTGCAGCGAACGCACGCTGTAACAATGTTCTCCCAGGTATCGCCTCCACGACGCGATCGCGGAACTACGTGATCCAGTGTTAAGTCATCGCCCTTGTAACCACAGTATTGACAAGTATGACCATCGCGATGCAATATATTCCGACGGGTTAAAGGAATTTCTTTATAAGGAACGCGGACGTAATAGCGCAACCTTATAACGGTTGGAAGCGGGAAATCCGAGTAAATAAATTTACCATTATGTTCTACCCGCTCTGCTTTTCCTTTAATTACTAAAATCGCAGCGCGACGCCAGCTCGTTATATTGAGCGGTTCGTAAGAAGCGTTTAGGACTAAAACCTTTCCCATTGATAGTCGCTCAAGGTATTAGTTTTACATATATTAACACAAATTAACTCTGGTTTGGAATGAGTTGAATTTATACTTGCTACCATTTTCTTGATAATTTATTTGAAACGCAGTTAATAGTTGAACTATATATTTGTCTAAAATTACTGTGCCCAGCCCCGAACATATGGCAGCACTTTAGACCATGCTAGCAGATAAAAAGCTTTAATTTAATTGATAAAGAATGATATGAAATAAGTTAATGCTTCCACAGTCCGCCTTCTTCAAGCCTGCAAGCAAAAAATAATATATTAAGAATTAATAATTAACATACTTGTATTCTCGACCTAAGTAACGATAAACTTCCAAACTAACCCGATCGGCTTCTAACAAGAAGAATAATTAATCAGCGACGAAGCCTGTTTGAAAGTGGTGTGAATGGAAGAAAGTAAATATATGTTAAGTCACGAACAAAATAAAAGTATTAGTTCGGCTGTTCCTTGTAATAATTATGCTTGGTTTTCGCAGCGTGCTTGGGTCGAAATTGATTTAGCGGCATTATCACATAACATAGTTCAAATACGAAAGTTACTATCACCGCGTACTCAGTTAATGGCTGTGGTGAAAGCAGATGCTTATGGACATGGATCTGTAAGTGTTGCCCAAACAGCGTTAAAATCGGGGGCTAGTTGGCTGGGTGTTGCTACAATCCCAGAAGGAATTGAGTTACGAGAAGCTGGCATTAAAGCGCCGATTTTGATTTTAGGTGCAACTTATACGAACGAACAAGTCCGGGCAATTGTAGAATGGCAACTCGAACCTACAGTTTGCAGTGCCAAGCAAGCTTTAATATTTTCAGATATTTTAGAAGCGATAAATTTTGATTCTCCGCTACGGGTACATCTCAAATTAGATACCGGAATGTCGCGCTTAGGTACTGATTGGAAGGATTGTGCCCAGTTCGTTCAATTGGTTACACGGTTGCCTCATCTTGATATTGCCAGTATTTATTCTCATTTGGCGACTGCCGATAGTCCTGATGATACCGTGATGAAACAACAGCACCAACGTTTTAGTCGTGCGATCGCCCGAATAAAAGATATTGGCATAGAAATACCTTGCTTGCATTTAGCAAATTCTGCTGGCACTTTAAGCGATAAATCTTTACATTACGATATGGTGCGCGTCGGTTTGGCGGTTTATGGATTTTATCCATCAGTTCATTTGCACAAGCAGGTTGACTTGAAGCCAGTTTTACAAGTGAAAGCGCGAGTTACTCACGTTAAGACAATTGAAAAAGGTGTTGGTGTCAGTTACGGGCACACATTTATTGCAAACAAACAAATGCCTTTGGCAGTTGTAGGTATTGGTTACGCTGATGGAATACCCCGCAACCTTTCTAACAAGATGCAAGTTTTGATTCGAGGTGTAAAAGTACCTCAAATTGGTGCGATTACTATGGATCAGCTGATGTTAGATATCAGTGCCATACCTGATGTACAAGAAGGGGAAATCGTTACTATTCTTGGGCGTGAAGGTGAAGAAGAAATTACTGCCCAAGATTGGGCAAATCAACTAAACACTATTTCTTGGGAAATTCTCTGCTCCTTCAAACATCGTTTACCTCGCGTTACCGTAGGGTAATCACGAGTTGCATCTCTGTCATAAACCCGGTTTCCGCACGAGTTGCACAAAAGAATAATGGTTTTATCTTAGAAACCGGGTTTGTTTGGGCAAGCTCATGGTGCAAGTCACCCTTTTACCTATCAAATTACTTTTAAGGAAAAGGAGAAAATAGTTATTCTCAAAAATACTTTTTTGTGATATGCTACTTACTGAATGCGGATGTGGCGGAATTGGCAGACGCGCTAGATTTAGGTTCTAGTGCCTCCGGGCGTGAAGGTTCAAGTCCTTTCATCCGCATTTTTAATTTTTCACTATTAAATTGAATAGAGTTAAGGTTTAAGCAGCAATTATGAGAATAGATATAATGCTGCTTTTGCGTTCAAAGAAATATGCCTTGATATGGCAATGCGATCGCCATATCAGGGCGTTAATAATTGAGTACTCGCACGCTTGCTGAATAATATGACTTAAGTACGGGAGCATAAATATTTAGTAACTGAAATAGCTGTATTCGTAACCTGTTGCCTGTTGCCTGCAATAATTCCCTTTCCTAGATAGATAATTCTTAAATGATAACTACTTAAGTGCAAAATTAGCTTTGCAGCAACTATCGCTACGTTGTCTGAGGATAAGTCTTAAGTAGGTATATTTTTCTACAAATGTATTAAATTAAAACATAACAATAAATAATTTCAACTAATTTGAGATCGCTATATGAATATCAAAGAAATATGTGACTAAATTGACTGCATATAGCATCGTAAATGCACATCTTAACTAACCTCAACAAAGAACAAAAAGCTTCAACAGATGAAATTTTACTAGGTATTTATAATAATTAGTCTTTCATGTTCGTAATTAACTATATAGATAGATACAGCTAAGGCAAACAATATTAACTTTTGTAATGTATAAACTGAAACTTTCTATTCTAAGATAGCTACCTTAATATAAAGGCTGCAATGTTTGTCTGGCGAACAAATTTATGATGTGATTTGACTATTTAAGAACAAATAATACTAAAGAAAAGTTTTATACAAGTGACGTACATAATCAAACAAATTATCTATAACAACTGCTATTGTATCACTCGGAATCAATAACTGTATTATACTTAAGTGGTAATACTTAAATAAAGCTTTGACATAGGATATTGAAACCGTATTTATGACTAAATCAATTAAATTATGTAAGCTAAATACTCAGTAGCTTTAAGTAGTCTTCACACTTTTTTTACTTGTTATCTAGAAATCTCTGTTAACCTCAGTACAAGTAAGTTGCATAGCCCCAATGTAAGGGTTGAGAAAAATTTAACTATCCCGAAATGTTTATTTATCAAGGATTTGCCACGTATATAGATAATACATCTAGTTTTATTTATTACCAAAATAGATAAATTATATTTTTTAACGAACGAGAAAATTTAGTAGTGGTAAGAACAAAATGAGTACAACCCCCATTAATGATTACAAGTTATTTCAGAAACTGCATCCGCTGTCTTTACTAGCACAATTAAGCAGTCGTCGTGCTACAGGTTGCTTAAGAATATTCACTAAGTCAACTTCTTGGGCGATCTATTTAGAAGAAGGTAAACTTACTTATGCAACTTCATCAGAGAAGTTATTTGAACGACTTGATACTCACTTACGCCGATTGAACCAGCAAATCCCGACTCTCAATAGCTCTGCGCGGGTACAAATGCGGATGATTTTTGAGAAAAATCAGGAAGAGCCAACTTCTCAAGCCGATTATCAAGCTATTTGCTGGTTAGTTGATGGGGATTATATTACTTATCCTCAAGCAGAAACCTTAGTAAATGAATTAGCAAAGGAAGTATTAGAATCTTTTCTTACAATAAAAGAAGGAAGTTATGAGTTTTGGAGCGAACATCCTTTATTAAACCTACCTTCATTTTGTCATTTAGATTTACGTTCTGTAGTAGAAAGCGCTCAAAAACAGTTGAGAAGCCGCCGTCTAAGCCAACAAAAAGGTACTTTAGAGAAAGCTTCATCTGTAGTTGAGGAAACAAATGCGCCATCTATCCAAGTTGAACCATTATCTAATTTTGAAAAAAACTTATCTCAACAAACTGTACAAGAAAATATAAAGGATAATAAGGATAGCAACAATACAAATATTTCAAAAAGTACCAAAGAACGATTATATACAGTTGCCTGTATTGATGATAGCTTAACTATCTTGAAATCAATTAAACGTTTTTTGGATGATGGCAAGTTTACGGTTGTAATGATTAACGATCCTGTAAAAGCTTTGATGCAAATTCTTCGTAGCAAACCGGACTTAATTTTATTAGACGTAGAAATGCCGAATTTAGACGGTTACGAGTTGTGTTCATTGCTACGAAGACACTCCGCTTTTAAAAATATCCCGATCGTAATGGTGACAGGGAGGACTGGATTTATCGATAGGGCAAAAGCAAAGATGGTAAGGGCTTCTGGTTATTTGACCAAACCTTTTACACAATCAGAGTTGTTAAAAGCAGTGTTTAAACATATCAGTTGATTTATCAATATTTACCGCGAATAATAGTAACCTAATTTAATAGATGATGATTAATCGTTAAGGATATAATAAAAATGAGTCTGACTTTACTTGGGACGATTTTAGTTGTTGAAGATTCACCTAGTGAATTGGAATTAATAAGTCATTTCTTAAATGAAAGTGGATATAAAGTAATAAAAGCTACAGGTGGAAGCGAAGCTTTAGAGAAATTAAAATCGGAAAAACCTGATGCAATCATTACTGATGTAGTAATGCCGGGAATGAGTGGTTTTGAACTTTGTCGTTCTTTGAAAAAAAATCCAGCTACGCATTCGGTTCCTATAGTTATTTGTAGTTCTAAAAACCAGGAAATCGATCGTTTGTGGGCAATGAGACAAGGTGCTGATGCTTATGTGACTAAGCCTTATACTCGTGAAGAACTATTACGTGCAATTAAATCAGTAGCAATTTGAACCAATGAACAATTCCAGTATTACATTAGCTAATGGGCTTTCTGAGAACAAAAATAACTTGGGAGATGGCTATCTCAAATTCTTTATAAATCCGCAAACACCTGCTATCTTGTCGATGAAGCAGACGCAAGAAGCAATGGTGGTGTCTGTAGAATCCGTAACGGCTATGCCTAATATGCCTTTTGGTATTTTGGGCTTAATGAATTGGCGAAGTCGTATCGTTTGGGTAGTTGACTTACCTAAGATACTCAATCTACAATCCCCCCAGAATCGTCCCCGACAATACAGTGTAATTATTGTTCGGACTCAATCGATGGTTTTGGGTTTGGTAGTACATGAAATTATCGGCACTCTCAGGTTTAACAGCGATGAGATTGGTTCTCCTGTAGGGCAGGTTGCATCTAGTTTAGTTCCCTATTTGCGGGGATGCATTGTTCAACCTCAAGAAATATTACTGGTATTAGATGCACAAGCTATTGTGCATTCTTCTAATCTCCGTAGTGAGTAGGGTGTAATACAAAAATAATGAATGTTTAGTGTCATAATTTACCACTCCGGGGCAATTAATTTATGCTTAATAAAACAGATTCGGCGAATCGTGGTGATGCTCAAGATCGGGCATCACTTGTTTCATCTAATAACACCGATAGTCCATTACAACTGTCTTCTTACCAAGTAAGTAGAGGAAACACCAATAATTCCTCTAATGGTTTAATGGCTCGATTTAAACGGCTGAGCTTGAGTACCAAAACTACCATTGTGGCGATCGCAATGGCAACGGTTCCAGTTTTAATAATTGGTGTCGGTGCCTACATTGCTGCGAGTCAATCTTTAAATCGAAAGGTTTCTGGGTTTGGGGAAGCTCAAACAAAAAGTTTGGCGGATGGAATCAACAGTTTCATGTCTCAACGGTATGGAGATATTCAGGTAATATCTAATCTAAGCGCGATCGCATCTGGGGCAAGCTCCAGTCAACAAAGAGCCGTGTTGGATAATTACGTTGGTAATTATCAGGTTGGCAATCGCAAAGTATATGACAGCATTGGCGTTTTTAATTTGAATGGGGATGCAATTGTTCAATCCCAAGGAAGTAATTTTAGCAATCAAGGTAATTTAAATTATTTTCAGAATGTTAAAAATAGCGGCAATGCTTTTATCAGTCAGCCGATATTTTCTACGTCTACTAATAGCTTTAATATTTATACCGCAGCCCCAGTTAAGAATCCTGATAATGGGCAAATTACATCAGTGGTTATAGCCCAGATGCCGGTTAAATCTTTGGAAAATGTAGTCAAAAATTATGCAAGTTCCGGGCAGGAATACTATTTACAAGATGCTGAAAATAAAATTTTTCTGAGTACGAAAGAACAGGCAATCAACAAGTCATTAAAAGAAGCTGAATTGCCAAATTATGCGCCAGCGCCGCAACAAATTCAAATACAAGGTTTTCAGCCAATAAACTGGGATGTAGTTTTAGCAACGGATGCTTCGATTGCATTTGCACCGCAAAGAAATTTACTGCTAACTATCTTTCTGGGGACGGCATTAACGGCGATCGCTGTGGCATTCATTGCTGCTAGGTTGGCAAAACGCGCTACGCAGCCGATTTTGAACGCGACAGCAGCGGTAGCAAAACTGGGTAAAGGTCAATTTAATACCCGTTTGGATGTAGGATCGGAAGATGAAATTGGGTTGTTAAATGCCAATATCAATCAAATGGCATCCCAATTACAGTTACTGGTTAAAGAACAAGAAATAGAAGCTCAAAGAGAAAAGTTAAAAGCAGATATTACCCTGCGTATCCGTAGAAGCCTCAAACTAGAAGATATTTACAAAACAGCGGTTCGAGAAATTCGCCAAGCTTTGAAAACAGATCGGGTAGTTATTTATGAGTTTAATCCTGAAACTTGGGATGGGGCAGTGGTTTCCGAATCGGTGAGTGCTGGTTTTCCCAAAATGATGGGGGCTTATATCGAAGACCCTTGTTTCCGCGATCGTCAAGTGCAAATGTATAAAAACGGGCGCGTGCGAGCAATTGCAAACATTTATGAAGATGCTGGCTTGAAGAAAGCTGGCTGTTACGTTCAAATGTTGGAACAGTTTGCAGTCAAGGCGAATTTAATTGCACCAATTTTAATTCAAGAGAATTTAATGGGTTTGTTGATTGCCCATAATTGTGAAACGCCGCGAGATTGGCAGCAAAACGAAATTGATTTGTTTAAACAACTAGCAACTCAAATCGGCTTTGCTTTAGAACAAGCCAAACTCTTGGAAGAGGTAGAGAAAGCCCGACAAGTTGCCCAAACCGATTCCGATGAAGAAAGGCATCAAAAAGAAGAACTGCAAATGCAGTTAATTGAGTTGCTCAGTGAAGTAGAAGGTGCAGCGTCAGGAGACTTGACGGTACGTGCTGAGGTAACTGCGGGTGATATTGGTACGGTTGCCGACTTTTTCAACTCGATTGTAGAAAGTTTGCGCGATATCGTTACCCAAGTTCAAACTTCAGCAATCAAAGTGAATCAAGCTATTGGTGACAACTCTGGGGCAATTAATCAATTAGCAGAATCAGCGCTTTCCCAAGCTGCGGAAATCACCCGCACTTTGGATGCCGTTGACGAGATGACGCAATCAATGCAGGCAGTATCGGAAAATGCTCAAGAGGCTGCGACGATCGCCAATACCGCTAGGAGTACCGCTACGAATTCTGGAAAAGCAATGGAATTGACGGTACAAAATATTTTGGGTTTGCGCGAAACCGTAGGCGAAACTGCTAAAAAAGTTAAGCGCCTAGGTGAATCTACGCAACAAATTTCGCGTGTGGTAGCATTGATCAACCAGATTTCCATGCAGACCAATCTGCTGGCAATTAACGCCGGAATTGAAGCAGCACGTGCTGGCGAAGAAGGTCAAGGCTTTGCTGTAGTAGCCGAAGAAGTCGGCGAACTAGCGGCAAGGAGTGCTGCTGCTACTAATGAGATAGAACAAATTGTGGAAAATATTCAGCGTGAAACTACTGATGTTGTGCAGGCAATGGAAGTAGGAGTATCACAGGTGGTGCAAGGGACGCAAATTGTGGAAGATGCTAAGCTGTCATTAAGTCAAATTCTAGAGGTTTCGCGCCAAATAGATGACTTGGTACAGTCAATTTCTACAACTACAAATCGTGGTGTAGAAACATCCCACCAAGTTAGCGCTTTGATGAAAGAAATTGCTGCTGTCTCACAGCAGACTAGTACTTCTTCCCGTCAAGTTTCCGAATCGTTGCAACAGACTGTTGCAATTTCCCAACAATTACAAGAAAGTGTCGGTACATTCAAGGTCAGTTACGAGTAATTAGTTACAAGTAATTAACTAACCACTAGTAACTAATAACTAATCGCTAATAACTAATCACTAATAACTGATGACTAATGGCTAGGGACAAATAATATGTCACAGGACAAAGAATTTGAAATCCAGATGCAGTTTCTGGAGGAAGCTAGCGATTACCTCAACACTATGGAAGGGGTATTGTTAGAAATCGACACCAGCAACCGCATCGATTTGGAAAAGATAAACGCCGCGCTTCGAGCCGCTCACTCGATCAAAGGAGGAGCGGCAATGATGGGATTTCGTTCTTTAAGCGATTTGGCTCACCGTCTGGAAGATTCCTTCAAAGTTCTAAAAACTAGAAAAAGCTCTTTAGAAGTAGATACTCAGTTACAAAGTTTACTTCTTTCTGGAGTCGATTGGCTGCGACAGATAGTAGAACTGCATTCAGAAAGTCATGAATTAGACGAGCAGTGGTTGGCAAGTTTTTGCTACCCGGTTTTTGAAGAATTGCACGAGCGTTTGGGCGATCCGACACCAGAAGATGCTTCTTCAATGCTATCGCCTGAAGATGGGCAAGATATCATACCGTTACTGTTTGAAACGGAAGTAGAAGGGTGTTTGCAGCGTCTGGAATCAGTATTAGCCGATATCGAGCAACCTTGTCTGAAAGAAGAAGTTGCCATTATGGCGGCTGAGTTAGCTGGTTTGGGTGAGATGCTGCAATTAAATGCTTTTAGCAGCTTTTGCGAATCGGTTCAATATCAATTGGAAAGTGCGCCATCCTCTCAAATTGAAGAAATTGCCAATGCAGCCCTTGCTGGCTGGCGGCGTTCCCAAGCCTTGGTTTTAACTTCTCAGATTGAAAGTCTACCTAAAGAGTTAGAGTTGGGTGAGGCGCTCTCAAGTGAAGCTTTTACCGAAGTGGAAATCGAACCGGATTTTACACAACTAGAAGTAGACGAAATACACGAAATACACGAAATACAAGAAATAATAGAAGATACAACAGAAGAAATAGAAGCAGAAACAGTAGAAGATACTACAGAAGATTGGCTGGTAGACGATGTAATTACCGCAGATTTTGAAGCTTTAGAAGCGGCTTTTGCTCAAGAAAGTGCCGTTTCCGAATTTGATGAAGTCGAGTTACATACAGAGACAACCGCTCAAGAAATTCACAGCAACGACTATCAAACATTTGTCGAACGCAAACCCGAACCAGTTGCTGCTTCTAAAAGTGAATCTGTAGAAAATACAGTTCGGGTTCCTGCCAAGCAGCTTGAAGAAATCAACGATTTATTTGGCGAACTAATTATTCAACGCAACGGACTAAACTTGCAAATGGAAAGATTGCGTAAACTAGTTCGCAATCTCAGTCAAAGAGTGCAAGTTTTAGACCGCGAAAATCAACACCTGCGTACTGCATACGATAAAATTTCTACTCAAACTACAGTAAAATCCACATTTCCAACTCTGGCACTGATTCCAGGAAACGGTGGAAATATTGATAGTATTGATAATAATGATTACGATTCGGATGGCATCAATAATGGATTTGATGCTTTAGAAATGGACCGCTACAACGAGTTGAACCTGCTTTCCCAAGAAGTGATGGAAACCATCGTCATGGTGCAAGAGGTGACAACAGACGTTCAAATTAGCCTTGACGATACAGATAATATTTCGCGGAAATTAAATAAAACCTCAAAACAATTACAGCGCAAGCTGACTCAAGTGCGGATGCGTCCGCTAGCGGATTTAACCGATCGTTTTCCTAGAGCATTGCGCGATTTGTGCGTAGAATACGGTAAAAACGCCCAGTTAAAAATAGAAGGCGGTAATATTCTGATTGAAAGGAGCATTTTAGAAGCTTTAAATGACCCTTTGATGCACCTGCTCAGAAATGCCTTCGATCACGGAATTGAAGACCCTGCCACAAGAATACAGCAAGATAAGCCAGAACAAGGATTAATTGAAATCAAAGCCGCTAACCGTTCCAATCGCACCATAATTACCATACGCGATGATGGTAACGGTATTTCTCTAGATAAAATTCGCGATCGCGCTATTGGCATGGGGTTGGATGAATCTTTGATCGATCAGGCTACCGACGAAGAAATACTATCGTTAATTTTTGAGCCGGGATTTACAACATCCGACCAAGTTACAGCATTATCCGGTCGCGGTGTAGGTATGGATGTGGTTCGTAACAACCTTAAACAGGTACGGGGAGATATCAAAGTCGATACGGAACCTGGAGTTGGAACCACCTTTACGCTGTCAATGCCTTTCACGCTCTCGGTTTCGCGAGTTTTGTTGGTGGAAAGCAGTCGAATGTTAATAGCTTTCCCCACAGATGTCGTAGAAGAGATATTTTTACTTGATGATGAACAAGTTTTCCCAATGGGTGGCGGGGAAGTTCTAAATTGGCAAGGAAAGACTCTGCCTTTAATTGGGCTTGCCGATTATTTACAGTTTAATTGTCCTCGTTACAATAACCCCGATTTAGAAACTCCTCCAGCAATTAATGCTAGTAGCGTATTGATCGTGCAAAATAGCAGTCAGTCGGTAGCAATAAAAATTGACCGCTGTTGGGGAGAAATGGAAGTTGCGATTCGTCGCGTTGAAGGGGATATTTCTTTACCACCGGGCTTTAACAACTGTACGATTCTCGGTGATGGCAGGGTAGTAGCTTTAGTTAACGTTGCGGAATTGCTTTACTCTATTGCCGTCAACGAACGTACTGCTAAAAACAATCAATTACCATCATCAAGGTTAAAAACAGCTTTCCTAAATCAAACAGAGGAACAAGCTGTAGAACACGTAAGTAAGGGCAAAGGTACGATTTTGATTGTAGATGATTCAATCAACGTCCGACGCTTCTTAGCATTAACCTTAGAAAAAGGCGGGTATCAAGTTGAACAAGCAAAAGATGGTCAAGATGGTTTAGAAAAACTTCAAAGTGGTTTGAGCGTCCAGGCTGTAATTTGCGATATCGAAATGCCTCGCGTAGATGGTTACGGCTTTTTAGGTAGGGTAAAATCCAACGACGAATTAAAAAATATACCCGTTGCTATGCTGACTTCTAGAAGTAGCGACAAGCACCGAAAATTAGCAATGCAGTTAGGTGCGCGGGCGTATTTCTCCAAACCTTACAACGAACAAGAATTACTGCGAACATTGGACGATATTATTTTTTCTGTAGCTGGAATTAGCTCTTAGTAATGATGGATTGCATGAGTTATGGGTTAATTAACAACTTATAACTCCGTTTTTTTTGTTTTAAAATCAAGCATTTTTTATATAACAGATTTTAATTTGTTATAAACCCGGTTTATTTTGGTAAAAGCATTATTATCTCGTTGTCAAATACTGTTGGAATCGGGTTTCTTTGGCTTATTAAGAATGGTGCAAGATGTGAATTGAATGCAACACAAATAAAAACCTCACCCTCTTCCCCACTCCCGATTTATAGCTACGGTGTACACACTCCTAAGATCCCCCTAAATCCCCCTTGGTAAGGGGGACTTGAACTGCAATGTTCCCCTTTTTTAACGGGGGAAGCAGGGGTCGAAAAGATTTTAATTGAATGCAATACAAATAAGAAACCTGGTATTTAAAAATTACCGGGTTTTTCAAATATAAACGTCTAAATTACAAAATTTTTTGCATAATACTTTATACTTTCTTATTAAAAAAAATACTTGAATAAAAAATATCTTTAAAGCAAACTTACAGCTATTAGCTTGATTGTTAAGCCATAATTATTATTAACAGAGTGTCGCTATGGCGTGATTTAATATACATACTTTTTATCTATAATATTGTAAATTGATGATGACAACAAAGGTGATTTAAAATCATACGTTCTAAGATAATTTATCTCAAGTAAGATAATGCGTTGCATTAAAATATGCATTTTGTAATACAGGGTACTCATATAACTACTTTTATTGATTAGATCGCACAACAACACTTTTAAAAGTAGATTTGATGATGTATTAAACATTAATTTAACGGTAACTGCATCCATATTTAGCAATTATTCAAGTTGACTTTCAGTTGAATATATAAATCATTAGATACAAATATAAATTCGTTTGATTCTGCTTTAATACTTACTTTCGTTTTATAAATGCGGTATATGGTTAATAATTCCCATCCTAAAAATCAAAAGATAACTTCAGATACCCAGAGAAAAACCCCAGCCAAAGCAATGAATTATACGAACAAAGTATCGCCGCAAACTAAACAAGTTAAAACAGCTTCATCGAAGACGCGAAATCCTTGGTTAAAAAAGTTTTATAACCTACCAATTAGCCGCAAACAACTGATTGCTTTAATTTTTTCTCAATTGGTATCCATCTTGGGAATAGGTATTGGAGGTACATTAATTATTACCCAAGGTTTGCGGAATCAATTAATCGAACAAGCTAAGTCAGAAGTTGCGGTATCAGATATTAATTACAATATCAAAATTAATCAAATGGGCTTGGGCTTTCGGGGACAATCAGATAATGATGCGATTATTAGAGCAGCGATTTTGAACGATTCCGATCGTGCTTTAAATGGCAATTTGAGAAATTCTGTTAAGCAAATTTTGCAAAACGAAATCAAAGCTAGAAATATAGAATATGCGACTTTAGTAGGAAAAGATTTAAAAATTATTGCCAACGCTAACGCTAATCGTACAGGTGAAATTTTTAACCCGAATAACTTAGTTAATCTAGTTTTTAATAATCCTCAACAAATTAAAGCCAGTGCTATTATTAGCGCATCAGAGTTAAGTAAAGAATCGCCACCGTTGCCAGAAGGTATTAGCGATCGCGATGTTTTAATTCGCTACACCGTTACACCTGTAAGAAATCCTCAAACTCAAGAGGTTGTCGGTGCTTTGATTTCTGGGGATATTGTTAATGGTAAAGATGAGATTGTTAAGAAAACCTTGCAATCTTTTGATGGTGGTTACAGCACTATTTATTTAAACCAACCAACGGGGGGATTTGATTTAGTAACATCTCTTCAGAATAATCTTCAAGGAAATATCAATCGCGCTACACCCAACGTACCTTTACCTCCTCAAAGTAAATTATTAGAAGCAGCAGCAAAAGCTCAAGGTAAAACAATTACCAAACGGATTAAGGTAGAAGGTATTAATTATACCGTGGCTGCCAAGGCTGTTCCCGATCGAATTATCGAACAACCAGACGGAGAAAAACTTGTTTATTCAGAACAACCTCCGGCAATTTTGGTACGGGGAACTCCGGAAACAGCACTAAATAGTCTGCTGACGGAAAGCTTGATCCAACAGGCTTTAACTGTGTTAATAGCTTTGTTAGTAGTTGGTGTTTGGGCGGTAATTTTACGTAGAGCAATGATTCATCCCATCGAAAATCTACAAGAAACGGCACTGAAATTTGCGAATGGCGATCGCACTTCTCGTGCGGATGTTTTTGCTACTGATGAAATTGGCGATTTAGCCGTTAGTTTTAATACGATGGCTGACAAAATTAGCGAAGAAGCACGCCGTCAAGAGATAGAAGCAAAAGTCGCATTGCAATTAACTCAAATTACCAGCCGTATCCGAGAAACTCTCAACATCGAAACAATTCTCAAAACATTAGTAACAACTAGCCAAGAAGCTTTACGAGTAAATCGAGTAGTTTTCTATCGTTTAAACGATTGCCAAGGTGAGATCATTGCCGAATCGGTAGATTACACTTTAAATGCTGTTTTAGGGGAAAAAGTTAACGATCCTTATCAGGTAGCAGAATACCCTGACGAATATGAATTTGGCAGCATTAAAGCTGTAGAAAATATTCAAGATTTACGTTTAAACCAATCTTACCTAGAGCAACTCAACGAGTTGGATGTTAAAGCGTTTTTATTAGCACCAGTTTTTGTCAACGATAAATTATATGGATTATTTGCGGCTCATGCCACAACGGGTATGCGCTCTTGGGAAGAAATAGAAATCAACTTGTTTAGACAAATCGCGATTCAAACTGGTTACGCTTTAGAGCAAGCCGAACTTTTACAACAGGTACAGCACAAACGTCAAACAGCCGAAAGTAGTTCCGAGCAGGAAAAACAGCAAAAAGAACAACTGCAAATGCAGCTGATGCAATTGCTGAGTAATATTGAAGGTGCTGCCAATGGTGACTTAACGGTACGTGCTGATGTAATTGAAGGGGAAATTGGTACTGTTGCGGATTTCTTTAACTCCATCATTGAAAGTTTGCGGGAAATTGTTACCGAAGTAAAAACATCAGCTTCCCAAGTAAATGATTCTTTAGGTGCTAACGAGAGCGCGATCGCTAAATTAGCACGAGAAGCAAAAACTCAAACAGCGGAAATCAGCCGTACCTTAAATGCAGTTGATAGCATGACTTATTCGATGAAAGCAGTAGCACAAAACGCTCGTGAAGCTGCTGTAGTCGCTAATGCTGCTAATACTGCTACGCAAAGTGGTGCAGCAATGGATTTAACAGTAGAAAATATTATTCATTTGCGAGAAACCGTTGGTGACACCGCGAAAAAAGTAAAACGCTTGGGTGAATCTACACAAGAAATTAGCAGAGTGGTAGCGTTAATTAACCAAATTTCCACGCAAACCAACCTGCTAGCAATCAACGCCGGAATCGAAGCAGCGCGTGCGGGTGAAGAAGGGCAAGGTTTTGCGGTAGTCGCTGAAGAAGTAGGAGAGCTAGCAGCCAGAAGTGCTTCTGCAACCAAAGAAATCGAGCAAGTTGTAGAAAATATCCAGCGAGAAACCAGCGAGTTAGTAGAGTCAATGGAAGTTGGAGTTTCTCAGGTAGTAGAAGGAACCCGCGTTGTCGAAGGTGCGAAATATTCTTTGAATGAGATTTTACAGGTTTCGCGTCAAATTGACTCTTTAGTAAAATCGATTTCCGAAGCTACCGCATCTCAAGTACAGACATCTCAAGAAGTTAGTCAGTTGATGAAAGATATTGCCGACATCTCGCAACGTACTACAGTTTCTTCCGAGGAAGTTTCTCATTCACTGCAAAAAACCGTGAAAATTTCCCAACGTCTTCAAGACAGCGTAGGTGCGTTTACAGTTAGCAGTTAGCAGAGTGTCAATATTATAAAGTATTTGTAGAGATGGTTTTGTCTCTACATTTTTTTTAGTTTTAACTACGAACATTTGTAATACAAGTATTGTGCGATCGCGTCAGTTATCTCTAATACAGAATGTGATTTAAGATTTATGTATGAATATCAACTATCGGCTTGTTGCATTTTTCATCGTTAGTTTCAAGCCAAACTCGAATGAAGAGAATAAATAAAAGACGTTTTTTTGGCTTAACTGCTTGGATATTTGTTTCATTTTTAACAGTTGTTGGTTGCAATCAAATCGCATCAAACACCAATACAAATCAAACATTAACGGTATCGGCTGCTGCTAGTATGCAAGATGCGATCGAAGAGGTAGGAAAAGCTTATCAAGAAGAACAGCCAAAGACTACAATTACTTATAACTTTGCTAGTAGTGGTACTTTAACTCAACAGATTAAACAAGGGGCACCAGTTGATATTTTTATCTCAGCAAATGAGAAATTCATGGATGAGTTAGATAAAAAAAACCTTTTACTTCCACAAACTCGCAAAGACTTATTAACAAATAATGTTGTCTTAATTGTACCGAAAAAAGATAATATTCCTAATATCTCTAACTTTCAACAGTTGACATCTAATATCAAAAGATTTTCCATTGGAGAACCAGAAAGCGTACCTGCTGGAGAATATGCAAGACAAGTTTTAACTACTCTGAAGATTTACGAACAAGTCAAACCTAAAACCGTATTTGCTAAAGATGTTCGCCAAGTTTTATCTTATGTAGAATTGGGTAATGTTGATGCAGGCATTGTTTATGCTACAGATGCTAAAAACTCAAATAAAATTAAAGTTGTTGCTACTGCACCAGAAGATACTCACAAACCGATTGTTTATCCAGTAGCGGCGATTAAACGTAGTAAAAATCCAGAGATTAGTAAAGAATTTATTCAGTTTTTATTTAGTAACAGCGCGAAGGATGTTTTTACAAAATATGGTTTTCAAATTGCTAATTAACATGATTTACGTATTTCATACATCTAGATCCCCCCAACCCCCCTTTTTAAGGGAGGCTATGAGTAAGCCATAGTTATTAATTCAAATATATAAAACCGCTCGTTTTCATCAGGCTCTGCGTATGGAATTTGACTTATCTCCCTTGTGGATATCTCTAAAAACTGCTTTATTCGCTACTGTTTTCGCCTTTTTTGCGGGAATTGCCGCAGCAGGTTGGATGAAGCAATATAAAGGCAAAGCTAGAGGAATAATTGATGGTGTTTTAACTCTGCCTTTGGTTTTACCGCCTACTGTAGTTGGGTTTTTGCTATTGTTATTATTTGGCATTAATAGCCCGGTAGGACAATTTTTAATGCAGTTAGATATTAGCGTTATTTTTTCATGGCAAGCAACTGTTATTACATCAACGGTAGTTGCTTTTCCTTTAATGTATAAGACTGTATTAAGCTCTTTTGAACATATCGATCGCGATTTAATTAATTGCGCTCGTACTCTGGGAAGCTCTGAATTTAAAATATTTTGGTTGATTATTTTACCTTTAGCTTATCCGGGAATTGTCGCGGGGACAATTTTGGCTTTTGCAAGAGCTTTGGGGGAATTTGGCGCAACTTTAATGTTAGCTGGAAGTATACCCGGTAAAACTCAAACAATGCCGATCGCAATATTTTTTGCTGCTGAAGCTGGCGATATGCGTAAAGCTTTGATTTGGGTTTTAATAATGGTGGCGATTTCTTTAGCTGTAATTGCTACTATTCACTTTTGGGATGAATCGCAACGTATTTCTAAAAACAGAGATGCAAGTGCAAATTTAATTAGAAGTTTGATAAATTTTCTGATTTTTGGGCGGTTTGGGGATGTTGAGTTTTTTGAGAAGCCAATATCTATAGATAAAAACCTGGCGATTGGAAATCGCGGCTACACAAGCGAAACCCGCCTGCGCGGGTTAAGTATTGGTGGAATTAATGCGGGTGGTGTTTGTACTTTTAGTAGTGTGCCTTCTTTACGAGAAAAAGTTCGTAAACGGGAAGCATCTTCGCAGGAATTATTATATTCATCTAATATTCAAACTTCCGATCACCGTAGAAAAGAACTTATAGTTAATATCGAAAAAAATTTAAAAAGCTTTGAATTACAAGTTGATTTTACCGCAGATGGAAATACTTTAGGATTATTGGGTGCTTCTGGCTCCGGTAAAAGTCTGACTTTGCGCTGTATTGCTGGATTGGAAAAGCCAAGTAGGGGAAGAATCGTTTTAAATGGAAGAATTCTATTTGATGCCAAACGCAAAATAAATCTTCCCAGTCGCAAGCGTCGAATTGGTTTTCTGTTTCAAAACTATGCTTTGTTTCCACACATGACTGTAGCGCAAAATATTGGCTTTGGTTTACAAGAAATACCAAAACGCGATCGCATATCAAGGGTGCAGCAATATATTGATATGATGCAGTTGCAAGATTTAGAAAACCGTTATCCACATCAAATATCCGGCGGGCAACAGCAAAGAGTAGCTTTAGCAAGGGCTTTGGTAATTCAACCAGAAGCGATATTATTAGATGAGCCACTTTCAGCACTCGATACTTATCTGCGAAATCAAATCGAAAAGTTGTTGAGAAAAGTGCTTTCTTCTTATCAAGGTGCGACTTTATTTATTACCCATAAACTAGAAGAAGCTTACCGGGTTAGTAATAATATTATGGTGATGTCGGAAGGAAAAGTAATCGCTAACGATACCAAAGAGAATATATTTGAGCGATCGCCAAATTTAGTAGTTGCGAAAGTTACTGAATGTAAAAACATTTCTCGCGCTCAAATTGTTGATAATTGTACAGTTAAAGCTTTGGATTGGAACTGTAATTTACAAGTAGTAGAAACGATTCCTAGTAATTTGAAATACTTGGGAATACGCGCCCATCACCTGACTTTTACCAACGATCCAAATCGCGAGAATACTTTTCCTTGTTGGGTTGCCGATATTAGCGAAACACAGCATCGAGTAAGTGTTTATTTGAAGTTGAATTATCCTTGTAGAGATTTTGAAGATTACGATTTACAAGTGGAAATTTATAAGGAAAAATGGGATGTTATTAAAGATCGTCCTTTTCCTTGGTATGTAAGGTTGGAGCCTTTGCGGTTGATGTTGATGGAGAGTTGAGGATAAATTATTTATTACTTCTTGCACAATTCTCGTTAAGCTCAAAATTCCGCCTTGAAATCAATTTCAAGGCTGATATACAAAGTACGTTAAAACGCACTAAAATTATTATTTAGTCGTCTTTAGACGACTTTGTATGTGAGCCTGGGAATTTATTCCAAGGCAATTTTGATAATGGTGCAAAATATCTTATTATACATACTTTACAATTCTGTT
Organism: Rivularia sp. (in: cyanobacteria); assembly: GCA_965234645.1. Taxonomy (GTDB): domain Bacteria; phylum Cyanobacteriota; class Cyanobacteriia; order Cyanobacteriales; family Nostocaceae; genus Rivularia. The sequence continues at coordinate 5,675,145 of OZ248344.1, read as the reverse complement.
GTAATGATTATATGGAAAATCCTTAACACAGAATTATAATTAGATTCTTCTACATACTTACGAGCAACTTCATTAATCAATTTATCCCTAAATTCAAGCTTTTCTTCTCTAGTTAAAGGCAATGTATTCGCAGACTTCAAACTATCAAAATTTTCTAACAATTCAGCTATAGATTGCATTAATACTGTCAAACTAGGAAATGCAATTTTATGATTACCAATCAAAACAGGAGTATTGTCACTTTCAGAGATTAGAAGACTGTAATAGCTATCTTCTTCAGAAAAAATAGGTAAGTATGGTTTTCCACCAAATTCTGAAGCGTATCCAAAAGAAGAAACGGCTTCATCTAGTGATAGAAAGATAATAATCTCCCCACGCAGAAAAGAACGTACATTGTTGTACATCACATCACGGTTTACATACAAAAACTCTGACATAGCAGTGTTTTGTACGTCTGAAAAACGACTATCTTTTGTACCCCAATCTCCGTTGTGCCACTGATAAAATTCTTTTGCTTCTTGAGGTAGTTCAAACGGTAAAGCATCCGTTAAATTTGTGATGTCAGTATCCGATAAACCAGGTCTATAAGGTGCAATAATTTGACCATCTTTTACTGGAAAGGGATGTTGTGCTTCCATCCAGTTAGAAATTCTTTTCAAAGCATCTGTTAGTTCTGACATGAAAAGTTTTTTCGTCTACTATTTATTCAATCATGAAGAATGAAGACTTTTAACTAGCTTCAGGTAAAGGAAATTCTTCAAGAAAAAGCCGAGTTGCTTCTTTGACTCCTGCAACAGCTTTTTCAATTGTTTCACCTTGATCTACTGTACCAACTTCCGGACATTCGGCAATGTACATATCATCTTCTTTATATACAATTACCGTAAAGCTACGAGTTTTCACAATCTTTTATCCTTCGACTCTTGAAATTCTACAATCTTAGAATATAAACTCGCCACAGATTCCTTAGCAAAAAGCTCATGCTTAAGTTTAAGATAATCTCTACTACTACACTTTCTTTTATTCATCAAGATTCCCCCTCAACTGCTCTCGCAAACCCCTAATTGCTACCCCAGTACCTTGCTCGGATGCAACTTTTAAAACGCGGCTAATAATTTCAGACAAATCAACTTCCGAAAAATAGCGACTAAACGATCGCTGTTGATAAGTATCTCCCAACAAACCATAAATACTTAAACCGCTCTTTTTCAATAACCAAACTTCTGGAACTTTGTAGGGAAGAAAATCCTCAGCAGCTGTGTAAGAAGTGACATCAATTTCAATTACTAAATCGGGTGGTGGATCGATTTGCCAATTAATCCTATCTTTACCCACGACTGCTTGCCAATTATCTATGTAAAAACAGTAGTCTGGCTCAATTCCGCCTTGTTCGGGAATGTCCATTGTAATCGGCGTGAAGGCTTCGTAATTACGATTTTCGCTATCGAGCAGTACCCCGACAACATCCCCCAAAATGTTGGCTTCGCGCCCGTGTTTTAGTAACGGACTCATGAGTAAAATTTCGCCATTACGATATTTAATTCTAGGAATAGAACCATCCCCACGGCGATCGCGCAGTTGACAATAATCTTGCCATGTACCCGGTATCCGAACTACTGTTCCGGGAGGTAATTGAATATCTTGAGGGGAAATTACGACGTACATGGGTTATTTCTTCTTCTTGATTTATCGATAAACTCTCGTTTCCTTAACTGTAACTTCTAATATCTCTTCTACCTTCATACATCTAATAAACTCTGCGTACCTCTGCGCTTACCTTTGCGTTTCTCTGCGTTAAAAATACAGAGACGCGATGTATCGCGTCTCTACATCCCATGTGATTATTCGACTTTTACACCACGCCAAAAAGCGACATAATTCTCAAAGTGTTTAGCTTTTTCTTTTGCACTGGGATAATACCAAGCAGCGTCTTTGTTAACTTCTCCGTTAACTTCAATATTGTAGTAGTTAGCGGTACCTTTCCAAGGGCAAGAAGTATGTTTATCGCTTTCTTTAAAGTATTCTTTTTTAATTGAGTCTTCAGGAAAGTAATGATTTCCTTCTACGACAACAGTTTTATCGCTTTCGGCTAAGACTGCACCATTCCAAGTTGCTTTTGACATAATCAAATCAATTATCAATCAACAATTATCAGTGACCAATTAATTTTACATAGTTAATGGTTCTTTTTCTCATCTATCTATCATTGTTCAGTTTTCCTCGCCAGCGCAAGCTATTATCATTTAGCTGCTGAATGTATTCGTCTGGTTGAGAAATAATTGCTTTGGCTAGAGAAATTGCTTGTTCAAGTTGAGTTGCATTTAGCTGTTGGTATGCTGCTCCTTGACGTTTATCAAGAACATCGTACCAACAACAACCGAATATGTTATCAAGAATAATTCTTTGAAAACAGTGGTTAAATCGCACGGGAAACTTACGCTGTCTGGCAAGATTTGGAAGCACCTCGTTTGTTAGATGCAAATATTCTTGACGCAGTTTTTCGATTGACATTTATTTTGATTTTGCAGCAATATCATCTGTTTTGGCTGCCATGATAAAGTCGTTGCGGTGTAATCCGTTGATGGCATGAGTCCACCACATGACGGTAACTTTGCCATATTCGGTAAGTAAAGCCGGGTGATGTTCTTGATTTTCCGCTTCTTCACCGATTTTGTTGGTAAAATTCAAAGCAGATTTGAAGTCTTTAAATTTGAAAACTCTTTCTAAACGCTTTTCCCCGTTTTCCTCTTTAACCTCCCATTCCGGAATTTCTGAATGGAGCTTGCTTATCTCTTCTTCTGTGACAGCAGGTGAATCAGCAGTACAGGCATCACATTTTTGTTGCTTCAGGTTTCCCATTATTTTGCCACCTTTGCGATCGCGTCTTATATAGGGAACCTTACGCTGTTGCGCTCCTGATTGTAATCTCTCGGAAGAGGGAAAATGGGCGAAAAAAAAATTTTGATTTTGGATTGAATAAGTTATGAGTTAGGAGTGAGAAATTATGAGTTATGAGTTACAAGTTATATACTTTGAATTACTCGAATTAATTTGGATCGATCTCTAATTCGGAATTTTTATCTAAAAAGGCTAAATTACAAGCTTTCGGGGAGAATCCTAAATTTTTTAATTTGTAGTGCGTTAACGCACTACCATATATAAAAAAAAATTGTAATGCTAGCAACTTTAAAGCATTCTTTATGGTATTACTTTCCGCAATAATATTTTTTACCAAGCTTTTTGAAAACTATCAATTAAAAAACTGCTGAATATTACAATTAAACCCCGGTAGAATTGGCGAAGTAATTTCATCGTTTTCCATCAGCGTCGCGACTAACACTAACTGAACATTTTCACGACGATAAACTTCTATTTGTCGCAACCGCCAATCTACGATCCAATATTCTTTAACCCCTTTAATTGAATAAAGTTTTAATTTGGCTTCTTTATCGCGTCTTTCATTTGTATTTCCCGCAGAAAGAACTTCAACAATTAATTCCGGCGCACCCGTTAAATGTCCTTCTTCATCAACTAATTGCGCTAGTCTTTCGTTACTAATCCAGACAACATCAGGAATTACATTGTCAGCATCGGAAAATATAATTCCAAGAGTAAATAATGCTTTACCTAAACCTGATTTTCTAGACCAAACTTGTAATTCAACATAAATATTACCACCAGAATCCTGATGATTTATATGTGGAGCGCGGCTCACAAATAATTCCCCGTCAATTATCTCGTAACGTTTCCATTCGTCAGCTGCTAAAACTTCTAAATCGGCAATTGTCCAGCGGATTTGATTTTGTGCTTGAGTCATAGTAGCACTTTACTGCATTTTCAATTATGCTAACTTAATTCGATCGGGCATCGGGCATTGAGAATTATAAATAATGCCACTCTTATTATTTTTGCAACTTAGACACCGGACATTTCTGTAAAATAACTTTACGCCCCTCTAGCACCGCATCTCATGCAGCAAAATACTAAATCTTCCTATTCTTTCCAAAAGCTACTAGACAATGAAACTTTTGCAGCTTGGTTTTTCCTTGCTCCCGCACTCATACTTTTAGGAATATTTGTCATCGGTCCAATTGGCTATTTGTTTTACCTTAGCTTCACTAATGGTAGTTTTACTAAAGAGGGTGTAACTTGGGTAGGATTAAAAAATTATTTACGTTTAATACTTAATCCTGATTTTTCACAAGTTATTTGGAATACAGCTTATTTTACAATTGCTACGGTTATACCCAGTATTGTTATTCCTTTGGGATTGGCTGTATTGTTAAACCGCTCTATAATCTTGCGGGGATTTTTACGAACTTCCTATTTTTTACCTTCAATTATTTCTTTAGTTGCTGCTGGTTTGGGGTTTCGCTGGTTATTTCAAAATGATGGTCCGGTTAATGCACTTTTAAATAGTATTGGCATTGAGTCTATATCTTGGTTAAGTAGTACTGTATGGGCAATGCCAGTCATAATTTTATTAAGTATTTGGAAGCAGCTTGGCTTTAATATGGTAGTGTTTCTAGCTGGTTTACAAGCTATTCCAGTTAGTCGTTATGAAGCAGCAGAACTTGATGGTGCTAACAGTTGGGAGCAATTTTGGTACGTTACTTTACCGGGATTACAACCGACTTTGATATTTACAACGATAACCACCGTTATTTTCACTTTACGCAGTTTTGAGCAAGTTTACGTCATTACTGGCGGTGGTCCTTTAAATTCTACAAATTTACTGGTTTATTATATTTACCAAGAAGCTTTTGGTCAATTTGATTTCGGTTATGCAGCAGCCGCAGCAACTGTATTACTAGCAATAACAATGGTGTTGGTTTATTTTCAATTACGAACTTGGGATGAAGAAAGTTAGTTAAGTCTATAGCAATTTTAATGTAAATCTTTTCTGCTACGGGCATCCTTAGCCGTACAAATTTATCGTAAGTTATTTACAACACGGTGGTCAATTTAAGATTAAATTTTAATTATAATTTCCATAAATTTAGCTCGAAGTATCAATATCTTTTTGATTCTTAAGTTTTACCTTAAGTTAATAGCATCATAACCGATCGATCTAGTTAAAATTAAAACAAAAAACAAGTCAGAGTCTCGTGACTTTATAGATTTATATGACTTTATTTATCAAAATTTGGTGATTTTATCATCATGCTTTGACAAATCAATTATCTGTAAACCAGCTATTTTTAAGTACTCTTGGATTCTTTTACGAATTTTTTGCAAAAAATTTAAAATTGATTATTTAAATATTTTGGTTTTAGGGTGTAACCTCGAAATACAGTAATTGTCAGGATGACGATTTTAAAAAAATTACACAAGTGAGGAAAATAATATGAGCGATCGCGCTGACAAGCAAAAATTCGTATTAAGTCAAATTACCGATAGTTTTGGACAAAGGGACTTTAGCGGATACGATTTAAGCGGAATTGATTTGAGAGAGGTTGATTTGAGTGGAGTCAACTTTACGGGAGCAAATTTACGTAATGCTAATTTAAATGGAGCAATTCTGACTAATGCAAAATTAGATCGAGCAAATTTAACTCAAGTTAGTTTGCGAGAGGCTCATATGCACGAAGCATCTTTTCGTGAAGCTAATTTAACTAATGCCGATTTTAGACAAGCTTCTTTATGTGGTGCAATTTTTTCAGGTGCAAATCTTTGCGGTAGCAATTTTCAAGAAGCTTCGTTGTGCGATACCAATTTACAAAAAGCAAATTTAAGTGAAGCGCAGTTAATAGAAGCATCTTTAATAGAAGCTAATTTGTTCCAAGCTAATCTTCATGAAGCAAGATTATGTGGTGCTAATTTATTAGAAGCAAATTTAAATCAAGCCGATTTAAAAGGGGCTGATTTAGCTTGGGCGAATTTAACACAAGCAAACTTAACAGAAGCAAATTTACAAGAAACAAACTTAAGAAACGCTAATTTAGACCAAGCAATTATGCCTGATGGTAGAATTAAACAACTTCAACTTTTCTGCTTTATTTGATATGTAAGCATTTATATTCCCGGTTTTTTTAAAAAATCGGGTTTCTCAATTCAAATTCTGACTTCTAATTCCGGCGATCCTTCTAAAATTCCCTTTGCGAAAAAATAAAAGTTGCTATTGCCAGAAGCATGGCAGTGTAAACCAAACTGTAGCCAGCATTAACAAATAATGTTGTAGAATCTGGTAAAGCCGACAAACCATAAACAGCTTCGTTTTTGAAATCTAAACGCGATAAATCGGGTATTAGTAAATATAAACCTTGAGTTATTTTTTCTAGTCCGGGATTTTCGCCGATACGAGCCAGTTTGAGTAAATCTTGGGTTATATTTCCCATTAAATATACTGCAAATGTTAGAGCTGTTGCTAATAATGAACCTGTAAATACACCCCATGTTATAGCTACAGCGCCGATCAAAGATAGCTGCAATATTAAAAAAATAGCATTGATGACAATACTCGTCGCTGAATAACTAATGCTGTTTAATTGTAAAAATATTAGATAAATAACACTCATCGCAGCGACGAGCAACGTTAACACAGCCGATAAACCTAAATATTTACCAACAATAAATTCATTTCGACTTACGGGTTTTGCAATTAACATCAAAATAGTGCGTTTCTCTATTTCTTTGTTAATTAATCCCGTACCTACAAATATTGCAACAATTAGACTTAAGAGACTCATCACCGCCAAGCCCAAGTCTAAAAACATTTTATCTTCCGTAGCTGCTGCTAATTGCGGTAGCAAACTAACTGCAACCGCTAAAATAACTGCATAAAAACCGATAATGTACAGAATGCGATCGCGCACTACTTCTCGAAAACCATTGTTGGCGATCGCAAATATTCTATTTACATTCATATTGATTTAAGAATTAGGGGAGCATCACTTATCAGTTATGGATTATCAGTTGTTAATTGTCAATTAGTAGCTACAGCAACTCTACTTTTGGGGAGGTTTTCCTTCAATGTAACTAATTTTTGGCGAACACTCTAATTCTGCAACAGCTAATCTTTCAGATCGAGCGTTAACGATATCAATAGACTCTGCTATAGGTTCAATCTGGCATGACTTTTTGAGATAATATCCATCAGGTACGGCACTTGGACCTTCCCAAACGCTAAATAAATTTAATCTATATCCAGAATTATAATCTTTTGGATCGATATTCTCTACAGTGGCTTTAGCTTTCCAAAATTCTTTTTCTTCAAACTCCTTCAAATGAATATTTATAACTTTTCTACCAAGTCTGCTCACATTCCGATCTGCATTTTGTAACCATGATTCAACTTTAGACCAAGATTGTCCATCTAACGCTGTTTCTACTGGTGGCTGAAGATTTTGTAGAATTACAACCCCGTTTTTAGGGATTTTATCTTCAGGGTTGAATAGTGTTAATAAATCATTGCGTTGGCTGACTTCCTCTCTAGGAAGTGGATATCTGACGCTGGGATATTCTTTTAACCATCCATCTGTCAATCCGTAGAGATTCAACCAGCAGCTTAACAACATACAGCTGCCAATTAAAACTATCACACTTTCGCGGTCTTCTAATGGTGGCAGTTGAGTTTTAACATCGGTACCGCTTCCTTCAAAAAATTCGGGCACGGCAGCAATTAAAGCGGATATTGTCGGCCAAAAAATAATCGTTCTACCCACAAGCTGATCGTCTTGCTGAAAAGCAAAAATGCTGACTATACCTCCTGTTATTACTGCTCCAACAGGCATAATGGTACCGGGAATATACAAAGGCTTATCGGTGGTATACCAAGAAGTACCAGCAATTAAAAATACCCAACCAAAAAATGCAATAATATCTTGAACTGGACCATCATAAGCTAAAGATGACATTAACCAAGAAAACAAACTTAGATAAATTAATGTCTGCCAAGAATAAGCTTTATCTGGTATAAAGAAATTTTTAATCCGTTCAATAATGTCTTTAAAAAAATCTAATATAGCCGTTAAGCCAATTAAGCTCAGAGTGTCATCTATTAGACCCATTTTTTACTCCTAATTATTTACTATCATCTAACAATTGAATTTGTTAACTAAGCGATCGAGTACAGGCTAAATAGTATTTGCTCTAGCAAATATACGAAATAATACAACTAATGTAATTGCACTATAACTAAGTGAATTAGCTATTAATGTCGTAGTAAACAAACTTGTACTTTGCCACGTTCTTTTATAACCCCGGCGCGATTTTCTCCCAAAAATAGCCGATTGCTGTTCCTCTTCCGACTTTTTTTCTCCAGGATCGCTCAATGCTAAAATGAACAGTTTTAACAATACAAATTTCACCATTAATGTTCCAAAGAAAATAGTAAAAGCGCCTACAACAACACCGCCATAAATGTTATCCTCTAAGCGGTTATATAATAAAAAACTAATCATCTGTACTTTGTAATCATTGAAAACACTAGTTGGCTCTACTAAAAAGAAAATTATCCAACCGATGGTGTTGGAAAAGACATTTATGGAGATAGCGTAAAAAGTACTAGTTCTTTTATCGAACCTCAATCTCTTGTTAAAAATGTATCCCTCTATCGGAATCGCTATTAATAGAAATAGAAAGTCAAATAAGATTACGCCAAAAGGAAAAACTCGGAAAGACGGTAAAAAGTCAAAGTCTAACATACGCTTACAACCAAACTAGATGTATAATAATGTACTACTTTTGAAGTATAAAGTTTATGCTAATTGAATAGTCCTGCGTTCCCCAACCCCTACGAATGATATGGCTCCGCCAAGCTTGCGCCCTTCAGAAATCAAAACGGATTCCCATAGCAGAAATATATTAAACGTTATTTATGTCTTTTACCATTTTTTATACTCGAACTACCATAAAGGTAAAGAATTGTTTAAAGCAAGAAAGATTATGCAATTTTACCGTTATTGTCTGAGTTGAAAAAGACAGACGAAACAACAAGATAGCCGATTATTACAATCAAAAAGCTATTATGACTTAGATAATCATATTTTAGTTAAATCGGCTGCTATTTCCGCTTTAAAAAAGTATAAATAAATTCACAATGTTAGTACTTATGTACAAAGTATAAAAACTCCAAGATTTTAAAATATTATAAATGCATAGAAAAATGTTTTTAATCGGGATTATTTTTTGCCTATAGATAAAAAATAATATCCCTTCCTGATGTTACATGAGGTTCGGTAAGATAAAAGACTGCCACATTACATCTAAAACGAGTTGAGATGACAAGGAACGGCATCGGTATTCGCACGGCACAATTGCGCCCCGTCAGGCTTAAAGGTCAAATTCACGTTTATGATGGCGCGGGAAAAGGTAAGTCTCAAGCTGCTTTAGGAGTAGTTTTACGTTCAATTGGTTTAGGTATCAAGAATTTAAATAACTACAATCGCGTTTTATTGCTACGGTTTCTCAAAGGACCAGAAAGAGATTATGACGAAGATGGGGCTATTACGGCTTTACAAAGAGGTTTTCCTCACTTAATCGATCAAGTACGTACTGGTAGGGCAGAATTTTTTGACAAGAATGAAATTATCGCCTTCGATAAACATGAAGCTGCAAGAGGTTGGGATGTTGCCAAAGGTGCGATCGCATCGGGGTTGTATTCAGTTGTTGTATTGGACGAAATCAACCCCGTATTAGATTTAGGTTTATTAGAGGTTAATGAAGTAGTCAAAACTTTAAAATCCAAACCTGAAGAATTAGAAATTATTGCCACGGGAAGAGGTGCGCCACCAGAATTATTAGATATCGCCGATTTACATTCAGAAATGAAACCGCAACACCATTCCGCAGCCCAACTACATGGCTTGGAAGGCATTGAAATATATACTGGTTCGGGTAAAGGAAAATCTACTAGCGCTTTAGGTAAAGCTTTAAAAGCCATAGGTAGAGGAATTAATCATCCCGGTTCCACCCGCGTATTAATTATGCAGTGGCTCAAAGGTGGTAGCGGATACACCGAAGATGAAGCAATTGCGGCATTGCAGCAATCTTATCCTGAAGTAGTAGATCATCAACGCTGCGGTAGAGATGCGATCGTATGGCGTAATTCTCGGCAAGAATTGGACTACATAGAAGCCGAAAGAGGTTGGGAAATAGCCAAAACAGCCATAGCTTCAGGATTGTATAAAACAATAATTCTTGACGAACTCAATCCCACAGTAGATTTAGAATTACTCCCAGTAGAGCCAATAATGCAAATTTTACTTCGCAAACCTCGCCATACAGAAGTAATTATCACCGGACGTTGCCAAAATCAACCAGAATATTTTGAACTAGCCAGCGTACATTCGGAAGTCTACTGTCACAAGCATTACGCTAATGATGGAGTAGAACCTAAGCGTGGGGTAGATTTTTGAATTAGTTTTGAGTTATCTAAATAATTTGTAAAGATTGAAAACCCGGCTTTTTCAACAAACCGGGTTTATTTAGGTTGGTAGTCGTTTTAAACTATTAACTAATAGCAAAAATCAATTACCCGATCGCAACCAATTATGGATACCAACATACTCGATTTAGTTACAGCAGGAATCGCATTATTCATTTTGATCGGTGGTTTCTTAATGATGTTTACCACCGTTTTCACCACTAAAGGCAAATAAGGTTAAAGAAAGGTTAAAGGTTAAAGGTTAAAACTGGTAACTAAAGCGTACCGAAACCTTTTTTCTTTTTTTCCTTTTTCGGCTTCTTTTTACTGCCTGCGCCGCCACGCCATCCGGGTGCAGCCGCATTTCCACCAGCAGCCATTTCACCACCACCACCAAACATTCCGCCTCCCGGCATTCCTGGGAAGTTACCTTGTCCCATTTGCTGCATCATGCTCCGCATTTTCTGGAAGTCGCTCACCAGCTTGCTGACATCTTTTTCTCTATACTTTGATTCACCGCATCCCTTAGCAATTCTTCGCCTTCTGCTGGGAGAACTCGCTAATAAATCCGGGTTTTTCCGTTCTTCCGGAGTCATGGAATTAATCATTGTCTCGGAGCGTTTAAGCTGAGACTGCCCTTGTTCCAGCTGTTCGTTGGAGATTTTGCCCATCCCCGGAATCATCTTCATGATGCCTCCGAGAGAACCCATATTTTTGAGCAAACGCAGCTGTTTGAGAAAGTCGGTAAAATCAAACTTCGCTGACAGCATTTTCTCTGTCATTTTTTCGGCATCGGCGAGGTCAAATTCTTCCTGGGCTTTTTCTACCAGGGTTAATACATCCCCCATTCCCAGAATCCGCGATGCCATTCTGTCGGGATAAAACGGTTGCAGGGCTTCGACTTTTTCACCCACACCGACAAACTTAATTGGCGCACCGGAAATTCTTCTTACTGAGAGCGCCGCACCACCACGGCTATCACCATCTAACTTGGTCAGAATTGCACCGCTAATACCAATTTTTTCGTGGAAGGTACGAGTCAAATTTGCTGCTTCTTGACCAGTCATTGCGTCCACTACCAGCAGCGTTTCATGAGGCTGGACGGTTTGTTTGACCTGGGCTAATTCCGCCATCATCTCTTCGTCAATTTGCAGACGACCGGCGGTATCAATAATTACGGTATCAATGCCTTCCGCTTTAGCACGTTCTACACCTTGACGGGCAATTTCAACTGGATTCGCGTCGCTTCCGAGTTCAAATACCGGCACGTCGATTTGTTGACCTAAAGTTATCAATTGGTCGATCGCAGCCGGACGATAAACGTCTGTTGCCACCATCAAACAACTGCGTTCTAATTTTCTCAGGTGTAATGCCAACTTAGCTGTAGCGGTGGTTTTACCAGTACCTTGCAAACCAGCCATTAACACAATTGTGGGTGCAACTTCATTGTGCGCGAGGGGCACGTTGGTTTCCCCCATCACATTTACTAGTTCGTCATGAACTATTTTGATAAACTGCTGATCCGGACGTACCCCACTTACAACCTCAGCCCCTTGTGCCTTGGCTTCTACTTCGCTAATAAATTCTTTAACTACCTGGAGATTGACATCCGCTTCCAACAAAGCGCGGCGTACTTCCCGCAAAGCGTCCTGAATGTTGGATTGAGAAATTTTATTTTGTCCCCGGAGCTTTTTCCAGGTAGATTCTAAACGATCGGCTAGTGCTTCAAACATAATTCAACTTCTACTAGTCAGCCAGCATAAAAAAGCGCTACCTAACAGCTTAATAGTTTTTAATTGCTAAACGCACGAACGCCAGCTAATAGGCTTTAGTTACGCAAACTTATCTGTGAGAGGAGCTTGGGAAAATTAAATTTATTTCAAGTTCAACTGTAATAACCCAATACTGCGAAAAAATATTATATCAGAATTTATACTTAATTAACAAAAAATAATTTGCTTCCGAACGGTTGGGATGAAGCGCATATAAATGTGAAGTCTGCCGTAGCGAAAAACCTAACCCCCTACCTTCTTCCCGGAGGGAACTCCTTGCAGAGAGCAGCGCATTGTAGCGACTGCAAAGAGAGAGGTTTGGAAACAGGTCTTTTTGATTTCCGGAGATGTCTAATGAATGTAATGACAGAACACAATTTTATTTATTTACCTTCATCTACTTAAATTTATCTAGTTAAATATCATATTCATGCGATCGCAACGGGTAGATTGTATTAATAAACATCAATAATCTCTTGATGAATGGGTAATTCTTGTATGTAAATAAACTTAGCAAAATATACTATCTGTGTATTTTTATTGTTACTATCAAAAAAAATATAAATCAAATCTTGATTGGATAAACTTATCTTATGTATCACGAAGCGCTATATAACTATGCACAATCTGCCCCGATTTATAACATTATTTAAGGAAACAGTAGAAGCTTTGCTTGAAAAAATTATCATTTGTTATTTTGATCGATCGCATTTGATAAAACTTGTTTAATCAAGAGAACTTATAAAAAAGAATGATTAAAATAATCTAAATCTAGGCTTTATTTTGTACTTCACTTTTTATTTCAGCAAATAGCTGCGATCGCAATTAAATAAAAATCATTAATATTGTGAATTGCTTTAAGTTTAATTAGCAATTAGTTTAATTTTTAGGCTTGCAAATATACTTTGGAATAAAAAAAAGATGATGGATGAGGAAATTCAAAATTTAGCTGAAGCTGTGAGTGAAACTGATGAATCTACTAATGCAGACGAACAGCAACAAATCCGAGAAAAAATACTAAGTCAAATTGCACGGGGTAAAAATCCTAGTAGTTTAAGCATAATCTTTGCTGACTTAAAAGAAGTTCAGTTAATTGGTGTTAATCTCAACCATATGTATTTGAGTGGGGTGGAATTAAATGGTGCTAATTTGACAGGTGCCCGGTTAATTGGAGTTGACTTAAGCGAAGCTGATTTGCAGGATGCCAAATTAATAGATGCTCAATTGATGGGAGCTAATCTTAACAGCATTAAGTTAACGGGCGCGAATCTGAATAACGCTAATTTAACAGATTCCAATCTTAGTACGGCTACTCTTAATGATGCTCGCTTAATCGGTGCCCAATTAGTAGGTGCAAATCTCAGCGATGCTAAATTAATCGACGCTAATTTGTCTAATGCCAAACTGAATCAAGTTTATTTGTGGAATGCTAACCTTAATAATGCTCGGTTAGTTAATGCTGACTTAACTGGTGCCTATATGAATAATGTCAAACTGAATAATGCTAACTTAACTCGCGCCATTCTTAAAGATGCTCAACTATGTACGGCTAAGTTAAAAGAAACTAACTTAGAATCGGTTAATTTGAACGGTGCCCAGTTAGATAACGCTAACTTGAAAAATGCCAATTTAAGTGAAGCTTGTTTAGAGAAAGCTAACTTAGAAAATACCAACCTTGAAAATGCTAATTTATATAATACAGATTTGAGACAAGCAAATTTAACTAATACCAACTTTATCAATGCAAAAGTTAAAAATGCTCGTTTTGGCAAGAATATAGGCATTAGCGAAGATGTCAAACTTTATTTAAAGCGAGAAGGTGCAATTTTTGAAGATTAATTACGAAACCAGAGTAATTAAATTAGAAATTTATTTTGGCAGTAATTCCGATTTATTTTGCTAGTAATTCGGATTTATTTTCGTAGTAATTCCGATTTATTTTCGTAGTGGGAGCATCTTGCTCCCTAGTCCAAGGGAGCAAGATGCTCCCACTACTACCAAGAAAATACAACACTTTCTAAAAGCTGGTAACTACTAACTGCTAACTGCTAACTGTTCCACCGCATCCGCTTGCGTGGGTAAAGCTGCTGTTAAAACTTCGCTGCCGTTATCGGTAACTAAAACATCATCTTCGATGCGGATTCCTCGGACATCTGTAAATTGAGATAAACGTTCCCAGTTTACGTATTTGCCAAAGTTTTCACGGTTTTGTAAATTATTTACGATCGCCGGTACTTGATAAAAACCGGGTTCAATTGTTACCAACATTCCGGGACGTAAAGGTCGATTTAAACGTAAATAACCCAAACCAAAACGATCGCTTCTTTCTCTTCCTGGTTCATATCCTGCTAAGTCTCCCAAATCTTCCATATCATGCACGTCTAAACCGAGTAAATGACCGATTCCGTGGGGGAAAAACAAGGCATGAGCATCTACATCTACTAATTCTTCGGGATTCCCTTGCAAAATGCCTAAATTTACTAAACCTTCGGCGATCGCTCTGCAAGCACATAGATGAATGTCTTCGTATTCGACACCGGGACTTATTTTGTCAATACAGGCATCATGTGCTGCTAAAACTACATCATAAATATCTCTTTGGGTAGATGAAAATTTACCGCTGACAGCCCAAGTTCTAGTTACATCAGCAGCCCAACCCGTGCGAGTTTCTGCACCAACATCGGCAAGCAGTAGATCGTTTGGTTGCAGGGAATTTTCGTAACTTTCGTTGTGCAATACTTCCCCGCGCACGGTGACAATACTGTTATAAGATGTAGTCATATTATGAGCAACGATCGCCGCTTCCATCGCGGCTCGCACCTGCGCTTCTGTTTCAGCTGTGGATGTCGCAGCCATACCGGCTTTATGTGCTTCTACGGTAACGCTTACGGCATTGCGTATTTCAGCTAATCCTGCTCGATCGTGGGTGAGACGCAATTCTACAACAGCTTTGGCTAATTCTAAATCAATATTTTCCGGCGCACGTTGCGGTAAAATCCATCTATCTAATAATTGTGACTGTTGCGTCCACGAAGCTGCATCCTGTACAGCAATTGTTGCTACACCTTGCAAATGCGATTTTAACTCTACCATTGGGTAAGCTGCATCTGCACCAATTTGCTCGGCAATTTGATCGCGGGTGGGCATTTCTCCATGCCAAAGAGCGCTACTGACTCCGGGATCGTCCATGAATAATTGCAGTTTACCCGCTTCCAGGCGAATCGCTGCATTTTGCAAAGGCAATCCGGCAAAATAGAAAAAATGGCTGCTAGGACGATGTGGAAAGATATTTGCAGTAAAGTTGCGGGGACTAGGACTCCCAGACCAAAAAATTGCCGGAAAATCGATTAATTTGGCTAACTTTTCTCGTCTTTGACGTAGAATATTTGCCAAGGAATTGGAAGTAGAAGTTGTTGTCATGGTTTGAGAATTTAGAATTGAAAATAACGTTACAGTGGGTAGAGGGGGTAGAATTTTTAACTTATAACTTCTAACTAATAATTTCTAACTAATAATTTCTAACTAATAATTTCTAACTAATAATTAATAACTGATATGTCTTTGAAAACTAAAATTAGTGGTATTAGAGAGAGCAACTGGTCAATTGAGGAATTGCCGGGATTGAGTCAAGATGAAATTGATAATTTAAAGAATTGCGGTGTTACAAATACTTTAGCTTTGCTCGAGCAAGGAAAAAATTTAGAAGAAAAGTTGATATTGGCAACTAAATTACAAGTTAACGTCCAGTCTGTCAATAAATGGATTGCTTTAGCGGATTTGGCTCGGATTCCCGGTGTGGGAATCCAACATTGTGGATTGTTGCTTCATGCTGGTGTTGCTTCGGTGATGCAGTTGCTGACTACTCCCACTCATCGATTGCACAGGCAAATTTTGCGTTTGCAAGTAGCAACCCTACAGCGACGGGATTTGTGTCCCCCAGTCGAACTTGTACAACAATGGATTCAAGATGCCAAAAAGTTGTGAGTTATGAGTTATGAGTTATGAGTTATGAAACTTGCATATTGAATATTTATCAGTTAGCTGTTAATTCCAAACTTTTAATTCCTAATTCTTAATTCCCTCACTCCTAACTCCTCACTCTTTTTCCAATACCCCATTCAGAAATATGTCAGCTAATCCTTCTGCCATTTTCTGTTTTTCTTGGGGGGAAGCGTCGGGTTCCATAAGGGTTTCGTGGGAAAAACCTGCTACGGCAAACATTCCTAAAAATACCTGGGCGACAAGTTTCGCATCTGTCTTACGGTAGATTCCTTTGTCCATTGCCGATTGAAAGAAAGCTTCAGCAACATGAGTCATTTTATCAATAACTTCTTTTTGAATGCGATCGCGCAATTCGGGATGAAATTGGGCTTCCATAAAACAAACTTTCATGATGTCGGCGTTTTTTTGTAAATTCCACATCCGACGGCGCATGACTTGGGCTACGGCTTTGTAGCTACCCATTTCGCTTAATTCGGTGAGTAAATCTGTAAGAATATCTACCCATCCGGCGGTTGCAACTTCAATTAAGATTGCTTTTTTATTGGAAAAATGACGGAATAGGGTTCCTTCAGCAATGCCTGCTTTTTGCGCTAAGTCGCGGGTGGTGGTACCGTCAAACCCTTGCGCCGCAAACAATTTTTGTGCTGCTTGCAAAATGCGATCGCGTGTTTGTGTTTCTGGGGGAGGAGATTTAAAAGCCCGCATAATATTAGTTATAGTAGTGAGTTGTCCGGAACTGCATCTGTAGCATTATTGTCTAACGTTAAGTACGATTTGTACCAAATCCTTAATACAAGATTAATGCCTTAATTGATATCTTTTTTTGTGGCTGTGAATTTACCCAGAAAACGGGAAGACAATTCGTAGTTAAATATATCGTTTATAGTTTATCAAACGAGATGATTCTGAATGCATTCGAGAGAATGGAATAAAACTCTGAGACTTTTACAAAGCAGGGCAAATATTATACTGCACGCTTGGTAAGAGCTACAATATTCAATTCTCGAAGATTACCCCCAACCGCTAATGAAAGCAAATAAAAGGTGAATTATGGGAAATTTCTCACGTCGGCTAGTCGCACTACTTTTAGCATTAGTTTTCTGTTGGGAGTTTTTACCAGGAGTCGCATTTGCTCAAACTCCAACCCCAACATCTAATCAAACTTCGATTCAACCTTATTTAGATCGGGTTGTTGAAAATTTAACCGAGTTTAAGTTAGACAATGGCATGAAGTTCATTGTTTTACGACGACCTCAAGCACCTGTAGTTTCTTTTGTTACTTATGCTGATGTCGGCGGTATAGATGAACCCGATGGAAAGACTGGCGTTGCACATTTTCTAGAGCATTTAGCTTTTAAAGGTACGGATAAAATTGGTACCGTAAATTACGCACGTGAAAAAAGGTTGCTCGATCGGATAGATAAAGTGGCAGCCCAAATTCAACAAGCACAAGCATCTGGACAAAAAGATAAAGTTGTTCAATTACAAGCCAGCTTGCAAAAATTAGAGGAAGAAGCTCGTAAAACTGTTAAGCAAAATGAGTTCGGTAGAATTGTCGAACAAGCTGGAGGTGTGGGTTTAAATGCCACTACTTCTACAGAAGCTACCAAATATTTTTACAGTTTTCCTGCGAATAAATTAGAACTGTGGATGTCTTTGGAGTCGGAACGTTTTCTCAATCCCGTGTTGCGACGCGAGTTTTATAAAGAAAAAGATGTAATTTTAGAAGAAAGACGCTTGCGGGTAGATAATTCACCCATCGGACAAATGATTGAAAAGTTCAGCGATACTGCTTTTCAAAAACATCCTTACAAACGCCCGGTGATTGGTTACGACAAAGATATTCGCAATTTGACAACGCAAGACGTACAGCAGTTTTTCGATACATATTATGCACCGAGCAATCTTACAGTTGCTGTCGTCGGAGATGTCAAGCCTGATGAAGTTAAGAAAATGGCGGAAGCTTACTTTGGGCGTTATGAAGCTAAACCCAAACCAGAGCAGCAACTTCCAGTAGAGCCAAAACAAACTCAAGAACGAGAATTTACTTTAAATTTACCTTCTCAACCTTGGTATTTAGAAGGTTATCACCGTCCGAGCCTTAACGATCCAAATAATGCAGTTTATGACATTATCGCTAGTTTACTCAGTGATGGACGTACTTCGCGGCTATACAAGTCTCTGGTAGAAAAGCAGCAATTAGCACTTGCCGCACAAGGTTTTAGTGGTTTTCCCGGAGATAAATATCCGAACTTAATGCTGTTCTACGCTTTAACTGCACCGGGACATACTGTTGAAGAGGTAGCAGCAGCGTTACGAGAACAAATTGAAGCTTTAAAAACACAGCCAGTATCTGCCGAAGAATTGGAACGAGTCAAAACTAATGCCCGTGCGGGATTATTGCGTTCCCTCGATTCTAATATGGGTATGGCACAGCAGCTATTAGAATATGAAGTCAAAACTGGTTCTTGGAAGAATTTATTTGAACAGTTACAAAAAATTGAAGCTGTAAACGCTGAAGATGTCATGCGCGTTGCTAAAGAAACTTTCACAGCGGAAAATCGCACCGTTGGTAAGTTATTGCCGAAGAAAGCAGCTAGTTAGAGAGGGGGTAGAGGGGACAAGGTGAGATGGGGAGATGGGGAGAGGGGGACAAGGGGACAAGGGGACAAGGGGACAAGGGGTAGAGGGGGTAGAGGGGGTAGAGGGGGTAGAGAGTGTAGTTAAATAGCGAGCGAGACGCTCGCACTCCTAATTCCCAATTTCTAATTCCTAACTCCTAACTCCTAACTCCTAACTCCTAACTCCTAACTCCTAACTCCCTACTCCCTACTCCCTACTCCCTACTCCTAACTATTCCCAATGCCCAATGCCCAATGCCCAATGCCCAATGCCCAAAGAAGGAAGTATGAAGAATAAAAGAATAAGGTACAACAAAAAAGTGAAAAGATTGCTTTACTCGTTACTGGTTTGTCTTACTTTTGTACTGGTAAGTTTTGACTTTTCTGGTGCAATGGCACAGCAAGTAACGCCGCAGGGTGAATATATTCCAAAGCATTATACTGATTTGGAATTCAAGCCAGTAGGTGAAATCAAGTTACCCGAATACGAACGGTATCAACTTGAAAACGGCGCGATCGTTTATTTGATGGAAAATCACGAACTACCGTTGGTAAGTGGTAGGGCTTTAATTCATACTGGTTCTCGTTTTGAACCGGCTTCGGAAGTTGGTTTGGCTGAGTTAACGGGTGGAGTGATGCGTACTGGGGGAACTGTGCAGCATCCCCCTGATGTACTCAATCAAATGTTGGAACAACGAGCGGCTTCGGTGGAAACTGGTATTGACGATACTTCTGGTAGTGCGTCTTTTGGAGCGCTCAGCGAAGATTTGGATACGGTTTTTGGGCTGTTTGCTGAAGTGTTACAACAACCAGCGTTTGCTGAAGATCAGTTGGAGTTAGCAAAAACCCAGATGAAGGGGAGTATTGCGCGTCGTAATGATAGTCCCGATGATATTGCACAACGGGAATTTAAAAAGCTGATTTACGGTGAAAATAGTCCTTACGCTCGCATCCCCGAATATTCATCGCTTTCGGAGATAAAGCGCGATGATTTGGTGAAGTTTTATCAGCAGTATTATTATCCCAACAATATGATTTTGGGAATTGAAGGGGATTTTGATTCTGCAAAAATGAAAGCTTTGATTCAGCAAACATTTGGTAAGTGGAAAGCTAATCCTAATTTCAAGAAACCCGCATTGCCGGAAGTATCGCAAGCTAAAACGGGTGGAGTCTTCTTTGTCAATCAGCCACAATTAACCCAAAGTAACGTACTTATCGGACATATCGGTGGTAAACTTGCTAGCCCCGACTATCCCGAATTAGATGTAATGAATGGGGTACTCAATGGATTTGGCGGCAGATTGTTTAATGAAGTGCGATCGCGTCAAGGTTTAGCATATTCAGTATACGGTTATTGGAGTCCTCGCTACGATTATCCGGGAATATTTGTTTCCGGCGGACAAACACGTAGTGATGCTACCGTACAGTTTGTTAAAGCTGTCGAAGAAGAAATTAAGAAAATTCAAACTCAACCCGTATCTCCTCAAGAGTTGGCGTTTGCTAAAGAGTCTACTTTGAATTCTTTTGTATTCAATTTCCAAGATCCCGCTCAAACTTTATCGCGTTTGATGCGTTACGAATATTACGGTTATCCCAAAGATTTCCTGTTTACCTATCAAAAAGAGGTAGAAAACACTACAGCAGCAGATGTACAGCGAGTTGCTAAAGAACATCTCAAGCTAGATAAGTTAGTTTTTCTGGTAGTAGGAAATCAAACCGCTATCAATCCCCCGCTTACAAGTCTGGCATCGCAAATAACGCCTATAGATATTACCATTCCAGGTACGCCAAAACCACAAGCAAGTAATTAATGGTTTTTTGAATATCAAAAGCCCGGTTTATTTAGTAAGCCGGGTTTTTTTGTTTTCTTTTAAATGGTTGTTAAGAGAAAAAACCGCAGAGACACAGAGAGCGCAAAGAAAAGAGCAGGATAGGAGTAATTGGTTCGTAGTAAGAGTTTTAACTCTCCGGCTCTGAGGATTTGTTAAGTTGTTACGCAATGGGGAACCAATGCCCTTACTACGAACTTTTATTGCTCTTCAAAACTAATGGGGAACCAATGCCTTTACTACGAACTTTTATTGCTCTTCAAAACTAATGGGGAACCAATGCCTTTACTACGAACTTTTATTGCTCTTCAAAACTAATGGGGAACCGATGCCCGATAATGAATTTGCGATCGCGCAGGGTAGTGACAATGATTCGGAAACAGCCATGCATCGAAGGATGTAGGGGACCAAAATTAATCGTCATCGGTTCGGTTTTGGTTTCAATTCTGCTCCACCGGAAATACCATTAACTGCTTTTCCGGCAGATGGCGATCGCCTTTATTGTTGTCTTGTAGATTCGTCCGATTTTTTGTACGTTTTTGGGATGTTTACCGATTTTGATTTTTATGAAGAAAGTACTTTCAAGAAAACTCGCGGATGATAAAGTGCTAAAGGCGATTTGAGTAAGTGACTAGTTTCTACAAATAAAGTATATAAATCGGCATCTCGATCGATGCTTTGGATAATTCGCTGATTGTACCAACCTAGAAACTTAGAAATTAGATTCGGATTGCTTCTACCTGATGTTGTAGGAAATCGCGAGTCGCTTGCCGTAGCTACCATCCAATGATAATTATTACTTTTCGCCAAACTTTTTTGAAAATTACCCGGTATTAAATTATCTTTTTCCAGCCATTCTTTAAGTACCATTGCGGATAAGGCACTAACTGTCATTCCCTGACCGTAAACCGGACATAAAGCACAAACGGCATCACCTAATGTCACAAACCCATTTGGTAAATCAATTTGCTCGTAATGACGCTGACGGTTTGCTGTGGCGCGATGAGCGTAAATCGGAGATACGGGTTCTGCGTTTTTAATAGTCTCGTAAAACTTATTACTAGGTAAACTACTAGCGAATTCGAGAAAACCTCGATCGTCGAGCGGTGGAAAATCGCCTCCATAACCCCCCAAAGTCGCAATCAATTCTTCACCTTCAATTGATGCTAAATATCCCAAACGCTTACCGTGTGGAGGTTCCTGGGAAATCAGCATTACCTTCCAATCTTGAGTCAAACCCGACGGTTTTTTATATCTTCTGGTAGCGTATCCTAAATAAGGATTGATTACCGTTTCCGGTGGAGCTTTAAATCCCAAATCTTCCAACCACTGGGGTGCATTGGAACGACGACCGCCAGCATCTACAACCAAAGATGCTGTAAACTCTTCATAACCATGTTCGGCATCTTTAGCTAAAGGCTTGATTCGCAATCCCGTAATCTGGCTGCGATTTGAGTCTGTCAAAAATCCGATGACGCGGTGTTGTTCGAGAAACTGCACTTGAGAAAATTTTTGCAGCCTTTGACGAATTACCCACTCCAACAAAGGACGGGAACAGGTAAATGAAATAATATCGGAAGGTTGGGTAGGGTTGAGACTCCATTTTCCCTGAGTGTAAACATGAAATTCCCTTGCCCAATCAATAGAAAGCGCACCTGCTGCACTCAAATCGGCACCAATACCGGGGAAAAGTTCTTCTAAAGTTCGGTATCCCTTAGTAAGTAAGACATGAGGCTGCACCGATTGCGGTACACCTTTACGTTTATCCGGTTCTAAAGGTAGTTTATCGGATTCTATAATTGTTACCGATTCAAAGCTTTCGGCAAGCACGCGAGCTGCTAGCAATCCCGCAATACTACCGCCGATAACTACAGCTTTATCTTTCATATAGCAATCATGTTAATAAATAATCTTTTAATTATTTTCTAATTTTCCCAGGAGTTATACCAATTAACTTTTTAAAATGTCGATATTTACACCAACTACTGAGTCGCAATGAAAACGCCCATCTAGTTTTCTATCTGCGTAAATGATGTTGTTACCGTGAGTAAAAATAGTAATACTATGTGCGAGGGGAGTACAAACTTCGGGAGTCTAGTATGCAGGCTGACACATATACGTGAAGGATACTCCAACCTTTAATCTATCAAAAATTGAACGTTGCGGAATTATGGTATGAATTCGCGTATTTTACCTCCAAAGCATGAGGTTAATTACCACAAATTATGGTTAGGATTTTAATAATTCAGTTATAGTAAAATATTTCAATGCCTGCGATCGACCAACATTTAAAAAACCTTTTGAATTCTCAATTAAAGCAAAAAACAGTTGCGGAATTTAAATTTGGCTGGTTTGATTGGTTTTGCCTGTGGTATCCTCCCGGTTGGCTAATTTTATTTAACCGTCACTGGCAACATTATCATAACGATCCAGATGGTTGGAACTGGTTAGAATATATTTTATTCTTAATTCCTTTGGGATTTTATTTAGCGTTATTGATGCGCTGGTTGCGTTTGGGTTGTCGTTTTCCGCGTGAGAAAGAAACTGAATTTAATCCGAATTATCAAATCGCTTTTCGAGAAGAAATTTTACAGCCAATTATTAAATATTACTATCGTGGTGAATTAAAACAACTTGAAAACTTGCCGCAACATGGACCAATGATTGTAGCTATGAATCATGCGGGAATGAGTTTTCCTTGGGATATTTTAACCTTGGGATATTTATTAAGTAAACGGCAAGAATGGGTAGTATATCCTTTAGCTGGAGTTGACTTATTTGAACATCCTTGGATAAATTGGTGGCTACCACCGGGATGGTCGCAAGTATTAGGTGGAGTCAAAGCAAGGTATGATGATTTTGAAGCTGCAATTGAGCAAAAAAAGATTTTATTGTACGCTCCCGAAGGTTTAAGGGGACCTGGAAAAGGTTGGTTTAAACGCTATCAGTTACAAAAGTTTGATATTAGTTTTGTGCAGTTAAGTCAAAAATATCAAGTTCCGATTTTACCCGTGATTTGTGTTGGTAGCGAAAAGCTGCATCCTTATACTTTAAATATTAGCTGGTTGCAAAAATTATTTGGTTTACCTTTTTTACCAGCTTCACCTTTAATTCCGTGGTTTGCGCTTTTTCCGAGTATGGGAGTTTGGGCTGGGAGAAGTAAATTACGTTATTTTATTCAACCTTTGGTAGAGGTTAATGGAATTAAAAGTCGGGGAGAATTTTATCAAAAAGCGCAACAGTTGAGGAAGAAAATGCAAAGAGAAATTAATCGGATATTAGAACAAATTGAATAGTGCTTAGAGAATGTTTGAAAAATCTAATTAAATACTTTACCTGGCGGTTTTAACCGCCGGTTTGTTTATAACAGGACTTACAAATCATTTAGGATTGCTATATATTGCTACCTAAATATTCTATTAATGCAATGTTAGCTATTCACAAATGCTTTGAGCTTATCTAAACCGAATGTGTTTGGATCTTTTTTAACCGAGGTAACTTCTTCCAAAATAAGACTAGAAGAATTAACCTCTTCTAAATCTCTACTGCGTTGAGTTTTAATCATTGAGATTTGGCTGGTTAAGACAAAGCTGACAAAGCTAGAAATAGCAATTACTGGCAACATCGCCGTACCTGAAAGTACGCTCAAGATAATACTGGTACTGACTGGAGTTTTGGTAACTGCTACATTTACTGCTGCCATCAGACAAACCATGCCTACTGTGGGATGAACTTGAGGTACGAGAAGAGAAACTGCATAACCAGCGTTTGCACCGATGAAAAATAAGGGGAAAATAAAACCACCTAAAAAGCCAGAATGGAGGGTAAAGCTAATGGCAAACATTTTAGCAACCGCGATCGCGATCAGCATACCAACACCTAAACCAGCCCCAGTTTCGATTACGGTTTGAATCTGCGCTTCGCTAAAGAATAGGGTTTGAGGAAAAGCCAAAGCAATCAAACCAATTGATAAACCGCCCAAAGTTGCTAACAAGATTCGAGAATGTTCTAAAGGTTTGAGTAGCTTGCCAATAATGCGGAATATACCAATAAACATTACTGCCAATACAGCCCCAATAATCCCTAAAACTAAACCTTCAAATAAGTTTTGGGGAGACAGAACTGGAACTTCTTCAAAATGATAAAACCCACCGATAGTAATACCAGTATTTAATCGAAATACGGTAAAGGAAAGGATAGCTGCAATAATAGCAGGTCCAATGGCTTCAAAATATTGCAAACCTCGACGGTGAGGAATTTCTAGAGCAAACAAAGCTGCGCCAATCGGTGCGCCGAAAAAAGCTCCTAAAGCAGCACTCATACCGCAAAAAGTCAGAATTCTCACTGAAGCAGTACTTAGCTTTAATTTCTCTCCCAGCCAACTACCCAAGCTGCCGTTGACTTGAACTAAAGGTGCTTCAGGTCCGGCACTTCCACCAGAAGTAATCGCAATCAAAGAAGCAATTACCATCGCTGGACTTTTGCGAATATCAATTTTTCCTGGACTGTGAATTTTATCGACTACCTGAGCCATTTCGCCAGGAAGACCGAGAAAATAAAGGGCTAAACCAACAAAAAATCCACCAACAGTAGTGGCAATCCAGACATAGTTACTCGTAGGAAGCCAACTGGGAAATAATGGTTTGACTATTTCTGGAAGAGTGTGCCACATACCGTGCATCATGGTTTCTAGCACGTAGTAATAAATAGTAGCCACTAAACCGCCTGAAATACCGATGATTACGGCACAAAAAATTAGCTTTGAGTAAGTCAGTTGTCCATCATGAAGAGTGCTTTCTATATTTTTACCGTTGCGATCGCCCAGAATCTGCAACTCATTATTGGTAATTTCAATTCGATCGCTCTTATCAGTATAGTGTTGACCATTAGATGACATAATGACTCCTAATATCTAGATAAAATCTGTGAATTTCTTGACTTTTTTTAAGAACACGTACCTTTTATGTTTGCTTTATTAGCTTTGCAGATATTGAATGCTTGAAACAAATAGAGAGCTACCAGATCGGCGAATTAATAGATACATATTTTTGGGAATACTAAGTAATTACACTTTGAAATAATCCAGCACCGTTTTCGAGTCACTGGTATACCTTAAGAGGAGATGTATCTTCAACGTTAAAGTAATAAAATGCGACTTATAATACGTAAAATTCCTGTTACCTGCGCTTTCGTGAAAGACAGGTTTGCTTTTGTGAGACAGATGCGGATTATACGTAGATTAAAAAATATGACTATTAAAAAAGTTTGCGTAATTGGAGCTGGTATCAGCGGTTTAGTTGCGGCAAAGACTTTCTTGGAAGATGGTTTCGACGTGACAGTATTTGAGAACAAACCCGATTTGGGGGGTGTCTGGGAAAAGTCGAGAGCTTATCCGGATGTAAAAACTCAAAACAGCCGTCATACATACTGTTTCACGGATTATCCAATGCCAGAGGATTATCCAGAATGGCCAAATGGCGAGCAAGTACGCAGATATTTGCAGTCTTATGCGGATAATTTTGGGGTGAGTGAAAGAATTAGTTTTAAAACAGAAGTTATTGATATTTCGAGGAAAACAGGTGAAAAAGATGTTTGGGTAGTTAGTGTTAAAAAAGACGGCTTTTAAAGTAAGCGATACTTTGTCGAAATTTATGTTAAGAAAATTTTTATCATCTTCATTCACTAACTGCATAAGTTGATCGAACCTGAGCCTATTTATAATAAAGGGATGTTGCCTTTTTAAGCTCAGTATCCATTTAATAAACAGGTCTGACTTAATTAAGATAATTGAACATTTGTCAATGCGTCATTTCAAAATAAGTACTGAATAATACATATATTAACAATATGACTATTAAAAAAGTTTGCGTAATTGGAGCTGGTATCAGCGGTTTAGTTGCGGCAAAGACTTTCTTGGAAGATGGTTTCGACGTGACAGTATTTGAGAAAAAACCCGATTTGGGGGGTGTCTGGGAAAAGTCGAGAGCTTATCCGGATGTAAAAACTCAAAACAGCCGTCATACATACTGCTTTACTGATTATCCAATGCCAGAGGATTATCCAGAATGGCCAAATGGCGAGCAAGTACGCAGATATTTGCAGTCTTATGCGGATAATTTCGGAGTTAGCCAAAGAATTAGTTTTAAAACAGAAGTTACCGATATTTCCAGGAAGACAGGGGAAGAAGCAGTTTGGGTAGTTAGTCTTAAAAAAGACGGCAAACAAGAAGAAAAGCATGAATTTGATTTTGTTTTAGTTTGCAATGGCTTGCTTCATAATCCGAAAATACCAACATTTCCTGGTAAAGAAGAGTTTATTGCAGCAGGAGGGAAGGTGTTGCATTCAAGTGAATGTAATGATGCTGCTTTAATTCAAGGTAAGCAAGTAGTAGTTGTGGGTTTTGGTAAATCAGCTTGCGATATTGCCACATTTGCAGCCAATAATGCCAAGGAATCTACATTATTATTCCGTCGTGCTTTCTGGAAGATTCCCAAATTTTTCTTTAATAAAATCCATTTTGAAGATATTTTGTTGACACGTTTTTCAGAACTTTGGCTGCCTTATCGTAAACGGAAAGGGGTTGAGAAAATACTTCATACTGTAGGTAAACCTTTGGTATGGGGTTTTTGGCGGCTAAATGAATTAATTTTACGCAAGCAGTTTAATCTTGATGCTTGCAAAATGTTGCCTCAAGAATTGATGAATGTCAGTCTTGGTTGTAATGTTAATTTAGCAGTAGACAATTTTTATGAATCCGTACAGTCAGGAAATATAAAAGCGAAAAAAGGGAGTATTGCTAAATATATTCCTGATGGTGTAGAGCTTAATTCTGGCGAACAATTGCAGGCTGATGTAGTAGTTTTTGGTACCGGATTTCGTCAAGAGATACCTTTTTTAGAAGACAAATATCGTAATTTAGTCAAGGATAAACAAGGCAGTTTTCATCTCTACCGCAATTTGATTAATCCTGATGTTCCTAATATGGGTTTTGTTGGTTATAGCTCAAGTTTCTTTTGTCAGCTGACATCTGAAGTTGGAGCTTGGTGGTTAGCAGAATATGTGAAAGGAAATTTAGATTTACCAACAGCATCCCAAATGCACGCGGAAATAGAAGAACATTTAAAATGGGATAAAGCAACTTTACCGCCAGCTATTGCCCCCGGTACTTGTGTAACTCGTTTTAGCTTTCATTACTTAGAAGATTTAATAGAAGATATGGGTTTCGAGATTTTTGGGAAAGGTGCAAAACCACTCCAAGGAATAATGCAAAGAATAAAACCCTCTGCATATCAACAAATTCGACAGCAGTTGCGCGGTAAAAAGCCTTTATCAGTAAAAGATGCTTCCGTGAAAGAGGTTGTGATTAGTTAAAATTTTAAATTTCCCCAACTCCAAATCGATAACCTTTCCCATAAACGCTGTGAATTAATTGCGTTTCACCCTTAACTTCAATCTTTCTCCGCAAAAGACGAACTAATGCAGCAATCACATTACTGCTGGGTTGTTCGTCTTCTTCCCATAAATGTTGCATTATTTGGGCGTGAGTCAAAAGTAAGCCCGGATTTTCCATCAAATATTGCAACAACTGACTTTCTTTTTCCGACAATTCAATTATTCTTCCTTGACGATAAGCGATTTGATTTTGAGAATCTAATTCTAAATCTTCTACAACAATTCTTTTATTTATGTGGGTATATTCTTCCACACCCGCACGTCGCAACAAAGCCCGAACTCTTGCTAGTAATTCCCGTAATTCAAAAGGTTTTACTAAGTAATCATCAGCACCTGCATCTAAGCCTTTAACTCGGTCATCTAAAGTATCTTTTGCTGTCAAAAATAATACGGGTGTCGTAACGCCTTGCTGTCGTAATTGCTGACAAATTTCTAAACCTGTTTTTCCCGGCAGCATCCAGTCTAAAATAAGTAAATCGTAATTACCTTTTTGTACAAGTTCGCTGCCAGTTGTGCCATCAAAAGCCGCATCAACGCTATAGCCTTCGCGATTTAATAAGCGAGTCAAAGGGTTGGTAAGTTCGGTTTCGTCATCAACTATCAAAATTCGCATCTTTTTAATTTTGGATTTTAGATTTCAACAACGGATGTTTTTAACAACGGATTATTTGTTTTGGGTTTTAGATTAACTAATATATCTGTTACTAAATAAATGGTAAGTTAAATAGAGAGATAAGGAAGAGATATAAATTTCAATTACTAACTCTTAACTCTTAACTCCTAACTCCTAACTCCAAAATCGTTATGTTAACTGTTGCACTACCAAAAGGTGGACTTCTTAAAGATAGTATTCGCTTGCTAAAATCTGTGGGTTTGGATTTTAGTGCTTTTTTAACCGAAGAAAATCGTCAATTACAAATTTTAGATGCTAGCGGAAAAGCTAGGGGATTAAAGGTAAGAGCGCAAGATGTACCCGTTTATGTCGAATACGGGCAGGCTCAATTGGGTATTGTTGGTGAAGACGTGCTACAAGAAAAAAAACCGCGAATTGCCCGCTTAGTCGATTTGGGGTTTGGTTATTGTCGGATGTCTGTAGCGGTGAAAGCTTCGAGTGCTTACAAATCACCTTTAGATTTACCTGCTGATTGCAGAGTTGCATCTAAATATGTAAATTGCGCTCGCGATTACTTTCAAAGTTTAGATTTTCCTGTAGAAATTATACCTTTATCTGGTTCCGTAGAGTTGGGACCAATTACAGGAATGTCCGAAGCGATCGTTGATATAGTTTCCACGGGAAAAACTTTAAAAGAAAATGGTTTAATTGAAATTGCAACTTTATACGAAAGTACCGCAATGTTGATTGCTCATCCTTTAGCTTATCGTCTGAATAAAGATGGGATTAATGATTGGATTGGGAAGTTACGAGAAGAAGTGAAGTTAGGAGTTAAGAGTTAGGAGTGGTAATTAGAGTTTAGAGGATGTTTGAGACGTTCATTGGGTTGAGAAGTTGGGTTCTTATAATACTCATTGCGGGTGTTACAGATACTTATCCTAAAAACCCGACTTCTGACTATTTGATGGAGTGCGATCGCATGACAATCAAGTTGTACTAAAACGGTAATATGTAAAGGACTTAAGTTGTTAAAGCGATAATGCGATCCCACTTCATCAAATATGAGAATGGGAATGCGATTGCAGCCTGTATACAAAGCCAATCGAGCTTTCAATCTCTTGAAAAGCAGTAGGCTCAATGATAACCTGGTAGCTCATGAGCGGGGAGGGATGTTAAATTTTTTCTGCAAGGTATCTAAAGCCTGCTCTGCGGGAATCCCCTCACCCCGCTCAAATTCGTCTAACCCTTTACGAATACCTACTATTGCTTCTAAGTAATCGATTCGTTCTAAAAGTTCTCGATATGTGGTTGGTTGTTGTGGTGTTGTTTTGAGCGATCGCAAAAAATTAAGTAAATCTTCTAGAAGTTCGTTTGGGGTATTATCAATTTCTTGCAACAGCAATTCTTTGATCGTCATTACGGTTTGTAGGTAAGATTTATGCTTCTAGTATAGCGATCGCGCTCTGCATAATTACAAAAGGCGATCGTGTTTGGAAAAAGAGTGCGATCGCTTGACTATACACTCCATCATCTATTATTCAAGTTACTTTGAAAGCTTTAGAATTAGTTAGGGATTAATCATTAAGAGTTAGAAATTCGTGACGAAACAAACCGTTGATTTTGATAATAATGCACCGATCGCAGGTAATGAATACGACGATATGGCACCGTCGGTTTTACCCGGTTATGAAGCTATGCATCAAATGGTTTTGGCTTGTTTGCGGGCAAAGTTACCAGGTGAAGCTAATTTATTAGTTGTTGGTGCTGGTACGGGAATGGAGTTGATAAGGTTTGGGAAGGGCAATTCTAAGTGGCAAATTTTAGGTGTCGATCCTTCTGAAAATATGTTTGCTGTTGCTAAAGATAAGATACAGCAAAATGATTTGTCCGAGCAAGTTAAGTTATTTCAAGGATATACTAACGATTTACCTGAAACTTCAATTTATGATGCAGCAACTAGTATTTTAGTGATGCATTTTATCCCAGATGATGGCGAAAAATTGGCTTTTTTAAAAAGTATTTATAGTAGAATGAAATCTTCTAGTATTTTTATATTAGTTGATGTGTTTGGCGAAAAAGGAACCGATGATTTTCGAGAAATGATTTCTTTGGTAAAAAGGTTTTGGGAAGAAACGGGAATAACAGAAGCGAAGAAGGCAGAAATTTTAGAAACGATGGAAAAGGGTGTTTATCCAATTTCTGAAAATAGAGTTTTGGAATTGTTAGAGCAAGCTGGTTTTAGTAAGGTGATGCGGTTTTATACGGGTTTGTGGGTTGGTGGTTGGATGGCTGTTAAATAGTTATAATTATTGTTTTTGTTTAGCCAGCAAGATGCATATCCTTGCGGACACACTGCGTTAACGGGCTACCTTAATGATGTAATGGTGCGTTGCGCTGTTGCGACAACACACCCTACTAATACAATCCAAAATCTAAAATCTGTCTTGGAAAGTTTGAGGGGAAGAACATCTACACCCTCAACTTTCCGCAAAATCCAAAATTAATATTATCCGTGGTAACTACCGCCAGTAACTTTACCCCGGAAAACTACATATGAATAAAGGTTGTAGAACAACATAATCGGGATTAAAGCACCGATAAAAACAATCATAATTACCAGCGAACTGGGATCGGCGGCGGCTTGATAGATGGTAATTCGAGTAGGGATAATGAACGGAAAGACTATTAAAGCTAATCCGATAAATGTGAGTAGAAAAAGCAGTATTGTGAGAATAAAAGGCTTTCTATCTGCTTTTCGGTTCAAGCTTTGAAGTAATTGCCAAATCAAGAAAATTCCGATTAAGGGGATTAAGGCAAAGATATAAACTAAAGGTTTGGAAAATAAGCGAATTCGAGCAGTTTCGTAAATGAAAGGGGTAACACCTGTAATTAAAATTGCTCCAATTAATGTTGTAAAAGCGGCAATTTTAGCTGTTTTACGGTGAGTTTCTTGCAGTAGTCCATCGGTTTTCCAAACTAGGTAAGTGGAACCAATTAAGACGTAACCTTGAATTAAAGTTAAAGCTACTAACACCGATGGGATATTTAACCAGTCCCAAGTTGTACCGATAAAATGTCCCTTTTCATCAACTTTAATTCCTGCAAGTACTGCTCCTAAAGCAAATCCCTGTCCCAATGCTGCTAGAAAACTTCCGATTGCAAAAGATAGATTCCATAGGAATTTTTTTTCAGCTTCTTCACGAAATTCAAAGGCTACAGCGCGAAAAATAAACCCAAAAATCATAATGAAAATTGGCATATAAAGAGCGCTAAGAATTGTGGCGTAAGCTAAGGGAAATGCCCCAAATAAACTACCTGACATCAAAACCAGCCAGGTTTCATTGGCATCCCAAATGTTACTCAAACTAGTCATTAATATTCCACGACGCTCTTCTGTTGAGGAAGTCAGCGATAAAATACCAACTCCCAAATCAAAACCATCAAGCATTACATAGAGAAACAAAAATAATGCTAAAATGCCAAACCATATCTGCGGTAGTAGATAATCTAAAGTATTCATTAGGAGTTAGTTAGTTAAGAGTTAGGAGTTAAGAGTTAGGAGTTAGGAGTTAAGAGTTAGGAGTTAAGAGTTAGGAGTTAGGAGTTAGGAATTAGGAATTTTTACCATTACCTATTACCCATTACCTTTAACCTTTAACCTTTAACCTTTAACCTTTAACCTATCACTGCTGTGCTTCCACAGGGCGCTCGTCGGGAATAAATTGCGCTGGTGTGGTTTCGACTGCGGGTTTTTCTTCTATTCCGGGTACGGGTAAATTAAAGTTAGGTCCCCGACGGATAATGCGACTACCGAAATACATCGCAGCAATAAATAAAATACTGTAAACTGTGGCGAAACTCAAAAGAGTTGTTAACACATTTCCTGGCGGTAAATTTGATACTGCATCAACTGTACGAATTTCGTTGTATACAGTCCAGGGCTGTCTGCCGACGCAACGTACTATCCAGCCAGATTCTACCGCTATATAACCCAACGGTGCGGCGAAAATCCAACCAATCATTAACCAACTTTGTTGAGTAATATTTTCTGCCGAGAGCTTTCCGCGCAACCACTGTACAACGCTCAACGACATTAATCCCGCAAAGAAGAAACCGATCGCAATCATGGCACGGAAAGCGTAGTAAATTAAACCTACCATGTGCGGTCTATCTTCCGGCTTCCACGTTTTTAAACCCTGTACTGGTTCGGAAAGTTTTTGTTTGAATTCCAAAATATAGCCTAAAGCATTGGGAACTACGATCTCCCAAGCATTTTTTTCCGTCTTCTCGTCGGGTATTGCCAACAGACTCCAATCAGCGCTTTCCCCTGCTGGTGTGGTTTCCCATTGCGCTTCCATCGCCGCTAACTTAGAAGGTTGATAGTGATAAACCTGTTCGCCGCTTAAATGTCCCACCCAAATTTGTAGAGGTGCGACAATGATGGCAACTGCGATCGCAATCTTCAAAGCGATCGAAAAGAAGGCTGGATTCCGCTTGTTGAAAATGTACCAAGCACTAATTCCACCAATCACAAACAGCGAAGTTTCCAATGTCGCAAGGAACATATGCGAAACACTCACAGCCATAAACGGATTGAACACTGCTTTGAAATAATCGCTAACTACAAACTCACCATTAATAAAACTTCCACCTGCGGGAGTCTGCAACCAAGAATTTGCCGACAAAATGAACAAAGTTGAAAGATTAGCGCCGAAAGCAACCAAAATCGTCGCCATATAGTGAATTTTCGGGTTAACTCGCTCCCAACCAAACACCATAATTCCTAAAAAAGCAGCTTCCAACATAAACGCCCAAGACGCTTCAAAACCGATGACGCTGCCAAAAAAGTTACCAATTGCTTCCGAAAGCGGTCCCCAGTTAGTGCCGAACTGAAACTCCATCGGAATCCCGCTAGCGACACCAATACCAAAATTTAGAACGTAAAGCTTCGACCAAAAACGAGCGTGAAAATAGTAATCGGGATTGCGTGTCTTTAACCACAACCCTTCCACAACAACTAAGTAAATTCCCAAACCCGTAGTTAAAACGGGCCATAACATATGAAAAATCGCCGTCAACGCAAACTGCATCCGCGACAGCGCTACTGTATTAGATAAAATTTCCATAAATATAAAAAATAGCCCTTCTTACCTGCTTTCACTTATGACGTGTCAGCTTTGCCACCCACTAGGTAAGCAGTAAATCCTCCGAAGCGTTACAAGATTTTAATATTTCTTAATGTATGACGGGGTGTCAGGGAGAGAGGGGGATGGGGAGATGGGGAGATATTGCACTATTAAAAACTATATACCCATAAGTGAATTTTATTAATATGTTGGCGTTAAGCGAAGCTCACCGAAGGTATCGCGCTAAATTAACTTATATACCATTTTTAGTACAAAAATACTGCAATCGTCATGTAAGATATTCTTGGTAATCACGCGGACAAGATTTATGCTTGTTCGCTTTTCTCTAATGTAATCGTATCAACGAAGTTCTATAAGTTCAAACATTGCAGTACTATAGAACCCCGAAAGGTATCTTTACCTTCCGAGGTATAATAATCCAAGATGTTGGTTATCAAATACAAATTACTTCCAAGAAGTGCGATAGCGAAGCGAGAAAGGCAAGCAGAACGCCCTGCACATAGTCGCAACTTGAACAAATTAAAGAAAATGCTCTACGATCGCGCGATCGCAATCGGAGTCAGTGAGTATGACAAGCGGTATATACCAGTGGCTTGGGATGAACCGCACGCCAAGGCGTGAATGCAACATACGTGGTAATGACTGTACTTACGTTGTCCCTGCTTAAGTTATGATGTATTTATTTATACTTTTTTATGAGGGCGAACAGATGTGCGCCCTAACGAGTAGTATGTTTTGAACCCTGAATATTTTTTTTGCAACACAACCGTTCATCTAAATACAAAATTACCGAAAATCAACGATCGGATATTAGCTAAGTAACAGTAAGATTTGATACTAATACTGTGGAAGCTATCAATAAAGAAACGATTTCAAATCAACCCATAAGAATGACGTTGTTAATCACATGAATTACACCATTATCAGCTTCGATATCTGCTGCCAAAACTGTGGCATTTTTCACTTCAAATCTATCAGTACAATTAATATTAATAGGGGAACCTTCCACAGACTTTACAGTTTTCAATTTTGCTAAATCAGCCTGCATTAATTTGCCCAGTACAACATGATATGTGAGAATTCTTGCTAGCCCAGGAGGATTTTGCAACAGAGTTTGAATGGTCCCTGGAGGTAATTTTGCAAAAGCTTCATCATTAGGTGCAAAAACTGTAAAAGGTCCGGGACTTTTTAATGTTTCTACTAAATTAGCAGTTTGTACAGCTTGAACTAGGGTATTAAAAGAATCAGCACTAACAGCAATATCAACTATATCTGGCATGTTTTCACCATTACTCTAGTAAATATTATAAGGGTTATGGAGAAAACGCGGGTCAAAAGTTCTTACAAGTATAGGTTTTTATGTTTAATGTTTTTTTTGATGAGAAGACATGGAAATACGGAGATAAGGAAAATAAGTGGGTATGCCTTCATTATTTGTGTCCGCGCAAATAGTTTGAGTGATGTAATAGAACGTATGTCACGAGAAAAACTGGACAAAAAGTAAGATATGTCTAGTTTTGGGTAGAAATTAGTGAGATGTAAAAGCTTAGTCAAGAATTTTGAAAGAACTCTTGAACATTCCAACGCCAAGCTTAACCTTTGTTTTATCAGACTGATGCTTAAAAGACTGGCGGCTGGTTAAATAGATCCAAAATGGGTTCTATATAATAAAACGTCTAGACGGGCTAGATTAATATAGAATTATGCAAAAACAATGGCAGTTGCTAGAAGCTAAGAACAAATTTAGTGAAGTGATAGATAAAGCTATCGATGAAGGACCTCAAATTATTACTAGACGTGGTGTTGAGGTAGCAATAGTTTTATCTTATACAGAATATCGGCAGATGATAGCGTCAAAAAAGAAGATATCCGAGTTTTTTCGCGAGTCTCCTTTAGCTGAGGATTTGGATTTTAGTAGAGATAAAAGCGATGTTCGGGAAGATATTGTGTTATGAATCTGCTCGATACCTGTGTGATTTCCGAATTAGTAGCAAAACAACCTGACGAAAAAGTTATCGAGTGGATTGATAATATTGAGCAAGAAAATATTTATTTAAGCGTTATTACTATTGGTGAAATTTATAAGGGTATTGAAAAGTTACCCGAATCAAAACGAAAAGATAGTCTTCAACAATGGTTAAATGATGAATTACTAATCCGCTTTGGGGGTAAAATATTGGCGATAGATACTCACGTAATGTTGGTTTGGGGAGAATTAACCGGGAGACTGGAAATTGAAGGGAAGAAAATGCCCGCGATGGATTCTTTAATTGCTGCGATCGCGATACACAATAATTGCAGCTTGGTAACTCGTAATGAAGATAATTTTAAATACGCTGGCTTGACTATTGTTAATCCGTGGGAATAGGGCATTGGGCATTGATGATTGTAAAATAGCTTAAGCTACTGTAAAAATGACCTATCAATTTGCTGGAATATTTGTCAAAGAATTTCAGATTTCCGAAGAAGTACCTCTTGATATTCCTTATACAGTCAGAAAGGTGAATTCTCCATTTATCGGCTCTGCAATATCAATACCACAATACGTAAGTAAAAATCCATCTATCGAAGAAGTAAATAATATTGCAAAGAAAATTGGAATAAAACAAGAATATGAATGGATGTTTATTATTTACGAATGTTGGGCTGGTGAAATCGACGACTTATTCGGATACATCAAAAAACCAGAAAAGCAAATCGCTTCTATAATCGAATCCGGTAAAAACAAGCTAGAAAATGCTTACATCTCTTCTATGGAAAAATTTGGTGTTTCAAAAGATGAAGCATTAGATTTCGAGCCATTTAAAAGAGGTTTTTGGGGAGAGCAATAACAGTAATTTTGTAGCACCATCAAATCTTAAAACGATAAACCCATAAGTTCATTTTATTAAAATGACGGCGTTAAGCGTTCACGCAGTGAGTCGTTAGACTAAGCTCACCGAAGGTATCGCGCAAAATTAACTTATACTTCACTATTTTAGTACTTAGGTACTGCAATCATCATATAAAAGTTTTTGGTATTCACCGTTCACCGAAAGTGCGGCTCAGGTGCGGTTCATCACGCGGACAGGATTTCTTCTTTACGACCTAAGATATATAAAGTGGTAAGGTCGTCCCAGATTCCTTGTTCGGTTTGAATTGCTTCTAATTCTGCTTCAAATTTAGCTTTGGCTTCTGAAGAGGGTATTGATGCAAGCTGCAACAGAATTTCTTCAGATTTACTGTGTGATGAAAACGAAATTAACCCTTCCCATTGTGCTTTTACAGAATCTAAACTAACGTAATTACCGTGCTGTTCGGTTTTGATATCAATCGCTTCAAAGCCAGCATTTGCAAACAGTTTTTTACAGGTTTCTATTGAACCAATACGGTTGCTAGGCTCAAGATTTATACCGTATCTTTCAAACACAGAACGCAAAATAACCTGTCCGATATAAGCTGTATCCGCAGGTGTATGAATGCCAATTATTCCACCAGGTTTGAGAAATTTATACCAAATCCTTAATGTAGCTTGTTTATTTTCTATCCAAGGAAATGTATTTGCACACAAAATTCGGTCAAAACTATTAACTGAATAATTAAGTGCTTCAGCGTCTGCTAATTGAAATTCAACGTTGCTCAAACCAAATGTTTTTACTTTATTCCTAGCGATATCGAGCATTTGTGCAGAAATATCTACACCGATAACTTTACCCCCAGCACCAATAATTTGAGCTAGTGCGATCGCTAAATGACCTGTTCCGGTTCCAATATCTAAAATATGCTGTTGAGAACTGATTTGCGAGTACTCAAGCAGACGATGACAAATTTTCAAATGCCATTCACTATCATCGTAATTCTGACTTCTACGGTTGTATAAATCTGCAATTACTTGCTTGTAATCATTTAAATCGAGTTGTTGAGCCATTAGAGTTTTTTCAAGCGGATATTTATACTTCTCCTATAAATTAAGCACGCTTTACAACTCGCTGTCTTGCAGATTATTCCGATTTTTGTAAATTATTACTATTTTTGTTGAAATTGCTTGGGAGTTACACCAACTAAGCGTTTGAAGTGCAAATTTAAATGACTTTGGTTAGCAAAACCGACTTGTTGAGCAATTTCAGCAATATTCATTTCTTTTAAGATTAGTAATTCCTTGACACGTTCTATTCTGGTGCGAATTACAAATTTATGAGGAGTAATACCAGTTGATTGTTTAAAAAGTTGTAGAAAATAATTGGGACTCATTTTTACTAAAGACGCTAATTCTGTTAAACCTATATTTTCATCAAGATGCGCGTGAATATAATCAATTATTAACTGCAATTTGTGCCGAGGTAAACCATCTTGATAATTTTGCTTTGTTGGCTTTTGCGTTGAGTAATGGTGCAATAAGTGGACAGAAGCAGCATTCGCCATTGTTTCTGCATACAGACGACTCCCCGCACCATGATTTTCTAATGTAGATTTGAGTGTCAACCCAATTTGGTAAATTAAAGGATCGGAAATAGCAAATTGCGGTACAAGTTCAATTTTATCTGTATCGAATTCATAAATTGTCCGGTTGAAAACAATTGGTTCAAAACCAAGAAAAATCACATTAAGAGATTTATTCCAACGAGCGCGAGTACCAATATTTGCTGGAGTAACAACTATATCTCCCGAAAAAATTTGTTTGTGATAATAACGCCCATCTATAGTTCGTTCGTACTGAATATTTTTTGCGACTTCTGTAAAAATAGTTACCCCAATTTGCGGCGCAAAAACCTCGGCAGTTTCATAAGGAGGCTGGTAATCGTATGCTAAATATGTCCCATCCCATGAGTTTCCAGGATTAGTTAGAAGTGGACTTTTACCGTAAACGCGCCGATATCCCTCTTCCTTTTGCTTTGAGAAATCTATAGTTAGGGATTCCACTTTTGACATAATTATCACCGGAGTTTTTATGAAGGTATCTTACTCCATTCCCTCTCTAAATATCTCCTTATTTCCTTAGATGAAGCATTAGATTTCGAGCCATTTAAAAAAGGTTTCTGGGGAGAGCAATAACGGTAATTTTGTAGGATGCTGTCACGGCACAAATATGTATGATATTAGTTTACAAAATTCAAAATACTGTTTTGATTTTCAATTTCATTGAACGCAAAAAAAAATTTAAAAGGGTGAAAATATGCGATAATTAAATAAAATAAATAGTAGATTTTTCATAATGGGAATATTAGCCAAATTTTTAAAGTAGGCAAGCCTCACCATTATTCAAAAAACCTTTATATAAAAAATAATACCACGAAACAGCTAATAATAAAAAAAAATTTCGGTATCTATATTTAAATTTTTTCGGCTATTAAATATACAAGTTGAAGTAAAAAGTAAGTAATTATCTCATTATAATGGGGATTATATTAGATATGCTTGTAATAAATCAAACCTATACTTAATTAAGTAAGAGAAGGGAGCATTAAGAAGGTAATCGCTTAACTTAGGTTAATTAAAAAATGGAATCTATTTAAAAGGTTTGTGAATAAATAATGGTGCGTTACGGCATTATCACAATAATAACCTTTGAATCAAATTATCGGAGCCGTAACACACCCTACAAATTGATAATTGATAATTGATTAATGCATTCCACAAAACGGATCTCTTTCGGCTTCTACATTGGTAGATTGTGGTTGCAAGGTATCTCTAAAAATACAACCTTCTTGTTTGAGAAATTCCGGATTGTTAGATGTCCAATAAGGTACTTCAAAGGGATGTACGCGCAATGTTCCTTTAAAGTCTAAGGTGACGTAGTAGCGACAAGGGTATTCGCTGCTGACTGCTGGTTGCGGTAGCTCTCCAATTAACTCCCACGTGTTAGATTGCGGATTGCGGAATTGGAAGTAAAATGTGTGTTTTCCGCTGGCTGGAAATGGTGGAAGTTCGGCTATTAAACCGATGGTTTGCGGTTGGTTTGTATCGTTTTCGTAGCGAAATACTCTTAATTCTTTGCTATAGTCTTTACTGGCTTTAAATAATACTGTATGTGCGTCTGTTTTTAATGCGTTTGCTGCTTCGACTACGTTAACAGCTATGTCGCAGATTACTTGTGATTCATCGGTAATTAGTTCTTGGTTTCCAATTGCTTTTGCTGCGTCTATGTTGGGAATATTTATTGGGATTAAATAATGGGGAATGCCACGACAAAGTAGTAAATCAATATCCAGTTTTTGATTGATTTCAAATTGAACCTTGATATTATTTTTAAAGTCGTCTTCGGTGATTCCTAATTTTTTCATTAAAGCGTCACCGTTGAAACTTCCCCATAACTGTAACTTCATTTTTTCAAAGTCTTGTCTTCTGATATTATTAGTTAACTGCATTCCCAACCAATTGCTGCGTAATTTCGCCATTCCTTCTTCCGCTTTGAGTTGGTAAAGTTCTTGTCCAGCATGAAAGATGGGAACCGGACTTCCACCGATTACTTCTCGAACGAAGGAGCAAGGTAAAAAGTAAAATAAGTTTTTAACATCAATATAAAGTTGATTTGCTCCTTTTCTGAGTAAATCTTTAGACTCTTGCGGAGAAAAGCTTAGTTGACGCAGTTTTTCAGCAAAGCAAGCTCCGGCAGATGTGGCTAATTTGGTGTATTCTG
The DNA here is from genome assembly GCA_965234645.1 of Rivularia sp. (in: cyanobacteria). Taxonomy (GTDB): domain Bacteria; phylum Cyanobacteriota; class Cyanobacteriia; order Cyanobacteriales; family Nostocaceae; genus Rivularia. The sequence goes on along the minus strand of OZ248344.1, from coordinate 5,634,727 downwards.
GTTCAAAGGTGACTCTTTCCTCGTTCCAGACAAAGTAATCTGATTTACTAAATACTCGGTAAAGTTCGCGTTCGACAAGTTCTAAATTACAGGTTTTACCGGATAAAATTAACCAGTCTACCTGTTCTTTTTTAGTTTGCGCTGCGTCTTCTTTGATTAAATTTATTTCGCTGACAAACTTGGATTTAAAAGCATTTTCAATTAACCCGGAAGCGATACCGATCGCTTCTTGAATGACGGGGGAAGCTGCTTTATCGAATTGTTCTCCGCTTAAGGTGACGCTAATTTTTTCAAGTACGTCTGTGGGTAGTTGAATATCGTTTTGGGAAAGTAATTCTGATATTTGCTGTCCATCTAAAACAAAGATTGCTTCTGGGATATCATTTACAAGAAAACGTTTTTGTCCCAAAGCTAATTTTGCATTTTCAGCGTGTTCCCAAAGGTCGTAAAATGTTTGAGAACGGGATGAACGATTTTTCCAACGGGTAGGTAAAACTTTTTCAGCGTCGTTTAATGCTTCTTTATAAGTATCACCTTCGCGGATTTCTTTATCTACACAAGCTAACAGCGAACCTTTACGATATTTACCGTTATCTAAAAAGCGTTCGTTTAATTCTTCTGGCTGTACTTTCAATACATCTCTGGGTAAAATATCATCTGCAACAGCACTTAAAACAGAATCGGCGATCGCTACTTTCAGCAACAAGAATAATCGCAGCGAAATCAGTTCCCCACCCAACTGTAAATGACCCGAAGATCCCAACAGTTTTGGTGTAAGTTTATAATAGCGACCGCCATCACCTCTATCTTCAGTAGGTTCAAAGGGGTCAATTTCTTCTAATGTCAGTCGAATCAAGGCTAAATCGGTGGTTCCCCCACCAATATCTAAGACTAAAACATTTTGCCACCATTTATTCCCATCGTGACGACAGCGACTTTTAAAAGATTCGATACCTAAATTCAAATCCCCACCAAATTCTTGCCATAAAAAGAAAATTGCTGCGGAAACTGCTTCATCGTAAGCCATTTGTACGTCTTCGATACCCAGTTTCTTCACTAAACTTTCGATTTCCCGACGGATAAATGGGGAAGCAATTGTAGGATATGTCAAAACTGCACGATAAAAGTTACCGTCGCTGCATTTACCGGGATAGCGCTGACGATACTTCTGGGTTAACTCAATTAACTCAGCGTAAGCAGCCTGCAAAAGTTGATTAACCGGAATAGTATCTTCCTTACCATCCAAACTTATATCAAAACTGCGCTCTTGACCAAAATAACGTTTGGGAGAATGCAAAAAACGTCCGTCAATACCTTCACCTTGCTTAATCGCATCCAATCGATGCTGATATGCTTGCTCTCCCAACATCACTTTAACTTTTCCTGGATCGTGAGTTGGTAAAGAAGGTTCTAAATTAATCACCTCCAACTCCGAAGGAATTTCATTTAAGCGTCTATCCTTATCCAACTCCACGGGTAACAAACTTTGCCATTCCAAAGCCGGAACTCGAAAAACTTGATGATAAATTTGATTTAATCTTTTACTAGCAGCGCGACGGAACCATCCCAAACGCTTGCTCAGACAGATTTCTATTTCGCGAATTGCCTCTAATAACTGTTCTCCTCGTAAAAGCTGTAAATTCGCCGGATTAAAATCATCCAAGTTTTTACTGAGGTGAGAGAATAACTTTTGCCACTCAGCATCCCAAACATCGCGAGCTATACCAGGGATTTCATCCACAGGGCGTTGCGTCAACCAAAACGCCAATTTTTCGCTTAACTTTTCCTCTTGTTCGCTAGGTAAAGTATGGGGAGTAACAATCACCTTTGGATCGTAAAGCGTCACCGTAGAATTAGAAGTACCAAAATCGATCGCAAACCAACCCGGATAAGTTATATCATTTTCCTTTTCCGAAATAACCGACGAAGAGTGATTAAGAATAGGGGTTTCGCTTATCATATCTTGATTGGTAATTTCTTGAGTAAGTTCCGGATTTCTCCAACGAGCATTTTCCTCAGCAAAAGTCCACATATTGCAATCAGCAGCAGCAGTTTTTTTAACAGATAAAATAGCTTTACCAGCATCATCAGCATCGAAATACTCAGCAGTCACCCGCAAAGTTAAATTCAGCCCCTTGGGTAAAGGTTCATTCCAGATGCAATCGTTTTGTCTCAACCGCTGCGGAGAAGTAAGTCTAAGTAATCTATCGGTACTAAAACTAACACTTTTATAAGCCGATTCTATTTGTTGAGCTAATTGCGATCGCTGTCCCAAAACCTTAATTTCAATCGAAGAAATAAACGGAGAATTAGGACTATCAACAGGTTTTATCTCAACAACCGGCAATAATAAAAGTAACGGATCGGTTTCCTTAGTACGTAATTGATAGCGACTGAAAAGTTCAATTTTGACAGGCATTTTTTAAATTAGGAGTTAGGAGTTAGGAGTTAAGAATTGGGAGTTAGGAGTTAGGAGTTAGGAGTTAGGAGTTAGGAGTTATGAATTAGAAGTTAGGAGTTATTACACCTTTGACCTTTAACATGCAGACCTTAATTTATTCTGGATAAGTAATAACAGTAATCCGCCTCATAGTATCCAACCATTCAGGGGTAGAAGCAGAAGTCGTTTCTTCCGCAGAAGCTATATATCTTAATAAAGGTTCGTGTTTGGATTTTAAAAGTTCTTGTAAGCTATCTACTATTTCCTTCAATGCCATTGAAAAGGAACCTTTGACTTGTTTGGTCAATTCGCTGACGTATTGAATCAGGTGTAACCCGGCGCTGGCGGTGATTTCGTCGCGCAGTCGCAAAACGGCGATTTGATGATTAAATGGTCTTGGTGGTACGGAAAATTGTTTGTCGGGACTCCAGTCGAATATTTGTCCTTTTTGATGTTGTGCGTCTTTTCTTGCTAAAGGAAATAAACTATCGGCATTTATCGGTACTGCACTATTAGCTAATCCGCTGTGTTGAATTATTAGGTTTTGCCATTTATTAGTTGGATCGATCGCTCGCAAAAGATATCTATATAAACGAGTTTCTCTCTTGCCAAATTTCTCCTGAATTCGCTGCTCTAATTGTGGCTGAATTATTTCTTTGATTTTATTGCGCTCTAACTGTACTTCTACTGCTAATTTATTAAATAAATCTTTTACCGTTTCAGCAGTTCTTTCGTGAGCGAAAGACTGCATTTCATTAACTGTTTTGACGAAGGAATTATAAAAATCGTCGCTTTGAGTAGGAATTGCATCTTCCTCTTGGTCTTCCTCGAAGATGCTGGCATTTTTGGTAAAGTTAATCGTCCCGTTTTTCGTCCTATCAAATAATAAAGTCCATTCGCTCCACTCAAAAAAGATTTTATTGGTTAACTCATCTTTGACAACATCGCTCAAAGTCGATCCAGTACGATTTTTTAACATCGGCTGTTTTTCTAAATCTTCCTGAAAATGCCGATATGTTGTTACCAAATTCTCGATTTTCTCCCGTAATTCCAAAAAAGCGGGATTTTCCACCACCGGAATATAAGCGGGAATCTGTTCTAATACAGCTTTTAAATTATTTTGCTCTTTCATTACAGTTTCCGCAGCCCTTTGAGTATCTTCCAAAAGCTGCTTCATTCCATGCTGCCCCACATGATCTTTGAGTAGCGATCGCAATCGACTTACTCCACCGTCTTCGGCATAATCGCTCAGCTGTTTGTGCAAAGTACTCGAAGTCGGTAACATCTCCCCTAACTTGCGCCATTTTTCCCGCAACTGAACTTCATCAGCTTGATTCGGCTTTTCTAAATCCGGTAAAAACTCTGGGGAACAAACCTGTATCAACGAAGAATATTCCGCTTGCTTTGTCAATCCATAAAGCTGCGACAGTAAAACAATATTTTTCTTCTCAGTAGTCAAATTACTCGCACTAGCAAGAGTTAAATGTAAAATTCTCAACTTTTCTAAAACAGCTTCTTCCGATAATAAAGGTTCATCCAAAACCTCATCCATCGCTAACATATCGCGACTTGACAAAGGAAGCTGATTAAACCTTCCCATACCAACGATAATTCTATCCCTTAAATCTTGCCCCTTATCCCGTTCCAACATACTGCGAATTTTCGCCGCAGTCACTCCCCCCGGATATCTACCGTTGAGCAACAGTAAAATCGTTTGTACCTCAGTCAATTCCCGCAGCGATAAAAAAGTATCCCTGATACCCGAATCAGCCGCACCCAAACCGGGAAAATCTAACAATACAAACTCATTCGTTCCCTGTAAACCCGATAAATCCCATATCTGTTTTGCTACTTCAACCGTAATATCTATCCGTCGAATCAACGAGAAACTATTGTGTAAATCCCTCGCTGAAGGCTGCGTGAAAGTTTCCCAGCGCTTGGGAGATGGAGGTAAATCCCGAAACTTTAACTCTAAAATATTCATTGGGGGTTCAGCCAGCCTCAACCCCTTATTTGCCGTAAAATGGTCAATTTCGTAACTTCTACCGCAGATATCTTTACCGTAGGCGCTATAGGTGCGAACGAATACCACCACTTCCCGTAACAGAGCGCGTAATTCCAAACTTTGGGTTTGATTCCAAGCTTGCTCGCACCAAGTTAAAATTCCGTTGGTATCAACAAAAGTGGTAGGATATAAACTTTTCAAAGTTGCCAAAGGAGCTGCGGGTACTTCCGCCAACTTTGCTCTACCTTCCACCACCTTGAGCATAAAACCCAAACATTCTTTTACCCCTTCATGGGAAAGATATTCTACCTTAAACTTGCTAACCTTCGTCGTCTGTAACTGGGGTTGCTGTACCAAATGAATCGCAGTCACATTACCCGTCGAAGGAGTTTCGCTAACTGGTAAAGCATCCGCAAAACCAATTAAACTACCAATTAGTAAAGTTTTACCGCTGCTGAATTCCCCCATCACGCCAATTTTGACAGGAGAAGAAGCTAATTCTACCGTAGAGCGGGCAGACTGTACCAGACGCTGAATGTTTTCGTGGATACTTGTAGGTACCCAATCCTCTTGAGGTGGTGGATTCTCCGAAACCAACTCCAAACTTTGAAGTACCGATTCCGCATACTCCTTATAGCGGCGTAATTTCTCTACTGCTATATCACTTTTCATACTTGCTCCCGTTCCCGCAGAGATTATTTTGTCACGATATTTTGGTAGATGGCAGTGATTTTTGGTTTAGTGAAATAGTTAACTATAAATTGATAATTTTGACCCTAAACCATGTTCGGCATTATTTACCGCCGTACTGTACTAGTAGACTTTAAAAATTAAATTAACGTTTCAAATAAATTATTACCACTCTAAAGGTATTTAAAACACGAACGATAAGTTTTTGTTCGATTTTAACAATACATATTTATTTTTAGGTCAGGGTTTATCCATTAATTAATTTAATAATTAGTTTAATCGTTTTAGCTGAGATTTTTATCGGGTATCGTACCCCACAATATATTTTTATACATAATTGAATTTGTAGATAAATAAAATAAATTTGACATTATAGGCTTAGTTAGGATTGACGATAATAATAAGTACCAAAGCGCAAATGCTATCATTATTTACACTAAATTAACTGCCAGATTGGCAAATATTTATTTACAAAAAGTCCTGTTTTAGGTTGGGTTAGATGCACGAATAATATTTATCATTGACGAAGAGTGTAAAAGCGTCGTAACCCAACATTCAGGCTTTAGTTGAAGCGTATTGTTTGGTTGGATGTTAAATATTGAATTTGTTTGAATTATTTTGTTTAGTTTTCGAGATTATGTTGGGTTTCGTTCCTCAACCCATGAACTGAGAAAAAACCTTACTAGACGCAGCGTTAGCGGAGCGTGTCCGATAGGACATAAAGTGTGGTCTTGGGAAGCCACTACGCCCTAGCGGGTTCCCCGACTTGTAGCAAGTGGCGTGGTGAGACAAGGAAAGCGGTGAAACACTTGCGGTGGACGGGTTCCCCGGCATAAGCCTTCGTGTTGAACCCGGAGGGTGTCGGTTTGGGTCCCGCCAAAAAGCGCGAACCCGAAGGGTTTCCCCCATGAACAACTTTTCAGCCTTAGAGGACGCAGAGGAAAGAAATAAAGAGAGATAGTAATTAGCGATCGCCTTATCTGAGCTTCACATAGAAAAATCTTGTAGGTTGGGTTAGACGCATGAATAAATTTATTATTGATCGAGAGTGTAGAAGCGTCGTAACCCAACATCCGGGTTTTGGTTGAAGCTTATTGTTTGGTTAAGTGTTAAATATTAAAATTGTTTGAATTATTTTGCTTGGTTTTCGAGATTATGTTGGGTTTCGTTCCTCAACCCAACCTACGAGCTGAGAAAAAACCGCAGAGGAAAGAAGTAAAGAGAGATAGGAGTAATATTCATCTTGCATCACGACCATTTCCCCATTGAGGACCTTCAATAACAGTCCCATCGGGCATAGTAGTATGCCAGATCAAGTTCTGACCTCGACAAATCAAACCACTTTCAGTTTTAGCCCCCTTGAAATTAGTCTGAGCCAAAATAGCATATTCCAAAGTATGAATGTAGGCTCCCCGAAAACCAGCAGCCGTAGCATTAATCTGGTTTAGATCGCTTCCCCGTAAGTCAGTGTTGTTGAAGCCGCTTTCATGAAGGTTGGCAGCACACAAATTAGCATCTCTAACGATTCCTTCATTCAAACGACAACGACGCAAAAAGATTCCTCCCAAATCAGAACCAGTCAAATCGGCACCAATCAAGTGGACTTGATTAAAGTAAGCCCCTCGCAGATTGATATCTCGCAAAACCACACCTTCAAGATCGATACTATCCCCACTGTTTTTAGGACTATATTTAGAGAAACGGATATATGGAATCAATTTGATGCCAGCAAAGTTACGTTCCCCATCAGCATACCGCTCCAACAACTCGTCAGCAGTAATTTCCCAGACCATTATTTACCTTTCGCATTAACAAACACATACAAATTTAACCCACTCACCAACCTAAAAAAAACCGGACATCTCAAAGACATCCGGTTCCTAGATTGAAACTAAATTTTATTTACAGAACACCAATTCCCCAAAATCAATGATGATGATCGTGCTTATGAGCGCAACCTTGTAAATCCGTACTCATCAACTTTTGACTGACTTCTTGTAAAGCCTCATCTTTAGGTGTTAAACCAATCCAACTTTCAATAACTTGGGTATCGAAACCGACTTCACCGCGATAACCAACTTGAATCAAAGGACGACGAATTAACAACGGCTCCTCTAACATCAAATTTAAAGCAGTTTCCGCATCTACTTGTTCGGGGTTTATTTCACCAGATTTGATTCTAGGTGATGAACGGTTAAACCATTCTGCTACAGGACGATTGTTGAAAAACCAGCGCAAACGCTCTTTAGTCCACTTTTCTTCTAATAAATTATGCGCTTCAACTTGATGTCCGGCTGCTGTTAATAATGTTTTTTGCTTAGTATTATTTCGACAGCCAGTTTTTTCGTAAAAAATTACCTTTGCCATGATAAAAGCTCCGTATCAGTTAACAGTGAGCAGTGAACAGTGAACAGTTACCAGCTATTATTTACAGTCGTTTCAATTATTTTGTAGTGCGAGCATCTTGCTCGCTAGTAAACAATAAATAGCAACTGTTAATTGATAATTGTTCATCGTTCATTGTTCAAAAATTCTTCGCAGTATGACGAACCGTGTCAAATGCAAAACGTTCTTTCGATTTAGTTTCGCCGTATAAATTAAAAGTTACGGTTGGTTCGTCACTCATTGCTTCTACACTATGAATTGCACCTGGTGCGAAACTAACAATATCCCCAGGATTTAAAATAATTTCTGCTGCGGGTTCAATTTTATCTGGATGTTCTGCGGTAGGATTTCGCTTCCAGATAATGTTTTTTTCTTGTCCTTGTAATACCGCGACGATTCCCCAAATTCCATGATTATGAATATTGGATTGCGTTCCTTTTGTAAAGGTAACAGTTTGTACTGTAAAAGGAAAACCCAATTCATCATATAAAAGTTTAACAGATGTTCCGGTTTTAGTATCGGGTTCCGGATGTTGAGTTTTAATCCAATAAGAATTAACCAGCAATCGTCTGACTAGTTTACGAATTTCTGCTAGATAATTGCTTTCATCTGATTGTTTTTTAAGAATATCTTCTAGTTCCGTAAGAAAGCGATAAAGACGATAATTTTCAGTAATTAAATCCCATGCTCTCGCAGATTTACAAGATTGATATTTACCATCTGCGGTTACAAGCCAGTCTTTTCCTTCCATAATACAATCTTAGATTTTGCGGAAAGTTGAGGGTTCCGCCCCAAAGGCAGAACCCAAAGCTGGATATTTTATTGCTTGAAAGTGCCTAATGTTGAAATATCAGCTAATATGCCTGCGCTAAAGACATTTGCTGGATCTATATCTTTGACTTTATTAGATATTTCTTGGGCTTTTTCTTCTTTTCCTAATGCATCTAAAATTATACCTGTGGCAGAATAAGCATTTACATATACTTGGATAATTTGTTCTTCTTCACGCTTAATCAATATTGGCTTTTGGTCTTCCCAGTCATCGGGTAATTTTGCTATTCCTTTAGCTTTCTCTTGAACTTTCTCTGCTGTTTCTAACGCCATTTGATATTTTTGCTTGTAGAAAAAATATCTATAGGCTGCTATTAAAACATCTAGTTCTTTATCAGTTTTAGCTAAAGCTTGACTGATGTATTTTTCGCACTCTGAAGTATTTTCTGAATTGTCTGCTGCTAATACTAATAGCTCCTTGACATCTTCGGGTACGTCGTACCAAGAGAATTGTTCGATATTATTTTCCATAGTTCTGACCTTTTTTGATGAAGTGATGAAGTGAATAAATGAAGTGAACAAGGGAATGAGAAGATTTTGGATTAAATATAAAATCCAATGAGGAGATTAGTCATCATCTTCTTCTGCTGGACGTGTTAAAACATCAAACAATATTCCTGCGCCAAAGTCGTTTTTGTCATCAATCTCTTTGACTTTATTACATATTTCTTTGGCTTCTTCTTCTTTTCCTAATATAGCTAAAATTAGACCTGTTGCAGCATAAGAATTTAAATAAAGTCTAATAATTTGTTCTTCTTTACGTTTAATTAATACTGGTTTTAGTTTTTCCCAATCATCAGGTAAATTTTCGGTTTCTTTAACTTTTACTTGAACTTTTTCGGCTGTATCTAAAGCCATTTGATAATTTTGCTTGTAGTAAAAATATCTATAAGCTGATATTAAAACGTCTAGATTATTTCCCGTTTTAGCTAAAGCTTGATTAATGTATTTTTCGGACTCTGAGGTATTTTCCCAATTGTCTGCTGCTTTTACTAATAGCTGCTTGACATCTTCGGGTACCTCGTACCAGGAGAATTGTTCGGTGTCTTGCATGATTGTGTGGAGAGGGGGGAGAGGGGGAGAGGGGGGACAAGGGGACAAGGGGATGGGGGGACAAGGAGACAAGGGGAAATATCAATTCCTAACTCTTAACTCCTCACTCCGTGAGCAATGCCCAATGCCCAATGCCCAATGCCCCATGCCCAATTCAAAATTTAGTCAGAATATAAAGCAGTGTAAACAAAACAATCCAGATGATATCTACGAAGTGCCAGTAGATTTCTGCCATCTCGATTCCGGTGTGTTTGTGTTCGCTGTAATGCCCGGTACGACGGGAACGCCACAATACACCTAAAATCAACAAGACTCCGATGAAGACGTGTAAGCCGTGGAATCCTGTCATTAAGTAAAAACAATTAGAGAATAAATTGGTACCTAGTCCGTATCCTAAAGTCAGATACTCGTAAACTTGACCTAGCAAAAAGATTACTCCCATGATTGCGGTAATTCTGTACCATTTCCGCATTCCCTGGACATCATTCTTTTTAATCGCTGAATCGCCAAAGTGAATGACGAAACTGCTTGATACTAGAATGATGGTGTTGATAGTTGGTAACAATAACTCAACCTCGGTTCCTTCGGGAGGCCAAGTTGCAGTAGTACCACGATAGAACAAGTAGGTGGCGAAAAATCCGCCAAACATTAATGATTCCGAAATTAGGAAAGTTATTAATCCGACAACTCGTAAATCGGCGTGTTCTTCGTGTTGCGCTGGTGAGTTTTCTGTGGCGATCGCCATAATAATCCCCTATTAAATTTTAGATTTTGGATTTCAACAACGGATGTTTTTAACAACGGATGCGTTTGTTTTGTTTAGCCTCGTTCCCAGCCTCCAGGCTGGGAATGCATTCTCCGAGGCTCTGCCTCTTTTGCAGATTGGAGGCAGAGCCTCTAGAAAAGTATTACAAGGCTGAGCCTTGTTACAAGGGTGCAGGCTGAGCCTTGTTACAAGATTTTTTAAGCTGTTACTTCGGTTATCGGTTCCAAAGGTTCACCTTCTGTTACCACACCGTAATCGTAAGGTCCGTGAGTTATAACAGGTAATTCTTCCCAGTTTTCAATGGCTGGTGGGGAGGTGGTTGTCCATTCTAATGTCAAAGCATTCCAAGGATTATCACCAGCTTTTGCTCCAGCCATCCAACTCCAAATTACGTTTATGGTGAAGGGAATTACCGATACTGCCAATAAATAAGCACCGTAGGTACAAAGCTGATTGATAGCTTCAAATTGTGGATCGTACATGGCAACTCGGCGAGGCATTCCTTGCAAACCCAGTTCGTGCATGGGTAGGAAGGTTAAGTTAGTACCGATGAAGGTGAGGACAAAGTGAATTTTACCCAAGGTTTCATTCATCATTCTTCCGGTCATTTTAGGGAACCAATGGTATATTGCAGCGTAAATACCAAATACGGAACCACCAAATAAGACGTAATGGAAATGTGCGACTACATAATAAGTGTCGTGGACGTGTCCGTCGAATGGTGCGGTACCCAAGGTAACTCCACCAATTCCACCTAAAACGAACATCATTAATAAGCCGATCGCAAACAGCATCGCGCTAGTATAGCGGATTTTTCCTTGCCAAAGAGTCGCCACCCAACTAAAAATTTTGATACCTGTAGGAACCGCAACTATCAGGGTGGAGATGGTAAAAAACATCCGCATCCAACCGGGTGTCCCACTAGTGAACATATGGTGGACCCATACAAATAATCCCACAACACAAATCGCCAAACTGGAATAGGCGATCGCCTTATATCCAAAGATTGGTTTGCGTGCGTGAACCGGAATCACTTCGGAAAGAATACCGAAGATAGGCAGAATCATTAAGTAAACTGCCGGATGAGAGTAAAACCAGAATAAATGCTGATAAATAACTACATTACCGCCTGCATCTGGTTTAAAGAAGGAAGTACCGAAATTGATATCAAATAGCAGCAATACTAAACCAGCAGCTAGTACTGGTGTAGAAACAAGCGCCAACAATGAAGTAGCTAAAATTGCCCAGCAAAATAAGGGTAATTCATCCCACTTCATGGAAGGTACTTTCATCTTCCAGATGGTAACAACAAAGTTCAAAGAACCCAAAATTGAAGAACTTCCGACCAAAACAATGGCGAGAATCCACATACTTTGAGCGGTATTCGCCGTCACCAAGCTTAAGGGTGGATAGGCTGTCCAACCTGATTGAGAACCACCGAAGAAGAAACTACCTAAAACCAATGCACCGGCGGGTGGATTTAACCAGAAGGCTACAGCGTTTAGTTTAGGGAAAGCCATATCCCTAGCACCAACCATCAGAGGTATTAAATAGTTACCAAAGCCACCAATCGCGCTGGGCACAATCCAGAGAAAAATCATGATCGTCCCATGATTCGTCAGAAAAGCATTATACAGATTGGGGTCGAGTAAATCTGCATCAGGTGTTGCCAATTCGGCACGCATGGCTACAGCCATCAATCCACCGATGAGATAGAAAATAAACGATGTCACCAGGTATTGGATTCCAATTACCTTATGATCTACATTAAATGTGAAATAGTCATACCACTTCCATGCTTCAGGATGAGCATGAGCAGCCACTTCGGTTGTAGTTTGTGGATGTTCTAATTGAGTCATGAGCGGTTTTTGCGGGGTGAAAGTAAGTCGTGATAGAAGGGGTAGAGGGGGTAGAGGGGGGAGAGGGGGGAGAGGGGGTAGTTAAATAGCGAGCGAGACGCTCGCACTCCTAACTATTTATTCCCAATGCCCAATGCCCTATGCCCAATTTCTTTATTTCTGAATTTGAGCGAGAGTTGCTGTGTTAATGCCTATTTCCGAACTGTAGGGAGTCAGATATTCGGATGCTGATAATTCTGCGGGGTTAACTGCAACTGTTTGTGTTTCTTGCTGTGCAATGCGGTTTTCTTGCAACCAGCTTTGATATTCGTCCTTTGTGTGAACGATTACTTTACTTCTCATTGCACCGTGATAAGCGCCACATAATTCTGTACAAACTACGGGATAGGTTCCCGGTTTGGTGGCGACAAATCGTAATTCGGTATTCATTCCAGGAATTGCATCTTGCTTCAAACGGAATTGCGGTACCCAGAATGAGTGGATTACGTCTGTTGCTGCGATGTTCAACTGTATGTCAGCGCCGACTGGAATGTGTAATTCACCTGATGTGACGTTATCTTCGGGATAACTAAAGATCCACGCGAACTGCATTCCGGTAACATCTACAGTTACGTCTGCTGCTTTACTTTGCTGTGCTGGTGAACCTTTGATACCAACCTTTTGAGTGGCTAAAGGCGCTGCTTCTGATGAAATTATCGGAGCTTGGCTAATTGTGGCTGCAATTGCAGTTCCACTATCATGATTTTGAGCCTCAACGATCGCAGGGCTTGATGATGGGAATCCTCCCATTTGCTTGTAAACATCTACGCTGTAGATACCTAAAGCAAAAACGATCAGAGTCGGAATTGCAGTCCAAAATATTTCTAAGGGGACGTTTCCTTCAATTGGTGGTCCGTCTGTATTATCGCCTTTACGTTGACGAAATTGAATCGCGAAAAATAAGATTGTTCCTTCTACGATTAAGAACAAAGCAATGGCGATCGCGAACATCACATTAAAGAAGCCGTCTACTAAAATGGCTTGTTCGGATGCTTGTACTGGCAATAGACTATGAGTTTGACTAGCCCAGATGCCTGCAAGCGTGACAATGGCTCCAGCAACTAGGGTTAATAATGAAACAGGAATTTGTTGCATAGCGATTTTCGGTATAAAATTTCGTGTAATCTGGTGATGAATGCGGTTATGTTGAGACGAAAGCTATTCACTTCTTACATTTATTCGCTTGTTTAATCTCAAAATAACAGCTTATACGGTGCGAATTCATTCATATAATTATGTCAGAAGATACGCAAGTTGTAAGTTGATTTCGCTACGAATTTTATACTTTTCAACAACTTAAAACAATTCTACTTTTTCACCATTAATTTTAAGATAGCTTAATTGTGCTAACCTAATCATGAATTTAAAATTAATTTTACAAATTGGCTTTATTGAGCAATGAGCAACCACTTCTTAATAACTTTATTATTTATGAGACTAGACTAATTGCAACTTTGTATTTGTTAAATTAAGCTTGTTTATAATTCACTGTTTTGTTTATTCCGAACTATTTTCATACAGTAACTAAGGAATTTTACATGACATATTGCTAATAATTACGGACGGAATAATAGTAACAATAATTATTGCTTCGGTACTGTAACTTGATAATATCTATCAGCATTATAAAGGTGTAGTGAAAAATACTATTCAATATAGCCTAGTAGTGCATTTCATTAATTCCCATGGGTTGTAGAGACGTAGCAGTGCTACGTCTCCCAAAGTATACCGAAAATACGAACCAGTCAAAACTTTTAAAAAGGACTACTAGTATTAAATACCTATTATTGTTTTAATAGAAAGTTATATTATTTATGAAGATTGCGTGAAGTATATGTTAAGATAGTAAATAGACTCAAATAGAAATGAATAATAATTTGCGTTGAAAATGATTAATAAATAAGTTGTTCTTCGAGAGCAAATTAAATTAGCTTTATGTTATGAAGCGATAGTTTCTTCTAAAACTTGTAGAAATAATAGAAAAAATCGTTCATAGCTCATTACGAACAAAACTTTTTAATAACTTTATGAAAACTATAAATAATGAAGTTTGAAATACAGGACTCATTAATACTTGTAATTAACTTCCTTGAATAATCGGAAGTACATATACAGATATGAATCCGGATTGCGATCGCAAAACTATTATTGCGATCGTATGTAGTGACGAGAAAATATTAAAAACTCATCTACTAAGACTTGAGCCAAACGTCGCAAGAAGTTAAGTGGCAAATAGCCTTATGCCTTATACAATTTCTAACAATAGTTGTGCTGGATGCGATCGATGTCGTTTTCAGTGTCCAACAGGTGCTATCAAAATCGATAATGGTGAATATTGGATTGACCCTCATTTATGTAACAATTGCGAGGGTTATTATCCCGAACCCCAGTGTGTATCTGCTTGTCCAAGTAAATCACCAATCCCATTACAAGTAAAAAAAGGAAGGTGCAAGATTGACGATAGAGAATTAACTAGTTCCGATTTATTTTTTAACGGTAAAAGTAATCCATTTGCATCGGGTATTCCAGTTTGGGAAGCTTGTAACGTGCTATCTCAAAGAGCATCTTTACCTTGGGAAATCGATGAAAATAAGCAAGTTTATTACAGCAAACAGATAAATCAAGGAAAGGGAAAAATTGGTTTTCATATTAACAGTTCTCCTGAAGGATACGAACTAGCAACAGATTTGGAAGTAGTTGAAGAACTTGATATTCGGGCTGCTTGCGTGCATCTAATTTTTGCAGCTTATGCAACTTTCTCAGAAAACCCCTGTGAGGAAGAGTTTGTTATAGATGATAAGCAAATAGAGAAATATTTAGGATTAGAGAAACGCAAAGATTTGAACAAAACTACAAAATTAGCTTTGATGAAAAGTTTAGTTTTGCAAGTTTGCTCGTTAATGATTTCTATAGATTTGCCTCAACAAGGACGTATTAAACCTATTTTCTTAGAAAAAAGTAAATTATGGGATTTAACAGGAATTCAGCATCATTTTCAACATGACGATCTAGGGTGTAAATATTTGGTTGGTTTAACATTTAGAGTCAAAGCTGGTGATTGGGCACATTTTTTCTTAAATAAAGAAGCTTGTAAAGAGCGAACGGCTTTTTATCAATATGGTAATTTACCTAAATCTTTGCTAACTACAGTTATGAGTATTTGGCAGCAACATGAAGGTGCTGCACGGCTGATGATGTGGTTAATGTTCAAAGCAAAAATGGGTAAACAACAACGCATTACAGTACCCACATTAATGCGAGTTGCATATGGCGATCGCAAAGTCGCGATCGCTTGCAGACAAAGGGAAGAAAGAAAACGACTGCTGCGAACTTATGAAAGCGATTTAGAAACTTTGTCGCATCATGGAATGAAGCCTATCTTCGATCCAGTTAGCTATCCAGAACCGATTCAACCATTGTGGGCTAAATTAGCCGACATTCCCGAAGATCCAGACGAAGCGATCGAATTTTGGACTAACGATGGTAATGAAGGAAGAAGGCTAACCGATGTGAGTCCCCGTGGTAAGTGGAAAATGCTGATGAATGCGAGAATTTTAGCCTTTGAAATGTCAGCAAAATGGGATCAGCCAAATCTGACGGCAAGGAAAAAACAGCAGCAAACTACTAAAAAAAGAAGAAGCATTAAAACAGCAGGTGGTTTACTTGGGGAACAGATACGTTTAGCAAGAAAAAATTTAAGTATTTCTCAAAGGGAACTAGCAAAGCTAATGGGTAAAAGTCAAAGTTGGATTCGAGATATAGAAAATGGTCGTCTTAGAGTCAAAATAGAAGATCAATTAGTTTTACGTAGACTCCTAAAAATAGCTTAAATATTGATATTTTTTTTTATTACTTTTGACTCGATTCTTTAAGGAATCGGGTTTTTTGTTTAACTGATAGAAGCAATATATAGCGTTTTAAGAGTAACTGTGAAGGATCTTTTACCCATTACCCATTACCAATTACCCATTACCTATTTCCATTACATAATCATCCATCACAAAGCCACTACCAATATCCGTAACCACATCATCAACAATCTTAAAGCCAACATTTTTATAAAAAGCGATGCTGCTGGAATTATTTTTGTTTACTGTCAATTGAATAACAGAATTGCTAAAACTGCTTTTGATAAATTCAATTCCCTGCTTACCAATACCTTTTCCTCGCAAGGATTTTAGAACGTATAATTTACTTAAAAATAATTTTTCCCCTTTATCCTTAACAGAAAAATACCCGGCTTCTACTTGGTCATTAAAAATGATGTAATATCTATACCCTTCATTTATTTGCTGCCCGATCGCATCTACACTTTGAAACTTCTCCAACATATATGAAACCTGATTGCTTCCGATAATTGGTATATAATGTTCCTGCCAAATATCCCTTGCTAACCTAGAAACTTTGGCGATCGCATTTATATCATTAACAATTTGAAATTCAATCATAGAAATTATGGTTTTATTTATTATTTTCCAGGATTTGAAAACAAAAATCTACTAATATCACTTTATGATTGACCATAAGCGTTGATTCAAAAAACTTTTAGAAAACTTCTTCCTAGAATTTATCCAGTTATTCTTCCTCTGCGCCCTCAGCGTCTAGTAAGGTTTAATACATCATGACAACCCACATCTTTGGTATACGCCATCACGGTCCCGGTTCAGCACGCAGCCTGAGCCAAGCCCTAGCACAGCTACAACCCGACATTATCCTCATCGAAGGACCCCCCGATGCCGAATCCTTGCTACCGCTAGTTGCTTCATCTCAAATGCAGCCCCCAGTAGCATTACTAATTTACCTCCCAGACAACCCCAAAGAAAGCGTTTATTATCCCTTTGCCGTATTTTCACCAGAGTGGCAAGCAATACAATTTGGACTAAGTAATAATATCCCCGTGCGGTTCATGGATTTACCCCTAACGCACCGCATGGCAATGACAGAAGAAGGGGATAAGGAGACAAGGGGACAAGGAGACAAGGAAGAACTTTCTACCCCCTCTTCCCCCTTTACCCCCTCTCTCCCACAAGATCCCTTGGGCTTACTTGCTTTATCGGCAGGTTACAGCGATCGCGAACGTTGGTGGGAACATATGGTAGAAACACGAGGTAATAGTGTTAATTTATTTACCGCTATCCTCGAAGCGATGACCGCAGCGCGTGAAGAAATGCCCCCTTTAAAAAATCCCATCGAAGCCAAACGCGAAGCATATATGCGTAAAACCATCCGCGCCGCAGAAAAAGAAGGATTTGAACGCATCGCCGTTGTTTGTGGAGCTTGGCACGCCCCCGCACTTTCCCAGATGCCAGCAGCAAAGGAAGATACTGCTTTACTCAAAGGTTTACCTAAAACAAAAGTACAGGCAACCTGGATACCTTGGACTTACGGACGTTTATCATACAGCAGCGGTTATGGTGCCGGTATCGAATCACCGGGTTGGTATCATCATCTTTGGGAATGGGGAATGGGCATGGGGGATAGGGCATTGGGCATTGGGCATGGAGCATTGGACATTGAGCATGGAGCATTGGAAAAACAAGAAGATAAGGTAGAAAATTTCTCCCCATCTCCCCATCCCCCTATCTCCCCCTCTCCCCCCTCTTCCCCCTCTACCCCCTCTCCCCCCTCTACCCCCTCCATCTCCATCACCTGGATGACACGGGTAGCGCGATTATTACGGGAACAAGATTTGGATGCTTCTTCGGCTCACGTTATTGAAGCGGTGCGGTTGGCGGAATCTTTAGCGGCTTTACGAAATCGTTCTTTACCTGGTTTACCGGAGTTGAATGAAGCTACTCAAACGGTGATGTGTTTTGGTAGCGATTTACCTATGCAGTTAATTTTCGACAAGTTAATTGTTGGGGAAAGTTTGGGCAAAGTTCCCGACGAAACGCCGATGGTGCCGTTGCAGCAAGATTTACAGCAACAGCAAAAGCGGTTGCGGATGCCTGCTGATGTTGCGGAAAAGATGTACGATCTTGATTTGCGAAAAGAAAACGATTTAGCTCGCTCTCATTTACTGCATCGTCTCAATCTTTTAGATATTCCTTGGGGACAATTTCAGCAAACTCAGGGTAAGAAGGGTACTTTTCACGAATTTTGGCTGGTACAGTGGCATCCGGAATTTGCTGTCAATTTGATTGAAGCGGGAATTTGGGGTAATACGATTCGCGATGCTGCAAATGTCAAAGCTTGTAGTGCTGCGGATACGACTGATGAGTTACCGATGCTGACAGGTTTGTTAGATAAAGTTATTTTGTCAGACTTACCCGATGCGGTAATTTACTTGATGTCGCAATTGCAGAATGCTGCGGCTAAAACCCGCGATGTCACCCATTTAATGAATGCATTACCACCACTTGCTAACGTGATGCGCTACGGTAACGTGCGTCAAACCGACACGGCAACGATCGCTCATGTTGTTGATGGTTTGGTAGCGCGAATCTGCATTAGTTTACCTGGTGCTTGCGCTTCCTTGGATGACGATGCAGCAGCGGCGATGTATGACAATGTGATGAAAGTGAATAATGCGATCGCGCTATTACAAAATCAAGAATATATAACTTCTTGGCGACAAGTTTTAACGCAAATAGCCGATAATTCTAACGTACACGGTTTAATTTCCGGGCGCTGCTGTCGTTTATTATTGGATGCTGAGGTGTTGGATGCAACTGAAGCAGCACGGAGAATGGGACTGGCTTTATCTACAGTAACGGAACCATCTTTAGCTGCTGCATGGGTAGAAGGATTTTTGAAAGGTAGCGGTTTGTTATTGTTGCACGACGATAAGCTTTGGCAAGTTTTAGATAATTGGGTGAGTACTTTAAGCGAAGATTTCTTTGTAGCTTCATTACCTTTATTACGTCGTACTTTTGCAACTTTTTCGGAACCCGAAAGAAGACAAATGGGTGAAAGAGTTAAGAATGGTGTGGATGGGAATGTGTTAAATGATGCTGATGATGGTAGCGATATTAATGAAGAGAATGCTGTTTTAGTATTGCCTATTTTGAAGCAGTTTTTGGGGGTTTGAAGGATTGCTTTATTTAAGTTTAATCTAGCGAGCAAGATGGGATTTTTTAGCGAGCAAGATGGGATTTTTTAGCGAGCAAGATGCTCGCACTACGGTTTGATTTATTTGAGATTTGATGAATTAACCAGTAAGATGTGATTTTCTAGCGAGCAATATGGGATTTTCTAGCGAGCAAGATGCTCGCACTACGGTTTGATTTATTTGAGATTTGATGAATTAACCAGTAAGATGTGATTTTCTAGCGAGCAATATGGGATTTTCTAGCGAGCAAGATGCTCGCACTACGGTTTGATTTATTTGAGATTTGATGAATTAACCAGTAAGATGTGATTTTCTAGCGAGCAATATGGGATTTTCTAGCGAGCAAGATGCTCGCACTACGGTTTGATTTATTTGAGATTTGATGAATTAACCAGTAAGATGTGATTTTCTAGCGAGCAATATGGGATTTTCTAGCGAGCAAGATGCTCGCACTACGGTTTGATTTATTTGAGATTTGATGAATTAACCAGTAAGATGTGATTTTCTAGCGAGCAATATGGGATTTTCTAGCGAGCAAGATGCTCGCACTACGGTTTGATTTATTTGAGATTTGATGAATTAACCAGTAAGATGTGATTTTCTAGCGAGCAAGATGCTCGCACTACGGTTTGATTTATTTGAGATTTGATGAATTAACCAGTAAGATGTGATTTTCTAGCGAGCAAGATGCTCGCACTACGGTTTGATTTATTTAAGATTCGATAAATTAACGAGCAAGATGCTCGCACTACTATTAGAAGCAATGTTATAAAAAGTGAATAATATGTAGACGAATGATTAAGATAGATAATGAGCTTTAAAAAACAGATACCAAAGTTAGAAAAGCCAGGAAGTAAATATTGTATTACTTTTGTTACTTATGAAAGACTGGAATTAAATTTAGTAGCCCGACAAGTTGTATTAGATGCTTGTAAATTTTTTCATCAAAAAAGATATAAACTTTTTATTGTCATCATAATGCCAGACCATGTACATTTAATTGTTCAACCTTTTATTAAATCAGAAAATGAATACTGGTCAATTGGAATTATTTTACACAGCATTAAAAGCTATAGCTCTAAGCAAATTCCTAAAGTTATGTCGCATATAGGAAAAGTTTGGCAAGATGGTAGATACGAAGAAATGATTCAAACTGAAAAAGAGTTTTGCAACCAATGGGAATACATTAGACAAAATCCAGTTAAAGCTGGTTTGTCAACAACACCAGAAGAATATCCTTTTCTATGGAAAATATCTTAAATTAACCTAAATATTTTAACTTGCTCGCCTTATCGATCGAATCATCAATTTATTTATTTGCTCATGTAGTGCGAGCATCTTGCTCGCTAGATAACCACTAACTTGCTCGCTAGATAACAACAACCTTGCTCGCTAGATAACCACAATATTGCTCGTAAAATAACCACAATCTTGCTCGCCTTATCGATCGAATCATCAATTTATTTATTTGCTCATGTAGTGCGAGCATCTTGCTCGCTAGATAACAACAACCTTGCTCGCTAGATAACCACTAACTTGCTCGTAAAATAACCACAATCTTGCTCGCCTTATCGATCGAATCATCAATTTATTTATTTGCTCATGTAGTGCGAGCATCTTGCTCGCTAGATAACCACAATATTGCTCGCTAGATAACCACTAACTTGCTCGCTAGATAACCACTAACTTGCTCGCTAGATAACCACAATCTTGCTCGCCTTATCGATCGAATCATCAATTTATTTATTTGCTCATGTAGTGCGAGCATCTTGCTCGCTAGATAACAACAACCTTGCTCGTTAGATAACAACAACCTTGCTCGCTAGATAACCACAACCTTGCTCGATCGCATCCGTTATTAAAATCCAAAATCCAAAATAAATATGACAATCTACTTCTACACCACCAACGACAAATACGGTTGCTTCTCTAATTTCTCACCCCACGGTGTTGAATTAGACGGCTTTTGGTGGAAAACAGTCGAACATTATTTTCAAGCCCAAAAGTTTATCGAAACTCCTCATTTAAAAGAAATTCAACAAGCAAAAACCCCCAAACAAGCTGCTACGATGGGAAGAGATCGAAAACGTCCTTTACGCAAAGATTGGGAAACAGTTAAAGATGATGTGATGCGAAAAGCTGTTTTAAAAAAGTTTGAAACTCATGCCGAAATTCGCGAAGTTTTACTTTCTACTGGCAATGAAGAAATAATTGAAAATGCCCCAGGAGATTATTATTGGGGTTGCGGAAAAGATGGTAGCGGGAAGAATATGTTAGGGAAAATTTTAATGGAAGTGCGAGATAAGTTATGTTTGACAAATTAGCTAGATTTACTCTTTAATTGAAACTAATTTTTCTTCATAATTTGCATCTTCAGTTCCTAAAAGTTTATCCCAAAATGTAAAATACAAACCGTAATGTAGCGTATATTTACGATGATGAATTAAATGATGTTTTGAGCCAATAAACCATTTTCCCAACCAGTTGGAATAAAAGGATGATGGAATTAACTCGAATCCAATATGATTAAATACTGCCCATACTGTCATTACCATCAGCGCACTCAGTAAGGGAATGTAATGAAGTGGTAAGACAAAAACTATACCAATAAAGAAAATAGCCTGTATAAATGCTTCACCAGAGTCAAACGCGAATGATGTCCAAGGTGTGGGTTCTCCGGAACTATGATGACCGTAATGTAGCTTTTTAAACAGTAACGGATGGTGAAACAATCGATGCATAAAGTAAAAGTATGCATCTTGAAGAACAAGCAATGCTACAAAACTAACTCCTAAATACCACCATCCATATTTATCTACAGAAGTATACAAACGGGTAAATCCGAAGTCGTATGCTGTTATAACTAATGCCGCACAAAAAGCAAAAATTATCGCACATAATAACGATAATTCCATATCATTTTTAATTTTTTTCCACGACGGAAGCTTATACTTCAAATTGCGTTTATCAAAATTGCTAAAAATCGAATAAAAAAGTAAATGGGTTCCCCCACAAATTACAAAGTATCGACTAATAATTATTCCGAAAAGAGCAAGCCAGTCTAAGCAAAGCTTGTTCAAGATTAATAACCAATTCTGTTGCAAACTAACTTCCTAATTAAATAAGAGTTTTTATCGTTGTCTATTAAGATTTAGTTGAGCTATCGATTACTTTTTATTTTACAACAGATTATTAATAAAAATAAAAGTTTAAGTTTGGGCAGTTGTTTGTTTTGGATAACCTTTAACATCAGCCATCGCCGAAGCTGAAGCCCTTTTAATTTTCTCAATTACGCTAAAACTACCATCTGTTTCTAAAACCACTGCTTCTACATCTTCAATTCCTGCTATTCCCTTAGCACGCAATGCAGCTAATACTTCACCTTGCGTTACTCTTTGATGCCGCAAAGCGTTCTGCTGTAATTCACCTTGGAAAAGTAATAAAGTTGGTTCTGCTTTAATCCATCCTTGGAATATATTAGAGCGCACGGAAATCCAAGTAATAATAAATTGGAAAAGCACCAACAATCCAATTCCTAAAAGTCCCTGTGCTAAGGAAGTATTTGTTGATAGCATTAGGCTTGCTAACATAGAACCGAATGCAATGGTGACAATGAAATCAAAAGAATTCCACTTTGATAAAGTCCGCTTTCCGGATATACGCATCAAAAAAATTATGCCTATATAGCCAAAAGCTCCAACTACCAACGTGTGTATTAAAGAGTCCCAACTATTAAAAAACAAAGCTTTCTCCCCCAATGCCTAATATGTAATTAAAAACAAGTTAGGCAGAATTATTTTACTAATAATTCTGCCTTAACAGTTTATTTTTAAGTAATCCTAAATATACAGATTACCATAAATTTTACGATCTAAAGATAACTAATTAGCAGGTGGAACAACTTTGACATCTGTCTTAACAGATTTCACACCTAAAATTTGTTTAGCTAAAGGTTCAATTGTATCGTATTCCTTCTGATCGGGTACCGTACCTGAAATTGCTACTACACCATCTTCAGCTTCAACTGCTAATTTACCACGAGGGATATTAGCTTCCAATTTAGAACGGACTTCGCTTTCTAAATCGGCATCCGCTCTTACGGTTTGATCGCCAGCTATATCATTACGCTGTTCGCGAGCGCGGATATCGGAATTTAGTTGATCTTGACGGATTTCGCTTTGAGCATCTTCTTTAGTTTCCCCAACGGTTTTAGCATCTTCTACATTACCACCGATAGAATCGGGAGCATCAGCACTGGTTTTTGCGGGGGTATCGCAAGCAACCGCACCAAAAAGTAAAATACTACCTAATACTAATGTTGTTAATTTTTTCATTATCTCCTCACTGTTATTATTTATCTGAACTAAAAACTAAATATTTAATTTCGATCGTATTAAGGGGAAGATGGCAAACAGAATAGTTACAGTTTTAACTTAATATTCTGCTTGCAAATATTATTTCTTCCACTTAAGTTTTATCGATCTTTACGAATTGTGGGATTACCATCAACATCAACGTCTAATTCTTCGCGACGAAGTGTTTCTTGCGCTTGAACGGTTTCGTGTTCAACTTCTTTATGAACTCTTACTTCTTCACGAACAAAAGCTTCTTTCCCAACTTCAGCAGTTTCTTCGTAAAGATCTACATGAGCAACTTCTCCACCGGAGAAATCAGCGCTACCAGGAGCTACTGCTTTTGCGTTAGTAGGATTGGTACGCTCAATTACTATTCTTTCTTTCTCAACGGGAACCGCTACTCTTGCTGTTTCAGTTTCAACGTGCTTGCCTATGGAAACTTCTCCAGCTTTATGACGTTCTTTGTCTGCTACCAAACGTTCTTCGTAAAGCTTGACGTTGTTATTATCTGTAGCTTCTGCACGAGGTGTCGGAGGTGTTGCTACAGGCTTGGCAGTTTGTGCGGGTGCATTTGGTGCGTTGTAAATTCCAAATTCTTCAACACCGCAACGTTGCATGATTGTTTCTGCACGTTTTACTTCAGCTTCGGTACCAGTTACCATTACCAAGAAGCTACCGCCAGCAACTCTGTCATTGTAGATTTTGGCTTTTTCTTCAGGAATACCCAATCCAACCAAAGCACCAACTAATCCACCAGTCGCTGCACCAATTGCACCACCGGCTAAAGTAGTTGCGATCGCAGTTGCTTCAGCACCAGCGAATATAATCGGACCAATACCCGGAATTGCTAATGCTCCTAAGCCTACGAGCAAACCAGTAATTCCGCCCAAAGCACCACCAGTTAAAGCTCCAGCAGCAGCACCTTCATCAGCTTTGTTGCCAACGTCTTCTGTTGCTTGAACGCCTTCTACTTTGTCAGCATCCCGCGCTACTACGGAGATTCTGTCTTCGTCATAACCTGCATCTTTCAATCCACGAACCGCAGCTTCTGCTTCGCCGCGACTGTAAAATAAACCAGCTGCTCTTTTGTAATCGATGTTATTTGTATTTGTATATGTCATATTGACTTCTCCTAATTAACAATAAGTACTAACGCTATAGATGTATCTTTAAATAAAGATTTACATTAGCTTATACGCAATAATATTTTTTGTTTGCGTACATTTAAATCATCTCAAGTTTTTCTGCATATCGCTTCTATCAAAAGAACCATGAATGAGTTAATCAAAAGATAGAAAATTTGTCAACCCCTAAATAAAATTAAAGTTTTTGTAATGAATTTATCTGAATTAATCTGTTTGATTTTGAAGTTAGCTAAAAACAGTTTTAAAAAGATATTTTGTGATTATCAATAACTCAGAGTCTTAGCTGGAAAGATTTTGACCGATCGCAAGCGATGGGATATTTTAGTTTTATTTTAAAATAGGTAAATTTTAAATAGTTGTTTGTTCGTATTTATATAAAATAGACATCTATTATATTAAAATGCAATTGTTAATTTACGCTCTAAAATAATGAATCTAGCTAAAGGTAGATTGAGAATAAATATTTATATAACTTAGGATAGAATTTTGCAGTATGATTTAATCCAAAATCTAAAATTATATGAATGAAAGCTCGAATAACGATCGCCTCCGCCGTTGGCGACTCATTCTTGGCAGCAAAAAAGCTGATGGTACTGGCTGTAAACTAACTGGTGCTGATGCCAAAATTGATAAATCTTTGGATGCGCTGTATGATTCCGAACGCTCCGGAGGCTTGGGTAGTTCGTCGCCAAAAGTTGCTCGCTGGCTGGGTGATATTCGCACTTATTTTCCTTCATCGGTGGTAAAAGTGATGCAGCAAGACGCGCTCGATCGCCTTAACCTACGTCAAATGTTACTTCAACCAGAAATGTTATCGGCAGTGGAACCAGACGTACATTTGGTTGCAGATTTGCTGTCTTTGAGCAGTATCATGCCCGAAAAAACCAAAGATACTGCCCGTCAAGTTGTGCGTCGCGTCGTGGAAGAATTACAGCGCAAACTAACAAACCCCACCCAGCAAGCCGTGATGGGCAGTCTCAACCGTGCTATCCGCAACCGTCGTCCCCGCCATAACGAAATCGACTGGAACCGCACCATCCGCGCCAACCTCAAACATTATCAACCTGAATACCGCACAATTATTCCCGAAGTTCGCATCGGCTACGGACGCAAACGCAGTAATTTACGCAACATTATACTGTGCATCGATCAAAGCGGTTCGATGGCAACTTCCGTAGTTTATGCGGGAATATTTGGAGCAGTTTTAGCATCTTTAGCAGCAATTCAAACCCGGATAATTGTCTTCGATACCGCAGTCGCAGATTTAACCGATGAAGCTCAAGACCCAGTAGATTTACTGTTCGGTACTCAATTGGGTGGCGGTACCGATATCAATCAAGCGCTGGCATATTGTCAAAGCTTTATTCAGCAACCCCAAGACACGATTTTAGTATTAATTAGCGACTTGTACGAAGGTGGCGATCGCAAACATTTGTTGAAGCGGGTTGCTGCAATAATCAATTCTGGGGTGCAGTTAGTCACTTTACTCGCCTTGAACGACGAAGGCGCACCAATGTACGACCATAGAATAGCAGAAGAATTCGCCCTTATGGGTAGTCCCGCTTTTGCTTGCAGCCCCGATAAATTCCCCGATTTAATGGCAGCAGCGATTCAGAAACAGGATATTGCTCAATGGGCGGCGGCGAATGATATTGTTACCAAGGGGCATGGGGCATAGAAAGTTAGGAGTTAGGAGTTAAGAGTTAGGAGTTAGGAGTTAGAAAAATAATTTGATTGTAATTTTGACCAATTAGAATAAATTGTAAAAAAACAATATAACTTAGGGAATATTTGCTTGATTTATTCACTTTCTGTTACGAAATTGCATATTCCTTTAGTTAGAAGACGAATCAACCTTAAGACTGATATTGTATAATTAATATTTATATAGAAACTTGTTTACATAGTTTTCGACTGCGTATATTTATTAGGAACTCAACTAATGAAAGTCAAATTAAGAAGGCGGCGATTTGGACAATTAACTTTCGTCGGTGTATTAGCAACTGTAATTGGTAAATTTACAAAAAAGACTTTAGCGCAAACAACACCCCAGCCTTCACAAAGCGATACTGTTAGCGTCAAGTTGAAAATCAACGGTAAAGAGCAAGCTTTACAAGTTGAACCGCGAGTTACTTTACTCGATGCATTACGTGAATATATTGGTTTGACTGGTACTAAAAAAGGTTGCGGACACGGACAGTGTGGTGCTTGTACGGTGTTGGTTAATGGAAGAAGAATTAATTCTTGTTTGTCGCTGGCAATCATGAACGAAGGCGCAGAAATTACCACTATTGAAGGGTTAGCACAAGGAGACGAACTGCATCCCGTACAGGCAGCCTTTATTAAACACGACGGTTTCCAGTGCGGATACTGCACCCCCGGTCAAATTTGTTCTGCGGTTGCCGCAATTGCAGAAGTAAAACAAGGTAGCGCGAGTGCGGTAACACCTGATGTAAGAAAAGAAGGACAAGTCGAATTTACCGACGCTGAAATTAGCGAAAGAATGAGCGGTAATCTTTGCCGTTGCGGCGCTTATCCCGGTATTGTCGCAGCAGTCAAGGAAGCGAGCGGTGAAGTGTAGGGAGAGGGGGTAGAGGGGGGAGAGGGGGTAGAGGGGGTAGATTAAATTACCAATTACCTTTAACCTTTAACCAATTACCTTTAACCTTTAACCTTTGACCTTTAACCTTTAACCTTTAACCTTTAACCTTATTTTATGAATCCATTTACATATATTCGTGCAGATAATCAAGATACTGCTGTTAAAAGTGTTGCCGCAGCGAAAAGGGCGAAGTTTATCGCGGGTGGAACTAATCTTCTGGATTTGATGAAAGAAGGTGTGGAGCAGCCTAACCAACTTGTAGATATTACGCGGTTGGAGTTGGAGAAAATTGAAGGGATAAATAATGGTTTGAGTGTCGGGGCTTTGGTAAAAAATAGCGATATGGCAAATCATCCCACGATTAGAAAACGTTATCCATTGTTGTCAGAAGCGGTGCTTGCTGGTGCATCGCCGCAGTTACGAAATATGGCAACTACAGGTGGAAATTTGATGCAAAGGACTCGCTGTTACTACTTTTATAATACGGCGATGCCTTGTAACAAACGTTTACCGGGTTCCGGTTGTGCGGCAATTGAAGGCTTTAACCGCATTCACGCTATTTTAGGCGCTTCCGAAGAGTGTATTGCTACTCATCCTTCCGATATGTGCGTGGCGTTAGCGGCGTTAGATGCTTTAGTTAAAGTCAAGGGACCAAAAGGTGAGCGGTTTATAAAAGCCGCTGATTTTCACCGATTACCAGGCAATACACCGCAAATCGAAACTGAACTACAACCCGATGAATTAATTGTCGCAGTACTTTTACCAGAGTCACCATTTGCAGAAAACTCGCATTACTTGAAAGTGCGCGATCGCCAATCTTATGCTTTTGCATTAATTTCTGTAGCCGCAGCTTTGGAAATGGATAATAACGGCAATATTCTCATGGGAAGATTAGCATTAGGTGGTGTCGCACACAAGCCTTGGCGAGCTATCGAAGCAGAGAAAATTCTTGATAATGCCAAAGCTAACGAGCAAACATTCCAAGCAGCCGCAGAAGCAGCAGTAAAAGGCGCGAAAACCTACGAACACAACGCCTTCAAAGTAGAAATGACAAAAAGGGCGATCGTGCAAGCTTTAAGTGCAGCAGCGCAAGGAACTGGAACGTTAAAAAGTTAGGAGTTAGGAGTTATGAGTTAGGAGTTGGGTATAAAGCATAGAGAGGGGGAGATGGGGAGATTGATAGCGAGCGAGACGCTCGCACTACAAATTTTAACCCGCAGGGTTGCTCCTCCTAACTCTTAACTCCTCACTCCTCACTCTTAACTCCTCACTCTTTCAATCTAAAATCTAAAATCTAAAATCTAAAATCTCCTAATGACTAACCCAATTGGTAAACCGTTAAATCGGATAGATGGAAGACTCAAAGTTACGGGCAAGGCGCTTTATGCTGCTGAATATCCGTTACAAAATATGGCTCATGCTGTTGTTATTGAAAGCAAAATTGCTAACGGAAGTATCCGCAATATTGATACTAGTGCGGCAGAAAAGTTACCCGGCGTGCTTGCGGTTATTACTCATCAAAATGCGCCTAAAGTTGGACAAACAAACAATGAATCTGGCGGCAATCCTTTAATTAAACCGCTTCCAGTATTGCAAGATAATAAAATTAATTTTTACGGACAGCATATAGGCGTTGTAATTGCTGAAACTTTAGAGCAAGCAGAATATGCCGCTAATTTAGTTAAAGTTACTTATCTTCCTGAAACTCCAGTCGTAAGCTTTGAGAAAAATCTCGATCGTGCTTATAAACCAGAAAGTTTACTGATTCCTCTAGATCCCGATTCTGGGCGCGGCGATATTAATAAAGGATTGCAAGCAGCAGAAGTTAAATTAGACGAAAATTACTCAACGCCGATAGAACATCATAATCCGATGGAGCCTTCGGCAACTACCGCAGTTTGGCAGGGTAATAAACTGACGCTTTACGATGCGTCGCAACACGTTATGGGGGCACAAAAAGCGGTAGCCAATACGTTTGGGATTCCAGAGGAAAATGTACAGGTAATTGCGCGGTTTATCGGTGGTGGATTCGGTTGTAAATTCCCGGTGCGCGGACACGTTGTTTTAGCTGCTATGGCAGCGCAGCAAGTCAAACGCCCGGTTAAACTGGCGCTGTCACGTCAGCAAATGTTTACTTCGGTGGGTTGTCGTCCCCATTCTTTACAGCGGATTCGTTTGGGTGCAACAAAGGACGGTAAACTGACTGCTGTAGCGCATGAAATCACTACTCAAACTAACATCGATAAAGAATTTGTCGAACACGTTGGTGCGGCTACTAACATGATATACAACGCCCCCAACGTGCTTGTTACCCATCGCGCCGTACCCTTAAATATGGTAGTACCAACCATTATGCGTGCCCCTGGCGAAACGCCGGGAATGTACGCTTTGGAATCGGCGATGGATGAATTAGCTTACAAACTCGGCATCGACCCGATTGAGTTGCGTATAATTAACGACCCGCCCCAAGACCCTCACAAGAACTTACCTTGGTCGAGTCGTTCTTTAGTAGAGAGTTTGCGTGAAGGTGCAAAGCGTTTTGGTTGGGAAAAGCGCAATCCCAAACCAGGCTCGATGCGCGACGGTCGTTACTTGGTCGGTTATGGCGTAGCTAGCGCCACTTATCCCACCAATCGACAAGCCGCTTCAGCCCGCACTAGTATTTTGCCCAACGGTAATGTACTGGTGCAAATTGCAGCAACCGATATCGGTACTGGTACTTACACAATCTTGGCACAAGTAGCAGCAGAAGTATTAAAAGTATCGCCAGGAAAAGTAGCGGTAGAAATTGGCGACTCAGAATTACCACCTTCCCCCGGTTCCGGTGGCTCTTGGGGTGCGGCTTCTTACGGTAGTGCGGTGCATGAAGCCTGTATGGCACTCCGCGATAAAATGGTGTCGTTAGTGCAGCAAGATAATCGTTCGGCACTGAAGAATTTAAAAGCAGCAGACTTAGAAGTTAGAGATAACGGCATTTTTACCAAAGATGCATCTATTGGAGAAACCTTTGCAGAAATTATCAGCAGAAACAAGCTTAAAGAAGTATCTGTACAAGTAGAATCCAAACCCGACGAAGTTAGGAAAAAATATTCCATGCACGCATTCGGCGCACAATTTGCCGAAGTTAAAGTCGATCCAAATAACGGCATGGTTAAAGTTTCGCGGTTTTTAGGTGCATTCGGTGCTGGAAAGATATTGAATCAAAAGACAGCGCGATCGCAAATGATTGGCGGCATAGTTTGGGGTATATCTCAAGCGTTGCACGAAAAAAGCATTCTTGACGACCGTTACGGAAACTTTGTCAATCACAACCTTGCCGAATATCACATCCCCGTCAATGCCGATATTCCCGATATAGAAATAGTTTTTATTGAGGAAAATGACCCCTACGTTAACCCTTTAGGAGTGAAAGGTGTGGGTGAAATTGGTATTGTAGGTGCGGGTGCGGCTGTCGCGAATGCTATTTATCATGCGACAGGTAAACGCATTCGTGAATTACCGATTACGCCAGATAAGTTGATTTGAAATTTTTATAATACTCCCTCGGATAAATGAATTCGGGGGATTTAAGTTTTAAGAGTACCGAGCAAAAAAACCCTTCTAGAGCGCAGAGAGCGCAGAGGGAAGAGGTAGAGAGGGATAGATAATTTTGGAGCAACAAGAAAGTAATTAGATTTCTTGAATGTCTAACATCATCTAAACTAACAATTGATAATTAGATTCAATATTTCGCTTTATTTATACGGGGAAATCTCAAAAAAATGAAAGTCTATAAATCCTTTACCAGATTGCTCGTCAACGATTGGAAAGCCTGCGTTTCTTTCTACAAAGACACCATGCAATTTGATGTAACGCAAGAAGACGAACAAGGCGGATACGCGGAATTCAATGTTGCAGATATGAAACTCAGTATCTTCCGGCGTTCAGAAATGGCACAGATGATTCACAATCATGAAAAGCCTCCAACAGCGGAATGCCAAGACACCGTAGCCTTAATTTTTACAGTTCATGACTTAGAAGATGAATGTATAAAACTTAAGCAAAAAGGAATCAAATTAACCACAGAACCAATGAACAATCCCATGTACGGGATTAAAACAGCTTACCTACGCGATCCAGATGAGAATTTGATCGGACTTTATCAGATGCTCGTCTAGTAGGAAGATGGGGAAGAGGGGGTAGAGGGGGAAGAAAAAATTATTAACTCCTAACTCCTCACTCCTAACTGTTCACTGATAACTGTTCACTGTTCACTGATTATGAAGCCTGTAATTTTAACTGTTGATGACGATCCGCAAGTGTTGCAAGCGGTAGCGAAAGATTTACGCCAGCAGTATGGCGATCGCTTTCGGATTATGCGTGCTGATTCTGGTGCGACTGCTTTGGAAACTCTGGAAAAGCTCAAGCTCCGCAATGAAACGGTAGCGTTATTTTTAGCCGATCAAAGAATGCCGCAAATGTCGGGGGTGGAGTTTCTAGAGAAGGGATTAGAAATGTATCCCAATGCCAAACGTGCTTTACTTACTGCTTACGCCGATACCGATGCGGCTATCAATGCGATTAATAAAACTCAAGTTGACTACTATTTAATGAAGCCTTGGGACCCACCCCAGGAAAAACTGTATCCTGTAATGGCGATCGCTTTCGGATTATGCGTGCTGATTCTGGTGCGACTGCTTTGGAAACTCTGGAAAAGCTCAAGCTCCGCAATGAAACGGTAGCGTTATTTTTAGCCGATCAAAGAATGCCGCAAATGTCGGGGGTGGAGTTTCTAGAGAAGGGATTAGAAATGTATCCCAATGCCAAACGTGCTTTACTTACTGCTTACGCCGATACCGATGCGGCTATCAATGCGATTAATAAAACTCAAGTTGACTACTATTTAATGAAGCCTTGGGACCCACCCCAGGAAAAACTGTATCCTGTAATTGACGATTTAATTGACGATTGGATGGCGCATTTTCGCCCACCATTTGAAGGTATTCGCGTTATCGGTAATCGTTGGTCGCCAGATTCTCACCAGGTTAAAGATTTTTTGGCACGAAATCAAGTTCCTTATGAATGGTTGGATATTGAATCGTCGGAAGAAGCTCAAAAATTAGTCGAATATGCAGATTGCGACCATCTAAATTTACCTTTGGTGCTTTTCTCCGATGGTGCTTCTGTGTTGCAACCAAGCAACGTCCAACTTGCAGAAAAAATCGGATTGCAAACCCAAGCGGAAAAACCATTTTACGATTTAATTATCGTTGGTGGAGGTCCTGCGGGTTTAGCTGCTGCGGTTTATGGTGCTTCTGAAGGATTGCGGACGTTGATGATCGAAAAGGAAGCTCCAGGAGGACAAGCGGGAACGAGTTCGCGTATTGAAAATTACCTTGGATTCCCCGTAGGTTTGAGCGGTGGCGATTTGGCGCGGCGGGCTGTAACTCAAGCTAAAAGGTTTGGTGTAGAGATTCTCACGCCTCAAGAAGTACAGGGAATTCGCGTACAAGACCAGTATCGAATAATTAAGTTAAAAGACGGTGGCGAAATTAGCTGTCATGCGTTGATTTTAGCTTTGGGTGTAGCTTGGCGACGGATGAATGTACCGGGAATCGAGCGTTTGACTGGTGCGGGTATTTACTACGGTGCAGCCCAGACAGAAGCGCGTTCTTGCGAAGGCGAAGAAGTATATATTATCGGTGCGGCGAATTCTGCCGGACAGGGAGCAATGTATTTTTCTAAATATGCCAGCAAAGTTATTATTTTGGTACGCGGCGATTCCTTAACTAAAAGTATGTCGCAATATTTGATCGACCAAATTGAAGCTACGCCAAATATTGAAGTTAAATTACATATCAGCGTCGTTGAAGCAAAAGGCGAAACTAGTTTATCAGAACTTACTCTAGTTAATAATTTGACCGACGAACAAGAGACAGTAACGGCAAATTCACTGTTTATATTTATCGGAGCAAAACCCAGTACCGAATGGTTAGATGGAGTATTAGAAAAAGACGATCGCGGTTTTCTTCGCACGGGTCCAGATTTAAAGCACAATGGTATGAATCGTCCTAAAGGATGGATCTTAGACCGCGACCCCTTTTTATTAGAAACAAACGTCCCCGGTATATTCGCGGTAGGCGACGTGCGCCACGGTTCGGTGAAACGGGTAGCTTCCGGTGTCGGTGAAGGTTCGATTTGCGTGCAGTTTGTTCATAATTATTTGAGTAAAGTTTTGTAAACAGTGAACAGTGAACAGTGAACAGTGAACAGTGAATAATCAATAGGTAAAAAGTAGTAACTGATGACTGACAACTGATAACTGTTCGCTGACAATTGTTCAGTGATAACTGATAACTGATAACTGATAACTGTTCACTGCTCACTGATAACTGTTCACTGATAACTGGTAACTGCAAATGGTTTTATGTACCGAAGAATTACAAACTCTGGAATTATTTAAAATACTTCCTCAAAGTAGGTTGAAATGGGTTTGCGATCGCGCTGATGAAATCAAGTTGTCGCAAGGTGAAATCCTGGTTTCTGAAAACGATCCACCGCGAGGTTTATTTATTTTGATGGCGGGTAAACTTGGTATCACTCGTCATTCCGATGGTGTGGAAATGCCTTTGGGACAGCATACAGCACCGGAATTTGTGGGGGAGATTCCCATCCTTACCGACGAACCAATTGTGGTAAATTTGCGGGCTTTAAATGACTGTCGCGTTTACGAACTTCCCGCAGAAGACTTTTTAGAATTGCTTCATCAATGTCGTGAATTTGAGGTGACAATATTTCGGGCAGTTCAAACAAGATTGCGGGGGCTGGAATCTTTTATCCGCAACCGTGAAAAAATGGCAGCGTTAGGTACGATGTCTGCGGGTTTGGCACACGAACTTAATAACCCTGCTGCGGCTTTAGTTCGGGCTTTGAAAGATGTCACCCCGGCATTGCTAGAACTGCAACGGATGAACTTAGTTTACGGACAGCATCAGGTAGACGAAGAACATACCAAGAAATGGTTAAAAATTCGGGATGATGGCTACGACATTATTAATAATGACAAATTAGATCCGATGACGGCAGCCGATCGCGAAGACGAAATACTCGATTGGTTAGAAGATTACGGAGTAGAGAATGCTTGGAATATCGCCGAACCCTTAGCCGCTGGTGGAGTAGAGGTGAAAACACTCGAAACCATGATGGAACGCTGGCGAGATGACACCACCGAGTTGAGAGATATGGGAATACGCTGGCTGGCAATTTCCTTTGATGTCATGTCTACTATTAAAAATGGTTTGCGCGGAGCCGAACGGATTTCGGAATTAGTGCATTCGATGAAATCATACTCTCATTTAGACCGTGGCGCTCAACAATGGGTAGATATTCATCAAGGTTTAGAAGATACGATCAAACTACTTACCTTTAAACTCAAACACGGCGTTGAAATTCGTCGTTGCTACGGAGAAAACCTTCCTCAAATTCTTGCTTATGGTAGCGAACTAAATCAAGTTTGGACGAATTTAATAGATAACGCTATTGATGCGATGGATGAAAAAGGCATTTTAGAAATCAATACATCTCATTTTAAAGATTCATTGAAAGTTGAAATAACCGATTCTGGAACGGGAATTCCCGATGAAGTACAATCGCGTATATTTGAACCATTCTTTACCACAAAAGGCGTAGGAAAAGGTACGGGATTGGGATTAGATGCAGTGAGAAGAATTGTAGAAAACCGTCATAAAGGAGCAATAACTCTGGAATCGCAACCGGGAAAAACAACTTTTAAAATTTGTTTACCGATCGCTGGGTGTAGTAATGGGTAATTGGTAATTGGTAATTGGGCATTGGGCATTGGGCATTGGGCATGGGAGAATTGGGTATTTTACCTTATAAAAAACAACAAGCGAGCAAGATGCTCGCACTACGGATATATGGTGAAACAACAAGCGAGCAAGATGCTCGCACTACGTATGTTTTAATAACTCTTAATTCCTAACTCCTAACTCCTAACTTTTCTTTCCCCTTGTCCCCTTGTCCCCCTATCCCCCCATCTCCCTCATGGCAATTCTCCTTTCTTTCTACGCTTTCATAGCTATCGGTATCGCTGAAGGTGGTTTGGGTGTTCTCATTCCCTCAATCGGCGAGACTTACAATCTAACTTCAGCTAATATCACGTTACTTTTCCTTAGTCAAGTTACGGGTTATATTTTTGCCGCTTTGGCTAGCAGTATTTTAAGTAGTCGTATCGGATTGGCAAGGATGTTACTGTTAGCATCCATAAGCCTGACATTTGCTTTAATAATCTACGCTTTTAGCCCCTATTGGTGGCTAATGGTTGCTGCTGGCTCGTTGCTTGGTTTAGGAATTGGCTTAATTGATGCGGGGATTAACAGCTATATTGCCAACCGAAATCAAGCGGATTTGATGGGATTGTTGCACGGATTTTATGGAATTGGGGCATTATTGGGACCTGCGATCGCCACTACGTTATTAGCGGTAAACTTACCGTGGCGCGGTGTTTATTTGGTTTTTGCTGCGGTTGTAGGATTGATGGTAGTTGGGATGTTATGGGCTGTGATATCCGATTTTAAACCTTTAACGAAGAGAATTAAAAAGTCGGATAAAACTGCTTCTGCAAATTTGGGTGAAGCTTTAAAAACACCTACAGTTTTGCTAGCTGGTTTATTGCTACTTGTGTACGTCGGAACGGAAGCATCAGTAGGTAACTGGGCTTACAGCGTCCAAAATATTAGCCGAGGTACCCCCACATTAATCGCGGGTTATAGCATCAGCGCTTACTGGTTGGGATTAACTGTAGGGCGTTTTTTAACGGGACGTTTTGTGAAATTGTGGGGTGCAAATCGTACCTTGAATTACAGCTTAATATTATTAGTATTGAGTTTGATAGCTTGGTGGTTATTACCAAATCAATTAATCAGTTTACCTTTAATTGGTATAGCCTTAGCTCCGATATTTCCGCTGACAATTTGGTTAACACCGCAACGAATACCGACTGCGATCGTTCCAGCAGCGATTGGTTTTATTACAAGTTCGGCAAGTGTCGGTGCAGCAGCAATTCCTTCTTTTGCGGGGTACTTTGCATCTCGTTTTGGTTTGGAGGTTATTCCGGTTTTGATGATTCCTTTAGCTGGAGTGATGTTGGTTTTGCATCGGGGGATGGTGAGGAATCAGTTAACAGTTAACAGTGAGCAATGAACAGTGAACAGTAATTATAAATTTTGTGATTAGCCCAAAGTATCCCGCTTAGTTAAAAATCAAAACTATTTATTCCAAAGATGGTATTAAAACGACGTTAACGTTAAAAATTACTAGGTATAAAAAGCACGAAAAATACTTACTTAGAAGAATTGTCTGACACTACAACCATGCTTTTACGAAACTCTAAGGTACTTTTCTATTCATTAGGATAAAGCAAGTAGCGATAAATTCTCATCTTCATGAAAGAATTTAATCGCATTAAAATCCCGGCGCAGCAAATTTTCAACTTGTAATGTCGAACAGTTTCCGAGACAAAGCCAAATAACTTTCGGTGGATTTCCCAATACTAAACTCAGGTCGTGCATATCCGCATCTTTCGAGACAATAATCAAATTATTATCTTTCGCATAATCCCAAACTATTGAATCGATTGTTGCTTTCATACCCACATCTCGAACATGAAGTGAATTCGGGAAAAGATCGCTCAAACGGTTCGGTAACTTGGGCGACAAGTTTTCATCGAATAGTAATTTCATGCAGATAATGGTGCGGTCATAAACCGACGCTCACGATCGGCAGCATAAGCAATGCAAGCTTTCAAGTCTTCTCGTGTCAGATCGGGAAAATCGTCGAGAATTTCTGCTTCAGTCATCTCAGAAGCCAGGTACTCAAGCACTTCATAAACTGTAATTCGCAAGCCACGGACGCAAGGTTTACCACCACGTTTCCCAGGCTCAATCGTAATGATGTCACGGTAGTTCATAGGTTTTCACAATTATTAATTGTAATTATTTGTATATCTTACCGAAATGGAGATGAAGCAGCACAACGATGCGCTTGAGTAGCCACTAACAACTTTCCATACGAGATTGCAAAGACTTTACTCGTCCGTTCCAACCGAATAGTTAGCTGGCTGATGCTCTCGCTATTTTCATCAATAAGCGCAATGCTTCATTCACCGCATCTTCGTTTGGAAATGCCTGAGCTACATCAGGATCTAGAAGGACAAGATTAGTTCTTACTCGATAACGTTCAACATACTTTCCTCGGACTCCTCCCGCTAATTGAGAAAAGTCATACTCATGTCGCAGGTCATCATCCATATCACTGTTAGCTTCCTTCTTCATAAAATCTCCGTTCCTGACGGGTCGCTTTTCGAGCGCTAATGATTCGTATTTTTTCTCCTCGATCCGTGTGGGCAACAATCAAACACTGCCCAAATCTGGATATTCCAATGATAACGTAGCGACTTTCTGCAATAGAATGGTCGGGGTCTGGAAAGGTCACTGACAAAGGATCGTTGAAAATGGTAGCAGCTTCCTCAAAAGAAACATCATGCTTCTCGTAGTTTAACTCTGCTTTATCTGGGTTCCATTCAAATTCCATCCGAAACTACTTACTGCCAAACACTTTCAAAGTCTAGCAGCTAATCCTTGTTATGTTTTGAATAGTTAATTAATCAGTTTACCTTTAATTGGTATAGCCTTAGCTCCGATATTTCCGCTGACAATTTGGTTAACACCGCAACGAATACCGACTGCGATCGTACCAGCAGCGATCGGTTTTATTACGAGTTCAGCAAGTGTCGGTGCAGCAGCAATTCCTTCTTTTGCGGGGTTTTTTGCGTCTCGTTTTGGGTTGGAGGTTATTCCGGTTTTGATGATTCCTTTAGCTAGGGTGATGTTGGTTTTGCATCGTTGGATGGTTAATCAACATGATGAAGCCCTCAGACTATAAGTCTGGGGCTATACAAACAAAGCCCACCTTCGTGGGCTAGTAGTATGAAGTATAGTTTGTAGCTTGGGATTTTATTTATTCTAAATAGCTGTTGGCTATGATGTTAAAGTTTACTTTATTCAGTTCAATGTAGCCGTTTAAATATTCTGGTTCTACTTTGCTCATATGTTGTAATTCATCGTCTCTAGGTAGCCAAAAGCTACTTTTTATTTCTAATTGATTAAATTTTGGATTATTTTGTATATGTCGCTGTAATAGGTGTTCGTATACAAATTGTTTGCGGATATCTCTTGTTTTTATCTCTTCACGCTTGTTTTCATCAAAATAGTTGGAGACTGGTTTATATTTAATATCAATTATATTAAGACAAGTTACACGTTTAATAAATCTTTCATACATAAAAATAATTTCACGTTCATCATAACTTAACTTTGCGCGTGTAATAGCAGTAGGAAAATAGATTCTAACATCCTGGAACAATGACTGCACAAAAACATTCTTCCTCTTTTTATTAAGATTAAAATTAGTTGATAAAAAATTGTAAAATGCATCAGCAGTATAAACATTATTTTTTAATGCTACATAAAATACATGATTTAATATACGCATTAAAAGCAATATATTGTGGTTTAATTCTTCCAAACTTATTGTCCAAAAAGAATAGAAATTATTTGGAAGCTGAGAATTTATTGATAAATAATCGTTTTGACTAACATACTCTTTTTTTAATTCATAGAAAGTATGATAGCCTTCATATTGATTTTCATAAGCAATTCTTAACCATATTTCTTTGGATAAACTAGGTATTTCACAATAAAAGGCGGTTCTATAACCATAATCATCCCAATGAGTCCAAAATTTTCCACGATTAAGATCCATTCTTAAATGGCAACTATTTGTTTCTCCTATATGCTGAAAATTATATGGATTGTCAAGTATGACGGCATCTGGTCTTAAAGGTGAACCATTTATTTCAAAAGCATATTTTACATTCAATTGTTTTGGCTTACTTTCAGCTAGAGCTATAACATCTGATGATAAATTATTATTATCTATATAAAAGAGGCTAGAAGAATCAATACTTTTTACTAAATAAGTTAAGCACATTGATTCCCAAACATAGCAGAAATTATTGATTCCCCATATCTCTCCTTCCTCTTGCTGCGATAATTCTCCGTACAGAAATAATTCAATAGCGTTGTGAAAATCCCAATAATCAGCGTCTTTAATAGGTGTTCGATGTTCAATCGTTTCTAAAATATCTTTGAGAATATCAACCGTTTGAATACAATATTCTTCATTAAATAAACCGCTTTCAGCATCAAGATATCTATGAGCAAATCTTTCTGCTAATGCTTGTATTTCAGATATTATCTCTTCACCCAATTGCTGCTTGACTTCAATAAATATGTAACAATACATCCCAACAATATCAGTTGATTGATATTTTACTTGCAACCTGGGCATATCCATTGTGTCAATATATGCAGCACCATCAGGTAAGTACTTAGCCCTATCAAGGTATTGATGGATTTGGGAATAGTCTATTTCCTCACTCTCTCCCAAACGATAAGCTAGTGACATTATTTTAGGTTCATCATAAGCATCCAGTATTTTACCAATTGCATCCAACTTGGAGTAAAGCAATACTTGATCATCGCTTTCAGGTATTACAACTTTATGAACGCTATCATTGCTTTGAATTACTCCATCTCTATCTTTTGCTAGTTGCTTTTCTAAGTTACCTTTTTCCGCACAAATCTGCTTGTAACGTCGCAATATATTATAAAGCAAAAAGTAAATATCGCGCTTGCTATCATATGTATTAAACTTCTTAGCATCAGAGCCTTTGGGTAGATAAAGCTGTAATTGATGATTTTTATTTTGAATA
Source organism: Rivularia sp. (in: cyanobacteria) (assembly GCA_965234645.1). Taxonomy (GTDB): domain Bacteria; phylum Cyanobacteriota; class Cyanobacteriia; order Cyanobacteriales; family Nostocaceae; genus Rivularia. The sequence continues at coordinate 5,594,674 of OZ248344.1, read as the reverse complement.
CCTACAAAAGAATATTTATCACTAACAATCGGTTGTAATTCTTGAAAGTTTAACATTAGAAATGGTATAAATAATCTACATCTTCAATAGCAGGTACGCTATCATGCCAATATTTAAGTAACACTTCGGTATATTTAAGAAAATCGCTGTAAGTGACAAGATTAACATTAATACTTTTAAGCTTATCTTCTAAGACTTTAACTAAAGGCTTCTTATTCCTAGTAAATACACTATCCCATAAGTAAAACATTAATTTATGTCTTACTTCCTCTAAACTCAAAGCATCAGCTTCTAAATTAATAAACCACCATCCAATTTGCTTATCTTCAATATTTCGTATTGATTTATGACATGACTTTATAAATTCATTAATTCCAACGATTATACGATATAGCTTCAAAGCTAATGCATCATTGCCCTTACCAATCAAAACATAACTATATAAAGCTTTTTCTGGTATAGTTTTTGTGTGTTCATTAATATTATAATTTTTTATATCCGATTCGCATGGTGCTTCTATATATTCCCAATTCCAACGCCGCTTGAATGCTGTATCTAAATAATAAATTGATTCGTCAGAAGTGTTTATTGTAGCAATTATAGATAGATTAGGTGGAATTTCTATTTGATAGTTTTTGAGATTTTTAATTACTTCAATAATGTCTGAATTATCTTCATGCTCATTTGAACAAGAGTGAAGTTCCCGTTGCTTGTTCTCAATAAAAGTTTCAACCACTGTATTTTCAACGTATATACTATCGTCATAAACCTTAACTTTATAGCCCATCGCGCTAAACAACCCAACCATCTCCATTTCTGATATATCTATACTGTATGAAGACCAGCCATTCTCATCTCTATCCAACAATTGAAATACACTACCAAATATTGCCGCAGCATTACCCCGATTCAATTCGTCTATCACAAGCAAATAGTTTTCCCAATTGCCATCAATAATGCAGCGATATGCCTTTCCTAATGCCTTAAAAAAATGTCCTGGATAATACTTGTAAGTAATGGAACTACCAGAAGAAAATGGTAACAATTTACCTATAAAATCGGAATATTTATATTCGGGATGAAATACTGTTTTAACAACATTAAAACGCAATTATTCTTTACTTATCTTTAATTCATTTTCAGCTATTTCATTCACCTTATAGCTTTTCCCCGTACCTGGAGAACCAAATAATATCTTCTGTATCGGACTCATGCACCACCTGCGATCGCTACATTTACGATTCTATTCGATAAAAAATGTATCCGGTACTGCTCCATAATTGACCGTATTTACGGCTGTATCTGACGCTAAAGGCAAAATACACTTACGTAAATTCCGCCACTATACAACATACAACCCGCGCAGGCGGGTTTTGCCTGTGTAGCCGCGATTTCAATCGCCAGGTGTGCCATATTCAATCGCCAGGTTAAATATCAACCCCAAACCCAAAATCGTCTAAACTCAAAGTGTCCGCTAACTCTCTACACCCCATGTCTCGCTGGTTTGATATTGCTGGTCCGTGTAAAGCAGACAAACACTATATGCTACCACCGACAAGTCGGCTACCCGATTTGTCAATGCTTATCGAACAAGAAAGCTATTTTGTAGTTCATGCACCCCGTCAAACAGGTAAAACTACGGCAATGCTAGCTTTAGCGCAACAACTTACCGCAAGTGGACGTTATACAGCAGTGATGTTATCCGCAGAAGTGGGAAGTGCCTTTAACAATGACCCCAGTGCCGCAGAATTGGCAATTTTGGGGGCTTGGCGTGGTGCGATCGCCTAAAGGCTTTAAATTGTTAACTTTGCCTATCACCTGCCGGGTGCATGAGCTTTATTATGCGGAGACTTGTTTTGACTCATAGGGTTGGATAAGAATTTCAGCCGGAATCTTTAATTCTTGATTCAACTTGCGAATCATCTCTAAAGTTAAGGTGCGTTTACGAGATAAAACCTCAGATACCCTTGCTCTACTACCTAGACATGGCTCCAAATCACGACGAGATAAACCACGAGTATCCATATAATAATGAATTGCCTCAATCGGATCGGGTAGCCCAATCGGAAAATGTATTTTCTCATAAGCTTCTACAAGAGTACTAAGGATCTCTAGCCGATCGCCAGAAGGTGTATTCTCGGCAGCATCAAACAGCAACTCAATCTCTCGAAGAGCTTCTTGATAGTCAGTTTGAGTTTTAATTGGGCGTATTTCCATAGATTAACCTCTGTTTAGATTGTTTGCGGCATCTACTTTGTCATACTCAGCATGAGTGCCAATAAAGCGGATAAAAATAATTCCAATGTCATAACGAATTGCCACAATCAATCGATAGGTATTGCCTTTGAGTATTTTAAATTAAAAAAATCCCCCAATCCAAAATCGTCTAAACTCAAAGTGTCCGCGAACTTTCTACACCCCATGTCTCGCTGGTTTAATATTGCTGGTCCGTGTAAAGCAGACAAACACTATATGCTACCACCGACAAGTCGGCTACCTGATTTGTCAATGCTTATCGAACAAGAAAGTTATTTTGTCGTTCATGCACCCCGTCAAACAGGTAAAACTACGGCAATGCTAGCTTTAGCGCAACAACTTACCGCAACTGGAAGTTATACAGCAGTGATGTTATCCGCAGAAGTGGGAAGTGCTTTTAACAATGACCCCAGCGCCGCAGAATTGGCAATTTTGGGGGCTTGGCGTGGTGCGATCGCCATCCGTCTACCGCAGGATTTACAACCTCCTACTTGGGTTTATGAGGAACCAGGACAAAGAATTCAAGCTAGCTTACAGGCTTGGGCGCAGGTTTCTCCTCGACCTTTGGTAATATTCATCGACGAAATTGATTCCCTGCAAGATGATACTTTGATTTCGGTGTTGCGGCAGCTACGGGATGGTTTTCCGAATCGTCCAGAAAATTTTCCTTCATCTGTAGGGTTAATTGGTTTACGAGATGTGCGCGATTATAAAGTTGCATCAGGAGGCAGCGATCGCCTAAACACAGCCAGCCCTTTTAATATTAAAGTTAGTTCCATTACTCTGAGAAATTTTAACGCCGCAGAAGTAGCAGAGTTATACCAACAACATACTGAATATACGGGACAAATTTTCACGCCAGAAGCAAGCGCAACAGCTTTTGATTTAACTCAGGGACAACCTTGGTTAGTTAATGCATTAGCTAAAGAAGTTGTAGAAAAAATGGTTAAAGATAGAAGTATTTCTATTACCAAAGAACATATTTTAGAAGCAAAAGAAATATTAATTGCTCGTCGAGATACCCATCTTGATAGTTTAGCCGAACGCTTGCGGGAACCAAGGATAAAAGCGATTATCGAACCAATGTTAGCTGGTTTGGAATTAGGAAATATCCCCAATGATGATATTCAATTTGTAATTGACTTGGGTTTGTGTATCATGCATCCCCAAGGTGGATTAGCGATCGCAAACCCAATTTATCGCGAGGTTTTACCCAGAGTATTAACGGTGACACCAATGGCTTCGCTACCTATGATTGCACCGACTTGGTTAACTCAGTCAGGGGAATTAAATAAAGATGCTTTATTAGAAGCTTTTATCAAATTTTGGCGACAGCATGGAGAACCTTTATTAGGTAGTACTGGCTATCACGAAATTGCACCGCATTTAGTATTAATGGCTTTCTTGCATCGCGTTGTTAACGGTGGTGGAACCTTAGAACGGGAATATGCGATCGGTAGTGACAGAATGGATTTATGTTTAAGGTATGGTTCTACTACTCTTGGAATTGAATTAAAAGTATGGCGAGAAAAAAAACGTGACCCCCAAGCTGAAGGTATCGAACAATTAGAATCCTATTTAGCACGTTTGGGTTTGAACGAAGGTTGGTTAGTTGTGTTCGATCGGCGTAAAAATGCATTACCAATGGAAGAACGTTTGTTAACCCAGGTTGTTATGACGGACAATCAACGGGCTATTACTGTGATTCGGGCGTGAGTTAATGGTCAAAAAGTTGATAAATCGCTGTAAGGGAAATCGCGGTTGTTAGGACTCATAATCTAATAGTCACCATATTTTTACAAGTCATACCCCTGCCTCTTATAACCCCATTCATCTCTGTACACGCTACACATCCGAATTGCTAGGCTTACGATCTTTTCTAGATTCAGAAGCCTTGTATGTCGAACTGATTCGCATGGCAGAGGATCGTAACCATTATCGCGATCGAAAGTGATGGGAATCCAGATGTCTTGAGTCTCGTGTTTATCTGCTAGATCCCTTGACAACACTTCTACTGTCGCTTGACAATCTCCAGTACTTGATATATTGGCGATGAGTTCCGCTGTATTACGTTCCCAAACAGCTCCCCATAAGCCATCGTTACAATCAGCATCGCCTTCATTAAATACCATACGCAATTGTAGTGATTCTTCAGTCGGCCAAATAACATCGAAGTCAAACCAATAATATTCTCCAATATCATTCAGATAGTAAGCCGGATCGTCGTCCCATTGGGCATTTTCGATGTGATGGTCTGGTATATTAGGGCAGTCAACATAAGTAGCTGTACTACACTTTCCTAAAAGTGCAACTGGACGAACAGGAATGAACATCTCATCATCACTTGAGATACCTATCTCGTTAAACACTTTTTTAAGAAACTTTGGGACTTCAACCTTTAACTCATGTGGAAAGGGTGAAAGATTGTTGATACATGCTGCCCACATAGTCTTTTCTTCAATCACAAATCTCGTTTTATCCTACCCATCATAACTTCAAGAAACAGCCCACACAAAATCAGAAGCCCATACATTAACTTTATCGCTTTTTCCCGTATTAAGGCTACCTAATATTACAGAACGAGAATCCCGCACACTTATAGTAAAAAGAAACCCATACCCGACTTACTTAGCATTTTGTTTCTGCTTTTCAGATAGCAGTAATTCTTCGTAATCTTCAGTCCATTTAAGTTTTTCTATAAGCTTTTTTCTATGAGCGCGTAATCTTTCAAGTTGTAAATCTATGTAATCGGTTGCGAAGAATTTTTCTACATTTTTATCTTGTTCTTCTGACGATATAAATCCTGTCGCACAACTTGATTCAAGTTCATCAATGCGCTTCCACCTTTCGAGTTGTTCGGGTGTTGGTTGATAAGTTTTTGATGATTCTACTTGCGGTAATGATTCCTGTGACATACATTTAATCTTTATTTAATCAAAACTTGTAGAATTGCTTTTTTGTTCGAGGTCAAGGAGCAACATAGATGCTGCGTTAGAACTAAGTATCATTTCACCCGAACCATTAGTTTCTTCAAACCCTAAATCTTGATAAAATTCTTTTGCTTGTGGGACTGCGAACAATTTAAGAATATCGCTCAATCCCAGACTCCGACTTTCATTTATTATACCTTTAATTAAAGATGTGGCTGCACCTTTTCTTTTCTCTGGAAGTGGGTATTCTATAGTATTCCAAGGACTGTTAGTGATATTTTCTATCTCCAAACAATGCGTAAAGTTATTTTCCAAAAGAATTTCAGTTCTCTTAATTATACAAATTGAAGGTAATAAATTTTGGTCATCTACTACGCTTCTAACTAAATCTTCTTTCCCAAAAATATTATCGGAAATTTCATCTGTTTTCGATATACATCTATAGAAATCAGTACCACTCGCATTTTCTCTATCACCTTGATAATAAATATCAACGTATTCTAAAATTTTCGATGCCCAAATAGCTAAACCTTGTTGAACTTCACCTGTTGTGCCAATGATATATGTAAACTCGTTCATCTATAAACGAAGTGAGTAATTTGATTATATTATTTTAGGATATAAATGAGTCTTGACGTAATAAATTATATTCATAATTACACTTTAAAATTATAAATATTCGGTTCTTCAGCACAAGGGGATGCCATTTAAATAGTCGTAAAAAGGCAGAAGGGAGTGGGCACTAGGCAGAAGGAAAAAAAGAACTGTATTAGTTATAAATGTAATTTAAAAGGTTTTAATTTCTTGCGTAACAAGTGTTTTAATGATTCCTGCTGAATATTTAGCATACTATGTGATGATGACCCAAATATTCAGGTAAAATTAAAATATTAATTATTGACTCTTCAATGATAACTGCTTACTGATCTTCCCCACCTGCTTCGGCGCTTTTATCTCACTAAATAACCGAACAGCTTTCTCAATATTCACCTGACTCTCACTCTCTTCTCCCATACCTTGATAAGTCAAACTCAACTGAAAATAAGCTTCAGCCAAATCGCATTTAGCACCAATTTTCTCTAATAGTTCAATCGCTGCTAAATGATTCTCTAAAGCCAAATTAAATTCCTGATTTATCCGATGAATTTCAGCTAAACCATTCAAACTCTTTGCTTTAACTTGAGTGTAGTGACTTTCTTCTGCAAACTTTAATGCCATCAAAAACATTTCCTCAGCTTTACTAAAATCTTTTAAATTAGCGTAGGTTTGACCGAGTATTTGAATAAAGTAAGCAAATCTTCCCGTTTTTTCAATCCTTTGTACGGTGATGTTGTTGTAACATTCATCCGCGAGTAAACGAGAAGATTGATATTGCTCTAAATACGAATTAACTAAAGATAAACAAACAGCAGCTTTCTCAGCCCAAGAATGATGCGCGGTGTTTTGAGCTAAATTAATTACCTGTTGAAATAAATCAGCAGATTCTGATAGTTCCCATAAATCAATTTTATAAAGTCCGATGCTCAATAAAGAATCAACTTCCAGCATTCTATAATAATAAAATGCTTGCTTATTCTCTTTCTTCTTATTTATAGATAAAAGTGCTTGTTGCGCTAAATTAATTGTTTTTTCTTGATATTCAATTGCTGATTTTAATTTACCGCTTATCCAATATAAATCGCCTAAAATATTATATAACTCACTGATTTTTGTATCGTCGTAAATATGATTAATAATATAAATTATTGCATCTAAAACGGGTTGAATTAAACCCATACGATACAAAGTACTGCCAAGGGGTAAAAATTGCCCCCATTGATTGTTTCTACTTTTGATAATCAGCTTACCAGCTAACTCAAATTGATTAATTTCTATATAGTGATAATAAGCTTCCAACGCTTGCAAAGCATCTTGAAAAGTTTCTATTGTTTGTACGCTATCCGTCCAAAATTCTGCGGCTTTATGATTGGTAATTTCCCAGTCTTCACTATTACGTAAACGAGAAATAGCTTCGGCTCTAATCACCGGATGCAGCCAATATTCGCCTTTATTACACTCTATCAAAGAACGATTTTTCAACGAAGCAATGATTTGACGATGTTGCTCTGGTGAATCCCACAATAAACTTAAAAGTGCTGAAGTTGGTACGGTAGAAACATCTTGGTAACGATAGCATCCCAAACGACACAGCAAACGGTATGCTTGAGAATCGAGATTTTGCAAGCGGTTGAATTGACTTGCAGCTAAATTTTTTAAGTCCGTTACCGCTAAAGGATCGGCATGATTTTCTTGCCAATAAGCAATAATATCACCATCAAAATCTTCCTGAATTGAACCGCAAAGAATTCCCATTGCTTTAGCATTACCGCCATAAGCATGATGGATTTTTTGTAAAATTGGTAGTGCGATCGCCATTCCCCGATTATTAAAATACTGTTGCCAAGCTACTTCATCTAAACCGGGAAGTCGATAGTGAGTTACATTTAATTCCGGTTCGCAAAGTCTATCTCTACTAGTAATTAAAGTAGTACATCGTACTCTTGCATCCGTCAAAACCCGGAGTAATTCTACATAATCGCGATGAGGTGCAATAAATCGTCCTTTTCCGTCAAGCGCTGGTTCCAAATTATCAATTAAAATTCCAATTCGCTTTGTTTGGATTTGTCGCTTCAACCTTGCCAACGTTACCCCAAATTCCAACCCTGGCTCTTGTGCCAGATCGTATTTCAACCATTCTTCCACAACTCTTTGAGCAGAAGTAATGTTTTGAGTTTCATGAGCCATCAACAATTCCAAAACCACATCAAATTGAGAATGTAGATATTGTTGAGCAAGAGTAGTTTTTCCCAAACCTCCTTCACCTTGAATTACAATAACTTTGCTACCAAGATTTACTAAATTATTAATGCGATCGATAGCACCACTTCTACCAATAAAATTGATATCTTCTTGTTTGAAACCTCTCTCCTGAAAATTCTCTCCATTCCCTCGCAGGGAAGGGGGCTGGGGGGTTAGGTTTTCTGTAATTTGATAATCAAACAAACCCGAAATCGTACCAGCTTTGCGAAAACACTTTTCTAAAACCCTCCGACAGTTACTTTTAGTAATCTTTTGACGCATCACTTTAGAAAGCAACTTCCACAACTTAGAACCCACATCCTTAGCGTGCCCTTCAGTACAACCGTAAAAATCGGCAATTTCTAAATACTTTCTTCCCAGCCAAACCTGTTGAAGAATAATCTTATCTAATTCGCTTAATTGTTCTCCAGTTTTAGAAGGTATTATGGTATCCAACCATACCAATACTGCCTCATCATCCATTTTTTAGCGACCAAGGTAGTTTAGCTCAATCTTAGTCTACAGTTGCAAACTAACCTTTTTAGACAAGTTTATGTAAACTTGACTTTCTCCTTTACCGTTCTAATTATCTTCACTCATATCCTCTAACAAGGAATTAAAAAGAAAAATCAAGAGGTGACGATAAATTACTTTTGTAAAAAAATGATGAAGTAGACTTCGCTAATAGCAAAATTAATATAAATATTGCGATCGAACTATTTTTAACGAATACGGAATTTGTTTTTAGTTGCAATTACAATTCGATGGTTTAATAAATCTTGACTATGCAAACTCAAAGCATCTAATAATAAAGTTTTTCTTTCTGCACGTGGTAAATTTTCTAGTCGTAATATTCCACGGTGAATTTTTTGCTGCTGCCAAATAATTTGTTCAAAATCATTATCTGTAGTTACGATAATTCTATCTTCAACAATCGCCCATTCTAAAATATCCTCATCAACCATTGTAGGGTCGGTATCGCTGACATAAATCACATCATGACTCATTTCTTTTAACCAATTACCTAAAGTGTGACTCGCATTCACATCAATTAAAAATTTCATTTTATTTTTAAGATGCAGTGACTCTATCTAAAACTTCTTCTTGAGAAACCAAGGAGTAAGCATAGAATAATGCTGCGTGTATATCTTCCAATTCCAATTCTGGGAAATCTTGTAAAATTTCTTGATTAGTAGCACCTTTTGCAAGTAATTCCAAAATCATTGCCACCGATATTCTTAAACCACGAATTATTGGTTTACCTGCTAAAACGTTTTTATCAAATGTGATTCGAGAGAGGAAATTTTGATCGTTCATCACTAGTATCAATAAAAACTATATTTTGCTTTAATAGCATTATATATAGTATATCCTGACATGAAAAATATGCTTTACTTCAGGTATTCAATATAGCTTATTGTCTAATTGATTTTATTGTCATGCGATCGATAATTCCTATCTTCAGCAAATAATTAACACTTCCTTTGCATGGTACGAATACCTCAGCGTACCTTTGCGTTTTTAATTCTTAATTTATAATTACCGATCGTACTTTTTACCCTACTTTACCCGACTGACAAACCTGAAAAGAACACTTAAAATAGTAATCACAAAGCAATAATAAATACTTAAAATAAAAAAATATGATAGAAATACCTAGTGAATCCGATCTAAATCAGATAATTAAAACAAAGCTCCATACAAACTATTTCCAAATTCAGCAAAATATAAATTCTCTCATCAAAAATTATCTCGCAAGCAAAGAATTACACGAACGCTTGAAAGACTTATCATCACAATTCAACCAACCACAAGCGCGTGCTTGGAAACCAATTGACTGGCAAAGTATTAATTACGAACAAATAACTGGTATTGATTCACAAGTATTTTTATCGGTTTTAGTGGGTGCGATGGATACTGAAGCACCTATCCGAGGATATACTCAAACGAGTCGGCAATATTTAGAAAAACTACATCCACAAATGGCTCAGTATGTAGGAGGAACGATTGATGAAAATGAAAAGCTGATACTGGGTTTATGGGAAAAAGAAGAGCGTCAGCATACCCCCGCATTAATTAAGGTTTATCAGCAGTTAACGGGTGAGAAAATTACTCCAAAGCTCCGCACCGTTAGAGGTTATTTACCTACCGAAAATCCCTACGAAGACTTGTATCGTCACGGTTTGCACCGGGTAGCAACTGAATTGAGCGCGACTTGTCTTTATATATGGCTGATGGCTCACACAACCGAGGCACTTCAAGACGTTTTAGAGCAATTAGCAATAGACGAAATCAACCACATGACGAAATTCTGGGGATTTGGTGTTTGGGCTTATCCCGATACTTCTGCTATCAAAATAACTAAAACTTTGATTAAAACTCGCCATCAAAAATATACACGTAATAGTTTGATAAGAACTTTAAAACGAATGATGCAGACGCTGAAATGGAATTCTTGGAGTTTCACTAACAAATCAAGCTTGTTATTTACTTTTAGTTTTGCAATACATCAATTGTGGATTTGGAATAATACCCTGACACCAAAGTATTTAAATGAAATATTTGGGGACACAGGAATTCAACATACAAAATTCCTTGTAGCCAATGCCTAATTTTCTGTATAAAATCGAAGTTCTAAAATATACAATCCTATGAATTTAAACTTACCCACTAATTTAAACTCGGAAAACTTACCCACTCACGTAGCCGTAATTATGGATGGTAACGGTAGGTGGGCTACTCAACAAAAATTACCGCGTATTGCCGGACATCGGCAAGGTGCAAAGACACTAAAAGAACTATTGCGATGCTGCAAAGACTGGGGAATTAAGATTCTAACAGCTTACGCTTTTTCTACTGAAAATTGGCGACGACCAACTGAAGAAGTTGATTTTCTCATGCTTCTATTTGAAAAAATGCTGCGTCGTGAATTAGGAGAAATGCATCGGGAGGGAGTGCGAATCAATTTTGTTGGCGATTTATCAGGATTACCAAAAGCATTGCAGCAGGAAATGCAGCGTTCAATGTTAGAAACATCAAATAATCAAGATGTTCAGTTTAATGTTGCAGTTAATTATGGTAGTCGTAAAGAAATTATTAGTGCTTGTCGTCAAGTCGCGGAGTTAGTTCAAACAGGAAAAATAAAACCAGAAGATATCGATGAAAATTTAATCCAAAGCAATTTATATACAGCAGATATTCCCGCACCAGATTTACTTATTCGTACCAGCGGAGAAAAGCGATTGAGTAACTTTCTTCTATGGCAAATGGCTTATACGGAAATGTATTTTACAGATATTTTGTGGCCCGATTTTGATAGAACGGCATTCCAAGAAGCATTATTCAGCTATCAAAATAGAGAGCGACGTTTTGGAAAAGTTAAACCCGCTTTAACTGCTTAAGCCGACATTTGTGTTCATATTTATTCTCTACCTAACCTAACCTACTAACTGATTTGTTTAAGAATTTTAACCCCCCTTTTATAAGGGGGGAAGGGGGGATAATCCGAAAATTGCGATAAAAAACATACTTGGAAAATATCCTCTAACTCAACCTACTAAATACTTCTTTTAATATACTAGTTACTCACCAATTACAATGTTGGGTTACGGCAGAATTAAACATTCGACATTTGTGTTCATATTTATTCTCTGTCTAACCCAATTTAATAACTATTCCCTATTCAAAAATCAAATCCAATCTTTGCTGCGATTCTTTCAAAGCATCTTGCGGACTACTTTTACCTAACAAAACCGCCTCCATCGCTCTGCCGATGCTTTGCGAAACTCTACTGTAACCTGTAAAAACCGGACGACTGCGCCCGTATTGTGCTTGTTCTAAAAATATTTTCGCTGTTGGATGTTTTTTAAGATAAACCTGATATTCTTCGCTTTGACGGGATTTTAAATTTGCAGGTAAATATCCAGTACCTAATGCCCATTCTGTCTGAAATTCTTCACTTGCTACATATTCCGCGAATTTTAAAGCGGCTTTTTGTCTTTCCGGCGTAGTTTTGAATAAAAACAGATTTTCCCCACCAATACTGGTAGCTTGACGCTCATTTACAGGAATCGGAAATACATCATAATCACCATCTTTAATATCATTATCAATATAGGTCAAAGTCCAAGGTCCAGTCACCTGCATTGCTACTTTACCAGCTACAAAAGCATCTGTTTCAAAACCTCTTTCCGGTGCAGATAATACTACAGAACCATCTTTGACTAAATCTTGCCACAATTGCAAAGCTGCGATCGCGCCTTTATTATCTACTAAATCTACTTTTGCAGCAGATTCCGCTAATTCTCCGCCGCCACTCCACATAAATGGCAGCCATATAAATACTGTAAATTCACCTTTTCCTAATGGTAAAAATATGCCATGTTGGTCAACTTTATTATCTCCATTAGTATCGCGAGTTAATTTTTTTGCTACTTGACGAAACTCTTCCCAAGTGCGTGGTAAATCTTTAATTCCTGCTGCTTTGAATAAACTCGGACGATAAAAAATCCCGACATTATTAGTAGCAAAAGGTACCGACCAAATCTTTCCTTGATACTTCATTGAATCAAACAAAGCGGGGTCAATTTCATCTTTTACCGAGGATTTATTCAGCATTTCATCTAAAGGTACCAAAGCATCTAACTCGACTAATTGCCCCGCAATTGTGGGATTAAACCATAACAAATCTGGTGGTGCATTTCCGACTACAGCCGCTAATATCTTCGGCATTTGCTGATCTGGTTGCCCTACATACAGCGACTCTACCTGAATATTGGGGTGATTTTGATTGAATTTATCTACTAACTTTTGCAAAACATCCCGATTTGAAGGTGGATTTACTCCCTGCCATAAAGTAAGATGCATTACATTACTTTGTTTTGAAGTCAAGTGGCATCCCGTGAGAAACAAAATGCAAATTATTAGTATCAGTAACTTTTTATAGAACATTCTTTTTTCGCTCGTAATATTTTTGCTTGAAGAACAAATCAATAGCTTGCGTTGAAGCATAAAAGAAGAGCTAAAGTTAATTTTAGAGAAAAATTATATATTTTAGTTGTTGATTTGATTTTATAGGTTTAGATTATGGCAGGACATAGTAAATGGGCAAATATTAAGCGACAGAAAGCGCGTGTAGATGCCAAAAGAGGTAAAACCTTTACTCAGCTATCCCGTGCAATTATTGTTGCAGCTAGAAGTGGCGTACCAGATCCTAATGGCAACTTTCAACTTCGTACTGCAATCGAAAAAGCCAAAGCGGCAGGTATTCCCAATGATAATATCGAACGAGCGATCGCCAAGGGTGCGGGTACTTTTGCAGATGATGAAGCAGAGTTTGAGGAAATACGCTACGAAGGCTACGGACCGGGTGGTGTGGCGATTTTGATTGAAGCGCTAACGGACAATCGCAACCGCACCGCAGCCTATTTACGAGAAGCTTTTACTAAAAATGGTGGCAATCTTGGAGAAACTGGTTGCGTTAGCTGGATGTTCGAGCAAAAGGGTGTTTGTATTGTTCAAGGTGCCATCCCTGAAGAAAAACTTCTTGAAGCTTCCTTAGAAGGTGGTGCGGAATTTTACGAAATGATTGACGATAATATGGCTGAAGTTATAGCAGAAGTAGCAGATTTAGAAAATCTCAATCAAACGCTTCAAGAAGATTTCGATGTTACCGATGTCGAATTGCGTTGGATTCCCAGCAATAACATAGATGTGACTGACTCCGATCAAGCGCGGATGCTGATTAAATTAATTGATACTTTAGAAGCCTTAGACGACGTGCAAAATGTGACAGCTAACTTCGATCTATCTGATGATTTAATCGCTTTGAGCGAAATTACATACAGATGAAGACTATGAAGATATTAGTTACGGGCAACGAAGGAATGATTGGTTCAGTTGTTGAAAAAGTTTTGCGTGCCGACGGATATGAAGTGATTGGCTTTGATATTGTGATTCAGGTATTCTCCTTGTCCCCTTGTCCCCTTGTCTCCCCATCCCCCCATCCTCTTGCATAATTCCTTCAAAATACGTCACAATATATGAAAATGCTGTGATTAATCTTAACAATGCCACAAGCGCAGCTCTCTAAAATTACTTCACCTTCCCAATCCCTCGGCGAAAGAGGGTACGATTACGATTTGGTAATTGTTGGTGGCGGAATTATCGGCTTAACTTTAGCCGCTGCATTAAATGATTCGGGATTAAGAATACTTTTAATTGAAGCCAGAGTTCAATCTGCGTCGGTAGCCAAGGGGCAAGCCTATGCGATACATATGCTGTCGGCGTTAATTTATCAAGGAATTGGCATTTGGGACAAGATATTACCTCAAATTGAAACTTACAACCGCGTGCGTCTTTCCGATGCCGATTATTCGGGTGTAGTGGAATTCAATACTTCTGATATCGGTAGTAAAGACTTAGGTTACGTTGCCGAACATCAAGCGCTACTTTATCCTTTGCAAGAGTTTGTTAAAGACAGTCCGAATATTACTTATTTATGTCCGGCGGAAGTGATAAGTACCGAGTACCTCGAAAATGTGGCGACGGTAGAAGTTAAAGTCGCAGGAGAGATATGCACGATTCGCAGCCATTTAGTAGTAGCTGCCGACGGAGGTAAATCCCGAATTCGTGAAGCTGCGGGGATTAAAACCAGAGGTTGGAAATATTGGCAATCTTGCATTGTAGCATTTGTCAAGCCAGAAAAACCCCACAATAATACAGCTTACGAAAAGTTTCAAGCAAGCGGACCATTTGCAATTTTACCGCTACCGGGAAACCGCTGTCGGATAGTTTGGACGGCACCCCATGAAGAAGCGAAAGCTTTGCTTGAATTGGATGACGAGCAATTTTTGGCACAGTTACAGAAACGCTTTGGCGAGCAAATGGGTAAATTAGAATTATTAGGCGATCGCTTTGTTTTTCAAGTGCAGTTAATGCAGAGCGATCGCTATGTATTGCATAGACTCGCTTTAATCGGCGACGCAGCACACAAATGTCATCCCGTCGGCGGACAAGGTTTAAATTTGGGCATTCGCGATGCAGCAGCCTTAGCGCAAGTAATTCAAGCAGCCTATTCTACAGGTAAAGATATTGGAGATATTAAGGTACTCAAAACCTACGAGCGCTGGAGGAAACGAGAGAATCTAGCTATTTTAGGCTTTACAGATTTATTAGATAGAGTATTTTCCAATAAATTCCTACCCGTAGTCATCGCCAGACGCTTAGGTTTATGGGTAATGCAGCGCGTAGGTTTTATCAGAATATTTAATCTCAAATTGATGATTGGCTTGTTAGGGAAAACTCCCGAATTGGCGAAAGGGGATTAAGGGATGGGGGGATGGGGGGACGGGGAGATGGGGGGACAAGGGGACAAGGAGATGGGGGGACAAGGGGACAAGGGGACAAGGGGCTAAATAATTAACTCCTAACTCCTAACTCCTAACTTTTAACCTTTGACCTTTGACCTTTAACCTTTGACCTTTATTCCAATGCCCTTTTTTCCAAAATTTCTCAAAAAAAATCCAAATTGGTAGCGAAGGTAGGTTAATTTGACCACCAGTGATGCTAAAGTGCAAGATATTCTTGTGAAATTCTCAGCGGGTATCAATGCTGAAGAAGCTACAGAAAAAACAAATTTCGCTTATTGCTGGCGCGGGAGTCTGCGCCTTTCTGGTTGGAGCTATGGTTTCAGCCCCTCGAATTGGTAAAAATTTGGGGCGATTATTTAATGGTAATAATCAAGGAGCGGTTATTTCGGAAGCGAATATAGCCAAATCTGTTGTTTTACCTTTGGTTAATCAACCACCCGAAAAACGTGCGGCTCAGTTGGCACAAATTGCCAAAGGTTCGTCTTCAATCGAACAATATCGCGCTCGTTATCTTTTAGCGGATGATTTGCTTGTAAAAGACCAAGCTAAGGAAGCGTTAAAATTACTTGATGGTCTGGAAAATGATTATCAAGCTTTAAAGCCTTATGTTTTATTACAGCAGGCTCGTGCGTACCGTATTCTTGGCGAAGATGGCAAAGCTTCCGATAAAAGGCAGGCTGTTGTTAAAGAATATTCCAAAGAACCAGTTGCTGCTAAAGCTTTGTATTTAATTGGACTTGAGGAATATCAGGATAAGGCGATCGCTGAGTTTCCTTCTCACCCTTTGACGTGGGAAATTATTCGGGGACGTTTGGCAAAAAATCCCAATCAACCGGAGTTACAGCTAATTCTGGCAAAATACGCTTTCGAGCAACCGGGAATCGTTCCGGTTTTAGATCAACTTGTTAACGAACCAACCCTCAAACCAGAGGATTGGGAAGTAATTGGTAATGCGTATTGGGAAAGTAAGGAATTCGGCAAAGCAGCCAAAGCTTACGAAAAAGCAACTCCTACGGCTGAAAATCTTTTCCGTTATGGTAGAGGATTGCAAATTAGTGGCAAGAGAGAAAACGCTCAACTAGTTTATCAACAGTTGCTTAGCGAATTTCCCACCGCTCGTGAAACTGGTAAAGCACTGTTGCAGTTAGCGGAATTAACGAGAACGGGTACCGAAAGTTTACCTTTTCTCGACCAAACAATTGCCAATTTCCCAGAATTTGCTGGGGAAGCGCTGATTCGTAAAGCCAAAATCCTGCAATCGCAAAACAATAATTCTGGTGCTAGGGAAGCTTTAAAAATACTGATTACTAAGTTTGCTAGTAGCGAAGAAGCAGCCGAATACCGTTGGAAAGTCGCGTTGGAAAAAGCCAAAGCGAATGATTATCAAGCTGCATGGGAATGGGCTGAACTGATTCCCGTAAAAAATCCTGCTAGTATTTTGGCTCCTAGAGCGGGTTTTTGGGTCGGTAAATGGGCAACTAAGCTTGGTAAAGAAGCAGAAGCAAAACAAGCTTATGAGTATGTAGTTAGTAATTTTCCTTACTCTTACTACGCATGGCGTTCCGCTGCAACTTTAGGCTTGGACGTTGGTAATTTTAATACCCTGCGTGACATGAGTCCGGAAATGGTAGACCGTCTGCGTCCTTTACCACCTGCTGGTTCCGATACTTTCAAAGAGTTGTATATATTAGGACAAGAACGAGACGCTTGGCTGCAATGGGAAACGGAATTTCAGGATAAAGCACAGTCAACGGTAGCAGAACAGTTTACCGAAGGTTTGATGCTGTTGGCGAGGGAAAATTATGTCGGCGGAATTTCTATGGTTGCTAAATTAGAAGATAGGGACAAGCCTGAAGAAAAAGCTCAATATCAGGAATTGAGCAAGAAAAATATGTATTGGCAGGCTCGTTATCCATTCCCTTACTTTGACGATATTAGCAAGTGGTCTAAAGAACGTCAGCTTAATCCTTTTCTAGTAGTTTCCCTGATACGTCAGGAGTCAAGGTTTCAAGAAAAAATAAAATCTGTTGCGAATGCTACGGGTTTGATGCAGGTGCTGCCAAGTACGGCAAAATGGATTGCACCACAAATCAACGTGGATTATCCAACCACCGATTTGACAAACCCCGACGACAATATCATGTACGGTACGTGGTATTTGGACAGCACTCACAAGCAATACGAAAATAACTCATTGCTAGCAGTTGCTAGTTACAATGCAGGACCGGGTAATGTTTCTAAGTGGTTAAAAACCTTACCACAAGATGACCCCGATGAGTTTGTGGAAGCAATTCCCTTTCCCGAAACCAAAAATTACGTCCGTCAAGTACTTGGTAATTACTGGAATTATCTACGGATTTACAATCCCCAGACATCCCAATTAATATCCCAATACTTTGCCAAACAATCCCAGTTTCCTCGTTTCCAACAGGAAGCACCAGCAACCAACCCGACACCAGCGACAAGCAATTAGTAAGGTTAAAGGTCAAAGGTTAAAGGTTAAAGGTCAAAGGTTAAAGGTCAAAGGTTAAAGGTTAAAGGTCAAAGGTGAGGAAGCTAGGAATATTTGAGATTCACAATTGCTTCATTAATTATTTGGTGTAGGGTGTGGCGTATATGTCATCTACCCTACGCGATATTTATTTATGTTGCGATCGTTTAATGATTCAGATACTTTTTTCAAATGCAAGCAATTTCACTTAGATAGCAATTAACTTTTTGGTATAAATTAGGTAGGTAATATCTATTTAATAACGAAATAAGGATTGCTTACATGGCGGAACCTTTTTTATTTTTACTCTTTAAAATAATTTGGCAAGATTTGGTAGAAAATGTAGCTTATGATTCGACGAAACAAGATTGGCAAGCTCTTCAAGTCGTTATTGATGAAATTAAGAACAATAAACAGGTTAGCGAAGATTTAGCTTTTGCACTTTATAAGTGTTTCTACTTTTCAGATAAGAATATTGCACAGAAATGTCGAGAGGAATTAATAAAAAGCTCTACTTTTACTCAGTATCGCGGAGCAAAAATTTATAAACCCTCAGAAAATGACACGGCTATTAGAAAGTTAGAAAATAAAATAAATTTTTTAGAAAAGCAGCTAAAACAAATTGATAAAAAGAAGTTAGCAAAATCAGTTCTAACCTTTGATAAACTTGAGGATCTATTAAAGCAAATATCTCAAACCAATTATGAATCTTCTCAAGAAGCTAAAAAGATAATCCAAAATCAGCTATTTGAAGAAGCAGAAACAGATTGTGATGTAAAAATTTATAAAACGAGACTTAGAGAGCAAGAAAATGGTTTACGCAAACAAATATTTAACAGTTTTTTAGTAGAAATTGAGCCTAACGAGCAGCTTAACCGCATATTTAACGCTAGGACATATTTGATATTAAATAAGATACGTGAGAAGGTGTAAAAATAGGTCAAAGGTTAAAGGTTAAAGGTCAAAGGTGATAGTTTTGATTATTTTTTAATTATCTGCAAGTTTTAAGTAACAAAATGTTTTTATGCTTCAAAGCCTTATCCCTACTGCCTACTTCCCATTTCCTATTCCCTTATAATAATTACGATTTTCAATGCCGAACTACTTAAGTTAAAATTAATTCATAAAAAATTATAGCAATGCAGCGGTTGCTATTTCTTCGATCGTGAATAAGTATACAAAATATTTAATTTTACTGGCGCTAAGCGGTACATTTACTTTAGTTGGTTGTTCGGCATCAAATACATCAACAGGAAATTCTTCCCCCCAACCCACCGCTACCGATTTATCGACAGCAGATACAGCCAAAGCTATAAAAGAGCGAGAAAATTACGATTCGGTGGATTTGAGTAAACTTCCTCAAGGTGTATCTTTAACAGGGAGTAATCCTGAAGAGATTGCGATCGCAGCTTTTCCCGCACCGAAGGAAAAACCTCAAGAAGGAAATTTTCAGCGAGATGTGACTATAAAGCCAGTTACACCCAATCTTACAACTGTTATTGTTACCGAAACTGGTCTTTTGGATGATTCTGTGAATGGAATTCGCGATCGCGCTGATTTTGAATTATCTGAATCCGATAAGTCATGGAAAATGGTTTGGGCTGGCAAGCAATACAAGTGTCAATCGGGTAGAGGCTCTCAGGATTTCACTAAGCAACTTTGTTCTTAAACTTTTGTAAAATATTAGATGTAGGGTATTTAAACTTTATAATAATTTTACTACTGGAGAAAATAATGCTAGATGAAGCGACTATTGAAGAACGTTTAGTAAATTTAGAGCGTACAGTTGCTAAACTTCAAAATCAGCTTTCTGTGACTCCAACTTCTAGTAACTGGTTAGATGAAGTTGCAGGTTCCATTTCTGACGAACAAGCTTTTTTGGAAGTTTTGGAGTATGGGAAATTGGAACGTTATGCCGATAAACCTGTAGATTCTTCAAACCAGCAAACGTGAAATACCTGTTAGATACCGACCATATTAGTTTTATACAGCGACGAAACGGTGCGGAATATTTGATTTTAACTGCTCGAATTGCTACTCATTCACCCGCAGATTTTGCATTTTCCGTTATTAGTTTTCACGAACAAGTGCTTGGTGCGAATGCTTTTATTAATCGTGCCAGAACACCGCATGATACGATTCGTGGTTACACTATATTATTAGAAATTTTACAAGGCTTTTCCATTGCTCCAGTTTTACCTTTTAATGCAGCAGCTGTAGCAATTTTCGACGAACTAAGAGCGCAACGAATTCGCATTGCTACGATGGATTTACGAATTGCATCTATTGCTCTTGAGCTAAATCTAATACTTTTAACTAGAAACAGCCGCGATTTTAACCAAGTACCGGGTTTAGTTACAGAAGACTGGACGATGTAAATAATTTTCAGTTTCTAATACATAATTGCAACCTACCTCCTAACTTTTTCCAAACACAAATCATCATCTCCTTGCCCATAATCTTGCAAAGCATCGCATCCTTTAATTTGCAAATTTTTGAGAGTAAGATTATCTAAATCCCGGACAATTATTGTGCCGCGATTGGTACCACTTAATAATGTTTTCCCATCTGGATTAAAGTTAATACTGGTAAATTCTTCTCTATCTGCTTTCAAAGTAATTAATAACGTACCATCGCGCTGCCAAAGTTTGACTTTATCTTCACTGGTGGCTGCTAATAATTTACCGTCGGGGCTAAATGTAACACCTGTAAATTCTTCACCTTCCCCAATCAAAGTTTGCTGCAATTCACCATTTTGATTCCACAATTTAACGGTACCATCAAGGCTGGCTGAGGCGAGTATATTACCTTACTAGACCAAGATACGCCAAATACGGGACGTTTATGTGCTGTTAACGTATGCAGTAATTTACCTGAATTATCCCAAATTTTAACTGTATTATCGTCGCTAGCGGAAGCTATGAATTTACCGTCGTGACTAAAGCTTACCCAGTTTACTGCTTGTTGATGTCCCGACAAAGTTGTAATTAATTCGCCGTTTCTACGCCACAATTTAACGGTTTTATCTTTACTCGCAGAAGCAAAAATATTACCATCGGTTGACCAAGCAAGACTTAATACGACATTATTATGAGCGGGTATCTTATTAATTAATGTACCGTCATCTTTCCACAGCTTGATAGTTTTATCTTTACCAGCAGATGCCAAAATTTTACCGTCGGGGCTAAAACTAACATCCCAAATTTCTTCTTGATATGGCTGTATAGTTTTGATTTGCGTACCGTTACGAGTCCATAATTTGATAGTTTTGTCGGTACTTCCGGAAGCAATTAAATTACCGTTTGGCGAAAAACTGACGCTGGTAACTGCTTTACTATGGGTTTTGAGATTTCCTAATAATAAATCTTGCCAAGACCAAAGTTTCACCGTTTTATCTCGACTTGCAGAAGCAAGGGTTTTACCGTCGGGGCTGAAACTGACATCATTTACCCAATCTTTGTGTCCTTTGAGGGTTCCTAATAGCACTGCATCTTTCCAACGCCAAAGTTTGACGGTTTTGTCGGTACTTACAGTGGCAATAATTTGACTATCACGACTGAAATTAACAGCGGTAACTGCTTCTGAATGCGCGGGAATAAGTTTTAATAATTTTCCTTGGCGACTCCACAGTTTGACGGTATTATCCAAACTTGCCGAAGCAATTATTTGACTATCATTTGACCAAACTATGCTGGTAATTGCATCGCGATGTCCTTTAATAGTAAGGATATTTTCACCGTTTTTATTCCAGAGTTTAATAGTTTTATCGCTGCTTGCAGAAGCGAGGGTTTCACCGTCGGGAGAAAAAGCCACTTGTAAAACCGCATCATTATGACCAAATAATGTTTTGAGTAACTTACCTTCGCGATTCCAAAGCTTGATAGTGCGATCGGTACTCCCGGAAGCAATTACTCTACCGTTGGGGCTGAAACTAACGCTATTTACAACATTTTTGTGTCCCGGTAAAGTTAAATTAACCTTACCATCCACAGTCCAAAGTTTAACAGTTTTATCTTGAGAGGCAGAAGCAACGGTAGTACCATCAGGGCTAAAAGTTACGCTATTAACTACATCGGTATGTCCCAATAAAGTTCGGAATAATTTACCGTTTGGATACCATAGTTTAACGGTTTTGTCAGCACTTGCAGAAGCGATCGTAGAGTTTAGCGGACTAAAAGAAACGCTATTAACTCCTGATAAATGTCCGGATATTGTTTCTTTTTCGCTAACTTGAGGAACTACCTGATATAAAGCTGTCATTACCTGAGCTTTTGTATAAGCATCCGGTAATAAAGTTGATTGAAATTTATTTGCTGCTTGCAAACCTTGTTTTAAAGCGTCGAAATCCTTACCGGAAGAAGCAAGTTCTTCGGCAGATGCGCCGATCGCTCTAATTTCACTCAGTAAAGCTTGTCTCCATAAATAAACTGACATTACCGTAGAAGCTGCCAAAGTCAAAATAGCTGTAATAGAACCCGCAAGCGCTATTTTTAAAGAACGATTAACTTTGACTTCGCTTTCTTTTTGCAGTTGTTTACTTTCTGCTAATTGGGCTTGTAGCTTTTGCTGTTCTAATTCTCCTAATAGCCCTTCGATTTCCATGCGACTAAGTTCTTCACGCTTGCGGAGTTCTTTTAATTCTGTGAATAAATTATCGCTTTGTTGGGGTTGATTCTCGGTGATTTTCGACTGCTTTTTCTTTCTTAATTCGCTGTGGAGTCGAGTAATTTCAGTTTCTCTTTGCTGTACTTGATTTCTTAATTGTTTTAATTGAGTTTGGAAGTTTAATTCTTCTTGTTGTAAAAACCGAATTAAATCAACCAAATAATCGTGAATTAATTGATAGCGTTCGGTAACGTCAGCAAACAAAACTACTAAACCAGAACGCACCAAAATTTCTAAAACTAATTCTAATTTTTCTGCTGTTTCTAACTCTGCTAATTCCGAAGTTAATTCTGCCTTGGTTTTAAAAGGTCTTTTATGATTTTCATCGGTTAATAAATATAAAACCAGTAAAGCCGCTTGTTCGTTTTCCGAACCGCAATCTTTAATAATTTCCTTGATATATCGTTCGATCAGTTTATTAGTTCGATAGGGTTCGTATTTAGCTAAAGTAGTAATACTCTCATCTTGAAGTTGCGCTCCTACTACCTGTAATTCAATCGGACGAACTTCTCCTAATTCTAAAGATAAATCTTCAACCAAGGCATCAATTAAAGCCGGTTCGATACTGTATTCCGAACGTTCCGTTAACTGCTGAATAACATTTTTGGCATCTGAGGATGAAAGATTATTAACTTGATAGCGGATATCTTTGTCTAAAATATTATCGCCAATCGAATCCTGTTTTGCCAAACGTTTTAAATCGAGCAAATGATGTAAATAATCTTCTCTCAACGAAAAAATAATTTTTACAAAGGCGATATTTAAACATTCACAGATAAATTTGTCAAACTCCTCCTTTTTATTTCTATCGTTACAAACAAAGAAAAATTCTTCTAATTGGTCAAAAATCAACACAGTGATTAAATGATTATTAGCATTTTCTTTTAACTGTTCTAAAATGCCTGCAATTGTAATCGGTGTTGCTTGATAAGGCGGAGCATTTAATTCTTTGGTATAAGCGTATCGAGTCGGCGATTTATCTGCAAACATTGCTTCACCAAAAGACTTACCTAATTCCCGCACCCAATCGGTATAAACTTGTAACACCACGGGTACTGCAATTTGATCGCCGATCGCTCTATTTTGCAACGCTGGCACTAACCCAGCATTAACAATAGAACTTTTACCTACCCCCGACTCACCGTGAATCAAAGTTAACTTGCGATCGCTTCGACTAATTTTTCCAATCAATAAATTAATATCGCGTTCCCTACCCGAAGCAGTAATTTCCAAAGCGACATTTGTATTCTTTGCCGGTGAAACCAACACCGGATTTTTTGCTTGCCTTTGGGGTTGTAACCTCCCCGCACCAATAAAAGCACGCAACCCATACTGCTGTTCTACCGAACGTCGTTTACCGCGAATGAAAAAAGCTTCCAAATATTTCCCCGAATCGTAATAAAGCGATCGCAACCGTCGCAAAAGCCGAATATAGCGATGAACATCATAACGATAATCGCTATCCAAGGCTATTGATAACTTCTTACTTGCATTTTCCAAATGTTGTTGCGCTGCTTTTTCCGAACCCAAATATTGCAGCGCTTTCACCAAAACCAATTGATAAACTTGCTCTAACAATAATGGAAATAAAGCTTGATGTGTACGGTTAGTTTTTGCTTCTGCTAAATAAAACAACGATGCTTGAGCATATTGACTCGCTTGCTTCCACTTTGACTGTTGCAGCGCCACATCCGCCAAATAACCGCAATCACAAGCAAGTTGAGTGTAGCTACCGTATTGTTGATGTAATTCCAAAGACTTTTGAGCAACCAACTCTAACTCATTCCAATCCTGAAGCTGTTGTAAAACCTCGCTTAACTGCCCGATAAATTGCGCCACCAACACCGGACGTTTTGCATATTTAAACACTTCTAAACATTGCTGAAAATAACTCACAGCAGATTGCCAATTACGATATTGTTCTCCGTGATTTCGCTCAGCCAAACGGTAAAAACATAAACCGAGGTAGAAGAGGATAACTCCTTGGTGGAGGAGGTGAGGGGAAGCAGGAGAGGGGGGAAAAAATACTTTTACCTCCTCTCTTTTCTTATCATTGATAATTGATAATTGATAATTGTTAACTGCTAACTGATAACTGTTTTGAAAATGATTCACTGCTTTTTCCATGCAGTCTTTAACGTATTCGTCTAAACCAAACACAAATTGTAAACTAGCGTTTAATTCTGGAGTTAAGTTAATTCCACGGGTTTGTAAGTCTTTAATTGCGTGATGCAGTTCGTTTTTGTGCTGCCAAATTTGTTCTAAGGTACATTCGCAATATTCGGATAAGTCTTCTTGATTTTTTTTTGGTTGCTGCGATTCTTTTGTCAAACACTTATTAGCACATCGATTATTTTTGATGATTTGAGGTTCTTTTTCTCGTGAAAAAGCAATATTTAAAACTGTGGTAAATAATGAATCGGTTTCTTGCTGCAAAAATTGCTGCAATTGTACCGTTGTCATTTCAAATTTAATCGGTGTTGCAGCCCAATTGGCAAAATCTGGGGCTAATCGTCGCAGTTTTCGCAATACTTCTTCGTTTACCCACAGCACCATCGGAAAAGGATGTTTTTTACGAAATTCATCTCGCACGTGGTTGATGGTACTTAATAAATCATCGAGTGCATTAACTGACTCTAAACCCAAAACCATTAATGCTATTTGATTATGGTTTTGAATTTTTTGCTCGTGGGTTTCAACTATTTTTGTATGAATTGTGGTGTATAAACTTGTTGCGTCAGGGGGTAAAGATACTTTTTGCAGCAAGTAGTTTTTACCTAAATTTTCTTGGAGTTGCTGCAATATTCGCTGTTGTAAAACTTCATAATTACAGCACGCCAACACCAGCGAGAATTCCCCGCTAGAAAGGGAAATCGCTCGCGTTAAACTTTTTAAAGCAGAAGCATTATTCTCGACTAAATCTGATTGTTGTGTTGTTCCAACCACGATTTAAACTTCCTGGTTTCTGCTAAAACTGGGTTGACTGCAAACCAAACTCCTTGATTGTCGCGATACTCGAAAACAAACAAGCTGCGTAACAAAGTATGATATTCGATATCGCCTCTAACTCGCTGTTGCTGTACCACTTGGAAAATTAATTCCCATTCTGGAGTATCGATCGCGTTGGCTCGATAATCGCGGTGTCTTTGAATTACTAACTCCACGCATTCTTTGCTAAAAGGTGGATCTTGTTCCCTGATACAATCAAACAGTAATCCTAACAAGTCTCGCACGTGACCGCCACTAATTAAACACAACCGATTTAAAGTTTCCGGACTATCGAATAATTCCGTAATAAAATATAACCTTTCGGCGGGGTTAATAGTAGGAAAAGCCCTAGCTAAAACCATTTGTCGTAAACTTTCCAATCCAGGAATAAAAATTTCACCAGTACGCTTACGCACGGGTATCATTGGTAAAACTTTTGGCGCAACACCACCACCCAAACGATGCTGTAATTGAGCGCTATCGTTGGAAAAAGTTAATCCCAAAGGTATCGTATAAACCATATGACAATTGAGTTTGCGTAACTGTTCTCCGCGATCGATAAATAAATACTCGGGTAGAGATCGTCCCGATGGTAAAGGACGAATTGCGACTCGATCCAAGTTATCAACAATTACCACCAATCCTTTTTTACCCCTAGCTTTAAGTTCTTGATTAGCACGTCCTAATAACTCGTGATTGATAGAGTGTAAAATATTCTGAGTTCGCGGTTCCAAATAATCCCTTAACCGTCGCCGCAACTGGGGACTTTCCTTGGTTTTTGTAGTGATTTTGGCAATTCCTACCGATAATTCACCTTCCAATTCTAGATCGATCGGAGTTTGAAGAAAATCAACAATTTCGCCAAACAACTTCGCAAAATAAGAAGGCTTCAACCGAATTTTTATTGACTCCAAA
Organism: Rivularia sp. (in: cyanobacteria); assembly: GCA_965234645.1. Classification (GTDB taxonomy): domain Bacteria; phylum Cyanobacteriota; class Cyanobacteriia; order Cyanobacteriales; family Nostocaceae; genus Rivularia. The sequence continues at coordinate 5,568,221 of OZ248344.1, read as the reverse complement.
CTCTGAGATACTTGTCCGGCGATCGCCAAAAAGATATCGGTAATATCTAAGTCCACCATTTCTAAAACATGGGTGGATTCAAAATAAACTACATGAAATTGTTTCAGTTCTAATTCAGCTTTTAATCGTAATAATTCGGTCGATTTACCGCAGCCAATATGCCCGGTAAAAAGTTGAGTTGTGGGTGCATCCGGTGATATTCTAGTAATAGTTCGCCGTAGCGCTTCAATAATTTTTCCGCCTCTTACCTCAGCGAAATCAATATAATATCGTCGAGCATCAGCATCTCCCATTACTAGAGGTTGGCTCGGATTACACGCTTGATAAAATCTTTCTAAGTTTAGGAGCATACATAAAACACGGCGACTCGTTCTATTTGATAGACGAGATTTACAACACTATGAGGATTTTCGTTATTGAATGATTTTCAATTTGAATACAAATTAGAAATGCAGTATTCCGGATTTATAAATAGTTTTTATTCGCTAATGTTTAGATACAATAGTTACAGAAATATTTCTATATTTTAGGTATCAAAACAAATGTTAGAAAAACTTCTTAGCTGTACCAATATTCCAGTATCAACTATTTTCGATAATAGCTATAACCATTGATGAATATCGCTATTTTTTATACTAATTAGCTTTATTCAAATGATAGCCATAATCTATACCGTAGATTTCACTAATTCAGATTAAATGTTTAAAAATAAACCACAAATAACTTATCTTTATTAACATTACCAATTAAGTATTGTCTACAGATATATCAACAACGATCCAGAATTATACAGATTAACTAATTACAAACGTAATTGATATCTTGTAACAAAACTACAAAACAAGTTAACTACTACATTAGCGATATTTTCAGTTCATAAAAATGAACTATAACTATAATCGAAATAGTATAGCAAACGGCAGATGTAACGATCCGCATATGCGGTGAACTGTAAATACATTCTAATTATTTAGAATGATATATATAACCTTTCTTTTCCTGATTTTCCCGGTGCAAAATTTAAATGAAGCTTCTTAAAAACTATTATATATAACTTAATTTAAGTAAAATTGTCTAAGTAAAATTTCGTATATATAAATAAAAATAGTAAGATAAAAAAGTAATTAGAAAACTAATCCTAAAAACAATTATTTAAAACACAATATCTAATAATTAAAAACAAAAATGCATTAATTCTTACAATTTCCCGAACGAAGACAATCTTTAATTCGGTCATCTCTAGCCGATATTAGTTGATGCGTTAAATATGGTTGAATTTTCGCACCAGTAACAAAATCGGTAATTCTAGATTCGTTATCGAAACTTAAAAGATTAACAGCATTCCAACCAATCATAGGTAATGCCAACACGGCGCAACAAATAGTACTATGCATCTTCAACCTCAAGTAAAATTGTAGGTTACATAGTAGACTCCCACTTCAACAAACAGACTTCTTACAGCAGAGTAGTGTAAAACGATAATAAAAATCAACTTACACTTTTCTGATAACTTATCCAGCCTAAATTTTGGAAAACCGGATAAAAATGGAAGATGGGGAGATGGGGGAGATGGTAAGCCACTGCGCCCTCGCGGGTTCCCCGACTTGTAGCAAGTGGCGCAACCCGGAGAGGGGGAGATGGGGGGATGGGGGGAAATTTAAACTTCTTCACTCTTAACTCTTAGCTTTTAATTCCCAACTCCTGACTCTAAACTGGTAACTGTTCACTGATAATTGATAACTGATTTAATATGACTCGTTCTTCAGAAGCTGAAACTAGTACCACAAAAGACATTGACGTTGAGGCGACACAACCAGATATTCTTGATGAGTTACCTGGTGAAGTAGAAATGTCGCTTTTCGATCATTTAGAAGAATTGCGACTGCGGATTTTTTATGCGCTGATAGCTGTAGTGCTAAGTGCGATCGCCTGTTTCGTTTTCGTGAAACAAATTGTCCAACTGCTGGAAATACCTGCTCGAGGAGTCAAATTTCTTCAACTCGCTCCCGGCGAATATTTTTTCGTATCTATTAAAGTTGCTGGCTATAGCGGTTTAGTATTGGCTAGCCCATTTGTTTTATATCAAATCGTTCAATTTGTTTTGCCGGGATTAACTAGAAGAGAGCGCCGTTTACTTATACCCGTATTTATGGGTTCTAGCGTGCTGTTTCTATCGGGGTTGGTATTTGCTTACTTCGCGCTGATTCCCGCAGCTTTGAATTTTTTCATCAACTATGGTGCGGATGTCGTAGAACAAAGTTGGTCAATTGATAAGTATTTTGAATTTGTTTTGTTATTGCTATTTAGTACGGGTTTAGCATTTCAAATTCCCGTCATTCAACTGTTACTTGGTGCTTTGGGAATTGTTTCTTCTAAAGTTATGCTTGGCGGCTGGCGTTACGTAATTATGGGAGCCGTAGTTTTAGGAGCCATTCTTACACCTTCGACAGATCCACTTACCCAAAGTCTTTTAGCAGGAGCAGTTCTAGGATTATACTTTGGCGGAATTGGCTTAGTTAAATTAATTGGTAAGTAATAATAGGTAAGTAATGCAAATTAATAGATAAATAAATATTAGATAATGGGCAAATATAATTCACTACTACACCGCTCATTGTCCACCTGCGTGGACTATTAATTTGTAATTAACATACTACAATATATTTTTGACAAATTCAGATACTCTCGATTTCATATCTAAAGTTCTGGTTTTAAGTGTAGTGCGAGCATCTTGCTCGCTTGCAATATACAAATTAAATACGCGACAGCTTAATCAGGAAGCATCCCAAATTTTGAATTTTGTAGTGTGTTAGCGTAGCGTGTGCTTACGGACAAGCATCTCGCTCAAGAGCGCCAGCGAGCAAGATGCATGTCCTGGCGGACACGCTTCGCTAACGCACTACCATTTTTCAACAATTGGAATGCTCCTATTACCCATTACCCATTTAAATTCTATGCTGCATAATTTCATTTTCCGACTTCCATAAAGAAGCTGGGTTACGCCAATATAAACTATTTTCTCTTTCCATAAGCTGATAGCCAATCAATTCCCTTCTCAAAGTAGCGAAATCCGAATGGTGAACGCTAATAATTTCATTTACCTCACACTCTTTATAAATTAAATCTAGCTCAAACTTTCTTACCAGCCATCGAAGTACAACAAAACGCTTTTTTCTAGATGCGGGAATTCTAATTATTTTAATCCCATCAAGATAACTTTTGAGAACTTTATTTTCCCAAGTTTCTAACTTAATATTTGTCATATATTTATTTGATTTAAAACTTGAAAGAATTAATTAAGCTAAAAAGTAGATCGCGTTTTGTTACCGCTACTACATAAGCAAAGTTCATCTGGTGGACTTCAATAATTTGTAACCTACAGAGGCTGGTTTTATTTATCAACGGTTTCAACCGCCATACAATCCGTCAGGTAAAGTATTTATGAATAATACCAATAAAGAAAAATAAATTTGATAACTTAATCTACTATTCTCTTAATAAATAAAATATAAAATTATTTATCATAGCCTTAAAAAAAACTAATTAATAAAAAAGTTCTCCTCACCTAATTTCGTAACATTCTCAAAAAATCATCGCGTTTTTAATGAGAACAAATGCTGTAGTATTACATAAATTAAAAAGCTATAATATCCATTCGGAAGTGCGCTCGCCTAAATCTAAAGGAACGCTAACAGCTTTACCAAGTCGCGGACGTTCTCGTGTTTCTTGAATGAATGCCTGTACCTGTTTGGTGCCACCCATTCCATCAAGATAACTCGCAATGCTATCCAAATGTTCTAGGTATTCATTCTCATTCAAAGGAAATGATGCCTGCTCTAAATATTTCCACATTACCTGTAGAAATAATTTGCCCATGCTTCGACGTAACTGGACATCATAGGAACGCCCCCACTTATCAAGTAATATTTGACGTAATTCTTGTCCTGTCATAGCTTTACTTTTCGGATATTTTACATTTAGTAATGATGTGAAGTTCCGTAACTCCAGTATGATAGGAACATAAAGAAATGTAATGCTAAAAGAAACGATGCTAGAAAATCTTGTTTAAGATAATCTGGCATTGAAAACGGGCATGGGCATACCGGACGAGAGTTTCGACCTTAACAGAACTCAAGTCAAAAAATTAACATAAACAACCTTGAAGTAGATTATGGCTCAATTCTCTGAATCAACAGATGTACCCGATATGGGTCGTCGGCAATTCATGAATCTTCTGACCTTCGGAACTGTTACCGGAGTCGCTCTGGGAGTATTGTATCCCGTTATCAAGTATTTTATTCCGCCTTCGAGTGGTGGTGCTGGTGGTGGTACTACAGCTAAGAACGAACTTGGCGATACTGTTACGGTTTCTGAGTTTTTAGGCAAACATAATGTTGGCGATCGCGTTTTGGTACAAGGACTCAAGGGCGATCCAACATACATTGTGGTGGATGGGAGCGAATCGATTCAAGATTATGGAATCAACGCGATCTGTACCCATTTGGGTTGTGTTGTACCTTGGAATATTGCTGAAAACAAATTCAAGTGTCCCTGCCACGGTTCCCAGTATGATGCTACTGGTAAAGTAGTTCGAGGTCCTGCACCATTGTCTTTAGCACTAAGTCATGTAGCGGTACAAGATGACAACATGGTGCTTACTCCTTGGACTGAAACTGACTTCCGCACTAATGAAGATCCTTGGTGGGCTTAAACAGTTATCACTTATCAGTTTTAACGGTTTACGTTAAGGAGATTAGCTAAATTTAACGTTGACTTCTTGATACGGAACACAAACCGATAAAGGTTAATTTTGAGATTAATTTTGATAACTAATGGCTGTTCGCTGTTACGATCGCTTGTTTCCTCGACTAATACCCAACGAATTCCTAATAGAGATGAGAAATACTTGTACCACTAGGTTAAATCGCCTATTTAACGCGATTTCCAAAACATTGCTGGTGGCGATCGCCACGGTGACATTTTTCTTCACCAGCGATCTAGCACTACCTCAAGCAGCAGCAGCTTATCCTTTCTGGGCACAAGCAGCCTATCCGGAAACCCCTAGAGAACCTACAGGGCGGATTGTTTGCGCTAACTGTCACTTAGCTGAAAAGGTTACTGGTGTAGAAGTTCCCCAATCAGTTTTGCCGGATACCGTATTTAAAGCGGTAGTCAAAATTCCTTACGATACCAACCTCAAACAAGTGGGTGCGGACGGTTCCAAAGTAGGTTTAAATGTTGGAGCCGTATTAATGTTACCCGAAGGCTTTAAACTTGCTCCACCCGAACGCATTCCCGAAGAGTTAAAAGAAGAAGTCGGAGATGTTTACTTCCAACCTTACGGCGAAGACAAAGATAACATCTATATAGTTGGTCCTTTACCGGGCGAACAATACCAGGAAATTGTTTTTCCAATTCTTTCTCCCAACCCCGCAGCTGACAAAAGTATAAAATTCGGTAAATACGCCGTTCATGTCGGTGGAAACCGAGGGCGCGGACAAGTTTACCCCACTGGTGAGAATAGCAATAATAACATTTTCGTAACCAAATCTGCTGGTACAATTACCAAAATTGCCAAAGAAGAAGATGATTTTGGTGGCGTAAAATATGCTGTAGACGTTCAAACCGCAAACGGAGAAACCGCTACTACTACAATTCCCGCAGGTCCTGAGTTGATTGTTTCCGAAGGACAAAAAGTCGCAGCGGGTGAAGCTTTAACCAATAACCCAAACGTGGGCGGTTTTGGTCAGCATGATACAGAAATAGTACTGCAAAGTGCTGGCAGAATCAGAGGATTGATTGCATTTACAGCGCTTGTAATGATGGCTCAAATTATGCTCGTCCTCAAGAAGAAGCAAGTTGAAAAAGTTCAAGCCGCTGAAATGAACTTTTAATAATCGCAGTCATTATCAAACTAAATAGTTGATTTTGGGACAGGTGCTTTACCTGTCTTTTTTTTTAGATTTAACCGACATAATTACATTTAAAATCAGTCTAAGGTGTGATAGAATCCACCCTTTAGACGGTTGCAGCCATGTAATGCTGTTGATTCCACCCCGGCAACTGAAAAAAAAATTTATTTAAAACAAAAAAATTAAACTTTTTATCAAAATTTTGATACAGTGAAAATTACCAACATAAGTTAGCAGCGAACCTATCTTGACAAATCTTTCTATCTCTGGGGTCTACTTTAACGTCTTGTATTGTTCTTTTGAAGAAGCGGAACGATATCGAATATCAAGTATTGTTAGGTTTTGCGAACCGTATAAAACTTAATCATACGGCTGACTGTATAAGCTAGTTATCCCATGTTTGGCTTTACGCTCGGCGACTAACTTGTTACGATTTGAGTATTGTTTGTTTAACCACTGTTCTTGTATCATCTAATTGAACACTTTGATAGGGACTAAATTTTTTGGTCTGGTTAATCAAGCATTCAAGATAACTTCCGTTAATGTCCAGCTTCAAGGTTGTAGAGGAATGTCCAAGTCTGCGATAATCAACAAACCATCAGACCCTTCCTTAAATGTAAATCTAGGCTGCAATCTCAAGCACAAGCCTGGAGACTACCGAAAGGAGCTTTTTGCTACGGTAGTATTTCTCCGAAGTAGAAGCAGACGACGATGAGGATTAAAGTCATTGGTGTAAAAAAGTTGCCTCTCCCTGCTCGATCGCGAAAAAATTAGCTAAAATCTTTAACTGCTGTTATTTTTTTATCAAGCCAACTCGTAGGGTGAAGCCGGATCTGGAATTATGGTATTCAAAGTCGGTGCAAGCCAAGCTTCTTTACTTGAGATAGGTAAAATTTCGGTTCCTAAAGATAGAAATTACTCATATCATCTCGAAGAGGGTAAAAGAAATTTTGTCAAATAATAATGTTTGTTAAATAAGGTGTAACGAATGGTACTGTAATAAAGTGGTCTATTTCTTTGTCAATTTGAGCGGTTAACCAAACTGCTTGACTTGCTGGCTCATAATCCAGTATTAAAGTCACACAAGCCTTTTTTCCCGTAATCATAGTTAGTTAAACAGAGTCAAACCTTGAGGAACTGTATGTAATTATCCTGCAAGATATTATCAGTCTTGAAAATCTGTAGATATTTAAGACGGTTTCTGCTTGGCTTAACGCGCCCAAGGGCAGATCGGCGCAAGCTTTTAACAGAAAAAACCTGTGGCGGTTATGCAATAGCCGGGGAAACGAACCTCTTGTTTATATCAATTGTAGGTAAGCCTCGACGTTTTTAAATCCAATGAATTTTCCTCTGTCTTAACTTCCTCTGCTCATTGGGAAGTAAGCTACACTAACCGATTGCGGGTAAAATATCTGCATCATCTACCGATGAGAGGTAGAGCTAGCGAACGCACATTTACAAGTACAAGTTTTCATTACCTAAAGGTCACAACAACCATGAGTATCGTTCAGTCAAAGTTAGAAGCTACTGAATCCGCTTTTCATATAGAAGCTTACGAAAAAATTGAGTATAGTCTCGTCTATGTTGATGGAATTTTCAATACTGACAATCCAGAATTGGCAGAGTGTTATCAAAAATTTGGGCGTTGTTTAGCTGTTGTGGATTCTAATGTCTACAAGCACTACAGCAAGAAAATGCAGTCCTACTTCGAGCATTACAATATCGACGTAACTGTTTTTCCCGTAACTATCACCGAGCCGAATAAAACAATCCAAACATTTGAGAAGATTGTAGATGCATTTGCTGACTTCAAACTAGTTCGTAAAGAGCCTGTTTTAGTAATTGGTGGTGGATTGGTAACGGATGTTGCGGGTTTCGCTTGTTCGTCTTACCGTCGGAAGAGTAACTATATCCGTATTCCTACTAGTTTGATTGGTTTGGTTGACGCTAGTGTTGCTATCAAGGTAGCGGTAAACCATAAAAAGCTGAAGAATCGTCTGGGTGCTTACCACGCTTCATCTAAAGTATTTCTTGATTTCTCCTTCTTAGGTACCTTACCTACAGATCAAGTACGTAACGGTATGGCAGAATTGGTCAAAATCGCCGTAGTAGGTCACAAAGAAGTATTTGAATTGCTCGAAGAATACGGTGAAGAACTACTTCGCACTCACTTCGGCAACATTGATGCGACAGAAGAAATTAAAGAAGTCGCTCATCAAGTAACTTACAAAGCCATTAAAAAAATGTTGGAGTATGAAGTACCCAACTTACACGAGTTAGATCTAGACAGAGTTATAGCCTACGGTCACAGTTGGAGTCCGACCTTAGAACTAGCACCTTGCGTGCCTATTTTCCACGGTCATGCAGTCAATATAGATATGGCTTTATCTGCAACTATTGCTTCAATTCGAGGCTATATTAGTGAGTCAGATAGGGACCGTATTTTAGGTACAATGAGCCGTATTGGACTTTCTTTAGATCATCCTTTATTGGAAGAAGACCTTTTGTGGGAAGCTACCGAATCTATTTCTCTGACAAGAGACGGTAAACAAAGAGCCGCAATGCCTAAACCAATTGGCGAATGCTTCTTTGCTAACGACCTAACTCGCGAAGAACTAGCTGAAGCTTTGGCAGAACATAAAAAGATTTGCCAAAAATTCCCTCGTAATGGCGAAGGTGTAGACGTTTACCCGGTTTATTCCGAATCAGAAGCGGAACTTGTAGGGAGTGAAAACTGATGAAAAGCGTTGTTGATAAACCCGTGGCTAGACCTGTTACGCCTTTGGGAATCTTGGCGCAGGAATTAGAAGCACTCGTGCAAGCATTGGATAAAGAAACATTGCCAGCACAAATTAAAGAAAAGCTTCGATTTGCTTTTCGTTTAGCATCGGGTTTAGATCCTTACTTGGAAGAATGCACTACCTCTGAATCGGCAGCTTTAACAGCTCTTGCCGAAAAGACGGCATACGAGCAGTGGAGCAACCGCTTTAACAAAGGGGAAACCGTCGTCGCCTTAGAACAGGAAATGCTTTCGGGTCATATAGAAGGACAAACATTGAAAATGTTTATCCATATGATAAAAGCCAAACGAGTACTAGAGATCGGTATGTTTACGGGTTATTCTGCCCTAGCAATGGCAGAAGCATTACCTACAGACGGAAAACTGATTGCTTGTGAAGTTGACCCTTATACAGCAGAGTTTGGTAAAGCAGCTTTTCGCGAATCTCCTTACGGTGACAAAATCCAAGTTGAAATAGGTCCAGCCCAAGAGACTTTGGATAAACTGGCTGCCGCAGGAGAATCATTTGACTTCGTGTTTATTGATGCAGACAAAGCAGGGTACGTAGATTATTTCAACACCCTGTTAAACAAAAATTTGTTAGCCCCATCCGGGTTTATCTGCGTTGATAATACTTTGCTTCAAGGACAGCCTTATCTTAGTGAAGCAGAGCGTACCGCTAACGGACAGGCGATCGCCGAATTTAACCGCACCGTCGCCGCAGATAAACGTGTCGAACAGGTGCTACTCCCGGTACGAGACGGTTTAAGCATCATCCGCAAGTTAGATTAAGATTAAAAAAGGATGAACTTTTAACAGTAAGTAGTGAGTAATGGTGAGTAGTGAATATATAGTAATCATTGACTTTGCTTATGAGCATCGATCGAATATTAATTACTATTATTAAAATTCCAAAGGTGGAATTGCAATATCTCCATCTTCTGACACTCACCATTCATTACTTGCGATCGCAAAAAACCTCACCTTTTCTAAGCAATGCGATAGGAAAGGCATTTTTATCATCCTTCATCTTTCATTCACAGTTCGGACTTTGACTATGGCACAATCTATTTCTGTTTCTTCTCAACCTGCAACGTCTCAAATTTCAACAGGTATGCGTTTTGCAGCACTAGTTCAAAACTTAGCAACTCTAACTTTACTTTTGTTAGCGCTACCAATTAACGCCACCATCGTTCTTGTATCGTTATTGCTGAACATACTGACTTGGACGTTTCATAAGAAACAGACTAAAGTAGCAGCCACTGAAAAGAAAAATGTTCTGATTAGTGGTGGAAAAATGACCAAAGCATTACAGCTTGCTCGTTTTTTTCACGCCGCAGGACATAGAGTAGTGCTAACGGAAACTCATAAATATTGGCTATCAGGTCATCGCTTTTCTCAGGCTGTAGATAAATTTTATACAACACCCGTTCCCCAAAAAGATTCACAATTTTATAACTAAGCCTTAATAGACATTGTTAACAAAGAAAACATTGATATTTATATTCCGGTAACAAGTCCAATTGCCAGCTACTATGATGCTTTAGCCAAACCAGCCTTATCACCATACTGCGAAGTATTTCATATAGATGCTGCTACCTGTGAAATGCTTGATGATAAATTCGCTTTTAGCGAGAAAGCGCGAAGTTTTGGTTTATCGGTTCCAAAGTCTTTTAAAATAACTTCTGCCGAACAAATTTTAAATTTTGATTTTTCTGGAGAAACTCGTAAATATATTCTTAAAAGTATTGCTTACGATTCAGTCAGACGTTTGGATTTAACTAAACTTCCTTGCGATACTCCAGAAGAAACCGCAGCTTTCGTCAGAAGCTTACCAATTTTTCCTTAAAAGCCTTGGATAATGCACTCCTTTATTCCTGGCAAAGAATATTGTACTCATAGTACTATTCGCGATGGTGTAGTAAGACTGCATTGTTGTTGCGAATCTTCAGCTTTTCAAGTCAATTACGAAAACGTAGAGCATTCAAAAATTCGTGAATGGGTAACGCATTTTGTCAAAGAATTGGGAGTTACCGGGCAACTTTCTTTTGATTTCATCGAAGCCGAAGATGGTAACGTGTATGCCATTTAATGCAATCCCCGCACTCATTCTGCTATTACCATATTTCACGACCAACTGCAACAAGCAGCCGATGCTTATCTAAGTAAAGAAGCGATCGCAGAGCCTTTGCAAGCATTACCCAACAGCAAACCTACTTATTGGACTTATCATGAAGTTTGGCGACTGAATGAAATTCGTTCTTTTTCTCAATTAGGGAATTGGATTAAGAATATGTTGCGAGGTACCGACGCGATTTACACATTTAACGATTCCCTGCCATTTTTAATGGTGCATCATTGGCAAATTACCTTGTTATTGCTGAAAAATTTATTCATGTTAAAAGGTTGGACAAGAATAGACTTTAATATTGGCAAACTTGTGGAATTGGGTGGGGATTGATTATTGTTCAGTTTATCTTTCGAGTACGCAGATTTAAAGTTCGTAGTCAGGACTTTAGTCCTCTCACCAGAGCGATAAATCGCTTACTACGAACAAAAAAATTTAACTAACTCTAAGTTCGTAGTCAGGACTTTAGTCCTCTCACCAGAGCGATAAATCGCTTACTACGAACAAAAAAATTTAACTAACTCTAAGTTCGTAGTCAGGACTTTAGTCCTCTCACCAGAGCGATAAATCGCTTACTACGAACAGAAAATTTATTAGCATCTTGATTGTGACGCATAACGGTAGTGTGGAATACCCTACCCAATTAATCGGTTAATACACCTTTAACTGGTTTATGAATATTTGTTAATTTTGTTTACATAACGAAACAAAAATTTAATGTGAGGACACAAGTAACACGATCGCTATATTAATTTCACTATTTGTTGTAGCTTGGGTAGCTATCCACGAACTTAATTTGAATTCTGAGTCTTTTGTCTTAGCTAAATTGGTAACTGGCAAGGAAACCGACTATATGGAGCGCGTACCCGTTTACGCTATTGATGCTCATGCTAGTAAGCAAATGGGTAAGTAATCAAATAATGAAGTGCTTTGATAACGGCATAAATTTTCATAAAGAAAACCCTCAACATTATTATTATGGTGAGGGTTTTCTTTAGATAGTTTTTTTCTTCAAGCAATACCTGAATTTCAAGAATCTTCATAAACCTTGCGCCGGATAACCTCCATCTGTTCTTGCATCTGGGCTTCAGTTATTGGTGCGGGATATTTAAGAGAATTAGGATCGCGTTTGCTGAATATTGATTGTTTTTTACTCAATTCAATTTTGTGCGACTATTAATACAGCTTCAACTAACTGTTTTACATCAAGGGGCTTTGTAACGTGCAGTTGAAAGCCACTCGATAAGGCTTGTTGACGATCTTCTTCTCTGGCATAGGCAGTCAAAGCGATTGCCGGAATCTGCCCTTTTTTTTCAGGTGGTAAAGCACGGATTTGTTCGAGTAGGTTAAAACCATTGACTTCTGGCATCCCAATGTCGCTCACTAACACATCAGGTTGAAAGGATTCCAAATTATCTAGCACTTCAACCGCACGGGAAACAGTCAGCACTTCTGCTCCGTAATGAGTGAGCAATACCGTTAATAGTTCGCGGGCATCGGCTTCATCATCAACTGCGAGGACTCGAATCCCAGTCAGATCGAGTTCTTGTTGTGGCGACTCGTTTGTCGGCTTGATTTCCGATTCAACATTTACGATAGGTAATAGCACGGTAAAGATAGCTCCGAAACCAATACCAGGGCTGTCAACAGTGATGCTACCGCCGTGAGCTTCAACCAACTGACGTACAATCGACAACCCCAGCCCTAATCCTCCATAACTACGAGTAGTCGAGGCATCTTCCTGACGAAACGAATCAAAGATATGGGGCAGAAATTCTGGGTTGATGCCTCTCCCCGTGTCGCTTACCGTAATTTCTGCTTGAGTACCGATTCTTTGGAGCAGGATGTCTACTCGTCCACCATTGGGAGTGAATTTGATCGCATTGGACAACAAATTCCACACAACTTGCTGGAGCCGAGCCGCATCACCCGATACTTGCTCTACGGTTGCTAATAAGGGATGAAGTGAGATAGACTTTGCCTTTGCTGCCGTCCGAACCGTATCGAGCGCTGCTTCAATCACTTCAGATAGATTAACTTTGGTAATCTGAAGACTAAGCTTGCCATGTAGAATTTTGGCAATATCAAGCAGGTCATCAATTAATTGAGTTTGTAGTTTAACATTCCGCTCAATCGTGGCGAGGCCTTGAGCTACTTTAGTTTTATCTAAACTACCAGTTTGCAAAATTTTTGTCCAACCCAAAATTGGATTAAGCGGCGTTCTCAACTCGTGGGAAAGCACGGTTAGAAATTCATCTTTCATGCGATTGGCGCGTTCGGCTGCTGCTCTTGCTGCTTGCTCTTGTTCAAAATGGCGATCGCGTTCGACTTGGGCCTGTTTGCGATCGTTAATATCATGAAAATAAACGGCAAGCCCTTCTGGAGAAGGATAAGCATGAATTTCCAGCCAGATGCCTAGAAGTGGGCTATGGTATTATGGTATTCGCTAACAAAACCAACTGATTCGGTAATAGCATGGTGAAGTTTATGGTAGATTTGCGTACCTACTGCCTCTGGAAACACCTCGAACCATACTTGCTTACCCAGCAGTTCTTCACGGGTTTTGTGTAAAAGCCTTAACGCTTGCTCGTTTGCGTAGGTAAAGCGCCACTGGCGATCGCAGGCGAGAAAAGCATCGGTTATGCTTTCTAAAATGGTGCTAACCTGCTTTTGTGTTTCTTCAGCAGCCTTCAAATTTTGTTCGCGACGAGTAGCTTCCTGACGTAATTGAGCCAGCTTCAGAGTTGCCTGGACGCGAGCCAACAGTTCGCGAGCCGAAAACGGCTTAATTAAGTAATCATCGGCTCCTGCCTCCAGACCTTCAATGCGGGACTCTTCGCCAGCACGAGCAGATAGTAGGATGATGGGCAATTCTCTCGTTTGTGGCTGTGTACGGAGCGATTGCAGCAACTCAAACCCATTAAGTCGCGGCATCATCACATCAGTTAAGAGTAGGTCGGGCATTTGCTGACGAATAGCAGTCAATGCTGCAACTCCATCTTTAACTGTTTCCACCTCATACTGCTGGCTCAACAGACGTTTGAGATATTGGCGCATATCGGCATTATCGTCAGCTATGAGAATGCGGGCATCAGAGGACAAGGGGAATTTCTCCACAACTCTCTCTTTGTCTTTGCTTGTGCTTGTCAATTCTTCCTCAAGGGGTAGCCAACGCAATGCTTCTTCAACGTAAAGTTCTGCTCCCATTGCAGTTGAGGCAAGGGTGCGGGGTGCGCCTCGGCGTTCGCTGGGCTTAGAAGCGCATCCGCGAGGAATCGACACTGTGAAGCAGGTTCCCCGGTCAACTACACTGCTTACCTTGATAGTACCTTGATGCAGTTTGACTAATTCTTGGACTAACGATAAACCAATACCTGACCCTTCAAAAGAGCGTCCTCCTGCCCTTTTTACTCGATAAAACCGCTCAAAAATCTGCGATAATTCCTCTTCTGGAATACCAGTACCCGTGTCTTGCACTTGTAACTCAATTTGGCGATCGCTCGAACGCAAAACCACAGAAATCTCGCCATCTAAGGTAAATTTAAAGGCATTAGAAACTAGATTCAAGACAATTTTCTCCCACATCTCCCGATCCACATAGGCAGGTTCGGGCAGTGGCGGACAATCTACTCGCAAGCGTACCCCTACTCGCTCGATTGCGGAGCGGAATACCCCTGCCAACTCAGCGGTCAACATCGCCAAATCGGTTGGCTCATATACTGCCTCGATTCGACCGGCTTCAATCTGAGAAAAGTCTAGCAGCGTATTAACTTTTAGTAAGCGTTGAGAGTTGCGATAAGCAATTTCTAACTGCTCCCGATCCGAAGGCATTGGACCGTTAGGATTAGCTAAGGTATCTTCGAGTGGATCGAGCATCAGCGTCAGCGGCGTGCGAAACTCATGGCTAATATTATTAAAAAACGCAGTTTTGGCTCGGTCTACCTCTGCTAATGCCTCAGCCCGTTTGCGCTCCTCTTCGTAAGCACGGGCATTGGCGATCGCCTTAGTCACGGATTCTTCGAGCATCATGTAAAAAGTGTGGTAGCCTCGATCCAACCGTCGTCGCGAACTGACTCCAGCTACGAGCAAACCGAAGGGGCAGTCTACTCCCGGCAGATTAATTGGCATAACCAACGCAGTCTGTGGCGATTCAGCATAAGGTCCGATTGACAAAGGTGCAAGCCAGCTTTCCAAATCGTCTATTTGTTTGGTTTGACCCGATTTCACTACCTCTGCAAAAGCTAAAGACCAAGCTGGCTGGCTTGCTTCTAAGTTCACTACTTCCGGGCTAGCCATTGTTCCCTTTTTTATACCAGTACATTCAACTAGCTGAGCCTGTTTGCCATCCGCATCAAGCAGGTAGAGCAGTGTAAAAGGAAGGTCGAGTTGATATTCGGCAAGAATTTGAGTTACTAAACTACAGCCTTCCCGAACCGTCTTAGTGTCAGCAGTGCGGTCAGCTAAATCGCGCAACACCTCCAGTCGCCGTTCCGCCAGCGTCTGCTGGGTCATCTCTGTAACCGGGTGGAATAGTCCGCCAACACCGCCCGTTTCGTCCCGAATGGGGCTGAAAGAAAAAGTAAAGAAGGTTTCCTCTAAATAGCCATTGCGATCGAGAAACATACGTTGATTTTCGATGAAAGAAGTTTCTCCGGCAGAAGCACGCTCAAACGCTTCTCCGATCGCGGGACAAGCTGATAGCCAGCATTCTTTAAAGTCCTGACCCATCGAGTGGGGATGCTTCTCACCACAGATGGGCCAGTAGCCGTCATTATATATCTGGGTACGTTGAGAACCCCAGGCAATTGAAATCGGAAAGTTGGAAGCCAAGCATAGGCTGACGGTAGTGCGTAGGCTCTGGGGTCAAGAAGCAATTGAACCAAGGGGTGTCTTTGACCAGTCTATAGCGCGAATTACCTCGCCCATTTTTCCCCCATCGACAAGCCAGTCTTTAGAAACACATTTTTGATCTTCCGTCATACTATTTCTCCCCTCTCCGCTTCTTCAATCAATGCCTCTCCTCTTTTTTTACTTTTTTTTAAACTATTCGGCTAAAATCTAGCTAAAATTTTCTTAATAAAAAATTATTAGTAAATCGCTATTAATTGCTGTTAGTTCTTGTTTCTTGTTATAGTTGTTGCTTTTGCCGCTTAGCATACAACCGTATACCAGAAACGGTAAGGCAAACGAGATATCTTCTGTAACTACCTTCAGGCAGAGTTTTTGAAGAGATAACACCGTTCGCTATCCGTAATATAATATTGAATTGATCTGTTAAATATACCTAGTAGATCGTTAATTATTTACTTAGCTTCGCTGGAGGGAAATAAGGATAACAATAAAAAATAACAAACCTTACCCTGCTAATAATTCTTATGTAGTAAGTATCTCAAGAATTATTACTAAATATCAAGCCATACTAGATGATGAAGAACCATAAATATCACTGCTTGTCAATCAGTCAAAAAGATGTTTAACAAATATATATGTCTATATCTGACTATATTTACAGCGAAATTTTATAATACTTATAATCTTTACAAGCTTAGTGACGTACCTATACTTCTCTTTCGAGCAAGTGTAGGCTTCTCAGTGACTCATCTATGATGACATTGACTGAGCTTGTTTAGACAGGTCGTGCGTCCCACGATTCCTGATATTGATAGCCGCGTTCAAATCCCTACATAAACTCGTATGACAAACTGGGCAATTATGCATTCTTTGGGATAGCGACTTTTTCACTTTATGACCACAGCTAGAACATTCTTGACTCGTGCCGTTAGGGTTTACAGCTATTACTTTTAAACCAGCGTTTTCGGCTTTGAATGAAAGTATATTTATAAACTGTGACCATCCGGCATCATGAATCGATTTAGACAATTTTGTTCTAACAAGTCCTTTTACATTCAGCTTCTCAACAGCGATTACATCATATTTTAAAAGTAATTTTTTAGCTGTTTTGAAGTGAAAGTCAATTCTTGTATCAGCAACTTTCTTATGTCTAATACCTAACTTATTAATTGCTTTTTTGCGACGGTTAGAACCCTTTTTACGGCGTGATACTTTGCGTTGTGCCGACTTTAATTTACGTTCAGATTTGCGTAAATATTTTGGCGCTGCAATTCGGGTATTATCAGATGCTACATAAAAGTCAATTAATCCTACATCGATTCCAACAATATTATCAACATTAAAGTCAGGTTTAATTGTTGGAACTTCTTTGTTGTCAAGACTTAGAGTTACATAATAACCGTTAGCCTTTTTAGTAATTGATACGGTTTTAATAACAAAACTATCTGGTATAGTACGATGAACAATAACTTTTACATCCCCAATTTTTGACAACGTAATTTTATTTTTTATAAAATGATGTTGCTTGAATTGTGGATAAGTGAAAGTTTTATATTGAGCTGCGCCTTTGTATCTAGGACGACCAGATTTTTTACCATTACTGTCACCTTTAAGCCATCTTTCAATTGCTATCTCAACCTTTTTTGGTACTTCTTGTAATACTTGGCTATGAATAACTTTGTACCAAGGACGGTCTTTTTTGAGTTGAGTGAGGCTTGCTTTCTGGCTGTAATAGTTAGGCTCTTCTCTTAATTCAGGTAAATGGCAAACAAGTGGGCATGTATCTATAGAACAACGATTAGTTTCGTACCAATCAAACCGCTGTGCAAGCAAATAATTGTATTGATAGCGTAATTTTTCAAGAGTGCTATCAATAATATCTCTTTGCTCTTTATTTGGTTTTAATCGAAATTGATAAGAAGTTCTCATTAATAAATACCTTTTTGTATCTCCCTCATAGAGACGCTTTGCTAACGACCTATAAATATAGTAACATAAATGCACAGCCACCGTACAGCCAAATGAGTAAAAAAAGATTAGATGTTCGCATGAGTGAGCGCAGATTAAATAAGCTTAGATTATATGCAGCGAGCAAAGATAAGACTATGACAGCAGTATTGGAAGATTTGATTGACTCGTTGCCATCTGAAGAGATTGATAAAAGGCTCGCTGTCCTAAAAAGCTCGTCAATAAATTAACATTGCAATTCAGGACGCGAGCATTTTATCAAGAAGATTCATCCCAACACCTCCTGATTACAGGTAGGTGTGGGGCTTCTCCGGTATTAGCTAAAATAATTTATTTATTTAGAAAAACATTAATTATGGCTTCATTTTAATATAGCAAAAGCTATTTATACATCTTTCATTTGCAAAATACAAAATATAAAGATATAGAACCTTGAAAAATTTTTATAGACTTATCTAATTATCTAATTATCTAATTATGAATATAAGGTGGACAATGCCCACCCTACAAATTTTTATGTCTTTAGATTACAAAGGACGGTATGCTCGATAATTTATGTTGGGAAAAATATTGTCCATATATTCAACTTTCTCCAACCATCCACTGTCAATTTTGCCAATATTAATATCTTCGTAAAGCTTATTAAATCGCATCAAGTGAGAACGAGTTCTTCTTATAGCATAAGGAACCATCGTTCCCGTTCGCATAATAAACGCCCAATCGGAAGATTGTGCCAAAAGTAACTCTCGTGCTGCTTGATTTAAAGCTTTCCATTCTAATTCATCTTCTGCTTCCCGCTTGGATATTTCAATCATCCGCTCGGCAGCTTTATGCAAATGTGGGTAAATCCACGTATTAGTTTCATTCAACCAATACTCGTGAAAACCCTTGTGTCCCCAACTTGATTGAGAAGGACGACAAACTTGTTGAACCGGATTAGTCTTCAAGTAATCCGATAAATGAGTCATGTCGTAGGTATTTTGGTCAAACCAAGATTTGCGATAGAGGTAATCAATAAACCAAGGACCTTCATACCACCAATGTCCGAATAACTCCGCGTCGTAGGGAGAAACCACAATTGGAGGGCGATGCATCATATTGTGGAGATGTTCAACTTGACGCTCGCGGTTAAACACAAAGTTAGAAGCGTGTTCTGTTGTTTTTTCTCGCGCCCAGTATGGATCGTAAAGTTGTTTATCTCCAAGTCCTAAACCACGACCAGTAATTTTGTGATATTTAATGCCCGTATTTTTACGCTGACCGTTAGGCATTATATAAGGCTTGATATACTCGTATTCAGCCTCCCAGCCTAAATCTTTGTAAAATTCGCGATATTCCGCAGCACCGGGATAACCGACTTCAGAAGACCATACTTGTTGAGAAGATTCATGATCGCGTCCAAAGGCTGCAACACCACTTTCTGTAAAAATAGGCGCATAAGTACCAAATTGGGGACGAGGACGAGCATATAAAATACCATGTCCGTCGGTAAGGAAATAACGCAATCCAGCATCGGCTACCATGCGCTCTAAACCTTCAAAGTAAGCGCATTCTGGCAACCAAATACCCTTGGGTGAGCGACCAAAATTTTCCTGGTAATGCTCTACCGCTACCTGAAGCTGTGCCCAAACCGCTTGGGGATACATCTTCATCAACGGTAAGTAACCGTGAGTAGCGCCGCAGGTGATGATATCAATATTGTTAGAATCCTGGAATTGCTTGAAAGCAGTTACCAAGTCACCTTTATATCGTTCCCAAAGTTCTCTAGTAGCCTTAAACTCCTTAGCATAATACTCGGCTAAATACTTAATGTGACCATTTTGAGCATTATGTTCGATTTCTGATTCTACAAGTTGTTCTAGTTTCGCCAAGTGTTCGTCATAGCGTTCTTGGAGTAACTTGTCCCGCAGCATCGAAACCAAAGGCGGTGTCATACTCATGGTGATTTTAAAATCAACACCGTCTTGTTTCAAACCTTCAAAGACACGTAACAAAGGAATGTAAGTTTCCGTGATTGCTTCATAAAGCCATTCTTCCTCCAGCACATAGTCACTTTCCGGGTGACGAACGAAGGGCAAATGTGCGTGAAGTACAAGCGCAACGTAGCCAATAGCCATAATATTAATTCCGAGCAGGTATTTATATATCGATAGTGGTGATTGGGCAAAAACATCCCTTCGGCAGACAAAAAGTTTTTATCCGACACCTTTACAGGGTGGGGAACTAATAAAACTTCGCCCGCGAGCGTTCTTGCCAGCATAAGAAATACTTCAGTTTAGTCAGAAGTTAACAATATTTTAAGACTTTATGGTTATCTATTGGCTATAATTACTAATTTATTTATAGGTCAAAGGTCAAAGGTTAAAGGTTAAAGGTTAAAGGTTAAAGGTCAAAGGTCAAAGGTCAAAGGTCAAAGGTCAAAGGTTAGGAATCAGGAGTTAAAAGTTTAAATTTCACCCGATCGCCTTGTCCCCTTGTCCCCTTGTCCCCTTGTCAATGCCCAATCCCCTATTCTTCTTCACTTTCTTTGTACAATTCTTGTAACGTCTGCTGCTGCTTCTTTCGAGAAACGCGGCGATATTTTTTACTTTCTAACCTTGGCTCATATTGTGTTCGTCCTTTTCCTTTAGTTTTTAACTTCAGATTGGAATCTGGATCGGCTTGCTCTTTAAACCAAGTTTGACGTTCAATTGCTTCTTCTAAAAATTCCAAATATTCTTCGTAACGTTCCCAATCTCCGCGCACTACACAATCGGGTTCATCTCGATGCAAGCAGTTATTAAACTTACAGCTACCGCTTTTCAACCTGAGTCTTGCTTCTGGAAAATAATTTATTAGTTCTTCTGGCGTACAATCTAAGTCCGGTTGGTTGAAACCGGGCGTATCCGCGAGTAAACCACCTCCGGGAATTTCAAACAATTCTACGTGGCGAGTGGTATGCCTTCCGCGAGATAATTTACCGGAAACGGATGCTACCCGTAGGTTTGTACCTGGAATCAAAGTATTGATTAAACTGGATTTTCCCACACCGGAAGCTCCAGCAATTACAGTAATTTTACTTTTAAGAATATTGAATACAACGTCTATATTTATACCTTTATAAACGCTGATGAATGTAGGTTGATAACCCCAACTATTAAGACGTTCCTTAATTTCTGCCTGCTCTTGAGAAGTAATTAAATCGCTTTTATTCAAGCACAAAACTACATCTAAACCCGTTGATTCACCTTTTACCAAAAAGCGGCTGAGTTGATAAGGTTCTAATGGCGGATCTGTAACAGCAAACACTAATAATATTTGATTTACATTGGCGATCGCCGGACGGTCAATTTGACTTTTTCGGGGTAAGACATCGGCGATCGCGCCCCTCCCATCAACCCAATCGGGTTCTTCTACCACGACGCGATCGCCAACCATTACCTGTTGACCAATTTTTTTTAAACGGGTTCTGCGCGTACATAAAAGGAGTGGGGAATTAGAGTCAGAAGCGGAGGAAGCAGAGGAAAATG
Organism: Rivularia sp. (in: cyanobacteria); assembly: GCA_965234645.1. GTDB lineage: Bacteria > Cyanobacteriota > Cyanobacteriia > Cyanobacteriales > Nostocaceae > Rivularia. The sequence goes on along the minus strand of OZ248344.1, from coordinate 5,547,074 downwards.
CGTGAGTCCCTTTGTCTCCCCCTCTCCCCATCTCCCCCTCTCCCCATCCCCTTTTCTCCTTGTCCTCTTCATCGAGCTGCACTCGGTAAAAATTAGCCTGCACGGCAAGCACCGTACCTAATAATTCAGAATTAGTTGATGATGCTTCAAAATTCATGAGTTATCAATTGGACATCGTACTAATAATGAAAAATAACCAGAACAGTCATTAATTTGTTCGATTTGATAACCTGCCATTGTCAAACTGTCGGGAACTTGCTCGATTGGCTCTCCTGCATCTAACCAAACTTCTAATAGCTCTCCCGCTAGCATTTGCTGCAAACGAAGTTTTGTCCGCACAAAATTAATCGGGCAAGGAGTTCCCCGTAAATCAAGTTGAGCATCGGGAGTTGAAACTGAAGATACACTCATTTTTAATTAAATAATTTTCCCAGGAATCCTTCCAAACCGCCTTTTCCCGTGCGATCGCCCTTAATTTTAGCTAGCTTTTCGAGCAATTCTCTTTCGTCGGGTGTCACTTTCGTTGGAATATCAATCAAAATCGTAATCATGTGGTCGCCCCTACTTACGGGATTGCCCAAACGGGGAACGCCGCGATTTTCTAATTTCATTACCGTATTCGGCTGAGTTCCCGGCGGAATAATCATTTCTACCGGACCATCCACGGTACTAACTTCCAAACGGCAACCTAATATTGCTTGCAGATAGCTAACTTTTAGGTCTGAAAGTACATTAATACCATCGCGCTGGAATTCTTCATCTTCGTTTACAAACAGGTAAACGTATAAATCTCCGGGCGCACCACCCCGCATCCCGGCATCTCCTTCATTGGAAATACGCAAGCGCGTACCGTTGTCAACCCCCGCTGGAATGGTAATTTTAAGTTTTTTGGTAACTTGATTTGCACCTTTACCTTCACAAGCATCGCATTTATCTTCAACTACCATCCCCTGTCCGTTACAGGTGGGACAAGTCGATACTTGGGTAAAGCTACCAAAGGGTGTTCGAGTGACGCGGCGAACTTGACCAGAACCACTACAGGTCGAACAAGTCCGAGGACGAGTACCGGGTTTTGCACCCGAACCGCTACAAATGTCGCAGGTTTCTAGGTGTGAAATCCGAATTTCTTTTTCACCCCCGAATACCGCTTCCCGAAAATCTAGCTTTAAGTCCAAACGCAGGTCATCACCTCGAACTGGTCCGCTGCGTCGTCTTTGGGACCCTGCTGCACCTCCAGCAAAGCCGCTAAAGATGCTTTCAAATATATCGGCAAAGCCGCCCATATCGCCGAAGTCTTGGAAGCCAGCAGCACCAGCACCCGATACTCCTTGTTCTCCGAAACGGTCGTAACGAGCGCGGGTTTCCGGTTCGGAAAGCACTTCATAAGCGCGGTTGATTTCCTTAAACCGCTCTTCGGCTCCCGGCTCTTTGTTCACGTCTGGATGATACTTCCGGGCAAGGCGGCGGTAAGCACTTTTCATTTCTTCTTTGTCGGTGTCACGAGAGACACCCAGAATTTCATAATAGTCGCGAGCCATATAGCAAAGGTAAAAGTTAAAATGTTGGAAGCGTCGATGCAGTTACGGGTCAGGTTGAAGGCAAAAGTTAAGTTTTATTAATAAACGATTTTACCCTTTATTCTTGATAAAAATCACCATAAAAGATTAACAAACCGCAGGTGTTACTTGAGTAAGAACGAAATTTATTAATTAGCTGAAACTTCGACTCTCTTACAATTGTGCTACTTAGATGTACAATAAGTAGACCCAAACCAGAAGGGCTAGCCGCACCTATAAGTGTGGAAAACCCGCCATCTGGTTATTGATGGCATTTCAATGATTGTAATACGACATTCACCAATGCCGAAATTCGCTTCTACAATTTAACAAATCATTAAAGTATAAATCTACCTTTTATGGTAGCGAAAAATTCGCCGTCGCTAAATTAAGACACACAATTTAAAACCTCTCCCACCAAGGTAGAAGAGGTTTTAATTTAAAGATTTTAACTTTGATGCATTCAATGCGCTGTATATATAATCACCAATGATTTAATCTATGGTTTCGTAATCAGCTTGGACTGTACTATCCTCTTCAAAATCAAAGTTGAATTGTGGTGCGAAAGCTTCTTTTGATGCTTCGCTATCTTCAGGAATTTCAGATGGTTTAGATGGTTCGGATAGTTCTTCGTTGCTTCCATTATTAACGCGACTGTATACCTCCGCGCCAATAGCGAATACAGCTTGTTGAAACTCATCTAAAATTTGCTTAAATTCTGCTACAGATATTCCGCTCTTTCGCATTCCAACTTGTAATGAAGCTAATTTTTCATCAATAGAAGCTTTGATTTGCTCATCGATCAGATCCGCATTACACGTCAAGCTTAATTCGTAACTGTGTAACAGAGTGTTGGCTTGATTAGTTAATTCAATCAACTCTAAGCGTCTTCTGTCTTCCTCAGCAAAGGTTTCGGCTTCCTGACGCATTTTTTCTACTTCATTCTGACTCAAACCGCCTGTATTGGTAATCCGAATGGTTTGTTCTCTACCAGTACCTTTGTCTTGAGCGCTTACTTTAAGAATACCGTTAACATCAATTTCAAAAGATACTTCAATTTGCGGTACGCCCCTCGGAGCCGGAGGAATTCCATTTAAAAGGAATTTACCCAGACTTTTATTATCCCGCGCCATCGCTCTTTCACCCTGAAGCACGTGAATTTCCACAGAGTTTTGTCCGTCAACTGCTGTGGAAAATATCTGGGATTTACTAGTAGGAATTGTAGTATTACGCTCTATGGTTTTAGTAAATACTTCTCCTAAAGTTTCAAGTCCCAAAGATAAAGGAGTAACATCTAAAAGTAATAAATTATCGACTTCGCCACCTAATACCCCAGCTTGAATTGCAGCGCCTAAAGCCACAGCTTCATCGGGGTTAATTGAGCGATCGGGGGCTTTACCATCGAAAAACTGCATTAAAGCGTTCTGTACTGCTGGAATGCGAGTAGAACCACCCACCAGAATCATCTTTTCAATCATATCTGGTTTAAGGTCTGCATCCTTGAGAGACTGAACCATTGGTTTAACAATAGCTTGAATCAAATCGCTGCTAAGTTCTTCAAATTTAGAACGGCTAAGTTCCATTTCTAAATGTTTTGGTCCGCTCTCATTGGCAGTAATAAACGGTAAGTTGATTGAAGTACTCGGCATAGTCGAAAGTTCAATCTTCGCCTTTTCAGCAGCTTCCCGCAAGCGTTGCAGCGCCATTTTATCGGCGGAAAGGTCAATTTTTTCTTGCTCTTTAAAAAGCTCTATCATCCATTGAACGATACAGTAATCAAAGTCGTCTCCACCAAGGTGATTGTTACCACAAGTTGCTTTGACTTCAAATACTCCATCTCCAAGTTGCAGGATGGAAACATCGAAAGTTCCGCCTCCCAAGTCGAACACAAGAATTAATTGCTCTTCATCTTGCTTTTCCAAACCAAATGCTAAAGCCGCAGCAGTTGGCTCGTTAATGATTCGCAATACTTCTAATCCGGCAATTGTTCCAGCGTCTTTAGTGGCTTGTCTTTGAGCATCAGTAAAATACGCCGGAACTGTGATTACTGCTTTGTTAACTTCTTCTCCCAAAAAACTTTCCGCATCTTGCTTTAACTTCTGCAAAATCATCGCGGAAATTTCTTGAGGTGTATAGTTACGTCCGCGAATTTGGACATCAACAGTATCATCTCTACCTTTATCACAACTATATGGTACGCGAGTGCGTTCGTCTTGAGTATCATCCCAACGACGACCAATAAATCGCTTAATACTGTATATAGTGTTTTCAGCATTAGTTACTGCTTGGCGCTTTGCCAGAGGACCGACTAAGCGTTCGCCGCCTTTGCCAAATCCAACGATGGATGGAGTGGTGCGTCCACCTTCTGAATTAGCAATTACAAGTGGTTGCCCAGCTTCTAAAACTGCGACACAACTATTGGTAGTGCCCAAGTCGATCCCAATAACTTTTCCCATAAATATCAGTGTTTTTACTGTTTAAATCTATAAAGCTGTAATTTTAACAACGAACTATGGGGACAGTTTCCCATTTATAAAACAATGTCCTATTTGAGAAACTGTCCGTACCATTAGTAGAATCATTTCCAATTGTGTGGAAATTTTTCTTCACAATCGTTGGTAATAAAAAGCGCGGATGGGACTTATCCGAAATTGGGATGCGATGCTCGTCCGATTATTACTAACCAAAAGCAGTTTTAGTAGGTTCGAGTAGCTACAGCTTAAGTACTTGCTTCCCCAGACTGCGAGTCCTCCCCAGAAGGCGTATCTTCCTTCTGAGCAGCCACCTTTACCATTGCATGACGTAACACGCGATCGCCAAGAAAGTATCCGCGTACTAACTCTTCTAACACTGTTCCTTCCGGATATTCATCCGTAGGTTCGCGCATTACTGCTTCATGTTCGTTGGGGTCGAACTGTTGACCTTCGGGACGCATTGGTGAAACACCCACCCGTTTGAGACAGTCTACTAGCTGCTTGTAAACGCCTTGATAACTTTTGTGAATCGCCATTTCCCCATCATTTTGGGGTTTAATGTGCGCTCGCGCTCGCTCAAAATTATCCACTACTGGCAATAATTCTGTAATAGTGTTGCGCTTCACCTGTAGTTCTAAATCTTCTTTTTCTTTGCTAGTGCGTTTGCGGTAATTTTCAAAATCTGCCGCAATTCGCATATACTGACTGCTACGCTCATCTAACTGCGCTTTTAAAGATTCAAATTGAGCCGTTTCTGGGGCACCAGCGTTTGATTGAGCAGTCGTTGGGGTTGTAGGAGTACCATCTTCTGGATTAACCGCAGCTGATTCTGCAACGTTTGCCTCAATTGTGATTTGCTCGTTGACATCGCCGTTAGCGTTGGAATTTGTTTGTGGAGAGTCGCTGTTCATTACTTGATTTACCTCTGTTAGTTCGCCGTTGGGGCACTGCTGTGTTATTTATAGATGACTGTTGACATTAAGCCACTATTTTCCAATCATTTAGGAATACTTTACAGGGTAGTTTTCACCACCCCATAAAACAACAGCTTACAAATTTATTTACTAAGAAGGAAAGTTTAGCGTATTTGGACGACAGAAATATTCCCCGGAAGTGGTATTACCGTCATAACGATCGCTATATTAAAGACTTTTTGAAAAAACGTGCTTTCTAGGAATTTCTCACCTTTAAGCGGTATTTACTTAATCCGCATACACCAGAAGACGGCTAAAACTACTACCGATCGCCTGATTCATCTAATAAAAAAATTTTAGCTAAGATTTCTTAGTTGAGATGAAAATTCTGCACCCCAGGTTGGGAATACTTGAATAGTAAGGTTTGTGCAGCATCCATCATCTCAACATATGACTCAATCGTCACAACAAAGGCGCAGTACCGCTCTGAGTGTAAAATCGGAGTTCTCGCCTTTCGGTAACAAACTTGTTCAATCTGGCTTTGTAGATAACGGTCAGATGAAGCAGGCACTTATAGAAAGCCGCAAGTCGGGTAGACCTTTAACTGAGGTCATCGAATCAATTGCAGGGCGACAGCTATCACCAGAGCTACTCCGCGAGTACAAAAAGCAACAGCTATTTGAGCTTAAAATTCTTTACGGCGTAGAATCCTTAGATCCGGAGGTTAGCCAAGTAGGGGCAACTTCGGTGGGAGGAATGATTGAGACTCTTATCCCGGTGGATATTTGTCGTCGCCATCGCTTAATTCCACTATCAAAACATGAAAACGAAAGCCCACCTTTTGTTTTGGTAGCGATGGTAGATCCAGACAATCTGGAGGCTTCCGACGATCTGAATCGGGTTTTACGTCCCCAAGGCTTCAGTTTGCAGCGTATGGTAATTACTCAAGAAGATTACCAGCAGCTAATCAACCAATTTTTGGATGAAATGGCTGTTAAACAGAAGCATAAAGAAAAGCAACAATCTACCGATCTCAATCAAGATTTAGAAAATCTCGATAATCTCGATTTAGAAGATGCTCCCGAAGAATCAGAAGCTGACTTAGGTTCGGCGATGAAGGGCGCTGAGGATGCGCCAATCATCAACTTGGTAAATAGAATCCTCGCCAAAGCACTGCATGAAGGGGTTTCCGATATTCACATCGAACCCCAGGAAGAAAACTTACGCATTCGCTTTCGTAAAGATGGTGTATTGCGCGAGGCTTTTGATGCTTTACCGAAAAAAATCATTGCCGCAATTACAGCCCGTTTCAAAATTATTGCTAACTTAGATATCGCCGAGCGCCGTCTTCCCCAAGATGGACGCATCCGCCGCTTATTTGAAGGACGCAAAGTAGACTTCCGGGTAAATACTTTACCGAGTCGTTACGGAGAAAAAGTAGTACTCCGGATTCTGGATAACTCCTCAACTCAATTGGGATTGGATAAATTAATTACCGACCCAGAGACATTGCAAATTGTTCAGGACATGGTTAGCCGACCCTTTGGCTTGATTCTGGTAACAGGTCCCACGGGTTCTGGTAAAACAACGTCTCTGTATTCTGCCCTTGCCGAAAGAAATTCTCCCGATATTAATATCAGTACTGTAGAAGACCCGGTGGAATATAGTTTACCGGGGATTACTCAGGTGCAGGTGATTCGGGAAAAAGGATTGGATTTTGGTACCGCCTTGCGGGCATTTTTGCGACAAGATCCCGACGTATTACTTGTAGGTGAAACCAGAGATAAAGAAACGGCGAAAACAGCGATCGAAGCGGCATTAACAGGTCACTTAGTATTAACTACCCTGCACACCAACGATGCTCCCGGTGCGATCGCGCGTTTGGGAGAAATGGGTATTGAATCTTTCATGATTTCCAGTTCTTTGCTTGGAGTTCTGGCACAACGTCTGATGCGTCGCGTATGTAGTGAATGTCGTATTGAGTACAATCCTACACCGCAAGAACTCGCACGTTACGGCTTATCGGCATCTCAAGAAGCGGATGTAATCTTCTATAAAGCCAATACTCTTAGCATCGACCAAATTCAAGAAGCCAGAGCCAACAATCACCTTTGTGAAAAATGTAGCGGTATTGGCTACAAAGGACGTTGCGGTGTTTACGAAGTAATGAGAATTACCGAACGCATCCAGGCTTTAATCAACGAAGAAGCACCAACAGAATTGATTAAAGAAGCAGCAGTAGAAGAAGGAATGAAAACTCTGCTTGCTTACAGCTTGGATTTGGTACGTCAAGGAGGCACCACCCTTGAGGAAGTCGAACGGGTAACGTTTACCGATACAGGTTTGGAAGCAGAGTTGAAAGCTAAACGTAAAAGTGGTTTGACTTGTGCAAATTGTGAAGCCCAATTGCAGCCGGAATGGTTGGATTGTCCTTACTGTATGACATCTCGCTTTCAAGATTAACTGATAAAAGTTAAGAGTTAAAAATTATCAGTTTCTAATAGCAACCAACCACTAATAACTAATAAACAAAAATACAAGGAGTACAAACAATGGAAATGATGATTGAAGATTTGATGGAACAATTGATTGAAATGGGTGGTTCGGATATGCATTTATCCGCTGGTTTACCTCCTTATTTTCGTCTTAGCGGTAAGTTAACACCTATCGGCGAGGAAGCTTTGACTGGCGATCAATGTCAAAGACTAATTTTTAGTATGTTGAATAACTCTCAACGTAAAATCCTCGAACAAACTTGGGAGTTAGATTGTTCTTATGGTGTTAAAGGATTGGCACGTTTCCGGGTAAACGTTTACAAAGAACGCGGAACTTACGCCGCTTGTCTAAGAGCATTAAGTTCTAAAATTCCTAACTTTGAGAAATTGGGTTTACCAGATGTTGCGCGAGAAATGTGCGACAAACCCAAAGGAATGATATTAGTAACAGGTCCCACGGGTTCTGGTAAAACAACGACTTTGGCGGCAATGATCGATCTAATCAACCGGACAAAGGCAGAACATATTTTAACAATTGAAGATCCGATTGAATTTGTTTACGAACCAGTTAAAAGTCTGGTTCACCAACGTCAATTGGGTGAAGATACAAAAAGTTTTGCTAATGCTTTAAAAGGTTCTTTGCGTGAAGATCCAGATATTATTTTGATTGGAGAAATGCGAGATTTAGACACGATCGCTCTTGCTATTTCCGCAGCAGAAACTGGTCACTTAGTATTCGGTACCTTGCACACCTCTTCAGCAGCACAAACTGTTGATAGAATTATCGACGTTTTCCCCGCTGACAGACAAACTCAGGTACGGGTACAGTTATCTAACTCTTTAGTTGCAGTTTTTAGCCAAACTTTAGTGCCTAAGAAAAATCCCAAACCTGATGAATTTGGTCGAGTAATGGCTCAAGAAATCATGATTATTACTCCTGCTATTTCCAACATGATTCGCGAAGGTAAAACATCTCAAATTTATTCGGCGATTCAAACTGGCGCAAAATTTGGGATGCAAACTTTGGAAAAAGTTCTTGCCGACTACGTGAAAGCAGGAACCATTTCTTTTGAAGCTGCAATGTCAAAAACTTCCAAGCCAGATGAAATCCAACGTCTAATTGGTTCGGCACCAACAACTAACGGGAAAGCTGCTGTGAAACGTTAATATTTCAATAAATGACTAGTAGTTAGTTATCAGTTATATTGCGATCGCTAACTACTAAGTTTTTTTCATAGTCAAAATTAAAATTTGATTTTTTTGAATTTAAAACTATATAAATCATGCCAACTTTCGTTGCTCGCGTTCGCGATTCACAAGGAAAATCTAAACAAGAAAAAATTGTTGCCGACTCTTTAGCCCAAGCTCGTACTGAGTTAAGACAGCAAGGTTTTGTCATCCAAGATTTACAAAAATTTAAAGGTTTCGATATCGGTGAAGCCCTAGATTTAACAAAACTGCAAAACAAATTTGCTACAGTTACCGTTAAAGATAAAGCTATATTTTCCCGTCAATTTGCTGCTTTAACAAATGCGGGGGTAGCAATTGTAAGAAGTTTGGGAGTACTTTCCGAACAATGCAGCAATCCTAAACTGAAAGCAGCACTTTTAGATATTAGTAGCGAAGTGCAAAATGGTGTTAACCTTTCCGATGCCATGCGAAAGCATCCTGAATGTTTTGATGGTTTGTATGTCAGCATGGTTCAAGCTGGCGAAGTCGGTGGTGTTTTGGATGAAGTTCTTAACCGTTTAGCCAAATTATTAGAAGATGTGGCTCGACTGCAAAACCAAATCAAATCCGCAATGTCTTATCCTATCGTTGTGGGTAGTTTAGCAGTAATCATTTTTCTGGCAATGACTATTTTTCTGATTCCAATTTTTGCCAATATATTCAAAGATTTGGGAACAGAATTACCAGCTTTAACACAATTTATGCTTTGGATAAGTGGCGTTTTGACAAGCTGGAGACTTTTCGTTCTTATTGGTATTGTTGTCGGATCGAAAGTAGCTTTTGATATGTACTACAAAACACCTGTAGGCACATTAAATATCGATGCACTTTCTTTAAAACTACCTTTATTTGGCGATTTAATTCAAAAATCAGCAATTGCCAGATTTAGCCGTACCTTCGGTTCTTTAACTCGTTCGGGAGTACCTATTTTAACTTCTTTAGAAATTGTCCGAGACACATCAGGAAACCAGGTAATTGCTAATGCTATTGATGCTGCCAGAAGTGAAGTTGAACAAGGGGGAATGATTAGTTTTGCATTACAAAAAGAAAACGTTTTTCCTCCTATGGCAATTCAAATGATGAGTATTGGGGAAGAAACAGGAGAACTAGATGGAATGTTGATGAAAGTTGCCGATTTCTATGAAGATGAAGTTGAGCAAGCAGTAAAAGCTCTTACCAGTGTTTTAGAACCAGTAATGATTGTGGTTATCGGTGGTATGGTTGCCATGATTTTGCTGTCAATGTACCTACCAATGTTCGCAGTCTTTGAAGAATTAGGCTAAAAACAGTTAAAGGTTAAAGGTTAAAGGTTAAAGGTTAAAGGTTAAAGGTCTGCATCTTAAAAATACCTAATTCCTAATTTTAACTCTTAACTCCTAACTCCTCACTTTTAACTTTTAACTCTTAACTCCTCACTCCTCACTCTCAACTCATAATCTAAAATCCAAAATTATTTATGCCCGTACAAAAGTCTCAATACGAAATTAGCTTGGCGGAATATTGCAATCATTCTGCAACTGTTGCTCTTTTAAAGCAGCATCGTCCTTATTTAGAAATGGTTCCCAGTTTACGCCGCCCGGATGAAAGTTTTATTACCATTCCTCTACCAATTATCCGCATTCGTAAAACTGAAAAAGATTTACCGCAAACAACTTGTCTACCTTGCGATTTAGCTATTTTGATGTGCGATCCGGAATGGAAAATTAAAACAGGGGTTGAAATTCTTGTATTTATCCATCGCCCTGATGAAGATTTTTCTGATTTATTGGGACGATGGCGACAAACTCAAGTTTGGTTGGATAAGGATTATGAGTGGTTTATGCCTCCTCGCTACAGCCATATTTTGAACGAGGGAACTAATACTGTATATCCTTTGTTCGTAGTTTTTTCAGAAACACCAGAACGGATTAAGCGTGGTTTATTAGGTGCTGAAACTCCGTTTGTTGTTCAAACCTCAGAATTAGTTTTTGATGAAGAAATCAAAGAAGAACAACAATTAGGAAATTAGCTAAAAGTTACCAGTTACCAGTTAACGGCTAACAGCGATCGCTAAACTAATATTTTTCTTTTAAAAATAGTTGAAGAATATACACTTTATTACGAAATAAGTTCTTTTTTGACTTTTTGTATAAAATACTACAATTTACAACAATCATTATATTTAGTACAAACTAGCTAAATATAATATTTTTCAAGATTTTTTGTTGCTCAATTGTCTTATAGCCTACAATTTCTTCTGGTTCAAGCTATTGCAACAGTCAACTACACTCAGTAGGATGCACCATGAGCAACTTGCCGGGATATTCTGGGTTTCTACCAGGAGAAACACGATTTTTTTTTATGCGATCGCCATATTCCGTTTTCTGACATTCTGACGATCGAGTCAATTATAAACAATTCAGCCTAAAGACGTATTTAAGATATTCAAAATAAAATAATCTAAATTCGTCTTTTTATGACTTTTATAGACAATAATTAATCAGATTCATCGGCTTTCAAGATATTTTTTCTAATTTTCAAACTTACACCTTGGGGTATACGTTAGTTCTATATCTTCGGAGATAATTATTGAAGGGTGCCTATTTTTCAGCTTGACTAATGTGCTTAGTTAAGAGAAACTTACATATAATTGAAGCAAACACTTTTACAAATAATAAGTTTTGTAAAGATTTTAAATATATTTGTTTCGGGGATGAGAAATTAATTGTTTAATGACTCAATTTCAAGCAGAGTTTTAGATTCGGCTTTATAGCAGCATAAATAAACCTCAATCAATATGGTCGATCGAAAGTATGGAGACATTAGAATTTATAATTTATCCAGATGGTAGAGTACAAGAAAAGGTTACTGGAATAGTCGGTGCTTCTTGCGCTGAAGTTACGGCAGCTATCGAAGCGCAGCTAGGAATTGTACTTCACCATCAAACAACATCAGAATATTTCGCCGCCAAGGTGTTTTCTCAGAATGATGTTGCGAATACTCAAGCAACATTCAGCGATTGGTAGTTTTTAACCCAACTTAATCACTTATTCTCACTGATTCAGACCTATTATGTCACACTTTAGCCAGATTAAGACTCAAATTCGTAATATTGAATCTTTGAAAGATGCTCTCACCGACTTAGGTGTAGCTTGGAAAGATGGTTCGCATTCTTTGCGCGGTTATCAAGGTATAACCCACACTGCTGAAATTGCTATCGAGCAAAACAATGGCTATGATATCGGCTTTAAGTGGAACGGAAAAGAATACGAACTAGTTGCGGATTTACAATATTGGGCGCAAAATCTTTCTGTGGAAGGGTTTTTACGTCAAGTTACACAACGTTACGCTTACAGCACTGTAGTTAAAGAAACCGCAAAAGCGGGCTTTCAAGTTAGCGAACAAAAAAGGAATCAGGATGGTTCGATTCGCTTAGTAGTACAGCGCTGGAGTGCGTAATGTCTGATTTTTTGCCGCCGGAAGATGGACGAGATAATCGTTCTGGTTTGGAACCGGAGTTAGGGGGTTTCTTGCGAGAAAACTCCGCTCGTTCTGGTTTGGAACCGGAATTGGGCGGTGTGCTGCGTGAAAAGGGTGTATATGTTGATGAGATTACTTGTATCGGCTGCAAGCACTGTGCCCATGTAGCTCCTAACACTTTCTATATCGAACCCGATTATGGGCGATCGCGCGTCATGCGTCAAGATGGTGATTCGGAAGAAGTAATTGAAGAGGCAATTGATACTTGTCCTGTCAACTGCATCCATTGGCTTGATTATAATGAACTGAGCAAGTTTGAAGAAGAACGCAAATATCAGGTGATTCCTGTAGTCGGTTATCCGGTTGAGGGTGCAGTTATTGCGACTCAACGTCGTCTAAGAAAGCAAAAACTGAAGAAGAAAAAACCTCGTCAGTCTTAGAATTTAATATTTTCATTTAATGTACAAGGGTTGCGTTTGCAGCCCTTTTTTTTAGCTATAGAAACAGGGTTTTTATAGCTAAATTCTTAAATATTCTCATGTTGATTCAGAAAGAAACCTTCTGATGTATTAAGGTTTACAAGTAATACATCTTAAAAAATATTTCTACCGAAAGACTTAAATCTAACGAAGGCAACTTCTGATAAACGAATAAAAAAGAAGTAGCTGAAAACTCATGCTATAGCTTCACTACCAAAAAAAATTTAGGGAAAATCCCTGGGGATTTAAATCGCAGAGCTAATTTGACGGTGTAAAGAAAAATTCAGCAGATGATTTTAGCCGTTTTCAACTACAGCAATCGTGAGTTTTCAGCTTTCTTAATCTTTAGAGATATTTCTCCAAAGTATTAGCTAATGTAGTTTTAGGAACCGCACCAACGACCATATCAACTTTTTGCCCGCCTTTAAAAATCATTAATGTGGGAATACTGCGGATACCGTATTGAGAAGCAACATTGGGATTCTCATCCGTATTAACTTTGACAACCTTGATTTGACCTTCGTATTGTGAAGAAATTTCATCTACAACAGGGGCTACCATACGACATGGACCACACCAGGGTGCCCAAAAGTCAACTAGTACAGGAACTTCGCTATCGAGTACTTCCTGTTTAAAGCTGGAGTCCGTAACTTGTGTGGCTGATGACATACCTTAAAACCTTATAATTCAGATGTTTTTGATTTTTGTGAAAATTCTACCACAGTAAAAAGCACTGCCTTGGCATTTGGAATATACATTTACACAGTAGCTCGAAAATTTATTCCAAAACATATTTATTCCAAAACATAAGGAACCGCCCGAACAGTAGTCCGGGCGGAGTGTGGTGTGAGGAGTGAACGGAAACATGCGTCTCCGCTATCTCTATTGTAGGCGACATATGCGATTTTTCCAGCCATAGTTTAAAAGTAAGGAAAAATTTCTTTAAGAAAATCTTGGACATTTTGCGCGATCGCTTGAAAATAGTTAGTTATTGACGGTTTTTTTTTGCATAAGAACTATACACCCACCAATCGTTAACTATTAGATATTTCTCGTAACTCGTAGCTTTCGACTCAATTTACTTTATTTACCCATGCCTAAATGCTGAGCTTTCTGGTAAACTTTACCTTCGGTTAATAGTGATGGAGCAATGACAATTTCAACCTGTTGCATCTCTTTAATATTTTTTGCTCCAAGAGTACCCATACTTGTTTTGAGAGCGCCTAAAAGATTATGAGTACCATCATCAAGTTGCGCCGGTCCAGTTAATATTTGCTCTAGAGTACCAGTTTTACCTACATTAATGCGAGTACCCCTGGGCAACACTGGAGATGGGGTTGCCATGCCCCAGTGATAGCCACGCCCCGGTGCTTCGGCGCATCTAGCAAACGGAGAACCAATCATTACACCATCGGCACCGCAAGCAATACATTTACAGATATCGCCGCCAGTGATTAAACCGCCATCGGCAATTACTGGCACGTAATTCCCGGTTTCGTTGTAATAATCATCTCGCGCTGCCGCACAATCGGCGATCGCACTGGCTTGTGGTACTCCTACACCCAAAACTCCACGGGAAGTACAGGCAGCACCAGGACCTATTCCTATTAATACCGCAGCAGCACCAGCTTTCATTAAGTTAAGGGTGACTTCATAAGTTACACAGTTACCCAAAGCTACCGGCATGGGCATTTCTCGACAAAACTGAGCTAAATCCAGAGGAATTATCGATTCGGGTGATAGGTGTGCTGTAGAAACCACCGTGGCTTGGACAAAGAATAAATCTGCCCCAGCTTCGGCGACTACCGAACCGTATTTATTAGCTCCTACTGGAGTAGCGCTAACCGCAGCAATACCACCGCTCGATTTAATTTCTTTAATGCGTTGTGTGACCAACTCTGCTTTAATTGGTTCGGCATAAAGTTCTTGCATCAAGGGTACAAATTCATCTTTGTTTACCCCAGCAATACGGTCTAAAATTGGCTCTGGATTGTCATATCGGGTTTGGATGCCCTCTAAATTGAGTACTCCTAATGCTCCTAACTCTGACAAACGTACAGCCATGCGAACATCGACTACACCATCCATTGCACTGGCAATAATTGGGATTTCTCGCTCAATATTGCCGATACGCCATTTAGTGTCAGCCAAAGAAGGATCTAATGTTCTTGTACCTGGTACTAAAGCAATTTCATCTATTCCGTAAGCCCTACGGGCTGTTTTTCCTCGCCCAATTTGAATATCCACGTGCTTTTACTTATTCCGATCTATTTAAGCTAGGGTATCAAATTGTGGGTGTATTATGAGAGGTTTTTCTTGAAACCAATTGTTTCTGGTAGAAGAGACAAAAGATCGCATTGAATCATTGATAAATATGTGTAGTTATAATAATAAAGGGATTTTACAGGGGCGCGTTATTGGTTTTTGCTTTATCCTCGTGACAAAGCTGGTGTTGCTCCTACTTGATTATTGTTTTGTCATAATTATCAGCTAGATGTTGTAAGCCTATTGCTGTAGTAGTAAAGAATTTGAAGTAAGATAATTAGGCAGGCATCTATGTATATTTTTCATCGTATTTTTAGAGCAATGGTCATCTTTAATGCTTTCTCTGTACTAATTTAAAAGCTATATACGAAGTAGTTTTTCTCAAAAAATCATTTATTCGAGTAGTGAATTTGACTAAATATTATTTTTAATGCAAACAAATGTATTTAAGAATACTTCAAACTAGATTTTGAAAGTAATTCATAGTTGTTCAAAAATAGATTACGATCGTTGATAATTTTAATATTATAAAATTCATAAACATAATTTTTTCGCTGTAACATCTGAATTCACGATCGCGATCGGGATAGTTATTTTTCTTGAATAGTTCCAAATTAATTATCTTTTTCTACTTAAATTAGATATTTAAAACAGGTAGCAACATATACAATATAAGATGTTCATCAAATTAAAGCTTGATTATGAACCTATAGAAATAGGGAAATTTAGATATAGGTAGAAATAACTAATCGGAGATAAAAAACGATTGCCCAAATGTCAGCAAGCGTCTAGAACCGCTAATATTGTTAACATAACTTCAAAACTATTATTTAAGCAGCCTTGATCCAATCCGAAACACTAGAATTATTGGAATGGTCCCGCCTATGCCAGCATTTATCAACTTTCGCGGCAACTAAGCTGGGAGCGATCGCCGCACGTAATATTGCTATTCCTGACTCTCAAATTCAAAGCGAATATTTATTAGGGCAAACGAAACAAGTATACGAATTAGAAAATCGTTTAGATAATGGAATTTCTTTTGAAGGAATTCAGGATTTCGGCGATTCTTTAGAAAGAGCGGAATTAAAAGGTATTTTGGCAGGGGATGAATTATTAGCGATCGCTACTACCCTGGCTGGAGTCAGAAATTTACGTCGTCTGATCGATAACCATCCAGATTTAGAAATATTAAACGAATTAGTTGCCGATTTACGGACTTACCCAGAATTAGAACAAGAAATCCACCGCTGTATCGATGAGCGGGGACAAGTAACGGATCGTGCGAGCGAGAAACTCGGCGATATTCGTCACTCATTGCGTCAAAACCGCAGTCAAATCACCCGAAAGCTGCAAAACATCATCCAGGTAAAAGGCAACGCACTCCAAGAAACAATAATAACCCAACGCGGCGATCGATATGTAATTCCCGTAAAAGCACCGCAAAAAGACGCTATTCCAGGTATTGTACACGACACTTCAACAAGCGGAGCCACCCTGTATGTGGAACCTAATTCCGTAGTGCCGATGGGCAATCAACTGCGGCAATTATTGCGGAGAGAACAAGTAGAAGAAGAAGCGATTCGCCGTAATTTATCCGAACAAGTCGGTGAAGTAAAGCCAGATTTAGAAAAAGTACTAGCAGTAGCAACTGCATTAGATTTAGCGACTGCTAAGTCACGGTATAGCTTCTGGTTAAAAGCAAATCCTCCTCGTTTTATTAACCCTCTAGAAGAAAATATTACCCTCCGGGAATTACGGCATCCCTTGTTAGTGTGGCAACAGCATCACGAACAAGGACATCCAGTAGTTCCCGTAGATTTAGTTATCGATCCATATATTAGAGTAGTTACCATTACAGGACCCAACACGGGCGGTAAAACCGTAACTCTGAAAACCCTTGGTTTTGCAACATTAATGGCAAAAATAGGTTTGTTCGTACCAGCCCGCGAGCCGGTGGAATTACCTTGGTTTGACCAAATATTAGCAGACATTGGGGACGAACAATCCTTAGAGCAGAGTTTATCAACCTTTTCCGGACATATCCGCCGGATTAGTCGGATTTTGGACGCAATATCGACCGAGGAACAGGGACAAGGAGACGAGGAAGACGAAGAAGAAATTACTTCCCCCCATCACCCCATCCCCCCATCTACCCCTCCCTCCTCCTTAGTTCTTCTTGACGAAGTTGGCGCGGGTACAGATCCGGTTGAAGGTAGTGCATTAGCGATCGCTTTGTTGAGTTATCTTGCAGATCGTTCGATGCTGACAATTGCTACTACTCACTTTGGCGAGTTGAAGGCACTGAAGTATCAAGACGAACGCTTTGAAAATGCTTCGGTAGAATTTGATGAAGCAACTTTGTCACCAACTTATCGTTTACTGTGGGGAATTCCCGGACGTTCCAATGCTTTAGCAATTGCTTCTCGTTTGGGGTTAAAAGCAGAAGTAGTAGAAAAAGCAAAAGATGAAATGGGAGGTGCAACAGATGAAGTTAATCAAGTTATAGCCGGATTAGAAGCGCAACGTCGCCGTCAGGAAGAGAAAGCAGCACAGGCACAAGATTTGTTGCAGCAAGCAGAACGTTTTTATAAAGAAGTATCGGCAAAAGCTGCATATTTAGAAGAAAGGGAAAAATCTTTACGTGCTTCTCAGGAAATAGCAGTACAACAAGCGATCGCTTCGGCAAAAGGTGAAATAGCTGGGGTAATTAAGCGTTTGCAACAAGGTAAACCAACCGCCCAAGATGCTCAAAAAGCTACCGAGAATATAAATAAATTAGCAGATAGATTTATACCAAAGGCTGCACCGAAAGAGAAAGTCGGTTTTATGCCAAAAGTAGGCGAACGGATTCGCATTCCTCGATTAGGACAAACAGCAGAAGTATTAACAGCCCCTGACGAAGATGGGGAGTTTAACGTCCGGTTTGGAATCATGAAAATGACGGTCAAACTAGAGGATGTGGAATCTTTAGATGGGGAAAAAGCGCAGCCACCAGTTAAAGCCAAACCAGCAGCTAAACCAGCAGAACCAGCAGCCAAACCAGCAGAAAGCGAACCTTTAATTCGTACTTCCAAGAACACCGTAGATTTACGGGGAAGAAGAGTAGCAGATGCCGAATTAGTTTTAGATAAAGCGATTTCAGAAGCTGCAAGAGCAATATGGATAATTCACGGACACGGAACCGGAAAACTACGTCAAGGAGTTCATGCTTTTTTGAAGCAGCATCCCAGAATAAGTAATTACGAAGCAGCACCGCAAAACGATGGCGGAACTGGGGTTACGATTGCTTACATTAAAGGTTAAAGGTCAAAGGTCAAAGGTTAAAGGTTAAAGGTTAAAGGTTAAGAGTTAGGAGTTAGGAGTTAAAAGTTAGGAGTTAGGAATAATTTTCTTCCCCCTCTTCCCCCTCTTCCCCCTCTCTCCTTGTCCCCCTGTCTCCAATTCCCAATTCCCAATTCCCAATTCCCAATTAAAAAATTTCCCTTTGACAAAATAGGAATTGAATCTAAAGTAGGTAAAAGACAAATTGCTGTTGACCCAAATCAGGTATAAAGCTTGCCAAATTGCGATTTTTTTGCTATTGCTTGCGGAAACCAATATAAAATGTTGAAAGTCTGGTTTCAAAATGGGTAACAGCAACAGTCCCTACCAGCCCGATCACCTATGCTTAAAGTTATGCACTCTGCTGGCGATTCACCCACTATTAGTTCGCAGTGGGAGGATTTAACTAACATTGCCGCCCCAACATCCATTCAATGGGACGATATCAAAGCCCAAATTGACTTGGTGCTGTTGGCTCTAGAAGCTTTGACTGGCATCGGTTCCGAAGCAATGCTCTCTGCGGCAATTAATCTTAATTTAGAATCAAGAGTGCCAGACCGGGTGGCGCTGTGGCGACTGCGCCAGTCTAACCCCATACGCAAAGGTCAAGGAGGCAGAAAAAAATTAGATGTAGAAGAAGCGCGATCGTTAGTTTTGATTACTTGCTATCTTGCCAAACAGCACCAAGAATTAATTCGTCGTGCTGTTGACTTGTTAGAACAGCAAGCGTTGAACAACCGCGAACCTCATTACTCTGCTTTATTGGGAGATTACATCGATGCTTTCTGCAACACTTATCAAGAGCGGATGGAAGAGAATGAGAAAATCTCCACAGATATACTCACCAATTTGGCACTCAAACTACTGATAGATTTAGTTTTCTACAGTGGTCCCGGTGGACACCGCCGTCTCTGGCTAGCACTTATAGATCGTTCAACAAAATTTTGAAATGTCCAAGACGCATTTACTGCCATGCCTCTATCAAATTCAGTGATTCGTCGGTATACGCCGCCTACCTGCACGTTAGAAGTTGTGGCGCAAAGTTCTCCTTTGTCGCGGTGGATGGGTAAATCAGTTCTCAAGCAGGTTAGATTCAATCTTCGTTTTGATGACCCGCGACAACCAGAAAAGGAACTTATTGTAGTCCAAGGCGACCGGGACCAGTTGGAAGCTTTATATACGGCAGTCTCAGGTTACGTACAGGAAATCTTGCAACAGTCACCAGAAAATTTCTGGGCTTCCAGAGTTGAAGCGCACGAAGCTAGTAAAACATTTGAACCTACAGCAGCGTCCGATATTCCTAACTTGGAAAATATTTCTCATTCTGAAAACGAATTTGCTTATAGGGGAAATATTTATTTACAACCAAGCAGCAATTTGACTCATCAATTGTTTCTTGGTTCCTTAGCAAACCAAGTTAGCGGTCCTTCAATTCAACTGGGTTTACTGCAACTATTTGATTTAGCAACAGCTTTAGATGAGTACATAGTTGATGTTGTCGCTTTACCTACCGAAACTCAACCGCGTAGAACAAATAATTTTGCAATCCCTGCTTGGGCACCTGTTGCAGCAGTAATGGTATTGGGCTTGGGGTTAATGCCATTTACCTATCAATACGCTAACCGGGTTCGAGAACAAAAGGAAACGGGCAAAATAGCGACAAATAATGAAATTGGTAGTGATGCGAATAGTACGCTGTTAACGCCATTACCAACGCCAAATTCTTTACTTACTCCTTCACCAAATGCATCGCCGCTACCAACTTTAGGTTCTAGTGTTACCGTCCCCGATCCTCTTTCACCAAGCTCTTTAACATCTCCCAATCCGAATTTATCAGCGACTCCCAAACCTGGTAGCACTTTTCCCTCAGCCTCGACAAATCCTAACAGCAGTTTGCCTAGTCTTCCCTTGTTCCCAGAAGGTAGCAGTACGACGACAAAACTGCAAACTGAACCATCGCTAATTTCTCCAAATCCATCTACTAAAACCCCAGGGGGAAGTAATTCCGCATTGCTTCCTAAAAGTAATTTGCCATCAACTAGTTTGCCGTCACTCACGAACCCATCTTCCCCAAAAATTCCGGTACTTCCTCCAAACCAAGCTGCTGCACCCACTCAAAATAACGATCGAGCAAATTCGCTTCCAGATTCCTCTAAAAATAGTAGCGATTTAGCAGCGCAATTAAAAAGGAGTAGTGCAGATTCCGCAGCAAATAGTGGCGAAAAAACAACTGTAACAACAGCCGCAGCCAATAGTGAAACATTGTTCGACACCAATCAAGTCGCGGAAGTAAGAAGTTATTTTGAAAAACGCTGGCAGCCACCTAGCGGATTAAAACAGCCTTTGCAATACAGTTTGACAGTAGGTGTTGATGGTGCGCTCGAACAAATTCTTCCTTTAGGAAAAGCTGCAAGAGATTATGTTGATAAGGCTGGTATTCCACAAATTGGTCAACCTTTCGTTTCTCCCAGTCGGAATGGGCAAAATGTAAAAATACGTGCAGTTTTTAAACCAAATGGTCAAGTACAAGCCTTTCCTGAAACAGATTAGACAGACTGCTTCAAGCAAAGGTTGGTAAAAAATCGGGTTTCTTGAGAATGGCTAAAAAAACTTAATTATCGCCAAAGAAACCCGGATTTGAGTTTTTCATTCATACATTAATATAAGTACATATAAGTTTCAACCGTCTCGCCATTGCGTCAGTGATACAAAGTAAGTTAAGTTTAAAATGCAACTTTTGGAGCTACAAAATATTCGTATAGATACAGACGTACCAATATACGTCGATTTTACATTCAAAAAAATCTATATTAATTCATTTAGTTCCACCAGCAGAGGTTGGCAACGGCAACCTTCCTTACTCGCCTTGGTTTTAGCAACCAAAGGTGCTTTTTAATGGGAACAAGTAATCAAACTTTTTTGGACGCAATGTATCATCTATTAATTGTTAGCTAATACCTATGATTTTAATGCTAACTATGAATTAATAAGTAGAAATACCATAGAATTAAAAGGCATTATGAGTTCAAAATAATAGATTGTGGACTATAAACGCCGTTAATTTGGCAGCAAATTCTACACGAAACCTGAGTAAATTATAATGTTATTTTGGCATCAACTGTCATGACCTCCAATGATTTTTATATATCAGAGCATCTTCAAGCGGATATCTTTGAGCTAATAGAAAAGTTACCGAACTTAAAAAATCGGAAATACATCGAGCAGACTTTAAATACTGTATTGCGACTTGCTGGCGATGAAATTGACCGGCTAGACTGGAAAATCTTGTCAGCATCTTTGGCAGATATGGAACGGGGTTTCCAGTTGTTTCATACTTACCGACACGTTCGTAAAGTTACCATATTTGGTTCGGCGCGTTTATCCCCAGAAACACCAGACTACAAGATGGCAAGGGATTTTGGTCGCCGTGTATCTGAATTGGGGTTCATGGTAATTACTGGTGGTGGTGGTGGCATAATGCACGCCGGACACGAAGGCGCTGGAAGGGAAAACTCCTTTGGTTTGAATATCGAGCTACCCTTTGAACAAGAAGCAAACCCAATTATTCAGGGTGATGAGAAACTAATTCATTTTAAATATTTCTTTACCCGCAAGCTATTTTTGCTCAAGGAAAGTGATGCAGTAGCATTATTCCCCGGTGGTTTTGGCACTCAAGACGAAGCATTCGAGTGCATGACTTTGAGTCAAACTGGTAAATTTGGACCAGTTCCGTTAATTTTAATCGACCATCCCGGTGGTGACTACTGGAAATCTTGGAGCGAATATATTGATAAACAGTTGGTTGAAAAAGGTCTGGTAAGTCCTGAAGACCCCAGTTTGTATACCGTTACAGATAATTTAGAAGTTGCTTGTAACGCCATAACTCAATTTTTCAAAGTTTATCACTCCAGTCGTTACGTTAGCGATCGCCTAGTGATTCGCTTAAAGTCGGAGCTATCTGACGCTGAAGTAGAAAAGCTGAATGCACAATTCAGCGAAATTTTAGTGAAAGGGAAAATAGAGAAAAGTCAAGCTTTACCACAAGAAGGAGCAGACGAAGCTGTTGGGCTTCCCCGATTGCTGCTGTACTTCAATCAAAGAGATTTGGGACGCTTATATCAAATGATTGCAGCGATTAATCAAATGGGACATCTTTCGGCTGAAGATGCCCAACATCCGGAAAGGAAGTAAATTTGGGGATGGGGCATTGGGGATTGGCAGTTCACCCTCAGACTGGAAGTCTGGGGAACCATCCAAACAAAGCCCCTCCGGGTTCGCTAGTTTGGGGGACGGAAACCGACACCCCCAACTAGACTCACCGTCTTCACGGGCTAAGAAATAGAAATAAGTAATCTCCAGTGACTCGTTCCCAGCCTGGAGGCTGGGAATGCTGTTTCAGGAGGCTCTGCCTCCGGTAGCAATTGCGTTTTGATTATTTCGGACGGGCTTGAAGCCCATCCCACAAGAGTTGTATCCTGTGTAATTACAACCACTTATTAAATTTTAATTTGTCTATGTTTTTCTAACACTTCGGGAAAATAAGCAAGGTTTTCAATTGTCTGCGGTGCTGGGTATATTTCGGCGTTTTCAGACTTAAATTTATCAAAAGTGTTTTCATAAAAGGGGAATTTTTGAATATGCAATTAGAAGAAATTATATCGAAGTTAGAAAATAATAATGGCAAATTACCCCGCGAAGCTTTAGAAAGAGCCATCGAAGAAAAAGAAGCCATTACTCCTTTATTGTTAGATGTTTTATCGAATTGTAAAAATAACCTTGAGGAGCTATCAAATAAACCTGACTATATTCTACATTTTTGTGCGTTTTACTTACTGGCGCAATTTAGAGAATCTCAAGCTTATCGGGTTATCATCGATTTTTTCTCAATTTCAGGAGATATGCCAGTTGATGCAACGGGCAATTTAGTAGGGGAAGCCTTGGGTAGAATACTTGCTTCTGTTTGTGATGGAAATATTGAGCCGATCGAATCATTGATAGAAAATAAAGAAATCGATCAACGGGTAAGAGGTGCTGCCGTTGAATCTTTAATAATTTTAGTTATTCACAAAATTATTCCTAGAGAGGAAATAATCGAGTATTATAAAGAACTTTTTCTAAAAATTTATGCAAATAAGGATTCCGTATTTAAAACGAAAGAAGAACAAAATTATATCTTGGGTAACTTAGTAATGAACAGTTCTATGCTTGCTCCAGTAGAACTCCAGCAGTATATTGAACAAACTTTTGATGAGAATTTAATTCGATGGATTGATTTTGAGCGAGAAGAGTTTAACAATCTATTAGAAATAGGTTCGGAAGCTACTTTGAAAAAACTTCGTGATGATATTCATTATTCTTTGATTGAAGATGCTATATCTGATATAGAATCTGATTATTTTCTTGCTTTGGAATTTGAGAAAACTCTTAATAGTTTGAATCAGGTACAAGGATTTTCTAACTCATCAAAGAAATCTAAAAGTAAAGCAAAAAAGAAGAAAAAAATGCAGCAAGAATCTCGTCGGAAAAATAGATCGAATAAAAAGTGATTTTCGAGCTTGTAGGTTGGGTTAAATACGTTTATCAAATTTAGTTTGTAACGCCTACTTTATAATTATCGTGTCGTAAACCAACATTACTAGGATTGCGATCGATTGAGATATTTAAGAATATCCCGGAAAAAATTTGTTGGGTTACAGCGCTAACATAATTTATTGTTGAATATGATTATTCTTCGTGTGCTTATCCCAACTTACAAACTATTTTAATCGTTAGTTATAGGTAACTTTCCAATGAAACAGGTTTCTGCAATTTTATTAAGTTTTTTGTTGATGGGTTCTTCTGCGCCTCCACCTCCTCAACTGTTAGAAGTGTTTCCTACAGAAAATTCAGCACAGACTTCTGTACAGTTTGTTGGTGCTGCATTGAATTTTAAGTTGGGAGAAGAAGCTGAGCCTCGCTCGGTGCAATTATTTGTGAATGGAGTAGATGTCACCAAACAAGCTCGGATTGGTGGCACCCGTAACTGGCCTCAGAGTTATTACAAAATTTCTTACACTCCGAATTCTTTTCAGCTAGGAATTAATTGTGCTGAAATTCGGTTTCGGACTATAGACAACACAACCAAATCTTATAGCTGGTCTTTTTCTGTTAAATCTCCTTAATATTAGCTTTAAGGATTAATGGTTATTTACTCAAGCTTTTAAATTAAATCCACGGTGGACATTTATTTGTCCACCATAAAGACTAATTAAACAATTAACTCAAAACCCAATTAACCAAAGTCCGCACGCCGAAACCCGTTGCACCAGAAGGATTGTAGCCGTTATCTTTATCAGTCCACACGGGACCTGCAACGTCTAAATGCGCCCAAGCGGGGGTATCTTTAACAAACTGCTTTAAAAACAAAGATGCAGTAATCGAACCACCCGCACGAGGCCCGGTATTCTTCATATCGGCAATACCAGATTTCAATCCTTCAAAATATTTCTCTTCCATCGGCATCCGCCAGAATTTCTCTCCAGCGCTTTCGGAAGCTCTTTGCAATTCGGATGCTAATTCATCGCTGGGAGTAAACAACCCGGCGATTTCATTTCCCAAAGCAACAATACAGGCTCCTGTCAAAGTTGCTAAATCCACGATCGCATCAACTCCCAACTTATCGGCAAACACTAACGCATCAGCCAACGTTAAACGTCCTTCAGCGTCGGTGTTATTAACTTCGATAGTCTTACCGTTAGAAGCTTTGAGGATATCGCCGGGATGCATGGCGTGTCCGCTGATCATGTTTTCCGCGACGGCAGAAATAAAGTGAACTTCGGCATCGGGTTTGAGTTGAGCGATCGCTTTGGCAGCACCCAAGGTAGCCGCAGCGCCACCCATATCCATTTTCATGGTTTCAATACCGCTACCAGCACCTTTGATATTTAATCCACCAGAGTCGAAGGTAACGCCCTTGCCAATAATTGCTAACTTACGTCTGGGGGTACCTTGGGGTTTATAAGTAAGGTGAATAAACTTCGGAGGCAAATCGGAAGCTTGCGCTACTCCCAAAAAAGCACCCATTCCTAACTTTTCACACTCTTCTTTTTCTAGAATTTCTATTTCTAAACCGTGTTCGGAAGCGATCGCTTGAGCGATTTCCGCCATAGTCACCGGGGTTACTTCATTAGCTGGCGCTGCAACTAATTCTCGTGCGAGCATTACCCCCGAAGCTATTTGATTAGCAAGGTTTACGGCTGCCTCTTGTCCGCTTAAACCTAGTAAATCTACAGTTTCTACTTGTGTTTCTTTTTCTTCCGGTTCCGACTTGAAACGGTTATCTTGATAAAGCGCTAACTGTACACCTTCGGCGATCGCCTGTGCAGTTTGGGCTGCGTCATCATGACAAACTGGTAAACTGATGCCCAAAGATTTACACTTCTGCTTTTTAGCTAACTTTGCTACTGTTGCGGCTGCACGTCGTAAGCTTTCAGCATTAAAAGCATCGGCTTTACCCAAGCCAACTAACATAATTTTACGAATAGAAGTACCACTACTTAAGCGAGTAAAAGTAGTACTATTAGACTTTCCTTTAAATTCTTCGTCTTGTATTAATTCTTTTAAGACACCAGCCAACTTTTTATCCAAAGCAGCCAAATCGCCAGTTAAATCTAACTCATCTTCAAATAATCCAACAGCTAAACCATCCCCAGACCAATCTGAAAGCGGTGTATTACTCGCTCTAATTTCCATTTCGTATCCAACAAGTGACTTTACTTGTACCAGTATTGCTCAAAATTCACGCTTTGTGCTGACGGATTGAAGGACCACCGGAATTAGGAGTTATGAGTTAGGAGTTATGAGTTAGGAATTTAAATAAATAAATAAATTTTCCCCCCATCCCCCCATCTCCTTGTCCCCTTGTCCCCTTGTCCCCCTCTCCCCATACCCAATGCCCTATTGATTCTTGACTGTTAACTCGATTGAATTCGCGTCAATATCAAATTTGGCAGTAATGGCGTTAATTATGTTTTGCTCAACCGGAGTAGTTTTGTTGTTTAATTTTGCAATTCGATAACACTGGGCTAATAAAGGTGCTGCAAAATCGCGGTTTAATTGATTGAGCAAGGTATCTAAAGGTTGGGGAGATTTAATATTTTGCTCGATCGCTTCTAAAGATTTAGAACTAAGGTTTAATGCTTCCAACTGCGGTAGTATTTCTGACCAAGTTTGTTCTGGATGACTGGCAAGAATCATGTGTACTAAAATTTGATCCATTACTGCTTCTTGCGCGATCGCGGTTTGAAGATAGTTTTCGCTTTGTTGCTGTAAATTTGCTATTGTCTCTTCGCTAGTTAAAGATTTTGTTGCATCCAGCTTGGTTTCATAAAACCGACAAGCTGCATATCCTAAAGAAAAAATCATTGTGGCGTTAGCGCTGGCTCCAATTACTGCACCAGCGAAAGGTATATTTCGCAGTAAACGCAATCCAGCTGTTTTTAAAAGACGACCGCCTCCCAATCCTAAACCAAAAATCGCTAATACTTCACCTTTGCGGGTTGGATCTTGTAAATTCAACCCGTAGATAGATGCAATTTGGTAAACCATTTCTGATTGCAATTCGGTTGTTGCGGCTAAATCAACTGCTAATAACGCTGCCGCAGCACCCGGTAAAATGCTGGTAGTTAAACCAATTCCCCCAGCTTTGACTGCTTTATCTACCATGATGCGGTGAGCAAGTTGAGTGGGTGATTCGTGAGGGTATTTTTGCTTTAGGTGTTTAATTGCGGCTTCTGCTTTTACTAAATCAACGTTATCGCTAGCACCTACAAGCCAGTTTAAATTCAC
The DNA here is from genome assembly GCA_965234645.1 of Rivularia sp. (in: cyanobacteria). Classification (GTDB taxonomy): domain Bacteria; phylum Cyanobacteriota; class Cyanobacteriia; order Cyanobacteriales; family Nostocaceae; genus Rivularia. The sequence goes on along the minus strand of OZ248344.1, from coordinate 5,520,055 downwards.
GATTCCGGCTAATCTATGAATTAGCCAGTTATCACTAATGTGACTGACTACGTTTCCTGCGGAAACGGTAGCTTGTTCGATAATTTTGTGGGTTTGTTTTGCTGCTGCTTCTCCTACAGAAGCGACAGTTGAAACTACTGCTGAGCCAGCTTCTAAGGCGCTACCACCAACAATAACTCCGACTCCTAAAGCGGTATTAGTAATTGTTCCTCCTACTTCACCTACCGTTTTCGCGAAGGATTCTATAGGAGATGAGTTAGAATCTTGTTTTTCGGGTGTTTTAATTTTATCTGGAGTTTGAGACTGAATCTTAACTTCTGTTTCTGAAGCGGAGGGAGTTGATTGAACTGGTTTTCGATCGGCTTTATCTGACATTTTAAGAATACCGCTAAATTATATAAAATTATTTTCTCTTTAATTTATAACTGAGCGGCGATTGCCCGAACATCTATCTAAAAGCGCAATTTAGCTGATGAATAATACAGGCTTGACTACTTTTTATTTCCTAATATTGATATTTTTGTTAATTTCAGGCAGGTAATGTCTTAGCTGTAGTAGCGGTTTTAGCGAAGACAACGTAACAAGTAGTCTTTTTATAAAATTTTATCTCAACTTTAAGAAAGCACCATTTTATATGAATTTTTCTAGAAAACATAAAAATATGCTGGTTGAGTATGCGGACAATAAAATAATAAGAATGAATATAAAAACTGTAGATGCACCATGATAGGACTCTGGCTTGTAGTCAGGGTCTTTTTTTTGCAATTAATTTGGAAAAAAATGTAGTTTTCTTCGGGTTATTAGCTTGCTGTTTGAGATATTTCCCAGCAACCCATCCGATATTGTCTTTATATTTTACGAGAAACCACTCTACTCCATCTTGATAATTTCTTTGCTCTCTATCTTTTATTCCAATGGCATTACATGGAATTAAAGTAATTATTTGTGCATTTAAACTTGCTTCTCTACGCATATTTAGACCAGATGCATCTGGCGGGCAATCTAATCTGTATTTCGATCCAAATGATTTAATAGGAGGTGTAGAAATTTTTCTCGGAATCATAGGATCGACAAATTGGTTTGATTCTGGTGCAACTGACTTTATTTCCGATGAATCTTGATTTTCTGCTGTATTCCAAGTATGTAAAAGTGTAGCGCTGCCAACTGTGATAAATATTCCAAAAGCAAAGAAAACAATACCCATAAAGAGACTTGTTGCACGTATCGATTGGAGTTGTTTGTAATTATAAGAACTTGATTTAGAACTATTGAACCTTTTGCCTACCCATGATAAAAATGGGGTAAAAATAGATATTCCAAACAAAATAAGTAATATACCAAAAGAAAGTAATAAAATTACTGAAAATTTCATAAAAGTTCGTTCCTCTACATTTAATGTACAACGTAAATAGGGTATTTTTACTTGTAAACATAAGAACCCGTAGAGGAAAGTTTAGCTATTAACTTTTTTTGAAACCAGTAGATTTAGTTACAATCTATTTTTTTTTAATACTTAATTTTTAGAGTTTGCTATATAAGGATTTTTTTACTTTCTACTGCCTATTCCCTTTGAAACTATTTAATGCCGCATGAACTTGTAGGAAATAACCAAAAAAAAACCCAGTATTTTAAATATACGGGGTTTTTACAAATGACCTCAAAAGGCTAAAATAGATGAAAAAGGCTTTAATTTTTTGATTTCATGGTTTCATTACTACATTCTAAAAAGTTGTTCTGCTGCATAATTTCGTAAAGATTGATATCTTTTTCTAACAAGCAGGCGTGTCCGCTTTCTGGAAGTATTAAAACTTTAGCATTCGGAAAAATATTGGCTAACCTCAAAGCTTCTGTAGTCGAAGGTAAAAGTCTGTCATTGGCACCAGCAACTAATAAAATCGGTTGAGTCAATTGACTTAATTTGTATTCATCAATGTAAAACTCCCGAAGTAATGATATTCGCCAGCGAATTGTTTCTGGTGGAACTGAACGCATGGCTTTCAAAAGTTCTTGGCGATCGCTGCTACTCATTCTTGGTAAGGAAGCTAGAAACGCTAACAATCCAAAAGCGCCTAAATCGTAAAAGAAGTTAGGCACGAAATCGGTAAACTGCGAACCCCAATTAAAAAAAGCACGAAACCGAAAGCTAGAAGCTGGATTTAACAAAATTATCCGCTTAAACAACTGCGGTGCTGCGACTGCTATCTTCTGCGCCAAACAACCCCCAAATGATTCTCCACAAAGGTAAACTGCTCTTTGAGGTGTGTTTTTGAGTTCTGCGTGAATTAATTTCAACACGCTATCTGTGAGTTCATCCCAATCAGTAAGATCCTCTCGCGGTATTGCTAAACAACGCACGTCAAAATCAGCTTCCAAACCATCTGTTTGGGTTCGCAATAGTTGACCGGAGCCATCCATTCCAGGCAAATATATAAATAGCGGATAATCTGGGCGTATTGTTTTTGGAGTAAGAAAACATGGCTGTAACCCAACTTTTGGTCTATTCATCAGTTAATAGTTAATTTTCAATAGTTAGTTAATTTTTTTATATTTATGAGAAATTTGAGAAAAATAGGTAGTAGGTAGTAGGGGTAAAGGTTTAAACTTAAAAAACATTCTGTTACATAGTTCTGTGTCTTTGTGCTTACTCATTTAAGTCTGTAATTTCTGACTCAAAACGAAGGTGTAAGTTCTTCTACTATAGTTCTTGCCTGTTGCGTTTAAGATCGGTGCATCCATAAAGCTGGGATGATTGCTTGCATGAGGTAATTGATTCTCAATAGTGAGGGCGTTTTTGTCGATCGCGAACTGAAGGGGCGATCGATAAATTAGGAGCGGATGATTCAGACTCATAAGTTTTTAATATAAATTTTAGAGTAATATCTTATTTTAACTCGAGTGTATTTTTACATTTATTAGCTATAAATATGACTCTATTGAAACTGCGAAAAATATTGATTATGAGGTTATAATCTTCAACAGTAAGATAATTTGTATTCATAGTTACAATAATTTTAAAAAATATTTCTCGATTGCAATTCAACAAATAATCTTTGATTTAGATAACAATCAATTTTTATTTATATTTATGTTTAAACAAACTGTAAGTAAATAAATTTGCTAACATTAAATTGCGGCTTGAAAAAGTATGAGGAATATTGTATAATAACGTGGTTTTACTTAAAAATGTCAGATAGAAACCCGTTTTTTTTAGAAGTAATTTTATTTTTTCATGAGTCTAGTGGATAAAACGAAAAATACATTTGCACTTACGACACCGCTATATTATGTTAACGATTTGCCTCACATCGGTAGTGCGTATCCAACAATGGCAGCAGATGTAGTGGCACGATTTCAGAGGCTTTTGGGTAGTCAAGTACTTTTTGTTACAGGAACCGACGAACACGGACAAAAAATTCAGCGAACCGCAGAAAGTAAAGGCTTAGAACCTCAAGAATTTAGCAACCAAATTTCTGCGGAATTTGAATCTTTGTGGAAATTGCTCAATATTCAATACGATCGCTTTATCCGCACTAGCGATACTCGTCATGAATTCATAGTCAAAGAATTCTACAATCGAGTTTGGGAAAATGGCGATATATACCTCGGACAGCAAAAAGGTTGGTATTGTGTTGCTTGTGAAGAATTTAAAGAAGAAAGAGAATTACTAGAAGGAAACCGATGTCCTATCCATAGTAATAAAGAAGTTGAATGGCGAGATGAAGAAAATTATTTCTTTAAGTTGTCAAAATATCAAAGCCATCTCGAAGAATTTTATCAGTCAAGACCAGATTTTATTCAACCTGAGAGTCGGCGAAATGAAGTTCTCAATTTTGTCAAAGGAGGGTTGCAGGATTTTTCGATTTCGCGGGTAAATCTTGACTGTGGTTTCCGCATACCAAACAACCCAAAACATACTATATATGTTTGGTTTGACGCTTTATTAGGGTACGTGACAGCTTTACTTGAACCCGACGACGAACCAACTTTAGAAAATGCCTTGGCTAAATGGTATCCGATAAATTTGCACTTAATAGGTAAAGATATTTTACGCTTTCACGCAGTTTATTGGCCTGCAATGTTGATGAGTGCCAATTTACCAATACCTAAAAGAGTATTTGGACACGGTTTTTTGACCAAAGATGGTCAGAAGATGGGTAAGAGCATGGGTAATACCATAGATCCCGTAGCCTTGGTAGAGAAATATGGTTCAGACGCAGTTCGTTATTACTTTATTAAGGAAATTGCTTTTGGCAAAGATGGCGATTTTAATGAAGTTAGATTCATTGAAGTTGTAAATGCAGATTTGGCAAAGAATTTAGGTAATTTGCTAAATCGTACTTTAAAAATGGTCAAAAAATACTGTGCTGGAAATATACCGTCAATTACAAACGAAAACGTTCCTCAAGATAATCCTTTGAAAGCGATCGGTTTGCAATTAGGAGAACAAGTTAAAGCTAACTATGAAGCCCTAGCTTTCAGTCAAGGCTGCGAAGCTATTCTTCGATTGTCCCAAGCTTGTAATAAATATATTGACGAACAAGCACCTTGGTCATTATACAAACAAGAAAAACAGCAAGAATTGGAACAAGTTTTGTACGTTGTTTTAGAATCGGTAAGGTTGGCAGCTTATCTACTTTCTCCCGTAATCCCTAGTATTAGTACCGATATATACCAGCAACTAGGGTTTGCAATTGACTTTAATAATCAGATAGAAACTGCAACTGCCGCACCCTTTGCCATACATGGATATTGGGGGTTGCTTAGCAGCGAACAACAGTTAGGTAAAGCCAAACCAATCTTTCAAAGCATTGAACTGAATTGATGAAGATTAATTTAGTTTTATATCAAGTTGCCCCGTTGTAGCAAGTGTCCGAGATTTTTCAATGTATTTCTGACAAAAAAAATAAAAAATACGGAGATAATCGTAAATTTAAAACTCGTAAGCATTAGCCTTGAATGATTATCATAAATCGCCGAAACTTACGTATATATGTAAGTAATAGGTTTCAATGATTACAAGAATAAAAAATTGATTGCAAAAATAAAAATGAGGTATGAAAATAATGTTGAATAATATACAAGAAGAGTCAATATTTACACCAGAACAAGTTTTAGAAAATCGAGGTCGTGTAGCTATATTTATTGATGGCTCAAATTTATTTTACGCAGCGTTACAATTAGGAATTGAAATTGACTACACGAAGTTGCTTTCGAGACTGACAGGTGGTTCTAGATTGCTACGTTCGTTTTTCTATACAGGTGTAGATCGGACAAATGAGAAGCAACAGGGATTTTTGTTGTGGATGCGGCGTAATGGTTATAGAGTCATAGCCAAAGATTTGGTACAGCTACCAGATGGCTCAAAAAAAGCCAATTTGGATGTAGAAATAGCGGTAGATATGATGGCTTTGGTGGATTCCTACGACACTGCGGTTTTAGTTAGTGGTGATGGGGATTTAGCATATGCGGTGAATTCGGTTAGTTATCGCGGCGTGAGAGTAGAAGTAGTTAGTTTGCGTTCTATGACTAGCGACAGTTTGATTAACGTTTCCGATCGCTACATCGATCTAGAAGCTGTTAAAGATGATATTCAAAAGACACCTCGTCAAGGGTATCCTTACCGCCCATTACCCGAAATGAGTTTTTTAGAACAATCATCTGAGATGGTAGATCCTCGTTTGGAAGTTCCAGAATGAAGCCAAACAATGGAAATACGATCGATTGGTTAGTGTCAGAATAATCACGGAACGTCGAAAACTAAATTATCTAAAATTTACCTTTAATAAGATGCGTCAGTTAACTTAATCCTTTGAATATTGAGGAATTGTTCATACTGGCGCATTTTATAGTATTGATATTTTTATCGTTAGTTTTTCGTTAACATTTTGGATAAAATCTGTTTTTAGCTTATTTTCAAAACTTTACCCAACATTTTTTCCGTTGTTAAGGGGGGGTTTAATTACGTGCAAAAGATAGACAGGAAAAATTTTAAGAACAAATATGGATAATATTAATTTTTTCTGCGTCTGTGAATGCAGTATGGCGCAAACAACCGTCTAATATAAACCCGATGAAAAGCTTAACTCACAAGACTTTTAGCCTCTGCCTTCTACTATGCGCCTTCTCCCTTCCGATGTTAGTTAGCTGTGGAGGTCAGAGCAAGCGTATTGATGATGAACCAGTTCAAAACGAATCCGTACAAGAAGACGAAAGTAATTTCACTTTTCAAGGTGTAGCTTTAGAACAATTTGATGAAAAAGGACAACCAATTTGGAAAGTAAACGCTAAGCAGGCTAAATACACCAAAGAAAAGCAAATTGGTGAAGCTGAAAATCCCTATGGTGAATTATATCAAGACGGAAAAATAGTTTACAAAATTACGGCACAAAAGGCTGATATTAAGCAAGACGGAAAGCAACTATTTCTCAAAGGTAAAATTGTTGCAACCGATCCGACTAACGGTGTGGTATTGCGGGGTAATGAACTCGAATGGCGACCAAAAGAAGACTTAATGATTGTTCGCAACCAACTTAACGGTACTCACAAACAGTTACAAGCAGTAGCTCAAGAAGCAAGAGTCAAAACCCGCGAACAGCGTATTGACTTCAACGGGGGAGTCGTAGCCAAATCAGTCGAACCGCAACTGCAAATGCGAACCGAACATTTAACCTGGATGGTTAAACAAGAGAAATTAATTGGCGATCGCACTATGCAAATTGACCGTTTCAAGAATGGTAAAGTTACTGATAGGGGTAGGGGAGATGCTGCTGAAATTTTCTTAAAAACAAAAATAGTCAACATTACAAAAAATGCCTTTATCGAATTACTAGATCCCCTGGTACAAATAGCTAGTAACTCTATGACTTGGAATATAAATGCCGAAACAATTAAAACAAATGCACCTCTAAAAGTGGTGCATCGTGCTGAAAATATAACTGTAAGTGGCAATCGAGGGGAATTAAAAATACCATCACAAACAGTTTACGTTCAAGGTGATGTTAAAGGTATCGGACAAAAAGGTCAGTCAATCCAATCCGATAATTTAACTTGGTATTTAGACAAACAATTAGTAGAAGCGAGTGGAAACGTAACATACGGGCAAACAACCCCTCAATTCACTTTTAAAGGTGAAACCGCCACAGGTAATTTTAAAACAGAAAATGTGGTTGTAAAAGGAGGAAATTCAGACAATAGAGTAATTACAGAAATTATTCCGCAATTTAACAATTAACAATTATCAATTATCAATTATCAGTTATCAATTATCAATTATCAGTTAACAGAACTTGCGAAGAGCCTACGTCTCACAGACTAAACTCCGGCATTGTAGGATAAGCTGCTCAGTTATATAACCTCGGACTACTCCCTACTTTCTACTTTCTACTTTCTACTTTCTACTTTCTACTTTCTACCCAAAGGAAATGTCTAATTAATGGAGGCACAAGTACTTAACCAAGAACTAATACATTATTGATAACTGCTAACTGATTTCAACTTTTATACAAAATTTCATTGCGACTTGCCTTACCTAATTCAGGTATTGCTTTTTTCCCGCTCGTGGGACTAACGCCAGTTAAAGCGGTTTCTGGGACTTGCAATTCTTTGAACATTTTTTGCAGCAATTTGTCCTGTTCGGAACGGAAACCCGGTACATATGTTCCTTTATTAATAATTGCAAACCAAACTAAACCACGATCTTTTGTTGGCATGACTCCAGCTAAGGCACTGACATCACTTAAGGTTCCAGTTTTGAAAGCAGTATTTTTGGGTATCTGTCTGGCGTAAGTTGTGCCGCGATGATCTAACCCAGAAGTCGGGAAAAAGTCAGCTACCGTCAGATTATTAGGGGCTGCTAAACGCTGAATTGCCATCAACATAGCGGTAGCAGCCCTTGGAGAAATACGGTTTTCTTGTCCGAGTCCAGAACCGTTGATTAATTGAATTTCCGATTGCGGTACTCTTGCAAGTTTGGCGGCTGTTGATTGGACTACACTTGCTCCTCCTACGGATTCTGCAAGCATTTCTGCCATTTTGTTGTTGCTGAAAACGTTCATCTCATTAATTATCTGTGCCAACGGTAATGAGTAATGACGTATCAGCTGGGTTTGTGAGACTTTTACCTCGTCTTGGACTTCAACTTTTCCCGTAAATACAACGCTCGGTTTCGGGGTACCTTTGGGCATACGCGAATATTGAGAGGCTATATTTCTGGACCAGGTAGCAAAATTTAGTGCCCTCCTCAGTGCTTCTCCTGCTAATTGGGGATTGCGTTGGAAATTCATCGCAAATTTTCCGACAACGATTAAATTTCCGTTAACGCGCTTTATACCCATTTTGTTGAGCATATTGCCAATAGTTATTGCTTCTTCCCAGACAAACAAAGGGTCCCCACTAGCATTAACTACTAAATTTCCTTCTAATACACCATTTTTGACAGGTCCTGTAGCACTTATCAAAGTTTCAAACTTATGATCTGAACCCCAATGGTTGAGTGCAACAAGTGAAGTTGCAATTTTTGTTAAAGAAGCAGCAGGTAAGGGTTTGGTACCTTGATGGTTAGCCATGAGTATCGGACCTGACTGCATCCAAATACCTTGGATTTCGGTTTGTTCGGGTTTGATTAATTTTAATGCTTGTAGTTCTTCTATATATTCTCGTATCGTATTACTTCTGGCTGGATTTGGATCGGGGGCGAGAACCAAGCCAGTACCAGCTTGCCAAGCTAAGGCATCAAGAGCCTGCATTGGCTTAACCTGTACCCCTGCCATATCTAACCACAAGGAAACTAAACCCGAACCAAACAATTCCAGCATCCTTAACTCCTATATAAGTAATAGCTACTATTGCTACTGTAATATTACGCACAAATGAAACTAATTAGCATGGTCGTAATCATAACTGCCGATCCTTACTTCTGGAAGAGGGTAATATAACAAAGTTTTGTAATTTACCTCAACCTTTATGCTTAAATTTTTCAAGTAATGGGTTTTATTATCACACTTCTCGTTGCGATCGCACCAAATTAATGGATGATTTAACGGGCGCAGGGGATAAATAATAAATAAGTGTTTTAACCGGAATTCAAGAGATAAACAGTTTTATAGTTCGAGGTATGACTAATTCTAATGACTTTTGTAGAGTTCATGAAAATACGATGAGATAATTCTACGAGCTTTAGTGATGCGCCTCAAAGCGATCGATTGAAGGGAGTTAGATAAACGACGGCGATCCAAATAATTTGACCACAAAATAAGTTACTTACGGAGGTTCGAGCCGAAAGTATTAATATATCTGAGGCTCAAAGACTAAACATCTATATTATCAACAAATACCGAGAACGCCCTTTTTAAACGGTTGCGCCACAGTTGTTGTGAATATCTTCTGGACATTTAATGGTAAATCAGGCAAATTTCACCAGCTTTTTGGATTTGGTATCCCAGAGAATGGTTTGCTTGAATCATCCGCGAACAGATTTTGTACTATATTTTTCAAGATATTTATATGTAGTACTACTTGTAATCATGGATAGCAAACGAATCAACTAGTACTTTCAAGTCGCTTTGCATTTCTTTCCATTGTGAGAGACGCTGCGGTGAATGGTAAAACAAGAATTGAAATAAAAATCAGTCCTGCTATTCCTGCAATAATTTTGAGATTATTCCGAATAAAAAATACCATAATATTTATTTTGTCAAGCTAATTTTTATAAAAATTCATCATTGGTTAGCGGTTGGAACCACTCCTAGACAAACTAAATATATAAAAAGTTCTATCGCATCTCTTAATAAATCGTGAAAATTCAGAAACCAGGTTTTTCAACGTCTATTTTAGAGCAGCGAGAATGTCAAGATGAATATTTATTTTGTTGTATATCTGTTCTTCTCTTAATCCAAAGTTGAATAAATTTGATGGAATAAATATTTGATTTTAAGGTATAAAACATAAACTGGACGAAACGAAAATACAATTACTGCCTCGTGCGATTAATGAGTATAGTATTTACGCTTACGGTTTTTTAAGAGTTGTTTCAGCAAATTTCAAGCTAGCTGCAATGTTTTTTTATTAGTCAATACCCCATCCGATTGCTCAAAACATTTACCTGTAAAGAGATGAGACTGGAGTGATAGAGGTAAATTCATGTTATGTTGAGCAAAAGCAGAATTTGATGCCTTACTTAAAACAAATAGGATTTGGTAGCTCTAAATCTACTACGACTCTTCTAGGCATCTGGTAAAATTTGTAAGGTTTCTGGAAGCTCTGAGCAATGGGATCGACTGGCGTAAGAATCGCTATTGATGCAATGGGAGGAGATAATGCCCCCGGTGAAATCGTGGCTGGCGCACTGCGAGCTGTCGAAGAATTGGGTGTAAAAGCATTGTTGGTAGGCTCCCCCGAAGATATTGAACGTATACTGCCATCATCAATAAAGTCAGAACAAGTAGAAATTGTCCCCGCCGAAAGTGCGATCGCGATGGATGAGGAAGCTTTAAGCGCCATTAGACGCAAACCAAAGGCTTCTATCAACGTGGCGATGAATTTGGTGAAGAAGGGACAAGCTGATGCTGTAATTAGTGCCGGTCATTCTGGTGCAGCGATGGCAGCAGCTTTACTTCGTTTGGGAAGACTTCCGGGCATCGATCGTCCGGCAATTGGCGCAGTATTCCCCACGATGGTTGCTAGCAAACAAGTCCTAGTACTTGATGTTGGTGCTAACGTAGACTGCCGTCCGAAATTTTTGGAGCAATTTGCCGTTTTAGGATCGGCTTACTCTCAGTATGTTTTGGGTGTTACAGAACCCAAAGTAGGTTTATTAAATATCGGTGAGGAAGAGTGTAAAGGTAATGATGTTACCATACGCGCCCACCAAATGATAAGTGAAAATCCGTACATTACCTTTATTGGCAACGCCGAAGGGCGCGATGTGCTTTCGGGTAATTTTGATGTAATTGTCTGCGATGGTTTTGCAGGCAATGTATTATTAAAATTTGCCGAAGCAGTCGGGGAAATTATGTTGCAAATTATTCGCGAGGAATTACCCCAAGGATTGCGCGGTCAACTTGGCTGCTCTATTTTAAAACCAAACTTGAAACGAATTAAGCAGCGGATAGACCATGCAGAACATGGCGGCGCTTTACTTTTAGGCGTAAACGGCATATGTGTAATTGGTCACGGTAGCTCCCAAGCTCCTTCGATATTCAATGCAATTCGTCTGGCAAAAGAAGCTGTGGATAATCAGGTACTACAACGCATTCACTCCCAAAATCTGAGCGAAGAAAGCGTTTTGTAAATTAGCCGATCGCAGTAAATGTTACTAGTCTATAGACAGTAGTTTTATACTGGCTATAGGCTAATAATTTTTATAGTAACGATTTGGCTACAGTCCGAATAGCGGATAGCTGTGGAGAGAATGAGTGCAAAATTTAGGAATATCTTTTACAGGAAGTGGCTCGGCTGTGCCAGAAACCTTCCTAGATAACCAGGGGTTGAGCGAGCTGGTTGAGACATCAGACGAATGGATCGCCACAAGAACGGGAATTAGTCAACGAAGATTAGCAACAGCGGATGATTCTGTGACCACCATCGGTACTGCTGCGAGTCTTAAGGCATTAGAAATGGCACAAATCGAAGCAAAAGACTTGGATTTGATTTTGCTAGCAACTTCCACTCCCGATGATTTGTTTGGTAGTGCAAGTCAGATTCAAGCTGAATTGGGAGCAAGCAGGGCAGTAGCATTTGATTTGACTGCGGCGTGTTCTGGTTTTGTTTTTGGATTAGTAACTGCCGCTCAATATATCAGAACAGGTGTATTCCAAAATGTACTTTTAGTAGGGGCGGACATCCTTTCTCGTTGGGTGGATTGGCAAGACAGACGCACCTGCGTATTATTTGGCGATGGTGCTGGGGCTGCTGTATTGCAAGCTAATAAACACGACCGTTTATTAGGGTTTGAAATGAAAAGTGATGGAACCCTTAATAGCTGTTTAAACCTTGCCTATACACCGCGATCGCAAGAACTGATTGAAGGTGTAAGCATCTCGAAAGGCAGTTTTGGTAATGTTTCGATGAATGGCAAAGAAGTTTATCGTTTTGCCGTCAAGCGAGTACCCGAAGTTATCGATAAAGCCTTATTTCGTGCCAATCTTACAGTCGAACAAGTGGATTGGCTGCTATTGCATCAAGCCAACCAACGTATTCTTGATGCAGTTGCCGAACGTCTTTCCATTCCATCTGAAAAAGTAATCAGCAATGTCGCCAGCTATGGCAATACCTCTGCTGCTTCCATACCTCTTGCATTAGATGAAGCAGTGCGAACGGGCAAAATTAAACCGGGAGATACTATTGCTACATCGGGTTTTGGGGCTGGATTAACCTGGGGTGCGGCGATTTTTCAATGGGGAAGATGAAGAGAACAGAGTTAAGAATTGTAGAGACGTAGCATTGCTACGTCTGTACGGGAGTGAGGAGTTAGGAGTGAGGAGTTAGGAATGAATCCTACTCTTTGTTCCGTAATCGATCGTTGATAATTGATAACTAATGACTAAAACCGCATGGGTGTTTCCCGGACAAGGTTCCCAAGCCTTGGGAATGGGAATGGATCTACTGGATTTGTCCGAAGCAAAGGAAAAGTTTGCTCGAGCTGAAGAAATTTTAGGCTGGAGTGTCAGCGACATCTGCCAGAATCACGAAGATAAGTTGGCTCGTACTCTTTACACTCAACCTTGTTTGTATGTGGTAGAAACTATTCTCGCCGATACGATCGCAAAAAAAGAAAAACCGGATTTAGTAGCCGGTCATAGTTTGGGAGAGTATATTGCTTTATACGTAGCGGGCGTGTTTGAATGGTCTGCTGGTTTACGATTGGTAAAACGTCGTGCCGAATTAATGGAAAATGCTGCTGGTGGTAAAATGGCAGCTTTGATTGGCTTCGATCGCGAACAATTAGATAAAATCCTCGCTGAAACTAATGATGTAGTGTTAGCGAATGATAATAGTTCCGCGCAAGTGGTAATTTCTGGCACACCTGAAGCTGTAGAAAGCGTTTTGTCTCAAGTAAAAGCAAAACGCAAAGTACCTTTGAATGTATCGGGAGCATTTCATTCACCAATGATGGCAGACGCATCTGCTGAATTTAAAGATGTACTAGCGTCCGTAGAATTTCAGAGGGGGAATGTACCAGTTTTATCGAATGTAGAGCCAGTACCCACCGTGGAAGCCGATATTTTAAAGCAACGATTGGTAGAGCAAATGACCGGAAGCGTGCGCTGGCGAGAAATAGCTTTAGCCTTACCAGAACAAGGTATTGAGCGAGTCGTAGAAATTGGTCCGGGAAACGTTTTAACTGGTTTAATCAAGCGTACTTGCTCCGGCTTAAATTTAGCAAACGTGTGTTCTGCGGCAGAAATATGATGTTGAAAAGTTAAGATTAGCCCTATTATCTTTTGCTTACTTCTTTTTACGATAATGGGACTTAACATGAGTTCCATCTTTGCGACGGTAGCCCTCTACATATGTTTTTCCTCCTGAACTATTGGAGGAGCTACTATTCCAGGAGTTAGTCGTCTTATACCTATTTGTCTCCCTCGGTTTCTCCTTTGGTGGGCTACTTGGCGAACTACTACTCCAGAAATCATTTTTTTCTTTAAGCTTCTGTTTTCTTCTTAAGCGTTCTTCTTTCTGCTTTTCTAATTTCAAACGTTCTTCTCTAAGGCGAAGCCTCTCTTTAGCCCGTTGCTCTTTTTTACGCTTTTCTTCTTCACGCTTCCATTGTTTCAACTGTCGAGACCAATCTTCTAAAGATATTTGTGGGTCTCTTGTTAGAATACTTGTACTTTCCCATATGAAACTATAAATATCAGACTTAATGTTAGAGCTATTAGAAGCTTTAACTGAATTATCTTTAGCTTGTTGAAGAATGAAACTTGGTAAGGAAGAAGTATGTTCCTTTTGAGTCTGTTTTTTTCCGAATAATCCTTCAAAAAAGTTTGTGAAAAAGTTAGGAATTGCTGTTTTAATTACCCAAATTTTGACTGTTTTATCCCAGCTACTACTAATAATAGTCTGGTTATCGTAGCTGAAAGTAATAGAACTAATTCCAGTAGAATGGGCCTTAAAAGAAGAGACGAGAGTACCTCTTATCAAATCCCAAATTCTAATGTAGCCATCATCTCCACCACTAACCAAAAATTGCCCATCGGAGCTAAAACTCAAACTACGTATACTACTTGAATTACTTTGGATGCTACATTTTGACAACTCGTTCTGTACATCCCATAGAATAATACTTCCTTCGCCGTCGCTACTAGCAAGTGTTTTTCCGTCAGGACTGAAAGTAACCATACGGACATCTTTTGAATGACCTGATAAAGAACTAATTTCTTCATAGGTATCATTGCTCCAGAGCTTAACTGTACCGTCGCAACTACCACTTGCAGTTACTTTGCTATCAGCACTAACAGCAACAGATTGAACATAACTTGAATGTCCTTTGAGCGTAGAAATCTCTGTTCTATCTTTTAGACTAAAAATTTTAATAGTATTGTCATCACTTGCACTTACAATAAAATTATCTTTAGGAATTATAGTGAGTGCCGTTACTGATTTAGAATGATTATTAAAGCTGAATAATTCTTGAAATGTTCTCAAATCCCAGATTCTGATGGTAGCATCATCACCACCACTGATGAGACGATTTCCTTCTGGAGTAAAAATAATAGAGCGGACAGACTTTGTATGACTTAATTGGCACGTAATTAGTTTACCGTCAGTAAGGTTCCACAATCTAATCTTGTTATCGTCGCTGCCACAAGCAATAATTTTATTAGTTGAATTTACCGCAATTGAGCGTACACCGCCAAACCAGCTAGAGTCGCCGTTAAATGTATGAACGTGATGCCATGCTTGTTTCATCTGATGCCTTAAATCAATTACTTTAAGCATAATCACAGGTAAATATTGCTGTAATCCGAGAAAGCAACTAACTAATAGAAATCGGTTTAATCTGTTTGTTTTGGGGAATTTACCTACATAAATAAAACCGCAAAAAAAGTAAAGGAGGCAATTTTATTTTCTTTGTGCCCAATTCCCTATGCCCAATGCCCAATGCCCAATGCCCAATGCCCAATTATTAATAAAATATGTCCCGACACCGCGAACCATTTGTTAGCCTTCTACTTTACCGCGCTTTTAAATACTCGGTAGTTAATCCCATGCTTCGCGTTTACTTCCAAGGACGTATTTATGGGGCTGAAAATGTTCCGATAAGCGGACCTTTGGTAATTGTAAGCAATCACGCCAGTAATTTTGACCCACCGATTGTTTCTAATTGCGTTCGTCGTCCCGTATCATATATGGCGAAGGAAGAATTATTTGAAATTCCGATTTTTAAGCAAGCGATTCAGCTATATGGTGCTTATCCTGTAAGTCGGGGAAGCGGCGATCGCAATGCAATTCGTAAGGCTTTGGAACATTTAGATCGAGGGTGGGCTGTGGGACTTTTCTTACAAGGTACTCGTACCCCAGATGGACGGATTACAGATCCAAAGCGAGGTGCGGCGTTAATTGCAGCAAAAGCAAAAGCGCCGATCGTACCAGTATGTTTGTGGGGTACTCAGGAAATCGAGCAGAAAGGTTCGGCTATTCCTCAAAGGGTTCCAATTACAGTTAGGATTGGCGAATTAATTCCGACTCCGACTTCCACAACCAAGGAAGATTTAGAAGCTGTAACCCAACAATGTGCGATCGCGATTAATCAATTGCACGACTTGGGGCGGTAAAGCGGTTGGTAACGGATAATTTCAAAAATATGCTTTAAGGAAGTAGTTATTAGTAACTTCCATGCTTTAAATTAAAGGTTTATTCGACTGGGATCGTAAATTTAGCTCAATTTCAGCGCTTTCCTACCTGCTCTCATTCTCAATGCTTTAATATCATATGAACCATTCAGACGGTGAAAATTTTTTATCTAGATTAAATAATTTTGCCTTAGTTCGCTTTTTACTTTTCTTTGCTTGCGGTTGGACGATCGTACAGCTAATAGCTTATTTTGAAGCAGTGATTGTTATTTTTACATTTGCTGCAATTTTGGCTTTTTTACTGAGCTATCCGGTTCAATGGTTGAAACGTTTTATACCCCACAGTGTAGCGGTTATTTTTATATTTTTAGTTAGCATCGTAATTCTTGGTGGCTTAGCAATAGCAGCAGGTTTAGGACTTTTATCTCAGGGACAACAATTAATTGATAGTGCAGCGACTTTTTTAAATTCTTTAATACCTTTGGTACAGCAATTAGAGTCAACTCTGAGGAACCGAAATCTTCAAATAGATTTAACTGCTTTAGAACAGATATTGAGAGAAGAAGCTATTGCTAGACTGATTACTATTTTAAATTTATTTCAAGGTTTTATTACCAATTTTGCAACTTTCATTTTAATTGCTGTTGTTGCTTTTTTTATGCTTCTGGAAGGAGAACAGCTTTGGCTTTTCATTTTAAAAATTGTACCTCAGTCTCGACGTAATAGATTTGCAAAAATCACCAAACGTGCTTTTCTCGGATTTTTTCGAGGTCAGTTATTGTTAACATTGTTTCTCACTGGATCGACTTTTGTGGTTTTTGTGATATTAAAAGTACCTTTTCCCTTAGTATTATCTGTAATAGTTGGTTTTCTTGATGTTATTCCAGGTATAGGTGCAACATTAGGAATTAGTGTAATTACTTTAATTGTATTATCTCAAGGTGTTTGGTTAGCGCTTAAAGTATTAGGAGCTTGTATTGTACTTCAGCAAATTCAAGATAATTTAATTGCACCTAGAGTCATGCAGGATGCACTTAATTTAAATCCAGTTGTAATATTTTTTGCTTTACTAATAGGTGCCAGAATTGCTGGTTTATTAGGTGTTTTTATCTCTATTCCAATTGCGGGGGTAATAGTTGCTTTATTTGAAATTGATGAAATGAAAGCGGAAGTTTAGTAATTTGATTTTAGATTTTAAATTTTAGATTTTAGATTAATGATTTTACAAGTGATTGAAATTTCCCAAATAATTTAGAACTGTTATATATTAATTATTGAAGAATTTTTAATGACTGATGACAAATCAAGATTTAAGAGCGCAGCTAGATGAAACCCTTGATGAATCTCAATGGGAATGGTTAATTCCTCACGCACAAAGAGATTCTGTGATTGTAGTGGCAACAGAATTAGATTTATTAGATGTGGGAGAAGCGATCGCTAGTGATAAAGCTTCACAAGTGCAAAACTGGATTGATGGTGCGTTAATCGCTAAACCCTCAGCAGTACAAATAGGAGAATGGAATATGCAGCGAGAAAAGCGATTTGATACTTTGATCGTGCAGCCTTTTGTGCTTGTTAAGGAGAAAATTGCTGTGTAAATTATTAAATCCCCTTTTGCATCTTGCAATTCGGGGATTACTAATTACTTTTCGTTCGTATTTTCCCCAACACCCAAACCAGTAGCCACCCAAACAATCGATCTAACTCCATCGCGAATGGATTTTTCTATCGGTTCAGAACTACTTTGTGAAGGAACTGATACTGCTTTAAAGTCAATTCCCCGACTACCTAAAACTATTTCGCCGATTACAGCAGCACGGCGCATATGATAGTCGGAGGTAACTAAATACAATCTCTTGATTCCTCTTTTTTCTAGGTCATCTACTAGGGTTGTAAAGTTTTCTACCGTGTTACTGGCTCGATAATCTAAGTACAAACGCCTTGAATCAATCCCGGCTTTGGTAAAGACTTTTTTCGTCGCACTCTCCGGGCTGCCTCCCGAAATCCAAATCGGTAGATTGGGATATTTGTTTGCAAAGTCTGCTGCAAATTTTTCTCTTTCTAATCTTTGAGTTGAACCACCTAAAACTAAAATTGCTTGTGGCTGTACAAATACACTTTGAACTTTTTTATAACCCCACAACAAGGTTAGCGGTAGGGTTAAAAGCATTAACCGAGAAGAAATTCCTGATGGAAGCATTTTATTTAAGATATCGCGCTTGACTATCTAGAGGTTTTTTTATGAAAAAATAAAAATAATTTAATTTTCTTTCTTCTGTTAATCATTAATATTTCCAACAAAATATAAATACTTTGCGGGAAAATGCACAGGGGGTGACACCCCTCGATCGGCCATTTTTTAGGACAAAAGTATATTGACTATTTAAACAAGCGCTGAGGGCTGTTTATTCGCAGAATAATGTGTATTTTGTTACATTGGCAATTGCTTAAGCTGCTAGTTACCTAATGCTTCTTTTCAGCGAAGAGAAGCCATCTACTAGTTTATATGCACCCATTGTTAAATTGCAGCAACAAGGAATACCAGACCTAAAACAAGATTTTATCTTTTCGAGGGGTAAATTTAAAAGTATATTTAATAACAATATGTTATTTTTTTTCGGAAAATGGGACTGGCAAGACTTGAACCTGCGACCTAGCGCTTAGGAGGCGCTCGCTCTATCCAACTGAGCTACAGCCCCAATTAGTTATCATTTGTATAATAACATTTCTAGTCATTCTGCCAGGAACTGTCCCAAGGTCCACCCCCTGTTTCTAATCCACACAGATTGCTGGTTGCTTTCAGGATAGTTTTGGATTGAATGCCGTTTAATTCACGCAATTCTAAGGTTAATTTTCCTTGCATAGTATCGCGACAGGCAAATATTAAACCATTTTCGGTGGGCGCACGCAATTCCGTACCGGGTAAGTCGGTAGTTCCCGTTAACTCAATTTCATATTGCGAATTTCTGGCGTACATTTCCCATTTTCCCCAAGGTTCGATATTCCAATTAACTTGAGAATTCCAAGGTACAAATTCGTAAAATTTCTCTTGATAATGTAAACCAACCATTGCTACAGATTCCATCCACCATAAGACACCACGCCTACCACCACCTGCGGTTAAAGCTAAATCTGGTTCGTTATCAAAACTATTACAGTTCAACCAAAACCATTTTTTCGGAAAAGCACCTCCCCAATTCTTCTCACTGTAAGCGGGTGCATCGGTAAATTCGTAGCGTTTACCATTCCAATCGATCCAACCGCTAGCTAAACCGTGAGCCATCAAAATTTGCCATCCGGGTTCAAAAAGCTGTAAAAAAGATACCCAGCCTGCGGTTGATTGCTGAATATTGCCTTTGTTGCCCCAATAATATACTGACTGGATTTTATACTTCCATTTACAGTAATTTCCGCTGCCGGGATCGCGGATTATTCCTTGATTTAAACTTGGTGTAGCTTGATAACCAGATTGAATGTAACTTTCAAATTCTTCAGGAAGCAGGTAAAGAGGTTGGCTTTCTATATTAGTTTTACCCCAATGACCGAACGCTAATACATCTGAATTTGCCCAAAATTTATTTACATCCGGGAAAGTGCGCCATAAATACTCATCATTGGCACCGAGGATTTGTGCTGCACCACCGCTATGAGCTTTTCCGCCTACTGGATCTTCAATAGAATACATAAAAGCGAAAGTTTGATTCTCTTGAGGTAGAGTTACCCGGTAATACCAACCTTCAAAAAAACGGCGATCGCTACCATCCCAGTGGTAGCCACTATGGGGTGTTTGCGTCGAGAAAAGAAATTGAGGAAGATGCAGCATAAAAAGATTAAATCAAATATTTTCTAGTATGAGCGATTATTTACAGTTAAGTAAAAATTAACGCTAGCTGATATTAAAAGGTGATTTAGGCGATCGATTTCATCATCTTGCAAGAATAATTATAGATTGGTTATACGGACGCAATTACTAGTATAAAAATATTTATTTTAACAAAAATTGATTTGTAGGTAAAAATCACTCTTATGGATACAGAAAGCACCTCTTCAGAGATAGAGCCGCCTGATTAGTTAGGAAGTTATTCTGAGAATATAGCAAAACACAAGTTGCAAAAGAAACTAAGAATATAGATTAAGCGGTAATTATAAAATTAACTATCTAACTAATCTATAAAGTGTTTTACTTTTTCATACTTTATTAATCAAAATAATTAATTTAATACCAATGACTAACCACAACGAAAGCACAGACTATAACCGAGAAGTTACGCAGAATTCATATACTGACGCTGACGGTAATACTACTCATACAAACGTTACGCGAACCAGCGAAACAGTTGAAAATGACCCTAGTTCCTATCAAGATGGCTACGCTTCAGGTAGAATTCAAGAGCGCAACGACCAAAGAAGAAACTTAGCCGCACGAGATAGTAATAATGCGACTGGTGGCTTGCTCTTAGGTATAATGCTTGCGGCACTTGCAACTTTAGTAGGCGGTGCAATGTGGTATTTTAATCAATCTAAAGAAGCACAAAACGCAACTCCGACACCAATTGAGAGTCCCGTTACCGATACGGAACCGAATCAACCTGAAGCGAATCAACCACAAAACAATACAACTACGATCATCGAAAAAACTAAGGAAGTGGCTGTTCCCGTTGAAGTTCCAGTTGCAGTTCCAGTTCCGCAACAGCAAGAACCAGCACAAGAATCTCAACAACCTGACATTAACATTAATGTCCAACCTCAAGAAGATACGAGTAGATCGGATTCGACACCACCAGAACAAACCACTCCCAAGCAACCTCAAACTTCAGACGGTAGTACCAACAATTCCTCTCAATCTCAAGAAGCACAAAAACAAAACAGTCCAACTACTAGCAATCCCAGCACTAGTGATAGTAATAGCAGCACTAATGCTGAGTAAGTTAATTTGTAGAGACGTTGCTTTTGCTTCGTCTTTACATTTTTATAAACTACGCAAAATCTTAACTTAAAGAGATAATACTTTTGTTCGCTTAAAACTGCATCCTTTTTCACGCATGGTTTTTAGCTGTTTACAGTAGCAAAAGCATGAGTATTTAATACTAAGAAAGTAAAAAAGCGTAAATGAATATTGCGAAAAGTTACCAATAATTACAGTCAGTAAAATAAGCTTTTTCTTTCAGAAAATGGGTGCTAACTTTATAAATAAGGCACCAGACAAATAACAACAACCAATCTTCCGATTAGAGATCGTGCCTGCCGCTCTAGTCACATCGCAATCGTTACCGATTCTTACATCCCGCAAATGCTGTGTTTTCGCCTTAAGTCTATCAATAACTGAATTTGGAGGTTTTTGAGAAGCAGACAAAAAATACTGCTTAGATTAAAAGAGCTTAGGATGTACATTGTGTAACAAACGTTTCTAAAATTGCGATTCCGGTTCACCCTATATTTGAAGTAAATTCTGATTTTTAACTCTTCTCAATCTACTAAATATTTAATAAACCGTCTCTAATTACTGACACTTTTCGGTCGTAACTGGAGACGGTTTTGAAGATTAAAGAAAGGTCAAAGGTTAAAGGTTAAAGGTCAAAGGTTAAAGGTGTAATAATTCCGGTGGTACTAACTTTTTCTTGTCCCCTTGTCTCCCTATCTCCCAATCTCCCTATCCCCCCATCTCCCCATCTCCCTATCCCCCTATCCCCCTATCCCCCCATCTCCCCATCTCCCCTCACTCTAAAGTAATCACAGTCACTTCCGGGGGACAAAAGAAGCGCCCTGGTAAATAAGTTCCCAAACCGCGATTGACGTATAGCTGATTTTTCCCTACTTTGTGAAATCCTTGCGCCCATTCCCAATGCTGGAGAACTTTTATATAGTTTGGTCGTAAAAATGGGATTAATCGCCGCACATCTCTAGGAATGATGCGAACAAGCTCTTTGTAATACACTAACAAAGGACCAATATCGGGTAATACAATTTGTCCGCCGTGGGAATGCCCGGATAGTTGCAAATCGACTCGCCATTGTTGCAATATTTGGGCGGTATCCGGATTATGTGATAAAACAATACGCGGTGTGGCATCGTCTAACTGATTCATTATGGATGCAGGCTTAAATTCTTTTGACCAATAATCGGCAAATCCTACTAATGGTAAATCTTTTCCTAAAGGATAAGCAATTTCATTCCAAAGAACTTTAATATCAATACTTGTTAGCGCTGCTGTTACTTCTGCTTTCGCGGTGCGATCGCGTATATCATGATTGCCAAGTACGGCATATATCCCAGCGCGAGACTGTAAATTCTTAAGTCTTTTAACTAACTTATATATTGGTGCGGGATCGTCAGTTATGTAGTCACCAGTTAAAACAACCAAATCCGGTTCAGCTCTATTGCTGGCAATAATGGCTTGTTGTAACATTTCTTCCGATAACCTGAAGCCGTCGTAGTGCAAATCTGAAAGCTGCACTATTCGAGTACCGATAGTAGATGCTGGTAAACCCTGTATTTTAACTGTGAGTTTTTCTACGCTTAAAGGACCAGTTAACAACCAATGCATAGGGCTAAAATTGCTTTTTGTACCAGCGCTTTTAGTCTATCACCAGTTACCCGGTTAGGAGTGAGGAATTAAGAGTGAGGAGTTATGAGTGAAAAGTTATGAGTGAGGAGTGAGGAGTTATGAGTTATGAGTTACCAGTTAGGAGTGAGGAGTTATGAGTTATGAGTTATGAGTTATGAGTTAATTCTCCCCCCATCTCCCCATCTTCCCCCTCTCCCCCATCTCCCCCCTCTCCCCCATCTCTTCATTCCAGGGTAATAACGGTGACTTCTGGATTGCAAAAAAGCCTGCCGGGGAAATAAGTACCTAAGCCTCGGTTTACATAAAGTTTATTGCTTCCAATTTGATGAAATCCCTTTGCCCATTGCCAATTTCTGACTACGTTGAAAAATTCTGTTTTTACAAGTGGCATCCGACGGCGTAATTTTCTGGGTACGCTGCGAACTATATTGCTATAAATTGCGATCGCAGGACCCATACCGGGGATTACAATATGACCACCATGAGTATGACCGGATAATTGTAAGTCTACCCGCCATTTTCGCAATATACGGGCAGTATCGGGATTGTGGGATAAAACTATGCGCGGTGTTGCTGCGTCCAAATTGTTCATCACTAATTCTGGATGAAAATCAGCAGACCAATATTCCCCAAGTCCTACTAATGGTAATTCTTTTCCGAATGGATAAGCAATCTTGTTTTCAAGTACTCTAATTCCAACTGTGGTAAAAGCTGAGATAATTTCTGCTTTTGAATGGGGGTAATGTATATCGTGATTGCCAAGTACTGCATAAGTCCCGCAACGACTTTGTAAATGCTTGAGTCGAAGTACCAATTGATTAATTGGACGGGGATCGTCAGTTACATAATCACCAGTCAGAACAACTAGATCGGGTTCTGCTTCATTGCTGGCAATTATCGCTTTTTCTAACAGTTTTTGTGATAAACGTAAGCCGTCATAGTGAAAATCTGTTATTTGCACTATGCGGATACCTTTTAACGATGCTGGCAAATCTTGAATCCGAACTGTCAATTTCTCTACAGTCAATGGTCCAGTCAATAACCAGTGCATAAAGTAAGATATCTCATTACACCAATAGTCTTAGCGTATCAAATTCAGGCTTTAGCAGCAGTATATCAAATAACTTGTTCTCTCTTATGACAGATGAAATTATTTAATAAGTCTTCAGCTAAATATTTTTTTTTGCTTAATTTCGATTTAAATCTAATAATTCTAACAATGGTAATAATTCATACTTGTAACTATTACTTTGGTAAGAACATATACTTCGCATCTGTCTTAGGTCATAATACCTATTTATGTCGCAAGCAGGGTTAACTTAAAGGTAATAATTGATTAAAAATTAAGAGAAAGCAATTATTGAGTAATTTATCAACTTATGACTTTTACAACTGAAGAAAAAAATAGAAAAGCTGTAGAACAATTTCTCGGCTTTGATGCTGATACTCAATTAGCGTTATTGTGGTACGGTTACTTAGATATCAAAGATAATTTGAACCCTGTTAACCAAGATTCCGCACAGCAAACTGCTAAAGCTTTATTCGATCAAATCCAGGCAATGCCGAAGGAAGAACAACTACAAGCACAACGGGATATTGTTTCTGGTGCTAGCAGTGATATTAGTAGCTCCTATACATCTTTAAGTTCTAGCGGAAAGCTTGATGTGTGGTTAAGACTTGCTCAAGGGATGGAAGATGGTAGCGTTATTCAAGTACCTGATGACTATGAATTACCATCTAATACAGATGATTTTGCAAATTCCATCAAAGATTTAGACTTTGAGCAGCGCATTAATTTTATGCGTAGTGCTGTGATAGAAATGGGTGCTAAATCTTAATTAATTTGCTATAGGGGCGTAATATGATTGCGTCTCTATATAATTATGATTTGATAGTTTAAATTTCCCCTTGTCCCCTTGTCCCCTCATCCCCTTGTCTCCCCCCATCCCCCCTCTCTTCTACCAAAGCGCAACTTGCTGTCTAACTTCTTCCATATTTAAACAATCGGTTGCAAAAGCTTTTCTTAACAGGGGGTGAGGAATAAACTTATCGTATTTTTGGATTTCTGGCGCTTCTGCATCTGCAACTAAATGTTCGTTAATAATACGTTGTTCGCACAAAGATAGAATTTCGGGTTCTAATTGTTCAAACTTCCCTTTCCCTAATTTCAATAAGATAAAATAAGGATTAACTCCTCCCAAAGATTTAATTTCTAAAGACTCTCGACTAAAATTATTTAATAATCTCTGTAAAGTGTTGTAAGCGATCGTACCCATCCAAGGCAAAATACAGCATTTACCTTTTTCTAATTTTATTATATTACGTTTATCTAACTCAAAATCTGAAGCTAATTGACGTGCTTCTTGTAAACGCTTTTGAGCATTTTTTTGTAAATATGCATAGTCTGTATCTTCTAATAAAACACGACGCATACGTTGCAATATTTTAGTGTGAATTGTTCCACTACCACCACGCCAGAAAATACCGGCTTTACCTTCAACTTGTTTGACAAATATTATTTTTTTAGCAAAGTCTACATCTAAAACTTCCCAAGTTTTCCCCGCTAACCCAAATTGACTGCCGATGTTAGGTACAGTGACAATGGTACCGATATCTGTTGAATCATGCTTGACGCTAAATTCCAAAGTTTCAGGAAAAACAGCGTAAAACTGAAATCTTTTAACTATTTTTTCACCTGCTAAACCGAGTATTAAATTACCCGTTTCAGTTTTATTAATATGGTCAATACTAACTAAATAGCGCAGCAATAATTTATAATCTTCTTGAGATATATGTTGAAAAGATGATAGATTTAATACCTTCTTAGCAAGAACAGATGGCGAAAGTTTTTTCATTGCTGCCAAGATACTCATAGTCTGATGATAAAGCAGACTTAATGGATATTTTATTGGTTCAATCGGTTCGATCCATTTATCTTCTAAATAAAGTTGAATAATCGCAATAGACTGTAAAAGTTGCCAAGGAATTTGTTGGGGAAGTGGTGCTTCTAAAGATGTTTGCTCCGAACAAACAAAGCGTATATCGGCAGGTTCGCCCCTTCTTCCCGTGCGTCCCAAACGTTGTAAAAAACTTGCTACAGAACTAGGTGATTCTAACTGAATGACTCGTTCTAAATAACCAATATCAACACCAACTTCTAAAGTCAATGTTGCAGCAGTTACCGCACTTTTGTGGGGTTCCCGCATGGCGTTTTCCGCAGTTTGGCGTAGGGAAGCGGATATACTACCATGATGAACGTGATAAATATCTGGTTGATTTTGGATTGCAGCGATTTGACGTAAGGATGCAACAATAGATTCGGTTTGCGATTTATTATTAGCAAAAATAAGACATTTACGAGCTTTACTTAAGTTAAAAATATATCGATCGCAATCGGTGATTTCATTTCGATCGGCTTTTTCAGGAACGTAAAAGTGTTCTAAAGCTAATTTTATTTGTCGTTTTCCTGCCTCTATTTTCGGTGTAATAACTGTTCGTTCGGTACCGGAGCTAAGCCAATCTTCTGCGAGAGAATAATCACCTAAACTTGCCGATAACCCGATTCTGCGGTGTTGATTTTTGGTTAAATTTGCCAATCTTTCTAACTGACAAAGAATCTGACAGCCTCTTTCTGTACCCATGAAAGCATGAATTTCATCGATGACTACAAAACGTACATCACCAAAAAGACGGATTAAATCTTCATACTTATTAATTAATAAACTTTCTAATGACTCAGGTGTAATTTGGAGAATACCCGATGGAGTTTTTAAAAGCTGCTTTTTTCTCGTTTGAGAAACATCTCCATGCCAATGGTAAACCGGAATATCTGCTTCTCTTAATAAGTGGTTAAGACGTTCAAATTGATCGTTAATTAATGCTTTAATTGGTCCGATATAAATAGCACCTACAGTATTAACAGGTTTTTCGTATAAGTGTGTTAAAACTGGTAAAAAAGCTGCTTCCGTTTTACCTGAAGCTGTTCCGGCAGCTACTAATAAATGGGCATCGGTGTCAAATATGACTTCACAAGCTTTCTCTTGTACTGGTCTTAATTGAGTCCAGTTATTATTGTAAATATATTCCTGGATAAAAGGCGCGAGTCTGTTATATGCATCGCTCATAGTTTTATGACTATAATCTGGGTGAATAAAATAAACTGCATTTTAGAGAAATTGTATCAAGGTATATTTATTTTTCACATCAAATAAAATTTTTTAAAATTACCCAAATAATAATTTATAATTAGTTCATTTTTATAAGCTCTTGCTAAAAAACTATTGCATGACTAAAAGTATGAATCAATTTCAAGGGCATTTACATTTTCAGTATTTATAATTATAAGTAATATAGTTGGCAGACAAAAAACTTTTATACATAGATGATAATTTACAGTGAGGTAGTATTAAGCCGAGTAATCTATGGTTAATGTATAAGATACTACGCTATACTGATGCAATGCTTTGTGCAAGAGATAATTTTATGTGGCTTAAAAGATGGTGTATAGAAATAGCTTATTTAATGCTTAGTGTAAATTAAAATAAGGAAACAGAGAAAATAGTTATTGTAGAGACGCAATTATCTAAATTGTTTTAGATACCCAGAATCTTTTTGTAATACCTTATACTTATAATTGAGGAGGTTTTTTGATGATGGAATTATTGTCAAACAATATTTTTTTGAGTGCCAAAGTGCAATTAACATTGTTAGTTGGAATACTTAGTTTTATCGCATTTTTTACTGGTTGTGTTTTTCCTCGTATAGCTAAGTTTTTCTTAAACGTGCTTGTTTCTTCCGAAGTTGCTGAGAAAGCTGAAAAAATATTACAACCTTACAGAAATTTAATTGGAATTGCTTTCGGATTGGGATTTTTGGAGATTGTTGCTTTATTTATTCCCGTATTAGATGATTATCCAGCGATAGAAATCGTTATTAGTTTAATTTTAACGATAGAAGCTTGCTGGTTAATTATTAAAATATTTGGAAAATATATAGATGATTATATATTAGAGTCTGCTTTAAAAAGTGGTCGTAAAGCTAATAGCGAACTACTAAACTTAGGAAAGTATACAGCTAACTTAGCAATTGTTTTTGGCGGAATTATCTTCTTTGCTCAAACTCACAATATAAAAATATTTAGCTTGTTAGCTAGTTTAGGAATTGGTGGTGTAGCAGTTGCTTTCGCATCTAAAACAACAATAGAGCAACTTCTTAGTGGTGTTGTATTATATGTCGATCATCCTTTTTACATTGACGACTATATTGGTTTACCAGACGGTACTTTTGGGCGAGTAGAATCGATTGGTTGGCGCTCCACAAAAATTCGTACTTCGGGAAAAGGAACGGTAATAGTAATTCCGAATAATTCTCTGACTCAAATGAGTATCGAAAACTTTTCTGGTGCTAAAAAGGTAATTTCAATTCTTTCTTTGAACTTTACTCGTAAAATTGAACCCAAAGAACAAGCATTAATCGAACAGGTTGTTTTAACAAGTACAAAAGATATTTTTGGGCTTGATTCACGCAGTACTCGTATAGATTTTAGAACTTTAAATAAAAATAGCGAACCAAAGACTCAAGCTCAAGTTAGCTTATTCATATTAGGTACTGGTAAAGTATCGATGGAATTGCGTCGGCAGTTACTTGATGTAGCTACACAAACTATTAATCAGAAGTTGAAAGGATACGGTATCGATTTCAATATAGAAGAACCAACTATCTATGTAGATGCGCCCGTTACAATCTAAAGTTAAGTGTGAAAATTATGAATCAAATACTTGAGTTTATATTAAGAGAAGATATTCGTAACTTAGAAATATTTGTTGTATGCGTTATCGCTTCTTTGTTTATCGGAAGATACACTCCCTTACTAATTAAAGTAGCTGTCAACCGTTTCTTGCCTCCACAAGTAACTGATATCTATGAAAAATTGATCTATACAAACCGTCAAGCCTTAAAATGGGCTGGTACTTCAATTTTAATTTTATTATCTTTAGGTTTAATTTCTCAGTATGAAGGCTTCTATAAATTTTTAAGCAATGTAGTGCAATTAGCAGTTATTCTCAGCATTGCTTTTTTAGCTTCCGGTGTTTTTCGGCAATTGATTAGAACATATGGTGTTACTATTATTCGTAAATTGGGCTATCAGGCTGACGATTTACTATTAATTGTTGAAACTATCTTTAATCTGACTATAGGATTTATTGCTGTTTTAGTTTTTGCTAACGATAAATTCAATTTAGTTGGTTTAATCACTGGTTTGGGAATCGGTGGATTAGCAGTTGCTTTTGCAGCCCAAAAAACTTTAGAGCAATTCTTAGGTACTATTGTTATATATTTAGACCGACCTTTTGTAACAGGTGAATATATTCATTTACCGTCATCGAGTAGCTACGGAGCAGAAATTTATGGACGAGTTGAATCTATCGGATTTCGTTCTACAAAAATTCGTTCTTCTGGTAAAAGTACTTTGATGATTGTACCTAATTCTATATTAGCCAATGTAGAAATCGAAAACGTAACCCGTGGGAAAAAAGTCATGGTGTTGCTATACCTTGACTTCAATCAAAAGCTACTTGATAAAGGACAGGCTTTAGTAAGACAAGTAGTTGAAGACAGTATGGAATCACTTTTTGGGGTACAACCTGATAGCACAAAAGTAGTTTTTGAAGACTTAAACTCAAATTCTCACATAACGAACGCTGATATTTCTGAAAAAATTGATGCGTCAGCTACCGATCTTACTACCGACAAATATTTACAACCAGAACATACTAGAGCTAGAATCACCTTCTTTCTTTTAGGTTCAAACCAAAATTCTCTTGAGTTGAAAAAACAATTATTGAATTTAGCAAATGAAAAGGTTTCTCATAAATTAAATAATTTTGGTATCGAGTTTATCATGCAAGAACCAAATATTTATATTGAAGCTCCGGTGACTATTTAATATTGGGCATGGGGCATTGGGGATATCTTTCTTTTTATATACAGATTTATTTTTTGTAGTGCGGGCATCTTGCCCGCTATTTCATAAATATATTGTTTGTGAATCTTTAAAAATATCTTGTTGATGTGTAAAAAAATATTGTTTGTGAGTTTCTGAAAATATATTATTTGTTAATCTTCAAAAATAGGGAGCAAGATAGCGGATACTACAGATATTTTTGTAAGAATAGAATGCTGTGGACAATAAGTGGGTATGCAAAATTATTTGTGTCATTGCTCACGAGGGGCGAAGCAATCCCAACACTTGCAATGAACCGCACCTCTGGTGATTGCTTCGTTTCACTCCGTTCCACTCGCAATGACAAATGTACAATTAATTTTGCCTAAGTACTTATAATGAAGCATAAGGGTTAGCTAGAACTTAGTTTCAATGCCCAATCCCCTATGCCCATCCCCTATACTCGATTTCTTCCGTTTGTTTCCTGAGTATTTCGTAATAAGGCTTGTTCTATTTCTGGTGAAAGTTTGACGGGTAATTCTCCGGTACGTAAATGTAAATCTCTTTGTGGGAATGGAATTTCAATATTATATTCTTTCAAGCTGGCTTCAATTCTGAAACATAAATCGCTTTTAATTGATACTTGATGGCTGGGTGCGTCTATCCATACTAATAGTTCAAAATCTAAAGAACTATCACCAAATCCGGTAAACAATACTTGAGGTTGAGGAACTGAAAGCACTTCGGGATGATTTTTTCCTGCTTCTAAAAGTGCTTTTTTGACGATTTTTACATCAGCACTGTAAGAAACTCCGACTGGTATATGAATCCGAGAAATTGGATTGTGGTGACTCCAATTGATTACTTCGTCTTCTAAAAAACGCGAGTTTGGTACAATTATCGAAACTCTATCTAAAGTACGAATCGTTACACTACGGGCACCAATACTTTCTACACTGCCCATATATTTTCCAACTTCAATAAAATCTCCTACTTGAATTGGTCTTTCAAATAACAATACAAGCCCGCTACCAAAGTTTTTCGCGATGTCTTGGAAACCAAAACCAATACCAACACCCAAGGCACTAGCTAAGATTGCTAAAGAACTTAAGTCAACTCCAAAAATTTGCAGAAGAACAACCGAACCCACTCCCATAAAAGTATATTTAAAAACAATTGCGATTACTTCCTGCGCTCCCCGATTAATTCGCAGTAATCGCAAAATTCGCGATCGCAATATATTAGTAACTGCACCCGAAAGTACAATTAACCCCATAAATAAGCCAATTAAAACTAAAATATCGGTAACTGCAAAGCCTTTAAAAATTGGCGAAGTCAGGCTAAAACTTATACTAGCGGCAATATCAAAACTCCATTGCCGCGTTACGGGAAATAAGTTAGTAATATAAAGGGCTACACCTACCCAAAGTGCTGTTCGCACTAAAAATAAGGTAGCTTTAAATAATAGATTTAAGCTATTTTGCTGTTGATTTTGGTCGGAAGAATCCTCGGAAGTTACGATTGGAGTAACATTACGCTGTAATATTTTCCATACTCTTCCTAAAACCCAATGAAGTGCAATTGTTAGCACAACAAGAATCAAACTTAAAATTAATGTACGATTAATAAACTCTTCGCTCCTTTCTTCTCTTGCTTTCTCAAATGTTTCACGAATTATATCAGCCCAATTTTCGGCTTGTATATTCGGATTTTCAGCAGGAGGAACAGCATCTTTATCGGTGACAGTAAATTGCCGATTCTCACCAATTAGAATTTTTGCATATTTCTCACCTTTTTCAACTCTTACTTCCGGTATGTTTTCTGAGTCTACTGCTTCTTGAAGGATTTTATTGATAATTTCAGCCCTTTGTTCAGCTGGTTTACCTTCAGTACTAGCAACTTGAAAAAGTTTCCTACCATCAATGTCTACAGGAGCAAATTGAGTAGACTGCGCCATTGCGTGTGAAACCTGCAAGCTGAATACAAGCAACAAAATTACTATTGCTGCTTTTATTGGCTTTAAATAGTTATAACTGGCTAATTTTGGTTTATTTCTCATATTTACTGATGCTGATTAAATAAATAATAGTATTAGATAAAACAAAAAATTACGTAACAATATCTACGATTAATACAAGTCTTGTATATGTTAAGAGCTTTAACATACAATGCCATCAGTCTTTAGCATAGACTTATTATTTACATATCTAAGTATAAAAAATGTTTATCAAACACTTGCATCATGTGAAGGAATTGGGTAAAGCTTCATATCTATCGATATTCCCTTGCTGACAAGAACGCGGTAATCTCGATTTAGTAATTTAAAGTCAAAGGTCTGCATATTAAAGGTTAAAATAACTTCTAACTCCCCTTGTCCTTTTATGTTCCTTCCTTGTTCCCCGATCGCCGATAAATTATGTTGAAAAAAATCGATACAAATATCTGGGTTGCCGAACAAAAATTAAAATATTGGGGGTTGGAAGTTGGTACGAGAATGACTGTGATTCGCCTGAATAATGGTGAAACTGTTGTTATTTCTCCAATTAAGGTAGATAAGGAAACTATTAATCAAATCAATCAAATTGGTAAGGTTGATATTATAATTGCTCCTAATCTTTACCATCATCTTTCTATATCTGATTTCAAATCTATTTATTCAGATACAAAGATTTTTGCTGCTCCTGGTTTGGAATTTAAGCGGCAAGATATCAAATTTGATAAAATCCTCGATCGCGGTAAAATTGGCTCTGAAGATGAAATAGAATATTTTTTATTTGAAGGATTTAAAATTCTGGATTTAAAAGGATTTTCACCATTAAACGAAATTGTTTTTTTTCATAGAGCGAGTCGGACTTTAATTTTAACGGACACGGCTTTTCATTTTGATGAAAGTTTTGCCTTAACAACTCAGTTAACTATGAGAGTAATTGGAGGCTATAAAAAATTAGAGCCTTCAATATTAGAGAAATTAGCAACGCGAGAAAAAGCAAAAGTCAAAAATTCAATTCAAAAAGTGCTTGAGTGGGATTTTGAAAGAGCGATCGTGGCTCACGGCAGTATTATCGAAAATGAAGCGAAAGCAAAGTTAAAAAAAGGCTATGAATGGGTTTTATTCAGTTAAGAGTTAGGAGTTAGGAGTTAGGAGTTAGAAACTGTAAATTAACATTTCTCTGCATCTTTGTAGTGCGTAAACGTAAACCGCAGCTTCGCTGAACACGCGGAGCGTGCGGCTTAGTCTGTCCGAAGAATATGCGTCTCGCTCGCTATCTACCCTAATCTCCCCATCCCCCCATCTCCCCATCCCCCCATCCCCCCCTCTCCCCCTCTCCCCTCTCTCCCACCTCTTCACAATTTCCTCATAATTTTTATACGAATTTACTCTTGCTTGACATCCGAGTGGAGTTAAACTAGCACGTAAAACTGTAACTCCATCCGTAAAAATGAGCCTCTGTATTAATCCTCTGTGTCAGAAGCCAGAAAATCCCGATAATACCCTATTTTGCTTGGGCTGCGGTTCGGAATTGCTGCTGGAAGGACGTTATCGGGTAACAAAAGAACTTGGCGGTGGTGGCTTTGGCAAAACCTATGAAGTTAATGAAGCACGAAGCAATACGAATAAGGTGCTAAAAGTGCTGATTAATAATCATCCCAAAGCTGTGGAATTGTTTCAACGGGAAGCGGAGGTTTTAAAGTCGTTGAATCATCCCGGTATTCCCAAAGTGGAACCCGATAGCTATTTTGTTTATTTTTCCAGAAGTAGTACCCAACCGCTTCATTGTTTAATAATGGAAAAAATTGAAGGTTTAGATTTATGGGAATATATCAGACAGCGAGAACAACGTCCTATAGATCAAAAATTAGCAATTCAATGGTTAAGCGAGATTGTTAATATTCTCCAACAAGTCCACAGTCAAAACTTTTTTCATCGCGATATCAAGCCATCAAATATTATGTTAAGACCAAATGGTCGTTTGGCATTGATTGATTTTGGTAGCGCCCGACAAGTGACGGAAACTTATATTGCCAAGCAGGTTCAAGGACAAGTTACTGGTATCATGACTGCTGGCTATACTCCTCCCGAACAAATGCACGGACAAGCAATTCAACAATCAGATTTTTTTGCTTTAGGACGTACTTTTGTTTTTCTACTTACCGGAAGAGAACCGGGGGATTTTTATAATGCCCAAACTGGTGAATTAAAATGGCGAGAAGCCACGCTTGATGTTAAACCAGAATTCGCATCACTTCTTGACAAAATGATGGAAGATATGGCTAAGTTGCGACCTAAAAATAATCAAGCCATTCAACAAAAACTAGCTGAAATAAATAATACAAAGCCAGTTAATTCAATACAAAAGAATATTCCACCTACAATTCTTCCTGACGATTATAAAAATGCACTAAATTCTACAGATTATAATTATGCAACCTTTGTGAGAAGAATTCTTGCTTATCAAATTGATTTTATTCTCTTATTAATTTTAGGTACTTTTACAGGTGGCTTGTTTGGTTCTTTCCTTGGCTTCGATTCATATTTTATCGGAGAAAGTATTATAGGGGGATGGATTGGCGCAATGGGTTGGTTTACTGGCAGTTACTTTTTATTCGTTCCTACTGTGTCTGCGGTGGTTAAAACTTCTTTATTTCTAAATTTGATTTTAAATTGGCTTTATTTCACCGTCTTGGAAAGTTCCAAATTAAAAGCTAGTTTAGGAAAATTTATTTTAGGTGTTAAAATTACCGACTTAAATAATCAAAAAATATCTTTTAAGCAAGCAAACATTAGATACTGGAGTAAATTGATTTCATGTTTAATATTGATGTATGGTTTTATTATGATTATGTTTACTGCTAAAAAGCAAGGCTGTCACGATATGTTAGCTAAAACTACAGTTATTCGTAAGTAATTATTACGCTATGATGGTTAATATCGCTTGCTTTAAACTTATTTCGATCGAGTATGGTTCAAATTATCCAAGCTCAAAATATTAATCTAGCTTACCTAGAAGAAAAATTTCAGTTACAAAAAGCTGAAGTTGAAGAGTTTTTTCCCGAATGGTTGCAAAATTTATCTGAAATAACTGATTTAGAAAAACAATTTTTAGATAGAGTCAAAGCTAACTTTTTACATTTGGTGATGCAGCCACCATTTTTAGAAAATGCTGTGAAAATGGTAGTTTTATCTTTCTTATTAGATTTAGCAGGTTTCTACACAAATCCCTTTTATTTAGCAACTGAAAAATCCATCGAACTTGCCGTAAAAGATAATGAGGAAATTGTCAGAGGTAGAATAGATGTTTTAGTAGTTCAACAGCAATTATGGTTATTGGTAGTTGAATCTAAAAAAGCTAGTTTCTCTTTGTTAGAAGCCATACCTCAAGCATTGGTTTATATGCTAAATAATCCCGATAAGGAAAAACCTGTATTTGGATTGGTAACGAATGGAGAAGATTTTCAATTTCTCAAACTTCAAAAGCAGGAAAGACCCTTGTATGCTTTATCTGATAAATTTACTTTATCAAAAAGAGTAAACGAACTATATCAAGTTTTGAGTATTCTGAAAAAGCTGGGTAGCATTATCAGTGAACAGTGAACAATAAGGAGTTAAGAGTTAGGAGTTAAGAGTTAATAATTATCTCCTTGTCCCCTTGTCCCCTTGTCTCCCCATCCCCCCATCTCCCCCTCTCCCGATCATGCCATGTCTCAACGTCCCATCTACCTCGATTGCCACTCTACAACACCCGTTGATGAAAGAGTATTAAATGCAATGCTACCTTACTTCACCGAACACTTTGGTAATCCTTCAAGTATCGGTCATATTTACGGTTGGGAAGCGGAAGCTGCGGTAAAAAAAGCGCGAGAAACTATTGCAGCAGCGATCGATGCAAGCCCCGAAGAAATCATTTTTACGAGTGGTGCAACCGAAGCAAATAATTTAGCTATCAAAGGTGTTGCAGAAGCTTATTTTTCTCAAGGGCAGCATATTATTACCGTACAAACAGAACATAGTGCAGTCATCGATCCTTGTAATTATTTAAAAACTCTTGGCTTTGAAATTACTTTTCTTCCCGTGCAAAAAGATGGAATTATTAATCTCAAAGACTTAGAAAAAGCCTTTCGCGACGATACTATTTTAGTTTCAGTAATGACGGCTAATAACGAAATTGGGGTTTTGCAACCGATCGCAGAAATTGGCGCAATGTGTAGGGAACGCAATATTATTTTCCATTCAGATAGCGCTCAGGCAGTTGGTAAAATACCCTTAGACGTACAAGCGATGAATATTGACTTAATGTCATTAACAGCACATAAAGTCTACGGTCCCAAAGGTATCGGTGCTTTATACGTGCGTCGCCGCAATCCCAAAGTAACATTGGCTTCCCAGCTACACGGTGGCGGACACGAACGAGGTATGCGTTCCGGCACATTATATACACCGCAAATCGTCGGATTTGGGAAAGCTGTAGAAATTGCGTTACAAAATCAAGCCACCGAAAATGAATTTCTTAGCCAACTCCGACAAAGCTTATGGGAACAGATTTCTCAATTAAAAAGAATTCATCTTAACGGACATCCTACCCAAAAATTAGCGGGAAACCTTAACGTCAGCGTTGAAGGAGTAGACGGTTCAGCATTGCTGTTAGGATTGCAACCAGTAATGGCAGTCTCCTCTGGCTCTGCTTGTTCGTCAATAAATACTGCACCATCACACGTTTTGACAGCATTAGGTCATCCAGAAAAATTAGCTTATGCTTCCGTGCGTTTTGGTATAGGAAGATTCAATACAGTTGAAGAAATCAACAAAGTTGCAGAACATTTCGTTTCTACAGTTGAAAGTTTGCGGAAACAAGCTGTGATGGTTTAGATATAGTTTGTAGTAGAGACTTTAGTCCTGAAAGAAAAGGGCTTAAGCCCTTACTACGAACCGATAAAAAAAATTAATTAAAATTAAAGTATTGTCTACCAGAAGCATTTTCGGCTTTTTTCGTAACTTAAAAATATAGAGATAAAATCAACTCTGACAAATCGGAATTTCGATCGCAAATTCTGTACCTTTTCCTAGTGATGATTCACAAGATAGCTTCCCACGATGTTTATCTACTATAGTTTGATAGCTAATAGATAAACCCAATCCCGTACCCTTGCCAACTTCTTTAGTTGTGAAAAAAGGGTCAAATATTTTGGACTGAATTAATGGTGGAATTTCCGAACCATTATTACTAATACGAATTGTAATCTGATTTTTATCGGATAATGCTGTAGAAACCCGAATTTGAGGCACAAAAGTTTTATTTTTCCGGAATTCATCTTCTAATGCTTCGATCGCATTTACCAGAATATTCAAAAACACTTGATTTAATTGTCCCGCATAACAATTAATTTTGGGTAGTAAAGAATATTCTTTAATTACCTCAATTTCGGGATAATTCGGTTTAAACCTCAAGCGGTTGTTTAAAATAAGTAGCGTACTATCAATACCTTCATGGATATCTACTTTTTTAAACTCAGCTTCATCAAGTCGGGAAAAATTCCGCAGTGATAGAACTATTTCTTTAATTCTTTCGGTTCCATGTTGCATTGAATCAAGCAGTTGAACAAAGTCTTGTTTAATGAAATCGAGTTCAACCGCTTCTATTTCTGCTTCTATTTCCCGTGCTGCATTAGGATAATTTTTTTGATAAAGTTCGATGATTCTAATTAAATCTTGAGCGTATAAAGTTGCAGGAACAATATTGCCATAAATAAAGCTGACGGGATTATTAATTTCATGGGCTATACCTGCAACCATTTTACCGAGAGCAGACATTTTTTCGCTTTGAATTAGCTTTGACTGGGTGCCTTTAAGTTCGTAAAGAGTTTTTTCTAAATCTTTTGCTTTTTGCCGCAATAATGCTTCTGATTGTCGGAGGGCAGTTTCTGCTAACGATTCGTCGATTTTATTGTTAAGTAAAATGAAATTGTTGCTTGCTAAAGAGCGGTTTTTCAAACGTAAAACAATTCTAGCTTTATCAGAAGACGGTTGAATAAGTGCGCCTTCACAACGACAACAAATTGAAGTTTGTCCATCATCTTGATAAAAAGACAAACAACCAAAAACCATTTGCCGACTTCTCGAACAAGCTTGTAAATACTGAATAACTTTATCCGATGGCTCTGCAACTACATCAAAAAGCATTTTGTTCTGTAGTTTTTTATTAGCAAAACCCAGCATTTTCGTGACAGCTTTATTAATAGCTAAAATTTCTCCTTTGCTGTTGAGGAGTAACATAGGCTCTGGCAAAACATGGGCAAGTTCAACAAACTGTTCGGGAGTTATTAAAGTTTTTGTTCTTAAGTTTTCCATCTATTATTAACTAGTTTTATTTAAATTCAATTAATCATTTTATTAAAAGTTAATTCAGTAAAAGCATAACGACTTATACCAATATTCTTATAATGCTAAATAGTCCAGCCGAGCAAAATCTAGATTATTTAGTACCCTTTACTAACATTTCTTCCCTGTTATCTATTCTCTAATCAAAGGTATCTTTTATCCTTTAAAATATTCTCTTCCGATGGCTTCTTCCGCTTCTTCAGTGTATTTTAAATAAACTACAACTCGGCATCCAGAATCACGATTCGCGATAGTTTCTTGCAACTCTACTTTGGCATAACCAAGATTATCCGCAGCTATGGAACCAAAAACGTTAGAAGTCATCATACACATTGACGGACGATCGATCGCTTTTTCACCAAAGGGACAAACACGGTTTCCGAAAACAATTTTTTCATCACTTTCCTCGATGATATAAAAGTCGCCCTTGATGCGTTTTTTTAAGTCAACTAAAACCTCAGCAACTTGCTCGCGGGAAAGATTGGATAATTTTAGAGCCGATTTATATTCTCGATCTATTTCTCTGCCCATTGTTTGCCCAACCACGCTGATAAACCCGGAAGCTTCTTCTAAGCCAACCAAATCTTGTAACGTGCCAGATAGTTCCCGTATTAAGGTGCCGAAAAATCCTTCACGCTCTAAAGGAAGATTTAAATTACTGATTGTAGTTTCTGTAACCTTAGTATTAGTCATGATTACCTAAATTTTTTTTTCAAACAACTGTAGGACTTATACAATAGAAGTCACCTAATTACGTCATTGAGTGA
This sequence comes from Rivularia sp. (in: cyanobacteria), assembly GCA_965234645.1. Lineage (GTDB taxonomy): Bacteria > Cyanobacteriota > Cyanobacteriia > Cyanobacteriales > Nostocaceae > Rivularia. The sequence continues at coordinate 5,481,615 of OZ248344.1, read as the reverse complement.
AAGCAATGTCACCTAGCGCAATTTTGTAATTCTCTCCATTAGAACGTTTCAGTAGCAATAACACATTTTTTTGTATGAGTCTTGAACTATTTCAGTTGATTTAGTTTTATATTTCCCAAAAATGTCTTGGGAATAACATTTACGATCTAAGTTTTGTAAATTTATTAAATATAAGACTAAGTAAGTACTTAGGCAAAGTTCTTTCAAAATGATTCAATCATTCCGAATTTCTCTCAACTCAAATCGGCGATCGAAAGTATGAAACACCCTCATACATCATCTCGATTAAAAGTTCATATACGTGACCAATCAATATTTACACAAAAAGAAATAGTAAAATTACAACCTCCTTAAGATAGATTTAAATACGTATCTATTCTGATGTGTAAAATATTATATTTGTTACTTTGGGTAGATGCTCTTATCAACATCTGCCAAATAGTAGATATCTTAAAGCTTTAAGCTTGTTCGGTGTTTTTATTTTACAGGTAAAAACTGATTTATACCAGAAAAAAAAGTCAAGGAATGAATACAATTAAGTATAAAAACGGAATATTTTATGTTCGTTATTAATTTTTTGAATTAAGAAAATATACTTAAAATATCTTCTTGCTTCATCATAAGTTTATTTAAAATTTTGGGATAAATTCCGAACTATCACCTTAAAATTCCTTAAATTAGTGAATATAGCTTACTTTTGCTCAATTTTTTTAGCCGCTAATTTATTTAATTCCAGAAAAAATTTCAAAAAACTTAATTAATACTTTGTATTTTGAATTACTATGTATTAAATACATACATTACTTAGAGATAATTCAATATAATTTCGGTTACAAATTTGCTTGAATTGTTAAAGAATCATTCCAGGCTCAAAGAATTCAACTAGCGACGAAGTACTGTTAAACACCATTGTAGATAGAAGGAATATTAGAATAGCACTTTTGTCAAAGGTGTTGAGAGTTAATTTTGTCAGAAAAATAATCATTAGTGAGGTAATAAAAATGGCAGAAGTACTTGCATTGAATGAGAAAGTGTTGCAAGAAGCCGTGAAGTTGCCGTCGCATAATCATAATATTGATAACTTTTGGGAACGGGAAATTAGACCGCTATTTAATTTAGAGTCATTGTTTTTTAGAGTAAAGACTCTAGACGGAAATTATGTTAATTACGTCAATCTAGATAACGGTGCAACAACGAATCCCTTTGCAGAACTCAAGCAATATATTGATGACAAGCTAGACTCTTATGGTAGCGTACATCGAGGTTCCGGGCAAAAATCTATTATCACTACCCAAGAATACGATTCAAGTCGAGACGTTATCCGCGATTTTGTTGGTTCGTCTGCAAACAACTATGTAATTTTTTCCAAAAACACTACCGAAGCTATTAATGGAGCAGCAACGCTCTGGGCTAAAAGACCTGGTAAAATCTTAGTCTCAGACATCGAACATTCTTCAAACTTGCTGCCTTGGGTAACTAGAGACGAAGTAGTTCAGTACAGAACCCGACCAGATGGGAGTGTCGATTTAGCTGAAATCGAAAATATTCTCAAGGCACATCAACAGCGATCGCCAAGCGAGCGGATTAAGCTGCTGACGATGACTGGTGCTTCGACAATCACGGGATACAGACCACCGATTTATGAATTGGCAGCTTTAGCACATCGGTACGGTGTGAAAATGTTTGCTGATGTGTGTCAATTAATTCAGCACGAAAAAGTAGATATGCGTCCGGATGATGACCCAAGCCATTTGGATTTTGTGGCTTTCTCAGGACATAAAATGTATGCTCCTTATGGAACGGGGGTTCTGTTAGGATCGAAAGAATTTTTTGATGATTGCTATCCTTACCAAATTGGTGGCGGTAACTTACCGTACATCACAAGAAACTTAGAAATTAAGCGTTTTTACACCGAAAGAGCGCACGATCCCGGTACACCGAATGCAATGGGTGCGATCGCGATTGCTAAGGCAATTCATATTATCGAAAAACTCGGACGCAAGCGAATTGCTAACTACGAGCATTCTTTGGTTGAGTACACATTTACTAGACTGCGACAGATTCCGAGTGTCAAGGTACATATTACGGGTGAAGACATTGCCCACGTTATTCCTTTTGATATTGACGGGTTTGATGGACGTTTAGTAGCAGAAATCCTCGCTCAGGAATACGGAATTGGAGTGCGGGCTGGGGCTTTCTGTACCTATGAATATATCCGCAAGCTAAAAAATATTTCCGATGAAAGAGACTTAGAAATTGCTGCGGAAGTTGACAGAGGAATTACCCGCAATATTCCCACCATTATTCGGGCAAGTTTCGCCGTATACAACACCTTTGAAGATTGCGATCGCTTTTTGGATGCAATTTCAAACATAGCTAAAAACAAAGCCGAACACTATTTATCCTCTTATAAACAGGATGAAGCTACAGGTGTTTGGACGGTGATAGAGAGTTAGGAGTTGGAACCACCGGAGTTAGGAGTTAGGAGTTAGGAGTTAGGAGTTAGGAGTGCGAGCGTCTCGCTCGCTATCTAACTACCCCCTCTTCCCCCTCTCCCCCCTCTCCCCCCTCTACCCCCTCCCTACTCCCTACTCCCTAAAAATCTTAAAAACATCGAGGATAATAGCTTGAGCAATGAAAACTTAGACCAAGATGATTATCTGCGATCGCGTGTTGATGAGTATATCTGGCACAAAAGCAGAAATAACGGTTTATCTCGTCAGCGTTTTCTGCAAATATTAGCCAGTATCGGGGGAGCAGCCTTTGGGGGATTGGCTATACCTGCATCTGCTCAAAGTCAGCAAAGAACCATCAGAAGTAACACCAGTAAAATAATTAAGCCATTGCCACCAGGATATATTTCTCATACCAGTGGCAGTTTAGAAATGAACTGGGAAGCAATGTATGGACGCGGTTATATAGTTCCTAATGACTGGTTTTACGTTCATAACCGCAGTAAACCCCTGGCTTTCGATGCGTCTACTTGGCGTTTGCGGGTTGAGGGTACGGGTATTAATACACCCTGCGAGTTTACTTACGATGACATTCTCGGAATGCCGTCAATTTCTGTTACTAGCGCGATCGAATGTGCTGCTAATGGTAGAATTTTCTTTGAGGAAGTTTACAACAAACCTTTTTCGGGAACCCGCTGGAGGCTGGGGGCAATTGGTGTAGCTGAATGGACTGGCGTACCACTGGGCTTATTGTTAGAGCGGGCTGGGCTGAATGAAAATGCCGTGGATGTGCTAATTCAAGGTAAAGATGTGGATTCCCTCGATTCAAAGGGAACGAAATCTAAATACAGCTTTGTGGTACCAATTGCCAAAGCCAAAATGGATAATTCTCTGATAGTCTATGCAATGAATGGCGAACCTCTACCCATAGATCACGGTAGCCCATGTCGGGCAATATTTCCTGGTTGGGCTGGAAACGCTAACGTTAAATGGATTGAAAAAATAGAAGTTTCTTCTACACCTATATATAGCGAATGGATTGCCAAGCAAGCATTTCTCCGAGGCTCGGATTATCCAGCCAAAGGTAAATTAATTACTTCGCAAAACGTCAAGAGCGCGTTTGAATTGGCTTGGCCGGGCACACTCAGGGCTGGACGCTACCTGCTGCGAGGGCGTTCGTGGTCTGGTAAAGGAAAAATTGTCCGAGTGGAAGTTAGTTTAAATGGCGGTAAAACTTGGCAGATGGCGCGATTACGGGAACCTAATTTTCCCTTTGCATGGGTGCGGTGGGATGTTGATTGGAACCCAACTCCGGGGGAATATTCTTTGCAAGCTCGCGCTACAGATAATTTGGGCAACACTCAACCTTTAAGCGTTCCTTGGAATGACAAAGGATTGCTTTATGGAGCCGTTGTTAGTCATCCAGTGACAGTTATTTAACAAAAAACTTAATTATGATTGATTTTGTGTGGTTGATTTTGGCAGTTGGGGGTTTAATCAGCGGGATGATATCTGGGCTGCTGGGAATCGGTGGTGGTATTCTCACAATTCCGTTGATGGTTACATTAGGTTATACACCCGTTCAGGCGATCGCTACTAGCAGTCTTTTTATTGTGATTACTGCAATTACTGGAAGCGTGCAGAATTGGTTGATGGGTTATTTGAATTGGAAAAAAATCATTTATTTAGGAATTCCGGCTTTTTTAACTACTGGCGTAGGTGTATATTTTGCTAACTTAATTCCACCCCATATCATTCTTTTTACTTTTGGTATTATCCTGCTAGCTAACATTTATTTGATAGATTTACGCAAACAATTAGCTGCTGTCGAAGTAGAGAGTACAGAAGCAGTATTATTTAATCCTGTGGTTTCCAGAATTGGCACCGGAGGATCGGCAGGAGTTTTAGCAGGTTTATTTGGTTTGGGTGGCGGTACAATTATGGTACCGATGCAAATGTTACTTTTAAAAGAAGAAATTAAAGTAGCTATTCAGACAAGTCTTGGTGTTATCGTCATCACAGCTTTAGTCGCCTGTATCGGACATACTTTGAAAGGAAATATTTTGTTTATTCCCGGTATAGTTTTGGCATCTGGCGGTATTTTGGGAGCGCAAATAAGTACTCGTACATTGCCAAAGTTACCAGATTCTACAGTAAGTCTTGTCTTGCGTATTTTCTTAGGAATGCTATCAATATATATTTTTTGGGAAGCATGGATCAACTATAAAATTATTGGTATATAAAAGTAACACCATCATTCTAATTTTTTGTTTGTAGTAAGGGCTTTAGTTCCCTTATTTTTATGTTTATTTTTAATTTTTAGGACGCACATTCCCGATTAAGAGCTTGAATCATAATTGCCAGTTGCGTAAAATTTAATTATTGCCTAAATTGATATAGATATATAGCAATCCGAATTTAAATGTGAGAAAATATTTAGACTATAGATTGATATATTTGAAGTAATATTTTATTCAAAGCTGGCGATTATAAATCGCGGCTACACAGGCAAAACCCCTCCGGGTTCACCACTCCCCTCAACGCGGGGAACCCGCGCACGGGGGTGGATTCACCGCCTGCGCGGGTTGTTTAATAAAGTTCCAGGTCGCCGGACTTAGTTTGTGTAGTAGCGAATTATATTCGCCAGATTATATCTAAATTTCTCACGAATCATTTAGAATTGCTATATGTTTTTTAATTTCAAAAAGGAAACTTATATATAACTGTAAATTTAAAATTGACCCAAACGTTTATTTTAATTACTTATTGCTCAAATTTGTTTTTTCTATTAGATAATGACTTACTTAATATTTTTAACAATTGGCTTACCGATTATTTGGTTTGCAATACAAATTAAAGATGAAGTTATCCGTATATCTACCGTTATAATCGGAACTTTAATTACAATTTGGGGTTTTTCTTTAAGCCCCACACCTTTTCAAATCGCAATTGAACTTGCAGGAGTAGTATCTGTGTTTTCTTTTTGCGTGCAATGTTGGGGTAAGGATTAGGATGGGTAGAGGGGGAGACAAGGGGACAAGGGGAGCCACTGCGGGGGGTTCCCCCCGTTGTAGCAAGTGGCGTGACAAGGGGATAAGGGGACAAGGAGAAGAATAATTAACTATTAACTATTAACTACCAGATCCTAATTCTCTACTTTTAACTGATAATTGATAACTGGTAACTGTTCCCTGTTCACTGCTAACTGTTCACTGCTAACTGTTCACTGTTCAAAATAATGTCAGTAATAGAAGAAATTAATAACGCAAAGGCTTTAATTGTTGGTGCTAGTCAGGGGATTGGTTTGGGTTTTGTCAAAGCTTTATTGCTCGATAATAATATTGCTAAAATTTACGCTACCTATCGTAATAGCGATCGCGCTACCGAATTAATTTCATTACAAAGCGAATATTCCCAAAAGTTAGTTTGTCTCCCTATGGATATTACCCAAGAGTCGCAAATATCCGCAGCTGTGGAAAAGATAAGCGCGGAAACAGACAAGCTGCATTTAGTAATTAACTGCGTGGGAATTTTACATGAAGGTGAAATGCAACCGGAAAAAAGCCTCCGACAAATTAATTCCGAAAATTTGATGCGCTATTTCCAGGTAAATAGTATCGGTGGAATATTATTAGCTAAACACCTACAGCCTTTATTTACACATAAAGAGAAAAATGTTTTTGCCTGTATTTCTGCCAAGATCGGCAGTATCGGCGATAACCGTTTGGGTGGATGGTACGGTTATCGAGCATCGAAAGCAGCACTAAATATGTTCATAAGAACTACGGCAATAGAATACAGCCGGAGATGCCCCAAAACTATCGTAGTTACCTTACATCCAGGTACTACAGATACCAACCTTTCCCAACCCTTTCAACGCAACGTACCTCCAGAAAAGTTATTCCCCATCGATCGCACCGTTCAACAATTACTGAGTGTTATATCTAACCTGAAGCCAGAAGATAGCGGCGAGTTTTTCTCCTGGGATGGTAGCCGATTGCCGTGGTGAAGGGGATGGGGAGAGGGGGAGATGGGGAGATGGCGAGAGGGGGAAGAGGGGGTAGAGGGGGTAGAGGGGGTAGTTAGATAGCGAGCGAGACGCTCGCACTGCTAACTGCTAACTGCTAACTGTTCACTGTTCACTGCTCACTGTTCACTGCTAACTGTAAAGAATGTCCAAGGCAACGCTGGCTTGTACTGTACTATCGCCGCCAATTATGGGAGTTGTTGTATCTCTGGCAAAGCTTGCGTCAAACTCAAGGGGTTGAGGAAAAGGATTTGAGGCACCAACTGACAAAATTTCGATGCCAACAATTTCTTCGGGAACTAAATTTAAAGTATTAAAGACAGTCTGAGCCTCAATTAGAGCTTGTTCGACGGCTTGTTGAAGTGCCTGTAAACGTGCCTGTTGCAATGCTTCATCTGAGGCTGAGAAGCTAATATTTTGCACTACATTTGCCCCTGCTTCAATAGCTGCATCGATCGCGGCTCCGGCTTCTTCGTTTGGTAACTCAAAGGAAAGGGTGTTGCGAGCTTCAAACCCAGTAAGCTCTCGTGTATCGTCTTCAAAGCTATAGACTGGAAACAATCGAACTGAGGTGGTTTCAAGTTCTTGAGCATCTAAGCTTTCTAATACTTCCACTACATCTGCTGTCTGCTGAGCTGCTTGCTGTTGTGCTTCGGTTGCAGTTGCGGCTTCTACTTGAATCCCTAAATCAACTGTAGTAATGGTGGTGGGAACGGTAACTTCTCCAATGCCAGTAACCTCTAAGATATTATTAATATCGTCTGTATCGATAAAAGTAATGCCACCAGTCAAAGGATCGCGACTTTCTAGAGCAGAACCATTCTCACTGAGCAAAGAATCGTTGCCTGCAAGCATCTTAATTTGTTCCTGTTTTCGTATTTTGATGCCATAGTATCATCTGAGCGATCGCCTTCATCATGGAAATAAAATATATCTTCCATAAGAAATAGCGGTAGGGAGTAAGGAGTAGGGAGTAGGGAATAGGGAGTAGAGAATAGGGAATAGAGAATAGTTCGTTAGGGAGTAGAAGTAAAGAAGATTTTTAGTTTTTTGTACAGATGTGGGAATAATCAATCAGCGACTTATTAATAATTCAAAATCTAAAATCTAAAATCTAAAATTAATTTGATTTAATGATTGGTACCACTCGACGTTGAAAGGGTAATTCTAAATAATCACTCAGTTCTTTCAACAGCCACTCTAATTCTGTTTGAGTCATTCCGGTCAGTTGATATGGTTTTTTTCCAGCCCAAATTATAATTGTTGGTGAAAATTCTTTGTATGAAACATTTCCTTCAGAATCTTTTTGCTGTTGTAAACAATAATTAGTGTATTCTAATTTAATGATATTTTCACGAGCAACTGGTTTCCTTTTTTTGAGTTTTATTCCAAACAATTCATAATGCAAATTAATTTTATTTCTATCTATAAATAACTGAACTTTTCCAAACATTTCAAATATAAATTTTGCCCATAGACGAATCCCAGACCATACAATCAATAACGATATAAACCAGCCGATGAATGGAAAATTTATAAAAGCCATCAGAAAAGGCAATCCAAAAAAAGTACATAAGAGATTGACTACTAAAGAACTAAAAGTAAATCCCGTTCCTGGTTTTACAATTTTCATTTCCTCAGCATTTTTAGTTAGCGATATTTTGCTATCAAATGGTTGAACTGCCACATGATTAGTAAAAATATGCTTTATTTGTTCTGGTTTTTGCAAAGCTTCTAAAGCTACTTGAGCCGAAATAAACCGTTTTTCTTGACTCGGTTCCAATACCTTTTTTAACCAACCAGTAAAATGCCGACTTAATTGGGTTTTATCTTCAAACTGAATTTGTAAATCTTTTTGAGGTAAATCTGCTGGATGCATTCCAGTTGTCAGATAAATTAAAGTTGCTCCCAAACTATACAAATCCGAAGTAGTCACAGCACGTCCACCGAAATGTTCTGGTGACATATAACCGTAAGTTCCAACAACGGTTAGAGTACCACCTTCAACAGCAGTAATATTCTGTACCGAACCAAAATCGACTAAATAAACTTCACCAACGCTATTTCCCGAACGGTTGGTTAGTAAAATGTTGCTGGGTTTGATATCTCGGTGAACGATCGCAGGATTGCGATCGTGTAAATAAATTAAAATATTTAATAGTTTTTCGGCTATTTCTTTTAACTCCGCTTCGTTAAAAGTACGTCCAGTTTTGACTTGTTGTTCCAGAGATTTTGCATTGATATAGCTTTGAACTAAAGCAAAACCCTTGCTATCGGGTGAATCAACTTCAAAATAATCGAGATATTGGGGAATTGCGGGATGAGATAGATTTTTTAAGATTTGTGCTTCTCGTTCAAACAGTTTTAAGCTATCCCATTCAAAATCGCGATCGAGCTTAAGTAATTTGATGACGACTAAATCTTGAGTTTGATTATCTAGCGCTAAATACGTGTATCTTCCGGGTTTTTTGCCAAGTTGCTCTTGAATAGAGTAACGCGAACCTAATATGTCACGTTTCATATTTATACAAAAATTTTACAGTTTTTAACCCCTCCCTTAATATTAACTCGTTCAGAAAAAGTGTGTATTATAACAGCAAAAGTGTTGTGCGGAGTTCGCTCTGTATATTAATTCGACTTAATTATAGGTACCACTCGACGTTGAAAGGGTATTTCTAACCAATCGCTAAGTTCTTGAGTCAACCATTCGAGTTCAGTTTGAGTCATTCCGGTAAGTTTATATTGTTGATTTCCAGCATAAATAATGATAGTTGGTGAAATTTGTTTTAGAGAAAGATTATCTTTATAAGTTTTTGCATCGAAAAAAGAATTAATGTATTCTAGCTTAATTACGTTTTCGCGAAGGGATGAGTGAGGTTTTTGAAATTTTAAACCTAAAATTTCGTAAGTCTTAGAAATATGTTTTTTATCTACAACTAACCGAATTTTTCCACATATTTCAAAAAGAAACTCTTCCCAGTACAAAAATACCTTACAGGCAAGTATCACTATATTAATTAATCCCCAAATATACCAAGGTATAAAAAAGATTAGAAAAGCTAGCACAAAAATATTCATCAATAGAGAACTTGCTAACTTTCTCAATAAACTATTCCATCCCTTTCCTGGCTGTACAATTTCTATTCGATCGGTATTTTTATTTAAGATAATCTTAGTACCAACTGGTTTAATCGCGAAAGAATTACCGACAGTAAGATTCATTTGTTCGGGATTTTTCAAAGTTTCTAACGCTACTTGAGCCGAATTAAATCTTTTTTCTTGACTGGGTTCTAATACTTTTTTCAACCAATTAGTAAAATGCTGGCTTAATTGCGTTTTATCTTCAAACTGAATTTGTAAATCTTTTTGAGGTAAATCCGCTGGATGGATTCCAGTTGTCAAATAGATTAAAGTTGCTCCCAAACTGTATAAATCGGAAGTAGGAATAGCACGTCCACCGAAATGTTCTGGTGACATATAACCGTAAGTTCCAACAACGGTTAGAGTACCACCTTCAACAGCAGTAATATTCTGTACCGAACCAAAATCGACTAAATAAACTTCACCAACGCTATTTCCCGAACGGTTGGTTAGTAAAATGTTGCTGGGTTTGATATCTCGGTGAATAATGGCAGGTTTGCGATCGTGTAGATAAATAAAAATTTTTAATAGTTTTTCGGCGATTTCTTTTAACTCCGCTTCGTTAAAAGTACGTCCAGTTTTGACTTGTTGTTCTAGAGATTTTGCATCGATATAGCTTTGAACTAAAGCAAAACCCTTAGTTTCAGGTGAATCAATCTCAAAAAAATCGAGATATTGGGGAATGGCATCATGAGATAGATTTTGCAGGATTTGTGCTTCTCGTTCAAACAGCTTTAAGCTATCCCATTCAAAATCGCGATCGAGCTTAAGTAATTTGACGACGACTAAATCTTGAGTTTGATTATCTAGCGCTAAATAAGTGTATCTTCCGGGTTTTTTGCCAAGTTGCTCTTGAATAGAGTAACGCGAACCTAATATGTCACTTTTCATATTTTTTCTCAAAGTAACTTTTTGCGATATTAAAAACTTCTACAGGTTTTCTTCGTTAAATTACTTAAACCGCATTGCTCAACAAATAAGTCGATACCAACTTTTATTAAATTGTTCCAAGTACATATAACTGTTATAGCAGTAATTAATTTATCGGTGAGACTTTAGAAACCCGGTTTGCTCGATAAACCTTCGCTAAATTTATAAGAGTTAGTATAAAGCGAAACTTAGTAAATACGACTCAAAGCAGGATATGCGATCGAATATAATTGCCAATCTGGGAAGAGCAAAAACCACCTCTATAGTAATTACATTAACTTGTATCAAAAATAATAAATATAGATCGATCGCATCCAGAGAAATGTATCGATCGTAGAATTCAACGTAATTTGGGTTTTAGTAGTTTTGATCGGGACTTACGCAACGAAGATTTGTCATTGCGACCGGAACGCAGTGTAGGGAAGCAATCGCAGGGTTTTTGCGATTACGTCGCTGCCGCTCGTAATGACGCAGGTACGTTGGTATTGCGTAAGTCCTATTGATATTAAATTTGAATAATCATCATTGTGAATCAAGTCCATAAAACGGTGAATTCATCCCTATATTGGCATCTTTTGTAATATCACCATCGAAAATCTTTACACTCAGATTTCCATTAATTTGTGAAGCGAATGGAATCAATAATTTATCAATATAATTTTGTGCGTTCTCTACAGAATCAAATTCATAAAAACCCCCCACAGTATTAGTTTTTATACCGCTTAACCAGGTTTTCGATTTTAATCCTGGAAATTTTTTCATTTCTACATTGATGGATGAATAATCAATTTGATTAAAAGAAATAGATACTTGATACTCGGCGTATACAAAAACTTTATTCGCTGACATTTTATTTAGGATTTACGCAGTAAAACAGTGAATTAACGTTTTAGGCTATAGGGAACATAGAATTAAAGCCATTTTACATATCTTTTGGCGTAAATCCTAATAGTAAGTTAACAATTGTTAAGAAGCAGCGACGGTTCTAGGAATAGGATTGGGGGGAATAGGGAACGACATACCGCCAAATCTGCGAAGTCAGCCATAAGACTGTATTTATCGCTTCAAATTTTGCGGAAAAACACTATTACAAATTAGTCAAATTTATCTGACGCTGACTAACAAGAAGCATCCCTTTATGTAAAGCTTCCAAACGTGTATCTACTGGATTTTGTTCTAGCACTCGCCGCAAGATTTTTAATCGTCGCAATCTGTTTTCTACTATGCCGCTAGCACCGACAAGATATACTGCTCGTCGATTTTCGTAGGCTTCTTTGACCATATTTTCTATAGCTAAAGTTGCCGTTACACCAACATAAGGTACTTCGCTCAATTCCAAAATCAAAACATCGTAATCTTCTACAATCGACATTTGCTGCGAGATGGCTTTTGCTGCACCAAAACTCATCGGACCACCAAGACGAAATAATAAAATCCGACCTTCTGCTTGGTTTAAAATCCGTTCTTCTTCAACATTCAAACGCAATTTGTGATTATTTCCGTTAGGAATTGTTACTGCTTGAACTTCTTTGGCTTGAAAGTCGGATAAACGTTTAAGAGTTAATAAGTTAGCACAAAATACTCCAACCCCTACAGCAGTAATTAAATCTACAAAAACTGTTAAAAATAACACTCCATACATTAATGCAGTTGCCGGTATTGATATGACATGAGCGCGTTTGATGAAGCTCCAATCAATAATATCTATACCAACTTTGATTAAAATACCCGCTAAAACTGCATTGGGAATATTTTCTGTTAATTTCCCCGCACCCAGAACAATTACCAGCAAAACTAAAGCGTGAACCATTCCCGAAATTGGAGTTTTGCCGCCAGCACGGACGTTGACAACGGTTCGCATTGTTGCACCCGCACCCGGTAATCCCCCGAATAAACCGGCGATTAAGTTACCGATTCCCTGTCCGATTAATTCCTTATCGGAATCATGAGTTGTACGAGTAATATTGTCCGCAACTAAGGAAGTTAACAGCGAGTCGATAGATCCTAAAGTTCCTAACATCAAACCATAACCTATCATGTCCCGCATTTGGCTTAGTTCAAATCGCGGTAATCGCAGTTGAGGTAAACCTTTGGGAATTTTGCCGATGACAGGAATATTACTATCGGGAAATACAAAAACGGAAATCAGCGTACAAACCACCAACGCCAATAAAGGTGCGGGAATAATCCGATTTAGTTTTGCAGGAGAACCAAATACTATAATCAGCGTTAAAATAGCTAACCCAGTTGCTACCGGGTTGGGATTCGCGACGAATTTAGAAAAGTTTTGCAGCGATTGGATTACATTGGCAGAACCTGGATGTCCGAAAAACGGTCCGATTTGGATAAATAAAATAATAAATCCAATTCCCGACATAAAGCCGGAAATTACGGTGTAAGGCATCAAGGTGATATATTTGCCCAAACGTAACAGTCCAAAAAGGATTTGAAATGCTCCTCCGATCATCACCACCGTAAAGGCGATCGCCAAACCCGTCTCTGGATTTTTATTAGTTAGAGTACTAAATACCGTTGCCATTACTACTGTCATTGGACCAGTCGGACCGGAAATTTGAGATGGAGTTCCACCGAACAAGGCTGCAAAAAAACCGATGAAAACAGCACCGTACAGCCCCATAATTGCACCATCATCCGGTGAAACTGAAACCCCAAACGCTAGTGCTAACGGTAAAGCAACAATTGCAGCAGTCAAACCGCCAAATAAATCTCCGCGCAGGTTCCTAAAATGTAAGCCGTGAACAAGTTGCATAGAGATTACAAATTATAAAATGGGCATTAGCTATGGGGCATTTGACATTGGTAACAAGTATTAAGCTTTGAACTTTAATCAAATTATGCCAAGTCAAAGTTTACACCCACATGGTTTTAATTACGTTGACCTGCGCCAACAAAGTTTTTTTCTTCTTTAGATATGCGATCGAGGTAATTACTATAAAGATGATTGATTTCCAACCACTACAATTTTTGGAATTATTTAATATAAATTTATTCATTTATACAATCAAATCCTATTTTGCTATAAATCTAAATAAAGTTTATAGCGAACAAATATACAATCAAATTTTGTTGTCAAAAGTACTTAAAATAATTTTCCAGGTAAAAAAAACCCAGTAAAAAAAACCGGGTATATAAATTCCCTATTCCCTACTCCTTATTTACAAACTAAAGGAGGCGACATCATCTTCATCAGCATCTGCACTTCCACCGATCGTGGTAGGTTTAAATTGCGAATCATGAATTATCTTGTCCAAAGTAATTTGCGGATTTTGATGCAAGATATTTAATACGCTGATAAAATCGCGGACAATTTCGCCGGGAGTAAGTAAAGCTTCAGCCCCCAAACGGTTAATAATCTCTTTGACAAATTCTTTTAAATCTTTAGCAGTTAAAGCTTTTTTGTAATTGTAATTAAGCGCGTGAATATCGGCTAATTTTTCTAATAAATTCAAAATTTCTGATTCGCTCAACGGATTCAACTTCATTACAGGTCCGTTAAATTCCTGCACGCCTGCTTTGGCAACAAAACGACTTTCTTTAGTACGTCTTCGCCAAGCTGAATCGGAAAATAAACCTCGATTTGGATCTTCTAAAAACTTTACCGTGCCGCCAATAATAACACCAAGATGTTCGGCTTTACACTGCATTGTATCGTTGAAAATTCCTAACAGTCTGTTGTAATTTTTCTCTCGACTTACTGTAGGCGAAATTTGATATAAATTTACTGCTTCATCTAAAAAAACCAACAGTCCTTTATAACCAATTTCAGCAATAAATTTAGCTAATAACTTAACGTAATCATACCAACTTTCATCATCAATAATTACCCGTACTCCTAAAGCCGCCCTCGCTTCAGTTTTCGTGTTAAATTCTCCCCGCAACCACCGCAGGGCTGCATTTTTTAAATCGTCATCATCCGAACGATATCCGCGCCAATAAGCAACAATTACGCTGCCAAAATCAAAACCGTGAACTAAATCTTCGATATATTGAACTACTTCTCTAATCTTCGTTTCTACTGTATCGTCAAAACCCTCATCGTTAGGGCGCATTCCGCTTTCTTTAGCTACTTCCTGCTGAATTTTATTAATCCATCCTTCCAAAATGGAAACAAAAGCACCACCATCAGGACGAGTTTTTGTTGCAAGACGACTCATCAATTCTCGATAAGTAGCCAAACCTTCATTATTAGTTCCTGCCAATCGCCTTTTATCAGATAAATCGGCATCGGTAACGACAAAACCCAACTCCATCGCTTGATTGCGTATAAGTTGTAGCATAAAGCTTTTACCCGATCCATAATTACCAATTACAAACCTAAATGCTGCGACACCTTCAGCAACATCTTCGATATTTTGTAAAAGGCTTTTTAGTTCTTTTTCTCTACCTACTGCTATATGTTCCAATCCAACTCTGGGTACTACCCCCGCACCCAAAGAGTTTATCAAAGCTGTAGATACTTTTTTAGAGATTTTTGGCTTTGTCATTCGATTTTAGATTTTAGATTTTGGATTCGTACAAATTATATATAGCAATTTGGTTTGGTTATTAAAGTAAATAATTGTAGGGTGTGTTGTGAGGGGCAACGCACCATGATGGCTAAAAAATTATTCGTTGCAATGATATTCTTAATATTTTCGGCTAGCTAACTCGGTATCATCGTTTTAGTTAAACAAAAAATCATTTAGAAGAAGGCTGCTCGCTTTTTACTTGTTCGGACATTGCAATCATTTTTTGAATATTCTGCTGATATTCCGGAAAGATTTCGGGTATATCATTGGCTGTTGAAATTATTAATTCGCCAATCGTATCCTTGGAGCGATCGTTGATAGAATCAATTAATAGATTTGGCATTGTAATATTTTTTTCAGCTATTTTTTTAATTGCAGAGTTAACTTTAACTTGCTTTAAGATCGCTTCTAATACCTCGATTTCATGTTTTGGTAAGCTTTGCAGTAATTCCGTCCAAGATGAAGGTAATTCTGACGATTTTACTGTTGTCTGCGTCGGTTCAATGGAAATAGTTTCTATCAAATCACTAAAAGGAAATTCTTCTGTTTCTTCTAGCGCTTGTGTTTCGATAACTGATGGCTGAGGATTCAGGTTTTCTAATTGTTGAAGTAATTCCCAAACTTGATTTTGTAATAAGTCTCTTTCTTCTTGGAGTAATGAAATTTGCCCTTGTAACTGCTCTAAAAGAATTTGTTCTGCTGCTGTCTGAGTTTTTAATAATTTTAAATTTTCTTCTAACCTTTCTTCTTTCTTATTTCTGCGAGACAATAGCTCTTTTTGCTTTTTCTCTTCACTTTCTAATTCTTGAAGCTGCACTCGCAATTCATATAGTTTCTCTTCTAACTGCGGTTTGAGTCTTGAGAGTAAGGTTAAATTATTTTCTAATTCTTCCTTCTGCTGGAGAAGTTCGCCTATTTGGGCGTGTAGCTGGGTTATCTCAGCTTTTGATACACTACAATTTAACTCCAAACGGCGCTTTTCTGCTGCAATATTTGTAAAAGAATTGTTTGCTTCGTCTCTTATTTTTTCTATATTTTTAACTTCATTCTTGAGATGGGTGACATCCGCTTCTAATTGTTTTTTCTGAAGCGCAAACGTACTTAATTCTCGGTTGAGTGAATCTCTTTGATTGCGGATCTCGCCAACTTGATTTTGCAGTTGATTCGATTCAATATGCAAAGCACGGCGTGTCGCTTCTAATTGACTAATTTCTAACGACATACCGTGTTGCACGTTTTCTAGCTCTTGGATTCGCTTGTAAAAGGAATCTATTACCAGCGATTCATGATTTTTACGTCTTTTATCTGCTCTTTTATCTACAATAAATGTTGCAGTATACGTAGCAAGTATAGTCATGCATCCCGTAAAAAAGGCACTACCGAAATCTTTGACTACCCAAGTCAAACCAAAGCTCACCCCAAAGGCAACTATACCTATAAAAAATCGATTACTGACCATATCGTGCATATTGCTTGTTTTTAGCATAGTTCATTTATCAAAATATGGTACCGATGTCTCAAACCTTACACTCAAATTGTCCACATCCCGATGCAGTTTTTTAATTAGTCCAACTTAAATATGAGTATAAAAGAATAGTTAATAAATCAATATATCTACCTAAAAAGTTTTTTAAATAAATAAGGATATGGAACGGGGAAAGTTATCTGTTATTTTTGTTGATTACTACTGTGTGGGTCTAAAATTGCTCTTCTCCCTCCTGCTCTGTGCTGTCTGCTCCCTCCATTAAGTCATCTTTTCGCGGCACGGGGTTAATTGTATTCTCAGCTTTCAAGAAATCTACAAATTGTCTTGCAGTTCTTCCGGAACGACCGTTATGACGAGTCGCCCATTGTAAAGCTCGATATTCTAGTTCTTGTGTACTAATGTCGATGTTAGATAGTTTTACCAAATGTCGGACGATTTGTAAATAAGCTTTTTGAGAAGCGGGTTCAAAAGTTAAAGTCAAACCAAAGCGATCGCTAAATGAAAGCTTTTCCTGTAGGGTATCCCAAGCGTTAACTTCATCGGAATCTTTGGGTAACGGTCTGTCTGCAAAAAACTCCCGTATTAAATGGCGACGGTTGGAAGTTGCGTAGACTACGACATTCTTAGGTCTTGCGGTTAAACTTCCTTCTAAGACTACTTTAAGGGCTTTGAAAGCGTCGTCATCTTCCTCGAAGGAAAGGTCATCAACAAAGATAATAAACTTTTGTGGCTTATTTCGTAAGCGTTCCACTATTTGTGATAAGTTCTTCAATTCAGATTTTGTAACTTCTATCAAACGTAAATTGCGCTCTTCGTATTCATTTAATAAAGCTTTGACTAAAGAAGATTTACCACTACCGCGACTACCGTAAAGTAAAACGTGCAGTGCGGGTTGTCCTAACAATAAAAATTCCGTATTCTTGATTAAAATTTCTTTGGGAGACTCATAGCTGACTAATTCATTCAGCTTCACGGGATCGGGGTTGTGGATAGGAATAAAGTCATTCTGCTGCCAGCGAAAAGCTTTATACTCGGCAAATATACCCGTACCGTATTGCCGATAAAATGCTGCTAAATCTTCTACAGCGTCGGTCCAATCTGGCAAAGTGCGTAATTTCTCTATGAGCGGTAGCTGAGTGGTTTGTTCTATCTTTTGCTGCTCCGTATACCATACCACCGGCAAAATCGGTAGATGAGCTACAGACTGCACCCATTCACCAAGAGTTGCAACGCTGCATTCATGAAAATTCTGCAAAGCTTGTAAATCGTGTTTCGCAGCTGCAATTAAAGCCGGAGTTAAATCTAATTGGGATTGATTGCTAAAAGGATTTTCGTTTGACAAAATTTGAGAAATCAGATACTCTTCCCAATTTTGATTCTTCGCAGCCAAAGTTTTGAAGAAATAGCCGTAAGCTTGAAGACAATCCCGTGCTTCGGCGTTGGGATAGCGTATAGCTTGCAATAAGTTAAGAAAAGCTTTGCCTACTTCCCCTTCAAACACAGATTGGTAAAGTAAAAGAGAAGCTGCTTGGCGTTGGAGAAACTGAACCGATTCGATCGCTTGATTATTCATTTATTTGCAGGGATTATGTAAATGAACGGCTCCGCATGATTAATTTTCTGCCGACGCACAGAACAATAGCCCAAAATCGACACAGGTTGTAACAATGCATATTATCGCTACGAGTCTATACGGCATTTTATCAATTATCGGTGGCATCATCGGTTATAAAAGCGCGGGGAGCAAAGTTTCTCTCATTAGCGGTACAATTAGCGGTTTACTATTGCTGATTGCTGCATACCTGCAATTACAGGCACAAACTTGGGGTTTAACTTTAGCAATTATTGTCACCAGCATTCTAATTGTTGTTTTTGCAGTCAGACTCGCCAAAACACGCAAATTTATGCCAGCAGGGTTGATGGTTATTCTGGGTATCGTGGCTTTAGCGGTGATGTCGTTTGAGTTAGTAATTAAAAGTTAGGAGTTAGGAGTTAGGAGTTAAGAGTTCTTAATTATCAATTCCCAATGCCCAATGCCCCATGCCCAATTCCCAAATGCTTATTGCAAATAATTATAGATATTTAGTATGTTACGAAATGTTTAGTATCGATGAATATATACAAGAAAGGGCTTTTTCTAAAATTTTATTTTGCTTATTAAGAATAATTTCTATAATCAGAAAAGTTTTAAATCTCAAGTATTTTACTGCGAAAATATTGTGTAGAAATGTTGCAAAATGAGAATAATATGCAACTAGACCGCTACAGGTAATCGGCGATATTTGATGGTTTTGCGTAGAATTTCGGGTATAGATGATTGTCGATAGTTTGACAAAGCAATTATTAGGCTACGAATAAAGAAAAATAATTTGATTCTTCCGGAAAAGATGTAAAAGCTGCTGTACTGTGTGAGTGTTAGCTGTTTTACTGGATAATATATTAATGTTTGTTAATCTGCTGGCTGTTCAAAAACTCAATCCTGGAACAAGAACAGGCATTAAAAGGTTAAAGCACAAATATCTATATTCGCGTAAGTAAAAATTTGAATAAATATTAAAGATTTCACCGTGCAAAGAAAGTGAAATTTAAAGCAATCGTAAAGAGTTAATTGGCATTTTGGCAGGTATTTGTCAGAGAAATACGATATTACTAAAGCGTAGTTATTGTATTTTTTAAGATTCCCTAAAAGAGGGGCTTCGCTGGGGAATGCTGCCAATATTTAAGCCAAAACCAAAAAAAGCTGTTTTTAAAGGAATCTAAGGAAGTAAGACATAAATGAAACTTTCACTATCTTCTCAAAATGTTATCCAGTATCTGCAAGAAGCGGATCTGAGTAGCTCAGAAGATGGCGCAACCGCCGATGCAGATTTGCCACACAGTAGTAGCCGCAAGAATTTAAATATACTGGTTACTCTGGCAGATAATCGCAAGCTTTTGGTCAAACAAGAACTAGCCCCAGAATTTAATGGTATCCCCCATGAATTCTTTAATGAATGGCTGTTTCACCAGATGCTTGAATCTTTTCCGATTCTCGGCAATATAAAAGCGTTATCTCCGTTACTAGTACATTACGATGAGGAAAACTCGATCCTCGTGCGTAACTATCTTTGGGAATACCAAGGATTGGAAAGCTATTACAGGCATAACCTCTATTTCCCCCCGGAATTAGCATCTTCCATCGGCAATACTTTGGCAGCACTCCACCGTGCGACTTTTAAACGTCAAAAGTGCCGTGATTTTATGGCTACTGCTCCAGCAGGGCAGATTCGCTATCAGTATTTTAATCCGGCACAGGGCATAGATTTTCTTGAACCCGATATTTTTGGCAAAGTTAGCAATACGGGGCTTTCGTTTTATTCTGGCTATCAGAACTACGACTTTTTAGAATCTGCTATAGCAGAGTTAGCCTCGGAATGGAATCCTTGCTGTTTGACTCACAACGATTTGAAACTAGAAAACGTTTTAGTACATTCTCGTTGGCAGCATTTGGATAATGCAGAAGTAAAAATGATTGATTGGGAAGCCTGCGCTTGGGGCGATCCCGCTTACGATTTGGGAACTCTGTTGGCAGGTTACTTGAGTATTTGGTTATCCAGCTTAGTTGTAGATTCCACTTTGGAGTTAGAGGAATCTCTGGAATTAGCGGCTATTCCGCTGGAGATTCTTGCGCCTTCGATGCTGGCTTTAACTGAGTCTTATCTCAAAGCTTTCCCAATGATTCTGGAGTATCGTAAAGATTTCATCCAGTCGATTGTCAAGTTTGCCGGTTTAGCGTTGATAAATCAAATTCAGAATCGGATTAACAGCCAGCAAAACTTGCCTGACTCTAGCTTAATCGCTCTAGAATTCGCCAAAAACATCCTAACTAGAACCCCGGAATATGTAATAGAAATTTTTGGTAAATCAGAACTAGAAATTCTTAAACCTTTTGTAAAATCTGCCAAATTTTCTGCGGCAGAAAGGGAAAATAACTTAATTCCCCTTTATTACGAAAAAACCCGCCTGCGTGGATGTTAATTAACAGTTAATAGTCATCAGTTAACAGTAATCAGTAATTAATGGTTACTGTTAACTTTTCTTTTCTCGGTAGATTGCATTTAATTTTCATAACCTATAATTTATAGTCCGTAGTTCATCATTGTAAAAAAATAATCATGATAGCTTCTTATACAAATCCTCTATCAAATACTTTTCTCGATATTGCTAGTAAGATTCAAATCCAATCTAACTTTTGTATTATTCATCCGGATTATCAGCCTTTTAGCCTGCCTTCTTTAATGGCAGAAACACTCGAACAAAGTTCTACAGCATTGCAAGATAAATACCTTACCTTACTGTTGCGAAACTTTTTATACGGTATTTATTACAACAACTCCTTAAAGAGTATATTCGCAGCAAATATTAGTAATCCCAATCTTTTATTACATCAAGATTTAGAAAACAATTCCGTATTTGAAATCGATTGGCAATTTTACAATCAACTCCACGAACACAATCACGGCAAGGGTTACTTAGATTCTGGTTGGCGGGTATTGCGACAAGAACCAGATGGAAGTTTAGCTGTAACAAAAGGTGGTTTGACATTACACGTTGAAGAGAGTTATTTAGAACCAGAGGCTTATAATAGTAAAGTTGATGATTTAATTGCTATTCGACTGCCAAAAAATCGTTTAAATAACGGCTTCTATTTAGCAATTGGTAACTCAGGTAAAAAACAGCAGCACGATTTACAAAATACCTGGGATGACTCAGACATTATTAGTATCTTTTTCAACTTAAATCCAGCAGGTGCGATCGCCTTAATGGATAGCCTCACTTCAATTTTAAACGCCGCCGAAATATCCTTTAAATTCCAAGTTCCCCATCATCCTTTAAGTTGCGATCGCTATGATTCGGGGATACTTAATTTTCAACGTCAAGACTATCCGGTTATACAAAAATTGCTCAAAGAAATTTACGCAGAAAATCAAGCTTATTTTCAACCAGAAATACCATTATTTACCAAATTTTTAGCACCAGGATTGAGTTTAGCCGAACAACCAACAGAAAAACCTCTCAACAAACAAAGTTTCGGCGTAAACCGCTGTCAAATTATCGCTAATGCTTTATTTGAAGCTTGGGAAAAAAGCATTGATTCACCCGAAGAAAAAGCAAACATAATTCGCCAGCACTTCGAGCGAAAATCGATTGATTTAGAACGTCCTTATCTTAATCCAAATTCTGAAGATATTTATCAATTAATGGGATAATTGGGATTGGAAGTTAGGAGTTAGGAGTTAGGAGTTAGGAGTTAGGAGTTAAGAGTTAGGGGTTAGGAGTTATGAGTTAGGAGTTAAGAGTTAGGAGTTATGAATTTTAACCTTTGACCTTTGACCTTTAACCTTTGACCTTCTACTAACCTTTCCCAATGTCTTTTACTTACAATCGCACAATTCGCTTTCAAGACACCGATGCTGCTGGGGTAGTTTACTTTGCGAATGTTTTAACTATATGTCATGAGGCTTACGAAGCGGCTTTAGAATCATTAGGAATTGATATTAAGCAATTTTTTACAAATCCATCTATTGCTTTTCCAATTGTTCATGCTGATGTCGATTTTATGCGTCCTATGTATTGCGGGGATAAAATATTTGTTAGCTTAACTCCTCTAAGAATCCGCGTCGAGCAGTTTGAAATTGATTATCAAATTTATATAAATGATAAGTTGGTTGCCAAAGCAATGACTCGTCATGTTTGTATTGATGCAGCAAGCAGAAAGAAGATAGGATTGTCAGCAGAAATTGTCAAGTGTTTGGAGAAGTTGCGTTAAAAGCCTCAATGCCAGGTTCGTAGTAAGGATTTTAATCCTCGATCCGGAGGGCTAAAGCCCTTACTACGAACCTTGTTACCTGTTTAATTAATGCGATCGACTACTTGTAAGAAAGTAATTCTGAGTATCCATCAACAATTTCATAAAGCTTATGACGATTAACTTTACCTTGAGAATTACGAGGTAACGAATTAACACAAATCCAATTTTTAGGAATTTTATAATTACTTATCCTCTCTTTGAGTAAAACTTGAATTTCTCGATTTGAAATATCTAATTTTTTCGCCACATAAATAGCCGTTACAACTTGTCCCCAATGGCGATCGCCTACCCCAATTACACAAACATCAGCCACCATCCCGGTTGCTCTAATTGCGGCTTCAACTTCTGCGGGATAAACGTTTTCTCCACCAGTAATTATTTTGTCGCTATTTCTTCCGATAATATTTAAATAACCTTGTTCGTCTAAAAAAGCTAAATCATCTATCTGCAAACAAGTTTGTGTTTCACCATTAAGAGGATAATAGCCAAAAGCTAATGATTCGGCTTTTATATTAATACTTCCGACTCGATCGCTTTGTAAATTCTCTCCTTTTTCGCCGCAAATTTCTACTTTTGCATGAGGTAGAATTTTACCGCAACCAACTTTACCTCTAAGAAAATCTTCGGGTTTCATGGTAGCAATTTGAGAAGCGGTTTCCGTCATGCCGTAGGTAGGGGCTAATCTAATACGATGAAATCTGGCTTTTTGTAATAATTCATTCCAAGCTGGCGCACCTCCTAAAAGTACGGTTTGGAATTTACCAAGCCATTCAGTTAAATCTATTTTTTGCAACAAACGTTCTAACTGAGTAGGCACTAAAGATATAAAAAAATCAATATTATTACTCAAGTCTTTAATATTATATTTTTCACCCAATTCCAAATTTTTAAAAGGTAAAATTACTAACTTTCCACCAGTTATAAAACAGCGCATAAACTGCATTAAACCGCTAACATGATACAGCGGCAATACACAAAAAGAATTTATTTTATCTACTTGAAAATACTGTTTAAATCCCCGTACCGAAGCCGTTAAAGTATCCCAACTATGAACGGCAAATTTGATATTACCCGACGAGCCACCCGTAGGAATCATAATATGTGGGGATTGGGCATTGGGCATTGGGGATGGGGCATGAGGAATATCAATCTCGATCGCTATATCTTCTATTCCCCAAATAATATTGGGTTTAACTAAATCAAATACTTGCTGCCATTCTTGTTTTCCCCAGTCGGGATTGCAGAGAAATACCGGACAATTTGCTCGACAAGCGGCGAGAAAGCCAGCTAAAAAACGCACGGGATCGCGTTCGTTTAAAATGATTTTAGGTAGAAAAGAATGCTTTTGTTGAAACTGGATTATATCTAAATCAAACTTTTCAATTAATTTAATAAATAAATGGCTATTTTCGCAAATTAAACAGTGATTATTTACGAAATATGTAAAGTTTTCTTCCATAAGTTTTCCAGACAAATTTGCTCATCTTCTGCAAAGAAACTATCGACACCAAAACCTACTGCTCTGTTTGGATGGGATAATTCTGCGGCTAATGATAATGCTGCTTCTCTGCCAATACGGGTTTCAAAAACTGATGAAAATACGGTATCGATTTTATGAGTTAGACAAAACCGACGTAAACGCGATGGGGAACCAATTATACCGGCTTTGATAACAAAAATTTCTCGCCAACCTTTTTGGTAGCAGCTTTGAAGTTGTTTGAGCGTGGCTACAGATTCATCTAAAGCTATTTTCGTGGTGTAACGGCGACTCAATTCCAACATTTCTGAGAATCGATTAACTGAAAGCGGTTGTTCAATAAATTCGATTTTTGAATGAATATGATTATTTATATTAATATTGTCGCACCTTTGCAGCCAAATCTCAGCTTCGCGATCGCTCAAACCAGCATTCGCATCCAGACGGAGTTTTGTGACTGGTAATTCTTTAACAAGTGACTCGAAAATAGATATTTCCTCAGCAACGGGATAAACGCCGATTTTCCATTTGAAAGTACGATAACCATCCTCCCACAGTTTTCGCCATTGAGTTAAAGCTGCTTTTCCAGCAGGCAATAAACCGCTACAGGTAAATTTTTTTGGAAACACAGAAGCAGAATTAATATTTCTTACCATTTCTCGTGCTGACTCAAACCCAAACTGACAAGCAGGTAATTCATCGGGAATCGAGAAAATCGTTTCATCAGTAATATTGTTCGGTAATTGGCGACAAAATGAAACCGCTTGCTCGATAGTTTCCGAGCCAAACCAACTAATAGGAGCAATTTCTCCCCATCCAATCCCAGTTTCATCGCTTAGTCGAATAATAACGCCATCACGATTTTCCCAAGCACCGTGAGATGTATTTAAAGGAGTGATGAATTTTCGACGATAAGCACGAAACTCAAATTTGTACATATTTTTTAGAAAGAGTAGGGAAGAGGGGGAGAGGGGGTAGAGGGGGGAGAGGGGGTAGAGGGGGTAGAAAATATAACTGTTAACTCCTAATTCCTAACTCCTAATTCCTAATTCCTAACTCCTAATTCCCCATGCCCAATGCCCCATGCCCAATGCCCAATGCCCCATGCCCCATGCCCAATGCCCAATGCCCAATGCCCAATGCCCAATGCCCCATGCCCAATGCCCCATGCCCAATGCCCCATGCCCAATTTCATAAAACAAACCCCAAACCTAATAGCAAACAACACCAAAATTGCATGGCGATCGCAATAAATTTGCAGTTGCTAACCTTAGCTGGTTGATTGTGATTTAGCCCGACATGATTGGATAATTTCCGCGCAAAAGGCAGGCTAAACCAGCTTAACAGCGTCCATAAGGGAAATATCCCGCAAACTACAAATATTAATATCAGTAGGTAAATACTGCCAGTTAACCAGTTTAAAACTTGAGAACCTTTTTGAGTTCCCAGACGAACAATAGGTGAAAGTTTACCTGCGGCTAAGTCGTCTTTTACTTGATGAAAGTGGGAACAAAATAATATTAAAGTTGTGGTAATGCCGACTATTACTGAAGCAGCTAAACTCATTAAAGACCAAGTTTGAGTTTGACTGTAATATGCTGCTGTAACTCCCAAAGGACCAAAGGCGAAAAAGCAAAGTATTTCTCCTAAACCTTGATATCCTAAACGAAAAGGAGGTCCTTGGTAAAGATATCCTAAGCCGCAACACAGCAAAATAATTCCAATTAAAGTTAGGTCTTTTTGCCACCAACTAATTGCTAATATTCCTAACAATCCCAGACTTAGAAAGCAATTTCCCAGCCAAAATATTAGTTGTCTGTTGCCCGTCAAATTTACGAGAGAATGATGTTTATTAATGTCAATTCCCGTATCGGAATCAAAAACATCATTACTCAAATTTTCCCAGGCAAGAATCAAAATTGCAGCTGCTAAAAACGTGCAAAAAACAGCTGCATGAAGTACTTTTGTTTCGGCAAAAGCAACAGCGGTTCCTACCCAAATGGGCATAATCGCAACGCAATACATCGGCGGTTTTATCGCCGCCATCCATAACTTTATGTTGGGATATAAAATCAGCTTTGTAGTCATCAGTCGCAATCAATAAATCGCCAAATTTTCTACCGACACAAAGTAGCAAGCGCATTTGCGATCGCCTCTACTTTACCAGTTTCACCCTTGAGTGCATCCCTTGTCCACCAGGGCTGTATTTAGGGCAAAGCTCCTGTAAAATCTACAGTCGAAGCAGTTAAGGAGGTTTTATCATCAATGTTGATGAACCTGCCTTCGTGCTTCTGGTAAAACAGCGTCTGAATGTGCTACCTGTAGAAATACGACCACGTTTCATGATGCTTTAGGAAGAGAACTTCAAAAAAATTTACTATTTTTAGATCCATGACAGTTTCACCATGTTCTGCCGAGTTTTTTGTTTACAATAAGGAACTATACCAATTTCTTGTAAAAAAACGAGCATATTGTATTAAGAATAATTGCACGCAAATAGCTAGTATTGCCGTTTATATTGACTCGGTAGATCCTCTGGTTGTCTACCAGAAACTAGCCACATCTAATCGGCTAAATTTTTACTGGGAAAACCCAAGCAAAAAATCGGCAATTGCTGCTATTGATGCGGTAACAAAATTTCAAGTTGCAGGTAAAGAGCGTTTTGATCGAGCTGAGAAGTTTATTAAATATTATTTAAGCAAAATAGTTAATTTTTGCAACGTAAATCATGCGATCGCAAAACCATTATTTTTTTGCAGCTTTAGTTTTTTTGATACAAACCTCCAACAAGATTACCCTTTTCCGGCGGCTACCATTTTTTTACCCAAATGGCAAATAACTCGTCAAAATGACCGCTGTATGTTAATAGCGAATATTGCGATTAATGCAGAATTAAATATAGAAAAATCTTTACAAAGTTTATGGCAGAAAATTACGGCTATCAATAGTTTAAAATACGATTTTATCGGCTTAAACGATTCCAAACCTCAATTTATTAAAAATTCAATTAGTCAACCCAGTCAATTCAAGCGATCGGTATTATCAGCTTTAGAGGATATTCGTAAAGGTCACTATAGTAAAATTGTTTTGGCGGATGCTTTAAATATTAGAACGAATACTCCATTAGACTTATTCAAATCATTAAATAATCTACGACAACTACATCCCAACTGCTGCATCTTTTCTACAAGCAACGGCAAAGGACAAAACTTTATCGGTGCTTCTCCAGAAACATTAATAGCAATTCATAATCAAAAGTTAACTACCGATGCTTTAGCTGGAAGCGCCGCCAGAGGTAAAACGCCCGAAGAAGATGCGAAAAATGCCGATCGCTTACTTAGCAGTGAAAAAGAAAGACACGAGCATTCCTTAGTAATTGATTTTATTACTCAAAAGTTATTCAGTCTAGGTTTACTTCCCCAGGTTTGTGCGCCTAGATTGCGACAGCTATCAAATATTCAGCACTTGTGGACACCAATTATCGCCAAAGTTCCCCCTAACGTGCATCCTTTACAAATAGTCGCTCAACTGCATCCTACACCAGCAGTAGCCGGAGTTGCACCCGATATTGCTTGCCAGGAAATTCGCCGTTACGAAAGTTTCGAGAGGGGTTTATACGCCGCACCTTTGGGTTGGATAGATACGAGCGGTAACTGTGAATTTGTCGTCGGAATTCGTTCGGCGCTTATCGATACTTCCACCGAATCATCTTTACTTTATGCAGGTGCCGGTATTGTACCAGGTTCAGACCCAGAAAAAGAATTTGCTGAAATTCAACTTAAACTACAAGCACTGTTGAAAGCATTAACTTGAATTCGTTTATTTATTAGCCGCAAAATTTATTCTGAGGTGGCGATCGAGGCTAAGTGGGTAGACGTAATTGCAAATAAACGCACAGCAAAAAACGCCTCCCGATCGCTCGGAAGGCGTTTTTTATTTATTGTAGAGACGTAGCACTGCTACGTCTCCAATTATTTAATTTTTAACCATTGATTGCGGGAGCGCTGACTGCAACAGGTGCAGATTCAAGTGCAGCTAAATCAAGTGGGAAGTTGTGAGCGTTACGCTCGTGCATTACTTCCATACCCAAGTTAGCGCGGTTCAATACATCAGCCCAAGTGTTGATTACTCTTCCACTTGAATCAATTACAGACTGGTTGAAGTTGAAACCGTTCAAGTTGAATGCCATTGTGCTGATTCCCAAAGCGGTAAACCAGATTCCTACAACGGGCCATGCTGCTAAGAAGAAGTGCAAGCTACGGCTGTTGTTGAAACTCGCGTATTGGAAAATCAAACGACCAAAGTAACCGTGTGCAGCTACGATGTTGTAAGTTTCTTCTTCTTGACCGAACTTGTAACCGTAGTTCTGAGATTCGGTTTCGGTTGTTTCACGTACCAAGCTCGATGTTACCAAAGAACCGTGCATAGCACTGAATAAGCTTCCGCCAAATACTGCTGCAACACCTAACTGGTGGAAGGGGTGCATCAAGATGTTGTGTTCGGCTTGGAACACGAACATGAAGTTGAAGGTACCGGAGATACCCAAAGGCATACCGTCAGAGAAAGAACCTTGTCCAATGGGGTAGATCAAGAATACTGCGGTTGCTGCTGCTACTGGAGCAGAGAAGGCAACACAGATCCAAGGGCGCATACCCAAGCGGTAGGATAGTTCCCACTCACGACCTAAGTAGCAAAATACTCCAATTAAGAAGTGGAATACTACCAACTGGTAAGGACCGCCGTTGTACAACCATTCATCTAAGGAAGCAGCTTCCCAGATTGGGTAGAAGTGCAAACCAATAGCGTTAGAAGAAGGTACAACAGCACCGGAGATGATGTTGTTTCCGTAGATCAACGAACCTGCAACAGGCTCGCGGATACCATCGATGTCAACAGGAGGTGCTGCAACAAAAGCGATGATGAAACAGGTGGTAGCAGCTAAGAGGGTAGGAATCATCAACATTCCAAACCAACCGATGTATAAACGGTTATTGGTGCTGGTGATCCATCCGCAGAACTGTTCCCACGCAGAAGCGCTCTCGCGTCTTTGTAATGTGGTTGTCATGGTTCAGATAATTGCGTTTTTGTTATGTATGTGTAAGCAAATGCGCTTACCTATATTTATACATTAGAGCATAGTTTACGTTTTGTAAAGGAATTTTAATAAAGTTTATTTTATATAACTAATCAGTTTTAGTTATCAGCGAATCAGTTAGCAGTTAAGAATAATGGACTATAGCGCCCAGGCTACAAACAAAAAAATACATATGCCAAAACTCACATTGTAATGTCAGCTAAATGTGAGTATTCCACGCAATCAAACCCCGCTATCCTTTCTACACCTACTCTTTATCGTTAAATTAAGATCGCTTTGCCAAAGTGGCAACAGGCAATACTTTTTTTGATTTATTATTCAAATTAATAAGTCTACTTAGCTTAAGTCAGGGTGCTGAAATAACTATCAAAGTCTGTCAATCGAAAATATGCTCAAGGTGATGTTTGGAGCGGGAAGTAAGGGTAATTTCACTTATTTCTCGCCTTTTTCTTTGGAAATTAATTGGGAGAGGGGGGAGAGGGGGAAGAGGGGTAGAGGGGGTAGAAATTATTCGCTTTAACCTTTATTTAACCTTTAACCTTTGACCTTTAACCCATGCCCATCACACTAAATCTTTGTGCATAAAGGGCTTAGCATCTTCGCCGGTGTAACTACTCGCTACATGACCGTTACCTGTCATTCTATATTTATACGTTACTAAGCCTTCTAAACCAACGGGACCTCTTGGTGGTATTTGTTGGGTACTAATTCCTACTTCTGCACCAAAACCGTAGCGGAAACCGTCTGCGAAACGGGTGGAACAATTATGATAAACTCCGGCTGCATTTACTAAAGATAAGAAATTCTCTGCTGCTTCTATATCTTGCGTGACAATTGCATCGGTATGTTTGGAACCGTATTCGTTGATGTGGGCGATCGCGTCTTCTAAAGAATCAACAACTTTGATTGACAAAATTAAATCGCTGTATTCTGTTTCCCAGTCTGTTTCTGTTGCTGGTACAATGTTGGCTAAAATTTCTTGAGTTTTTTCGTCTCCCCTCAATTCAACGTTCAATTTTTGTAAAGCTTCTGCAACCTGGGGTAGAATTGATGCAATCTCTTGATGAACTAGCAATGTTTCGATCGCATTGCAAGCGGCAGGATAATGAGTTTTAGCATCCACTGCAATATTTACGGCTTTTTCAATATCTGCGGCTTTATCAATATAAAGATGACATATTCCGTCGGCGTGTCCTAATACTGGAATTGCGGTGTTTTGCTGCACAAATTGGACAAAAGAATTAGAACCCCTGGGAATAATTAAATCTACATATTTGTCTAACTTCAAAAGTTCTAAAGTTTCTTCTCTGGTGGTTAATAACTGTACCGCATCGGGGTGAACTGTAGTTTGAGATAATCCTTGTTTAATAGCCTTAACTATTGCTTCGCAAGAACGAATCGCTTCTTTTCCACCTTTAAGAATTACACCATTACCCGATTTTATCGCTAGAGTTGCTATTTGAATCGCTGCTTCCGGACGTGCTTCAAAAATTACCCCTAAAACCCCTAAAGGACAACTTACACGTTTGAGAACCAAACCAGTATCTAGTTTACGATGAATTTGAACGCTACCAACAGGATCGGGAAGTTTACCTATATCCCTTACCCCAGCGATATTATCTCTTAATTTATGTTCGTCCAACTGCAAGCGTTTATAAAGCGGCTTAGCAATTCCCTCACTTGCAGCAGCTTCACAATCGGCAATATTTGCTTGAATTATTTCATCTCGTGCAGATTCTAAAGCAGCAGCGATCGCTTCAATAGCTTCATTTTTCGCCGCCGTAGATAAAACCGCCAGCTTCCGCGCTGCAAGTTGTGTAAGTTTGGCGATCGCAATTAAACCAGAATCATGATTGTCAGCTGTCATGGTAGGTGTTGCCCAAAATTTTCGGTAAAAATAGGTAGTTTTTCTCTACTAAAAATATTTTACATACTATCCGGAATACTCGAACTCGCTTCTGTAGCTTTCCGTATCAAAATCAAAATAATACTTTTAAATCTTTTTAATTTCAGCTATCGATATAAAACCAGCAATAACGCGCTAACTATCATGACTACTACTTCCGATCGCACTAGTCACGTTAAACTCAATAAACCTGTATTGAAGCAAGGTTATACAGGCGAAGCAGTAAATGAATTACAAGTATTATTAAAGCATTGGCAGTGCTACTTTGGTGAAGTCGATGGTATATTTGGACCACAAACT
Source organism: Rivularia sp. (in: cyanobacteria) (assembly GCA_965234645.1). Lineage (GTDB taxonomy): Bacteria > Cyanobacteriota > Cyanobacteriia > Cyanobacteriales > Nostocaceae > Rivularia. The sequence continues at coordinate 5,450,420 of OZ248344.1, read as the reverse complement.
ACATCTGCCGTTAACTGCTTTGAATACTGGATGTTTTTAACTGAAGACGGCATAGTTGATGAAAATACTTGGGATTGTTTGTATAAAGGTGCCCCAGTAGATATGCCTTTGTTACAAAAAGGTAGTGAAGGCGAATTAGTAGAAAAAATCCAGGAAAGGCTTTTATGGTCGGGTTTCTACCAATCTGCAATTACTGGCTACTTTGATATTTTTACCGAAAAAGCTATCAAAGATTTACAACAGCGTAGCGGATCGATCGCAGATGGAATAGTTGGCGATCGCACTTGGTTTGAGTTAAGTAAAATCCGCGAGTATGGCTGTTAATTTCATATCTTGTATCATTTTGTTTAGGTTTTTTAGTGATGCGATCGAGGTGCAAGATGTAAGCTAATTACGAGGAGGTTAAAGGTCAAAGGTTAAAGGTATTAAATTACCTCGTAAAAAATGAGAATAACATATTTTTATTAAACACATAAAATTCTTACTGTCCAAGGATTTTAAAATGTGTTTTTTAGGAGCTAATTACAAATCACGGGATTCTTAACCTGTTGTTGAGAATAAGCTAATGGTTCAATAACTAACTCTTCACCTCTAATGATAACGAGATGTTTTTTACAGGAAAAGAACCATCCATCATCATTTTTTTCATAATTAACAATACCGTCTCTCAATTGCCATTCTCGAACTGCATTTCCTCCAGAATATAGAGTAATTCTATAATCATCACCAAGCAGATGTGAAATTTTTTGCGTCCAACTATTTCCTTTACTAGGCGTACAGCCACTTAGTAAAACCAAACTTCAGAGAAGAAGTAGAAAGACAATTTTCAGTTTAGCCATAAAATATGTTTAATAATATTAAGTTTAAGTAAATATAGTAATAATTTTAAGGCTTTTACTATTAAACTATTTAGCCTTTTTGCCTGTTTAATACTCTTCAAAACTACAGCTAATTATTCCGAATAATTTGCGGCGACAGAATAAATAGATAACAAATAAAAGCGATTAATTCGTTTATATATTAACTATGTTTAGTAAAAAAAGATGCTTATTAGCTTACAGCGTCGGCACAATTTTGTTTGTTAATTGAAAAAAAAAGATGCTTATGCTTGCCCTTAAATACTGCAAAATGTGCGATCGCTCAACCAATCGACTATTGATGATAATATAAGAATCATCGCTTAATAGACTTTTCTTAACCTATAACTAAAAGACATCTCCAGTTAGGAAAAAGACCTCTCTCCAAACCTCTCTCCTGCAAGGAGAGAGGCTTAAGTTTCCCCCTTCCCATGTCCTAAGAGGACACGCTACGCTAACGTAGGGAAGGGGGGTAGGGGGGCTAGGTTTTTGCGTAAAGAAGGAAACCATATAAATGTTTTCCGGAGATGTCTAAAGAATACACTTTTGTAGCGAGCGATAATTTCATAAACTTAAACCAAAGAATGCAGATGAGATTTAATTTGCAAAGAAAAATCTGCGCCAAATACAGAAAAAGAGTTAAGGAAAAACGCCAAAAAAATCTCTGGAGAAGTGAGATTAATGACATTGTTAGAGGCGGATGTGGGGGTTTTCTGTTTGGTATTCCCTTACTTTATACAATGGAAGTATGGTGGATTGGTTCATCTGCAACACCGGCGATGATGTTAGTAGCACTGGTATTAACATTTATAGTTGTTTATCTGCTCATGCGTACTGAAGGCTTTCGTAAACCCAAACGTTTCAGTCGTCGTTACCAAGGAATTACCGAAACAATAGAAGCAATGGGAATCGGCTTAGTTTGTTCGGCTTTTATGCTGTTACTGTTACAAGAAATATCCCTGGGAGTTTCTCTTAAAGAAGCATTGGGTAAGATTATCTTTGAAAGCGTACCCTTTAGTTTGGGAGTTGCATTAGCCAATCAATTATTAGGCGAAAACGGTAATAATTCACCCGATAACAGAATCAAACAAGATGAATCAGCCGATCGCAACAATACCTTTTCCGATTTAAGCGCAACCTTAATTGGTGCGATCGTCATCGGCTTTAACATCGCTCCAACCGATGAAATAACGACGCTAGCAGCAGCAGTTTCCGAACCTTGGCTATTAGCAATTATTGCAACTTCCTTATTAATTTCTTACGCAATAGTATTTCAAGCAGGTTTCTCCGCACAAGAAAAACGCAAACAGCACAAAGGCATATTTCAAAAACCATTTAGCGAAACTACCATCTGCTACTTAGTCTCATTGATAGCAGCAGCGATCATGCTGTGGTTTTTTCAAAAGTTGACTTGGGATGACCCCTGGATAATTTGGCTAGAACATACATTAATATTAGGATTACCAACAACCATCGGTGGTGCTGCGGGAAGATTGGCGATATGAATCAACCTCAACAACCCCAAAAACGGACAGTCGCCGAATGGGTTACATTTAGCGTCGCTTCATCAATACTTATCGGAGTTATAAGTTTAGTCAGCTTCACCTGGATAAAACAACCAGTAGAGAAACCACCCGTTCTTATTGTCACCAATAACAAACCCCTGCGAAAAGTAAACGGACAATATTACATACCCTTCGAGGTAGTTAACGAAGGAGGAGAAACAGCAGCTTCCGTGCAAGTGATAGCCGAATTGCGTATCAACGGCAAAGTTGAGGAAACAGGGGAACAGCAAATTGAATATCTATCGAGAAAAGAGAAAGAAACAGGGGCGTTTATATTTAGTAAAAATCCCGAAAAAGGAGAATTGATTTTACGGGTTGCCAGTTATAAATCGCCTTAACATTAATTTTTAATATAAGGTTCGTAGTCAGGGCTTAAATTGTTTAAAACAGGACTAAAGTCCTTACTACAAACTAACAATAACAAAAGTTCGTAGTCAGGGCTTCAGCCCTTTAAAAGAGGACTAAAGTCCTTACTACAAGCTAACAATAACAAAAGTTCGTAGTCAGGGCTTCAGCCCTTCAAAACAGGACTAAAGTCCTTACTACAAACTAACAATAACAAAGGTTCCTAGTCAGGGCTTAAATTCTTCAAAAGAGGACTAAAGTCCTTACTACAAACTATTATTATGCTTTCAAATCCTGCTTCGCCTGCTGCCAAAGTGCTTCCAACTCTGACAAACTATATTCCGCAAGCGGGCGATCGCACCATGCTTCCATCTTTTGCAATCGCTGAATAAATCTTTTATTTGTGCCTTGTAAAGCAACGCTTGGATCTAAATTATTCCATCGCGCTAACTGAAGCACGCTAAATAGTAAATCGCCTAATTCCTCTTGCTGTCTTTGGGGCGTTTCTTCATTTAAAGCCTGTTTAAATTCTCCTAATTCTTCCTCAAACTTTGCCCACACCCCATCAATATTTTCCCACTCAAAACCGACATCGGCAGCCTTTTTGGAAATTTTCATCGTCGCCATTAACGGCGGCATCTTGCGAGTATAACCACTGAGTTTATTGCTAAGTTTGTGACTATCCGCAACTTCACCCTTCTCCGCAGCCTTGATGTCGTCCCAATTTTGGTTTACCTCATCCACACTTTGCACCGACAGATCACCAAAAACATGAGGATGACGGCGAATCAACTTTTGAGTAATACCTTCAGCCACTTCCTTGAGCGTAAAATCTCCAGATTCGCCGAAAAGTTGGGCTTGCATCACAACCTGTAAAAGCAAATCCCCCAACTCCTCAGCAATGTGATTTTTGTCCCCGCTTTTAATAGCATCAGCAACCTCATAAGCCTCCTCGATCGCATAATTCGTCAAAGTTTCAGGAGTTTGTTCTAAATCCCAGGGACAACCACCCGATGGCGATCGCAGTTTCGCCACCACATCAATCAATTCTTGTAAAGCTGTTAAAGTATCCATTAATCAGTTATCAGTGAACAGTGAACAGTGAAGAGTTAGGAGTTAAGAGTTAAGAGTTATGAGTTAGGAGTTAAGAGTTAGGAGTTAAGAGTTAGGAGTTAAGAGCTAAAAGTTATGTATTCTTCCCACTCTACCCCCTCTACCCCCTCTTCCCCCTCTACCCCCTCTCTCCCCATCTCCATCACTTCCTCCTTACTTTAGATTGAGTCCTACGACTGGTGGTGGATTTACGTTTTTTCGTTTTCTTTTGGGGTAGTAAACTGGCGATACCTTTTCTTTTAAAACGTTTGTAAGCAGAATTTGACCAGTCACTTATGGAATGACTCATCGCACCTAGTTCCAATCCGATAAACAACGCTAAAAATTGCGTTGAGTGTAGGTTGATTGTTTCTAATATATTGGAAGCTACTTCCTGCCAGTTCAAAGCCATATTTAATATTTTCTCGGCAATAAGTAAAATAACGATTCCGGCGACTGAAACTATGCCGCATAAATAGAGTACCCGCAGAGTTGTTCCGATTAACGGTCCGTGGGATAAAAAAGAACGATGGCGGAGACTTTTTTGATAGGGAAGCCACAGAAAACGCAAGTAACCCCAACGTTGATACTGAATTGAATAAATATCCAAATCCGGACCAAACATCAATCCCCCAAACATAAACCCACCAGCAATCAACAAAGTCATACTGCTACTGCGAGTCTGCCAAAAAGTGACACCAGCAATAAACGGTAAAGCCCAAATTGTAATGCGATCGTGAGTTTGACCAGAAGGCATAATTAATAATTAGGGGAATGGGGAATTGGGTATGGGGCATTGGGCATTGGCAATTACCAACGAACAAAACCTATAAATGAATCAAGTCTCCCCTCTGTAGAAGGCTAGGGTTTCTCTAACGCCCGAATCATAACTAATAAACCGGACATGATACAAGGTACACTCACACCTTACTTATGTCCATTGCTCTTGTTACCAAACATTTTTGGCTTTATTTAAGGTTATTACGGGTTTTTTACCGTGAAGCGAATTAGGGAAATCAGTTTATTTACGCAAATCTTAATAAAGGTAAATCATCCGCAAAAAAAAATTTTCAAAAAGACTAGCGCTGTCGGAAAAAGTTTGCTATATTGTTTACTTGTGAGACACAACGGACGATTAGCTCAGTTGGTAGAGCGCCTGCCTTACAAGCAGGACGTCACTGGTTCGAGTCCAGTATCGTCCATTTTTAATTTTAAATATTATTTAATGCTATTCGGATAAAGCTTTCGGATTTTGGCTATTTATTCAAATATTTGCTAATCGGTAGCTTTGTTTAACGTGCAAGCAAATTTGCGTTTCCAAGTATTGTACGTGAAGGTATAAAAATTGTAGGGTGTGTTGTCGTAAAGGGCAGCGCACCATGATGAATACAAAATTTTAATTTTATCTTCCAAGTATTTAAGATGACCGAAAATCGGAGGGTGCAAGCCCCTGGATTCATCCGTGGGGATAAACCCGTGTTTGCGATCGCAACAAATGGAGTCCTCTTCTTTTTTCTCAAGTTAAATCGTCAGGGAACACCCCAATATGATATTTCTCGTATCTTTTCACTTTTACCTTTACAGAATGAACTTTATGATGTTTTGAAGATATTGAAGCAATTAGGGAAGGGTATTGAGAGTATTGATTAATTTATTTATCTTTCTCTAAGAGGATGTTTGGAAAGCCAAAAATAAGAAAAAAGACTTTCGAGATCCCCCTAAATCCCCTTTCGGAATTGGGGGACTTTAACCCCCCTTTTTAAGGGGGGAAGGGGGGATCGAAGCAATAATGAGGTAACAACAGATACTTGGAAAATATCCTCTAAGCTCGAAGTTGAATTATAAAATATGTATAACTTACCAAATAATGAAAATCTAGATATCTCCGCATTATCAAGATTATTTGAATCAACAACTAATTCCTATAAATACCTTTATTTTTTATCATTATTAGATATTCTCAAAAGAGTAAATTTTGATATTTTATCACCAATTAGTTTTCAAGACATCATTGTTGAAATGTTGGCTAATGCTTGGTATCCCCATAATTATTTTAAACTCTCTTTTGGAACTCAAGACCATATATCAAAAAAGCTTAATTCTCTTGAATTAGAAATTACAGAACCAATTTTAAAATTTAGAGATACGGACAAGAAACTTTTACGTACAACTATTAGCGAGCAAAATATAGATGATATTGTCAAATTTATCAGTAAATATGTTCCTTATCGTTTAATTCGCCCTTTTTTTGCTGAAGAAACGAGAAGATTTAAAGATTATGATGTCAACCCTACTATTATTAATTTATCTAAAAATCAATTCGATCGCAAAAAGCCCTTGTACTGTTTTAACGCTGAGGAACAGAAAGATTGTAACGCTATTATTTTACATCAAGATTGGATTGAATATTTAAAGAAAAATTACATCATAGTTAGAGGCTGGGCATCTTGGGAATGGTTGAAATATATGCAGCAAAGAAACCCTAATATTCCTAACGTAGTTAATAAACTATTTATGCCAAAACAAAGAGATTCTTTGAGTAAACAAATTAAATATTGGAAATCTGTTTTAACTCATCAAGAAATTAAATGTATCTATTCTGAAGTTCAATTAAATAAAGACGAAATCTCATTAGACCATTATTTGCCTTGGTCATTTGTGGCACACGATCGACTGTGGAATCTGATTCCAACAATACAATCTGTTAATTCTTCTAAATCTAATAATTTACCATCTCAAATATATTTTGATGATTTTGTTGATTTGCAGTATTTAGGCTTAACTGTTTCTTACCATCATATCCCTACAAATAAATGGTTAAAAGATATTGAACCTTTTGTCTCTGACTTAAAAGTTAATCGAGCAGAGGATTTATTAAATTTAGAAATTCTTGCTAATGCTTATGAAACAAACCTTCAACCTTTAATGACTTTAGCAAGTAACCAGGGGTTTAGTGCTAATTGGGTTTACGCCTAAGTTCGCCGCATACAGATAAGCTCTGTAATAGTGGTTCCCTATGCGATGATTAATTATGAGGGCGATTATTTTCCTACAAATGATAAGCTAAGCTAAATTAATCAAGCGTTTTCGGGGAGAGGATCGAACAAGTGGACGGAAGAAAATACGCCCAAGCAACCCAGCGCAACCGCGAACCGATTTTACAAGTACTTTTAGAAGTTTTACCACCCACTGGCACCATTTTAGAAATTGCTAGCGGTACCGGAGAACACGCTGTATACCTTGCACCCAGGTTAAAACCTCGCAAATGGATTCCTTCTGACACCAATCCCTCGCTGCGTGAAAGTATTGCAGCATGGATTAAAGATTCCCCCAGCGAAAATCTTTCTCAACCCCTTGATATCGATGCAAGTCAGCCAGTTTGGGAGGTAGAAAAAGAAGCATTATCGTCCGTATCAGATATTTGTGCGATCGCGAATATTAATATGATTCACATCTCACCGTGGTCTGCTTGTTTGGGATTAATGGCGGCTGCCGGTCGTATACTTTCATCAGGAGGTATTCTGTATTTATACGGTCCATACAAACAAGATGGAGAACATACAGCGCCTACCAACGCTAACTTTGACGAATATTTACGAGAACAAAACCCGGAATGGGGAGTACGTAACTTAGAAGACGTAATAGAAGTCGCCAGCAACCACGATCTCACTCTACAAAAAACCGTGATGATGCCAGCAAACAATCTTTCGGTAGTATTCAAACATTCTTAAAATTGGAAATAGGGGATTGGAAGAAAGAGGGGGAAGAGGGGGGAGATGGGGAGACAAGGGGACAAGGGGACAAGGGGAATGATAATTTGCAAATTACTAACTCCTAACTCCTAACTCTTAACTTTTAACTTTTAACTCCTAACTCCTAACTCTTAACTTTTAACTCTTAACTTTTAACTCCTAACTCCTCACTGATAATTGTTCATTGATAATTGTTCATTGATTATGGCTGATGTAAACGGTACTTGGCTGGGAACTTATTGGCAACATGGAAATCCGACTCGCTTTGAAGTTGTACTCGTGCAAAGCGGTAATAGTTTATCTGGCAGGGTTTTAGATGATAGCTATTTGGGAGGAGCTAAGTTAAGCGGTGAAGTTGTAGGTCGTCACATTAGCTTTACCAAACGTTATTTTACTTCTTCGTCTGATGCGGTGGAATATGTTGGCATAATTTCCGAAGATGAAGATTATATCCAAGGACAATGGAATATTAGTAGTTTAGATTCTGGCTCTTGGGAAGCTAGACGTAGTGGTGAGTCTTTAAGTTTGGAAACTAAAAATAAGGCAGAAAACAAAGTACCAGTTAACAGTTAACAGTTAGCAGTTAGCAGTTACTAATAATCGACAGTAGTTTTGACTAGTAATTAGTACTCAAACACATTAATTCTGCGGGATAGAGGTAGTGCGAGCATCTTGCTCGCTCGTGACAACCAGCGAGCGAGACGCTGTCCTAAGAGGACACGCTACGCGTTCACCGCAGGTGCGGCTAACGCACTACGAATATATTACCCAGCAAAATTAATGATATGGAGTATTAGTCTGGTGCTATGACGGACTTTGTTTGTGTTGTCGCGACTTAAATCGGCGGATATGGTTTTAACATATACTTTGATAAATAAAAAAATACGTATATTCCGCAGAAATATAAAGATTGGCTGTAGAGTCGTTATATATTCCGGTTTACGTATGTTTATATTAACTTTTTAGGAATAACGCTGACAGAAATTGAATTTATTAGGTATCAATCGAACAAAGATAACTTTTTAGATTTAGAAATAATTTTATGTCACTGCAAGCTGGATTTGATGCTGCAAAAGTTGGACGCTATCAAGAAGCAATTCCAATATTAGAAGAATATTGTCGTAACTGCGCCGAACAGAGTTCCGCTGAATACTGTACGGCACAGATGTGGTTGGTTAGGGGTTATAAAACTACTGGAGAAATTGAAAAAGCTTTGATTCTCTGTCAAAGGCTGATACAAAGCGAACATCCGAAAGTAAGTGACTGGGCAGGCAAAATGTACCATAAACTTAATAACCCACCACCAGAAACAACCGCTACTGAAAATCCTGGGGCTGTAAAAAAAGCCGTGGGTGCTGCTGGGGTGAAGTTAGCAATGGCAGGGGTTGGTGGAAATCTGGCTTTCGCGTCTGTTGTAACCATGTCCTTGATGTCTGGGATGGTGCTGGTATTGGCTTTGGGAATAGTATTGATTGCGGATAGCGAGAATCCAACTTTAGGTTTAGGAATTGCGATCGCCATCACCATAATTTTCAACGTTGCGGCTTTTTTCTTGTCCCCATTTTTGATGGATTTAACTCAAAATTGGCTCTACAAAACTCGTTGGGTGGAGTTGGCAGAAATTGAAAATTTGAGTCCGGAAACAATTAAAGTTATTCGTCGGGTTTGTCAGCAGAAGAAAATCAAAACGCCGCGTTTGGGCATAATTGAAGACCAGAATCCTACGGCATTCACTTACGGTTCATTACCTAATAGCGCCCGTTTGGTAGTAAGTAGGGGTCTTTTTACTTATCTCGATGATGATGAGGTTGCTACAGTTTACGCTCACGAACTCGGACACATCGTCCATTGGGATTTTGCAGTGATGACCGTAGCTTCAACTTTAGTCCAAATCTGCTATTTGATTTACGTCACAGCGAGAACATTAATACGTGGTGTGGGTGATAGCAAAATTGCTGATGCAGCGAAAACGGCTTCATTAGTCGCATACATTTTTTACCTTATTGGTACATATTTATTACTGTTTCTTTCTCGCACCAGGGAATACTTTGCAGACCATTTTGCAGCGGAAACTACGGGGAATCCGAACGGTTTATCTCGCGCTTTGGTAAAGATAGCTTACGGAATTGTCGAAGAAGGTTCGAGAACAAAAGAACCCAGTCGTTTAATAGAAGGAACCCGCGCTTTGGGTATTTACGATGCTAAAGCCGCAGCGACTACAGGAAACGCTTACCGCATCGCTTCCAAACCAGAAAAAATTGGTCGGGTGTTTCTTTGGGATATGTTTAACCCTTGGGGTTGGTTGATGGAGTTGAATTCTACTCACCCCCTAACAGGTAAACGAGTCCGCGCTTTAAGTACCTATGCAGAACAATTAGGTTTAGAAACCGAATTCGATATGGGGAAAGTTATCGGGGAAGGTAAGAAGTTAAATAAAAATAAGCTTTACGGTAGTTTTTTCCTAGATATATTCTTGTTTGGTGCGGAAACGATTGGTTTATTTGCTGGTATTGCGATCGGCATTATCCTTGTGAGTTCTGGTGTAAATAACCCCGGTTTATTTATTAGTTGTCCGTTAATTGGTGTGGGAATTGGAGTAATTATCAAAGCTTTCGTGATGTTCCCCAATTACACCAAAGCAGCAAAAACAGACGTTCTTACCTTAATGTCAGATCCTTATGCTAGTCCTTTACGGGGTCGTCCTGCAAAACTTGAAGGTAAATTAATTGGACGTGGTGACGCTGGTTATAAATTTGGTTCAGATTTGAAAATACAAGATCCCAGCGGAATGCTTTACTTGCGTTATGCTTCTCGATTTGGTTCCCTTGGTAATTTCTTATTTGGAATGAAGCGAGTTGAAAGTTTAATTAATATGAATGTTGCTTCTGTGGGTTGGTTCCGTCGTGGTGTTGCACCGTGGATGGATTTAATTGAGCTAAAAAGTGAAAATGGTACGGTTGTTAAGAGTTATCACCGTTTCGGTTCGTTTCTTACTGGTGGCTTTTTGATTGTTTTGGGTATCGTTTTGACAGTGTTATTAGCAGGTATTCTGTAATTCAATAAAATACTCGAAATGCCCGCAGGAACCAAAGCCTGGGGCTATTACAACAAAGTCCACGGAGGTGGGCTTTAATTTTGACTCTTGATAGCCCACCCCATAAGTTTACAGCAACTATACCAGGGTGAAATTACTGCTACTCAATGTATTGGTATCTACATCATTCAAAATAGCTAGAATTTCATTGCTTGCAGTGACGATAATGTCATTACCAGAGAAAGATAGGTCGTTGAAAGTAACACCACCAGTCAAACCGATCGCATCAGGTCCATCGCCAAAATCTGTAATAGTATCTGTGCCTTCCCCAACTGCCAGAATGAAGGTATCGCTGCCCTTTCCACCCGTAAGAATATCGTCGCCAAGTCCACCTGTAAGGGTATCTTTGCCGTTGCCACCTACTAAAGTGTCATTCCCTGCACCGCCGTTGAGGGTATCCTTACCGTTACCGCCATTAAGGTTGTCATCCCCTGGAGTACCGTTGAGGGTATCTTTGCCATTCCCACCATTGAGGTTAATACCTACTTCCACCGTGACAGTAGCTGTGGCTGTACCATTATTACCATCAGCGATGGTGTAGTCGAAGCTAGCAGTACCACTAGTGTTAGAAGTAAAGACGACATCGCCATTGGTATCTAAAGCAACTGTAGTACTTGTAGCATTACTGACTTCAGTAATGGTGAGCAGATCGCCGTCTGCATCGGTATCATTAGCCAGCAGGTCGGCAGCAAGGATTGTTTTAGGACTATTTTGAGCGGCAGTAGCACTATCGTCAACCGCGACTGGTGGTTGGTTAGCAGGTGCAAGGGTCAAAGCCGCAACAACTGGGTCATGGTCACTGGCTGGGTTGACAAATTCAGTGTTAACGTGAACAATATCAATCTCAGCGCTTGGAACTAAACTGTCACTGACTAAAATATGGTCTAGTTGTTGAGAGTTACCTTGGAAGATAAAGCTATAACGCTCGTCTTCAGGGATGGTATTAATCAAATTGGTCAGCACAGGAGTACCACCAGGAGCAGTGTTTTGCCCTTCATTAGTGCTGATAGTGCTTCCTGACAAAATCTGCAACGGAGAAACGAACTCGAACTCGTTCAAGTCGCCGAGAACCGCTATCTTGTCATTGGCATCATTTGCCAGAAGACCATCAACAAAGTCGTTGACTGCTTGAGCTTGCTCTCTACGTTCATCCAAAGAGCCGTTAACAGTGGGGTCTTCTTGACGATCGGCAAAGTTTTGCTCAACTCCGAAAATTGGTGCGCTTCCACCTTTAGAGGAAAAGTGGTTATCTATAACTGTTACTTCTTGACCATTGAAATCAAAAGTAGCAACCAGAGGTAAACGGGCACCGTTGAAGGTTTCACCCGGAGCTTGGCTACCAATGGGTTGTACTGAACCATCAACTAAGCTAACTCGGTTGGGGTCATAGAGGAAAGCAGTGCGGATATTACCACCGGGTTGACCACCGCTAGCACCGTCAGTAATGAAGGTGTTGTCTATAAATTCATACCCAGAACCACCTGCTGCGGCGATCGCATCTACCAAGGTTTGCAAAGTTTGGTCGGCAGCAATCGTACCATCATTGACAGAACCACTGTTGTCTTGAACCTCTTGCAAGCCAATGATATCGGGAGTATTCAAGTTGTTAACGATTTGTCCAGCAATAGCATCGAAACGACCATCTGCGACATCGGTATCGCCATCGTTATCGTTTGGATCTAAGTTAAGGACGTTATATGTAGCAATACTTAGCTGGTCGCCGGTACCATTTAAAGTAGTCGATTCTGGCTGCAAGGTAGAAGACTGGTTTACGCTAAAGGCTTGGGTAGGTAGAATCTCGAAGTTACCGAAGCTGTAGCTAACAACACCCGTTACGTCACCCAAGGAAGCACCCGGCTTCACATCAGGTAAATCAAAATCGAAGATGCCAGTATCTTGGTCAATTTGCACCTTCTCAGGGTTGAAGTCATCTGGGCTGATGTTCAAAGTACCGCGATCGCTAATACCTGTAGCACTCGCTCCATTGTCAACTACTGTGAATATTTCTCCGAAACGATTGGTCGGAGCAACAGCTACTGTATCTTGAGCAGTTACACGCATTGCTTCTAACGACTCGAAGAAATCTATACCGTCAGTTGTTGGGTCAAAGCTTCCGAAAGCATCGTCGTCAATGTCTTGTGATGGAGGAACGCGACCACCAGTCCCAATAATGGTTGCAGCGGGGAGAGCATTTCCTGTAGAGAGAGTGGTAATAGTTAGGCTACCGCTAATCTGAGTGGTGGAAAGATTTCCTGTACCAGTACCACCTGGAGTAAACTCCGAAACTGTACCTTCAACTTGTGCTCGATCGCCAACATTGACGCTAGGTGCTGAACTTGTGAAGACAAAAATCGCATCTGAGGTAGCAATATCACCATCACCTGTAGGGTCTTGCAGGTAAAATCCGTTGGTATCAACAGCAGTAACAATCCCAGTAGTAGTTACAGATTCACCTACAAGCGGTGAAGTGTGAGCGGTACCTTGAATTTCGGGTATGGCGACGGTTTGAGTGGGTGGTTGAGTATTTTCAGCACCAGGGGTTGGTGACAAAGCTTCATAACTGCTAGTATTGCGTAATCCACCTGAGCCATTAGGGATACGTTGTAGAGAGTCCCCTCCTGTACTACCATTTGCACCACCTGCTTCATTGACTTGAGGTTCGCCGCTATTGAGCAAAGGTAGTAAACCTGCATCATCAGCATCGTCGGTGTCGTAGACGATCGCATCAATGAGATTATCAGTGGTCACTGGCGTACCATCAGGAAAATCACTAGCACTACCTGTATACAATGCTACTGCATCTGCACCATTTTGCAGACCGTTGGTGGTAAATTCTACTAAATCTACATTGGGTACGTTATCACTACCAATTACAAAGTAACCATTAGCATCGGTGGATTGACCGTTTAAGTCGATTGCATCGTAAACTGTGTCGTTGCTACCGTTATACAATACAACAACCCGATTATCGAGGGATGTATTACCCGTACCACCGTCGTATAGCTCGATGAACTCCGCAGAATCGGTACTTGTCTGGTCAGCATCAATTTCATTAATCAGGACATTAGCTACAGGGCCACTTCCACCTGAGAAAGTTTGAACATCATTAACTGCACCAGGTGTATCATCAGCCGGTGAGTTCCATGAAAAATTCTCCGACATAGTACCTGTTCCGGTAAGTTGTAGAGAAAAACCTACTGGAGTCGAACCTGGTTCACTCACCCCAATGTCAGTACTAGTCATACCATCAGCAGGACCGCCAACCGCAGTGAAACTTCCTTCATAGCTGAGAAATTGCACTACATTATTAGTATCGTCTACTAAAGCGATACCATCTGGAGAACCATTTTGAATACCATTGGTGGGATAATTAACAACAACTGTACCAAAACCATTGCTTTGGTCGGGAATGGTGCCGCTTAAATTGGTTGTATTATAGTTTGATCCACCGTTTCCGTTGTAGAGAACAATTGACCAACCTGTGAGGTCAGTTCCCGCAGGACCAGCAATTTCGATAAATTCACTAGTATCTACACCGTCGTTATCGTAATGAAACTCGTTAATAAATACGTTAGCCATAAAGACTCCTGGAATTTTTAAACAAGTAATATTTTTAACAATAAATATATCTTCACATTCATTTGTAACTGAAGAATTAAGCAAAGGTTAATAATCATTTAAAATTTAGAAGTAATAAGCTAATACGGTTTGGTTAAGACTGAAAATCATCTAAATTAAACATTGTTCTTAAAAATAAAAATACAATGTGGTGTATCTTAAGGACTTCTCGTTAGTATCTCCTGATATACAAGGCGGTAAAATACTTAAAGCGATAGAAACGGCGATTCCAATAACGGCAATTGAACTCAATTAGTATAAATTACTGAGGTTACTCTAGTAGCAATCCCAAGCATTTTAATCGGCTGTACAAAAGCTCAAAGAAGCGCTTCATGAGTTGAGTCGGAAAATCTGTTTGCTTGAAGTAGCGATAGAATACACGCAAAAAGCAAAGATACTCGCACTATTTTTTTTACACAAGTTGACTACCGGAAATCAGTATTATTTATTTCCGGTAGAGAATTAATCAAAGTTGATAGATTTGTCTCTATGTCAATCAGGTTGCAGTACCTTTTCATAGACTAACTTACCTGTAATATCCCGGATTTGAACCGTCAACTTAGCTGTTTGACCATCTACTTCTGCTAATCCAAAAAACTGCAAATCAGTCTTAGAAGGTGGCAAATTTTCAGGTAAGCCCTCAGTTTCCGGTGCCCGCACAAACTTATACTCCGGACCGAAACTAGGATCTAGATTTCCCGGACCAAAGGCACCAGCGTTGATCGGACCAATCACAAATTCCCAAAAAGGATTAAAATCTTTAAAAACTGCTCGTTCTGGATCGGCATGAATCGCTGCTGCATAATGAACGTCAGCAGTAATAGAAACTACATTCTTAATGTCTTCGTTTTTAATAAACTGCAACAAATCGCGCAGTTGTAATTCGCGACCTAATATTTTTGATTCGTCTTGACTCCAAGCATCCCTGTCATTTGTTCCCCCAGTAACAATGGTAAAAGGATCGTGGTTAGCGATAACTTTCCAGGTAGTCTCAGACCTTTGCAACGCTCGTTTGAGCCACTCGAACTGCTCGGAACCCAACATTTGGATACCATTGGGGTCACTATTTTGCGTGTTTGGTCCTCTAAAAGACCGCTCATCGAGCAAGAAGACTTCTAAATGCTTACCGTGTCGGAAACTGCGGAACAATTCTTCCCCACGAATGGGATTATATTCAAATAGTGCTTGTGCAGCCCGTTCTGCAAGGATATCAACAGAAAGACCATAGTAAGGCTCGTCATTGGGCAGAATCTCCCCAGGATACCAGTTATTAGTTACTTCATGGTCATCCCACTGTACATAAATGGGCGTTTCGGCAAGAAAGCGCCGTAACTTCTCATCCCCTAAGTTATATTTCCAGTTAGCTCGAAATTCATCTAAGGTAATTGCCACAAAATCTTTTGGCACATTATTCCAAATACCGCCACCCACTTCAGGCGGAATTTCCTTTTGCTCGGGTATTGGATTATCCGCATAAATCATGTCACCCTGAAACACCGCAAAATCCGGTTTAAACTTACGAATGACATCGAAGACTACATATCCTCCTTGGATCGTCTCCCCATCAAAGGATTTAATTTTAAATTCAGGGTTGCGTCCCCAACCCTGACCTGCTAAATCGGCTACCCAAGCAAAGCGAACCGTTTTACTTTGATTCGGCGCGGGAGCTGTTTGAAAATTACCTTGTCCCCAAATAGCGATGTCTCTCTTATCTCGCCCTCTATTTCTTTCTCTTCGATTATCGGAACCTACTCGATAATAATATTTCGTCCCCGGACGCAGTGCTTTTACGTCTATCTGACCAGTAAAGTCGGTAGCAGCACTTAAATAGTCTCCATTAATGGTTCGAGTTTCTCGATTAAAGGACGGTGAAGTAGAAACCTGTACAACAAAATTGGAACTGCGATCGCCCTGCGTCCAGATAATAGCTTCATCTGAAGTCACATCCCCTACCTGAACCGGATAACCCGACGATAAACTATCGTTTGCCCGAACTGAATTTAAGTCTAACCACTGACTACCTACTACAGTCCCAGCACTAGCAGCACTGAGGGCAAGAAACGAACGTCTTGAAATTCGATAACTCATATACCTCTCCTACAAAAATATTTAGGCTGGGCAAGCCAATACTAAAGAAACTGACTTGAGAATGGTAACTCTTAGTCATTCAATCAAATGAGATTTTTCTTACTCCTTCTATTTTTTGAAAAAGTTTTTTGTAATTTAATTTTTCAAAATAGATTGCTATGAGAAAAATCTCTTCACAGACTAGACTTTCATATTTTCTTTAACAGAAGTTTATATAAAGCTTAATTATTGTCTAAAAAAACATTACTTTTTATAAAGCGATCGTCGCAGCCGATGAACAAAACTTTTTACTAGAAAACTAATTAAGAGAAAAGGAGTTCAAAGTCAAAGAATATATAGCAATCCGAATTTAAATATGATAAAATACGTAGATAAAAAATAATTTTTAAAGTTAAATATTATTCACACCTGGCGATTATAAATCGCGGCTACACAGGCAAAACCCGCCTGCGCGGGTTATTCCATAAAGTCCACGGAGGTGGACTTCGCTTGTGTAGTAGCACCTGGTGCCAGAATATATATAAATTCTCACAAATGATTTAGGATTGCTATAGACGATTAACCAAAAGACACAGTAGTTTTTATCTTGGACTATATGTTTGACAATGGATTAAATTTTTAATCACGAAAGCACTATTAGACGCAGCTTTAGATAAAATTATTATTTTAGGCACTTACATTATTTCAAATAATCCAAAATCTAAAATCCAAAATTACCATGTCTGTAATAGTTGCCACATTATATAAATTTGTCAAATTGCCAGACTATGCCGAAAAACAACAGCCTTTATTATCTGTTTGCGAAGCACAGGAAATAAAAGGGACTATTTTATTAGCTGAAGAAGGTATTAACGGAACGATCGCAGGTTGTCGTCAAGGAATTGATGCGGTTATCGATTTTCTACGTTCCGATTCTCGGTTTACAGATTTAGAATACAAGGAATCTACCGCTGATTCTCCACCGTTTCAACGGATAAAGGTAAAGTTAAAAAAAGAAATTGTGACTTTGGGTTTATCGGAAGTCAATCCCAGCGAAAAAGTTGGAACTTATGTTAATCCTAAAGATTGGAACGAAATTATTTCCGATCCAGAAGTAACGGTAATTGATACCCGCAACGATTATGAAGTAAGTATTGGCACATTTCAAGGAGCGGAAAACCCGCAAACTGAATCATTTCGCGAATTTCCAGAATACGCTAGTAAAAACTTAAATCGCGAAAAAAATAAGAAAGTAGCAATGTTTTGTACCGGCGGAATTCGCTGCGAAAAAGCCACTTCTTACCTGATTTCTCAAGGATTTGAACAAGTTTACCATCTCAAAGGCGGCATTCTCAAATATTTAGAAGAAGTACCACTAGAACAAAGTTTATGGAACGGCGAATGTTTCGTTTTTGACGAACGTATAGCCGTGGTTCATGGATTAGAACCCGGTTCCTATGATATGTGTCTTAGTTGCGGACATCCGATTTCTGAACAAGATAAAGCTTCATCTAAGTATGAACAAGGAATCTCCTGTCCCCATTGTTTTGATAATCTTACCGAAGAAAAGAAAGCCAAGATGCAGGAGAAAAAGCGGCAGCGTGGGGAGTGATGGGGAGACAAGGGGTAGAGGGGGTAGAGGGGGGAGAGGGGGAAGAGGAGGTAGAAAAAATTCCTAACCTTTAACCTTTGACCTTTAACCTTTAACCTTTCTTCCTTGCTAATGTCAAACCATCTGCAATCGGTATCATGCTGATGGTGACTCGTTCGTCTTGATGAATTTTTTCGTTTAAAGCGCGGATTTTTTTGGTTCTATTATCTTGAATTTGTGAATCTGCTACTTGTCCAAACCATAATACGTTATCGATCGCAATCAATCCACCGGGACGAATTAATTTTAATGCTCGTTCGTAATAATCATCGTAGCTGCTTTTATCTGCATCTATGAAGGCAAAATCAAAGGTATCCGTTTCACCTTCTGCGATTAATTTATCGAGAGTGGCGATCGCAGGAGCTATACGCAAGTCGATTTTATCGGCTACTCCTGCTTGTTCCCAGTAACGATGGGCTATGGATGTGTACTCTTCGCTGACATCGCAGGCAACCATCTTTCCTTCTGGGGGCAGTGCTAGGGCAACTACTAAGGAACTATAACCAGTAAAAACACCAATTTCTAAAGCTTTCTTCGCTCCCATTAATTGCACCAGTAAAGACATAAACTGTCCTTGCTCTGGTGAAATTTGCATGATATTTCTGGGATGACTTGCGGTTTCTTCACGCAATTTTGTTAAAACTTCCGGCTCCCGTATAGATACTGATAGTAAATATTGATATATGTGATTTTCTAATCCCAGTGTTTGCTTAGACATTTTTCGTATTGTAGTGGTTTTAATAGTTTCTTTACCAAGAAAACATTTTAAGTTAATTATGTCTTTTTCTTATATTCCTGTGGAGATAGAGCAATTTAGGTAAAACCAACTATTAACGTTACGAATGATAAATCGGGTTAAATATTGGGAATGATAAGTATGGTTCTATTTATTACATAATATGCAGTATTTACTTTACCCTATTTTCATTTATGGGCTATTAGTTAGTTTCTCGTATCTGATTACCTTTTTACAGCTTTGTAAGGTGACGCTGCAATACCCCAGCTATCAAGTGCAAGCAGTCGAAAATATTCCGGATTATCTGCAAAAGTTATTTTTAATTCCCATTCAAGAGCTTCAAGTTTTAGGTTTTCAGCCATGCTGTTATTTGCAGGTGAAACCGATGCTAAAAATTTATCCCGATATCGCTTGTGAGATTTTACTATATAACGAAACTTTTAACAGCTACGCAAAAGTTGGGATACGTTATCCGATAGATCCAGTAAAATTATTTGATATTGAATTCTATAATTTTTTTGTAGATAAAACTTTTTTAGTAACAACAAATGGTAAGAGAGATACGGTTATAGATAAAATTCCTCACTTTATTTTGCAAGATTCTTATACTACTCAAACATCGGAACAATGGCAGTTTCATCAAGATAGATTGAGCAACTTAAGAGTAAAGAAAAATCCGGATATTCTATCACCATCGGCTTTTACTGAAGCGCTGCAAATATATTTTAGCAACTATATTGATTCATTAATCATATCAAAACATATATTACCAATTTCAGGTAGCATATTTCGTTTAAATGAAAAGCTAGCACTAAAACTGACGCGAAACAGAATTGAGAAAAACTACAATACAGGTATTTTAAAGCAACGACGGCAAGCAAAAAGCAATATATCAGTAGAAATTCCTGTGGAATTGGAAGTAGAGGGATTTCGACGCATGGAACAATTGCAGCGGGGACTTATTAGTAAAAGATTACGTCCTTGGTTGATATTAGGAAGTTTTACTTTATTTATCGTTACTTCTACAAAATATTTTGGTACTCAAACTTTAATTATTTTCGTTGCCGCATTAATACTTCACGAAGGCGGACATTTATTAGCAATGAAACTTTGCGGCTATCGTGATGCTTCTTTACTCTTCCTACCTTTTCTTGGCGCTGTCGCTACTGCTCGTAAAGATGATGCTACCATTATTCAAAAGTTTTGTGTATCTTTAGCTGGACCAATACCCGGATTAATTTTGGGAATAGGATTGGCAATTATCTTTAAAGATGCCAGTTATTCCACTTGGGTAAAACAAGCAAGCTGGATATTAATTTGCTTAAATTTATTCAATTTGTTACCGATTTACCCCCTCGATGGCGGACAAATAGTAGATATTTTACTGTTTTCGCGTCCCTATAGCGATGTTGTTTTTAAAGCCTTTGGGGCAATTATTATCAGTTTATTAGGAATAATGCATCCTTTTTTATTTTTACTAACTATTCCTCTAGCTTTTAATATAGTACACAGTTATCGTGCCGCTAAAATCAATTCTAAAATACAAAAGTCTTTCCGAAAAAAGCCACCTGAAAATCAAGACAATATTTTATATTCGCTATTTAAGTATTTACAGCAGTTTGATTATCACAATTTACCATTTAACAGTAGATATATGTTGGTAAAAAATTTGAATGAAAGATATCACTGTTTTTACAGCAAGCGGATAACGAGAGTAATTTTAGCAAGCTTGTATTGTGGAAGTTTGTTATTAGGAATTTTAGGTAGTTTGCAGATTATGCCGAATTCGGTTGATTTTATTCCCAAGGTTGCAAATACATCTGCCGATTATGTTGGTATTCGGGGAGAGATACGCCAGGAGTAAAAGACTCCGTAGTGCTACGTCTTCGTAAATGCGGTTTGTAGCAAAGATGAAAGTGATATCATGTCTAGTTAGATGCAGTTAGATGACACCGGAATGATTTAAAAAACCGCAGAGAGCGCAGAGAGCGCTGAGGAAGAGGAAGAGAGAAGAAGTTTGAATAATTCCGATACCTTCCGGTAACAATATGAAATATTACAAGCAATAAATACGCGAGTGTAGTCTATATAATTCCAAAAGTTTCGTTAAATTTCACAATTTGCACCATTCTTGTTAAGCCCGAATTCCCGCCTTGTAAGCCGGAGGCTTTCTCGCAGAGAAATCAATTTCAAGGAACCCATAACAAAGTACGTTAAAACGCACTAAAATCCATGCTCAGTCTGATTTATCAGACTTTGTGTTGGGTTCCTGGGAATTCATTCCAAGGCGGTTGTTGAGAATGGTGCAAGATGTGAGTTAAATTGTAAATCCAGTTTGATTATTAAAAAAAGTCTTGTAGGGTGTGTTATGGCTTCAGCCTAACGCACCAAAACCACCGTAATTAATAAGTTGCGCTGTCGCGACAACACACCCTACGGTAAGAACTTATTAAACTTTGGAAACTGCGATCGCGCTGATATCGACTTTGCGAGCGAACAATATTCGCGGTTTGAGTAAGATTTTGAATAGTAGTATAAATGATTGTAGTTCTCCGGGGGTACATTTACGCTTCCATTGTCCGGGACGACAGAATAACATTTGTACTAAGCGGCGGTGTTGGGGTAAAGTTACTAAGGGAAATCTAACTCGAATTGTCGGAAATTCATCTTTAATTCCCGTGCTTATGATCTCTGCATTTAGCTGTAAGTTTTCTTCGGCTATTTCTAGTTTAACGGTTTGATTAGGAACTAATCCCATCGGTATTTGCTGCGTAAGAGCGATTTCTGCACCGATTTCGGAAATCATTGTGGTTACTCCCCAAGCAGTTTTTTCGTCGATATTTAAACGCACAACTCTTCGCAAGTCAAACCACTCGTAAACATCGGCTTTTGGTGCATCAAGTAATATTAATAAGGAGATCCCAATTAATATCAAGTTGTAAAGACTCCATATCCATCCTAAATCTAAACCTTGAAAATGCTGTACTATTTCAGGTGTACTTTTTTGCTGCCATAATAGCGCCAAACACATTCCTAAATTGCGCCATAAACTAACTGCGTTGGCGATAAATAAAATAATTAAAGGTAAAGCTAAATTCCAGTTAAAATAAAATTTATTACTTGCGTTTCCTTTGGGTGTAACTTTAAATCCCTTAGAAAATGGATTTAACATTACTTTAATTACCGTTAATGCTAGGGGGAAAGCTAAAGCTATACTATAAATTTCTGATAGGATGGCAGAGCGCGATCGCGAATTTAACCAGGAGAATACTATTAGTTGGGTGAGGTAAAAAGGTAAAAGGAAGTAAAGTGCTTCTTTTACAGTTGCTTGTACGGGAATAATCCCTAAAAATGAGTATGCTAATGGCATTAATAGGAATCCGACGCGAGAAATACTAGCAAACCAGTTGAGCAATCCTTCTAAATGAGCTAATCTTTGTAATGGTCGTAATCCTTTAATTGTCAGAGGATTTGATTTAATAAAAAATGCTTGTAAAGTACCTTGCGCCCAGCGGATGCGTTGTGTTGCATGTGCGCTAATATTTTCAGCAGCTAACCCCGCACTAAGTTTTTCATCTAAGTAAATAAGTTTGTAACCTTTGGCTGATAAGTTGATTCCTGTAAAGTAATCTTCGCTAAGAGATTCGGTAACAAAACCACCAGTTTTTTCTAAAGCACTACGTCTAATAACAAAAGAAGTTCCCGCACAAACTACACTTCCAGCACTATCTTTTATCGGTTGAATTTGTCTGTAAAATACTTCTTCTTCTGGAGTTACGACGTTTTCTAAACCTAAATTATGGGCGATGGGGTCTGCATTATAAAAGCTTTGGGGTGTTTGTACCAAGGCTACTTGCTCATCTTGAAAAAAGCCTACAGTACGAGTCAGAAAGTTTGAGGTAGGAATAAAATCGGCATCAAATACAACAATAAATTCCCCATTAATTTTGGAAAGTGCATGATTTAGATTACCCGCTTTAGCATGATTATTTTGCATCCTACTAATATATTTACAACCTAACTCTTCCGCTAAAGCTTTCATTTCCGGACGGCGAGTATCATCTAATAAATAAATTACTTTATTATCATATTCCAAAGCTTGGCAGCCAATAATTGTCCGCCGTAAAATAAAAGCTGGTTCGTTATAAGTCGGAATCAAAACATCGACGCTGGGGTTAAAAATTCCTTCAATAACAGCGATAGAATTTCTTTGTGCATCATAACGGCGTTCTTTAAGATTTAGCATTAAAAATAACTGAATTGTGGCGCTTAATAACACCATCATTTCTAAACCAAATAAAGCCAAACTAAACGCTCCATTTAAAGGAGTGTCTAAATTTAGTGTTGATAAAGAGCGCCATAAAACATATCGACCAGTTAAAATTAATAATATTCCGACAACAAGTCTTCGCGACCAAACACGGGGTTGGGGAGAAATTTTCATTATTATTAATACAGTTAATAACAACGATACAGTCGGGACTAATAGATATTTCCCCGTCACCATTGGTGCTTCCAACCACATTGGTGGATTCTTTTGTAAAACGTTAATTTGAGCAAAAATTGCGTTGATTTGACCTTCCCCAGCGAACCAACCTGCAACAATAATTGCCGCTACAATGATAAAGCCTAATAAAAATAGAGTTGCAATTCTAACTTTAAATATTCTTTTACGAAGATTGCGCTGATATTTAATCTCAGATGGTGTAATTGTCATTGTTGATTGCCTCAAGAATTTAATCTCAAATGCAGTATAAGTTTATTTCTAAATTCCTGGATTAAAACCAGATTAAAAATAAAACTGAAAATTTAGGCGAATTTTCAACAACTTCTCAGCTTCTATTAATTTATCTATTAGCATAAAGCCCTAAAGTGTACTCATAGACGAATTTGAGGACACCGCAATGAAATTCAAATATGCAGTATTAGGTATGGTTGCTTTATTAAGCGTAGGTTGTACAAATGTAGAATCGCAACAATCAGAAACTCAACCTCAAGCACAAACAGTTGCACAAACCCCTGCTACTGGCTCCGTACAGGCTTCGGGTGCTTTCATCGACGCAGAACATCCAACCAAAGGAACCGCTAGTATTATTACTGAAAACGGTAAGAAATACATTCAATTTGATAACCAGTTTAAGTCGGATAATGGTCCTGATTTATTCGTAATTCTGCACAAAGACGATAAATTACCAATTACCGGAATTAAAGAAGCAGATTATACAACGATCGCCCCATTAAAAAGTACAAATGGCGCTCAAAAGTATGAAATCCCCGAAAACTTAGATGTATCAAACTTCAAATCTGTAGCTGTTTGGTGTCGTAAATTTAACGCAACTTTTGGTTATGCAGTTTTAACATAGGTTATTTAAATATTTCACAATCGCTCCTCTTTAATAGTTGATAATACATTTGGATAAAAAACATGGAACTAGCAGATTTTCTCACCCTTATACATCCGGCGATCGCAATTATTTTTGTATTTCCTCTCATCGGTAATGTAGTAAACTTTGCATGGGCTGCACGTCAGCGTCGTTTGCAAACAAAAACTAACGGTAAAAGCAAAATTCCCCCGGTTGTTGGTGCGGAACACAAGCGGATGGGAGACTTATTAACTGGTTCGGTTGTAGGGTTAACTTTAATTGGTTTAGCGCATCCAATTAGCAAAAATATTATCAACAATCAATTGTGGAGTAAAACACCTTTTCAAGTTATTTTTATTATATTAATGTTTGCTGCCACAATCGCTTCTTTAGTATTTCTTTACAAAGCTAAAGATAAACAATGGCGAGCCACTTTTGCAACTTTAACAGGTATGGGTTTAGTACTACTAGGTTGTCAAGATGGAGTTTTTCGGCGTACAAATGAGTGGTATTGGTCGCATTACTATATTGGTATTACCGCAGCTTTACTGATGATTTTTTCATTAGCAATTGTACCGGAAATTTATCGCGATAAATCTAACCGCTGGCGGACTGTTCATGTAGTTTTAAATTCAGTTGCTTTGTTACTATTTATTGGTCAAGGTTTGACGGGAACAAGAGATTTATTAGAAATTCCTTTAGGTTGGCAAGAACCGTTTGTTTATAAATGTGACTTTGCAAATAAAAAGTGTTCTTGACAATTATCAATTATCAATTATCAATTCCCAATGGTAGCTGATAATTGATGAACCTCACCCTCTGGATAAAAAAATCATAGCTTACTACTACTTTATATTTCTCATTATTTAATTTATATTAACAACTATCAATTAATTTTTATATGAAATTTGACCCTAATTCTTTAAGATTGCGTTTAACAGCCGGTGTTGCTGCTTTTTCTATTCTAGGTTTGGGAAGTCTCGCTTCTTGGACTGGTTGGAGAATGCAGCAAATATTAATTGAGAACCATAAAAAGAATATTGAAGAAATTGCTACACAGATACCGCGTGATGCAGAAATGTTAAGTAAAATGGTTCCGCAAGAAGAAGCGATTTCCCAAGCTATTAATAATTTTAAGACTAATAATGCATTGTTATGGGTAGAAAGTTTAGATAATAAAGTATTAGCAAAATCTAATAATTTAGTCAAATCACCGAACTCTCAAGAAAATAAATTAGTTGCTTTAACAAACATACCAAACAAACCTAAAGTTATTCAAATTGATAATAGATATTTTGTTTTGTGCAGTGATTCTCTAAAGTTACAGGGAAAGGTAATAGGAAATATTTCGGTAGCGCAAGATATCACCCGCGATCGAGTTATGTTTGTGGCAATGATGCAAGGTGTAGGTGTTACCAGCGTTTTAGTAATTGTTGTTATGGCTGGTGCGATCGCCTTTTATATTCAGCGCTCTCTGAAGCCTTTACGCGAGCTAAGCCAAATGACGGAAGTGATTTCTGCTGACGATTTGGGAAAGGCACAACTGTATTTAGATAAAGCACCCACAGAAGTTAAACAGTTAGCTGAAACTTGCAATATGATGCTGGCTCGTCTTTCCGAATCTTGGGAGAAAGAGCGGGAATTTGTTAGTAACGTGTCTCACGAATTACGCACGCCATTGACAATTGTACATGGTTATTTGCAAAGCGTATTGCGACGGCAACAGAATTTATCGGAAGTTCAGAAAGAAGCTTTAGAAACTGCGGCATCGGAAGCAGAAAGTACTATAAGTTTATTACAAGATTTGCTGGAATTAGCTAGAGCAGACCACGGTAATTTGCATTTTAATATAGAAAACTGCATCTTGAATGATGTAGTCAGCGAAGTTGTAGAAATGGCAGATAAATATAGCGATCGCAATATTACAATTGAGGCTCCAACATATTTAATTGAAGTTAAAGCAGACTATAACCGTCTCAAACAAGTATTGCTTAATTTGATTGACAATGCTGTTAAGTATTCCGAAGCAGGTACGCCGATAACTTTGAAATTATCTCGGCAGGAAGATGAAGGATGCCTTCAAGTTTATGACACGGGTTATGGCATACCTTTACAACATCAATCGCGGATTTTTGAGCGTTTTTATCGAGTAGATGAAGCGCGTAACCGGGCTGGTGGAACTGGCTTGGGTTTATCGATTGTCAAGACGCTGGTTGAAGGTATGGGTGGTAAGGTTTCGGTGCGTTCTAAGTTGAGTGAAGGAAGTGTTTTTACCGTTAGTTTGCCAGTTTAAGAGCGGATGGATAAGTAGTTCTGTCATTGCGAACGGAGCGTCCCGAAAAAATAATTTTACCGTCACTATTCGGACTATCTTCGGTTAATTGTTCTAATTCTGCAATAGTTTCCGCACCATAATCAACCCGGAATTGCTGCAAATCTTTTTCTTCCACTAGCGGAAGCAGTTCCAAATTACGGTAAGCTTCTTGAAACGATTTTAATAAATCTCCAGACATCTAGCAGCGCTCCTAAAAGTACTATCATTATTATGAGCGCATAACCGCATAACTCAAGTATTTTCTGAGTTAAGCTTTTAGGTTAGCAGTTTGAGACATAGTACTTATAGAATATAGCGAGCAATATGTAGAATATAGCGAGCAAGATGCTCGCACTACTAGAAAAATTAGATTTTAAAAAACAATTTAGTACGCTTTGTGTTCCCTATCCTCTATTTCCTTTAATCTTTATCAACAATATTAATTCGATAACCCAAAGCATCCAAAAATTCAATTAATTTAAGAATTTCTGCACCACCAGTTTCAGCCAATATTTTATCGAGTTGTTCGTAATGCTGTTGCGCTGTTTCGGAAAAATCACCCATGCGTTTCCGCGCTTCTACTACTTCTTCCAAAGCGGAACGGAAAATTTTAGCATCATAACCATCTTCACCTAGTTCTAAAAAAGTCTCAATATATGCTGCTGCTTCTTGAAAATCCTTTAGAGATGAAATAAGATATTCCTTATAACTTTTACTCGTCGGTGCTTTCACTTCTTTCATAACCTTTCCAATATTACGAAGGCTTTTTGAATATCCTGTTCTTGGGTGCTTTTGTCTTTGCCGCAAAGTATAAGTATAATTATTGTGCCAATTTGCCCAAAATAAACGCGATACCCACTACCATAATCAATTTTGAGTTCGCAGACACCTTCTCCAACCGAGCGATAATTACCTAAGTTACCAGCTTCTACTCGCTTTAACCTATTTCTAATTTTAGCTCTAGCTTTTCTATCTCGCAGATTATCAAGCCATTCTTCAAACGGGGTTATACCATCTACTGTTTGATAGTTCCTTATTTCTCGTGGCTGTGCTTCCATTAAAGTTATTTTACATTCGTCGTAGATTAATTATTTGTTTATAGTAAAGTGTTGATGGCATTTATTGAAGATAAATTGTACTAATTAATACTTGAAAAAGTTAAAAATTAATCTTTATCAACCAAACTAATTCGATAACCCAAAGCATCCAAAAATTCGATTAATTTAAGAATTTCCGCACCATCAGTTTCAGCCAGAATTTTATCGAGTTGTTCGTAATGTTGTTGCGCTGTTTCGGAAAAATTATCGCTGCGTTTTCTTGCTTCTACAACTTCTTCTAAACCAGAACTTAGCATTTTAGGATCGTAACCTTCCTCATCTAATTCCAACATTACCCCAATGTAACCAGCAGCACGTTCCGGATTTTGTAAGGAATCAATTAAATATTCTCTATAACTGCTACTTGTCGGTGCTTCCATTAAAATTATTTTATATTCTTCATAAATTACTATCATTACCGCTTGTGTAGAAATTATTCAATATATAAGTAAAAAACTCTGCGCTCCTCTGCGTTTACCTTTGCGCTCCTCTGCGTTAAAAAATATAACTCATAAACTAAAACCCAATAACTGACAAATAGCTTTCATAACCTGCAATAATAAAATCGAACCCTGTATTTCACTCAAATTAACTAAAGGCATCAATTGATAATTCGGAGGATTTCCCTGATTTAAATAAACAAATTGATAGCGTTGTCCGTTAGTAGCTAAACCCCAAACTGATGATTGCTGCTCTAAACTTTTGAAAGCATAAGTTAATAATTGCGGTAAACCTTCAAATACATCGATCGCGCTATTTTTTGTTTCAATTACCAAAACCCAAAATGGCGGTGCGATAATTGCTTCAGCTTGATTGACTGCTAAAATATCCATCCGCCCTTTGATAACTTTATCTTCGTCTTCGATAGCTATTCCAACTACATCTTCCATTGTCAAACGAATTGGAATGTCATAAAAACCCGCTAAACGCATCAAAGGAGCAACAGTAAAAAATATACCCGTACCTTCAGAAATTTTACCTGCTTTGAGATAACGTCGAAAGTCGTTCCTAATACGAGATAAGTCTTGTTGTTCAAATTCTGTTAATGGTTCTAAAGTTAAATAATCTGTAAATGAGCCATCGAATTTTTCTTGTAATCCCAGCAGACGATGAACGTCATTTAAAGATAAAGCACTTAATTCTACTATCACTGTCATAGCTGAGAAAATTAAAGGCTTATTACATTATCCCCAACAACACTCGATCAAATACAAAATTCTTCCCCCTCTACCCCCTCTTCCCCCTCTTCCCCCTCTCTCTCGAAATGTATCAATGTGTATCAGTTAACTTTGTATTTCTCATACTCCTTGCTATCATGCGCCAGAGATGTATAGGTCATAACTCCTATACAATCCGGAAAATCTAAGCAGCGTAAAGTTGACGCGGAGATGCTCTTCGCGTCAAACTTTACAAGAGATTCTCTGACAAATAATCGTTAAAAATAGACTGTAACTATAACGAACTTAATTACAAATTATGGCTGAAGCAAATATAGAATCAATTCTCCAAGAAAAGCGTTTATTCCCTCCCAGTGCGGAATTCTCGCAAAATGCCCACATCAAAAGCGCAGAAGACTATCAGCGTCTCTACGATAAAGCAAAATCAAACCCCGAAGCTTTCTGGGCTGAACTTGCCGAAAAGGAATTAGATTGGTTTCAAAAGTGGGATACTGTATTGGATTGGCAACCACCTTTTGCGAAGTGGTTTGTTAACGGTAAGATTAATATTTCTCACAATTGTCTTGACAGACATCTCACTACTGCTAATAAAAATAAAGCCGCGATTATTTGGGAAGGTGAACCGGGAGACTCGCGCACTATCACTTACGCACAGTTGCACCGCGAAGTTAGTCAATTTGCTAACGCACTCAAACAACTTGGGGTGAAAAAAGGCGATACTGTAGGGATTTATATGCCGATGATTCCCGAAGCGGCGATCGCCATGTTAGCTTGTGCGAGAATTGGCGCTCCTCACAACGTTGTATTTGGCGGTTTCAGTGCGGAAGCTTTACGCGATCGCCTCAACGATGCCAAAGCGAAGGTGGTAATTACTGCCGATGGTGGTTTTCGTAAGGATGCGATCGTTCCTCTCAAACCCCAAGTTGACAAGGCGCTACAAAATAATGCTGCTCCTTCTGTAGAAAATGTTTTGGTGGTGCAGCGTACTAAGCAAGATATTGAAATGCAGTCGGGAAGGGATTATTGGTGGCACGATTTGCAAAAAGAGGTTTCCGCAGATTGTCCCGCAGAACCAATGGACGCTGAAGATGTGCTGTTTGTTTTATACACTTCCGGCAGCACGGGTAAACCGAAGGGTGTCGTCCACACAACTGGTGGCTACAACCTTTACAGCCACATGACCACCAAATGGATTTTCGATCTACAAGATACAGATGTATATTGGTGTACCGCTGACGTAGGTTGGATTACGGGACACAGCTACATCGTTTACGGTCCGCTTTCCAACGGTGCAACCACGGTAATGTATGAAGGTGCGCCGCGTAAATCGAATCCCGGCTGTTTCTGGGATGTGGTGGAAAAGTACGGCGTGACAGTATTTTATACCGCACCTACAGCAATTCGCGCCTTTATCAAAATGGGCGACGAACACCCCAAAGCGCGGGATTTATCATCTTTGCGGTTGTTGGGAACCGTGGGAGAACCAATTAACCCGGAAGCTTGGATGTGGTATCACCAGGTAATCGGCGGCGAGCGCTGTCCGATTGTAGATACTTGGTGGCAGACAGAAACCGGCGGAGTGATGATAACACCTTTACCCGGCGCGATTCCCACCAAACCCGGTTCGGCAACTCGTCCCTTTCCCGGTATCCTTGCAGATATCGTAGACTTAGACGGCAACCCCGTTGAAAATAACGAAGGTGGATATCTCGTAGTTCGTCATCCTTGGCCCGGTATGATGAGAACAGTATACGGCGACCCCGACCGCTTCCGCCGCACTTATTGGGAACATATTCCACCCAAAGATGGCAAATATCTTTACTTTGCTGGCGATGGTGCGAGAAAAGATGAAGACGGTTATTTTTGGGTAATGGGACGGGTAGATGACGTATTGAATATATCCGGTCATCGTCTGGGTACTATGGAAGTAGAATCCGCTCTTGTTTCCCATCCTGCCGTAGCTGAAGCGGCTGTAGTGGGTAAGCCCGATGAAGTGAAAGGCGAAGAGATTGTTGCATTTGTGACCTTAGAAGGCGGTCATCAAGGCAGCGAAGAATTGAACAAAGAACTGAAAAAACACGTAGTTGCAGAAATCGGCGCGATCGCACGCCCCGGTGAAATCCGTTTTACCGATGCTTTACCCAAAACTCGCTCTGGTAAGATTATGCGGCGATTGTTAAGGAATCTTGCAGCAGGGCAAGAGGTATCTGGAGATACTTCCACATTGGAAGATATCAGCGTCTTGGATAAATTGCGAGAAAGAGCTTAGAATTTTGGATTTTAGATTTTGGATTTTGGATTGATTTCTTGTGGGGTGGGTATTCTTGCCTGCCCTTATTTAATATTTTTTAAACCCAGAGTCGCGCCAAGGTTTTCGCAGAGTGACGCAAAAGTTTTTGATTCTAGATTTAATTCTCGTAAGAGTGTAAGGGATATTATTTGTTGTACTATGAAATACACGCATTAAGGAGATTGATAAACATGGCGAATGAATTAGAACAATCAGTAAAAGATATTTTCGTGGCTTTAATGACAGAAGCTCATTCGGATGATGGAGCTATTTTTAATATTCGATTTTTAGATGATTACTTACCTCATGTTGATTGCGTTGTGGAATTAATTGGACAGAAAGATTATCTACCTTTTTGTTACGTGCAGTTGAAAAGTACAAAAACAGGATATACGAAAAAAGATAATCGTTTGAAAGTTAAATTGTCTAAAGAATCTGTAGATGGGTTGTCATTATATCCCGCACCTACTTACATTGTGGGAATTGATGAAAAAGAAGAAACTGGTTATCTTGTTTCTGCAAATGGTGAAGATTTAGGTTCAATGACAAGTATTTCTACAGATTTTCCCATTAATATATCAAATCGCGGAACTCTTTGGAATGAAGTAAATGATTTTTGGTATAGAGCTAAGAAAATCAAATTCAATTCAAAGTTTGTTGAGACTGTGGAAGAGTAATTTTAGTAGGGAGTTAGTACCACCGGAGTTAAGAGTTAAAAGAATTTTCAATCGTCCTAAAAAGTTGCTGTAGTAGTAATATTAAAATACTAACTATTTAATACCTTTTATAAGCTATCAGGATCGATATTTAACTCCCTTAGTTTATCTGCCAATTTTTGTGCTTTTACTTCAGCTTCTTGTCTTGCGTCTTCAGCTTCTTTTCTTGCAGCAGATTCCTCTTCATAAGTTAGCAGTGTTTTACCTGTTGTTGGATTATAAAACCGCATTTCCCCAGACTTCAGCCGTAATTCTAAATCCAAAACTTCACTTACTACAGACACCGTACCATCTTCTAAATTATTTGTTTCTATGGGAAAATAATTATTATCAATTAACTTTAAACCTTGCAACTGAGGATTTAAATAATCACCTGTTGGATCGTACTGAAAATATTCTTTAACTCCAACAAAGGCATAGATTCCTTTTTTTGCACCTTGATCTTTACTACGAGTTGCTTTTGAAGTAATTTCTAATACAAAGTCGGGTGTTTTATTATTTTCTTCCCAAGTTTTATAAGAACGGCGTTGATGATTTTCTATTCCAAAAACTACAAATACATCTGGCGCAACAACTGACTCTGGATTACCTTTTTCGTAGTAAATAAATAAATTACCAGAAATATAGACATCAGAACTATTTTGAAAGTGAACCTTTAATACTTCGGTAGCATAACTTAAGTAATGACGCGCTTGGTCACTTTCAGCCATCGGTTTACCATCCTCTTCAGGATACTCAATTGGTGCAATCGGGTAATATTCTACAATAGTTGTCATCGATAATTCCTCAAAACTATTTAAGATTAACTAAGCTTGAAGCTAGGTAGTAACAGTCAATTTATGTAGAAGTCTGTATAGTAAATTTACAGATTTATACAACAAATTATTTTGTATAAAGTGAATAATTTAAAACTTCAATACACCAATCATTAAACTGTTGCCATAAATCATCATCTTCTTCTAAAGCAGAAAGAATATAACCATCAGGTGAGCTTTGAATTCTTTTTAACATTTCTTGCGGTGCGATAACTTCATAATCTTCCATACTAGCGCAGCAAAAACAATCTCCAGGTTCGGGGATTTCAAACGCTTCATAAGTATGAGGTAAATCTATTCCTGGATTTTCTAAACTTCCTGGATAACCTAAAGCTTCCCATTGCTGTGCTGTTTCAAAGGATGATGAGAAAGCTACGTATCTACAAGAAGAGCAAGCAACAGCCATTAAAGCCAAGTTTTTATCTTCAGTTTCAACATAAACGGGAAGGTAAGCTTCCATTATTTCATTATCTTCTTCTACTCCATCATCTTCTTTGTTTTCATCTTCATAGTCATATTCAACATAAAATTCTTGTCCAGAACTATAAGGAACTAAAACAATCAACCCATTTTTGCTCATATTTTTAGTTTTATTAATGTCAGTTAATCTGGCTTTTTATACCAGTTATCATCTTCACCTTAGAAGCATTACAATATTAGATATCTGTTCTAATTCCAGCTATGACTACTCTGTCATCACTTACTTTACCAGACCATACCCAGTTACCCGAATCTGACGGAACGTTTGTGAAAAAGTGGCAAGAACATCCTCAAAGTATCTTACTCACAGATTCAATTGAGCCAATTTTAGAACAATTGCATCCTAACAGTAACTTTTGTATAGGACAAGATTTAGGTATTTATTGGCGCTTAACTGAACCACCAGAAAAAGGCGCGGAAGCACCGGATTGGTTTTATGTTCCTAATGTAGCGCCGACTCTTGATGGCAAAACGCGACGTTCCTATGTATTGTGGAAAGAATATATTGCGCCGTTAATTGTAATTGAATTTGTATCGGGAGACGGTAGCGAGGAACGAGATAAAACCCCACCATCTCAAGGAGAAGGTATTGGCAAGTTTTGGGTTTACGAGCAAGCAATTCGCGTTCCTTATTACGCAATTTATGAAGTTGTAAAAGAACAAGTTGAGGTTTATCATTTAGTAGACAATACTTATCAATTACTCGCACCTAACGAACGCGGACATTACCCAATTACACCGATGGGTGTAGAATTAGGAATTTGGCAAGGTTTATATCAAAATGCCGAATTACCTTGGTTGCGTTGGTGGGATGCGGAAGGTAATTTATTATTAACAGGTGATGAAAGAGCAAAAATCGAACGACAGAAACGAGAAAGACTTGTAGATAAACTTCGGTTACTTTCTCCCCAACAGCTTCAAGATTTAGGAATCGATCTAGAAATGTTGGAATAAAACACCCTAATGTAGAGACGTTGCACTGCAACGTCTCCCCATATTTTGATTCGTATAGAGAATTGTGTAAAATAATATTTATCTCTTCTTTTCAACCGATATCTATTATTTTCACCTATATTTATAAAAATACAAAATCTAAATTTCAACGCACATAAGAAGCACCATTAATATCAATAGTCGTACCAGTTGCGTGAGGTGCTAAACCCGATGCTAAAAAAGCAATGACATTTGCCACATCTTCGGGAGGGGCTATTTTACCCAAAGGAATATCTTTAGTTACGAAATCTTCGCCGTAATCTTGAATGAATTCCTCAGTTTTCTCGGTACGAACAAAACCCGGAGCCACAGCATAAGCTAAAATACCATCACTTCCAAAACCTCTGGCAATACTCCGAGTTAAGGCAACGACACCACCTTTAGAAGCAGCATAATGCATATATTCTGGGGTATCACCTCGAAATGCTGCACGACTGGCAATATTAATAATTATCCCACCGTTACGAGTTTTAAAATGTGGAATAGCTTCCCTACATAAATCGGCTACAGCGATCAGATTTACCTGTAAAGTATTTTTCCAAGCTGCCGTCCAAATATCAAGTTCTGATTCTATTCCTGCCGATCGCATTATTCCTGCATTATTAATTAAAACATCAATATGTCCCGTTAAAGATAAAGCATCTCGCCATAATTTTACCGATGCATTTTCTATAGATAAATCTGCTTGTAATAAATGAATACTATTGCTACCAATACTTTCTACAACCGTTTGTGCTTTTTCTAAATTATTCCCATAATGCAAAATTACTTCAGCACCAGCTTTTGCTAAAGTTTGTACCGTTACCGCACCAATCCCGGATGAACCGCCGGTGATTAAAATTACCTTTCCACTTAAATCAATCATATACAAGTATTAAATCGAAACTAAAAATATAAATATCATTCTTAAGAGTATCTCACTGTACTCGACAAATTAACAAATGAGCGATTATCAATAACAAGTAAATATTAATTTATATAGCTTTTATGATTGCTGTCAAAACAATTATCCTTCCCGTACTTACATCGACTTGTTTAATAGTACAACCAGCATTAGCTGTAAAATCTGCCGGTGAATATCGAATGTTAGGACTTCAATACCGCCAACAGGGAAGATATAATCAAGCCATAACAGCAATGGAAAAATCTGTAGAATTAGAACCAGAAAATATTTCGGGAAGAGTTAATTTAGGTTGGACTTTGCATTTAGCTGGGAAACAAAAAGCAGCACAGTCATTATGGCAAGCTATTTATCAAAAACCCTCTTTTGTTCCCGCTTACAATGCTTTAGGAATCGTTTATTTAGTCGATGAAAACTTACCAGCAGCAGTAATAGTTCATTCTGTCGCTGCATTTCTCAAACCAGATAACGAAATTGCATTTTATAACTTGAGTTTGGCATTACATCAACTCGAAATTTATCCATTAGCTATAGCAACCGCTAACCGTGCTGCTAACTTAGAACCAAATAATCCTCATCCTTTAGTTGCTGCTGCAATATCTTATTGGGATAGCGATAATAAAACCCTTGCTCAACAAGTTTATCGTCAAGCTATTAACTTAGATGCAAGATATACTCAACCTACTTTTTTAAATCATCTCAAGAAAGCAGCTTTTACTCAACAGCAAATTAATACAGTAGAAAAAATATTAACTAATTCTTAACCTGGATCCTATTAAATAAATATTTAAGAACATTAAGATAAATTAGCAACCGCTTTATTTAATAACTGCGAGAAAAGTTGGCGATCGCCATCTGAAAAACCCTGCATAGCTTGTTGGCGAATTTCCTCAATAATGGGTGGTAAAACAGTTTCGAGTTCCTTACCTGCATCAGTCAACCATATCCGCCAAACCCTTCTATCCTGCATATTTCGTTCGCGACGCACCAAACCTCTTTCTTCCATGCGATCGATAACGCCAGTCAAAGTACCGCCAACTTGTTTAAGTTTCTCGCCAATACTAGAAGTAGGTAAACCATCTTCTTCCCACAAACAGCACAACACTATCCAATGAAAAGGAGTTAATTTCAAATGTTCGAGATGTTCGTTAAACCTGCGCGATAATAATTGTGCTAGTAGCTTAATTTTATAGTCAATACTGTAAGGTGCCCGTTGTTGTTTAGCCGAATCTGAGATGGGGGAACTATCTGATGTTTGAACCATTGATGTAAATTACTTAGCGCTCGTGAGATTAGATTATCATCATATGTAGTAGAAAAGCGATTGATTGTAGATAACTATAAAATTTCTTGCGTCCAAACACCAGCCCAATCTCCCGAATGTGTTTGTCCCATAAAATAAACATAATAATTAAACAGCTTGTATTCTCTGACTCTAATTAAAGTTTTTTGCAATAGTTGAGAAAGATTTTGAGTTGGTTCCTTAAATGTTTCAATTTCATACATTAGTCGTTGCTCAAAACCATCAAACTCCTTTGAACTGACAATCTGTGTATGATTTAATATTCTTTCTAAAACAGCTTCACGAGTACGATCGACTTCAAATAAATAATTACTATACTTTACTGAAAACAAATTTTCTAATTCTTTATTTATTTAAACCAGTTATAGCTGCTTCTAATTGAGCAATGAGTTTTATATTTTCTGGCTTTGACATATATTATTTCGTTTTTCTTATGTAACGCGTATTGTTAGCCCACGAAGGTGGGCTTTGTTTCGTTGGCTCCCCAGACTTCTAGTCTGAGGGATAAATTTCGTTTCATTCCCAATGATTTACTTACTCACCCCAACCTGCTTTAAAATCCCCATCGGTTTATAATCCTTCAACATCTGCATTTGCTGCTGATTTCTTACCAACAAAGCACCAGCAAACCCCAAAGAATTAACAGAAATAGACTCAAAATGTTCTTGCGATCGCGGTACAATAAACATCCATTCTCTTGTTGCTAAAAAGTTGTAAGCTATAGAAGAATTATTCCCTGTATCTTCACTCAATAAATTAACAGCTTTGAGCAATTTATAGTAAAGTTCAAGCGTAATTTGAGCGGCATGATTTGGAGAATTTATTATATCGGCATCAAACCGACAAAAACCGTGAACAAAAGGTAAATCCGGTACCCTTCCCACATCACCATTAAATACAGCAGATGCAAACAAAGGTGCAATTGGAATTGATTCTTTTTGATTAGGTGCGAGGGGTGTCGGAACAAGTTGTAAATGCTTGTGTCGTTGAGAAGCACCAGCAATTTTTCCACCGTTATAAAACGCTAAACCATCAATTTCCGCCAAACAAGCCCACATCGCTTGAAAATCTTGCCAATTAAGCAAACTTTCTTGTTCCTCAAATTCGCGAGTCACGATTAACAGGTGGCGATCGACAACATTAAATTTATTTAACAAACACAAATGCGTCTGGGAAATATCTGCCACAAATAAATCTTCTTCATAAGGAAGAAAAGGATTGAAATCCTTACCTTTCTTAGCAGCTTTATCCTGCTTCTTTTTTGCCTCGTCTTTGCTTACTAAATTAGATAAAATTCGTACTAAGAAATTTACTCCATTTTCTTCCACAAATTCATAATCAGTAGATATTGATTGCAAAGCACCACATTCAAGCCCGTGTTGAGTTTGTTCTTTAACCCTCGTCGATAAGGTACCGGGTTTTAATAATATTTCTTGGTTAACCGATCGCTTCTCTGACATTTTTTTA
Source organism: Rivularia sp. (in: cyanobacteria) (assembly GCA_965234645.1). Lineage (GTDB taxonomy): Bacteria > Cyanobacteriota > Cyanobacteriia > Cyanobacteriales > Nostocaceae > Rivularia. The sequence goes on along the minus strand of OZ248344.1, from coordinate 5,412,726 downwards.
TAAATTAGCTAAAAGAGAAAAGACAGCCTTCACTATATAATCTTACATGAATTGCAATCATTTAATTTATTAAAAAAAATTATTTTCTCATTCTTATTTGGGAGCATCCTAATTTTTACGGATGACTAGCAATGTGATACCTGTTAATTCTGAAAAGATATATTTTTTAGGGATAAACTTAAAATTAACCTGAATCATTTACAATCAACTAGATAATCCCTTAATATCAAAGCGGAAATAAATTTTATAAAATGAAAAATCAACTATTAAATTATGGTGGAATTTTAATTACGCTATTATATTTAACAGGTTGCGGAGAAAATAAGTCTAATTCTGCTACTATTGCTCCGGTTGAAACTTCAAATCCAAGTGTTACATCAACTCCAATAACTACAGATCCAGTTTCTCAAATATCTCCAACTCAAAAAATAGCCCCCGGTACCTATTGCTATACGGCAAAAACCAAAATTGATGCAGATGCAGAAATAACTATCAACCCATCAAATCAAGTTAACGGTACTGTTCAAGCAACAATTCAAAACGATGCTGAAGGTTACTATACTTCTTATAATCAAATATTGAAAGGAACCCTACAAGGGGAAAAAGTAAAGCTTGATATCGTGACAAAAATTGAATTGGATACTCAAAATACCCAAGAAACTTGGACAATTACAGAATCATCTTTAAACACCGATAGAGAAACTTTTAAAAGAGTTGATTGTGCAACTTTAGGACAGGATAATTCTGCTATCAAACCAGTAAGAGTAAAATTCGATCGAGGTGCTACTTCCAAAACCGTTAAAAATTCTGTTGTCAGAGGAACCCGCGATACTTATTTAATTAGTGCAAACAAAGGACAGCAAATGAATTTGAAAATCACCTCTTTGGAAAATAACGCCGTATTTGATGTGATTGCACCAGATGGTAAAACTTTGCAGCAAGAAGCAACAAATTGGAATGCAAAACTTCCAGCCAATGGAGATTATCAAGTTGTAGTGGGGGGAACTCGCGGTAATGCTACTTATGAATTAACTGTGGAAGTTAAGTAATGCACCCTACTATTTTATGATATTTCAAACTCTCCAGAGAATGAAATTCCCTGGCTAATAGCCAAAGTCCTCTTAAGAGGACTAATAGAATGTCATATAAAAAATTATAAATAAACAGTTTTTTAGTCCATTTTAATGGACTTATGCTGTTAGCCGGGGAATTGCATTCCCCGGTGAGTATGGAGAATAATCAGAATTTGATCTGCTAGGTTTTGGAGGCTCCGCACCTTACCAAGCTTCATTTATTTTAAATGCTAAATAAGGATAAATTCTCAATACAAATCAAAATATAAAAAGACGTTGCACTGCAACGTCTCTACATAATTATTGGTACTGAACCAATTTAAAATGAATGCAACAGATAGATTTTGGAAAGTATTGAGATAAAAGCCTTTTACAATCCAAAATCCAAAATCCAAAATTGAATTATTTCTCCCGAATCGACTCGTAAATCCCTAAGTAATCATTCGCTGGATGATTCCACGAGTAGTCATAATCCATACCTTGTTTGACAAGCATCCGGTATTCATCTTTCTCGTTATGCCACAGCCACAAAGCACGCTCCATTGCAAACTCTACGGCATGATAATCCATATCGTTAAATACGTAACCGTTACGCTTCTCGGCTGGCTTATCCGAGTCGTAATCGCGATCGAACACGGTATTAACTAACCCACCAACAGCCCGCACGATCGGCACGGTGCCATATTTTAAACCAATCATCTGCGTAAGTCCACAGGGTTCGTAGTTACTCGGAACTACAATCATATCTGCCCCCGCATAAATCAAATGGGCTAATTCCTCGTTGAAACTAAGTTCTAAATGAACGTCGGGATTATCATTTAAGAAGTTTTTCTCATGCTGGAATTTGGCGTTAATTTCAGCCCCCGTTGCCGAACCTAACAGTACATACTGTGCATCTTTATACAGCGCGTGGTAAATCGAATGATGTACCAACTCAACGCCTTTTTGAGCATCCAATCGACCTATATAAGCAACAATTGGTTTATCAACTTCTTGCAGCAGCAGCCTTTCTCGTAATGCTTTTTTATTTTTGGTTTTTGCGTCGATGTTATCGATGCTGTAATGTTCGGGTATATGGCGATCGGTTTGCGGATTCCAAAAATTGTTATCAATACCGTTAAGTATGCCGCGAAACTTATCTTGATGTAAATGCAAAGTATGACTCAAGCCGCAGCCTACATCTGTATGATGCGCTTCCCAAGCGTGATGGGGAGACACGGTAGTTACGCTATTGGAATAAACAATTCCCCCTTTCATAAAGTTGATCGCCAAGGGATTAAAGTTATCCTGCAATTTATCGTATTGGAAGTAATAATCTTCGCGATTTAAACCAGTGGCTTGCAGTACTTCCGCACCACCCATTCCTTGATGCTTGAAATTATGAATGGTGTAGCAAACCCGCTGATTTGCCATTCCATGATATTTATAAATCTCATACAGCATCACCGGGATTAAACCAGTTTGCCAGTCATGACAGTGAATAATATCAGGACGCTTGTTACTTTGTAATAAAAATTCCAATGCTGCTCTACTAAAAAACGCAAAGCGCATATTGTCATCATCACAACCGTAGTAGCAACCGCGATTGAAGTAATTATCTTGAGAATGGGGTTCGATAAAGAAACAAACCCTTCCATGTACCCAACCGCAATAAACCGAACAGTGAATTTTACCACCAAACCAGGGAACCCATAAGTCTTTATACGCATCGTGAAGACCCCAAATGTGGTCGTAACGCATACAATCATACTTAGGTAGAATCAACTCTACAGAATTCCCCCGGCTTTCTAATTCCGTACTGAGTCCATAAACAACATCCCCCAAACCCCCCGCTTTAATGACAGGAGCGCATTCAGAGGCAATCTGTACAATGTACATTCCTACTCCTTGCTTAACCCGCTTAACAAAAATTTACTGTATTCCGATCTCAATCAATACAGGAAATTCACTTGACAAGCAAGATAGTACAAAAAATTGTAATTAGCATCCCCCTTACCTCCCTCAAAAGTAGAGTATTGGAAGCCTAAAAGCTTATTTGATATAGATTAAATGTATAGCCCTTGATATTAACCTTGTTACCACACCTCACACATCTATCTTTAAGATTAATTTTCAATAAAAGTTCACAAATATTTTACATCTTAAGAAATATGTCTTAAGATAGGTTACAGAGACTTAAGTTAGATTCTGCCTAGCTCACACTATTATCTTTAACTTGTATGGAGACTAAGCTTCAAGAACTAATTGGTCAGCAAAATGTTTGGTTATTGGTGAAAACCAGTAACGGCTGGCTAAAGAACGTAGATATTTTAGATGTTAATTCAGATACCGTCACCTTCCGTTACGAATCGGAATCGGAAGTAGATAAAAAAATTTGGGAAAAAACAACCCGAATTGACAACATCGCAGAAATAGAAATTCGTCTGATGGCACTGCCAAAAGGCAACAAAAAAATACAAGCCTTGCGACAAAAGTTTTCTAAGCTACTAGAACAGGAAACCCAAGAACCGCAAGAATAATTACAAATATTTGATTATCAACAAATAACTAATGTAGAGACGTAGCAGTGCTACGTCTCCTTTTGCTGCATAATAAACGACTATCTTCCCGCTATTAAATATTGAAATAAAATCGGACGCTCCAGAATCCCCATCCCACAAGAGAAAAATAACTTGTAGGTTGGGTTAGACACGAAAATTAATGTTGTTTGTAACCAGAAATTATCATTATCGTGTCGTAACCCAACATCAATATTTCGATTAAATTAAGATATTTAGGAATATCCCAAATTAATGTTGGGTTACGGTGCCAATATCAATTTCTTGTTAAATATCATATTTATTCATGCACCTAACCCAACCTACGAACTGAATCTCTGCTAATCGGTAATTCTAGAAAATCGCTTAATTCTTGAGCTAACCAATCTATTTCGGGTGGAGTGAGAAATTCGGGATACATTTTTAATCCGAAATACCCTCTATCTAATGCATAACTTCCTAATTCATAATTACGTCTTCCTGCCCAAATAATTAATCTAGCTGGAATTTCTTGGTTTCCGATGGAATCTTGTTCTATTGTTCTATCTAAAAGTTCTAATTTACAAATTGTATTTTTTGGACTAGGAAATGGTATATATTTAAAACCAAATAGCTCGTAGCTTATTTGAATATTAGTATCTATACAAAGACGAGTATACCCAAATAAATTAAATAGAATTTGTAGCCATCCAAAACAACTTACAATCCCAATCGTGATAGGGAATACTAGACTTAAAATTATATTGGGTATAACTACTGTTATAGCTGTCAAAAATAAAATTCCAAAAATCAGAATTAAGCACGCCATTACAATTCCTAAACTCAAACCAGCGGGAGGAATCAAAATCTCCAACTCATCTTTACCCTTCGTCAATTTAACCTTACTACCTTTAGGCTTTCCAACTACTAACTTCGACTCTACAATCGTCGGATTTTCCAATTCCTTCAAAGCAACTTCCGCAGAAATTGGACGTTTTTTCAAAGTTGTTTGTGTCATCCATTTCAGCCAGTTGATAAAATCAGAACTCAAATTAACAGATTTTTCAAATTCAATCACCATGTCATCCCCCAACAAATCGGCTGGATGACTACCAGTAACTAAATAAATCAAAGTCGCGCCCAAACTATATAAATCCGAAGCAGGTACAGCACGCCCACCAAATTGCTCTTGAGCCATGTAACCGTAAGTTCCTACTACAGTCATGGTTCCACCTTGTTGCTGTGCTGCCGTTTTCACCGCACCAAAATCGACTAAATAAACATCACCAACATGATTACCAGAGCGATCGCCTAATAAAATATTGCTGGGTTTAATATCGCGATGAATAACAGCAGGTTGTCTCGAATGCAAATAACTCAATACTTCTAATAAAGCTTTGGCGATAAGATTTACTTCTGTTTCGCTAAAAGTACGTCCAGATTGTAAATGTTCTTCCAAAGACTTAGCCGGAATATAACTTTGTACTAAACCGAAGCCTTTAGAATTGGGTAAATCAATTTTAAATGAATCCAGATAATTAGGGATAGCAGGATGTGAAAGTTCTTGAAGAATTTGCGCTTCCCTTTCAAATAATTTTAAATCTTGCCAGTCAAATTCAAGATCGAAGTTGAGTAATTTAACAACTACTAATTCTTGAGTTTCTAAATGTTTTGCTAACAAAGTTTTTCTTCCGGGATTTTTTCCTAGCTGCCGCTGGATTTCGTATCTTTGAGGTAATATTTGATTTGTCATTAGATTTATTTTTTAATTACTTAAAATTTTTATTTATTCGTAGGTTGGGTTAGACAGGATAAGAAAATTTCGTTCGCAACAAGAATCTATAAATATCGTGTCGTAACCCAACACCAGATTGTAGGTTTTGCCTGCATATCTCAATTTATCTAAAATGGTAATGTTGGGTTACGGCGCAAAATCAACTATCAGTCAAAACCATAATTTTTTCGTGCGCCGCGAGCGCAACCTACAGACTACAAACTACAAACTTTGATTTAACCCACGCAGGTGGGTTTTGCTTGTGTAGATGCGGTTTCAACCGCCACATATTCTCAGTATCTCAATAGTTATCTAAAATAATCTGGGTAAAATTGCGGAAAATTATTTTATCGGCGAGAATGTAGGCAAAAAAAAGATTTTGCACTCAACGATAATTAAATAAGATGAAATCCAACTTCTCACAATCTCGCCGTCGCTTTTTACTCAGTAGCGCGATCGCAACTTCTGCAATTGTCGCTAAAAATTTGTTTCCCCAAGTCGGTTTGGCTCAAGCTCCAGGTATTATTACATCGGATAAAATGCGTCCAAAAATACCCTACGGTGTGGCTAGCGGGGATGTGAATGCTAATAGCGCGGTTATTTGGAGTCGTAGCGATAAACCGGCTCGAATGATTGTTGATTATGCCACTAATGAATCTTTCAAGGATGCAAAACGAGTTATTAGTCCTGCTGCTTTGGAAGTCAGCGATTTTACAGCGCGAGTTAATTTAAGTAATTTACCAAGTGGAGAGCAACTTTTTTACCGCGTTATTTTTCAAGATTTAAACGATATCAATACTTACAGCGCTCCATCTGTGGGTAATTTACGCACTCCCGCACAAAACGGCGATATCTTTTTTGCATGGTCTGGAGACACTGCCGGACAAGGTTGGGGTATTAATCCAGACTTTGGCGGTATGAAAATCTACGAAACAATTCGGCAACTAAAACCGGATTTTTTTATTCACTCTGGTGATTATATCTACGCCGATGGTCCAATTGAGAGTACGGTGAAGTTGGATGATGGCAGTATCTGGAAGAATATTGTTACCCCGGAAAAGTCCAAGGTTGCGGAAACTTTACAGGAGTTTCGCGGCAATTATATTTATAATTTGCTCGATCAAAATGTGAAGCGGTTTAATGCTGAAGTTCCGCAGTTGGTGCAGTGGGATGACCACGAAACTACTAATAATTGGTATCCCGGCGAGATTCTAGAGGACGATCGCTACAAAGATAAAAGCGTCTCTCTGCTGGCAGCCAGAGCAAAACAAGCGTTTATGGAATATACACCCATACGCTTTAACTATAATGACCCAGAACAGATTTACCGTTCCTATAAATACGGATCTAATTTAGAAGTTTTTATGTTAGATGAACGCAGCTACCGAGGAGCAAATACGACTAATCGTCAGCCTCAAGCAAGTGCAGAAACCGCGTTTTTGGGTAATTATCAACTAAGTTGGTTGAAAAATCAGTTATTAAATTCAACTGCTACTTGGAAAGTTGTTGCTTCTGATATGCCCATCGGGTTGTTAGTTAAAGATGGTAAAACCAAGTTTGAAAATGCATCTAACGGTGATGGTGTGCCGTTGGGGCGTGAATTAGAGATTGCCGATTTATTGCGTTTTATTAAACAGAAAAATATCCGCAATGTAGTATGGTTAACTGCTGACGTACATTATGCAGCAGCCCATTATTACGACCCCAACAAGGCACAGTTTACCGAATTTACACCATTTTGGGAGTTTGTCGCCGGTCCTTTGAATTCTGGTACTTTCGGACCAAATCAGCTAGATAATACTTTTGGTCCGCAAGTAAAGTTTCAAAGCGTGGATTCAACCATGAAACCAAATAGATCCCCAAAAGATGGTTTGCAGTTTTTTGGTACGGTAAAAATAAATTCTCAAACCAAAGTTATGAGCGTTGCACTGCATAACTTACAAGGAAAAACCCTCTACAACGTAGAAATACCTGCTTCGTAATTTATAAATCGCGATCGGCAATTGTGACTCAATTCGATTTTGGATTTTAAATTTTGGATTTTGGATTAACCGCAAGAATAAATTTAGAGCTTAAAGCCGTTTTAAATTTCAATCTCTAATCACTGCCTTACCTCACCCCAGCCCTCTCCTTACCAAGGAGAGGGAGCAATACGGTAAGTGAACTTGCTTTAGAAGTATTCCCGTGCTGACTTAATCCAAAATCTAAAATCTAAAATCTAAAATTTAAAATTGCTTCATAACTACGAATCACGAATTATTAATTAAGATTTTGGGTAATGTGGTTGTTCGGCATGAATTGGTGGGTGTATGTCAAAATTTGATAACGGTCTATAGCTGTACTCTGAATCTGATTCTTTTTGAATGTGTTTTTTGATTGTGTCTAAATCTACGAAGCAGTCGGCAACATCAATTAAGCTTTCACTTGTCATTGAGCGCAAGCTAACTACTTCTACTCTGGAACCTTGATAGGAGACTGCATTTACTGCATAAGCTAAATCGCCATCACCGCTTACTAACACCGCAGTGTCGTAGTAAGGGGCTAAGTTCATCATGTCTACAGCAATTTCTACGTCAAGGTTGGCTTTTTTAGAACCATCTGGGAACTGTACTAAATCCTTGGTGATGACGCGATAGCCATTCCGACGCATCCACAACAAGAAACCCTGCTGTTTTTCGTTGGTTGGATCTACTCCCGTGTAGAAGAATGCACGCAACAATTTTGAATCTTTCGCCAAGCAACTCAGTAGTTTGGCATAGTTAATTTCAATCCCAAGTTGCAATGCTGCATAAAATAAATTTGCACCATCGATGAAAATTGCGACTCTACCGCGATTGGGACAAGTAAAAATACTACCATCCTCACCAATCTCCGGTGACATGTAGTCGTCGGGAACATCGGGGACGGGTGGAACATCAGGAATTATCAAATTTGGTCGTTGATATTCTGGTCTTTGATATTCCAGTTGCTGTTTAACTGGTCTTCTTGGTCTTCTTGCTTCAGTAAAACTATTAATGGTCATTGATACCTCTGAATGTCAAAGCAGATAATTTTTTGATTTATGACGAGAACGAGATAAATTGAGGGATTTGTTAATCCTTGAATGCAAATGGTTTTAAGTAATATTCAGTGGAACTTCACGTATGCCACATACAGTATTCAGCATATTTGCTAATTGTTCGGGAATATTCCTTTATTAGCAATTAGTGCAAAGAAGGCTTTGGCTGCCGATTATAAAACTGATATTAACGGAAGTTGGGTAAGTAATATTACAGGTTGACAATTCATTTTAAAGGTTATAACTCAAAAATGTCTGTTTTGTGGATATTAATAAAACTAATTTAAGGAATCTATGTGAATATACGGTGATAATTCCACGAACAAAAGACTTTACCGTTACGCATCTACTACAAGGAATATTCATATTATGTTAAGTTAAAAAACTTTTCTTAATGAATTGATAAGGATTAGGAGAGCAAAAGGCTATTTTACGTACTTCTGTGTAAATAAATTTTCGGATAAATTTCAATATTAACCATTTAATCGTTCGATTTTACTAGTTATTCGGCGCGATTTCAAGCTATTTTGCTTTGTCCCGTTTCTTGTTACCTCAAACTTTCATTGTTAAAGAATTATCTTAAATATAAGTATTTTAACGGTTTGATAAGGTTAAAGTGCGAATTTTGTTCTGTTCGCGATCGCTAGATAGAGGCAATACCGATTCTTAATAAAGGTTCATCTTAATATTACTTAACGATATAATAAAAAGCCTTTATATTTGCTGCTAATTATTAACCAAATATTAAACTTAAATTTACAAAGAATCGGTGTAAATACTCCTCCATCACAGCTACATTTATCTGGGTCTTCCTAAAGTAGTAATGTACAGTACTGCTTCGTCTGTAGGAATGCCGAGAACTTCATTTACTTTGTCATCAAAAAAACCACCAATACCGCTAACGCCTAAACCTAAATGAATTGCACTTAAATTCAGTCTCTGCCCCAAATGTCCGGCATCCATATGCAAATAGCGGTAAACTCGATCGCCGTATTGAGCAACAGCGTTTTTGAGGTCGGCAGTATGGAAAATTACCGCAGCCGCATCTCTTCCTAAGTCTTGTCCCAAACAAAGGAAATGCAATTCTCGTCGGAAGTTTTTAAACCGTATTTGTCGCAATTCTTGGGCTTTGGGGGCGTAGTAGTAACAACCTCTTTCTAAACCTTCCACTCCAGAAACAGCAATGAAGGTTTCGATTAGATTTAAATCGAAATAGTCTGGAGAATTATCTAAATTTTGGTTGATGTAATTTTGAGGTTGATAAGTGAAATCTAGTAAAGCTTTTAACTCATCAAATTGCAATGCTTCACCGCTAAAAGCGCGAGTGGAACGACGTTTGAGAATCGTTTCTTCTAGCTGTTCGAGGTTTTTACCCCAAGAAATGGGTTTGGTAACGGTAGAAACTTTATCGCAGAAACTAAAGTTGTATTTGTCGTCAATCGACTTATCAAGATTTACTTCGGGTAAATTTAATTTAGCAGTACTACCGGGCTGAATCTGCGTAGCCGCATGAAAATAATCGAGCAGTTGTCCGTCAGGAATTTGCGGATAATCAGTTTGCGTCGCCGAAGGTAAAGCAGTACGCGCAACACGAGAATTTGGCTTCATACCTTGTAAATCATCCAAACCGAAAACTGCGATCGCGCCTTCAAGTTTGGAGTCGATGTAAAGTAGTTCGTTGACATCATCATCAACAAAACCGCCGATTAGATGGGGACGATAGCCAGTGAGTGCGCCAGCTAATTCGATATTGCCTATAAGGTGTCCCGTATCAAGGAAAATCCGCCGGTAAGCTCTATCTTCATAGCGCCAAGCGGAACGATAGAAAACAGAAGCGATGACAATTGCTAGATCGGTGCTTTCTAAGGAAGAATTTCCCAAACAAGCTGACTGCAATTTTTGCCAAACATCACTTTCCCAATAATGCATCAGGGAATGAGTTCGGCATTGATAATTGTACAAACCAGGAGGCAAAAGTGAGGTACCTCGGCTGAGCAAATACATCTCCGCCGGATACAAACCTCCCGCAGAAGGGGCTGCACGCAGGTACACGGTATTTCCCATAGAAGGCATTCTCGCAGTCAAACCATAGCTGCAAAACAGCAATCGGGAAAGTCTTTGCCACCATTGCGCCTCTGAATTATTGGCGAATGAACCCGGTTTTTCTTTGATATAAGCTTTTAAATCGATCTGAGAACCAATTTTGTACTCTTTAAACGGTACGGGTTGTTTAGCCCAGTCCAAGCCTTTATTTTTAGCTGATAAAGTTTCTGGATCGTACTTAGTGCGTTCGTGGTAATGCTGAGCGATTGATTGGCGTAATTCTGGCATAGTTCGGATACGCTTGTGCTAACACATATCTTGGCATTCTTAAAGGTCATTATTTCGTGATAAAAAGTACAAACCTCAGATTATTTTATTGTTTTATAAACTTTTATGAGTAGAAATGGGCATTGGACATAGGGCATAGGGCATTTATATTTTTTTACTTTAACTATTATTTTTTGGATCGAGCAAATTATCGAAGGTTTCAATACTTTTGAAGATATCTCCGGAAAATTTATTATTTGAGAAGAGTATAATTTGCATTCTTCTAAGAAACACATCCTTTTAAAAGCTCGATATCTTTGAGATACCTAGTTTATCGCTCTGCATCATTAAGTAAGCCAATAAAATTACATCGATCTCAAAAATTAATTTGCTAAAACAATTCGCAATTAAAAAATCAAAATATATTAATTTAATTTGTTTTAATTCTCAATTCCCCATGCCCCATGAGCAATTAACTATTATCGGAATTCGTCGATCGCGGAGTTTGCTGTAAACGTCGTGAAGTACGAAATCTACGTTTGAGAAAATAGGCAGCGGCAACCACAATTATTAAATAGGGAGTATATACGAGTAACCAAATACCTAATTTCATCAATGATACGGTAAATGCACCAAAGGAATTAGTGGAATTATTCCAGGCATCTTGAATTTGTGACGGTAATCCAGGTTGATTGCTAGTACTCGAAACCGCAGCTTCTAAATTTAATGTAATTGTGGAATAAGCAACTTGATTTTGTAAGCTTTTGAGTTGAGCGGTAATGCGTTCAATTTGTTCTCGTACTTTGCTGAGTTCTTGAGCAACGCTTAAAATATCTTTGACAGAACCCGATTTATCCATAATTTTCTGTAAATTACTTTCGGTTCGGCGTAAATTGCTCAATCTTGCTTGAAAATCTACTATTTGTTCGCCGACATCTTCAGCGCTAATACTGCGACTTTTTACGGTTCCCAATTCGCTTAATTGATTGAGAGTTGTTTCTAAAAGGTTTTGCGGTACTCGCATTTGAACTGTAGCGCTAGGACGTTCAAAGGAATCATCAAGTTGTGTTTGTTCTAAACTAAGCAAATAGCCAAGTTGGCGATCGATGACTTTTTCTACAGTATCGACGCTTTTATCTAAAGACTTAACAATTACCGTAATTCTCGCTTTTTTAATTAGCTGCGGCTTTTTTTGAGGTAACGGTTCGGTTACTTGAGCAACATCTGCAACTTCAACTGCTTCAGATGATATACCCTGCGGTTGGCTATAACTTTTGTCATAAGACTCTGACGCGCAACTTGTGAAAATTAAACTTCCTAAAAAAAGACTTAAAAATAAACTTGGTTTGCATTTTAATAAACCCGGATAAATTTTAGTGTAAATTTTTAGCATAATCGCAGTGTAAACACTTATTAGATTTATAATTAATTTGTTAGTTTCTTATTATGTTATAAGATAAATCAACGGAAACTAATGGTTTAAATACTCTGCCTAGAGTTTTAATCTGTAACAAGGACTGATAGTCCTACCCCCCTCCATCAATCGATCGCACAGGATATTGTGTCTTTTTTGTCATCTTCCCTAGGTAAAAAGTTAAAGGGGGAATTTATTGTAATGGGAATGTAAAACTATAGCCAAAGGATGGTTTCTAAACCCCTGCTTTACCTGTTAGATGGGTAATGGCGCTGGGGATTTTAATTATAAATATGGAAACGACACAGATTGGGAAAAGCGGTATATCTGTAAGCGCGATCGGTTTGGGTGGAATGCCGATGTCAGTTTACGATCGCCCTCCCGAATCGCGATCGATAAATGTCATTCATCGTGCCTTGGATTTGGGCGTTACCTTTATCGATACTGCGGACTCTTACTGTAAAGATGAATCGGACAAGCACCATAACGAGCGGTTGATTCACAAAGCTTTGCAAACTTACGACGGCGATACGAGCAATATTGTTGTCGCTACAAAAGGCGGTTTGATGCGCCCCAATCAAAGCTGGACTCGTAACGGTAATCCAGAGCATCTACGGGAAACTATTCGAGTTAGCTTTGAAACTTTTGGCGGCAATAAACCGATCGATATCTGGCAATACCATTCACCAGACCCAGATTACACCATTGAAGCATCCCTAACACCCGCTGCATTAGCCCAGGAAGCAGGGATGATTAAGGCGATCGGGGTTTCTAATTTCTCAGTAGAGCAAATCAAACAAGCGCGGGATGTAGTTGATATCGTTTCAGTGCAAAATCAATATAGTCCTTGGCAGCGACAGCCAGAAACCGATGGAGTGCTGGAATATTGCGATCGCGAAGGCTTGACTTTTATACCCTGGAGTCCTTTTGGAGGTCGTCGTCGCCACGATAACTTAACAGATATTCCGGCGATCGCCAAATTAGCCGAAGAGAAAAATGTATCCGTATATTGCATAGTTTTAGCGTGGTTGCGTTCCAAATCGCCTTGTATACTACCGATTCCCGGCGCTAGCAAAACCAGCAGCATTGAAGATTCAGTTAAAGCTACTGGTATTAATTTATCCGAGGCAGAAGTACAGAAAATAGATAAGGAAACCTCATAATATGAGATTTTTTTATTTGTATGTAGCTGTTTTAATTTGAATTAAAAAAAATTGTAATTAACATCAAGCTAAGAAAACTTTAAGTATTTCTTATCGCTAATTTTTGATGGCAAATTTTAATTATTTTAATTATTTATTAGAAAGGTTCATTTGATTAACTAACAACTTAGATAAAAACATTGAATTAATTGTTCAACTGTTATAAGTTAAAAATAAATGAGTTGCATATTCAAAGGTGTCTTTAGTTTAGGAAATTTTCTAGAGAGGTTAATTAAAACAATTTGTGCTTTAGACATCATTTTTATGATTGATTCGCTGGTAAATTTGATTACGGTAAATATTGCAAAAACATCTACTTATGTTACCATTTAGAATTGTAAGTAATACAATAAACAATAACCAACATTATCGCAATTTCATGAAATACCCTTTAGTCACTAATTGGGGTTGGCTAATTTCGTTTTTCATGATTTCTATATTTAATGGCTGTATGATTAACGTATCTAAGGTAGAACCAATATTTCTACAGCCAAGCCAATTAAAACCATTATTAGTTATTTATTTTGCAATTTATCCATTAGCTGCTACCGTTTATATTTTCTTTAAAAGCACCAAGGTATTAATATCTGTTTTGATTGGTTCGCAGTTTCTTTTAGCAGCTGTTTTATGTTATTTAAATTTACCTGCTTTGAACCCACTGTTTGTAGGTTTGTTAGGTTTTAATATTTTATTATTCGTATTCGTTTTAATATTTGTATGTAAAACACGCGGAATTGTAGTTCCAGCTTTTATATTATTTTTTACAATTACATTAACCGTAGTTGGTTTAGGTCAATGGGCTTTTCAATTAATTTGGTACTGTAACCTAATTGTTACTAACAATAAAGCCGGAAGACAGTTGAGAAATATCTTAAATAGTTTTGATGCCGCAATGGTAAGTTTAAGCGGAATTGCTGCGATCGGATTAGCAATTGGATGGGTGATGGGCGGCTTTTCGGGATAAAACATTTTTGCTATTACAATCTTAATTAATATAAGTCGTGAAAATACGTAGTTATATATCTTCCACCATTCTCAACAAGCACAAATAAACCCGGTTTCTCCGAACTGAAAGCATAATTATTTCGTTGAGTGATTTGCAAGAAACCCGGTTTCTCGTCGAGGTGCAAGATATGAATAGTTATAGAAACCCAGTATTTTTAAGATACCGGGTTTCTGTTTCTACCTACTTAAAATTTAGTAAATAAAATAGTTACATATATAATCCAAAATCTAAAATCGCTTGAGTCCTTTTAATTACGAATTACGAATTAGGAAATAATTAAGTACACACTTTGCGGTAAGATAAAAAGTCTGCAATCAATCAGGATGCTTATCCCACAAGACGCAATTATGGCTCGGATGTATTACGATTCGGATGCTAATTTAGACCTTTTAGCAGAAAAAACTATAGCGATTATCGGCTTTGGTTCTCAAGGTCATGCCCACGCCCTCAATTTGAAAGATAGTGGCATGAATGTAATTGTTGGACTATATCCGGGTAGTAAGTCCGCAGAGAAAGCAAAAGTTGGTGGATTGACTGTTAAAAGTGTCGCTGATGCTGCCAAAGCTGCCGATTTTATCATGATTTTGCTACCCGACGAGGTGCAAAAAACCGTTTATAAAGAAGAAATTGAACCTAATTTAGAAGAAGGAAACGTTTTAGCATTTGCTCACGGATTTAATATTCACTTCGGACAAGTTGTACCACCCGAAAATGTAGATGTGGTCATGGTAGCGCCAAAAGGTCCGGGACATTTAGTACGGCGCACTTACGAACAAGGACAGGGAGTACCTTGTTTATTTGCAGTTTATCAAGATAATTCCGGTCAAGCACGGGATAAAGCAATGGCTTACGCCAAAGGTATTGGCGGAACCCGTGGCGGTATTTTAGAAACCACCTTCCGTGAAGAAACCGAAACCGACTTATTCGGCGAACAAGCAGTATTGTGCGGTGGTTTAAGTGCCTTAATCAAAGCTGGTTTTGAAACCTTAGTAGAAGCAGGTTATCAACCAGAGCTAGCTTATTTTGAATGTTTACACGAAGTCAAATTAATTGTTGACTTAGTTGTAGAAGGCGGACTTGCTAAGATGCGCGACAGCATTTCAAATACTGCTGAATACGGCGATTACACCAGAGGACCGAGGATAGTAACCGACCAAACTAAAGCAGAAATGCGTAAAATCCTCAAAGAAATCCAATCTGGTCAATTTGCACGGGATTTCGTGGTTGAAAATCAATCCGGTAAACCAGGATTTACAGCTATGCGTCGTCAAGAATCCGAACATCCCATCGAAAATGTAGGTAAAGATTTACGCGCCATGTTTAGCTGGATGCAGGAAGCGTAGGTATTTAAAGTTAGGAGTTAGGAGTTATGAGTTAGGAGTTAATAATTCCTAACATTAACATCCTTTTAAAAAGATAATAAATCGTAAATTGGTAGTGCTGCCTTCGCTTAGCGAAGCGTACCGTAGGTATTGCGTGTCCGTCAGGACATGCATCTTGCTCGCTAGGTGCGATCGGGGAGCGAGACGCGGACACTACAAACAAACTAATACCTCTAAGGATCTTTTATTCTTCGCGTTTAATTCACTCCTAATTCTTAACTCCTAACTCTTAACTCCTCACTCCTCACTTTCCTTGTTCCGCTTCTTCTATAGCTTTATTAGTTCTTTCGTGAGGTTTAAGTTTCGATTCGCGAGTGGGGAATAGCCCAATTAAATTTTTATTAATTGTTTTCCGAGTATTTAGGCTAGCAGATTTCATCGGTTCGGGTAAAACACTATCGCCAATACCAACGAATAGCGCAAATAGTAAAAGTATCAATATAATAGGAGGCTTTTTAAACATTTTTCTGTGAAAGCGTTAAACGTAAATCAATTGTTTGTTGATTGATGTATTCAGTTTATTCGCTGTTTTCTGTTTGCTCTAAGGGTATATACAAGGAAATTCTGGTGATTTCTGTTTTGTTGAGCGATAAATCGCTTACTACGAACCTTAAAGCGTAATCGGATCGTGTGATTTCTGTTTTGTTGAGCGATAAATCGCTTACTACGAACCTAACAGTGCAACTTTTCCGGAGGGTATGTTAGAAGACTTGTATCTCACATCAAATACTGAAAGTCTTCTGATGAAACCAAATACTGCATCTAAACTCAAACCGATATTCGGCGGATTAACTACTTTAGTTTTAATTTCCTCGATCGCATTTAACAATTCAGCCAACGCTCAACAGCAGAATACAGAACTTTTACCTTTTTTCGATAATCAAGATAACCCGGTGCCCGTTAACTATCCATCGGGGGCTAAATTAGATATTACACCACCCGCACCTAAGCTAAATTCATTTGATAAAGCGGTACTTAAAACTTGCGGTGCTATAGGTACGCGAGTTCAGCCAAATAAATTTAAACAGCTTTTATCAGATTACCCGCAAGTATTGACAAAAATTCAACAAGCTACTCAAGGTCAATTGCGTCCCGATCGCAAAAGCAAGTCAGAATTTTTACAAGATTTAACCAGTATTTGGTTCAAAAATAAAGGTTTTGAACATATATTCTGTGGTGAAATATACAACGAAAATGATATTGGCGGATTGCATTTTTCCGGCAGATATTTACAGCTACAAAACGAAAAAATTGCTGGAAGACTTCCGGTAAATCCGGGAAGGCAAGAAGTAATTCCAGGCGTAATTTATACAATGGGCGTAGTTATAAAACAGCCCGATCGTACCGTAAGAGATGAAATTAAAGGTTATGGTTATTTATCTAATGCCGAAGAACTTTTAGTAGATGTAACTAAAGTATTTAAACAACAAAATAACACCGAAGGTGCTTGTATATATCAGCAGTTAGACAAGCAAACAGGAATAAGTTTCCCCACAGTTTTTGTAAGAAAAAATAACGGAATTATTACCTTTTACCCCGATGCAACTCCCAGTGGGAAGCGGTGTAAGAGGTGATGGGGAGATGGGGAGATGGGGTGATGGTGAATCCACCCCCGTGCGGAGGAACACGACCGTTGAGGGGAGTGGTGAACCCGAAGGGGGGGACAAGGGGACAAGGGGACAAGGAGATAATTATTAACTCCTAACTCCTAACTCTTAACTCCTAACTCTTAACTCCTAACTCTTAACTCCTAACTCTTAACTCCTAACTCCTAACTATTTAATAATTGTTCGGACGTTTTTCGTACATCGGATTTGCGGCTTCTAATTGCGCTGCTAGTTTGATGATAGTAGCTTCGGCGTTGGGTTTTCCGATTAGCTGTACTGCTATGGGTAAACCTTTTTCGTCGAAACCAACGGGAAGCGATATTGCAGGTTGCCCGGTGGCATTGGCTGCTGGGCAAGGTGCAATCCAGCGAACTATGTTGTCAAATATTTCTTCAGGACTTAATGCAGCCCATTCACCGATGCGGATGGGTGAATGTAGATAAACTGGCATAACTAAAACGTCTATATTGTCGAAAAACATGACGATTTTTCGCGCTACCATCTGCATTTGGTAAACTGCTCGCAGGTATTCACCAGCGGAACAACTTCTTGATAATAACCAGCGATTTAAAGGTTGTAAAATTTCTGCGGGAACTCCACAAGCGGCTACATTACTTTGCCAAACTATCTGAAATGGTTCGATTAAACCGCTGATGTCGGGACATTTTTCTTCTACTTGATGACCAAATTCTTCTAATAATTTAACTGTTTGGATTACGCCTTGATGACAGCTAGCGTCTGCTTCTCCCAAAGGAGGAATGCTCGTACAAAAGGCAATACGTAGATTTTCTACTTTTTCTTCGCTAGCAGTTAAAAATGATTTTTCCGGATCTGGCAACCAGTAGGAATCTCCAGTCACATAGCCAGACATGGCATCTAACAAAGCTGCTGCATCGGCTACAGTCCTTCCCATAGGTCCATTTGTAGCAATTCCATTCAGGCGATCGCCAACTGGTGCGTGAGTAATTCTTCCTCTCGATGGCTTGATACCAACTAAATTACAACAAGCCGCAGGTCCCCTAATTGAACCGCCACCGTCTGAGCCTTGAGCGATCGCACACAAACCCGCTGCCAGTGCCGACGCAGCCCCACCACTGGAACCTCCAGAAGTATATTCTAAATTCCAAGGATTTCTAGTTGGGGGAAAACCCGTAGCTTCAGTGTATGGAAATGAACCTAATTCCGAACTTGCGGTTTTACCTAATACAATAAATCCGGCTTGTTTAATTTTGACTACTACACCATCATCATAATCCGGTACATTGTCAAGTAATGCTGCATTACCGAAGCTACAAGGAACGCCAGCAACTGGATTTAAATCTTTAATTGAAATTGGTACCCCGAAAAATAATGGCAAATCTTCAGTTTGTGCCAGCATTTCGGTTTTGCTTTTAGCATCAGCGATCGCCTGTTCTGCCGCAACAGTAAAATAACTTCCTAACTGCGGATTAAATTGTTGAATGCGTTCTAAATATAATTCCACCAACTCTAGCGGCGACACTTCCTTGCGACGGATTAATTCTGACTGTTTTAACGCCGGTGCGAACGCCAAATCAACTTGATTCATTGATTTTAACTACCTCAAAAACAAAAATCCCCCATATGGGAGGAGATATAGAATTCTTTACTCTTGCTTGCAATCCCTACACGATCTAAGTTTAAGGACAATTGCAAGCTGAGATAATCCAGTTTAACTCAGTTTTTATAGCGTTGATATATTGCTATATTTTTATTTATCCGAAATACTGCTGAGAAAAACGAAGCAATTAATCTTTGGTTTGTAGTAAGGACTTTAGTCCTCATATTTACAGCTAGCGTTGAATAAAGCGATTTTATCAAAGATGTAATTACTGCTGCAAAAAATCCTTCTAGAAAGCAAGATGGTAAATATTATGTTGAATATAATAATTGGACTTATGGAGATACAGAAAACTATCACAGCAGCAGTTGCGATAGTGGCAGTTTTGACTGTAGCGGAGGAGATTGATAATCGCCAGTCACCTAAAACCGATAAGCAAGAAACGGAATCAACATTTCAGCACTACTTAAACCAGCATGAACTCCAAGATGTCCTTTATAGCGTTCCTCGTTAGTTATATGCTGACGACATATCCAGTCTTTATGGGAAATAAGTAGTAGATCGCCAATTCTATCTTCAGCTTCTATACTTAAAGGTTTACCTGGAAGTCCAAATAATCCTAATTCCATCGCTTCAGAAGGGGTAATAGCAAAAAAGTTTTCGCTAAAATTGCGCTTAATATAATCTAAAACAGCAGCTTGTTTATCGTGCTTAACGTGTAAATAACGAACCCGCGACTCACCCGTTGTCGGAGCAAATAAATTTTGAGTTAACTTAGGATGTTCTTCTAACCAAAGTGTATTTTCTAAGGGATTATACCTTTGTCCGTGGTCTGCTGTAAGTAACAAAACGGTATCTTTACGACCTGCTAAAGGTTCGATAAGTTGTTTTTTGAGAGCAAAATCTAATGTAGCAACTTCCGCTTTATAAGAAGAACTCAGGGGACCGTAACGGTGAGAAACTGCATCTATAGTAGGTACGTATACATAAGTAAAACTTTTTTGGTAACAGCTTTTTGCTAACAAACGTTCGCGCAATTGAGAAAAAGCATCTGAGGGAGTACGATAGCCTTTAAAATTATTATTGCCAGCTTCCGAGCCAGCGCTGGTAAATCTGCTAATACTTGTTTGTTTAAACTGCTCAAAATTGATAATTTCTACATCTATACCCGCTTTTTCCATGCGTAAATAAATATTAGGAACGGGAACAAGATTATCTGGATTAAAAATAGTATCGGGAAGAGAAGCTCTACTAGCAGCAATTTGAGAACGAAAGCCAATAAAGTTAACTATGGTGCCAATTTCGCGCATATAAAGATTAGTTGCCACCATCCCGTGTTGTGCGGGAGCGTAACCAGTTGCAGCAGAAGTTAACGCCGTAACGGTAGTACTGGGATAAACCGAAGTAGCGGGCATAAAAAAAGCTTGCTGACTATTACAAGCTTGTGCGATCGCAGGTGCATCTTTTGAATCTGCAAGGGTTTGTAATTGTTCGTAACCAAATCCATCTAGAATCAACAACACCACATGATTAATTGGTGCTTGATTTTGCCAAGATTCCCAAGCTTCTGTTACTTCAGGTGCTGCTAATAATTCCGGATTGAAAGCCGGTGTTGCAGATTCCTCGCTCAAAGTTGGAGCATCGGAAGCTAATAAATCAATTGCGAGAGTTGCAATATTACTCAAACCAAGTCCGTCGTAGCTGGGTTTTACCGCTTCTTTACCAAAGAAATCCGGTAGCTTTTGACGAGCCAGTAATTTTTCTCTAGCTATAGCTGAAATTCCCATGATTGTTATTGTTATAATTTGCGATACGCCGCAATTATTCTATCTTTTAGTTTTCAAGCTGACATGGAATACTGTAGTTTTCTTTATAAATTTGATTACAATAAAACTTATAAAACTTTTAATTACTAACAATAATCAAAATAATAATTTATCGCACGCTACGCTAGACTTATAGCATTTCGATACTTACCACCATGTCTGTCGCCAAAGAATTAGAAACCCCAGAATTAGAAACCGTAGAATTAGACATCCCCAATGATGTAATATTTCCTCCAGGGGATTTATATAGCGACGAGCCACCTTTGGAAAGCGATTTACATTTAAAGCAGATGATTCTGCTGATACAATGCCTAGAAATATTTTGGCAAAACCGCAATGACTTTTATGTTGCCGGAAATTTGACGATTTACTACAGTAGCCGTCAGCTTAAGTCAGAAAAGTTTCGCGGACCAGATTTTTTCGCAGTATTGGGAACTCCAGATTATTTTTGGTTTGACCCCAATAGTTTAGAATTTAATGGGTTTCATTTAGTTGATGGCGAATATCAGCCACTAGAAGCTTCGGAGCAAGGTTGGTTATGGAGTCAGCAGTTAGGTTTATTTCTCGGAATTCATCAACAAAAGTTACGTTATTTCACTCCAGAAGGGGAACTAATTCCGACTCCACAAGAATTAGCACAACAAGAAACCCAGCGAGCAAACCTTGAAGCCCAGCGAGCCGAACGTTTAGCAGCAAAATTAAGAGAGTTAAATATAGATATGGATAATTTATAAAAGAAAAATTTAAAATAAAAATTTTGGAATTAAGACAGCCACTTTGGGCTGTCCTATAATTAAACTTAATTTAATTAAATTTCATCGGGAATTACCCATTTAGGCGGCTCCGACAATTTTTTCATTCTGGCAATTTCCGCCATTTCGAGCATTTTGTCCAAAGAAGTATCTTCAATAAACTGTGATGCTTCTTGCCCATACTCTTTATTCGGACACTTATCTCCTAAAACACAGCCGTTAACGCAGGCTTCAGCGCAATTAATTTTTTGTTCTTCCATAGTGTTCCCCTCTTAACTAATACTTTTATCAAGCAGATATTAGCTTCTGGATAAATATTAACGCGCATTACAATTTAGGAGTTAAGAGTTAGGAGTTAGGAATGAGGAGTTATGAGTAGCGAGTAGTGAGTAGCGAGTAGCGAGTAGTGAGTAGTGAGTTAGGAGTTAGGAGTTAGGAGTTAGGAATTAGGAGTTATGAGTGAGGAATTATAAAGTTAGTAACAGAATAAAATTTCTACCCCATCTCCCCATCTCCCTCTACCCCCTCTACCCCCTCTCCCTCTCCCAATGCCCAATGCCCCATGCCCCATGCCCACCTAAATAATGCCTCAAACCTTTGCTACAACTGGAACCATCGCGGCGATCGCCACTGCTGTTGTCCCCCAACAGGGTAGTGTGGGAATTGTGCGGGTTTCTGGCTCGGAAGCTTTGCAAATTGCTGAATCTATTTTCCACGCACCTGGGAAACAAGTTGTAGAATCTCACCGGATTGTTTACGGTTACATTCGTCATCCCCAAACGCAAAAGTTAGTGGATGAAGCGCTGTTGTTAATCATGAAAGCTCCTCGCTCCTACACCCGCGAAGATGTTGTAGAATTTCACTGTCATGGGGGAATTATGGCGGTGCAGCAAGTATTAAAATTATGTCTGGAAGGCGGTGCTAGACTCGCTCAACCGGGGGAATTTACTTTAAGAGCCTTTTTGAACGGACGCATCGATCTATCTCAAGCAGAAAGCATTTCTGATTTAGTTGGTGCAAAATCTGCCCAAGCTGCTCAAACTGCATTAGCTGGTTTGCAGGGAAAACTCGCTGATTCTATCCGTCGTTTACGCGCTAAATGTTTGGATATTGTCGCCGAAATTGAAGCGAGGATAGATTTTGAAGAAGATTTACCGCCTTTGGATAGTGAAGCAATTGTATCGGATGTTAAAAATGTTTTAGCTCAGATAGCAAAATTATTAGCAACTGCTGATAAAGGCGAACTTTTACGCACGGGTTTAAAAGTAGCTATTGTTGGTCGTCCGAATGTGGGAAAATCAAGTTTATTAAACGCTTGGAGTCGTAGCGATCGCGCGATCGTCACCGATTTACCGGGAACCACCCGCGACGTTGTTGAATCGCAGTTAGTTGTGGGTGGTATACCCGTACAAGTACTAGATACGGCAGGTATCCGCGATACAGAAGATCGAGTAGAAAAGATTGGTGTCGAGCGTTCCCGCAATGCCGCACAAGCAGCAGATTTAGTATTATTTACCATCGATGCAACCACGGGATGGACAAAAGAAGATGAAGAAATTTACGAACAAGTAAAGCACCGTCCTTTAATATTAGTAATTAATAAAATTGATTTAGTAGAAGAAGAACAAAGAAAATTATTTCAATCAAAAATCGTCGATATAAAATCCAAAATCCTCACGGCAGCAGCCAAAAATGAAGGTATTGAAGCATTAGAAACGGCGATTTTAGAACAGGTGCAAATGGGAAATGTGGAAGCGACAGATATGGATTTAGCAATTAACCAACGTCAAGCTGCTGCATTAATCCAAGCGAAAACCTCTTTAGAACAAGTGCAGTTGACAATTGAAAAGGAATTACCTTTTGATTTTTGGACGATAGATTTACGCGGTGCAATTAACGCTTTAGGGGAAATTACCGGAGAAGAAGTTACAGAATCAGTTTTAGATCGAATTTTTAGTAAGTTTTGTATTGGGAAATGAATTGTAAATACTTTTGACTTTTGACGAACGTGCAGCAGTACTAGTTCTTATTGACACTTCCACCTATCTCATGGATGGGATGTTTGTTTTTTAACTATTTATACAAGTCCTATTGATAAAATATCGGGTTTTTCTCTATAAAAATACTGGTTTTATAGATTATTAGTATTTTTAAACACTACTGATTTTGAACTAAAGAAAACAAATATAACATCTATTTTTGTACGGTCAAATATACCAAACAATTGTCAATTAAGCGTTCGACTACTATTTTTCTCATTTTCATCCCCTAAGTGCATAAGTTGATGAAATATGAAACTATTAACGAGAAGGGATGTTTTTTAAGCTTAATATCCGTTTAATAAATACGTATTATTTGATACTAATAAGCAAGCCTTTGTAAATGCGTGAGAAACAGAAGTTCTAGCTGGGTGTGGTGATGTCAAATCGAATCGTAATGAATTACCAAGATTTTCAAATATTGGTCGATAAAAACAACAATATTCGGGCTTCTTCAGAACAAGGTGAGGTTTCGGGTGAATTGCGTTGGGAAAGGAACCAAATTAAACTGAGTTTACAATTAATCGACTCGGGACAAACAAATAGCGAATTATTCAAAGCTTTAGGAAGTCAACTTTACCAAGCACTTTTTCCGGATAAAATTAATGCTCGATTTCACGCTACAATAGCAGCCGCACAAGCGAATCAAGAAAGCATCCGCTTGCGTTTAATATTTGAATCTCCCGAATTAGCTTGCTTACCCTGGGAATTTCTCTACGATGAAGATACCAATACCTTTTTAGGAAACAACACCGAAACTGTTGTCTCTCGTTATATTGATGTTCCTTTACAAAAGCGGGATATTAAAGCAGCGAGTTTACCGCTCAAGGTATTGTTAGTTATTTCAACTCCGACTAACTTAGCTTCCTTAGACGCTGCTGGTGGTGAAGAAAAACTGATTCGCTCCGCACTGGCAAAGCATATAGAAGCTGGAAATATTGAGTTAGATGTGTTGCAAGCAGCGACTATCGGCAATATTAATCAAAAGTTACGAGAAAAACCTTACAATGTTTTCCACTTTATAGGACACGGTGTCTTTGATAATAATAAAGGCTCGATTGCTCTTGTGGATAGCAATAATAAATCAAAATTGTTGAATGATGAGAGTTTTGCTAATTTTTTCTTAGGCGATCGCCATGTCGATTTAGTTATTTTAAATTCCTGTCAAGGTGCGACGGTATCTTCAAGTCAAGCTATGAGCGGCACAGCACCAAACTTAGTTCGTCGTGGAATTCCCGCAGTTGTAGCGATGCAATATACGATACTTGATTCTACTGCCAAACTTTTTACAGACGAATTTTACCGTACTCTAGCGCTAGGGTATCCCGTAGATACAGCTATTCAAACAACCCGCAATGGTATTTCGATGGAAGTCGGATTAGATAAGCGGGATTTTGCTACACCTGTACTTTTTATGCGAGCAAAAGATGGAATTATTTTGGATGGTATACAAGAAATTGTGGAGAAGAGATTAAAAAACCGCAGAGACGCAGAGAGCGCAGAGGCAAGAGATGAAGAGATATTGCGGGAAGAAGGTAATATTTTTATGGAGTCGTTGGAATATCCCGATGGTGCTGTACCGCTTGATTCTCCTTTTTATTTAGAACGAAATGGGATTGAGTCTGTTTGTTATCAAACTTTAGAAAAACCGGCTGCCTTAATTCGGATTAAAGCACCAAAGTTAATGGGTAAAACAACTCTTGCGAGACGGATTATTGCTCAAGGAGAAAAGCTGAATTATCAAGCGGTGTATTTGGATTTGGGTGGTGTGAATAAGGAATTCATTACCAATTTGGATAAATTTCTCCGCTGGTTGTGTAGTAAAGTTTCTTTGGATCTTGAACTTGAAAATCAAGTCGATAGTGCTTGGAATACTTCATTTTTAGGTAGTAACGACAACTGTACGGCTTATTTTAAAAAGCACGTATTAAAACAAATCAATTCTCCTTTAGTACTGGTATTAGATGAAGTAGATCGATTATTTCCCTATAGCGAAGTAGTAGAAGATTTCTTGGGAATGTTGCGCTCTTGGCATGAAAAAGGAAAGATTTCTGAAGTTTGGAAACGACTGCGGTTGGTATTGGTTCATTCTACCGAAGTTTATATTCCCTTGGATTACCATCAATCACCTTTTAATGCTGGTGTTCCCATAGAATTACAAGAGTTTAATCGGCAGCAAGTAGAAGATTTAGCGACGAGACATAATATTAATCCCCAAGATAGTTTACTCCCAGAGTTGATCGCAATGGTAGGAGGACATCCTTACTTGTTACGGTTGGCAATGTATGATGTGGCGATCGCTAAAACAACTTTTGAGGATTTATTACAGTCAGCGACAACAGAAGCGGGGATTTATCGCAATCACCTGCGTTATTTATTAGATATATTACGTTCAGCACCGGATTTAGTAAAAGCTTTGCAACGAGTAGTTAACTCAACTGCGGGGGTGGAATTAGATTCTATGGAAATTTATAAATTACACAGTTTAGGATTGGTGATTCGTGAAAATAATCATGTTACACCAAGGTGTCAGCTATACCGCGATTATTTTCGGAGGGTGTTGTAATATTCTTTAACTTTAAGGTTGACACATTTAGGAAGAGAGGGGGAAGAGGGGGAAGAGGGGGTAGAGGCTCTCATGGGTAGGTTTTTTAGATTAGACCTATTTTTTTGGTTTTAGAACTCGAATCATCAGCTAGAACCTTGAAACTACGTTTAGTACTTGAGAAAATTCTCAACTATTTGTCCAAAACCTAAATACCTACCCTTGAGAGGGGGGTAGAGGGGGAAGAGAAAGAGTTTTTAACTAAGTAATTGTAATGATGACAGCAACCCATTTCAATTTTTATCAAGTCGGAGCCAGTCTCCCGGTTGATGCTCCCAGTTACGTACAGCGACAAGCGGATGAGGAGTTTTACCAAAAGTTGCAGGCTGGTAAATTTTGTTATGTTCTTAATTCCCGGCAGATGGGTAAGTCTAGTTTGCGGGTGCAGACTATGCAGCGGTTACAAAAACAAGGAACTATCTGTGCTGCAATTGATTTGACGGGAATTGGGAATGTAACACAACAACAGTGGTATGGGGGAATTGTTTACAATTTATCGGAAAGCTGTCAGTTGGAAGATAAATTTGATTTTGATTGGCAGGAATGGTGGCAAAAACATCAAACTGTTCTTTCACCAGTACAATGTTTGAATCTATTTATTGAAAAGGTTTTATTAGCTAAGATTCAGCAACCAATAGTCATTTTTGTGGATGAAATTGACAAGGTGTTGAGTCAGGATTTTTCCTTAGATGATTTTTTTGGACTCATTCGCTTCTTTCAGAATCAACGGGTTGATAATCCCATTTTTCAACGCTTAACTTTTGCTTTATTGGGGGTAGCGACTCCTAGCGATCTGATTCAGAATAAAACCCAAACTCCTTTTAATATTGGGGAAGCTATAGAATTACATGGTTTTGAATTTGATGAAGTTGAACCGTTAATTGATGGGTTGGAAGGAAGATTTGATAATCCTCAACGAATAATGAGATCAATTCTAAATTGGACGGGAGGACAACCATTTCTGACTCAAAAGTTGTGTAAGTTTATGGTGGAAGAATCTGAGAAAGATAATCCCGCTTCCGTTAAAGAGGTGGTAAAATCAAGGATTATTGAAAATTGGGAATCCCAGGACGATCCGGAACATTTACGAACTATCAGGGATAGAATTCTTTCCTCGGAGCAACGAGCGGGATATTTGTTGGAATTGTACCAGCAGATTCAAGAAAAGGGAGAAGTAGCAGCTAAGAAAAATGTTGAATCGAGTGAATTAAGATCATCTGGTTTAGTTGTCCAAAGAGAAGGCAAATTAAGAGTTTACAATCGAGTTTATCAACGGGTTTTTAATCAAAATTGGGTTGAAGTTCAATTAAAGAATTTGCGTCCTTATTCTGAAAATTTTAGATTTTGGGTAGCTTTTGGTGGTAAAGATGAATCTCGACTTTTGCGGGGTTTGGCTTTAGTAGATGCTGAGGAATGGGCTAAAGATAAGAATTTAAGTTTTCAAGATAAACAGTTTTTAGCAGCTAGTAGAGAGAAGGAAATAGCTGTTAGAAATCAACAAGCGGAATTAGAAAGAGAGAGGAAGGATAAGAAAGCCGCAGAACAAATAAATCTGGTATTGAGTGAAGCGAATATTAAAGCTAAGCAGCTGATTTGGAATGGGACTGTTGTTTTAAGTTTGGCTGTATTGACAGGGTTAATTTCAGTAATTCAGGTTTATAAGGAAGTTAGAGAAGCAAAAAAGAAACTAAATCAAACTTACACTTATCTTGTTTATCCTCAACATCTAGGAGAATTGGCGAATAAATTGATTCCGAAGTCTCAAGAAAAAGCTAATGAGATATCTAAAAAAGCAGATATTAAAATCAAAGACCTTCATCTTGAGCAAGTATTCCTACATGCTTCTAAATCATTAGCTTATCAATACCTCGATGATTGGAAGTTAGCAGAAGAATCAATAGGACAAAGTATGATTTTTTTAAGGGGATGGAAGGAAAATCAAGGTAAAATAGCGGATAAAGAATTAAATAGTCAATTTTTGCAGACAAAGATATTCGCCTTGAAGGTTCAAGGCAAGATATTCGAGCGACAGAACAATATTCCGAAGGCAAGAAAAGCTTACCAAGAAGCATTCCTGATTCTTCAAAAAAGTAAAATTAACTCTTTCAAATCAACACTTCCTATTGTAGATGATAATACTCTTGAATTTTTACACCGTAGACAAATCGAGTATTATCGCAATATTAAAGATAATGACCAGTTGAATGAGGTTAGAAATTCTCTCAAAGAACACTTTTATGCTAGATTAGAAAACTATTTGAAATCAAAAAATTGGAGAGCAGCCGACTTAGCAACTCATAGACTTATGCTTTTTATTGCTGATAGAGAAGAAGAAAGATATCTCGATATCTCACAAATTGAGAAATTCTCCTGCTCGGAATTGAAAAAAATCGATGACTTATGGGTAAACAATTCCAGTGGCAATTTTGGTTTTAGCGTGCAAAAGGAAATTTGGGTAAGACTTAGAAATGGATTGTATGGTAGACCATCAGATCAAGTCAGATTACGATGGGCGTGGTCTGAGGTCCGAAAGTCCCACCGCCATGAAGGTGTGAGGGTAGTATGGGTGGATGGCAACTCGTCAACCAATCTCTATCGACTTGTAAAATGTAACATATAGTTAGTAGGTTGGGTTGAGGAACGTTCACCGCTAGGTGTGCCTTCGGCACAACCCAACATTATGCAGATTTTGTTGGGTTATGCCTTCGGCACATCTTCGATGAACGCTATCGCTCAACCCAACCTACCGAAAACTTCCGAATACAAAAATCCCTATTACTGGTCACATTATGTGCTAGTTGGCAATTGGTTGTAGAAACTATTTAAAGGGGGGTTATTTTAACCAGCAATCATGGCAGCAAATGGCATAAACTGCCATAATAAAGTCAAATAGTTTGAGCTAACCATGAAAAGTATTAATATTTCTCTACCGGATACGATGCGTGCTTACATAGAGAAGCAAGTTGCAGGTGGTGGTTATAGTACTATTAGCGAATATTTCCGCGAGTTAGTGCGTCAAGACCAAAAACGTAAAGAGAAGGAACGTTTAGAGACTTTGTTGCTGGAAGGGTTAAATTCTGGAAGTGCAACACCATTAACTGAACAAGATTGGGATGATATTCGTCAAGCGGTGCGGTCAAAAGTTCAAGGGGATGAAGGTTTAAATACCAATGGGTAATGTTTATAAACATCCCCAGGTTATCCGTGACTTAATTGATTTAGCGACTTATATTGCTGCTGATAATATGGATGTTTCGGATAAATTTTTGGCTGCTGCTGAAGAAACTTTTAAACAGTTAGCTCAAACGCCAAAAATGGGCAGGGTACGCGAGTTTGATAATCCCAATTTAGCTAATGTTCGTCAACAACCAATTAAGGGTTTTAGAAATTATTTAGTCTTTTATCGGACAAGAGATACTGATATAGAAATTTTGAGAGTTCTACATGGTCGAAGAGATATTAATGCTATTTTAGATGAAGACTTAGGAGAAGAAAGTTAGCTAAAACTTGATTAAGTTTGTAGTTTGTAGTTTGTAGGTTGGGTTAGACACGGAAGCCAATTTAACTTGTAACGAGAATTTATCTTAATCGTGTCGTAACCCAACATCATACTTGTGAATAAAGGTAAGAGAATTTAAAATATTGTAAAATAACTCGGATTAGATGTTGGGTTACGGCGCAAGTAAAAATTATTCATTAAGAACTTTACCTTCTAGTGCGCCTAACCCAACCTACGAAATCACTAACAACTAACAACTAACAACTAATAACTAATAACTAATAACTAACTCTCAGTCTGCGCTAGTCTAATGGATTAGATGTTGGGTTACGGCGCAAGTAAAAATTATTCATTAAGAACTTTACCTTCTAGTGCGCCTAACCCAACCTACGAAATCACTAACCACTAACAACTAACAACTAATAACTAATAACTAACTCTCAGTCTGCGCTAGTCTAATAGTTGAAGTAGTATTATTAATATTTTCCCGTGCTGCACTGCAAATACCCAGGTGTATTTTTAACTTTCGCTGTCTTATTCTCAACCTTAACTGGCTGTGCAAACACTCCCTTTGCGAAAAATCTGGAGCAATCTTTGCAAGCTGATTCTAGACTGAAAGATAACCCAGCTATTTTCAGTGCGAAGCCAGTAAATGATAATCCCTCATCACCTACAAAAAGCTTACCCGGTGATTTTCCTAAAGATATCCCCATATATCCCAACGCACAATTAGAGTCAGTTACACCAAGTAGCGATAATACAGAGAAAATATCCGCTCGCTGGACTAGTTCAGATCCCAGTAATTTTATAGCTGATTTTTATCGCAAAGAATTTAGATCGAATAAGTGGGAAGTTATAAAATCACCTGAAGATGGACAAGGAGATTTTGTTGCAGAGCGCAATAATTCAGAAGTAAAAGTTGCCATCGAACCGAAAACTGTCACAAACCGACAACCAAACCAACCGCAAACAACTACTGAATTAGTAATCGAGTATTCACCTAGTACCACAGCCCAAACTACCCCAACTCCTTCAAATACAACAAACCCAGATTTTATTGGTCCGGTACAACCTGGGAATACAGCAACTCAAGCACAAAATACCCCTCAAACCAATTTTGAATCGCAAGAATTTGACGATTTAAACAAAGCACCCCAAGAATTACAGCCATATATCCAGGATTTAGCAACATTAGGTGTTTTATCCGCTCCAACTAATACTGCTAAAACCAATAATCCTTCAAATCAATTTCAACCGAATAAAAATATTACCCGTCGAGAATACGCTCAGTGGTTAGTTGCTGCAAATAACGCAATACACGCTAATTCACCTTCCAAGCAAATTCGCTTAGCTGGTGAAAGTAATAAAAGTGCTTTTAGCGATGTTTCTAAAACAGATCCCGATTTTGCCGCAATTCAAGGATTAGCCGAAGCTGGATTAATTCCCAGTTCATTATCTGGTGATTCCACACAAGTTTTATTTCGTCCAGATGCACCGTTAACCAGAGAACAAATGCTTCTGTGGAAAATTCCTTTGGATACCCGTCAAGGTTTACCATCAGCTTCCTTAGATGCAGTCAAACAAACTTGGGGTTTTCAAGATGCAGCAAAAATCGACCCCAAAGCCTTACGAGCAGTGTTAGCAGATTATCAAAACGGCGAAAATTCAAACATCCGTCGTGTATTTGGTTATACAACCTTATTTCAACCGAAAAAAGCTGTGACTCGCGCCGAGGCTGCTGCTGCTTTATGGTATTTCGGTAGCGAAACTGAAGGAATATCGGCAAAAGAAGCTTTGAAATTAAAACAATAGCTGGCCCTGTCAGAATTTAAGTTAAAAATTTATATTGTAATTACCTAATAAGGTGTAAGGGTTGCGTTACAAGATTTTTATGCAACCCTCGTAATTTATGCAGAAAATATAAATATTTAACCATATCTTCATAAATCATTTATAAATTGTAAAAACGCAGTAAAAATTTAATATGCTTAGTAATTTTACAGTTATCTATATGATATTAATGACAACAGTTATAAATACATAAAAACGCAGATAGAATACGTTCTAAAATTTCTCCTTTGTTTAAAGGGGTTTGCGTAATATCCCGAACGACAAAAATACTATGAAAAAAGCATTAACAGCAGCAGGATTTGTTCTCTTCTCATTTATGCTGCCTTGTAAAGCGATCGCAAGTAGTTTTAGTCAATTCTACGTATTTGGCGATAGTCTCTCAGATACAGGTAATTTATTTAATGCTACAGGAGGTTTAGTAAATCCCGAAACAGCAATTCCTCCCAGCCCTCCTTACGCTCCAGGACGTTTTTCTAATGGCGATATATGGGTAGATTTTGTTGCAGATGAGATAGGATTAACACCAACTACATTCATACCACCACAAGCAAGTATTCCTACACAAGGTGTTAACTTCGCTGTAAGTGGTTCTTCCTCTGGTTTGGATAATGCTTTGGTTCCTGATTCAGGTTTACCGGGAGTTTTAGGGCAAGTCGGTTTATTTACTCAAAACTTACAAGCAAATAATCAACAAGCAGATCCAAATGCACTTTATACCGTATGGGGTGGTGCTAATGATTACTTATTTGGTGGCGTTACAGATCCGAATCAAACAGTCAACAATCTATCCAATGCAATTGGGTTACTAACTCAAGCCGGTGCTAAAAATATCGCAGTATTTAACATACCAGATTTAGGTCAAATTCCAGCTGCTTTAGCCACGAACACTTCAGCCCCATTAACTCAACTTACCCTCGCTCATAATGCATTATTAGAGCAAACTTTGGATGGTTTTAATGGAAATTCAAATGTTAATATTATTCCCGTTGATGTTAATTCTTTATTTAATCAAGTAGTAGAAAATCCAGGAAAGTTTGGTTTTAGCCAAGATCCAGCTAGTTCTTGTGTGGTAGGGGTTGTAGGTGACATTATAGATGACTGCCAGAACCCCCAAGGAATTGTTTTCTCTGAAGCTATAAATCCCAACGAATTTATCTTCTTTGATACCTTTCATCCAACTTCAAAAAGTCATCGTTTAGTAGCCGATTTAACCTTGAGTGCAATTAAACATGAAACTGTTCCCGAACCTTCTACCGTGTTGAGTACCTTAGCTTTTGGTGCAATAGGTACGATAGGAGTATTAAAGCGCAAACGTAAGAAATTATCCCGCATTAAGTAAAATTATCAACGTAGTAATAAGGTTTCGATCATCGAGTTACATAAAACGTTACTTATAAAGGCTATTTGATTGGAAAGATTAACAAATCGGTTATTAAAAATAACCGATTTAGCTTACTTAATAAGCTAGACGTTTTCTTTTTTACGAATACATCCTATATAATCCCTTTTATAATGAGATAATTACTTAACTTTTTGTTCTCACGGTATATAATCGCTCACAAAATTTATTAGCTAAAAAATAGCGCGAAATTTTTTATTAGTAACGGATTAATGGTATTATTTATTGTAGAGATTATTTTTAATAATGGGGAGGCTTGGCTATAATAAAAATTTGGATAATATTTCCATTATAAAAAAATAATGTTATTTATTTTTTAATTATCTCATGTTTTCACCATAAAAAAAAATTTTTTCAATCAAATAAAATTAAAAATAAAAATAGATATAAAAATATATTTTAATTTACATTAGGCATGAATAATTAATTAAAGCACCGTAACCCAATGTATTTAGTAGGGGTTGAGTGCCTCCAAATCATGAGGCGCTGTAAACGTTAGCGTTACTCTAACGAGTCAGTAAGAAAAATATATGCGTCCTTTAACAGAGAAAGAGTTCAAAGCTGAGGCAGAGCCAGTTTTGCGACAAGTTTTTACCAGTGATAACCCATTTGCTCCGCACCCCTTTGCTAAAACTATTCCTCAACGAAAAGTCGTATTTGGCTTAGAGTACGATCTGAAATATTTTGTAAGACCACCCCTTATTGATGTATTGGTGGCTGCTGCATCCAGTGTAGGTGATACAGGATGTTACTTCACAATGCTTTGGCGTATGAACGAAGAAACTAAAGGAGAATTCAATCACTGGTACATTCCTTTTTCAGAAATCTCCGCCTACAAAAGACATGATTATAAAATGTTCGGCTCCGCCTTTAATGCTGAGAATGTTCTTTACTCACCTTCAGGAAAATGGGGGATCATGACTTCTCATGAATATCACGGTTTACTTGGTGGTACTCAGGAGTTTATGGATGAAGTCCGTCGGAGAATCCCAAACCTTGATGAGCAAGTATATGGCTTTCTGGAGCTTTGGCAACAGCATAAGACTCACAATATAGGTGCTAAAACAGACTGGCTACCAGGACTGTTAACGCAAATCTACGATGAAGAAACAGCATCAGAGATGTTACGAAAGGTAGACTTGCCGTGAGAAACTCAAAGTCCAATTACTTTGTACTTCTTATTATATTTTGTAGGTTGGCTTCACGATGCATTTTATAAATCTGGTTTTTCATAAGTAATTAAAGCACCATAGCCCAAGCTATTAAAATCAATGTAGATGGTAGGTTAGCTTCACGGCGTATTTATAAGTATGGCTTTTCACAAATATTTAGTCGAAGCGCCGTAACCCAACATTTGACTATCGGCATCTTGTATCAGTCCTCAATCATGATGTTGGGTTACGACACGATATTATATATTGTTGTTACTTTTTGAAATTATTTTTCGTGTCTAACCCAACCTACAAAGCTACAAAGTAATTACTTATGTAGTGGATCGGTAGTACGGAGCCACATTAATTTTGAGGAGTTTGTTTTCCCCTGATTATCGGGAGACGTAGCAGTGCGGAGATTTCTACAACCGTCAGAATCAAATGAAATTTAACAGTAGTGTGGTGAAATATTAGTTTATTCGCAATCATAATGTTGGGTTACGACACGATAATATATATTGTCGTTACAAATGAAATTTAGTTTTCTTTTCTAACCCAACCTACGAAATAATTACGAATTAATCATGTCGGATTACGAGCAATTATTTAAAACAATTGAAGAATTAGTAATGCATCATTCTCCTAGTGGTGCGGAAACTGAAATTAATCAATATTTAATGCAGCGATTTACGGCTTTAGGAGTAGAAGTATGGCGCGATCGAGCCGATAATATTATTGCCAAAATTCCCGGTAAAAGTAGCGAATATCCGATCGCAATTACCGCTCACAAAGATGAAATTGGCGCAATTGTAAAAACTATTGGTGAAGCAGGTAGAGTTGAAGTTCGTAAGTTAGGAGGTGCTTTCCCGTGGGTTTATGGTGAAGGTGTAGTAGATTTACTAGGAGACAAAGAAACTATTCACGGTGTTCTCAGCTTTGGTTCCCGTCACGTATCCCACGAATCACCGCAAAAAATATTTCACCAAGATGTTGCATTGAAATGGGAAGATGCTTGGATTGAAACCAAGTGTACCACCCAAGAGTTAGAAAATGCCGGTATTCGTCCCGGAACCAGAATGGTTATAAGTAAGCACCGCAAGCATCCCATCCGTTTAAAAGATCATATTGCCAGCTATACATTAGATAATAAAGCTTCGGTGACTATATTATTAGCTTTAGCAGAAAAGATTAAACAACCAGCAGTAGACGTATATTTAGTCGCTTCCGCAAAAGAAGAAGTAGGAGCAATCGGAGCGCTTTATTTCTCACAAAATCAGCGATTAGATGCTTTGATTGCTTTAGAAATTTGTCCGCTTGCTGAAGAATATCCCATAGAAGACGGTGAAAAGCCGGTAATACTTTCTCAAGATAGTTACGGGATTTACGATGAAAACCTTAACCAACAACTGCGTGATTGTGCGGGAAAAATAGATATGTCCGTACAATTAGCAACGTTGAGCCAGTTCGGCAGCGACGCTTCAATTGCCATGAAATTCGGTCATGTACCCCGTGGTGCCTGTTTAAGCTTTCCGACTCAAAACACCCACGGATATGAAATCGCACATTTAGGCGCGATCGCCAACTGTATCGATTTATTGAAAGAATTTTGCGAAACTGAGTTTGAGTAAAAAGTTTCGTAGTAAGGGCTTCAGTTCCCCCTAAATCCGGAGGCGCTAAAGCCCTGACTACGAACCTGTCAAAACTAATGAAACGCATTACTAACCACCAATTAAGTAACGATGTATTAACGCTCCGAGCTTCACACCTACAATTACTTACAATAAGTCCAGTGTAAATAAAAATATTTCTTATATGTTAAAAAGTGTTGCTGAAGTAATGACCCGCGATCCATTAACAGTAAAGCCCGAAACACCTTTACGTGAAGCGATTAAAATTCTGGCAGAAAAACGGATTAGCGGCTTACCTGTTGTAGATGATGCCGGTAAGCTAATTGGCGTTATTTCGGAAACAGACTTAATGTGGCAGCAAGCTGGTGTTACTCCACCGGCATACTTTATGATTTTTGATAGCGTTATTTACTTAAAAAATCCTGTCGAATACGATCGCGAGTTACACAAGGCTTTAGGACAAACAGTTGGGGAAGTAATGAATCAAAAACCTGTAACTATTTCACCCGACAAACCTTTGAGAGAAGCCGCGAAAATAATGCGCGATCGCAAAATTCACCGTCTCCCGGTTCTCGATGATTCCGAGCAGATAGTTGGTATTCTGTCATTGAGTGACATTATTCGCGATATGGCGAAATCTCAAAGTTAGTTAGTAGATAGTTGAAATTTAACAACTAACAACTAATTACTAACAACTAACAATTAACAACAAATAATTTAATAACAGAGAATAATTAAAATGACTATTACTCCCGATACAGTCAAAGAAAAGCTTGCAAGTGAAGATTTGGGCGATCGCTTGCGGGGAGTGAATGAAATTCGGCAGTTAGATCCAGCAGTTGGTTTTGAGTTAATTCAAACTGCGATTACAGATGAAAATGCTCGCGTGCGATATTCTGCTGTAAGTCAGTTCGATACTTTAGGTACGCAGGATTTAGATAAATCTCTAAATCTATTACGGGGATTGCTTCAAGATCCAGAAGCTGATGTAAAAGCAGCAGCAGCAGACTGTTTGGGAGGTTTGAAGTTAGTAGCCGCTTTTGACGATTTGCAACAACTTTATCAATCTACGAGTGATTGGATTATCAAATTAAGCGTGATTGCAGCCTTGGGTGAGTTGGGAGAGCCGCGAGGTTTTGAAATGCTCAAGCAAGCGCTTAGTGAAGATAATGACTTGGTAAAAACCGCTGCTATTAGTTCTATGGGAGAGTTGGGAAACACCGAAGCGGTATCGGTTTTAGCTCCTTATGCTTCTAATTCAGATTGGCAAATCCGCTATAGAGTTGCTCAAGCTTTGAATCGGTTGGGTACTCCAGAAGCTAAACCTATTTTAGAAAGTTTGGCGAATGATGAAGTTGAAGCAGTTGCTGAAGTTGCGAAAAAAAGTCAGGGTTAGTTGATAGTAGTTAGTTGATAGTAGTTAGTCGAAGAATTTACAATTAACAAAAGCAGAAAAAATAAGGAAAATTGGGAATTTAGTTAGCAGTTAAACGCTAACTATT
The DNA here is from genome assembly GCA_965234645.1 of Rivularia sp. (in: cyanobacteria). GTDB lineage: Bacteria > Cyanobacteriota > Cyanobacteriia > Cyanobacteriales > Nostocaceae > Rivularia. Next base: position 5,375,553 of record OZ248344.1, on the reverse strand, counting down.
AACAACTAACAACTAACAACTAACCACTAACAACTAACTTTCCTTTGATTTTAAATATTGACGCAAACTAAATAAACTCGCTGTTTGACCTAAAGAAAGCGGTAAAAGAGATATGCCTTCCAAACGAGACTGCACCCAACCTTCTCCCCAATACCATTCATGGAACCCGTCAATTCCTTGACTCAGTAGCAAGCGCAAGCTGTTAGGAGTCGCTGTTTCTACTTGGTGATGAATTGATAAGGGTCCGATACGAGTGGTAAACTCGAATCCAGAATGCAGTTCTTCTGGCATTCCAGAGGGAAATTTACCACTAGGCAACCATTTTCCTAATTCCATTGGATGCAACAGGCTGTTACTAATTAACTGTTGCGATGCATCAATTTCTATCCGCAGCTGACTTTTTTGAAAACTACCGAACATTTTTTTTTCCTTCGAGGTTTAGCAGTTACTCCACTTGGGCACACCCCAAGACGGTACAGCTTCACAAAATTATTTGAATTATTAATATAGTATGGCAAATATAAACATATCCCGGCGCGAAAACTTGCAAGCATGAAAAAACAATTACCATGTTGCTGAATCGAGTTTTGTTTTGTATTTGATGCCCGTTCTGGTAATATCCGATTCTATTAAAACAAACATCTTACAATAGAGAAAGTTTGTATATTAAGAAATGTAAGGTTAATCAATGGCGGATCAGTTAATTCGCGCCACAGCAGCGGACGGTGGAATTCGTGCAGTAGGTGCTATTACTACAAAATTGACCGCAGTTGCACGAGAACGTCACAAACTTTCTTATGTAGCAACGGCGGCGTTAGGTCGGACGATGACGGCAGGTTTATTGATGGCTTCAGGAATGAAGCGCCCCGGTTCGAGGGTGAATGTCCGAATTAAAGGTGATGGACCTTTAGGTGGTATCTTAGTCGATGCTGGATTAGATGGAACTGTACGCGGCTATGTGGGAAATCCAAATGTTGAATTGCCTCCCAATGCTCAAGGCAAATTAGATGTTGGGGGTGCAGTTGGTAAAGGATTTTTGTACGTAGTCCGCGATGTCGGTTACGGCTACCCTTATTCGAGTACGGTAGAACTCGTTTCTGGCGAAGTAGGAGAGGATATAGCTCATTATTTAGCAACTTCCGAGCAAACACCCTCGGCTGTAGTTTTAGGCGTATTTGTAGGAGCGCAAGGAGTAACGGCAGCAGGAGGGTTATTGATACAGGTTTTACCTAAAGCTGCTAGAGATGAGGCTTTAGTAGAAAAGTTGGAATCGCGAGTAGCAGCCCTTCAAGGATTTACACCTCTGCTACAAGCTGGAAAAAATCTTACAGAAATCTTACAGGATATATTGGGAGACATGGGGCTTCATATATTTCCAGAAACCCAGATCCTACGGTTTAATTGTAGCTGCTCTTTTGAGAGAATGTTAGGAGCCTTAAAAATTTTGGGAGAAGCTGAACTGCAAGATATGATTGCTAAAGATGACGGTGCCGAAGCTATTTGTGAATTTTGTGGCGAGGTATACCTTGCCAATAGCGAACAATTAGCCCAGCTAATTGCCGATTTACAAGCAGAGTCTTCTGTTTCTAAATAAACGTATAAAATAATACTGATAAGCAAGAGGAAGTAATGGTATCTGTGGAGATATTATGGTGTAAACGTAGCTTTTTGTATATGTCAAAAGTTACTATAGCAAAACCACGCTTCCTCAAGTCAACGAACCCCTGTTAATATAATTTGGTGTGAGAGATGGCAGAACGGGATATTCCAGAGGGCTGGTCATCAGCTAGAAGAACGCAGTCAGATGAAATGACTCGATTATTCAAAACGGAACAATCCGAAGACCGTAAATATGGTGTCCCGGCTACTGGTTCTAGCTCTAAGTCAGTGACAAGCAAAAACAAAAGTAATTCAAAAAAATTGACTTTTAAAAGTCATTCAGAAGAAATTCCGGCAACTGGTAGTTCTGGCAAATTACCGCGCTGGCTTACAAGTTGGGTTTTATGGGCATTTTTGCTAGCGTTCATACCCGGTACGGTAGGATTTATGGCAATGGGGATTCTTTTAAAGTTGCCCTCAGCACCGAACTGCCCTTCTATTTTCTGGCCTTTAGCCAGTGCTTCTGTACGGATTCACTGTGCTGAGTTGGCAGCTTCTAAGGACACGGTAAAAGATTTGCTGCAAGCGATTGATTTGGTCAAGAATTTGCCGCAAAATCATCCATTGCGTACCGAAATTGACCGTTATGTGGAAGATTGGTCCCGTAGTATATTGCTGTTAGCCGATGAGAGTTTCCAAGCGGGTAGATTAGAGGAAGCGATTGAAATTGCTCGTAAGATACCATCCGATGTTTCTGCTTCTAAATTAGTAGAAGATCAAATTGACAGTTGGAAATTAATTTGGTCAAAAGCTAGTGATATTTATAAAGAAGCAGAAGACGAAATGCGCGAACAGCGTTGGCAATCTGCTTTTATGCAGTCGGCGAAGTTGCTACGTTTAAATAATAGATTTTGGGCTAGTACCAAGTACGAAGAGTTAAATAACCTGATTGTTACCGCCAGGGAAGATGGCGAGAAATTAGCTGAAGCTGAAAGTTTAGCCAAGAGTAGAAATGTAGATAAAATACTTAAAGCAATTAAACTGGCGCAATCGATCGCAAAAAACAGTTATGTTTATCAGAAAGCTCAAGAAGCAATTCCAGAATTTGGACTAAATATGCTTGAATTGGCGGAAAATAAATTAAAGCAAAGGGATGCTGAGCAAGCTATCTACATTGCTCAAAAAATTCCGCCGATTTCTGAAATAGAAGCACAAAGAACAGATTTTATCTCCTTGGCTGAAGCGCAAAGAAATGCTTGGACTGGGACAATTTCTGGTTTAGAAGCTGCGATCGCTTCCGCACAGCAAATTGACTCAAATCGACCAAATTATCAAAGAGCGCAGAAACTGATTGCTAGTTGGCAATTGGAAATAGAAGATATTTCTCGTTTGGAAAGAGCGCGAACCCTTGCTTCTCAAGGTTCAATCGGCGATTTATCTGCTGCAATTGCTGAAGCAAAACTGATTCCTCAAAACAACCCCCGCGCTACTGAAGCCAGAAAAGAAATTAATTCTTGGGCAAATCAAGTACAGGTAATTGAAGATAGACCGTTTTTAGAACGCGCAGAAGAACTCGCACTATTTGGTGATACCGCTTCATTACGAGCCGCGATCGCCGAAGCAAATAGAATTGGTCGCGGACGTTCTTTGTATCGAGAAGCACGCAAAAAAATAGCCGGTTGGAGTACCAAAATTCAGCGAATAGAAGACCAGCCTTACTTAGACCAAGCTCGCGCCCTTGCACGTAGCGGTGATTTACCATCTGCAATTAGCACCGCAAAACAAATTAAATCCGGAAGAGTACTGTCCGGACAAGCCCAAAGAGATATAGATGAATGGCAATCAGAAGTTGCGGCTAGAGACAATTGGAGGAAAGCGCGAGAAGTCGCATTAGGTGGGACTCCAAACGCCTTGTCACAAGCAATTAGGCTGGCGCGGCGCGTACCTACAGGTACCCCATTACGTTCCGATGCCAGAATTGCGATGGATCGGTGGAGTCAGCAAATATTTGATATAGCTCGCACCCAAAGTCAATCCGATCTTATTCGCGCCATTGAAACAGCTAAATTAGTTCCCAAAGGTACGCAAGCTTACAATGCAGCCCAAGAACAGATCGGCGTTTGGCGCGATTTCCTCAATCCACCAGAACCAGAACCACAGCCAGAACCACAAATAGTTGAGCCATCATTTCCCGAACCCCAACCGGCAGATGGTAATACTTTGTAATCAGTTAGCAGTTAGCAGTTATCAGTTAGCGGTGATTTATTCGTAGAAGATTAGAGGATATTGTTTCTAACATTTCTTTAAATTACAGATTCTACCTCCTTAAAAAGGAGGTTTTTTATTTTTATAGGGATTCTAAATAACAAAAAGATAGTTAACACTAAGAGCATCTTGCTCCCTAGCATCCAAGGAGTAAGATACCAGCGCGACAGAAATTAATTGGAACGATTATATAGTGATTTATCTTCTTGATAAATTAGTAGTCCTTTTCAAAAGTTTTGACGGGTAAAAAGGTTCGTAGTAAGGGCTTTAGCCCTCCGGATTTAGTACTAAAATCAGCACGTCGAACTAATCAAATTTAATGCAATCGACTACTAGTACGGAGCCACATTAATTTTGATGGGATAATACATTCGTAGTGCGACCATCTTGGTCGCTCGTGTCGGCTAGCGAGCGGGACGCTCGCACTTCGCAAGGGTTTGTAGTTGGGAATGTGCGTCCTCAAGCCCATTGATACGAGGGCTAAAGCCCTTACTACAAACCTATCGGAATTAATGAAATGGACTACTAGTATCAAGATTTTTGTGAAATTATAAATTTTTTAAAAAGCATAGTTTTTCATAAATAAACATGATTCTTTTTGATAATTGTTAATTGATAACTGCTAACTCTCAATCTGCCTCACCACCGTCAAAGCCGAATAACTTACTCCCGCAGTACCTTCACCGGGATGAGTTGAATCACCTACCAGCCACAAATTATCTATCGGTGTACGATTGGCAAAACCAAAGGGACCGAAAGTGGGGACTCTTTGCCCTATACCGCCGACAATACCTTTATCTCTAGCTGTAAAAGTGTAAAAAGTACGCGGTGTTGCTGCTTCTACATGAATAATGGTTTCTGGTTTTAAGTAGAAAAATTTACCGAGTTTAGTTAAAGCTTCTTGTGTAAACTGCTGTTTTAATTCATCGTATTTTTCAATATCCCACCACTTGTCTGCATCTACAAAAGAAGAAGCAATAATAGTAGCTTTACCTATAGGCGCACGCCCATCGTTAGGACGACTTACGGAAACAAATAGAGAATTATTTTCACCGATCGGACCGTTTGCATTATAAAGAAACTGTAGATGTGGCGGGCATTCGAGAGGAATCGCGCTTCGATCGACACCCAAATAAATTACAAACGCACCGGATGAAGGAGGTAATTTTTCAACTCGCTTTTTGTAACCTTTAGGAGCTTTTTCTCCCAATAGCTGCATCAAATTTTGAACTGTGACATTTGCAACTACATGGTTTACCGATTCAGTCCAGGTTTCCCCTGTTTTTTGGTTGCGAATAACTACGGCGCTAACTCGATTATTTTCTACCTCAATCTGTTCTACCGTATGACGCATCAATAATTTACCGCCATCCCTTTTTAAAGATTGTACAAGCCGATCGCTTAAAACCTGCATACTTCCTTCAAGATGATACAATCCTTGCGGTTCCTGGGATACGCTTAATGCAGTTGCCGCATACAGTAACGCCGTTTCCTCTGCATTTACCTGGGAATACAGCTTTAACTGTAAATCTAAAAACGTTCTTAGACGTGTATTATTTCCTTGTCCGGTGAAACGTAAAGCATCCCCGACAGTAGATAAAGTATAGGGAACCGTAACTAAAGTATCTGGACGCACGGCAGTAGTTAATTGTAGTAAATCCCACCAGTTACGTGGTGGTAATACGGGGTCGCGTGCCTGAAATTTCCAGCTTGCTTTGAATAAAGTTGATAGCAGATTCCAAAAAGGTTCGCTACCGGGGAACTGTCGCGATCGCTCTTCTTGCCATTTCTGCGGGTTGCGCCAAACGTTAATAGGAGTAGTTTCTCCAGGTAAATATACCGCACAAGCAGGGTCGCAAGGTGTAGCGCGTGGTAACTCTATTTCTAACTCAGAGAAAATACGGTGATGAATTCCTCCCGGCTCCAAACCTGCTACCTGAGTTGCACCGACATCAAAAGTAAAACCCTTGCGTTTAAAAGTAGAAGCACAACCTCCCGGTACAAGTGCTTGGTCTAAAATTAATACTTCGTAACCTTTATTTGCTAATAAAGCGCCAGCGGTAAGTCCGCCAATTCCAGCGCCGACAACTACTACACGGGATTTCCCCAACGCATTTGACATTGATATTTAGTTTAGTTTTCTTAATATATATATATATTTATTATTTTATAGCTTTTAGGTTGTTGTGGGGCTTGGGGATAAGTGGAGGCTGTATAATTTTGGGTTATTCCGCGATATTTTGGAGACGTAGCAATGCTAGGTGTCTACACGCATTTTTAACCAATTAAAAATGAACTCTGCTGTTGATGATAAAAGCATAGATAGATATTAATTACCGGAATATTCCAGGAATTACCAGGTAAATGTGGTAGTATAAATTGTGAACTTAATACACCAAAATGTCTAAAAAATATGTTACCCCGAAAGAAGCGCAATCAATTCTCGGAGTTTCCGAGAAAACCTTGCGAAACTGGGATTCGCTTGGAAAGATACATACAATTAGAACTCCCACTGGACATCGCAGATACGACATCGAGTCCATCACTGGGAAAGAAAATAGAGCAAGTATCATCTACGCAAGAGTGAGTAGCCACAAGCAAAGAGCAGACCTTGACCGACAAGCAGACTACTTGCAAAGCCTCTACCCAGAAAGCGAAGTTATCAAAGAAATCGGCTCAGGACTCAACTACAACCGAAAAAAACTTAAAGCCGTTTTGGAACGAATCTTGTCAGGAAATGTCGAACGACTTGTGGTCGGACATAAAGACAGACTTGCAAGATTTGGATTCGAGTTGCTTCGATGGATTTGTGAACTTAACAATACAGAACTCGTGGTTTGCAACAACGAGCAGCTTAGTCCAGAAAGAGAAATGGTGGAAGACATACTGGCAATCGTACACGTCTTCTCTTGCCAACTCTACGGACTCAGAAAGTACAAAACTCAAATCAAAGAAGATAAGACTTTACCCGGAAACTGAGTTGAAAGCAGCATGGCGTAAATGGCTTGCGGCAAGTAGGTATTGTTATAACTCGGCAATAGGTTTGTTACGCGATGCTTACAAGGCTGGGGAGAAGTTAGCTAGCGCTTATAATCTGCGTAAGTTAGTGATGTTAGGTATTCCAGATTGGGTAAACTCGACCCCATTTAACTTACGAGGTGCTGCCGTGATTGACGCTCATGCTGCGTTTAAAAAAACCATTAATAAGAACAATCCTAAGTTTAGAAGTTGCCGCAATCCTGTTAATTCTTTCAAGCTACAATCTTCAAATGATATATTCGCGTTTCTGGTTCTGTTTGTGGAAGCTTGAGAAATTCTTCTAAAGTCATTTTTGAAAATGTCTTTACCATTTAAAGTTTCTTCCGATAAATAAAATTAGATAATTCTAGTATTTTATCTTTTTATGATATGTGCATTCTGCCTATTCTTCTACGATCGCAAAATGTTAATAAAAAGATGAAAGCTCAATCGCGAATAAAGCGCCTATCTTGACCGCACTACAAAAAATGATAATATGACACGTTTATGATGTTCCACAATAATTATTGGTAATCTTACTTCAAATACCAGCCTTCAACTTGTTTTCCTTCACAACTTAATGACTTTAAAATTCGGGCTTTCAAACTATTTGCTTTGATGGTTTGAATTATTTTTCCGTGGTAAATTCTCAGTTGAGTCCCATTTTTAATTACACTTACTTTGGTCGGGCCGCGATTTTTTGTTTCGATCGCAGTGGATGGGATTAATTGAGCAGTTGCTGAAGTAGTTATGATAAAGAAGTAAGACGCTCTTATTCAAAACTACCAATGTCCTCAACTCTGCTCAAATTTCCTCGTTTAAATGCCCCCAAGCTACGACACTTACCTAACGGTTTGACAATAGTGGCAGAGCAAATGCCAGTGGAAGCGATCAACCTCAATTTATGGGTTAACGTGGGTTCTGCTGCGGAAAGTGATGCTATTAACGGGATGGCTCACTTTTTAGAGCATATGATTTTTAAAGGAACTAAGCGACTGGCAAGCGGAGAGTTTGAGCGTAGAATTGAAGAGCGTGGTGCCGTTACAAATGCCGCGACTAGCCAAGATTATACTCATTACTACATAACTACCGCTCCGAAGGATTTTGCTAAACTCGCACCTCTGCAAGTAGATGTGGTAATGAATCCAAGATTCCCCTCGGATGCTTTTGAGAGGGAACGTTTGGTGGTGCTTGAAGAAATAAGGCGTAGTGAAGATAGTCCCCAACGTCGTACTTTTACAAAGGCGATGGAAACTGCTTTTGAAAAGTTACCATATCGTCGTCCGGTATTGGGACCCGAAGAAGTAATTTCTCAATTCCAAGTGCAGCAAATGCGCTCTTTTCATGCTCAACAGTATCAACCAAAGTCAATTACTGCTGTTGCTGTAGGTAATCTGCCTGAAGAAGAGTTGATTGATATTATCGCGCAGAGCTTTGACAATGTTGAGGTGCGGGATATAGGTAATATAGAAACTCAAGATATCGCGTCTTTAAAGCCAGAACCAGCATTTACAAAAATTGTTCGTGGGGAATATGTTGACTCCAGCCTTCAACAAGCAAGATTAATTATGCTTTGGCGAGTTCCTGGGTTAATGCAGCTAAGTCAAACTTATGCGCTGGATGTACTTTCAGCTATTTTAGGACACGGACGCACATCCAGATTGTGGCGCGATTTACGCGAAGTTCGCGAGCTGGTTAACTATATATCTGTAAGCAATATGACCAATCAGCTACAGGGTACTTTTTATATTGCGGCTCATTGTGAGGTAGAAAATTTAGCTGCCGTAGAATCAGCAATAGTTGAACATATTCGTAAAATCCAAACAGAAATAGAAGAATCGGAAATCGGCAGAGTTCGCAAACGTGTAGCCAACAGGTTTATTTTTGCAAATGAAAGACCTAGCGATCGCGCTAATTTATACGGTTATTATCAAACTTTAATCGGCGATTTGGAACCAGCTTTTGATTTCCCATATCATATCCAAGCCCAAGATGCAGATACTTTAATGCAAGCTGCACAAACATATCTTTCGACCGATGCTTATGGGGTAGTGGTGATGAAACCGGCACAGAGTTAGGAGTTAGGAGTTAGGAGTGAGGAGTTAGGAGTGAGGAGTTAGGAGTTAGGAGTGAGGAGTTAGGAGTTAGGAGTTAGGAGTTAGGAGTTAGGAGTTAGGAGTTAGGAGTGAGGAGTTAGGAGTTATAAATTTATTACTTATTTCTAATCTTATTTTATAGGATAGTGATTTCATCTTCATTGAGTAAAATTGTGTGGGGCTTGCGATGCTTGTAACACAAAAGTTTTAAATTAAATATGGTGTTTTATTTAGTTGTAAAATACTGTAAATTCCCAAGTTATAACTCATAACTTACAACTCCTCACTCCTAACTTATTCAATGATGTGGACTGAAATTGACGCGATCGTTAGCCAAGCTACTGGCGAAAAATTCCAAACCCAGCAACGGCGGAGTGTTTCGGGTGGGTGCATTAATCAAGGTTATTCTTTAAGTGATGGTGCGCGGACTTATTTTATTAAGTTAAATCAAGCTGACAAAGTAGCGATGTTTGAAGCGGAAGCTTTGGGTTTACAACAAATGTACGATACAGCTACCATCCGCGTTCCCAAACCCATCTGTTCGGGTACTGTGGGGAATTCCTGCTATATCATTTTAGAGTGGCTGGAAATGGGTAGGGGTAATAATAAATCCTCGGAAGAGATGGGGCGGAAGTTGGCTGCAATGCATCGGAAATCTGTTAGCTCTCGGTTTGGTTGGAATATAAATAATACTATTGGTTCCACTCCGCAAATTAATACTTGGACCGAAGATTGGGTAGAATTTTTTAGTAAACATCGTTTGGGATATCAGTTTGAGTTGGGGAAGCGTCGGGGTGGTAGTTTTCCGCAAGCTGAAAAGTTACTGAGTGCGATTCCAGAGTTACTATCAGGACATCAAGTGCAGCCTTCTTTGGTACACGGCGATTTGTGGGGAGGAAATGCTGGGTTTACGGCAGATGGGGAACCTGTAATTTTCGATCCCGCAACTTATTATGGCGATCGCGAAGTTGATATTGCAATGACGGAAGTTTTTGGCGGTTTCCCGGCAAGTTTTTATCAAGGTTACAACGAGGTGTTTCCGTTGGATGATGGATATGAGCAACGTAAAACTTTGTATAATCTTTATCACATTTTGAATCATTTCAATTTGTTTGGCGGTGGGTATGGTTCTCAAGCGAATGGGATGGTTTCGCGGATTTTGCGGGGGTAAAAACAGGAAATATTGTATAATTCACATCTTACATCTCTGTCATAAACCTGGTATATTGCATCAAAAGATGATTTTTTCGTCGTGTAATAAGCATATTTGGGGTTTATTTATGCAAGCTCGTGGTGTAAGATGTCAGTTTTAGTAAAATAGGCGTTAATCTCGAATCTTCAAATCCTTAGTTTTATACGTGTATTTAATTAGTAATCGTAAATGTAAATTAGAAATCCATTGACATACCGTTTATTTACGGGTTAAGCTTAGTATCTGATTTAACAAAAAGCTAAAGCTGTAATCTATTTTTGACGTTAACTTTTTTGTAAATTAACTAAATCATTTGTACTAAATGTAGTAATATATTCGTGTCTACATTAATGTTTATATCTAAATTAAGTTGAACAAAATTAATAATTTCCTTGCAGTATTTTTTGCGAACAAAGACTAACTTTTATAAAAACTAATATTATATACTTATTAAAAAGAGAATATAAAAATGTTAATGATTTATAACTAGTTTTTTATTTTGAAGTTATCTTTTGCTTATAATCAGAAAGTGTATTAAAACTCTTTGGGACTCGAACATCTAATCCTTTTAAATATACGAGCAAAGAATAGTAACTCGATGGAGTTTATGAGTCAGTTTTAAATGAGTGCTAAGCATATATATTGCCTACCGCTCGCTGAATGACTCTTGATTTTTTTTCCATTACCACTAAGTTACATACATAGAATCTTATAGATAATGCATGAAACTGGCACCTATGTTACTAATAGATAAAAACCAAAACTCTCAGCCGCCTTTAGTTTTAGTAGTAGAAGATAACGAGGATAATTTACTGTTAATAAGCTACATACTTGAATCGCTCGGTTGTAGACTTATTACTCAGACAGATGGAGAATCAGCAGTACTTTTAGCGAAAGAACATCATCCCGATTTAATACTGCTTGATATTGTTTTGCCGAAAGTTAATGGTATTAATATTTTGCGTTCTTTAAGAGAAGAACCTTTAACTCGCGATATTCCAGCGATCGCGGTAACGGCTTTGGCTACCAAGGAAAATCGCGGAGATATTATCAGGGCAGGATTTAATAATTATTTGATCAAACCTTATTTGATTGAAGAATTAGAAAAAATGGTAAGTATTTATATCGATCGCAAAGTAAATTCTTCTAGTTACGCTTTAGGTAAATAAATATTTTTTGAGTTGATTTTTTTACAAATATTTCATTGCTTGGGTAGCAAAACTGTAAACAAACTACCTTTACCAAGTTCGGAAGAGAACTCGATTTTTCCATCATGTGTTTCTATAATCCGATGAGATAGATGAAGTCCTAAACCGCTACCAGAACGTTTATTTTTACCTTGACGAAAGCGTTCAAATATATTATCTTTATCTTCTTCTGCTATACCATACCCGGTATCTTCAACCTCTAATTTTATCCAGTCTTGACTATCTGAAGTTAATTCTGATAAACGTACTTTTATCCCACCTTCATCGGTGAACTTAATCGCATTTCCAATCAAGTTACTGACAACCCGTCGTAATTCTAAACAATCGCCATTAACTGTAAAAGCATCTTCGCCTTGTTGGGAATTATGCTCAAATTCAAGACTTAATTCTCTTTCTTGTATTAAAGGAGTTAATTCTTGGATTACTTCCTCAACTGTAGAAAGCATATTGCAGCTTTCAAAATTCATGGTTTTTTTACCTGCTTCAAAGCGCGACACTTCTAACAGAGTATTTACCATTTCCAATAAGTTATTATTACTACGAACCATTGCGGCGATCGCCTTTTTCATCTCTGGGGAAATTTTGCAGAATGTTTCTTGTAAAAAAAGGTTTAACATTCTATCCGAAGCTACCAAAGGAGTTCGTAAATCGTGAGTTAAACGCGAAACAAAATCTTCGCGCTGACGCTCCATTTCTTTCTGTGCGTCGATGCTGTGCTTGAGACGCAAAAGACTGCGTACTCTCGCAAGCAATTCATCCGTATCAAAAGGTTTGCGGATAAAATCATTTGCACCTGCATCTAAACCTTCAACAACGCTAGCATCATCAAAGGCTGTAACTAATAATATGGGAATGTAATCATAATTTGGATTATTACGGATGCGCCGGGTAACTTCAAATCCATCCATTTCCGGCATCATAACATCCAAGAGTATTAAACTCGGTGGTATTCGATCGATTTCTGCTAATGCTGTTTCACCGTCTGTCACTAACTTAATTTCATACCCCTCACTTTCTAAAAGCGCCTGCACTAAAAAAAGATTGTCAGGCATATCATCAACCGCTAATATACGGTCTTTTATCTGTGAAACTTGAAGTGGCATAATAATTTTGAGAAAAATTAACGGGATTAACGGAAAAACTATCTATAAGCCCTGCTTTTTAGAATGCAGTTCTCGTCTATAATCTCCTTGCGTCTTATTATTTACAAGTTTTTTAGACGGAGCATAATTAGTTTCAGCATCATCTGTATCTAAAACAGATAAAACTTGCCGTGGCAATTCTATACGAAATAGCGAACCTTTTCCTAATTCGCTTTCAACAGTAATTTTACCACCCATTATATTTACCAGCGCCTGAACTATAGGTAAACCTAAACCCGTACCCCCAAATTTACGATTGGTACCTTGATCGAGTTGCCTAAAGGGTTCAAAAATATGCTGTATATTATCGGCAGCAATACCAATTCCCGTATCTTCAACTGCTAATTCTATACGATTGTGAGGTAATTCTTGAATTTTTAGCTGAATACTTCCATTTCGCGTAAACTTAACCGCGTTTGAAAGCAGCTTATTTAAAATTTGCCGCACGCGCAGCGAGTCATTATATAAGGTAGGATTGTGTAACTCAATATCAACCTTTACACTCACTTTTTTCGCTTCTGCTAAAGAACGTATTTCCGCAACAGTAACTTTTACGAGTTGGGTTAAATCGAATATTTCTGGTTTTAAAGCTAAATTTCCCGCTTCTAACTTAGAAAAATCCAAAACTTCGTTTACCAACATCAATAAATTCTTACCATTATTAAGGATACGTTCTACCATATCTTTTTGCTGGCTTGAAATTGTACCGCACTTTGGACGCAATAATAACTGAGAAAACCCAATAATAGCATTCATCGGAGTCCGCAATTCGTGAGATATAGTTGCTAAAAATTGCGACTTTAACCGTAATACTTCAATCAACTTAATATTTTGTAAATCTATTTGTTGTTGCTGTTGCTCAATTTTTTTGTTTTTACACAGGAGTAGTTTCTTATTCTCTTGTAATTGTTGATTAGCTACGTTTAATTGTGCTTGAATTTGGGAGATTCCGATCGCGTTACGTATGACTAAATTTATAATTTCTGGCGATAATGTTGATTTGCGGACATAATCTGTAGCCCCAGCTTGAATAAATTCTTCGTGAATTTCTCCATCGTCTTGAATCATAACAACTACGGGAACTGAATCTAAACTACGTATTTTTTTTAGTAAACTCAAGCTTTCAATCTCGGATAAGCAATTATCCAAAAAAATGCAGTCATAAAAAGTATCCTTTAAAACATTAATTGCGTTCTTGCTTTCAACTACTTTTAATAGTTCTGCGTTTGCACCAGCGTTTGTGAAAGCATGACGTATTGACATCCTATCTACTTCAACATCTTCAATAATTAGAATTTTTAGCTTCTTATCCATCGTTTTTTAGGCTTAAGCTACCTAAACTATTAGATATTACTTAATCAACACCATTTTCTGTAATTATTAAAAGTTTTACACTTTGGATGTTAATCTACTTAACAAGAGTTGGAATGTTTGTAAACATTAATTGCTTACTATACACCAACATTTAATTTTATAGAACTAATTGCCATAAATATCCATAGGATAAACTTAATTAAACAATTTAGTTTGTAGTCTTTCACTCAAACTCTCTAAAAAAAATAAAAATTTACTTTAAGTTCAATATTATTTAATTATATAAATACTACCTATTACACACCATTTCTATCCCTCAAGACTTATTTCTTTATAAAGTATATTATTTTACTTAAATTATTCCTATTAACTGACGCAAGATAATAAAACTTTGTGCCACTTGCTTTAAAAGTACCGATTTTGCAGACAATATAAAAGTAAACCACAAAATAAATTGATTTAGATTTTCTAAATACTATCTCCTATAAGTTATTTTTTATACGTATTTATGGATATATGCTTATTTTATGCAAATATATTTTTATTCGTCGTCAGTCCCTAGTAGTAGTTTACTTAAAACATCTATACTTGTATGGATATTGACAAATTATCCTAACTTAGGTGTACAAGAATTTAGTTAAGAGCCTTTAATAACTGATTCAAATTAGCCGTTAAAACAGTATAAGTTTTGTTTGAGTTCGCGAATATGGTATAATTAAAGGCTATAGCTTTTATCAAATTAGATTATTAATCTAAAAAAAAATACCGATCGGTAATTGATTTTTGTTGAAACATAATTTTATAATAATTTTCAGATTGCTATATATCTGAGGCTATATTTTTGGATATATCGGAAGAGAAAACCAAAGTATTATAGTTACTTCTATCGATGGATGTATATTCTAATCAAAACATCTATCTTAGGTCTTGGATATGAGTGAAATCAAAGCTTCAACCTCTAAAAAAGTTTCCCAAATATATAAAATAATAATATTATGAGCGTAGCGATGAGTGACATCAGTATTGTTTTAATTGAAGACCACGATCTAACAAGAATGGGGATAAAAGCTGCATTGCAGGCAAATAGCGAACTGCAAATAGTAGGAGAAGCAGCTAACGCTACTAGAGGGCTAAAAATGTTAGAAAGTATGAAGCCAGATGTAGCACTTGTAGATATTGGTTTACCTGATATTGATGGTATTGAACTGACTCGTAGGTTTAAAGAATCTCAAAGTCACAGGGGAGATACTTCTACAAAAATTTTAGTTCTGACAATGAATCACACGGATGATACCGTGCTGGCTGCTTTTGCTGCTGGAGCCGATTCATATTACATGAAAGATACAAGCATTGATAAGCTAACCGAAGCAATTTATGCAACTCACTTGGGTAACTCTTGGATAGATCCAGCGATCGCCAACATTGTCTTAAAGCAGATAAAACAGGAAACCTCCGACAATTCAGCGTCTACACAATCTAAGACAGTAAAGATTGAAGCGCTTTCATCCCAATACGAGCAGGTTTTAGAAACTTATCCCTTAACTCAAAGAGAATTAGAAATACTTGAATTAATCGTAGCTGGAAAAAGCAACGGAGAGATAGCCGAGCAGCTATATATCACAGTTGGTACCGTTAAAACCCACGTTCGCAATATTCTTAACAAACTTTGTGCCGACGATCGCACGCAAGCAGCTGTAAGAGCATTACGTTCGGGATTAGTAGCATAGAATATCAAACTACTATTATTACGTTGATAATTTCAAAATCGAGATTTAGGTAGGCTCGAAAACCTTTGTAGAATAAGAGTTATTTTAAATTTTAACTCGCGATCGCAACTTTGCTATAGTGTTTGTTTGGTTCGGCTCAATATCTACCATACGCTCGACGTAATGAACTACGAAACTGCTCATCAATTCCTTTTAAACCAAACTATAGTAAGCGAAGAAAACGAAGATGCGTTATTAACGCGGATGCGACAGGGGAAACCACCGATACCCGGTCAGATTACCTCAATTCTACTGGCATTAAAGGTAGTATTTGAAGCTCTCAAAAATGCTACTACCCTCGAAAGAGAACTTGCTTATGCTTTATATTTATTAACTATAAAAGCCCAACAAATCTACGCCGCAGGGTTAAAAGCTGGTGTAAATTGGCCTCCAATGTTTAAAGAAGATTTATTTAGAATCGCAAACGCAACCGAAAGTATTTTTTCCGGTGAATGGCATAATATTCATCAATAATAGGTAGTGGATAGTTGTTAGTGGTATTTTGTTAGTAAGACTGCCATGCATTTAATTTGTATTTGACTAACGGGCAAGATGCCCGCACTACAATCATTTGATGTTTTAGTCTTATACAATCTAGCTGCACATCAGCTTAGTAAATAAAAACTAATAACTAAAAACTAACAACTAACAACTAAGAATTAATTAACGATTTCGCAATTCTTCTTCTAACTTATCGAGATCGGATTTAAGAAAAACTGTCATTTGACCAGTAAAAGCTTTACCGTTTTTAGCTTGGGCAACTTCTACCCAATAAGCATAGCGCGAACCCACACGTAATTCTCCTGTCAAACCTTCTCGAACGGGAGTTTTAGCAAAACGTGCTGCATTAATTGCGCTTTGGTTGGGATATTCGTAAATAACTTGAGCGCCTTTATAATCTTGATAAATATCCAATCCGTAAATTATCCGCAAAGACTCTTTTAATCGATCCAAACTCATACCGTTAATTGCATCATACATAGAAATGCGTTCGGTACGGATATGGCTGCGGTTGTTGGTAAAGGTTAATCTACCAGGTGGTGATACCATTGCTTGGAAACTAAATCTTTGAGCTGCGGTATCGGTTTTCGTTACTAAAAAGCGTTCGCCACTCCGAGGAGTTAATGTCGGATGTGCTTTAATCCAAGTTTCCACGTCTTCCGCTGGTTGCCCTGGTAAAGCACTAGCCGTACCGCGATCGAATATCAAAAATGCTAAAGGTAAAATTAAAACTTGTAATAGGGATTTTTTTCGCATTTGTCTGTTTTTTCAGTTTTGAAAGTTTCTATATATAGAATTCCCCTTTTTTTGATTTAATTAACGCTCTGCCGAGAAATAAGAAGGGATTGGGCATGGGGCATTGGGGATTGGGAATTATTTTTTTTGCTTGAGAAACCAGCAAGCTTTTCGGCGAACATTACAAATGATTTTATAACTCTGTTTTATAACTCCTAACTCCTAACTCCTAACTCCTAACTCCTAACTCTTTCTACCTTCTTTAAAAAAGTCCCCTATTCCAAAAACTAACTCCACCCAATAAAATCAGGTGGAGTCGGGAAGTTATTAATAACGAATCAGTCTCGATTAATTAGAACCTAAGATTTGACGACTTGAGAAGAAACAGTAGACTTAGTTCTAGCTTCGGAATGAACGCGGTTTGCACTCAAAACTGGAACTTCTTGCCAGCAATTTTGACAAAACCAGTATAGTTCACTGTGACGGACGTGGCGCAGCAGAGATCCACCGCAACAAGGACAGTTGTTAGTTCCAATGCTCACGAATCTTGTCCTCCTTTAAATAAGTTAAAGTTGTTGATTAAGAAACACTCTTATTAATGAATTAGTATGCGATTTTTGCAGAGTGAATGAAACCGTTTTTTTGAATGCGATTTTCAAGGATGTTTCTGTAAACCGCTTCGTATCCATCTACCATTTTGCTGACGGTAAATTTATCTTCAACATCCTTGCGACAACTATGACGGCTGAGTTCCAAGGCTTTAGGAATCATTGCCGCCATTTCTTCATAGCTTTGAGCGACAAAACCACTTACACCTTGGTTGACAACTTCGGGTACCGAACCCAAATTAATTGCAATCACCGGAGTACCTGTAGCCATTGATTCAATCATCACTAAGCCAAAAGGTTCTTGCCAAGTAATCGGGAAGAGAGTAACGGCAGCATTCCCCAGAAGTTCGGCTTTTTCATTGTGACTGACTTCGCCTAAAAATTGAATTTGCTTACCGTCAATATGAGGAGCAATTTCCCGCTCAAAAAATTTGCGATCGACTTCATCAATCTTTCCTGCCATTTTCAAACACCAACCTGTTTGTTTGGCGATCGCGATCGCATGATGGGGTCCCTTCTCTGGGGAAAATCTGCCTAAAAATGCCAGATAGGGTGGATTGGAAGGTTCGGCAATGAATGGATAATTGTTTTCATCAATGCCGTTATAAACAGTTCCAACGTAGTTCAGGTCTATCTTACGCTGGGCATCGCTGATACTAACGTATGGTTGTTTGTAATGGTGGGTGTATATCTTGGCAGTATCTTGAGTAAAGCTATTGTGCAAAGTATGGACAGTCGGTGTTGTTACCAATCCAGCTGTTGCCAAAGGTAAAACTCCTAAATGGGAATGAATTAAATCGAATTCCGCCGCTCGCTGGTAAACTTGGCTGATTTCGAGCAGTTCGTAAGCATCATAGTTTGAAACGTTAGGGTCCAAACGTAAAGCGCGATCGCAAACAGCTTCCAACTTAGCAAGTGTAATTGAATCACCAGAAGCAAACAATGTCACTTCATGACCCCGACGAACTAATTCATCGGTTAAATGACTAACTACTAACTCTATTCCTCCATAAGAAGGAGGCGGAACTCTTTCCCTTAAAGGGGCTACTTGAGCGATTCTCATAAGTTATGTATGTTTCTGGAATTGAAAAAGTCCCGATTAAATTAGGACTTAGATTTTCACTAGGTAGAGAAAAATTACTCTGCCGTATGAGATTTAATTAACCACTCGGTTAATCAAATTTGGAAGCATTATCCAAATTATCTGACTATTGTCAACAATTAACTATCAAGCAACTACATTTACAAATTACAGGTTATTGGTTTATAAGGTCATCTATCCTGGGGATCATAGTAAATACTTTTTTCGGTATCTCAGAATACAGTTTTTCAAGCGCTTTTAACTTTTGTAAATATTTTTCCGAGCTTTAGGAGTTATTCGGAGGTAAATATACAAGGTAATAGGAGGGTAAGTTGGGAATTTCAACCAAAACCTTGATGTTGGGTTACGGCGCGTCTCTACTATAAATCGACTATCAATATTACTCCTGCGCCTTTAACCCAACCTACGATTATCTTTTTCAAAGTAATCTACAACAACACAAATCGATCGTATATGTTGATTAATGCGATCGAACCAAAACCTTGATGTTGGGTTACGGCGCGTCTTTATTGGAGATCGAGTATTAATATTACTCGTGCGCTAACTCAACATACAATTATCTTTTTCAATTCCCCGATGCCCAATTATTATATCCTCACCGCTTCAACTGTAGTCACATTTTCTTCAGGGTATTCCGCATCAAAGTAGTAATTAATATGACGTTCGTTCTTGGGCACGACTCCATTAACTACTTGCCCTAAAACGTTTTGACCCGATTTTTCTAACATCTCGCAAGCAAAGGCGGCGTTGACAGAATCAACAACTCCCGGACGTACTACTAATAACACGCCGTCAGCCATTTGACCTAAAGTTGCAGCGTCTGCGGCAAGGTTTAATGAGGGTGCGTCAATAATTACGTAGTCGTAATACGACCTAAAACTCTCAATTAATGAAGCCATGCGTTTGGAGTCTAATAAAGATGCGGGGGAAGGAGGTACTGCACCGCAAGTCATTACGTCTAAGTTATCCATTCCTTTCTTGATGGCTTTCATCACTTCAACCTGTCCCACGATTACGTTGCTCAAACCATCTGTGTTGGGTAGTTCCCAGATATGATGTTGAGATGGACGGTGCAAGTCTCCATCTATTAATAATACTCTGCGCTCCATCTGCGCCATCGAAGTCGCTAAGTTGGCGGCTACCGTGGATTTACCTTCTTGAGGTACGGAACTGGTAACAACAATAACTTTTAATTCTTTGTCCGCACTCATAAATTTTAAGTTCGCTCGCAGCATCCTGAAAGCTTCGCTGATCGGGGAACGGGGAGCATCTCGAACCATCAAGGTGGGGTATGCAGCTTCTGATTTTTTCGGCTTGCTAAAGTCGGGAATTACTCCTAGTAAAGTTAATCCCGTTAACTCTTTAGCTTCTTCTATAGTCTTGATAGATTTATCTTGCGATTCTAAAAGATACATAGTTGCTAAGGAAACCAACATTCCTAATAAGCTAGCTGATAGATAGTTTATTAATGGAGAAGAAACAGGTTCTTGAGGAACCAAAGCCTCTGAAACTTCACTAGCGTTACCAATATTCTGGTTTTCTGCAATGCGGGCTTCCTGTAACTTTTTCAACAATAGCGAATAAGTTGACTGTGCGGCTTCTATTTTGCGTTCTAACTGCCGCTGCTGTTGCTCTAATTTTGGCAAATTTTCTAATCTTTGCTTATAAGAGGTTTGCAGTTCAGATAAAACTGAAAGTTGATTGGTTAATCCTAAAGCAGTGGATTCTAAATTGACTAATTCCCCTGCTAGCTGTTGTTTTAAATCTCCTACTTGCAATCTTCCGTCAAATTGTTGTCCGTTGGTTCCCACTGTTTGACTAATTCGATCTTGGAGCAATCTTTTTAAAGCACTATATTTGCTTTCTAAAGCAATGATTTCTGGATGGGTATTTGTCAAAACTGTACGTCTTGATGCCAATTGCGACTCTACTTGCTGCACTTCTTTAAGAATATCCTGTACTCCAGCAGCTTGATTTAAAGAAGTAATATCCAATGCTTGTTGAGGATTTGCATTTAGCTGTTGGCGAATTTGTTGACCCCGAGCGTTAATATCGGCTAATTTGACTTTTATATCACCAATTTGGCTTTGTAAATTTCCCACTACTTCTATTGATTGATTTGCTTCTTCCTGCAACGCAAATACTTTATTTTTTTCCCGAAAACGAGCTAGTTGGGCTTCTGCTTTGGTTACAATTGTTTCGGCTTGGGGAAGTTGTTGTTGAATAAACACCCTCGCGGCTTTAGCGGCTTTTCTCCGAGAAGATACGTTATGTTCTAAATAAGCTGACATCAAGGTATTGACAACTCTTGCAGCTTTTTGAGGTTCGGAATCTTTATAGCTAACTTGTAGAACGTCAGTCTTTTTGATGTCGCTTACAGTTAAGTTTTCGAGGAAATCCTTATATTTTAAAAGATTTCCATCGCTGTCTTGAAGTTCGAGTTGGTTGATAGTCTTCTGCACAACTGGAACCGAACGGACAATTTCAGCTTCTGTCTGCAATGGACTTGATGTATTATCTTGCCCTACAGACTCTAGTTTACTGATTTCAGTTCCTAATCCCGTTAAGGAAGAAGTCACATCTGTTCTTTGAAATAGTAATTTTCCTTCGGCAATATAAGTAGGCTTTTTTAAAGAGGAAGATAATAACGAAAGCAGAAAAACAGGAAAAAACACCGCTAATCCAGGTACCCAGCGACGTTTTAGAACTTGCCAATACTTATCGAGTGATAAGCTAGATTCTTGAGATTCCATAAATATATTTTATTTTTTACTTGACTTTTTAGTTTTGAACGACCTATAGGTAATTTACAACCCATCCAAGTTGATTGTTTTGGCTTAGAAGAGTTACAGAAGTATTAATCGTAAAATTGTTTTAAATTTCTACTAGCTTAAATGCACTTAATCAATAAAGTATAATTTTTTGGTTATAAAAATATGATATATGATATATGGCTTGTTAGGGCAAGTGGCTTTTACGCCACAAACACGCTACTCGGAGAAGTTTTGTTGTTTTCGTGAACTGCTTTAATCCCTTCAATCACCCTTTCTAAATCTTCGTCTGCTAGGTTAGAACCGGAAGGTAAGCATAATCCCCGCTCAAATAAATCTTCTGCGACTTCACCACCAATACTTTCGCATTCGGCAAATACCGGCTGCATATGCAATGGTTTCCACACCGGACGAGATTCTATTTGCACGTCGTTAAGTGTAAGTCGCAATTGTTCTCTATCTACACCGAATAAATCGGGATTTACCGTCAAGCAAGTAAGCCAACGAGTTGCATTTCCATAGTCAGCTTCCGGCATAAATTCAATTCCGGGGAGATTACTTAAAGCTTGGTGGTAAACTTCAAAGTTCCGTCGTCTAGCGACTACTCTTTCTGATAGTACCCGCAGTTGACCGCGACCAATCCCGGCTAAAACGTTGCTGAGTCGGTAGTTGTAGCCGATGTGAGAATGTTGGTAATGAGGTGCTGGGTCGCGGGCTTGAGTTGCCAAAAAACGAGCTTTTTTAACAAATGCTTCATTATCTGAAACTAACATTCCACCACCGGAAGTTGTGATAATTTTATTACCATTAAATGAGTAAATTCCGATAGTTCCAAAGGTTCCCGGACAACGACCTTTATAACTAGCCCCCAAGGCTTCAGCAGCATCTTCAATTAAAGGAACATTATACTTTTGGCAAATTCCCACAATCGGGTCGATATCGGCACATTGTCCGTAAAGATGCACCAACATTACCGCTTTGGGCAATTTACCAATCTTGGCACGCTTTTGTAGCGCTTCGTGCAATAACTCGGGATTCATGTTCCAAGAAGTGCGATCGCTATCAATGAAAACTGGCTTCGCACCTTGATAGATAATTGGATTAGCGCTAGCGATAAAGGTTAAAGTCGAACAAAAGATTTCGTCTCCTCGTTCGACGTTAAGCAACCGCAAAGCCAAATGAATCGCAGCAGTACCAGAAGTTACCGCAGCTGCATAACCCGCACCAGTTAACTGGCAAAATTCTTCTTCAAAGGCATTTATATGAGGTCCTACAGGGGCTATCCAATTAGTGTCAAAAGCTTCTTTGACGAACTTTAATTCTTGCTCCCCCATGTGGGGTGTGGAAAGTAGAATTTGTTTTGTCATTTTAATTTTTAGTAACTTAGGTTAACAGGAAAGACCGCCATAGTATTGAGTTAAACTTTATGTATCATGTAAAAACTTCCCCGAAAATTGATGAAAAATAAATTTTACTAAACCATTCGGGTCGGATAAGAAATATTTAAAATTCGTGTCAGATAAGTTGTATTGCAAAGAACCTTTTAAAGCATCTTTAATAAACCTGGGGAATTTAGCATAATACCTTTCTGGATAAGAAACAGGCTCAAAACTAATACCACTCGATAATAAATATTGAAGATAGGGAAAGTTAACACCAACCGATAGAGAAGCCATTAAAGATTGCCAAAATCTAGGATTCATTTCAATAATGTAGGGCTTTCCTGTTTCGGAAGAGTATCTTAAGTCTAAATGATTAACGCCATTCCACTTCAAACTACTCATTGCTTTTTGTACTACTTCTAAAACAGCCTCATCGTGAACAAACTTCAATTTGTCAATTTTAGGCGAAAATCCTGCTTCTACTCCTAATGGCTGCTGTATGGTATGTACCAAAACTTTTCCTTCAGAACAAAGTACATTACAGTCGATATCATATCCAGTTAAAAATTCCTGTACTACATAATTCTGTTGAGAACTATCATAATTAGATGGAATAACTACTTCATCTGGACTGTTAAATTGCTGAATATCTTTTCCACCACTACCTGCAATAGGTTTAAATAAAATTGGATAATTTAATTTAGCTCCTTGTTGAAATTCGCTCACAGAAATTGTTTTTGGTGTAGGAATTCCTCGCTCTTGTAAAAATTCTCCTAATTTACTTTTATCAAAAGCTATACCTAACGCTTCACAACTAGATAATACTGCTAAATTAGAAAATTTAGATAATTCATCTCTATATTTTGAAGCAAATTTAAAGCCTTCTTCTGAAGCAGGATAAATAATATCTACTTTTATATTTTTCGTAATATCTATTACTTCGTCTAAATATTCATATGAATCAATTTTATGCTTGGCAAAAAATAAATTATCAACAAAGGACGAATTTTTGTAATAAGTCAGCCAGTAGTTATCATTAGATTGGTTGTCTGAGGAGACAATCACATTGATTTCAAGTTCACTGTTAGCTTCTTTCAAACACCGTATAACGTAGTAAGCAAGAGGATTTTTGCAAGTATCGGGAATTAAAACAGATGATTTTTTCATTTGCTATGGTTTTGTAGGTTTATATAGATTTCATACCACAAAAAAAGTCAAATGAATTATAGCAGCCGCATAACCATCACCTGTAGAAAAGCAAAATCCTCTTTAAAAGCGTCTACATGAAAACCTACAGGGGCTATCCAATTAGCTTCTTTAACAAACTTTAATTCTTGTTTCCCCGTCTGATATGAGAAAAATAGAATTTGTTTTGTCATTTCAATGGGGCTTGAGGAGAGCGATAAGCAGGAAAGAAGTTAGACATAAGCAGGTTCTCTACAGGAACATTCAAAGATTTTGCTTTCATTTCTACAAGATAGCGATATTTCTGCTCATCAACTATCAGTCTAAGGGTATAGAAACTATGTCTTAGCTTGGAAAATCCGGCTTTAAAGTTATAAACTGGGTCTTTAGAAGCACCTACTCCTCCACCCAAGTGTAGGAACTGATTTCCGCGTTGATGCGCCCAATAACGAGCATAATCTGTTTCCAAACTGCTTGGAGATAGATCGACAAATTTATCTAGGGTTCCACCCAAAGTACTTTGAACGATACCGCAGACTTCCGTGTATAATCCCGCACAAACTACTTCATTTTCATATTCAACAATACAAAGATGCAGTTTATCTCCTAATGCTTTCCACATCTCTTCATAGTATGTCAGATCGAAGGAATAATATCTGTCTGCTGCCTCTACCCTTCCCATTGTTTCTTGGTATATGGCAGTAAAGTCATCTAAATATTCTTCGATAGGAACGAATTTTGCTTCCATTCCCAAGCGTTTGCACTTGTTAATTGTGCTTTTATGTCCTTTTCTCGTATGCGACCATAACTGAGATTCAGGTATTCTTAAATCGACGGAAACAGTTTCGCCATTTTCGGTAAATAATCCCGGTTCAAAAATCTCGTTAAAGTTTTCGTTGAGTATGGGATGCATTCTAAAAAATGCCGAACATACACCTTTTTCAACTAATACCTTTTTAAATTCAGCCATTGCAGCATCAGGGAAACCAGGTGTATTTGCTGCTGCTTCACTTAATAAAATTCCCGGATAGCCATAGGGAGATTTGACATCAAATATTTCTTCTACAATTAATCCAGACTTGACTACGTTATCGCACTTTGATATCAGATAAGGAGCAAAAAATATCTTATCTCCCTCACTAATTAAAATTGCTTCCGGTATTTGTTTGGTGCGACTGGCTTCTAACAATATATAGTTTGGTAATTGATATACATCATGATTGATTTTAGCTAAAGTTTCTATCCATAAGGGATTGGATAAATCTATTATTTGGGTATTCATTGCTATTACTCAAGGTGATTTTTTTATCGAAATGTAATAAGGAACAGAAATTGCCCGTGTAATTATGTAATTAATTATTTATGTCAGACCATAAGGTAGGAAATATTGTCGGGTCGCTATAATCTGGATTACCGTTCGGTAATTTTCGGCACATATTGTCAAGGAAATGATGAACCTGTTTGCCTTGATTCTGATAAACTTGATAGCGGTTGTCGCAGTCTTGTAAATACAAAGCAAATGCCATACGAGCTTCGTCGCTATAGTTAGGATAACTACCATGAATGGTCAAGCAATGATGAAAGCTTACCTGACCTTTTTCTAAAAGCATTGGTACTTCAACAACTTTTTTCCCTATTTCAAAAAATGACTTTTCTATATCTTTTAAATCTTGGTTGTTGAAGGTACGCATATGCTCGTTTCCTTTCCATTTATGACTACCATCTATCATTACTAATGGCGCTCTTTTTTCATCAACATCGTGGAAAGGAATCCAAGCAGAAAGCATATTATTAGAAGTGCATACAGAAGAATAGGAGTAATCGGTATGCCATCCAACTACACCACCTTTTGCATTACTATTGATAGGAGCCTTGTAAACTAAAGTATCTTCAAATAATCTAACTCCTTTACTTCTAGCCAATTTAGCAGCTACCGCTCCAATAATTGGTTGAAGTAATTTACGTAATTCTTTCTTACGATAAGAAACGTGTTGGTTATTCCTTACTGCATCACCATCTCCTGGTTTCCAATCGCTGTAACCAGTTGCATAGGGAATCGTCGCGTCTCTTTCCCCAGCATAGAACTTTTGGGCACCTAAGAATCCTTCATCAAGAACTTCGTCGGGAACAATTTTTTTAGATATGAACCAACCGTGTTCTTCGTAAAAAACAATGTCTTCTTCTGTTGGTAATAATTTTAGCTGTTCTTTAGATAGCCCTTTGATTAAATCCATATACTGATAGTTGTTAGTTGATGATCCATACCCTACCCTTTGGGAACACCTACGGTGAACGGGTGAAAGTTGTTTATACCGCTTACGGTGAAAAATTCATTTATAATCGTGACTACGCGAGTCACATCATCCAACGAATAACGCTGGTCTGTAGGTATTGTTAAAATTCGATTTGATAAATCGATTGCCTCTAGATCGTTTGATGTCATACCGTTGTACGGTTGTGGCCAATGAATTGCTGGGAAAATACTCCTACTAATCAGATATTTACGTAAAAAGTCTCTAACTTCACGATTTCGACAAATGATAATACTATTAAAAGGCACCGAACCATTTTCCCAAGAGCTAAAAAGTGGTTGCCAGTTTTTCTCTTGCTCGGATAAAGCCAAATTCAGAAAATGCTTAATATTAGCTTCCCGTCTTTCTCTAAACTGCTTTACGTCCAAGCTGCTTAAAACATTTGCCGAGAAAGCAGAAATCTTATCATTTCCAACATCATCAAGGCTGTCTTGACTCTCAATTTCAAGCTGTCGATATGTATCTTTGGAAACATTGCCTCCATTAAGATAAGCTCGCTTCAGCAGCATTGCACTCAAACGCTTGTAAGCCCCCTCTGACTCAGATTTGGACGCTTTCGGTAACGGTAAATTTTTCCCAGACCAAATTATTGCCCCATCGGGAACTGGTAAAGTTTTACGCAAGGATGCCATTGCGTAATCGGCTTGACTTTGTAATGCCCAAGTTGAAAAAGGGTCGTGGCTATGGTCTTCAACTAAAATTACATCACCGTGTTTTTCCAGCCAATCATACCAAACTTCTGGCGATTTAGTTCCAAACAAATTGACTGCTAGGACTAAATCTCCATAAGAAGCATCAAGCGTATCAAAATCGGGATATTTTTGAGTTGGTAAATCTCTGTACCAGCAGATATCAAAAGCCTTTGCAAGTTTTTGGGCTGCTTCCATACAGAAAAAACATGGTAGATGCAGCCTTAATTTTGTACTACGCTTCCGGTTAAGAACTTTTTCCAAACCAAATAAACTAGCGCATCCAGTAGAGAATAATTCGTAATGCGATGGTAAATTAGCTGCTTCTCCCACCGGACTAATGAAATCGTTAGACCAGTCGAATTCGGAGCCTACCTCCCACAGTTGTTTCATTGGCTTTTACCTCATCAAAATTACGTTCCCTATCCTCAAACTAAATAAATTAGCCTTTGACCTTACTACCCATAAACTCTTCACCAGTAGCATAACCTGGTTGGCTGATTTCTTCTTTCCGCAAGACTTTCACTACTGTCATCAAAATAATTTTTAAGTCCAATAATAGACTCCAATTATCTACATACCAAACATCCAATCTGAATTTCTTTTCCCAATCTCCATCCAACAGTCTACGTCCGTTAATTTGTGCCCATCCCGTGATACCAGGTTTCACATGATGACGACGTGCTTGTTCGGGAGTGTAGCGTTCGAGATATCTTACTAATAAAGGGCGAGGTCCGACAATACTCATGTCACCCTTGACAACATTCCATAGTTGTGGAAGTTCATCTAAACTACTTTCCCGTAGAAACTCACCAAAAGCCGTCAGACGCAATTCGTCATCTAATAAATTACCCTCAGCATCCCGCTCGTCCGTCATGGTACGAAACTTGTAGAATCGAAAAATCTTTCCATCCTTACCGGGACGGGGTTGACTGAAAATCAACGGACTGCCCATGCGAAAATAAATTGCGATCGCCACTATTAATATCAGAGGAGAAAACATTAATAGAGCGATGGCTGCGACAAATCTATCTAATACCGATTTGATGATGCGACTGCTTTTACTACGCTCACCCTGTAACTCTTGAGCAATCATTAAATATATCCCTTTACTTCAAAATTCAATTCAAATGTTTTTGCAACAATTAACCAACAGCCCTTGCTAATAACTACATCGGAATCAAATTAAATAAGCTACTAAGCATCATGAATAGGCACGCCCATAAAATAGAAAAAGCATTACTACGTTGGCTTTCCTTACTCAGCAAGGTGTTTGTTTACCTTTGTATTACTGCTAAATATGAATAATTACGCAATTATTGAAAATCAAATCTTCAATCCATAATAAACATAACTAAATTTACTTAATTTTTGTTGCCAATTTGGCAGTAATTTGTTTTTGCAAGATTTATGATTAACTGTTTTGTGTTGAGTATTCGTTGATTTGCTTGGATTTTAGGGACAAGGCTTCGGAGTATAAAACTTCGTGAAGTTGAATAATATGACGCAGTTCAAAATTAGCCATGCGCTCTCGTCCTCGTTTTCCCATTATGGAAGCTTTTTGAGGATGATTCAGCAAATATTTGATTGCATCTGCAAGTTTTTTTACATTTCCCACCGGAAAAAGAATCCCACAATCGGATGAAACTAAATCCCTAGTTCCACGAATATCGCTACCAATTACAGGAGTTTCCAAACATAAAGACTCCATAACACTCCGAGGTAGCCCTTCTTGTTCGGAAGCAAGGATAGTAGCAAAAGCGGTCATCATCAAAGTTGGAATATCATTGCGGTTTCCGAGGAAACGCACTTTTTCTTGTATTCCTAGTTGATTTGTTAACTGCTGCATTTCTTCAAGTAAATCCCCATCTCCAGCAAAAGCTAAACAAGCATTTGGAGGATTTACGCTAGCAAAAGCTCTCAAAATATCTTGTGGATGCTTGCGCGGAATAAATTCAGCAACTGATAGTAAAAGTCTGGTGTCGATCCCTAAGCCCAATTCTCGACGCACTTCTTCAACTTCAGCTTCCGAAGTATTATGAGAACTGTAATAATTCAAATCTACGCCGATTCCCGGCATATAACGGACTCTTTCCGGAGCAATCAAATTATAACGGTTTGCCGCGACTTCATCCTCACGGTTAATAGTAACTAAATAGTCCGTCCAATTGCCTGCAAGTTTTTCTAAACCCAGAAAAGCAGTATTTTTTAAAGCTGTTCCACCACTATGGAAGTGAAAACCGTGGGCAGTATAAATAACTTTGGTTTTTCCTAATTTTCTGTAATTTTTCAGAGCATAGCGAGTAACAAAAGCAGCTACTGGAGTATGAACGTGAACAATATCATATTCTCCTTTTTGCATCGCTGCTTGAATTTGACGCGGTGCTAATAGTAAGTTTCGAGGATTTAAAGGATTGCGCGACCATTCTACCTCCCAGAGATGGTCAAATTCTTGTTTACATTCCCCGCAAGTAGAAATTCCACAAGCCATTGCATCAACTTGCCAACCTTGAGTGCGGAAATGACGCGCAAAGGGAAGTAGGAAGGCTGTGAGGGTATCTGGGATAGTGGTGATGATTAAAAGATTTTTCATAAAATGCGAATCTTATCGCCACATATATTGCTTATAAAGTACTTACAGTTAGATTAATGCAGGTTGTTTTTGTAACTGCTGTGACAGCACATTTTTATACTCTTCTTCGTAGCGAGCGACAATCGAGTCGAGAGAAAACAACTCAGTATTTCTGTTTCGTGTTGCTTGTCCTAAAATGTTCCTACCTTGTTTTCCAAGTTCGATTAATTCTTTCCAAGCATTAGCTAACGCTTCTGAATTTCGGGGAGGTACAACTCTACCTGTATTACCAACAATCCAGCCTGAATCACCCACATCTGTAACTACACAAGGTACTGCACAAGACATTGCTTCTCCTAAAACTAAAGGAAAAGCCTCTCCATACGCGGAAGCTACAGTCATAATATCTAAAGCAGCGGTTAAGCGAGGCATATCGCTGCGTTCTCCTAGCAGGTGGACTTTGTTAGATAATTCTAATTTTTGGGTTAATTCCAGCAAAAACTGATTATCTCTATTTACTTCTGTTCCTGCTAAAACAAAATGTACATTTTCATTTTCTGCTATCTTTTCTAATAACAATCTAGCAGCATTAAGAAAATTTGCATGGTCTTTCATCGGATGAAACCGAGCAAACTGTCCAATTAATAAATCATCTTCAGCTAAACCCAATTCCGAACGAACATCTTTTTTAGCTTGCTGTGAAGGTGCAAATAAAGAACTATCGGTTGCATTTGGAATTACACAGCCGTTATTGCTCCAATAACCAATTTTTTCATGTTGAGATTTACCAGTCTGAGAAACATAAATAATACTGCTAGGAGAATGAGAAAACTTTGCTCCTGACTGAATTACTAATCTAGACATGAGTTTTTCATATTTCAATGAATACATTGAATGCTGAATATTCCATAAAACCGGAATTTTTCTTGCACTAAATATTTGAACAAATTGGGCTGCTAGGTTGCCATGATACATCCACCCTTGTATCAAGTCCGGTTGAATTTCGCGCACGGTGCTAATCAAACGAGAAATTATTCCTGGTGTTGGTGGCTTACCTTCTTTCATGCCGATTGTATAAATAGGTATGTTTAAAGCATCAATCTTTGTACCCCAAACACCCCGATTCATTAGAGAAATAACTACTGGTTTAAAACGTTTTCTATCTATTTTAGATAGCAAATTGTAAAGCATTCTTTCTGCACCACCTGTATAAAGTCCGGTGGTGATAAAAGCTAAGACAAAACTTTTATTGTTCATTTTAAATTCACCATTTTGTTTACTAAATTTACTTGACCTTTTCGCCTAAGCTTCGTATTAATTTATTCCGTTCAATTCTCAATTGCTAGCCTAACAATTTACCTACATGGTTTAAAGTTCCTCAAGCTAAGTTGTTCTAATCTGCTATATTTTGACATTACAGCCAATAGAACAAACATCATTAATGTTTCCCGATCTTCTAAAACCGTATTGCTAAACATTGACCAAAACAAAATAAAACTGCCGAAAAATAGACCAAGTTTTTTTGCTTCTCCATAATTATTTTGAGTTACTGCAAAAACAAATAAGGGTACAACCAAAAATCCTACAAAACCATGTTCAATCATGAATGTTAAATACATATTATGCGGAAGAATTTCTCCCCATTCGCGAATATAACCAATTCCATGACCGAGAAATGGTTTTTTCAAAAAACTTCTCCAAGCGATACTTGCAACATCGGAACGCGAACTACCATCATCAGCTTCGCGTGCGTCAGGGTCAGCAAAGTTTGTTATTGCGACTATTCTTGCTTCAATACTGTGATTTAAAATTCCAAATTCGCTAGCTTGGTTGATTAAATAATTTCCGACATTGCCAGCAATTAACAATACAACTAATACACCTAAAATACTATATAATTGTGAAACAGGTATAAAACGTTTTATAAATAAAAGAAATAGTAAAATGAATAAACAAAGTATTGCTCCTCTAGAAAAAGTAATAAAAGTACCGATAGAAACTATTATAAAATAAAGTATTCTGTATTTTTTTGGTAATAATCCAATAGTAAATATTAGACCCATAATTAGGGCAGCACCGGATTTATTAGGGTCTTTATAAAAGCCAGCCGGTCTTCCCGTAATATTAAATCCATTGAATGCCATTGGGTCAATTAATTCTCTAAAATTATTAACAATAGTTAGTAAAACTGCAATAATCAAAGCCCATCTAGCACATTTACGTACAATAGGTTCTCCAGAGAAAATGAGTGTCATTAGCAAGATAAATAAAACTGCTAATATCCGTGTTTCCAATTCTTGAGTAACGGGTTCTGTAGGTACTGTATGGAGAAAAGAAGCTGCTGATATTCCTAAGTATAAACAGCACCATAGAATCACACTCATCGGTATATATTGAAAATTTTTCGATTTCAATGATATGAATAATGGTGTCGAAGCCAAACACATTATTATTACTACATTTTTAGGAACTGGAGTTATACCAGAATCGAATAAAAAGTTATCTGCTTCTGTAAAAAAAACCAAAACAGCAACAATTGCTAAAAAACATTGATAATACTCTAATAACTTATTTTGACTTCTTCTCCGAATTACTGTCATATCAATTAGTTAATAATTTCAAATATTTTGAAACAGCTTTATCAAAGGAAAAATCCTGCGTCCGCTCTGCTAATATTTCCGAATTTATCGGATTATCGAGTACATTTAACATTGCTTCAGACAAAGCAGTAACATCACCTATTGATACTAATTCTCCATATTTACCTGCTTCTAAAATTTCTTTAGGACCGCTAGGACAATCTGTAGCAACAACCGGACAACCGCAAGCCATAGCTTCTATTAATACAGTTGGCAATCCTTCCCAACGCGAAGAAAGTATGAATGCATTAGAGTTATACATATAAGCATAAGGATTGTCTGTAAATCCGGGTAAGGAAACATCTTCGTTAATTCCCAAGATTTTAATTAATTCCTCTAATTCTGCACGAGCTTCTCCTTCACCTAAAATAATTAGACGAGCTAATCTTCGTTTTCGCACGAGTGCAAAAGCTTTAATCAAAGTTGAAAAATCTTTTTGCTCTGTTAATCTTCCTACAGCCAAAAATACTGGAGGACTATTTTTCTCAAACCAGGGATGATTTAAAGAACTTTTTGCTTTCAAAAATAATTTATCATTAACAACAGGATTATAAATAGTATTTACTTTTTCTCGATCTAATCCTAGTTGAGACTTAATATCTTCAGCTACACCTTCAGATACTCCAACAACTACATCTGCACGAGGATAAAGCCACTTCATAAATAAAGGAACAAATTGACTCCGCCATAATTTTGATTTAGTAGATGTTAAAGTGTTATGCTCTACCAATATTAATTTAGTTCTTGTACCAGCTAATTCTCTAGCTAATATAGCAACTACGTTAGCATGAGAAATATGCGAAACTAAAGCTAGTGGCTTATTTTCTTTTATATAACGAGATAAAGCTGGAATAGCTTTTAATACTCTCCCAGATGCTAAATTAACTAGTCGAACATGGTTTGGTATTTGCTTTAATAACGGTCCTTCTGCATCAGCTAAAACTAAATCTAGAGAAATATCTGGTACTGACATTGCTTCGAGTAAATTTACTGCAACCCTTTCAGCACCTCCACCGTATAAGTTAGGTAGAAAAAAAGCTATCAGTTGTTTATTCACAATCTAATTTTATAAAGTACTACTTAGTAATTTGGATTCATTTGTATTCATAACTTCTTCAAACAGCTTTTCCCAACTATCCATAACATTTGTTAAGCTGAATCTTTCTGTAACTTCTTTAGCACGGCTAGCTAAACGTATTCTTTCTTTTTCATTAGACATCAAATTATCCATTGCTTTAGCCAAAGCACATACGTCTTCAGTTGGAACTAAAATACCGTCTACTTGATGACGAATAATCTCTCTCGGACCGCTGGGACAATCGGTAGAAATAATCGGACAACCACAAGCCATTGCTTCACCATGAGACATGGGAAAACCTTCAAAACGAGAAGCCATTACAAATACTTCTGCTCTTTTTAAAGTAGGAAATGGATTTTTGATTACTCCCGGTAAAACGACTTGACTGCTTAGACCTAAATTTTCTACCTGTTTTTCTAATTCTTGACGTTTTTCGCCTTTTCCTAATATTATTAATTGCCAATTAGGATAACGATTGGCTATTTGAGCAAAAGCGGATAATAAAATGTCAAAACCTTTTTGATACTTTAATCTACCCATGCTCACAATCCACTGTTTTTCTAAGTCTACACCTGTAGGTAACTCAGATATAGTTTGATTATCTTCTATTCTCAAAAAGGGATTATATATTACTGCCCTTTTAGCTGTCGATAACCAATTAAAGCCGCTATCAACTCCTTTACTAACGCTAACAATTTTCGTTGCATAAGGATAGCTAAAACGCCGTAATTTCTCCCATATCCTTCCATAGGACATTAAGTTGGGGTCACAATGTTCTGTAGCAATTACGGGTATTCCTGTTTGCAAGAGAGAAACTATGGTTAATATGTTTGTTTCTGTAGCAAATGAAATAACTATATCTGGCTTAGTCGAGCAAATTGCTTTTCTTAATTTTGATAGACGACTTAGATTATTAACTATGGCATTTAAAGGATTTGCAGAATTTCCTAAAATTCCTAAAGCTAATCTATTAGCACCTGGCGGTAATGTATAAAAATCATCTTTATTTGTGGATAATGTAACTAAACTAACTTGGTATCCTTTATTTAAAAATGCTTGTGTTAGTAAAATTAAAACTCGTTCTGCTCCACCCGACGAAAGAGATGATATTACAAATGTAATCTTCATATGATTGATTATCAATTAATTTGCTGATTCTTGAATATCTCTTAAAAATTTCAGCGCAAAAAAGAATAAAAAGCTGAAAGAAACTAAATAAACACAGCTAGTAGATAGAGCAATTCCTTCTACCCCTAAAAAGTGCATAAATATAAAATTTCCTGCAATATTCGCAATTAGATTGATTCCAGAACCCCACATCATAATATAATTTTTTCTCAACGATACAATGACATGAACTACAAATATTGCCGAAACATAAAAAGGTATTTGTAGAGCATAAAAATTTTGAATATTGGCAACTAATTCAGTATCGCTCGCTGTAAATGAGCCTCTTTGATATAAAAGACTAACTATTAGCTGGGAAAAAACTATTATAAGTATTGTTAAAGGTATGGTTGCTAAAAATATTAGCTTTAGGTATCGTTTGAGCGTATGATTTACACCTGCCCAATCTTTAGCAGCAATCATCTGAGAAAAATAAGGAATTATTGCAGCATTCAATCCTGTAGTTACTAAGAGTATTGGTAGTGAAACTACTCGATTACCATAACTAAGCGCTGCAACACTACCCGGAGCCAACATTGCTGCCATTGATTGGTCTATAATTATGGCGCTGCACATCAAAAATGATGCTGTAACTGTAGGTGCATATTGAGTTGCGACTTGAATAAATTCTGGGCTTAAACCGTGCCATTTGGGAATTATAGAAATTCCTTGTCGCTTGAGGGCAACTCCAAGTATTGCCATTTCTGCAATTCCACCACCGATCAATCCTGCTGCTAGGGAAAAACTACCCCATGCTTCGGACGTTAAAAGAAATATAATAGTAATTACTGGAGTGATAATTGGGCTAATTCCAACTAAAGCAAAACGCTCTCCTGCATTTAATACACCACCCCAAATAATTTGAATTCCGCTCAACAGAATTAGAGGTGAAATTGCACAAGTCAATCGGAAAGTCAGGTCTAATTTTTCATCGCTAAACCCCGCAGCAATTAATGGTAAATACAGCGGTGCTAATAACAGAATTAATATAGTTGTAAGTATTAGCAACCCAATACTTGCAACAGTGACTCCAGAAAAAAGTTTTTGAGCAGCTTTTCTTCCTTGTTTTTCTTGCACCTGTATATAAGTTGGAATCAAAGCAGCTTTAAATGAACCAGCAATGACATTAATAATAAAGGAGGGAACCAGCAAGGCAATTAAAAATGCATCCAGTGCATTTCCAGTACCAAACTTCCAAGCAACCACCAGTTCTTTGAACATTGCGGCTACTTTGACAAATAGCGTTCCCGTCCCCACAATCATAGCCGCACCAAAAATTTTGCGATTGGTAGAACCGCTTGTCAATTTTTTCCAAAAAGTAAGTAGGTTAGACAATCGCAAAATTTTCATTTTAGTTTTGGCTCATATTAGCTAGCGTGACACAAATTGATTACTACCCGAATAATCTTCTCCTTCTGCATTCGCATCAATAACAATGCTACTTAACAATGAGTTATATCCAGTAGACTGCTCCCAAACATCTACATTTGCTAACCTGATTGAATATTCTGGGCGATTGTACAATCGAGAATCGGGGTCGGGTAGATTAAGGAATATGTCATATTCCCCAGGTGGTATATTTGCTGGTAAACCACCTTCAATATTTACTGTGGTAACATTACCTGGGAACCATCCTCGGGGTTTTTGGTTAGCCCGCAAATAGTATTCTTGGTTTGTTCCCCGACTCCGTAATACTATTTCTACCAAACGGGGATTGTATAAATTAGCCCATCCAACATTTTCGATGTTTAGCTTCGCAGAAAACCTACCACCCGGTTTTGCACTATCGGTAATTTCTGAATTTACAAGGTTGAAGCGATAGCCCAAACGACGTTCGATTTCTCCATAACAACCTTGATTTTTCCAGGTATCTAATACACCTTGTTCAAAGCTAGAGTTTAAATCGCTCCAACGCATTCTTTGCAATTCGTTCAAGGCATTGTCACATCCAATATATGGTTGCGCGACACTATTAGAACTACAAGTTTCTCCTCCCTGAACTACATATAAATTCTCTTGATTGAGAAAATCTTTTTGCTGCTCAATATCATTTTCAAGCAGATAAGTTCCTCCATCGTCTCCACTAGCTAAGAAACAATCATTCAGCGAACCCGTTCTAGCTCTATTACTACCGTTAAAACCTTCAGAGTCAGTTAAAGGATTTTGTGTATCATAAATTCTTTTTTTGTAGTATGGATAACGTACAGCTACCATCCTTTGGGCAGGAACTACAGACAAGAGTTTAAATAAAATATCCTTCATATCTGGGGTATTTAATAGGTTGTTTGTAGAACGATTCCACTCTCCCCAAGAACCAATAAAACCTGCGTGTAGGTATGCAATAGAATCATAGTTTTCTTGCAAGACTGGTTCTAGTTGCTCTATATGAGAAAGTATCCTATCTTTTGGAGCATCCGCACCACCCATTTCCCAATTGTATGCAAATCTAATAATCAGTTTTACTCCTGCTTCTCTGGCTTTTTGCAAGTCATTTGATACCAAATCTAATAAAGATTCGGGTAATGGACTGTCCCTATAATCCGAAAGTAGGTAAATTCTACGAATCAAACTAATATTTTGATTCTTGGCTTCTTGCAGCTTACTAGAAGTAAGTGGACTACTTGCATCTGGACCAGAATCCACATAAAATCCCCTTTCCGGATTAGGAAAATTCTCAAAACTTTCGGAATACGAAGTTTCTACCGTCGAAGCATTTAAAGGCATGATACGGCATCCGTAAGACATACCAGTAATTACGATTAAAGATAAACTACTGACGCATTTTTTGAGGCTCATTTTCATAACCATTGTGTTCCTAAGCACATCCTGTTAATGTCAATTTTGATAAAAACATATTTACCACAGGATGAGCCTTTTTTTCTTCCTCCAAAAGATTTATGCACTTTTTGGTTCAACTTTTCTTTTATTACTTTGATTTGCTTTGTTTACACCAGAGTTACTATTTTTTAATCCTTCTTTTAGCCCCGTATCGTCCAAATACTTCGGCTTATACCCTGGCACTAATTGCTCCAACAAAAACTTAATTGAATTCGTATCATTTTTACCAGCAGCCTGACAAAGTGCATCTACTGAAAGATTCAAAGTATTCGGTATAATTCGGCTCGAATTCTTCACCATAAACAGCTTTTCATGTTCGGTTGGATCGTATTCTTCACCTTCTATAAACAATTCTTCAAACAGTTTCTCACCCGGTCGCAAGCCTGTAAAAACAATATCTATGTCTTTATTCACCCTATAACCAGAAAGTCTAATTAATTCCGAGGCTAAATCGACAATTTTTACAGGTTCGCCCATGTTGAGCATCAGTACTTCTCCGCCTCTACCCAAAACTGCTGCTTGTAAAACTAGCTGCACTGCTTCGGGTATAGTCATAAAGTAGCGACAGATATCTGGATGAGTTACGGTTATCGGACCACCTGCGGCAATTTGCTTTTTAAATGTGGGAACCACGCTGCCGCGACTGCCCAAAACGTTACCAAAACGTACTACAAGGTAAGATTTACCGCTTTGTTTCGCCGCTTGCAGTACCAGCATTTCCGCAACTCTCTTACTGGCACCCATGATGTTGGTAGGATTAACCGCTTTATCGGTGGAAATCATCACGAAGTGTTTGATGTTACACCGCAATGCTTCTTCAACTAAATTTTTGGTACCAATGACGTTGTTGGTAATTGCTTCTGGAGAATTCGTTTCCATCAACGGAACGTGTTTGTGTGCGGCTGCATGGAAGATCGCGTCTGGCTGAAATTTATCAAAAGCGTATCTGAGTCTATCTTTAAAGCGGATATCGGCAATAAATGCATGAATCTTAGTCGCATATCCCGTACTTCTACTTTCATCTTTTAAGACTTGTACTAGCTGATTCAATTCTTGTTGAATATTAAAAACAGAATTTTCGCCATGTCCCACCAACATAATTTCTTTTGGATGACAAGAGCAAATTTGACGGCAAAGTTCGCTACCAATCGAACCACCCGCACCTGTAATTAAGACTCTTTTTCCATTAATAAATTCAGCAACTTTTTCAATCTCTGTCTGTACGGGTTCGCGTCTGAGTAAATCCTCAATTCTCACATCTCTAATACTGTTTAAGCTGACTTTACCGTTGAGGATTTCGTTTATCCCCGGTAAGGTACTGGTTTGGATTCCAGTCGATTTACAGATATCGACGATTTCTCGAATCACTTCCCCATTTGCTGAAGGCATTGCAATAATGACTTTATCCACCCTCAACGGTTTTAAAACATCAGGAATCGCATGGCGATCGCCAACTACATGGATTCCTCGAATGCGTGCGTTTAATTTGCTTCTATCGTCATCAATAAAGGCTACGGGACAAAAACCCAAATGGCGACGAGCTGTTTGCATTTCCTGCACGAGGCTTACCCCGGCACTTCCCGCACCTATTATAAGTACTCGTTCTCCTTGCTGGTGAAAGCCCGGATTGAAAGCTATGCGCGAATGTCTAGTTCTCTCAACAACTCGAACGCTAAAACGCAATGCACCAATAAAAATTATTGATAGCAATCCATCGAGAAATGGTAGCGATCGCGGCAGTCTATCTACAGCCCAAGGTATGGTGAAATCCACAACATCAAATAACAGAGTTTGGATTACCACCGCAGCTATTATCAACATCGTTACATAGGTCAGTTCTTCTACACCCGCATAACGCCAATAACGCCGATAAAAGCCAAAACTGAAAAATATACCAATCTTAACTATTAAAAAAAGTAATGTTGCCGTTACTAAATCGGATATATATGGTTGAAGAGCTAAATTGCCATCTAAACGTAGTATCAGCGCTAAAAGCGGTGTAATGGCGGAAAAAACAATATCAAAAATAAATAAATGCCGGTTTCTCAGCTTCAATAAATTATTCAACAAAATTTTTGTTGATTTATCAAGCAGCCGATGAGAAACCATGAATAAACCATTCATAGCTATGAATACCTCCTGGGAAATTTGCCACAACCATAACTTTGGATATAAAAATCTGTTATTTGCACGCATCACTAAATCAGCCCTATCTAACGATCGTAGATAGAGAAAGATAATATTTAAGCGGCAAGTAATTTGCTAATTGATTTAATTATTCCACTGAAATTTACCTCAA
Source organism: Rivularia sp. (in: cyanobacteria) (assembly GCA_965234645.1). GTDB lineage: Bacteria > Cyanobacteriota > Cyanobacteriia > Cyanobacteriales > Nostocaceae > Rivularia. The sequence continues at coordinate 5,336,075 of OZ248344.1, read as the reverse complement.
AAGCACGATCGCTTTAAAAAAATAAGTTCTATCAAATATCTAAATACTCTTAATTCAATCCGGTAGACACATTCCCTCTCCTAATAAATTACTACGATTAAACATCAAAAACAACCAGCACTTTCATGCACCAAGTTGAAAGCACTTACAATCACTTATAATCTTAAATAGAATTTCGGACTAATTTTTATCTTACCTAGTTTCTTTAACATTCAACTTGGGAATTTCCAAGCTTGCCTTTATCTCACATTTTCCTTAAAACACAATGCATTGCTAACATCAAACGAAGTTATACAAAGTTAAAAACATAGCCTCTGGGTTTAACACGAAGGCTTATGCCCTTCGGGTTCATCAGTTTGGCGGTACCCAAACCGACACCGCCAACTGATTCACCGGGGAACCCTTTCGGCAGTCGCACTCTGCGAGAAAGCCTCCGGCTTACATGGGGGAAACCCCCTCTTACCGCGCTGCCTCACCACCGCAAGTGTTTCACCGCCAACTAAACGGATCGCGCAACGCATTAGCTTTTTTTACATTGCCATTTTGCACCAAAAAATTGTTTTATAAAAATCAACATTAATAATAACCGTAATTTGCTTAATGGTTATTGTTAATGTAGATATTGATATTCCTCAGAAACAGCATCAAAAATCAGACAAGCAACAAGAAATAAAATAATCCTTACTGTAGCTGATTTAGCTGTTTTTTCTTTCTCTATATAATATTTATCAGTTTTTTTCAGTCAAGTCATGCCAATTTGGCATTAATTTGATGTTTTGGTAAATTTACAAATAATTTTTATTAAGTATGGGGGATTGAGGGATGGGAAAATTAAGTCATGATTTAGACTTGTTCGGATAGGCGGGAATCGCCATTCGTTTACCTGGGCGATGATATTGATAACTAGTCAAGCAAAATTCTTTATATATTTACTGCTCGGTTATACAACCGTTCCCTATTCCCTACCCAAAAGAAATGCTTAATTAATTTTACACAAGTACTTAGAGAAGAATAGCGAGCTAGAAGCTTATCCTTATGGACACGCAATACCTACGGTACGCTGCGCTAGGCGAAGGCAGCACTACTCAGAGCTAAACTTTAGCTTCCAAAGTCTTGAGCCATTCAGTATTCACACCAGACTCGCGAGTTAATGCAATTCTTCCGGTACGCGCAATTTCTCGCAAGCCAAATTTTTGCAGTACCTGTACGATCGCGACTATTTTTCCTGGATCTCCAACGACTTCCACAGTTAAGGAATCTTCGGCGACATCTACCACCCGCGCTCTAAAAATAGTCGCTAATTCGACAATTTCCGAACGATTAATGCTGGTAGCATTCACTTTAATTAACATTAATTCTCGTTCGACACAAGGGATTTCAGTAATGTCCTGGACTTTGAGAACATTAATTAACTTATATAGTTGTTTAGTGAGTTGTTCGATTACACGGTCATCACCAGCTACAACCATTGTAATTCGAGAAATCCCCGATTGTTCGGCAGGACCAACCGCCAGACTTTCAATATTAAAGCCGCGACGAGCAAATAAACTAGAAATCCGCGAGAGAACTCCCGCTTCATCTTCTACGAGTACTGAAAGCGTATGTTTCATCAATTATCAATGAACAGTTATCAATTATCAATTAATAGTTATTTAATCAGATTATAGTTTCGGGGGGACGTAAGTCAAAGGTTAAAGGTTAAAGGTCAAAGGTTAAAGGTTAAAGCTTTAATAATTCTTAACTCTTAACTTCTTTCCCCCATCCCCTTGTCCCAATCTCCCCATTTCCCCATCCCCCATCCCCCCATCCCCTAATCTCCTCTGGTATAACTAGAAACTACTTGTTCCAATAATTTCTCCTCACTCTGGGCGGGTGCTAGACATTTTAATCCTTGGCAAACTAACCCGATGCTATTCTGTGGTAAATCGGATTGTTCGACAAACATTGCAACGGGTAAGAATTTAGATATTAGCGAGTTTATCCGCTGTTTTTCGGTACGAATTAAGGTACAGTTCCGATACCAATCTAAGGCTACAAACAAACTGGGACAAGCTTGGGTTGCGTTACTCATGACGCTGCGAAACGCTTTTAATCCCTGTTCTGCTAAATTTAAATATTGAAGATTATCTGTTACTAAGGTAAGTCGCACCAAATTAGATAAAGCGATGCCGTTAGCCGAAGGTGTAGCACTATCTATATAATTACGTTCTCGTACAATCAATTCTTGGCTGGCATCATTTGCGGTATTGAAGTAACCTCCCAGTTCGATGCTCCATAGATATTCGTTAAATTCATCTTGGAGGGAAATCGCTTTCTCTAACCAGAATTGATTATCTGTTTTCAAGGAAGCTTGATGTAAATCTAACAAGGCTTTGATAAACAAAGCGTAATCTTCGGATTGTGCCAACAAGTGAGGCTTTCCTTCGTAATTGAGTCGGTGAAATCTTCCATCAACAAATTGATTCTCTAAGATAAACTTCGTTGCTTGAGTTGCCAGTTCGAGGTATTCTGGTTGGGAGAATACTGCATAAGCTCTCGCTAAACCGGAAATCATTAAGCTATTCCAAGCAACAATCATTTTAGTATCTGTAACTGCTGGAATACGACCTTGCCAATTATTTGATTTTGCTTCAAGGTTATTACGAGCGGGGGTGAAAGTTTCGATCGCCTCACTGTTGTTACCATAACGAGCAGCAAACAATTTCTCTAAAATCGCTTCTATGGCATCGCTTAATTTTTCTGAGTTACGCCTTTGCAAAACATTTTGATTTTCAAAATTACCGTTGGGTGTAACTGTAAAATTTTGTTGCAGTTGAGTTAATTCTTCTGAATTTAGCAGTTGTTCTAGTTCGCTGTAACTCCAAACGTAAAACGCGCCTTCTTCTGGTTCCAAATCTTCTTGAGTGATAAAACTATCCGCATCTTGAGCAGCGTAGAAATAACCTTGAGGTGCTGTCATTTCTCGTTGCAGCCATTTTACAGTTTTGGCGATCGCACGACTAAATGCCGGTTGTTCGATCCCCGCACTCCACAAGTTAGCCAGATATTCGACTATCTGACCGTTATCGTACAGCATCTTCTCAAAATGGGGTACAGTCCAGGTGGGATCGACTGTATAACGATGAAAACCACCTGCTACATGGTCAAAAATTCCGCCGAGTGCTAAGTCTAATCCTCGTTGGGTGCAAACTTGTTTGCTATCGTATGTCGATGTAAAATCAAATCTACTTCCTTGCAAAGCCATCTGTGCGTAGGGGATCGTAGGAAAACTATTACCCTGCTGCCTGTTATTGATGATTCCAGTAAAAGTTTCCCAACCTTGTCGTAATAATTGATTATCTTGTCTTAGAGCCTCCGTTTCGGTTTGCAATACCGCAGAGGTGAGCAGCGATTCTAAAATAACTGCTTTACGTTGTTGTAAGTCTTGTTTTTCCGTATCGTAATAATGCCTGATTGCTTTCAATACCTGCAAGAATCCGGGACGACCGTAACGTTCTTCTGGAGGAAAATAGGTTCCGGCGTAAAATGGTACTAAGTCATCAGGAGAAAGAAAAACGTTTAAGGGCCAACCACCTTGACCGCTCATCATTTGTAAAGCCTGCATATAAATGCTATCAATATCCGGTCTTTCTTCGCGATCGACTTTAATCGGAAGAAAATTAGCATTCATATATTCAGCTATTTCTAAATCTGAAAAAGCTTCTCCTTCCATTACAGTACACCAGTGACAGCTGGAATAACCAATGGAGAGAAATATGGGTTTATTTTGCAATTTAGCTGTAGATAGCGCTTCATCGCACCAATTCCACCAATCAATCGGATTTTCAGCGTGCTTGCGGAGGTAAAGACTTTGAGCAGAAGCGAGGCGATTAGTCATGATTTCAAAATATGAAAAGCCTTATAATAGCCCAGTTTATCGCTTCTCTTTAATAAGGTGCGCTTTTGAATTATAAGAATACAAAAACCCGGATTTTTACAAAACCATCGCCTTTGCCGCTATTGATGGTAACTGCTTGTTTTTAACCACATCATCTTGCTTAATTACAGGAGAAAGCATATGTCGAGATCGATGCCTTTAAAGCAGAAAACCCGATAAAATGAGCTTTTCACTTATTTGTATTGATTTTTAATACTACGCAATACTAACGATCGCTATCTTATTCTCGACTACCTAAATTTGGCTATCTTCTTTCTAATTTATTTTAAAGAACGAACAAGTAAGCTGACGATTGGTCCTGAAGATGTATCTACAGGAGGTTTAACTTCTGAAATTATAACTTTGTCCGTATTCGAGGTTAATCCGAATATTAAATTAAGTAACAAAGTAATGATTGCGGCTTGTACTAATCTTTTCAACATGACCTTTTCCTATGGCTCTAAATAAATGGCATTTCTATTTCAAATAATTCACGAATATGCCTCTCGTACTATTGTTTTACCTACAATGATGATTTAATCCGGACAGACCGTACTCTTAACAAAAAAAAGTTTATTTAGATACATAGAATGTAACTATTATTACTTATTTAGAGATACAATAATTACACTTTAACGATCTATTTTGTTGCTTCTTGTGCTGTTGATAACAACAATCAGCTTAGTAATCGATAAAATGTATGTAAATTAACTAAAACTAGCCTGCATGATTCCTATCGTTATTGAACAATCCGGTCGCGGCGAACGCGCCTTTGATATTTACTCAAGACTACTGCGCGATCGCATTATCTTCTTAGGTCAACCTATTGATAGCAACGTAGCTAACTTAATAGTTGCTCAACTGCTATTGTTAGATTCAGAAGATGCGGAGAAAGATATCTATATGTATATCAACTCTCCTGGTGGTTCGGTAACTGCTGGCATGGGTATTTTTGATACCATGAGACATATCCGTCCGGATATTTGTACTATTTGCACCGGACTCGCTGCTAGTATGGGTGCTTTCTTACTTACTGCTGGCACTAAAGGTAAGCGGATGAGTTTACCTCATTCTCGAATTATGATTCACCAACCTTTAGGTGGGGCACAAGGACAAGCAACCGATATTGAAATTCAAGCGAAAGAGATTCTCTATCACAAGCAACAACTAAATCAATATTTAGCTGAAAACACTGGTCAACCCATTGAGCGCATCGCAGAAGACACCGAAAGAGACTTTTTCATGTCGCCTGATGAAGCCAAAAATTATGGCTTAATTGACCAAGTGATAGATCGTCACGCTGCTGGTAGCCGTCCGATGGCTGTCGTCTAGTCAATCCGCCCGCATATTCAATAGTCAACAGTTAATATTAGCGATTGATTATTGAATCTCGACCTATAAAGACTCCAATTCATGAGTCATAAATTACATAGTGGAATTCCTTTAATATCAGGAATTCCATTTTTACTTATTCAAGAAGCAGATAAAAGGGTTGACGATAATTAATTTTTTATTAAATTTCCTATTTTTACTTATTGTCAAGTATTGCAGGTAATATTTAATTATCAGTTTTACTTATTATATCAGAAGAATCAAGTAGTTTATAACTTTCTTGACTAATTTGTTTCTCAGATGATAGTAAACAAATATAATATTGTAGCGAGATGGGTAGAAGTCATATCCCAGGCACGAGGCAAGAAACTGGGAATATGCGCGAATAACCAATTAGTAATCATATATTCGATCGAGTTAATAGAGAAATCCGGTTTGATTGGGCTTGGAGTAGAACCCAAGTTAAATTAAGATTACCTAAAAGATTCGCGATCGCGCTCAACCCAGCGACTCGAAAAATTATTAAGTTAAGAATAGTTGATAGTTTATTTAAATTTACTTAGATTTCAATTCAATTAATTCTTGATTTTTTTGCTGTAGCTGAAATTTTAAATTACAAATAGTGAGTTGATGGTTTACTCTTGCCAACACTTCTTCAAGTTCAAACGGTTTAGTTAAATAATCAGCACCACCAACCAGAAAACCTTTTTTTCTATCTAACCCTCTTGATAACGCACTTAAGAAAATCACTGGTATTTCTGTGGTTGCAGAATTACTTTTAAGTCGCTGACAAAGTTGATAACCATCTACTTCTGGCATTAAAATATCGAGCAGTATTAAATCAGGTGGCTGTAATTTCAACGTTTTTAAAGCAATATTTGCATTTATAGCCTGTCTGACTTTATAACCTTGAGATTGTAGTATTGTTGATAACAATCGCAAATTATCCGGCTCATCATCGACAATTAGTATATCGGCTTTAAATTCAGTTTTTTCGTAATGTAATAACATATCCCAACTAAAAAAGCATTAAGTAACATAGAGTATAATATTTTCACTATAAAATAAATAGTTTGTGATACAGAATCAGTTGTGAGTGAGGATTGGGCATGGGGGATGGGGGATTGGGCGTTGCTAATTATTTGCTAGCGAGCAAGATGCTCGCACTACCAAAATAAAAAAAATAGCACTTTTGGGATACTGCCTTTGACCTTTAACCTTTAACCTTTGACCTTTGACCTTTAACCTTTTTCACTAATACTAGAAATTTTATCGAATTGATAGTTATCAGCTAAATCTTCAAGTTGCTGTTTGAGGGATTGATGATTTTCGGGAATTTCTTCAAGCAATTGTAAAACGGAATCTTGATTGCAATGTACCGCAGCAGCATGAAGAGATTCACACCATTCTTCTGACATAACTTTTAAGGCTTCGGTGGTTAATTGCTCTAAGTTGCTTTCATCTTTAGTTGAATCGTCAGATTCATAAATATACTCAATATCTAAATATTTAGCGATTGTATCTAAGAGAAATTCTTCTTGAAATGGTTTGCGGATAAAATCATTACAGCCCAATTCCAACATGAACTGTCTATCTTCATTAAATGCCGTTGCGGTTAAAGCAATAATTGCAGTATTGTTTTGATTTTGATTTTCAATAATTTTCTGTTTAATAATTTTAGTAGCTTCATAACCGTCCATTACTGGCATTCGCATATCCATTAGGATTAAATTGGGTTGTTCTTTTTTCCATATTTCTATTGCTTCTTGTCCGTTAGTTGCTTCAATAATTTCAAATCCTAACGGTGTAAGAATCTGTAGCAATAGTTGACGATTATCCCAGTTATCTTCGACTATAAGAATGCGATTATTTTTTTGATTCGGTTTCAAACCGATAACGCGCCCTTTAGATAAAGATGGAGTAATTTCTAAAGGTTTTTCATCTAAATTAACTAAAACATGAAATTCAACTTTTGTTCCTTTCTCTAAACTACTTTCTATTTCAATATCTCCACCCATTAAATTTACAAAACGCTTGCAAATTGCCAACCCCAAACCAGTTCCGTCTTCAGCTTGATAAGTCGGGTTGCTTTGCACGAAAGCATCAAAAATACGATCTAATTCTTTCGGTGCGATACCTCCTCCCGTGTCTTCTATTTGAAAATTTAGGAGTAGGGAAGAATTGGGATGGGAGGTAGAGGGGGTAGAGGGGGAAGAGGGGGTAGAGGGGGTAGAATTTTCTTCTATATTGACTTCCTCAAAAAATCCTACTCGCAAGACTACGCTACCAGAATTGGTAAATTTGATGGCATTTCCTAAGAGGTTAATTAATACTTGCCGCAGTTTATTTTCATCGGTTTGCACGTACTGAGGAAGTTCTGGATTTAGCTCAAATTTTAACTGTAATCTTTTCGCTCTGGCTTTGAGGTGTAACATTGCTTCGATACCGTCAAGTAAGCGATAAAGATCGAAACTAGTAACGTTAATTTCTGCCATCCCGGCTTCAATTTTGGAAATATCTAAGATATCGTTGATTAATTCCAGTAAATGTTTGCCGCTGCGAAGAATTGTTTCTAAATACTGCTTTTGTTTATTTTCTAATTTGGGATTTCTAGTTAAGATTTGCGTAAAACCTAGAATTGCATTCAGAGGAGTTCGCAATTCGTGAGTCATTCTGGCGAGAAACTCGCTTTTGGCATGGTTTGCGGCTTCTGCTGCTTCTTTAGCGCGAACGAGTTCGGTATTAGTTTGATTTAGTTTTTCTTGAATAGAGGTTTGTTTAGTTATATCTGTAGAAATACCGCAAACTGCATAAGGTTCTCCTTCGGCATCGCATAAAGGTGCTTTGATGGAAATATAGGTATGATTTTCGCCGTCAGCTTGGGGAAGTATTTCTTCAAATTCCAAGATAGTGTTTTCTGCGATGACTTTGCGATCGTTATCTTGAAATACTTGGCAAACTTCTGAAGCAAACAAATCACAGTCAGTTTTACCTAAAAATTGTTCTGCCTCTAAACCACTAACTGCACTAAGCTGTTTATTTAGCAGCAAGTAACGCCCTTCAATATCTTTAACGTAAATGACTGATGTAGTATTATCTAAGACAGCTTGAAGTTGTTGCTCTTTTTTCTCCAATACGTTGTAAGTTTGCTGAAGTTCTTCTTGGACTTGTTTAATCTCATCTACATCTACAAAAGTTAACACCACCCCTTCACAACATTTTTCTCCTTGCCAATAAGGATAAACCCGCATTAACAAATGTTTTCCCGTAGAACTCAATTTGACTTCTCGTTGCTTTGGTTTTCCGCAGTTGAGAATTGATTGCAGCAGTTCTGTAAATTCGCCAAAGTCGATGTTATTAGTAATATGCTGAATGGGACGACCAATATCTGTGTCTAGTAAATTGATCGCTGCTGTCGCTGCTGGGGTAAATTTACGAATTCTTAAATCTTTATCGAGAAATACAACGCCAATATCGGTACTTTGCAACAAGTTATCGACATCAGCATTTAACTCGGTTAATTCCTGAATTTTTGATTGATATTCGGCATTGACGGTGAAAAGTTCTTCGTTTACCGAATGCAGTTCCTCGTTAGTACTTTGCAATTCCTCGTTGGAAGCAATTAATTCTTCGTTAGTCGCTTGCTGCTCTTCGTTTGTAGTTTCTAATTCTTCAATAGTCGCTTGCAAACTTTCGCGGCTTTGCTGCAACTCGTATTCTAAATCTAATATCCGATGGGATACTTCACTATCTGCTTCAAAATGACGTGCTTGCGGTGCAACTTCAACTTCTGCATCTTCGGCAATTGTCACCATCAAGAAATCACCAGCGATTTTACTTGCTTGTTCGTAGCTGACTTTTAAACTGAGAATGCGTTGTTTCTCGCCTTCCCCAACCTTAATTCCCGTGTATGCAACGGGGGTACGTTCTTTTTGAGCGCGACGCAATGCAGTATTAAGGGGGAGTTGCAGGGGCGGAATAACTAATTTAATCGCTTCTGTAGTCGGATTACCTGTAGGGAATTTGAGTACTTTTGCTAAATCCTCAAACATATACACTACATGATTATTTTTATCTACCAGCAGACAAGTTGCTTTTTCCTGCCCTAACAAGTTATTTAAAGCAGCTTCAAGCATTGGTTCTTTAGTTGACTTAGGGGCTTGCCTAACAGAAGGCTGGGATGATAGAAAATGTTTGGTAAAGTTTTCTACACCTCTTACAGGTAAAGGCAGTCGCGAATCTCTGGCTTTCTGATAAATCTTGTGTTTTTTCTCAATCGGGATGAGTTCATCTTCAAAATATGCGACTGTTTCTGCTTCTCCCAGCAATAAAAAGCCTTTCGGTACCAAGGAAAAATGAAAGTTGCGTAATACCTGCTGCTGTAGCTGCGGCTGCATATAAATCAGCACGTTGCGGCAGGTAATAATATGCATCCGAGTAAAAGTCGCATCTTTGGTTAAGTCGTGGGGTGCAAAAATTAACTTTTCTCGTAGATCCTTCCCTACTTGAAAACTTTGCTCTTGCCGAATAAAGTATCGCTCCAAACGTTCGGGATTAATATCTTTGGCAATACTTTCTGGATAAATTCCGATAGCGGCTTTTTCTAAAGCGATTCGATCGATATCCGTAGCAAAAATTTTGACTTTTATTTGTTTTCCTAAATCGGTAACAGCTTCATCTATTAACATTGCTAAGGTGTAAGCTTCTTCTCCTGTAGCGCAAGCTGTTACCCAGCATCTTAATTCATCTCCCGAATTGATTTTTTCTAATATTGTGGGAATTATATTCGTTTCCATAAATTCCCAAGCTGCTGCATCGCGAAAAAACTTTGTCACGCTAATTAATAAATCTTGACAAAGAATTTCTCTTTCTTTACGCTCGATTTGCAAGCGCCTAATATAATCGTCAATATTGTGATATCCCGTAATCAAGCAGCGACGATGAATGCGCCTCGAAAGAGTAGAAGGCTTGTAATGCGTAAAACTGAAGTGTTGATGGCGGTTGAGAATGTTGGTAATTTGTCCCAACCTAAAAGAATCTAACGCCAACTTGGAACGCGGTTCGTTATTTCTTTCTTCATTAGCAGGTGCTTTGACAAAATCGTAAATAATTTCTGCCAGTTCTAAAGGCGAACCGATACTGTCTACAATGCGGGTAGCGATCGCACTTTGCGGCATTCCGTCAAACTCAGCCGTACCGGGATCTTGCGCCATGCCAATCCCACCAGATTCGTTGAGCATCCGCAAACCCTCCGAACCATCGCTACCAGTACCAGAAAGCACCACAGCAATAGCGCGATCGCCAGCATCTTCACCTAGAGACTGTAAAAATATATCAATCGGAAAATTTGGTCCGGGGCGTTCTCTATCCTGACGCTGTAGCTGCAAGCGGCGATTTTTGACTTCTAAATTTTGACCGGGAGGAATCAAATAAACGCAATTGGGCTTAATCTCCATCCCATCTTCTACCCGATAAATCTCCATTCTCGTAGTTCGTCCCAGCAATTCCTTCATCAAACTTTTGAAATCTGGCGATAAATGCTGGATGACAACAAAAGCAGCCCCGCTATCGGCAGGCATATTCTCAAAAAATTCTTCCAAAGCCCGCAGCCCTCCGGCGGAAGCACCAATCCCTACAACAAAAAAGTCGTAATTTTCTTTATCTTGTACTTGTGTTTCGGGGATAGAAGAAGTCATGAGATATTTTACTGCTAATTAATTTGCTGTCTGGATTTACCGGAATTGCCTAAACACAAGATATATATTTGAATCTAATTAAATCTCAAAAAAAATTAAGTACTAAATATTCTTTCAATTCGTAAAGTATCTAATTAAAAGTTTAAAAAAATAATTGATTGGGCTTATGTCGTAAGTAAACAAAATTATACTAAAACATTCAAGATTATAGTTGTATTATTCTTTACCTGCTAAGAGGGTATCTAAATATTTAACATGATAATTTCGCAAACCTAACCCCCAGCCCCTTCCCTGCCAGGGAAGGGGGGTAAATAAGCCTCTCTCCTACAAGGAGAGAGGTTTGGAGAGAGGTTCCGAGTCTACTTCTTGACTTCTCAGAAATTCTCCTAAACCGTTTCCATCCACTCAATACATTTTTTTAATTCTTGCTGCATAGTTTCAGCATCAGTATGATACCTGCGACCGTGACCTGGTAAAACCCATTCAAAAGAGTAATTTGTTAATTTTGGCATTGATTTTTTTAATTCATCCCAGGAATACCAGCAGAAATTTCGGAAAGCTACCAGTTGCTTTAACCCATCAGACCAAGCAAGATGATCTCCAGTAAACAGAAACTTATTCTTATAAAGTAGAACAGTATGTCCTTTTGTATGTCCCGGAACCGTAATAATTAACAATTCCGAAGTTAACTCATGGGTATCTTCACCGCTCAACTGAATTTCCACATCGCGAGTATTTGAACTAATTTCCTCTTTATGGAGAATGCGATCGCAACCAAAATGTTCGGCAAATTTTTGATGATCCGCAACGTCATCTCGGTGAGTTAAGTACATATAGCGAATTCCGCCCATTTTTTCCAAACGCTTCACCAAAGGCGGCGTAAATCTGGGAGAATCAACTAAAATATTGCCTTCAGGTAGTTGAATAAAATAACTCGCAGCACCATAGGACTTTTCCGAATGGTACCCGCAATGATAAACGTTTTCTTCCACCGGAATCGGAAAACTTGACTGAGCATCTTTAATGTCTTGCGGCTTATCAACAGTACCGATAGAAGAAGTAGGGCAAGATAGTAAAGCTTGAAGTGCGTCTAATCTTTCCTCTTCATTTTTCGGTTGATGGTGTACCGCTGACATCCCATCTTCACGAGTAAAAACGTTAGGAGTCATCCAGCGACAGGTATCGCAATCAATGCAACTAGTATCAACAAAAAAATCGCCGCTAACATTTTCATTCCGACGCAGATTTAAAGTAGCCATGTTAAACCTCTTTTTATCTAGTTTGAGGTAAAGGTAATTAACCTTTATACGACTACGTTAGCAAAATTGAAGGATGGGTTTGATAGTTGAAATATAACAGTTTAAGAGGTAGTTAAAAAAGTATTATTATTGACAATAAATTACTGAAAACCTAACCCCCCTGCCCCCTTGCTAAAAGCGTGATGGTAATAGCTAGCGAGCAAGATGCTCGCACTACTTTAAGAATTATTAAGGATTGCTATAGACGTTTAAAATTGAATTTAAATCAATACCATCAATTACTGGTAAAGTATGACCCAAACGCAATCCCAAAATTATCCAACCTTCTAAAGCATCTTGCAATTCTTCTCTACAAATTTCTAATGTAGAAGTATTTGCCCAAACGCCTTGACATTCGGCGATTTCGCTGTAGAAAGTTCCATCTTCAAGCAACTCGTAAGTTGCTTTACGCATTGCTCCATGAATGTATTCAGTTAACATTTATGTCGCCACAGCCTTTAAGTCAATTTACTCAGAAAATCTAATCGTTTTCATATTTTTATGATAAGCAGTTTTTTAAATAAAGCTTTAGAGGATGTTTGAAAAGTCTAATTTAATACTTAACCTGGCGATTGAAATCACGGCTACACAAGCAAAACCCACCTGAGCCGCACTTCGTAAACGGTGAACGTGGGTTAAAAACAATTAGTCCACCTCCGTGGACTTAGCCTATGTAGTAGCGGTAATAAAGCGCCGGATACTTTTAAAACATCCTCTTAGATTGAAATATTATTGATGTTTGTAGTAAGGACTTTAGTCCTCAAACAGCTAAAGCTGCGACTACGAACCTTAATTTAATCAAAATTTACGACCTATATAGAATTAGATGAAACTTTAGTTAAAGCAGCTATTTCTAAAGCTTTCAGCAATCGCAATACAACATTAGAAGAAATTTATTACATTTTATCGACTCCAGAATGGTGGGATATGATGAGGGCTAAAGCCCTGACTACAAACTATTAGTCCATTTTAATGGACTTATGCTTTTAGCCTGCCAGGTGCGTATGAACTAAGTCGAAAATTTTCCCCATTCAAAAACCGGGCTTGCGAACAAACCCGGTTTTTAAAGATCGAATCCAATAAATCGAACTAACTCTCAACCAACCAATAAATTCAACTTATCGCCGACAAAACTTACAACATGATGAGTTATGGGCAAACTATCAATTACCATACCCAAACACAACAACATCATGTAAGAAATGGAATAGAGAAACATTCCTTTAGCCGAACTGCGATCTTGAGGATTTTGTAATAATTGCCACGCTTTACGAATAAATACCGCTCCCAAACAAAAAGCAATAGTAGCGTAAATAATTCCTACTGAATGCAAGGGATAAACGAGCAAAAAGGTTGCTGCTACAGTTACGAGGCTGTACCGCCAAATCTGCTTAACTGTTGCTTCTTCACCTGCAATTACTGGTAGCATTGGCACGCCTACCGCTGCATAATCATCCTTAATCATCAATGCTAAAGACCAAAAGTGTGGTGGTGTCCAAAGAAAGACAATACCAAATATTAACCATGCAGTTGGACTCAAAGTACCTGTTACCGCAGCCCAACCAACTAATGCTGGAATTGCTCCTGCTGCTCCACCGATAACTATATTTTGAGTGCTGTTGCGCTTCAACCAATGGGTGTAAATTAACAAGTAAAAAGCAATCCCAGCCATTGCTAAGAAAGCAGAGAGCAAATTAGCAAATATACTAAGCAGCGCAAAAGAAAGTACGGCTAAAACTATGGCAAAAATTAAAGCATCGCGGGGTTGTACTCTACCAGAAGGAATGGGGCGATGACGGGTACGCTCCATATCATAATCAATGTCACGGTCGTAAATACAATTGATTGTTTGGGCGCTAGCAGCTGCTAAAGTACCACCAGCAAGAGTTACTAGCAACAATATAGGGTTTACTTCTCCAGATGCAGCTATCCACATACTTCCAGCAGTGGTAATCAGCAGCAAAGGGATAATCCGAGGCTTGGTTAGCTGGTAGTAACTTTGAATAACTTGTAAAAACGTAGAGTGGTGGCGAGAGACATTTGTCTCAATCATTTTAGTAATCGTTCCTTATTTTTTAACAATTTATATGCTGTTTTTGCCTTTGCAGGCTGTTAGCGTCGAACAAATCAGCGAGCAGTTACCAGTTATCAGTTAACAACTAACAACTAACTATGTTGTTTGTTCACTTGTAGCAGATGAATTAAAGTCTTGGTTGTAACCTGAGATACTACGAGTGTCCATCCAATCGCGTACTGCCAGAACTGTAAAAACAATTAACGTACCTAGTAAAGAAGCTCCAATTAACTGATGAGTCACTGTTAGAGGTTCTACTTGTAGGTGTAAGCGGTAAGTGGCAAAACCTAAGATTATCTGTAAAATTAATAACCCACCTGCAAGATTCGCCAGTTTTCGTAAAGCTGGATGTAGTGCTGGCGTGCGCCATGACACAAATACCAAGGCTAATGTTGCTACGGTTGGCGGTATCAAGCCGAAGATGTGGGCGTACATAACGGTACAAAGTTGATACTCCCCAAAGCATTGATGTAATGCCCAACGCGAACCGACTAAAGCACCTAATAAACTTTGTAAATAGACTAAAACGCTAGCAGTGAAAGATATTGCTGGTAGTTTACCAGCGGTTCCCGTGGCTTTGTAAGGTGTGAGAGCCGTACCGATAACCAGCAGAGTTATGAAGAAGAACAATGCGGTTCCTAAATGAGCGGTAACAATATCAAATCGCAAAAGTTGAGTGACGGTGAGTCCTCCTAAAATGCCTTGAAAGACGATTAAAAACAAAGCAAATGTAGAAGCCCAAGGCAGCCATTTAGGAACAGAACGACGATTCCACCAAGACATACCGACTAAAACGATCGCGCTAATACCAATCAACGATGCATCTAATCGATGAAACCATTCTAGGAAAACTTGCAAATTCATTTGTTTCGTCGGCACAAGTTCCCCATAACAAAGCGGCCAATCTGGACAAGCAAGTCCAGCATTCATCACGCGGGTAGCGCTACCGATCGCCATCAAAATCAAAGTAGCGATCGCCATTTTCCACACGAGGCGACGAATTTTATCTTTGGGGGATTGTTGCTGCGCTGTCGCAACTTGGTTTTGTTGTTCTAAAGCAAATTGGCTCATCTAATTTACCTTCTCTTATATCTGAAACCCGAAGCTACCTTCATTTTCATAACTGAAATACATATTCTCAACTCCACACTAACGTAAACGCCAAGATTAAAGAGAAGCCTTCCTCTTATACTCTGGATCGCAATTTGGAAATGTAGCCGAAAGCTTTAGAGATTTTTTAGGTTGTCATGAATGGGGCATAGTTAGGAGTGAGGAGTTATGAGTTATGAGTTGGGAGTTATGAATTTTCTCCCCCATCTCCCCCATCTCCCCCCTCTCCCCCCTCTCCCCATCCCCTTGTCCCCTTGTCCCCCCCTCTCCCCATTCCCTAGCCTAAAAAATAATAAAGATTTTTACTTGTTACACTCAATGGTAATTGCCTAGACTAACTTAGTATGTGAGTAGTTCTAAATTTATCTAGTAAAGCCGTTAATTATTATCAACCGTGAATATTCCAAGTACAATCTGGACGTTATTAATTGGTATTCTGCTGACCCTAACTAGTTTCTGGTTCGGTCAACATCATGGTCTATTGCCTACAGCAGCTTCAGATGAGGCTGTTCTGGTAGATGGCTTGTTTAATACGATGATGACTGTTTCTGTAGGCATATTTCTCATCGTTGAAGGTGTTTTGATTTTTAGTGCCTTCAGATACCGTCGTCGCAAGGGAGATGATACAGATGCCGAACCGATTCATGGTAATGTACCGTTAGAAATTCTCTGGACGGCAATTCCAGCAATCATTGTTCTCGGTATTTCTGTTTACAGTTTTGATGTATACAATTCAATTGGCGGATTTAATCCGATGGAGGTTCAGGAATCTCCTATAGCTTCAAGCGCTACATCAATGCCTGGTGCAGCTATAGCAGCAACTTTGGACAATCCTGATGCTTCAGATGTAAGAAATATCGACCAGCTCCCCGAAAAAGAAAATGCTCCCGCTACGGGTATAGTTTCTCCTAAAGTAGGCGCTAGTCCTGAAAATCAAGGTAAACAGCCGGATTTGTTAGTAAAAGTGACTGGTTTGCAGTACGCTTTCCTTTTTAATTATCCTGACAGTAATGTTTTTTCTGGTGAGTTACACGTTCCCATTGGTAGAGAAGTAAAACTCGATATGGCGGCAAATGATGTAATTCATGCTTTTTGGGTACCGGAATTTCGCCTTAAGCAAGATTTAATTCCCGGAATGAATACAGAACTTCGGTTTACACCTAAAATAGCAGGCGATTACAAGGTCATTTGCGCCGAACTTTGCGGTCCCTATCACGGTGCCATGAATACGAAAGTTATTGTTCAAACACCAGAAGATTTTGATAGTTGGATTAAAGAACAGCAAGTTGCGAGCATTGAAACGTTCAATCAAGCGGTTGCTGTTAATCCCGCAGAATTGTCAGCTGATGAATTTCTTTCTCCCTACACCAGCGAGATGGGAATTTCATCAGAAATGTTACATCAAATTCATAACTAGTTATTGTAGAGACGTAGCATTGCTACGTCTGTTATTGGAATAACTAACAACTAATAACTAACAACAATTTTTATGACACAAGCACAGTTGGAAAAAACCAACCATACGGCTGATACTTCGCATAATCGTCAAAGAAAATGGTGGGAGTATTTTACTTTTAATACCGACCATAAGGTAATTGGGATTCAGTACTTAGTTACTACATTCATTTTTTACTGTATCGGCGGTGTAATGGCGGATTTGGTTCGCACTGAATTGCGGACTCCTGCTTCAGACTTTGTAACTCCAGAAGTTTACAATAGTTTGTTTACGCTGCACGCCACAATCATGATTTTTCTGTGGATTGTGCCAGCGGGTGCGGGTTTTGCTAACTATCTAATTCCCTTGATGATTGGGGCTGAGGATATGGCATTTCCAAAATTAAATGCCCTCGCTTTCTGGATGGTTCCTCCTTCTGGCATATTGCTAATTAGCAGTTTGCTTGTTGGCGATGCACCTGATGCAGGTTGGACTTCTTACCCTCCGTTGAGTTTAGTTACCGGGCAGGTAGGTGAAGCGATTTGGATTGGTAGTATCCTGCTGCTGGGTACCTCTTCAATTTTGGGTGCGATTAATTTCCTGGTAACTTTGTTAAAAATGCGTGCCCCAGGTATCGGTTTTCATCAATTACCGTTATTTTGCTGGGCAATGTTGGCTACCTCAGCACTGGTTTTAATTTCAACTCCAGTGTTAGCAGGCGCATTAATTCTACTTTCTTTTGACTTAATTGCCGGAACCGCATTTTTTAACCCAACTGGCGGTGGTAATCCGGTAGTTTACCAGCATATGTTCTGGTTTTACTCGCACCCTGCGGTTTACATCATGATTTTGCCCTTTTTCGGGGTAATTTCGGAAGTAATATCCACTCATTCCCGCAAACCGATTTTTGGTTATAAAGCGATCGCCTATTCTTCTCTGGCAATTAGCTTTTTGGGTTTGATTGTTTGGGCGCACCATATGTTTACCAGCGGTATTCCCGGTTGGTTGCGGATGTTTTTCATGATTACCACTATGGTGATTGCCGTACCTACTGGTATTAAAATATTCAGTTGGTTGGCAACAATGTGGGGTGGAAAACTCCGTCTCAACAGCGCCATGCTTTTCGCAATGGGCTTTATCGGTATCTTCGTAATTGGCGGTATCAGTGGTGTAATGTTGGCTGCGGTGCCTTTTGATATCCACGTACACGACACCTATTTTGTCGTTGCCCACTTACATTACGTGTTATTCGGTGGTTCAGTTTTGGGAATATTCGCCGGTTACTACCACTGGTTCCCTAAAGTTACCGGACGCATGGTGAATGAAACCTTGGGTAAAATTCATTTTGCCCTCACAATTGTCGGCATGAACATGACTTTCTTACCCATGCACCAATTGGGTTTGATGGGTATGAATCGCCGCATCGCTATGTATGACCCCAAATTTGCTGCTATCAACGAATTTTGTACCTACGGTTCTTACATCTTGGCGGTGTCTACAATACCCTTCATCATCAACGTGCTTTGGAGTTGGAGAGCGGGTAAAAAAGCGGATAACAATCCTTGGGATTCCTTGACACTGGAGTGGATGACCACTTCACCACCAGCGATCGAGAACTTCGAGTCACACCCATTCCTACTTATCGGACCTTACGAATACGGAACCGAAAGAGCGAAACAAGTTGTAGCCTTATCCCATACCAACGATCCCTTCGGTAATGCTAAATCCCCGGCACCACGAACGGGCGATCCCGACGAATCATATCCGGCGATCGCAGCTGAAGCGTAATAACTGACACGCATATTGTACTTTTCTCAACGAGTATAAAGAAACCGGGTTTCTCAAGCATAAAAAGATTATTTTTAGTTTATCTACTTATAAGAAACCCGGTTTCTAATTCTTGATTCTCCACAATTGCACAGGTGTAAATCCTTCATACTTAATTAAAAATTTATGCAAAGTTCAGCAATCGATCCAGCAAAAACAGAACAAAATCACCATCGTGCAGCTACCGTAGAAGCACAACACGCAGAACATCCAGATCATCGGCTGTTTGGATTAGTTGTATTTCTCGTCGCAGAAGGAATGATTTTCTTGGGTATGTTCGGTGCATACTTTGCTTTCCGTTCTACCTTAGCTGAATGGCCTCCCGCAGGTACGCCACAGTTAGAATTATTACTCCCCGGTATCAACACGATAATTCTAATTTCCAGCAGTTTTGTAATTCATAATGCCGATACCGCGATTAAAAAGAACAACGTGCGGGGAATGCAAATGTGGTTTGCAATCACCGCTGTGATGGGAATTATCTTTTTGTGCGGTCAAATTTACGAATACAAACATTTGGAATTCGGTTTAACAACCAACTTATTCGCCAGTGCATTCTACGTGTTGACAGGTTTCCACGGATTGCACGTTACAGTTGGAGTTTTAGCAATATTAGCTGTATTGTGGCGATCGCTTAAAAAAGATCATTACAGCGACGAACATCATTTTGGTATCGAAGCTGCCGAAATATATTGGCACTTTGTTGATGTAATTTGGATTGTGCTTTTCGGTATTTTGTATTTACTTTAAGTATTTCATTTGACTTAAATTATTTGATTTTACCCCCCAAGTTGGGGGTTTTTTATTTTGGATTTTAAGACAAACTAAGCTTTATACAAACACAGTTTTTAAACTCTTCAAAACCACCTTTATTATCCCAATATTTTTTAAAACTTGGTAAGTTTTCCAATTCCATCACGCTACCACTTTGATAAGTTAAAACTTCAACATATTCAAATACATTTTCGGATTTTGCTGAAACAAGTGGATGATTAAAATTAATAGCCCAAACTGTTTCAACAATCCGGTAAATGTTGTAATCACCTTCCCAACTTTCTCGTTCGTGCTTATAATCTAAGACTTTGACCAAATGAGTTACATAACCCCTTTGTCTTAACAAAATCAAATCATCTTTTTGAGGTTTATCAGCGTTACTTGTTTCTTTTTTCCAATTAAGTTTAAATAAATCCTCAGTATTAACATTTGGATAAGCCCATAATTCACCGTCTGGATGTCTTACATTTTTAGTCCACTTTAGATTTGTTAAATCCATGATTACTAATCTATGTATAATTATCTTCATTTATAGTTCCCAAATTAAGATATGCAACTAACAGAGGAGCAACATAATTTTCTTAACTCGGCTTTTTATCCTCAATTGAATTGACAAATTCTCAATCAAGACATAATTTTTGCAATATTTTTCTAGCTTTGCAAAGATTTATTATTTTTCATTCCAAACACTTTCTTTAATGCCCTTAGCAGTCTTAAAATTCTATAGGCACAAGATTATATGTAAGATGGCTTTAAAAATTATTCAAAGTTTTGACAGTAATTTCACTTTAGAACCACAAGCTAAAGCAACTTTATTTGAACTGCTAACAAATGAAAGCTTCTTAAAACAGGTTTGTCAACAGTCAAATTGCCAACAAGTAGAATTTACAGAATTACTATTTCAGCCGGTTCCTTACAGCAGCGCTACACCCAAAGGAATGCCAGCGGAATTTGAAAAATATCATGAATCTGAAGACTACGTAATTCTAAACGTACCGCCAAATTTTATGTTTCAAGCCAAAATTTTTAAACCAAGTCGGCTATGTGCGATTTATAAAAAAATTTGAAGGTTGTTGGTTAGCTACTAATTGTTAGTTGTAAATTATTAACTGCTAACTCTAACTGATAACTGCTCACTGCTCACTGTTCACTGAAAATGACAAATATTCCCGAATTAACAAGTTTAGAATTTATTCCTTATATTGATGAAAATGGTGAATTACCCGAACAATATCAAGGAAAGATCGGAGTTTACGCAATTTTTGGACAACAGAAAAATCTACAATTCGTTGGTTATTCTCGCGATGTTTTTCTCAGCCTCAGACAGCATTTAGTACGACAACCGCAATATTGTTATTGGGTAAAAGTAGAAACTATTGAACGTCCCAGTCGTAAGATTTTAGAAGAAATTGAGCAAGCCTGGATTGCGGAAAATGGTAGTTTACCTATGGGAAATGGAGAAAATAAAGAGAAATGGATTGCTCCAATTGATGCGAAAGCTTTGATTACTCCCGAAGAACAAGCTAATTATGATAATCCAGTCAATGATGAAATGGCGAAGATAAAAATTATCAAGAATGTAGCGCGAAGAGTTGAAGCTGATATTTTGAAACAGTTAGAAGCGCGGGGTTTACAAATGCAGGTGAGGTTTAATCCCAAGTTGAAGGAAGAAGGTTTGTTGGATGTGAAATCTTAAAGGATATTTAATAAGTATCGTTTTTAGCACAATTCTCGGATTATCCCCCCTTCCCCCCTTAAAAAGGGGGGGTTAATAGAGTCCACGCAGGTGGACTTTGCCTGTATAGACGCGGTTTCAACCGCCACGTAAAATATAAAATTAAACTTATTTCTTTACTTATAATATGAATCCAAATATTTCTCCCCCGCCTCATAAAATTATCGGTGTCGCTGTAATTTGGAACGATAAAGAGCAAATTTTAATCGATCGCCGTCGTCAACAAGGAGCGATGGGGGGTTTATGGGAGTTTCCTGGTGGCAAAATAGAACCAGGTGAAACTATGGAAGAATGTATTAAGCGGGAAATTGACGAAGAATTAGCAATAGATATTGAAGTTGGCGAGCATCTCATCACTATTAACCATTCTTATACCGATTTACAAGTGACTCTCACCGTACACGAATGTCGCCACCTTCAAGGTGTTCCCCAGCCGTTAGAATGCGATGAAATTCGCTGGGTAAACTTAGAAGAATTAGAACAATTTAATTTCCCCGCTGCAAATTTTCAAATTATTACAGCCCTACAGCAAAAAGTAGCTAACCGAAAGCAGTTAATTAAATAAAACTTTTCCCTACTCCCCACTCTCTACTGCCTACTCCCTTAATTAACTCGGATAAATAGGCAGTATAAAGTGAAACCAAGCTCCACCAGTAGGTGCGGTATCTACCCAGATTTGACCGTAATGGGCTTGGACAATTTTTTGACATAAATTCAAGCCAATACCATAACCATCTTTAGCTTCATCTCGTTCTAAACGAAAGCGGTTTTCAAAAATGCGAGATCGATTTTCTTCGGGAATACCCGGACCGCTATCACCGATGCTAAACTGCACTTTTTGGCTGGTACGATGCAAACCAGCAATAGTCAGCGTCCCGTTTGGGGGGGTGTATTTAATCGCATTATCCAGAAGGTTAGTTATAACTTGGCGTATGCGTTCGGGATCTGCATAAACGTATGGCAAATCTTGAGGAATATCTTTTTCTATTTTTAGAGATTTGGCTTTACAGGATTCGCTTAATTCTTCAAGTACTTCCAGACAAAGATTACCTAAAACTATTTTTTGAGGCGATATCGGAATTTTTGTATCTTTACCGCGCCCTACCTGCAACAGATCGGTAATCATTCTCTCGATTACTTTAGTTTGAGTGCGGGCGTGATTAAACAAATGGGCGGTTAATGATGGTTTTAATCGCCTGAATTCACCTGAATCGCTATTGAAATTAGATTTTAAGGTATCTATGGCGATGATTGCTGCTGTAAGGGGGTTGCGGAGATCGTGCGCTAACATGGCGATCGCCCGATCTTTAAAAAGTAACTGTTCTTGAAGCTGTTGTTTTTCTTGCTTTAAACGGAAAACTTCATCGGTAAGCTCAATGATTTCCGAAGAAATTGCTAGCGAATTGATGGGAATCTGAGATTTTTTGATATATCCATTAGGGTCACTTTCTACAGCTTGTTTAAAGTCGTGCTGTACTTGCAGGTAGGATTCTACGCTGGTTTGCCATCGGGACCACCAAGTTTTCAGTTGAGAAACGATATTGCTACCAGCTAAGACTTGTCGGGGTTCCGGATGAATCTTGATTAGTGCTGGTGTTGCGACTAACTTAAAATGTTCGGCTAAATGGGGTTGCTCTCCCACATCAACAACCTGCATTTCAAAATCATATTCGAGCTGCAATTGTGTTAGATAGGAGCGAATCTGCTGTATTTGTAGTCGGGACTTGGGACGTTCATCTACAAATAGCAACAGTTGTAGTGGGGCTTCTGAATTAATAAGCTGTCCCTGAGAAGCTTGCATCAAATATTGTTTCAACACTGGTCATAAACCGTTATAACTTTCGGTGAAACCACTCGGCGGTGTCAGTTTCTGTCCCGTCGAAGTGGCGAACCCGAAGGGTGAAAGTAGAATGGACTGACGGCTTTAATAAAATAGTTGTTTTAATCTCTATTTTAGTTTTTTCACGCTGTAATCTTTTATTAAACTTTTGACATGAAATACACCTTTTTTAGTTTTTTGCTTCCTTTTTGCTTGCTAGCCAACCTTGAAAGCGCTTTTGCGGGTAAGGCTGATTTACAATCTTCTCCAAATCATCATCAGAAGTCAACTCATTTGCAAAGCTTCGATGTTGTTTCGAGATTAGTACAGCAGCAAATAAACTTAATTGCCCGGATTGAACAAGCGCTATCACATCCCGATGCTAATAAAATGCGAGCCGTGGGAGGACAATTAATTACGCATACCGTAGTGGTAGAAAATTTCCTCAAACGTCAATATCCTTATCCTCAAGCTTTGTGCAATCAAAATCAAAGTTCTAGTATTTCTGCTGATTCTATACCTCCTTTGAGTGCCTCGAATTCAAAAATTTACTGTTCATTGTATAATTCCAGCCGAGAATTATCAAAACTTACTCCAGTATTAGATCGGCTTTTATCTCGACGCGGTGAATTAGCTTTGGTGAGAGAATTGCCTTTAGTTAGCGGAGAAAAGCAATCCGATCCAGTGCTACCTAAGTCTCCAGTCACTCGTCCAAATCTGGATAAACTGGCTGTTCCTTATGCTATTTTAGAACCTTCCGTAGAATCGGACGCTTCACTTTATATTGGCACAAGAAAAAAAACGGCGATCGCAAATTACATTCCGCCAGTTCAACCAGCAATTAAACCGCCATCCGCAGCGCTGAGAACCTTAAAAAATGCAGAAAAGTTTTTAGCAGCAGCAATATCCGAATTTCCCGATCCGAATAAGTTTGACAATCCCAAACAAACTGCTGCGAAATTAGACCGTTTAGCCTACGACGTTGACCTCCAAGAAAAGCAAACTTATCAAAAATTGCTATCAATGCCTAATACGGGTATTTTCCGCGTATTGCCACATCAAGCTTATCTTCGTCCCTTGAATACTGTGGAGAATCGCTCCCAAAAAAATGTTTTGGATCGCTATCCTTTCCCAGTTTTGGGTAAATCCAAGAGTGACTTTACGCCCAATTTACCACTTCAGATAGCAAAAGGGAAGTTTCAGCTTCTGCCGCAAGGAGTAGATTATAGCTTTATGGCGGATATTGGGGATATACCTTTAGATAAATTGGACGCGAACTTGCAAGCTATTGATGCTAAAAAAAGAGACATTTTTCTTAATTATCAGCCTCCCGAAAAACTAAATGCTTTGCAAGTAGAAAGACGAAAAATTATTACCGGGAAGCATCAAAATCTAGTTGAAAATAAAACAATTTTAAATCAAGTCGATGCAAAATTAAACCATACTTATTTAGTACGTAACTTACAGTTTCAGTTACCAGAAATCATAGTTAAAAATCAGCCGCTTTCAGGAAAACAGCGTCGCTATATAGACCAATTACTACAAATGCAAAGTAGCGATGTAATTGTTGCTTTTAGACCCGTTCGCCGTCATTCCGACGGCAGCTATACTATTGTTTGGCGAGTGTTGCAGCAATTAAAAGACCCGCAAATTGAAGATTTAGAAGATTATCTCACATATCAAAAATAGAATTTTCGGTGTTGTAAAATTATCACTGATACCATTTCTTCATAAAGATGCGCCGAATTCAGCCCACGCAGGTGGGCTTCGTAATGGTGGTTCCCCATTCTAGAGTGAGGGCGATTAAGCGCAGCCTCATACAGAATTGGTATGAGAATTCAGAAACCCGGTTTTTTCAACAAATCGGGTTTCTCAAAATCTTATTTTGAGAAGCAAGACGAATGTAAATCTTCTTCACTTGTTATTTATAAAATCGGAAACCACAGCAAAATACTGGTAACTTATATAACTATAAATGCTATATTCACGGTTAAAAAATGCAAATGCTGTTGAATAACCGCTATCAAATTATTCGGACTTTGGGAAGTGGTGGATTTGGTAACACTTTCTTAGCGGAAGATACTCAGATGCCTTCCCAGCGTCGTTGTGTAATTAAACAGCTAAAACCGATTGAGAATAATCTCCAAATTTATCAATTGGTGCAGGAAAGATTTGCGCGAGAAGCAGCGATTTTAGAAGAATTAGGGGGGTTGAGCGATCGAATTCCGAATTTATATGCTTATTTTTGTTTGTCAGATAAATTTTACTTGGTTCAAGAATGGGTTGAAGGCGATACGCTAACTGCTGCATTTCAACAGCAGGGTTTAGTTAACGAAAGCGGTGTAGTAGAAATATTATCGAATATCTTGCCAGTTTTACAGTTTGTACATGGTAAACGTATTGTTCATCGCGATATCAAACCGGATAATATTATTTTGCGACATAGCGACGGTAAACCCGTGCTGATAGATTTTGGTGCCGTGCGGGAAACAATGGCAACGGTGGTAAATTCTCAAGGAAGTCCCACCCGTTCGATTATAATTGGCACACCTGGTTATATGCCGAGCGAACAAGCCGCAGGTAGAGCAGTTTATTCAAGCGATTTATACAGTTTGGGATTAACGATAATTTATCTGTTGACTGGAAAATCACCGCAACAATTAGAAACTGACTCGCAAACAGGGGAAATTATTTGGGAATCTGAAGTTACAAATATCAGCCCTTCATTAACAAGAATAATTAATAAAGCGATCGCCTATCATCCACGAGAACGATTTAAGGGCGCTTTGGAAATGCTGGAGGCTTTGCAAACAACTACTCCCTTTTCCGCCACCGTACCTTTTCAACCTCAAGCAATTAGCTCCCAACCTTTGACGGTTGTATCTAACACACATTCAGCACAAAATTTATCTCAACAAGATTTATCCGAACAACAAGTTATAAAAAATCAGCAAGCGACACCTAATAAGAAATCAGGAATTTTGCTCCAATGTGTAATTATCGGTAGCGCGATCGGATTATTTGCTATGGGTGGTTTGTGGTTATTAAAACCGAATAATAATACGCCTCAGCCTGAAGTTAAAGCTAGTATAAAACCCGTAGAAACAGAACCTCAACCTACTATAAAACCTGTAGTAAATGATTTTTCATGGCTTTCTTCAAGGAGGGTAACAGATGCAGATTTAGATAGTATGGATGGGTTTACTTTAGATGTAATGAGAAATTCTATTTTTGCTCGTTACGGAAGACGTTTTGACAATCCTGGTTTGCAAGAGTATTTTGAGAAGCAATCTTGGTACGTTCCTAAATATTCACCTCAAGAATTTCCGTCTAATTTACTCTCAGATTTAGAACGGCAAAATGTAGGATATATTTCAGAATATCAAGATAGAACAAATAAAAGATTTTTTACAAAATAATCAGTCATGGGGAGAGGGGGCAAGGAGACAAGGGGATGGGGAGATTGGGAGAAATTTAAACTATTAACTATTAACTCCTAACTTTTAATTCCTAACTATTAACTCCTAACTCCTAACTCCTAACTCCTAACTACTCCCTACTCCCTAAATTTTTAAAAAATATCTTTTTGCTTTTGCAGCCAAAAGGTAATAGTTAAATACGTTAATGCGTGCAAACATAATATACCCCAATTCAAAAGCAAATTTTCCCAAGTTGGATCGTATACTGGTGTTGGTTCAAATGGTTGAGCAACTGTAGTACCGTCGGGTAGTTTGATAGCTTCGGGAACCATTGCATTAATATTAACTAAAGCTCCATAAGCTCCTACAGACCAGCGACTTAACATTAACCAAGAAATTATCTTGGCAATTCCTGTTATTTTGAATAAAACCCCAGAAAAAATAATTTGAGGTATCAATAGTAAAGGTAAAGCGCTATTAGCTTGAGACGCATTTTTTACAACTGCTGAAACGAATAAACCCAAACTCATGCTAGTTAAAAGCGTGAGAAAAGTTGTAATTGATAATCCTAATGTCCAAGGAATAAATTCCGGTTGCGGCGATTTGAATAATACCAGAATTACTAAAGATATTAAGACAGTTTGTAGTAAAGCTAAACCAGCAAGAATAATTAATTTGGAACCGAGATAAGCGAATAAACCTAAATTTACCAATCTTTCTCGCAAATAAATAGCAGTTTCTTTAACTATTTCTTGTAATGAACTAGAAAGCCCTACCCACAAAGCCGCACAGGTAAACACGAATAAGACTCGTAATGCTAATGGTGCTAAAGTTGCATCTGGATTATTCGGCAAAGCTAAAGGATTTTTATCTCCCAGGGCTACGGTAATTAAGCCAATGCCTATCGGTGCCGTTAATATCGCCAAAATTAAATTAGTGCGATCGCGCTTTTGAATATGAAAATATCTTTGTGTAAGAATACTTAACTGCTTTGTAAAAGAAACGCCGGAGTTGCGATTGTTAGATTTTTTGGATTTTTTGGATTTTGATATTTGATTTCCTGGACTGAGATGATTAGTTACGTAACGGCGATAATCATCAGAGCCGTGAAATCTTTCTGCTTCATCAACGACGTTTTCTGGTTTCTCTAACTGGTTATAAATATCGGCAAAATCTTCTGTGACTCCAAAAAACTGCAAGCATTCATCGGAAGGACCAAAGTAACATAAACGTCCACCTTGTCCGAGAAATACAACTCTGTCGCATAATTTGATATTCGCCGTGGCATGAGTAACTAAAATTATCGTTCGTCCTTGATTAGCCAGCTTCCGCAATAGCTGCATCATCTTTTTATCCAAACCTGGATCTAATCCGGAAGTAGGTTCATCTAAGAAAAATAATTTTGGGTCTGCAAGTAACTCTACCCCAATACTTACCCGTTTTCGCTGCCCTCCACTAAGTTCGCTGATCAAAGCATCGCGACGATGGGACATTTCCACATCAGACAAAGTTTTTTCTACCACTTTTTGCACGTCAATATCTGCGGGTAGTCGCAATTTCGCAGCGTAGGTAAGTACTTCAGAAACAGTTAATTGACGGTGAATAATATCATCTTGCGGTACATAACCGATTTGACTGCGGTAGATATTAAAGTTGTTGCGCAAATCTTCCCCATTCAAATACACTACACCTTCAGTCAGTCTTTCGGTTCCCAATAGCGATCGCATTAAAGTAGATTTTCCCGCACCGCTACCTCCAACCAATGCTACAAGTTGTCCCGGTTCGATAGCACAAGAAATATCATCCAAGCGCCGCTTACCATTAGTTAAAAGTACCAAATTGCAAGCATCCAAGCGAATTTGATTGCCTTTATCAAGTATCTGTAACTCGGAACCGCGCAACAGTAAAGTATAAGGTCCAATACGAATTGTTGAGCCTTCATTTAGAACTTTGCTGCCACTAATTCTTTCTTCATCAACAAAAATACCATTAGTACTGCAATCCCGGATAAAATAGCGTCCTTGAGCATCCTTATCGATGGTGGCATGGTGGCGAGATACCGTAGGAGCATCCAAACTTAAGGTAGCTTTGTCATCTCGCCCTAATAATACAGAACCATTTTTCAAAGAAACCGAATGTAACTGTACTTCGGGAATGCTAACAGGTTGCCGGGGATTGCTGTACTTCAACAACACCTGGTTTTGGGGATTTTGCCCAATCTGAATTTCGGTTCCATTTGTAAGCAGAAAACCACTATCTGAAGTAATGCGAGTGCGATTGAGATAAAGTCCGTTAGTGCTGGGTTTACCTCCATCGCCATCATAAATACGATAGTTGTCTCCTTCTCGATATAGCACCGCTTGAGTGCGCCCTACAACTTGCCAATCTGACGGAACAAGCAAATCTGCAAAATTAGCATCGCGTCCAATCTTATGTTCTTGTTTAATTAATTGCAGGCGCAAAATTTGTCCTTGATTATTTAACTCTAAATAAGGATTATCAAGAACTGTACTGTTACCCGTTTGATTCATTTTTGAGAAAAATTATAAATATATAAATATTGACTGCAAAAAATAGATGTAATTTTTCACACGAGAATATTAGCAGTAGAGTCATGTAAAGCGAAAGGTAATTTATAAAAAATAAAGAGGAGTAGGGAGTAGCGAGTAGCGAGTAGCGAGTAGCGAGTAGCGAGTAGTTAGGAATCAGGAATTAATAATTGCGTTCAGGCGGAGCCTGCGGCTCATTGCGTTCAGGCGGAGCCGCAGGCTCCGCCGCGAATTGGTAATTGTCTCCCCCATCCCCCCATCTCCCCATCCGTATCAGAAATCGTAACTTTACTCGCTTAGGCAAGAATATGAGTAAAATATATGACTAGTGTTCCTTTTGGCTTACTAGCGCTCAATTGATACAAATGCTGCTTAACAACCGCTATCAGATTATTCGGACTTTAGGAAGCGGTGGATTTGGAGAAACTGTCCTGGCAGAAGATACCCAAATGCCTTCTCGCCGACTTTGTGTAATCAAACAGCTACGACCAATTCAAGATAATCCACAGGTTTATCAGTTAGTACAGCAGCGGTTTGGACGCGAAGCAGCGATTTTAGAAGAATTAGGTGATGGTAGTTCTCAAATTCCGCGATTATATGCTTATTTTAGCGAGCATGGGCAATTTTACTTAGTGCAAGAGTATATTGAAGGAAAAACTCTTACGCAAATGCTGCAAGAACGAGGTTTGATGGATGAAAATTCTGTCAAAGGAATTTTGATCGGTATTCTGCCAGTTCTTAATTACATCCACTCCAAAGGTATTGTTCATCGAGACATCAAGCCAGAAAATATTTTAATTGATGTCGATAGCAAACCCGTACTAATAGACTTTGGTGCAGTCAAAGAAAGTTTAGGAACGTTGTTTACTCCTTCAGGGAATGCAACAAAGTCAATTGTTATAGGTACACCGGGGTTTATGTCAACCGAGCAATCAGTTGGAAGACCGATGTTTGCTAGTGATATATATAGTTTGGGATTGACTGCGATTTATTTACTTACGGGTAGAATGCCGCAAGAATTAGCCACAGATCCTGATACTGGTAAAATATTGTGGCGACAGTATGCACCCTCCGTTAAAGATGATTTTGCAGATATTTTAGACAGAGCAATTGGGTTTCATGCTAGAGAAAGGTTTTCTAATGCCAATACCATGCTGCAAGCTTTGCAAAGTGGACTTGTAAGCTTACCGAATAGAACTTCCCACTCCTCTAATTTTTCAGATACCGTTGCTCCAGGAATCACCTTACCACCCCAAACTCATTTAAGTACAATTGCGATACGCGAAGCGTCAAGCCTCGGGCTTATCGCACCACCATCTTCAATTTCTCAGAGCGATCGCCCAAACGGCAGAGGAATTCTTTTAGGTAGTTTAATTGTAGGCAGTTTAATTGGTGCATCAATCATCATTGGTTTTGCTTTGAATAACCAACCCAAGCAACCTCAAACAATTACAACACAACCGCAACCGATCGATCTACCTACCAACACTTCAGAAAACTTAAATCCCCTTCAGACACCAACGCCAACCCCAACCGTATCACCAAAAACACCAGCGATCGCTCCACCACCTTCCAGACAACCCGATGTAACTTTGAAGATAGAACAACCATTAACCGCACTTCCTAATAATCCCAATCCCAATCCCAATCCCAACCCCAAACCCAAACCCAACCCCAATCCCAATCCCAATCCCAATCCAGCTTTTCCCATTCCCCAACAAACTCCATTATCTCCTCCAGGAGAATTGACATCACCAACAATTCAACAACCATCACCAGCGCAAATAGTAGAAAATTATTATGTAAACATCAACCAAGGGCAGTATAAAACAGCTTGGAATCAGCTATCTCCCGCATTTAAAAATAACAAGCGGTTGCATCCAAAGGGTTATTTTTCTTATCTAGCTTGGTGGAGAGGAAAAGTTGAAAGCGTAGATGTTCAGCAGATAAGCATTTTAGAAGCAAATACAGATACAGCTACAGTCGATGCTTCGTTGAACTACTTAATGAAAAATGGTCGTACTATTGCTAGTTCCGTGCGTTTCTTTTTGGTATGGGATGCTTACAATCGGAGATGGGTAGTGAGAGATGCCAATTGAATCAGGAAAAACTTACATCTCATCTTCTATCAATTTTTCAATATACTTTTGAACCAAAGGCACTTGAAAGCAAATATGGGTTGTTTCCGAATCATTTACATTAACAATTTCTTTTTGTAGAATCTCTTTACGAATTAGCGATCGCACTATAGTTTTATCCGCTTTATCTTCTAATTGGGGTTGCTCTCCTCCAACTAAACGGTAAAGTAAATTTAGTTCCTCAGCGCTAAAACTTCTCTGTAATTCCTGAAAATACGGATCGGCTCGTCCAAGCACTATGGGAATCACCCTTTCAATATCTGCTAGAGAAACTTTTGATTCATCTATATTTCTTTGGTTTTCCCTAATATCGCTATTAATAATTTCCACTAATTCATAACACGTTAGCTGTACGAAAAAAGGCTGACAGCGAGTTAGGTGAATAATATTTTCTACAGCAGCATCTTCATAAATATCATCAGCAAAATCATCTACTGGATGTAATATCAATTCGCGGGCTTCTGCCTCACTTAAATATGTAATTAAGAAAGAATGAGTATTGATTAAATAATCGCTCCAATAATGGGGAAGTTCTTCCAAATGATGGGAACCACTAAACAGCAAAATCCAACGAGCGCGATGTTGTAGAATGTGACGGAAAAAATTCAGCGGTGCTTTACTACCTGTAGTTTTTATTATTTCGCTGAGTCGCTCATATTCATCTAAACATAAGAGAAACCGCTTCTGAGGAAAAGTACTTTCTATATCTGCAAGCCTTTGCTGCAATGCAATAAATGGGTCTTTTTGTAGCTTTTCTTGATTCGGAACAGGCAAGTTTAGAGGCAGAGGTAATCGTCTTGCTGTTTCAGTCATTTGCTGTACCAAATTTTCTGCAAAACCTGCTAAAGTTATCGCTGATGCTCCCTGTATATCTACTAACAAAGGTATTAAATCCGCTCCTACCCTATAAGGTAAGTATTTTAAAGCTGAGGTTTTGCCGGTACGTCGTCCACCGTATAGTAATAATGCAGGAGGATCGACTTCAAGTGCTGAAGTTTGGATTTCGCGGAATAAGTCAATCCGTCCTTTGAAACGCTGCTTTGCTGTTTGGGGATCTAAAGCATTTCCAGCAATGTAAACTTGTCGTACTTCTTCAGATTCAACCGCACGCTCCCTTAATGTCTTTTGGGCTGTAGTTAAAATTGTTTTCCAATTTTGGGCAATACTTCCTACATTAGTAGCTATCTGAGGATTTCTAATTGAAGAAATACTATTTAACAATGATTCTAGTGAACCGATTGGTTTTTCTAAAAATTTGTATTGAAGATAAGGTGAAGTTTCTTTAGATGATTGGCAGACATCTTGACTAATATCCAGCAAGCGCCGAATTACCCAATCAATATCTTTTGAAGACTCAGGAGGAATCCAATCTAATTGGTTTCTTACTTCTGCAATATCGCTTAATTTTTGACATTTATTAAGACAATCTAAAGTAATCTGTATAATTGCCTTATTCGCTATTTTTTGTTGGTTTGTAGAAGTAATTAAGTATTTAATCATCTCTCTAGCCATAAGTGGTGCTTCTTGATGAGCTTTGACAATTATCTGAACAATAAAAGGTAAAGGAAAAATAATTCGTTCGTCGTAGCAAGATGGAAGATAGGGAAGTAAGGGTGCTGCATTGCCTATCTGCTACAAAACATATACAAAGGTTATCCATAGCAATTCTATTAACCATAAAAATATTGGTATTAGAAGAAAAAATATTGCGATCGCAAATACCCAAATACTATTACTAGGCAAACCAGAAACTACACCTAAAGCTACTCCTGCTGTAACGTCTAACGCTACCCCCGAAGCTACGCCAGACGCTAAAACCCAAACGATTCGACAAAGAAAAGTCCCAGCTAGAATCAAGGCTTCTTTTGATAAGCCTAAAAATAAAAAGCTTAAAAATGAGAAGATTAAAAAAACGCTCCATGCTATACCCCAGACAACGCCCCAACCGATTCCCAAAGAAACACCCCAAGCCACTCCCAACCAAATTCCTAATGTCGAATATCCGAGTATTTGCAGTTTTTGCAAGTAAAATGATAAATATATTTGTTGTCAAAAAAAGTCTCAAGCCAAACAAAAGCAAACTAACGGAGCTACATACTCAAGGAGAAAAAGTTTTAAACGCTCACAAGCAAAACTAAAAATAGTCTTAAATATTGCTTTATAATTGCAATGATTGAATATGATTTAGAATTTATATTTATCTATAATATTTGTTCGCTACATAACGATTTATGCTCATACCAAACCTGTAGAGCTTTCAAACTTTATATTATTTGTCAAATTGTTGTAATCTGAACTAAAAACTACATGACTCAGGAAACTGATGCACAAGTTAGGTCATCAAAAGCATGGCGTAGCTTAAGAGAAAATCTAATTCTAATTGCGATCGCCTTGGTATTAGCATTCTTCATTCGGACTTTTGTCGCCGAACCCCGCTACATCCCTTCAGATTCAATGCTACCAACTTTACATACAGGCGATAGATTAGTAGTTGAAAAAATTTCCTACAGATTTAATTCCCCTAAATTTGGCGATATCGTAGTTTTTCAACCACCACCAGAATTACAGCGTCGCGGCTATTCCCAAGACCAAGCTTTTATTAAGCGTGTAATTGGTACTCCCGGAGACACAATTAAAATTGATCGCGGTAAGGTTTATGTTAATGATAATCTTTTGCAAGAGAATTATATAAAAGAACCATCAGTAAAGCCTTTCCCATTGGTACAAGTTCCACAGAACCAATATTTTATGATGGGCGACAATCGTAATGATAGTAATGACTCTCGTTACTGGGGCTTTTTACCGAAAACAAATATGATTGGTAAAGCAACCTTTCGCTTTTGGCCTCTCGATAGAATTGGTACTATTTAAGAGTTAGGAGTTAGGACCACCGGAGTTAGGAGTTAGGATCACCGGAGTTAGGAGTTAGCAGTTATTTGATTTTGCATTTTAAATTAAATTATTAAAAGTTAGTTGTCAGATTTTCGGTCAGATATTAGTTTTAGTTGTTGATTGCGATTAATTTTCCCCTTGTCCCCTTGTCTCCTTGTCCCCTTGTCCCCTTGTCTCCTTGTCCCCTTGTCTTCCCTTAAAAACGCAAATAATACATTAATTGAGCCAGCGTTTCACCGGAGAGATTCAACCGCTTTTGAAAATCAACTATATTGCGATAGGGACCATCGAAGCTACGATTATCAACTACCGCTTGCGCTAAGGAAGAATCGATAAAAGGTACTTTTAACAAACTTTCAACTGTGGCGGTATTAGGATTCACCACATAAGTAATAGTATCTAAAGATTCGTCGTCATAATAACCAAAATTTAAAATTATTTCTAAGGGTTTTAACCGCTGTGCCGGTAAACTCAAAGCTGCTGCAATATCTTCTATGCAGTAAAATTTGACACCAGCCATTACCAGTTCTACAAGAGTTCGCGCTTGATGTATGGATAAACCGGGCAAACGCAACCAATCATCAACAGTAGCTTGATTCGCATCAATCCGAATGCCAACTTCAACGGCGATCGCAATTTCTTCCCCCGATTTTAATCGATAATAAGGGTCGCTAAGCAGTTTAGTTCGCAGTTTTTGCAATCTGGGATTGATTCGAGGTAGCCAGTTCGGGTTCATGGTTAGGTTGAGGCACTGATGGGGTAGAGGGGGTAGAGGGGGGAAGAGGGGGGAGATACTTTTAAACTCTTAACTCCTAACTCTTAACTCCTAACTCGTAATTAGTCACTGTCTACAAGTTGACGGCGCTTTTGTTCAAATTCATACTCGGAAATTAATCCATCTTGACGTAAAGCGTCTAATTCCCGTAAAGCTTCAGCAAGCGCTGCTACTCCCGAAGCTTTATTCGTGAAAATTGGTTTTGCTGACTTACCTGAATTGAAATTGCGATCGAAAGTCTCTTCGTCTTGGGCTAAATACCAAACAGCCTCAATAGCACAAGCTACTTTGGGTATCGGTGTCCAAGATAGTAAAACATAAAGTATTCCCCATATTGGCTGCCCTAAATAAAACTTATGCAAACCTGAGATTGTTACCGCACCAGATAAGGCTAAAATTGCAGCAATACTTCGGCTTTTATTTTTGGCAAACATATTCCTAAATTATCTATAATTACCAAATTAAATTACACAGCCGGTTCTTGGTTACTTAAATAAATACAGAGCAAGTAGTAAACCAAGAAGGTTATATTAACAAAATATCTTGCTTAATTCAGCATTTTTGATTTCGTTTCAATTGTGTCACCTATGAATTATTTTTATTTATCGAACAAGGAAAAACATTTTTGTTAATTAAATTTATTACTTCTTAAGCTTTCGGAAATATACGATCATATAATGTAAAAACAAATACATAAGCTTTTATTTAATATCTGCCTTAATATATCAGCAATCTAAAACAGATGTGTATAGGGTTGTTTCGTTTCAAAGATAGATTTGTTTTTTAACGATAAAATAGAGTTAAGGAAAAAACACTTTACTTCAAAAGTTTAATTGGATTAATCTTCAAGGAATTCAAATATTCTTTACTGACCTGTAAAGAATCTAAGTAGAAAACTCGATCTCTAGATTCAGCTTGTTCCCTATATTAGTTGCGTAGACTAAAATAAAAATAACAGGTTAAGTAACAATATATTAAGTCACAGTACTCATTTAAATACAAGTAATATGGGATTCTTCGACTCCGACATAGTTCAGCAAGAAGCGAAAAAGCTATTTGAAGATTATCAAGCCTTAATTCAGCTTGGTAATAATTACGGTAAATTTGACCGTGAAGGTAAAAAACTTTTTATTAGTCAAATGGAAGCTATGATGGAGCGCTACCGAGTGTTTATGAAGCGCTTCGAGCTATCTTCCGATTTTATGGCGCAAATGACAGTTGAGCAACTGAAAACTCAATTAAATCAATTTGGGGTAACTCCCCAACAAATGTTTGACCAAATGAATCTTACCTTAGAGCGAATGAAAGCCGATTTGGAAAGAAATCCTTAAATCAAATTATCAGAAATCAAGTTGTCAGTAACTTTTGATAAGCTCATCTATTACTGATGTAATTTCTTCTCCCCCTGCTCAGTGTTCCCTACTCCCTACTCTCTAGATCCAGCGATCGTAAGAGCGGAATAGAAGTAAGAATTAAACTCCTAACTCTTAACTCCTAACTCCTAACTCCTAAAATCCATACTTTTTCAAAATTATTTTGCCTTGGGACGCTTAAAGTTTGAAGGCGATTTAAAACTTTGTACTGGTACGCCTTTAAGCGCCCTTACCATAAAATCACGCCAAATCGGCGCTACATCACCACCACCTGTAACACCCCTGGACAAGGTTCTATTGTCATCTCTACCAATCCAAACAGCGGTAGTTAACTGCGGTACCGTACCTACAAACCAGATATCTTTTTCTGAAGATGTGGTTCCCGTTTTACCTGCGGTAGGACGACCTAAAGCTGCATTTTTACCCGTACCCTCAGAAACTACGGTTTGAAGTATGTTGATTGTGGAAGCTGCTGACCACGAATCTAAGACTAGTTTCGGTTTGGGCGTATTATCCAGTAAGACATTACCACTACTATCGGTAACGCGAGCAATTACTGTTGTTGGTGACTGCCAGCCATAGTTAGCAAAAGTAGCATAAGCAGAAGCCATTTCAAGGGGCGTTACTCCAATCGCACCCAAAGGCAGAGAAGTTACTGGCTCCATCGGACTCATGATACCCAAAGTCCGGCTAGTTTCAACTACCTTATTCATGCCGATCGCTTTACCAACCTTAATCACGGGAATATTACGAGACAGCTTTAAGGCGTGACGAATTGACATTGCGCCGCCAAAACTATTGTCATAGTTACGAGGTCTGTACCAACCGCTACCGTCTCGATAGCTGACTGGAGTATCGTACACGATTGAATTTGGGGTGTACTTACCAGTAGCGAATGCAGTGTAGTAAACAAACGGTTTAAAAGCAGAACCGGGTTGTCGTTGAGCTTGGGTAGCACGGTTGAATTCGCTTGTTTTGGAATCTACACCACCAACCAATGCTTTAACATAATGAGTGCGGGGGTCTACAGCTACCAAGGCAATTTGGTTTTTATATACACCGCGACTCAACAGCCGATAATGCCATTTTTTGACAACATCTTCTGCCAT
The DNA here is from genome assembly GCA_965234645.1 of Rivularia sp. (in: cyanobacteria). Classification (GTDB taxonomy): domain Bacteria; phylum Cyanobacteriota; class Cyanobacteriia; order Cyanobacteriales; family Nostocaceae; genus Rivularia. The sequence goes on along the minus strand of OZ248344.1, from coordinate 5,298,804 downwards.
TTTCTGGAAATTGATATCAACGGTAGTTTGTACCCGCATACCGCCTTTGAGCAATGCATCGCGACCAAATTTTTTAGCTAATTCTCGCGAAACTTCATTTGTGATGTAAGGTAAAGAACTACCTTGGAAAGACCTAATTTTACCTAGCTTGATTTTTTCCTTAAGTGCAGCGTCGTATTCTTTTTGGTCAATCCAATTCAAATTCAGCATTCGTTTTAAAACGATTTCTTGCTGAGCTTTGGCTTTTTTCATGTTAATAAACGGGCTGTATTGCTCTGGCGCTTGGATTAATCCAGCCATCATCGCCGATTCACCCAAAGTTAATTCGCTCGCTGACTTGTTAAAGTAGCTGCCTGCGGCAGTTTGAGCGCCGTAATTGTTATGCCCCCAATAAACTTGATTGAGGTACATTTCCAAAATATCGTCTTTAGAAAGAATTTGTTCTAAACGAATTGCTAATACTGCCTCAGCTAACTTACGGGTATATTCGCGTCGTTGGTTAAGAAACAGGTTTTTCACCAACTGCATGGTGATAGTCGAAGCACCTTGGCTAACTCCACCAGATGTATAGTTAGTGACAACAGCACGTCCTACACCTTTAGGGTTAATACCGTGGTGAAAATAAAAATCGCTATCCTCACTCGCTAGCACGGCTCGCTTTAGTTCCGGAGATATTTTATCCCTAGTTACAACTTCGCGGTTCGCTTCTCCGTGTAAACTTGTAAGTAACTTACCTTTAATGTCATAAATGTAAGTTGTTTCTGAAGGAAAGAAGTTACGTAGCTGTCGGACATCAGGTAAATTACGGAAACTAATTGCTAGACCGACTAATCCTCCCGCTACAATAGAGCTTGTCAGCATCGTGGCAGCTAACAGAGTTCCGCCAGCGACCTGACCGACTCCTTTGACAAATTCAAAGCCTGACGAAACCGGAGCTTGGCGCTGCTTTTTTTCAAAAGTCCTAGATGACACGGCTATCTTACTTCCTCACTTGATAAATAATAAGTCTAATTAATAAAGGCAGGGTAAAGCGGTTGTTTTTTTGTAATTATATTTAGTTTGCTGTTCGGAGCCATAAGATAATTTAAGAGCGGTTGTCACCATAGCAATCAACTAGAGTTAACACTATAAATAACAATTCCTAAACTAGTATGGGGCACTCATTTTCTTGGCTACATCGGGGTACTGTAGAAATTTTTCCAGAAAGAGACAATTCCGATAAAGAATCCGAAAGTCTCGAAAAGCTTTTAGAAACAGCTAACAGACCTTTAAGAATTAAATTTGGGATCGATCCTACAGGTGCTGATATTCACCTTGGTCATAGTATACCAATGCGTAAACTGCGAGCTTTCCAAGATGCAGGTCATACTGCTGTACTGATTATTGGTGATTTTACCGCGAGAATAGGCGATCCGTCAGGTAAATCCGAAACACGTCGTCAACTTACACAAGAAGAAGTACAGCAAAACGCTAAAAATTATCTAGAGCAAGTTCGACCGATTTTGGATTTTGACACCCCAGGTAGGTTAGAAGTCCGTTATAACTCCGAATGGCTTGACAAGTTGGACTTGGGGCAAATTTTGGATTTACTATCAACTATGACAGTAGGACAGATGCTAGCAAAGGAAGGCTTTGCCGAACGCTATAAGAAAGAGAATCCTATTTTTATTCATGAGTTCCTATATCCATTAATGCAGGGTTACGATTCAGTTGCTGTTGATTCAGATGTAGAATTAGGAGCAACTGACCAAAAGTTTAACATTGCTGTCGGACGAGATTTGCAACGTCACTTTGGTAAAAAACCTCAATTTGGGTTGTTGTTACCAATTTTAGTTGGTACAGACGGCGTTCAAAAAATGTCAAAATCTTTAAATAATTATGTAGCTGTTGCAGAACACCCTTCTCAAAAGTATCAGAAATTACAGGCTATCCCCGACGAACTTTTATCTGATTATTTTGAACTACTTACAGATTTAGATGAAGACAATCTGCCAGAAAATCCCAGAGATCGCCAACAATTATTAGCAAAAGTTGTTGTAACTCAGTATCACGGCGAACAAGCAGCGATAGAAGCACAAAGAGCAGCTGCATCTGGAGGCAAAGCTGGAGAAGTTCCAGAATATTCTTTAGCTGAAGTAGAATTCCCTACCAAACTATTTTATCTTCTCAATGCTAGCGGTTTATGTAAAAGTAGCGGCGAAGGTAGAAGAAAAATTCAAGAAGGTGGAGTGCGCTTAGACGGTGAAAAAATAATCGATCCCGATGCCACTTTTGATACTTCAACAGAGTTGCAAGGTAAAGTTTTACAACTTGGCAAAAAGAAATTTATCAAACTAGTACAGTAGTTAAAGGTCAAAGGTTAAAGGTCAAAGGTTAAAGGTTAAAGGTTAAAGGTTACTAATTAGGATCGCCGGAGTTAGGAGTTAAGAGTTATGAGTTTTCTATCTCCCCATCTCCCCATCTCCCCATCTCCCCATCCCCTTGTCCCCATCTCCCCATCTTCCCCATGCCCACATACGATGCAAAAAATAATAGTCCCTTTAGACGTAGCTGATTACTCAGATGCGATCGCGCTAGTCGAAAAGCTTTCTGATGTTACTTTTTTTAAAGTTGGTTTGGAGTTGTTTACCAACTGCGGACCGAAAATTATTGAAGCTCTTAAATCTCATCAAAAAAAGATTTTTCTGGATTTGAAGTTTCATGATATTCCTAATACGGTCAAAGGTGCTTGTCGTAGTGCTGCTCGCTATGGTGTAGATTTACTGACTATTCATGCTACTGCTGGTAAAGATGGGCTCCAAGCTGCTACTGAGGGATTAAGTGAAGGTGCTGCACGAGCGGGTGTGGAACCGCCGAAGTTGATTGCGATTACTTTGCTTACTAGTATTTCTTCCAGACAATTAGCATTTGATTTGAAAATTCCTTTGGAATTACCAGAATACGCGCTGCAAATGGCGCTTTTGGCTAAGGAATCGGGTTTGGATGGGGCTGTATGTTCGCCTCAAGAAGTCGCAAAGTTACGAGATGTTTGTGGAGATGATTTTTTGTTCGTGTGTCCTGGGATACGTCCAAGCTGGGCAGATAAGGGCGACCAAAAACGGACTTTCACTCCAGCACAAGCAATGCTTGCAGGTGCCGATTATTTGGTGATTGGAAGACCGATTACTGCTGCCGAGCAACCCGCGCTGGCTTGGAAGAAAGTTTGTGAGGAGTTAACAATTATCAATTAACAATTATCAATTATCAATTAAGAATGAATTTGTAGGGTGTGTGAGGCTTTAACACATTTTGTAGGTGCTTATGAGTCTTAGAGGATGTTTAATAAGTATCGTTTTTAACCCAATTATCGGATTATCCCCCCTTCCCCCCTTAAAAAAAGGGGGTTAAAGTCCCCCTTTTTAAGCGGGATTTAGGGGGTTCTAAAAGTTTGCGAGTTTTATTTATGACTTCTAAAACATTCTCTTACAGCGTCACGCACTAATTGTAATTACCGAGATTAGTTTTTTTTATTCGATAAGAATTTATTTTTGAAACTATTATTTGTATTATTTACGTCGTTTAAATTAGACATCTCCGGAAAACATTTATATGGTTCCAAATTTACATAAAAACCTAACCCCCTACCCCCTTCCCTACGAGGGAAGGGGGAAAATGAAGCCTCTCTCCTTGCAGGAGAGAGGTTTGGAGAGAGGTCTTTTTCATTTCTGGAGATGTCTATTGAGTATATTATCAAGCTAAGAATGGCATAATTTTTATGGTTAAAAAAAGAGATTATTATTTATTGCTTTTATGTAGCTTTTGGATTTTTCTATCTAATCCATTTAATTATTCTGTATTGGCAGCGAAAGTTATTAACAATACAAAACAAAATTCCTGTTCAAATCAAGATTTAGCGACGTTAACAACTCGATTAATGCGAGATTTACCTGCTTATTTCAATCGTGCGACTCAACGCGCTCGCCGTTTGGATAGGTCTGTACAGGTTTATAGCTATATGTTAGTGGCGGGAAAACCGGATTTTCAACCGTTACCGTTGAAAAGCTGGACGGATGAAGCGGATAAATCAGCAAATGAGAAAAATGGAGTCGAACAAATCTTTTTTACAACTCTAGAACGCCAGTATGTAAAAGGTAAAGCCGTACAATTACAAGGATTTCACTGGTTATTTTTGACGAAAACCGAAAGCGGTTGGCGAGTGGCGATGATGTATTCGCAAACTGGTGGTTATCCCAAACAAAAACCACCAACACCACCAAGAGAAAGTAGCGATAGTGCTGTAGCCCAAGGAATAAAAACTTGGTTGCGCGATTGTCGAGCGGAAACTCTCAGGTTTTAAATTTTATCAAAATCGCTGAATACCCCATTTTTCTACAGGATGGGGATGTAATGCGAGCTAAATATGAAACATCCGTTTCTTAAGGGATAGTTGAATATTTAGCTACTTTACTTGATTACAACTGTTTTTTTAAAGATTGCAAGGAAGCCCAACGGCTATCAATGGGTTTATTTTCTTCAACATCTTGATGCTCAATCCCCGGACATTTCTCTTCGCATAGCTGACGCTGGGGAATTTCTAAACACATTTGCTCGTATAGCCAAACGCTGGGATGAAAGTATCCATATGGTGATAAGGTTTCTACCAATTCTTCTATTGCTACTTCTCTTTCTGCTAGGAATTCTTGTTCAAGATTCGCTTCTTCATCTAACCAAATAATTTCTTCGGTATTAACTAAAACGCGATGGTTGTATTGTTGTAAGCAACGGTTGCAGGTCAAGGTCATGATTGCTTCAGCCTTTGCCGAAACTTCTAAGTAGTTACCGCGATGATGTACGCGAATATTACCGCGAACTGGCGTTAAAGTATTTAAACCGGGTAGAAATTCCTTGACTTGTATTTCTTCTATCGGTTTTGATGCTTGAGCAAGCTGGGGAATATAAATTGCGTCCATATCATTTACTGTTGATTTATTATCAATAATGCACTTGGGAAAAGGTTTAAGGAAGAAGTTTTGATTTCTTCCCAAACCCTCGGACCTAATTACCATGCTGCTGGACGTACAACCAAATGGCGATGTGGTTCTTTACCTTGGCTGAAACTTTCTAAATCTTCAAAGTCCTTCAATAAAGTATGGACTTGACGACGTTCGGCTGAACTGAGGGATTTGACTTCTACTTCTCGTCCAGTATTACGGACTCTATCAATTACTTCTTCAATCATGCCGCGAATTTCTTCTAACCTTTGAACGCGGTAGCCGTTTAATTCTACTGTATAAGAAGCTTGTTCCTGAGATTCTTGGTTCAAGTTAAGAATAGAATTTGCTAGATACTGAATTGCATCTAGAACTTTACCATCGCGTCCAATCAAAGTTTGAATTTGATTTTCGCTTAAATTGGATTCCTTAATTGTCAACCAATAGCTATTAAGAGAAAGTGGGTCTTTTTCCCCCAAACTGCTTTCCTCTTTATCGGTTTGAATCTCCACAGAGAACCCAGATAATTGCAGCAATTCTTTTAACCACTGCTCACCGCGTTGCATCCGAGTATCGCTCATAATCAGCTTGCTGCTTTCTTTTTATTACTTTTTGGTTCAAAGGGTAGCGCTTTTTCATCTGCGCTCATCGCTTCTTTTTCTTGCGCTTCCAGAGCCTTTTGCAGTTCTTCAGATAAAGGTTCGCGGGAAAGGATGTAAGTTTGTACGGTCTGGAAAACGTTACCAATTACCATATACATTAATACTCCAGCAGGTAAGGGGAAGAATAAAAACATCCCAGAAAATAGAACTGGAGTAATTTTATTTACAGTATCCTGCTGCGGATTCCCACCTGTATTGCTTTGTCCGGAAAGTAATTGGCTGACGTAAAGCGAAACGCCGAACAGTCCAATCATCGAGACGATATCCCAATGAATGGTGCCATCATCATCATATGCGCCGACTCTACCCAAAGCCTCAATAAACAAAAATCCCGTGTCTGCTGCTAATCCGGGAATATTTCCCTGAATAGTTACATCTCCGGGCTGTAAAGCTTCTACGTTACCTTCTGTATCAATGCTTACCCGTTCTTGTCCTTTAGTTACCTTCCACTGAGGAAGTAACTTGTTTTGAGTTTCGGGATGCGCCTTCAATATCTCGTCAAATGGTTTTCCATCAACTGTCTGATATTGAATCTTGGTGTGTTCTCCCACGGCTAACTTGTTTCCTCCGGGAAGAATCGCAGCTACTTTGATGCGATCGCCTTCATCAACATAAATATTTTGCGGTTTTGTCGCGAATGCTGCTGGTTGAATTCGTTCGATTTGTTCGCTAGGTAAAATTTGTAAATTTACGTTGTAGTTTGCAGTCGCAAACGGCGAACCCCGCAATGTTGCAAAAAGCGCTAGCAGTACGGGCATTTGCAAAATCAACGGGGCACAACCAGCGAGGGGATTGCCGAATTCTTTTTGAGCATTCATCATCTCCTCTTGCTGCTTTTGGGGATCGTCTTTATATTTTTCTTTGACTTCCGCCATCCGCTTCTGCATCATCGGCTGCACGATCTTCATTTTCCGCATATTGCGTATCGAACCCGCACTCAAAGGATAGAGTGAGAAGCGGATAATTAATGTTAAAGCAATAATCGCCAATCCATAACTCGGCACAATGCTATAGAACAAGTCTATGATTGGCAGCATTACATTGTTCGAGAGGAACCCAATACCAAAGTCCATTATTTTGAATTCAACCCTATAGACACTAAATTAACTGAATCTAATTTATCTAAATCCCCATTAAAAATGTGACTAACTATCCTACGGATAGCCGCACATTTTTAAAATACCGATAGTACAATCGGCGGTTAGGGATAGAGATAGCACCAATTCAAAACTAAAAATTAAAAATTGGTTTTAAAATTTGTATTTTGCATTTTGAATTGATTTGTCTTTAATAGCCCGCGAGAAACCCTTATAAAGAGAACTTAATTCTTACCTGCATCGGCAAACTTAGGATTTCTAGCAGCTACCTGTTGAGAAATATAATCGTTGAGTTCTCGAAACTTAGGAAGCGCTCTTAATTCTAAACGACTACCATCTCTAAGAGTTAGCACCATATCACCCCATAAGCCAATACCACGGGGAACTTTAGCAATCTTGACAATTTCCGAGTAAATTATGTCCGAACGATCGCGTCCCATCCAACCACCAGTAACAGATATGCGGCGATCGCTGATACGATAACGCAGCCATAATGCTCTAACAATAGCGCCAACAGTTAACGGTATACCAACAACAGTAAGACCAATCAGTATACCTATAATTAAATCCCCAATGTGAGGACCACCTTCATAATAAACTTCTTCACGAATGCCCATTAATTACCTCGGCTTTTACCAACAACTGCTCTAATTCTTGCAGAAATTGTTTGCTTCCGCACTCTTGTTGTGCGGCTGTTGGTTTTACTACTACCACCAATCGCCATTCTGGAGTTAATTTTGGCAATAATTCCGATAATACAGCCGAAATCTGCCGTTTCAATCGGTTGCGAACTACAGCTTTCTTACTAACTTTGGTACTAATTGATATCCCAATTCGCGCTGGAGTCAGACTTTGAAGGGTTTGCTGATGTTCGTTTCGATCGGGAGTATCCGAAGAAGGTAACTTTTCATTACGCGGTTGTAATGCTCTCAAAGTCATGTAATAACCATGAGTGCGAAATCCTTCCCGGAAAACTGCCCTAAAATCGTGTCGGGACTTGAGTCGATTTGAAGACGGCAAAGCCAATATCAAATACTCCTACCATGCAATCAAAGCGCCTAAACGCTCAAACGATGACGACCTTTTTTTCTTCTAGCTCTAATCACGTTTCTACCATCCGGTGTCCGCATTCTCGCACGAAATCCAGAAGTTCTTTTTCTTTTACGGGAAGTCCCGCCTAACGTTCTTTTCATAATTTTCTTTCCTGGCGACTTAATAAAAAATTACAATCCGTTATTATACCATTGAATTTATAAAAAATAAATAACCAATAGTAGTTTCTTTCTAGGTATTAAGTATTGTAGCTTCAAAATCATCGCAAAGTTTACTCACTAAATCTTCCATTTCCTTGAAAAAATAATCTCCGACTTCGTTACGATGTAATATTTTGTACTTACGATAGATTTTGGCAAAGTCATCATAGATTTCGTCTTCGGAAACATTTGATTTAAGCTTGACTATCAGCCGTTTACCCTCGTCACAATTTCGCACGTAGTTAAATAAATCCTTGATTTTCGCTTCAAATTCACGAATTTTCTCTCCTTTTGTATCTTCTTGCTGGTTACGAGCTTCCAAGATTGCCAAAATATCAAATTTATGAACTTTATATGCTCCACTAGTTTCGGCAACTTTAGTTATTTTCTTTTTCTTCGGTTCTAATTGTTTGGTTTCAACTTCGATAATGCCTATTTGATTATCAAAGTAAACCTCGATCGCATCTTTTGTATCATCGCTTCGGTGCAGTCTATTGTAAATTTTATTGAATAAGCGTAAAAATTCTAGTAGGCTAGGCTGGCTATATTTTTCATCTAGAGAAATTACATATTCAATGCGGTTGAGGATGGTAAAATATTGTGCTGCTTTTGCTTTGGCATCAGCGGTATGTTTGGGATTAGCGGCAATATGCTTTTCGATGCTGTTTTCTAAATCAAGGTAGCTTTCTGGATTGTTATATTTAGCATCATCGTTAAATGTTCTGAGAAAAGTATCAAAGAATTCTGTGTAGACTCCGGAATTTTTCAGCTGTACGAATAGGATTTCTAAAATTCGTTTATCGCTAAAGGGATCGAAGTCACTAACGACGACATCGGAAAAATGCTCGAAGGCATCTTTGATATTTTGAACGTTGACGTTGTTGTAAGAAAAGTCAACTATTTTACAGTCATTTTTATGCTTGGCAGTGCGATTTACTCTTGAGATAGCTTGAATTGCCGCAATACCTTTGATTTCTTTGTCTAAAAATAGGGTATGCAGTCTTTTTTCGTCAAATCCGGTTTGCAGTTTGGCAACGACGATAATTAAGCCGTTTTTCCTTAGAGCAAAGTTTTCTAAGACTTTCTCTTCTGTAAATCCATTATTTAACCCTGTGGCATTTTGTTGCTCTTGGTTGCTCGAATAGACGATATGAATTGGTGCGTCGGCATATTTGGCGTATTTGGGCTGTTTGACTAGTTCGTTGAAATGTTCGGTAACAGCTTGTTTGTAAGCGATCGCCGCTTTAATCGAATATACGGCTAACATGGCTTTACCAGTACCGCGAATTTGTCGATAAACGTCTTTTACCAGCAAGTCGGCGATGTATTGGGCAATTGCATTAATGCGATCGCGATTTTCGTAAATATCTTTTTTATCCGCGTCTTTATAATTGGGTTCCTCAAAGCCTTCTAATTCATTGCTGGGAATATCAAACAGCATTTTGGAAGCGACGGGGACAATATTTTTCAAAGGGTTGAGAATAAAGCCGTCTGCGATCGCTTCCTTCATGGTGTAGGAATCGAAGGGAACCCAGAGTTTTTCGCTTTCAGCATAGCCGCTAAATTCCCCAAAACGGGCGAGGGTAGAATCGTCGGGGGTGGCTGTGAAACCGACAATCAAGTTTTTCTTGGTGCGGGTTTGATTGTATTGAATTTGCTCGTCGAAGGGGGTTTGCAACTCGTCGAAAATATTCACCATTTCTTCGTGTCGCTCGCCGCTATTAGAGCGGTGGATTTCGTCGATAAGGAAAACAATCCGGAGTTGAGCAAGTTTTTGCAGGGTATCCGCGTCGAGCATTTCTCGCACTGCACCAAATTTTTGTAGGTTAACAATAACCAAACGGGTATCGGATTTTAAAGCATCTTCAAAGGTTTTTTTATTATTTGCCTCAATATACATTCGGTTATCGATGTTCATATTGAGCATTTTGGAGTCGATTTGGCTGCGGAGTTGCAAGCGATCGACTACAATCGTGATTTTGTCGTAGACGTATTTACCATTACGGCGTAAATCTTTTAATTGTAAAGCTGCCCAGCCGATGATGTTGGATTTACCAAAGCCCGCCGCATATTGTAATAGTAAGGAATAAACATTTTTATTATTTGCGTAGGCTTTACGCTTTTCGATTAATTCAGTACGTTTGCTAGGGGAAACATGAGCTAACTGTTGTTCTAACTTGTGAATAAAATAATCATCTTCGGTTTCATGTTCTAAAAACTCATCAATTTTCGCCAGAATTTTATCAGTACCAAATTTTTGTTTTGGGCGGGGTGAAATCAGGTGCCCTAATTCGTTTTTGAGTTCTTTTTTACCTTTGACTACATATACATCTCGCTCGATAAAGTTATAGTAGAGAATTTCTTTTTCAAGGGCATTTTTGCTGTAGTGGGCGCTAAAAAGTTGTTTGAGTTTATCTTTTTTATCTGCTTCCGGATTTAACAAAGGATAGGGTTTAAAAATTTTGATTGCTCTTTTATCGTATTCTTCGCGATCGTATTTACCTTCGCGGCAGGTAGTGAGAATTTCTTCAAAAAAGTGGTCGATAGTGCGAATAACGTAAGTTTCGGCTATGTCGGTAGTGGTAATATGGATAGCTTTTTCAAAGATTTTCAGAAAGTCTTTGCGATGTTTGTCTTTATCGTTGAGGTAGGGGTTTCTATCGAAGGTTTCGTAATAAGCTCTAACGGCTTCAAAGTAATCTTTAATAACTTTATTGCGTCCGTTTTTACGGGCTGTTTGGTTGCTGAAGTTGGATTTTAGTTCGCTGTAACCTAAATAAATACCGTTAACGAAAAGAGAAATATCGGGGCGGAAAGAAAAAATTTGTTTATCTTGATATTCATATCTGTAAGGTAATTCTTGAACCACAGAAAAAATATTTTGTTCAAATAAACTGCTATTATGAATTACGCTGTCATCGGTATAAAATAAATAGAGTTTGATACCTTTTAGAGTTACAGATTTATTAGCATTAATAAACAACGCCATATTGCGGCTGCTGGCGATACGTTCTTGAATTAATTCAATTAGTTCTGATAACAGTTCTTTGGCTTTATTCTGATATTTTTTGAGTAAAATTTCGTAAGGCTTGCGGTTGAGTTCGGTGGTAGAAATAAAAGTTTGTAAATCTTCTTCGATGATCAAGGAATTGGTAATTGTATTAGCTTTTACTTCTTGGTAGCCTAATTCTTGACAAAAAAATGGGATGAGAAATTTGTCCTGTAAGTGCAGTTCGCTCATATAAGATTAACCTTAGTAAGTAGGATACAAGTACTAAATCTATCAAAACTAGTGGTATCTATTATTACTAAGATAATCATATTTTGGCATTAGTTTACACCTTGCGCCATTTCTGTAAAAGCTCGATTAGGGTAAAAACAAGATTAGACTATAAGGTAAGGTTTACTGGGTTGGGAGATTAAATGATGACTTTACAAGAGATTCTTAATTCTATTGAAAGTTTACCTACAGAAGAACGAGACTATTTGTTTGAATTTCTCCGTAAAAAAAAGGAGGAATCTAAAGGAGATGAATTTTGGCAGGGATTACAAAAATTTAGAACGGAAATCCACAGCGAGGGGATTGTCTTTAATGATGATGATTTCGCGGATTTACGAGATAGGAGTGTGGGAAGAGAAATCGAATTATGAGTTTACAATACTTACTTGATACAAATATTCTTTCAGAACCAACACGTCCTATTCCGAATGCCAATGTTCTGCATAAACTAAATGCTCATAAAGCAGAAATCGCCGTTTCTACTGTTGCTGTGCATGAAATTTTATATGGTTGTTTACGATTGCCAGAATCTAAACGGCGAAAGTCTCTTTGGAATTATATTCATGAATCGGTATTAAATTTACCAGTACTGGATTATGATTTAAAAGCGGCAAAATGGCACGCTCAAGAAAGGTCTAGATTATCAAAAATTGGCAAAACCCCTGCTTTTGTAGATAGTCAAATTGCAAGCATTGCTTATTGTAATAATTTAATTTTGGTCACGAATAATATTTCTGATTTTCAGTTTTTCGATAATTTAATGCTTGAAAATTGGTTTGTTAATAGTTGAACTTTTATAATCTTGCAATTCTAAAATCTGTGAAATTCTTTAATCCTTTTAATCCGCGTTCAAACCTTTATTTTTCCGGTAACGACATCATTAATTAGAGTTTTGCGGAATTCTTTGAGTTTTTCGATTTGAGTGTTGATGGTTTGGATTATTTGGTCAATTTGCGCGGTTTTGGTGTCGAGATAGTTGGCGATCGCTTTTTGTTCGGGGAGTGGGGGATAAGTAATTAATGCAATACCTAATTCTTCTTTATTAAGATGTGGCTGTGCTGCTCTAAAAGAACTTAAAATTAGTTGATCGTTTAGAACATAGTTACTTAGTAATATGTAAGATAGATATTTGGGTTGGATTTTGTGAGGTCTTAAGACCATATCAAACCCAGCAATAGCTCCGTGATATTTTTTTGGGATAATTGCACTATCCGCTGTGTAAGCTCCACTTCTGACTACTACAATATCATTTTCATTAAGTATGGGATTACGCTCATGAGGAACATCATCAGGATTAATAAAAACTAAACCTGTCTCAACTACCTTTCCTTTTTCTACATTGGTTGCCCTAATAAGTGGCAATCCCTTTTCAATATATTTAGGAGGTTGGCTTAAACCATATTTAATGCTTCCAACATCTTTTATCCTCTGAATCTCCCAATGCTCAGGAATTTCACCTAACCACTCAATCCCGCTATCCTTCCGAGGCACAGATTTATCAAGCCCGCGTGTCACGGTTTCGTTGATGAGAGATTGTTTGAGGTTGCTGTATAGGGTTGCTTTCTGGGTGAGGAGGTCAATTTTGCGGTCAATTTGTGCGGTTTTGGTGTCGAGATAGTTTGCGATCGTTTTTTGTTCGGGGAGTGGGGGAAGAAACTTAATTAGTGAATTTAATCGTTCTAAATTCAAATTGTCTTGAGTATTAGTAACTTTTACTTTATCTAGTTCATGCCTCGTAGCAGAAAACAAATAAAACAGATAATCAGTATCATTTTTTTGAGATTTATACGCGACTATACTATCTGGAAAGTAAGTATCAAAATCAACTATTGCAACGTCGCCGATATTAGCAGCAATAGCCATAACTAAAGTTCCCTTTGGAAACCATTTACTTACTTGTGTTCCTTTGTCGCTTAGAGTTTGTTTGTAAGTAGTAACATATTTAATTGCTCTAGCAACATCACCAGTTTGAATAAATGGATGGATGCCATCATACATTTGTGGATCATTTCTAGGTCTATGAGTAAATTTGCCACGTTCTAAAATGGCAATGTCTTTCACTCGCTTCTCTTCCCAATGCTCGGGCACTTCCCCCAACCACTCAAAACCGCTATCCTTATAAACTTGATAACGTTCAATTGGTAATTGATAATTATTCATTGTCGATTAGTTAAATAAGCCTTGTTAGCTTCAGCATAAATTTTTAATGCTACAGCCATCTGGCTTTCTGCTGAATCACCTTGAGATTGAAACCACTCCAACACATCGCGATCGATCTTTAAAGTCACCGTTGTCTGACGCTTGGGAGCGCGACGTACCACCGCTTTAGTAAACATTTCTGGAGTCACTTCTGGACAATCCGAGCGATCGATATCTTCATCAGACATTGCATCCAGCCGTACCCAATCAGTTTTAGATTTGCTCGAAATAGATTCGTTGTTCATATTTGGTAGCCTTTCTTGCAGAAATAATCCGAATTAAATCATTTTCCCCCTTCCCTCGTAGGGAAGGGGGGTAGGGGGGTGGCGGTTTTTAAGTAAAGAAGGAAACCATATAAATGTTTTCCAAAGATGTCTATTGTTGAAAAATCCGTATGTAGTGCGAGCATCTTGCTCGCTAGCGCTCTCGAACGAGCAAGATGCTCGCACTACAAAATTAAAGGTTTGGGATGCTCTTTAACTCCAACCCTTGCTCAAGCTGCTTCAACTCCTCATCCACAGCGGCAATTTCCCCTAAAATATCTTCAACACTCCGCAACTTTTCCGGTTTATAAAACACTTTATTAAAATTAATCTCCACCCCTACCACATTATCCAAATACTCAAACGGCTTGGTAATATATTTCTCCATAAATGCTGCGATCGCGGCTTGATTTTCTGCTTCATCGCGATGAAACGGAATTATCTCATAATCTTTCTGATAATCTGGCGTTAATTCCACCGTAATATCAATTCTTTCTGGCTGAGTTTTTTTCGCCTTCTTAAAAGCTGCCTTCACAACAATTTTGCCGCAGCCTAATTCTTCTTGCTTGCCCAAAACCTCTTTAATCAGCGTTTCTTTGTTAGCATCAAACCGATACAAAGCTTTTGCTGTCGTTACTGTCAACGGCTGCTCTTTGTAATCTAAAGAATTCACAAATGGCTTAATATCTTGCTCGTAAAATACCAAGAGATCCCCCCTAGCCCCCCTTAAAAAGGGGGGAACCGGAGTTGATGTCTCGCTTTCTGTGGGGGGAACCGGAGTTGAAGTATCGCTTTCTAAAAGGGGAATCGGAGTTGAAGTATCGCTTTTTATGGGGGGAACCGGAGTTGAAGTATCGCTTTCTAAGGGGGGAATCGGAGTTGAAGTATCGCTTTTTATGGGGGGAACCACAGTCAAAGTCCCCCTTAGAAAGGGGGATTTAGGGGGATCGAACGGAGTTTCGGTGGGAGTAGTAATTATAAATTCCCTTAATGTCCGTTCCCCATTGTCCAACTTCAACGGCGACAGCTTCAAACTAGTTTTCCCTGACTTCAAGCGACTGGCAAAAGTTTTACCATGCTCATCTACATTTGTGAGCATAATTGCCTGTTTATTAAAATAGAAAAATTCCTTATCAAACACCCGCGCATAATCGTTATCTACAAACCGCGTCAAAGTTTCTACAATTTCCAAACGGTTGGCTTCATCAACTTCCTTGCGCTTCGAGCCTTTATTTTTTTTCAACGGTTTAAATTTTTCACTGGCATTAATTAACATCACCTTATCTTGGCATTGTGGCGATTTATGCTTGTTTAAAACCCAGAGATAAGTGTAAATACCAGTGTTGAAAAATTCATCCGTCGGTAGCTGAATCACCGCTTCGACAAAATCTGAATCCAGCATCCATTTACGAATATTGCTTTCTGCCGAACCTGCATCCCCACTAAACAGCGTCGAACCATTGTGAACCACAACTCCCATACCACTTGCATTGAGCTTCGATATCAGGTGCTGCATAAACAACAACTGCCCATCGGAAATTGACGGCAGGTATTGAAATCGCTGGGTTTTGTCGTTATTAATATCCTTTTGATAACCTTTCCAACTCACCCCATAAGGCGGATTGGCGATGACTACATCAAATTCATCGTTGTAATATTTATCATCGGTGAGCGTATTACCATGCTCAATTTTTGAATCTACCCGAAACCGACTTTCAATTTTAGCTAGTGCGTAAAGCGCATCATTCCAATCTTGCCCAAAAGTTTGGGTTAATCGCTGACACCTTTGATGAATCCGATCTTCCACCCCAAACAATAAGTTACCACCGCCACAGGTACAGTCGTAAATTTTTAATAACTTATCCGAGTCCTCAATTTTAGCAGCAATAATCTCCGCAATCAGCGCGATCACATCATCGGGCGTGTACTGTTCCCCTGCCGTTTCCGCCGAAATATCTGCCCATCGGCGCTTAATATGTTCTTCTAAAGTAGTAATTGCCGAGTTATCAAAAGGCTTGAGGTTAATATTGCTCCATTCCTTGGTATAGCCCAACAGCACCTTTTTCGATTTGAGCTTGGCAATTACGCCTTTAATATCGAGAAACTTCTCACCCTCCGTCGCATCCACTCCCAACAAATCTCTTGTTTCCCCATCAAAACCCCGCAGGTAGGCTTCAAAATCCACATCAAAGGATTTATCATTTTTACAGATATCTTTGAGGGTTTGGTTTTTCTCAAAAATATAAACGTTGTAGCCTTGCCCCTTATCCTCAATCAACCCAGTCAAATCTTCCGGTGGAATCTCCGCTAATGCTGCTTCGCCAATCTCCGCCTTTAATTCATCAAACATCCGTACCAAGCGGCTTTCAATCATCACCAACGCAAAAAACGGCATCATATAGGATGGCCATTCCGACTCCTTGATACCGCTTCCCCGCAGCAAATCCGCAGTTGCCCAGATATTTGATTCGTATTGGAGGATATTGTTGACACTCATGTAGCAGTTTTTAGCTCAAAGTAAAAAAATCAGTAATAGCTATAAATTTTATAGTTAAATGTTACATTATATAGTCAAAACCTCACCCCGTCCTTTTCTCGGACACTCCTCTGTAAAAGATTGCAGAGGCAAGGGGTGAGGTTAATCTGTATTACATCCAAAAGAAGGGGAAGAGGGGGATGGGAGACAAGGAGATGGGGAGATGAGGAGAGAGTCAAGAAATTATCAATACTTAACTCCTAACTCCATCCGTTGCCTAACTCCATCCGTTGCCTAACTCCATCCGTTGCCTAACTCTTTTAATTAATGCCGATAATCCAAGTTCCTACATAGCGGGTAAGCGCTGTTTTGTCGCCAGGAGATTGAATTAAGCAGTTGAAGTAGAAAGTTCCGGGGAAATCTGGGTTTTGCACGTTGGATAACTGCAACTCGACGCTCTTACCTGCGGGGATGGGTTCTTTAGGATATAGTTCAAGTACTTTGCCTTCCTTATCCCATTTGACTTCATCTTTAGCTAATTTTACGGGTTTTTTGCTACCAACTTTGATTTCAATTTCGTCGGTATCAAATTCTCCGTCGTAGTAATCTGGATAAGCGATGACAAACTTTTCAACCGCCATCTTTAATTTTTTAGCGGGAATTCTTAAACGGTATCTATCCCAGTCTCTTGTTTGACCACCAAAGTCTAGTCGGTATGATAGCTGATTTTCGCTTTTAACACCACTAAACAAAGTTAATCCTGGTAAACCTTGCGCGAAGGTGATAGCTGGCATTCCTGCAAGCAAAAAGCCAGTTACGGCTACAGCAGAAAGTAAACGTCGCATAGTAATCGCTCCTCTCACAAAAATTGTTGTATAAAGACAGTACGAAGTTAACGCTCGTAACTAAACTTTACTACTGAATCCCAAATCCTAGACGTAAGTTACTAACAAAAAGTGTCTTTATACGTATAAATATGTAAAATGAATTTTTGCAGGTGTTTTTTTGAAGCTAAGTAATAAGTGCTGTTACCCAGGCTAACTTAAAAATAGCTAAATAAGTATTTAGGCGCTTTTAGCGATCGCTCAAAAAGATTAAATACAGTTTAAGGAAAGTTGAATGTGATGAAAATTTAATAGTGTTTCTAAATATGTATAACTGTTTCGAGAATGAAGTATTTTGTTAAAATTTGAAATAATAAACCGAACAATTATTGATTAAATTACGCTATCTTCAGAAAGACAAGTTTTATCTAACAAGGCTGATTTGACAATATAATTGCTGCTTACTTGCTTAAATCGCATTTGCAATTTTGTAAACTGTTAAATCATTAAAGTTTGACCAATTTATAGATATTGATATAAGGAACAACAATTTAATTATGTAAGCAAGTAAAATTGGTTCTGTTCAATCCCGAAAAAAAGTTAAAGATAGGAACGCTTTAGTTAAGAACTAACATAGGATGAACAGTACTTAAGTCTTGTTGAGTGCAAATAGGTTTACAAGTTTATTGCAGGCTCTATCGTTTTGCCATCAAATGCGATCGCCCTCTCAATTGCTTAAAGAGATGGAAGTCAGCGTTTATCACCTTAGTGAAAGATATTTTCAATATTTTTACTGTTTCTAAAAAAATAACTAACGATCGGGAGAATTCATGAGAATCGCAGTCGCTAAAGAAATAGAAGCTAACGAGCGTCGTGTAGCATTAATTCCAGATGTTGTTTCAAAGTTGGTTAAACAAGGTTTTGAGGTATGGATAGAATCGGGTGCTGGCGAAAAAGCATTATTCAACGATTCTGATTACGAAGCGGCTGGAGCAAAAATTATTTCTGATACTGCCTCATTATGGCGTGAAGCAGATATCCTTCTCAAAGTAAGTCCACCAAAACAAAAAGAAGATGGCAGCGCGGAAATTGATTTATTAAAGGAAGGCAGCGTATATATCGGATTTCTCAATCCTTTAGCAAATCCATCGCTTGCCGAGCAGTTAGCGCAACGTAAAGTAACTGCTTTTAGTATGGAAATGATTCCCCGCACCACCAGGGCGCAAAGTATGGATGCTTTGTCTTCACAAGCTTCCATTGCGGGTTATAAATCGGTGTTAATCGCCGCCGAAGCATTACCAAAATATTTCCCGATGCTGACAACAGCCGCCGGTACAATTGCACCCGCAAAAGTGTTCGTCATGGGTGCTGGCGTGGCTGGTTTGCAAGCGATCGCCACTGCCAGACGTTTGGGCGCAATGGTAGAAGCTTTTGATATTCGCCCTGCTGTTAAAGAAGAAGTGCAAAGTTTGGGCGCGAAATTTGTTGAAGTTAAATTAGAAGAAGAAACAGCCACCGCTGGCGGTTACGCGAAAGAAATTTCCGAAGAAAGCAAAAAGCGTACTCAGGAAGCCGTTACCGAAAGAGTTAAAAATGCAGATGTCGTAATTACCACTGCTCAAGTACCGGGTAGAAAAGCGCCTCGATTGGTGACAGAAGAAATGATTGCCCAAATGAAACCCGGTGCGGTAATTGTCGATTTAGCAGCAGATCAAGGCGGTAATGCAGCTTATACAGAACCCGGTGGAAATGTAGTTAAAAACGGCGTGACAATTATTGGTCCAGTTAACTTACCTTCATCAGTCCCAGTTCACGCCAGCCAGTTGTATTCAAAGAATCTAGTTTCACTGATGAATTTACTGGTAAAAGACAACGCTTTGAATCTGGATTTTGAAGACGATATTGTAGATGCGGCTTGCGTCACCCATAACGGTGAAATTCGCAACCAACGAGTTAAAGATGCTTTGCAAGCTTTCGCAGTTAACAGTTAGCAGTGAACAGTTAACAGTTAGCAGTTATCAGTGAGCAGTAAAAATCACATTTGGTAATTGGTTGCTAAGTTAAGAATATCAGGTTTAAATTAGGAATAAATATTAATGTTTTAACTACTCAGAGATGATTTAATTCATTACTTATTCATAGCCATAACCTGATATCACTATTGACTAATAACTCTTAACTCTTAACTGCTCGCTGTTCACTGTTCACTGTTCGCTGTTCACTGTTCACTGTTCACTGATTTATATGGGAGTTTTTTTGATATGACAGAAGCGTTAATTGCTGCTTTATTTGTGTTTGTTTTGGCTTCGTTTATTGGGTTTGAAGTCATTAATAAAGTTCCACCAACTTTGCACACGCCTTTGATGTCTGGTTCTAATGCAATTTCTGGTATTGCCGTGCTGGGGGCAATTGTTGCTGCTGGTGCAAAGGAATCTAATATCTCGGTAATTCTTGGTTTAACTGCGGTAGTACTAGCAACTATTAACGTTGTCGGTGGTTTTTTAGTTACCGATCGAATGCTGCAAATGTTTAAGAAGAAAGCAAGTTAGAGGTTCGTAGTAGGCGCTTTAGCGCTTCTTATTTGAGGACTAAAGTCCTTACTACGAACTCTTTAATAGTAATGCGATGGTATCAACCATCAACTATCAACTAATAACTAACAAATTAAATTATGAGCGATTTTCTCCCAACTGGGATTCAGATAACGTATTTAGTTGCTTCGTCTTTGTTTATTCTGGGTTTAAAGAAGTTAGGTTCCCCTGCTACAGCACGAAACGGTAATGTCATAGCTGCTGTGGGGATGTTGTTGGCGATTGTCGCAACTCTCTTAAATCAGCAGGTGTTGAATTATGAAATGATTTTGTTGGGTTTGGCAATTGGTTCCGCTATTGGTGCGATCGCCGCTTATACGGTGCAGATGACGCAAATGCCCCAAATGGTAGGTTTACTCAATGGTTTGGGGGGTTCTGCTTCGGCTTTGGTGGCGGTTGCTGAGTTTTGGCGGTTGCTAGATACTTCTCAACCGATTGGCTTGGATGTGAATATTTCGATGCTGCTGGATGTGTTTATCGGCGGTATCACTTTTACTGGTAGTACGATCGCTTTTGCGAAGCTGCAAGGTATTCTCAAGGGTACGCCGATTACTTATCCTTTACAGCAGCCTTTGAATATTTTGCTGTTGGTTGCTTATATTGTCGGTAGTGGATTTTTGATTGTAGATCCTTACAATTTGCCAGTATTTTTAGGAATAGTTGGCGTTTCATTACTGTTAGGTGTATTGTTCGTGATCCCCATCGGTGGCGGCGATATGCCCGTGGTAATTTCGCTGTTGAACTCGCTTTCTGGTTTGGCTGCTGCTGCTGCTGGTTTTGTGGTGATGAACAATATGTTAATCATCGCCGGTGCGTTGGTGGGAGCCAGCGGTTTAATCCTCACACAAATTATGTGTAAGGCAATGAACCGATCTTTGTTTAGCGTGTTATTTAGCGCTTTTGGTACAGATGGCGGTGGTGGTGCTACTGGTGCTACTGGTGGTGCAACCGATCAAGTTGTTCGCAGCATTGACGCAGAAGAAGGTGCGATGATGCTGGGTTATGCTCGTTCCGTGGTAATCGTTCCCGGTTACGGAATGGCGGTAGCTCAAGCACAGCATGGCGTTCGCGAGTTAGCCGATCAATTGGAGCGTATGGGTGTAGATGTCAAGTATGCCATTCACCCGGTAGCTGGAAGAATGCCGGGACATATGAATGTATTACTGGCTGAAGCAAATGTACCTTACGAACAGCTTCACGATATGGAAGATGTCAATCCCCAATTTGAACAAACTGATGTTGCTTTGATTATTGGGGCAAATGATGTGGTTAATCCCGCAGCAAGAACCGATAAAAGTAGTCCGATTTATGGTATGCCCATTTTAGAAGTCGATCGCGCTAAGCAAACTATTGTAATTAAGCGCGGTATGAGCAAAGGTTTTGCAGGTGTTGATAACGGGTTGTTTTATAAAGATAAAACCTCGATGCTTTTTGGTAGTGCTAAAGACATGGTAGGTAAATTAGTCGCTGAAGTGAAGCAGTTGTAGATTTGTAGAATGGTGACGGAGAAATAGATTTTTATCTTTATTTTTCAATAATCTAAATAATATAGAAAAGTATTTCTCCGTCGTTTTTGATTATCATGCAACAATGCCAAAATTTTAAATTGTAAATAAAGAATAGAGCTAATTCTATTCTTTTTAATTTTTTATAAGAATTAAAACCTACGCAAAGCCCCCTTGCTAAGAGGATGTTTTTAAAGTCTAATTTAATACTGAATCTGGCGCTTTATTACCACGGCTACACAAACAAAACCCGCCTGCGCGGGTTAATTTTATTAGTCCACGGAGGTGGACTTTGCTTTGTGTAGTAGCGGTAATAAAGCGCCGGATACTTTTAAAACATCCTCTAAGGGGGGTTGGGGGGATCTAATCTAGTAGGATGCTTAATAACTCGTTGCGGTTGCGTTTAACTTTTAATTATTTATTCTTAATATCTAAATATCTAATACAAATTTTGAAGACTTCGCAGATGCGAAGTCTTTACATTTGCTGTGGGGGATTTTTCTGGAGATAGTGCCGGATAACTGTTAAATCATCGTTTTTTTGGTGAACTACGGCGCAATTCCCGTTTTTCTTGTTCTAGAAGACGGCGATCGCGCCATTCCATCAAAGTCAAATAAATTACGCCACCCGTAACAGTTACGAGTAATACCAAGGCTGATATTGCCAAAATGTTGAGAAATGAACCTTCCACGATGATTTTACAGTCCGTTACGACCCCAAACTACCATTGCAATCGACCAAGTAAAAACTACCAATAGAGAAACCCAGCCTAAAGTCAAAATCGCCATAGTACTACTTTTAAACTTCCTGTCTTAACTACTCCATAATTATCATACAATTATCAGTTACTAGTTGAAATGGAAATTAGGGATGCGGCATTAGGGATTGCGAGAAATTCTTAAAGTAGCTTGCTATTCCCTACTTCCTCGATTAGGCGATCGTAAGACTGGAATAGAAGTGATAATTTGTATGTGATGAAAGATACTTTTAATTCCAATTTAATGGCAGAACGTTTGCAATCTCTCAAGGCTGGGATTATATCTGGCTTGAGCTTTTCCTTAGTATTTATTCTCGCTTCTATTTTTGATGATTTATTATTTAATGAGTATTTTAATCAACTCGATGGTGTAAGTATAATTGCGTTAAGTTGGCAGCGATCGATAAGTGCTGGAATTGCGGGTTTTTCTGGTTTCCTATTTGGTGCTACCTATCGTTACATTATCCGTGAAGATGAAAACCCACACCTGAAAAGTGGTGGCGTGCTTGCTTTTGGATTGGTGCGAGGTTTAGCTCAGGTGGATATAGGACTAAATTTTTCGTCCTCAGTTTTTCCTTTTGTGCTGTTTGCTTTGGAAAGTATTGCAGAATTTGCTATAACAGCTTTTATCCTCGATAGCGCCATGAAATTTGGCTGGGTTAAGCCTTTTAGAGGTAATAGGGAGTAGGGAGTAGGGAGTAGGATTTGATAATTGATAATTGATAATTGATAATTGATGGTTGATAAATGTCTAGCTATTTTTTAATTATAGATTTAGAAGCAACTTGTTCCAATGATGGCATTATTCCCAGCGAAGAAATGGAAATAATTGAAATTGGTGCGGTAATGTTGAATCGTTCAAACTGGGAAATCGATTCGGAATATCAGCAGTTTATTAAACCTGTAAGACATCCACAGTTAACTGAGTTTTGTACTGAATTAACTACAATTACTCAGGAAGATGTTGAGATGGCACCAACTTTTCCAGAAGTGATTTTTGAGTTTAAAGAATGGATTGATTCTTACCCCAATCATATATTCTGCTCTTGGGGAAATTATGATAAAAATCAGTTTATTCAAGATTGCGAATTTCATAATGTGGATTATCCCTTCGGCGCGGAACATCGAAATATTAAAAAGGAATTTTCTTTATATATTGGAGATAAGAAAAAAAGATTTGGTATGACGCAGGCATTGGAAAAATTAGGCATAGAATTACAAGGGATTCACCATCGCGGTATTGATGATGCTCGAAATATTGCCGCTATTTATAAGTATATGAAACAGAATTAGCTCAAATAAAGGTTAAAGGTTAAAGGTCAAAGGTCAAAGGTTAAAGATAATAACTATCAACTATCAATTAAATATGTATTGGTATGATGGCGAATTAATTGAATCTGAAACTATCCAATTGCCAATTAACGAACCAGGATTATTATTTGGTGCAACAATTTTTACAACTGTGCGAATATACGATAATTCCCTCGATAGCCGTTTAACTCACTGGCAAGCGCATCAACAACGGCTGCTTGATTCCGTACAAAACCTCGATTTTCAACAACCATCATGGCAAAATATCCGCCGTGGTGCCATTCGTCTCATAAATAATTATCCGATTCTCAGAATTACCCTGTTCCCCAATGGCAAGGAATGGATAACTGGTAGGTTAATGCCCGATGGTTTGGTGGAAAAACAAAAAAATGGTGTCAGCTTAACTATTGCCGAAACAGCACAATACCGCAGTTTACCTTTTTATAAAACGGGAAATTACCTAGCGCCTTGGCTGGCGAAAAAAAATGCTTTAAAACAAGAGACTCAAGAAGCGATTTTAACTGATGCTGCGGGAAATTGGTTAGAAACCAGTACTGGCAATCTTTGGGGATGGCGCGATCGCTCTTGGTTTACGCCACCATTAAGTGCGGGAATCTTACCGGGAATTATGAGAGAAAAACTTCTCAATTGGTTGCGAACTTTTGAATATCCGGTAAAGGAAGAAGCGTTTACCTGGGAGTTAGTTAAAGGATTTAAGGCGCTAGCTTACAGTAACTGTGTAGTGGAAATACTACCAATCCACCAAGTCATTCACCCTACAGGAAAGCTACAATACGATCCTAGACACTATTGTTTTAAGGAATTACGAAGATATTTACTAGCATAATGTGTACGCATTCTGGTATACGTTAAGATAAGTTAACATAATTCTTAAAATTTTCATCTCTCTTAGAGACGCGACACAAAAAAACAGGAGGATTGACCTGGGTGAATAATAAAAGATGGAGAAATGCGGGGCTGTACGCGCTGCTTTTTATTGTTGTAATCGCTTTAGGAACGGCGCTTTTTGACAATACTCAAGTCCAAAATCAGGAAACATGGCGTTACAGTGAGTTTATTCAAGCAGTTGAAAAAGGTAAAGTAGAAAAAGTTAGTTTGAGTTCCGATAGGTCTGTTGCTAAGGTAACACCGAAGTTTGAGCCAACTAAAAGAGTTGTGACTTTGGTAAACGACCCGGATTTAATTAATACTCTTACTAAAAACAACGTTGATATTTCTGTAATGCCTCAAACCGATGAAGGTTTTTGGTTTAAGGCGCTTAGCAGTTTATTCTTCCCCGTATTGCTTCTAGTAGGTTTGTTCTTTTTACTACGCCGCGCTCAGAGCGGTCCGGGTAGCCAAGCGATGAACTTTGGTAAGTCTAAAGCCAGAGTACAAATGGAGCCGCAAACCCAAATTACTTTTGGTGATGTTGCTGGTATCGATCAAGCCAAGCTTGAGTTAAACGAAGTAGTCGATTTTCTTAAAAACGCCGATCGCTTTACTGCTGTTGGTGCAAAAATTCCTAAAGGTGTATTGTTAGTAGGACCTCCCGGAACAGGTAAAACTTTGTTAGCTCGTGCGGTAGCTGGTGAAGCTGGAGTTCCTTTCTTCTCGATCTCCGGTTCTGAGTTCGTAGAAATGTTTGTGGGTGTGGGTGCTTCCCGCGTTCGCGATTTGTTCGAGCAAGCTAAAGCCAATGCTCCCTGTATCGTATTTATCGATGAAATTGACGCAGTAGGTCGTCAGCGGGGTGCGGGTTTAGGTGGTGGTAACGACGAAAGGGAACAAACCCTCAACCAGTTACTTACCGAAATGGATGGTTTTGAAGGTAACACTGGAATCATTATTATTGCTGCTACCAACCGTCCAGACGTATTAGACGCAGCATTATTACGTCCCGGACGTTTTGACCGTCAGGTAGTTGTTGACCGACCAGATTACGCTGGAAGAGTTGAAATTCTTAAAGTTCACGCTCGCGGAAAAACTTTAGGAAAAGACGTTGACTTAGATAGAATTGCTCGTCGTACTCCGGGTTTCACAGGTGCAGATTTATCCAACCTACTCAACGAAGCCGCAATTTTAGCAGCACGACGCAACTTAACAGAAATTTCGATGGACGAAATCAACGATGCCATCGATCGCGTATTAGCTGGACCCGAAAAGAAAGACCGGGTAATGAGCGAAAAACGCAAAGAGTTAGTAGCATACCACGAAGCCGGTCACGCTTTAGTCGGTGCTTTAATGCCAGATTACGATCCAGTACAAAAAATCAGCATTATTCCTCGCGGACGTGCCGGTGGTTTAACTTGGTTTACCCCCAGCGAAGACCGCATGGACAGTGGTTTGTACAGTCGCTCTTATCTGGAAAACCAGATGGCTGTAGCTTTAGGTGGACGTATTGCTGAAGAATTAATTTACGGTCAAGAAGAAGTTACCACTGGTGCTTCCAATGACTTACAGCAAGTAGCTAACGTAGCTCGTCAAATGGTGACTCGCTTCGGTATGAGCGATAACCTTGGACCAGTTGCCCTTGGTCGTCAGCAAGGTAATATGTTCCTCGGTCGCGACATCATGTCTGAGCGTGATTTCTCTGAAGAAACCGCAGCTACCATTGATATGGAAGTCCGCGACTTAGTTGACGTTGCTTACAATCGTGCCAAGCAAGTATTACAAGACAACCGTAAAATTCTTGATAAATTAGCAGCAATGTTAATTGACAAAGAAACCGTAGACGCTGAAGAATTGCAAGACTTATTAGCAAATAATGATGTGAAAACAGCAGCGTTTGCTTAATTTAACTTTCAATTGTAAGAAGTCCCACACCTACCCTTGCGGGAGGTGTCGGGACGCGAATACTACGCTCAGCTTCATCCCCGGATTAAAAGTCACGGGGTTTTTAGCATTTTTATTACATTTTTCTTATAAGCTAAAGCATGAAATAACTCTACAGAATAACGGTTCTCTTCTAAAAACACAAACCAAAAATAAACTCTCAATCCCTTAGAGTTAAGGAAAGAGAGCATTTAAGAGGATGTTTTTAAAGTTTAATTTAACACTTCACCTGGCGGTTAAAACCACGGCTACACAAACAAAACCCGCCTGCGCGGGTTTAAAATTGATTAGTCCACGCAGGTGGACTTTGCCTGTGTAGTAGCGGTTTTAACCGCCGGATACTTTTAAAACATCCTCTAAAGAAAGCTTAAACAGTTAAAAATCTACTGCACCCCCTACCTAAACCGCTGTATTTACCTACTTTTAGGTGTACCGTGCAATCTCGGATCGGGTTGAGGTGGTTCGAGTTCTGGTCCTTGGGGTTGAGGATTTTCGATATATTTGAACTCTCCTTTACCGTCCATTGATGGACCTTTTGCCCAACGACCTTCTGCACTTTCGTTACCTTCCGATAAATCCCAGTATTCGTAGGAAGCTGATTGCTTTTCCTTTTCTTGCGGGAAGGAACTCGGAATGGGAAAGTCTTCTAACCCGGAGTCTTTTAAATCCTCTATTGCAGCCAGCCACTGGTTTTGATGCATTGTGTCGCGGGCTATCATGTAGCTTAAGGTATCTTTGACACCAGCGTCGTCAGACATTTCATACAAACGCACGGCTTGCAAACGTCCTTGTGACTCGGCTTGAACGTTAGACATGAAGTCTGCCATTAAGTTACCGCTAGCAATAATGAAGCGACCGTTCCAAGGATAGCCCACGCTATCGGCTGGCATTGCCCCCAAACCGGATACAATAGAATGCTGTGGGTTCATCGCATTAGCCATAATTACATCTTCGGCTTTGCTTCCACCCATGACTGCACCGACAATTGGGTCTTTAACAGCCTCTTGCTGAGCTTCTAAAGGAGCGTTATCAAGGAGATGGGCAATCAAACCTGCAACCATCTCAATATGTCCAATTTCTTCAGTACCGATATCTAACAGCATATCTTTATATTTCGCCGGACCTCGGCAATTCCAACCTTGAAACAGGTACTGCATCATTACGGTCATTTCCCCGAAAGGACCACCAATTAATTCTTGCAGTTTCTTTGCATATACTGCATCTGGATGCTCTGGTGGAGTAAAATATTGAAGTCGCTTTTTATGATAAAACATTTGTGTTTTGAAAACTTTCTACAAATCAAATACAGCAAAACTATTACTGGCATTGTTCTAGACTAAATTCAACGCCGCATCTATTTATATATCTACTGTTATGTTAAGGAATAAAACTTGATTTTGAATGCCTTATCCTTAATTAGCAATTCAAATGCGAGTAGATTTAATTGTTTCGCTTATATTCTTATTAAATTTGTGAAAAGGCTTATCTCCATCACCCGTAGGTAAGAAAGCTTTAATATGAAAAATATGCTTTTTTATATACAATCTATATATTTAGTAAGAAGAAAGAACTGAAAATACTGGTGTTTAATAAAACTGCAATTTGACCAACGCCGAATTTAAAGACGTAGCATAGTGTCTCATCTCGCACAATTATTTTAATTTAAAAAGCACGAAAAACACTATTGCTAGTCTTTACAAGAGCTTGCCAGCACAACAGTACTACATTGGCTGTATTGTACTAAGTACTGCTGTAACACTTCAAAAGACGGTTGATTGAGGCTGTAATAAATCCAACGCCCTTCTTGACGAGCGCAAACTAAATTAGCTTCTTTAAGGGTTTTGAGATGAAAAGACAGCTTGGATTGACTTACATCTAAAGTATCGCACAAATCGCAAACACAGATTTCACGATTCTTTAGTAGTTGCAATACTTTAACCCGTAAGGGTTCGGATAAGGCATGGAAGCCGGAAGTGATAATATCTGGAACCGTAGCAGGTGGGGATTGCATCAATTTATGAAAGAATTAAGAATTGGCTATATTTATTTTGAACTAGAAATCATGGGTTTGGAGTGATAGCGAATACCTGCTTGCTTAAATCTATGTAAAGCTTCGCCAAGACGTTGAGTATCGGCAATCAAACTAATACGGACATAATTTTCACCTCCAACACCAAAGGCGTTACCGGGAGTAACAACTACGCCTGTTTGCTGTAATAACTGTAAAGCAAAATCGGTGGAATTCATACCTACCGGAGAAGGAATCCACAAATACATTGTTGCTTTGGTTTTAGATAGATTCCAACCTAAATCCGTCAAACCCTCGATTAGGAAATCGCGACGGGTAGAATAGCGTTGTTGAACTTGCTCTAAATAACTATCCGGTAATTGTAAAGCGGTTTGGGCTGCTACTTGTAATGCTGAAAAAATACCATAATCTAAGTTTGTTTTCAGCGTTCGTAAACCTTGAATTACATGGCGGTTTCCTACCACAAAACCGACGCGCCAACCCGCCATATTGTAAGTTTTTGACATGGTGTGAAATTCCACGCCAATATCTTTAGCGCCGGGAATTTCTAACAAACTGGTGGGTTGATAGCCATCAAACGCTAATTCCGCATAACACAAATCGTGTACTAGCAAAATTTCGTACTTTCGAGCAAAAGCAACTATTTCTTCAAAAAATTCGCGGGGTGCAGTAGCCGCAGTTGGGTTATTAGGATAGTTAAAATAAAGGATTTTCGCTCGTTTGGCTACGGTGTCGGGTATTTTCGTTAAATCGATCAACCAGTCGTTTTCTGGTTTCAAAATCAAACTATGGATTTCACCGCCAGCAATTACCGGACCTCGAAAATGAACGGGATAAGATGGAGAAGGTACCAAAACTAGATCGCCGGGATTGACATAAGCTAATGCTAAATGTCCCAATCCTTCTTTAGAACCTAATAACGGTAAAGCTTCGCTATCGGGATCTAAATTAACTCCATAACGGCGATGATACCAAGTAGTAATGGCGTTGCGGAAATTAGCGGTTCCTTCAAAAGGCGGATAACCGTGATTGTCGGGATTTTTTAAAGCCTGTATTGCCGCATCAATTACAGCTTCCGGTGTCGCACCATCGGGGTTTCCCATACCCAAATCGATCAAATCCAAACCTTGCTTCCGCGATGCAGTTTTCAATTCATCCAAGCGAGCAAATGGATACGCGGGTAGCTTTTGTATTCGTTGGGCTGGGATTATCCACTCTAGATTCATTTTTCGGTTTTTTTATTAGATTGTTAGATTACCAACAAATCAACATCATAATCAATATTTATGCTTTTTCTTCTTTTGTAGAAGCAGAAAACTTTTTACTTTGATTGCTTGGGGAATTTAAACCATTTGAAATCCGACTTGCTTCTACTGGTGCTGTAGTAGAAACCATCGCCGCCATTAATTGTTCGATCGCAACTTTAAACGGTAATCTGTGAATATCTGAATTGGGTTGTAAAGCAAATTCTGCCGCCTTTTGCAATTGTTTGAGAGTTATATTACCCAAACCTAAATCATCCAGCTTTTGAGGTAATCCAATTTCTGCATAAAATTTGAGCAATTGTTGTCTTGCAGTAGCAGCTAATTGGTTTAAAAGCACCATTTCTTCCAAACGCAACTGCACCAAAATACCGTAAGCCACTTTCTCGCCATGAATGCTACCGCGCCCACAAACATGAGTTAAACCATTATGCACTGCATGAGCGGCAACAGTCCGACATTGTGCGCCGCCAATCCCGCCAATTACTCCAGCAAGTAAAACTGTCGCGTCTACAACTTCTCGCCAAGCTTCGCTTCCAGGGGATTGCAGTGCAGTAACCGACTTTTGCAATAAAATATCGCGTAAAACTCTGGCTTGTTGAACCGCTGCTATAATTAAAGTTTGTTCTGAACTTCCGCTACTTACCGAGGCTTCGTACCACTTCGCGATCGCATCGCCAATTCCCGCCACTAAGGTATTTTGCGGTGCGGTTTGAATTAATTCGTAATCTAATATCAGTAAGTCGGGACATTTATCCAAAGCCACATCATATAAAAACGCCCCTTCATCAGAATACACGTTGGAAAGCGCAGTCCAAGCCGCACAAGTCGCCGCCGAAGTGGGAATTGTCACGCATGGTATTTGTAACTGATGGGCTACCAGTTTCGCCGTATCCAAAGCTTTACCACCACCGATACCGACAATTAGATCGGCATCGTGAATTTGTGCTTTGTTTCGTAAAATTTCTAAACTATTTTCGCTACAATCAGGAGTATAAGCAGCAGACTCAGAATCAAATTCAGACAGCAATTGCAGATAATTTTCGGCAATAGCTAGAGTGCGATCGCCACCTATAATCAAAGGACGATTTCCCAAACGAGAAATAGCATCTACTGCTCGATCTCCGATTTGGAAGCCACGAATAACTTTTGCTGGGGCTACCGCCAGAGTTAATATTTGGTTTGATTGATTAAGCATATAACTAATTAATTTAAAGTAGCACCTATATAGACTAAGACTATTATCAATTATTTCCGAGTCAACGCGGTGGTGTAGTTTCCACCCACTTTTTACTAATAACTAACTATTCTTAACACGCTATTTAAGTTGAACTTAACAAATATTGTTTCCAGCTTAATTAATGTTAGCGCAGCTATAATTACTTCTTTAAATACGGAACGGCGGATTAGGGAATAGAGAATAGATATACGCTCGTTCGATCGCTTTGCCCGCGCTACACCTTTGCATAATGTGCCCGTAAGGTATACAAAATTCTACCGAGGAATCTTATAGATCCCCATCTTAATAACTTACCGAGAACGAAAAACAATCATAATTGTAATTTGCAATACAAACTGAAAATTTATGTATAAATAAATCAAATTAATTAAATTTTATCCCGAAAAATGACTTTTGTAGGTTGTAGGTATTATTATCTACGATTAAATCTGAACAAAAGAAAAAAACGAGTATTAATCTACTAACATAGAGATAGTAAATTCACAAGTGACAACAGCTACATTATGCCCTATGTGTAAATACCTCTAGGGAAAACGAATAATTCGGCTGAGTTTTAACGATAAAAGTGTAAAGGTTTAACAAATCTGTTGAATTATTAGGGGAATTGTATGGAATCTAAAGAGAAAAATTTTCAACAACCAGAAAAAAGTAGCAAGGCTAAAACTTTCCAGCAAAGAGTTTTTTCGATAGAAGAGCAAGCTGTAAACGATCGCTTCCGCCAGCAAGTTAATAAAAGCGAACCCCTACCAATGGCAGAATTAAAAAAAGGCGATCGTGGTGATATGGTCATGAAAGCACAGCGTATCTTAAAATCAACTTCTGATTACATCGGATACGTAGATGGTGATTTTGGTAGCTATATGGAAGCAGCAGTACAAAGTTTTCAACGTCGCAGTAAAGTCAAAGTTACGGGAATCATTGATAGTGATACTTGGAACGCTTTAAACCAAATCCGTCGTTAAAACAATTTGCGATCGAACTTTCAACCATTTGCAGCTTAATAAACTTTAATTCAGGGTTCAGGCATCTATTTAAGACAAGCAGAGTCAGCTTCGGTACGCATCAGAAAAGCCGATCTGAAGCAGATTAGCACTGCTCTACTACAAGGATTTTACATTAACAACAGTATTTTCTGTATTTTAGTTATGAGTTTTTAACCTTCAGATGTTGACAACTTCGCTAACTTATCTTCGTAAATATCAATTTGCATAGCGCTATCATCGCGATTAGAAAGCGAACGCTTAACTTGTCCTAAATACAGAGGTACGGAAAGTCCTGGTTCCGGATGTACTATGCTGCGAGCGCGAATAGTTAATTGATTATCTTGTCGGGTGCCTAATCTACCGTAGGAAAATAAATCGCTAGCAGCTTGGCGTAAAGTTGCATCTAATTCTGAAGGGGTAATTTGAGGTGGGGTAGCAATTACAGCTTGCGAGGAACCACTATCAAAAACTAATTTGTAGCGAATTGCGCCAGGAATTACCGTGCGCGTTAAAGGCGTGAGGGAGAGGGGAAATAAACCGCCCGTTATTACCAACATAAATCCCGTCGCACCCGCCAACCGAAACCGGATACCCCACTTAAAGATGAAACCCACGATTGTAATAACAGCAAATATTAATGTGGCAATACCCGCCCATTGAGTGTATCGTGCAAAATCATCTGTTGAGAACATAATGGTTTAACTGCCTAATCGTTCATTTTTTTATTAATAGATATATTTTACCGGGCAAGCGACCGTCTTATGGACTTGTTAAAAATAAAGTAAAAATAACGCTAATCGTGACTGCGCTGTCGCAATTCGAGCGCGATCGCAATAGGATGAAGATCGCCAAGGGTTCCCAATGTCGTGACAACAATTCGACTCACTTTCTTCTATTTGAATAAAGCACCCACATAAAACTAATGTAGCAGAGTTCGTAGTAAGTGATTTATCGCTTTCTTAAGTATTGTCTAGCCTGCGACACGCTGCTTAAGGTTAGGACTGAAGTCCTTACTACGAACCTAAAATAATTTGCTTAAATAGGGTACTGTAAATAGTTTTACAAATAGCGCCGACACTCTATATTTAAATCCTTACCGTCATCCAAAGTTGAAACCGACACGATATAATCTTTCGGACAATTTCGCACGGAATTACTTTTCCTTATTTTGATATCTTCAGAAAGCGTACAGCGTTCAAACTGCGAATCTTCCGCAAACATGATATAGGTTTGAGCTTTACAGGGAAAAATGGATCTACCTGTTCGATTATTGTTGATGGTAACTTTAGTGTCTCTTGCCAATATACAATGTAGTAAAGATCCATTCGGATAGCGATTTATAGTACCTGCCTCACATGAAATTGCTGACATTGCAGGTTGAGAAAAAACTAAATTTATCGCGCCAATACTGAAAAAAGAACCAACCGCAGCTAACTTGTGGTTAAAAAATTTCATTTGTTAAAATCCTGGTTTTTATAAGTACAGATTTTCGATTTTCCTTCAATAAATACTTTAATAAAATATCAAGAAAAAACACCCCGTAAGGGGTGTTAACATCTTCCCAACAATCAGCAACAGTGACAAATGTGGGACAAACCACATTCACAGTCACAGGCGTGTATTGTTATATTATTAACTTTTCCGGCTATAGTCCTCAGAATTTGCACTTAGAAGTTAAAGGGATGATTGGTAAAATGATTTATTTTCTTAACTCGGTTGTAGTTATTTAATTAATTAGATAACAATCTTGATTGAGAAAACAAACAGTTAGAAATCTATAATCGGACGGGCAAGAATGCCCAGCCCCTATATACACGATCTAGCGATCGCCTTTTTTAATGTATGTACTAACATTACGAATGGCTTGGGCTGCGTAGCGATCGTTCGGACGTGTTTTTAAAGCTCTGCGGAAGTTAATTAAAGCGGTTTGGTAATCTTGATTATCGGTTGCAGCATATCCAATTCGCATATGACGGTCGTAAGCAGTTTTTGGAGCATCTTTACTCTCTGGCTTATTACCATCCAAAACATCCAACATATTGTAGTAAGCAATAGTGGCATTACGGTCATTAGGACGGACATACAAAGCATCTCTAAAACGAATCAAAGCTGTAGGGTAATCCTCTCTTTGAGCCGCCGCATAACCAAGTCTCATCTGAAAATCATAGCTGCTTTCTCCTTTTGCAGGTCTTGCAGCTACTGGTGCGGTGTTGGCAGTTTGCGCTGTTACCCGATGAATAGGTGTTATTAAAGTTAATCCTAATATCACTGGTAAAGCTTTTATTAAAACAGATATATTCATTCAATTTTTCCTTATTGTTTTTTAAGTGGTAATTATTAATATGAATTAATTACCTGTTACTAATATGACTTGTAATATAGTCAAACTACATCTATCGAGAGTTTGAACCTAAAGTATAAAAAAGATGATTCAATTATTTTTGATATACTTCTATGGAATGATAAACGCTATTTCTACTGAGTTAAATTGCAGTAGTTTATAAAGTTAACGTCAAGAAAATACGTAGTTAATCTTAGTAAGATAAATCTATGATAAAGATAAAATCTGCGTCTGGTTTATTTGGTTTGTGTATTGGCGATGCATTAGGCGTACCTGTAGAATTCACTAGCCGTGCTGAAAGAATCAAATCTCCGGTAACATCAATGTTGGGTTATGGAACCTGGGATGTGCCTGCTGGAACTTGGTCTGATGATAGTTCGTTAACTTTTTGTTTAGCGGAATGCCTTTGCAACGGGTTTTCGCTGGATAATATTGCCAAATCTTTCTGGCGCTGGTATCACGAAGGTTACTGGACAGCTAACGGTGAAGTTTTTGATATTGGCAACACGACATTTTTGGCGATCGCCGATTATCAGCGAGGAATTCCGCCAATGCTTGCTGGAGGAAAAAGCGAAAACAGCAATGGTAATGGTTCGTTGATGAGAATTTTACCGATGGCTTACTGTTACAAAAAATGGAATTTTTCAGAATTGATTTCCCGCACTCACCAAGTTTCTTGTATTACTCACGCGCATCTTAGGTCACAAATGGCTTGCGGGATTTATGTAAGCATTGCAGTATATTTATTGTCAGGTGAGAAACCGCAAGCAGCTTACAAACAAGGATTAGAAAGAATAAATAAAATTTATACCGCAGCCGAATATGCAGGTGAAATATCCCATTTTAATAAAGTATTTAGCGGTGAAATCGATCGGTTATCTGTAGATAAAATTCAATCAAGTGGTTACGTAATACATACCTTGGAAGCATCTTTGTGGTGTTTGTTAAATAGCTCATCTTATTCCGAAGCAGTATTAAAAGCAGTAAATTTGGGTGGAGACACCGACACCATAGCAGCTGTAACGGGTGGTTTAGCGGGAATTTATTATGGTATCGAAAATATTCCTAGAGAATGGATTGAGCAAATTGCCCGCAAACAGGACATTATGGATTTAGCCAAACGTTTTGATGCGGCGGTTTCTAATTAGTTAGGAGTTAGGAGTTAAGAGTTAGGAGTTAGGAATTAGGAGTTAGGAGTTAGGAGTTAGGAGTTAAGAGTTAAGAGTTTTTATATAGCATTAATTAATTTACTTTATTCCTTTTCTCAATTTGTTGTTCGTTTTTTTGCTGCTGTAAATAATCTTCTTTATCATCTCTGCCTATGACATAAGGTAAATAACCACTTATTACAATTGTTAGAACAGAAAAGATAACTATTGTATTGTTTGTGAAAGAATTAGAATCATTCGGCGGACTTATTGTTTAATCCCCCTTAAGCTTAATATTAATATCTTTTAAACGCGAATCAAAAACTCATAACTCTTAACTCCTAACTCCTAACTTCTAACTGTTAATCCACCTGCTGTGCAATCCACTGTAAATAAGGCTGATGACCTTTGATAATGGGTAAAGCGATAATTTCGGGTACTTCGTAGGAATGAAGTTCGAGGATTTTGGCTTCTAAAGTGGGAAATCGAGATAAATCTGTTTTGATAAAAAGTTGCCATTCTTTGTCTTTATTTACTTTCCCTTGCCAAGTGTAAACCGAGTTTATGGAGGTAAAACTAACACAGGCAGCTAGTTTCGCCTCCACTAAAACATTGGCAATTTTTTCAGCTTCTTGTTGAGAACCAGTTGTCACAAGTACTATACCGTAGCCGGTATTGTTCATAAAAGTAGAAAAAAGTAGATGGACACCAGTGAAAATAATTTCGTAATTAATAGTTACGAATTATCGTATCGCTAAGACAAGAGAAAATGCTTACCACATAATTTAGCTTTTGTACCAATGCCTTGTGACACTTAACTAAACGGACGATAGCGAATATACTTGTCCATCAATTAACAATCGGGTGATACCTTTGGCTTGTAGTTGATAACGAGCCTTGTGCAGTACTTTGCTATCGGGTAATTTGATCACGCGATCGCGTTTTGAGGAAAAGCGTTTTGCGACTCGATGGTTATCGAATACGGGTAAAGTTGTTTCCTGGGTTTCCGGGCTGGGGATTTCTCCTAAATCGCTAAACTCCCTGAGCGGACGAGTAATTAGTTCTGCGGCTCTATCGATGACTATGTAGCAGGTTCTGGGTAAAGGAGCTGCCGATAGTGGTAGAACTCGAATTAAAGGTTCGTTCGATCTTCTTCTAGGAATAAAACGAGTTGGTTGCTCCAAATCGTCATCATCATCGTCATCGTCATCGTCGTCGTCTTCGTCGTCATCAAAATCCTCGTCTTCGAGTAAATCGTCTAAATCTTCCAAGTCATCGGAATCATCGATTTCCTCGCCGAACATTTCTGCTATAACTTTGGCTTCTGTACGCTCCGATTCTAATAGCGGACTGGGAATACTCTTGAGTTGTGGAGGATCGGGAATAGTTTTAACTTCTTTTTCTTTTTGCTTTTCCTCTAATAGTTCCAATTGTTCGGCAACTGGGAAAGGTTTTTGAGACACTGGAGCGGAAGAACGCCGTTTTACTCTTCTAGGTGCCTCTGTTGTCTTGTTAACCTTTCTGAGTATGGGTTGTTTTTTAACAACAACTTCTTCCTCATCCTCATCTTCTTCATCTTCCTCTTCTTGAACGGTTACTTTTTCAGGTTGAGAAATAACATTGTCGGATGATGGTGACTCCTCGGCATTAAAAGTAGGAATGTTCTCGTAGCTGACTTGCGCCCTACCTTCAGGGGTTCTAGCAGCACGCTTTAGAGAAACCAAATACTCATACTCATCTTCTGGCAAAGTACTTTTAAGTAAGCGGCTGATAGTTGAGTTGCTTACACCGTAGCGTTCTGCCAAAGTAGAAGTAGTTTCGGCACTTTCTCGGTATAGCTTGAGAATTTCTTTTTTATCAGATTCAGTCAGTTTTCTCACGGTAGTAGACCCCCAACGTTATTTTTTTAACTTCGTTTGCGTCCGCGTTCTCGTCGGGAACGGCTTGATGAAGCTTCATACTCAAGGGCTGCGCCCATACCGAATAAAACTCCACCCAATACCCAACAGACTTCCAATATGCCTCCACTTTCATAATTGGGAATTCTATTATCAGCCCATTGGTACCATATATCTGCAATGTAAAGCGAAAACGTCGCTACTGCAATCATTCGCCAAGGCAAAGAAGCTCGTCCACCCCAAAAAGCTAGTAGCAGACTCGTAGCAATAATCAATAGTAATACGTCGCTGACTACGTAAAACCAATTTAAATACGTGCCAATAGTTTCCTTCCATTCAGGTCCCTTTTCTACTGCAACGCCGGTCAGGGTTGGATCTGGCGGTTGACTGATCAGCCATGCCAAAGCGCTACCAAAGGCGGCGATCGCTAATACAATTATCCACTGCCAAACCTCTAAATTGATTCGTCTTGAAGCTACGGCTAAAATCATGCCGATGCCCACCAACAAATAAGTCACCACATAAAATATATCGGCAACTGAAGGAGATGGGTCCAATTTTAAGATGATTTCTATATAGCCAAAAATGATCCCTCCTAAAGAATAAGAAAGCATACCTATACCAAATAGCAGCCAAACGTTTCTTCCGCTGACAATTTGGCGACTGCGCCAATTTCTTAAGCATAAAATTCCCGCACCCAGGTAAGCTAACGCTTCAAAAATATTTGTTCCCGTCACGTACCATCCGGCACGTTTTGTTACACCATCTGCATCCGGAACCTCAGCGCTAAAAAGTAAAAAGTATAACAGCGCCAAAACACCCCAACCAATACTAGCCAGGATAATGTTCTGAGTGGTTAACCATGATTTTGAACGGTCAGACTTATTGTAAATACTACTCATTTATAATTTACCGCGTTTATGCATTTAGCAGAGATAAAGACCTATAGATTATGTACGTAAGATAAACCTTACTTGAAGTTTATTGTATTTAACTTGACAAACCTACATAATGTTAAGTGCATAAAAATCCTTATGTGCTAATGCCACAGTTTACTCAGAGGAGAATCTTTTAGCCAATTTATGAATAGCGATCGCTCCTGTACTGGCATATCTTGCAAAGTATCCATAACCTGATGAGCAAAATCGGAACTACCGAAATATGCTTTACCCAATCGATGTAAATCTTCCAAAAATACAACTACATAATCTTCGTCCCAGAAAGGAATTTGAATCGGTTCTATAGGATTTATACTTAATAAGTAGTCAATTGCGTTTGGCGAAGAAGTTGCGGGAAACTGCCATCGACTCAAGATATTGGAAATTTCTTTTTTAAATAAACCCGCTTGTTTTGTACCAAGAAATTCTTCAATATCCATATAAACGGCTTGCAACAGCAAAATACTTGCAACCGTCAAAACTTTGTTATTACTTTGGTCGTTTGCTTCATCACCATCAAGCCGATCTAAACGAATTTTACCCCAAACACTGAAGCGATCTTCTTCCTCCAACAACACGCAGGCTTTACCTCGGTTATCCGTTAATTCTCGCCACAAAGCTCTAGCTTCTTCTTCTTGACTAGCTTTAAACAAACTAATCAACCGAAAAATTTGTCCTTGATAATTAAGAACAGGTACCTGTTGGTCGCGTTTAGGGTGTACAATGCTCGATATTTCAACATCTTGCCGTTTCAAAATAAACATGAAATTTTCAGATAACTCCTCACGCCCTGCATTGTTTATATATATTGGAGATATAATAACCCTGTTGTTTTAATAACCAACATCTTTGTAATAATTTACGCTTTTCCCCACGACAACACAATATACCTTTTGAATACCTCTTACGTCCGGATTTTTATGTAACTTTATAGTCAATCAAATTACATTTTATCTTGATTTATCCAAAAAATCACGATATGTTGTTGATTTTTGTTCTGACTACTGATATAATACATTAGCTAACTTTGGGAAAGTTAGAAATTTTGTTTGGGTGCGTAGCTCAGGTGGATAGAGCAACTGCCTTCTAAGCAGTCGGTCGCAGGTTCGAGTCCTGCCGCACCCGTTTTTACAGTGACCAGTGACCAGTTCGTAGGTTGAAACGTTGAGTATTAAATTAACGTTGAAACTATTTCTTCTTAATTAGTCATTATATTTTTCTATTGAAGCTTGTCTTACCTCATCTACAGTTAAACCCAAAGCTTGTGCTATCTGTTCCACAGTCAATCCAACAGCTAGCATTGGTGGTACTGCTTGTAGCTTTCCTATACGTTGTCCTTCCGTTTTTCCTTTAAGTTTTCCTTCTTCAAACGCTTGCTGATATACTCGTGTTTTCTTCAAATCGCTTAATTCAAACATTTCTTGTATCTCCTTGATATCGATCCACACCGCTGCTAGTTAGAAGCTGAAAATTTAATGCTCTCAATCATTTTATCGAGTACTTTTTTATTTCTTTGATAGTTTTGACTTTTTACATCATAAGTAACTACAATCAAGGTTTTATCGTTGAAATCAATGAGATATTGGTAAGATTGCAAACGATTTATTCCCAAACCTGTACCTTGGATCTCAGTGACTACAGCACGGCGATTACCTTCGGTAGAGCTTCGCTTAACACCAACTGTTGTTTCGCGACGAGAAAGCACCTGCAAACCTTGGCTATATGAATTTATAATTTGGTTGAATGGAACATTTTCTAAGTCGAAATACACCGCTTCATCAAAATCTTCGCTTCTTTCCCGCAGTTGAATCGAGCGTGAATCAAATATCTGACACTGCTTTACAATGTCTCCAGAATTAGTTTGCCATCCTACGGGGTAACTAACTGTATAACCTACCGCTTCGTTTGTGCAGGTTTGTCCTAAATTAATGGAAGTATCGTCAGGTAGATTTTGTGGCGGATTATTGTCGGGTTTGACTACATATTCATTGGCAACACCAGACAATCCTTTAATTTGACATAAAGCAGCCGCTATTTGTCCCCGTGTCGCAGGTTGTAATGGACTAATTAATCGTTTTTGAAATCGAGGTTTAGCGGAAGTAATCAGAATTCCTTTTTCTGTAGCTGCGGCAATTTTTCCTTTCGCATATTCTGGAATTAGATTCGCATCATCATAAATAGCATTAAGAATTTGGTTTGGTGAAGTAGGAACGGAATAATTTAAACCACTTGCTAAAGCCACAAAAGCTTCGACGCGAGGGATTTTTTGATTGGGTTTAAAAACTTGATTCGGATAACCAGAAAGAAACCCCTTTGTGTAAGCATTACGGATTGCTTCTTTACCCCAATAATTAGATGCAACGTCATTAAAATTTATCGCTTGACGTGTTGCTGGAATATCGGGAAAAGCTTTTGTTATCATCGCCGCATATTCAGCGCGGTTAATTACACTATTTGGTCGAAAAGTATTGTTTGGATAACCAGATAATATTCCTTGTCGGCTGAGGTTTTGAATGCATCCTTCTGCCCAATAACCGTTGATATCAGAATAATTTTGGGCGCTAGCAGAGCGAGACATACTTAAGGGAATAACGCTGCTAAATATCCCGATTGAGAAATAAGAAACCGCTTGTTTAATTCTTTTATAAAAATTTAATTTTATTTTGTTCATACTAAATAATTTTACGTTAATTTTTGGTTATTGTATTCTTTCATCAAAGCGGCAATTCTACATCTAACTCTTGAGATAATTTTAATTTATGAATTCTATTCCTAAAGGAAAGTAACTTAAAGATTTTAATTTTAAAAAAATATAAATGCTAAGTTACGATACTTTCTTATTTTTCATTAACTATCAATTACCATTCATGCGTTTTAATCAAGTCTAGATTTTATTGATTTTTAGAAGTTGCGATCGCTCAAAACTCCGTTTGTTGTGAGAAGGCAGATTGTAGGGTGTGTTACGGCTACGTTAAAATTTGATAGTTTGAGTAAGTTAGAATTTGCCGTAACGCACCATCCGGAATTGGTGCGTTATGACGCATTAAACCTAATTTTTTTCACAGCCATACATACTCACTCATACGTTTAAAATACCCTGCATAAATTTAATTGTGGAGCAAATCCAAACTATTTATTTCAATGCAAAGACTCGATCCAGAAAAAAGAGAAGCAATTTTAAATGCAGCGAAACAACATTCCAGGGCAAGCTCAAAATAACCCGATTTATTGCTAATTTCACAACGAAATATTCACGTGTTGCTCGCCGTGCTTGTGCGGCGATCGCGTGCGATCGATCGTTTTTTCACAAAAAGAAACCGGGTTTCTAGGTGGGAGATATTGATAAATGTAGGAGTTACAGAGATTGTTCTTGGCTTACTTGTCTCACCTCATCCACAGTTAAATTTAAAGCTTGTGCTATCTGTTCTACAGTTAAACCAGCAGCTAGCATTGGTGGTACTGCTTGTAACTTTCC
Organism: Rivularia sp. (in: cyanobacteria); assembly: GCA_965234645.1. Taxonomy (GTDB): domain Bacteria; phylum Cyanobacteriota; class Cyanobacteriia; order Cyanobacteriales; family Nostocaceae; genus Rivularia. Next base: position 5,257,467 of record OZ248344.1, on the reverse strand, counting down.
TATACGTTCTCCTTCTTCTATTCCTTCTGTTTTTCCTTCTGTTTTTCCCTCTATTTTTCCTTCTTCAAATGCTTGTTGATATACTCGTGTTTTCTTCAAATCGCTTAATCCAAACATTTCTTGTATCTCCTTGATATCCATATTGGGTAATTTATAAATCAAAATCGTCTCAATTAATTGTAATAATTGTTGCTGTTGCTTTACTGAATTAATTTCCTGGCTGGTTCTAGTAATTAACTCCCTGGCGGATTGTATGGCATTATCTTCATTTTCTATGACTAACTTAATCGTAGCAATACCAATAGGTAGAGATGCATTTTCTCCCAACTCATCCTTGTGCCAGTATGGAAAACGCTAATTTTAGTAGAGCAGATTTGAGAGGTGTAGTTGTTGGCGTTAAGCGAAGCTCTACCGTTAGCGTTACTCTAACGAGTCAGCAAGCTGAACACGCGTTCACCGCTAGGTGCGGCTAAAGCGTGCGGCTCAGCGTGTCCGAAGGACATAGGTAATCGCTCTGGTAAAAACGTATTTAATATGGAAGATGCTCCATACTTGGTAGGAGCCATTTTTTGCGACACAATTATGCCAGATGGTAGTTTAAGAAGCAGTGAGATTTAACCTAACCGACATTATTTTATTTCAATATTCAAAACGCAATTTAACGATGCACTTTGTACATGAGTGTATTTATAAATCTTGGGTTATGGCGCATTTTTACTCTTCATCAAACATAAATATTATTGGTGCGCCTTTAACCCAACCTACATCTACATCAGTTAATAAATTTCCTTTATAGGTAAAAAAATAGGGTTAAGTAAAACTTATATATTATAGCTATTTTTTATATTTATAAGACGTTTACATTTATATGGCTTATGGATAAACTACAGATATAGCTTAAAAGTTAGATAAATTTGGATACAGCCATGTTGAACTTAATCGAATGTACTCCTCAAGCAACTTTTGATTCAATTGATTCAATTAATCCTCAAATGCCTTTATTCGGTGGATTAAATCCTATACGTAAGTGGCTGAATAAACTTGAGATTAACAACGTTGCACTAGCCCATTTTCTTTGCCGGATGATTCCCGTACAGTGCCCTTTTGAGCGAGATATTTGTTTATTTGGTCGTAAACTTATACATATTCCGCCTTTATGCAAACTCAATCCACTGTATGAAGAAGTGACAGGTTTACGTTTCCGAGCGCTTTGCTATTTAGCCGATGAATGTGGTGAAGATGTAGGCTGTTATTGTTGAAAATAGAATATTCATTAGTTAGTAAGTTTTATGAAACGAAGTGCAACCCAAAATAATCAGGGAAAATTTATTCCGCTATTAAACAAAATTGATATTTTGGAGCATCTTGGGGTTTACATTTCTGCTGCACTTTTACTAATACTCCCAATTGATTATCGTCTGCTGAATCGACTTGGCGATCGTGGAATTTATCAAATTGTACTGCTCCCGTAGCACCGATCGCAGAAAAAGAAGGGCTATTTAATTGTTCGTATAAACCTTGACGAGTGGGATTATTTTCTAGTTTTTTTAATGCTGTAACAATTGCTTGAGTCGCATCATAAGCTGTCGCAGCCCGCCAACCTACATATTGAGTTCCCCAAAGTTTTATCGATTGGCTTCTAAAAGATTGTTCGGTACGTTCAATATGAATTGGTACGGAAAGAACTAGATTTTCAGCTTGGTTGCCAAATGTAGATGATATATTATCGGCATTATAAAGAGAATCTCCACCTAATAAAGGTTGATTTCTGTATTTAGAAATAATTAATGAAGCTTTTGTTGCTCCATCCGTATCGATAGATAGCATTAATAATTTGACATTTTCCCCTATCTGACAATTATCAATTCCGGAATCAGCTAAATCGCACTCTATTACTTTTCCTATAGAAGCATATTTTTGCTCGAATGACTCTTTCAAAGAAGTGCTGTAAGATTTTTGAGAATTATAAAAAACTGCTGCATTTCCAGAACCAATATTTTGGCGTGCATAGTCAACCAAATCCCCAGCCGCAACCGCATCATTAGGGGCTGTACGGAAAACATAGGGGCTTAAAGGATATTTATATTTTGATTTCTCGCTAGCTTCAGACTTTCTGACAGCAGTACTTGTGGGAGAAATCGCCACCAGTTTCTTGTCTGCATAAACTTTTGCAGCTGCTAAAGTCGCATCGCTGGTAAAATGACCAATTACACCTAATATTTGTCCGTTGAATCCACTGTCACCGGGAATCTGATTCCTGGCAAACTGTTCGGCTACTTTTGGGGCTGTATCTTGTTTATCTGGATCGGAATTATTTTCATCTCTAGCGATCGCAACTTGTAATAGTCTTCCTTTTATACCATCTTGATTGTTCAACGTTTCCTGAACAGAAGCAACACCGCGCAGTATTTCTTCTGATACATTTGTATTGCGCTCTTTATTTTTGCCGGGGATAACGGCAGCAATTGTCAAAGGGTTGCCTTTAATATTAGCTTTAGCATTGTTGAGAAAAATCAGCGTTTCTGGGTCAACAGCACACTGGTTCATTGCTTGTCTAAATAAATTTATTGCTGTTTGAAAATTATTTTTGGCATCTTCATATCTTTGCTTTTTAAAAGCTATCATTCCTTCTTGTTTTTCTTGCGAAGCTTGCCTGCATAACGTACTGGTAAAGTTTTTTTCTCTTAATAAAGATTCTTCTCCTCTACTAAAAAAGTTCTCATCAAGTAATGGGGGATCTGGTTTTCCGATAGCATAGGCGATCGCACCCACCAATAATGCACCGATGCCTGCCGCTACCAACCACAACTTTTTATTTATTTTTTCTCTAGGATTGGTTCGATCTGGTTCTGAAGTAATTGTTGGTTTCAGCTTGGGTACGCCAGACAAATTAGCTGGTATTGGCTGAGGCGGAGGGTAAGACACGGATAGCGACGGCTGGGTTACTGGTGGAGCTTGGGGTTTGAGATTAGAAAGAACAGCAGTAACTTCTCGTGCAGACTGATACCTGTCTTCTGGCTGAAACGACAGCATTTTATCTAAAATATCTGCCAATTGCGGGTTGACATTAGCGTAGTTTCGCCAACTCCAAGTATGATATTCGCGAATTTCCTGCGCTTCTTTACCTGCGAGCAAACAAACACAAGTTGCAGCCAGAGAATATAAATCCGATGAAGCAGATACAGGTTTACCCGTCATCTGTTCTGGTGGGGCAAAATCTGGAGTTCCGATCACAACCGATTGGGCTGTAGGAACCCCCGTAACTACCACTTGCTTGACTGCACCGAAATCTATCAGATAAAGGCGATCGGATTTTGATGCTCGCATAATATTTGAAGGTTTGATATCTCTATGTATGACTCCTTCACCATGAACATAATTGAGGATATCCAAAAGTTGCAGCATAATTTCCACAACTTCTGCTTCTGAAAATTGTCCTTTTTGATTTAATTCTTGGGCTAAATTCTGACCTGCAATAAAGTCTTGCACCAGGTAGAAAAAAGTCTGCGCTTGATGCGGTTGTACGGTAGATTCTTGAAGATTTTGGGGTGCTTCTATTTTTGCAAATGCCCACGCACGCGGGATTTGTGAATGCGTCAGTTTTCCTAAAACGCTTGCTTCTCCCCGAAACAATCTTTCTATATCTGCCAACTGAGACTCTGAAGGAGAAACTCTAGGATGCAATTGCTTGATAACCCGCAAAGGTAAGTCTGGAAACTTCAAATCTCGCGCTAAAAATGTTCTACCAAATCCACCTCTTTCTGATTCTGCAACTAATGGTCTGAGCGTTACAAAACACCCTTCTAAAATCAAAGGCATTCCACAATTAGCACAAAATCTTTGTTTAATAGTTTTAGTATAAAGATTTTTTTCGGGAATTGTATTTACCGGATCTTGACAACTCGGACGAGTACAATAAACTTCGACTAAAGGATTATTACTAACCATTAATTGACCTGATTGAGTTACTATTTTTTGAGTTTTTATATATCGATTAAGCTTTTTCGCTATTAGCAAGCATTATTTCTATTTCATTTGCTTTCGCCAAATATATTTGTATCAACAACTATGCTGTTGATAACTGGTAATTATCAATCAAACATCTATTTTTACTCCAAAAGTAATACTGGCATTTTTCATCTAATAATGTATAAAATAAAATATTTATCAATTCTATATCAAGGTAGTTTTTTGCTAATATCGCTTCAGAAAAGTGTAATACAGTAGAAACTAGACAAGGTTTAGCGAACCGCAATCCTTTTTGGATACCGGAATTCCAGATCAATTTAGATGATTATTTATACTACCTTACTGACTACTGAATTTTTCCATAACTTAACAAAACAAACATAAACGCATATTATTTATACGTCCTTACTTAACAATATTTACGCAAACGTAACAAAAAATTATTTTAGATAAGTTAAATTTCCTTTCTCAACTAAAAAAAGTCTAGAAGCATAAACTGAATAATCTGATATAAAAAAAATAAAGAGGCGATCGCGCTAGATGGTAGTTTGTAGGTTAGGGAACGTAGCGTTGAGCCGAACTGCGTGAACACTGCTAAATATGTCAGTTTTGTTGCGGTCAGACACAATCCAACATTCTTGCCATTAACAAATCTTGTACTTGCAAAAAAATATAGTTATGATTGAATAAAAATATTTTAATAATATCAACTTAAGATGGATAAAAGATTAAAAGAAAAGATTAGAAAATTTTACGAGAAAGAGATTGCAAAATTTCCAGAAGAGTCAATCACTGATTTTAAATACAAATTTAAAATAGGTGATGATGCGTTTACACCTGAAGATATTTTCAATGATGAAGAAAAATATCAAAAATTGTCTCCTAGTAGTTTGAGTACTGCACTCAGTAAACGCGAACAAGTACCTCAAAGTTTTTTAGATGCTTGTGATAGAATCTCTTGGTACTTAAAGCATAATTTTGGCATAGTTACTGTTATCAAACTTCCCTTTCAGGAAATCATAACCTTTGCTATTTGTATAGAAGGTTATGTCGATGATGGGTGGGATAACTCAGGTAGTTTCATTGAAATTTATAATCAAGAAGGGGAATTAGTTGGAGCTTCGATGATTCCTGATATAGAGAAACCAGATGATTGGAGATGGATGAATCGTCCTATTAAAAATTTTGATTTTAATTCTGCTACTCTTCCGTGGTCAGAAGATGAGGAACATGAAGAAAAACTTTTTGAAAGAGCAAAGCGAAAATATGATATAAAAAGAGCAGAAAAACGAAGACTTAAAAATATGATGGATTAAAGTAATCTAATATAAAATCAAATAACAAATGTTGGGTTACGGCGCATTTTTACTCTTCGTGAAACATAAATATTATTGGTGCGCCTTTAACCCAACCTACGAACTTTTAACTCTTAACTCTTAACTCCTAACTGCTAACTTTTTATTATTTATCGCAGAGTTTTTCACCTAATTTCTCGACACAAGCGGCTTTTTCTTCTGCTTTTAAGTTTTCGTATTCTACATCTCGGCGTAAAACTATACCGTTATGACCTGTTAAAAACCGGGGAAGTTGTTCGTATTTAATAAGCTCTAAGGTTTTCATATCGTAGGTGGTATAGGTAGTTAATTCTGGGGAATTAAAGTTAATATCAACCACCGTAATTGCTTTGCTTGAGGGCACTTTACTATCAATTAACGGACGGGGACCCGAACCTAAAATTCCCGTGTGGAGTAGCTGCAATTTACCACGATGACCGGGATAATATGCGTGTTGATGACCGCTAATGTACGTATGAACGTTGTATTTTTCTAACATCGATCGCAATTGGTCGGCGTTTGCCATCACCGCACCGAATTTGTTACGACCTTCTGCCACTGCGTATAAAGGTAAGTGACTGAGTAAAATCCGCATTTTGGCTTGTTGGGCTTCGGGACTTGCTAAAGCTTTTTCTACCCAAGCCAGTTTTTCGGGAGGAATTTTATGCGATGAACCATCCCAAGCCATGAAGAATATATCTTTATGCTTGAAGGTGTAGAAAAATGGGAATTCGTTGCGATCGATGAATTCAATTCCGGGGTTGTGTTTGGGATTATTCCAGTATTCGGAAGCTAAATCTCTTTCCTGCTGAAATATAAAATTTCCTTCTTTTCCCCTAGCACTAGAAGCATCGTGATTGCCAATAGTAAAGCCGAAGGGCAGGTTGGCTTTACGTAAAGGTGCTGTAATATGGTCATCGAAAGCTGCCCACATTGCTTTAATTTGCGATTCTGTAAGCGACTTTTTCTGACCGGCTATCATATCACCGCTACAAACTACCATATCTGGTTGCCAAAAAGGCATTAAATTGATTCCTTTGTCTACCTCTGGGTCGTAGTCGGTGGAACCATAAGCAGCATTTAAGTCACTGATAACTGCCAAACGCACATCTCCACGAGGGGGATTAAATAAACCATTATTCTCAGCACTTTTAACAATTTCTTGTGTCTGTGGGGGTATTGAATCTGGTTTATCTGTTTGAGGTGTTTTTGTAGCTTCTTGATTCAGGTTTGTACAAGCACAGAAGATACTCAGCGCAAACCCAAGGATTACAAATGAAAAAAATCGCCGCCAATGCATTTTTTTAGTCCCCAGTCAACTACACCGTAAATATAGCGGATAGTTGAATGATTTATTTTTATACCAGGATACAAATTTAGATGGGGAATAGGGCATTGGGGATTGGGCATGGGGAAAGCTTACGCAAAGCCCCCCTTTTTCAAGGGGGGTTGGGGGGATCTAAATTTGTGGAGTACTAGTTTTTATGTTTCTTACAGGACACCCTACGCGCTTCGTTCCGATTGCGTAAGTCTTATGCTAACTAGATTACTAAAACCTAATTTTTTATAGTTTTATTTAAATATTTTTGTAGACAAATGTTTCTTGATCGAATAAAAATAGTATTGTTTTGAAGTAATTAAGAGCAAGTCTAGATTAATGAAAAAAGTTATCAATGTATTGCCGTTTACTTCAGTTATTATATGTGCTAACTTATTAATTTTATTTCCAGCGAAAGCTGTTGAAAAATCTGTTGATAATTCAATAGATTTTCAAAAGAATTATGAATTAAGTGATGTTCGAGATTTTACTACTCTAAATAAACAAGATAATCCGGCTACAAATACAAATAATTTTACTCAAAAATATAGCCAAGGGCAAATATATCTAGATAAAGTTACCGATGTCGATCGCTTACAAGATGTTAGTCCCCAACATTGGGCTTATGAAGCTTTGCGTAGTTTAGTCGAAAAGTACGGCTGCATCAGTGGTTCGGGAAATGAGTTTAATGGCGATCGCGCTATGACTCGTTATGAATTTGCAGCGGTTTTTAATGCTTGTCTTACCACTATTCAAGGTTTAATTGCTAATTCGAGTAACAATTTGCTCAAGTTGGAAGATTTAACGGTTCTGGATAGAGTACAAAAAGAATTTGTGAATGAATTACGGGAGGTAAGTAATAGAGTAGATAAATTAGAACAAGAAGTTAGCTTGATTGAAAAAAATCAATTTAGCACTACTACAACTTTAAATGGTACGGTAGAGTTTTATCTAATTGAAGCTTTTGGAGATGTAAAAGCAGCGGCACCAGGAGAAAATCAAAGAGATAGTTTTGATAAAAAAAATGTCAGCTTTTCATCGCGTGTGGTGCTTGATTTTGATACTAGTTTTACGGGTAAAGATTTATTACGAGCTAGTATACAAGCTGGGAACATCAGCAGTTTTGATAGAAGTGCTGTTGGTACGGATATGATTAGCTTAATTGGTGCGACAAACACCGATAATCAATTTGATTTAGCTTCGCTTTATTACGAATCTCCTATAGGTAACAATCGCGGTACGATTGTTTTAGCACCGATCGCAGGTTTCCCGACTCGTATTTTCCCTTCACTAAATCCCGTTTCCTCAGTTTCTACTTTTGGTAGCGAAAATCCGATTTACGCTTTTGCGTTTGGTACGGGTGGAGTCGTTTACTACAAATTTACCGACAAAATCGCGGGTGGTGTCAGTTACTTCACCACTTCCGGTAGCGATGCTAACGAGGGTTTATTTGGCGAGCAATTCAGTTCGCTATCTCAGTTAACTTATACCCCATCAGATAAAATAGCGATCGCCTTAACTTACGGACGTTATTATGCACCGCAACCGGATTCAAGCATTAATATAACTGGGGGTAAAGGTAGTAGATTTGCTCAATTACCTTTTGGAGATTCAGCGACTTCTACCAATGGTTTTGGTTTACAGTTTACTTACAAATTAAGTAAAAAGTTAATTTTGGGAGGTTGGGGTAGTTATTTGAATGCGAATGCAGAAGCTTCACCAAATGTTAATAGCGTAAATGCTTCTCAAGGTGCTGATGCTGATATTTGGAGTTGGGCTGTGACGGCAGCTTTACCGGATTTAGGTAAATTAGGTAGTCAATTGAATTTTGTTTTTGGTATGCCTCCAAAAGTAACTAATAATGATATTTTGGAACGCGAAGATAAAGATACTTCTTTACACATAGAATTATCTTATAACTACCCCGTAAATGATAATATTTCTGTTACCCCCGGAGTTGTGGTAATTACTAATCCCGAACACAACGCAGATAACGGTACTATTTGGGTGGGATTGATGCGGACTACTTTTAAGTTTTAAAAAAAAGTTTGTAGTTGCGCTGTACTAGCTTCTTACTCCCTTCCCGCTAGAAGATTACTGATAAAAAAACCGCAGCGAAAAGTGTGGTCTTGGGGGTTTCCCCCATGAACAACTTTTCAAGAGAGAGACGCTCTTAGCGCTGAGGAAAGAGATAAAGCAAGATAGCGTTGCTGAATTAAGCAATGAATTATATTTAGTTACATTCTGTATTAAATCCGAAATTTGTGTAGAGACGTAGCACTGCTACGTCTCATATAATGTGAAATTCCCAATTCATATTTCGATTCAGCAACGCCAAGAGAGATAGGTAATTATAGAGCGTAAAAAGAGTATAAGAGGCTATTTAAGCACAACTTCGAGCCTTTTTAAAAGTATTCATCCGAATTTGATAAAAAACATATTATGTAGTGTCCGCATCTTGCTCCCTTGTTTTTACCCATACCTAATGCCCAATAATTCAGGTATTAACAATAATATTGATTTACTATTATGATGTTGCAGAAACCGGGTTTATCTTCAACTAAGTACGAGAATATTCATTCTTCCATTAACATAAACCCGACTTCTTATGTCTTAACGTTCACTTTATAAATAACCTTTAACTCCTAACTCCTCACTCCTCACTCTTGACTTGGCATCAAAAACAATGTTGATTCAGCCTTTTCATTAATGTTATCTTCCCAAGGCATGGAATGATATTGAATATTGCGCCAAGGTTCAATCATATCGGTGTAGTGACGATTGAATGCGTGCCCCGATTGCCCGGTGCTATGAATTGCTTGGGAATTATCGAATGAGGCTAAGTCTACAATCATCCGCAATGATGGAATGTGGGTAACTTCAAAAGATGATTTATTGGCTTTCCAACGGTTGGCATTGATGGTTTCTCCATCACCTGCTGTTTGGTATGTACCTCGATTAAATAGTCTTTCGATCGCAGTTACGCCGGATTTACCTAAAGTCACGTTGCGAAAATTGATTTTATGCAGCTTTCCCCAAGTCCATTTTTCTGGGTTGCTACCGAAAGTATTTTCGAGTTCATTAACTGCTTCTACTAAAGCTTGCTTAAATATTCGATCGCGGTTTTCCACTTCTGCTGTATTGCGATCGTCCCACCATAAATTATTCGGTTGTTCGACTAAATTTTTGATGACAGCATACCAGCGATCGCTACCGTCGGGATGGTAATCTTGGGGTAGTTCGTCGTTAAATGTCATTGCTAGCAAATTTTTCCAGAATGTCTCAAAGATGGCGGATGCGGGTGATTCTATTTTTAATTGAAAATCCCAGTTAAGTAATAATTGACGCGCATTTTCAATCCGCAAATCATCAAAAGAAATCGATTTTAATATGGGCATCAAATCCCGCGCATTAATATCAAGGGTATCACCTTGAATTGATTCTATATCAGCTAAAGTTAACAACCCCTCTGGATTAGAAATCATTTCTTCAATACGTTTTGCACGGTAGCCGCGAACCCAATCTTTGGTAATCACGTAGGGATAACTTTCGTCAACTACGGCATTATTAGCGGTAATAATATATCCTCGCGCTGGATTAAAACTGTGGGGTAATTCCTCAAAATCAATATAGCCTTGCCATTCATATTTATTATTCCAACCCGGTACCGGATAACGTCCATCACCTTGTTTGCGTATGGGAGTTCTACCCGGCATTTGATAGCCGATATTGCCATCAACGTCTGCATATACTAAATTCTGAGCCGCAATATCAAATTTACTTCCAGCAGCGCGGAATTCCTGCCAATTTTGAGCGCGATTTATTTCTTGTAAAGCAGTTATTAATGTGGAAGGTTCTAAAGCAGTCCAGCGCAAGGAAACGGCGTAATTTGTCGGGATTTTAACTGATGAATTTTCACCAAATTTTTCTAACGCAGGTACAACATCAGAAAGAATCGGACCGTGTTTAGTATAGCGGACAATTTGATTTACTGATTCGTCGCCAGCAACTTGAATTTCTTCTTTCACAAGCTGCATATCCACCCATTTACCATTCACTTCATATTGATTGGGGTTTTCAGGATTAATTTTTTCTACATATAAGTCCATCGTGTCGGACATCACATTTGTTACGCCCCAAGCAATGCGGTTATTGTGTCCGATAATTACCCCAGGTACTCCGGCAAAGGTAAAACCCGTAACGTTGTAAGGACAGTTTTTATTTATTGAATCGTTTATTGAAATACAGTGCAAACCTAATTCATACCAAATTGAAGGCATTTGCACCGATAAATGCGGGTCATCAGCTAAAATCGGTTTACCCGTAGCCGTGCGTTTACCGGAAATAGTCCAACTGTTGGAACCTACACCCATTCCCGTAGCGCCAAGTATTTCTTCCATTGCAATTACGTTACTGGCAATAGATTTTAAGGAAGGAGTAATTTGTTTTAAAGCAACTAAATTGATATCTTCCTGAGTTGGATTAACTGCTTTTTTTGCTACTTTAAACTCTGGTACAATTACGGGTAAATTTTGAGGATAAAGCGGGAAAAGTTCATCTACTCGCTCTTTGGGGAAAGATTTTAAAAGAATAGTCCGTTCAATTTCGTCACCTAAATTCGTACTGAGGTCGTAAGCCATGACTTTACCCCACAAGATAGAGTGGATTGGCTGCCAGGGTTGCGGACGATATTCGCGATTGAGAAGTTTTAGTACGGCATATTCCAAACTCAAAGCACTACCTTGACGATTTGCCAAATAAGCATTTACACCTTCGGCATAAGCTTGTAAATTTGCCTTTGTACTAACATCTAAAGTTGCAAATTCTTGCTGCGCTATCTTTTTCCATCCCATCGTTCGCAGAAACCGATCTTTTTCTAACTGCGAGGAACCAAACATTTCCGACAATTGCCCAGTACCGATATGTCGCCAAAAATCCATTTGCCAGAAACGATCTTGAGCGTGGACGTAACCTTGCGCTAAAAACAAATCGTGGTTAGAAGCGGCATAAATTTGCGGAATTCCCCATTCATCTCGCTGGACTTTCACTTCATTTTCAAGTCCGGGAATTGCGATCGCGCCGTTTTCTTGAGGAAAAGTTTTTCTAACCGTATAAGTAGTCAAACCGGCTAAAGTGACAAGTAATACCAGAATTAATATGACAATATTTCTAAATACCGCTCGAAACCCGCTTTTTTCTAAATTATCCATCTAATTTTTAGGGACTACTATTACGGTTAAACAAGCGACATTATATAGCTTGGGGGGCATTGTCGATCGAATAGCGCTTAAAGCCGTGCAAGTGCTAAAATTATCATTTGCTAGTTGTGGGAAAATTATATCTTCCCTAACGCCGGACGAGCATCACCGTTTTAGGTGAAATGCTTCCATAATGTTAGATAGATTTATCGCCAACTGTAGTTGTACGCCAACCCGATTAAAAGTAGGAGAATAACCCAGAAATCATGATTAAACTGCGCCTAAAGCGAATTGGTAAAAAGCGAGAAGCGAGTTATCGTATAATTGCCATCAATAATCTTGCTCGCCGTGATGGTCGTCCGCTTGAAGAATTAGGGTTTTATAATCCTAGAACCAAGGACGTACAATTAGACGTTCCCGGCATTGTCAAACGGTTACAACAGGGCGCTCAACCAACTGATACCGTGCGTCGACTCTTAGAAAAAAATAATGTTTTTGAACAAGTCCGTGCAGAAACTGCATCCTGATAAAGTTATAAATACCAAACCCAGTACAACTCCCGATTACGTTAGTCTAGTAAAATTTTTGATAGAGCCGTTTTTGGAATCTCCAGACTCTTTAAGCGTTGATTGTGAAATTTCTCTTAGCAGCAAACGAGCTTGGATTCGCATTGCTTTTGATAGTGCAGATAAAGGTAAAGTGTTTGGTCGTGGAGGACGCAACATTCAGGCTATTCGCACTGTGATTTCTGCGGCTGCGATCGCTGCCGGACAATCGGCATACTTAGACATTTACGGTAGTAACGATCGGGAGGATGCACCCGCATCTACATCTAGTAGCGAAGAACGGGATAGAGCATTACCAATGCCCAAGCCTAAAATAAAAAATGGTGACGGAAGTAGCGATTTCACTAAACCCCGCATTCGCATTTGATTGAAACAATATCCTGCTTGTTTCCTATTTGATTTTTTGTGTTTTATTAACTATCAGCCGTTTGGCTGATAGTAAACAGCCTTTTGGTTAGAAAATAAGCTTTGTCTCCCGCAAGGAGCATTTTTGTTAATAATTACTGCTTACCCAAAATAAAAACTATGGCAGATGCCATAACAATAGAATTGCCCGACATCCCAAGTGCGATCGCGTTAGCGGGAAACAAGGAAGAAAACCTCAAAACCCTATCGCGACAAACCGGAGCCACCATAGTACTTCGCGGACAAGAATTATACGTCAGCGGTACTGAAAAACAAATCGACTTGGTTCGGCGATTGGTGAAATCTTTACAAGATATCTGGACGAAGGGCAATATATTATCTCTCGCCGATATTTTGACAGCACGTCAAGCCCTTGATACCCATCGCGAAGATGAACTGCAAACATTACAAAAGGATGTACTTGCTAAAACTCGTCGTGGCGAACAAATTCGAGCAAAAACCTTTCGCCAGCGACAGTATATTGAAGCAATACGCAAGCGTGACTTAACATTTTGTATTGGTCCTGCGGGTACTGGTAAAACATTTTTGGCGGTTGTTGTCGCCGTCCAAGCACTGCTGGATAATCAGTATGAGAAACTAATTTTAACTCGTCCAGCCGTTGAAGCAGGTGAAAAACTCGGCTTTTTACCCGGAGACTTGCAGCAAAAAGTTAATCCTTATCTACGTCCGCTTTATGATGCAATCAACGAATTTATCGATCCCGATAAAGTACCATCGCTAATTGAAAAAGGCGTAATTGAAGTTGCACCACTAGCTTATATGCGGGGAAGAACTTTAAACAATGCATTTGTGATTGTGGATGAAGCTCAAAACACCACACCAGCACAGATGAAAATGCTTTTAACTCGTTTGGGTTTTCGCTCTCGCATGGTAGTAACGGGTGACATGACGCAAACCGATTTACCATCGCAGCAAAAATCCGGATTATCAGCAGCTTTTCAAATTTTGAAAAACGTAGAAGGCATAGCCTTTTGTGAATTTTCCCAAAAAGATGTCGTCCGTCATGCTTTAGTACAGCGCATCGTCGCAGCTTACGAGCAGTATGAAAAGTGAAGAAAAGTTAGGAGTTAGGAGTTATGAGTTATGAGTTGAAATTTTAGATTTTAGATTGGGAATTAGGCATTGGGCATGGGATAATCAGCGAGGAATTGGGGATTGGGAATAGTCAAACGTTGAATAACTCCTCACTCCTAACTCTTAAAGTTTAACCTTTAACCTTTAACCTTTAACCTTTAACCTGACTAAGGTATCCGGCGAATATTAATTGGAAAACTTGAGTTATAAGCTCCACCTCCATTACCGATCGCAATGGTTTTACCATCTGGACTAAAAGCGGTACTGGTGGGATAAATTTGGTCGTAATTTTGAGGATTGTTGGCGGCTGCAATTAAAGTATCGATCGCTTTTCCGGTAGTCAAATCCCAGATTGTTACTGCTCCATCTAATGTGGTTGTGACTGCGGTTTTACTATCTTTTCCTAACGTTACAGAAGTAACGCCTTCAATATCTGATGCGCTAAAACTATTAACTAATTTACCAGTACTCGTATCCCAAACGTTAATTTTGGGATCTGTGGAGTTAACAAGATATTTTCCGTCGGGAGTAAAGCCGATAAAGCTAATAACGTTATTGTTTCCGTTGATACTGCTAATTAATTTTCCCGTTTCCAGGTTCCATAATTTAACTGTTTTGTCGGAATCACCTTTGAGGGAACCACCGCCGCTCGCGAGAGTTTTTCCATCGGGGCTAATTGCAACCGATCGCACGGGGCTGGTATGTCCGGTTAAGGTACGAATTAATGCACCTGTTTGCGGGTTCCACAGTTTAACTGTTTTGTCGTAACTACCGCTGACAAGAGTTTTACCATCTGAAGCGATCGCTAGGGAAGTCACTCCTAAAGTATGTCCTTTGAGTGTACGAAGCAGCTTTTTGGTTTTCATGCTCCATACCTTAATTACCTTGCTGGTTGATGGCTCTGCTGTTCCCCCAGCAGTAAAAAATAGTTGTCCGTCGGGACTTATGGCAACGTCGTTTACACCGTCTTCGTGTCCATCAAGGGTAGTAATGAGTTTACCATTTTTGAGGTTCCATACTTTTACGGTGTGGTCGTAACTACCGCTGACTAAAGTTTGTCCATCTGGACTAAAAGCCAAAGCTTCAATATCCCATATATGTCCTTTTAAAGTAAAGGTGGGTGAGGATTGTTGGGCTTTTGAGGTAGGTGGGGTTTGGGCAAAACTTTGAGTTAAATTACTTCCACCAATTAGAATTGCTGCTACAGCCGAGGCTATAAAGCTTTTCTGGAAAAATTGTTTGTGAATCATGCGAACTAAAAGATAAATGACTAGATTGTAACAATTGCGTTTATTTAACTAGTTTGGATCGCGTTAGCAACATTTATACATACTCAATCCAAAAAAAAGATGAAATTTTGGGTTAATTCCGCTACAACAGAAAATAAAAGGGAATTGATATTAATAAATCACGATTTATTCTTTAATTAAAAAATAAATAATATAAGTTAATAGTTAATTATATTAGAAACTAATTTAATAAGATAAACCGGGTTTATACAATATAATTTCGAGCGAAAACAACTTTAAATAAAATGTTCCCAATGCCCAATTCCCCATGCCCAATGCCCAATCCCCCATTCGCAATTCCCCTTGGTTAACACTTTTAAAAAAAAATCGCGCTATTGCTGTAATTCGTGCCGATGGAAAAGACTTAGCGCGACAAATGGCTTTAGCTGTCGCATCTGCTGGGATGCAGTTAATTGAAATCACTTGGAATACTCCCCAAGCCTCGGAATTAATCGCACAATTACGCATGGAATTACCCGACTGTATTATTGGTACGGGTACGCTGTTGAATTTGTCACAAACACAGATAGCAATACAGGCAGGAGCGCAGTTCATTTTTACTCCTCATGTGGACTCAGCAATAATTCAAGCTGCCCTCAAACAAAAGTTACCAGTTATACCGGGAGCGCTAACTCCGACAGAAATTGTTACAGCTTGGAATCTGGGTGCAACCTGCGTCAAAGTGTTTCCCGTGCAAGCAGTTGGTGGTACTGGATATATCAAAAGTTTGCAAGCACCATTAGGACAAATTCCCTTGATTCCTACCGGAGGAGTAACTTTAGAAAACGCAGCAGAATTTATCTCTTCAGGTGCGATCGCCATTGGATTAAGCAGTGAGTTATTTCCCAAACATTTACTTATGTCTGGAGATTGGAACTCAATAACTCAACGGGCAGAAGCTCTACTTCAAAAATTAAAGTAAGATCGAAATAGAGAAATTCATCGCTTATAAGAGAAATAAGCTAATAGATACAGCTAGAAAAGAAAATAAACAAAAAACAAGTAGATTTGAGAGTATTTACCATGAAAAAACTAATTTTTCCTCAGTATATTCGCCATTTCAAAACTTTTGTAGCTGCTGTAGCATTGTCGGCTAGTTTTGTAAGTGTTCCTACCGTTCGGGCTTTAGCAAATAATATGCAGCAGGTTAACCAAAAAGTTAGCCAGTTGAAAAAATCCAATAAACGTTGGATTCAAATAGATTTGTCAGAACAAAGATTAATTGCTTGGGAAGGAGGTAAACCTGCTTTTGGAGTTGTTGTTTCTACAGGAAAAAAAGCTACTCCTACCCCGATTGGCGTGTTTAATATTTATACAAAGCTAAAGTCAACTCGGATGAAGGGTGATGACTACGATATTCCCAATGTTCCTCACACTATGTATTATCAAGGTGGTTATGGAATTCACGGCGCATTCTGGCATAATAGTTTTGGTACGCGGGTTAGTCATGGTTGCGTGAATTTAGCACCGAATCAAGCCAAAAAATTATTCAATTGGGCATCGGTAGGAACTACAGTTGTTGTACAACAATAGGAAATTTAAGTTTATATTCATAGATAAAATAAATAAATACAGTACACAAACCCGGTATCTTCAAGATAGCGGGTTTCTTTTATAAAATACAGATTGTGTTGTGTAAATCACCATTAATAGAGTAGGCAAGTTTGACAAGCTGTCTTTTGTTAAATGTATTTTCAATTTGATAATATATCTTGTCAAATTACTTACAAATTGAGGCTTATAAATTGAAATTAAATTATTTTAAATCTAGTTTGACTATTATTAGTATTGTTTTGACTCCGTTAACAGCTATTGCAGAAAATAGACCGGAATCAAATCTGACAAATATAGAAGCAGAGATAAAAACCGATAATCGTAGTTTAGTTAAGAAGTTAATTGAATCTAAGCAATCAGATAAACAATTTCAATTAACAAATCAAAAAAATACAGTCATTTCTACTTCAGCTGCTGACTTAGATTTTAATAAACCAGATTTCGATCCGTCTTTAAATCGAGAACCTAATAATTTTCCCAATCCATCATCAACTGAATCAGACGGCGACAAATTAATAGCAGATAGAAACCATAATAGCAACCCCAATAAATGGTCTGCTGCCCGCCCTGACGGACACGCACCGATTGGAGTTATGGGGGATCATACTCACCACAAAGGAGAATTTATGTTCTCCTACCGCTATATGTTTATGGACATGGACGGTAATCGCGACGGTACGGATAGTCTTAGCGATCGCGAAGTATTAGAGGATTTTATGGTCACTCCCGTAGATATGACCATGCAAATGCATATGGTTGGGGCAATGTACGCGGTTAGCGATGATGTTACTTTAATGGCGATGGTACCTTATGTTTCCAAGGAAATGGAGCATCTTACCCGCATGGGTACGCGCTTTACGACAAATTCTGAAGGCTTCGGAGATATCAAAACTACAGCGCTATATACAATTTTTAATAAAGATAAACAGCGCGTACATTTAAACCTTGGGGTTAGTTTTCCCACGGGTTCAATTAACGAAAAAGACGACACCCCCGCAGGCGAAAACCAAATACTTCCCTATCCAATGCAAATAGGTTCGGGTACTTTCGATTTGTTACCGGGAATAACTTACTTAAGTCAATCAGATAAAGGTTCTTGGGGAGCGCAAGCCTTAACAACATTGAGATTGGGTAAAAATGACAACGGTTATCGTCTGGGTAATCAATATCAGCTATCAGGTTGGATTGCTCGTAATTGGACGGATTGGTTGAGTACTTCGCTACGGTTGACAGGTGCAACTTGGGAAAATATTGATGGGGCTGACGATCGCTTAAATCCGATGATGATTCCTACAGCAGATCCAGATAGAAGGGGTGGTACTCAAGTTAATTTGGGTTTTGGTGTGAATTTATATGCTCCCGAAGGTAATTTAAAAGGC
Source organism: Rivularia sp. (in: cyanobacteria) (assembly GCA_965234645.1). Taxonomy (GTDB): domain Bacteria; phylum Cyanobacteriota; class Cyanobacteriia; order Cyanobacteriales; family Nostocaceae; genus Rivularia. The sequence continues at coordinate 5,239,360 of OZ248344.1, read as the reverse complement.
TCTCGTTTAGCAATGGAGTTTGAGTTACCTATTTACCGTTCCTTGGATGGACCTCAATTAGAAACCGATTGGCAATTAACGCTGGGGTTGCAGTCGTCATTTTAGTGAATTCTTGATACAAATCGCAATTTAGGGAAGACGTTGCAATGTACACGCTGTCTCTACATTATTAATTGTTCATTGATAATTGATTAACAAACTTGAATCTCATCTAATTTATTAATTACAACATCCGCACCTCGAACATGATCCGATTTACCAATCCAAGTAATACCGATACAGCCAGCGGCTTTTGCGTTGCGTGCCATTTGCATATCACCAACAGAATCTCCCACCATCAACGTGGCGCTTGGCTCTACTCCCAATTTTTCACAAGCTTGTAAAAATAAAGCAGGTTCTGGTTTAAATATATTACCGTCTACTCCCATTTCTAACTTTATATAGTCGCGGAGTTGATGAGCCGCTACAAAGTTGTTTACTTCAGTAGTTGTCGCGGCTGAAAGTATGCCCAGCTTTAATCCTGCTTGCGAAAGCTTTTGTAATATTTCCAAGCTACCTGTAAATAATTGCGAAGGGGAATCACCCAAATATTTATCTGCTTCGTCTAAACTTTTACGGGCTATTTCTAAGGATTCAATCCAACCTCTTCCCGTTTCTGCAATGTAAGCTGCTGCGGCGATTTCTGTTTCCCGACGACTTGCTACAGCTATTAAACCCGCAGCATCTAAAATATCGCCATTTACGCCAAACGCCATTAATAAAGGTTCGCCAATACCCGGTATTTGTGCATCAATAATTCGGGCTGCTTTTTGAGCAAAGTTACGTAAATCTACTTCTGAATCTTCTAAAGTACCGTTTTTGTCAAATAAAATTGCTTGAATGTTAGAAAAAGTTATATCTTTACATTTAATAGTTGCCAAGAGCCACTCCGTTTTAGGTTAAAGGTTAAAGTTAATAAGTATATTATGATATTAAATATTTCATTTAAATTACTTTTTGCTGTAATTAAATATTTTAACTAGTTTCGGAATAAACATAATTTTTTTTCGACAAACAACAATTATACTTATGATGATTATTTAATGCGGAGTTCTTTTTATGTCTATCAGCGAACTATTTAGTATTGCAAATCTTTTTGTCTTACCTTTTTGGGTGTTGATGATTTTTTTACCAAAGTGGAAAGTTACTCAACGAGTTATGGAATCGTATATTCCATTTGTACCATTAGCTGGACTGTATTTATATTTATTTATCAGCAGCATTACACCGGAAAATGCTGAAGCTTTATCTAATCCCCAATTAGCAGATATTGCCCGCTTTTTCGCCTCGGAAACTGCTGCTGCAACTGGCTGGATCCATTTCTTAGTGATGGATTTATTTGTGGGACGTTACATTTATTTAGCCGGAGTCAAAACTGGTGTTTGGACTTTCCACTCTCTCGCACTTTGTTTATTTGCTGGTCCTTTAGGTTTACTTTCTCATATTTTCACATTCTGGATTTCTCAAAGATTTTTCTCTAAGGAATCAACCCAGACAACAGCGGATGTCACAACACCAGTCACGAATAACTAATTTATCAGTTTAATACTTTTTTAGGGTGGGCAGTTGTCCGCTCTATATAATATGTTTTTTTTATATTTACAATAAGTATAATTTTATAAATGTCTAATTCTCGCAAAATACTATTTTTATCATTTTTTCTTCTATCTATAGATACAAGTATAGTTACTTGCATATAATAATAGTTAATGATTTAAAAAAAGAAATTGTAGTTTTAAGAATTTTTCACATAAACATTATTTAGTAAATAATAGAATACTCAATTATAGACCGTGATTTAATTCAATACAAAGCTAAAAATTGTTGGGGTATGTATCATTAAATTCATATTTTCCCTTATTCTGTCTGTCAAAATATAAATATAATTGGTGGATTGTAATTTAAATTAAGGAGAAGCCAGTGAATCAACCATTGAAGGTATTGCTGGTACAAGATAGTCAAGAAGATACAGCTTTACTATTTGACCAATTTCAACTATCAAGCAGCTATCAAGTTATTGACAAGCAAGTTGAAACAGTTGAAAGTTTTCATCAATTTTTAGAGTTAGACAAATGTAATTTAATAATTGCTAATTACAACTGTGGCAAACTAGATTACAAAACTATATTGCAAATATTGCAAGAAAGAGAATTAGAAATACCGTTAATTCTTATAGCGACTGAAATAGAAGTTGAAGCTGCGGTTAATACGATTAAATTAGGCGTTAGTGATGTAGTAATAAAAGATAATTTAGCCAAACTAAAATATAGCGTTGAACAAGAATTAAAAAAAGCAGAATTACGGGCGGTATATTGTAGCGAAAATAAGTGCGAAAAAGCTTTAAATGAATTAAAAAACGCTCAAAATCAGCTTTTAGAAACAGAGAAAATGTCTTCTTTAGGACAATTATTAGCCGGAATTGCTCACGAAATCAACAATCCTGCTAACTTTATTTACAACAACTTAAATTTTGCAGACAATTATATTCAAGATGTACTTAAATTATTAGAACTTTATCAACAGTATTATCGCAATCCGGTAGCGGAAATTGAAGCATACCTCAAAGAAATTGAATGGGAGTTTGTTAAAGAAGATTTACCGAAAACATTGTCTTCAATGAAGCTGGGAACCGAACGGATTTGCGATTTGATTGTAGGTTTGCGAAATTTTTCGCGTCACGATCGCAATAATATGCAAGATGCGGACATTCACTCGATTATTGAAAGCGTATTATTAATTTTACAGCATCGATTGAAGCCAAATGGTAAGAAAGCTCAAATTCATATTATTAAAGATTATGGTGAGATACCTGCGGTAAAATGCTATGCAGGTCAAATAAATCAAGTCTTGATGAATTTGATTGCTAACGCGATCGATGCACTGGAAGAACAAATGCAGAGTAATCTTGTTCGGAATGATTCAATGCCTTGCATTAAAATTAGTACAAAAAATCATCAAAATGGTGTTGTAATTATAATTTCAGATAACGGTATTGGTATATCCCCTCAATATCAAGATAAAATATTCAACACATTTTTTACAACTAAGGCTGTAGGAAAAGGAACTGGATTTGGCTTATCAATAAGTTATCAAATCGTAGTAGAAAAGCATGGTGGAAAATTAGAATGTTTTTCTTCCCCAGAAAAAGGTACGGAATTTAGGATTGAAATTCCAATCGCTCTTAATAGGTAAGAGGATGGGAAGATGGGGTAGGAGGAGGAGAGGGGGAAATAATTCTTAACTACCAACTTGTAACTTAAAACCTTTGTCCCGATTGATTTGTTACCCTAGAGATAGTAGCAATACTCTGTGCTTGAGGAACAAATTCTCTATTGAAAGTAATAGAAGAGATTATTATGGCGAATTCGGGAGATAAAATTAGTCGTTGTTATAGCCAAGAAGATGTACAGCAAATTTTGCAGTTAGCGATCGCACGTCAAACTGATGATGACAAAGAGTTTTCTCACGAGGTACTTTTGGAAATCGCTGCGGAGTTGGATATCTCCCCGGAAACTCTAAAATTAGCGGAAGAAGATTGGGTAACAAAACAAGGCGAAATACAGCATAGACAAGCATTTAACATCCATCGCAAAAGAAGATTTAAAAAGCGTGCGGGTAATTACGCTATTATAAATACATTTTTACTATCAATGGATTTTATTACAGGTGGCGGTCTTAGCTGGTCGCTTTACATTGTATTATTCTGGGGTATGTTTGTAGGTTTGGATGGCTGGAATACTTTTCAAACTAAAGGTGAAGATTATGAAGCAGCTTTCCAAAGATGGCAGCGCAAGCATCAGTTAAAACGTTCTTTTAATAATCTTGTTAATAAGTTTTTAAAAGCTACTTCTAGATAAATCAGCCCGAAATTATATTTATTTATAAAAAAATCGGAAAATTAGAAACCTGCTATCTTCAAGATAGCGGGTTACTTGTTCGATCCTAAATATTATTTAAAATTATTTAGAGTTTACTGTGAGAACCGTCGCAATAAGGTGGATTGCTGGTATGCTTACAGTTACACATTGCGACATTTTTCTTTTGAGTTATTTCAAAAGCGAGGGGTGTAAATTCGCTTTCTTGATGAGAACCATCGCAAAAAGATTTGTTTTTAGATTTCCCGCAGCTACACCAGTAATAAGTACCAGCTTCTAATTCCATTACCGTAGGATTTTTATCGGCAATTACAGGTTGATTCATTGTGTTCTCCTCAAAAGTTGACATCAATTTTTAAAGCATTCGACTTCAATAAACTTGCAATTCGTATTAACTCTCTTCGGTCTAATTAATACTTGTTCAACTTTAAACTAGGTGAAGGTATGATGAAAAGTACGCACTTAAAAGTCGGGTACTTACCAAAAAGTAACTATGAAAGCAAAAGCGGAAAACCCTAAGAAGACAGTTAGCTGTGAAGTAGAAACCACGCTTCAAGTAATAGGTGGACGGTGGAAAGTATTAATTATTAGAGAATTACTCTTAGGTGTAAGACGTTTTGGAGAATTACAGCGTGCTTTATCCGGAATCACCCAGAAAATGCTTACCCAGCAATTAAGAGAAATGGAAGAACATGGAATAGTACATCGAGAAGTTTATCCAGAAATACCCCCAAAAGTAGAATACTCACTCACAACTTTAGGAGAAAGTTTACAGCCGATACTTAATGCAATGCATGAATGGGGAGCAAAGCATTTAAACAGTTAGCAGTTAACTATTAACTGTCAAATATTCAATTGCAGCTTCTAATTTTGAAGGATAACTTTGAGCAAAAGTTTCAAACCAAAGTCCTTCAGGAGATAATGGTTCTAATTTTTTTAACCATTCTTGAGCTTGAGTTTTTAACAGTTCTAACTTTTTAGCTTTAATTTCCTCTTGTTTAATCCGTTCCTCTTCAAGTTCTTGTTGCTTTTGTTGTTCTTCTAATAATTGTTTTTGCTCAAAATCTTGCTTCACTTCAGCTAAAATATTATCTATTACATCTGCTTTGGAGGAAGATGGAAATGAGTCAAGTTTTACTTTTTTTATCTTTACTTTCTCGATCTCAACTTCCTGTCTTCCTGCTTGAGAAGCTGGCTGCTGATATTGGGCTTTGAGTTCGGACAACAACTTATCAATGGAATCCATGTTTTTAATTTTGATTAATGGAAATAACTAATCAATAATTGCATTTAGCAATATTTCTGAAAGACTGTAATCTTCCATATCATCCATTGTAATTGTGTCACAGATATCAAACTTGGCTCCAGCGCTTTGCATCTCGTCATCCAATACTTTAAGAAAGCGAGTTGCGTGAGGATCTTTACCAACTTGAATAAAGGAAATTGCTAATTCTTCATCCCTATCCATGCGACGAGAAGTTTCGATAATCACCTTCATTACCGCTTTGCGATCGTCGGGTTCGCCATCGGTAATTACTAAAATAGTCTCGCCATTAGGCTTTGTTTCACCCGCAGCTTTCCGCTTAAAGTAATTATCGGTAGCGTCTTTTAATACCGAAGCCAAATCAGTAGTTCCAGAAGGATCGTTTTCTCGAAACACTTGCATCACTTTGTTAGATGTGACATTCTCATATCTTTTGAATCTACCGGAAAATGTATAAATAGTAATACCATCTGGATCTAATTGCTCACATTTACTCGCTAAAGCAAAAGTTGATTCTTCTGCTGTTACCCATCTAGTTCTACCACCCTTTTGGTCTGGGGTTGCCATGCTACCGCTTTTGTCAATAATTAAGGTGTAATCTCGATTTTCTAACATTGATTAATTCTCCTGTTAATTGATTGGTTGATTTTGGGATTAATTTTATCCCTATTTCCTATTATCAATCAGTAATTGCATTCGTTAATATTTCTGCAAGACTCATATCTTCCATATCATCGAAAGTCACGGTGTCGCAAATATCAAACTTTGCACCAATTGATTCCATTTGGTCATCTAAAGCTTTGAGAAATTTCGCAGCTTGAGCATCCGAACCAACTTGAACAAAAGATATTCCTAATTCTTCATCTTTTTCCATCTGATGAGAAGCCTTGACGATCGCTTCAAAAACCCCTTTTCTGTCGTCGGGTTCGCCATCAGTTACAACTAAAATTGTTTCTCCGTTGAGCTTAGTTTGACCTGCTGCTTTACGCTTAAAGTAATTATCTGTAGCATCTTTAAGTACACCAGCTAAATTAGTAGTACCCGCAGGATCGTTTTCCATAAATATTTGCGCGACTTTTTCTGAAGTCACATCATCGTAACGTTTAAATCTACCAGAAAACAGATAAACCGTCATCCCATCGGGGTCAAACTGCTCGCATTTTCTCGCCAAAGCAAGGGTAGATTCTTGCATTATTTCCCATCTACTTCTACCACCAGCTTGATCCGGAGTTGACATACTACCGCTTTTATCAATAATTAACGTATAATCGCGATTTTCTAACATTGATTAATTCTCCTATTATTAACTTAATCAGCAATTGCATTCGTCAATATCTCTGCAAGACTCATATCTTCCATGTCATCGAAAGTTACAGTGTCGCAAATATCAAATTTTGCACCAATTGATTCCATTTGGTCATCTAAAGCTTTGAGAAATTTCATAGCTTGAGCGTCCGAACCAACTTGAATAATAGATATTCCTAATTCTTCATCTTTTTCCATCTGACGGGAAGTGTTGACGATCGCTTCAAAAACCGCTTTTCTGTCGTCGGGTTCGCCATCAGTTACAACTAAAATTGTTTCTCCGTTGGGCTTAGTTTGACCTGCTGCTTTACGCTTAAAGTAATTATCTGTGGCATCTTTAAGTACACCAGCTAAATTAGTAGTACCCGCAGGGTCATTTTCCATAAATATCTGTGCGACTTTTTCTGAAGTCACATCATCGTAACGCTTAAATCTACCAGAAAACAGATAAACCGTCATCCCATCGGGATCAAACTGCTCGCATTTTCTCGCCAAAGCAAGGGTAGATTCTTGCATTATTTCCCATCTACTTCTACCACCAGCTTGATCCGGAGTTGACATACTACCGCTTTTATCAATAATTAAGGTATAGTCGCGCTCTTGAATCATTTAATTACCCCTTTAACTGTAATGTGAACTAGTGTAACTGTTACCTATTAGCACCGCACAGCACAGCAAACGTATTGTAATAATGATTTAATTAATTCAAAACTGCCAGCTATTGTAATACGCAACTTACAATTGTTACAGGCGGCTCGATGTAAAAACCTAAATTTTACCAAATATACGTGCGGTAGACTATTGAAGCTGGACTGGCAGATAGCACTGGCAAATTAATTCCCGTGGAGCAAATGCGGAGAAAATTTGTATTTAATCAGTGAAAGTTTATTGGAAGTTTCTATTAGATTTGCAGCAAATATCTACAACCATTGATGACTAATCTGTAATTATTAACTATCAATTGACCGGCTGACTTTTACAAGCAACAAACTCAATATTAGTTGCAGTGTATTTTAAAGGTGTACGTTCGGTCAACCATTGGTCTATAACTTCAAAAGTACGATAATTGCCGTAGGAAATACTATTTTTAGGCAGAAGTTGCCGATGCCAAATATCAAGGAGTTCGAGATTAGTTTGCTTAAGAAGCTTTTTTACCATTTTCTTGCTATACAATTGGTCATGGTAAAAGTCTCCTCGCAGATGAGCTAAACGCTGAGTCCAAGAAAGATAGTAGGGAAGAAAAAAACAAAATATTAAACCTGATGGTTTTAATATTCGATGAATTTCCTGAAGCGATGCAAGGCGATCGGGCACGTGTTCGAGTACTCCAAAACTCAAGACAATATCGAAGGTTCTGTCTTTGAAAGGAAGTATATAAGGATGTTCTAAGGGAACAACATTTATAGATGCTTTTTCGATAATGGGGGTATTCTGACCAAAGCTAGAGTCCTGGGCACCAAATACGTCACAGGAGGTAATTTGGGCACCCATTTCTTGCATTAAATAGGAAATATGCCCTTTGCCACACCCCCAATCAAGTATCTTTAATTCACTTAAGCTTTTCTTAAACCAATTCTCAGAAAATGCTTCTACATAGTTGGTTAGGTAAAGGTAGACGTTTTGAGAAGCAGGATTACTTAAAAAAGCGTGACTATCTGCATTCAACGCCAAATTAACTATCTGTTGATTTAAGGGCTGAGGTTTTTGGAAATTGCTGCGTCTAAGATTAATAAAGGTTTTGCTATTCACGATCGATTTTTTACTTCAATTAACAAAACCTTGAACATTAATACACCTAGCCCAGAATTAAAACTACTTCTTATTTGCTTGCTTTAGCGCCGATTGACTATATTTTTTATAAAGCCTAATTCTTGATTGCGCTTCTTTAAAACGAATATGATTAGATGGGACTTCAGCCATCAAATCGGAAGCACGTTGCCATTTAGCAGCTAAATCTAACCACTCAGCAGAAGTTTTTTTTGTTTGCCCTGCTTTAACTGCTTGGTTAGCAATTCGTACCGCAACAGCAAAAACGTCATCTTGCGATCGAGATGTTGGAGAAGTATTAACAACAGGTGTTCTTAATTGACTTTGATTAATATTTGTAGGTTTTAAAGATTTTATCTTGGGTACATTAGAACCAGAATCTAAAGTTGCTGTTTCTATTGCATTATCAATCTTACTACCTAACAAATAATAAGCAACCCAACCTGCGGATAAAAGTAATAAACATAAACCAATTGCATTAATTATCCCCCCAAAGTAAGACTTTCTCTTTTTATTGTAGCTATGAAGGATTAAACTTCGCGATGATTGGGGCTGGGGTAATTGTGATTTTTGTGATTCTTTCTTACTATTTTTGAACTTTTTTAAATCTTTAATTATTAGCTTTAAAGCATTCGGTTTTTTTAAAGTGATTTCTTCAGACCATAGTAATTGATTTTCCGGATCGCGATTTATTTCTTCCAACCATAATAATTGCTGTTCGCGGACAATGCGACTATTGATATTGACTTTATGGACGTTCCGGGGTGCGATGGATTCTAGTATCTGCCTAATTTGCTGTACTAAAGTTGATTTCTCAAGCCTTTCTGTGGTGCGAGCTTCACACAAAAGTTGTAAAACTCCACTATCAAACATCGCTCTGGTTCTTACACCAGAATTACCTAACTTTTCATTCAATATTTGAATAATTGCCGCAATACTGCCTTGGCTAGCTTGCGAAGCAATATCATTTATCTGATATACCATTTGTGAAGATAGTAATTGTTTGTCAAACTCAAGTTGTTAACAGACAATCTAGTTTAAACGAGTCAAACTTTTTGTTCCTAAGAAACTTCCGTAAACTTCTATTTTACTTCGATTGTATGTTGAAAAATATAAAGTTCACAAACAATATCGCAAAAAGAAAGTCTCCTTCAATTATACCGAAGGAGACTTTCTCTTAAATTAAAAACCTGGCACCGAGCTATTTTCACAGGAGGCAACCCTCCAACTATCGTCGCCGCAGCAGCGTTTCACCTCTGAGTTCGGGATGGAGTCAGTGTGGTTCCACCGCGCCATAGGCACCAGGAAACTTGTAGGGAATACAGAATCCCTGAAGGCTGCATATTCACGCTATTTGTATGGAATGATTGTTATCTTTAATACATTGAACATCAATTAATTGAGGTCAAGCCCTCGGTCTGTTAGCATGGCTCGGCTACATACATTACTGCACTTCCACCTACCACCTATTAACGGGTATTCTTCCCGTGACCTTACCTACTTATGTAGTGAGAACACTCATCTTGAGGTGGGCTTCCCACTTAGATGCTTTCAGCGGTTATCCGCTCCGCACTTGGCTACCCAGCGTTTACCGTTGGCACGATAACTGGTACACCAGCGGTGCGTCCCTCCCGGTCCTCTCGTACTAAGGAGGACTCCTCTCAATGTTCTTGCGCCTGCACCGGATATGGACCGAACTGTCTCACGACGTTCTGAACCCAGCTCACGTACCGCTTTAATGGGCGAACAGCCCAACCCTTGGGACGTACTTCCGCCCCAGGTTGCGATGAGCCGACATCGAGGTGCCAAACCTCCCCGTCGATGTGGACTCTTGGGGGAGATCAGCCTGTTATCCCTAGAGTAACTTTTATCCGTTGAGCGACGGCCATTCCATTCTGAGCCGTCGGATCACTAAGGCCTACTTTCGTACCTGCTCGACTTGTAAGTCTTGCAGTCAAGCTCTCTTATTGCCTTTACACTCGACGCACGGTTTCCAAGCGTGCTGAGAGAACCTTTGCGCGCCTCCGTTACCTTTTAGGAGGCGACCGCCCCAGTCAAACTGCCCATCTGAAACTGTTCCTCTTCCGGCTAACGGAAGTAGGTTAGAATTCTAGCTTCGCCAGAGTGGTATCTCACTGTTGGCTCCACATTCCCCACAAGGAATGCTTCAACGCCTCCCACCTATACTGCGCAAGCCAAGCCCGAACCCAATTCCAGACTACAGTAAAGCTTCATAGGGTCTTTCTGTCCGGGTGCAGGTAGTCCGTATCTTCACAGACAATCCTATTTCGCCGAGCCTCTCTCCGAGACAGTGCCCAGATCGTTACGCCTTTCGTGCGGGTCGGAACTTACCCGACAAGGAATTTCGCTACCTTAGGACCGTTATAGTTACGGCCGCCGTTCACCGGGGCTTCAGTCGTCAGCTTTAGAGCAAGCTCCTGACCGACTTCCTTAACCTTCCGGCACTGGGCAGGCGTCAGCCCCTATACGTCCTCTTACGAGTTTGCAGAGACCTGTGTTTTTGGTAAACAGTCGCCTGGGCCTCTTTACTGTGACCTGCTCTCGCAGGCACCCCTTCTTCCGAAGTTACGGGGTCATTTTGCCGAGTTCCTTAGAGAGAGTTATCTCGCGCCCCTTAGTTTACTCAACCTCCCTACCTGTGTCGGTTTCGGGTACGGGTATTAAGCTTTCAACACATAATCGGCTTTTCTTGGCACTATTCTTAACTACGCGTCTTCCGTGGAAGACTCCCAATCCAATCAGGGTGTAGCTATCCTTGATGCGTCCTGACCATGCTCCCACTTAATAGTTAGGGACTATTGACCCTATGTCCATCGACTACGCTTTTCAGCCTCGCCTTAGGTCCCGACTAACCCTCCGAGGACGAACCTGGCGGAGGAACCCTTAGGGTTTCGGGGTATATGATTCTCACATATATTTTCGCTACTCAAGCCGACATTCTCACTTCTATACAGTCCACAACTGCTCGCCGCTATTGCTTCTACCCATATAGAACGCTCCCCTACCACTTATAAATAAGTCCGCAGCTTCGGTACATTACTTAGTCCCATTCATTTTCGGCGCAGGAGCGCTTGACCAGTGAGCTATTACGCACTCTTTCAAGGATGGCTGCTTCTAGGCAAACCTCCTGGTTGTCTATGCACTCCCACCTCCTTTGCCACTTAGTAATGATTTGGGGACCTTAGCTGGCGGTCTGGGCTGTTTCCCTCTTGACGATGAAGCTTATCCCCCACCGTCTCACTGGCAACGTGTTCTCTGGGTATTCTGAGTTTGTCTCGATTTGGTACCGCTTTCGCAGCCCGCACCGAAACAGTGCTTTACCCCCCAGATATAATCGTTACCGCTGCGCCTCAACACATTTCGGGGAGAACCAGCTAGCTCCTGGCTCGATTGGCATTTCACCCCTAACCACACCTCATCCGCTGATTTTTCAACATCAGTCGGTTCGGACCTCCACTTGGTGTTACCCAAGCTTCATCCTGGACATGGTTAGATCGCCAGGGTTCGGGTCTATAAATACTGATTAACGCCCTATTCAGACTCGATTTCTCTTTGGCTCCGGCATTCCCGCCTTAACCTACCAGTACCTATAAGTCGCCGGCTCATTCTTCAACAGGCACGCTGTCACACGTTTAATCGTGCTTCAACTGCTTGTAGGCTAATGGTTTCATGTTCTATTTCACTCCCCTTCCGGGGTTCTTTTCACCTTTCCCTCGCGGTACTTTTCGCTATCGGTCACGTAGTAGTATTTAGCCTTACGAGATGGTCCTCGCTGATTCACTAGGGATTTCACGTGCCCCTAGCTACTCGGGATTCAGTTAGTATCGTTCAATTTTCGACTACAGGACTTTCACCTTCTCTGGTGCAGTATTTCGCTGCTTCATCTAATCTACCGATTCCATGTCACTGTCCCACAACCCTGTATTGCAAGCAATACAGTTTAGGCTGTTCCCCGTCCGCTCACCGCTACTAGGGGAATCACTTTTGTTTTCTTTTCCTCCGGCTACTAAGATGTTTCAATTCGCCGGGTTGGCTCGTTCCTGCCTATATATTCAGCAGGTCGTATTTAGGGTTGTCCCATTCGGATATTTCCGGCTCATAGCTTGCTTCCAGCTCCCCGGAACGTTTCGTCGGTAGCCACGTCCTTCATCGCCTCTACGTGCCTAGGTATCCACCATTAGCCCTTTGTAGCTTGACCACATTGATGTTCCAATACAATCATTACAACAAAATAGGATATCTAGATACAATATTTAATTACTTTTAAGCAATTAAACACTACCATCTAATCATTTTCGCGTGAATATGCAGTTTTCAAGGTTCTGACTGGATTATTATCCAGCATTCCAACTAAAAACTAGTTTGGGTGCTGAAATTTTCCAATTTATTTTGATTTTTTATTCTTAAATATTATCTAAGAATGAAAATTTTGGTGGAGGTAAGCGGACTCGAACCGCTGACATCTGCCTTGCAAAGGCAGCGCTCTACCAACTGAGCTATACCCCCCTACTTTAAGTTATAAGTTATGAGCGATCAGTTATGAATTGTTTTTTTATTCCTAACTCTAAACTCCTAACTCCTAACTCTTTTCAGGTGGGCCATCCTGGACTCGAACCAGGGACCTCACCCTTATCAGGGGTGCGCTCTAACCACCTGAGCTAATAGCCCATAAGTGATAATCAATTAACTAATCAATTTATATTCTTAAATATAATTAACTAATTAATTACCGAACCTATAATTGTTTGAAAGCCAAAAATAATACCTAGTCTACGTTACGACCTGGGATGTACCAACTCATCACCTATATACAACAAATTGTTTTCGGTGTATGAGGGTTAGGTCTCCCTAAAAGGAGGTGATCCAGCCACACCTTCCGGTACGGCTACCTTGTTACGACTTCACCCCAGTCATCAGTCCTACCTTCGGCGTCCCCCTCCTTTCGGTTAGGGTAACGACTTCGGGCGTGACCAACTTCCATGGTGTGACGGGCGGTGTGTACAAGGCCCGGGAACGAATTCACTGCAGTATGCTGACCTGCAATTACTAGCGATTCCTACTTCACGCAGGCGAGTTGCAGCCTGCGATCTGAACTGAGCCATGGTTTATGAGATTAGCGCACTATCGCTAGCTGGCTGCTCTTTGTCCATAGCATTGTAGTACGTGTGTAGCCCAAGACGTAAGGGGCATGATGACTTGACGTCATCCCCACCTTCCTCCGGTTTGTCACCGGCAGTCTCTCTAGAGTGCCCACCCGAAGTGCTGGCAACTAAAAACGAGGGTTGCGCTCGTTGCGGGACTTAACCCAACATCTCACGACACGAGCTGACGACAGCCATGCACCACCTGTGTTCCGGTTCCCGAAGGCACATTCTAGTTTCCCAGAACTTCCGGACATGTCAAGCCTTGGTAAGGTTCTTCGCGTTGCATCGAATTAAACCACATACTCCACCGCTTGTGCGGGCCCCCGTCAATTCCTTTGAGTTTCACACTTGCGTGCGTACTCCCCAGGCGGGATACTTAACGCGTTAGCTACGGCACTGTCCGGGTCGATACAGACAACGCCTAGTATCCATCGTTTACAGCTAGGACTACTGGGGTATCTAATCCCATTCGCTCCCCTAGCTTTCGTCCCTCAGTGTCAGTTGCGGCCTAGTAGAGCGCCTTCGCCACCGGTGTTCTTCCTGATCTCTACGCATTTCACCGCTACACCAGGAATTCCCTCTACCCCGAACGCACTCTAGTCTTGTAGTTTCCACCGCCTATATGTAGTTAAGCTACACGCTTTAACAGCAGACTTACAAAACCACCTACGAACGCTTTACGCCCAATTATTCCGGATAACGCTTGCATCCTCCGTATTACCGCGGCTGCTGGCACGGAGTTAGCCGATGCTGATTCATCAAGTACCGTCATTATCTTCCTTGATAAAAGAGGTTTACAACCCAAGAGCCTTCCTCCCTCACGCGGCGTTGCTCCGTCAGGCTTTCGCCCATTGCGGAAAATTCCCCACTGCTGCCTCCCGTAGGAGTCTGGGCCGTGTCTCAGTCCCAGTGTGGCTGATCATCCTCTCAGACCAGCTACCGATCGTCGCCTTGGTGCGCTTTTACCACACCAACTAGCTAATCGGACGCGAGCTCATCTCTAGGCAATAAATCTTTCATCTTGCGACACATTCGGTATTAGCAGTCGTTTCCAACTGTTGTCCCGAACCTAAAGGCAGATTCTCACGCGTTACTCACCCGTCCGCCACTATCACCGAAGTGACCGTTCGACTTGCATGTGTTAGGCACGCCGCCAGCGTTCATCCTGAGCCAGGATCAAACTCTCCGTTTTGATGGATACAATACTTAGATATAAGTTACATTGCAACTAACTAAGCATCGTTTTGTCCTTGACTAACTGATTTAAACCTCAGTTGTGGTTAATTACTTTACTAACGCAGACCACTTATGGTATACTGGCTTTCAAACAAATATATAATTTTCTTGGTTCGGAACCCTTGAGGAGTCGGCGTTTCGCGTTTCTCTCTCTCAGGCACTTATACATAGTACCGAGAGAACCTATTCGTGTCAACACTTTTTTCAAACTTTTTTGGAATTAGTTTTTTTGCAGTCGCTATGATGCTTGCACCATAAGAGTTATAAGCGAAAAAAAAAGTTTCCTTCGTGGTGCTTCTAAGCCGTATTTCACCTCCAAGGGCTTGAAAATATTTTTCTAAGTCAAACTGTTATCCCAGATCCAAGCTTATTTACGAGCGAAGGATCGAAAAAGTCTCCTCCACGTTTCAAGTTTGAGCAACAATGGTTAATGCATTGTTGGCTTAGGGGAGAATAATTATGAATTTTCAATCAGCGATCGCGGTTTTAAATGAATTTTGGAGCAGTCAAGGTTGTTTGATTGCTCAGTCATATGACATAGAGAAAGGAGCGGGGACTAAGAATCCTCATACTTTTTTAAGAGCTTTAGGACCTGAACCTTGGGCTGTGGCTTACGTTGAACCTTGCCGTCGTCCGACTGACGGACGCTATGGAGAAAATCCAAACCGTTTTCAATACTATTATCAGTACCAAGTTCTGATAAAACCTTCGCCGGATAACATCCAAGAAATTTATTTGGATTCATTAAAGGCTTTAGGAATTCGACCGGAAGAACACGATATTAGATTTGTAGAAGATAACTGGGAAGATGCAACGGTTGGTGCTTGGGGAACTGGTTGGGAAGTTTGGCTCGATGGAATGGAAGTTACTCAGTTTACTTACTTCCAACAATGTGGGGGAATTGATTGTCGTCCAGTTTCGATTGAAATGACTTATGGGCTGGAACGATTGGTGATGTACCTCCAAGAAGTGGAAGCAATTACTCAAATTGATTGGACGGACACTATTAAATATGGAGATATTCACCTGCAAGGAGAGATCGAGCAGTGTACCTACAATTTTGAAGCTTCAAATCCTCAAATGCTGTTAACTCTATTTAATATGTATGAGGAGGAAGCCAAGCAACTAACACAGAAAGGTTTGGTTTTACCCAGCTTGGACTACATTATGAAGTGTTCTCATACTTTTAATTTGTTAGATGCCAGGGGTGTAATTGCAGTTACAGAAAGGACTCGCTACATCGGTAGAATAAGAAGCTTGGCAAGAAAGGTAGCTCAACTTTATGTAGAGCAGCGAGAAAAGTTAGGTTTTCCGTTGTTGAAAAAAGTTGCTGTGTGAAGCGATATTGAATCTACGAATAGAAAAAATCAAAAATATTCAGTCATATATATATGGTGTCCCGCTAATCTGATTAAATAAGCGGGATATTTTATTGAGCTACCTAGCTTATATCCCAGCTTTAAAAAGACGCTCGTTTTACCATAGCTGGATTTCGGATAAATTGCTCAATCCTCTGCAATAATTCTAATGTTGCGAATATGCGAACTTATTTAAAAAATGGCTAATCTGACTGAAATACTAAAACCTATTGCCGCTTGGTTTAGTTCTTTAGGTGTTCCCGAACCAATAGTACATTGGGGACATCCAGCCATGATGGCAGTTGTAATCTTTGTAATGGGTACTTTTGTAGGAATTACAGGTTGGCGATCGCGAATTACAAAAGACAAAGAAGTTGCTACTGAAAGTCGTAGCGGTCATCGTAAACTGGCACCGTGGATGTTTTTATTTATGATGCTGGGTTCTATTGGTGGGGTTTTATCTTTGGTAATGCAAGATAAACCAATTTTACAAAGCTCTCATTTCTGGACTGGCTCAGTTATATTGATGCTACTAGCAATTAATGCCACAATCTCTTTAACAAAATTTGGAGGCAATAAACCAGGTTTGCGATCGCTTCATGCTTATTTGGGTAGCACTGCACTCTGTGTAATGATTCTGCACGCAGTACTTGGTTTCCGATTGGGTATATCAATCTAATTAGTGAACTATAATTTTTGTTACTTTATATCCTTCCTTGTATAAAGGGAAGGAAGTTTTTCTCAATTATTTTTTAAAGCTTAATGATTCAAGCTCCTGGTTTAATTATCTGTCTTGGCTATATTCTAGGGTTGCTATGTAGTGCAACTCCTTGGGGTGGAGTATTAATACTATTTACAAGTATAGTAGCGGCAATTATTTTTCAAAGACGGCGTGTTGCTTGCAAAAAGTTGGCTTTACAAAAAACAAAACCTCAAGCAAAGACAGCACATACTCTAAGAACTATTCCCCATCCTCGAATATTGCTAATTGCTGGCTTAGTAGGATTGTTGGCAACGATATATTTTCAGGTGCGTCTTCCGCAACCAGGAGTTAAAGATATTAGTAAATTGGTTCCTGTTGGAAATAACAGAAATCAAGAACAACTGGTAATTGTCCGAGGTAATGTAGCGAGTATACCCCGTTTAACTCGTTCTGGACGCGGACAATTTTGGTTGCAAGCGACTCAACTTTCCGAAGTTACAAGTAAAAAAAATGAAGAGGAAGTTACTAGAGGAGTTACTGGAAAGTTATATGTGACAGTGCCTATACTCAAATCCACTGGTTTATATCCGAATCAACAAGTTGAAGTTACCGGAGTTTTATACAAACCGAAATCAGCATTCAATCCTGGTGGTTTTGACTTTGAAGAATATTTGCAAAAACAAGGTGCTTTTGCTGGTTTAAGTGGAAGACAATTAAAAGATTTTGACGAAGAATATAAATGGGGATTGTGGAGGTTGCGACAGAAAATAATTAAGTCGCAAGTTCGTTGGCTGGGTGTTCCCGCAGGTCCGCTTGTAAGTGCTATGGTTTTAGGAAGCAAAGCGGTTGATTTACCCTACGATACTCGCGATTTGTTTGTACAAGCAGGGTTAGCTCATTCTATAGCTGCTTCGGGGTTTCACGTTTCGTTAATTTTAGGTTTAGTCTTAGGTTTAACAAGACGTTTTACCAGAAAGACTCAATTTATTTGCGGTTGCTTGGCATTAATTTTATTCTTGAGCTTAACTGGTTTTCAGCCTTCGGTTCTTAGAGCGGTAATCATGGGATTTGCAGCTTTAATTGCTATCGGGTTGAAACGAAAGGTAAAACAGTTAGGCTCATTGACGATCGCAGCGACTCTACTCTTACTAGTTAATCCTCTTTGGATTTGGGATTTAGGATTTCAACTGAGCTTTTTAGCAACTTTGGGTTTAATAGTTACGGTACCTGCAATTATAAAACGTTTGGGATGGCTACCACCGACTATTGCCACTTTAATTGCAGTTCCAATATCCGCTACTATTTGGACTTTGCCTTTACAGCTTTATGTATTTAGTGTTGTACCACCTTACTCCATATTACTAAATATTATCGTTACACCTCTAATATCTGTAATCTGTATTGGTGGAATTATTAGCGCAGTCGCGGCTTTAATCTTGCCTTTTGCAGGAAGCTTTTTGGCTAACTTATTGCATTACCCAACAGATATTTTAATCAAAATAGTAGAATTTTTTAGTAACTTGCCCGGAAACTCAGTTGCAGTTGGTAGCATAGCAATTTGGCAAGTAATTATTATTTACGGACTGCTTTTATGTACTTGGCAGATACGTTGGTGGCAAAAACGCTGGTTTGTTACAGCTTTAATATGTATTAGTTTAGTATTTATTCCTGCTTGGCATTCGGCAAATAGTTTATTTCGCATCACCCTATTAGCTGCGGGAAGAGAACCTATTGTGGTAATTCAAGACAAAGGAAAAATAACGGTAATTAATAGCGCAGATGAAGCAATAGCGAACTTTACGATAGTACCGTTTTTACAGCAACAAGGTGTAAATATTATTGATTGGGCGATCGCAGCAGATTTTCAAAACGACGGTAACAATGGTTGGTTAGAAATAATACAACGTTTACCCGTAAAAGTTTTCTATGACTATTCTCAGCGACCAACTAACGCTTTAACTCAAAAAGCAATTCAAACACAAGTACAACATGACAAAGGAATATACCAAGTTTTGTCTTTAGGTCAAACTGTAAATACTGGTTCGGCGACAATACGATTAATCAACAACCAATTACCGATAATGCAAATGCAAGTTGGCAATCGATCTTGGTTATTTGTAGGAGATGTTAAACAAAATGAACTCCGATCGCTTATTAAAACCCAAAGCTTACCCCGCCCGCAAATCCTTTGGTGTCCTACCAAATCCTTAAAAGACTTAGTTCTTGCCCTACAACCACAAGTGGCAATCGCACCTAATGCAAGCCTTGAAGCTAAAGATGTATCGCTACTCAATCAAAGCAAAACGCAATTATACTTTACCGGACGCGATGGCGCGATTCAATGGACACCTCAACGGCGTTTTGAGACATTTGTTCAAAATACTGAAAATATTACCTCGTTGCTATAGTACGAACTTTAGCTTGATTTTATTAGTTGATAAATTTAATAGATATATGATATTTTATCTAAGATAGGGAAAATATGCCTTCTGGAGAGGTGGCAGAGTGGTTGAATGCGGCGCACTCGAAATGCGTTATACCCGCAAAGGTATCGGGGGTTCGAATCCCCCCTTCTCCGTTTAATTAGATTTTGAATTTTGGATAACAGCGTTTCAATCGGCTCTGCTGTAAGATTTTAATATGGAGATTTAAATTTATTTAGTCTCACAATAAGTAATTTTATGCAGATTTTGAAACATATTATGATGCTTAGAAGAGAATTAACCTTTTTGAGCAAATGTCTCTAAGCGCCAAGGCAATACATTGCATAAACATTAATATTTTGGCATTTATCCGTAATTGACCTTTGATAAACTGATGTAGTTTAAGTAGAAATCAGTTTTCGAGCGAATGATGTAGGATGCTACTCAAGCTAATATTTTCAGGGTAAATTGCTTTGTTTGAAGCTTTTAAATCTACAAGCATACAAGTATCTGCAAGCAGCAAAATATACCGGAGATATATTGTTCTGTATGTAATTATTTGACATCTACTTCAAGGATTAACGTTTCAGGGAAGAAGCTATTCGCCATATCTGACAATAAGCGATCGCATAAGTAAATATATGTATTTAGTTTGGTAACTAGTATAAAAACGGTCATACTTACCGAACCGTTAGATTAAGCATTTAGTTAGATTAAAGCCATAGTGTGAGGAGCAAAAATATGTTGAATCAAAGGCTGAAGGCATCGCTTTCAGTGAGCTTTATCAGTTGTTGTTTTGCTGTGGGTATTGGTATAGGTTTACTTACCCGCTTTGGGACACAAACTTCAACAAAAAATCAAGTATTAGTAAAAACAGCACCAGCACCATTAGCAGATTCTACCAAAATTCCGATAACTGAAAAACAAAATACTGCTAAATCAATTGTGATTCAAGCGGTTGGAGATGTTATTCCAGGTACGAATTATCCTAACTACAGACTTCCATCTGATTCCAATCAACTAATACCAAAATCGGTAAGAGCTTACTTAAATAGAGCCGACGTTTTATTTGGTAACTTTGAAACTAGCTTAACCAACTATCGTTATTCAGCGAAAGACATTAGTCGAGGACAGGTGTTTGCTTTTCGCTCTCCGCCAGAATATAGTAAACTATTTGCTGACGTTGGATTTAATGTATTTAACGTAGCTAACAATCATGCAAGAGACTTCGGCATGGTAGGTTTCAAAGATACGGTGAAGAATCTGAAAAACGTTGGTATCGAAACATTAGGTCATAAAAATCAAATTCTCTTTTTAGAAAAAAACAATAATAAAATTGCAATGGTAGGGTTTGCACCCTATGAATTTTATAATTCTATTCACGATTTAGAAGCAGCCAAAGCACTTGTTAGAAAAGCCCGAAAAGAAGCAAATATAGTAATTATATCCATGCACGTGGGTGCGGAAGGAACTGGCGCACTGCATACCAAAAATAAAACAGAATATTTCTATGGAGAAAATCGAGGAAATTCGATTAAATTTGCTCGGGCAATGATTGATGAAGGGGCAGATTTAGTACTTGGACATGGACCTCACGTTCCTAGAGCTATGGAAATGTACAAAGGAAAACTTATTGCTTATTCTTTAGGAAACTTTTTAGGATACCGAACTTTATCAACTGTTGCACAAGCGGGTTACTCGATGATATTAGAAGTTCAAATGAGTCCTCAAGGAAGTGTGGAGAATGCAAAAATTATTCCCGTGCGGATGGATAGACAAGGAATTCCTTACATCGATCAAAATTTTAATACCGTGCAGCTTGTACGTTATTTAAATAAATCTGATTTTCCAGACTCTCCTGTAAAAATTAATCAAAAAGGAGAATTGATAGTGGCAAATGATAATTAACAATTAACAGTTAGTAAAATAGTACTTGAGCAATACCAAAGATAAAAACATTTTTCTAAACTTCTAACATTTAGATCCCCCCAACCCCCCGCTAATTTGGGGGGCTTTTGATAACTGATATTACGATTGATTAATTTTTGACAGTTTCCAGAGCTTTTTTATCTAAAACCTGGTTCAATTTACCGCTACGATAACCTTCTAAATCTAAAGTTACGTAAATAAATCCAAATTCCTGAAAAGCAGATACTACTGATGCTAAATCTGTATTTAGGACAAAATTATGAATTTGTTCTGGTGGTAATTCTATCCGCGCTGTATCGCCTTCGGAACGAACTCGTAAGTTATTCCATCCCAGTTTACGTAAATAGATTTCTGCTCTTCCTACTCGCTGTAATTTATTTACGGTAATTTCTTCACCGTAGGGAAAGCGGGAACTAAGGCAAGGTTGTGCTGGTTTATCCCACCAAGATAGACTTAGATGTTGAGAAATTTGGCGGACTTCTGCTTTACTTACACCAATTTCAGCTAAAGGAGAACGCGCACCTCTTTCTTTTGCAGCTTGAATACCGGGACGATAATCGTGTAGATCGTCTGCGTTTACCCCATCGATTACGTAAGGATAACCCAATTTTTTTGCCAAGGGTTTTAGCGTATCGTGTAATTCGCTTTTGCAAAAATAGCAGCGGTTGACGGGGTTAGAAGTGTAATTAAGATTTTCCATTTCATGGGTTTCAACAACTTGATGGCGAATCCCAATTGTTGCGGCTTGGATTTTAGCATCTTCCAACTCTTCTATCAATAAACTCGGCGACATAGCCGTCACTGCCAAAGCCTTATCACCCAAGACATCATAAGCAATTTTCGCAACCAAAGTACTATCCACCCCACCGGAATAAGCGATTATTGCCCGTTCCATCTCTTTAAATAAAGCTTTTAATTGCTCTAATTTTTCTAAATACATTATTTCCCAATCCAGATATAAAAGTATATCAGCTAACTTATTCCATTTTAAGAGGGAGATGAAGTAGTGCGACAAAGAGTTAACTAGTCAAGAAGCTGTAATGTATTGAGATATTATTGTTCCTAAAAGCGGCAAATCAATCGGTTTACAGATATAATCGTTAACTCCTGCTGCAAGACAAGCATCGCG
Source organism: Rivularia sp. (in: cyanobacteria) (assembly GCA_965234645.1). GTDB lineage: Bacteria > Cyanobacteriota > Cyanobacteriia > Cyanobacteriales > Nostocaceae > Rivularia. The sequence goes on along the minus strand of OZ248344.1, from coordinate 5,217,167 downwards.
ATCGCCTTTCATTGCCATTGCAGTTTGAGCAATTATGGAAGTATTACGATATTGCGGATTCTCTCGCAACTGCTTTACTAATGTCAGCCCATTGGCATCAGGTAAAATAATATCTATTAAGATGACGGGGTAATGGTGCTGGTTTAAAGCATTCCACATTTGGTTTGCGCTTGTTACCCAGGTTACTTGATATCCCAATCTTTCTAAATAAGTTTTGATTAACTCAGCATTAGGTATGTCATCTTCAACAAGCAAGATTTCGGAGGAATTATTTTCTTCTGAATTAGATAGGTTGTAATTATTTATTTGCAGTTCAAATTCCTTTACCAGATCGGTTTTTTGCACTTCTTCTTGCTGTAAGGGAAGAACAATAGTAAAACGCGAACCTTTATCTATTTCGGATTCTACTTCCACCCAACCACCGTGGATTTTAGCAAGTTTACGAGTCACTGTTAACCCCAAACCCGTACCTTCTTCACCATTTGGATCGGGGTTAAATATTTGAAAATATGGTTGAAAAAGTTCGCTCTGATTTTCTTGTGAAATACCAATTCCGGTGTCCCAAACCGTAAACCGCATAAAATTATCTTCAGGCTTAACATCCAAACCCACTGTTCCGGTTTTAGTGAACTTTACCGCGTTAAAAAGTAAATTTAAAAGTATTTGCTTGAGTCGCAACGGGTCAGCTACCATGTTTTTAACATCGGGATCTATATCAAGGCGCATTTGCAAGCCTTTATTCGCAGCTTTTTCTTTTACTAATGCTAATACGTTACGACACAGTTGAGGTACATCAAATGTTTCCCAATTAACTTCTAATTGGTTCGCTTCAATTTTAGACAAGTCAAGAATGTCGTTAATTAAAGCCAGTAGATGTTTACCACTAGACTGAATAATGTTTAAATATTCATGATGACGCTGCCTGCTTGGGTCATAACCCTGAGCTAATAGCAAATGAGTAAAGCCAATAATTGAACTTAAAGGCGTGCGAATTTCGTGACTGGTATTTGCCAAAAATTGGTTTTTTAATTGATTGGTACGCTGTAGTTCCTGATTGCGATCGCTTAGATTATTTAACGCGATCGCTTGTTGTTGTAACGATTCGATTTGGTTAAGTTGGGTTAAAGCTGCGGTACAGATGACAGCAGCCTTTGCCATCAATTGCGGTATTTGTTCAATTACACTTACACCTAAAGAGGAGTTTGTTGAAGATTTAGGAGAAGTAATTAACCAACCAACAGTCCCAAAATCATTAACCAAGCGCCAAGCAGTTTGTGGCTGTTGATTTTCTAATTGTTGTAAATCTTCAAAGTGTATTTCCTCTTTTAATTTCAAGCGTAATTTTTTACCTTTCTTTACCATTACAGCTAAGGGTGAAAGCTGAGAATGGCTTGTTGAATGAGAAGAAACATAGCAAATTTTACAAACAGTTTGTTGTGGTTGAGCAATTGCGATCGCCACCATATTGGAATTAATCGCAGCATTGAGTTCGTTTACTACTGTTTGAAAAATTACTGCTTCATTCTCACTTGCTTGTTTATCATTATGTACTTCTTCCGACAAAGCCAAAGTTAAACAATCGTTAAGGCGACTTTGCAGTTGATTCAAACTGCGTTCCAGCCACAACTCGGCTCGAAGTTGCTCGATTGTTGTCAAAACTGTCGATGAATTAGCATCTAGTTGTGAGTTCTGTCCTGGTAAGCTTGAATACTGTTGCATGGTCAACTCGACCGCTGAATAATTTTGATAGCTTCGTTTAAAATGTCGTTAATAAACCGGAGTATATTAGCGCACAATTTATTCTATATATATAAACTAAAGCCTGTAGTGTCAAATGTCACGTGAAAACACAACTCGTTGTATCAAACTATCATGCAGGTTTTTATAATAACTTTTATATGCTACTCGCGCGAGTCTAAGGCACTAAGACTGGCTAAAATTAACACAATATAAAGATAAGCATAACTCAAATCTAAGTAGATCGACTGTTACAGTATACAGTTCCTACAAAGCGTATAAATTGTATCAAGATTCAATCAGTTTTTTTGAAATTTCCTAAAAAACTTATCTAAAAAACTTAATGCACTAATTTGACAAAATTGTATTCATCTATACTAACTTATACTTTGACTGGTTTAGATTAAAAGCAAAGAGTAAAGAAGCTAGGTATGGTAATTTACCACCCTAAACAACCTCTATACTCTTTACTAAAGTCACATTTACTACATTTTTAAATAAATGTAGGTATCGGAGTGACCAAGAAAATTTTAGATTTTGGATTAAGTTTTAACTAGGTGGCAAATCTAAAATCGGTCGATCGGTATTCCGCGAGACATTATTTGTTTGCATCCTAGCGATACCGGGACTGCAATCTAAGGATTAATAACGTGAAAGTAAATTGCTGCCACCAAAATATTACCAGCCAGCAGAATGACGCTGATTATAGTGCGGTAAGGGAAAGGTGCTTTCGCATCTGTCTGAGCAACATCTACACCAACTTTAGCCATAATCGTTTCTCCTAATTTAAGGACTTCTTAACAAATACCAAAAAGGTGTCGTTTTTCGTGAAATTTGTTAGAAAGATTTTCATAAATGCTCAAAAGTCCTAAATTATTGAATTTATTTCTCAATATGACTACTGTAGATAGTTGACTACTCTACAGCAGCATGATAAGAACTGCGAACTAGAGGACCTGAACGAACGTGAGAGAATCCCAAATTACGTGCTATCGTGCCCAATTCCTCAAACTCTTCTGGTGTCCAATATTTTTGTACGGGTAAATGTTCTAAAGATGGTCGCATATACTGTCCAATTGTGAGGCGATCGCATTCGATGCTGCGTAAATCTTTCATCGTCTGGATCAGCTCTTCCACTGTTTCACCGTGTCCCAACATTAAACCGGATTTGGTAGGAATGGTAGAGTCGATTTCTTTGACTAATTGCAGTACTTGCAGGGAACGATCGTACTTTGCTCCTCGGCGCACGGGACCTTGCAAGCGTCGTACTGTCTCGATGTTGTGGTTGTAACAAGCTGGTTTTGCTAAAGTAATTATTTCGATCGGTTGCCTTTGTCCGTAAAAATCTGGTGTAAGTACCTCGATTTGAGTTTCTGTTAGTTGACGGATAGTTTCCATTGTCTTTACAAACCAACTTGCACCACCGTCTGATAAATCATCGCGAGCGACGGAAGTTAACACCACGTAGCGCAATCGTAAAAGCTGTACTGCCCGTGCTACTTTTTGTGGTTCTTCTGGATCTAAAGGCATTGGTGCATGACCTTTATCTACTTGACAAAAGGCACATGACCTAGTACAGGTTGGTCCCATTAACAAGAAGCTGGCAGTTTGTTGTGAATAGCACTCTCCACGATTGGGACAGCGCCCTTCTTCACAAATAGTGTGAATTTGCTGCCCTTTAATAATCCGCTGAACTGTGGAGAGTTCGCTGGCTTTACCAATGGGGCGACGTAACCACGCTGGCATTGCCTTAATTTCCGATTTTATAGAATCTTTTGAGGAAGACATGGACATCCGGTGTTGATGTGGAGTAATACAGATTGAGTAAGTTAAGTTCAACTTACAATAAACTGCTGTTTTTACCGTAATTTAAAGTAGAAAGAACTGCTCAAAGATGCACGGCTTAATATTGCAACATGAATATATTGGGAAAACTCTACTACGTTTTGCGTGCGTAAGTTTTAATACTTATATTTATCGTTTATTTATCGTTTAAACGTAAGTGGTATACGTAAAAATCAATTGAAATTAGCGATCGATGGTTCTGCTTGCTAATTTCAGTTAATATCGTTGACTAATTCTCAAACCCTGATGATTTATGAAAAAAAGTCTTTAAAGAAAGCCATAGATTAAATAGGTAACAAGCATATTACCGTGTTGTATAAAACACCTATATAATTGCTATTTTCGCGGAAATTACTCTCCCCCAATCAATATATATTGTGGATATAGTGGGAGAACTCTAGTATGGATTTTCGGCGAAAACGCCATTTAAACCTAAATTATCTTTTACAGCGAAACCGAAATGGCAAATAATAAAATTTTAGTTATTGATGACACTACAGTAGTTAGGGTAAAAGTACGAGAAATGTTACCTCCAGGAAACTTTCAGGTGCTAGAAGCCAAAGACGGCTTGGAAGGACTTAAATTAATCCGTCAGGAAAAATTTAGTTTGATTATGCTTGATTTTTTGTTGCCGAAAATGAGTGGCTGGGAAGTTTACCAAGAAATTCAGGCACAGCCAGAATTAAGAAAAACTCCTTTGGTGCTAATGTCTGGACGCAAAGAGGAAGTTACCGAAAAAATCTCCGAGCCGTTTGAACATTTTGAATTTCTGAACAAGCCTTTTGACCAAAAACAGCTAATTAGCTCAATTAAAGCAGCAATGGCAAAAGCTAAACAACCTAAAGCCCAACCTGTTGGGGTAGCAGCTGCTAGTCAAAATGGAGCTAACGGAACAAATGGAAGTAACGGCACTAATGGGGCAGTAACTGCCGGATATTCCAATTCCGACGCAGAAGTGCAAGCGCTTAATCAAAAAATGGCGAAAATGCAGTCAGAAATTGACGGCTTGAAAAAACAGTTAAATCAAGTTATTGCTTTTATTAAACAAAAGATGAAATAAAAAAAGCTTCAATGGAAGATTTAAGTTAAATTTTTAGCCTGCCTAGACGGGCTTTTTTCTTTAACTAAAGTTAATATGTAGTTTTTTTTGCTGATTTTTTCCGAGAAAAAGATAGGCGATCGCTTCTCCTTCTGCTATCTCTGTACTTTTAAATTTTGTAAGACTTAGGCACTATATAAGTAAGATTTTAGAATGGTTTGAGAAAGTTCCGTTTCATTGATAAAGCACTATCTCAAACTATTGTTCGTGTGTATGTCAGAAACCTGGTTTCTGTAGTTAAGCTTCGAGTAGTGCAGAAAAAACTGTTCTAATTCAATTCATCCAAAAAAAACAAAAATGGCTGTTCTCAGTGGAACAGCCATTTAAGATTGGGCATTATTTACGAAAAATCATGTTCAAACTTCTAAGGGAAGTAAAAACATAAAAAATACCGATCAAGGTTGGTGATTTGTAGCTACATTTACGCGAGGGGTAGAAACTATTGATTGCTGCAACATACGAGTATTGGCAACAGAGTTATTCGCCAACGTAAATAAAGGATTTGATAGGATTCCAGCGATAGAGGTGGCAATTAAAGTTGTTACCAAACCTATTTGTAAAGGTCTTAATCCAGGTAAATTCCAATTGATTGGGGGATAATTCTTGACTGCATCGGACATTTCTTGAGGTTCTTTTACTACCATCATTTTGACGACGCGGATGTAATAGTAAATAGAAACCACACTGGTAACTAATCCCAGTAAAACTAAGCCGTAAAGACCTGCTTGCCAACCTGCCCAGAATAGGTAAATTTTCCCAAAAAACCCAGCTAAAGGAGGAATACCCCCCAAGGAAAGCAAAGAAAGGCTTAATCCTAGAGTTAAAAGTGGGTCTTTCTGATATAAACCAGAATACTCGGTAATTTGATCGGTTCCCGTCCGCAGGGAGAATAAAATCACGCAGGTAAAACCACAGAGGTTCATAAACAGGTAAACTAGCAAGTAAAATATCATGCTGGAATATCCTGCTTGCGTGCCAGCAATCAAGCCAATCATTACAAAGCCAGCTTGGGCAATGGATGAGTAAGCCAGCATCCGTTTCATGCTGGTTTGAGCAAGGGCAACTACATTACCCAGTATCAAACTTAATACGGCTAAGGCGGTAAACACAAATCTCCACTCATCAGCGACGAGGGGAAATACTGTTGTCAGCAAACGGATAGCCAAGGCAAAACCCGCAGCTTTGGAACCTACAGATAAAAAAGCAATTACCGGAGTCGGTGCGCCTTCGTATACATCTGGTGTCCATTGGTGAAAGGGTGCGGCAGAAATTTTGAAGCCGATACCAGCAATTACAAATACCAGGGCAATTACTATACCTAACGACTGACCTAAATTTGCCGTTTCGATGCCATTTGCGATCGCGCTCAGTTGAGTTTGCCCGCCAGACAAACCGTACAGTAAGGAAACGCCATACAAAAATACAGCAGTACTTGAAGCGCCAATCAACAAATATTTTAGTGCGGCTTCATTGGAACGCGGATCGCGCTTGGTATAACCTGTCAACAAGTAGGAGGAAATACTAAGAGTTTCTAAGGAGATGAAAATCATCACCAACTCATTCGCACCCGATAGAAACATTGCTCCAAGGGTGGCGCTAAGCAAAATAGCAATAAATTCTGCTAAGGCTGTACCACTTTGTTCGACGTAGCGAATTGACATCAAAATAGTAACAGCGGCAGACAGAGCGATAATACCGCGAAACACGATACTAAGGTCATCACCGTTAAACGCACCAAGAAATGAGATGGGATTAACATTATCCCATTGAAGATACAAGGCGACGATAGAAGCAAGTAAGCCTGCTATAGCTAGATATCCAATCCAGCGCGAGGACGAACGTCCTAAAATTAAATCTACTATCAAAACCCCTAAGAAGGTGATTATTACAATCCCCTCCGGTAGTATCGTTCCAGCATTTAGCTGGGATGCAAGACTAGCAAAATCCATGAGATATACAGGTTTCGATTATTAGACTTTCTAACTAACTTTGTTAATTCTATTGTTTTTTACGAGAAATTCACTAAAAACCTGCTATCGGAAAGGAAAATTAAGCTAATTCTAAAAATAAATAATAAATAATAAATAATATAAAAATAATAATTAGGGGCAAACCATAAGTTGGATGCCCCCGCTTAAAAATAAATATTGCTCAGCCTTGAGTGCGAACTAATATAACGTTAGCCTTATCAACCCCAACTTCCACCACCAGAGCGTCTATTACCTCGGTCTTCTCGCGGTCTTGCTTTATTAACCTTCATTGCGCGACCCATCCATTCAGCACCATCTAGAGCTTGAATAGCTGAACTTTCTGCATCTTCTGATTCCATTTCTACAAAACCAAAACCTCGTGCCCTGCCAGTTTCCCTATCGGTAGGTAACTGAACGCTCTTTACACTACCGTACTCAGCAAATACCTTACTAAGGTCTTCTTGAGTAACATCGTATGATAAATTTCCAACGTATATTGACATAAGACTCTCCAGAATCCAACCGTGCAGAGGGGACATCCGGAAAGCTGATTGCGACTTTTACTTAATAAGAACACAATTACCGAACGTACTTCTCCTGGATTATCCTACCACAACTTTTTTACTCGCTTAACTTATTCTTAATTGATACAGCGTTAATTCTTTATTCGTTAACTGCATAATCAAAAAAGAAGTATCAGTTTTTACTATATTGCTGATAGTTTAATTCAATTGATATTTAATAATTAGCTTGCTTAATGCAAAAAGCAGTTTGGATAATGGTTCTTCAGTACTAAGGAAAGCTATTACTTACTCACTATTCCCTCTTATGAGAGTATTTAATTAGTATCAACTTGTACCAAATAACCAAATTTAATCGGCAACATATCGCCATCCTTCGGGTTCATATTCGCGCTGAATTCGCACTATCCAATTTCCTTGAGGAACAGAAATCGGATCGTGCTCCTCATGAGTTAACAATGCTTTTTCAGAAAAAATACTTAAATATAAATTAAAGTCTTTTGTATACAACTCAGCATTTCCTTCAGAGATACGGTGCTTGTGTCCGGTAACTTCTCCGGAAGCCAAAGTCAGATGTTCCAGCTTTTGTCCTTCAACTTGCTTTACAGGAAGTAAGATGACATCACCTTGTCGAATTGGTTTCATAATTTTTTCCCAATGGTAGTTTAATAATCAGTCCGGAATACGGTACTTATTTAAATTTTATTTTGGCACAATGCTAAATATTGGCAAAAAAATAGCTCTGGGATAAAAAATTTTAAAATATGCTTTGCAAACTCACCTCTAATCCTTACATGGCAAACACTTACCTCAAAGCGATCGCCCCTATAGTTATCCCCTAAAACAGCAATAAATAAAAATGGTAGTCGCCAATTATGTCCAAGATAAGTTAAAGATTGAAATAACTGCTTTCCTTGATAACCTGATTTCAACTATCTTACCAATGGTAGAGATTTTTCATTACCTTTGGGAAAGAGTTGGGGGTCACAAACCCGGTGATTAAAAGGTTTTTAACAAAGATAAGCAGTAGATGTAAAAGCTATTGCATTGCTCGATAGTTAAATTTTATCTTGACATTAACAATCGTTTGTCCCCTAATTGACTGTTTAGCTTAGCAGCTATTTTTTTTCTTGAAAATTCCATGTCTACTCTCGTTATAGTCGAATCTCCAACCAAAGCAAAAACTATTCGTAACTACTTACCATCAGAGTACCGAGTAGAAGCTTCGATGGGTCATGTACGTGACTTACCACAGTCCGCTAGTGAAATTCCCGCCGCTGTCAAAGGAGAAAAATGGGCGCAGTTGGGAGTAAATGTAGAATCTAATTTTGAACCGTTATATGTAGTTCCCAAAAGCAAAAAGCAAATTGTTACCCAGTTAAAGGAAGCACTCAAAGAGGCAACCGAACTGATTTTGGCGACTGACGAAGATCGGGAAGGGGAAAGTATTAGCTGGCATTTATTCCAGTTGTTAAAACCAAAAGTTCCTACAAAACGAATGGTATTTCATGAGATTACCTCTGAAGCAATTAAAGAAGCGCTCAAAAATACCCGTAATGTAGATGAACAATTGGTTCGCGCTCAAGAAACGCGGCGAATTTTGGACAGACTTGTAGGTTATACTCTTTCACCTTTATTGTGGAAGAAAATAGCCTGGGGTTTATCTGCCGGACGAGTCCAATCTGTAGCCGTGCGGTTATTGGTGCAACGGGAACGGGAACGGCGTGCTTTTAACATCGGTAGCTACTGGGATTTGAAAGCTGCTTTAACTCCTCCATCAACCAAGGGAAATAAAGAGCAATCATTTAATTGTGTCTTAGTAACTTTGGCAGGAACAAAACTAGCAACTGGTAGCGATTTTGACTCTACAACCGGGGCAATTACCGCAGGTCGCAAGGTAGTTCTACTCAATCAACAGGAAGCCGAAGCTTTAAAAGAACGTTTAACTGGTAAAACTTGGCAGGTTTCCAACTTAGAGGAACGTCCGGTAACGCGCAAACCCTCACCTCCGTTTACTACTTCTACCTTGCAACAGGAATCTAACCGTAAATTGCGGCTGACTGCAAGGGATACAATGCGGGTTGCTCAAAGCCTTTACGAACAAGGCTATATTACCTATATGCGTACCGACTCGGTACACTTATCGGAACAAGCCGTTACCGCTGCTAGAGACTGCGTACAAAAGCTTTACGGCAAGGAGTTCTTGTCTCCCCAACCCCGCAAATACACCACAAAATCCAAAGGCGCACAGGAAGCACACGAAGCGATTCGTCCGGCTGGAAGCAGCTTCCGCACGCCTCAAGAAACTGGTTTGAGCGGTAGGGAACTACAACTGTACGATTTGATTTGGAAGCGTACCGTTGCTTGTCAAATGGCGGATGCTAGACAAACCCAAATCACCATGCATTTACAGGTCGAAGATGCAGGTTTTCGTTCTTCAGGTAAGCGAATTGATTTTCCAGGATTTTTACGCGCCTACGTAGAGGGTTCCGACGATCCGGAAGCAGCACTCGAAGATAAGGAAGTGATTTTACCCAACCTAAAAGTCGGCGATAATCCAAACTGCAAAACATTAGAAACTGTCGGTCACGAAACCCAACCTCCCGCAAGATACACCGAAGCTACTTTGGTGAAAACCTTAGAAAGTGAAGGAATTGGTCGTCCCAGTACCTATGCCAGTATTATTGGTACCATTATTGACAAAGGTTACGCGCAACTAACTAACAATGCTTTAGTTCCCACATTTACAGCTTTCGCCGTTACCAAGCTACTGGAAACGCACTTCCCAGATGTCGTAGACCCCAGCTTTACTTCGAGAATGGAGCAAACTCTCGATGATATTTCAACTGGGGAAGCTGAATGGCTACCTTACCTAGAACAATTTTATCTTGGCGAAAAAGGCTTGGATACCTTGGTTAAGGAGCGAGAAAGCGAAATTGATATCAATACATCTAGAACTGTGGACTTGAACATCCCAGATGTGAAAATCCGCATTGGTAAATTTGGTGCTTATTTAGAAGCCGAAAATGGTGATGATACTATTACAGCTTCTATTCCTAGAGACTTAACTCCAGCCGATCTCGATCCGGAAAAAGTCCAGAAAATACTCAAGCAAAAAACCGAAGGTCCCGACCAAGTAGGTATTCATCCGGAAATGGCACAGCCCATTTTCATGTTGATCGGTCCTTACGGTCCCTACGTACAATTGGGTGAAAAATCTGAAGAAAATCCCAAACCAAAACAAGCGTCGTTACCCAAAAACGTAAAGCCAGAAGACGTAACGGTAGAAATGGCTGTTGGTCTTTTGTCGCTTCCGAGAAAATTAGGAGAACATCCAGAAACTGGTGCTAGTATCCAAACTAATTTAGGACGCTTCGGACCTTATGTGGTTCATAATGCCAAAGAAGGTAAAGATTACCGTTCTTTAAAAGCAGGTGATGATGTCTTAAGTATCACCTTAGAAAGAGCATTAGAATTGTTATCCGAACCTAAAAAAGGACGCGGTAGCAGAAGTAAATCGAAAAAGCCATTGCGGGAACTGGGTTCTCATCCAGACAGTGAAGAACCAGTCAACATCTACGAGGGACCTTATGGAGTTTACATTAAGCATGGCAAAACCAATGTTGGCATTCCTGAAGGTGAAACGCCAGAAAGCATAACTTTAGAAAAAGCACTGAAGTTATTAGCCGACAAAGCACCCAAAGGTAAATCGACTCGTAAAACAACTAAATCCAAAACGAGTACTGCTAAATCTAAAACTAGTACTACTAAATCTAAAACAGCTAGTACCAAATCTAAAAAGAAGCCAGAAGAAAGCTAACCAAGCAAAATTTTATCATCCCAACAGTAGTCCGGATTTAATACTTCCGGACTATTGATTTTTAACTATTAGTTAATATTTGGTTGATATTAGCGATCGTAAAATATCTCTTAAGAAGTCGGATGCTGCCCTACCCGTGGCGAATGTGATAACCTAAAATAATAAAGGGAGGAATCGCAGTTATCCATAACGGCTTGCTCCCCCGTCAGAGGCAGTTGGTTTCAACCAACATCTTAACTAGTGGTGGTGTTTTTACGTTATCGACCTAGTTGATAGTTGATATTTGAGTTAGTATCTCAGGAGCGTTCAGTTCAATGGATTATATCGAAAAGGTGCTCGAAAAGCTTAAGGGATTAGCACGCAAGCTGATTGATGCCCTTTTAGGGCCAGAAGCTGAGCCAGAACCGGAATTAATTCCAATTCCTGTAAACGACCGTTCTCGCCGTGGTAGATAGCTCAAATGCTCGGAAGGAGACTCAACCTTCTTTAAGCATTTTGGTGCTGCATGGACCAAATCTTAATTTACTGGGAACTCGTGAACCAGAAACTTACGGTTTGCTTACTTTAGCTGACATTAATCGTTTACTGGTAGAAGAAGGGCGTTCTTTGTCAGCTAATATATCTGCCGTGCAGTCTAATCATGAAGGTGTTTTGGTAGATGCTATCCATGATGCATTATTCAAGCATCAAGGGATTATTATTAATGCCGGAGCTTACACCCATACGAGTGTAGCATTGCGAGATGCTATTGCTGGTGTAAACATACCGACGGTAGAAGTACATTTAAGCAATATATATCGTAGGGAAGAATTTAGACACCATTCATATATTGCATCAGTAGCTATTGGTCAAATTAGTGGCTTTGGCGCGAAAAGCTACCTTCTAGGATTGCATGCTTTAGTCGATCGCTTAAGACAGTCTTAAGTTATGCAATCAGAAAGATTTTTAGTTACTAATGCATAGTTAATAGTAGTAGTTTTGGAGCAACGTTATAGCTCTATCGATAGAATTTATCAAAAAAAATATAAAGATTGTCCATCTTATCCAGAATAAGCATTAATGCAGGTGGTAGTTATAAGACATCTGAAGTTGTTAGTACTATATGCGCTATTCACTTACAAGTAGAGTTCGTGGTGCTTTGATAGGAGGTTTAATTGGACAAAGTTTAGCCACAACGCAACCAGAATCATACTATTGGATTAAAGTAGCACTCCTTGGTATGGAAAGCTTGATTGCAGAGGGGCGATTTTATTTAAACGCAGGTGATAAATTTCAACAGCAAGAATGGAATTTAGAAAAACCAAGCAATTTGATGTTGGGGAATATAATTTTAGCAACTTTACCCATAGCAATATTTTTTCATGAAAACAATATAAAATTACGAGAAAACTTGCTTTTAGCTATAAAAAGTTACGATACTCCCTATATAAGGGATGGGGTATTAGCAGTATGCTATGCGATCGCTCAGTCATTAAATGAAAATATTAATCAACAAATAAACCAGAATCGTTTAGTTTCAGAAATAACTTCTTTTATTGGAGAAACTACAACTGACTTACCAAATAAATTACAGCAAGTCAATAATTTAATCGTTGAAAATGCTGGATATTCTGAATTACAAAATTGTTTGGGTAAAGAAAATAATATAGCTAATACCATTGCAATAGCTTTTTATTGTTTCGCAACTACCAAGGAAGATTTTCGTCTTACTTGTTTGCGAGCCACTACTATAGATAAGCAGAATCCAGGAATTTGTGGCGCGATCGCGGGTGCAATTTCGGGAGCTTATAACAGCATGGCTGGTATACCTATAACTTGGCACTTAGGATTAGATGAGGCAAAATTAGCACAATGGGGAATCACTAACTTTTCTCAGATGGTAAAATTAGCTGATGCGCTTGTGTCTGTATGGTCGGGAGCATATCACGATTTACCACAATCTTTAGAAGCAAAGGAGGACCAAGATTTAATTTCTCCTAATGAGGCAATTGCAGCCCCATATATCATTCGTTTGCGTTAATAAATTTATCCGAAGTCAACTAGAAGCCAACCCCTGCAAGTTTATATTCCACTAAATAGTTAAAAAACTTTTTCGAGCAAAAAATTATACTTATTAGGGAGTAAACCCAGGATTTACATCAAATGGTAACTATGATGTCAGCAAGCTTGAAATCTGCTTCGGTACAAAATTATCCGGTATTCATCCATTCTTATAAGCAACTGCGGCATAGGTAATGAAAACGCAGCTATTTTTTAAGTCTTTAACTCAAGTAACAGCTACCTGGGGACGACGATACAAAGCGTTACGTCGCTTATATGTATCTAAGACAAGTGAAAGAAATCGATATAAAAAATCCTTATGCTCCAACTCAATGGTAAAGTCGGTAAAAGCTAAATCTGGTATTTACGCAGCTTGTTGGGGCTTTATTCCTCAGCATTCTGCGGTTGTGTTTGCGATCGCTTTGGTTACTATGACTGGAGTGATGGGACACAAGTTATACACCCAGCCGCAGTTACAAAAAGGAACAATAGCCCGCGAAACAATTGTTGCTCCGTTTACTGCTCAAGTCGAAGATAAACAGAAAACAGAATTACTCCGCGAAGCCGCCAGAGACAATTCTCGGCAATGGTTAATGGTGGATAAGCGGATTAACGAAACTGTTGAGCAGAATTTACAGCAATTGCTACAACAAGGAAACGAAATTCGCACAACTGCTGGTTCTTTCCCGTTTTTTAACACCGAGATCCTCGATCCTTCTATCCAAAATTACTTACGTTCCACGAACGAAGCACAATGGAAGCAATTATTACTACTTTTAGAAAATGGTAATCAAAACGTTGCTAGGAGTAAAAAACCTCAACCTGTAGTTTTAGCAGCAAGAACTGATGATTCCTTGACGAATACTCCAGCTATTGATACGGATATTCAAAACTCTAATTTCAAACAGGCGCTAAATCAGTTACAGCTGTATCGTGCTAAAACCAACCAACAAAACTTGCGATCGCTAATTCAAAAAATCGACGAAAGACGACGGCTATACGTTCAAGCCAAAGCGAAGCTTAAAGAAATTAGCCGTTCAAAGCCAGCGGGGATAGTGTACGACGACACTACCGTACTTAACTTTAGCGACGAACGGTGGTCAAAAATCCAAATGGGCATCGTGCAAAGTGCCCAATTAATCCTAGCCCAAGGCATTCACCCCGGCTTACCAAAAGAAAATTTAGAGTACGTCATAAACCTGCATTTACAAAAATCGGAATCATTGGTACCCCAAGACGCTAAATTTTGGGCAACTAAGTTATTAGTAAGCGTTTTACAACCGAATCTGAGAAAAGACGAACAACAAACAGAATTACAAGCTTCAGAAGCAGCAGCCAAAATACAGCCAGTAATGGTAACGGTAGAGAAAAATGAATTAATTGTTAGAAAAGGACAAGATATTACAGCTTGGAATTTAGCAGTATTAGAAAACTACCATTTGATTAGCCGCGAAATCAACTGGCTGGGCTTAAGCTATTTGGGAAGCGCTGTTGCTTTCTGTATTGGCATTTATGCTTTAGTAGAAAAGCGTTTAAAAATTCGATTGCGTCAAAGCGACCAATTCCTAGTATTATTACTGGCTCTATCGTGTCCATCATTACTAGTTTTTGGCATTCCTTTTGCAACTTGGAGCGCTGTAGGTTTGCTACTGGGCAGTTTCTATGGATGCAGTTTGGGTGCGACAGTTATTGGATTACTAGTAGTATTGTTGCTGCCCATGAACCTAGAAGTAGGAAATACAGCGATTATAGCTGGTGCAGCTGGAGGTATACTCGGTGCCTGCATGGCACAACGCCTGCGTTCTCGCGAAGAGTTAGCAGTATTAGGCTTTGGAATTTCTTTAACTGAAGGCGGTGTTTATCTATTATTAAAGGTAATGTTAGGCACAGCATTCACCTCAACTTCTTACCTTGTATTTCAAGAAGCCGGATTGTTAGCTTTATCGGGTTTGGGTTGGAGTATTGTCGCTTTGGGATTAAGTCCTTATCTAGAAAAACTGTTTGACTTAGTTACTCCCATTCGTTTGGCAGAACTTGCTTCTCCGAATCGTCCTTTACTTAAACGTCTTGCAACAGAAGCACCTGGTACATTTCAACATACCTTGTTTGTGGCTACTCTTGCCGAAGCTGCTGCTAAAGAGCTTGGATGCAACGTTGAATTAATTAGAGCGGGAACATTATACCATGATGTCGGTAAGATGCACGACCCAATGGGATTTATCGAGAATCAAATGGGAGGTCCAAATAAGCATGAAACAGAAATTAACGATCCCTGGATAAGTGCCGATATTATTAAAAAGCACGTAAGTGCGGGATTAGCTATGGCAAGAAAACATAGTTTACCCACGGCAATACAGGCATTTATTCCAGAACATCAAGGAACAATGCAAATTGCTTATTTCTATCATCAAGCTCAGGAATTAGCAAAAGATAATCCCACATTACAAATAAAAGACGAAGAATTTCGTTATGAAGGACCGATTCCTCAGTCACGGGAAACTGCAATTGTCATGTTAGCCGATTCCTGTGAAGCTGCATTGCGATCGCTTAGAGATGCAACACCTGAAAAAGCCTTGAATATGGTTAACAATATCTTACGGGCTAGATGGAAAGACGATCAACTCGTAGATTCCGGCTTGAAACGTCAAGAAATGACGCAAATCGCGGAAATCTTCGTCAAAGTTTGGCAACAATTCCATCACAAGCGGATTGCTTATCCTAAATTACAAGCTAGGAAATAGGGAATAGGAGATGGGGAGATGGTGAATCCACCCCGGTGCGGAGGAACACGACCGTTGAGGGGAGTGGTGAACCCGTTCACGCGAAGCGTGCGGCTCAGGGGGAGATGGGGAGATAATTTCTTCATCTACTCCCGCCTATTGCGCCTTGTGATTTTTGCTCAATATTAAATTCTCAATTCCCATTCTTTGCAACTCCAGCCATAATAAAATCGATCGCAGTTTGTGCGTGCTTTTCAATCATTTCTGGACTGCGTAAATCTACATCTGGTGACAAATGCTTAATATTTTCGTAAGCATCAAAGTAAAAATTGCAAACTCCGTTGATATGCATTGCGGTTAAAAAAGGATCGAGTTGACGAAAACAACCTTGTTTGACTCCCCTTTCTAAAATTTCTAATAGATATTTATAACTTTGATTCCAATCAATTTGCTTATAATACTTGCCTTGATTTTGAAGTGCTTCATGCCACAATATTCTACCAAAGTAAGGATGCGTCGCTTGATAGGTGATAAATGCGTATACGGCAGTTCTCAAAGCCGATTCTGGATGTAATTCGTTTAAGTTTAGTTTAGCAAGTCCTAATTCATTTATCTGTACTGATAGTTGGTTCAATACCACATGATATAAGGCTTCTTTACTCTCAAAGTAATAGTAAATCATCGCTTTAGTAACACCACTACCCGATGCAATATTTTCTGTACGCGCACCACTCAAACCATATTTAGCAAATTCTTCCATCGCTGCATCGATTATTTGCGCTTTCGTAGCTTCTGCATCGCGTAGACGGGCTTTACGGGATAAAGATTTTGACTGCTTGGAAGGACTCACTTTTCTCCATTAAATCAACCAAATTATCTTAACTAAAAATTTGGTTAATAGTTGACATCAACAGAAAAATTACCTAAATTATAACTAACTAACTTTTTAGTTAACTATAAAAGGAAAAAACCATGTCAATGCTTCTTGGCGCACCTTGGCTGTTAGCGCATAAATCCATGTTGGAGGTAAATAAGCTAAAGAAAATTTCTCTTTACGGTTCCGATTACGTAATCTGGAAAGATGCAAAAGGTGAAATCAACGCTTTACCTAATGCTTGTCCTCACATGGGCGCAATGTTATCTGAAGGTTGGTGCGAACAAAAACAAGATAACAGCAGCGTGGTTGTTTGTCCGTTTCATGCGTTGGAATTTGACAGCGAAGGCTGTACTATTTTACCGGGTTCTAATAAGAAAACGTTACCGCAATTAAAGCCTTTAGAATTAACTATTCAAGGGGATTTTATTTGGTCTTATGGAGGGATAGAACCAAAAATACCAATTCCTAATATTTTAGATGAAATTGCATCCAAATATGATTTTGTGGGTCATACAGCAGATACTAGCGTAAATACAGAACTGCTACCGATGTTGTTGAATATGCACGATTACAACCATCAAAACGGTACTCATCGTCTTTTATTCAAAATTAAAGAGATACAGTTTGAAAAATTTATCGATCGCGGACATGAATCTCATGCTTTTTATGATATGCCTACAGCACCTGTGAGTTTAGCTGAAAAAATTAAAAAACCCGATTTATTGCTAATACCAAAAGTTATTAAAGCACATTTAGAAAATCACTTTCCTAGTTTGGTTATATTTTACGGACAAACAATATTTGGTAAAATTGCTCAATGTCACTTATTCGTACCGGAATCTGAAAACAAGACGCGGACATATGTATTAATGTTTGGAGAATCAAATAGCCCTATATCTAAATTTGTGAGAAAGAGTGCGCTTGAATTCGCCAAAGTTGTTGTCGAACAAGATGCTGATATTTTAGGAAAAATTTATCCAAATATAGAGCAAAAAATCAAGCTGAATAACGAAGTAGGAATGGATTGGGTAAGACGCAATTTTGATAATTTCCCAGAAGTGGTAAAACCGGATCTATCTAAAGGTTGAAAAAAGAAACAATACTAATAAGTCATTAATTACCAAAACATAGATTCCGTAAGTTTTTCTCCCCCTACTTTTACACCCAACCAGGAATGCGCGATCGCGAACAAAATTACTAATGGCACTGAAGAAAAATGAACAATTCGCAGTGCTTCCCAGCTACCAAATGTACTTACAATCCAAGGGAATTGAGCGGGTTTATACATCCCTACACCTGTAAACACAGCTAATAATAAAATAGGAATAATGCTTGTATAGACGATACGATGCCAAGCGTAAACCAAACGTTGGGAATTTTTGGTTTTCTGTAAAGCTTTGAAATCTTTGGTACTGACGAAACGATGTCGCCATCTGCGGCTAATTAAGACGTAAATTCCGTACCATAAAAGATTTAGGGAGAATAGCCACATCGCAGCAAAATGCCAATGTCTACCTCCTGCGAGCCAGCCTCCTAAAGTAAATATTGCAGGAATATGCAAACCCGCACGCCCACCAAAAACTGGATTAGCGTTGTAAATTTGCAATCCGCTAGTAAGCATGATGAACAAACTGACAATATTAACCCAATGAAAAATCTTAGCAGGTGTTGCTTGGGTTGGAAACTTCCTTGAAGGAGAAGTAGTGGTCATAATCGGAAATTTTGAGTGGCTATTAAGTATAAGTAAGTCTAGGATATCAGATTACTTAGTTATTTATGATTCTGAAAAAAAAGCGGGTTGAATACCCGCAAAAAATATAACTTTTAACACTACCCATGCATAAAAAATGCATAAATATTTTCTGACTCGAATGTTAATTTCTAGCTAATTTTTCATAGTAGAAGTAACTTTTACTTTCATTCTAATTATCAATGCGTATTTTGCAGCAAGTCAGACTTGGGATAAAAGTTTACAGGTAAATCATGTGATTGGAGTCAAACTGATTTGCTCTGCTAATAACTTAATTAATCGATCGTATTGCTCTATCTACGTTTCATGTTAACGATCCAAAAGTAAATACTCGAACAATTCAATGCTAATTTTAAGGAAAACGTCGATTAAAGTGGATTTTAATAAGCAGTTATTAACTTCTTTCTAGCTTGACAAGTTGCCTTTTCTTAGACTCTAATTTACGAAAATCTACTGCTCTATCAGCAGTATCTTTTGTTTCATTATTATTAACTTGATAATTTTCTTTTAGCAGTCTGATGTAAGTACGATAAGGTATATAATCTACCGGATCGTATCCATGAAAACGCAGTATTAAAACGCAAGCCCATGAATACTTCCTGCTAATAATTGCTTTGATGACTTCTTCAACTTGTTTATTATTCATTGCCTTCAATTTTGCTCACAGCTAATAAAACATACTTTATTGAGTCAAAGGGAACACTTTATAGATAAATTAAATCTTTCTATTACAAAGTTTATATTTGTATTGCAAGAGTATTTCATCATTTTTCCAAATCTTTATACAAAATTCATAATAATTGTGCTGTTTCAGATTATGGAAAATAATTATTATAAGGCTAAAGTATTATGACGGTTCTATTTTTAGATTTATTAAACATCGTCATCTATCTTAAGAATTAGATATAAATTCATCAAATATATTTTAAGCTTTATACTTTATAGTTTATACAATTGCCTAAAAACGCTTAGATATTTTTTATCGCAACCCTTTAGTAAATTAGGATAGTTGAAATTATTTGTATCTAAATTGATAATGGTATAAAAGTAGGTTTTCCTAAAATAAAGGTGTTGCAATTACTACTTCTAAAGAAAATAAATTAGAGAGTTAGTCTTATATCCTTTTAATTATTTATAAATCATAAAGCAATATATGACATCGGGGGGTTTAACCCCTTGAATTTATACATACTTTTCGCTATTAGATTAATTAAAATTATTTTTTACTTTCAAGAAAGCATATTTTTTAACACGATCGCAACTAATGATTTTTGTATGATTTTTAATCGCAATTATGTAGGTTTACTGAATAAATTTGATATTTACAGCTTTAGATGATTTACGAGAATAATTTGCGAACAAATATATGACTTTAAACCGTTATTTTTACCGATAGTTTTAACGGTACATAAAGATTAGAAGACGCATTTTAGATGTGGAGGAGAATACATATAGGATTGTCAAAAATACAGTTATAACTTCTTTCTTAAGGTATCATACTATATCGCTATATACAAATCATAATTTGCATGCTATTTAATTTTTAATAAAAGTATTTTATAATACACAAAAATGAGTAAGCGATCGTGCTATGAGTGTAGATGAATTAGTTCTGCTTCTAAAAACTTATTTTGGAGGCAGTTTAAATTCTTTGCAGGAACAAGTATTACGTTGTTGTTGGGAAGGGAAAACCTATACAGTCATAGCCGATCGGGGGAACTATGAAGAAGAAGAAGTAAAAAAAGTTGCTTCGGATTTATGGAAAATATTAAGCAATATTAAAAAGCAACCTATCGATAATTTAAATTTTCGCTCTTCATTTGATTTAAATTTGGATAAAACTCAACAGGATTTAGTTGAATATTCGACTGCCGATACTATTACAGCTTCAGAATTTCCGAATGGTCCGGTACCAATTGATTCTCAGTTTTACATATCTCGTCCGCCAATTGAAGAGTTAGCATATGCAGAATTAGTACAGCCCGGTAGCCTTATTTGTATAAAAGCTGCCAAAAAAAAGGGCAAAAGTTCCCTCATTTTGCGTATTTTAAATCGTGCGGCAAATATTGGCTATAAAACTGTCAATTTAAACTTCCAGCAAGCAGAGAAAGCTACATTTACTAACCTTAATCGCTTTTTGCGCTGGTTTTGCAGCAATATTAGCCGAGAATTAGGTAAAGATGCGCGATTGGATGATTATTGGGATGAAGAGATGGGTATAAAAATCAGTTGCTCTATTTACTTTGAAGCTTATTTACTCTCATCTTTAGAAAGTCCAGTAGTTATAGTTTTGAATGAAGTTGATTTGGTATTTGAGCATCCAGAGATTGCTAGCGACTTTCTACCATTATTGCGTTCTTGGTACGAACAAGCTAAGCGGGTGGATATTTGGCAAAAACTTCGCGTCGTTCTAGCTTATTCTACAGAAATTATTGTTCCTCTAAATTTATCTCAATCACCATTTAACGTTGGTTTACCTTTGAAATTACCGGCATTTACAAAGGAGCAAGTACAAAATTTAGCGCAACTGTATGGTTTAGATTGGATGGATGATTGCAATACCGACAAGTTAATGGCAATGGTAGGAGGACATCCTTATTTAGTTAGATTGGCTTTGTACTATCTCAGACGCAATAAAAACGATCCTGAAAGTCTGAAATTACTGTTGCAGCAAGCACCTACACAAGCTGGAATTTATAATTCGCATTTAAGACGATATGTGTTGATATTACTTGATAATTTGCAGTTGAAATCAGTTTTTTGTGAATTGATTGCGGCGAATTCTCCTCGGAAGTTGGAAGCTATAGTAGCTTATAAGTTACAAAGTATGGGTTTAATTGAATTAGATGGAAATAATGCTTCCGTAGCCTGTGAATTATATCGTTTATATTTTCGAGAGCAACTTTGCAGTATAAATAATTCCGATCGAGCAAAACTGGAATTACGTTTTGATTCTAATTTAGATCCACTAACTCAATTAATAAACCGCAGTTATTTTGACATTTGCTTACAACGCTTATGGCAGCAGTCAAACAAGCGTGCAGAATTATCATTAATTTTATGCGACATTGATTATTTCAAATATTACAATAAGAATTATGGCACCACAGCAGGAGACAACTGTTTGCAGCAAATTGCTAATACTATTTGCGATCGCGTTGATGTTTTGCTAGGTAACGGCGATCGAAATAGCGAAATAATTGCTCGTTATGCCAAAGACAAATTTGCCGTAGTTATGCCTGTAAATGAGACAATAGCATTTAGTATTGCCCAAGATATTAAAGAGAAAATTCAAGCTTTAGCGATCGAGAGCGAATATCCTGGGATTGGTGGATTACCAGCAGACGTGATTACAGTTTCTGTGGGGGTTGCAAGTACCATACCTCCAGATATAGAACCCGCAGCGTTACTCAAGACTGCCGAGTCAGCGCTATATCAAGCCAAGCGAAAGGGGCGCAATTGTGTTGCATTGAGTCAAGCAGTTTGATCGAACCGAATTTCTATATATGGTAGAGGTTGATTGCATTCCGAGATAATAATTGTTTATATAAGAAGCTTTTTCAGTATTTTTCCGCTTTTTTACTGAATTTATGCGATTAAAATAATTCTTTTTTATCGATTTCTCCGTATAAAACCTGTTTTAGCTGTATTAATAACTTGTTATATTTAGTTGCAAACGAAAAGGGACTATTCATAATTAGGTAATCTCTGCATCTGCCTAGAGTCAATAAAGCATTTACCGCGTAAAACCAATATGTGGCGTTATCTCCATGCTTGAATTATGGAATTTGTATAAATCGTCATAAAAAAAGCATTTTTTCAGGGAACAGTTTTTTACTTATAGACAGCTTGTTAATAACTTGTAGACATAAAAACCTTCCCAACTTAATAATTTCTAATTAAATATGAGATTAAGAATAAAGCGGTGGAGGTATTGTTACCTTCTGTCGTTATTGCTTCCTAGCATTCTCGCCTTGGAAGCTATACCTGCGATCGCTAAAAAAATAACTAATACAGCGGTGTTTGGAGGTGACAATATCGGTTTCAACACCAACAGTACAACTTTTACAGCCGGAAATGCAGCTTTACAAATAACCAAAACTGCCAATAAAAGCGCTGCCGAGCCTGGAGATACGGTAACTTACCGGGTGGCAATTCGTAATACTGGAGATGTATCGGCGAGCAATTTAACTCTTAACGATACTCTTCCTTTGGGTTTGAAATTAGCTGAAAAATCGGTACAGGCATCTTTAACTGGTAGTACGACAAAAGTCGCAGTATCGACTACGAAGACGAAAAATCGCACGATCGCAATTAACTATGCTGGTAGCATTCCACCATCAGCAACTTTAAGTGTAGTTTACGCAGTTACGGTTACACCCGATGGAATGCGGGGAAGCGGTAGAAACTTAGCTGTTGCTACTGCTGGAAATACCAGAAGTAATACTGCAAGCCATTTGTTAAGAATTCGTCCGGGTATAGTTTCTGATTGTGCGACTTTAATTGGACGTGTTTTTGTTGATAAAAATTTTGATGGGGAACAACAACCGGGGGAACCTGGAGTACCGAATGCTGTGATTTTTATGGATGACGGCAACCGCATTCTCACTGATGCTAATGGAATCTATTCTGTTGCTAACGTCATTTCGGGTAATCGTACCGCAACCTTGGATTATACAAGTTTACCGGGCTATATTCAGGCTCCAAATCTTTACAAAATTCAGAACAATAGTCAATCTCGCTTGGTGCGTTTAGCCCCTGGAAGTATGGCGAGAATCAATTTTGCAGTCACTCCAGCTTTTGGGGAGCGACGTTAATATGAAAAATTTTAGTGTAAATAAGCGAGATTTAATATTAATTTCTTGTGGTGCTGTAACTCTATTACCGACTGTTAGCGTATCCGCACAAAGTGTAATTCAAAAGCAGCCAGTTGACTCGGATTTACCGGAATTAAATCCACAAGTAGAAGGCGATCGCGAAGCTTTATTTTCATCACCGATTAGTCAACCGGAGTTGAGTCAAGAAGTTATTACAGAAAAGGAAGTAGGGGGAGAAGAAAGTAATATTATTTTTGAAGCAGATAAGCAACAAAAACAAAACTCTTCTACTCCTTTATCTCTTGTCAATGAAATTAGTATAATTACTCCCCAAGCTGGTGCTATTAATACTGACACTACGAATATAGCGATTCAGCATCATCCCAGCGCCAAAATCAAGGTAACGGTAAACGGGAAGCCGATAGATGAATCTATTAGCAGTTACGTTCATAAAGATGAGGAACAAAAACTTCATACTCGAATTTGGTATAACGTTCCTTTATCCAAGGGTGAAAACACGATTACCGCTCAAGCTCAAGGGGGTAATCCGGTTAGCGTTAAAGTCATTGTTCAAGAACAAAAAGCTAAAATTTCGATTAATCCAGTTGGTGAACCCAGAATTCCGGCTGATGGACGTTCTAATATAGATTTTCAAGGTAAAATTACTGACGAAAAAGGTAATTTAATTAAACAAGATGTCATTGTAACTTTAGGTACTAATGCCGGTAAATTCGTCGGTGCAGATTACAAAGCAGATGTACCCGGTTTCCAGGTTTTAGCTCGTAATGGGCAGTTTTCAGCGACTTTACAAGCAGGTAATCAAGCTCAAAGTGTAAAAATCAGCGCCACTATCTACGGTAAAAAGACTTCTCCCAATCTCGATTTAGGAGCGGTGACATATGTTAAATTTGTTACTAATTTACGCCCTTCTCTAGCTACGGGAGTTGTAAATTTGCGGATTGGAGCCGGTGGTACTGACTACCACGGTAGTTTTCGCGACTTCCTCAATCCAGAAGAAATTGACAAAGATACAACTGTAGATTTGGATGCAGCGGTTTTCGCTACAGGAAAAGTCGGAGAATGGTTATTTACCGGAGCTTATAACAGCGATCGCCCTTTGAATCAAGATTGTAATGGTGACAATCGGCTTTTCGGGGGAATTCAATCTTGTGAAAAACAATATCCAGTTTACGGCGATGATTCAACAGTTACTAATACCGCTCCTTCTATAGATAGCGTTTATGCTCGCATCGAACGCACTCCCGATATCAATGGAGCAGAATCCGATTATTTCATGTGGGGTGACTACAATACTCAAGAATTTGCCCGACAATCTCAACTTTATACTGCTACCACCAGACAGCTACACGGCTTTAAAGGAAATTTTAATCTTGGTAATTTACAGCTAACTGGATTATTTGCCAATAATATCCAAGGTTTTCAACGAGATACCATAACCCCCAACGGAACTAGCGGTTACTACTTCGTTTCCCGTCGCTTGGTAATTCCGGGTAGTGAAAGCGTTTTTATCGAAACAGAAGAAATCAATCGCCCCGGTACCGTAGTCAAACGCCAGCCTTTGTATCGCGGTGCAGATTATGAAATCGATTACGACAGGGGAACAATTTTATTCCGTCGTCCGATTCAAGCTACTCAGTTAAATCCCTTAGAAGCAACTTTAGTAAATCGAATTGTAGTTACTTATCAAAACGAAAGCGGTGAAGATAGTCAACTTTATGGCGGTAGACTGCAATACAACTTGAGAAGCGGCGATGTCAATAAAACAGCATTTTTGGGAGGTAGTTATTTAAAAGAAGAGCAAGGAGCGCAAGACTTTGAACTTTACGGAGTTGATTTTTACGCGCCCTTTGCATCCGGTTTTATTGTCGGTGAATATGCGCGATCGCAACACAATACTCTTAATTTTGGCGATGTCGGTGGTTCTGCTTATCGTGTAAAAGCTAATAGTAACATTGGTAGTGGCTTCAGAGGAAAAGCTTATTATCGTTCGGTGACAGAAAATTTTGCTAATAACGCTACCTGGAGTTTTGCGCCGGGACAAACCCGTTATGGTGCAGATGTAGCCGCTAAAGTTACGGATACAACTAGCATTCAGGTGGGTTACGATCGCGAAGAAAATTTTGGTATTGCTCCAGCCGAACAAACCCAATTTTTTGACTTATTCAACCCTCAACCACTACCGACACCCGGAAGTCAAATTGATAACTCCCTAACTACAGTTAAAGCGGGTATTCAGCAAAAAATCGGCGAGTCAGACGTAAAAGTTGAGTACGTGAATCGTTCCCGCGAAGACAGAATTAATAACCTGTTTGAGGGCAGCGCCAGTCAATTAGTATCGAGTCTCAACGTTCCCATCACCGAGTCTCTAGATTTTCGCGCTCAAAACGAACTCAATTTAAAAGATAGCGATCCTCTTTATCCCAACCGTACCACCCTCGGTTTAGATTGGGCGCTGTACCCCGGCGTGACAATGCGTTTAGCGCACCAATTCTTTGATGGCGGCTTGTTGAAGGGCAACAGTATTACCAGTTTAGATACGCTTGTCGAACATAAATTTACAGAAGATACCACCATCAACGGACGCTACTCGATTCTTTCAGGCATCGACGGCATGAACGATCGAGGTTCAATCGGGTTAAATCATCGCATTCGAGTTGCACCTGGATTCAAAGTAGATTTAGGTTACGAACGAGTATTTAAGGATATTTTCAGCAGCACAGCTACAGGTGTAAGATTTGCTCAACCCTATGCAACCGGACAAAGTGCTTCATCCTTGGGTTTATTCGAGGGAAGTACCTACAGCATCGGCATGGCATACACCGATAATCCCAACTTCAACGCCAACGCCCGCTTTGAATATCGCGATGGCGATCGCGGTAACAATACAGTAATTACCGCTGGGGCTGCGGGTAAAATTTCGCCAGCATTGACAGCAGCAGTACGGTACAAACAAGCCGGTGGAGCAAATCAACTGTTGGAAGGATTAGCGGATACAGCCAACCTCCGCGTCGGTTTGGCATATCGCGATCCCAACAGCGATAAATTCAACGGTTTACTCAAATACGAATATCGACAAAATCCTTCAACAATCCCCGATACCTTATTATTTGGTAGCGGAAACGGTGCGATCGACCATCTTTTCTCAGCAGAAGCGATTTATGCACCTAGTTGGCGATGGGAATTTTATGGTAAATATGCCTTCCGTAACAGCAATAATTATTTAGCTAATAATTTTACTAGCAACAGCAGCATTAACCTAGCGCAACTACGGGCAAACTATCAATTGGGATATCGCACCGATTTAGCAGTCGAAGGACGCTGGATTGGGCAACCCACACAGGATTACAGCGAATTTGGTGTAGCCGTAGAAGCTGGATATTATCTCACACCCGATTTCCGCGTTGGTGTCGGTTACGCCTTCGGTAGCGCCGACGATCGCGACTTTACAGGTTATCGCTCTACGGGTGGTCCTTATCTCAACCTCAGCCTTAAGGTAAACGAACTATTTGGTGGTTTCGGCAGACAAAAAGTAGCACCACCACAGCAACAAGAATCCGCAACTGGATTTTAGATTTTAGATTTTGGATTTTGGATTGAGAGTTAGGAGTCAGGAGTTAGAAGTTAGGAGTTAGGAGTTATGAGTTAATAATTAATTTTCTACCCCATCTCCCCATTGCC
Organism: Rivularia sp. (in: cyanobacteria); assembly: GCA_965234645.1. Lineage (GTDB taxonomy): Bacteria > Cyanobacteriota > Cyanobacteriia > Cyanobacteriales > Nostocaceae > Rivularia. The sequence goes on along the minus strand of OZ248344.1, from coordinate 5,190,272 downwards.
AATGCTCAATGCTCAATGCCCCATGCCCCATGCCCAATGCCCAGTTTTCAATTATGACATCATTTAAATCTAAATTAATTCGTAGTTTCGTCTTATTATTTACCACCTGTAGCCATCAAATATTGTTGCTGGGTGAAGCAAATTTTTCCCAAGTTGCGGCACAGGTTGCACCACGACTATGTGCTGTTCCCGGTAAAGATGGAGTGGGAAATAATATCAGCGACGTTATTAATACTTATTATCCCGGTACGGCAAATGTGAATGCTGGTGCGACTTCCATTCCCGTAGGAACTTCTACAGGAGCATTAACACAAATTCAATCCGGTGACTTGCTGCTGGTTATTCAAATGCAGGGAGCGGATATTGATTCGAGTAATACTGATGCTTACGGGGATGGTAATGGTAATGATGTTGCTGACAGCAGCCTAAGTGAAATTCAAAGGGATGAGAACAATCCACCTCCAACTGGTGGTAGCGGTAATCTGAATAACGCTAACTTTACGGCTGGTAATTATGAATACGTTGTTGCTACTGGAACTGCTGCTGGTTCGGTAACAATTCAAGGCACGGGTGCGGGAGGAGGATTAATTAATTCCTATAGTAATGCTCCTTTTGGTACTCAAGGACAAAGGACTTATCAGGTAATTCGCGTACCGCAATATTCCAACGCCACTATGTCTTCGAGATTGACGGCAAGTCCTTGGAATGGTTCGACTGGCGGTATTTTAGTTTATGACGTTGCCGGTAATTTAAATTTAGACGGCGCTACTGTAGATGTGAGCAGTAAAGGTTTCCGTGGTGGTGGTGGACGACAGCTTAAAGGAGAAAAGAGTTTTCCTGCCCCAGATTTGAACCCGATTGATTACAGAAGTTTATCAACTTTTAATACCAATGGTTCTAAAGGTGAAGGTATCGCTGGTACGCCAAGATTTATCTTTAATTCAATAAACAATACCTTATCAGACAATACCTTTGAAGGTTATCCCGATGGTTCGTTGGCTCGCGGTGCGCCAGGAAACGCTGGTGGTGGTGGTACGGATGGGGACCCCCTTGGAAAGTTTAAATTCCCTAACGGTGAAAACTCCGGTGGTGGAGGTGGTGGTAACGGTGGTAGCGGTGGTTTGGGGGGTAGAACTTTTGATTCTAATTATTATACAGGGGGTTTTGGAGGCTCTGTTTTTCCCTCTGCAAGTAATCGTTTAATACTGGGAGGAGGAGGAGGAGCGGGAACAACTAACGATGGTTCCGGTAATCTTCCTAATGGTTTATCAAGTAGCGGTTCGGCGGGTGGTGGTATGGCATTTATTCGGACTGGTAGCGTTAGCGGTAGCGGTACAATTAATGCTAACGGTGCCAATGCTTTAAATGTCGGCGTGGATGGCGCTGGTGGTGCTGGTGCTGGTGGTAGCGTAGTCGTATCTGCGGCAAATAATAGCCTTGCAGGTCTGACGATAACTGCTAACGGTGGTAAAGGTGGCGATTCAGTAGCTAATAATCTCCACGGTCCCGGAGGTGGTGGTGGTGGTGGTGCGATCTTCAGTAGCCCCGGTGCTGCTGTCAGCGCAGTTGGTGGTTTATCAGGTGCTGGAGGCAAGCCCACGAACCCAAGTCTTACCTTTGGTGCAACGGCTGGTAGTAACGGTACTACTGCTAATATCGGTAGCATTAATGGTGCTAGTTCCGGTGCGGAATGTTTGCCACAATTAACTATTACTAAAACTACTTCTACCCCAGGCCCAATTATCAAGCCGGGGAAAGCTACCTATACTATTACGGTTGCTAATGCTCTTAATTTATCCGCAGCAACTAACGTTAATATATCCGACCCCTTACCCAGCGGTTTTACTTTTGATGCTTCTGTCGATCCGACAATCGCTTTAAACGGAGCATCCACTCGTACTACTGTTACTAATCCATCAGATGGCGAAACCGTCCCCAATTTTGGTAATTTCAATATTCCTGGTGGTGGTAGCGTTGTAATTACTTTTACTACTAATATCAACGAAAACGTTTCTGACGGCGTATATAATAACCCAGCAACTGCCACTTATCTGGATGCTAGTAGCACCACAGCAGAAGATACGAAAAGTGTAAATTATGACGCGGCAACAGTTGGTGAAGAAGTAACGGTAAGTTCACCGATTCCCCCAGATCCCGAACCTCCCATTGAGCCGGAACCTCCCATTGAGCCGGAACCTCCCATTGAACCAGAACCTCCCATTGAACCAGAACCTCCCATTGAACCAGAACCTATAGAACGTTTGCGCGGACTCAAAAGAATTACCAACGTATTTAGAAACGGGATTGCGATCGGCGGCATTAACTTTAATTCTTTTATAGATGACCCCAACGATCCTATCGATAATTTACCCGGTTGGTTTCAACTTTCACCAGTAGGAGTATTTAATATTAGTCCGCAATTACCGTTGCAAAGAGGTGACGAAGTTGAATACACCATGTATTTTCTTGCCGACGGGAATCGATCGGTAGAAAACGTGAGATTTTGCGATCCTATCCCCAACGGAACTACTTTTGTTCCAGATAGTTTTGGTTCCGGTAGCGGTATTTCTGTAAATTTCTCAAATAAAGTTACAGCCAATACTAATAATGCTGACGGCGATAATGGTAGCTTTTTCGCTCCTGGAACTCAGCTTCCTCCAAATAACTTCTGTCCCAATCCAGATAATCCCACGGGTGCGGTAATTGGAAATCTCGGTACTATTAATCATACCCTTGGTACGAACTTTGGTTTTATTCGATTTCGAGTCAAAGTTGAATAGATATCCCCGCAAAACATTAAAACCTAACCCCCCTACCCTGCAAGGGGGAAAATTAAAGCGGAATTCCTAGTAGGAGAGAGGTTTTCTTTCATTTCTCATCGATCGGATAAAAAAACCGCAGAGACGCTGAGAACGCAGAGGAAAGAAATTAAGAGAGATAAAAGTAATATAAAGACGTTGCATTCGCCATAGCAGCGTCTTTTTTTAATGAGGGGATTTAAGTTTGATTATTTCGATCAAATTTGGGAAAACTAAATTTGTTCGCTTAGTATTTAGCTCGAGCAGACTACCGTGCAAATCTCAAAAGTATCTCAGAGTTTAAGAAATATTTGTAGCGATCGCATCTTGCTGCCTTATTTAATGAAAATGTTGCAAAGCGATCGCATTCTTAATTTGTTCCTAAGATTCAAAAAACCGGGTTTCTCAAGACCTCGATTGTTTACAACTCAGATAAAATTACTATATTTATTACTAATACCTATTACTGCTTGTCAACCAGCAAAATCTAATAATTCTTTAAAACCACTACCGCAAGACTCATTAATCCAAGTTTATTTTAATCATTCTCAAACTTCCGAATATCGAGAACCTTACCGCCAAAAAAACCGTAAAGGTGATAATTTAGAACAAATAATTATCGATGCAATTTCTCAAGCCGAATCGACAATAGATGTCGCAGTACAAGAATTACGCTTACCTTTAGTTGCACAAGAATTGGTTAAAAAACATCAAGCGGGAGTAAAAATAAGAGTAATTCTAGAAAATAACTATAGTCGTCCTTGGAGCGATCTGACACCGCAGGAATTAACTGAATTAACAGAAAGAGAAAAAAAACGGTATCAAGAGTTTAAAAAATTTGCAGATATTGACGAAGATGGTAAACTATCCCAACAAGAAATCAATCGTCGAGATGCTTTAAAAATAATCCGCAACACCAAAATACCTTTAATTGATGATACCGCCGATGGTTCAAAAGGCAGCGGTTTGATGCATCATAAATTTATGGTTATCGATCGCCGCTTTGTAATTGTAACTTCTGCAAACTTTACATTATCGGGAATTCACGGCGATTATAGTAATTACGATAGTTTGGGCAACGTAAATAATTTAATTAAAATCGATAGTGTTGACTTAGCGGATATCTTTACAAAAGAGTTTAACATCATGTGGGGTGATGGAGTTGGAGGTAAATTTGATAGTAAATTTGGATTGCAAAAACCAACTCGTGATTTTCAACAAGTTAATTTAGTAAATAACAAAGTTACGGTAAGCTTTTCTCCCACTTCTCCAACCTTACCTTGGATTGAAAGCAATAACGGGTTGATTGGTAAAACATTAAATTCAGCAGTTGATTCTATTGATTCAGCATTATTTGTATTTTCAGCACAGCGTTTGAGCAATATTTTAGAAACACGTCACGCAGAAAACGTGAAAATTAGAACTTTATTAGAGCCAGATTTTGCTTATCGTTTTTACAGCGAAGGTTTAGATTTGATGGGTGTTGCTTTGAGCAATAAATGTAAATACGAACTTAATAACCAACCTTGGGGAAATCCAATTAAATCTGTTGGCGTACCTTTATTAACGAGCGGCGATTTACTACACCATAAATACGCCGTTATCGATCGCAAGACAGTTATTACTGGTTCCCATAATTGGACGGAAGCCGCAAATACCAGCAATGATGAAACTGTTTTAGTGATTGAAAATTCTCAAGTCGCCGCTCATTATATAAGAGAATTTGAAAGACTTTATACAAATGCTGAATTTGGGATACCTCCAAGAATTGAGAAGAAGGTTAAACAGCAAGAAAAAGAATGTCAGGAAATCAAAGCTCCATCAACCTTTGCAGAAAAAGTAATTACTAAAGTTGATTTAAATACAGCTACCGAGGAAGAATTAGTCACGCTTCCTGGGGTTGGGAAGAAATTAGCAAAACGCATCGTTCAAGTGCGTCAAGAAAAACCTTTTGATTCCTTAGAAGATTTAGAAAGAGTTCCCGGTATTGGAAAGAAAATGCGGCTGAAGTTGCAAGAAAGAGTTAGTTTATGAATAATGTCGCGATCGCACTCTACGGAATTATTTTTTAGTTGGCGAATAAATCAAGTTTTGTAAAATATTCTAACTATTTGTTAATTTATAAAATTTGCATAGCTACGTGCTAATAGATTATACATAAATTTTTCATTTTTTAAAAACAACCTTTTTATACATACCCTCAAACAACGTAATTGCGTAATCTTAATCAGAAATTATTTTGTTAATAATGAGAAAATTCTCAACAAACATAGTTTTTGTTATTTTTTGTTGCTAATTACTGAAAAAGATAGTGCTTTGCTGTGATATTTGTTGCCTTGATTTAAGTACTTTAAGTGTTTAGAATAACTTAAAAAATTTCAACTCAGTATTTTTATTGAGAAAAATCCGATATTTTATTAGCCGGAGTTGTATGAGGTGGAAAAAAATAATGTTCAGAGGACTTTCGAGATCCCCCTAAATCCCCCGCTAATTTGGGGGACTTTAACCCCCCTTGGCAAGGGGGGAAGGGGGGATCAAAGCAGTAATGTAAAACAGATAGTTGGAAAACATCCTCTCATAGTCAACCTATTTATGTTGATTCATATTAGTTTTATTGAATCCAAATTTATTTAAAAAATCATACTAAACGTATTAATGCACGGGAAAGAGATCGAGAGAGATAAATCTAGTTATTAGCCAGCAGTTATTTTTTATATATGCTAAGCAAAGTGCTATATAAATAACCCGGTTTCTTCAAGAAGTCGGGTTTTTTTCGTAGAGAAACCGAATTTATGGAAGAATTAACTGATTTAATACAAAAGCTAAAGCAGCACTTCCCAAAGGAACAGTTAAATTATCAATACCAAGAAAAGAAATAGCTTCTAAAGCAGTAGCAACCACAGCTACAACTAGTGATATTAACCAAGTTTCCCAAGAATTACCTTGGACGCTCAACAAAATCAAAGCAGTAACAATAAAACTAACTACAGTCATAGTTAGAGAGCCTTCTAAACTTTTCTGCCCTCCCAACACATTGTATTTATGCTTACCAAAACGTTGACCAATAAGCGCTGCAAAACCATCTCCCCACGCCATAATTAATATTCCCAATACAGCGTAATAAGGTTGTTTCAAATACCAAAACCAAGCGACTAAAACGCCAATACTCACAGCATAGAAAAAAGTCCCAAAACTTTTACGCCCAACACTATTTATGCCGGGAATAAGAGGAAAACGGTAGGACAATAAAGTAAATACGCCCGCTAAAATCGAAGCAGCAATGCCTATACTTGCAGGAATATTTAACCACCAAGCAAGTAGAATCACATTACCAGTTCCGATGTGAACTATCTTGCGGACGATTTCCGAATCACTTTTAGCGAAACGGCTGACTCCTCCCGCACTCAGAAGAATCAGCGACACCCAGATTCCAACGGCTACAATTTGCAGCCATAAAGGCGGAATCGAATCTATTACAGTAAATGAACTCAACTTAAATGTATTTAATATAGAAATTTTCTCCCTTGTTACCAATTTATAGGATATTTGCTGCTGTATGAAACTATTATTTATTTGGTTTATTCGCTTCTACCGAATGTTTATCTCACCCCTGTTTCCTCCAACCTGCCGCTTCCAACCCACTTGTTCGATGTACGCGATGCAAGCGATCGAACGTTTCGGAGTGTTACGCGGTTCTTGGTTGGGGATTCGGCGTATTTGCCGCTGTCATCCATTTCATCCCGGTGGTTACGATCCAGTTCCGGAGGAGGAGGGGAGATGAGAAGATGGGGGGATGGGGGGATGGGGAGATGGGGAGATGGGGGGATGGGGGTAGAGTGGAGAGCGAGATTTTTTCTAGGGAGCGAGACGCTCCCACTACATTCTTGACTCCTCATTCCTAATTCCTAACTCCTAACTCCTAACTCCTAATTCCTAATTCCTAACTCCTAGTTCCTAACTCCTAACTCCTAATTCCTAATTCCTAACTCCTAATTCCTAATTCCTAACTCCTAGTTCCTAATTCCTAACTCCTAACTCCTAGTTCCTAACTCCTAACTCCTAACTCCTAACTCCTAACTCCTAACTCTTAACTCTTAACTCCTAACTCCTAACTCCTCACTCCTAACTCCTCACTCCTAACTCCCAATCAATCTAAAATCTAAAATCTAAAATCCAATGCGACCTTATCATAATATCGAAATTGTTGAATGTGGCGAAGCTGTAATAGAAATTCCTCTGAAAGAGTTTGCGGTGGAATCTCCTCATCCTTATGAAAAATTAGGCGCACCTTATGGTGAACATTCTCCTTATTTTCTCCGTGAAAGTGTTGTTAATTATTTGATAAAGGCTCAAACATATTTACAACAATTGCGCCCCGATTGGCGGATTCAAATTTTTGATGCTTATCGCCCTGTAGCGGTGCAAAAGTTTATGGTTAGCTACACTTTTTCTGAAGCTGTAAGGGAAAAGGGATTAACTGAATCAAGTTTATCGGAAGTAGAAAAGCAGAGTATTTGGGAGGAAGTTTACAAAATTTGGGCTGAACCCAGTTTGGATGAAAAAACACCTCCTCCTCATTCTACTGGTGGTGCGGTAGATGTAACTTTAGTTGATGAAATGGGACAAATAGTAGATATGGGTTCCCTAATTGATGAACTTTCCGAGCGATCGCTTCCCGATTACTACGCCGATATTCAAGTTGAATTTGCACCGCGCTATCATGCTAACCGTTTGCTGTTACGAGATGTGATGCAAAAAGCTGGATTTAGGCGCAATCCTAGAGAATGGTGGCATTTTTCATTCGGCGATCAAATGTGGGCTTGGTTAAATAATCAAGTGAATTCAGATAATAAATGTATCGCTTGTTATGGAAGGTTGTTTTAGTAAATATGATTAAACCTGGCGATTAAAATCGCGGCTACACAAACAAAGTCCGCCTGCGCGGACTGAATTATCATCTAGTGTTCCACTTATATTAAAGAGTAATAACATTTTTTTATAAAAATACGCTAAATTTAGCCCACCTTACGGTGGGCTTCGTTTGGTTAGCTCCACTCTTCTAGAGTGAGGGCGATTAAGCGCAGCCTTATACTTTCTATAGTTAGTAGATAAAGGTCAATATAGCGACTATCAACTTTTTGATAAACGTTTCACTTTTTCACCCCCTAACATCCTATCTACTTCTACAAGTATTTCAGGGATTTTATCGGCGTGGGGACTATTTTGCAGACACGATCGCAAGTCTAATCGCTCGATTTGATTTGCTTGATTACCGGGAAACCAATGTCCACCGCTTCCTAAAAGGTTGTAGCGCATTTTTGCGTATTCTTTCATATCGTAAGCAACGGCTAAGTTACGCAACCACAAAACCATTGGAATATTTACGTTTCCCGGTGTTTCTTCCTGCTTGGGTAAGCCGACGTGCCAAGTTTTTGCCCAGTCTTCTCCTAAAGTGGCGATCGCTTCTTGTTCTAATTTCGTTAAAATTGGCGATAATATTTCTGAAGCTTTGTCTAATAAGTCTAATGTTTTGAGATGTTCGTCAAAGTCTGTTGGTTTTGCTGCACCCAACGATAAAGTATGTACTTGAGGATGACTCAAACAAAATAAGTCGTTAAATACCATCGGCGATAAAGGAGCGCAAAGTTTAACTAACTTCTCTGGTGGATCGTAAAGTCTACCGCCTTTGTCAGAAGGGCTAATTATAAATACTCCCATATCGTGACGGGTAGCAGCTTCTATTGCAGCCCAATTATCTTGCTTAATATAATACCAATGCAGGTTGACATAATCGAATCGATCGGTATTAATTGCTTCGACAATAATATCAGTTGGTCCGTGAGTTGAAAAGCCGATAAATTTAATTTTCCCTTGGGCTTGATATTTTCTGGCAATATCTAAACAACCACCGGGACGAATTGTATTTTCTAAAGTTTCGGCATTGTTAATACCGTGAATTCCTAATAAATCGATATAGTCTAAACGCAGATTTTTGAAAGATTCTTCTAGAGTCTTTTCAAATTGTTTAGCATCTGCCTTTGGATTGATTTTTGTTTGAACTATTAATTTATCGCGAGGAAATTTCGGTAAAATTTGTCCTAACTGTACCTCAGAAGTACCGTAACCGCGAGCAGTTTCAATATGATTGATACCAATTTCTAAAGATTTCTTAATCGTTGCTTCTAAGTTTTCCTGGTTTTTACGGGGAATCTCCTTTTGAGGGACATCTTGCCATTTATACTGATATCGCATCCCACCGCAGGAAAAAACGGGCATTTGTAATTCGGTGCGTCCAAATCTTCTGTATAACATTGGGAAATTTAAGTTTAAGAATAATAAAGAACTGATATTGTACTAGCTAAATTTAATAATAACTAGTATAGATGGGAATTTACGTATAGAAATCCATCTGAAAATGCAATTCCCAGCAATACCTGGCGGTTGAAACCGCTGCTACACAAGCAAAACCCGCCTGCGCGGGTTTATCATGGTTCCCAGGAACCGATACTGGGAACTAGGATTTGGAGGCTCTGCCTCCGGTTATTGCAAACTTTTTTAAAACAAACGGTTACTAAATTATTAATAAAATAAACTATGAAATTTAATTCAGCAAAATTATGCAGTTTAATTTTGTCTGTTTTACCGAAATTATACTTAGAGATAATATTAAATCTGACTTTATAATTAACAAGTTAGTTAAACAAAAGCGTATTTGGAATCTATGCTAAACCCGATTAAAAAAATCATATTATTTATTCTAATATTCTGTTTCATACTCAATCCTACTAATGTTTTTGCAGCGCCAATTCAGAACACAGATTATATTCTTCCCAAGTGTGAAGAAATTAGTCAGCCACAATTGCGGGTAGACTTAAACAGTATTCTAGAAGAGTTTATTTCTGACGAAACAAACATTGACTTCGGAGCAATCGTAAATCGACAATGGCACAGTTTGAATGTTGATTCAGCGATGGATTCTGAAATTGATAAGGCTGTAGATGCAATTGCGGGTAATACTGATTGGATAAACAAGTTTAAAAGTAGCTGGTCATCTTCTAAAACAGAACAGTTAACTAATCAAGTTACTGAAATTGCATTCAACTCACCAAAGTTGAAGAGCAAGTTTAATCAAGTATCCCAAAATGTAGCTTCAGAAATCTCAGATAAATTGGAGCTTGCGTCTGCAAATTCCTCATCTTATGCTATCGATTGTCTGCAAAAGTTTGTAAATAGGCAATATTCGCAGACATTTGTTGATATCTTCAGTAAAAAAATTAATGCCTCAGTACCAGATTCACAAGAATCTAATGCTTCTTTAGAACCCAACATCGATCTTATTAATCAGCATAAATTTGGATTTGCAGGAGGTGCAGTTCTTGCTTTAAGCATCACAGGCAAAAGAATTGCTAAAACAATTGGTACAAGAATATTTTCACAAATCGGTGAAAGACTTTTAGGACGTATCGGAAGTGCTGTTATTCCATTTGTTGGTGAAACAGTTGGTGCTTTGATGATAGCTAATGATATTTATCAAAGTCTGGATGGAGCCTTACCAGAAATTAAGAAGTCTCTTAAATCACCAGAAGTGAAACAAATCTTTAAAGAAAAAATTACCAATACAGTTGAAGAACAAATTCGCGCTGAATCTCCCCAAATTGCAAGGGAATTATCTAATGATATTTATGCAAAATGGTTAGATTTCCAAAAAGATTACCGTGAAACCCTGAGTTTGGCAGAAGAATTACCAGAGTTTAAATCAATTCTTGCTAAAACAACAGATTTATCTAAAATATCCTTGCTGTTAGATACTACTTTAAATAGTACAGGTCGCAGTCAACTAGTAACATCTATTCAAGATGGTACATTTGAACAAGCGCTTTCTTTACCAGAAATTAGTTACAGAATCCTCGAAAATACTCACAGCTTACCCATAATGGTAGAGTGGGCAAATTTAGCAGGTAATCAAATAAAAGATGTAGTTGAACTGGAGATTTATAAACATTTATCTCCTCAAGATTTAGAGCGTCAACTAGTGATAGAGATTATATCCCTTCAAGATAGTATGGCGATCGCAAAACTTTCGTTATTAGATATTGGCTCTATTCGCAATTTATTAACCATATCCAAACATAATTTGTTGTCTTTGGCTGATAAATTGACAGCAGATGATTTGCAAAACTTAGCTGGTTACTTAGAAGAATTAAAGCAACCCCAGATTAATCAACTGGTAAAGTTTTTGCTGAATAGCAATCCTTCAATAGTCAATAATTCGGATGTTATGACTGATATTATTAACAGCAGTAATATGAATGCTGCAATTAAGTTCTGGGAAACACCAAAGAATCAAACTTCAATTTTTAATGGGATGTTGAAGGTGTTCGTAGGTACTATTTCCTGGCAGTTATTTACGAATAAGTATGGTATTCCTGTAGCTCTGCGAATTATTCTTATTTCCCTGCTTGCGGTATTAGCAATTCTGCTTTACCAACAATTCAGAAAATATTTCAAACCCAAAAATACTGAGGTAAATCAATGAAAAACTTAATTAGCTTAGATTCTCTAGATTCTTTACAGAAACCTGAAATTGAGATTGGTGAATTATTGACTGTTGTTGTTGTCAGAGCAGCTAACGTTGTCAATGATGTTCGGGAAAACATTCGCAACTTAACAGGTGGTAGAATGAAACATTACGAAAAGTTGATTGAAGAAGCAGTAAATACCGCATTAGAAGACTTAGAGAAAAAAGCAGTTGAACGTGGCTACGATGGAGCGATCGGCGTGAAAATTTCTAATCCAATGGTTGTTAATGGTGGTGTAGAAGTAGTTGTTTACGGAAATGGTTTTAAGAAAAATAATCAATAATTTGATGTTAGTAGAGTTATATTCTGCACCTTAGAATTAAACTCTCAAACAATCAGTTATTTGGAACTGAAAATCACAACTATTTCTTTAGCATATTACTAGTTTATTTTAATAAACTTACGCTATGAGCCTGGGAATTGCATTCCCAGGCGGATGACATTTACAACTAACAACTAACCACTAACAACTAATTCCTACATTTCCCTAACAACGGGTTTATTATCTTTAACTTCGCCAATTAAAACTTTATCTACACAATTAACGAAGATACCGTTTTCTAAAACACCGGGAATGTTATTAAGTGTTTTTTCTAAGTTTTCTGGGTCGGTGATGTTATCAAATGTGACATCAACTACCATGTTACCTTGGTCGGTAATCACGGGTCCTGCTTTCCTTACACCCATGCGTATTTCTGGTTTACCACCAAGTTTGGTTATAGCTTGCATTGCGGGGGTAATTGCCATTGGGATGATTTCTACGGGAACCGCGAAAGTTTCACCCAAGCGTTTCACTAATTTGCCGCTATCGACAACTACGATAAATTGATTGGCGAGATAGTCTACAACTTTTTCGCGGGTATGAGCAGCACCACCACCTTTGATCAGGTTTTTGGAGGGATCTACTTCATCTGCACCATCGATCGCAATATCAATATGGTCGATCGCGTCTAAGGTGGTTAGAGGTACGCCGTACTGCTTGGCTAAAACTTCCGATTGAAAAGATGTGGGGATACCAACGATATCTTTTAACTCGCCCGATTTGATGCGATCGCCAAGAAATTGAATGGTAAAAGCGGTGGTTGAACCCGTTCCCAATCCGACAATGGAACCGGATTTAACTAGATTTGCGGCTGCTTTACCGACTTCTTGCTTCATCAACTTTACAGGATCTGCTGTTGCGGTCATTCCCGAAACTCCTTTAATAAACTTTAATAAAATGCCTTCCAATTAATCCATAGTATCGGTGAAGGGGCTTGATTTGATAGCTTCTATTCGCAATCTTGATATTTAATTTGAGGAATGTTACTTAAATTCAGAAACTACTAAGTTATCTTTTTTGTCAGTTAAAATTGGTAACATTTTGAGAACAACTATAATCATGGGTAAATTTATCGCTACGCTTTCATTAATCTTTTTGATACCAGGCTTTTCCCTAACTGCTTATGCTCAACAAAACACGGAACAGCCCAATTTGGTAAACATGGAAGAACAGCAAAATTTGCCGCTACCCGATTTTAAAAACCGAGAAGTTGAACAACCGCAAATACCACAATCTTCTGATGCGATCGAAAGAGTAGTAACAGCTAAATTAATGAGTAACTACTCGGATGGCAATTTTCACCCCGAAAGATTATTGAGTCGCGCTCAATTAGCCACAATTATGGTCAAAACTTTTGGACTGGATAAAAGAAATGTCCCATCCTCCGATGTCGAAGTAGCAGATGTTCCATCGTCTCATTGGGCATACAAAGATATTCAAACGGTTTTGAAAACACGGATCATGAAAGGCTATCGCGGTAATTTGTTCTTTCCCAACCAAAGAGTTACCAGAGCCGAAGGTTTAGCGATATTTGCTCAATCTTACGGTGTATTTCAGTTTTCCGATGACACCGTAGCTGACATACTTTCCCCGTATTCAGATAAAGAATCGATTCCTGATTGGGCAAAAAAGGCGATCGCTACAGTTGTAGCTGAAGGATTTATTAACGAAGATGCTGAAAATCAACTTTCTCCGCTTAAACCCATGACTCGCCGAGATATGGCTAATGTACTGAGTCAATATTTGTCAAGACAGCAGGCACAACCCAATACACCAGTAGTTCCCGGAGGCTCGGTAAATCCGCAACCAGCTTTTTAATAAGTTTGTAGTAAGGATTTTAATCCTTAAATTTGGAGCTAAAGCCCTTACTACGAACCTTAAGTAACCCTAAACCTTCATTTTCCGACAATATAATTCATAATTCGTAATTACTTGAATTAAATATCCTTTTCTTCCCCCTCTCCCCCCTCTTCCCCCTCTTCCCCCTCTTCCCTCTCTCCCACATTTTCCCCATCTCCCCACCCTAAATTCACCCCAATTACCCATTACCGTGGGACAATCAGTATACAAATAATTGTAGAGAGGAAAACCCAGTAAATATGCACCTGAGTGAAATTACTCATCCAAATCAGTTGCACGGGTTATCGATTCGGCAACTAGAGCAGATTGCCCGTCAAATTCGAGACAAGCATTTACAAACGGTAGCTGCTACCGGCGGGCATCTTGGTCCGGGGTTAGGAGTTGTTGAGTTGACATTAGGACTTTATCAAACCCTGGATTTAGATCGAGATAAAGTTATTTGGGATGTGGGACACCAAGCATATCCCCATAAATTGATTACGGGACGCTACAATCATTTCCACACCTTACGACAGAAGGATGGAGTCGCAGGCTATCTAAAGCGCTGTGAGAACAAATTTGACCATTTTGGTGCTGGACACGCTTCTACTAGTATTTCGGCAGGGCTAGGAATGGCTTTAGCACGAGATATGAAAGGAGAAAATTTTAAAGTAGCTGCTATTATCGGCGATGGGGCATTAACTGGCGGTATGGCTTTGGAAGCTATCAACCACGCCGGACATTTGCCCAATACAAATTTATTAGTTGTCCTCAACGACAACGAAATGTCAATTTCTCCTAACGTCGGCGCAATCCCCCGCTATTTAAATAAAATGCGGTTGTCTCCACCGATGCAGTTTATCAAAGATAATTTTGAGGAACAAGTTAAGCAGATTCCTTTTGTCGGCGATTCTATATCACCAGAACTTGAACGCATCAAGGAAGGAATGAAGCGGTTAGCGGTTCCCAAGGTAGGGGCGGTATTTGAAGAACTCGGTTTTACCTACATGGGACCTGTTGACGGTCATAATTTGGAAGATTTGATTGCTACTTTCAAGCAAGCGCATCAAATACCGGGACCCGTTTTAGTTCATGTAGCGACGACAAAGGGTAAAGGTTACGATCTCGCTGAGAAAGATAAAGTAGGCTATCACGCCCAAACTCCGTTTAATTTAACAACGGGTAAAACGATTCCTTCGAGTAAACCCAAACCACCGAAGTACTCGAAAGTTTTTGCTCATACTTTAGTAAAACTTGCCGAACAAAACCCGAAAATTATCGGTATCACTGCCGCAATGGCTACGGGAACTTGTTTGGATAAACTCCAAGCAAAGTTACCCAATCAATATATAGATGTAGGAATTGCCGAACAACACGCAGTTACCCTCGCCGCTGGATTGGCTGCTGAAGGTATGCGTCCCGTTGCCGATATTTATTCTACATTTTTGCAGCGCGGCTACGACCAAATAATTCACGACGTTTGCATCCAAAAATTACCCGTATTCTTCTGTCTAGATAGAGCGGGAATTGTCGGTGATGATGGTCCCACCCACCAAGGAATGTACGATATTGCTTATATGCGCTGCATTCCGAATATGGTGATGATGGCACCCAAAGATGAAGCCGAACTTCAACGAATGACGGTAACGGGTGTTAACTATACCAAAGGACCGATCGCCATGCGTTTCCCTCGCGGTAACGGTTATGGTGTTCCCTTAATGGAAGAAGGTTGGGAACCTTTGGAAATTGGTAAAGGTGAAATTCTCCGTAACGGCGACGACGTATTAATGATCGGCTACGGTTCGATGGTGAATTCTACATTACAAGCAGCGGAAATTCTCAGCGAACATGGTATCGAAGCCACCGTAATTAATGCTCGTTTCTGTAAACCTTTGGATACGGAACTAATGTTCCCCCTAGCAAAGAAAATAGGGCGCGTTGTCACCTTAGAAGAAGGTTGTTTAATGGGCGGTTTTGGTTCCGCAGTTGCCGAAGCGCTATTAGATGCCGATATTTTGGTACCTATTAAACGTATCGGCGTACCGGATATTTTAGTGGACCATGCAAAACCCGATGAAAGCAAAGCGGAATTGGGTTTAACTAGTCCCCAAATTGCTCAAAGAGTCTTAAAAGCTTTCTTTAGCAATCAACCATCCGCCGTAGTTTGATTACAATTGATTGCTAAGAGATAAATTAGGGAATTGGGTATGGGGAATAGTGAGGAGTTAGGAGTTAGGAGTTAGGAGTTAGGAATGAGTAGCAAGTAGAGAATTAATTTCTCCTTGTCTCCCCCTCTCCTTGTCCCCTTGTCTCCCCATCCCCCCATCCCCCATTTCCCTCCCTCTCTTAGTAATTAAATTCCTAATTGGGTATGATGTCTCAAAATCCTGTGTATCCTGTAATTTGGCATAATGATTCTGTTTCTTTAATCGATCAAACTCGTTTACCCTATGAATATTCCTATGTAGAAATTCACCGTTGTGAAGATATGGCGCAGGCGATTAAAACTATGATTGTCCGTGGTGCGCCTGCAATTGGAGTTGCTGCTGCATATGGGATGTATCTAGGGGCGCGGGAAATTGACACGAGTAACCGCGATGAGTTTTTAAAGCATTTAGAACAAGTCTCACAAATGCTGCGCGAAAGTCATTCCACAGCAGTTAATTTGACTTGGGCAATTTCACGGATGCTCAAGACTGCTTATGAAACGATCGGCACTATAGAAGAAATTAAAAAGACTCTTTTAGAAACTGCTCGAACAATTAACGCTGAAGATTTACAAACTTGCCATCAAATTGGTGACAATGGTTTGTCAGCATTACCCGCAACACCAGAAAAATTAACGCTGCTGACTCACTGTAACGCTGGCGCGTTGGCGACTGCGGGCTATGGAACTTCTTTAGGTATAGTACGTTCTGCTTGGCGCGAAGCACGTTTAGAAAGACTTTTCGCTGGTGAAACGCGCCCCAGATTTCAAGGTGCTAGACTTACTGCTTGGGAATGCGTTCAAGAAGGTATTCCGGTAACTTTAATTACCGATAGTATGGCAGCGCACTGCATGAAACAAAATTTAATTCACGCTGTAGTTGTCGGTGCTGACAGGATTGCAATGAATGGCGATGTTGTGAATAAAATTGGTACCTATGGTTTGGCGATCGCGGCGAAAGCTCATAATGTACCTTTCTTTGTCGCCGCACCTCTTTCTACTGTTGATTCGTCTCTTGCTGACGGTAGCCAAATCCCAATTAAAGAACGCGATCCCAGGGAAATTTATCAAATAGGAGAAACTATCATTACACCAGTTGGTGTTGATTTTTATAATCCTTTTTTTGATGTCACTCCAGCAGAATTAATTACAGCAATTATTACGGAAGAGGGTGTATTAGCACCTAGCGATTTAGCAAAATACCAAAATAAGGAAATGGTTTAGTTTTTAATTTAGGTTTGAACTGCATCTACCAATGTATTTTAAACCTGTAAATACAAAGTGTAATATTAGCTAGAAAAATGACCATTAAAGAACAAATTCTTCAAGAATTAGAACAAATACCAGAATCAACACAACAAAAAGTACTTGAGTATCTGCGCCATTTAAAAACTGAAGAAAAACAGCATTCAGAAAGCGAAGTTTGGCAAGCTTACTTAGAATCTGAACGCGAGAGAGAAGAGGTTTACCGTCGTCTTGCTGACTCCTAATTTTTTAAGTAAAAGTACAGTATTAAAAATTCACCATAGACAGGTGGAAAAATTCGGCGGTACTGCTGGTGTCAGAGATGAAGGCTTGCTAGAATCTGCCCTAGCACAACCCCAAGCAACATTTTTCGGAGAGTATTTACACGTAACAATTTACGAACAAGCTGCCGCTTATCTATACCATATTGCCAAAAATCATCCTTTTATTGACGGTAATAAGCGGACTGCTTTTGCGGTGATGGATACTTTTTTAAGAATAAATAACTACGTTTTAAATACAAATAACCAAGAAACTTATACTTTGGTATTACAAGTAGCTGAAGGGAGCATAGACAAAAAAGAAATTGCTAATTACCTCGAACAAAATATTATTAGTGGTTAGTAGATTAAATCTGACTTCTTGCATCATGAGCTTGCCCAAAGAAACCCGGTTTCTTGCTCGTTACACAACGAAAAAATCATGTTTTCATGAAAAGAAACCGGGTTTCTGACACTGGTGCAAAATGTGAGTTAAATTAAGCTTTTTCGTCAACTGACACCGATATTTTTACAGGATTAACTTGCAATGCTGCCAGTAAATGAAGCCGAAAATATTATTTTTGATTTAGTAAAACCCTTAAATAATCAAAGAGATATAGAAACCGTTGATTTATTAACAGCTACCGGGCGTATTTTAGCTTCACCAGTTACCAGTAAACTTGATTTTCCTCACTGGGATAATTCGGCAATGGATGGTTATGCCGTGATTTATCAAGATGTGCTACAAGCAAGTGAAGAAAAGCCTACGGTTTTAAAACTTGTTGAGGATATTCCCGCAGGCTACCAACCTCAATCTAACATTCAATCGGGACAGGCGGCGCGGATTTTCACTGGTGCGGTGATGCCCGAAGGTGCCGATACGGTAGTCATGCAAGAAAATACACGCCTTGAAGGCGATCGCGTATTCATCCTTGCCGCACCGGAATCCCAAGAATTTGTCAGACATCGTGCTGATTACTACCGAGCCGGAACGGAATTATTACCAGCGGGAATTCAATTAAATGCCCCGGAAATAGCGGTTTTAGCTGCCGCACAATGTACTAAATTAGAAGTTTTTCGTCGTCCGCGTGTAGCAATTTTATCTACTGGCAACGAACTCATAACACCCGAACAAACTCTACAACTGGGACAAATTGTAGATTCAAATCAGTACGCTTTAGCTGCTTTGGTAAAACAATGTGGTGGAGAAGCTTTGATATTAGGAATTGTCAAAGATGATAGAGAAGCACTCAAACTAGCTATTTCCCAAGCGATCGCTAACGCCGATGTAGTACTTTCTTCGGGTGGTGTCTCGGTGGGAGATTATGATTACGTTAAGGAAATTTTAGAATCTCTGGGAGGAGAAATCAAAGTTAGTGCTGTAGCGATGAAACCGGGTAAACCTTTAACTGTAGCTAGTTTTCCCACGCCCAATTCCTCAATATATTTTGGTTTACCGGGAAATCCGGTTTCAGCATTGGTAAGTTACTGGCGCTTCGTACAACCAGTAATCAAAAAATGTTCCGGCATTGCGGAAGGTTGGCAACCCAAATTTATTAAAGCCCAAACTCGTGAAAAATTAACTTCCAACGGTAAACGCGAAACTTACATTTGGGGAAAGTTGAATTTAGTTGACGGGATTTACGAATTTAGCGTTGCAGGTGGCAATAAAAGTTCTGGCAATTTGATTAATTTAGCTCAAACCAATGCTTTAGCTGTTTTGGAAGTAGGTAAGTCATCGGTAAATGTTGGGGAAGAGGTGAAGGTTTTGCAAGTTTGATTTTTTTTAATGGGCAATATAGTTCGTAGTAAGTGCTTCAGCACCTCCGAATCATGAGGCGCTAAAGCGCTTACTACAAACCTGACAAAATATAAAGAAAATATAAAAGCCTGTTAAAATACCCTGACTTTAGAATAAAAGCGTTACAATAGATACAGAAATAAAATGATTCGTTCACCTTTGTTTGCAGTTAACAGTAAATTGTTAGTTAACTGACTTATAAAGACGGAAGTAGGATGTACCGAAGGAACGCGCCTCACTTTGTTTAGCGTTTGAGATATTAAAGAGGCAAAGAACTATGAAACTTACTTATCGCGGAATTAAATATGAATATGCTCCTGTAGCAGTTGAAGTAACTACTCAAGGAGTTTGTGGAAAATATCGGGGTGCAGAGTGGAAGTGTCATCACTCCGAATATACCCCTGTAAGCAATGCATCTGAGTTAAAGTATCGCGGTGCTACTTATTATTCTGGGAATCCAGAAGAGGTAGAACAATTAAAACAGCGCAAAAAGTTAGATTTTATCTTTGGTGCTAGTAAGAATCAATTTGCTAGCAATCAACCTCACAATGATGAGTTAGCTAAAATTCATCTTGCAAATTTACAGCGTAACTTACAGCATCGTTTGGAAGTTGCAAAGCAAAAGGGAGATGAAAACCTGATTCGGATATTAGAAGAGGAAGCGAATCAATTATCAATGAACAATTAACAATTATCAATTAATGATTGTTGAATAACTTGAAGTAGAAACCCGGCTTTTTGAAAAAACCGGGTTTCTTTAAATGATATAATTGGTTTCTAAAAAACACCCTACAAATTGATAACTGTTTATTGATAATTGTTCATTGTCTATTCAGCCAAACACCTCTAAGCCCAGCAGCTTTGGCTCCTTCATAGTCTTCTTTTACGCTGTCGCCAATGTGCCATGCAGCTTCTGGTAGACAGTTGTGTTTTTCGAGGGCGATCGCAAATATTTTTTGATTGGGTTTGGCTGCACCAGATTGGGTGGAAATGGTGATGGTACGAAAGTAGTCTCTTAATTCCAAAGATTGTAAAACTGAATAAATTCGGGAATCGAAGTTGGATAATATGCCTAATTCGATTCCTTTTTGTTGCCAATTATTTAAAGCTTTGAGAACATCGGGATAAACAAACCAAGGCTCACCCGTGCCAAAGTGGATGTAGACTTCGCTAAAGAAAGCGGAAAAATCATCGAATTTGTGCAAAACGCCTGCTTGTTCAAAGGTGGTGCGAGTAATACGCTCCCACCATGCAAACTCGCGTTGCGGAATTTCTTGTTCTTGTGCGTTAGGAAAAACTGGCGGTGGCGAAGCTTTAAAACTTTGAAAAAAGGTTTGATTCAAAGTTGCTGGTAAAGTTTCAACGCCAAATTCTCGTGCAATTTGACTGTAAACTTCACCAACACTACCTTTGATACCGAATAGCGTTCCTACCGCATCTAAAAAAATTACTTTCGGCTGTTTCATCCACCTTTAACAATTTTGGATTTTAGACTAAATTGGGCATTGGGCATTGGGCATTGGGCATTGGTAATTGGTAATTGAAAATATTTAGGAGTTAAGAATTAGGAGTTATCTTCACCTTGTCTCCTCATCACCTTGTCTCCTTGTCTCTTCGTCTCCCCCTCTCCCTATCGCACCAAAATCTAAGACGAGAGTGTTTCTATAATAGGACGAGTTAGCCAATTAAAACCAACTTTTAGTTTATGTTCTAGAGTGGGGAGACGGTAAAGGTAGGCAAGACGACGGGCAATATATCCAAATGTTCCTTCCATTTTCATGCCCAAACCTGTAAGAGTCGCGTTGTCTACTCCCAGTGACATAAATTCACCTAAGTGCTGGTAGCGGAAGGCAAGCAAAGGACGATTGGTAAGACTTGCCCAAATATTCCAGCCGACATAATCTGCTTGTTGGAAAGCTGCCTGTGCGGTTATCGGAACTTGTTTTCCTTCGGCATCAAATGTTTCTGCTAAGTCTCCCAAAGCGAAGATATTGGGATTATCTACTACCTGTAAAGTTGATGTCGTGACGATTTTTCCTTGCTGGTTGTGTTTAACGGGAAGATTTTCGACTAAGGGACTTACCCTTGTTCCTACAGTCCAAATTACCAAGTCTACAGGAATTTCATCTACAACACCTTTGTATTCCAAAGAAATGCGATCGGCAGCGATAGATTCTACCTTTGTTTCCAAATCAACCCACACACCTCGCTCATCCAAAGCTTTTTTTGCAGCTTCGCGGTTAAATTCTGGAGAATTGCGGAGAATTTCGTTAGCCATTTCAATTACTCGGAAACGTCCTCTTTCTCCAAGTCTGTCAGATAATTTGCAGGCTAATTCAACACCGCTATAGCCACCACCAACAATTGCAACTCGGATTTTTTCTTTGTCAGATTCTTCAAGTATTCGTAATTTTTCTTCCAAAGCGAAAGCATCATCAAGAGTGCGGAAAGCACGAGCATGAGATATGGCACCAGGTACCATATCCAAGGGGGTTTCTCCACCCATAGCTAATACTAAACGGTCGTAAGGAATTTCCGGACCATTTAGAAGCTCTACTCGTTTTTGCTCGGTATCAATACCAGATACCGTTGCTTTATAAAAGCGGATACCAGTATTTTGTAAAAGTTCTTCATAAGGGGGAGCGATTTCCCAACTTTGCATTTCTCCGGTAAGCAATTCGTATAAAAGAGGGGAAAATAAAAAGCGATCGTTTTGATCGACGAGAACAATTTCCGGCTTCTGGGACTTTTCCCAATCCAGTTGAACTAAACGTAAAGCGGTGTAAAGTCCACCAAAGCCACCACCAAGAATGCAAATTCGATTTTGTTCGGTCATTTTAATAAAGAGGCAAGCTAATAGGAGTACTATTAGTGTAATTATTTGTGCTTGGGTTGTGCCATTAACCGAGAATGTTGATATTTATATTCGTGTAGTTGCTGCTTGGATAGTGACTTTAGTGAATTAAAAATTACCCCTTCCCCTCACCCGGTTCGTAGTAAGGGCTTCAGCCCTGAATCCGGAGGCGCTAAAGCGCTTACTACGAACCTTTTTACCGATCGAATTTAATGCAAAGGACTACTCCCTAACTAAACAAAATATTTAATTGAATGTTGGCGCAAGAATTTATCTAATGACGGCGATGGTAGTGCCGACGATAAATCATATCATTGATGGGATAAGCCTCTTGTCGATAAGATGCAGGACGGTAATTTACCCTTCTACGACGGGATTCGGGACAATCTTGATAATTATCGCGATAATTCACTCTTCGGTAATGTTGGTTGTAATTGCGCCGTTGATAATTACGACGCTTGTAATGATGACGTTTGCGATCGCGTCGTTTATGATGACTAATTTTGCGATCGTTTTGGTTTATTGCAGGTATAGTTTCCGTTACATCTGCTTGTTGCTCGCTTTGGGGAGAAAGCAATTCTATTTCAGGCTGCGCTGGAATTTGGACTTTTCTCAGTGTTGCTGAAGCTGTTTCAAATCCCAAACAGCAAGGTAATACCAAAGTACCAACTACAAATTTCCAAAGCATTTTATTTTGACTTCCTCGTTATTATCAAAACTGACTTCAGCTTGACAATGACTTGAGTACCCCAGCAAGGATAGAAAAATAATCTATCTGACTTATTGTTAAGCCGATATAGTTTGATTTAAAAGATTTACGCAGTTTACAGTCACTGCCATATAAAAGTCTCTATAAATGGTTTACCACGGACATTACTCCTAAAAAAGTTCTAAACGAACGATTTTATTGTGCTTTTATTGACAATGGCTTGCAAAACTCGATCGAGTCTCATTAAAATACTTCTATAGATATAGTAAAATTTATTACTTACGGCGGATGACTTATAATGAGTTTTTTAACCCTATCTCAACCTCTCCTGCGCGATAAACAGGAAGATTTAGATTACCAGGATTTACAAGGTATTTGGCGCATAAGTGGCAAAATTGGAAATATTAGATTGATTTCAGGGTTTTATACTCGAATAGACCAAGTATTTATCATTTGGAGTTTAATCTGCGCCGGAATTTTTACGACAGCGCAATTTTTACCCGTCAGTTGGACTACCCAAGCAATTTTATGGACAACACTTACCGCGATCGGTACGGCGATGATGACTGCATTTACTTGGTTTTGGGTAAGCGTAGAACGTTTGCGCTGGCTGATATACGCTTGGGTGGGTTTAATGTTAGTTGGTGTTATCGTAACTGATTTAGGAATCTTTCTGGGTTGGGGACAAGTATTGATGCGCTTGTGTCCTTTGTGGTTGGGATTAAGTGCGGTTGGTTATATTGTTACGGCATGGGCAGTAAAATCCCGTACTTTTTTAATTGCAGCGGCGATTCATTCATTAGGAATTCTACTTTTACCTTACTGTGGTGGTAAACAGTTTCTTGCAACTGGTTTAATAATGGGAATGAGTTTACTGCTTTTAGCTGAACTTCAGTGGGAAATGCGTCCTCCAATCAATTACGATGTATTGACACCAGAACAAAAGGAATTTAATAGACAGCAAAATTTTCTTCGTCAATTAACTTTGCAGAAAAATTGAATTATTATATTAAATAGTCTAGATTTTCTATTCTTAGTTGATAATAAAAACTGTAGATCGTAAAACTAAAAAAATCGGTGGCGAAAGTTAATTTTTGCCACCGATTTTAATTCGATATTGATTCATGTTTATTTTTATGATTTACCAACTATTAGCACATAATAAAAGGTCAAAGGTTAGGAGTTAGGAGTTAGGAGTTAAGAATTAGTAGTTTAAATTTGTCCTTGTCCCCTTGTCCCCCCCTCTCCCCCTCCGGGTTGCGCCACTTGCTACAAGTCGGGGAACCCGCCCAACGCAGTGGCTTACCATCTCCCCCTCTACCCCCTCTACCCCCTCTCCCCCCTCTCAAATCTCCCCATACCCTAATACTTGACATGATTTATGGTGAAAACTACCATAAGTTTAAATAGGTTTTGCCAAGGTGCGTTTGTAATGACAGCTTTGTTTAACTCAGAGTATGCGTGTTTATCGGAATTAAACCTCTCTAGTAAAGATTACAGCTTGCTGACAGACCTTTACCAGTTGACGATGGCGGCTTGTTATAAGGGTGAAGGTGTAGACGAAAAAAGAGCGAGCTTTGAATTGTTTGCCAGAAAACTGCCGGAAGGTTTTGGTTATTTGATTGCAATGGGATTGGAACAGGCGCTGGAGTATTTGGAAAAATTCAGCTTTAATTCTGCTCAAATACGGGCTTTGCAGTCAACTAATATTTTTAGTTCGGCTCCTCCTGAATTTTGGACGTTGTTAGAGTCGGGAAAATTTACCGGGGATGTATGGGCGGTTGCTGAAGGTACGGCGGTATTCGCTCTTGAACCGTTGTTAAGAATCGAAGCGCCGTTATGGCAGGCGCAATTAGTAGAAACTTACTTGCTGAATACGTTAAATTATCAGACATTGATTGCAACACGGGCAGCGCGATCGCGTGATGTTGCGGGTAAAGAAATAACACTTTTGGAATTCGGTACAAGACGAGCATTCAGTCCTCAAGCATCGCTGTGGGCGGCACGGGCGGCTTTAGCAGGGGGATTAGATGCGACATCGAATGTGTTAGCAGCGCTACAGCTTGGGGAAAAACCGAGTGGTACTATGGCTCACGCATTAGTTATGGCACTCGGTGCATTAGAAGGTAGTGAAGACGAGGCTTTTACGGCATTTCATCAATATTTTCCTGGGGCACCATTGTTAATTGATACTTACGATACGATCGCTGCTGCTCGCAAGTTAGCAACTAAGGTAAAAGCAGGAGAAATAAATTTAACTGGAGTTCGATTAGATTCTGGAGATTTGGTAGCATTATCAAAACAAGTCAGAGAAATTTTGCCAGACGTATCAATTTTTGCGAGTGGAGATATAGACGAATGGGAAATTGCCAGACTAAAAGAAAATAATGCTCAAATTGATGGTTACGGAATAGGAACGCGATTGGTGACGGGAAAGCCGGTAAATGGAGTATACAAACTTGTAGAGATTGACGGTATTCCAGTGATGAAACAGTCAAGCGGTAAGCTAAGTTATCCAGGAAGAAAGCAAATTTTTCGCGAGTTTGTAGAAGGTAAATTAAAAGCAGATACTTTAGGATTAGTTTCGGAAAAGCATTCAGAGAAACAGCCTTTATTAAAGTTATTTATGAAAGATGGTAAACGCTTAGAACCGCCTTGTATTATCAAAACCATAAAAGAGCGAACTGCTGCTTCCGTATTAAGTTTACCTGCCGATATTAAAAACCTAAATTATTCTGAATCGATGCCAATAGAAATTTCTCCCGAATTACAAAGATTGACTCAAACAACTAAAAACTAATAATGAAAATTGCATTATTTGGTACAAGTGCAGATCCTCCAACAGCCGGACATCAAGCGGTTTTAGTTTGGCTATCTCATAATTACGATCGCGTAGCAGTTTGGGCGGCGGATAATCCTTTCAAATCTCATCAAACATCTTTAGAAAATCGCGTCGAAATGCTGCGATTGCTAATTGCCGATATTAATCCAGCTAGAAAAAATGTCAGCTTGGAACAGGAATTAAGTCATTTAAGAACTGTTAATACTATAGAAAATGCCAAACAACGCTGGAGCAAAGATACCGAATTTGTTTTAATAATTGGTTCCGATCTACTGGAACAATTTCAAGGTTGGTATCGAATTGAAGATTTATTGCAAGAAGCATCGGTTTTAGTGATACCAAGACCGGGATATGCCATAGATAAAAGTAGTTTAGAAAAAATAACTGAAATGGGAGGAAGAATTAGCGTTGCGAACTTGACTGGATTAGATGTTTCTTCAACAGCGTATCGCGAACATGGCGATACACAAACCTTATCACCCTCTGTAGCTGCTTATATTAATCAAAAGCATTTATACGAATGCCACGACTCAACCAAAACGAAATACCTACATTAAATCAACAGCCCTTAGCTGATTTCAAAGTTGGTGTTGACAATGTTATTTTTTCTGTTGATATTGCCAAAAATAGGCTATTGGTTCTATTAATAATGCGACAGCAAGAACCATTTGCAAATAATTGGGGTCTTCCCGGTACTTTAGTTCGTGAAGGTGAGTCTTTGGAAGATGCTGCCTATCGAATTATGGCAGAGAAAATTTGTGTAGAAAACCTTTACTTAGAGCAATTATATACTTTCGGCGGTCCTCAACGCGACCCCAGGGAAGCCAAGGATAGCTATGGCGTGCGTTATCTATCGGTAAGTTATTTTGCATTAGTGCGATTTGAGGAAGCAAAATTAATTACTGATGGCGTTACCGATGTCGCTTGGTATCCGGTGAAGGAAATACCATCATTAGCTTTTGACCATAATGAAATTATTTCATACGGACATAGACGTTTGCGAAATAAATTAGAGTATTCTCCTGTAGCTTTTGATGTGTTACCAAGCAAGTTTACTTTGAACGATTTATATCAGTTTTATACTACTGTTTTAGGAGAAAATTTTTCCGATTATTCAAATTTTCGCGCTCGTTTACTCAAGTTAGGTTTTTTGTGCGATACCGGAATTAAAGTGTCGCGGGGAGCCGGTCGTCCTGCTAGTTTGTATCAGTTTGATGCTAAAGCTTTTGCTCCTTATAAAGATAAACCTTTAGTTTTTATTTAATAATTATAGAGGGAATGGGAAATAGCGAAAAATGAATACTGTAGTGATTTAATTAGCAAACAGCGATAATTTATAACTGATATATGAAAATTACAATAGCTCAAATTAATCCTATAATTGGCGATTTACCTGGTAACGCTGACAAAATTTTATCGGCAGCGAAAAAAGCAGCAGCAGATAAAAGTCGTTTATTATTAACCCCGGAACTTTCTTTGTGCGGTTATCCTCCACGAGATTTATTATTAAATCCCGGCTTTGTAGAGGCGATGAGTATTACTTTACAACAGTTAGCCAGAGATTTACCTGCAAATTTAGCGGTATTAGTGGGAACGGTTGAAGAAAACTCCAAGGCACATACTGCTGGTGGAAAAAGTTTATATAACAGTATTGCTTTATTGCAGGAAGGAAAAGTAAAACAAGTTTTTCATAAAAGATTATTACCAACTTACGATGTATTTGACGAAAATCGCTATTTTGAAGCGGGATTGCAAGCAAATTATTTTACTCTTGATGACCTTAAAATCGGCGTGACTATTTGCGAAGATTTATGGAATGATGAAGAATTTTTTGGTAAGCGCAGTTATTCTGTAAGTCCAATTGCCGATTTATCAAAATTGGGCGTGGATTTAGTTGTAAATTTATCTGCTTCACCTTATACATTTGGTAAACAGAAGTTTAGAGAAGCGATGTTAAAACACAGTGCAATGCGCTTCGATAAACCAATTATTTATGTGAATCAAGTAGGCGGTAACGACGATTT
The DNA here is from genome assembly GCA_965234645.1 of Rivularia sp. (in: cyanobacteria). Taxonomy (GTDB): domain Bacteria; phylum Cyanobacteriota; class Cyanobacteriia; order Cyanobacteriales; family Nostocaceae; genus Rivularia. The sequence continues at coordinate 5,162,793 of OZ248344.1, read as the reverse complement.
AATTTTTGATGGTAGAAGTTTTGCTTTAAATAAAAGTGGTGAATTAAGCTGTCGCGCTCGTGGTTTCGATACCGATTTATTACAATTAGAATTTGATAAACAAAAACAAGATTTAGATAATAGTTCAAATATCAATATTGCCTGCGATTATGAATCTGAAGATGAAGAAATTTGGCAGGCTTTGGTGTTGGGAGTACGGGATTACGCTCGAAAATGTAATTTTTCTCAAGTTGTCTTGGGTTTAAGTGGCGGTATTGATTCATCAATTATCGCAGCGATCGCCACTACCGCGTTAGGTAAAGAAAATGTCTTGGGTGTATTAATGCCTTCTCCTTACAGCTCGGAATCTTCCATTAAAGATGCTGACGATTTAGCTGTAAATTTGGGGATAAAAACGGAAAAACTGCCAATCGGAGAATTGATGCAATCCTATGACAGCACCTTTGCAGAATTATTCGCCAACACCGAATTTGGATTGGCAGAAGAGAACATCCAATCTCGAATTCGCGGTAATTTATTAATGGCAATTTCTAATAAATTTGGTTATCTTTTGCTATCAACTGGTAACAAATCAGAAATGGCGGTTGGTTACTGCACTTTATACGGTGATATGAATGGTGGTTTGGCCGTAATTGCTGATGTTCCTAAAACCCGCGTTTACTCGCTTTGTCGTTGGTTAAATCGTAAAGGCGAAGTTATTCCCCAAAATGTTTTAATTAAACCACCAAGCGCCGAACTTAAACCAGGTCAAATTGACCGAGATTCATTACCAGATTACGATATTTTAGATGATATTTTGCAGCGTCTAATTAACGATTATCAGTCAGCAGCGCAGATAGTTGCAGCAGGGCACGATCGAGCGATCGTCAACCGAATTATTAAAATGGTGGGGCGTGCAGAGTTCAAGCGGCGACAGGCACCTCCAGGAATAAAAATCACCGATCGCGCCTTCGGTACTGGTTGGCGAATGCCTATTGCAAGTAACTGGTTGGCAGTTAAAAACGCTTATCAATGTGAAGCATCTGTTCCTAGTTTCGCATCAGAAGAACAAAATACTTCTCAAATGTAAGCCTTGTTTTTTCCAAAATATTTTCAGGTGATGATGCCCACCTTGAAATTATTAAATTATCGGGATTTTTTTCCTCTAATGGTATGGGATTAGCTGTTAGCTATCAAGTCATTGTCGATCGCCATAAGGGCGAACTACATTGTATTTCAGAGTCTGGAAAAGGAGCCGAGTTTATCATTTCCATTCCTTTGCGCCAAACTGTTTAAATGTATGAAATATTAATAACTGATTACTGTTAACCCACATCTACTCTTGGCTTACGACAACACCTGCAAATACCTTGCCGAAACCTACCCAGTAGAGTTCGCAAACTGGCTGCTCTCCACTGATATCTCAGATATCCAAGTACTAAAAACCGAACTCAATCTCGAACCAATCCGCGCCGATTCCGTGACATTGCTGCAAACTTCCAATCAAATTTTACATATAGAATTCCAAACCCAACCAACATCAACACCACCGCTCGATTTCCGAATGCTCAATTACTACATCAGGTTGAAGCAAATATATTGGTGTGACATTGAACAAGTAATCATCTTCCTTCAACCCAGCAACTCGGAAATGGTTTTCAAAACCGAATATGTAGATAGAAATACCCGTCACAGGTATCGAGTTATTCGCTTGTGGGAAGAAGATTCTACACCTTTACTAAATAATCCCGCACTATTACCGCTTGCTGTATTAGCAAAAAGCAACTCACCCGAAAGCTTATTACAGCAAGTTGCGAGTCAGGTAGATATGATTGAAGAAAGTGAAGAACAAAAAAATATATCAGCCTGCACTCAAATTTTAGCCGGATTGCGATTTGACAGAAATTTAATTAATCAACTATTTCGAGAGGAAATTATGCAAGAATCAGTGATTTATCAGGATATCCTCCAAAGAGGTTTAAATAGAGGAAAGCAACAAGGTGAAGCGACATTAATTTTACGACAGCTTGTACGCCGCTTTGGGGAAACTTCTGCTGACATCGAACAGAAAATTCAAGCTTTATCTACTAATCAATTGGAAGACTTAGGAGAAGCATTATTAGATTTTTCCAACCAAAATGATTTAACCACCTGGTTAGAAAACAATTCCTAACAGATAACTGATGTAGAGACGTAGCACTGCTACGTCTCCCAAATCTAGGCGATCGCAACGAATAAAATTAAAAAATATAGCTTGAATATCAGTTATACAAAAATCTTCTCAATTGCGATTTGACAGAAATTTAATTAATCAACTATTTCGAGAGGAAATTATGCAAGAATCAGTGATTTATCAGGATATTATCCAAAGAGGAGAAGAAATAGGTTTACGCATAGGAAAGCAACAAGGTGAAGCGACATTAATTTTGCGACAACTTGCACGTCGCTTTAGTGAAACTCCTGTTGAAGTAGAGCAAAGAATCAATGCTTTATCTACTACTCAACTAGAAGACTTAGGAGAAGCATTATTAGATTTTTCCAATCAAAATGATTTAACCACCTGGTTAGAAAACAATTCCTAACAGATAACTAATGTAGAAACTCCGCAGTGCGGAGTCTCATAAATTTTGGTCATCCCAACGAATCAACTCAATATATTCGTCTGAAAAAATAATTAATTATCGTTGGTAGTTGCGCTTGGGCACATCTTAATCAAGAGCGCTAAAGCGCAACTACGAACCTACTCTACGCCTAAATAAGCCTTTATCGCTTCATTCACCATATCTGTCATCGGTTTACCCTGACTTTCAGAAGCTTGCTTAAGTTTGCTGTAAAGATCGTCTTTGACGGTAACTCGATGTCTTAGCTTTTTAGCAGTCGTAGTATTATCGATCGCTACCGTCTTACCTTCGCTTTCTTCTGTAACTGTTGCTGTTGTAGAATCTGCCATTGCTTCTACCAAACCATCGCTATCGTCGGATAATACTTCAGGAGCAACTTTTTTGGTTTCGTAATTAGCTGCATATTCGCGAATTGCGTCAAATCCAACTCGATTACAAAAGTCCCCAAAGCTTTCCTCGGTTTCGCGAGATTCTTTGAAGTAAACGAACATCGGTTCTAATTGCGTTTCCAAATCATTCTGGTGCAGCCTTTCCATGTAAGGTAATGCCAACCGAGTTTGATTTGGCGAACCTCCCAGCCACAATTGATACGCATCGGGTGCGCTACCAACGAAACCCAATTCTGCCATGTAGGGACGAGCGCAACCGTTAGGGCAACCAGTCATCCTTACCACAAAATGCTCTTTTTGTAAACCCACATCATTTAAAAGCGTGCGAATGCGGTCTAAAATGCCGGGTATTACTCGTTCCGATTCGGCGATCGCCAATCCGCAGGTAGGAAGTGCGGGACAAGCCATTGCATAGCGTACCAATGGTTCAATTTTATCGGGGTCGCTATTGATACCGTGGCTTTGCAGTATTTCTTCAATGGCTGACTTTTTGTCGGGTTCGATGTCGCAAAAAACCAGGTTATGGTTTGCGGTGAGACGAACATCTAAGTTAAACTGTTCGACGATTTTCCGCAACGCGGTTTTGAGTTGAAATGTTCCTTCATCTTTGACTCTACCGTTTTCGATGGAAATGCCTAAAAACAGTTTTCCGTCGCCTTGTTCGTTCCAGCCGAGGTAGTCTTGATATTTGAATTCCGGTAATTCTTTAAAAGGTTCTAAAGACTTACCAAAATATTCCTCAACCTGGGAACGGAATTTTTCTACACCCCAATCGTTGATTAAATATTTTAAGCGAGCGTGTCGTCTTTGAGAGCGATCGCCATAATCTCTTTGAGTGGCAACAATAGCTTTAACTAATTCGTAAACGTCTGCTTTTGAGACATAACAAATTTCATCAGCCTTTCTAGCAAAGGTTTCTTCTTTATTGTGGGTTCTTCCCAAACCACCACCAGCAAAGACGTTGAATCCTTGCAACTCGGAATTTTCATCGGTAATTACCACCAACGATAAATCTTGAGTATAAAGGTCAATGCTATTATCACCCGGTACCGTGACGCTAATTTTAAACTTGCGCGGCATATAGTGGGTACCGTAAATCGGTTCTTCAGGATTATCGTGAAAAACGGTTCCCGTACCATTACGCTGACGTGCAGCTTTTATCTCTGGACTTTCTTGGGCGCTGATAGCTTTTTCGCCATCCAACCAAATCTCATAATAAGCGCCAGTTTGCGGCGTGAGTAAATCGGCAATTTTATCGGCGTACTCAACGGCGTATTGATATTCTGGTTTATTTTTAAAAGGGGCAGCAGGTGCCATAACATTGCGATTCAAGTCTCCACAAGCACCCAAAGTGGAACCCATGCTTTTAATAATCGCGGCAATTGATGATTTGAGATTTTTCTTTAAAATTCCATGCAGCTGGAAACCTTGACGAGTAGTTATCCGCATCGTGTGGTTTCCGTAATCATCCGAAAGCTTATCCAAAGTTAAATACAACTGCGGTGGCACGAAACCCCCCGGATTCCGGGTTCGCAGCATCATTTGATAATCTTTTTCTTGTCCTCTGACGCGATTATCGCGGTTATCTTGCTGATAAGAACCGTGAAACTTGAGAATTTGTATACCTTCTTCACTAAAGTGAGTAGTATCTTCAAGAATCTCAGTTGCTACAGGCTCGCGCAAAAAATTACTGCGTTCTTTGAGTCCTTCAAGCTTAGAAGGTTTACGGTTTGTGTTTTCGGGAGGAGCGGACTTAACCATTGCAGTCGTATGTGTTCTCGATAGGGCATTATTACATTGCCGAGGCACCCTGGGTACTGTATTTCAATTACCAATTACTGTTTTAATAACACCGAATAAAATATCACCTTCACTGTAATACCAAATTTGGTCTTGGAAAAAGTTGAAGGTGTTTATAACAAAGAGATTAATCGGTATTACTAATTACAGGTCACTGATTACTGACTACTGGTCACTGATAAAGATGCATCCCATCGGCTAAGTATATTCCCGGTATTCCGGTCGGAATTAAGGGGAATAATTTAATTTTATCACGGTAGGAAGCCCCATTCGCGATCGCATCAACACTTAACAGTTTCAGTGAGAATATCCCCTTGTCTCCCCATCTCCCTATCTCCTCATCCCCTCTCTCCTTTTTTTAACCAAAAAAACCCAGCTTCTCGATAAATCTGCCGAGAAACTGAGTTTTTTAAAAACTATACAGCTACATTCAATAAAATGTAAATGCTTTATCTGAGAATATACTCAAAAAATTAAAACTAAAAGTCATTTACATTTGAACTTCAGTAATATTGCCAGCTTAAATTAATAGCAATAGCTGTTGTTTTCGATCTGGAAAAATTCTAACAATCTTTCAACTTACTTAGAACTTAAAACCAACACCACCACCAACGTTAACAGGTATAGCACTGGTATTGTCGAAGCCATTGAACGGTACAGTTGCATTGCTGTAAACAACAATGCCTTTCTGAACTTCAGACTCTACACCAACACTTGCAGTGACTGAATCTTGATTACCTAAAGGAGTTGATTTACCATCTTGCTCGATGAAGGAATAACCAACAGCACCATATACTTTTGTGCGGGAACCAATGCATGTACCAGCAGCAATTTCAGGGTTGATAGCGGTTGCATCGTTGTTCCATAAAACCTTGGTCTTAACGTCGATTGGCGTACCTTGTACGGGTAAACTACCCTGGATATTGCCACCAAGATTAGCAGCATCGTTGTCCTGTCCACCATTTGTTACCTGACCGCTAAGACCACCACCAACATAGGTATGATCGCAACTTCTTCTAGGCTGTGCAGAAGCGGAACCAGCAGATAAAACAGCAGGAGCAATTAATAAAGAAGATAATGCGGAAATTGTGAGGCAGGATTTAATAAAGCGTTTCATAATAGTCACCAATTACAGATAATGGTTGCTTTTACATTCATAGTCGAAAAACAAAGTAAAAGGTTCCGAATATATTTGGATAAATTGTTAATTTGTTACCTCGAATTGTGGAAATACTCGTATATAAATTTTTTGAGTTTTTATGATATTTTTTACAAACAAAAAAGATTTTGTAAGACTTGAGCATATAAAAAAATGTTTCCAAAATGAAATTAAATACTTATTTAAGTAGACTCTTTTAAATCTGTCACAAATGAGATGTTTTAATCAAAAAGATGGAATAGTTAAAGTTGAATAAACTGCGTTATCTTACGGTTGAATTTTATCCAAATTAACTATATCTTTAGACTGAAAAGATATTTGAGAATACTATGGCGATCGCATATAAGTTGCAATAATTTAAAAAACTCAGAAACCGATTAAAAAAGCGCGTTTCTTGACGATCGCGAAGTATTTATTGATGATTTATAAACTTTGGCTAAAATTTTATTAGCTTTATCTTTTTGCCCTAACTCGGCATACTGACTGGCGATCGCAACTACTGTATCGACTCGTGTGTAATCGTCACGGATGGTTTTAGCGGTCTTCAAGGCTCGATCTAATACTTGTTCGGCTCGATCGTTTTGCTTCAATTGAGCATACTGACTGGCGATCGCCGTTAATGCCTCGGCTTTGTATTGATACCAATCCATAGTTTCGGCAACTGTTAGAGCTTGGTTTAATACCCGAACAGCTTGAGTCATTGGTTCGGCTTTTAATTCATTCCTAACTCCGGTGGTCCTAACTCCGGTGGTCCTAACTCTTTGATTGCCTATAACGCTTAATTCCATGAATCGCGCCCATAATCAACCAATAAAGCGTATTTAAGCGAAAATCAAACAGCGTCACATCCACCGTATTAAAAAGTATCCAGCCGAAAAACACTAATAAATAGCTGAAAAAGATTAATTTATCTTCCTGGGGAATAACTCGCAGTAATTTGACTCCTTTAATAAATACCCAACCCAGCAAACCGCAAAATAACAGCGTTGCGGGGAGTCCAGTTTCAGCGGATAACATTAAAAATAAATTATGCGGATGACCCAACCACAGGTTCATTTTAGTCTCATAAATCTCCGAAAAATTACGCAAGCCCCAACCAGTCCAAGGACGCTGCATAGTTAAATCCCAGGCAAAATTCCATTGAGTTGTCCGCATTAAAGCAACAGGTCTATCTGGGTATAATTGGTCATTGAAGCGTGCCCAGAAGAAAGCAGGAACAACCCTACGAAATAAATTTGCAATTGGTGAAGGAGCAAAAGCCGCCAAAAGCACGCTAGTTGCAACTCCCATTACTACCGCCACAATCAAGCGCCAGCCTTGGTAAAAAGCGTAAGCCAAACAAATAACTATTGCAATTACCCATGCATTACGAGAGTTGGTTAAGATTAACCCCGTGAAGTTGGCGATCGCGGTTAGGGTGAGGAAGAGTAAGAGATGGGGAGAGGGGGAAGAGGGGGGAGAGGGGGAAGAAGGGGAAGAAATTTCTACCTTGCCTCCTTGTCTCCTTGTCTCCTTGTCTCCCCATCCCCCTATCTCCTTGTCCCCCCATCTCCCCCGAACCCCATCCCCTTGTCTCCTTGTCCTAATTCTTCGCCATTCGTGCAACCATAAACCCAAATTTAATATAAAAACTATCGCTAGATAACCAGCTAAAATATTGGCGTAAATGAAGCTAGAAGCCATACGGTTGGGGGGATTTCCTCCAGCTACTAATGTCCAACCGAATACGCTACTCCATAATTTAGAAGTGTGCCATCCTAGAAATAGTTCTCCCATACCGATAATCACAACTGGTAGGGAATTTATCGTTAAAATCCAGGATATGCGTTTTAATTGCGCCGTTGTTTGAATTAAACGGCTCCAACCAATAAATAATGCAAAGAAAGGTAGTAAATTAAATAAGCCAAGAAAAGCAGCTATTTTATCCGCAGCAAAAACAACGGTAATTATTAAAAATATACTTAAAAGAACAAATCCTCGATACAAAGGATATTTAGGAAACTTACGGAATTCTTGTCCAAAAGTAATCAAACCGCTTAAGAACAAACCTACAGCACCCAAAGCCGGAAAGAAAGGAAAGATAAATAATCCTAACTGCAAGCAATACCAAGAAAATCGCAGCTTAGGGTCTTCATGTCCTAAATAAGACCATAAAATTTTCGTCATTCGATTTTGGATTTTAACAACGGATGCTTTTGTTTTGGATTGAGGAGTAATTAAGGTTAAAGGTTAAAGGTTAAAGGTCAAAGGTTAAAATTATTTTTATCTCCTTGTCCCCTTGTCCCCCTCTCCCCACTCTTCCCCATCCCCAATCCCCCATGCCCTATGCCCAAACTAGATTCAAGCCATTTCCCAACATTCAGCCCTTGTTAAACGAATCTGAGCTAAAGCGAAAATAGTGGGAATAATTCGACCATAATTAGTGGCGATCGCTCTCCATCCTAAATCGGCGAAAAACCAAGCCCACATCATCGGACCAATAAATGCAAATACGCTCCTCACCGCACCGTAACGCGCTGCACTCACAGCCATACCCCGACGCGCTATTTGCGAAGTTGCATAGCCTTGAAACTGTTTTGCAGCAGCAGTTCCACCTGCAATTGCTGTTTCCTTGGCTAGCTGATAAGTAGCGAAATGAGTCGCAAACTGACTGGTAATTTGTCTGAGCAACATTGGTTTAATCACCGAAGTCACAGCGATTGCACTACCACCTTTAAAAATTAAGCCCAAGGGATCTTTTTGTAAAGCAAGAGGTAACGGTTCTTTAAGATCGGATGTTATTAAGGAATCCTGTACTTTTTGGGTTAATTTTATCTTTTCTCCCGCAGGTAATTTCTTCCAAACTCTTCCTAAAAGATGCAGAAACACTTCAGCTTCTAAATCAACAGTTGTCAAATTGTCAGAATAAGGAATTTTTAAATATTTGCATACCTGAACCAAAGCTTCGCGGTAAGTTACCTCGTGAGTACGTCCCCGCAATACCGTCATTCCATCGGCAGCCAAAAAGCGAAAACGTTCCTCAAGCGTATCTAACCAAGCTTGACGATTCTGACTTTGAACTTCTATAGGTTCTGGTGTCTGTACGTAATCCAAAGGATTAAACCTACGACTGAATAAAATCGCAGTTAAATCTTGCAACTCTTCTTCAGTAGCTAACTCTAGTGCCGCTCTTAATTCATCCAATTTCCCGGAGCTCCCTTCCAAACATTTTTACCCGTACTTTATTCTACTATTAGCTTTTGCTTAAATCCGATACAACTTCTACTCTTCACTCGTATACAAAAACGTGCTATGGCTAGCAGGACAATTACTTCCTTCTCAACTAATTAATTCTTCTGAGCAGAGGTACAAGAACATTTCCTTTATTAACAAAATATCTTCTTACTTTAGATAGATTTTTGCCGATTGTGGCAATAGTTTATTTACATTCACTTTGTTTGATGCATGGTGGCAGAATATTTGCTTAAATTTAGTAAGTGACACAGAGAAGAGGTGATGGTTATGGGAATCAAGGATAGGTTTTTTGGAAAGTCGAAAAAAGAATCGGATGGAATAGAGAACCCAACAACTATAGATATCCAACCATTACCCGCAGATGAAACACCCTTGGAAGCCAATTCGGGATTTATTAAGCAAATGTGGAATAAGTTTCGTAAAGACTCGCAAACGGAAGCAACAGCAACAGTAGAAGTAGAAAAAGAAGTTGTAGCAGATGTTAAGCCAATTAATCAAGAGCTAGAAACTGAAATTAATCAAAAAGCTCGTAAAAAGAATAAATTGCAATCGATTATACAAAATGTATTCCACAAAGATAAAGATGTTCCCGCACAATCTCTAACTCAAACTACTATTGCAGAAGTTGAACCGCACTCAGTTAGCGAACCTGTAAAAACAAGTTCCAAAACTAGCTCAAATAAAATTAAAAAGCTATTTAGTCAGTTAACTCAGAAAGAAAAAGAACAAGTTAAACCAGAAGAAGTTATTGAAGAAGTTGATGAAAGATTAAAAAGCGCGAGTAATTCCGATAAAATCAAGAATATATTTAATAAACTGGTCAAATCAGTAAAACCGCAGAATATTCAGAAAGATATTCAGAAAATTACCCAAAAATTACCGTCAATGAATCGGGGACCAATTAAAGAAATTTGGCCCAAAATTCAATCATTGTTCCAAATGGTTGTAGATCCCAAAGCCGCTTGGACATCAAAAGCATTAGCGATCGGTTCTTTGCTTTATCTTGTATCTCCCTTCGATGCGATTCCCGATGTAATTCCCGTATTAGGACTCACAGATGATGTTGCGGTGATTGTTTCCGTTGTCTCTACTTTAGCTGTCGAGGTAAGTAAATATGCCAAGCAATCAGCAAGTAAAGGAATTGAAGTTGCAGAAGAATTAGCCGATATCGAAGTGCGGAAATATAATCGCATCGTCAGAATTACATTAACTGGTAGTATCATCGCTGCAATATTAGCGATCGCCGTAAAAATTATCCTCAAACACATCTAATGGAGAACTACTTTAATTTATACAGCATCTTCCGGTTAGGGCTTTTCGGAATCACCTTTTTCGGAACCGTCCAACTGATAATAAATCTGCTGCGCTATAAACCTTATTACGACAAAGTTCCCAAACCGATAAAAGGCTTCTTATTCACTACCGGAGGCGCTTTATTTGAAAGAAAATTTAGACAGCACAAACACGATTTTATAATCAATGGCATACTTTTAGCGATTCTAATAACATTGAACGCAATATTATTTTTCTTCGCTTGATAATTGTTTATTGTTCATTCTTCAATACCTAAATCTTTCAACTTAGCCAGTAACTCTTCTACTCGTTGCTGTGCCGCTTCAGCTTGCTGCTCTGCTATTATTGCTCTTTCTTCCGGTGTCACAACCAATTGTTTATCTTGAGTAAAATACCTCAGCTTTGAATCGCTAACTCCCAAAAACAACTCTAACTGCTCGCTCCACAACCACCCTTCATCCGTCGCTTCTATAGGTTGATATTTACTAGACATCAAACGAAAACCTTGAAATTCCAAAGTTTCTGGATGAAACCAAAAGTATTCGGGGGTGCGAAAGGTATCTTGATAAAGTTCTTTTTTCGTCGTTTTATCAACTTTTTGAGTACTGTTGGAAAGCAACTCCACAATTACATTGGGATATTTACCAACTTCCGCCCATAACATCCAACTGCGACGGGGATGGTTTTGGGTACCTAACACTACAAAAAAATCTGGTCCTCTAAAATCCCGCGTAGTAATATGGTCTTCACTGTAATAAATCGTTAAATTACCAGTAGCGTAATAATCATTACGTTCCTGCCACAACCACTTAAGACAAGCCAATAATAACTCGATTTGTTCGCGATGTAAGTCACTCTCCAAAGGCGGTTCATCACTGCATAAGTCAGATGGTGGAATGATAATATTTTCTGGTTCCGTTTGTACGGTTGATTCAGCGATCGCTTCAGAATTCTTTGCAGCCGTCATAATAATTAATGGCTTTTATAATTACCGTAGTAATTACATTTTAATTAATAGTCACACGTTAAATACATGATGGTACGTTAGGGCTAAAACAGCATTGTTTTTATTTTCCATAATATTTTTTGTGCAGCAACACATCCTAGTCCTAGAATCTAAAACAAACGCATCAGCTGATAAAATCTAAAATCCGAAATCTAAAATAGTGCAACCATCTATGATATATATAAAATACGGTATCTCCACCGACAAACCGTAGATTAGTTGCAGAGGATTTTTTTACAGTGGGCATAGTAGTTGAAAATGCGTGCAAGCAGTTTGGCAGTTTTAAAGCCGTTGATAATGTCAGCTTGGAAATCAAAAGCGGCTCGCTGGTGGCTTTATTGGGACCTTCGGGTTCGGGAAAGTCTACTCTGTTACGACTAATTGCAGGTTTGGAAATGCCGGATAGCGGAAAAATTTTGTTAACTGGCAAGGATGCCACATACCAAAGCGTACAAGAGCGAAACATTGGCTTTGTGTTTCAACATTACGCTTTGTTCAAACATATGACGGTGCGGAAAAATATTGCTTTCGGGTTAGAAATTCGTAAAGCATCAAAAGCGAAAATTAAAGCGCGAGTCGATGAGTTATTGGATTTAGTTCAATTAAGCGGACTTGGAGACAGATATCCATCCCAGATTTCTGGGGGACAAAGACAAAGGGTTGCATTAGCCAGAGCTTTAGCGGTAGAACCCAAAGTATTGCTGTTAGACGAACCCTTCGGAGCGCTTGATGCCAGAGTTCGTAAAGATTTACGCGCTTGGTTGCGGAGATTGCACGATGAAGTCCACGTTACCACGGTATTCGTGACTCACGACCAAGAAGAAGCGATGGAAGTATCCGACGAAATTGTGGTAATGAATAAAGGGCAGGTAGAACAAATTGGTACGCCAGCGCAAATTTACGATCATCCCGCAACAGCCTTTGTAATGAGCTTTATCGGTCCGGTGAACGTGTTACCAAGTACTTCTGGCATATTCCAGAGTAACGGATTTGATTCCGCACAATCGGAAATGTTTTTGCGTCCCCAAGATGTGATTGTTGAAACTTCCCCTAATGGGACAACAGTTCCTGCAAGGATAAGTAGATTAATACATTTAGGTTGGGAAATTCAAGTAGAATTAACCTTAGATGACGGACAAGTTGTAAGCGCTCATTTGACACGAGATAGATTCGATCAATTGCATTTGGAACCTCAGCAACGGGTTTATGTGAAACCCAAAGATGCTAAATCTTTTCCGCTTTATTATTCGATTTGACCTCACCCTCGTTCCCTCTCCTTATTAAGGAGAGGGATGGAAAATGATAAATATTTTCCGCTTTATCATTCTATTTGATTTATTGTGGAGAAAATACTAATAAGCTGTAGAAGCTCAACTAATAAGCTGTAGAAGCTCAAAAAAACAATGAAATTTACGCGCATTACAGTAAATCCAAATCAGATGAGTAGAGTTCCTTGTATTAGAGGATTACGAATTCCGGTTGCAACTGTTGTCGGTATGTTTGCTGAAGGAATGCGAGACGAAGAAATAATGCAAGCTTTACCAGATTTACAAGCAGAAGATATTAAAGAAGCTCTGAGTTATGCGGCTGTAGTAGTTACCGAACGTGAATTACCTTTAATTGAAGCATGAAATTTTTAGTTGATAATGCTTTATCTCCTTCGATTGCTGATGGATTAAAGGAAGCAGGTTACGATGCTATTCATGTCCGTGAATACGAAATGCAAGCAGCTTTAGATAGTGAGATATTTGTCAGAGCAGTAGATGAAAACCGTATAATTATTTCTGCGGACACTGATTTTGGTACTTTGTTAGCATTAAGACAAGAAAGCAAACCATCGGTAATTTTATAAACGAAGGAAGGAGTGACGGAGAAGTTGGAAGAAGGTAATGCATTTACAAAACTTTAGTTATGAGTTTAAAACTGATTAAATAAAAAAATAATCCGCCAGAGGTGCGTAGCGCGATAAATATTTATGTCCTTGTTTCAATCTCACGATTTTAAGCGTGAGTTCTTCTTCCTTCTTCCCTCTTCCTTCTTCCCTCATGAATCCGTCGTAACACCGAACGTGTTCCTGAAAAACAATTAGAAATTTTATTAACAAATTTACTTTCAGTTCAGGATGCTTTGGAACAAGGAAGTGTAGTTGTTTTTGAAAAAACTCGCATCCGTATTCGTTCATTACCGATAAACAATTAACTTAATATTTACCAATCATTGGCGGTAGCATTTCCAAAATATTGATACTCAAATCGGAAAAATTTAAAGGTGAAATAATATCACCTTCCCCTAATACCACTTCACTTTTATAACCATTTTCAGAAGGTTCTCTAAATACATGAAGTTGACGGTTAATAACATCTAAAACCCAATAATCAACAATCCCTGCTGCTGCGTAAGCTTTCCCTTTTGTCTCACAATCTTTTTTAAAAGTAGTATCCGCAACTTCAATAATTAAATAAACTTCATCAGGTGTAGGATGATGGTCTGCATAGTCTAATGAATCAATTTTTACAACTGCAATATCTGGTTCAGGTTCTGAATAATTATCTAACTGTATTGGATCTTGAATGGATATCCAAGCTTTATTATTATCACCTAAATGCTTTTGCAAATATTTATTAGTTCTTCCTACAGCAGAACGATGTGCTGTTCCTATAGCACTCATCCAAATAATCTTTCCTTCTAAAAGTTCTACTCGTTCGTCTTCATCAAAAATACCAGCTTCTGCCATCCGATGGTATTCCTTAACTGTCCACAGACGAAGATTGATTGTATTTTCTGTAGTTTGCATGGCTTTTATTGCAAATTTTAATACCGAAAGACGTAGCAGTGCTACGTCTCTACATTATTATGATAATCAAACCAATGCCCCATGCCCAAATTCAACTCAATTGCGCTACAATTTGATTTTCTAAAACGGTTTCATTCGTTAATAAATCTTCTACGGTAATTCTTAAAAACCTTTCACTATCAACTTCTAAAAAAACCTTAACTCGATCGCTCCCCGGAAATCCCGGTGGTGTAAGATTAGCAATGTTTCTTGCACCATCGCTATCGTTGAGGGGTTTTACTGAAATCTCACTACTTTCTGCACGACGGGTAATTAAGCGATCGCCATCAAAATAAACTTCGGTTCCCCCAGTTTCTGCTCCCAATTCTCCGATAATCAGTTCTATGCTGGGTTGATTTTCTAAGGAAGCGCCTAAATATAGTTCTACTGGTTTGTTCATTGGGTAGGGCTGCCCTTCTTTTACGATAGGATGCCAATCATGGCGATTTTGACGGCGATTCCAGTAGCGGATTCCGTAGCTGTGGTAGAGAAAATCTTTGATTTCAAAGCCTTGCGCTAGTTGTAACGCTCCGTGAGCGATCGCCTCAAAAGCTTGTTCGCTACGAATTTTATCGGAGTCAAAATAATTTTTTATCCATGTCTGCACCGCCGGGATTTGCGAAGTACCGCCAACTAACAAAACGGCGTTAATATCTGCAATTTCTATTCCTTGACGGCGTGCTTGCTGCAATAACTGTGCCATTGACTCATCGAGCATTGCAAAAAATGAATGTTCTTGCAAAATAGTTTCAAAAGCATCGCGGTTTAATTCCAATTCGTAACTTTCAAATGTCTCGTCGTTGAAATAAACTTCACTGGCTTGATTTTGGGTAGAAAGCTGAATTTTTACTTTTTCAGCTAATCTTGTTGTCAAAGGACTTATCGTTAAATCTTGAGTTTTCGCAAAGTAATCTGTTAACCAATTATCAATATCTGTACCACCTAAATTTTGACCGGCTTTTGCAAGTACGCGGGCGGTTTTCACCTTCTGTTTGGAATCTTCTGCTAAAGATTTATTGCCAAATTTGAGTAAAAAACCCAAAGGCTTCTTACTTTGTTGCTGCACGCTTTTATCCAAACGCACCAAAGATAAATCTAAAGTTCCGCCACCAAAGTCAACTACTAATAACAAATCTTCTTCAGTTAAACCATAGCCCAAAGCCGCTGCCGTCGGTTCATCCAGCATCCGTACCTGCTCCACGGCTAGGGGTTCGCAAACTTTCCCTAACCAGTGACGGTAAGCTTCAAAACTATCTACGGGAACGGTTAATACCAAAGAATCCAAACCACCTTCCATAGAAGATAATTGTTCAATTACTTTTTGTAGGTACCATTCCCCGACTTGCTCAAAAGTAATATTACATCCATCTAATTCCGGTAAAAAACCTTGAATATCTGCACCAATCCCGCGTTTAAAACTGCGAAAAAATCGCGAATCACCTTTAACATCAACACCGCGATTCCTTACCTGTTGCCCAACTAAAACTCGCGATTTAGATGCATCTTCCACATATATCAAACTCGGAATTAGCGGTGGATTTAAACCTTGTTGAACGGATAATTCCGGTATATTTAAAGTTTCCGGCTGTTGAGTTACCAGGTTCCAGCGAGCAATGACGGTATTACTAGTGCCAAAATCGATTGCTATAGCCATTTTTTATTAATAATTTACAAATAAAATTTGAATAAAAACATAACACTGATGTAGAGACGTAGCACTGCTACGTCTCCCAAAATTGTGGATACCCCACGCAATTAATTCTACCTCCAAAGAGGATTTTGGTATAGTTGCTATTCCCTCAGAAGATTATTGATTAAAAACCGCAGAGAGCGCAGAGAGCGCGAAGGAAAGATATAAAGAGAGACAAAAGTAATAATTATTCAATTTCAATGAGTAAGAATAGCGTGCTGCAATCTCGCTTCAATTAATCTTTCTTCTCGATTCATTCGCGTACCTACAGTGAATTCACCAACCAAAGTATAGTCGTAGGTTGGGTTGAGGAACGTAGCGCTGAGCCGCACGCTTTGCGTGTATCGCCTTTCAGGCGACGCAAGTTCGTAGGTTGGGTTGAGGAACGAAACCCAACATAATCTGGAAAACTCAACTAAATAATTCAAATCAAAATAAATATTAAACATCCAACAAAACAACTCGCTTCATTTAAAAATGTATGTTGGATAATTCATAAAAAAATCTATATCTGATAATTGATTATTAAACCAAAATATTGATGTTGGGTTACGACGCAATTTCAATCACTGGTTGATTTTTAAATATTTTCGTGCGTCTAACCCAACCTACGATTACTTGCGCTTCTGCTAGTTGTCCGGTGGGGAGGTCGGTTATTTCTAAGATGAGATTTAGTGGGTTATCTTTAAATGTGTTGCTTAAGAAGGTAAATAATGGTCTGGGACATTACTGCTGAGGAGTTGTTGGAGCGTTACGCTGCTGGGGAGAGAAATTTCGCTGGAATGCGCCTGATTAGTAGCGAGTTGACCGAAGTCGACCTGATTGGTGTTGACATGAGTAATGCCGATTTGGGCGAGAGATACTTGGAGGGGGTTAATTTGAGTAGAGCGAACCTCCGTAATGCTAGTTTGGGACAATGCTGTCTTGATAGCGCTAATCTCAGGGATACCGATCTCAGTGGAGCCAGCTTGGGTCATGCTAGTTTGAATGAAGCCGATTTGACTAATGCCAAACTGGTTAACGCTTATCTCTGTTGTTGCGACTTGATTGGAACCAACTTGACCGGAGCTGAGATGGAGGATGCGTGGGTAGAGAGAGTTACCTTTTTTGATACTATTATGCCCGATGGAAGACTTTATAGTGACAATGTTTGAATCAGAAAAGGATACTTCTGTATTAGTTCGTAGGTTGGGTTGAGGAACGAAACCCAACATAATCTGGAAAACTCAACGAAATAATTCAACTCAAAATAATATTAAACATCCAACGAAACAACTCGCTTCATTTAAAAATCTACGTTGGATAATTTATAGGAAATCCAAATATTGATGTTGGGTTAAGATGCAATACGAATTAATTAGTTTATCTTTTAATTTATCGCGCATCTAACCTAACCTACCATTATCTTTTTCAATTATTGCAGCATCGCGAAAAGCAAGCCATCAAATAGAATCCTAACTCTCAATTCCTAATTCCTAACTCTTAACTTTCTTTTTCCCACCATTCCCGTAGATGTGCGATCGCCTCTTCTTTTGTCTTAGCTTCGACTTCTATCCAAGGTGCTTCGCGGTAACATGAAGGCATATCGGTAATCAAGTCGCTATGCTTTCTATCGTTAAAAGCGTCTTTCCCATTAGAAATATGAACTAATTGCCAATTGGGATTATCCCAGGTTTCTTTGGCTGCATAAAACATTTCGGCAACGCTTTGCTCGTCATAACTATCGAGTTTTTCGTGACAAATATGATGATGGGCATCAAATACCAAAGGAATACCAGCATTTTGACAAACTTCTAAAAGCTCGCTGCTGCTATAGGCATTTTCATCGTTTTCCAAAGTCAAACGGCTTTTAACATTTTCCGGTAGCTGCGAAATTACCTCTACCAATTCCTTACCACGCCCAGATTTACCTCCGTGAATATTCATCAAAGCCCAAGTTGAACGAGGTAAACCCAACATATCCATAATGCGAGCATGGGTTTGTAAAATGTTGATGCTGTTTTCTACAACTTGCGGCTTCTCGGAACTCAACACTACAAATTGATCTGGATGCAGTACCATTCTAATTCCTAATTTCGCCGCTCTTTCACCAATTTTGGCTAAATCTGCGCTCATTTCCTCTAATAAGTTTTCTCCTATTCCATCTTCCATATCGCATAGAGGAAATAAATTAGAAGTCATCCGATAAAGCTTAATCGAATGCTGGTGACAAAAAGTTAATGCAAAATTCAGTTTATGTAAATTATCTATATAAATTGACTTGAGAGCGATTTTACGTTCTTTTTCACCAAACTCTAAATAACGAGTGCGCGTCATCGTCCGAAAACGCACCTCTTTAGAAACAGTGATGCAAACCAGCCCCAACTCCGGCGAAGTCGTTTTATGGTTCGATTGCGTTGATGTTGATTCAAGCTGGATTGCAGTCATTTTTTAATTAACTATTAGTTACATATCTTCATTAGTTCTATTGAACTACTTAAGCCTTAAAATCATCAGTATCCCAAGACGTAATCGTTATAAGTCTAGAGACAGTTATCAGGTTAAAGGTTAAAGGTCTGCATATCAAAGGTGTAATAATTCCTAACTCCTCACTCCTAACTCCTCACTCCTAACTCCTCACTCCTAACTGCTCTAAGTAGAATTATTTTAAGAAAGTTAAACTTTTGTAAAGCGTTTGGTTATAAATGGCACAAAAAAACTTGAATGGCTCGCTTAGAATAAACCAACTACATTCCTAAAAATGTATCAAGCGCCATCTGTCAAGTAGCGTAAATATTTATTAACATATAGTCACAAAGTTAAGAAGCATAAAGATGTATCGGGGTACTCATACTCACTGCTTGCTATTTTTTTTAACAGAATAGGACATTATGAATAAGCAAAAATCGCCAGAAGCGAAAAGATTTATTGCAAATCTCAAGAATGGGATTTGGTTATTCGGCGTATCATCTTGGCTCTTTGGGATTATAGATAGAAGTATTGCAACGTTGTCAGATGGTTATCTGTCAGCATTAGATTTAACTCAACTATTTACAGCAGCGACATTTTTTGTCGCATGGCTATTTCTTAAGCCGTCATCAACTAAAGCTTGAAAAGTTTAAAGTCAGGGTAGCAGACACTTGGGAACGCATTCAAATAATTATCCAAATCCAAATAGATTTTTTGTTCGTAGTAAGGGCTTAAGCCCTCTCAAATTCTAGGGTGTGTTACGGCATAAATGATTTTATAGATAAATGAAAATGAATATGTTGTGAAAGCCGTAACGCACCATTGATTATTTAGAAGAGATTTACTTTTATAAAAAACTTGCATTTGGTGCGTGATGCTTAAAAACTAATTTGTAATTTACTCTACAAAATTTATCAAAGCATCACACACCCTACAATCATGACGTATTATTTTTGTAATGCAGAAGCTATATCTGTAATGCACGTCAATATTGTTAACCTAATAAAAAAATCATGACTTCAGGTATTTCAGAAGATTTAGTATTAGTTGCTGGTGCTACAGGTGGAGTTGGACAATTAACGGTAGCAAAGTTACTCGATAAAAATTTCAAAGTTCGCGTTTTGACGCGCAATGCATCTAAAGCCGAAAATATGTTTGCGGGTAAAGTAGAAATTGCTGTTGGAGATATCCGCAATCTGGAAACAATAAGAGACTCTTTGGCGAATGTTACTCATATTATCTGCTGTAGTGGAACCACTGCTTTTCCTTCGGAAAGGTGGGATTTTGAAAACAATCCTAATTTTCTGGAATATTTTGGATTATTTTTTAACCCTGAAGAAGCGAAAGCCAAAGCTAAAAATAGTCCGATGAAAGTTGATGCTCAAGGTGTAAGTAATTTAGTAGAAGTAGCACCGAAAAATTTAAAGCAATTTGTTTTTATATCTTCCTGTGGAGTCGAACATAAAAACGACTTTCCTTACAGTATTTTGAATAGCTTTGGTATACTCGACGCAAAAAAACAAGCTGAAGACACTATTAAAAACTCAAATTTACCTTATACAATTATTCGTCCCGGACGTTTAATTGATGGTCCATATACTTCCTATGACCTTAACACTTTGTTGAGAGCGAAAACCGACGGTAAATTAGATGTAGTTTTGGGAACTGGCGATACACTTACAGGACAAACTAGCAGAATCGACGTTGCAAATGCTTGTGTTGAATGTTTGAATAATTCAAGTTGTTATAACAAAGCTTTTGAAATAGTTAATAAGGGGGAAAGACCATCTGTAATTGATTGGAATGCTTTATTTGAGCAGCTTTGAATATAAAACGCAAAATAGAAAAACTTCACATTTAACCAGGTACAGTGTAGGTAGTTTACATACTCCCTTTCCCCGATTTTAAGGGATTGGGGGTTGAATTTTGAATTTTACTTAATTTCTGCAAGTCTATAAAAACACAGTAGTATAGAAGCCTGCAAAATATACAATAAAAATAAAAAAATCATCATAATCATATATATTGAAGAGATTCGGTAATTACCTAAATAGTTTACTAATTGCTTGACATATCAACTTTTTTTGAAATAATCTATTTATGTGAAGTTTGTTTTAGAATTGGGGCGTTAAAGTGCCAGCAAAAGCTATGGATACAAGGGTAAAGCAGCATTCGCGCCAACAATTATTGGATAGCCTTTGCAAGAGAGAAGCGTTAGCTGAAGGTATTGGTACTTTTATCTTAGTATTTGCCGGTACTGGGGCAGTAATGGTTAATACTATGAGCGATGGCAGCATCACGCAGTTAGGTGTCAGTTTTGTCTTCGGTGCCGTGGTTGCAGCGATGATTTACAGCTTAGGACATATTAGCGGCGCACACTTTAACCCAGCGGTAACGTTAGCATTCTGGACGAGTGGCTTTTTTCCCAGACGCTTAGTTGTACCGTATATTTTGGCACAGTTAATTGGCGCGGTATTGGCTTCAGCCTTACTTTTTCTCAGTTTGGGAAAGGTTGCCAATTTGGGTGCAACTTTGCCCTTGAATGGTAATTGGTTGCAATGTTTTGTTTTAGAGTTAGTACTCACTTTCATCTTGATGTTCGTAATTTTCGGATCGGGACTCGATCGACGCGCACCGGTGGGTTTTGCAGGATTAGCAATTGGCTTGACAGTAGGTTTAGAAGCGGCTTTTATGGGACCGATAACTGGTGCAAGTATGAATCCAGCCCGTTCTTTTGGTCCTGCTTTGATTGCAGGAATTTGGCAACATCATTGGGTTTATTGGATAGCACCAATTATGGGAGCGCAGTTAGCGGTAATTGTTTATCGACATCTTTCTTACGGATTTCGGGATCTGAAGTAATTGGTAATTGATAATTGGTAATTGGTAATTGAATACATGACAAATTTTGAACACAAGCCAAGAATACTGTTTTTATATGGTTCGTTGCGAGAGCGTTCCTACAGTCGTTTGTTAGCAGAAGAAGCAGCGCGGATTATTGAAGGATTCGGTGCAGAAGTCAAATTTTTCGATCCCCACGAATTACCGATTCGGGGTAGCGTTGCAGAGACGCATTTCAAAGTTGAGGAATTAAGAGAATTGAGTTTATGGTCGGAAGGTCAAGTCTGGTCATCTCCAGAAATGCACGGTAATCTTACTGGGATTATCAAAAATCAAATTGACTGGATTCCTTTAAATATAGGAGCAGTTAGACCAACTCAAGGAAGAACTTTAGCGCTAATGCAGGTAAGCGGTGGTTCTCAGTCTTTCAATGCAGTCAATTCTATGAGGCTTTTAGGACGTTGGATGCGGATGTTTACAATTCCCAATCAATCTTCTGTTGCTAAAGCTTACCAAGAGTTTAACGAAGATGGAACCATGAAAGATTCACCTTATCGCGATCGGGTGATTGATGTTATGGAAGAATTATACAAATTCACCTTACTGTTACGCGATCGAGTTGATTATCTCACAGACCGTTATAGCGAACGAAAAGAGAAAGAAAAAGAAAAAGAAAAGGTAATGGGTAATAGGTAATAGGTAATAGATATAAAAAATTTGAGATTATATCTTTTATTATTTTAAATTCAAAATTTCATCTTGTATTAGGGGAATAAAATGAAAAAAGTCATGTTTGTTTGTAAAAAGAATTCTCGCCGTTCTCAAATGGCAGAAGCATTCGCTCGTAAATTAGGAGAAGGTAAAATAGGCGTTACCAGTTCCGGTTTAGAAGCGAGTTTTGTAGACCCCAAAACTGTCGAAATTATGTCTGAGATTGGTATTGATATCAGCAATCAAGAATCAAAAGCTTTGACAGATTTTAATCCTGAAAATTACGATGCTGTAATATCTTTATGCGGTTGTGGTGTAAATTTACCTCCTGAATGGGTGACAAGAGAAGTATTTGAAGATTGGCAATTAGAAGATCCAGAAGGAGGAGAAATCGATACATATCGACGTATTCGCGAGCAAGTAAAAGAAAGGGTAATTAAATTAATTGAAGAATTGAGTTAGGGAATTGGGCATGGGGCATTGGGCATGGGGCATTGGGGATAGGGCAAGTTAGGAGTTAGGAGTGAGGAGTTAAGAGTTAGGGTTATTTCTAAATTATCTACCCCCTCTACCCCCTCTACCCCCTCTCCCCCCTCTCCCCCCTCTACCCTAAATGGGTGAAATCAATAATCCAATTCCACCGAGATAAAGAAGTAGAATTAGAAAACTTTCAAAACCAATATTACCTATACCGTATTTCTCTCGTTGGAGAAGTCCTAATAATAATATCCCCGTCATCAAGATTGTTAAGGAAATAACGAAAATCTGACGATCGGAAATAATAGCATAAATAGAACCACTACGAAAAGCAATATCGGAAAAAGCTAACAAGAGTATATCAAAACAATTACCGCCAATAATACCGCCTACAGCTAAAGTTAATGCTCCCTGTCTTACCGCTGCAACAGTAACTACAAGCTCTGGTAAAGATGTTGATATAGCTGTAAATAAACCACCAACTAAAGATTCTGATAATCCGGTTTGAACTGCAATAAATACACCTGTTTGAGCAATTAAATAACCGCTACAAGCTAAAATTAACGCATATAAAAAAAACTCTAACCAAAGTGAGGTTAAATTAACATTAATATCGGTTGTTTCCGATGGTTCATCTAATTCAGTTTTTTCTGTTTGTCGCGGTTTCCACATCTGTTTTTCTTCAGCTTGAGAAACCAAACGAAGTCCAAATATATAAGCCGCGATAATCACAAGGGATGCCGGATGAATTCCCCAAAAACTAACTTGTGGAGTAGAAGTTGCAAGCAAGGGAATAGTCAAAAAAGTCATCAGCAAAGTTCCCTGTGTCAGATTTGCGATCGAAGCAGCAGCGTGTTCTAAATTAGCTTTACGATAGAAAATATCGGCAACGGCTAAAAATGCAGTTTGTGCTGCGATACCTCCAAGTGCATTACTAACAGCCAATTCCGCATGACCACTGAAAGCAGCAGTAACAGAAGTGACAATCCCCGCTAAAGAAGTGCTACCACCCAGAAAAACAGCGCCAACTATAGCTTCTCCCCAACCAGTTGCATCCGCTAATCGATCCGCAACCTTACACATCTTGGTACCGACTAAGCCAATTACAATTGCAGCGATCGCAAATAAACTAATACCAATTGGCAGAGATTGAATCACTATATATTCTCCAGCAAACAAGTTTTAATAAAAGTTTTGTTTACTCAGACTAGCAAACTAATCTAATGAATGTATCCCCTTGATACTTCTAACTTTTGGTAGTTGTAATTAGTTTCAAATGGGCTTAAATAACTCCCTCAGACTAGAAGTCTGGGGAACCACCATTGCGAAGCCCACCTGCGTGGGCTATAGATACGTATAGTTGTTACAAATAATATTACTACTCACTGGTAACTGATTACTGTTCACTGTTCAAAAACATATTTTTGGGCGACTTTCCAGTAACGAGAAAAGCGCTTGAGGTCGATAAAACCGTCATATTCAAAAAATGGTTCGACTTCAAATATTTCTAATTCTTTTGAAGCTTCAATCTCGTCGCAAATATTATTAAAACGCGGACTCGGACTATCTACTGTAACAACTTGATTCGCATCATGTTCATTTGCAAAAGCTAAAACTTCTTTCGCAACATCACCACGATGAATGACGACAGGTAATTCTAGTAAGCATTCGTAAATAAAAGCGATACGTTTAAGGCTGATTTGCCATTCTTCTAATAATGCATCATCCCAAACCCAGATAGCGGGAGTATTCGGATATTCATCGAGTGCGGGGTTTTTAGGACTCAAGCAGTCACCATGTACCCAGATGATTTTGTTAGACATAGAATTTTGGATTAGTTAAAAATCAATATTAAGATAAAAATAAAGCAGATAATTGATTATGACACAAATTTAATTAAGAGCTTTTTAATATAATGCTTAATTTAGATAGAGTTAAAAATCTGGCTCAATCTTACTCCGCACAAGAAATGTTTGCAGCTTTAGTATGGCAGCGGAGATTTAATTTATTTAATGGTGAGAAAGTTATAACCGATTTATATAATAATCAAGAGTTGTGGCAAAGCTTTGTATTTTGCAAACCTGTATTTGCACCGGATGAAGATGGATTAAGTTTTAACGGTTTGATTGATACTTTATTAGCTTTAGCAAGATATTGTCCAATACCGGAAAAAAGCATTATTCAATCTATTTCTTACCCAGCAGATACTTTGTATATTTTAGTAGAAAACCAAGATACAACAGTTAGTCAATTAGTGGAATTGGGGAAAAAATGGCAGGCTGATGATGTTTATATTGATGATGGTAATGACCACGAATATGAATGGAAACTACAAATGCTGCTTAAGTTAAAGTTAGAAGGTGCAATTAATGATAAGAAACTTAAACAGCGTAAGGATGCAGTGGTAATTTGTGATTGGTGGGATTAATCAAAAATTGTACGATCCCACCCCTAAATTTTTGTATCTTAAGAAAAGGCAAATAGAGAATTTCATTTCTACTGAGAAAGAAAACCTGTAACCAGCAACGGAAGTATCAACAAGACAAATATAACAAATACTACGGTTCCGGGATCGATTTTGATAGTATTTTTATCTTCTTGGCTCATGGGATTTGGGGGAAAATTAAGTATATAAACTCAGCTTACCTTTATCGTAATCCTTTCTCAATCCCCATAAAGTAGTATAAGAATGTCAATCCAAGTTTACGGAATTCCCAACTGCGGTACTTGCAAAAAAGCCTTCGCTTGGCTGCAAAATAATAATATTGAGTATGAATTTGTTAATACCAAAGAAAATCCACCCAGTAAAGACGCGATCGCAAACTGGGTAAAAACTTTGAGTTGCAAACCGATGCGAAACACTTCGGGACTATCTTATCGAGCGTTGGGTGAAGAAAAGAAAACTTGGACTGATGAGCAATGGATAGAAGCTTTCGCTCAAGATGCTATGTTGCTCAAACGTCCGCTATTTGTGAAAGATGGTAGTGCTGTTTTGGTAGGGTTTAGGGAGAAAGAAGAGGTAATGCTCGAAAAGTTGGGGATGTAGGAATTATAATTTTACCTGGCGAATATAATATCTCCCTTCGGGAGACGCTGAGCCGCACGCTCCGCGTGAACGCTAACGCGGCTACACAAGCAAAACCCGCCTGCGCGGGTTAAATTAATTAGTCCACGCAGGTGGACTTTGCCTTTGTAGTAGCGGTTTCAACCGCCGGATATTTCTAAAACATCTTCTTAACATATACTCTATAAATCACCTTTAATAATCACCCAAAAAAACGAATTAATATATAAACTGTAGCTGCAATTAGCTGTAATATTGTTACCGGAATACTGTACTTGAGAAATCCCTTAAATGAAATGCGTCTTCCGTACTGTTGAGCAATTCCTGCGGCAACAATATTAGAAGATGCTCCGACTAAAGTACCGTTTCCTCCTAAACTTGCGCCGAACAACATCGCATAAAATAGAGGTAATACAGATGGTGGTAATTGCCCGATGAAATCTGGTGTTAATATTTCTGTTCCTACTAAACCAACATTAACTAAATACTGTTTTAATAGCGGAATCATTGCCACCACTAAAGGAATATTTGGAACTATACTTGATAATATTCCGGTGACAAAAACTAATACTATCGAACCAAAAATCATATTAGTCCCGATAGATGTTGCTAATATACCTGCAAAACTTTGGATTACCCCTGTTTTTTGTAATCCACCGATTAACACAAAAGTACTCATAAAAAATATCAAAGTACTCCAATCAACATCGCGCAAAATATTTTCCACGGTATCAACTTTACTTTGATGAGATACAAGCATTGACAAAGCAGCACCCAATAAAGCAACCGCAGCGGGTGAAATTTTGACTGGTAAAGTATCTCCAATCACAAAAAAGAGGATTACAAAAGCAAATATTAACCCACCCATTATTAAAGCTTCGGGATGCTTAATTTGAGGATGGGGTATGTGTTCTAAATCATCTAACTTTGTTCGCCAAATTTTACGGAAAAGTATGGGTAATGTCAGAGCAACTACTGCGATCGCAATTACTCCCCCCAAGCTTAAACGTAATAAATAATCTGCAAAACTTAAATTAATTGCATCGCTAACCAAAAATGTAACTGGATCGCCGACTATAGTTAATAATCCCGAAGCATTCGCAACGAATACCATTAAAATCAATAGCGGCACAAAATTAACGCTTAATTCTTTAGCTATTGGAGGAATTAAAGGTGCTAACAACATTACAGTTGTAGCATTGGGTAAAAACGCACAAACTGGAACAGTTATCGCAATAATTCCTAGTAATAAACGTTTACCTTCTCCTTTTACCAGTAATAATATGCGTGCAGCTAAATAATCAAAGACTTTTGTTGGTTGAAATGCTCTAACCAATATCATTACCCCGAAAAATAACGATATTGTTCCGTGACTTTTAGCGATGTATCCGACTGCTTCTTCTAAAGTCATTATATTAGTAAAAACTAATAGTAATGCTCCGAGTAAAGCTGCTACCGTCAAATTTATCCATTCTGTCATAATTAAACCAATGACAGTGATAAATATGGCACCGCTTAACATTGCTTGCCAATTCCCCATCACAAGCTCCTTTTAATTTAATAGTATTGATTGGGTATTTTGAAATGTTTAAATTGTTAATGGGAAGCAAGATGCTTTATTAGGAAGCAAGATGCTTTATTAGGAAGCAAGATGCTCCCACTACGAAAAGAAAATTACTTGTTTTACACAAGATTACTGATTTATAAACCGCAGCGTTAGCGGAGCGTGTCCGATAGGACATAAAGTGTGATCTTGGGGGTTTCCCCCATGAACAACTTTTCAAGAGAGAGACGCAGAGTACGCAGAGGCAAGAAATAAAGAGAGATAATTAATTTTAGAGCAGGAAGGAATTAGCATTTGTACAATTTCAAATGCTTACAACCTAGAATTTTTTATTTTATTCAATCAAAGAAATCATGCATAACAATTCACCAGGTAATAATTAAGTACACAACTGACGCGAGTGATATTAGCCTGGGATAGTGACGATAAATACAATTAAAATGCTGTTCATCATCAATTCCCCTCGATGCCTACGAAGTTAGCTGACGGGCTAGGATTGAGAGGTATCCTTTTTACCAAGAAGATATTAAAACTTCTAAGTAAAATACGCCCCTGTAATAATGGTTCCTCCGCTCCAACTTGAATAAAATAAGCTGGATTAGGCTGATTTTTGCTTGACTTTGGTTATAATACAACCGATTCACTTGAATATAAAATCTATCTTAAGAGTGTTTTATTTTTTAGATATTTTTACAACCTGAATCCAATATTTGTTCGGCTAAATCTTCTAAGGAATAAACTATATTAATATCGGGACGTACTAAACCAGTTTGAATTTCTACATCTTGTCTTCTAGAATAATTTGGATGAACTCCTATAAATAAAGGTTTATTTGTCATCGAGAAAGCACCGAGTTCGTAAAGAGTTATCGGACAAATTGTTTCTTGAGGAAACCAAAAAAGAATAGATGAAGCAAGTCGTAAATGTCTGTATTCCCATGCAATCTGTTGTTTAGAAGCATCGGGGTTATCAATTGGGAAATTAGCACGACGGGGATTTAAAATAATCCAAGGTGAAGGTTTTAATAATTCCACTATTTGCGATCGCCAATCTGGACAATTACTTATACCACCAGCACAAAATATGGCATCACCTTTACCATCAAATTCTTCTAAAGCTTCAATGTATATACTCATCTCAAAAGCAATAATCTACACCAGCAATTACTGCTAAAGCTATAGCATATTCTTCTAAATCGCGCCTGAGTATTTCTAATTCGCTTCTTAATTTTGTTTGGTGCTTCCAGTTTTTTTCGTGTTCCTGGGGACTTAAATCGAGAGGACGTTGCGCTTCCCAGGATTGTAATAAAGGATGCCATTTAGCAAGGAAAGGACGTAAACCGCGATTAAGTACGGTAATTGCAATTCCCCCAACAGAACGATAAGATGCACCGATATCGGGACCTGCTTGTTTAAGAATTTCTCGCGTAGTTGCAAACAAACTATGGAAAGATATGAGTGCTTCGCGCAATAATCCTTGATCTGTTTCTGGTTCTAAAGGTTGGATGGTAACGCGGGTGACAAGTTCTATGAATAATGACCAAGCAGCTTTTCTTTCCGTATCATCGGGTTCCCATTCCGTTCCACCAATTCCAAAAGGGAGATTTACAGATACTTTTGTTAATTTTGTTGAGTCTTGTTTGGGCATTTTTAAATAATTTGTGTTTTTTCAAAATAGTACCCTCAGACTGTAAGTCTGGGGCTATACAAACAAAACCCACCTGCGTGGGTTAATAATTCGCATTTTCATATAGGAATAATATTGCATACAATTTAAGATAAAAAGAATGAGGTTTGAAATTATGCAATTAGAAGATTACTTCAATTTTCTTGCGTCTGATGACATTCGTCTCAAAGGTTCGCGGATAGGTATCGAAACGATTCTTTATGAATATATTTATCGTTCTCGAACTCCAGAAGAAATTGCTCAAACTTACACATCTTTGAGTTTAGAACAAGTATACGCAACGATTCTTTATTATTTGCACAATAAATAAACTGTCAGTAAATATATTGCTGATTGGTTAGAGTGGGGACATCAACAAGGCAAAGCACAAGCTTTAAATCCACCTCCAGGAATTGTTCGTTTGCGGAAAATTAAGGAAGAAAAAGCAGCGATGAAACAGGGTATTAGTTGAAAAATTGAAGAAAAATAACAACAAATTATGAAAGTTTGAATTGTGAAATAGTTTTTAGTTCTTCTTCTTCTTTGAGAACGTAGTAAAGCTCCCAATTTTGTTGAAGGTTTAACCAAAAATTAGAGCTATTTCCAAAGAATTTTGATAATCGTATTGCTGTACTAGGTGTAATTCCTCGTTTTTGATTTACAAGCTCATTTATTCGCTGATAAGGAACGTGAAGTGCATCTGCAAGTTGTCTTTGGGTTATTTCCATTGGTTCGAGAAAATCTTTTAGTAATATTTCACCAGGATGTGATGGAGGTCTATATTTTGGAATTTTCATCTGGTTTTTCTCCTAATGGTAATCTACTATTTCAACTTCTGAAACTCCTTCGAGTGTCCATATAAAGCAAATTCTATATTGGTCATTAATTCTAATACTATGCTGACCTTTACGTTCACCTTTTAATGCTTCTAATTTATTACCGGGTGGAACTTTATAAATTTTTCAAAACTTACGAAGAGCTTGAATGTTACACTCTATAACTCTTGATGCGAGAGAAAAGAGCCTCACAACCCAACCTACTTTTATCAAAACGTAATTCATAAAATCTTTCTCCCATAGATATAAAATTTTCAAGTATTGATGTAATCTGCTTGACCTTTTTTCTACGCAAACACATCGTTTGAGGGAGGTATCCCCTAGACACTGGGGTTTGAAGCACTTCAGAATAATTCATCCCAAAATCATTTACACGCCATCCTAAGCACTTGTAAAAATTACACCAAGTTTCATTATCAGCGTTAGGGTTTCCACCAATGCTTTCCCAAATCCGCTTTTGTATACTGAAGCCGAAGCGACCTTTGCTGTACTTTACCCAAAGTTGGTCAATGGTACGTAGGTCAGTGCAGGGCAATCTTTCAATTGATTCTACATCAAGCCAGCCTTCTGTTTCTCTATAGGTAGCTGCAAGCATAAGCTTGAGAGTTTCCCGATCGGCTTTTATCCAGTTTCCAGCTTTCAGTAAATCTCGTAATCGGGTGTAATCAACTCCTTCATCAGAACGAAGATCATCGTCTTCTATTTCTTCGTCTATTTTTGACGGAATTATCGGGGTTTGATAATTTTGCAACTTTATACCCGTAATTCCCCAAATTAATTGTCCCATCGGCTCCGGTTGTTGCTGCAGAAAATCCACCCACATATAACTACTAAGAAAAATTGGTAATATTGGCTGCTGGGGTGCGGTAGGAAGTAATACAGGAATTACCGGACATTCCCTTTTGACAAACTCCCGTAAAAAAGCATCTAACTCATGCTCTTGCCAGGGACCAAAACCGCTACTACCAACAAAAACCGCCGCAGATTTAATGTGTCCAATTTGTCTTTCTAATTCACGTTGCCAAGGTAAACCCGGACGAAATTCCCATTCATCTAACCAAGGTTTAAGTCCTTGCCGTCTCAATTGCTCTCCTATTTGTTTTACCTCTGGCTTGTCCTTGCTGTTGTGACAAAGGAAGACATCGAATTGAACATCGGATTGTGAGGTCATTTAGGCTAAGTAGATTTATCCAGTATATACATTACTATTTTTACAACATCAAGCCCAAATATTCCTGATACAATTAGTTGAAATTACTCATGTTTGCCATTATTGTGATGATTTTATTTATTACATCTTTATGAAATGGCTTCTTGGAGAACTCGTAGGTTGGGTTAGACACGAAAATCAATTTTAATTTTTAACGACAATTTATATTAATCGTGTCGTAACCCAACATCACTATTGCGGTTAAACACAGCGAATTTAATCTTTCTGAAAGCCGCGATGTTGTTTTAGAATTTCAGAAAATTGTTCGGGATTTACCTCTCTATAAACTCGATCTTGAGGTTGAGCATCAACGCGCTCCATTAATGCTTGAAATGCTGCTTTATCATCTCGATGCTCTAAAACGTATTTTTTTAGTTCTCCCATTGTCATCGTTTGAAAATTAAGCTTCATTAACAAACCTCCAATTTCCATTGAAGCAGATACATACTGTTATTCAAATGCAAAAGTTTCTAAAATACCCATAAAGCAATGTTGGGTTAGGTTGCGATATTAATTGTTTGTTAAACAATCACATCTTCGTGCGCCTAACCCAACCTACATTCTTTCACCTTTAACTAATAGCCTACATCCTAAAGACGACTGGGTAGGATTTTCAGTCTACTTAAGTAGACTTGAGCTATTAGCCTTGGAATTGATTCCGAGGCGATTATGATGGCTAGTTAAGTCCGTAGGTTGGGTTAGACACGATCAAATTTGATTTGTAACGATAATCTAAATTAATCAATTAGAGTAACCCAACATCACCATTGCGGATAAACATTATTATTGTTAAATGCAAAAGTTTCTAAAATACCCATAAAGCAATGTTGGGTTACGGCGCATCTTAATTTTTCGTAAAGAATGAATATGTTAGTGCGCCTAACCCAACCTACATTCTAACCCAACCTACATTTTTGAATTATTAATTACCTTTAACCTTTCTTCCTCTTCCCTTTCTGATAACTTCCACTATTAGGCTTACTACTAAACTCTTTTTTAGGAAATAATTTCTCTTCTAATTGTTCGTAACTACCTTCAAAATCGCAATGCCCATATAAAGGACATTCCTTACAATAAACCCCATCGGTGTAACGTTCTAAGTTTTCGCGATTGAAAAAATAAGGTTTATGGCTAAAGGTACTCGCTACCCATTGCCATGACATATTATTACTTGCTGGATCGCCATCTAATAAATGTTCTAAAAACCATTTTGCTCCAGCTTGCCAGCCAATTTTTCGCCAATGCACTATATATGCTGCAATCCACATCCGCATATGATTGTGTAAATAGCCAGTTTCCCGCAATTCTTCACTAAAGCTGTCAATGCAAACTAATCCTGTAGTACCTTGTTCGATATCTTCGGGTAATTCTGGCGCATATTCAGCGACGCTGTAACCTGTTTTGTATTCTTCTCTATCTTCCCAAATTCCATCACCAAGTTTTACATATAATCTTTGCCAATAATCGCGCCAGCCCAATTCGTTAACTAATTTCGTTGCATCGTTATCGTTGCTAGCTCTGTTTAAAGCGAAGTCTCTTACTTCTGCCAAACTCAATACGCCATAGCGGAGATAAGCGGAAAGTTTTGTCACTCCACCAGTTAAAAAGTTACGTGTTTTCCCGTATTTTTTGGGATCTACTTTTTGTAATGCTTTTTCAGCAGCTTTTCTGCCACCAATGGTTTCGCTGATATGTTCGTCTCGTTTTGCAGCTTCGGGAAATTCTTGTTTGAGGTAAGCAATTAATTCTTCGCGGTTGTCAAAGTCGCGGCGCATTTCTTTATTCATTGGGGAATTGGGGATTGAAGATTGGGCATGGGGAATATCCCCCCAACCCCCCTTATTGAAGGGGGGCTTTTGATAAGTTATAAATGTTTAAATGTAATTATTATTACTTTAAATTAACTGAATTTAAAATATCAAAATTAAATAAAAATAATTTTGCTTTTAGTTTGTAGCATATCTACGATATATTTTCTACTAGCTAGCTTGGGATTTATTTTTCCGGTTACGGATATTTTGGAAGTTTTATGCTTTAAAGGTTGTGAATCACCGCAAGCTATTCATTCTGCTATTCTAAGGTTGCCCATCTTTAAAAAATCAAGATGTGGATGAGTTATATAAGGTCGTAAAAATAGGTACATTAGTAGAAGTTGTTCAATAAAAGGTTAAAGGTTAGAGGTTAAAGGTCAAAAGTTAATATCTAATCCCCTATCCCCAAGATAATGAGTCTTTGTATAAATCCCCATTGCCCAAAACCCGATAATCCTGACAAGATAATTTTTTGTCTGGGTTGTGGTTCGGAATTACTGCTGCAAGGACGTTACAAGGTAGTAAAATATTTGGGAGGTGGCGGTTTTGGTAAGACTTATGAGATAACGGAACGCAACACTACGGCGAAAGTTCTTAAAATTCTCCATAATAATTTTCCTAAAGCAATTGAATTATTTCAACGAGAAGCTGAAGTTTTATCTCAATTAAATTATCCCGGAATTCCTCAAGTTGAAGACGACGGATATTTTATTTACTATCCCCGCAACAGTCAGGAAGCTTTGCACTGTTTGGTAATGGAAAAAATTGAGGGGATGGATTTATATGAGTACATAAAGCAACGCGAATATCGTCCTATTGATGAAAGAATGGCGATGCAATGGTTGCAAGAATTGACAATTATTCTGCAACAGGTTCACAATCAAAACTTTTTTCATCGCGATATCAAACCAGCTAACGTTATGCTGCGGGCTGAAGGTGGTTTAGCACTGATTGATTTTGGTACGGCGCGAGTAGTTAGCGATACTTACTGGCAAGCCCAAGCTCAAGGGCAGGTAACGGGAATAATTTCGGCTGGATACACGCCACCGGAACAAATGAACGGTCAAGCTATGCAACAATCTGATTTTTTTGCTTTAGGACGCACGTTTGTTTTTTTACTCACTGCAAAAGACCCCAATCAATTTTATAATCCTCAAACTGATGAATTATTATGGCGCAATACAGTAGCAAATATTTCGCCAGAGTTTGCAGACTTTCTCGATTGGATGATGCGGCGATCGCCTTCTCAACGCCCAGCAAATACTGAAGAAATTTTACAACGTTTGTTAGAGATCAAGCCAATTTCATTTTTACCTACGCTTCAAAGTAAAATACCTTCCAATACTAATAATTCTGAGAATTTTAGCGTTACTAATCCACCGAAGACAAACCAAATTAATACTTTAACACCTCCAACAACAGCTATTAACGTTGGTTTCTTCTATCAATGGATGTTATCAAATATTGTCGGTATCGGCATTGGTTTATTTATACGTAGTATTTTTAGCGGAGCGGTATATTCTATCTTTGGTCAAAATGTAGGTTATCACTATGCAATGTTAGCGGCAATTATTACTTTAGTACCAGTTGAAATTATGCAGTGGTTGGTGCTAAGGCAGCGAATTATATTTAATTTTTGGTCTTTGATAGAAACTTTGTTTGGCTTTCTCACAGGTTTATTTATAGGAACTTTTACTGGGAGTATATTATTCGGTCATAATGGAGAATTGTTATGTGCCGTTATCGGAGTAATCGGAGGAACATCGATCGCTAAATGGTTAACCATACGCCGACAAATAGATAATTCTTTAGGATGGTTGATGCTATCTTTAGTAGGTATTTTTGCAAGCGTGTTTTTAGGTTCCTTTGCAGGTTTAATTGCTAATTCATTGTTATCTAAGGTTTGGAATCGAGAAATTGCTTGGATTGTTAGCTTTGTAATTGGAGTGATAACAACTACTATTTTATCTAGTTTAATTACAGGGATAGGATTGTTGAAATTATTTCGACGTGTAAAGTAAAGACGTAGCAATACACCTTGTCTCTACATTAGATATTCAGATTGCATCACTTATCGCTACAATTCTTTTGATGCATAAAAAAGGTTGAGTTCAGTTGCAGCAATTAACAAGACAGCATTCCAAAACGAATTTAGCTGGATATCTTTTTCTCGCACCAACTATTTTGGTTTTGGGAACTTTTGTGGTGCTACCGATACTTTATGCTGTATTTCTTTCTCTACAAAAAGTACAGCTTTTAGGTGGTATCGAATACGAATTTGTTGGTTTTCGTAATTTCAGTCAGTTAGTAGAAGATGAACGGGTTTGGATTGCCCTTAAAAATACTGTCGAATACGTGGCGATCGTCGTACCTTCACAAACTATTCTGGCTTTATTTTTAGCAGTTACCCTTAATTCTGGTATTCGCGGTAAAAGCTGGTGGCGGGTGCTTTTCTTTTTACCCACAGTTACTTCTTCCACAGTTTTGACGCTGATATTCATGTGGATATACAACACTAATGGGTTGCTAAATGATTTTTTAAGTGCCATTGGATTTCCGACATATAACTGGTTGGGAGATCCCGCAGTTGCACTCATTGCCATTATGATTATGAATATCTGGTCAACAGCACCGTTTTTCATGGTGATTTATTTGGCGGCTTTGCAAGATATACCCAAATACCTCTACGAAGCAGCAGAATTAGACGGTGCCAATGGATGGCATAAATTTATTAATATCACTATTCCTATGCTCAACCCAGTTACCTTTTTTGTGGTAGCAATGGGAATAATCGGTACTTTTCAACTATTTGACCAATCTTATATATTTTCCCAGGGTACTGGTGGACCAAATAACGCCACATTAACTGTAGTTTTATTGATATATCAAGCCGTATTTCGTAACTTACAAATGGGATATGCTGCGGCTATAGCTTTCCTATTAGCAGCAGTAATTATAACCATAACCTTAATTGGGCGACGATTTGGAGGCGAAAATTGAATAAATGGAGACTTTCATGGCTAAAAATACTGCTTTACTCAGTCTTAACTTTGTATGCAATAATTACTTTAATTCCTTTTTTGTGGGCGCTTTCGGCATCGTTTAAACCGTTAACAGAAATAGTCGCTGGCGAACCAAATTTCCTACCGAAGAACTTTACCTTTGATAATTACAAACAAATTTTTATCGAAGAACCATTATTTTTACGTTGGTTTTTCAACAGTGTAATTATCGCGATCGCCGTCACAATATTAAACTTGCTATTCAATTCTATGGCAGGTTATGCCTTAGCAAGACTGCGGTTTCGGGGCAGAAGGTTTTGGTTTTTCTTAATTTTGGCAGTATTAGCCGTACCGATACAAGTTACACTCATCCCCACATTTTTAATCTTAAAAACTTTTGGCTGGTTAAACTCCTACCAAGGCACGATCGTTCCCAACATGGTAAACGCCACATTTATTTTTATGATGCGGCAGTTTTTCGTTAACTTTCCTAGAGAATTAGAAGAAGCCGCAGCCTTAGATGGTTTAAGTACCTTTGGAATTTTTCGTCATATCGTACTTCCTCTGGCGAAACCAGCCCTAGCAGCCCAAGCAGTATTTATCTTCATGAGTAGCTGGAATAACTTCTTACTTCCCGTAGTTATTTTATTCGATCCAGAAATGTTTACCCTACCTCTCGGACTAAACAGTTTCAAAGGTCAATATATCAGCTATTGGAACTACATCATGGCAGCCTCAATGGTATTTACCCTACCAGCTTTAGCTATTTACGCCTTCTTCAACCGCTACTTCATTCAAAGCGTCTCCTTTACAGGCACGAAACAGTAACCCGTTACCAGTTAGAAGTTAGGAATTGGGAGTTAGGAGTTAGGAATTAGGAATTAGGAATTAGGAGTTAGGAATTAGGAATTAGGAGTTAGGAATTAGGAGTTAGGAGTTAGAAAATAATTATAGTTAGTTATTCTTCCCCTTGTCCCCTTGTCCCCTCATCTTCCCATCTCCCCATCTCCCCATCTCCCCATCTACCCAACTCCCCTCATCCCAAGTTGAAAAAGTACTTTGGGCAAAAAATTGCACGCTTGGAGTGATAATTGTATTACAGTGACTTAACCTTATTGTCTGAGTTAACAACCATTATGGGTTTTGCAAGCCTATCAATCGCGGAAATCACGGTCTATTACAGCTTCACAAGGCTGAAGCAGACTTTCTTTGTACGTCTGGCTGGGAATAATTTACAAATGTTTATAAATTCCTGGATTATGACGTTAAACGATACCGCCATTTATTTATTTTCTAATTTTTGTTTGAAGATTCCTTTGAATCGGTGCCTCGTTTTGAATTAAACCGAAGTTACCTATTATCAAGGGTTAATAACAAAAACGCTTTTTGTGTTGACTCTTAGCAATAAGAAATTAAGCATCGCTGTTATTGCTGTGTTAAGCATTAAAATTTTTGAGGGGAAACATGATAACAAGGTTAATTGGCATTTTTGTTGCTTGTGTGGTGCTGAGTTTTCAGTTATTCGTAGGTAATGCCTACTCTGTAGAACTTGATGAAGCTACTCGCACGGTACCGTTGAACGAACAAGGCGATACCTATGTACTGAATTTAAAAGAAGTCAAGGAAGGTAAACGCCTATTCAATTACGCTTGCGCCCAATGTCATGCTGGTGGTGTAACTAAGACAAACCAAAACGTAGGATTAGATCCTGAAGCTTTGTCATTAGCAACTCCATCCCGCGATAATATCCAGGGTTTAGTGGACTATATGAAAAATCCTACTACCTATGATGGAGAGGTGGAAATTTCTGAATTGCACCCCAGCATTAAAAGTGCCGATATTTTCACTGAAATGCGTAACTTGACTGACGAAGATTTAGAAGCGATCGCAGGTCATGTTTTGTTACAACCTAAGATTGTCGGTAAAAAATGGGGTGGTGGTAAGATTTACTACTAAACCTCCAAGGTTCAATTAATGATTAAACCTTAGTTATTAGTCTGTAGTTGGCATATCAAAACTGTTGGTATGCTGGCTACGGACTAATAACTGTTTTATTTTTGATAAGCGATCGTCCTGTATCGATTTATAACCGTTCCTTACTCCCTATTCCCTAGTTTTACTACTTAGTAAGTTTTTCAGACCGGAACTGAGACTTTTGGATTCGACGAATAATTTTATTGAATTCCTTAACATATCTGACTTCAACTACGCTATTTATTTACAAAAGTTTTTATATATGACAGATTGTCGTATTTGGGCGCAATTTTATTTAAAATAAAAGAAAGATAATAAAAACTGTTGTTAGGAGAAAGCAATGAAATTGATTGCGTCCACTTTACGGCGTTTAGGTTTAGCCGCGCTGACTATGCTACTAGTTGTCAGCAGTTTTGCTGTGTTTGCACCTAGTGCTGCGGCTGAAACATATACTGTAAAGTTAGGTAGCGATAAAGGTATGTTGGCGTTTGAGCCAGCTAAAATATCAGTTAAACCTGGTGACACCATTAAATGGGTGAACAACAAAGTTCCTCCTCATAACGTTGTATTTGATGCTAATCAAAACCCTGCAAAGAGTGCCGATTTAGCTAAAGAACTGTCTCATAAGCAGTTGGTAATGAGTCCCGGACAAGAGTTCACAAGCACCATTCCAGCAGATGCACCTGCTGGTGAATATACTTTCTACTGCGAACCTCATCGTGGTGCTGGTATGGTTGGCAAAGTAATTGTTGAAGGCTAATTATCTATTTATTGAGGAGTGAAACACTCAATAATTATTTGGTGGCGATTAATTTTATCCTTAATGGAAATGTAAAGGATAAATCAGTCGCCGCCTATTTTAATGCATTTTAAAATTTAAATTAAATTAAATTAAATTAAATTTAAATAAAACAAAAAATGTGAAGACTTCGCGATCGGAAGTCTCCATACATTTATCGGCTATAGGGTAA
Organism: Rivularia sp. (in: cyanobacteria); assembly: GCA_965234645.1. Taxonomy (GTDB): domain Bacteria; phylum Cyanobacteriota; class Cyanobacteriia; order Cyanobacteriales; family Nostocaceae; genus Rivularia. The sequence continues at coordinate 5,124,215 of OZ248344.1, read as the reverse complement.
TTATGATGATTCTTAACTACTAATTATTCTTTTCTCTGCGATCTTGAATTTTACGTAACCGTTGAAGTAGTTTCTTGCTAGCACCCGTTTCTTTAGAATCATCTTCGGACTCGTCTTTGCCATTTCTCAACCTGTTTGCAAGAGATGGTTTAGAAGTAGCTTGCGGTGCCGGTTCTTTGACATTAACTCGCGCTTGGGGTTTGGGTATTGATGGAATTGATGGAACAGGTGGTACTTCTTGACTGTTTCTGAGTCGCACTTCTAATGGTGGCTTAGCGTTATTATCAGATGTAGGCTTGGTTCTAATTTGAACTTGTGGCTTGGGTTTAACTGGCGCTGTTGAAGTTACTGTCGGAACAACTACTGCATTTGGAGTAGGTTGTGCATCAATTTTAATCGGAGCCGAATTTCTAGATAAATTTTCAGGTTTCTTGCCCGACGGTTTTAGATTTGTTTGCACTTCATCTTTTTTAGCCGAACGCAAACGGTCAACTAATGTTTGATCGGGTTTGGAAAACTCAACACTATTGACTACATTAGGCTTAAAGTCAAGGGTAAATGCGTATACTTTTGCTTTACCATTTTTGCGGATGGGATTTTTCTTGAAATAGTCTCTGAAATAATCTCTAGTTGCTTCTTTCAAATCGGAAGAAACGGATCTATCAACAAATTTTAAATAATCAGCTTTTCCGTCAGCATCAATGACTAAAGTACCTTCAGTTTTACCTTCTTGTCCTTTTTTAGTTCTAATTACATCGGAAATCGGTTCTTTAGTTTCTAAGTTGGAATAACGTCCCCTAACTTCCTCAAATTGTTTTGCCAGAGTTAAAGTATTTGTATTCTGAGGCGCTGTTATTATATTTCCATTGGATGGCTGTTGATTTGGTAGTTCAATTCTTCTATTACCAGATGACTGATTTCCCCATTGCTGTAAACTTTGCCCTGCAAAGGTCAATTTATCGCCTGGTTTCGGAATATTTCTGTTAGTAGGCGCAACAAAATCTTTGGGATTAACTATTCTTGGTTGATTTACAGGAACGCTGTTACCGATCGCTACACTATTACCTACACCTAAACCCGGATCTGTCATCGGCGGAAGAGGTGGTGGTGGTGGAACTCTAGTAAGTTCCGGAGGTATTGGTGCCGACTGTATTGAAGGTATGTCAGTTAGATCGGAAGATGTTTGTGTTCTCGGTGCGCTTCTTCTAGATACTAATGGTGCGGGTTGTCCCAACTCGATTTTCTGATTATAACGACGATATGACCCGCCAGATGACGCTTTAGCATTAAACGAAGAGTTGAAATTTGGTTGAGGAAGTACGGGTAAAGACGAGATATTGGGACTCGCTGATGCTCTCGGCAAAGGCGGTAATATCACCTTTGTGGAATCGGGATTCGGTGGTAATTCAGGTAATGGAGTAGGTAAGCTCCCAAAGTTCGGTAAAGGAACTGTCGGCTGTAAGGGAACTTGGGGTAAGGCTGAAATTTGAGGACTTTTGTTCTGAGGTAATCTGTTTTGTTCTGCCTGAGATAATTCCATTATTCCGACACTTGCCGGAGATGTTTTTTGGTTTGATTTGGTGGAGTCAACAGGCATCAAAGGCAGAATAAAAGCAATAGCACCATGTATGCCGACGGATGCTATGGCTGCTATTCCGGCTGGTTGGCTTAAGAATTCGGGTATATTTTTGAGTATTGAGACGTAAGACATAGCTGTTATCGCTCACTTAGCTTGGTTGCGGTTGACTAGCAATTTTATTATCAGGCAATAATAATTTGATTAAAGTAGCCCTTCAGATGCATCCCTCTAAAAATAATAACTTCTTGTCGCAAAACTTATCTAGGTTAAAATTGCCAGTTCTACGAGCGGTTATTCGCGGGCGTATACTTAAATTGAAACCAAATTGGAACCAATTCTACTCAGAAGTTATGTAAATGTTGGTAGCACTGGGGCAAATCATTACTTTTAAAACTCGATTTGTTAATTTGACCTAATAGATGATCTGGGTAAATATACTACCTTTCAACAAGGGTAATATATCTTTTTTTACAATCAAAACACCGATTTCCGGACATTTTTGGTTTTTTATGTTTAGTTTTGATCGCCGATATAGAGTTTACTTACTTTTATTGCGATCGCATTTTTAAAATAAAAGTATGGGTTCGGGATTAATTTGCTAATTTTCAGCCAAAACGGAAGAATTTCACAACTGTTAGTCCCAGAACTTTAAGCTGTATTTCAAAAAATACTTTTTAAGCAGTAAGGCACAGACAATCATTAATTATAGGTTATCTTCATCCATTAGTAATGCTTACATAATACTAATCTAAAATCTACTTACGTATAAGTTATACATTTAGATTTTTTTTGGCAAGTCTCAATTGTTAAATGCTGCTACCCGAATAACATAAATGTCCCTACCTACAGTTATTTTACCCGGATTCTTTGAAAGCGCCGAAGCTTACTATGGTTTAGAAAAATCATTGCAAAATTTAGGTTTTCCTACAGTCACGGTACCGCTACAACGACGAGACTGGATAGCAACTGTGGGAGGAAGATCGGTAACTCCGATTTTGCAACAATTAGACTGTACGGTAAAGCGAACATTACAACAATTTGGTGCTTCTCAAGTAAATTTAATCGGTCATTCCGCAGGAGGTTGGATATCGCGTATTTATTTAGGTGAAGTTCCTTATGGCAGCAACCTAATTTTATTGACGTGGCAAGCTCACCCAAAAGTTGCCACTCTTATAACGTTGGGTACCCCTCATACTAGTAAGGAGCGTTGGACGCGCTCGAATTTGGATTTTGTCAATCATAATTATCCCGGTGCATTTCATCAACAGGTAGATTACGTCTGTGTTGCGGGAAAAACCATTTTTGGCAAAAGACAATTAGGAAGCTGGTTAGCTTACAGTAGCTATAAATTAACTTGTGGCGAAGGTAACACTTGGGGAGACGGAATTACACCTATCGAAGCCGCTCACCTCGAAGGCGCGAAGAATTTGGTTATTGAAGGTGTAATGCATTCTCCTAGAACTTCTAAAGTTTGGTATGGTTCGCAAAAATCTCTACCACTTTGGACGCAATATCTAGCATAATTGTATACTTTTTCAACAAAAGTTAATATTTCTTAGTTAAAATTGTAATAAATATAAGGATTTTCTAAGGAAAGAAGATTTTATGATTATGCAAGAAAGCCGATTTGACATGGTTATGCGGCGGACGGCAACGATTTTATCAGTAATAATAATTGCTTTTAGTTTAGTTGCTGCTAGTACGGGTATTCTGCTTTCTATTTACTATGAACCTGCTTCTGGCAGGGCTTATCAGTCATTAAAGATGATAACGGAGGAAGTTCAATACGGGTGGTTATTCCGTAAAGCTCATCATATTGCTGGTAATGGAGTAATTATTGCTGCCTTGATTCAAATTGTGGTGATGTTTTTAGGCAGAAAATTTACCAAAAGTTGGTATACAGCCTGGGTAAGTGGAATATTCTTGACCTTATCTGTAATCGGATTGAGTTGGACATCAATGATTTTGGGTTGGGATCAAGTTGGATTTTGGCGCTTTAATATTGAGTTGGGAACCATTGAAGCAATTCCTTTTATCGGTCAGCAGTTGAGAGAAATTTTAACTGGTGGTAGTGGTGTCAGTACTTTGACCGTCCAGCGTCTTTATACCATACACAGCTATATTCTCTCGACTGCTGCGATAATTTTGTCAGTAGTGCATTTATTTAGCGTGCTGTGGGTTGAAAAACAGGTCGGCACGCCAAAAGACTTGGTTCAAGGTGTTGGTGCATCAGTAGCTGAAAGTTGAGATAGCTTGCCGATGGGAATTTCTTCTACTTCCGGTAAATTTTCTAAGGAAAGACGAGTAGATTGGTTTCCACCAGACAAGCGTTTAAGCAGATCCGGTCTGGGATCGTGCAACAAGTAAATTAGGCGATCGCCAATTTGCCAAGTTTCACTGGCAGCCATAACGTTGATTTTATCGTCTCGTTCTACAAATAGCGGCAGTAAATCTCCAGTCCGGATTAATGCTTGTAACTGAATTTTCTGTAGGGAAAAACCAGGTTCTTTTAAAGTCATAGTACCTAGTTTTATTTGTTCGTCGTTGAGATGTTGGTTCCAAGTTTTGATTTTGAAGTCCGGAAGAAAAGCTTGTAAAACTTTACTTTTATTTTTGGTACTGGCTTGAGGATCGCGGGGAAATATTGCTAAAACACGCGGTGGATCGAATTCTTCGGCGGCGCGTTGAGCCAAAACAAAGTTTACCTCACCGTTTTTAGTCATAGCCAGAAAAGTGCCTACAGAATCAAGTCCGGCTTCTTCTAAGACATTGGCATCTAAAGCACTGCTAGTTAAAACCCGCAAATTTTGTGCTTGTGCTTCCTGACTTGCTTCTGGGTCTGTATCAATCATGACTACAGTTTCACCGCGTTCTTGGAAGAAGCGGGCAATCAATAAACTTAAAGGATTGCAGCCGACAATTACCGCTCCCGTTGCTTGTTTTAAGGTAATTCTGAGTAATTTGGCAACCCAGCCCGCAGTCAAACCCTGACAAAAGACTGTCATCAAAATTGTCAGAAAGACCAGTGCTTTGATAGCATCACCACCATTGATACCGCGCTCGGTAAGCAAAATACCGAATAATGAAGCAACCGATGCCGAAACAATACCTCTAGGTGCAACCCAGCTTAAAAAGAGTTTTTGTCTCCAGTTAAGGTCGCTGTTCCAGGTACATAGAAGAATATTAATCGGTCGCACTACAAACATTAGCGCCAGCACGGTGAATAAACTACCCCAGCCCAAAGCAAATACGCTGGCTATAGATAAGTCAGCCGCTAACAAGATAAATAATACCGAGATACAAAGAATCGTTAGCTGACCTTTAAAATGGCGTAACAACCGTTCTTCGGGTACGGATGAATTAGCAAATACTGCTCCTGCCATTACTGTTGTCATTAGTCCCGATTCGCTGCGAATCATCTGTGCCAATGTAAACAAACCCCATACAGAAGCCAGCACTACCAAATTTTTCAGTTCAAAGGACAAAATATTGGCTCGCTTGAAAAATAGGCTCAGCAGCCAGCCACCCGTTCCACCGATTGCTGCACCAATACCCAAGCGGATCAACAAACCTGCGATCGCGCTTATTGGATCGGCATCGCCATTCAAAATAGTATCGAGAACTACAACAGCGAGTATTGCTCCTACAGGATCGATTAAAATCCCTTCACCTTCCAAAATCGTCGATACTTGTCGGTCTACTTTAATTTGTTTAAGTAGGGGAGTAATAACTGTTGGACCTGTTACTACCACAATAGAAGCGTACAGAACGGCAATTGGCCAGGGAAACTCTCCCAGCCAATGAGCCGCCATGCTTCCGCCTATTAATGTAATTAAGGTACCTAAAGTTACGAGCAATTGCAGGCTAGTAGAAACTCTGCCTAATTCTCGCAATTCTAAGTCTAGTCCGCCCTCAAACAAAATTATTGCCGTTGCTAGAGCAACAATTACTTCCAATCCTATGCCTAACAAATGGGGATGTAGTAACCCAATGCCATCCGACCCAAAAAAGATACCAAATAGCAATAAAAAAACAATGCTAGGCACTTTAATGTAGGCAGCCAGCACTTGGGCACTGATGCCTGCAACGACAGCAATCACCATTTGTAGGGTGATGTCAAAAGATGCTTCCATATTGGAGATTTTGAGCCGTGTATTTCAAAATCTTTTATTAAGAATAGTAAACATTAAATGCGATTGATAAAAGGTTCGTACCCCTCATTTTTGTGAAATTGATAATTTTTTCCTAAGTTGGTTATAATACAGCATTTTCTAAGTTTTTGTACAACATCGCCGAGGCTTCGCTTCAGTGAAGAAGGTTCGCCGGAGGTATGGCAAAGTTGTTTAAAAACCATAGCCCCTTTTTTATTTACTTTCAACCACTTTAACTTGCTGTTCCCGATATAGGGGAGTAATTAGTCATCAATAATCTTTTTTTGTTGAAGCTATTGACAATTTCCCAGAAAATCGTTAAATTTATAAAAGTGAAAAACACAAGCCCCCATCGTCTAGAGGCCTAGGACACCTCCCTTTCACGGAGGCGACAGGGATTCGAATTCCCTTGGGGGTATTTAAATTTTTTAGGTCATTAAATAAAAAAGGTAGATTTTCTAAAATCTACCTTTTTTTATTCATCAGTCAACTCTTCTACACGTTGACGAACGGCTAAAAGATTCGATTGCATATCTTGAGAGAGACGAGGTTCAATGATTCTTATCGGCATAGTTAGTTTGGGCCACACTTTAACGGTATAGCAAAGTAAAGTCCCCGTCTTATCATCCAAGACGCAGCTATCCAAACGCCAGCTACCGGAGAATTCTTTAAAATCTCCCTCTACCATTTGGAAATTAATTAGATTCGGAAAAGATTCTTCTAAATCCAGAACTACCCGCGCAGAAAAATTTAGCCGCAACAAACGTTGAGAACCGATTTGTTCCAAGCGAATACCTCCACTGGGATGCTCTAACTTCTTAGAAGAAGCAAGACTGGGAACAAACTCAGCTAAAGCTTGATAATCGGTTAATACTTGCCAAACTTTTTCTACCGGATGAGGAATTTGAATTTTAGCCGCAATCTTTCGTTGACGCTCCGTGATTTTCTCAACTTCGACGCTTACGGCTTGTAAATTCGGATTTGTAATATTCCCTTCGGGGTTGGAATCGGATTGTGAGTTTTGTTCTTTAATCATGAAGGCTCCGAGGCTTCGTTATCATCAGAAAATTGAGGTAAAGTTAAAGTGAATCTGATCAGGCTCAACTCAGAATCTTCTATAGAAGTACTTTCTACGGTTATTTCTCCATTCAGATGCTGTATTAAAGACTTAACCAAAGCTAATCCTAAACCAGTACCTGGAGTCCACCGACCTTTACCTCGACGGAATTTGTCAAATATAAAGGTAGCTTCCTCTTCAGATATACCACGTCCAACGTTGACTACCTGAATCTGTATTTGATTCGCTTCTGTTTTGCAAATCTGGGAAACTAGCAGTTCTACAGAACTATCATGTTCGGAGTACTTACAGGTATTTGTGAGCAATTCTTGCAGGATGCGGTCAAAACTTTCTATTTCCGTTTGTAGCTTGAGCGATTCATCCGGTAAACAAACAGAAATATTTAATCCTTTCTGTGTGAGTTTGGTTTCAAAAGATGCTGCTATATCTTGAATTCTGGTATTTAAATCAATTGTTTCAAACTGCGGGCGTTCTTGATGGGTTTCCAGTTTTTGGAGCGTGAGTAAGTCATTAATCAAATTAATTTCCTTAGTACATTCCTGCTCCAGAATATCTAAATACTTTACTTGACGATCCGGTTGGATGTTGGGATGGCGTAAATTACGTATTGCCATACGCATATTAGTTAAAGGATAGCGCAGGCGATCGCTCATGTTGCTTAAAAACTCATCTTTGAGTTCGTTAAGTTCGCGTAACTGCTGGACGTATTGGCGCGTTCTCTCGTATAACTTAGCTTGTACTTCCAAACTCCGCTGTAGCTGAGCGGTACGTTCATCTACAAGAGTTTGTACTTGTTTTAACGTTTGTGTCTGAATAATCGCATTGCTGATTTGAGCGCAAACCATTTCTACAATATTTAATTCAGCTTGCTGCCAATTGCGACGTTGCCTTTGCTGTAGCACTAAAAAGCCTAATACTTTACCTTGGCTTTCTAAAGGCATTAGCAGCGCTGCTGGTAACTTATCCAAGACAAACACCGGAGCAATTGTAGAAGTGTCCTTACGCCTGTCTGAATTATCATTAATGGTTATGGGTTTAGATGCTTTGAAGGCACGCTGACATATACCGCAATCTCCGAGCCAAAAAGACTCTTCTAACGATTCCAACTCATCGCAAAGCGAAGAATCCGTTTCCCTACACCATTCGCTAACAACGGTAGCTTTAGCTTTAGGAATTTGTGTTTTCCCACGAATTCTAAATAAAGGGTCTGAATATTTTAATAGTATTAATAAACCACGGTCTGCCCCTAAAGCCTCTGCTGTGGACGAAACCACCAACTGAAGCATTTGGGTAAATTCTAAGTTGCTGCGGTTGAGTATGGTTAATTGCTGGATCAAGCTTTGGTGCTGTTCGCTTTTTTGCACCTGCTGTTTTTGCGAATAAATTATCCGTGCTTGTGCTACTTGAGCAAAAGCAATAGCACAGCAAGCTTCTACAGCCCTTAATAATTCCTTTTCTGAATCACTCCACTCATACGGCTCGCATTTGATCAGACTAATTACGCCATTATTACTACCGCCAAACCGAGTCGGAATTGCTAATACAGCTTTTATTGGTAAAAGAAAATTTTGGCATCCAATTGTCAAACTTTCCTGAATTGTAGAAATGTCCTCAATAGTAAACGGTTCGGCAGCACACTCTACCACTGGCAATTCTAATTGTTCGATTGAGTAGGCTTCGGTAGGGTTGGGTAAACCAAGAGAATCGTCTCGGGCACGCCAATTAACATTAGTTGTCTCTCCTTCAGAACCCGTTACCAAACAGCAGTAATCAACTTCAAAAGCACTTCCTACTAGCCGAGCAATTTCTTGCAGCATCCTATCGGGAGGTGTGCTATTAGAAGCAATAATTTGATTGATTTCGTATACCAACCGATGGGCAGGTGTAACAGAATGCTGCATCAGCATAAAATGGTACTTTTCTAGGTCTTCTTGTTCATCCGGGCGCTGCTGCGGCGATGTTATTATACGCTTTTTCATTTGTGGCACATTCTTGGATAATGACCTCATTGTCGTTTTACCCAACCTCCTGGTACTTTATTTACCTGCTTTTTTGTAACTGCACCCTGATGAACCAATTTCAGTTCTATAAATAAATTCTTTCACCTGTTATAGCCCCTTTCTATCTAAAATGACTTGTGTTACTGGTATATAAAAAATCTGTCTGCAAGCAAACTGCGAGTAAAAAATATTATTAGTATACTGAAATGCTTCTTACACTTAACCTTAGCCTTGGCAGAAGCCGCAAGCTTTTTTACTTTTCTCAGACCTAGAATATCCTCTCTACAACTCCAGACAAACCGTATTTTCTCTAGAGTAAAGCCAAAAAGTCTGTAAATATCATCCGCATTCCCACTGAGGATAAGAATTACAATCGTACTATTTGTTCCTGTTAAAAATGCTTTGAGAGAAATATCGTCTATCGGTCATAACAAAAAAAATATAGATTTAGTTAAGGTCAAGCTGAAAGAACGAAAACGGGTGAGAGGGTAGTTTATCTTTTTTTGAGCGCTAATCGAACGCTTATTTTGTATTCCTATTCTTAACGGTCACTTACTTATTAGGCTCAAGATTGGTATATGTCAAGTATTGTCACACCCCCTATAAATCATCAAATCCTTGTAAAAAGGCTTTTTGAAGCACATATAGCTTTTGGATAAACAAATCCCATCGAATTCATCAGATATCTCTTTCTTATTTTTTATATTAAATATTTAAATAAGTATTTTAACATGAATAAGGCAGCCCAATGATTGCTCGAAATGTAATCGTTGGGCTGCCTTAGTTGAAGAAAAAAATTAGCCAGCTAAACTCTCTATACTTAGAGGAACCATATCCCCAGTTTTTGTAAGTCCTAGCAGCATCGGTTGTTCAGCTTGAATTACTTGACCTGTAAGTACGCAGCGTTCTTCTTGCTGGGATGTAGCCGCTATACTTGCTCGAATATCAGCACGCGAAAATCGCGGCTTCCACTCACCCGATTTTTGCTGGACATAATTCCACAAAATATCTCTAATTAACGCTTGATATCCTTGATTCCCTGATAGTTCCTTAAGCTTATCCTTTAGCTCCCGCTCCAAGCGGATACTGGTTACTTCCATCTCGGTGGTAGGCGTGCGAGCAATCGTATGCATGATTTTTCTCCTTAAAAGTATAGACAGGATAGTAATACAAGTGTAGTATGTTTATAGAAATGTTCAACAGGTGAAATTTTCTGTGATGTTTACCGCGACCTACTCCATTTCCTCATGTATTTCCAACTGCCGAGCCAGTTGGGAATTAGCAGCATCGGAATTGGAGTATTTGTTTATAGGTGAATGTAATTTAGATCGCGGGCAATTTAGGCTAAGTAATCAAGATTGTGAATATACCAGAATTATTTATTTAAGAAAGCAACTAAAACCAAATAAAACAAGCGGGAGGTACAGGAATACAGATGCTGTACCAATGATTAAATAAAAGACTTCAAAGTAAGTCAACATTTAACCCCCGCTTCCTTGAAAAAAGAAGCGGGGGTTTTTTATGAGGAGCCAAGTTGGGATGAGCATAATGCAAGTATTAGAAAAATCCGTGGTAGTGTTTTCCCAAAATTATCTGCCGCTGTGTCGAGTGAATATTAAGCGGGCAGTAGTGTTGTTAGTAACTGATAAAGCAGAACCATTAGATATTACTACAGAAAGTGGATGGCATATTAGCTCGCCCAGCTTGGTAGTTTATGTACCCAAGCATATCCGCTTAAAAATTGCTTCTCGCGAGCAAACTTGGAAAGTACCGCCCGTGAATCGTCGCGAAATTTTACGCCGAGATCGCCATAGTTGCCAATACTGCGGTACCAACAAAGATTTAACACTGGATCGCGTGATTCCTCGCTCTCGTGGCGATCGTCATACTTGGGACAATGTTGTAAGCGCTTGTTCTAAATGTAACTCTCGTAATAACCGCAGCCCCAGAGAAGCCGGGATGCAACTCCGGACAAAACCAAAAGCACCCGTCCATCCAACTATTTCTTTTGCAGAACAGTTTTGGAAGGGTGTTGTGCAAGCAAACCTGGAATAACAGGAGAGCATAAGGAATGCTGAAATTAACTTATACAGAAAACAGTTTTTACCTAGAGCTTTTAACTCAGTCCGTAGAAGAATGGATACAAGCCCGAATAATACTAACTTTGCGAGTTGGTCAAAGTTTGTGCGTTGAACCTAGCACTGCTTCATTTTTGCTTCCTGTTGATTTACCAGGGTTAGGACAACTACACGCTCAAGTCGAGCAAGATAGTAACCGCGAAGTAATAGAATTATATGCTTGCGATACAGAATTCTTGGAAGTTTCTCTAAAGGGTTATTGGCTATCAGTAAATGCCCAAAGTATCAGCGGTGGTTTTGTTACGACTATGAGTCATAGCACCGAATCCTTCCTGCACAATCTCTGGTTGGAAGCTAGCAAAAGCGCCTCCCTTGCAATTGAATAAACGTTTAATACAAGAATAATTAGGCAACCCAGACAAGGAAAATAATTACATCTGGTCTGGTTTGTCTTGTTATTTTATATTTTGGATTTTAGATAACTTAATCGTAAAGTACTCTATTTTAAAAATATTTTTGTCATTTATCTAGCCAATAATTAAAAAGAACACTTTTTTCATCAAACCCCTTGACAAATTTTGTAGTATTTATGTAGTATTACAGTAGTTAAAAGTAATACAGAGAAAATTGTTTGTAGAATTATTAGGAATTAATAATTCACCTCGTATCTAGACAGATAAAGCTTACATATTTTGTAACTAGAACGGTCTTTTTGTTAGTTATAAGCATGGAGCTATATAAATAAAATCAGCATATATTGGCTGAAAATGGAATATCATGTCTGTTCAAACTGTAGAAAATTTAGCGCAGTTAAAGTCTTTAACTTTGCTTGAAACTGCTGAATTAGTCAAACAAATAGAAGATACTTTTAATGTTGATGCTTCTCGTCCTCAAGTTAATTTACCTTTATTAATCGATCCAATTCAAAATGAGAATCCAATTCAAATTCAACAAATAGAGCTCGATCTAATTTTAGAGGAAGTTCCTCCTAATAAAAAGATTGCAATTCTTAAAATAATACGGAAAATCAAAAGTTTAGCGTTGAAAGAAGCAAAAGATTTTGTTGAGAATTTACCCCAAACGGTAAAAACTGGAATTGCGATCGCAGAAGCTGAAGAGATTAAACAACAATTGGAAGCAGCAGAAGCAAAAGTTTCTTTTAAGTAATTAATAATGAGTGATGAAACTAGGAATTACCAAACAGAAACTGAGATTAAGAGTTTGATTGCTGCATTTGAAAACTGCACTTTACCGCGTTGTGAGTGGAATCATACGGCACATTTAACTGTTGCGCTATGGTATCTGAATCGTTACGACGAACAAGAACCAATAAATAAATCGCGTTTGTCAAGGTATTCAACGGTATAACGCGGCGATGGGTATCAAAATGACCAAAGACGGTGGTTATCACGAAACTCTGACTCTGTTTTGGGTTCGCATGGTAAGTCACTATTTATCAGTTACTGAGGAAAAAAGTTCGATTTTGGAGGCGACAGAAGCAGCAAAGCTGAACGCCATTTCCCGCACTTACAGCGATAAGTATTTACCGTTTGAATACTACAGTCGGGATTTACTGATGTCTTGGGAAGCACGTACTAAATGGGTAGAACCAGATTTAAAAACTATATAACAAGGTGGAGAGAGTTTGTCCACTTTCTCATGTTCAGTAAAATCACAATTGCTCCTACAGGTATACAAGAGTATCTTGTTATAAGTAATTTTTATTACTAATTATTTACATAGATAATCTTAAATAAATTGTAGGGCGTGTAAAATATGGCTTATCAAAAAAGTTATTGGGAAAGAGAAATTGAAATTGAACTGCAACAAATGAAAGCAGAACTGAAGCGCAGCAGTAATATTTGTTCAGATGCAAGCGGAGGCTTAGAGATTGTTCTAGATAAAATAAATAATCTTGTGGGTATGCAGAATGTGAAAGATGAAATAAAAACTCTTAGCAACTTTCTGAAAATCCAAAAATTAAGACAGGAAAAAGGATTAGGAAATATTTCAGTCACTTTACATTCTGTGTTTTGTGGTTCTCCCGGAACAGGGAAAACTACAGTTGCTCGTTTGATGGGTGAAGTATACAAAGAGTTAGGAATACTTTCTAGTGGTCATTTGATTGAAACTGATAGGTCTGGTTTAGTTGCAGGTTATGTTGGTCAAACTGCAATCAAAGTAGACAAGCTTGTAGAGTCAGCCCTAGACGGAGTACTTTTTATTGATGAGGCTTATGCACTTAAACCACAAGGTTCGCGAACTGATTTTGGACAAGAAGCTATAGACACCTTACTTAAAAGAATGGAGGATTGTAGAGATAGATTAGTAGTAATAGTTGCTGGTTACAGTAATGAAATGAAAAGATTTATTGATGCAAATCCAGGTTTGGGGTCAAGATTTAATAAGTATTTTTATTTCGATGATTATAGACCTGAAGAGTTAATCACTATATTTACAGAAGTTTGCAATAAACATAATTTGATGCTTACAAATAAAGCAAAAGAAGAACTGTTGAATAAGTTTACCTATTTATACAGTAATAAAGATAAAAACTTTGGTAATGGAAGATTAGTAAGAAATATTTTTGATAAGACTGTTGAAAAGCAAGCTAATAGATTAGTAAATATTTCTCAACTTACGAAAGAAACGATGATGAATATTTTGCCTGAAGATATTCCTGAAGGCTAAGATAGCCGATTTATCATTTAATGCTGCTTTAGACATTTATAAACATTGATAAACTCGGAGTTTTGTATTGCAAGTGTAATACAAGAATAAACAATCTCTTCCCAACACAGAATCAAAATTTTCAAATTACCTATAAATAGATTTATTTATAGCCTCACGACTTTCCAAGAGAGGTGAAATATGAGCATATTTAAAGTTGAAGTAGTAGAAATTAGTAGCGTCAATTCTCATCCTAATGCCGATCGCTTAGATATTATTTCTATAAGCGGAATGGCTTATCAAGTTATTTCAGCGAAGGGAAATTTTAAAATAGGAGATTTAGCTTTTTATTTTCCTATCGATAGCGTAATTCCCGATAAATATGTAGAGGAATTCGGCATCGGTTCCTATTACTCTAAAAAACTACGTGCTGCAAAACTACGAGGTATTTTCTCCGAAGGTTTGCTGATTCCTGTTGGTGAAAATTTTACAGGAAACGTTGGAGATGATTATACAGAACATTTCGGTATTACTAAATATGAATATCCAATCCCTAAAACAATGAATGGGGATATGGAAAGTCATGTCGGACACTATAAATTTCCGGCTCCACAACACCTCAAGCGCTATCAAGATATTTTAACTGAAGGTGAAGAAGTAGTAGTTACCGAGAAAATACATGGAACTAACTTTACTGTTTTAGTAGATGCCGACTCAATTCGTATTGGTAGCCATAATTATTTTTGGCAAAATAACGAAGCGAATAAAAATCTAGTTTACATTCGTGCTTACCACGAAAACGAAGCTTTACAAAAACTTCCTGCGGATACTCAGGTTTTTGGAGAAATATATGGCGTACAAGATATTAAGTACGGTTTGAAAAACGATAAAATCGGGATTGCATTATTCGCTGTACGTCGTGGTAAAAACTTCCTCAACTACGGAGATTTCGTTGCTTTCTGCCAAGAGTTTGAATTACCAACAGCACCTTTGCTTTACTCTGGTGCTTACAGTCGAGAAATAGTCTCTAAATTCAATAATAAAGATAGCGCACTTTCCCCAGATTGCATGATGGAAGGTGTGGTAATTCAACCCGCAATAGAAAGAACTCATCCACTTTTCGGAAGAGTAACTTTAAAATTGATTAGCGATAGATATCTGCTTCGTAAAGGTGGAAGCGAATTGCATTGATTTTCTCTCTTTCTTCCTCTTTGCGAAACTTTGCGTTCCTTTGCGTTCCTTTGCGTTAAAAAAAATGAATACGATCTTGCAGCGATGCACTTGGAAACCATCAATGGTAACAACTTTACTAGTTAGTTTGTGGAAGAACAAGGAAAGCTAGTTTATGCTTCGGTGTTTGGTAAGTCTAAAAAATCCTTGACAAAATAAAATATTTTATACTACAATGTAATACGTAGACTGACACTCACCTGATGCCAAATTTGGGAAAAACTGCATATAGCATTTTAAGAATGCGATCGCGCTAACAACTAGTTCTACTTCCAATTTAATCAATTAATTTAACTCAGTAGGAACTCAGTAGGGTATAATATTTTATACTCCAAGAGTTCTTTTTGAGCGATCGCCGCTTTGTGACGGCTTTTACCCAAGTGGTTTATTTAGGGAATTTTCGAGTCACAACAAGTGTCTGTAACATTCAATAGTGTAAATATTATTAACCAAAGTTTAAAAAGTATAATCTATCAATTATAATTATCTATCCTTTTATTTTAAATCAAGAAGAGAAGCAAAAATGAAGGTGAAAGGTAGATTGACTTGATGCGGGATGATGAAAAAGATTTTCGATATAAAATAAATGCATTAGTTATTAAAATCTAAAATCTAAAATCTAAAATGGTACAAGCTTTCTGAAAACTTAAAGCTGAAAACGTCTCTAAACCGGAAAATATGGAATTTGACTATTTCGGACAAGAAAACTCTCGCGGTAATAACAATCGTCAAACGTTGCTTGCTAGCGGTTGGCGACCTTTTTATAGGGAGTTTAACTGGGAATTTATATGGCAACTATTATCTAATGATTCTGGGGAATTAACTCAAAAAACCTTAAATTTAACCAGCAGCTTAGCCGAGACTTTAGGACGAAACCATTATGCTTGGTGGGCTAATATAATAAATCTGGCTTCTGAAGATATTCGCTACGAATTTGAAAAATACTGGAATTATGTAACTCCAGATCCACTTACACCAGATCACCGTTACAAAGACGTTTTAAGTACAGAAACCCCGATAGTTCAATTTGTTAGCCGCAGCAGTATTCCGATTGATTATCTATTAAATAGACTCCAAGAAATTACGGTATTTAGAGTTCTTAAATTATTAGAAACTCCTGACTTGATTACTCAGTATTATCAGGAAAGAGATTTTTACTTACCTATCGAAAAATTTAATACTTGGGAACGATTGGAAGTTGTCAATACTGTTTACGCTTACTGGTCAAAATACGATATTTGGCTGCAAATTGACCCTTATGAAAGAGGAAGAAGACAATATACTTTAATGGCAAAAAGTTTAACGCCATTAATTAATAAAGCAACTTACGATTTAGCAGTGATGCTAAGCGGATATCAAAGTCGTGTAGGGAAAGTTAATACTCAGTTTTCTATTAACAGTTTTCCTAGAGACATTCAGGATTTTACAGATAACGTCCAGCAAGCAGTTTTAAATCAAAATCAACTAGCAGTATTGGTACATGGCGAACCAGGTACGGGTAAAACCGTATGGACGCAAGCAGTCGCCAAAGAAATTCTTGTACCTTTAGGGTACGTAATTTTTATTTTGGATCATGATGCTATTTCTAACTTTGTTCCACCAAGTTATTTAGAACGAATTTGCATCATCATTAACGAAGCTGATAATTTAGCGCAAGATCGCGCTAGTGAAGTCGCGCAATACAGTAATAAAACTGAACATATTTTAAGCTTGTTGGATGGAACCTTATACCAAAGTGTAATTGATGACTCAGGGCTGCAAATTCAACAGCAATTAGTGATGTTAATGACTTGCAATACTACAGAAAGATTAGATCCGGCAATGTTGCGTAGAGGTAGAATAGATTTGATGTATGAATTTGCTCATAAATATGTATAAATTATTTATATAAATGATTTGTATAAACGATGCGAAAAACAAAATCTTGTGGCGTTATGGTGATGAGAAAGCAACCTCAGATAAGCTTTCTTTTGATGCTTAAACACTCTGGTTCCAAAAACATTTACGATATCCCTAAAGGTCATATTGAGCGAGGTGAAGATGAAGTTAGTTGTGCTTTGAGAGAATTGTCTGAAGAAACTGGAATTGTACATAAGAATATAGATTTAGATACTAGTTTTCGGTATACCGACACATATCATACTAGGTATAAAAGATTTAAAGGTGAAAAAGTAGAAAAAACATTAGTCATTTTTTTGGGCTGGCTGAAGCATGACGTTGATTTGAAGCTTACCGAACATCGTGGCTACAAATGGATAGATTGGAATCCACCACATTTTATTCAAGTCAAAATAATTAATCCTTTATTGGTGGAGTTAGAAAGGTATTTAATTCTTTAATTATCGTGGTGCGTTACACTTTACGACAATACACCTTATAAGTTAATTAAATGATATTTTATGAAACTCTATCAATTTGAAGATGCAAGTCTTTTTTATCAAAAGGTAAAAGATTATTTATTAGAAGATGAAGTATTGCATAATTTGCAATTAGAAAGTTGTAATAGGTTAATTAATAATCCAGATAGATACAAAAACCCTTATTTGGCAGTAGTAGAAGATGGAAATATTATTGCAGTAGTAATGATGACGGTTGTTGATAAATTGCTCCTGTCAAAAATAAATAATTTAATAGCAATAGATATTATTATTCAAAGTTTGCAGCAGGAAAAAAAGTCATTAACGGATATGAATGCTCCTCTAGTTGAAGCAGAAGCTTTTGCGGAAAAATGGTGTTTAGCTACAGAAAAATCTTATCATTTAAAAAGAAAATTGCGTATTTTAAAGTTAGAAAAAGTAGAACTGTTTTCGCAAGTTAAAGGTAATTTCAGATTAGCAACGGAAAAGGATAAAGAACTTCTTAAATCTTGGCATGATGCTTTTTGTTTAGAAGCATTGGGTAGTATTGAATCGGATAGTGAACGCTGGGCTGAAAGAGCGTTGCAAAAAGGTACGGCTTATCTATGGCGGCAAGATGAGATTTCAGTTTCAATAGCTTGTATTGTGCGTTTAACTCCAAATGGTGCCGGAATAAGTATGGTTTACACGCCACCAGAATATCGCAAACAAGGTTTTGCAGGTGCTTGTGTTGCAGCTTTAAGTCAAACTTTGCTCGACAAAGGATATAAATTCTGTTTTCTATTTACCGATTTATCTAACCCGACTTCTAACAAGATATATCAACAAATTGGTTATAAACCCGTAGCAGACTGGAATAATTATTCTTTCGTGTAATAGGGAACAGGGAATAGGGAATAAGGAATTCTAAGAGGATGTTTGGAAAGCTACTAATATAACTCGAAACTTTTCAGATCCCCCTAAATCCCCCTTAAAAAAGGGGGACTTTAACCCCCCTTTTATAAGGGGAGCCACTTGCATGCGGAGATTCCCCCAGTACGAGCAAAGTGGCGTGGAAAGGGGGATAATCCGAGAATTGCGTTAAAAAAGATACTTCTTAAACATCCTCTAAGAAGGGGTAATAGTCGCTTTTTAATAATCAAAATAAATTAGCAAGTAAATAAATTTTACTGTGGTTCTTGAGGTATATTTAAACGCCTTCCGAATCTGTCATAAACCAAAATATCCCACTGTCCGTTCAAAGTATACTCAAATGCAATCCTGTTACCATCAGCACTAATTGTGGGGTTGCGTACTTCCGCTTGCAAATTACCCGTTAAATTGCGCGACTGACGAGTTTCCTTATCATAAAGAAATATATTACTTCTTCCCTCACGAGAAGCAGCAAACACAATATATTTAGCATCTTGAGAAACCGATGGATGACTGGCGATCGCATCAAATGAATTTAACCCAGGTAAAGTAATCAAACTGCGAGTTACACGATCGAACATATAAACATCTTGGCTACCCTGGCGATCGCTCGTATAAACAATATATCTATTAGAAATATTTGGATTTAACTCCGAAGCACCAGAATTAAGACTTCTACCGCCTGTATCAAATGGGTAACTCAAGATACGCTCAGAGCCACAAGCGCTTAATAAACCCAAACTAATAAATAAGCAAATCGAAATAAAGCGCTTCATCAGTTATCAATTGGGCATTGGTAATTGGTAATTGGGCATTGGCGATTGGGCATTGGGCATTGGGCATTGGGCATAGTTAGGAGTTAGGAGTTAGCAGTTAAAAAATTATTTCTACCCCCTCTACCCCCTCTACCCCCTCTACCCCATCTCCCCATCTCCCCTACCCAGGTGGCGCATTTACTGGCGCACCGTTAGGAATATCTAACTCTACATTCGCGCCTCTATCCAATACTTCAATATCCCACTGTCCGCGAATGGTTGTTTCAAATACAACATACCTGCCATCTGGGCTGACGCTGGGGTTTCTTACCCAACCGTTGTAAGTTGGGGTAAGGATTTGCGACTGTCCGACGGCGCGGTCGTAAAGCCCGACTACTGGTCTTCCACGGTCGCTAGTACTGTAAACTATATAACGTCCGCTGTAGCTTAAACTGGGACTTTCCGCGATCGCATTACGTCGATTCAAACGCGGTGTCGGAATCAATTGCTGCTGCTCTAAATCGTACAATAATAATTGCTGAGTACTGCTACGATTTGATACAAAGGCTAAAAAGCGACCGTTTCCGCTTAAAGCTGGTTGTTCTTCGGTAGAGCGAGTGTTCAACGAATTAGAACCAATGGGAATATCGTTGTAACTACAAGATACAAGCAAACTAACCAAACTAAGACAAAGACTCCAATGAAATTTTGATTGGAGCCAGCATCTGGGGATAAATTTTTTCACCTCAATGATTTTCCGCTGCTTGTATCGCCAATCTGCAACTTTACTTATCTCTATCTCTATCTCTATCTATTTCGTCAAGATTTATGGGATTGTCTTTCTCGTCTTCTAAACGAACAATCGGGTTGTAATCTTCATAATCGGTGGGTATGACTTCATCAACCCCGCGTTCTCGTCTGGGATCTGAATCTCTGCTGGGACGACGTTTTCTTGAAGTTCTTGGTTGAATAGTATCTTCCTCACTTCTTCGAGGGTTTGTCGTGGTAGGTCTGTCATTAGTCCGACGAGGTGGTCTTCTTTGTTCGCTAGAAGAATTATCCCAATCATCAACTGGTCGAGAAGATGAACCCCAATCGCTTTCTTCGAGCCTTGATGTGCCACGGGTTGTAGTACGCCTAGATGTATTAGAACTGCGACGACGGGGTGGTTTGTCATCTTCAATTCTTTCTATATCATTACGACGTTCGGGACGACGGGGGGCTGGATCTTCGTAGTATTCGTTACGAGATGGACGAGCGTCCCTACTTCCCCGAATTTGCGGACGCTGCGGCGGACGCTCTTCTTCATAATAGGGATCGTAAGGTAAAGGGTCCCGCTCAAATTCTTCTACTTCAGCACCATATCTACCGCGATCGTCATAATCATAACGGTCGCTGACATCTCGTTCGCGGTCTACAATTGGCGTGCTGCGCTTGGCTTGCTGTGTAGCGATACCGCGCAGACGAATACTTTCATAGGCAAAATATACGGTAGTTCCCACTAAAAGCAATTGACCAAACTGCAAAATTGGGTCTAATCGCCAACCTTGAAAAATAAAAATAAAACCGCATAATAAACCGACGGCGGCGAAAAATATATCTTGATCCCGCGAAAGTTCCGGACGTACAGTACGAAGAAAATATAGTCCCGCTCCAGCAACAGCTAGAAAAATTCCTAAAATACTAGCGGGGTTAGTTCCTATATTTACCTGAGCCAGAACGCTGGCTGAGTTCAGCCCAAAAGTTAGCATTGTTCTTTTCCCAATATCAAATTTATGTTAGCAACTCACAATTAAAATCTCTACAGCAAACAAATACAAATATACAGTACAGTAAAGACGCGAATTGCCTGACTCCAAACGGGAGTTATTCAATACCGCGTCTTCACGTTGTTACTCAAAGTTGACAAGACTAGGCGGTCAATCCAGTATAACTTGTCCTTTTTAGAAGGAATAGTTAAAACCCAAGCCTTGCCAACAATTAGCTAACGATAAATTGTTTTTTCTTCACAAACGCAGTCTCCTACGCTTCCAAAGCAATTCTAAAAACGTTGGATTTTATCTCTTTGGCTAATAAAAACTAAAAAGAGCGTTGCAGGAATAACAACAATTGCAGAACCCCAAGCTAGGCTCCAAAGAAAATTTGCTAAAGAGGGAGTCATGGTTACAACCTTTTTTTTTACATACTTCTTATCATTTTAATACCATGAAACGAATCGCAATAAGTCTTAATCTTCAGGAATAGGTTTATCAATTGACAATCGAGCAGCCAAAGTTAACGATCTGATTAAATATTGACGGTAATCAGGACAGTATCGTTGGCGAAGTTATCGATAAAATAATATAGAAGCTTTACAAATCTTCAAATCTTGATTTAACTTAATTATTTTTCTCAGATAAACCGTATCGAACCATGAATAACCTTGACATTACCAATTTGATTCTCAGTCTCGTGTTGGGGCTGATGACCTTTTTATTTATTTTCCGAATTATTTTAACTTGGTATCCCCAAGCCGAACTGAATCGTTTTCCTTTTAATGCGATCGCAATACCTACCGAACCATTTTTAGTGGTAATGCGAAAATTAGTCCCGCCTATCGGTGGTGTGGATATTACGCCGATTATTTGGGTAGGAATATTCAGCTTGGCGCGGGAAATCTTGTTAGGTCAGCAAGGGCTGCTGACCATGCTTGCTCATACCGGCTAAAGTTAAGCTTTTGTTTCCTTTATATCCTGTATAAAACTGGTGTAGACATTACCTTCTAAAAACTGCGGAATATCCATCACTTTTTGATGAAAGCCAACGGTCGTAGTCACTCCAGTAATCGCACACTCCCTTAGAGCGCGTTTCATGCGATTGATTGCGGTGGAACGGTCGGGACCCCATACAATTAACTTTGCGATTAAGGAATCGTAGTAAGGAGGAATCTGGTAATCGGTGTAAATATGGGAATCAATACGAACACCAGGACCTCCAGGGGGAAGATAGCCGCTGATACGTCCGGGACAAGGGCGAAAATCATGGTCGGGATCTTCAGCGTTGATGCGGCATTCAATTGCATGACCCCGCAAAACAACTTGGTCTTGAGTAAGACTGAGTTTTTCTCCCATCGCAATGCGGATTTGTTCGACAACCAAATCAATTCCGGTAATCATTTCCGTGACGGGATGCTCAACTTGAATCCGGGTGTTCATTTCCATAAAGTAGAAATCGCCCCTACTATCGAGCAAAAATTCTACCGTACCCGCACCATTGTAATTAATGAATTTAGCAGCTTTCACGGCAGCTTCTCCCATTTTGGAGCGTAATTCATCATTAAGTGCCGGACTTGGCGCTTCTTCTAAAAGTTTTTGATTGCGTCGCTGAATGGAACAATCGCGCTCGCCCAAATGAATCACATTACCGTAATTGTCTGCTAAAATCTGAATTTCAATATGGCGGGGACGCTCGATAAATTTTTCGAGATAAACTCCCCCATTCCCAAATGCCGCTTCCGCTTCCCCCTGTGCGGCTCGAAAAGATTTTGCAAATTCATCTGGCGATCGCACCAGACGCATACCTCTTCCACCACCACCAGCTGTAGCTTTAATCATCACCGGATAGCCGATTTCACCAGCATTTTTTAATCCTTCTTCCTCAGAAGCCAGCAAACCATCGCTACCGGGTACCGTAGGGACACCTGCTTTTTGCATGGTTTCCTTCGCCGTTGATTTATCCCCCATCCTCCGAATTGCTTCGGGTGAAGCACCAATAAAAGCGATATGATGGTCGGCACAGATTTCAGCGAAACGGGCATTTTCCGCCAAAAACCCATAGCCGGGATGAATTGCGCTAGCGTTGCGCGTTAATGCAGCTGCAATAATATTAGGAATATTTAAATAACTTTTACTGCTTGCAGCGTCGCCAATACAAACCGCTTCATCAGCAAGCTGTACGTGGAGAGCATTGCGGTCAATATTAGAATGTACTGCAACAGTCGCAATTCCCATTTCTTCACAAGCACGGAGAACGCGAAGTGCTATTTCCCCTCGATTAGCAATTAATATTTTGTCAAATTTCATGTTTGTATTTTCTATATCATTCCTATAAATTCACATGGACGAACTGCCAAATCTGGAAAAAGACTTTCGCTTTGTTTCAGAATTTGACAGGCTATGAAACGTGTTTGCAAAACCCTCGGCTATGACGAACTACCCATAAGGCATTTTAAATAGATTGTTTACTAAGTTAACGCGATCGGTATTAAGAAATAACATAGAGAGCTTGATTATATGCATCCCAGCGTTGGTTGATACCTAACTTCAGAACTACTTTTAGGCGGTTATTGTTACAACTGTTTTTAATATGACTCGTGTTCTATCGAATTTCTGTCAGCCAGTTATCCCAATTTGGTAAAAAGGGCAAGATTTCAACAATTAATTTTGGGGAATTTTAGGGAATTTATTATTTTCGTACTATATTTCTTTTGTCATGCTATACTCTCTAGATAAATAAAGATAATTCATGCGGATGTGGCGGAATTGGTATACGCGCACGCTTGAGGGGCGTGTGGCTTTTGCCTTGCGAGTTCGAGTCTCGCCATCCGCATTTTTAATTGCCTAGTCTGAACCAGTTAGAATCGGATTCACGCTTCAATTTGGGTAGACTAAATTGCTAATTGTTTTGGACTGATATTTTGTGCTTTGATAGAAATAAGTAAAGTATTGTTAAGAGCAGAGCATTGACTGCAACTTTTTCAGAAAGCGACGATTTAACTTTGACTTGCTCGTGGCATAGATTAAATGCTATCTGGCAGGGTGGAGAAGAGGTAATTGGGCAAGGTTTACCTCATACTCAGTTAGCTCCGGCTTGGCAGTTATTGCTGTTAGGTGATGGTTCCCCTACGCGACACTTGAAATTACTTACGGGTGAACCTACGGAAGTAGATGTGATTGATATGTCATTAATTGGTATGGATTCCGATGGTGCCCCCGATTTAATTCAAGTGGTACCCGGACCTAGACTGCGAAGACAGGTTTGGTTGCGTACTGCTTCGGGTCAACTTTTGGCGTATGCAACCTCATGGTGGGAAGCGTCTCATGTGGATGAATATTTACAAAATCGTTCGTTACCGATTTGGGCAAGTTTAGCACGTCTTCGTACTGAACTGTATCGGGATGTTCAAGGTATTTACTACGGTTATTCTCCCGCGTTGGAATTAGGATTTAATCAAAAAGGTCCTTTTTGGGGAAGACACTATTTATTTTGGCATCACGGACAGCCTTTAACGTTGATTTATGAGGTTTTTTCGCCTTATTTAATTAAATATTTGGGTGAAACTCAAGTTTAGTAGTATTTTAACGGATGAATAGTCTCAAGGAAATTTGTCACTTATTTTTCTTTTGCAAAAAACTAATTATTTTCACCTGGAGCTTAGTATTGTAGTTTAATAGGGGGTCTTGCCCCTAATTGAATATTCTGCAAATAAGCAATAAAAATGTAATAGCCAATGGCAGTTTGTACAATATTTTTCTCAAAGTTAGCTTATAACTTTAAAATGTAAGACCGACAAAAAGATTGAGTTAAAATCTTCTTAAACTACTGAAGCGCGATCGCGCCTTATGTAACTCTTAATCTGCTTCGATAATTTTGAAATCTTAAATACTTCTTGAATATTAAGGAAAAACATTATTTTTAAGGTATTACAAACTTTAGTCCATCATCCAAAAATGAATCAATTGCAAAAAAATTATTATTTTATCTATAAGAATCCGGTTTCATTCATAAAATTAGTGGTTTAGATAGGGTTGGAGGGAATAGGAAATA
Organism: Rivularia sp. (in: cyanobacteria); assembly: GCA_965234645.1. GTDB lineage: Bacteria > Cyanobacteriota > Cyanobacteriia > Cyanobacteriales > Nostocaceae > Rivularia. The sequence goes on along the minus strand of OZ248344.1, from coordinate 5,099,600 downwards.
GCGAACTCTTAACAGGGAACAGAAAATATGCTGTTTTTTTTATGCGTACCCGTAAGGCATACAAAATTCTGTAGAGGAATCTTATATATGGTAAGTAGTCCGATCGAGCAGGTTTTAAATAATGGTAGTCTTTGATTGTAATAGTAGTGTTAAACTTGCTGCGGAGGTAAATTTTAACGTGAAATTACCACAGGTAAGAGAAATAATCGGAATTTTGTAATTCTGACTACATAATTTAGAATTAAATACAGAAAAATCCGATTAACTGCTAATAGCGGTTTGATAGCAACAGTAGTATTAACGGTGAGAATAATTTTCTTAAATGCGATCGGCAACCCTAGATATAAAGAATAATTTTTGGTTAGCTGTTTTCTATAAAGTAATTGAAAAGTTCGGTTTTATGAGGTATTGGTTTCAATGACACTGCCTGTCGTGTCTATTTCTGGTAAGAAAAAAAAGAAACCGTCTTTAGTTTTAACTCTTTCTGGGGCGGGTTTATTAATTGGTGGTGGGATAGCGGCTTACTGGCTTTTGACGGCTGGAAAACCTTTGTCCAGAGATTTGCCTGTAGGTGCCAATATTATTCCCCAAGATGCTCTATTTACGGTTTCTTTAAGCACGGATTCTAATCAATGGGAAAAATTTCGTTCTTTTGGAAGTAAGCAAAGTCAAGCCGCACTGGACAAAAATTTAGTTCAGCTACGCGATCGCTTTCTTGCAAAAGAAGGGTTTGATTTTCAAAAAGATGTAAGCCCTTGGGTTGGAGATCAAATAACTGTGGCAATTTTAGCCCCCCAAGCCCCCAAGAGTGCATCTAAACCAGTAGCTAGCGATGGTAAATTAGCTACTGTCGAACAGTCGCTGGTAATGGTTTTACCAATTAAAGATCGAAACAAAATTAAAACAGCCTTTGCACAACCAAAAGCCCTTAAAGGGGAATGGGTTGAGCGCGAGTATCAAGGCATTACGATCAAAGAAGCAGAATCAACTTCCGGGGAAAAGTTATCTACGGCAGTTATAGAACAACGTTTTTTAGTTATTGCAGATAATCCCAAAGCTACAGAAAGAACAATTAAAGCTTATAAAAGCAAAGCAACTTTAGCCAATGGTGTTGGTTTTGCAAAACACATACCCCAAATCGCCACTTATCAACCCCTGGCTCAGTTTTACGTCAACATTCCGTCTGCGGCTGAAATTGCGGGGACAACTTCTAATAAAACTCGCTTACCCGCGCAAGTTTTAGCACAATTAAAAAATAATCAAGGTTTAGCGGGAACCATCAGTTTAGAATCTCAAGGACTGCGTTTAAAAGGAGTATCTTGGTTAAAACCCAACAGCAGACGAGTGCTAGCGGTAGAAAACAAAGCTACTACCATGACTTCTCGCTTACCAGCCGATACTTTGATGATGTTTTCTGGTGGCAATCTGCGTCGGTTATGGGCTGATTACGTTTTAACTTCGCAGAAAAATCCCCTTGCACCACTTAAGCCAGAAGAAATGAGAAGTAGTTTTAAAGACCTTAGCGGTCTGGATTTAGACCGGGATTTACTTAGCTGGATGGGGGGCGAATTTGCCGTATCTATAGTTCCCGATACTCCGAAAGACGCACCTGAAGACGTTCGCGCCGCTGTAGTATTTATGGTACAGGCTAGCGATCGCCTGAAAGCCGAAACCTCTTTAAAACAATTAGATGACGCAATGAGAACTCAGTACCAGTTCAAAATTAAAGAGTCGGAAGTAGGGGAAATACCTGTAGTAAAATGGATTGGACTTTCGGGGACTTTAACTGCTACACGCGGTTGGTTAAATGAAGACATTGCTTTTTTGACTTTGGGAACTCCGGTAACTAATAAAATAATTCCCAAACCAAAAAATATTTTAGCTAACGCCCCATCATTTCAGAAAGCAGTACCAAAAGTTGTTAATCCGATCGACAGTCAGTTTTTCTTTGATATGGAAGGTGCAGCCAAAAACTTATCTTTACCTACTTTGTTTCCCAATCGTGAAAGTTTTCTTAACTCAATTAATTCAATTGGTGTAACAAGTAGGGTAAGCGATAGTCGCACTACTCGTTATGATATTCTACTGAAACTGAAGAAAGGTTCAAAACCAGCTACGCTTCCGAGTCCTAAACAGAAAAGCGAGTAGGTTAGTAAAAGACAAATTAAAGATAAGCTAGAAGGGGTAGAAATCTTAATTGATGGCTGCCTCTTCTAGATAATGGTTTAAAAGTAAGATTAAAAATTATAGTAATCAAAATGGGGAGAACACTTCATGGATTTAGTTGTACTCCAGAATTGGCTTGATAATACCTCTTTCGCGATCCTGTTTGTCACAATGTTGATTTATTGGGTAGGGGCAGCTTTTCCTAATTTACCGATGTTGGCTGGTTTGGGAACCGCTGGAATGGCGATCGCTAATTTGTGTATGGCGACTTTACTTGGTGCGCGGTGGTTGGAAGGTGGATATTTCCCTTTAAGCAATTTATATGAATCTTTGTTTTTCTTGGCTTGGGGAATTACTACGGTTCATTTAATTGCAGAATACAGCAGCCGCAGCCGTTTGGTAGGAGTTGCGACTTCTCCCGTAGCGATGGGAATTAGTGCTTTTGCAGCATTAACGCTTCCTTCAGATATGCAAGTTTCCGAACCATTAGTACCCGCACTCAAATCAAACTGGTTGATGATGCACGTCAGCGTGATGATGTTGAGTTATTCGGCTTTGATGGTAGGTTCTTTAATAGCCGTAGCATTTCTGATAGTTACAAAAGGTCAACCAGTGCAGTTACAAGGTAGTTCAGTAGGTAATGGTGGCTACCGTACTAACGGTTATCGCTTGCACAAAGCCGGTGAATTAGTTACCGAGCCTCAAGCATTTGCTTTTGAAAACAACGGTTTTTCTCCCGTTCAGACTAATAGTAACGGTAACGGTAAAACAGGTACAGCAGTTGCACAGCGTATAGAAACTCAAACATCTAACGTTGATTCTGGAGAACCCCTTTCTCCTCAACGATTAAGTCTTGCGGAAACTTTAGATAACATCAGCTATCGGATAATTGGGTTGGGTTTTCCCCTCTTGACAATTGGCATCATTGCTGGTGCAGTTTGGGCGAATGAAGCGTGGGGTTCTTATTGGAGTTGGGACCCTAAAGAAACTTGGGCATTGATTTGCTGGTTGGTATTTGCAGCTTATCTCCACGCTCGGATTACTCGCGGGTGGCAAGGTCGTCGTCCGGCAATTTTAGCGGCTACCGGGTTTGTTGCGGTTTGGGTTTGTTATTTGGGAGTGAATTTGTTGGGTAAAGGTTTGCATTCTTATGGGTGGTTTTTTTAGATTATCCAGCAGTTGATTAATCTGGCGGTTGAAACCCCTGCTACACAGGCAAAACCCGCCTGCGCGGGTTAATAAATAAAATTTAAATGCTCTTTTCCACAAATTGGGAAGGAGTTTTTATAATCTAAGTTAGAGAAATCGTAGGTTGGGTTGAACGGAGTGAAACCCAACAAAGTCTTGAAAATGTTGGGCTTCGTTCCTCAACCCAACCTATTACTAACTTTTTATATACAGGAGGGGCTGGAAGCCCATCCCACAATAAATTATAAAATGTGCGAAGTAAATTATGGTCTGGGAAATTACTGCTGAGGAGTTGTTGGAACGGTATGCTGATGGGGAACGAAATTTCGCTGGAATTGAGTTGATCCAATCCGATGGTGTTCCTCTCGATAGTTCGATTGACCTTGAAGGGGCTGTTTTGAAAGGTATCAACTTGCGCGGAGCCTATTTGAGACAAGCCGATTTACGTCGATCTGATTTGACTGGAGCCGATTTGTTTGGTGTTTCCTTAGAAAGCGCTTGGTTGAATCGTGCCATTGTACGGGATGCTAATTTGCATTCGGCTCACTTGACCTGGTGTGATTTGACTGAAGCCGATTTAATGGGAACAGACTTGAATCATATGAACGCTAGTAATGCTGTCTTCTGTAAAGCTAATATTGGTGGCTTTTCTTACGCTATCTTGGCTCATGCTGACTTTCAAGATGCTTACGCCCCGGAGAGCATTATTTGTCATTTCTTTAATTTGATTTGGGAGACTACTATGCCCGATGGTAGGGTTGAAATCGGTCCTTATTGCAAATGGAAATAGATTTTCTAAATGTTAAAGTATCCTTTTAATTACGTAAACAACGTGAACATTATTGAAGAAACTGAAGAATATACTCTATATAAAGTTGAATACACTGAATGTCGATATGGAATAGTTGATTGGGATTGTCAAGAATTTAAAATTGAAAAAAGAGTAAATCAATAGGCAATTCTTAGCAGGAACGGTTTACAGCATCACTTCCTGAAACGACGTGGGAGGAAGATATTCACCCATTGAGCAATAAAAACGCAACTTCTTTTAACCTTTAAACCTAACGAAACAAACGTGAAACCGAGCAAGCAAAATTTGGAAGCAATGGTGAATTTAACTCATCAGAACTAAGTAAAGTTGCAACCAACTTAAGTTGAGCTTTGTCACGTCTATAAATTTCAACTTGCTGCAATCGCCAATCTAAAATCCAATATTCTTGCACTCCTCTAGAAGCGTATAATTTTAACTTTGCTTCTCGATCGCGACGTTGGTTCACAACTCCCTCAGAAAGCACTTCAACAGCTAAATCTGGCGCTCCGGTTAGGTGTCCGGCATCGTCAATTAAAGCGGGAAGACGTTCCTTACTTACCCAAACGACATCGGGAATTACGTTATCGGCATCACTAAAGATTACTCCGGGAGTGGGAATTGCTTGTCCTGACTGATTGTGTTCCGACCAGTTATCAAGCACGGTAAAAACTGAACCGATGACTTTTTGGTGTTTCCAATGCGGTGCCCTAGTCACAAATAATTCCCCATCAATAATTTCGTAGCGATTACCGTTATCTGGTAATAATTCAATATCTGCCGTTGTCCAGCGTACTCGGTCTTCAATGCTTTGGCTCATGGGTTTTCACCTCTCGCGCTACTAGTATTTTAAGGTGATTGTTATTAATAGGGTAGGATAGGTCCTAATTTACTAGCGGATATGTTTTGCTCAAACCATTCTTTATTTACTCAAAGGGCTAATTGCTCTTGCGCTTTTCATAAGTAACATCAGTACCGATAATTAGATAATTCTAAACAGTAGTAAGAATTATCTTATGAGAGAATTAACACTTGACAACTTCAAAATTGCCTCAGCGCTATTTATTAGACAAATCAGCGGAACTCCTATTCCAGATTTATTTGGTTCCACTGATGGCAAAGCTGTTGGTACTTATATCGAGCAAGCTTTTAACCATTATCTAAGAGCTACTTATGACTATATACCGGGTAATGCTGCCAGCGGTATTGATTTTCCCGACTTGAATGTAGATTTAAAAGTAACTTCAATTCGTCAACCCCAATCATCTTCTCCTTTTCGAGATGCGAGTCAAAAAGTGTATGGTTTGGGTTATCATCTGCTGGTGTTTACCTACGAAAAATCTGACGACAGTACGACACAAAGAGCGCGTTTAAATTTTCGGGATGCAATTTTCGTAGCGCGGGAAAAGACAGGAGATTATCAAACAACTTACGGTTTAATCGGAATTTTAAATCGTAACGGCAATAAAGATGATATTGTTGCTTATCTAGAGGAGCGTAACTTACCTCTTGATGAAATCGGAAGAGATTTGCTTGCAGATAGAATATTGCAAAATCCTCCTCAACTTGGATATCTTACAATATCAAATGCATTGCAATGGCGGCTTCAATATCGTCGAATTATTGATATAGCGAATTTAAAAACAGATATAGGAGTAGAAAACCTACTTGAAAGCTCAATTTGGTGATTTTCAAACCCCCCCTGCATTAGTAGCAGAAATATTAAAATGTTTGAATGAAAATAATAAGTATTGGGAAAGAGTTTTTGAACCAACTTGTGGAAGAGGAAATTTTATTTCTGGTTTATTAGCACTCGATCGACTTCCGAAAGAGATTCAAGCGATTGAGTTTGATAAAGAATACTTCGAGGCTGTAGAATTAATTGCTGAAAATACTAATTCAACTCGTGTTGTTATTCAACAAGCGAAAATATTTGATTTAGATTTAAGTCAAAGTTTGAAATGGAGTGCAGAAGGAAATTTATTAGTTATAGGTAATCCTCCTTGGGTAACAAATTCTCAACTTGGAAGATTGGAAAGCAATAATCTGCCGATTAAAACAAATTTTAAAGGTTTCAAAGGTATTGAAGCTTTAACTGGACATTCTAACTTTGACATTACAGAATATATTTGGATAAAGCTGATTCAAGAACTTGTTTGTGAAAAACCAACTATTGCATTACTTTGTAAAACTGCTGTAGCGCGTAATGTGCTGCAATTCGCTTTTGATGCTCAACTTAAGATTAGCAATGCGTCAATTAGATCGATTGATGCAAAAAAATGGTTTAAAGCGTCTGTAAGTGCTTGTTTATTTTGTTTAGATGTTGGTTCGGGTAAACCAAGTTATCAAGCTGATGTTTATCCTAATTTGTCTGCAAGCGAACCAGAATCAACAATCGGAATTATTGACAACAAATTGGTTTCAGACGTTAAAGCTTATCGAAGATCGGCTTTTCTGAATGGAAGTAGTTCTTTAACCTGGCGACAGGGATTAAAACATGACGCAGCATCCGTAATGGAACTTACTTGTATTTCGGAAGGTGTTTTTCAAAATAAATTGAACGAAATAGTTAATGTTGAATCAGATTATATTTACCCTTTACTAAAATCTACCGATTTATTTCATGGAAAAATAGATTCAAAACGAGGTGTAATAGTTACTCAGAAAAGAATCGGCGAAGATACATACGATTTACAACGAACAGCACCGCGACTTTGGCAATATCTTGAAAGTCATTCAAACCAATTTGATAAGCGAAAATCTTCTATTTATAAAGGTAAACCGCCATTTTCGATATTTGGAATCGGAGATTATTCTTTTTCTCTTTATAAAGTAGCTATTTCTGGTTTACACAAACAATTTAGATTTCGAGTTGTTCATCCAATAAAAAATCGTCCGGTAATGCTGGATGACACTTGTTATTTTGTTTCTTGTAATTCATTAGAGGAAGCAATACTTTTAGCTTGTTTATTTAATAGCGATATATGCTTAAATTTTCTGAAATCAATAACTTTTTTAGACGCAAAAAGACCAATTACAAAAAAGTTATTACAATCTATATCTTTTGATGCATTACTAAATCATATTCCACAAGAGCAATTAATAAAGCGAGCTTCAGAATATCAAAACTGCAAACTATACTCGGATAAAAAATTAGAATGGTTATCAGCTTTAGAATTGTTATCTAGAAATACTGGTACAGCGATCGCGTCAGTAACATATCAATCTCAAAACCATAACAAACAATTCACCCTTAACCTCTAACCTTTGACCTTTAACCTCTAACCTTTAACCTGATAAAATCATCTCCTTCACCATCTGTGCCGTAGCGGGTGCCAATAAAACCCCATTCCGATAATGAGCGCTAGCTAATATCACGTTGTCATATCCCGGTAGTTGCTCGATAACTGGTGCGGGACGATTTTCTGGACGGGGGCGCAACCCCGACCAGGTGCGGATGATTTCGGCTTTCGCTAACTCCGGACAAGTTGCGATCGCGCTCTGCAAAGTAGCATCTAATAGTTCTTTGTCGGCTGATACTTCACCACCATCTTCAGAAAATTCCACCGTCGCACCTACCCAATAATCTGTAGTTGGATAAACACCCGCACCGCAAGGAACTATATAGGTATCGTTATTAGTTATGGCTGGTTGAAATTCGGATTTTGCTAAAGGATGTCCCAAACGTAAGTGAATTGCTTGTCCTAATACCGGACGAATATCAACTTTTTGATTTAATTGTTCCGTCAAAGGAGATGAACCCAATCCCGCAGCAATTATAAATTTGTCACCTGTAATTACACCATCTGTTGTTTCCAATTCGGTAGCCCAAAAACCTCTTTCGGCATCGGAGACAGCCTTTAAATCCCCATTCCCTTGTAGGGAAGGGGGTTGGGGGGTTAGGTTTTTCGATGATTTCATTCCCAATGCACTTACACCAAATTTGAAGCTGACACCATTGTGTTTTGCTGCTTCTACTAAAGCTAATGTAAATGCTGTTGGATCGAGTTGTCGATCTTGTGCTGAATGAATTGCTCCGATGTATTCTTGCGATTTGACATCTACCTGGGGACATACTTTTTCAAGTTGAGCAGCATCTAAAATATCTAATTGCCAACCTTGATGATGGCGAGTTTGTTTAAGTTTCTCCCAGAAGGCTAGATCGTCAGTTGTTACTTGAGGAGAGGGTAACAACATTAAAATTCCTTGACGGTTGAAGGGGATGCGTCGATTTGTTATTGCTTCTAACTCAGGAATCAAAGTTTCATAACGCTGAATGCTTGTTTGTCGCATCCGCCAAGCTTTACCTTTTACTTTGTGGCTGATAACACCCATCAAAACGCCTAAAGCTGCACCTGTAGCGGCTTGGGCTGGGGGTTGCTTATCCACAACCGTAATTTTTAAACCTTCAATTAAACTGAGTTCGTAAGCTAACGTTGCTCCAATAATACCGCAACCGATAATAACTAGATGATTCATAGATTCGATAAATTATGTAGAGACGTTGCAGTGCAACGTCTCATGCTGACGACACCCGCAAACGTGTAACGTCAGATTTTAACTTCTAACTCTTACCTAAATTGTTTATCAATTAAGGACAAAAACACTTACGCTTCCCCAGATACAGTATTTTTTGGAAGTAAACCTAAAAATCTGTCAATATCTGCAAAAGCAGCATCATAATAATTTAGGGCTTGTAGGACATCCGCGTCTTTGGAAGCTTGGTCAATTTTGACAAGATTGTTGAACATATCCCGCACAATTTTACGTCCTTGTTTTTGTTCTTCTGGCAAAAGGTTGGAAACAATGTAGTTCATATTCAACCTTGCTTCTGCCACCGGACCGTGTATAAAATTGCTTACGTCTGTCCAATTTTTAGTTTGAATCAGCCTTTGCAATTCCGCAGCACGTTGTTGTACGGCTACCACTTCAGGAGTGTATTCCTGGATTTTTTGTATTTGTAATGGAGTATAAGTTGGAGGTGTTGCAGCAACATTTGGACCGCCACAACTGATAAGTAATGTTGCTAAAGATACTAGGATTAACGAGAAAAGAGGGCGTATACGCGACATAAACTGAATTTATTTTGCCAATTAACACAGTAATTTTAGCTTGTTGAGGGTTACACAATTTTGGATTTTGGATTTTAACAACGGATGTTTTTAACAACGGATGCGTTTGTTTTGTTTTAGATTTTGGATTTGTTTGAGTAGCCGCACTCTTGCGGAGTGAGGGCGAGAAGGGTGCAGTCTCATACAGAATTGGTATAAGTGAAATTACTACTCTTAACTTCTAACTCTCTACTCCCAACATAAAAAGTTGTATTTATCGTTGCTTTGATCGTTTGAGGCTTGATAAGCTGAAGCACTAATAAGGTCAGCTTTTTGGCGTTTAAAAGTAATCGTAACCTTCTTGACATTAACTGCTTATAGAAAAAGGGAGTATTTTTGTGAACGCATCTGAGATGGCAACAAATCTTGAATTTGCTAGTAAAATTGCTGCGGTGGTTAATTTATTTAAGTTGGAGTTTCCCGACGCAAAGTCAGACCTCAAACCTTGGAGAAGTGATGAACAAACAATGGAATTAGTAGATCCAGATTCTATAGATATCGGTTTTCACTTTCCTGGTGTCAGTAAATCTTGGCAAAGTCGCAGTATCTTGACTCAGATTCGTTTTTATCAAGATCCCGTTACCGGGTTGCGTCGTGCAATTGGTGTGGAAGTTGCTGGATTTGACCATCGGGGGGAACAATGGCGGCTTTCTACGGTAGAAAATTGGAATATTGTCGGTAAGCTTGAGCCTTCTGAAGAAAAACGAGAAAAGTTAAAAGATTTTTGTCGCCAAGTTTTGGAAGTGTTTAACAGCAATTCGGAAAAGGAAAATAATTAATCAGTGTTTTTAAACTTTTAGACAATACAGGGAGTAGGGATTAGGGAGTAGGGAACAGTAAATAGGGAATAGGGAACAAGGTAATTTTTGACTTTTTACTTCCTGCTCGTGGAATTGCTCTTTAGAAACACGGGAAGTAGGGGAAATATTATTGTGTTGCGAATCATGAAACCATAAAACCATCATTATCTTACCCGAAGCTATACTTTTTACTTACCACTTACTACTCCCTACTCTCTACTCCCTACTCCCTACTCCCTGACTTGCAATTACCATCAGTACAGTAAGCAGATTCGTATGTATTATCGCGCTTACCAAAAATTGTGTAGCGGTTATCGCGGATTTGTTCGTAGAATTTATCGCCAGCCCATTTTAATCCCGGTAAAGTACGATAAGCATCAACAAATACACTGCCACCTGGTAATAACCGTCCAATTTCTTCTGCTGCTGCACTTCCTTGCCAGCGTCTTTCTGGAGCATTTGCATCAATCAAAATCATCCCCAATTCGCAATCAGTTGATGTAATATTCCACTTTTGAAGCGATCGCTCATCTTGCATGGGGATGTAGCTAAACATTTGTCCTTTGTCTAAATTTTCTAAAATTTGTACTAAGGTTACGCAAAGATTGCAGTTGCCGTCGTAAATAACTTGATAGTTCATGAGTTTAAGTAAATAGGTGAATAAATCATTTTATAACTGTCTGTTTGCTTCATACCTATAGAATAATAACTCTCAATTTCTTACGCATAACCGTTATAAACTTTAGTTCCCTCTATCGGTAGAAAGTTTCGTCTTTTAAACAACTAAGTCGATAGAGAGTTTTAAAAATAAATGTATAACTGTAAAGTTAATAGTGTCTATCTTAAGAGAGATGCATTACTATGAGCGACACAAACGGAAAACTCGCATCACGGCTTTATCCGTCTCATATTGATATTCCTGCTAACGTGCGAAGCCAGGTTGTTACACTTCTTAATCAAACTTTGGCTGCAACCTCAGATTTGAAAAGCCAAGTAAAACAAGCGCACTGGAATGTTAAGGGAACCGATTTCTACCAGCTTCACGAGATGTTTGACGAAATTGCAGGTGAAGTAGAAGAGTACATTGATATGTTCGCCGAACGAGTCACCGCTTTAGCTGGTTACGCTTGCGGTACAGTTCGCATGGCTGCTGCTAATTCCATATTGCCAGAATACCCCACCGACATTTTGGATGGAATGGAACACGTAACCGCTTTAGTTGAGCGTTTTGCAGCATATGGTAAGCATTTAAGAGAAGCGATCGATAAAACCGACGAATTAAACGATCAAGATACAAACGATCTTTACGTTGAAGTTTCTCGTACCATTGATAAGCGACTCTGGTTCTTAGAAGCTCATATCCAGGTTTCTGAAGTTAAAGCAGAAGGTGGAGCTAAACAGAAAGTTGGTGCTACAAACTAAATTTTGTTAATTGTTATAGCATTCTGAAATTTTTTTCTGAAAATTAAAAAACCCGGTTTTTTCAAAAAGCCGGGTTTTTTAGTAACTTAATAATTAGAGAAGATTGCTATAGTAACTTTTTGGTAAGTATGCCACTTTCGAGTGCGTACTTTTCATTTTATAGACATATACTTTACTATGAAATAGTAGAAAGTTAAAAAAACTTTAATTGGTGATTAATAATTAGAAGACTTATACAGTTGACATCTTGCAGCAATCTCAACAAGCCCAAAGAAACCCGGAATATGCTGAATCAATAACGAGATATTCATCTTTCTACGAAAAGAAACCGGGTTTTTGACACTGGTGCAAAAGTGAAATACAGCAAATATTTATAGAATCTAAAATCGAAGTGAGGTTGATAAATGACTCAAATTACTATGACTCATCTGATTCACGATCGCAACAATCGCGGTAAAACTCAAATGGGTTGGCTTGATAGTTCTCATAGCTTTTCTTTTGGCGGTTTTTACGATCCAAATCGTTTGGGTTTTCGTTCTTTGCGGGTGATAAATGATGACAGAGTAGCACCTGGGGCTGGTTTTCCAACTCACGGGCATCGAGATATGGAAATCCTTACTTATGTTTTGGAAGGAGCGTTAGAACATAAAGATAGTTTGGGTACAGGTTCGGTAATTCGTCCCGGTGAAGCACAAATCATGAGTGCTGGTACTGGCATAATGCATAGCGAATTCAATCATTCTCAATCGCAACCCGTTCACTTACTGCAAATTTGGATTATTCCAGAAAAGAAAGATTTAAAACCTAGATACGAACAGAAAGGTTTTTCAATTGAAGAAAGAACTGGAAAACTCCGTTTGATTGCCGCACGTGATGCCAGAGATGAGGCTGTAAAAGTATATCAAGATGTGGATTTGTATACTTCAATTTTGCAACCGGGAGACAATATTAATTACCATGCTCAGCGCGATCGCTATACTTGGTTGCAAATCGCTAAAGGCATTGTAAACCTCAACGGTGAAGAATTAAGAGCCGGTGATGGAGTGCAAATTAGTGGCGAAATACCGTTGGAAATTACTACTAATGTAGGTGGAGAAATCTTACTTTTCGATCTAGGTTAATCTGAATCTGATTTTTTCAAAAACTGGTAAGCTGTTGCGTATCTAATTTGTATATGGCAAGCGAGCAAGATGCTCGCACTACAGCACTACAATAATTGATGTTTTATTCTTATACAATCTAGCCGCACATCAGCTTATCTAAATACAAACTTGGTGCATTAACATTATGTTACGCACCATTTTTTCTATGTACATACTAAACATAATTCTTATACCATAAGTTGGTTATTATTACAACTGTCCGGAGATTTGATTAATGCATAATCATTTTCTATCCAAAAACTTTTTTTAAATTTAAGCAATATAAGTCCATTTTCTGTAACAATTAGAAGAGCATTCATAAAACTGTATTGTAAACTGTTAATATTATTCGCCTTTATGTAGAGTCAGCAAATTAGATAGGGGTGTATATTGGTTGGACTATATGAAAATACGAATAAATGCTGAACCTAATTTGAATGTAGGTGATTTATAGTATTTGGATGAGTTAAATTAGAAATTAAGTTAATTTTTTTTCTCAAAGCAAATTGACTCGATGGGGAACGTAAAAACAATCTGTGAAGTAGTAAATATTCTTCTCGTTTCAGATACAGAGTAAAGAATGTAACTATAAGAATATTATTAATACTTTCGCAGATTGTTTTTCTTTGGTGTAATTCCGTGGCTAATCATGACTTCTCTACCACCAGAAATTGTAACTGTAGATAATGATAACGAACCAGAAAAATCACCGGAGCCACCTCGTAAAAAACGATGGTGGCTTTGGTTATTGCTTGCTGCAATACTCGCTGGTGGCGGCGTTTTAGCATGGCGTATGATGTCTGGGGGAGAGCAAAAACCTGCCGGACAAAATGCTCAAGCTCCAAAAGTACCAGTTAAATTAGCCACAGTACAATCAGGAATAATTGAAGATAGAGACGAATATGTTGCCAGGTTAGAATCGCGGCAAGCGGTAACTCTTCAGCCTCAAATTCAAGGAAGAATTACGAAAATCTTTGTAAATTCAGGGGATGAGGTGCAAGAAGGTAATCCAATCGCGCAGATAGATTCGAGAGAACAACAAGCAGCAGTTAACAGCGTTGATGCAGCAGCACAAGCGGCTCGATCTCAATTACAAAACGCGATCGCAACCCTTAAGTCTTTGGAGGCACAAAGATTATCTAATGTTGCCGATGTCAATTTGAATCAGCAAGAATACGAAAGATATTCGAGTTTGGCAGCCCAAGGAGCAGTATCTCAACAAATTAGACAGCAGTATCAAAATAGACTTGCTACAGCAAAGGCTAAACTGAATGCAATTGATGCTCAAATTCAAGCTCAAAAAGCTTCAGTTAATCAAGCTGAAAAATCATTACAACAAGCTCAGGCAAATACCAAACAACAACAAGTCCAACTTCAGTACTATACAGTTTCTGCTCCAATTCCGGGTCAAGTTGGCGATCTATTAGTGAAACTTGGCGATGTTGTGAATACTTCTACCCAGCTAACTACTATTACCCAAAATAATCCCTTACAGGTTGAAATTTCAATACCTCAAGAGCGTGCGGCAGAACTACGTAAAGGAATGCCCATCGAATTAGTTGACAATAAAGGAAACATTTTAGGCAGGAGTCAAGTATTTTTTATCTCTCCTAATGTCAATCAAAGTACTCAATCAATACTTATTAAAGCAAGTTTTGATAATTCTAAAAATCAACTAAGAGCTTCGGAATACGTTAATGCTAGAGTAATTTGGGATCGTCGTCCGGGAGTATTTATTCCAGCAACATCAATAGTACGTTTAGCTGGAGAAACATTTGTATATGTTGCCAAAAAACCAGATGATTCCCAAGCAAATCCAAATTTTATCGCCAAACAAAAGCGCGTCAAATTAGGCAATATTCGCGGCAATAATTATCAAGTTCTTGAAGGATTAAGAGCGGGAGAAAAAATTATTGTCTCCGGCATCCTTAATTTGAGAGATGGAGCGCCGATAATGCCAGACTCTAAGTAAAAGTTAGGAGTTAAGAGTTAGGAGTTAGGAGTTGGGAGTTGGGAGTTAGGAATTGGGAGTGAGGAGTGAGGAGTGAGGAGTTATGAGTTATAAATTTGTTTTTGAGAACTGTTTACCTTTAATATTCAAACCTTTAAATTTGTTTATTCGTAACTCCCGATTTATACTTCTTAATTCCTATTGTCAACTCCTAATTTCTAACTTTTAACTCCTCATTCCTAACTCCTAACTCCTAACTCCTAACTCCCAACTCCTAACTCCTAACTCTTAACTCCTAACTCCTAACTCTTAACTCCTAACTCCCAACTCCTAACTCCTAACTCCTAACTCTTAGCTCCCAACTCCTAACTCCCAACTCCCAACTCCTAACTCCTAACTCTTAACTCTTAACTCCTAACTCCTAACTCTTAACTCCTAACTCCCAACTCCTAACTCCTAACTCCTAACTCCTAACTCTTAACTCCTAACTATTTCTTATGTTTGCTGACTTTTTTATTAAGCGACCTGTTTTTACTAGTGTCTGCGCGATTATTGTTCTGTTGGTGGGAGCAATCAGCATTCCGACGCTACCTACAGCGAGATATCCGGAGATTAGCCCGACTCAAATTAGCGTGACTGCTAACTACGTTGGTGCTAATGCTGAAGTTGTTGAAAAAACTGTTACTACCGTTCTAGAACAGCAGTTAAATGGTGTGGAAGGCTTGAAGTATATGTCTTCGAGTAGTAGTAATAGCGGTACGAGTCAAATTACAGTTACGTTTGATGCATCTCGTAACAAGGACATTGCTGCGGTTGACGTGCAAAATCGAGTTTCTCTTGCCGAACCGCAATTACCCGAAGTCGTACAGCGAACGGGAGTTGTTGTTAGTAAGCAGTCAAGTAATATTCTCCTGGCAATGGGGCTGTATAGCGAAAACAAAGAGTTTGATAACGTCTTTCTCAGTAATTATGCTGACCTTTATATCAGAGATAATTTACAGAAAATCAACGGTGTTAGCTCGGCGCGAATTTTTGGCGAACGTCGTTATGCAATGCGTTTGTGGCTCGATCCCAATCGTTTAACAAGTCGCAATTTGACGGCACAGGATGTAATTAATGCCCTTAACGAACAAAACGTACAGGTAGGTGCCGGACAACTCGGTCAGCAACCGACACCTCCCGACCAAATGTATCAAATTGATTTACGCGCTTTAGGTAGGCTGCAAAATGTTGCGGAGTTTGAGGATATTGTTGTCAAAGCTGGGGATAATGGCGTTTTAGTTAAGTTGAAAGACATCGGTAGAGCGGAGTTAGGAGCGGAAAATTACAACTCGTTTTTAAGATTTAAAGGCAATGAAGGGGTTGGTGTAGGGATATTTCCGACTCCGGGAAGTAATGCTTTGGAAGTTGCTGCTGCCGTAAAAGCGGAAATGGCAGAATTAGCTAAGGATTTTCCGCCGGGAATGCAGTATCAGGTGGCGTTTGACACCACTGCTTTTGTGGAAGAATCGCTTTCGGAAGTTATTAAAACGCTGTTGTTATCGATCGCTTTGGTTGTTCTAGTAATCTTTGTTTTCTTACAAGATTGGCGGACAACTATTGTACCCGTTATTACAATTCCTTTGGCGTTAATTGGTACATTTGGGTTTATCAAAATTTTTGGATTTTCGATTAATACTTTAACTTTATTTGGTTTAACTTTAGCGACAGGGATGGTAGTTGATGACGCGATCGTAGTAGTAGAAGATATTTCTCGCTTGATTAATCAAAAAAGAATGTCTCCCCAGGCAGCGTCTTCTGCTGCAATGCGCGAATTAACTGGAGCGGTAATTGCAACTTCTTTAGTATTGATGGCGGTGTTTATTCCAGTAGCATTTTTTCCCGGTTCTACTGGTAAGATTTACCGTCAATTTGCGCTGACAATTGCCTTTGCTGTGGCAATTTCTACTTTTTTAGCATTAACTTTAACTCCTGCTTTGTCGGCATTATTGTTTAGAAGAAAAAAAGAAAGCGGCGGTTTTATTAATAAAATTTTTGACGCGATTAACTGGTTTTTAGATTCGGTAAGAAGTGGCTATAAATGGACGTTGGAACGTTTAATACATCTCAAATTTCTGGTTTTGGCAGTATTTGCGGCGTTATTAGTAACAACTGGTTGGCTTTATACTATAGTTCCGCAAGCATTTTTACCAGAAGAAGACCAAGGTTATTTTATTACAATTATTCAGGGACCCGAAGGAGTTTCGCTTAACTACACGAGTGACGTAATGCGACAGGTAGAAGAGCAAATCCTCAAATTACCAGAAGTAGTAGGAACCTTTGCGATCGGTGGTTTTGGTTTCAGCGGTAGTACTGCTAATAACGGCGTAATTTTTACTACTTTGAAACCTTGGGGAGAAAGAACCGGAGAAGGACAATCATCCTTGGCAATTATTGATAAATTGAGAAAGCAGTTTTTTGCCATTACCGACGCGAGAATTTTGCCGGTAAATCCGCCAGCGATTCAGGGATTGGGTAGTTTTAGCGGCTTTCAGTTTCAGTTGCAAGATAGAAGAGGAAATAGCGGCTTACCAACAATGCTGCAAGTAATGGGAGAACTATTGGGTAAAGCCAGTCAAGAAGAAGAAATTCAGGCTGCTTTTAGTACCTTTTCGGCGAATATGCCGCAATTATTGATTGAAGTCGATCGCAATCGAGCCAAAGCGTTACAAGTTGATATCGACGATGTTTTTAGTACCTTGCAGACTTATATAGGTTCGCGATACGTCAACGATTTTAATTTAGAACAGCGGACTTATCGAGTTTACGTGCAGGCAGACGCTCAATACCGATCCAATCCAGAAGATATCGGTAAATTGTACGTGCGATCGCAAAATAATCAAATGATTTCCATGAGTAACTTAGTAACAGTTACTCCAACCACCGGAGCGCAAACTATTAACCATTACAATCTCTATCGTTCCATTGAAATTAACGGACAAACAGCACCCGGTTACAGTTCCGGACAAGCTTTAGACGCAATGGAAAAAGTTGCAAACCAAACCTTACCGAGAACTTTTGGTTACGAATGGGCGGGAATTTCCGCAGAAGAAAGGGAATCCGGGGGACAAGCACCGTTAATTTTTGGTTTGGGACTTGTTTTTGTATTGTTAGTATTAGCGGCGCAATATGAGAACTATATTGACCCCTTGATTATCATGCTTTCAGTTCCCCTAGCTATTTTGGGAGCGCTATTAGCACAGTATTTAAGAGGTTTAGAAAATGACGTATTTTGTCAAGTTGGATTGGTAATGTTAATTGGTTTGGCTTCTAAAAATGCCATTTTGATTGTAGAATTTGCCAATCAATTAAAAGAAGAAGGACTTTCGATTACTAAAGCAGCAGTACGTGCAGCCGAAGAACGTTTGCGACCAATTTTAATGACAGCTTTATCGACTTTGTTAGGGATTTTCCCTTTATTAATCGCCAAGGGTGCGGGTGCTGGTAGCCGTCAATCTTTAGGTACTGCTGTATTTGGAGGAATGTTTGTAGCAACGTTTTTAAGTTTGTTTGTGGTACCCGTTTTATATATCGTAATTGTGTCTTTACGAGAGCAATTAATGCCTTCTCGAAGAAACGAAGAAACAATGGAATCTGTGGAAGAAAATGGTAAAGTGCCTGTAGCTCGTCATGAATAGAAAATTTAGATAGCAACTATTTCATCGCTTTTTAGTAATATGGGTGCATCCGTTTGTACTAAATTGTTACGCATTTAGTTTGTACAAGATTAGCGAGCAAGATGCTCGCACTACAATAATATTTTCACGGTTTCACACTATACAATGTTTGTACAAGACTAGCGAGCAAGATGCATGTCCTTACGGACAGACTGAGCCGCACGCTCCGCGTGAACGTTAACTCACTACAATATTTTTACGTTTATGTCCTACGGACACGCTTTGCTAACACGTTCTATAATTTAGCTGCACATCAGCTTAACTGGTAACTGGTAACTCCTAACTCTTAACTCCTAACTCTTAACTCTTAACTCTTAACTCTTAACTCTTAACTCTTAACTCTTAACTCTTAACTCTTAACTCTTAACTCTTAACTCTCAACTCCTAACTCCCAACTCCTAACTTTTAAAAATGAATCAATCTACCATCAACTCTCAACAATTTTCGCTTATATCATCGCAAACTCTCTCAGATTACGTTACAGCTGTTGCTTGGTCGCCGCAAGATAATATTTTGGCTGCGACTTCTGCTGCTGGGGAAGTTGTGTTTTGGCAAGATGATAATTTCATCACTTTGCAATCTGCGAATGGCGAGTCAGTAGATTGCCTTGCTTTTTCTGATGATGGTAAGTTTATGGCGATCGCCGGACAAAATGGACAAGTTAAAATCTGGCAGGGGAATGATTTAATCGCGACTTTAGAAAATTCTGCTTGGGTTGATAAACTGGCTTGGAGTCCGAAATGCAATCAATTGGCTTTTAGCTTGGGGCGTAAAGTACAAGTTTGGGATGCCGATACCCGCAATGCGATCGCCACTTTAGATTTTGAAAACTCTTCGCCGTTAGGTATTGATTGGCGATCGGATGGGAATTATATTGCGATCGGCGGACATCGGGGAGTCAAAGTTTGGAATACTCATTCTTGGGACGAACCATATATTTTCGATCTTCCTTCCACGAGTTTAGCAATGGCTTGGTCTGCGGATGGAAAATTCCTCGCTTCGGGCAATATGGACAAAACTATTGCAGTGGTAGAAACCCAATTATTAATTTCTAGGCAAGATCCGCAACCTTGGATCATGCACGGTTTTCCTGGTAAAATTCGTCAAGTTGCATGGTCGCAAATAGATTCCGATACAGGTGCGCCTTTACTTGCTTGCTCTAGCGTTGATGGTATTGTTTTGTGGGAAAAGCAAGCTGGTGATGATTCGGATTGGGAAGGGACAGTTTTAACGAATCACGCGGGTATTATTCAGGCGATCGGTTTTGCTCCCGAAAGCTTTTTACTCGCTTCTGCTGCTAGCGACGGTTGGTTATGTTTGTGGCAAGATTCTGAACAAGTTTCACAAATTCTTACAGGTGTTTCCGATGGTTTTACCTGCATGGATTGGCATCCTCAAGGTAGTAAAATTGCCGCAGGAGGCGAAAATGGTGAATTATTGATTTGGGAAAAGCCGTAATCAGTTATCAAACAAGTCATCTCAGCAATTATCAAGATATCATAGGGTTAAGCGGATACCGTTCACTATATAAACTAGAAATTATGATTATCGCAAAACTCGTTTTATTTGCATTACCCGTACTTGTTGCTTCCATGTTGTTTTTAGCAAATCCCGCAGCAGCAACTCTTGTTAATGCCTCTGCGACAACACATATTAGTGCAGCTGATTCACAATCAGTTCATCAGTCAGTAACCTTAAATCAAGTTGATAGTAATCCTATTATTGACCAACTTGGCTGTCAGTGCGCTTATTGCGTCGGGGCTAAGTCGCAATTACAAGGTAAATTACCAATTTCCAATATTTGATAAAAGTAAATATAGATTTTAATTCTTTTTGTGCGATCGTTTTAGCTTGTGCAGATGGGCTTTTTTTTAGCCTTACATAGAAATCAGAAACCCGGTTTTTTTAGAAAAACGGGTTTTTTATTGTTATAAATAATTACCGATTAAAAAACTTTACTAGACGTTCTTAGAGGATGTTTGAAAAGTATCTTTTTTAACGCCATTATCGGATTATCCCCCCTTCCCCCCTTATAAAAGGGGGGTTAAAGTCCCCCTTATAAAAGGGGGATTTAGGGGGATCTCAAAAGTTTCAAGTTATATTAGTAGCTTTCCCGCGCATCCTCTTAGCGCAGAGGGAATTAGAGATGTAGTTGTGACTAAGCTTAAAACCTTTTAATTTGTATATTTAAATTTTATGTAAGTTTTGTAGTGCGTTACCCGCACCTGCGGTGAACGCTTAGCGTGTCCGTAGTGCGAGCATCTTGCTCGCTAGAGAAATACAAATTAAATGCGCGGCAGCTTAATATATAAACAAAAAAAACTAAGACGTTTTGTCGTAGATAAAAAAAGATAATCTAAACACTTTGTGTGACTGTTTGCAATCAACTAAAATAAATTTTTTAACCCACAATAATAAAAAAACGTTTTGCTATATTACTTTTAATTACAGTAGCGAGAAATATCTTGTCGATAGTGATTATGATTGTTTGCGGCAATGATTTGTTAGCTATTTTACTCAGGGAAAAAAAGCATGACACTACAAGCTACTGCGAATCCTATTGAGCAAGTTGTTACTACCTCTAAAAAATTATTATCTGTTGTAATTGAAGGCGAACAAGCTACACCTGTAAATCAACTTCCTCAATCTTGGCAAGATATCTTCACGGGTAAGTCTAATACAAAGATGTCTAATCCCGAAGAATACGTGAAAATGGCGCAACTATTTTTTCACAAAATGTCTCGCGGTGATGTAGACTTATTCAATGAATCGGATAATTTACAGCACTTAAAGCCTGCTTTTTGTGAAATCTTTGGTAGTTTAGCTTGGGAAGCTCTTGATTTTTACGGCAAGGATTTCGATGTAGATAGATATCCTAATTTTGATTTAATTGAAAAAGAACTTTCTCCTCAACAAGAAGATTATACCGGACGCAAACAAATTATCGAAATTGGTAAAGCTTTATTTGAAGAGTTTGGTTACGATTTACCTGCTTCTTTTTATCACGTACATTTAGCTCCCGTATATAGAGAAGAAGTTTCGGAAGTACGCCCGTTAAGATTTTCTGAGTCAGATAAACAGAATGCGCGTGCTTGGGATGCTTCTTTACACGGACAAAAGGTGTTTCCCATTCAGTTAATGGTACAAAGTATCTCTTCTAAGCACGGGTTTTTTCAAGAGCATGGCTGTGGTTGTAACCACGCTATGACAAGAGTAGGTGCCACCGATACCTCTTTTGACTATCAAATTCGTCCGTCAATGCGTACTACTTGGATTCGCGATTTTATTTGGACTGTATGGTATGAGTATGCTTTCTTCAAGTTTGTGCCTGTAACTCGTTTTTTAATTGATTAAATTGTCAGTCGGTTTAAATAAGTTTGTAGTAAGGGCTTTAGCCCTCCGCTCAAAGTAAAGGAAAGGGATAAATCCCTTACTACGAACTAACTATTTTTTTGTCTGAAAAGAAAATTTTACTTATTTTGGAGTGTTATGATTTGCTGAGAATTCTTTCTAATATTGTAGGATTAACATGAGTAATTCATCGCCGCCAAGTTATCCAAGTCGCTCAAAAATTTTGCAAGGTTTGGTTTCGGAAGCTTATAAAACTGCGAAACAAGGATTATGCGGAGATAGAGTTCTTGCTGAAAAAAGTAAAGTAGAAGAAAGATTGGACATTTGCTCTAATTGTGAAAAGTATAATGCCGAAGATAGGCGTTGCACTGTATGTGGATGTTTTATGTTAGTTAAAGCAAATATTGAATCTTCCGAATGTCCGGATGGTAAGTGGTAAGCTCGTATGGCTGTTAATCTTGTTTGTTATCCCAATCCTTTGTTAAGAGAAGTATCAACTAAAGTTGATGTTTTTGATGGAGATTTTCAAGCTTTGGTTGAAGATTTGATCGATACAATGTTTGTTGAAGATTCGATGGGATTGGCTGCTCCTCAAATTGGACAATTGAAACGGGTATTTGTTTTAAATACAAAACGTATTGCGGGTAGTAAAAGTAATAATTATCAGCAGAAAGATATATTGTGCATCGTTAATCCTGAAATTGAAGCGCAAGACTGTTTGATTGATTCCAGCGAAGGATGTTTGAGCTTTCCGGGAAGACGAGAAACTGTAAAACGTTTTAATCAAATAAAATTGAAGGCTTGGAATCGAGAAAATCAATCTTTTAGTCTTGCTGCTGATGGGATGTTATCAATTCTTATTCAACACGAAATCGATCATTTGAACGGGATTCTTTTTATTGATAGATAATTAGTAATGTTTATTTACTTAATTAGTTGCGCGTTAGAGTTAAAAAATTGACGGGAAAGGGCTTTGGTAAGCAATACTGTCGTTAATAGATTGCTAAGTGCCACCATAAACATGAGTAAAATTTGATAGGATGCGGCTTCTGATGCGGCTTGGAAGGGATCTTTATCGTAATCAACCCCACTAATTATTAATCCACTCATAAATCCGGGTATAGTTACCATTCCGATTATCATCATTTGATTGATGGTAGGAATCAACCCGGCGCGAATTGAATCTTTTTTATACTGTTTTATTGCTTGTTGCGGAGTTGCACCCAAACTGAGGTGAGTTTCTATTTCCGCGTGACTTGCATTGATGGTGCTGACAAACCGTTCCCCTGCGATCGCGGCGGCATTCATGGCATTACCTAATACAACACTCCCTAGAGGAATCACGTATTGTGGTTGAAACCATCTATCGGGTTGAATTATCAGCAAGTTAACATAAATCAAGGTAAATGCAGTACTTAAAAACATTGAACCCCACACCAAAGGCAAAACTCGCGGCATTTTGATGGAGATGCGATTTTTGGCAACAGTCGCCGTAACAGTCAGCATTACTGCTAAAATCGCCAAAACTGCCCAAACACTATCTAAAGCGAGAATGAAGTCTAAAATGTATCCCAATACTAATAACTGTAGGATAGTTCTGCCCGTAGCAACAGCGAGATTTAGCTCCAGTCCGATTTTTTCCCAACTAGATAAACCAATGGCTATAACCATTAATCCCACAGCGATCGCCAAGTCTAAAAAATTTAACTGTATCAGTTCCGCCATCAAAATTAATTATTGAAACTACTAAGTATTTATCGGATTAAGCTAGCTAGCCGATGTATAAATATACGAAATTAAATATTCCAGGCAACCATAGAATCTAATGATGTTATATTGCCAAAAATCAAGTTTAAGTCTTGTTAATAAAGTATTAGGAGTGACAGTATAAAACCGGCAATATGATTAAAAATCTAACCAGTCATTCAGCATTATCATCTATATTCATATAAAAATAAAGCTCATGATTCAAAGTGTAAATTCTATTCCTGCTTTTGATAACAAACAGCAATATTCTACGATCGCCGCAGAAGTAAGTGAAGCTGTTTTAGAAGTTCTATCTTCCGGACGTTATATTGGTGGTCCCAATGTTGAAGGATTGGAAAAACAGCTTGCTAGTTATACAAATGTCAGCGAATGCGTAGCTTGTAATTCCGGTACGGATGCTCTTTACCTAGCTTTAAGGGCTTACAATATTGGCGCGGGAGATCGAGTAATTACAACACCTTTCACCTTTGTTGCTACTTGTGAAGTTATCAGCGCCGTGGGTGCAAAGCCGGTATTCGTGGATATCGATCCAGCTACTTACAATTTAGATTTACAGCAAGTTGCGGCAGCGATAACATCCAATACTAAAGCGATTATTCCAGTTCACCTTTTTGGACAACCCGTCGATATGACGGCGTTGATGAAAATAGCCTCTTCAAAAGATTTGTTGGTAATAGAAGATTGCGCCCAGTCTACAGGGGCAATGTGGAATAAACAAAAAGTAGGAAGTATCGGACATATTGGTTGCTTCAGCTTTTACCCCACCAAGAATTTAGGGGGTTGTGGCGATGGTGGTGCAATTACCACTAATAATGCAGAAACAGCAGCCAGGATACGAGTATTAAAAAACCACGGTCAAAAAGACAGATATCAATACGAAGAAATTGGTGTCAACAGCAGATTAGATTCTATTCAAGCAGCTATTTTACTAATTAAACTACGTTATTTAGATACTTGGAACCAGCAAAGGCAGAAAATTGCCTCTCGTTACCACGAACTTCTGTGTCACATTCCCGGTATTACCATCCCCCAAGAATTACCCGCAGCAACCGGAGTATGGAATCAATACACCATTCGCGTTAAGAATAATAAAAGAGATTTGTTGCACGATAAATTAAAAGAAAAAGGCGTAAACACAGCGATTTACTATCCCCATCCTTTACAGTTGCAGCCAGTTTATCAAAGTTTAGGCTATCATCCCGGACAACTACCTTTTTCAGAACAAGCTTGCAACGAAGTTCTATCTTTACCCATGTTCCCAGAACTTTCAGAAGAACAACAAGACCAAGTAATTTATAGTATCAAAGAGATTATGAGTTAGGAGTTGTAACGTTTTACTTTTTACTTCTTTCCTGTGCGCTAAGAGCGTCTAGTACTCCTTTTGATTATTTTTGAAGGGTTCGTAGTAAGCGCTTTAGCGCTAGGATTTAGGGCTTAAGCCCTTACTACAAACCCGTAAAATTAATGTGTTGGAGTACTAGTAGTGCATTTCATTAATCTTGATGGGTAAAAAGGTTCGTAGTAAGCGCTTTAGCGCTCCGGATTTAGGGAACCAATGCCCTTACTACAAACCCGTAAAATTTAATGCAATAGACTACTAGTAGTCTTTTTCATTACTTTTGCTGGGTTCATTTTCTCCAAAACGTCGGGAGACGTAGCACTGCAAAGATATCTACAACTCGTCGGAATTAATGTGCCCGAGTACTAGCGATCCTTTTCATTAATTCTGAAGGGTAAAAAGGTTCGTAGTAAGAGCTGTACTCGCCTCATATTACCGAATCCGGAGGGGCTGAAGCCCTTACTACAAACCTATCAAATTTAATGCAATAGACTACTAGTAGTTCACCACATTAGTTTTGATGGGTTCGTTTTTTCACAAAATCTTGTAGAGACGCGATACTATGAGCGTCTCTACATTTGTTAAATGCTAACTTCTACTTTCTGTTCACTTGCGATCGCTTCAACTAATCCGCGTACAGCAGCAATCATCGCGACTTCACTATTAAGCTGGTTGATTGCGGAACCAACTCCGACACCAGCAGCACCAGCAGCAATGGCTAAAGGTGCGGTAACGCTGGAAATTCCGGAAGCGCAGAGTACTGGTACTGAAACGACGCGAGCAATTTCGTAAGCTGCTGCTAAGGTGGGAGCGGCTTTTTCAATTAGTCCTAAAGTACCTGCGTTTTGAGGTTTGCTGCTGGTACCGCCTTCTGTTTGAATAATATCTGCACCAGCTGCAACTAATTCTTCTGCTAACTTTACCTGTCGATCTAATGTCATGATATGGGGAACGGTGACAGAAAGCGCGATTCGAGGAAGTAAGGCGCGGGTTTGTTTGGTTAAAGCTAAAACTTCTTCAGCTTCAAATCTGATTCCACGAGCGTAGAAAGAATCAAAGTTACCTATTTCGATTAAATCGGCACCAGCTGCAACTGCTTTCAGAAATTTTTCGGGTTCTACTGCTGAAACACAAATTGGTAAATCGGTCAACTGTTTCGCCATTTTTACCAAATCGGCATCGGCGGCGATATCAAGAAAAGTTGCGCCACCGTGGTGTGCTGCTTTCACGGTTGCAGCAACGCGGTTAGTATCGAAGTTATTCAAGCCGCTGATGACTTTCAGTACGCGGCGATCGCTAAATGCAGTTTCGAGTGTAGACATAATCATAATTCGATGTGTGATGCTAGGCAAATAAGGATTATTTTACCGTTAGTGTGTTACTTCGCACCGTGGATCTAGCAAATAATAATTACTAATGCCCTATTCCCAATCTATTCGCCACCAAGATGATTAAAGCGGAATCCGGATAACAAACTTAGTTCCATTCCCCGGCGAAGAAATACATTCTAAAGTTCCACCGTGCTTTTCTGTAATAATTTGATGACTAATTGATAATCCTAAGCCAGTACCTTTTCCTTCTACCTTAGTGGTGAAGAAAGCATCAAATAATTTTTGTTTTACTTGAGTCGGAATTCCGGTTCCGTTATCTGCAATGATTATATTTACCCAAGGTACATCGACGGCGGTAGTGACTGTAATTATGTTAGGATTTCGATTAATTTCTTCATAAATTTTACCTTGGTTTGATTCTTCTAAAGCATCAATAGCGTTAGAAAACAAATTCATAAATACTTGGTTAATTTGACCGGAATAGCATTTAACTAAAGGTAAATCGGCATATTTTTTCACAACTTGAATTGCTGGACGTTCCGGTTTTGCTTTGAGACGATGAGATAAAATCATCAAGGTAGTATCGATACCTTCATGTAAATTTACGGCTTTCTTTTCATCAGAAGTGGTACGGGAATAATTGCGTAACGATAACATGATATCTTTAATGCGATCGGCACCTAATTTCATTGAAGAAATCATTGCAGGCAAATCTTCGAGTAAGTATTCTAAGTCAATTGCGGCAATTTCTTCTTCAATAACATCTCCAGGATTGGGAAATTCTTGTTGATATAAATTGAGCAGATTAACTAAATCTTCTATATACCCTTCTGCATGAGATAAATTACCAGAAATAAAACCAACGGGATTATTTACTTCGTGTGCAACACCAGCAACAAGTTGGCCGAGTTGGGATATTTTTTCGGTTTGGATCAGTTGTGATTGAGTTGATTGTAATTTTAATAAAGTTTGCTCTAATTCTTGCGATCGCTGTTTTAATCTTGTTTCTGCGCTTTTGCGTAAGCGAAGCTCTTCGCAGAAATCGCTAATGTCTCTGGTAATTGTTAATGCATGGGATTTTCCATTGTAAATATAGGCTGTGGCTTTTACTTCAACATCAAATGGCGTACCGTTTTTATGAAGACAAACACCTTGACAATAAAATTCCTTACCAGTTTTAACGGTTTCAATAAATTCCTTAAATAAATAAAGAGAATCTGTATGAACGAAGTCTGAGGCTTCTAAAGTCATAAATTCTTCACTAGAATAACCATACATTTGACACGCTGTCGGATTTACAGCCACAGCTTTACCAGTTTCCAAATCAAATATTGAAAGTCCATCATTTACGGTTTCAAAAATGCTGCGGTATTGTTGATCTTTTTGTTGTAAAGCTTCTTCTGTCTGTTTGCGTTTAATTGCAACAGCAATTTCTCCGGCAATGAAACTCAATACATCAAGGGTGTTTTGATTTAACTGCTGTTTGGAAAACATTGCCACTACACCCATTACCTCTGAATCCGCAATCAATGGGTATCCAGCAAAAGCTACCATTCTTTCACGAATAGCCCATTCTTTATCACTTACTCTTGGATCGGTTTGCACTGAATTAGTAATATGAGGTTTACGCTCTTGAGCAATTAAGCCAATTTTAAATTTACCTACAGGTATGCGGCTATGTGCGCCATCGATATGTGTATAAATACCAGCGCTGGATTGCAAATTTAATAGTTTTTCTTGCGGATTATGAGTCCAAATTCTTGCAAATGCTACATCTAAGTAAGATACAATAATTTCCGTGCATTGTTGCAGCATTTGTTGTAAATCGTTGCTTTTTGCTAGAGTTGAATCAATTTCGCTTCTAAATTTAAGAATTCGTGATTTTTCTTGTTCGCTGGCAAATAAACGAGCGTTTTTTATGGCAATAGCAGTTTGAGAAACAAATATTTTAATTAATTCTAATTTTTCTGGAGTAAATGCATCTGCTGTTAAATTATTTTCTAAATAAATGATACCGATAAAGTTTCTTTGAAAAACAATCGGCAGGCAAAGAATCGATTTGCATTGATGTTGTTCAATATAGCTATCTTGATTATAAATAGAATCTACTGCATTTTTAATTATCAAAATTTCTTGAGTTTTGATAACATAATTGATTATCTGTTGTGGTATATCCGAACATTCAGCTACGTCGATCGATTGAGCTATAATTTGATTGTTATTTTCGTTATTCTCAATTGCTTCTACAAAAAACTGTTTGTCTTTTTCTAGTATGAAGCAACCTTTTTGAGCGCCAGCATTTTCTAAAATAATATGCAGCACCGTTCGAGGTAGATTTTCTAAATTAATTTCGCTTTGTATGGCTTCTAAAGCTTTTATAACTAGAGTTAAATCGAATTGGCTGGCACTATTGTAAAGTATCATTTTATCTATATCATTAGGATTGCTTATAATATATATTTCCCAAAAAAAAAGTAATAATTTAGATAATTTATCTTTTTTACTACCGTAATATTCCAAAATCTGTTTGGCTCGAATCATCTCCGATCGCAAGTTAACCATTTAAAATCGAGTCAAAGCCGACGCTCGACCCTTCAACAGTTGCCCATAGACTCGTATCATGAAAATAGATATAAAGTGCGACTTAGGATTGCGGCATAATATGGGCAGCATTTGGGAACTCGATTACTACTCGCGTCCAATTTTGGATGAAAATAATAAGAAAATTTGGGAAGTCTTGATTTGTGAAACTCCTTTAGATACAAGCACCAAAACTGATTCTTTATTTCAATATGCTAAATACTGTTCGAGTACAACAGTTAACTCCGTATGGTTGCAAACGGCGTTGCAAGAAGCAATAGAGAAAGCAGGAGAAGCGCCGGTAAAAATCCGCTTTTTCCGCCGCCAAATGAACAATATGATTACCAAAGCCTGCCTTGACATCGGTATTCCGGCACAACCAAGCCGTCGGACATTAGCGCTTAACCAATTGCTGCAACAGCGGATGGAAGAAGTTTATCCCCAAGAACCGGGATTTCAAGGTGGTTCTAACCCCTCAGTGCGATTGGATGCTCCTTTACCTCAACGTTTACCCGATGCTTTGGAAGGAGATCAATTAGTATTTGTTACCTTAAGTGCTGCGGATTTTGCGGATATGCCAGAGTGGGAAATTGATTTTGGCGAAGCTTTTCCTTTAGAGTTAGCGCAAATACAACCTGAAACTAAGATTCCCGGCGTTTTGATTTACTCAACAAATAGAGCATTACCTATAGCTGGCTGGATGTCTGGTTTAGAATTAGCTTGGTTGAGGTTTGATACTTCCAAGCCAAGATTAATTCTAGAAACGGGTGCAACTGAAAGCTGGATTTTGGCAAATATTAAAAATCCTCAAATGCAAGCAGAAGCAAATAATTTTGAACAAGCCAAACAAAAAGCTAACGGCGTTCACTTTATCGGAGTACAGTCAGATCCTAATTCCGAATCCTTTGCTGGGTTTTGGTTGTTGAAGGAAATTTGAATGAAATGGGGAATGGGGGGAGAGGGGGGAGAGGGGGAAGAGGGGGAAGAGGGGGAAGCAATTAATTTTTTCATCCTCGGCTTTCCTTAATTCCTAACTATTCGCTGGTAACTGGTAACTGGTAACTCCTAACTCCTAACTCCTAACAACTAACAACTAACAACTAACAACTAACAACTAACAACTAACAACTAACAACTAACAACTAATGACTAATGATTTGGCGGAGCAACTTTTGGAAGTCGCGATAAAGTCTGGTGCAACTGAAGCTGAGGTTTATGAATCGCGATCGCACTCTAAGCCGGTGTTTTTTGAAGCAAATCGTTTGAAACAACTTGAAAGCAATCAAAGTACGGGGACTGCATTACGATTATGGTATCAAGGTCGTCCGGGACTTACTGTGGCGAATGGTCCGGTGGAAGCACAGACGATGGTTAAACGCGCGATCGCTTTGAGTCAGTTAAATCAGCCCCAAGAAGCGGAATTAACTGGCGATTCTCAAATTGTTTATCCGAATTTGGGTGAAGATGTACCGCCAGAAAAGCTGGTGGAATGGGGTAAGCAAACTATTGCTTTGATTCGGGATGTCTACCCGGATGTTATTTGTAATGGTGATTGGGAATGCGATGTGGAAACCACGAGATTGATCAATACTCAGGGTTTGGATTCTCACTATACCGATACTACGCTCAGCTGCTATACTTCGGCAGAATGGGTACGAGGAGATGATTTCTTAAGCGTTGCAGATGGTCAAACCGAACGCGGAAAACTTAACCCCGATACATTAGCTCAACAAATTATACAGCGGTTAAATTGGGCGCAATCAAATGTAGCTGCACCGAATAACCGCATCCCAGTTTTGTTTACTTCTAAGGCTGCTGATATGCTTTGGGGTACTATAATCGCTGCACTCAACGGTAAACGGGTGTTAGAAGGTTCTTCTCCTTGGGGGGAACGTATCGGTAAACCAGTGGTTTCACCCGAACTTACTCTTTACCAAGATCCAACTGCCGGACCTTATAGTTGTCCTTTTGATGATGAAGGTACTCCCACCCACAACTTGATTTTTATTCAAGACGGAATCTTGCAAGATTTTTATTGCGATCGCGCTACGGGAAAACAGTTGGGAATGCAAACTACTGGTAATGGTTTTCGTCCTAGTTTAAGTAGTTACCCCACTCCTGGTTTATTCAATTTTCTCATAGAACCGGGAACTGGAAGCTTGCAAGAATTAATCGCAGAAATGGACAACGGTTTGATTGTAGACCAGATGCTTGGCGGAGGTGGCGGCATTTCCGGCGACTTTTCTATCAACATCGATCTAGGTTATCGCGTGCAAAAAGGTGAAGTTACCGGACGGGTTAAAGATACGATGGTATCTGGCAATATTTATACCGCACTAAAACAGTTAATTAAACTCGGTGGTGATGCTGATTGGAATGGCTCTTGTTATACTCCATCTTTGATAGTTGATGGATTATCTAGCACTGGTAAAAATAGTTCGTAATTCGTTTTAGAATTTTACCCTCCCAGGGTGAAAATAATTCGTAATTATCAATATACTTTTCTCACATATAAAGGTATAAATAATTCAAAGTAACAAATTATTAACAAATTAGTTATTTCTCAACTACTTTTGCTTACAACAGAAGAGAATGTTAGTCTATATTACTATTACTAAAATTACTCAATGCTATTCTTAACTTTGTTTTTATTCAGTCAAAAAATATTGTAGATTAATTAATAACAGTATTTTCTGAATTTTAGCCAAAATAGGCGAAATAGCTCCAATAATGGCTTGGTTATTGGAATAAATATATTTCATAATTACAAATTACGTTCACCCGTAAAGGTGCAGTTACAGGGGAATTACGAATTAGTTATGCCGCCATATGTTTCTGAATAAATACTTTCGCGATTTTTGGCAGCCAAGAAGAGGTTTAGCAATTGCAGAAGCTTGTGTTATAGGAGTAGTTGCGGCATTATCCGCAATATTTCTCAGATTTAGTTCCGGATGGTTGGGAACGTTTCGAGTCAATTCTTCTTACGTAATCCCAGCGTTTTTAGCTTTACCAGCGATCGGTGCTAGCTTTGGTTTTTTGGCTGGCTTTTTGATCGAAAATTTAGCGCCAGAGGCAAGTGGTAGCGGTGTTCCTCAAGTCAAAGCTTCTCTGGCTAATATACCGATCAAATTAACTTGGCGGGTGGCGTTGGTAAAGTTGGTTAGCACTATTCTTACCTTGGGTTCGGGAATGACTCTGGGAAGACAAGGACCTACCGTTCACGTTGGCGCGGCTTTAGCTTCGGGAATGAGTCGCGTGTTTCCTACTTCTCCGGATCATCGCCGACAAATGATCGCGGCAGGTGCGGGTGCGGGATTGGCGGCGGCTTTCAATGCTCCAATTACAGGTATATTATTTGTTGTAGAAGAATTACTCCAGGATTTATCGGGATTGACTCTGGGAACTGCCATTATCGCTTCATTTATTGGTGGTGTGCTTTCGCGACTGTTGGGCGGTAGAAGTTTGCAACTCAACCTGGAATTAATAGAGTCAAAAAGCAGTTTTATAATTACAGAACTTCCTTTTTACCTAATTCTGGGTATTTTAGCCGGTTTACTAGCTGCATTATTTAGAAAAGGTTTACTTTTAAGCCTGAGCTATTATAAAAAATTGCGTGTAAGTTTGCCCTTTAGAATAGCTTTAGCTGGCTTGATTTGTGGTATTGCGATCGCGATGCTACCTGAAGGATTTCGCAATAATACTGGTTTGCGACTATTTATTATTGATGGTGAGCCAAGCGTTTACAGAGTCACGCTAGTATTTGTAACTCAATTTATTCTGACATTAGTAGCATTTGGCTCGGGAGCGCCAGGAGGTTTATTTGCTCCCAGTCTTATTCTAGGTTCTTGCTTGGGATATTTAGTTGGCATTGTTGAATTCCAAATTTTGGGGTTCAGTACCCCTAATACCTACGCATTGGTGGGAATGGGAGCTTTTTTTAGCGCGGTTTCCAAAGTCCCAATTACCGCAATTATGATTATTTTTGAGATTACTACAGATTTCAATCTGGTTTTACCATTAATGATTGGTTGTGTAACATCTTATTTAGTTGCCGATAAATTGATACCAGGCTCGTTATATGCCAAGCTTTTGCAATTAAATGGTATTGATATTGATACAGAAATGCCTGTCAATAGTAGATTCATTAATTTAACCGCACAAGAAGTTATGCAGCGTCAGGTGGAAACTTTACAGGAACAAATGACTGTAGATGAAGCAATACAGGCTTTTTCTCATTCTACCCAACGCGGTTTTCCCGTACTAGATAACAGCAAGCTAGTAGGTATTGTCACTCAGAGCGATTTGATGAAAATACGGGAAGGAAAGTTATCTAGAGATGCATCTGTAAAGGAAATCATGACATCCGATCCGGTAACGATTTCTCCCAAACATAATTTAAGTAACGTCCTATATTTGTTAGACCGACATCAAATTAGCCGTTTACCAGTTTTAGAAGGAAGAAGATTAGTAGGAGTGATTAGTCGGGGAGATATTATTCGAGCCGAAGCAAATTATCTTAACTGTAAAAGCGCTCCCAATCAACCAAAAATAAAGCCTTCTTATAAGGTTTATCAAACTCAATCACCGAGTGTTGGGCGAGGCAGATTATTGGTTTTAGTTGCTAATCCCGAAAGCGCAGACACGTTATTAAATCTAGCAGCAACAATAGCTAAATATAACCGCTACGAAATTGAATGCTTGCAAGTAATTACCATTTCTAGTCATAATAAACCGGCGGAAACCCCTGTCAAAACAGCACCAAGTCGCGCGTTATTATTATCTGCGGAGATAATGGGTAAAAAATGGCAAGTTCCCGTACACACGCAAATCAGAGTTGCTCACAATGTCGCCAACGCAACCTTAGAAACTATTAAAGATAGAAATATAAATACAGTTTTGATGGGGTGGAAAGGTGGTACTTCTACCCCCGGTCGTATCTTTGGTAATGTTGTAGACACTATAATCCGCCAAGCTAGCTGTGAAGTACTATTAGTAAAGTTAGGAAAAGATTTAAACACAAAATTACAGAAAGATTCTTTGATTCCAACTAGCTTTAATAGTTGCTTAGTACCAATGGCTGGAGGACCAAATTCAAAAATAGCGCTTAAATTATTGCCTGCTTTAGCTGCTGCAAACAATAAATTAAAAATCGATCTTACACAAGTGTTTCCTTTATCTGACGAACCAGATACAAAAGTGTTGCAAGCGGCTAGGCATCAGCTTATTGATATCTATAAGTTACCCAATCAAGTAACAGCCGTACCTCTTAGATCCAATTCGGTGGAGCGAGGAATAATTAACCTAGTAAAAACTTCGGAGTCCGATGTAGTTATTTTAGGTGCTTCCGGCGAAGGAATGTTACAACAAGCCATGAAAGGCAATATTCCAGAAGCGATCGCATCCGGCGTTGATTGTACCGTGATTTTAGTTCGGGGAATGATCGTCGATTAACGATCGATGAATTTTATCTTAAACACGAAACCCATGTAGAGACGTAGCACTGCTACGTCTCAAACTGCTACGTCTCAAACTGCTACGTCTCAAACTGCTACGTCTCAAACTGCTACGTCTCAAACTGCTACGTCTCAAACTGCTACGTCTCAAACTCAAACCCTAAAAGGTACCTAAAAAGTAAAAGTAGTACGCAATAAACCTACTGTCGTTGTGTCGTTGTTGTCATCTCCTTCTGGATTAAATAACACAAATGCACCAGGGGTAATACTGATATTATCGTTGACCTTAAATTTGTAATAAGCCTCCAAATGGTATGGAGTGGTGCGATCGACACCCGCAGCAGCTAAATTCGCATCACCATCAGCTTCTGTACGGTATAAAGGTTGACCGAAAAGTATCCCGGCGGTATTGCCTTTTTTGATAAGATCCCGGAAGTGTAATCCTACCATCCAACTGGTGAAGGTAGTGGAAGCATCCACCCGACCGGAGGAATCATCGACGAAAATTGCTGCACCGTAACCTGATAGGGCAATACTCGGAGTAAAACGCCAATTTAGGGTACCACCGAAGGAGTTGAGTTTCACCGGAACCCCTAAATTTCTATTTGCATTTGCCAAGCCTAAAGCATTGGTATCGGCACTCACCAATCCCGTACCCAAAATATTGATTTCGTGGTAGCTGTTGGCATAGTTCAAACCAATATCGATCGCACTACTGGGTTTAAATGTAAGTTGGGCAGCCGCAACGGTACTACCACCAAACAAACCCGAACCTAAAGGTGTACCAGAAACTCCGGGGAGAGTATTGATATCAATATCATCAGCAGTACTGGGAATATTGGCATTAACGCTACCGTAGAGAGCGCGAAAATCCAAGCTTTTGGAGGGAGCAAAGATAAAACCTGCTGCCGATGCTAAACCTGTTCCGGAAGTACCACCGGAAACCCGCAATACGGGATTTAAGCCAGCAAAGCGGGAAATTGCTTCTTGCCCTTCTCCTGCAAAGGGAGTAATCGCAGGGAAAGCATCGGAGACTTCCGCAGCAGTACCAGCAAATAAAGTTAATTTATTAGCTACCGGGAAGATGTACAGAAGTTTGTACAGTTCCACATTATTAGCACCCTTAGAGGATAAATCTTTCGGACTGAAGCTGGGAAATTGGGGTTCAATACCCGTGCGAGCGCTACTTGCCGCCAAATTTACTCCCGGTGCTGTCAATCCTAATTCCTGTTGTATGCTACCGCTACCATCCACACCACCCAGGAAATTATGGGCTTGCAACCCGGTAATTAACAAGTCTTTGCCGGTAAAACTGGTATTCAGGTTCAACCGTACCCGATTCGTGAGGATGATATTCGGATCGTTACTACCGGGGGCACCACCAGTTGCACCGATCGCAGCAAAAATTGCTTCTCCTTGGAGTTTAGTGGTGGCGGAAAATTGATTTGCTTCTAATTCGGCGCTGCGAGCTTCAAGGGCATCTACCCTACCGCGTAATGTTGCCAATTCTGCACTAAACTCTGATTGCAAACGCTGTAAAGTTACTAAATCTTCTCTACTAACAATATTCGCTGTGGCTGCGGCAATCAGTTCGTTAACTCTATCCAAACAAGCATTTAATCCCGCCGCAAATTCATATCTAGTCATTGCCCGATTGCCGCGATAGGTGCCATTAGGATATCCGGCAATACAACCATATCGTTCTACAAGGGATTGCAACGCTTGAAAAGCCCAATCCGTCGGCTGTACGTCGGATAGTTGGGAAACCGATGTAACTTGCCCCTCTCCCTCTGTTGATTTTGGTTGGTTTTGAGGAACTTGAGCAATTATCGGGTTTTTATTTGGTTGGGCAATCGCATTTTCGTTTGTTGTAATACGATTCTCCCCCAAAGAGTTGCTACCGACATCAAGCGGAACTCGATCGTTTATTGCGGGAATAATTGTGTTGGCGGATGCAATTTCCTGGGATAATATTTCTGAAGCACTTAACAATTCATTGCTATTTATTGCTTGGCTGCTGCTGATTTCCACAGCTAATGCTTTCACCGGCGATAATCCAGCGAGTAAGTACAGCAAACTTACCCCACTAGCAGAAACTAGTAGAAATACTTTCATTAGAACTCCTCACAAATGTTTTTTGAAAATGAAATAATTAATCGGGACTTAATGGTTTACTAATTATTAAGAATTCCATTAAACCTCGATATTTGTATTTATCAGACTTGACTTTATGGAAAATTTCCTAACACCCTATTTAATCAAACCTATTCAATTAAATTTACTTAATTGCAATCAAAAGTATTAACTTAATTACGTAAACTCTAAATTATAGTAAATACTATTTCCAGCCATCTTCGTCAAAAACAATTATTTGTAGTTCTGATGGTAATGATAGATTTAGCTCGCAATTTGTCTTCGGGTGCGATCGCGTTCGGCTTACCATCCAAAGGATTACGAACAGCTTTGACTCCACGGTTGAGAACGTGAGTATTTTAAAAATTATTTAGAATCTTCATTCCTCACTTATCTGAGAATCAAGGTAAAATCAAAATCTTGTTAGCACATAAGCCCATAAAGCCTGCTTTCAGGAGATTTTAGCCTCAAGTTTACCGTTGCTAGGGCGTTTTAAATATGCGATCGGCGAACGTTATACCTAAAAGAACGTAAAATAAATTAGAATAAGGTTACAAAGTGTAAAGAAGTATCATATTTTTTCTTACCTTTTGAAACAATTTGCTTAATTTCAGTGTTGAAAATTATATAAAGAGCCATATGTTTAATAGTTCTTGGCGACGATTTTTTACTTTTTTGACAGTATTATTTTTAGTTGGTTCGATTTGGACGACACATTCGAGTCCAGCTTATGCTTACGATAATCCGGAATTATTACCGTCGGAAGTAACACCAGTTGTAGATTTAGGGAAGTCTTTGAATGTTGTTCAAGAACAAAATTTAGTTCAACAACTTAACGATTTTGAAAATGAAACTGGTTGGCAGTTGCGAGTATTGACTCAATACGATAGAACACCGGGTAGAGCGGTAATCAAGTTTTGGGGTTTAAACGATCGCAGCATTTTACTTGTTGCCGATTCTCGTGGCGGTAATATTCTCAGTTTCGCGGTTGGGGATGATGTTTACGAATTGCTACCGCGTACTTTTTGGATAGAATTACAAACCCGTTTTGGTAACTTATATTTTGTACGGGAAAAAGGTGAAGATCAAGCTATTATTCAAGCCTTGGAAACTGTAGAAGGTTGTTTGCGCCAAGGTGGTTGTAACGTTGTTCCGGGATTACCACGGGAACAGTGGATTTTGACTTTAATTAGCTCGGTTGTCGGTGGACTTATCTGTGGATTTACAGCTCAACCAAGAACTGAAGGGCAAGTTGTTGCTTGGCAATGGGCGCTGATATTTTCTCCTTTATGGGGAATTTTGTTTTTTGCGTTTGGTCTTGGACCAGTAATTATCCGTACATCCGACTGGCTGCCTTTAGTTCGCAATATCTCCGGTTTTCTAATTGGAGCTTTAGTTGCTTACTTGACTCCTATTCTTGGTAATTCTTCTCCTTCAGAAACCTAAAATAGTCTGTACGGGAGTTAGGAGTTAGTAATTATAAAATTTAACTTTTAACTCTTACTCCTGTCTCGCTCCTAGCGATTACCTATAAAATTTCTCCCCCTCTACCCCCTCTCCCCCCTCACTCAACGCCAGTAATCATAAAGCCGGGAAGAAAGTAAATTGCATAATTCTATTTGTACAACGCTAAACGTGTAAAAATTAGTCTTGATAATTCAGGGAAGCAGGCATGGAATGGCACGTAACGGATGCTCAAAGTTTGGCAAGTATTGATAAAGAAATTGGTGGTGCTTCCGCTTTGATGGAGCAAGATGGCGATATAACGACGTATCGCCATTTTTTATCGGCGGAGTATGAAATTATTAGAAGAGTAATTTACGCTACAGGTGACTTTGGGTATAAATCGCTAATAGAATTTTCCGAACGTGCCTTACAAGCTTCAGCCGCTGCATTAGCATCGCGCAGTACTATTGTGGTAGATGAAACACCGTTACAAGCTGGGATTGCCCAGGCAGTTCACAATACTTTTGCGAATCCAGTGTATTGTGCGATGGAAGTTCAAACTCGCCCACAGAAAGAAAAAACTCGTGCTGCTTGGGGAATGGAAACTTTAGCCAACCGTTATCCCGAAGGAATATTTGCGATCGGGCAAGCACCAACAGCTTTAACAACGTTAATTGACTTAGTTAAATCGGAGAAAATTAGACCTGTTTTAATAATTGCTACACCACCAAATTCTATGAATATAGATGTAATAAAAGAGGACTTAAAAGAATTTTTAATCCCTAATATTACTATCAAAAATCGTAAAGGCGGTGCGACAGTAGCAGTAGCAATTTTAGATGGGTTGATAGATTTAGCTTGGGAAGCTTATGGTTAGTGATATTAGAAAACCCAGTTTTTGTAAACCGGGTTTGATTTAATTTTAAATTGGTAAGCGGTCTATGTCTTTGTTATGACCAATTACTACCATTGCGGAACCCTTTTGAAGACGTTTGCTAGGGTCTGGATTAATAATAAATTTTTCATCATTATTATTATTACTTATAGCTAGCACGTTCAAGCCATAACGATTGCGAAGTTGTAATTCTGCAACGGTTTTACCGTCAAATTCTGCTGGTACAGCTATTTCAACAATACTGTTATCGGGATCGAGGTCGAACGTATCTAATATCGCTGGTTTCGTTAGTCTTTGCGCTAAAGCACAACCGGCTTCATGCTCGGGAAAAACAACTCTATCTGCACCAACTTTTCGTAATAATTTACAGTGAACTTCACTAGAAGCTTTGGCTACTACATTTTTTACGCCACCTTCTTTGACATTTAAAGTCGTGATAATACTTTCTTGAATATAATTACCAATTGCGATGATCACGGTATCAAACTCAAAAATCCCTGCTTCTTTAAGTGCAGCAGCTTCTGTGGAGTCTAATTGTAAAGCATGACCAGTTATTTCTTCTGTTAAGGCTTGCGATACCCGCTTTTCATCAATATCTGTTGCCAATACTTCATAACCTAATTTATGTAGAGTCGAGCAAACAGAACGACCGAAACGTCCTAAACCAATCACCGCAAACTGCTGATTAGTTTTATTTAAAGTACGAAAAAACCCTAATGAGGACAGATTCACTGTTTTTTATCCTTAATTATTACAGCTTTTGTATAGCTCAAAAAAATCGGTCATAGTGAATAAATAAAAATTATTTTTTGCCCGATTGTATTTATCTTATCATTTGTGCTTAATTGAATCTATATTAAGTATCTATTGAATATCTATATATTTGAATCATAAATTTAAAAGTTGTTTGTACTTAGTAGTTTACAGTTATCAATTATAATCAATCCCAGACAACTGTAAACTTATAACTGTTTGTAAACGTTATCCCACAAGTAAATCTTCTTCCGGATAATGAATTCTAGTGGGTTTGGGGTCGCCAAGTACGGCGGACATTAATAGTAAAACACCAACTCTTCCCATATACATAGTTAGAATTAATATCAACTTACCCCAGATAGAAAAATCGCCGGTTATTCCTGTAGAAAGCCCTACGGTTGCATAAGCTGAAACTACTTCAAACAAGATTTGGATGAATTCAAATTTCGGGTCTGTAATCGATATTAGAATAGTACAAATAATTACAACAGTTACAGAACCAACCACCACACCGATGGCTTTTAATATCAAAGATACGGCGATACGGCGTTCGTAGAGTAAGACTTCTTGTTTTCCTTGAAGAATTGATTTTGTGCAGCTACTAAGTACCCTAAGAGTTGTAGTTTTCATACCTCCTCCAGTACCTCCGGGACTTGCTCCAATAAACATAAAAGCAATCGTAATAAATAGTCCCGCATTTGTCATACTGCCAATATCGATACTGTTAAAACCAGCAGTTCTAGTGGTCACGGATTGAAACCAAGCCGCGAGAAATTGGCTGCGAAAATTGAAAAATCTGATAGTTTCAGGATTTCTGACCTCTACAAAGAAAAATGCTAAGGTTCCTAAAATTAATAAAAATATTGTTGTATTAACGGCGACTTTGTAATCAAGAGATAACACGATCTTACCCGGTCTTCGGCGTAGGCGATCGCGCAATCCAAAAAACATTTCTAAAATTACTTGATATCCAATTCCGCCAAAGATAATTAAGCCAGAAATAGTAAATACTAGTAAGGCTGAAGAGTTGTAGTCAACTAAGCTATTTGAAAACAAGCTAAAACCGGCATTATTCCAAGCACTGATGCTGTGAAAAATTGCCAGCCACATCCCTTTATTCCATCCAAAATCCGGTACAAATACTATAAGTAATAAAAAGATTCCTGTAATTTCAAAAAATAGCGTTGTAGCGATGATCGAGCGAATAATGTTGCCGCTACCCTGCATTTCTCGCCGATCTAAAGCTTGTTGAATTGCCATTTTATGTCTTAAATCAAATCTACGCCCAGTCAACATAATTAGAAAGGTTGTGAAGGTCATATAGCCCAAACCACCAACTTGCGCCAGTAACACGATCGTCAACTGACCCCAGAAGGAAAAATCAGTACCTGTATCAGCAACTGCCAAGCCCGTGACGCAAACGGCTGAAGTTGCCGTAAATAAAGCCACTATTAAGCTATTCCACGTACCTGTAGCTGTAGAAAAAGGCATCATCAATAGGAGAGTTCCTAGAGTGATTACTGCCAAAAAGCCCAAGCAAATTTTTTGAGAAGCAGTCATTTGGATTTTAGATTTTGGATTTTAACAACGGATGCGTATGCAAGGATTTGGGATTACCTCCTGCTTGAGTGCGCCTAACGGATGGCATGGGTAGCACTCTCTATGAGTGAAATAAAAAGATTTCTATTTTCTATTCCCCGTTCCCTACTCCCTTTAAAAAAGTTCTAACCACGAATTATTCCATCTTATTGCGGATAGTGTATTTTTTCGTGGAAACAAAACACTCCGAATTAATTGAAAATACACATGGTAGCCTACCAATATATGTTTTTTTATTCTGCGACAGTCAAAACACATAACTTAATTCATGAGTGCAACACTAAGCCAACAAATTCAGCAGTTTTACGATGCTTCCTCCTCTCTTTGGGAAGAAATATGGGGGGAACATATGCACCACGGTTATTACGGTGCAGATGGTAGGGAAGAAAAAAATCGCCGTCAGGCACAAATTGATTTAATTGAAGAGTTGCTGCAATGGGGTAGGGTGCAGCAAGCCGAGAACATTTTAGATGTTGGTTGTGGCATCGGTGGGAGTTCTTTATATTTAGCCGAGAAATTCAATGCTGCGGCAACTGGTATAACTTTGAGTCCGGTACAGGCGCAGAGGGCTTGCGAGCGGGCTGTTGAATTTGGTTTACAAGATAGAACCAATTTTCAAGTAGCAGATGCCTTAAATATGCCTTTCGAGGACAACAGTTTTGATTTAGTTTGGTCTTTGGAAAGCGGCGAGCATATGCCGGATAAAAACAGATTTATGCAAGAATGCTACCGGGTACTCAAGCCGGGAGGAAAGTTTATTTTGGTGACTTGGTGTCATCGTCCCACAGATGAGTCACCTTTGAGCGCCGAGGAAAAAAAGCATTTAGAGCAGATTTATGAAGTTTATTGCTTACCTTACGTGATTTCCTTACCCGAATACGAAGCGATCGCCCGTCTACTACCTTTACAGAATATTCGGACTGCGGATTGGTCGCAAGCTGTAGCCCCTTTTTGGAACGTAGTAATTGATTCAGCGTTTACTCCCAAAGCCTTTTTCGGTTTACTCCGTGCTGGTTGGAAAACAATCCAAGGCGCTATGTCATTGGGTTTAATGCGTCGCGGTTACGAAAGTGGTTTGATTAAATTTGGTTTGTTAACAGGCAGTAAGGGGTGATGGGGAGGTGGGGGGATGGGGGATTTTCTTAGAGGGGGTAGAGGGGGTAGAGGGGGTAGAGGGGGAGATGGTGAGTCCACTCTCGTGCGGAGGAACACGACCGTTGAGAGAAGTGGCGAACCCGAAGGGAGAGATAGGGAGATGGGGGAAAAGGACAGAAGGTTTTATAAACCATCTTGTAGTGCGTTAGCGCAGCGTGTCCGTAAGGACATGCATCTTGCTCGCTAGCTGTTTAATCCCCAATGCACAATCCCCAATGCACAATCCCCAATGCCCAATTCCCAATGCACAATCCCCAATTCCCAATGCACAATGCCCTATGCACAATGCCCTATGCCCAATTCCCAATTCCAAATCTAAAATCTAAAATCTAAAATCTAAAATTACCATGAGTCAAGTTTCACAAACGGGGTTGCAAAGTAGTTGGCTGTACGCTTTTTGGAAGTTTTCTCGTCCTCACACGATTTATGGTACGAGTTTAAGCGTTTTGGGATTGTATGTAATTGCTGTTGCTTTAACTAATAGTAATTTCCCATTTCCAAATTATTATTCTCTGTTTTCTGTTTTAGGTGCTTGGGTGGCTTGTTTGTTAGGAAATGTCTACATTGTGGGACTTAACCAACTACAAGATGTAGAAATTGATAAAATTAATAAGCCTCATTTACCCGTTGCTTCTGGAGAGTTTAGCCAACGCACCGGAGAAATCATTGTAATTATTACTGGTGTTTTGGCGCTTTTGTTATCTTGGTTGCTCGGACCATTTTTATTTGCGATGGTGGCTATTAGTTTAGCAATTGGTACGGCTTATTCTTTACCGCCAATTCGTTTAAAACAGTTTCCTTTTTGGGCAGCAATTTGTATTTTTTCGGTACGAGGAGCAATTGTTAATTTAGGATTATTTTTGCATTTCTCTTGGGTACTGCAAGCCAAACAATCAATTCCACCTACGGTTTGGGTTTTAACCTGGTTTATTTTAGTATTCACAGTCGCGATCGCAATCTTTAAAGACATCCCGGATATGGAAGGCGACTTTCAGTACAATATCACTACTTTTACGATCGAGTTGGGTAAAGAAACGGTTTTTAATCTTTCTCGCTGGCTGTTAACTGTTTGTTACGCTGGTATGATTTTGGTCGGAGTGCTGGGTTTTACACGGATGAACTCAATTTTTTTAATCGCCGTTAATTCTGTGATGTTAGGTTTAATGTGGTGGTACACGACTCAAACCGATTTACAAGATAAAAGCTCTATAGCAAGTGCTTACCAATTTATTTGGAAGTTGTTTTACCTTGAATATTTAATTTTTCCCGTTTCTTGTTTGTTGGGTTAGTGGTTTTGATGATTTTTTCCTTGTTCCCAGTCTCCGGCTGGGAATGAGAAGCCTAGGAACGAAAATAAATATGTATGAAGTAACATCATCTAAAAAGTTACAAAGTCAACAGCCTAGTCACACACCCTACAATAAAAATTATGCCAGTTGCGGACATTCGCGATCGCTAATAACTCTTAACTCTTAACTCTTAACTCCTAACTCCTAACTCATAACTCATAACTCATAACTCTCCTTAATTACTTATGTTAGAAAATTTGCAATTAAATACCATTCTTCCCATTCTTATAGTTCTTTCAAGTATCACACTTTTGATTTACTTTGCTGTAAAAACTTTAAGAACTTCTAATTTATTTCAAAAAGGACTCAACCTTTACCAAGAGAAAGATTATGAAAATGCAGAAGCTGTTTTTCGTCAAGTAACTTCTATCAATGTAAGTAACGATGTAGTTCGTTTGCTTTTAGGCGATGCTCTATTAAAACAAGGAAAAGTAGATGAAGCAATTGAAAAATATCAAGATGTCATAACCCGCGCACCAAAAAAAGCTGATGCTTATTTGCGTTTGAGTCGAATTTATATGCAGCAAGAAAAGCAGTCAGAAGCGATTGAATATTTACAAAAAGCTAAAGAAGTATTACAAAAACGTCAACCAGAAAAAGCGGAAGAAGTTAGTCAGTTGTTAGAAAAATTAAATAGTTAATTGGGGATTCGGGATTGGGAGAGGGGGACAAGGGGACAAAGAGACAAGGGAAAATATCAATAGGTTCGTAGTAAGGGCTTTAGCCCCAAATCCGGAGCGCTGAAGCGCTTACTACGAACCTTTTTATCCTTCAAATGTTTTGAAATAGACTACTGGTAACTGGTAACTGCCTAATCTAAAATCCAAAACAAACGCATCCGTTGTTAAAATCTAAAATCTAAAATCCGATGACAGAAGCTAATGGTAAAGTCTATCTTGTGGGTGCTGGAC
Organism: Rivularia sp. (in: cyanobacteria); assembly: GCA_965234645.1. Taxonomy (GTDB): domain Bacteria; phylum Cyanobacteriota; class Cyanobacteriia; order Cyanobacteriales; family Nostocaceae; genus Rivularia. Next base: position 5,055,231 of record OZ248344.1, on the reverse strand, counting down.
CGGGAAATGTTGATTATCTAACGGTGAAGGCTTATCGATTGCTGGCTAAAGCTGAGGTGTTGATTTATGATGCTTTGGTGGACGAGCAGTTGCTGGAGTTGGTACCGGGCGATCGCCTAAAGATCCACGTCGGGAAAAGAGGTGGTTTACCAAGTACCCCTCAATCAGAAATTAATGATTTATTAGTTAAATATTGTCAGCAAGGAAAGCTTGTTATCCGGCTGAAATCCGGAGATCCGTTTATTTTTGGTCGCTGTATTTTGGAAATTCAAGCTTTGCAGGCTGCTGGTTGCGATTTTGAAGCTATTCCAGGAATTTCTTCTGCTTTAGCCGCGCCTTTACTAGCAGGGATTCCGCTGACGGATGCGGTAAGGAGTAGATGCTTCGCTGTATTGAGCGCTCATCAACCGGATAATTTAGATTGGGAAGCGCTTTCGAGGTTAGATACCCTGGTACTCTTAATGGGTGGACAACATCTCTGTGAAATTGTACACCAATTAATTAGATACGGGAAAAACAAATGTACCCCAGTTGCGATTATTCGTAAAGCTGGTACCGCAGAGCAACAGCTATGGATTGGTACGCTGTCTACAATTGTGGAACAAGTAAAGGCGGTGCGTTTGTCTCCCGCAGTAATTGTAATAGGAGAAGTGGTAGGGTATGCCAGTTTTTCTGAGAAAATGTAATCAGATGCTTCCCTATCATAGAGACGCTTTGCACTCCAAACCTATGTCACCAAATTCATCCCTATCTGCAACGGTATCTCCGGCTCTACCTTTAAATGGAAAAACTGTTCTAATTACTCGTGCAATGGGGCAGTCTAGTCAGTTTGCTCACTCGATCGCAGCCGCAGGTGCAAGTGTAATTGAAATGCCTGCATTAGAAATTTGTCCACCTTCTAGTTGGGAGGCTTTAGATAATGCAATTGTTAATTTATTAGAATTTGACTGGTTAGTTCTGACTTCTAGCAACGGTATTAATTACTTTTTTGAAAGATTAATGGAATTAGGTAAAGATGCGCGTACCTTAGCTAATTTAAAAATTGCCGTAGTTGGCGAAAAAACTGCTCAAATTCTTAAAAATCATAATTTGCAACCTGACTTTATTCCACCCAATTTTATCGCCGATTCTTTAATAGAACATTTTCCCGAACAACTTGCGGGTAAAAAGGTTTTATTTCCGAGAGTTGAAAGTGGTGGAAGAGAAAATTTAGTTAGAGAATTTAGGAATCAAGGAGCCGAAGTTACAGAAGTAGCAGCATATCAATCTTGCTGTCCTAGTAGCATCCCTCCTTCGGCAGAATTAGCTTTGCAAAGCGGAACAGTTGATGTAATTACTTTTGCTAGTTCTAAAACGGTGAAGTTTTTTACTCAATTAGCAGATAAAATCTTTTCAGATAATTCGGAAGACAATCAATCATCTGTGGTATCTAATTATTTAGAAGGAGTTTGTATTGCTTCTATTGGTCCACAAACATCTATTGCTTGTCAATCGTATTTGGGAAGGGTAGATGTTGAGGCTTCAGAATACACTTTGGAAGGTTTAACTCAAGCAATTATTGATTGGGCAACTAATTCAAGGGAATAGTTGCTCTTGAAATGTGGAATGGCGAATTCTTGATAAATAATGGATACTTAAATCTATTCCATTCCTTATTTCCTATAATTCATGAAACGTATCATCGGCTTGACTGGAGGGATAGCGACAGGTAAAACAACTGTCGCTAATTATTTAGCTAATGCTTATAATTTACCGATTTTAGATGCAGATATTTATGCTAGAGAAGCTGTGGCTGCTGATTCACCGCTTTTACAGCAAATAGTGAAACGCCACGGAGAAAAAATTTTACTTGCTGATGGCAGCCTCAACCGAGAAAAGTTGGGTGAGATCGTCTTTAATCAGGAACAAGAACGCTTGTGGATAGACAGCTTGATTCACCCTTACGTTGGCGATCGCCTCTCTCTCGCAATCAAAGATATATCAGCAAAAACTCTAGTTTCAGTTGTGCCTTTATTATTTGAAGCAGGTATGACAGACTTGGTAACGGAAATTTGGGTGGTAAGTTGTTCGGAAAAACAGCAGTTAGAAAGATTGATGCAGCGAAATCAATTAACCCTCGAACAAGCACAAGTTAGAATTAACAGTCAAATGCCTTTAAGCAAAAAAAAGAAAAAAGCTGATATTGTTTTAGATAATAGTTCAAATGTAGATGAATTATTACAGCAAGTTGACGTTGCCATATTTCAGAAATAGTTAGTGGTTAGTGGAACAACTATCAACTATCAATTTATTATTGATAATTGTTTAACAAATTTTTCCCGTTCTGGTGAATTTAAACCTTGTTGTAAAACGTTGAGAACTTGTTTCATTTCTCCTGCAAGTAATGCCGAAGCTGCTAACCATAAACTAGGAAATATATTACTTTTAATAACTCCTGACGCATCAGCTTCTAGTGACAGGTATTCACCATTTTGTAAATAAAACCAGTCAAGTTTGTTTTCAAAAACCTGCCAAACAATATATTCTAAAACGCCGTTGCGACGGTAAGCATTTTTCTTGTCATGTAAATCATTCGATGCACTACTAGCAGCAACTTCCGCAACTAATTCCGGTGCCCCTTCAATGTAATCATCTTGACTAATAAGCGATCGCCCACCCAATTTTTCATCTATTAATAATACGACATCAGGTTGAGGTTCGTTATCTAAATCTAAACGTACTGTAGAGTTATCTGCCAAAATCAAACCTTTGGTTGCAATTTTATAACTCCACAGCCAACCAATCAAATTAGCATGAGGTTCTGCGTGGCTTCTTATACGTAAGGGTGATGCCATATAAACGACTCCTTCAATTAATTCCGCCTTATTATTATCAGGCATCGCAGTATATCGTCGTTCAAACTCATGTCGCGTTAATCTATCTCCACTTTCCAAAAGCGGAATTTTAGTTACATTCTTTTTTACATAAATAGTCATTTTCAGTTACCAGTTATCAGTGAACAGCGAACAGTTATTAACTCCTAACTCCTAACTCCTAACTCCTAACTCCTTACCCAGCTTCCCCTCCCACTACTACATCTTTTATCCTTAAACTTGGACCGCCGCAACCTACGGGTAAACCGTTTTGTCCGCCTTTTCCGCAACCACCGGATTCATCCCAGTAAAAATCGTCACCGATGCCTTCGATGTCTTTTAAAGTTTGGAAAACGTTACCAGAAAGGGTAACATCTTTAACGGGTTCGGCGATTTTACCGTTTCTAATCATCCATGCTTCACCAGCGCCAAAGGTGAACATTTCTCCGTTAGTCATTCCTTCTAACCAGTTTTTGGCGTAAACTCCTTCTTTTATTCCGGAAAACAAGTCATTGACGGGTGTTTTTCCTCTTTCTATCCAGGTATTTGTCATTCTCACTATCGGAGCGTAGTGATAATTAAGACAGCGACAATTTCCCGTGGGGGTTTCGCCTAATTTGCCTGCGGTTTCGCGAGAATGCAAACGTCCAACCAAAACCCCATCTTTAATTAATTGAGTAGTAGTTGCTGGCGTACCTTCGTCATCGTAATAATAGCTACCACGATGTCCTCCCGGTGCAGCACCATCAAAAATCTGTAATTCTTCCGAACCAAATCGTCTTCCAAGAGTCATCACTTCTAAGACATCCGGGTTTTCATAAGCCATATCCGCTTCAGAAAGATGTCCGAAGGCTTCGTGAACGAATAAGCCGGTAAGAACGGGATCGATGACTACGGTGTAAGTATTGCCTTTAACTGGAGGTAGCGATAAAGCAGATATTGCTCTACGTGCGGCGCTGGTAACTTGTTCGTTTAAAGTTGTTAAATCTTCAAAAGCTTTACGGGAACCCGTGGTTTCTCTTCCAGTTTGCACTGTTTCGCCGTTTTTAGCGGTGGCGGCAAAACGCATTTCCATATCTACCCATGACTGTTCGATAAGCGTGCCTTCAGAAGTTGCAATAATTACTTTTTGAGCGCTATCGCCATAGCGCACGGAGGTGGTGGTAATGCGATTATCTATACTTTTGAGTAAATCGGTGTAATTTTCGCATAACTGCTTTTTTTGAATCAAAGGTATATTTCTGGGGTTGGTACCCGTCAAAGGTAATTCGCATACAGCTTGCACCGGATCGATGGCAGCTAATATAGTTTCCTCATCTCCGACAATTTTTGCAGATGCGATCGCTTCTTGAATCCGATCTTCAATGGTGGAAAGATTATTAAAACTGCTTAATCCCCATCCACCTTTATAACAAGCCCTAACCTGTCCACCAACGGAAATACATTCGCTCAGAGTTTCCACCTTATCGCCACGCAATAAGATATCGGTTCCCTCAGATTCCTCAAGCCGAATCATTAAATAATCAACTTTTGAGGAGTAACGAGCGATTAAGTCCGCAAGTAAATTTTGAGCGTCAATAATTAAAGTAGGCATTGTCTGGGAAATTTATTTAAGTCACTTATATCTTCTAGCACGAGAAGGGGGAGATAAGGGGGGGGAGAGAGCGGGAGTTAGGAGTTAAGAGTTAGGAGTTAGGAATTACTTCTATACCGCTCTAAGATTACCTATCTCTCTTTATCTCTTTTCTCTGCGCTCTCTGCGTCTCTGTGGTTTTTTTATTCCGTAATCTTCTAGGACGTTATGAGTAGGAGTTGTTATACCTTTGACCTTTAACCTTTAACCTTTGACCTTATAATATTCAAATCTTGGTGAGTGAGTGAGGTAGCGACAATTGCAAGAAACTATATTTAATCCTAAGTCAAAGTTGAGTTTATCAAAATCATTTACATTTATTAAACCGATTCTTCCTATTGCGGGAGTATTCTTTACTATATGTCTAATACTGGTATTAAACCGCTATTTTAGCTTTTATGCATCTTTCGACCAGGGTATTTTTAATCAGGTATTTTGGAATAATCTCCACGGACGTTTTTTCCAAAGTTCCCTTTCTTCAAGTCTTTCTACTAATGTTGTCCACGCGAATGAAATCCCTACGGTTTATTACCATCGGTTAGGTCAGCATTTTACTCCGGCGTTGTTACTTTGGCTACCGATATATGCATTGTTTCCCAATGCGGCAACTTTGGCGGTGTTGCTGGTAGCGCTGATTACGGCTGGTGGTTTAATGCTATATGTATTGGCGCGTCAGTATTTGGAACCTCGATTGGCAGTAATAATTACTGCTAGCTATTACGCTGCAAATGCTGTAATCGGTCCGACGCTGGGTAATTTCCACGATATCAGTCAAATTCCGCTGTTTATTTTTACTCTGCTGCTGGCGATGGAGAAACGCTGGTGGTGGCTGTTTTGGCTGATGGCTGGATTGATTTTGATGGTGCGAGAAGATGCGGGGGTGGGTTTATTCGGCGTTGGAGTTTACATGGTTTTGAGCAAACGCTTTCCGAAGGCTGGATTGGCAGTTTGTATCCTCAGTTTCGGGTATATGTTGCTGCTGACTAATTTAATTATGCCACTGTTTTCTGAAGATATTTCCAAGCGGTTTATGTTGGAAAGATTTGGACAATATGTTGATGGTGATGAAGCTACTACATTAGATATTATCTGGGGAATAGTCAGCAATCCGGTTCGATTATTGGTAGAACTAGTTACGCCAGTAGGTAAAACAATTCGGTATTTTCTCGGTCAATGGCTGCCTTTGGCGTTTATACCTGCGATCGCGCCAGCTTCTTGGAGTATTGCCGGATTTCCTTTGTTAAAATTGCTTTTGGGTAAAGGTGAGTCGGTGTTAGCGATTACCATTCGCTATGCATTAAGTGTAGTTCCAGGATTATTTTATGGTGCAATACTATGGTGGGCAAAACATCCTAAAGCATTCAAACCGTCATTTCGTCGCTTTTGGGTATTTTGTATTTGTCTATCCTTATTTTTTAGCTTTACATCCAATCCAAATCGCACCTTTTATTTTGCCATACCCGACTCAATTAAACCTTGGGTATATGTATCTTTGCCGGAACAGTGGCATCATGTCAATCAAGGAATTCGTCCTTTATTAGCGCAAATCCCCTCTTCGGCAAGCGTATCTGCAACAACTTATCTAGTACCTCACCTTTCCTCCCGTCGTCAAATTCTGCGTTTATCGATGTTGGAATTGCGAAACGACGAGCGGGAAATAGTAAAAATGGATTATGCGATCGCCGATTTATGGCAATTACAAAAGTATGCACCAGCCTTCCGCAGCGATCGTGGTTTATTAAAAGAATACGTTGATTTGATCGATCGAATTACCAACGATCGAGAATACGGGATAATTGGCTTTAAAGATGGCGTGATTTTATTGAAAAAAGGTGCAATATCTGAAAAGCAAGCGATCGATGAATGGTTGGGGTTTAGGAGAAAGATGGGGTAGAGGGGGATGGGGAGATGGGGAGATGGGGGGATGGGGAGATGGGGAGATGGTAAGCCACTGCGCCCTCGCGGGTTCCCCGACAGTCAGGCAAGTGGCGCAACCCGGAGGGGGAGACAAGGGGACAAGGAGATAAAAATAATTTTAACCTTTGACCTTTGACCTTTGACCTTTAACCTTAATTACCAATCTTTTTTGTCACAAAATTGTTACAACCAGCCAAAAATGAGTATTTTTACTCCCGTCAAATTTGGCGATCGCACCTTTAATTATTTTAATTGGTTAAAAATTAAACGATTTGTAAAGAATTAGGGGTAAAAGATGAAAATACTGGTATTGAGTTGGGAATTTCCACCGCGTATTGTTGGGGGAATTGCCCGTCATGTAGGTGAATTGTATCCGGAGTTGGTGGAGTTGGGGCATTCGGTTTACTTGATAACACCGGAATTCGGTGAAGCACCACTTTACGAAGAAGTGGAAGGAATCAAAATACATCGGGTACCCGTAGCGCAAAGTAATGACTTTTTCCACTGGATAGTCAACATGAATCAAAGCATGGGACAACAAGGTGGTAAATTAATGTCGGAAGAAGGTCCTTTCGATCTAATTCACGCTCATGATTGGTTAGTCGGAGATGCGGCGATCGCGCTGAAGCATACTTTCAAAGTTCCTTTAATTGCTACCATTCACGCTACCGAATCGGGACGAAACAACGGTATTCACAACAATAACCAAAGCTATATCCATCGTAAAGAAACTAAACTTACTTTTGAAGCTTGGCGAGTTATCGTTTGTACAAATTATATGCGTCGGGAAATCGAGCGATCGCTGCACAGCCCTTGGGATAAAATTGATGTAATTTATAATGGTATCCGCCCCGAAAAAAAACAGCAGCATCAACAGTTTTATTCGCAAGATTTCCGTCGTCAATTTGCTGAAGATGACGAAAAAATAGTTTATTATGTCGGTCGCATGACTTATGAGAAAGGTATATCTATATTATTAAATGCTGCACCCAAAGTACTTTCGGAAATGGGGGGTAAAGTTAAATTTGTAATTATCGGTGGTGGAAATACCAGCCAACTTAGAAAACAAGCTTGGAATTTAGGAATTTGGCATAAATGCTATTTTACCGGCTTCATGGCTGACGAATACTTAGACAAATTTCAAACAATTGCCGACTGTGCTGTTTTCCCCAGTCTTTACGAACCCTTTGGTATAGTTGCGTTAGAGAGTTTCGCCGCTAAAGTCCCGGTAGTAGTTTCTAATACTGGCGGTTTACCAGAAGTAGTTCAACATACAAAAACAGGTGTCGTCACTTATGTTAATAACTCCGATTCCTTAGCCTGGGGAATTTTGGAAGTATTAAAAAATCCCGGTTATTGTCAATGGTTAAAAGACAACGCTTACGAAGACTTAGAAAAGCGATTTAATTGGACAAAAATTGCTAAGCAAACAGAAAAGGTATATCAGCAGGTTGTTAGAGAGAGGAAGCAAGTTAGTTGGGAATAGGTAATTGGGGATGGGGCATGGGGGATGGGGCATGGGGGATTGGGCATTGGGCATTGGGCATTGGGGAGATGGGGAGACAAGGAGATGGGGAGAAATTTAAACTATTAACTATTAACTCTTAACTCCTAACTCCTAACTCCTAACTCCTAACTCCTAACTCTTTATTCCTCGCTCCCAATCACCTTCACCGCGTTAATATTGTCTTGATAGCGAAAGAAATATTAATCGTAAACAGTAAATAGTGGAAAATAGTTAACTGTACGCTGTTCGCTGATAACTGTTCATTGATAACTGATAATTGATATTATGTCAGATGCAAAAAATGTACTTGGAGAACAACTTCAGGTTTGCTGTACTTCTCCGATGACTGGATATTACCGGAATGGAGTATGCGATACGGGTGCGGGTGATTTCGGCGCACATACTGTTTGTGCCCAAATGACGGAAGAGTTTCTCACTTATACCAAGTCTATGGGAAACGATCTGAGTACGCCAAGACCAATGTATGAGTTTCCTGGTTTAAAAGCTGGGGATAAATGGTGTTTGTGTGCTTCTCGTTGGAAGGAAGCAATGGATGATGGAGTTGCACCGAAAGTGGTTTTATCGGCTACTCATGCATCTACATTAGAATATGCTTCTTTGGATGAATTGAAGCAACACGCTGCGGATGCGGGTTAAAAAATGTAGAGACGCGATATATCGCGTCTCTACAAGGGTTTCGTGTTTAATACAAAATGTAAATAAATATAATTCATTGTTGAATTCAGCAACGCCCTTTTGAATAATAATTATCAAGTTAAAGGTGTTTGCATCTGAGTTTGCAGCGATTTTTCGGAGTCTACGATTATTCCTGGATAGTCTCTATTAATAACAAATTCCTGTTTGGATGATGAATTATCCTGCCACAGCATCCAGCGACTGCTGTAAGGAAGTGAAGAAAATGTTGAAGGATTTTGAGTTAGCCAAATTAAAGGTTTGTCGGTAGGCTGCGGTTTAATTATTTCATCTTGGGGATGAATTGCCGCTAAAGCTTCGAGAACATCTCTTTTTTTATTTATCAAACCAGTTGATGCAGTCCATAGTTGCACTTGCATTTGCTGTTTTTGTGCGTAGAAGTACATTGAAGCTGCGGCAATTACTGCTTGCTCAAAATTGTTTTCTTGCCATTCTCCATTATCTAAAGCAATAATAATTTCTTGTCCGCTGGTAAGCATTTCTAATTCTCGTACTCGTAAATCCCCGTAACGGGCGCTACTCCGCCAGTGAATTAACCGCAAAGGGTCCCCCATACGGTAAGGGCGTAAAGAACGTGTTAGCCCTTGACTGGCTGTCTGTAAAGGATTTCCGCGAGGTTGTCCTTTGCTGCTATCTTCCTTCCCCATATCATCTACTAAAGGACAGGATTTGAGCGGTAAAACTTTGGGATAGACAATTGCGATCGCGCTTAGTTGTCTAGAGCGGCGACTCCAAAATAATCCTAGAGGTGCAGCGGTAGCTAATTCTACATTCTGCCAGCGGTAAATACCCCGACGCTCTGTAGGCTGATAATATACCCAATTATAAGTTGTTTGTGGCGAGATAATTTCGATGGGGTGTAACCGTGGTTTATCTAAAACGAAAGGTAATTTATCTTCTACTTGCAATAAAGAAACCGGCTTCTTGGTTTGATTAAAAATTTCCAATTCAACAGTTAAGTCATCTCCAGCAGTAACTGGTTGAATAGCCCGACGTTTGAGTAGCAAACCCGTGAGAGACTTCGGTGGTAAAACAGCAGCATAACCCAACAAAGCAAAACTCAACCCGCTGATAACGTACAACCAGCCAGCCATAGTATTCATAGCTGCCCCCAAAAAACAAATTGCAATTCCCGCTAAAACCAAACCACCGTATGCAGGGGCACTAAAACGAGATTCAAACCAATAACCGATGCGACGAACCATATTTATAGATGCTTGTATTAAAACTCACCACGGTTTTAGCATTTTTTCTTAGTGGGTGGCGAGATAGGATAATAAAAAATAGTAAAAATAATAATTATTAGTAATTTAATACAAGTAACCTATGCAAGACTCTACACCATACTCAATTAAACGCTATTCTCAAAATTTGGAAGAGAGAAGGACTTGGTATTCTCCGGTTGCGGATATTTACTACAAAGCAAGACCAAGTTATCCTCAAGAACTAATTAATCGTGCCGTGGTTCTGGCTCAACTTTCTTCAAATATGAAGATTCTTGAAGTTGGCTGCGGTCCGGGAAATGCAACAGTAGCTTTTGCTCAATTGGATTTTTCGATGACCTGTATGGAGCCAAACCAAGATTTTTGTCATCTAGCACAGCATAATTGCGAGCCATATAAAAAAGTTAAGATTTGCAATACCTCATTTGAAGAGTGGGAATTGGAAGCAAATAAATTCAACGCGGTTTTATCTGCTAATGCTTTTCATTGGATACCACCAGAAATTAGCTATTCCAAAGCAGCAAAGGCATTACAAGACAACGGATTTTTAATTTTGCTATGGAACATGACCCCCGAACTTCCATACGAAATATACCAAGCGTTAGAGGAAGATTATCAAGCCTATGCTCCTTCACTTGTGCGGTATGAAGGGGCGGAAATTCAAGCAGAGATTTTAAAGGGGTTTGGACAAAATGTTCTCAACTCAGGTTATTTTAAAAAATTGGTATGCGAACAAATAGCGTCTGAAGTCACCTATAGTATTGATAACTACTTAAATCTTTTAAGTACCCTTCGTAAACTTGATCCGCAGACAAAGCAATTACTATTTACAAAGTTGAGAGAAAAATTGGAGAAGTTTGGAGATAGCGTTCAACTCTCGTTTCTTTCTGCTGTTCACGTTGCTCGAAAGATTGTTGTATAAAAAATCCCTCAGACTGGAAGTCTGGGGCTACACAAACAAAGCCCACCTGCGTGGGCTAATATTATGCATTTTAATATAAAAATATTTTGGATGTTATTTAATTTCTAACTCCTAACTCCTAACTCCTAACTCCTAACTCCTAACTCCTCACTCCTAACTCCTAACTCCATCCCCAACCACCGATACCACTCTTCTAACCCTTCTCCTGTCATTGCAGAAACCTGAAAAATTCGCATATTTGGATTAACTTGTCGTGCGTATTCGATACATTTTTCAACATCAAACTGCACGTAAGGTAATAAATCTATTTTGGTAATTATCATTACGTTACTAGCGCGGAAAATATGAGGATATTTGATAGGTTTATCTTCCCCTTCCGTAACTGAAAGAATGGTAACTTTTGCTTGTTCTCCTAAGTCAAATAAAGCCGGACAAACTAGATTTCCCACATTTTCAATCATTACTACCGAATCAAGGCTGGGATTAAGTTTTTGTAAACCTTTTTCTACCATTAAAGCATCGAGATGACAGCCAGTTCCGGTATTGATTTGCACAACTTTACAGCCCGTCTCTTCGATTTTTTTAGCATCGTTGATTGTTTCTTGATCGCCTTCAATTACACTAATAGTTAGTTGACTTTTTAAATCGTTAATAGTACGAGTTAATAAAGTAGTTTTTCCAGAGCCGGGGGAACTCATTAAATTTAAAGCGAGAATATTTCTACCTTTAAACCATCCGCGATTTTGGGCTGCAATTAAATTATTCTTAGCTAAAATATCTTGTTCTAAAGATATGGTTGTATTATGAATTTTGGCGTGAATTGCTGATGCATTGTTAACGGTATCGTGATGAGAATGATTAATTACCGTGCCATCAGGCAAGGTGTGAGTATGATGAGAATTGATTCCTACTACTTCACCAGTTTGGGGATGAGTAATTTTAGCGCTATCATCCGAACAACCGCAAGTTACACACATAATTCTTCTACTTCTATTTCCTTAATTTTCAATTCTTCCCCAGCAATTAAATGTAATTGCGTGCTGCCACAATTACATTTTTCAAAAGGTTTTTCTAAAGGAATTTCTGCACCGCATTGACGACAAATAGCTAAACCTGGAGTTTCAATAATTTCTAACTTTGCTTTTTCTAAAACCGTTCCTTGAGAACAAATATCAAAGCAAAATTTTACGGCATCGGGCATAATTGCTGATAGCTTACCGATTTCTAATAAAACTCGCTGGACTTTTTTTCCTTGAGAATGTTCGACAACAATTGATACTATATTTTGAGTAATTCCAAGTTCGTGCATTTTCAGTTACCTGTTGAAGAGAGAGGGGGAAGAGGGGGGAGATAGGGTAGAGGGGGAAGAAATTATTTTCAATCTAAACTCCTAACTCCTAACTCCTAACTCCTAACTCCTAACTATTTTTCAGCAAATTCTTGGTAGTTGTTCGCCGACTAACATATCAATGATTCTTTCGGCACCGAAGCCGGTTTTTAAAGTTACTATTCCTTGGGGTGATTCAGTTACTTTACCGATGATGGCAGCGTTTTTTCCTGCTGGATGCGATCGCATTGCTGATAATACTTTGTCGGCGTTTTCGCTTGCTACAGCTACGACTAATATACCTTCGTTTGCTAAGTATAATGGTTCTAAACCTAAGATTTCACAAACACCTTTGACTTCTTCACGAATGGGAATCGATTTTTCTTCAATACGAATTCCGACATTAGAAGTTAAAGCAAATTCGTTTAAAACTGTAGCTAAACCACCTCTAGTTGCATCGCGCATTGCATGAATTTCGGGACAAACATCGAGGATAGTTGCAACTAAATCGTACAATGGCTGACAATCGCTTTCAATATCGGATTCTAACGCTAATTCCCCACGAGCAATTAAAATTGCCGTTCCATGATTTCCGATTTCACCATTAATAATTATCGCATCTCCGGCTTTTATATTGCTAGCAGAGATACAAATTTTTGGACGAATCACGCCAATTCCAGTTGTGTTAATAAACAGTTTATCTACAGCACCTCGTTGAACAACTTTTGTATCGCCAGTGACAATTTGCACGTTTGCTTTTTGTGCTGCTGTTTGCATACTTTGAGCAACATGACGTAATGTTTCTACAGATAAACCTTCTTCTAAAATTACGCTACAGGTTAGATATAAAGGTTTTGCACCGCTGACGGCAAGATCGTTTACAGTACCGTTAACGGCTAATTCTCCAATGTTGCTACCGGGGAAAAATAAAGGATCTACAACATAAGAATCAGTTGTAAAAGCTAGTTTATCGCCTAGCTGCATTAAGTTAGCTAAATCGAATTTTGCTTGGTCTTCTAGTTGGGATAAAGTTAGATTGTCGAAAGTAGTAACAAAGATATCATCAATCAAATCCCGCATCGCTTTTCCGCCACTACCATGTGCGAGGGTGATGTGAGTATCGGTTACTTTGGCTTTTCTTTGGCGGTTTTTTTCGAGGTTTTTTAAAAATGGATTTTTTGGAGAGGTTGGCATTTTTTATGTTTCAATCTCGTTACAAGGAACCCTTGCTTAAATCTCGTTACAAGGCTCTGCCTTGTAATGCAGGTTTCCAGAGGCTCTGCCTCCAGAATGCATAGGAGGCAGAGCCTCTTGTTCGGGGTTTCCAGCCGGAGGCTAGGAACCAGTGAAGTAGTTAATTAAACGCCTTTTTCTATGTGTCTTCCTTTATGTTTATCGGAATGTAAAGTTCCTCCAACTGACCAATTATCGCGTTCAAATTCATCAATATGAATTGTTACCCATTCTGGTTTTGTACCCATTGTAGAAACCATTGCATCGGTAATAGCTTTGGCTAATTCTCGCTTCTTTTCGATGGAATGTCCTTTGGCAATTTTAATAGTAATAAATGGCATAATTCGATTTTGGATTTTAGATTTTGGATTTTGGATTGTTTATAATAACTAAACCTTTTTATAATTGATAACTGCTGACTGCTCACTGCTCACTGTAAACTGATTCTTTCCGTATTTGTAATAAGCTGCACAAGCTCCTTCGGAGGAAACCATGCACGAACCAATTGGATTTTCTGGGGTACAAGCCGTGCCGAATACTTTACATTCCCAAGGTTTCAAAACTCCTTTAAGAATTTCTCCACATTGACAGGCTTTATGGTCGGATATTTTTAAATTAGGAATGGTAAATTTAACTTCAGCGTCGAATTTTGCGTATTCGGGACGTATTTTTAAACCGGAGTATGGTATTTCGTCTAATCCTCTCCATTCAAATGTTTTTCTAACTTCAAATACTTGATTTATGGCTGCGATCGCTTGTTGATTTCCTTGGGTTTCAACTAAACGACTATATTGATTTTCTACTTCGCAACGATTTTCTACAAGCTGCCACAATAGCATCCAAATTGATTGCAAAATATCTAAAGGTTCAAAGCCGGATATAACGATCGGTTTTTTATATTCTTGGGAAATAAACTCGTAAGGATTTGTCCCTATTACCATACTTACATGACCGGGACCTACAAATCCATCTAACTGTAAGTCGGGATTATCTAGTAATGCTTTGAGAGCGGGAATCACTAATACGTGATTGCTGAACATACTAAAATTATGAATATTTTCTGCTGCTGCTTGCAGGATTGTCAAAGCTGTACTCGGTGCCGTTGTTTCAAAGCCGATCGCAAAAAATACTACTTCTTTTTCGGGGTTATTTTTAGCAATTTGCAAACAATCCAATGGCGAGTAAACCATACGAATATCAGCACCATTAGCTCTAGCTTGCAGCAAACTAATTTTTGAACCGGGCACTCGCATTGTATCGCCGAAGGTTGTTAAGATAACGTCAGGATTTTGAGCGATATAAATTGCATCATCTATTCTACCTTTTGGCATTACGCATACCGGACAACCGGGACCGTGTATTAATTCAACTGAATTTGGTAGGAGTTCTTCTATGCCATATTTAAAAATAGAATGTGTATGTCCCCCGCAAACTTCCATAATTTTGACGGGTTTTTTCAGCAAATTTCCTAACTTTTGAATTTGCCATTCTAAGGCTTCGGCTTTATAAACGTCTCGGAATTCATCTACGTATTTCATTATCTTTTTAACTCCTAGTAGACGTAGCAATGCTACGTCTCTACATTTATTTAGTAGTCAACCATTAATTCAGCCATTTCTTGGAGTAATTGCAGTGTTTCTTTTGCATCTTTTTCGTTAATTCGATTCATTGCGAAACCGACGTGAACTAATACCCAATCTCCAATACATGATTCGGGGGGATGTTGTTCGTCTACGATGCAGGCAATGTTAACTTGACGTTTGACTCCGCTGACTTCAACTGTTGCAAGTTTGTTAGTAACGTCGTTTATTTCTATTATTTTTCCGGGTATTCCTAGACACATTTTTTAATTGGTAATTGGTAATTAGGGATAGTTAGGAGTGAGGAGTTAGAAGTTAGGAGTTAAGAGTTAATAATTATCTTTCCCCTTGTCCCCTTATCACCTTGTCTCCTTGTCTCCCCTTGTCCCCCTCCCCCCATCTCGCTGCTGCAATTACGGCTTGCCCTAGTGATAAACCACCGTCGTTACAGGGAACTAAGCTGTGAGTGAGTACGTTGATTCCGGATGCTTGTAAGCGGTTGGTAACTTGTTCAAATAAAATACGATTTTGAAATACTCCTCCTGTAAGGGCTACGCGATCGATTGAGTATTTTTTACGCAGAGTATTCACTGTTTCCACGATCGCGATCGCTAATCCTACATGAAATCTGGCAGCGATGGTTTTTACAGAGGTTTTCTGTTGTAGGTCGTTAAGGAGTGCTTTCCACATAGAATGTGGGTCTATATAATAAATGTTATCTAAAAAGTTAATTTTAAATGGATAAGTTAGCGTTTCTTTACGTTGATTTAATAGTTTTTCATCTATTAAAGCTTCCATTTCAATTGCTGCTTGTCCTTCATAACTACATTGTTCTCGGCAAATTCCGATGGCTGCTGCTACTGCATCAAATAGTCTTCCTGTCGAAGATGTTAAAGGTGTATTTAACGATCTTTCTCTAAATTTATTAATAAGCGTGAGTGGTTTTTTATCTAAGTATTTTATAATTTCTAAGTTTCCATAATTTCGTTGAATTTCTGACCAAGTAAAGTTTGATATTAATTGAGAGTAGGTATTACGCCAAGGTTGATAAGTTGCTTGTTCGCCTCCTATTAAGGAAAATGGTTTCAAGGTAGCTAATCTAATAAAATTACGATAATCAGCTAATAAAAATTCTCCTCCCCACAGGGTATTATCTTCACCATAACCTAAACCGTCTAAAGCAATACCTAAAACGGGTTTTGAATTTAAAGGTAATTGATTTTCTGCCATACAGGCGGCTATATGGGCGTGATGGTGCTGAATATCATATATTTTAATTTGATTTGCAACTGCTAATTGTTTACCGAGTTTGGTTGATAAATATTCCGGATGTTTATCTACAGCTACAGCTTTCGGTTGATGTTCAAATAAGTTTAAATATAAATTAAGCGTATCCTGATAGCTTTCAAAAACTACGGCGTTTGCTAAATCTCCTAAATGCTGCGATAAAATTGCTTGTCCGTCCCTCAATAAACAAAAGGTATTTTTTAACTCGCCCCCCATTGCTAATATTTGCGGAACATTTTCAAAACCTGACGGTAAATTGATTGGTGCTGGAGCGTATCCTCTAGCTCTCCGAATTATTTGTAATTTCTCCTTTACAATTCTTACCACCGAATCATCAACTCGGTTAACAATCTCTCTATTATGAAATAAAAAATAATCAGCTATTTTACTTAACTTTTCTCGTGCTTCATCGTTATTTATACATTGCGGTTCATCGGAAAGATTACCGCTAGTTAACACAATTGGACGATTCATTCTCCTTAAAATTAAGTGATGCAAAGGCGTATAAGGTAGCATGAAACCCAAAGTATTTTGTTTTGGTGCGATTGAGGGAGAAAGAGGAGGGGGGGAGGGGGAGAGGGGGAGAGGGGGGGAATTAATTAAAACAATTGGTGCGATCGCGCTTTGCAGCAATTCTTTTTCTTTGGGTGTTGGTTTGCAATATTGTTCGATAACTTGTATATCTCTTGCCATCAAAGCGAAGGGTTTATTATCACGTTGCTTTCGTTGACGGAGTTTTTCTACTGCTGCATTATTGGTAGCGTCACAAGCAAGATGAATTCCCCCCAAGCCTTTGATTGCGACTATTTCACCTTTTTGCAATAAAGTACAGACAGCATCAATATCATCCAACATCGAAAACATCGCAGCTGTGACGGGTTTACCATCAGCACGCTCTAACCATGCTTGAGGACCGCAGGTATAGCAGGCTACTGGTTGTGCGTGAAAGCGACGGTTGTCGATGTCTGCGTATTCCTTGCTGCATTGGGGACATTTCGCAAACTTTGCCATGCTGGTGTTATTGCGATCGTAAGGAATTGCGTTAATGATACTCAAACGAGGTCCGCAATGAGTGCAGTTTGTAAAAGGGTAACGATAATAACGACTGAGAGGATCGAAAATTTCTTGCTTACAATTTTCACAAGTCGCAGCATCGGGAACAATTTGTGTTTTTATCGCGGTATTAA
Source organism: Rivularia sp. (in: cyanobacteria) (assembly GCA_965234645.1). Taxonomy (GTDB): domain Bacteria; phylum Cyanobacteriota; class Cyanobacteriia; order Cyanobacteriales; family Nostocaceae; genus Rivularia. The sequence continues at coordinate 5,037,849 of OZ248344.1, read as the reverse complement.
TACTATCAGAAATAACGAAATCATTAAATACCAACTCTCGTTGAGAAGGAATTCGTGTTAACCGATGAATATTGGCTAATGGTGGAGATTCTTGCTGTATTCTTTGAATAAATTCTTCTATAGATTCTTGACTACCAGATACTCTAATTAATACACCTTCACCGTCATTACAAACATTACCCTTTAATTTTAAATCTTTAGCAATACGGTAAACTGTAGGACGAAAACCAACTCCTTGAACTGTACCGCTAACTCTAATTTCTTCAGTATACATAGACTATGCTTGTTTGTAGTAAGCGCTTTAGCGCTAAGATATAAGGACTAAAGTCCTTACTACGAACTTTATATTTCCAGTTAATTAATTTTCCATAACAAGACTCTATTATTTCCAGAGTCAGCTATAACTGCCGTATTATTATGTACGTTAACGCCATAAGACCAATTTAAACTGTTACGGTTTGGTAAACCATAATCGCGATTTTCTCCTTTGCTGTAAAAATTATTTTGTCCTATTACCAAATCCGCATCAGCACCTTGTAACGATAAAATTGATTCTGGTTTTTTCCATGCTAATAACCGTGAATTAGCTGTATCGGTAACTAACAACCAATCTTGAGTGGCAGCAACACCATAAGGCATACTTAAACTATCTGCTTTAGGAAAATAAACGCCTTGATTCATCTCTACTAAATCAAAAGTTTTTTGTCCTAAAACCACCGTACAAGGAGAATTATTTTCTGTAGGTATTCCTTGCCAAATCATGACGCGATTATTACCCGCATCCGTGACAACTAAATTATTATCCCAAACAGTAATATCGTGACACCAACGCATAGTAGAAGCATTAGGATTACCACCACCATTTTCATCGCGGAATGTCATATCGGCTTGTCCTAAAACAACATCCGCTGGTTGTCCGTTTTCTTCTGGTAACTGATGCCAAATCAACAAACGACGATTACCCGTATCGGCAACAAATAGCTTTCCTTGATGATAGAAAACCCCATAACACCAGTTTAAAGTATTTGCCGCAACAGTTAAAGCGCGATTAGGTTGATTACTGGTAAAATCAGCTTGTCCTAATACTATATCTGCCGAAACATTGCTATCCTCTGGTAGAGTTTTCCAAATCAAAACCCGGTGATTCCAAGCATCAGCAACAGCCAATCCTTTACCACAGCTACAGATTCCCGTAGGAACGTTTAAGGTGTTTCTTCCTAGCTTACCTTTTGCATTTTGTCCTTCAGAATTAAAGTTAGGTTGTCCAATTACCCAATCAGCAGGTTGACTATCTGTAGTTGGTAAATTTCGCCATCCTAATAATCGATGGTGCCCCGTATCCGACACCCAAAAAGAACCAGTTTCTGTTAAAGTGGCAGCACGAGGACCAAACATTTCTATATTGCTTGGTGCAAGAGGTACGGCTAATTCATTTGGTGTTAGACTTTTTCCTAAAATAATTTCTGCATTTTCTTTCAATATTTTTGACATTGATGTTTGATGTTATTCTATTTTTTATAAGTTTGTAGTAAGGGCTTAAGCCTTTTCGAGGACTAAAGTCCTTACTACAAACCTTTCCCAAAATTCACTCGATCGCTATAACTTGTTTTATTTCCGGACAATATTCCTTGATGGCTGTTTCAACTAATTGAGATAAAGTTAATGTAGAAGATGGACAATTACCACAAGTTCCAATTAACTTAACTTCTACTGTATCCGGTTCTTTAACTGCGATGAATTCCACATCTCCGGAATGACTTTGTAAACTGGGACGAATTGCATCAAGAGCAGTTTGAATCCGTTTTGTTAAAGTTGGTGTCGGTGGTTTAACTAATTCATGATATAAAAGTAATCCATAAACAACCTCATCTTTAACGGCATTTTTTAAAGCTGACATTGAATCTTGCTTGAAGCTTTTTATCATTCGCGTTAAAGCTTCTTTATGTAAATCCTCAATGGCTCGCTTTAAACCTGCCGCAACACATCGCTGAGTTTCATCCCATTCTGAGATTATTGCTTCAAAACGGTTTATTTCTTCTACTAATTCTTTTATATTTGTCATTAGAGGATAGTTGTTAATGGTTAGTTGTTAGTTGTCAAAAAATTAATCGGGTTATTTTATTAACTATTTCTATAAAAACCCGGATTTAATATATTTTTATAATGCAGCCAAGTATTAATATAATAATAAATAGCCACTAGCTACTAACAACTAACAACTAATTCATTTCATTTTCAAATCTTGAAGTAAAAACGGCATAAACAAGCCGCCGATAAAGCTGGATAATACAACTGGTACCCAAAAGGGAATTGTTGTTTGTGCGAGTAAAAATAGTATTCCGAAAGTTATACTAATGCCAATTGCAGTTTGTTTTACAAAGTACATTGTGTCCCGCATTAGTTTTCCTTTGAAAAATAGTTTTGCGGAAAACCAACCTATTTCTAACATAATTACTCCTAAAAACTACTTAATAAATTTAGTACGATTAATCCTAAAATTGCGCCGGGAATAACGCCAGCCGGACCAAATAATCCACCTAAAATAGCGGCGAAATTATACCCTAAATCTTCTCCAGCTAACAGCATTCCACCAATTGCACCACCAATCATCGATACAACTGTTGCCACCATAAACCATATAAAACCTGTCAGTAAATTTAAGTCACCAGCCATTAAACTAGTCACCATTCCACTTAAGTCGTAGTTAGTTAAAATATCAGTCATTTTTCAGTTATTAATTAATGTGAATAGGCAGTAGGGAGCAGAGAAAAGGGGAAATTTAAACTTATAATTCCTAACTTTTAACTCCTAACTCATTCAATGCCTGAGATACAGCTTCTGCTTGTGGAATTTGTCCGTTTTGAGTAAATATTTCCAAAGCTTGTTGATAGTATTCATGCGCTTTTAAGAGATTTTTCTGATTCCCAGCTTCCGGTTTGCGGAGTTCATCCGGTAAGTTAATTAATGCGTTGGCTTTGTTAGCAATAGTGTTAGCGTATTCGATAGGTGTATCTTTAGGGTTACGCACTTTTAATGCTTCGTTATAAGCTACAACAGCCCGCGAATTGTTCTCAAAAGGATGAGAAGAAGGTAAATATTGCAATGCGTTTCCTAAGTTGTTTTGCAACATTGCATATTCTCTAGGATGCTCAATCAGATTAATTCGTCTTAAAGCTACCTCAAATGACTGTACTGCCAACCCTTCAAATAAATACTGTTGTTGCGAGCCTCCAGACATTGAAAGATAAGCGATCGCAATGTTGTTGTGTAGGATTGCATATTCTTGGGGGTATTTATCCCAAGTAAAAATCTGTAAAGCATCTTGATAAGCTTGAATGCTATCAGTCATCCGCGCCATATTGGATGATGCTAATGATTGCAATACTATACCTAGATTCAGATGAGCTTCTGCTGTTTCTTCTGGTGAGGCTAATTCTTCAAGCATCGGTAGCGCTTCTTCGTATGCACTTTTCGCTTGTAAAAGTAACTCTAGGTTTTCTGACGGAATAGCCTGCAATGCAACACCTTTACCAACTTTAGCGCGAGCTTTGTACAGAAGAAAATCCTCACCGCACAACTCTTGTGCCTTATCGTACAGCACAACGGCATTATATAAATCTTGGGGAGTTTTAGGCTTTTTTACAAATCCTTGTGCTACCTCAATCAGCATCTCTATTTTTTCTCGCGCTGTAGCTGAAGTATCAGCAATTGCTTCCATCGCCGCTTTTACAGCAGAATCCGTGATGCTATTGTTCATTACCATCTGTAACTTGGAATGGACTTTCGTTCATGCTTACTTTAAGCTTTTAATACAACTCGTATTCAGCTTTATTCTTTATAAGCTTTGACGGTAGACAAGCCTGGGGAAATGCAATTATTTATTTTATATTGCCGTTAACAATTAAATAAATTTTAATCGTTTAGTACCCTATTGATTTATTATATTCCCAAGTCAACAAAACGAACAAGAGCAAAAGATGAATTTAATGTTTTTATTATAATATTTGTTGATTATGAAGAAGCTATTTAAAGTAAACTAAATCACGCGGAAATATCAATTAGTTTAATTTTGACTTTATAAATATTGTATTAGATGCGATCGCTATAAAGCTATTTATCAGTAATATCCTGTATTTTTACTCTTGATTTTTTATTGTTATATTAATAATTTACATTAAAATTAAATATAATACTTATATATTATTTCCGATTAATTATCATTATCAATGTACTTTAGATAACTGTTTTATAAAAGCTTTTAGCATTTATTTGCAATAGGATATAAAAATTTATGTGAACAGATGAACAACTTAATTAAAAACTGACTGATATTAAAAGAAGTAGAGTATGTAAACTCAAAGGTAAAAGGTTAAAAGTAAACACCATATTTGGGCATTAGTAATATAGATAATTGATAAATGGCAAATTTATTATGGTTACAAGGTGGTGCTTGTAGTGGCAACACCATGTCATTCCTAAACGCCGAAGAACCGACGGCAGTTGATTTGGTGACTGACTTCGGCGTTAACTTACTATGGCATCCTAGTTTGGGCTTAGAGTTGGGCATAGACTTACAGACAATGTTGTGGGAATGTCTTTTAGGTAAAAAACCCCTCGACATTCTAGTTTTTGAAGGTACTGTAATCAATGCTCCCAACGGCACTGGAGAATGGAATCGTTTCGCCGATCGCCCGATGAAAGATTGGTTGAGCGACTTGGCTCACGTCGCTAATTTTGTGGTAGCGGTAGGAGACTGTGCTTGCTGGGGAGGAATTCCCGCAATGGCTCCAAACCCAACCGAATCAAGCGGATTGCAATATCTCAAACGAGAAGAAGGCGGATTTTTAGGTAAAGATTTCCGATCGAAATCAGGTTTACCCGTAATTAATATTCCTGGATGCCCAGCCTATCCAGATATATCTTCTGAAATTATTTATATACAAGCATTTAACAATTTTTTTGAATAAGGATTTCTTGAATGTTGCTTATTTGAAGCTAAAGCTATACTATAAAATTCAGTTCAAAAGCTAAATTTAATGCGTAAATCCAACAACTTAAAATTTGCTTAATTCGATATACTAAGTAAATAAAATGAACCCAACTATATAATATTTTTTTAGAAAAACGAAAAAAATTTAGTGCCAATTAATATAATTATGAATATATACATATATAAACATTTGTGGTATCGAATTTGTTCATTTTATCCAAACAATCTGATGAATTCACTTGCTTTTCACTTATTAAATCGTAAAATATAAAAGTTAGAGCTAACAGGATGAATTCAAGTGATTGAATATAATTTAATGACGAAAACGTAGTCTCCATACCTCTAATTCTAATTCAGATATACGTTTCTTTAGTTGAGTATTTTCGTCTTTAAGTTTTTCGTTTTCATTTTGTTCTTCAAATGCTTGATTGAAAGCTTTTCTTCTATTCTCTAACCCAAACCAGCGTTGATATACTTTAGTATGCATCTCAACTGTATGTCCTAGATTATCAGCGGCAGCTTTAACAGGAATTCCTTGTAAGTGAGCGCGAATAGCGCAAGCATGACGTAAATCATAAGGTTTAAAGCAAAAGGAGTATCGAACAAAGCAATGACTAACATTACTAACTTTACTCTCTAAGCTTTTATAGTCTTTTACTTCTGAGACGTATTTTTTTAAAAATTCAATATTTTCTTTGTTATGTAAATCAAAAAGTTCAATCCACTCAGGTACAAATGGAAAGACTTCCCTGTATCCAGTTTTATTTGATTCATGAACTTTAAAAGTATTGTGCTGGTTTTCAGGTGATATCAACCAGTCTAAATCAGGTTGATTAAAAATTTCTCTCGGTCGTAAGCCGTATATAGCAAGTAGCGAGTAAATCAATTTAACACGCTTATGGCATTCAACTGCTTGTCTTTTAGTGGATGCTTCATTTTCAATAAAATTACAAAAATTTTTAAAAATATGCACAACATCATTGTCTGTAGGAATATTTCTTTTTTGCTTTTCTATCTTAATCTTTAAAAAATTTAAATCAATCTCAATGTCTAGCTCTTTTAGTATGAAGTTCGCACACTCTATACACATTTTTCTTTGAGAAGGTGTATTAGATTTTTTAATTTTTTCAATTAGATTAGATTTTGATATTAGATCATCTGACAGAAAAAACAGCTTATATCTTTTCTTTAAGCCTGAGAATGTATTTTGACTTTTGATTGTTTTTTTACGAGTTTGAAAATATCTTTTTTCTAAATCATCGTAAAATTCACTGAAAGTAATATTATTCTTTGTTTGAGCCTGTTTACCTAAATACTTGTCAGTCCATACAAAAGTTTGACGAGCAATTAACTTCCCTAATTCATGAGCTTCTTCTTCTGCGGTTTTTAGCCCGTCAAAGTTAGCTGGTATCCCTAAAGATATTGTGTACTGTTTTGTAGGCTTTCCTTGCTTATGAGTATCACCGGGTTTGAGTGGGAGTGTAGAGATTAGCTGTATTACCCCCCCTGTGGCTTTTAAACTGACTTTAGTTTTACTAGACTTCAATCTCTGATTAACTTTGACAAGTTCTTCGTTGAGTTTCACGTCGTAATGTTCCTTTGTTCTATCTGCTATATTCTTACGCCCCTTATAGGAGCCATCAGAAGTGCTAGGAACCTCAAAATCGCCGAAAACCTTATCTTGTATATAATCCATCTTTATTAATTTTGACTTAAAAAATCAAATGTTCTACTTGAACTAAAATAACTTCAAGTAAGTTCAGTGTAAACATTTTAGGTATATTAAAGACTTAAGTCAATCTGGTTTCCCAGCCCATCCCGACTGGATAACTCAAATTTTAGTCGCGATCGCAACTGGTAGAATCGGCGATATCGTCCTTGATGACTTACATCGTCCGCAAACCTTCTTCAACACGTTTACGCAAACTGGTTGTACTCGTAATATCCACTTTGCTTACAAAGCATCCACTACAGAATTTGGTCAGCGTAAAGGATGCTTATTTTACGATATAGGGTGTCGCGGACCCATGACTCATTCTTCCTGCAATCGCATCTTGTGGAATCGCGTCTCATCAAAAACCCGTGCCGGAGTACCTTGTTTAGGATGCACCGAACCAGAATTTCCTTTTTACGACCTCAAGCCGGGAACCGTATTTAAAACTCAAACAGTAATGGGGGTTCCTAAAGACTTGCCTACAGGAGTCAATAAAAAAGATTACGCCGTCTTGACAATGGCAGCAAAAGACTCAATGCCAGCTTGGGCGGAAGAAGACTTTTTTACAGTCTAGTAAATGTTGGAGAGGGGAGAGGGGGTAGAGGGGGTAGATAATTATTAACTCCTAATTCCTAACTCCTAATTCCTAACTATTTATTCCCCATTCCTAACTCCTAACTCTCAATCTAAAATCTAAAATCTAAAATCTAAAATATTATGGAAATTCAAACATTAGACATTTCGCCTCTCGGTAGAGTTGAAGGCGATTTAGATGTCAGAGTTGATATCGATGATGGACAAGTTGTAAACGCTTGGACACATGCGGAATTGTTTCGCGGATTTGAAGTTATTTTGCGCGGCAAAGATCCTCAAGCCGGGTTAATTGTGACACCCCGCGTCTGCGGTATCTGCGGTGCCTCGCATTTGACTAGTGCGGCTTGGGCTTTGGATACTGCTTGGAAAACAGAAGTTCCGCGCAATGGAATTTTGGCGAGAAATATCGGTCAGATTGTAGAAACTATACAAAGTATTCCTCGCTATTTCTATGGATTGTTTGCGATCGATCTAACTAATAAAAAGTATCGGCACAGCCATTTTTATCAAGAAGCTTGTCGCCGTTTTGCACCTTTTACGGGTAAGTCTTATGAAATTGGCATCACAATTTCTAGTAAGCCCGTGGAAATTTACGCTTTATTCGGCGGACAATGGCCCCACAGCAGTTATATGGCAATAAATCGCCGAATTCTTTGTCTGTTAGGGGTTTGAGAATCGAGCAATCATGATTCCCTGGCTTTTCCTTAAATTTAATAAACTGATACTTGACCCACAGAGCGCAAAGAAGAGCAATAAAGATAGGAATTATCCGAATCTATTCATATTATTTAATTAAATCATTACCTAATTTTTCCTTAAAATTCCTAGTAGTCTACCAATCCAAAATTGCCGGGTGAAGATAGGGAGGGAGTAGAAAAAATTCTATTTTTCGTTGCAAAAAAAAGGCGATGTTCTCTTGGAGTACTAGATAGATTGCAATATCTAATTTATGTTGTTACCCGACATTTTCACACTTTGAGTAAATCCCGTATTATTTCGGTTAACGCTGATTAATCTTTCTAGATATCATCGCTTGTTATACGGGTGTTTATCAAGTGATATCTTATGAGTCCAGGTATTCAGAATTTCTGGTTTCAAGTAGGGAATTTCTTTTTCTCCTTAGTTATTAGCATTTTAGCAATTCTTTGGTATGGAAGCTGGGATAAGTATATCTTTTTAAGTCTTCCATTTTTAGTAGCTTTTATAGTGTGCTTTTTTCTAAATTTGTTACCTTTTATTTGGTTTTTATCACATTTAAAATCTCAACTACTCCAAGCTATGCCTGATGAATGGGAATTTAATGTAGCTGTACTGACAGATTATCCACTATTAAATTTTACTTGGTTGCGAGAGCAAACTACTATTTTAGAATCTCTAGGATTTTTGCAGTTAATGGATTATCAAGTTAAGCCTGGTAATGGTTTTGCAAGATGTTTTGCTCATCCACAACACTATTGTTTCGCAGAAATTGGTCAGAGTTTTATGCAAGATGGTGAAATAGTCACTTCACATACTATATTCAGTGCTTTGGAACAAGATTGGGCGGTTGGTGCAATTAATAGACCAGTTCAAAATGCTGACGGAATTGGATATATTTGGCGCAATCCTAAACATATCAGAACTTATCAACCTTATCTAAATTTAGATGAACTACTACAATCTCATCTAAATTTTAGACAGCGAATAATTACAGATTTAGGTATCTATGTTTTCACTGATATTTCCTGGCATTTTTATAGAAATATGATGCAGCAATTCACTGTATCGAGCAAACAAACTTTTAGACGCAAAAATCTGATATTAGCAATGCTAGAAGCAACTTTGTTTGAACTGAATCCTAAATCTGAATGGTTGGGTGATTATCCTCAAGCAGCAGTAAAAAGAGGTATTCGGGTTGGGTGATTAGCACTGGTGTTGAGTCAATAGCATAACTTTCTTGTAGGAAAGGCAAAAAGCGAAGACACTGCATTCCCTTGTAGCAAGTGTCCGGGTGTAGATTTTCTTTTCGTTTTATTGCCGTTGCATTTGTGACAAGTTAAGCTTGCAAAGATTTATAAATTATTAATGCAGCTATTCCCCAAACTCCGATTGTCGCTAAGATAGAGAATACAAATCGGACAGCACTAAAAGATCCGATGCGGCTTTCCGTAATTCCATACAAATAAGTAAGACCTTGAGTTGAGTAATTTAGTTGCTCAATCTTATTGTCAATGTCCAGATTTATATCGTCAAATCAACCGATCGGTTAATTAAAAGTCAAAATACTTAACTTTTTGTTGCTGTTAGAAAGTCACCTCTTTTTAAAAGATCGGCGCTGTGGTAAATTCTTAATAGTGCCATCTGCTTGCCGCATCATATTCGCCATGAAAATCGAACGATTGCAGGAACTCAAGGAAAAATTGACCAGTGAAAAAGACCTTTCCAATATCTGGGACTTTTACATGGATCATTTTGCAGATCATCCGGAATTCACTGACTTGGGTGAGCCTGCAAGTAATAAGTACTTAAATGCTGTGATTCCTAAAACTTGTCAGCAGATGTTTGGCAACAAAATCAAGATTACGAACTTTTTATTGATTAAAATTGCAAAATACAAGTTCTTTCATGGACCTTTTCAAGTTGACGGACGTATTGGTGGCGTAATTTATTTTAAGGATATAAATATTGGGTTACTTGCAGTGTCGGCAGATTATCCCCCTACCGATTTGGTTAAGTATTCGCGTTTTTCTGAAGTAGCTCGGTTGTCGGAACCTAAAGGTTTTAATCTTAATTAAGAGAAGGTGTTGATATAAGTGCGATCGCAATTATTAAATTTACACTTCTAACGACTAAGAGTAAATGACCAGATCGTAAAACCAAGGGAAACCACTAATCCTGCTGCAATTACCAATAGATGATTACCTGACTTTCTTGCAGAACGAACAATTAACAGCAAGCTCAAAGATAAGGGAACCAAAACACCTAGTTCAATAAAAAGGTTTCGATAGAGAAAATAATTACTTAATTGAATTCTTCCGGCACTGGGCAGTAGTCCAAAAGGAAGTTTAAACGTTTGCAAGCTGAAGGGATAGAGTAATGGCAGAGCAGACACTCCAGTTAGCATATCCAGCAACAAATGAGACAAACCGACTAAAACTACCTGCAAACTTTGTAATTTAAAACTTTTTCCTCGTTTGCCCAATAACCAAAGCCCTAATATCGTACAACCGGGCATCAACATTGCCCCTAGAAAAGAGTGAGTAATTCTCAAAGTTTGACCGGCTTGTTGTATTCTTAATGCCCGAATGAGGTAATTAATATCCGGTATCGAAGCGATTAGAAGCAGCCAAATTAGCCATATCCAATTAAGTCGCCTAGTTTGTGGAAGATGATGGGTTTGCAACTGCTGAGTTATTGCATAGGTAGTCAATCCTGCGAAACTATGACCGATGAATGATGACATTTAGGTTGTTCCGAGCGCGATCTATACAATTGTATTTCAATAATGATTTTTAAGCGATGTATATTTATTTCTCTATATGGAAATAAAAAGCGAGGTTTTTCTCTATATAAATACGTAAATTTGATTATTTTAGTTTTAATAATTACTAGTAAAATTGGATGTTTTTGAGATTTTTTAGTGCGATCGCATTACGGTGTCGGCTTCCCCTATTGCTTAATCAACATTACTCCAAATGCTACCGTCGGGAAGAATCGTATTACAACAAATCACGTTCATAGATTCTAATGAGTCTTCCGGTAAATTAGCTTTAGTTAAGTTTGCATTAGTTAAGTTAACTCCCGATAAATCTAAATATTCGAGATTGCATTCGCTTAAATCTACACCACTTAAATCAAAACCTTTACGAATTACAATCGCTTGAGATACATCAACGCTTTTTGGAATCGTAATACTCGAATAACTACCAAAATAAAAAACCGTTCTGGTAAAATCAACATTGCTCCATTTTTCAACTTCATCATAATATCTTGGGTTGCAAATATCGAAAGTAGCTTTTCTAAAAGAAACGTCATTTAGTATCGAGTTTCTAAAACCGAAACCTAAAGAAGCACGGGAAAAATCTACATTAGTTAAATTACAATTCTCAAAACTTACTTCGCTTATTTGAGCATTACAGAAATTTGTAGCAGTTAAATTGCAATCTATAAATGAATACTGTGATATAAAACAGCCTGCAAAGTTGGCACCAGTAAAATTTGACTTCTCAATTATGCCTTGATCTAATCCATCTCCTCTAAAATCGGCGTAGGAATAGTTGGTATTAATTCCATGATATTCTGAGGTCAACTTAGCATTCCTGAAGTCAGCACCTTGACAATTTGCATTTTCTAAGTTGGTACCACATAAGTCAGCCTCGGATAAATTAGTACCTGATAAATCCGCATTGCTTAAGTCAGAGCCTGAAAGATTTGCATGACTAAGATTCGCACCTGAAAAATTGACTCCTTTTAAATCAACTTCCCAAAGCCTAAATTTACTAAGATTAAGCTTAGAAAAGTTTCTTTCACCTTCCTTATAACGTCTTAATAGCTCTGCGGAATCCATGATAAACCTCAATAATCAACGGATAGCTTTAACTAAAAGCGATTTTATAAATCAAAATCATAACCTAATTTTTATCTAGCATCATTAATTGTTGAGCAATGTATATTAATTTTCTCTATATAAAAATAAAAACCCGGCTTTTTCTCTATATAAATACGGGAATTTGGTTATTTAAGTTTTAATAGTTACTAATGAATTGGATATTTTTTGAGATTTTTTAGTGCGATCGCATTACGGTGTCGGCTTAGTCTATCGCGTTGCTCTGTGTTTAGAAGTATCGCAATTTTCTTCTCGCCTTTCACGGTTATTGTACTGCTGTTGTGAGATGTTTACCAGAACAACCGATTCCCTTGTCTGCCGTATTTCCGATGCACAACCTCAATTTCAGACTCATGTTGCGGATGCTTTAATTTCCTTTCTCGAATTTCTATAAAAGCTGATAACATACCAGTTAAGCTTGACCATTCGGCTTCTTGAATGTATTCATCACCATAAAAACTGATGACTGCTCCAGTTTCCTGCTGTTCTTCGCTTCCAACAACAGCTAGTATCCGCTCCTCATAACAGTCAATTGGGAACCAGCGTAAATCGATAATCGGACAACATTCCTTATCCCTAACAAAGCTTTCGTACATATGCATTGCTTGAGATAAAGGTAGAAATGAACCGTTTCCAATAAAGGAGAAGTCAATATAGTTGTCAAAAGTATTCCAGTTTTTTGATGAATCATTTAAACCAATTGGTAAACAGCCATTTCCTATGAAGATATAAATCAAGTACTTCTATCGGAAGTTGGAATGGGTAATCTTTAACAATTGCATTAATTTCTTTCAAATTCAATCTTGGAGAATCATGATTTGACTCAAGCTCTTGAAGCGTTTCACGGCTAAGTTGGGCACGACATTCTTTGTAGTCGTAAATTGCTCCCGGTTCATCATATCTATTGCTTTCCTCCCAGTAATAAAATGCCATCACATCAAGCATTGTAATTATGTTCCACCGTGCATAGTAAGCTGCAATACGGTCAATAACCTGATTGACGGATGACATTTTAATTTCTCCTAATTTACAAGTTCAATGTTGCTTTACTAACAGCCTTCACCTACATCAGAAAAATCTTTGTTTCTTTAACTTGGCGATCGCATCAACAGCCGCCTGTTTTTCTGCATCTTTTTTACTACGACCTTTACCTCCACCGTAGAATTTACCATGCACATAAACTTTAGAAAAGAACTCTGGAGCATGATCTGCTCCACCTAATTTTTCTGTGACATATTTTGGAGGAGTCGTTGCTCCATTTGCCTGTACAAGTTCCTGGAATTTATTTTTTGAGTCTATATTTGAACGAACTACCATCACATCTTTAGGTACAGAATCAAATAATTGTTCTACTAAAGGACGCAGTGCTTCAATATCTCGCTTTTTATCTAAATAGTAAGCTCCAACTACTGCTTCAAAAGTGCTGCTAAGAAGATTCGGATTTTGATAACCACCATCGTGGATTGCTCCTTGTCCCAATCGCATTCTGAAATCTAAACCAACTTCAACAGCAAATCTAGCTAGTTGTTTTTCGTCTACAAGTGCTGCTCGTCGTCGTGTCATTTCATCTTCTCCCATCTCAGGATTAAGTTGATAAAGGTATTCACCACTAATGAAATTGAGAATCGCATCACCAAGAAATTCTAAACGCTCGTTATGTCCAGCTTCTCCAAGATTTTCATTGATATATGAGCGATGAGTTAGAGAACGACGTAATAGTTTCTCATCATTAAATATCAAGAGTTTATGCATTTTTCCTCTTTAAATTAAAAATTGAAGTTGATTTAAGTGTGAATAAGCGTAGAGGTGGATAGAGACTATTACCACGAGAGTTATTGCATGGTAAACAAGCCAGTCGTAAATTCTCCGAGGAGTTTGAACCACCTTTACTTTTAGGTAATAGATGCTTAATAGTTAACTTTTCTAAAGGCAGGCAACACCTACACCACCAGCAACACGAACCGTAGATGCTGTCGAGTTGAGCCTTTTTAGCTCGTTTCTGCTTAGGATTCATTTTGAATATCCTTTGCTATGGGTTTATTAGCATCGGAATATCAAGCAGCCAGCGGCAAATCTCCCCATTCATAAGGAAATTCGCTAACCTGCCATCTATTGATAAAAGTCTCAAGCGCACTATCTCTAAGCCTCAAACCAGTGCATACCCAGTATGCTGAACTAGCGTTTACCTTAAATTACATCTTGCATCTCGGAAAATGCTAAACCAGAATACTGGGTATGCATCAATCTGAGGAAAAGAGATAGTGCCTATGAGACAAACATCAATAAATTGATATTTCGATTCATGAGTAAAAATATAACACAGGAAATTCTATTGTTAACTTTTGATTTTACAAATACGCGAAGATTATATAGCTTTTTAATGGTCAGAAGTCGGGTTTTTATATTACGTATCTGTAATACACTACAATTTTTATAAAAACCCGACTTATATACCGGAGCCTCAAGTGTCAAAAGTGGTCCTTAAGTCCGGTTATTATATGGGTACCCTCGTAACGCCGGTCTGTATTAGGAAAATTAGATATTATTTGAGATTTTTAGTCCAATACACCGCGTCGGTTTCCATTATCAGTAATTCCACAAAATATTTTTCTACAGTCGAACAATAAAATGGGACAATGAAATTAACCTTTGTCATATCGCAATAGTTATTTTTCAACCATGTATGTAGGTACCACCGAAGCGGCAAAAATTTTAAAAATCTCAACTTCTGCAATGCGCTACTTGATTTCTCAAGGTAGAGTTAAGGGAGCTTATAAAGCTGGGAGAAATTGGATACTTCCTTTATTTGACGGAATGCCGATTATCAGTAGAGGTACGCGAGGTCCGAAACCCAAATGGTGTAAAAGAATTCCTGCGAAAACTAAAATTCACGTAAATCGAAACAATATTCGTGACAATATTAATAAAAATCCAGAAGATTTTATTCCCGTGCTGAGCGTGAAACACACCGATCGCAATGTTTACGGTTATTCGCTAAAGATTAATGGACCTTGCGAAATCGTTTATCAACCCCAAAAACCGTTAGATTGCGGTGCTGTGCTTTGGATTGAAACTTTTTCCCAAGTTAATGTTCAATGTAAAAATCCAAACAAGAAATCAGATAATAAATCAAATATCAAATCAATTAGAGAACATTCTTTAATTGTTAACGCGGCTTGATAAGGTTTTATCGTAAAATGATTGTATAAATTCAAGGATTAATTGAAATTACCATGTCGGATCGCAATTGCGTTCTGATGAAAGCTGTTGTTAGTAAGTAATTCTAATAATCAACCATAAGACTATAGATAATATCTAGAGCTTTTTAAAGTATCTGGCAACGGGAAACAACTCAAAGCCCGCTTTTTCGTAAGTGTGACGCGCCCTCTCATGACCTGAATCACTTCCTGTTTCAACCATAGCAATGGACATTCCAGCATTTTTCATCCAATCGAAAGCGAATTCGATCAAAGCGCTACCAATACCTTGTCTTTGAAAATCTGGATCGACAGCGACCATATAAATTTCACCCATGCTATCTTCTTGATATAGTTTTACGGCTACAAAGGCAATAGTAAAACCGTTATCAATAGCAACCCATACTTTAGTATCTTCCTCCGAACAAACATCTTCGACAGCTTCTTGCTGGCTCACTCGCCAACTATCGGGATAAAAAGCTTTGGTAAACATCAGCGTTCAACACTTTCTGAAGCGAATCAAAAACCGGAGTCCAGGCTCGAAGCGAAAGCCGAACGATCGCATCAAGTTGATTAGCATCGTATGGTTCAATCTGCATTTTTATATAAGCTCCAGTTAACGCTATCGAATAGTAAGAAGGCGGTATTTATCTTATCAAATATCGAAACGTTTGTAGATACTTGATAGTATAAGTTCTAAATAGTTGTAGGTTGGGTTGAAGAATGAAACCCAACAGGCGTAACCTTAACCCAACCTACAATTTAACTTCCCAATCAGTTTGCTGCATAGAGAGTTGTTATGCTGCGTTGCTAATCACCACTTACATCCAAGTAACAATTCCTCCGAGTGCCACATATATCAGGATGAGCGCAGGTTTCACAAACATTAAAAAGCATCCACATTTTACTAATTTCCTGGCCGCTGCGAGTCTTTATTAGAAGATTTTTTTTAGAATCTCTTAGCGCTGCAAAGTTGAATAGATTAATAAATAATCGTTTGGTTGTTTCATAGCTTTGGGTATCAACATGAACTGCTGCAACTAGCGCTTCAAATGTTTCTCCTAAAACTGAAGATTGGTTAGAAATCTCAAGATTTTTTTCTCCTTTGTCAAAGCGAATAAATCGTGTAATTCCCATCTCTTGAAACATATTTCCCAAATTTTCTCGTTTTTCTAAGTCACTCTTCTTGATTGTGATGGACTTGCGGCTATCGTAACCCGCATCAATCAGCATCTCAACTAAGATTGCTTTTAAAACTGCGTCTCCAAGAATCCGGTAAACTTCTTGATCTTCACAATTTTGACCTTTTTGCTTTTGTTCTTGTGCAAATGCCTTACGAGTTAGCGCTCTAATAAGTAAATCCTTATTGTTGAAGGTATAACCCAAACGCTGCTCAACAGATGAAATATCTTGTGGTTTCATTATTTTTTCCAATGGAGTAATTGCATTGGAATATCAGGCATAATTAACAAGTATCTCCACTATTAAGGGAAATACTTGCCAACTATAGATAACCGTCTCAAGCGCACTATTTCTAAACTTTAGACTATTACATAGCCAATATAGTGAACTAGCATTTACCTTAAATGAAATCTTTCATTTAGGATAAACGCTAAACCAAGATATTAAATACGCATTAACCTAAAAAGTAGAGATAGTGCGCTTGAGACGAACATCTAGGTGTTGATATTCGTTTGCATGGCTAACTTATACTACTAAGCAACTATGATTGTCAAGTCCTAATTTTATAAGAAAGCAAAAATTATACTAGTTTTAATAGTTACTAAGAAACGATTAGTATTTTGTGATATTTTTTTAGTGCGATCGCATTACGGTGTCGGCAAAGCCGATCGCGCTACCGTTTATGGCTAAAATTAACACGCGATCGCTCTTCTCAAGGATGTCCAACCTTGCACTGAAATCTCTTACTTAGTGGCAATTGATTTAAACTCAACTCGATAAAAGTCTGCAAGTATTCTCCCCAACCATTCACTTGGCTTTGAATTTGGATGACCATACAGATTAATTGTCTTATAATTCATCCGAGTTGACATATCTGCTGATATCCATTTTGCCGGAAACCAAGCAGGCAAAGTCCGATCTTCGTTAAAGAGTCTTTGGTTCGTAACAACTTCGACATGGTAAGAATTTCCTTCACTACTTTTGTCTAAAAATTGATTGAAGTATCTAATATCTCTAGTTAAGAAAGATGTCTTACGAGATATTCCCAATAATCTATAGCTAATTGTTAGAGAGTCGCTCTTAGCGTCAATTTCAGTTACTCCTAGAAGCGCCCACAGTGCAGCCCAACATACAACACTAAGCAAGCCAAACGTAAACAAAAATATAAGAAAAAACCAGGGATTTCCTGTGTCGTAGCTGAATAAATTTATCCCTTGCCAAATACGAAAATGTACCATTTCATAGAATGCAAACAATATAATCCACATATGTCCAAGAAAAACGAAAAAAAATGGCAAGAACATAAGCAACATCAATGCCTTCAACCATATCCGACTATGGTACCTGATTCGCAGTTCTGGCTGTGTTGATAAAACCCGAAATTCGCCAGGAATTTTATTAAGGTTTGACATAAAGTTACTACATAATATATACAGTTTTTAGACAGCAGCAGATTTGAGATTTAGCTTACTTAAGAGACTATCAATATTCAACACTAATAATCGCACGAATTATTACAAATGTTTACATTCAAGTTACATATTTGTATAAATATCTATTCGGCATATTCGGAAGCGATAGACTTAAGGGATGCAATATTGTTTGGTTAAGGATTTTAAGAAGTTGGTAACAAAAAGCGCGATCGGAGGATTAACTATTTATCCAAGCTTCAATCTCTCAACCTCTCAACTTCCAACCGCAATCTTTCATTCTCCATCTTTAAAGCCAATATTTCATTTTGCTGCAATTCAATAACTGACTTTTGACTAACTACTTCCCCAAAGGCTTTTTTACGATTTTCCATTCCAAACCAGCGCTGGTAGGTTTTCGTATGTTCGTCAACTGTATGACCTAAGTTATCTGCTGCGGCTTTGATGGGTATTCCCTGTAAATGCGATCGAATCGCGCAAGCATGACGTAAATCGTAGGGTTGAAATTCAATGCCGATTTTTCTAAACCATCTCGATATATCTCTCCGCATCCAGTTGATATTTTGCACGGATGCGATTTTCGCAACTTTTTTCTCTAAAATTTTTAACGGTTGGGGATTGTTTAAATCGAATAATTCTATCCATTCGGGAACGAAGGGAATGACTTCGCGATATCCGGTTTTAGTATCTTTATCAACTTTCCAGGTACTATCTGTATTTTGCTCGGATATCCACCAGTTAATATTTGGTTTGACAAATAATTCTCTCGGACGTAATCCAAAGGTTGCCAGCATTCCATATACCCAGCGCCACATTTCCCAAGTATCGGTAGCATCACAGATATTTGTATTTTTCCGATTGAGGGCAAATTTTTCAAATAGTTTATAAGAATGAATAATTTTCTCGTCGTCAGGAATTTCTCGGAATTTAGGAGTAATGCGATCGCGCTTGACATCGAAAGTAAATCCTAACTGAAATGTTTTGATAAATACGGAAGATACCGCAATTAATTCGTTTTTTTTATTTCCTTGCGATGAATTAATAACTGACTCAAAATTATTCTTTGTTGCTAAAGTTGTTAGAGAAAAATTCCTTTTAATCACCGATATATAGTTAGCGAAAGTATTTTGACTGGTTATAGTCTTCTGACGAGTTTGATAATAATTATCTTCAAATTTATCTAATAATTCTCCAATGGTTTTTATTTGTTGTTTCTCTCTATTTTTATCTCTAAGTCTTATGCCTAGATATTTATCATTCCATACAAAAGTATGACGAGCGATTAATTTACCCAACTCGTAACTTTCTTCGATCGCGGTTTTGAGTCCTTCTAAATTCGCTGGTATACCCAAAGATAAATCATACTGTTTTTTACCTTTCCCAGTGCGATCGCGATCGTGTGGTTTTAACGGAAGGGTTGCCCGTAACTGTAGAGAATTCCCGGTTTGTTTGATGCTAACTCTTACTCTATCCCTTTTTAAATTAGAATTTGCTTCGGCTAACTTCTGTTCAAATATTTTCGCCATTCCCTATAGCTATCGTCTGTGGTGTTTTACGCGAGAAATCCGCAAATATATCAAAGGAGGTTTGTAGTAAGGACTTTAGTCCTAAATCCGGAGCGCTGAAGCGCTTACTACGAACCTTTTCAAATTAATGTGGCGAAGTACTACTAAGAAGTATCGTAATTATCCCGATCGCCATTTTTCCCGCTCGTTCCCTAAATATTCTCTTATTTATAAGCTCAAATGGTAAAAATAAAATGTTCGCAAATATCATCAAAGCCTTATCAATAAGTTGTCCGCGAACGTTTTAGGCAGATCGACGGTTCCCATAGCAGTTATATGGTTCCCGGTGGGGTGATGTGCGCTCCGACTTTAACTGACGTAACCCGCGCTTGGTCGATTCTGGAATATTTTCGTACTAATTGGCTCGAACCAGTTTGGTTGGGTTGCTCTTTGGAACGCTATGAAGAAATCCAAACCTATGAGGATTTTATGAATTGGCTCGATGAAAGTCCGAGTCATGCTAACTCCGATTTGGGTTTTTACTGGCGCATGGGTTTGGATATCGGCTTGCATAAATATGGTCAGGGTTTGGGTAAGTACATTACTTGGGGATATTTACCTCATGAAGTGAAATACCAAAATCCTACCGTTGAAGGTCGAAATGCCGCTATGATTATGAAAAGTGGAGTGTATGACAGCTACAGCGATACTCACACTCCCATGAATCATGGTTTCGTCCGCGAAAACACCACGCATTCCTGGTATGACGAAGGTACGGGAGACGTTCACCCTTACGATCGCAATACTCGACCAACTCAAAACAATGCCAAAGACTTCGAGAATGCCTATTCCTGGGGAACTGCGGTCACTCACATCGACTACGGACGTTTAGAAGCAGGTCCCTTGGCTCGTCAATTAGTAGCAGGTGGTACTCACGGCGAAACTTGGCAACATTATGATGGATTTATCCTTGATGCTTTCAAGCAAATGGGTGGTGCTAGTATCCATCTACGACAGCTAGCACGAGTCCATGAAGTTGTCAAGCTTTATCGTCAAGCCGAGCGTTGTTTGAGAGAATTCCGCTTGAATGACCCTTGGTACATTAAACCTAAAGAACAAGACGGACGCGGCTGGGGCGCTACGGAAGCATCGCGAGGAGCTTTGTGTCACTGGATAGATATCGAAGGTGGCAAAATTAAGAATTACCAAATCATGGCTCCTTCGACTTGGAATATCGGACCTCGTGACAGTGAAGGAAAACGCGGTCCCATCGAAGAAGCTTTAATCGGTACACCTGTTTTTGACTCAACAGATCCAGTGGAAATAGGTCATGTAGCCCGTTCCTTTGATTCTTGCTTGGTATGTACCGTTCACGCCCATGACGCAAAAACGGGTGAAGAATTAGCGCGTTTTCGGACTGCATAAGATTGGGCATTGGGAATAGTTAGGAGTTAGGAGTTAGGAATTAGGAGTTAGAAGTTAGAAGTTAGAAGTTAGGAGTGCGAGCGTCTCGGTCGCTATCTAATCTCCCCCATCTCCCCATCTCCCTATCTCCCCCCTCTTCCCCCTCTCCCCCCTCTTCCCCGTCCAATTCACAATTACCAATTCATACAAAAATAAACCATGCCCAAATCATTACACGAACATCTTGTCAATCTTCCCGAAGAAGCACTTCAAGAGTTTACTCAGTGGTGCGTTACTCAACAAGCTAGGGAAGCAGGATACGAATTTACTCCCAACGAAACAAAGTTAGAAGAATTACCAACACAAGACTATATTCCCGAACTTGTCGGTCAGTTTATGGATACGACAAGAAAGGATATTAGAACTGGATTGGTAGCAACATTTGCAGGAAAGCAAGCTGATAACCATTCTTTATCTGGTTTACCCGCGATGGTTGATTTTGTTTCGCTTTACGTTAAGCATTTGTTTCCTGCTGAAGGAATCGAAGAAAAAGAAGCAGAAGAGTTGTTAACCAAAGCTTCCGAGCAACAGTTTGAAAAGCTTTCTCAAATTGCTCAAGAACATAATGTGAAATTATCAGCTTGAGTGCAGCAGCCCTAAATTAAGGAAATTATCAGCCCGGTTTTGCTAAAACCGGGTTTTTTGGTGGAATTAAGTATTCTCAACTAATTAATAAAAATTAATAAAATCAAATTAGATATTTTCTACACTTGTATGTATCAGTTCATTCGTGCTAATCATTTAAATATATATATTAATCTAATTATTGTTTTAATTGATTATATATAGTGTAAGCCTTGCTCCCGCAGCATTTTAAGTTAATTTATTGATGAGTCCGCTATCGTCCTACGATAGTAATCTTCACAATGAATGCTATTGGTAGAATTACTAAAAGTGAAAGGTTAAAGTTTTATTAAAACGTTGACTATTTACACTGAAGTCAGTTACAACCAATGAAGAAATCATCACATTTCATCTCTTTCCTTAAAATCTACTGCGCTCAGACAGCTTATTCTCTGACCAAGTAGAAAATTAACGGATTTCGCGCTTCTTGAAACAAGAATAATTCTTTCCAAGAAGATAAATATAAATGTTGTCAATGCTTGTTGTTAATAGCGTTGGCTTAGGTTTTAATGCTTATCAGCTGTCGATCGCAGGAACTGTATCTACTTATTCTATCTCGAACAAAAATATCATTTATTGGTTTACAGGGAGTAAATAAAAATGTCTAATTTAATTCAGAACGTACTAGATAGTCACGAAAAAAATAATTTACGTGAATTTACTAGTTTGTTACGTCAATCCCAGAAGCGGTATCTACTTCGTCACGATGTTTTGATTGCATTCTATAAATATTGCGATATTAACGAAGATGATCGGGATTTATATGGCAACTCCGATTTAAGTAAATTAATTTATTCAACTCAAGAAATTATTTTAGATAAAGAAAGTCTTTACTTGGTCATTCTTCCTAAAATAGCAACTCAAGAAGCTTATCGTCTGCTAGATGATATGACGGTAGAACCTATAAATATTGAAGAGTTGCTAAATTTACGAGATAGACTGGTTGATTCTAATCATTCTCAAGAAGATGATGTTTTAAAAATTGATTTCCAACGTTTTTATGATTCCTCTTCCAGTCTCCGTGACTCGAAAAAGATTGGTAATGGAGTTGATTATCTCAATCGCTATCTATCAAGTAAATTATTTGATGACAATTGCGGTACTTGGCAAGAGGCTTTATTTAACTTTCTCAAGCTGCACAAATATAACGGTCAACAGTTATTAATTAACGAACGTATTAAAAATAAATCCCAGCTATCTTCCAAGGTAAAACGAGTAATTAACCTTTTAGAAAAATATCCCGATCGCACAAGTTATGAAAACTTTCGCTTTGAATTGCGGAGTTTCGGATTTGAACCTGGTTGGGGAAATACGGCTTTTCGGGCAAAGGAAACTTTCTTGTTGCTAGATCGATTAATTGATTCGGCTGACTACGAAGTATTATCCAAATTCATGTCCCGAATTCCGATGGTGTTTAAGGTTTTAGTTACTTCTCCCCACGGATGGTTCGGACAAGAAAGCGATTTAGACAGATCGGATACTGGTGGGCAAGTAGTTTATGTCCTCGATCGCGTAAAGGAATTAGAAAAACAAATCAAGGAAAATGCGAAACTAGCTGGACTTGATGTACTCGGTGCAATCGAACCGAAAATAGTTGTACTTACAGGTTTGATTCCTAATAACGAAGATACCAACTGCGATCGACGCTTACAGAAAATATATGGTTCAAACAATTGTTGGATTTTACGAGTTCCTTTCTACGAATCTCAACCAGAAATTACTCAAAACCAGATTTCTCGCTTTGAAATCTATCCTTATTTAGAAAGCTTTGCTACCGATTCCCCACGAGAATTATTAGCACAATTTGCAGTCAAGCCAGAATTACTTTCTTCCCGGTAAAAGATTATCTAATTGATTGAGGGGGAAAAGGGGGGAGAGGGGGATAAACAAATCGATCGCCTATTTCCTACTCCCCCTTATAAAAATACGATTTTTGTAAATCTGCATACTTCAAAATAATTTTATAGATGATAACGAAAGCATGAATTATTTTTTTTATTTCAAAACATAAAAATATCGCCTAAAAATATGTAGAATAGGAAGACAAACCTTGAGCAACGAACTGACGAATTTTTAGAAAACCCAAATATAGACCAGATTTTGTAGTAATCTGTCAATAAAGCTCCTAAGTCTGTTTTGTCACGTTACTAATTTGTACTCGCTGAATTATTCTTAGTCAAAATATTTACCGATAAGGATAATAGGAGTTAGAAGTAATTATTATAGATGACCAATGACCAAAAAAACCTGACAATTATTGGTTGCGGCAACCTTAACCGCAATGATGATGCTGTAGGCGTAATTATAGCCCAACGCCTACAACAATATCTTGCCACATATCCTCATCCCCATGTGAAAATTTATGACTGCGGAACTGGAGGGATGGAAGTCATGTTTAAAGCAAGAGGTAGCAAACACCTAATAATTATTGATGCGAGTTCGACAAATTCCGAACCAGGTGCTGTATTTAAACTTCCGGGGAAAGAGTTAGAAGCTCTACCCGAACCCAGTTATAACTTACATGATTTTCGCTGGGATAATGCAATAGCTGCTGGGAGAAAAATCTTTAAAGATGATTTTCCCTCGTCTGTGACGGTTTATTTAATTGAAGCAGCAAATCTTGATTTTGGTTGGGAATTGAGCCAAGCTGTAAAGGATTCTGCTGACTTCGTATTTGAACAGATTAAGGCGATCGTGAAAAATACCAATTAGGCGACGAAACTGTTTTAAGCCGAGTCTTGCTGATAAACAGATAATTCATCCACCCTCATTTCAAAAGGCATTCCTTCAGTACTAGGGGGACAAACGCGGATTTTGGCATTACTGGCAACATTATTCAGCAACGATGCCATTGGCACCATTTTTTGTAAAATCCGCCAGTTGGTTACTTGATCGGGACATTCAATCACCAAAGTCATTGCAGAGGTGTGGGTAGTAACATACCACCGACAGACAGATAACAAATCTCGAATTTTGCGATCGCAGTTGTCGTAAAAGAACTTACTTAGAGATTGTTCTAACTGCTGCCGCAATATAATATCTGCCGATGAAAGTTGAAACGGACCCGAATCATCATTTCCAAAGAAATACTTATTGTTCATATGTTCTCGTGTTTACTCCCGCCTTTCAAACTCCAATCACAATACCATAGACTAAATATTGATTTGTAGCTAAATATTCTATATTTTGTGTTTGCATAAAATATTGCGATACAGGCAATAATCCAAAACAAAAAATCAGCTAAATATATATTTAGCCAGAGAATATTTACCTTCAATCAAAAATTTGACGAACCGATTAGTTCCTCAACTATTATAATCATATACAATCAACAAAGTTAGTATATGACTTTTGAAAAATAGGAATTTAATTGATAGATAACCTATTTTTCACCTTTATTACCTTTCTTAACCAAATCCTTACCTTTACATAAGGCATCGTTCTATTTTCCACATAGTTGATGATAGAACCATTGGTAGTTGTTTTTTGTTCAAATCGCAAAATACATAAATAAATGGGTGTCGTAGATAAACTATTTGTGAACCCAAAATTAGAACTATCACCATAGAGCAAGCCGATATGAGATGATTCGGAATTGCTGTATTACATGATAGCTGAGAATATTACTCTGTAAAGGTTTTTCAATTACGATCCGTTTCTAAGTCCTAAATGCCGAAATTCTTAAGGTGATGCTATCTTCAGATATCCTATAAGTCTAACAATTTTTACTATCTAAGCCTAAATTAGTATCACAATTGTAAATTTTTGTTACGGGCATAAGTTGCGGTAGTAATTGTACTTAGATAGTGTCTGTTGTCAAAAAAGCAATATCTCATGCATCTGGTATCTATGTTTTGAGCTAGACCTATAATAAACAGAATAATAAAAAAAAAAGATGCCAGCGATACTATTTTTTTGTAACATCTAAATAGTTCGGTCTTCATAAATGGATTTGTAATATAAAATACGATAATTATTCGCAATAATTGTAGCAATTTAATATGTTGAGAAACCCGGTTTTTTCAACAAAGCAGGTTTCTTAATTATTTAGCTATGAACTAATTTATATTAAAAAGCCGATTTTGATTATTAACGGATTATTTTTTACGTGCGACAATGTGAAAAATATGCCAATGTTTTTCCTTACCTAAAGCAGTTTTACCGGCACGATCTTCTTCATTAAATAATTCGACATCAAAAGCTTGTAAAAGTAATTCGACATCCGATCTTGTATGATGATTCATAGTTGGATCGATCGCCCAAGAATCGCGATCGCCAAATAAATGACCGCTAAAACGACCGCCTTTAAGTAAACTAGAGACGATTTTTTCCCATAAACCGGGGAAACTCTCCGGCGCACAAAAGGGAAGGCTAAAGCTGGCGTTGATTAAATTTAGCGATTGCGGTAAATCAATATTTTCAAAAGTTGCAACGCGAGTTTGCAGCAGTTCGGTATTGATATCGGGACGTTTTAACAACCGAGTCACAGCTTCAAGTTCGCCGTCAATAGCTATAACATCCCAACCCCGACGCAGCAATTCTACCGTGTCTCTACCTTCTCCACAGCCCAAATCAACAGCTATTTTCGATTCAGTTTTAGGAATATCGCCGATCGTATTTGCTAAAGCAGTAAGTAAAGTTTCTCTTGGTGGACGATTAGCAACAGCTTCGTAATAATCCGACCAGCTACGAGGAGCAACTTGATTTATAGATTGATGGTGATTTGATTTTGACATTGTTTTTAAAGTTAATATCTGTTAATTACAGTGAAGAATAATTGATCGATCGTGAATAAAAGTTGAAAAAAATCATATGAATAATATCCTAAACGATAAGATAATTAAGTATAAGATTACTAAACCAAAATAAAACCATGAAAATTAGCGCTCGCAATCACTTAAAAGGAACTGTCAAGAAAATTATACCTGGAGTTGTTAGTACTGAAGTAACTTTAGAAGTAGCACCCGGAGTAGAAGTAGTTTCAATTATTACTAAATCATCCGCAGACCAAATGCATCTTTCTTTAGGAAAAGAAGCTTATATAGTAGTCAAAGCAACAGATGTTATGGTTGGTATAGATTAATAAATCTGGGGAATAGGGAGTAGGAAGTAGGAAGTAGGGAGTAGGGAGTTAGGAAGTAAGGAGTAGGGAGTTAGGAGTTAGGAGTTAGGAGTTAGGAGTTAAAGAGGATTTTTTCAAAGTATTGTTTTTATGTAATTATTGCTTAGATTCCTCCTTCCCCTTAAAAAAGGGTTTTAAAGTACCCGAACAATTCCCAATTCCCAATTCCCAATGCCCAATTCCCAATGCCCAATGCCCAATGCCCAATGCCCAATTCTTAATTAATAAATAAAAAAGCCATAGCTAATTAAAGCTATGACTTAAAATTAATTATTTTGTAATAATTAAATAAAAACTCTATACCAAATAAGGTTCTTGATGAGTTTTAATTGTGCAGTTGGAGCGGGGATAGGTGACGCAAAGTAAAGCGAATCCTTTGGACATTTGCTCGTCATCCAAAAAGATTTGGTCGGATTGATCGACTTCACCTTCAACTACTTTACCAACACAGCTAGAACAAGAGCCGGAAGAGCAACTGAAAGGTAATTCAATTCCGGCTTCTTCTGCTCCTTCTAAAATAGTAGTTTCTTCGTCAATTTCTACTGTGGTGTCTAAATCTTCTTTTTTGTTAATCAATCTAACTTCGTAACTAGCCATGAATAGTTCTCCTCAAACGACGTATAAGTTTTGGTTGTTAGTTGTTAGTAATTAGTCGTTAGTTGTTAGTTGTTAGTTGATGAAGCGCAACCTATCCAAAACAGTTGACGTGAGAAGAGTTATTAGTGGGTAGACATTTAATTAACTTTTAACTCCTAACCCCTAACTCCTAACTACTAACCATTTATTCATTGCAAGGTACACCAGTAGGCGTACAATCACCTGCTTCAAATGACTTACCACAACCGCAGGTGCTGGTTGCATTGGGATTAGTAAACTTAAAGCCGCTTTCCATCATGCCTTCGATAAAATCAATTACCATTCCGTCCAATAACGGCGCACTTTTTGCATCAACGTAAATTGTGATGTCGTCTTGTTGAACCACCAAATCATCGTCGCTGGGTTTGCTGGTGGTGTTCATTGCATATTCGTAGCCGTTACAACCACCATCTTTAGCGGAAACCCGGATACCTTTAGGCTTTTCGTTTTTATCTGTTGAGGTATCTTTTAAAAACGAACTTAGACGTTGTGCTGCTTTTTCTGTCAAACTAATGGTCATGGTTTTTGCTCTGTAATTGTAGATGATGATTGTTTTTGGAAGGAATGAAAATTTATCTTGATGGCGATGCTGGAATTGCCATAGCTTCAAACTATTTCAAACTATATAAAATCGGCTTGCATCGACATTGACGAGGTGTAGTAGCTAGGATTTGGAGTTACTTGTGGTTTCCAGAGGTTGGGAGTGCGAATACCTCCAAGGCGCATTGTTACCACATACCGGACATTCGCGATCGCGATAACTTCGACGCTTGGCAAAATCCATTCTGGTAAAGTCGATTGTAAGTAACTGCGATAATAGAGGCTGACTAAATCCGGTGATTAACTTGATAGCTTCTAAAGCTGTGAGACAAGCTAGAGTACCTGAAACTACACCTAGAACTGAAAATGCACGTCTATCCCAATCGGGTTTTTCTGGAAATAGGCATGATAAACAGGGAGTAACACCGGGAATAATTGTAGTTAGATAAGCCTCCATTGAATCCATTGCTGCTTCTACCATTGGCTTCCGCCAGCGAACGCAAGCTTCATTTAACAAGTTACGCTCTGTAAAGTTGTGAGCGCAGTCTAAAGCCATGTCGGCTTCTTGTACCAATGAGTCAACATTATCCGGATTGATGTAATCGTGAATCGTTTCGATCTCAATATCAGGATTGATAGCTTGTAGGGTTTCTTTAGCTTTGATTACCCTTGGCTTTCCTACCCAATCATCAGTCATGAGAATTTGACGATTCATATCATCAAGCCGTAAGTCACCTCCTCTAACGAGGATTAAACGTCCTACGCCTGCAACCGCAAGGTAAAGTGCAGCCGTACCGCCTAATCCTCCAACACCCGTAACCAGAACCGTAGCTGACTTTAAGCGCTTCTGTGCCAATTCACCAAAACTAGGGAGCGACATTTGGCGACTATAGCGTTCCAACTCGGTAGGTGTTAGGTTTACCACTTTATTACCTCCTAATCGGAATCAATTTCTGTCAGCTTGACTACATTCTTTGGCTTCTGGTGAAACACTTTGAAAAGTTTTTCTTCTTGGGGTGTTGACTCTATAAATACCTGATAAGCTTTCTCTAATGCTTCACGGTATTTACTTAATTTTTCTGATTCATTAAGTTCGGAATTATCCTTTTCAATTTCCTGGATATATCCAGAAAACTTTTGTAAAATATGTAGACGATTTACATTTACAAATTTTTGGTCGTATTCCAATTCAAAAAATTTGAAATAGTCTTCTGCATTTACTAGCTGATTGAATTCTGCTAAGCTTCCACTCATTATGCTTGCTCCAACTGTTTCAATTTTTGTTTTAGGTCGTTTAATTCGCAATATATTTTGTAAGTAGCTTCAGCTACTCCCATAAGCTTTTCATAATCTGTAGGTAAACCTTCCGCCAAGTCGTGCAAGTCCATTTTCATTTGACCTGCTTTACTGTTTAAGCGCTTTATCTTTTTATTTAATTCTTCAATATTGGTTGTTGCTTCAGTCTGAGCCATAGACATCTCCTAACACCGAATAGATATACAAATAACTGGTAATTAATAGCTAGCGTTCGATCTAATTCATGTATCTTTTTCTAGAAACCCGGTTTTTCTGTTAAGGCTGATTTTAAACGAGTTAAAAAAAACCATATGTTTATCAAAACCGGGTTTCAGTAGATAAGTAATACAAAAATAAAGAATTATTTAGACGTTTCCTACTTCTGGAAAACGTTGAGCTAACTCAATACCTTTTTGTACTAAATTTTCTCCTTCTTCTGCTAGCTTATCTAAAGAATTAAAACCAAAACGATGGACATCCCGCAAAGTCTTTTTAACTAACAAAAGACGACCGGAAAACACCAACACCCATCCAAAGCCTTCATGATTCAAATCGGCGACAACCTGCGATAGCAAACCAGTTTCCTGTTCGATGCGAATTGCTATAGCGCGGTAAAAAGCATTAATCCGCGATATTGTCATCGGATCTACATCATCCTCAACTGAAATTTCGCGTTTCTTTTGTTTGCTGACAATGTAGGGTTTAAGAAGTAAATCGTCCGACCATTTCTTGTAAGTTCCGTAAGTATCGAAACCCCGAATTTGTTGTACTAATGCCTTAATAAAAGGAGAACTTAAGGCTTCGCTTGTTGCAGTACCATTTACACTATTACTTGTGTTCATACAGTTACATCCTCTTCCAATTCATCTTCAAAGTTACGGTCTTTTTGTTGTAAAGCTTTACGCAACCAAGGTGGAGGACTTCCTTTGAGAGTTTGCACTAACCTTTCTAAAAGGTCTTTAATTTCATCTTGTTCGGAACGCGCTTTAACTGGAGTTACGCCCTTTTTAATTAACCGAGCGGCAGCACTACCCCCAATTGCTGTAACATAAACGATGGTGCAATCTTCTAAGGCTTTAAGTTTCGGCAATAATTTATCTTCATTACCATCTTCTTTGAGTTCGCCACCGAAGGAAAGAGTTTCTAAAAACTTATAGCCTTCGTCAGATATTTCATAAACATCAATCGCTTTTGCCGAGCCAAAATGAGCGTTAATATGAACGTTATCGCTTGTCGTAAAGGCAATTTTCATTTCAAATACTCCTTACAATTAGGTCAAAGGTTAAAGGTTAAAAACTCCTAACTTTTAACTTTTTACTCCTAATTTCTTACTCCCAATTCCTAATTCCTAACTCCTAACTTTGTACAGACGTAGCACTGCTACGTCTCTACATTAATGCTTCAAACTCATTTCCTCTGCTTCTAAAAACAGGTTGCCAATGTCAAATAAAATTTGCATGGTTCCCCGATAGCCAACTTTAGTAAATTGACCTATACCTAAACGGTCAAAAATGGGGATACCTTGGCGATAAAGAGGAATGTTTAAGGTTCTGGCAATTGTTGCGGCGTTAGAGTTACCAATTAATAAGTCAGAACCCACTGCAACTTGTTCAAAATCTTCCAAGTCACCAATAACAACTTTTTCGAGATCGAGTTTTTCAAGTAAAGGAGAACGTGTAGTAGTGACTGCGGCTTGAATTTCTGCTCCCATTGATTGCAGAAAATTAACCATTGCGTGCAGCAAATCGGGTTCTAATGCTAAGGATACCCGCTTGCGACCAAAGAAAAAGTGAGTATCGAGCATCGCGTCTTGCAATTGTCGTCTTTGACGGCGATATTTTTCTGGTACGCTAACACCACTCACATCTGATAGTGCTTGTAAAAAGTTATCTACAGCATCTAATCGGCTCAGTTCGCTAAATAACTCGTAAGGAATAGCAAAGCGTTTATCCAGGATTTCCGCCGCACCCCGCATACTCTCACCGATCGCAATAGTAAAAGCCGAACTACCCATTTCACGGAGTTGTGCCAAAGTCGTACCACCGCCCGTTATCGGACTCCAAGAATCATCTAAATGACCGTCTAAAGACGCACTAAGATCCGGTACAAGAATAGGAATTAATCCAAATGCACTCACAATATCTTTGATTTCTTGCAAATCCCCTGGGGTAAAAGCAGAACTCATCAAGATATTAACTTGTTGCGGTCTAATTTCCCCCTTTTGTGGAACTTGCTTAACCATGCTTTCCACAGCGGCGGCATACCCATCTTGTAAACCTCCTTTAAAATCTGGTGAGGAGACTAATAAAATTGGTAACTCGTCTAAATGAGGATGATTTTTACGAAAATCTCTGAGGATTTGTTCCATGTCATCCCCTCTAGTTTCCGTCAGCCCCGTGGTACAAAGACCAATAATTTCAGGCTGTACCTTTTCTACCAGAGTTAGAATTGCCTGTTCAACATTATCTTCTCCACCCAAAATAGTAGAGACTTCCGTCATCGCCGTAGTTGAAAGAGGAATCGCTTCTCGAAAATGCCGTACCAACATCACTTTAGCGAAAGCGGTACATCCTTGTGAACCGTGCAGCAGAGGTATCATACCCTTCAACCCTAAAAAGGCTAAAGCTGCACCCAAAGCCTGACTTTGTTTGAGAGGATTTACTATAACTGGTTTATTTGGAGTCGCTACAATCGCCATTGGTAATAATTTATAAAAAGGTCAAAGGTCGAAGGTTAAAGGTTAAAGGTTAAAGGTTAAAGGTTAAAGGTTAAAGGTTAAAGGTTAAAGGTTAAAGGTTAAAGGTTAAAGGTTAAAAATAACTCATAACTCTTAACTCCTAACTCTTAACTCCTAACTCCTAACTGCTCACTGTTAACTGTTAACTTTCCATTTCCCAAGGAGCGGGTTGACGTATTTGCTGCCAAACTGGACTGTAGAGAGCTTCGTCTAATTCTCTTGCCATATTTACCATTCCGTCATATCCCGCATAAGCGTGATGACGCTCTTGGTTGATGTCGAGAAACGGAATTCTAGCTTTAAGAGCAGTGTATTGATTTCTACCGCCAGCAATCAGCATATCGGCTTTGGTTTCGCCAATCACTCGGATCAATTCCTGGGGGTTGCCTTTAGGCATCATAATGCCCTCTTTGCCTATCAACTCCTTAATTTTGGCTTTATCCTCTTCAGTACTTTTCTTGGTACTGGTAGCTACAACTTCCATTCCTAAGTCTTTAGCTGCGGAAATAATTGACCAGCTTTTTACGCCGCCAGTATAAAGTACAACGCGCTTGCCTTTCAATCGAGCGCGGTATGGTGCCAATTTTTCGTCTAATTGAGCAGTTTCTTCTGCAATCAATTTTTCAGTTCGCTGCTGTAAATCGGCATCTCCCAACTTACTGGCGACACTTCTTAAAAAGCGGTTCATATCATCTACGCCGTAAAAAGACTCTTCTATATATGGAATCCCGTAACGCTCCTCCATTTTTCTCGCCATGTTAATCAAGGCTTTGGAGCAAATCATCACGTTTAGTTTGGCACGGTGAGCGTAGGAGACTTCTTTATAACGAGCATCACCCGTAATTTTACTTAAAATCCGAACGCCTAATTTTTCTAGTATTGGCGTAACGTTCCACATTTCGCCAGCGATATTATATTCACCGATCAGATTAATATCGTAAGGAGTGGTGTATTCAGGTTCAGCAGTTCCGACAACATACTCTAATAAAGTTTCTCCAGCCAGACGATTACCAAGATTCTTACTACCAATAAATCCCGGTGCATTAACGGGGATAACGGGAATACCTGCTTTCTTGGCTGCGGCTTTGCAGACTGCATCTATATCTTCACCAATCAACGCCGTTACACAGGTGGAGTAAACAAATATGGCTGCGGGGTTGTAATTTTGTTGTACGTGTTGGATTGCCTTGTACAGCTTTTTTTCGCTACCGAAAATAACGTCATTTTCGGTTAAGTCGGTAGTAAAGCCTTTTTTATAAAGCATCGGACCAGAAGAAAGACTACCGCGAGTACCCCATGTACCAGAGCAAGCAATCGGTCCATGTACCAAATGAGCAGCATCGGTAATCGGAACTAGAGCAATCATCGCTCCATCAAAAGAACAGCCTCCTTGTGCTGCTCCCGGTTGTGCTTGTTGTTTACAAGCTTTGTTTTTCTTTTCCCCGTTTTTTTGATGATTATGTTCGCATCCTGGTTCGGTTAGCAGTTCGTTGATTTTAGTTTGAGTGATTTTCATTTTTTAAGTATTATGTTCGAGTATGATTTGTCGATCGAAAATGGAATTGGTAATTGGTAATTGGATAAATTTATGTTGATATTTTTCTCTCGCATTTTGGCAATAAACTGCGTTTTAATTTAAATTATGATAATTAAAGAAAATGCAATCTATGATTTTTTAAGGATTGAGTTTAGATAAATCTAGATTATTTAGAATAAACTTATTGCACCATTGTTAGAAACCCGGTTTATTTTAGTGAAGCCATGAATATTACGTTATGCGAGGAGCAAGAAACCGGGTTTGTTTGGGCTTATATTATTCAAATTAATTTTTTCTCACATTCCCAATTCCAAATTCCCAAAGATAAAGAAAAAGGTAAAAAAGGAGGTTAGAAGTATAAAGGATGAAGGATGAAAAACTTCACATTTCATACTTGAGCCTTTATACCTCATCCTTAATTACCTTACCTTTTTATTGAAAGCCACTATGAAGGGGCTAACTCAATTTCTAACGAATCAAGTCGAAAGAAATATCTGTCTTAGAAGGAGTGTTGGTGTTGCGATCGATGTCTTCAAAGATTGCATTTACAACCCAAGTAAGTAGGTTGATTGTTCCTTGATAACCGATGGTAGCGTAGCGGTGTAGATTGTGGCGGTCCATGATAGGATAGCCGATACGAATTAAAGGAGTCTTGGTATCGCGCTCTAGGTACTTACCGTAGGAATTACCAATGATGAAGTCTACAGGTTCGGTGAATAGTAAAGAACTAATGTGCTGACTATCAGGTAAAATATCAACTAAGATAAAATATTGTTGTAAGGTAAGCTGTATGGACGTTTGGGGATATGCTCGCGTCAGCACGGATGAGCAAGCAGACGATGAAGGAGCGCTGATTAAGCAGATGCGCCGTTTGCGGAGTGCCGGAGCGACGAAATTATATTACGACGTTGAAAGTCGTACTAGTGACAAGCGTAAAGGGCTTTTACGGTTAATAGAAGATATTCACTCGTTGATTCCTGGCAAAGTTTCCAAGTTATTATTTATTAGAATCGATCGCTTAACTTCATCATCAATGACTTTTTATCGGTTAATGGATGCTTTGAAGAAAAAAGGTATAGAACCAACTGCGATTGATGAACCTTTTGATATATCAAGTATTGGTGGAGAATTAACAATTGATGTCCGATTGGCGGCGAGTAAATATGAGGTGAAAATGTTAGGAATGCGAGTAAAAAAAGAACGAGATACTCGCAAAATAAATAAAAAAGCTCACTGGAATGCTCCATTAGGATATCAGGTTGAAAACGATCGATATAAAAGAGACGATCGCCCCTGTGTTTGTATTATTGAAGGACACCGCTCATTAACGCGAGATCGATTAATGCGTTTGGTATTTGATACTTTTTTTGCTGTAGGTTCGGTATCCCAAACCGTCAAAAAACTGCACGATATTTTTGGAATTCAAGCAAATGCTATTCCTAAAGGGAGCAACGATAAAGTGAATATTTTGGCGGAAGAAAACGAAATTATATTTGCAAATATCAATAAATCCCGTGGCAGCAGCTTAAATCTGCGGTATCCCCACACAAGTTTAAAATGGTCGGTTTCCGGTTTGCGGTCAATTCTTGTTAATCCTATATATGCAGGGGGAACTCCTTATAACACGGTAGTTCATTCCAACGGACATCGAAAACCCTTTGACGAATGGGAAGTTGCATGGGGAACCCATGAGGATGAAGCGATTATTACCCGTGAAGAACACGAACGCATCAAAACCACAATCCGTGGAAACCGCAATAATCGATGGGCAAGCGAACAAAAATATACTAACCCCTTCGCAAACTTAGTTAAATGCGATCGCTGTGGCGCTGCTTACAGTCGTCAGTGCAAAAAATTGGTGAAAAAAAAGAATTTTATTCGCCACCATTATCAATGTAGTTTTTATCGGACGGGTGCTTGCGATAATAAAAAAATGATTTCTTCAGATAGTTTAGAAAAACAAGTCATCGAGCATTTAGTTAAAGAAGCCGAGAAATTGGCGGGATTAGCAGAAGAAACTCAAGTCATGGAAGAATCACCCGAAGTCAAAACTCTGCGAGCATCCTATTCTACTCTCGAAGCCCTACCATCCAATCCGGCAATTGAAAAAGCCAAAGAGGAGATAATTATCCAGATTGCCGATGCTCGCTCGACTGCCAGCAATAATCAACTATATTTAATTGCGAAAGAGCGGATTATCCAAGCATTTTCAAATCCCAAATTTTGGCAAGGATTGCAGGTGGAAGATAAGAAAGCTTTATTGCAAGGATGTATTAAGAAAATAGTAGTAGATGGAAATAGGGTTACAAAAGTTGAATTATTGCACCTGCCGTCTTAGCCTTGAGGTTTTGCGATTTACTGCATAAGTTGATTTACTGAATTCTATAACAAACAAGAAAGAATTCAAACAAAGCATTATCCGAATAAATGCATAAGTTGATTCTTCTAAATTCTATAACTAATTAGAAAGCGTTGAACGGACAACAATTTCTAATTACCACAACCAACTAATTACCAAAAGGAGAAAAAACCATGACTTACGCACAAAATCAAACCAATCAAAATTACTGTGAATGTGAATTTACCATTCCGATCAAATTAAATATTCCCATCACCATCGATACTCCGGTTTACATCAATCCAGTTCCTATTACCAAGCAAAAATTGAATGTTGTAATTGAGCCTGACTTTTTATTAGAGCCGGAAGTTAGAGCAAAAGCACCTCAATGCTATCCTCAACAGCAACTACCTTGTCCACCCCAAGAAATGTTGTCAGCTTCTAATTAAACAACAGAAAGAATTGACACCTTTACATTATTCCAATAACTGCATCAGTCAATTCTTTCAAATTCTATAACCGATCGACCTTCCAATTTATTAACTTTAGGAGTCTTTTCAAATGTCTTACGCTCAAAATCATACCAATCAAAACTACTGCGAATGTGAGTTTACAATTCCGATCAAATTAAATATTCCCATCACCATCGATACTCCGGTTTACATCAATCCAGTTCCTATTTCCAAGCAAAAATTGCCTGTTGTAATTGAAGCAGATTTAATGTTGGAGCCGGAAGTCAGAGCCAAAGCACCTGTATGCTATCCTCAACAGCAACTACCTTGTCCAACCCCAGAAATGTTGCCAGCTTCTAATTAAACAACAGAAAGAATTGACACGCTTATATTTACTAAACAACTGCATAAGTCAATTCTTTCAAATTCTATAACCGATCGACCTTCCAATTTATTAACTTTAGGAGTCTTTTCAAATGTCTTACGCTCAAAATCATACCAATCAAAACTACTGTGAATGTGAATTTACCATTCCGATCAAATTAAATATTCCCATCACCATTGATTCTCCGGTTTACATCAATCCAGTTCCTATTACCAAGCAAAAATTGAATGTTGTAATTGAGCCTGACTTTTTATTAGAGCCGGAAGTCAGAGCCAAAGCACCTGTATGCTATCCTCAACAAGATTGCTATGAAAATAAGAAAGTACAACATGAAGATGTGATGCAATCAGTAGATATTAAATAGCAAGTAGTTTGTGTTTAGAATGCCATTGCTTCAACGTTCACACCATCCTTTCCCAGTGGTGTGAATTGTTCCCTAAAGTACGCATATATGAGTAAAAAACAAGGAATATTTAATATGTCTACCACACCAGAATCGAATTACAAGATAGAAGCTAATAAATTACTAGTATCCATGACTTTAAAGATTCCCTTACAATTTGAGATAGAGTTACAAGCGATGCAAAATACAGATAGTCAATCCAACTATCAAGATTTGAATACGGCTATAAATACAAATTCAGATTTGATCGTCGAAAAAATAAATCAAGCTAAAATTGACGAACAAGCACGGGTTTTATCTAATAAATTAGCTACTCAGATATTAAATAACCAATCTCTATTAGCGGCAGATAATACGGATACTTGGGAAGAAAATGTCGGGAATTTAGAACGCGATCGCTTAAGTACAGGATTAAATACTGAGAATAAACTAGAAATAGAGCAAGAAATAATACATCATATTCAGAAAAAAAGAAAAGTCCGTTTAGGTGACTCATTCAATGATAGTCTAACTTTAGCAGTGAATTTTGTTGGAACTATGCTATTTTTGGGTAAGTTAGCTAACTATAGCTGGGAGTAATATTTGTATATCTTCTCAATAATCTTATTGCTTGCTGCTTAATCAATTGTAAAGAATAATCACCAAACTATACTTCTAAAACCTGCATAACTGCCGTATAGTTACATCCATATACATAGTAGAATCCTTTAAAAAATATACTTGAAATGGATGGTAGGGTAACTATGAACAATTCATCAAGGTATTGGAAAATTTGGCGAATCAATCCTGCGGCGGAAAAATCGGGGTATAAGCAAATTGCAATTCCAACTGCTCAAGAGTTTGCAAATAGTCAATCCGATATCGAGACGACAAACGGTCAAAATGTTCTTTTATCGTGTTTTAACGCCAAAAAAACTGGAATAGATGCAATAAATCGCGCTCATGCAGGTCTTTGTCTCAGATGTTATGTTTCTGAGCCAATATTAAAAGAATGCAAAAAAATAGACTCTTTATTTAGTGGTGAAAAGCAGTTTACTTATCGAGATTTGTTACCGTTTGTTCTTAATGATGATGGAGAAAAATTAATTGTTTTAGATCCTGCTGGTAATACCCAACTAATGGTAGATGACGATTCTAAAATGAAAGTATCGGATTATAAGTTTTTTTCTGTGACGGTGCTGCAAACCTTTAATGCCGATTTACAATGTCGAATGAGCTTGGATAATTGGACATATTTGCAAACAAAACAAAATCCCGAATTGAAGAAGTTTTTATCTGAGTTCGGTTTTAAACATTTGAGCGATTGGGCGCTATTAAATAGAACTAGAAACAAACAACTTCAACGCCTCACCGCGCAAGAATGCTGTACTGTCGAAGCTTTTCATGCTGTTTATCGTCGAGACAGACAGCAACAAAAGAATAGGGGAGCCAAAAAATGCCCAGATCCAACTAACGATCAATTGCAGGAAATGTTAACTTATTTGCAGCAACGCGAATTTTGGATCGACACTCCCTTACAGTTGATGAAAGAACTCAAGCAAATAGCCGTACAGTTGAGAAAATACGATATTTGGAGTTCTAGAGAATCATTAGATATGTATGATGCCGAAAGCGGTACCTATGTACCCAGACGCGATTTATCTACAGATTCCCTCGATGAAGTAGATATAGAACAGCAAGATTTTTTACGATTTTTACACGAGCATCTTTATTTAACTTTAACTGAAACAATTAAGCAACAAGTAGAAGCTAATATTCAAAAATTACAAAAAAGTAACAAATATGCGTCTTTCGCTGCAAAATACATTCAGGGATTGCGCCTGTATTACTTTCAGGCAATGTCTTTAAAAGATATTGCTCCTGAGTTGGAAATGACGAGTTGGGATCAAGCAAGAAGAATTTTGAATCCAGGAGAACTTTTATCAAAAGTGCGTGCTAAAACAGTAGAGCAGATGTTGGAAAGTATTTTGAAATTAGCCGCAGAAAAAGGTTTAACAAAAATTCCGCCAGAACCAAATTATCTCATAACTTTGACAGAGCAAATTGAATCTTATGTTGATGGGGAAATATTTCAAGAAGCAGCAGAAGAAATTAGAACTGGGAAAAATCGGACTATGAATAGTACATATGCCAAGCAACTTCGCTGTTTTATTGAAGAAGTTTAAATCTCATAAAATTTGTTATTGCTTTAAGTTTATCTTCCAATAAACAGGTGCATAAAGCATTGAATAATATAAATTATTCCGTACAAATTGATGCTAATTTAATAGTAATTTAAGAAGATTGGGAAGTTAAGAAGTAGGAAAAAAGAAGACAGTTATCTGTTAAACGACAAATTGAGTTTCAACAACAGGTTAATTTACTTTTAGCGCATCCAAAAGATGATTTATAAGACGATCGCACCCAGAGAATTGATGAAAAACTGATTCGCCGATGCGAAGAAATATTATCTCAAGTAATCGGACTAATAGCCCCAATTTTAATTCAAGAAGCCTTGGATTCGGACAATCAAAAGATGATTAAATTAGAAAAAAATATCAGTTGAATTATTTTAGCGATTTCGATGACATTGAAATTGTCTATCTTGTTCTAGCTACAGACTATAGCCCTTTTCGGTTGAGTGCAATACAATGCACGGAAACCTTACCGCTCTATTGTCGAATTTTTGATGCATGAATGTTGTAAATGTAAAAATGCAACTTCAAGTTGGTGCATATGTTGAATAATTTTACATCTATATTAAATATGGTGGACTTTTACTGTCTTTATCAAGAATCGTTATCAACTGCATAACTTTCCCTGACTCACATCTATTTAACTTCAAACGCCAACTAAAACTATGCCTAACTCAATTTATTCCCAAGATTTAAGACGAGTGCTACCAGAAACCATCTGGTTGGAACCCGAACATTTTGCAAAAGCGAACCAAACAAGCTCTGTAGCGGTATCAGCCACTGATTCTTGGCAAGTCTATCTTAATACATTAGCATTAGTTGGTTTTGAGGTATGGTTGCAGGAACGCTTACCCGATAAAGTCATTACTACAAATACCAATTTTATTACAACTGCTGGAAATCTCAAAGTTGGTGAATTCAAATTTTGCGCGATCGCAACCGAGCATTTACTTGATGAAGTTGTCAACATACCTTCATCGGTAATTGAACCAGACTTAGCCGCACATTTTTATGTGTTACTTGAAGTATTGGATGAAGTTGAGGAAGTTGTAATTAAAGGGTTTTTACCTTACAACCAATTAATCGAGATTAAAAGTAAGTTAAAATTGCCGTTAAATGACGGTTGTTATCAATTCCCACTATCTTTATTTGATGCCGAGCCAAATCATCTATTATTCTATCAAAGTTACGTACAAGCATCCGAATTTGCTTTACCCGTTGCCGATAATTTAGTCGATCGAGTCAGTGAAAATTTATCCAACTTGGTACGCTCAACTACCACAAAATTAAGTCAATGGTTCCAAGGCGCGATCGATGAAGGTTGGCAAACAATAGATTCTCTTTCTAATCCAGAATTAAGTTTAGCTTTTAGTACCAGAAATCTTGATAAAGATACTAAAAGAGCTAAAATTATCGATTTAGGGATAAACTTGGGTAACAAAAAAGTGGCGTTGCTGCTTAATATATCTCCTAACAAATCTGCTGAGTCTGAAGATAAAATTAGCGTTTTAACCCAGCTATATCCAGCGGGTGGAGAGCAATTTTTACCACAAAATATCGAATTAACTTTGCTTTCTAAAGCTGGTAAAATTCTCCAAGCAGTTACTTCCAGAATCCAAGATAATTACATTCAATTAAAACCTTTCAGGGGTGAAGCCGGGAAAAAGTTTAGCATACAAGTAACTTTGGCAGGTACCAGTATTAAGGAAAATTTTGAATTCTAAAAGATAATCTTTGAAAATATATATTTCGCAGCATCTTTTTAATTGCATTTGTTTGGGCAATAAGAGATGCTATATCTTTTTATGCAAAATTTTAGATAAATAATATTAAATTTTTGAGATGCAGCTTTTGATTTGTATCGAAATAATGGTGGAATGATATTAGACATTTCCGGTAAACATTTACCACATCTCTATACAGGATGCTCCCATCTCATGCGATCCCCCTAAATCCCCCTTTTTAAGAGGGACTTTAACTCCAGTTCCCCCCTTTTTTAAGGGGGGTTAGGGGGGATCGAAACTTCTGGAGCAACTTTAGAAGACTTGTGTATACAACAAGGTAGCCGTATCGGGGAGAGCTTTGGAAAGGGGTTTTTGTTATTTCCGGAGAAGTGCATAAGTTGATTTAATTTGCACCCATAAGTAATAAGGCATGATATTTATCTGTATTACTATGAAAAAAATTTTAATTTTATCAGCGAATCCCCAGAATACTAATCAGTTGCGCTTGGATGAAGAGGTACGGGAAATTAAAGCGGCGCTCAGACTTAGCAAAAATCGAGAACAGTTTGAAGTTGTTACTGAATCTGCGTTACGAGTAAACGATCTACGCCGATCGCTCTTGGATCACTTACCACATATCGTTCACTTTAGCGGACATGGTGCGGGAAGCGATGGTTTGATATTAGAGAATAAGTTAGGACAAATGCAGCTTGTTAGTAGCGAAGCTTTGGGGGAGTTATTTAAGTCATTTGAACAAATCGAATGTGTTGTGCTCAATGCTTGTTATAGCGAAGTGCAAGCTGAGGCGATTTTCCAACATATTGATTGTGCGATCGGCATGAGTCGGGCAGTTGGGGATGTGGCTGC
The DNA here is from genome assembly GCA_965234645.1 of Rivularia sp. (in: cyanobacteria). Taxonomy (GTDB): domain Bacteria; phylum Cyanobacteriota; class Cyanobacteriia; order Cyanobacteriales; family Nostocaceae; genus Rivularia. Next base: position 4,996,353 of record OZ248344.1, on the reverse strand, counting down.
GATCGAGTTTGCGACGGGGTTTTATGATGCATTGGCGGCGGGGAGAAGTTATCGGGATGCGTTTGAATTCGGTTGTGGAGCTATTAATTTGCAGGGGATTCCAGAGTCAAAAACGCCAAAGATTAAAGCTAGAAAAAATGCATTCGCCGTAACACCAAAGACAACAGAAGAATCTACAACAATGCCAGAACCTAAATATAGTGAATCTAACAGCGGTATTTCCCAAGCCGTTAGCGGTGGTACGATGTACGGCGGAATGCAAGCGTCACAGGGAAGTAATAACCAGCAAACTATGACTAATGCTCAAAATATAAATACATCTGAGCAACAGCAAATCGTAGAAACCGCCAATGAAATCAAAATACTTTTACAGCAATTAGAGCGAGATAATCCCAGTCAAACCAATTCCCAAAAAATGATGATTGTTGCTCAATCTGTGGAGGAAATTGAAACTAATCCCAGATTTAAAGCCCGTGTTATTGGTGCATTAAAATCTGGTGGAGTGGAAGCTTTTAAAGAGTTAATTAATCATCCCTTGGTAAATATTTTTATGGCTGCTATTGATGGTTGGGGTGTTTGATTATTTGATTTCATGTTCTTTTGTTTTCTCGCACATCCGCTCGGGGTTGCAAACCCTGAGCTAATAGCATAAGTCCTATTAATAGGACTAAAAAAATCATTGTAAGCTTTTTATCCATGAAAATTAATATACTGGAATACTATTTGTTCATTTCATTTATTTTGAAGATTTATCTGTTCTAGTCCTATTTATAGGACTTTCGCTATTAGATGGGGGTTTGCAACCCCCGTCGGGTTTGAAAAATCGAAAACTATGTTATCTTTTATCAGGAAAAAATTATGAATCAACCAAGAGATAATTCCGGGATCGAACAACAGTTAGAAAACTCCCAAGTACATGGAGGAATCCAGGCTACTTAAGGTGATAAAAACGTCCAGGTACATGGTGAAGGAAATATCCTAACTTTTAATCAAACCGAGATTTTACAAATTTCCGAAAAAGAAATTACCACCCGCGAATTAATTATCACTTCTCCCTATAAAGGTTTAAAAACATTTGAGTCAAGAGACAAAGAATTATTTTTCGGACGCGATAATTTTATTACAACTTTAGTTAATGAGTTAGAACAAACCAATTTAACTTTACTTTTGGGTGCTAGCGGTAGCGGTAAATCTTCGGTGGTGCGAGCGGGTTTGATTCCTTGGTTGGAAAAGAAATATGGAACGAAATTTACCAATTTAACATTTACCCCTGATGCAGATCCCTTTGATTCTTTTTATGCTAGTTTACTCAGTAATTATTCGCAAAATGAAGCCAAAATTGCTCGCGAGGTGAAAGCAGAAACTTTAGTTAAAGTAGCCAACAATCTCAAGCAACCGGGGGAGTTTTGGTTTATTTTTATCGACCAATTTGAAGAATTATTTACAATTAGCGATGAAAACAAGCGTCGCGAATTTATCATTGGTTTGATGAAATTGAGTCAAGCTAAATTGCCTAATCTTAAAATCTTGGCAACAATGCGGGCTGATTTTCTTGAAAAATTAAGCGATTGTCCTCAACTTGTAGAAGCGACGCAAAAACATCGTCCGATGATTGTGGAAATGCAGCCGAACGAATTGCGTTTAGCGATCGAACAACCTGCGGCACATCATGGGATAATTTTTGAAGCTGGATTAGCAGATAAAATTATTGCTGAAGTTCGGGGACAAGCGGGTTGTTTACCTTTGTTGCAGTACACTTTAAACTTATTATGGGAAGATGAAGTCAAAACTGGTAGTATTAATGACCGAGTTTTGAATATTAGTACATACCAAGATTTAGGTGGTGTGAGGGGTGCGCTGCAACAACACGTAAATTCGATTTATAAACAGTTTTCACCATCAGAAAAGCAAGCTACCCAGAGAATTTTTCTTAAGTTGGTTGGTATTGGTGAAAATGCCGAATCGGCGATTGAGTGGAAACCCGTTCGTAGAAGAGCTATGTTATCTGAGTTTGGGGATGGCGATCGCGATGTGTTGTTAAAGTTGGTGAATGAGAATTTGTTGGTGAGTGATGCTGACTTATCGGCTAATTATTCTAAAAAAGCAAGAAAGTCGGGAAAATCAAACTCTACAGTCGAAATTACTCACGAAATTCTGCTGACTTGTTGGGATAAGCTACATCATTGGATTGAGAAAAATCGTCAGGGGATTGCTTTACGTAACCGTCTTTACGAAGATGTTAAACGCTGGGAAAATAAAAAACCAGAAGATGAACTTTGGATTGGCTCGAAGTTAGAGCAGGTTTTGGAACTGAAGCAAGACGAGAATTTTAACCAAGTATTGGGTGGATTTAATAGTGAAGCGAATCGGTTTATTGATGCTAGTTTGGGAGTGCGCGATCGGCAATTAAGAAAAGCTAGAAGGAATACTCGTATTGGTTTTACCCTAGCGGGGTTAGCGATCGTGTTTGGTGGGTTTGCCTTTGTTCAGCAGCAATCAGCCCAGAAGCAAAGCATTATTAGTATGACTCAAACCGTTGAGTCTCGCCTTCTCGCCGACAATCAATTTGATGCAATAGTGGCAGCGATTAAAGCCAAGAAAGAATTAAAAAATGTTTGGATGGAAAAAGATGCTGTTACTCTGCGGGTTCTTGGTAGTTTGGGACAAGCAGTTCACCACAATCAATATGGATACCGGGAGCGTCTGCGGCTACGGGGTGATGATATAATATTTAGTCCCAATGGTAAACTACTGGCTACTAGAGATGGTAATATCGTGCGGCTGTGGGATGTTGCGACTGGTAAGCAGTTACAGACTGTCAAGGGACATGAAGAACAGGTGTGGAGCGTGGTATTTAGCCCCGACGGCAAGCAACTTGCCACTGCATCATTTGACAATACGGCGCGGCTGTGGGATGTGGCGACTGGTAAGCAGTTGCAGATTCTCAACGGACATGAAAATATGGTGACGAGCGTGGTATTTAGCCCCGACGGTAAGCAACTTGCCACTGGATCTGCTGACAAAACGGCGCGGCTATGGGATGTTGCCACTGGTACGCTGTTGCAGACTCTCAACGGACATGAAGAACAGGTGTGGAGCGTGGTATTTAGCCCCGACGGTAAGCAACTTGCCACTGCATCTAATGACAAAACGGCGCGGCTGTGGGATGTTGCGACTGGTAAGCAGTTGCAGATTCTCAACGGACATGAAGATGCTGTGACGAGCGTGGTATTTAGCCCCGACGGTAAGCAACTTGCCACTGCATCTGCTGACAAAACGGCGCGGTTGTGGCGAGTGGGAGATATTGAAGATATGCTGGCGATTAACTGCGACTGGGTGCGTGGCTATTTGGAAAGTAAGCCGGAAGGTGATGAGGATAGGCATTTGTGTGATGGTGTGAGGTGATGAGGAGATGGGGAGAGGTTAAAGGTTAAAGGTTAAAGGTTAAAGGTTTCATTCTTTAACCCAACACAAATAAACCATAGCCAACAACTTTTGGCAGAAGTATCAAATTTTAATCTCAGGTAGAATAAACAATACAAATTTTGATAACAAAATTAATTAGGTTAATAAAAAATGATTCATCACATTTCTATTCCTGCAAAAAATCCCCAGCACGTTGCTTCGGTTATAGCTGAACTGTTTAATACTGGTTATTGCGCTCCTTTTCCATCTCATGAAGGTAGCTATGTAGCTTTGGCTGGTGATGATTACGGAACTGTAATTGAAGTTTATCCCTGGGGTACTTTAATGACTCCAGGAGAAGACGATAAACCAATACAATTTCAACATCAAAATACCTCAAATCAATTTATTTCTTGCCATGTTGCAATGTCCATTCCCCTTAATCAATCGCAAATCGAATCTATTGCCGATCGCGAACAATGGCGATGCGTGCGTTGTAGCCGTGGTAACTTTGAGGTAATTGAGTTTTGGGTGGAAAATGCCGTGTTGCTGGAATTAGCCACACTAGAGCTAGCAGAACAATATACCACCGCTTTTACACCAGAAAATGTAGCTGGATATTTTGCGGGATAAAATTCTTGATTTCAGGGAGTAGGCAATGACAACTCAGTACATTTCTCGTTCCCTTATTGTTATTGTTGTATTCTCGTTCCCAGGCTCCGCCTGGGAATGCCGATGCGAGAGGCTCTGCCGACCGTGTATAAAGAAGGCAGAGCCTTCAGAAATGTGTTCCCAGCCGGAGACTGGGAACAAGGAAAGGAACCTGCGTGGACTTAACAGAATAACCCGCGCAGGCGGGTTTTGCCTGTGTAGCCGCGATTTAAATCGCCAGGGATGAATCAAATATTACTCGTAATTCCAATATTACATTTAGGTATTTTCTCACGTCTCAATTAGGATTGCTATAGATGCAATTATTTAACTATCTCACTGCGAGAAGTTTTGTTACTTCTTGTTGGGTTAGGTTTTAACCGAGTTGGTCCTTTGAGTGTTCCCCATTTTTGGACAAAACTCTGCAACAGATTATCTTGCTGAGTACGGAAATATTCTAGGTTTTCTCCTGAAGCCTCGTTCTCAGTGTTGAGATTTTCCAACTTTCCTGCTGCGTTCATAATTACAAACCAAACAATTTCTTGGTTTTGAGTTGGTAAGGCACCTGCTAAGTTGCTGACATTGTTGAAGCTTCCTGATTTTACCACTGCAAATTTGGGAATCGATCGCTTGCCTAAAATTCCTTCGTCAACTCCTGCAATGTCAAAAACATCGGCAATTGTCATGTTACGAGGCTGAAGATATTTCTCAATAGCCTGAAACATAGCGCAGACAGCACGAGGAGAAATCCGATTTTCGGTTGATAAACCAGAACCATTAACTAGTTTAATTTCAGGTTGTGGCAAACCTGTAATTGTTGCAGCTTTTAATTCTACTCTTGAAGCTCCACCAACCGAAGCAGCTAACTTCTCAGCCATGAAATTGTTACTGTACAAATTCATTTTTTTGAGAAGTTCAACAAGTGGATAAGAATAATGACGTATCAATGGTTTTTTGAAGCTACTACTTCCAGATGCAGTTAAAGTTTGCACTATACCATCAATTACAACTTGGGGTTTTGCCATACCAGGGGGTAAACTTTGATACTGCTCTTTTGCTTCTTCCGACCAAATTGAAGAATCTAAGCCGACTTTGAGTAAGTTTCCTGTTGTCAGTGGGTCGTCCTTAAAATTCATATAGAATTTATCTACAATAATCAGATTACCAGTGACTCGTTTGATACCCAACTGATTTAAAAGATTACCAATTTTAAAAGCTTCTTCCCATACAAAAAACGGATCGTAAGATCCCTCAACAATTAAATCACCTGTTAATATCCCGTTTTGAATTGAGCCGTTTGTCCCAATCTGTGTAACAAACTGATGTTCCGATCCTAAAGTATCTAAAGTTACTAAGGTAACAGCTACTTTAGATAACGAAGCAGCAGGCATTGGTATTTTACCTTGATGACTAGCTAAAACCTGAGTGTCAGATTGAATCCATACCCCTTGGAATTGTTTGGGAAATCCTTTTGCTGCCAATGAATTTAGATATTGCTGAACTTGGGCATTAGTGGCTCTGTCTGGATGATTTAGAGGTGTAGCAGATAATTGTGCGATCGAACATGCACTCATCAATCCTAGAAGCATATAAGACATGAGAGCAGATTTTTTTTGAATATGATTTTCATTTGTTGCGATAAGTAGAATAATTAGTAACGATGTAGTGAAATTAAGTTTGCTGTCATTGAAGCATTAGCTGTAAGCCTAGTAGTGCGTTTCATTAGTTTTGAGAGGTAATCAAGGTTCGTAGTAAGTGCTTTAGCGCTCGGATTTAGGGAACCAATGCCCTTACTACAAACCTGCGTTCTGTATCTTTATAAAGAACATTTAAGTCAACTTATGCACTTTTTGAAAAAGTTAAAAGTAATTTTATAAGTTGGGTGGATTGAAGAATGAAACCCAACATGAGTAAATAATAGATAGTGGCGATCGCGGTTATTTTGAAATTAAGTGTTGGGTAGAAAATGCCGTGTTACTAGTACAGACGGGCGTAAGTCAGGTACCCATATAATTAAACGACTTATAGACCACCTTTGACAAGCGACGCTCCGGTATATAAGTCGGGTTTTTAGAATACGTATCTGTAATACACTTACAAATTTTAGAAAAACCCGACTTCCTCACATTAAAATTAGGGGTGCGCTATTTAAGCCGTGTGGTACCAATCTTTTTGTAGCGAAGATTCACTTTTCTTCAATGTCGATCCTATGCGCTTTGCGGTGCTGCGGACTGCACGGCTTCTACATCAACATTGAGTTGTTGAGCAATTTGCTCTACACTCATGCCTGTTTTTAGTAACAGGGGTACGACGGCTCTGAGCATTTCAGTTTTTTGTTCTTCTCGTCCCTCGGCTTTCGCTTCTTGATAAACCCTTGTTTGCTCTAAACTCAGTCCCAGCATAGCTTCTACTTCCTCTCTAGTTAAAGACGAAAACTTATAAACTGCAATAGTGCTAATAATATCTATTATTTTATTTTTCGCTTCGGTGTCCGTTTCTTCTAATTGTACCCGCTCAATTAATAGACGAGCTTGCTTGACGATCGCTTTCTTTGAGGCGATTGTCAACTGCATCAAATTTATGCCTATTGGCTGTTGTTCGGGAGAGTCTAACTCTTTTAAATAAATGCGTTGCACTTGGTCGCTATTTAAAAATATTCGGTGAGTTTTTTTATCGCTTGGTTCCAAACTGCGTGATGGAAAAATTACCACACAGTACCAATCATCGTATTGAGCTTGATTCTGGTTCAAATAAGTAGGTGAACAAAAATATTTACCGTCATTATTCGCTTTAGAAGTAATCCCAACCCTTGCGATGAACCGCACCTCCGGTGAATGCTTCGTTTCACTCCGTTCAACTCGCAATGACAATGTGTAATTAATTTTGTTTAATTACTTACATCATTGATTCGGTAAAAAAACGATGATAGAGAGTTTCATCTTTCTGAAATCTGATATCTTGCACTATTGTCAGTTAGCTTTCACAACCGCCTTGGAATAAATTCCCAGGCTGATATATTAAGTCTGATAAATCAGACTGGATAACGTTTTCAGTACGTTTTAACGTACTTTGTATATCAGCCTTGAAATTGATTTCAAGGCGGGAATTCGGGCTTAACGAGAATGGTGCAAGATTTGAGTGAAATTGAACTTCTGCGAAAAAAATAATTCTGGGTGTTGTACCTTCCGGGGGTAAAAAAACTCCATCGATACGAAAAGCTGTTTCTTTGACCTCAATGGATTCAAATCGATAGTTCTGCGTTTGTTCGGGAGGTTTATCAACTAATTCAAAAAGTAATTCAGGAAAACGTTGAAAAATTTTGTAATAAATAGAGTCTCTTCTCACAACTTATATTCTCAAATAAAATTTGTTTTTGTCATTAATGATATCGTGAATGTAGATACCTCAAAATATCATAATTTTGAACCATATCTAAAGTTATATTGATATTTCGATCGGCAACAAGATAATTTTAATGCTCTGTAAATATTGTTAGCTGGTGCATTACAATTGAAGAGTCGGCGCGTGACGCTATAAATCTTAATTTTCTGTACGGCATTTATCTACACGATCGCAAAATATTGTATATTAATGTACCAGTTACCTAAATTCTGTATTTAAAAGGTCAGTTTCTTCCTCAGCTTTACTGCATCTATAATGATTCATTCAGTTGTCATCAATCTGGGATATGGTAATTTATACGAGGGATTTCCTGCTGTAACTGTCAGACTATGGGAATCCAAAAATCCCCATCCCCAGAAGTTTGTCGGTAGTTTACCCCCAGCGCCGGACTTGATAGATTTATATCGCAGTTGGCGCTTGATTTATCAAAATTTGTGCGATCGTGCAACCTCAATTAGAAGTTTCGTGGATGATGATGAACTCGAAATTGATGAAGGTGATATTACCAATGTTTCTACTGTAGATTTCCAGGATTTATGTCAGCGATTGCAGCTAGATATTAATAATTGGCTGGAATCACCGGGGATTATTAGTATTAGCCGACAGTTACGGGCTGTACTTAACCCTGCTGACGAAATACGCATAATTATCGAAACTCAAGATACTATTATTCAAAAGTTACCTTGGCATTGCTGTAGTTTTTTTGAAGATTTTCCCCATTCGGAAATTTCTTTTTCTAGAACTGAATATAAGCGTGCTCCTGAGTTGCAGTTGTCAGAAATTAAGAGAAATCAAGTCAGAATTTTGGCAATTTTGGGTAATTCTCAAGGTATAAATTTAGAAGAAGAACAAAGGTTTTTACAAAGTTTACCCGACTCAGAAGTAGAGTTTATTGTCAAGCCTTCGCGACTAGAATTTAACAATAAACTTTGGGATTCTCAAGGTTGGGATATGCTGTTTTTTGCTGGGCATAGTCACACTGAGGAGGAAACGGGAGTAATTTATATTAATGAAAATCCCATCAATAATAGTTTAACTATAGAGCAATTAGCAGAAGCCTTAAAAGCAGCGATCGCGAAGGGTTTGAAGTTAGCTATTTTTAATTCTTGCGATGGTTTGGGGTTGGCTGATAGCTTGGAAAAATTGAATATACCCACAACAATTGTCATGCGGGAACCCGTACCAAATCGGGTTGCGGAAGAATTTTTTAATTATTTTTTACAGGCATTTGCTTTTGAGGAAAAATCTTTATATACTTCGGTACAGCAAGCCAGACGCAGATTACAAGGATTAGAAGATGATTTTCCCGGTGCGAGTTGGCTACCTGTAATTTTTATTAACCCCGCTGAAGAATCACCAAGTTGGTTAAGTTTAAAGGAAAAATTTTTCTCGGAAGATTACCGATTAAAAAACCGCAGAGAGCGCAGCGAAAAGTGTGGTCTTGGGGGTTTCCCCCATGAACAACTTTTCAAGAGAGAGGGCACAGAGGAAAGAAATAAAGAGCTAATAAATAAACAGCGTCAGGATTGGGGAGAAGCAATTGATGTTTCGGCATTTTATGGACGAAATGAGGAAATAAATAGGTTAGAAAAATGGATTGTGACGGATAATTGCCGATTAATTACTGTAGTTGGTATGGGTGGAATCGGTAAGACAGCTTTATCTGTAAAGTTAGCAGAATCAGTCAAAAATGAATTTGATTTTTTAATTTGGCGAAGTTTACGCAATGCACCACCAATAGAAGAATTATTAAAGGATTTAATCGGTTTTCTGTCAACAGAGCATCAAATAGTTTTAGCCGATTCTTTAGATAAACAAATATCTCAATTAATTGATTGTTTGCGTGCTGCTCGCTGTTTAGTAATATTAGATAATCTTGAATCTATTTTAGCAAGTGACGATCCTGGAAGTTATCGTCAAGGATATCAAGGATACGGACAACTTTTAAGATGTGTGGCAGATACCCGCCATCAAAGTTGTTTTTTAGTCACCAGTCGGGAACCACCCAAGGGATTTAGCGCCAGAAAAGGTGATAATTTACCAGTGCGAATATTGACGCTAAAAGGACTGAATTATTCGGAAGGAAAGGAAATTTTAGCTCAAAAGGGTTTATCACCATTAGAAAAAGAAATTAATCGCTTGGTAGAATGTTATGCAGGAAATCCACTAGCGTTAAAAATTGCAGCCACGACGATTGAGGATATCTTTGCTGGTGATGTCGCTGATTTTTTAGAATCGGGTGCAGTCATATGCGGTGACATTTTTAATTTGCTCGATTGTCAGTTTCAGCGTCTCTCGATTTTAGAAAAACAAATTATCTACTGGTTGGCAATTAATCGGGAATGGGTATCTTTAAAAAATTTACAAAGCGATATTATTGATGTCAAAACGCGAGATTTACTTGCAGCTTTAGAGTCTTTACAATCGCGCTGCTTAATTGAAAATAATTCGGGTAGGTTTACTTTCCAAGCAGTGGTGATGGAGTATGTAATTGAAGAGTTAATCGAACAAGTTACTCAAGAAATCTATACGGGAGAAATTCAACTTTTCGATCGATATGCTTTGATTAAAGCCCAAAGTCAAGATTACCTCAGAAATGCTCAAATTCAATTTATCCTCAATCCTATTATTGACAAATTATTAAGTTTTTGGGTGACAAAGCAAACTATTCAAAATCATTTAAATCAACTTTTATTGCAATTAAAACCTTCTACACTTGCAAAACCTGGATATGCTGCCGGTAATATCATTAATATTCTGCGACAACTCGATCTAGAATTAAATAACTACGATTTTTCTAACTTAAATATTTGGCAAGCTAACCTGCAAGGAATTAATTTACAACAAACAAACTTTGCTAATTCCAACTTAAGTAAATCTATATTTACCAACACTTTAGGCAGTATCTTAGCAGCCAAATTCTGCCCCACGGGTAAATTATTCGCCACAGCAATTGAGAATCAAATATATCTATGGGATGTTGACTTTGGCAGACAATTGCATCAACTTAACAGTCATACAGCTTGGGTAAGGTCGATCGCATTTACTCCCGATGGTAAAATCTTAGCTAGCGGTAGTGGCGATCGCACTATCCGGTTATGGAATGTCGAAACCGCACAATGCTTGCAAATACTAACAGGGCATACATCGGGAATCCAATCCGTTGCTTTTAATCGTGATGGAACTCTTTTAGTTAGTGGTGGCAACGATAAAACCGTCAGATTGTGGAATATTCAAACCGGACAATGTTTAAAAGTATTGCCAGGACATATAAATAATATTACCTTTGTTAGCTTCCATGCCTTTGACGAAAAATTAATTACAGCCAGCACCGATAATACCGTTCGATTGTGGGATATTTCAACTGGTGAATGTTTACAAATCTTCAATATTCCAATTAATTGGCTGCTGGCGATCGCGCTAAGTCACGACGGCATTTTAGCTACGGGAAGCGATGGTAATGCGGTAAAATTCTGGGATATGTCCAATGGCGAATGTGTTAAGACCTTACCAGATTACAATAGTTTTGTCTGGACGGTAGCTTTTAGTAACGACGATCGAACTATAGTTACTGGCAGCGAAGATAACACGATAAAAATTTGGGATATCGAAACGGGAGAATGTCTGCAAACCTTACGGGAACATCAGCAGCGCGTTTGGCTGGTTGATTTGCATCCAGATAATCAAACACTACTGAGTATTAGCGAAGACCAAACAATCAAATTATGGGATATATCATCAAGACGCTGCTTAAAAACATTAAAAGGTTACAGTAACTGGATATTATCACTTGCTTTTAGTCCAGATAATCAAACATTAGCTAGTAGCTCTCAAGATGGGAAAGTAAGATTATGGGATATTCAAACCGGACAATGTAATTTAATCTTAGAAGGACATGAAAACTTAGTATCTTCAGTAGTCTTTGCACCTCAACATCTTCCAGATTGTTTGTTAGCTAGCGGTAGCGATGACAACACCATCAAAATCTGGAATCATCAAGGTGAATGCTTGAAAACTTTACAGGGACACGAAGATTGGGTTTATTCCGTTGCTTTTAGTCCCAACGGTAATCTTGTAGCTAGCGGTAGTCGAGATAACAGGGTAAAAATTTGGGATTGTAGCACTGGTGAATGTCAGCATACTTTTGTCGGACATTGCGATCGCGTTAAATCAGTTGCTTTTCATCCTTCGGGTAACATACTTGCAACAGCTAGCGACGATCGAACCATCAAAATCTGGGATGTCAATCATCAAAGCTGTTTGCAGACATTTACGGGGCATCAAGATCGAATTGATTGCGTAGTTTTCACCCCAGATGGCAAGATAATTGCTAGTGCTGGTTGCGATCGAGTTATTAAACTATGGGATGTGAATACTGGAGAATTACTGCATACATTACCAGCACACAGCCGTAGAATCCGCAAGTTAGCATTTAGCCCTGACAATAGTATTTTAGCGAGTTGTAGCGATGACGGAACGGTAAAACTATGGAATGCTCATATGGGTAATCATATTAGAACATTGTCGGGACATGATAAAGCAGTGTGGGCGATCGCAATTAGCCCCGATAATAGTATATTAGCTAGTGGTAGCGAAGACCAAACGATTAAACTTTGGCATCTAGAAACGGGTGAATGCATTAACACTTTAAGATGCATTAGACCATATGAAGGTATGAATATTCACAATACTACTGGTTTAACAGATGCCCAGAAAACAGTTTTGAAATTTCTTGGGGCAGTTGGGGGATAGGGATTTATCCTAATTAAAAGTTTAAAATATATCTACTGTGCGATCGTTTTAAATTCTGTTTTATTCAAAACTACCTCTTACGAAGGATATGAATATTGTTACAAATCATCCACTATTTAACATGGCTTACCGAACAATAGATGTAATATTTTATTTTTAACATGAATAAAGAAAATCAAGAACCAAAGAAAGCTAATACAGAAGAGCAAAAATCTGATGATTCTTCCCGTTCACCAGGAGTTGACAGAGGTTCTCCCGGAGTTGACAGAGACTTGGGTAATTCTGAAAACACACCTAAAAAGAAGAAGACAGAGGAACCGAATCAAAATTAATGTAGAGACGTAGCAGTGCTACGTCTCAAACAATCTGAAATCATCACTTAATATTTCAACTCAGCAACGCCGATGTTTTTCTCAAAGTAGTAAAATCTGACTAAATAATCGGAAGAATTCGAGCAACGATACTAGAAACACTCTGAATATTACTAATAATATTTACTGTATTATTCACACTTTGCATTGAATTATCCAAAGATTTAATAGCCCCTTTTAGTTGTACTTCTATAGGCTTCATTTTTGCCAATACAGTTGTAAAATCCTGCATCTCTAATTCATGAACAGCTTTTCGATAAGAATCTCGCTGTTTAACAAAAGCTTGTTTCTTTGATACATCTGGCTCTTGCTCCATTACAAGTTGAAGTTCGTTAAGTTTTGATACTTGTGTTCTCATTTCAGAAAGTAAATTATTAGATGATTCCATTGTTTTAATTCTCCTTTTAATTTTCTTGCTTGTTTTCTAGTAGTGCTAAAAACGAATCGATATCTTTTAAAGCATTGTTAAGACGCACACCAGTAATTTTTCCTTCTACAGAATCTTCAAAAACAGTCTTGAATTCTCCTAAAGCAACACTGGCATTTTCTATTTCTTCGACTCGGCTATCTATTGCAAAAATTTCATTTCTTTTTTCAATCCAACTCTCCTCATCTGCTACTGGATTTCGAGCGATTAAAGGACGAATAACAAGGCGTTGTTCTTGCCATAGTCGTTTATTTGCAACTTTATCCTTCATAAAGCCACTAAGATTTTTGAGCAATTCTTGCTGTATTGTTAACTCTTGAAGAATTGTGCGATCGCGCTTTTCAAGTTCTTTTCTTAAAGCACCGTTAATTTTAGAATGAATTACTAAATGTCCTATTCCTTTTAATATGCCTGGTTTTGGGAACAAACTACTTTGTTTTAGACTAGAACTAATTGTTTGTAAATTAGTGGCAATTCCATCTATTTCTTTTTGAGTATCTTCTGGTGCCTTTGATTGAGCAAGTTCATTTAACTTAGAAAAGTATTTTTGTAGCAACCGATTATGATTGCGAATATCATAGATTACTTGTAGCATTTCCTTATCTTCATTGGACTTTTCTCGATATTCTTGCTCTGTTTGATTTTCAAATTTATCATTTGATAATATATTTTCCGAAGTTGATTCTACTTGCAGTTCACCAGCTTTAACTAGTAGTTCATCAACAGCAGTTGTATATTTACTACTAGCTTCGGTGAGTTGTTGATATTGTTTACTATACTTGCAACCAGTTGATAAACTTGCAACCACAGCCACTAAAACAAATGTTTTACGAAAGTTACTCAGCATAATTCTTAAATATTTATGTTTATTGTTCCTGTTTCTACTTCGTGTTATAGATGTTGTTTGATTTAACTTATGCAGTAATATTGCTTCTGCTTAACTACATTAGGTGATAGTTGCATCTTGAATTAACTTATGCAGACACAAAGTGATACATTTTATAGGGAGATGTATCGCTTTTGATAAAATTATAATAATTAAATTTTTTAACTACTTACTTCACATCGTTACAGAGATGGCGCTAAGAGGATAAATTGCGATCGCTTTACAATTAACACAGTGGCTACCAAAAAATTAGCTAACAGGAAAATCAGTGTTTGTGCGATCGCACTTTTTTAACCATATTTGACTAATAGTTGCTACAGCGTAAAAAAAATTACATTTTGTAACTATTTTTTTACATTGTCACAGAGATGGCGATCGCTATCACTGACATTGGGGTTATTCTGCAAATAATCACGCACACCATCGCAAGCAGGCTCCATTAGCTTATCCAGCGAAAAATCTTCTAAATTCCACAAAATCACTTTTCCTCGACCGGCAGACACAATGTTCTTACCGTTGGGACTGAAAACAATGCTCCTAATCCAATTGCCATCTCCATGCCCATAAAAAGTTTGCAGTTCTTTTCCCTCTAAAGTCCAAAGTTTGACAGTTGTGTCTTCACTTGCTGAGGCAAGCATCTGACCGTCAGGGCTGAATGCAACGTTCGTGACCCAAGTTGTATGCCCAGTTAGGGTTTTATAAGGTTGAGTTTCAAATTGACCTGTAAAGTTCCGCTTCCACAGTTTGATGTTTCCGTCGTGACTTGCTGAGGCAAGCATCTGACCGTCAGGGGTAAATACAACACTGTTAACTTCAGCTTTATGTCCGGTGAGGGTTTGCAGTTGCTTGCTCTTATTAAGATTCCAAAGTTTGACCGTGCCATCATCACTAGCAGTGGCAATTGTTCGATTGTCGCGACTGAAAGCGACGCTGTTGATTTTACTTCTATGCTCAATCGGAGTTTTGTAAGGTTGAGTTTGAAATTGATTTTTGCTGTCCCGCTTCCAGAGTATAACGGTGTTTCCTCCAGCAGAAGCAATTATTTTTCCATTATGGCTAAAAGCAACGCTATTGACACCAGTATTATGCCCGGTAAGAGTTTGCAGTTCTTGACCTTTAATGCTCCAGAGTTTGACCGTTGTGTCATTGCTATTAGCAGTAGCAATTGTTTGACCATCGGGGCTGAAAGCAACACTTGGGTAGCCAGAGGGATGCCCAGTCAGGGTTTTGTAAGGTTGAGTTTCAAATTGACCTGTGTCGTCGTCCCATTTCCAGAGTTTGACAATTCCATCGTTACTTGCCGAAGCGAGCGTCTGACCGTTAGGGCTGATAGCAATCCTCCAAATTGCCATTTTATGCACATTACTAAGAGTTGGTAGTTTTTTGCCTTCAAATCTCCAAAGCTTGACTGCACGGTCAGTTGAGGAGGCTAAAGTGAGCGTCTTTTTGTCAGGGCTGAAAGCGACGCTGAAAACCCAACCTGTATGCCCAGCGAGAGTTTGGGTTTTCCGACCATCAAAGTAAAAAAGTATAACATTTTTTTCCTCAGTTCCTAAAGCAAGTCCCTGCCCATCGGGGCTAAAAGCAACGCTACTAATTGAACGGATATTTTCGCCGGGAGTTATGTCAAATTGAGTTGCAAATTGACCTGTAAAATCTCGCTTCCAGAGTTTGAGAATTCCGTTATTTGCTGAAGCCACCAGCATTTGACCATCGGGGCTGAAAGCTACGCTTGTGACCTTGCCATCGCGTTTAAGAGTTTGTAGTTCCTTAACCTGATTAAAACTCCAAAGTTTGACCGTGCCATCATCACTAGCACTAGCAATTGTTTGACCATCGGGACTGAAAGCTACGCTTTTGACCCCATCATTATGCCCAGCAAGGGTTTGATAAGGGTGAGTGTTAAATTGACTTGTGCTATTTCGTTTCCAAAGTTTGACGGTTTTGTCATCGCTAGCACTGGCAATTGTTTGACCATCGGGACTGAAAGCTACGCTTTTAACCCCACCATCATGCCCAGTAAGGGTTTGCTCAGGTTGAGTTTCAAATTGACCTGTATTATTTCGTTTCCAGAGTTTGATAGTTCTGTCATCACTAGCACTGGCAATTGTTTGACCATCGGGACTGAAAGCGACGCTTGTTACCCCGCCATCGTGTCCTCTAAGAGTTTGTAGCTTTATACCCGAATGGCTCCAGATTGTTACAGAGTTGTTAGTATTAGCAGCGACAATTGTTTGACCGTCAGGGCTAAACACCACGCTTGATAAATTACCGCTATCCTCTTCCAAGCGGTTGTACTCTTTTACTCTCTGTGTGTAACCTAACTTTTGCAGGGTTCCTTTCACTTTTGCTAATTCTGCGTCTGGCTTGAAAAGTCCAAAGGGTAAAAGTAAAATATCGAGAACGTTTTCTGCTCGCAAAGCATCAATTACCGCATCTAAATCCTGGTTTAAGCTCCACTTTGCGTTTGAGGCTTGCTGAAAAGCTTCAATTTGTTCTATCTGCGCGTTCCTCTGACCACTCAAAGCGGCGGCGCTTAACCCACTCAATCCCAATATAAATGCGATCGCAACGCTCCAATTTCTTTTGGTATTAAAGCTTTTTTTCCCAACACTGCGCTTTACAAACTCAGTTTCTACTTGATTTAACCAATTGTTGTCGGCTGATTTAAGTATCTCATCTAATACATCCAAATAGGGGTTAGCATTCCAAAGAAACCTTACCTGTCGCTGATGATTCCACTCAAAGGCAGATGGAGTTAAACGCCTTTGCAATGACAAATTCTTTTCTTGTATTAACCAAGTTTGCAACCTTTCCCACCCCCGCACTAAAGCATCATGGGCAGGTTCGACGTAACAATTCCCTTGAGCATCTTCTCCTTTAACCAATAACCGTGCTTGAGTAAAACGCTCAATTACTTCCTTAACTAAAATATTTTTCTCTGAAGGATATTCTAATTCCCATAAAGGTACACGTCTGCGAGCTAATTCACCCCCAGTTAGGGCTACCATCCGCAGCATCACATGACGAATTATTTGCTCGTAAGCTGGATTTTCTTTGACTAGCGCTTCATATTCTTCATCTGCTCTTTGAGTGAGACTACGCATTACTCCCCCTAATTCATCATAATCTGCTTGAGTCAGCGATCGGTCAATTGTTATACCTCCATTCGCTGCATCCCGCTGTCGTTTTAAATACTTGAGATAAAGTTCGCTCAAAGCAAAAGACAACAGTGGTAATGCTCCTGGCATATTATCCACTTCATCAATTAATTCTTCGACTAAATCATGGGGTTGAAAATACATTACCCGTGTTTCTGCGGGTTTCTCGATAGCTTCGCGCAATTCCCCCCGTGTCATTGCAGGTACAATAAATCGTCCGCTTTGCCAACGTTTTGTTAAGAATGTTTTTCCCAATTTAAGGTCTTCGCAAACAAACTTTAAACCAGCGTCTCTAACTTGCGGTTCAAAGTCAGAACGTAAGGTTAATACTACTCGTAATTTATCCCGATGGGCATTAATTGCTTTAAGTATCTGTTGAAAAAATTCCTGGCGATCGCTCTCATTTTGACAAAGTGTAATTAGTTCTTCGCTTTGGTCAATAAAGATTAATAATTTAGATTTAGGATTATTTTTAGCCCAAACAGCAACACTTTCAGCCAAATTTTGTTTGTTTTGTAATACGAGCGGTAATCCAGCATCAATTAGCGCTTTATTCAAGGATTGGAAAGGTCTTTCTCCTGGGCGAATTGGTGATAAAATACACCATTTTTCGTTAGCTTCTTCTTTTAACTTAGGAATTAATCCGGCTTTGACCAAACTCGATTTTCCCGAACCGCTAGCACCCAACACCACTGTCATATAGTTAGTTTTGACAAAAGCTTGTAACTTTTTTACGAGTTCGCTTCTACCGAAAAAGCATTTGCTATGTTCTTCCTCAAATGACTTTAAACCGCGATAGGGATTTTTTGATTCATCTAATGGTGGTGCTGGTGGTAAATTTAGTTCGTGTCCGGGAGAAAGAAAGATATACTCGCCTTTATCATGCTTATTTAAACACCAAATACCAGGAGTTTGTCGCAAACGGCGTTTTTCTGTGGGAATTTCAACTGTATCTCGTAAATGTAAATATAATTCCGTGGCTGTAATTACTCCGTCTCCAGCAGGTTTACCATTTTTTGCGGGAGGATAAGAATCTGCCTCCCCTTCAAGAGATTTTAATAATGCAGCAGCAAAAGGGGAATGATTGCCGACTTGACCGCGTTCTGTATCTAATTTAAAGTTATCTAATGCTTTTTGATCCGAAGCTGAGGAAGTAATTATTTGCCATGCGGGATCGGTAATAAAACGGTCATAACGTTCTTTATGAATAACCTCTGGTTCAGTTAATAAATCTCTGGTACTCGACCAGCGGAAAGCACCAGAAAAACAACAGTCAAGAATTCCCAAAAAATGCCGACAAGGTAATTTACTCAAAGCATCGTGTAACTTTGTCATCGGCAGATAACTGTCAGTATTACCTGCTTTAGCATCCTGGGGAATCAAGTAACCAGCAGGACCATCATCATTATTAAGGGCTACTCCATGACCGGCAAAATAAAATAATAAGCGATCGTTTTGTGTAACGTGTGCGGGTAATGTTTTTTCTAAAAATTGATTTAATTTACTTAGGGTTGCAACTTCGTCCAAGCATACCCAGACTTGATAATTATGTTTTTCGCTAAGAATTTTTGCTAGTTTTTCGGCATCGTTGACGGCAGTTTTTAACGAAGAAATACCGTTTGTATAATTATTGATGCCGATGATAAATGCTAAGTTGCGTTCAAACATATTTTTTTAGAAAGTATTTGTAAACATCACTTCAATACTATTTAGGAGGATAAATTGCCCTTGTATGGAACATAGGCGAATATCAAGATGTAATAGTTGCAGCTTTAATTAACTTATGCAGATCGAAAGCAATACGAGTTATGCCCGGACGTATAGCAAAAATAATACTTAGATAAGTACTCATGCAAAAATATTTGTATATTTCAAAATTAATTTAAATAACCCTCAATCCTTTGCGATTGCTTCATTCCGCACTTAGCGACCTTCGCAATGACAAATGTTTAATTAATTTTGCACAAGTACTTACAACTAACAAATATGTAACTACTTGCTTACATTGTCACAGAAATGGCGATCGCTCTTGTCATCATCGGGTATATTATTCAGATAATCGCGCATCCAATTGCAAGCTTGTTTAATCAGTTCGTCAGATGACTGAATTTGCCACAATTTAACGCTACCGTCGTTCCCCGCAGTTGTCAGTATACCGTTTGAACTTAAACTAATATTGTTAACAGCAGATTTCGTGTTCCATGTCGCTAACGGTAATAGCCCTTTGGGGTCTTGCAAATTCCATAATAGTATGCGTCCATTGTCATCGCTGCTAATAATTTTTTTGGTATCTGGACTGAAGGTAACAGAAGTTATTTGTGGACCATATATTTGAAATATTCTTTTCGATTCACTTTGTAAATTCCACAAACGAATAGTACCATCCTCACCACCACTGACTATTTGCTTTCCATCTGGACTAAAGGCTACACTATTGACCGCACCTAAATGACCTATCATAGGTTTAAGGTGCTGTTGACCTTGTAAATTCCACAAACGAATAGTACCGTCCTCACCACCACTGATTATTTTTTTTCCATCTGCGCTAAGTGCGACACTTGTAACGGGAATAGAATCAGCTAAAAACGGTTTTGCCAAAAGTTGACCGTTCTTGTTCAATAAACGAATAGTCCCGTTTTCACTACCACTAACTATTTTCTGACCATCTGGACTAAGCGCCAAACTTTTGAGTGTACCTGAATGCTTGAATGATTTTTTCTCTTTACCTTGCAAGTTCCACAACCGAATAATATTGCGATCGCCACTAACTATTTTCTGACCATCCGTACTCAAACTAACACTGCCTGCATAGTTATTATTTTCAAATTTCTTGAGTTCCTTACTCTGCAAATCCCAAATACGAACCATCGTATCGTCGCTGCTACTCGCCAATTGCCGACCATCCGGACTAAAACTCACACTTCTAACTGGTCCTTGATGAGCGACAAATTTCTCCAATTCCTTAGCTTGTAAATCCCAAATCCTAACAGTACCGTCTCCTCCAGCGGTAGCCAATTGCTTACTATCTGGACTGAATACTACATCCCAAATTTTGCGTTGTTGTGCATTCCATTGTTTATATAAGATAGGTTGTTTACCTTGCACGTTCCACACTCGAATAAAGCCGTCTACTCCAGTACTTGCAAGTAGTTGATTGTTCCGACTAAAACTAAGACTGGTAACAGTTTTTTTATGACCTGCAATTTTATTTAACTCCTTACCCTCAAAGCCCCACAGCCGTATAGTACCATCATCCGAACCAGTTGCTATTAGCCGATCGTTCCGACTAAAACTAAGACTTTTTACCGGCTTTCGATCGCCTTTTAATTCTACCGATAACTGACCCTGTTTCCATAAACGCACGGTACCGTTATTGCCAGCGCTTGCTAAAAACTGACCATCCTGGCTCAACTCAATCCCCCACAATCTACCTTGTTGTGCATTCCATTCTTTGACTAACTCACCCTGTAAGTTCCACAAACGGACAAACCCGTCATCTCCAGCAGTTGCGACTAAATTACCTTGAGGGCTATATTGAATACTTCTTACCGAATCTTTTTGTTTTTTAAATATCTTCAACTCCTTACCCTGCGAGTTCCACAAGCGTGCTGTACCGTCATCTCCACTAGCAGCTAATTGCCGACCATCTGGACTAAATACCACACTTCTAACAGGGCGAGTGTAACCTTGCAAGCGGTTGCGTTCGCGGACAGTATAAACTGCTTTTTGCAGCGTTCCTTCTATCTCTTCCTTTAATTGAGTATCGGGTGAAAAAAACTGTAAAAGTGGTTGCTTGAGAATATTTCCCGCTTGCAAAATCTTAATCATCCCATCCAAAGATTGATTATTAGTCAAGTTTATTTCTGCCGATTCTCTCAATGTACTGGCTTCTCTTATTTGCGAAATTCTCTGAAAAAATAAAAGTCCAAGAACCAATGCAGTTAAACTGAGGATTACACTAATAGTAATCCGCCGTCGCCAACTAACGTTTCGACGTTTTTGCAAAACGCTACTTCTCACAAACTCCAATTCTAACTTGTTAAACCAATTTTGCTCGGAGTTGAGTTTGTGTTTTAAGACATCGAGATAAGGATTGGCATTCCAAAGAAATTGTGCGGGTTTTTCTCGCGAAAGCTTTTGTTGATTGCGCGATCGCTTCCACAATCGAATTAATCGGGAAATCGTTTTGATAAATAAATTTTCAACGACGTTGAGTGTCCGATCTAATTCCTCAAAGGCAGTGCCAGCTTTAGATTGAAAACCGGATGGTTGTTGCTTACTTTTAACATGCCACTCCACCGCTGCTGGTGTGAGTCGTCGTTGTAAAATTAAACCTTCTTCTTCATCTTGTTTCCACATCAGCAGCTTTTGCCAACCTCGCACCAAAGCATCATGGGCTGGTTCCACATAGGGCTTACCCTCAGTATCTTGTCCTTCCACCAACAAACGTGCATCTGTGAAACGCCGAATTACCTCTTTAATGCGGGTATTTTCTGATTCGGGATATTCTAATTCCGATAACGGTACTCGTCTCCGTGCTAATTCTCCATCACCCACCGCTACCATCCGCAACATTACTTTACGGATAGTAGCAATATAAGCTGTATCTTTTTTCACTAAATTATCGTATTCGCTGTCTGCTCTCTGAGTGAGACTGCGAGTTACTCCTCCCAATTTTTCGTAATCTGCTTGAGTAATTGCCCGGTCTTGTCTTGTTCCTTCCCTAACACTCTTTAAATACTTTAAATACAGTTCGCTTAAGGTAAAAGAAAGTAACGGTAAAGCCCCCGGCATCTGCGCGACTTCATCAATTAACTTTTCTACCAAACCGTGCGGTTCAAAATACATAACCCTTGCTGACGCTGGTTCTTCAATACAAGCGCGTAATTCTTCCCGCGTCATTGCCGGAACTATAAACCGAAATGAATACCAATATGGTTCTAAAGCTGAGTTGGATAATTGAGGTTCAAAATCACTACGTAGTGTTAGTATGATTCTTAAATTATCTGAATAATTAGTTACTAGTTCGGCTAAAACTTTGAGAAAATCCTCCCGCTCTTGCGCGTTGCGACACAAGGTAATCAATTCTTCCGCTTGGTCAATTACCAGCATTAATTTTGACTGCGGATTTTGCTGTAATAGAACTAATCCCTCAACCCCCTTTCCTACAAAAGAATTTAAAGCTTCTTTGTTTGAAGAGATATCTTCCAATGCTAATGTATTATTTAAAGCTTTTAACGGCGATTCCCCAGGACGTATCGGTGCAAGGATATGCCATTGTGGATTTAATTGTTTGATATAAGGTATCAATCCCGCTTTCACCAAACTGGACTTTCCGGTTCCCGAAGCACCCAGCACTACTGTTAATGGTTGTTTTATTATTTGTTGATATAGTTGTTCTGTTAAAGCTTGTCTGCCGAAAAACAGTTCGCTGTGTTCCTCTTCAAAAGCTTGCAAGCCGCGATAGGGATTTTTTGATTCATCTAAAGGTGGTGCGGGGGGTAAATTTAGTTCGTGATTGGGAGAAAGAAAGATATACTCGCCTTTATCGTGCTTATTTAAACTCCAAATACCAGGGGTTTGTCGCAAACGGTATTTTTCTGTGGGAATTTCGACTCGATCGCGTAAATATAAATATAATTCGGTTGCTGTAATTACTCCATCTCCAGCAGATTTACCATTTTTGGGGGGAGGATAAATATCTGCTGCACCTTCTAGAGCTGATAATAATGCCGCAGCAAAAGGTGAATGATTGCCGACTTGACCGCGTTCTGTATCTAACTTAAAGTTATCTAATGCTTTTTGATCGGAGGCTGAAGAAGTAATTATTTGCCATGCGGGATCTGTAATAAAGCGATCGTAACGTTCTTTATGAATAACCTCTGGTTCAGTTAATAAATCTCTGGTACTCGACCACCGGAAAGCACCAGAAAAACAACAGTCAAGAATTCCCAAAAAATGCCGACAAGGTAATTTACTTAAAGCATCGTGCAACTTCGTCATCGGTAGATAGCTATCAGTATCACCTTGTTTCGCATCCTGGGGAATCAAGTAACCAGCCGGACCATCATCATTATTAAGGGCTACTCCATGACCGGCAAAATAAAATAATAAGCGATCGTTTTCGGTAACTTGTGCTGGTAATGTTTTTTCTAAAAGTTGATTTAATTTACTTAAGGTTGCAACTTCGTCTAAGCATACCCAAACTTGATAACCATGCTTGGAGCGAAGAATTTCTACAAGCTTTTTGGCATCGTTGACGGCAGTTTTTAGGGAAGAAATGCCGTTTGTATAGTTATTGATACCGATAATAAATGCTAAGTTGCGGTCAAACATATTCCTAGAAAGGATTTATAAAGATAATTTTAATACTGTTTGAGAGAATAAATTGCGCTAATTTCTCCTTGTATGGAACATACGCGAATTTCAAGATGTAGATGTAATAGTTGCAGCTTGAATTAACTTATGCAGATCCAAAGCGATACTTAGATACAAGTAAGTCGGCACCAATAAACCTAAATGTAACTACTTGCTTACATTGTCACAGAGATGGCGATCGCTCTGCTCAAGATTGGGGTTTTGTTTTAAATAGGGACGCACATCTTTGCAGCTAATCTCCAGCATTTTTTCCATCGATCGCTCTTGTCGCACCCATATCTTATCGAATACGCCGATCAAATCTTTAACATCGAAGCTAAGTTCTACGTTTTGTAGCGAATCTTTCTCACCAATTACTGTGGTATCCCATATCCGTGCTGTTCTGTCGTCTGATGTAGTTACCAATCGCGTACCACCGTGCGGGGTGATGACGCTAACGGGGCTAAATACCACGCTCGTCACATAGCTTTCATGTCCCCAGAGAACGTGTAATTCCTTACCAGTATTAGCATCCCATACTCGTGCTGTTTTGTCATCTGATGCAGTCGCGACTTGCTTACTGTCGGGACTAAAAACTACCTTCCATATAGAATCTCCATGTCCTATAAGGGTTTGTGACAGTTCGTAAGTATCAGTTTTCCACACCCGCGCTGTTTTGTCTTTGGATGCAGTTACTAATAACTTACCATCCGGGCTAAATGCTAGGTTATTCACCGCATTTTCATGTTCGGGAAAACTGTGTAAGTCTTTACCAGTATTAGCATCCCACAACCGTGCTGTTTTATCATCTGATGCGGTTGCTAATAGCTTACCAGTTGGGCTAAAGACTACGTTCGTCACCTCAGCTTTATGTCTTATCGTATATAAATTTTTACCAGTGTTTGCATTCCACACCCCTGCTGTATTGTCCCATGATGCAGTCGCCAATAGCTTACCGCTCTTGCTAAATACCACGCTCCTCACCTCAGCTTTATGCCCGATTGTGTGTAATAGTTTACCAGTATTAGTATCCCACACCCGTGCTGTATTGTCGTCCGAACCAGTTGCCACAAGCTTACCCGAAGGGCTAAAGACCACACTCCACAACGCACCTTCATGTGCCAAGATGTGTAATTCCTTGCCAGTAGCTGCATTCCACAACCGCGCTGTATTGTCCCATGATGCGGTCGCCACTAGCTTACCGTCGGGACTAAATACCACGCTTTTCACCTCATCTTCATGTCCTTTAAGAGTATGCAACCGCTTACCAGTAACTGCATCCCACAGCCGTGCATCATTACCTCCCGATGTTGCTATTTGCTTGCCGTCGGGACTGAATACCGCGCTCCACACCCGATTTTCATGTCCTTTGAGAGTTTTGAAATTTGGATAAGGGGGAGCATTCCACACTCGCGCTGTATTGTCCCATGATGAGGTCGCCAGTAGTTTTCCGTCGGGGCTAAATTCCACCTTGTTCACTCCACTTTCGTGTCCCCGGATAACTTGTAACTGCTGACCAGTATTAGCATCCCACACCCGTGCTGTTTTGTCGTCTGATGCAGTTGCTAATAGCATACCATTGGGCGGGGTAGGGCTAAACGCCATGCTCCTCACTCCGCTTTCATGTCCTCGGAGAGTTCGCAACTTTTCACCTGTTGGGACTTTCCATATCTGTACTGTATTTTCCAATGATGCGATCGCCAGTAGTTTTCTATCGGGGCTAAATACTATGTCCCTGACTCCACTTTTATCGACACTGAATAACAGTTTACCAGTCGCTACATCCCACACCTGGGCTGTATTGTCAACTGATAAAGTAGCCAGTAGTTTTGCATCGGGGCTAAATACTATGTTCTTCACCCCACTTTTATCTCCGAGAGTGAGCAACACTTTACCAGTAGCAATTTCCAAGACACGCACTGTTTTGTCCTTCGATATAGTAGCCAGTAGTTTTGCATCAGGGCTAAATATGTTCTTCACCCCGCTTTTATCTTTGAGAATGAGCAACACTTTACTAGTAGCAACTTCCAAGACACGCACTGTTTTGTCACTGGATATAGTAACCAGTAGTTTTGCATCGGGGCTAAATACCATGTTCTTCACCCCGTTTTTATCTTCTTTGAAACTGCGTAATTCCTTACCAGTCGCTGCTTCTAACAGCCGTACTGTTTTGTCCTTCGATATAGTAGCAAGTAGTTTTCCGTCGGAGCTAAATACTATGTTCCTCACCCCACTTTTATC
This sequence comes from Rivularia sp. (in: cyanobacteria), assembly GCA_965234645.1. Classification (GTDB taxonomy): domain Bacteria; phylum Cyanobacteriota; class Cyanobacteriia; order Cyanobacteriales; family Nostocaceae; genus Rivularia. The sequence goes on along the minus strand of OZ248344.1, from coordinate 4,970,700 downwards.
TTTTTCGAGAGTAGGAAAGTGCTTCTGCTTACCATCAAGACTCCACACCCGCACTGTATTGTAATTTTCTATAGTAGCGAGTAGTTTTCCGTCGGGGCTAAATATCACATCTGTACCTGGTAAACGCAGAAGTTCCATCCATCCTTGTTGATTGTAGTAAACAGCTTGTTGCAAAGCACCAAGAACTTTTGGAAAAAAATAATGTTTGTCAATCAAAAGGTCATTTAATTTTTTCTTAGCTTTTATAGCTTTGACTATTGCATCAAATCGATTGTTCGATCCTAGCTTTGCTTGTGAAGCTTCTATCAAAGCGTTAATCTCTAGTATTTTTGTATTTCTTAAATTCATTACAGCCACACTAGTTAGCACGCTCAATCCGAATATTATGCTCAAGGCAATTAACCAACGCTTTTGGGTATTTCGTCGTCTTCGCTTAATACTTCGTCGCACAAACTCGGCTTCTACTTGATTTAACCAATTGTCTTTAGAGTTCAATGTTTGATTCAATATATCGAGGTAAGGATTATCATTCCATAGAAACTGTAGGGGTTTCTCTGAGGAAGTTTTTTGCTTATCTAATTTTTGACGTAGTTGAGTTAACCGAATATTTATGCTTTCGATCGGGTAAAGTTTGTCATCAAACCAATCGATAGTAGCTTCAGCCTTAGCTTGAAAATCGGATTGTTGTTTTTTGCTGCGAATACTTTGCCAATCCACCGCATTCGGAGTCAAACGGCGCTGTAAAATTAAACTTTCTTCTTCCTCTTGTTTCCACCGCAGCAGCCTTTCCCACCCCCGCACTAAAGCATCATGAGCAGGTTCTACGTAGCAATTCCCTCGAGCATCTTCTCCTTTAACTAATAATCGTGCTTTGGTAAAACGCTCAATTATTTCTTGAACTAAACTATTCTTCTCTTGAGGATATTCTAATTCCGATAAAGGTACTCGTCTGCGAGCTAATTCACCCCCACTAATTGCAATCATCCGCAACATTACGTGACGTACAATTTGGTTATAAGCAGAATTTTCTTTAACTAGCGCCAGATATTCCCGATCGGTTCTTCTCGTGAGACTATGCATTACTCCCCCCAATTCCTCATAATCTGCTTGGGTAAGAGCGCGGTCAATTGTTATACCTCTATTTTCCGCATCCTGTCGTCGCTTTAAATATTTTAGATAAAGTTCGCTCAAGGCAAAAGAAAGCAGTGGTAAGGCTCCGGGCATATCTGCAACTTCATCAATTAATTCTTCGACTAAATCGTGGGGTTGAAAATACATTACCCGTGATAAAGCAGGTTTTTCAATTGCTTGACGCAGTTCCCCCCGCGTCATTGCAGGTACAACAAAACGTCCGCTTTGCCAACGATTTTTTAGTTCCGTGCTTCCTAATTTATTGAGTACTTCGGGAACGAAGTTTAAGCCAACGTCTCTAACTTGGGGTTCAAAATCAGAACGCAAGGTTAATACTACCCGCAATTTATCTCGATGGGTATTAATTGCTTTAAGTATCTGTTGAAAAAATTCCCGGCGATCGCTTTGTGAATGACAAAGTGTAATTATTTCTTCGCTTTGGTCAATAAAAATTAATAATTTGCCATTTGGATTATTTTTGACCCAAACAGCAATACTTTGAGCCAGAGTTTTTTGATGCTTTAAATCTACAAGTGGTAATTTGACATTAACAAGGGCATTATTCAGAGCTTGGAAAGGTGTTTCTCCCGGACGTATTGGTGACAAGATACACCATTTTTCCTTCTTTTCTTGTTTTAATTTAGGAATTAATCCGGCTTTTACCAAACTCGATTTTCCTGAACCACTAGCACCCAACACCACTGTCAGAGGATGAGTTTCGACAAAAGCTTGTAACTTTTCTACGAGTTCGCTTCTACCAAAAAAGCATTTGCTGTGTTCTTCCTCAAATGATTCTAAACCGCGATAGGGATTTTTTGATTCATCTAATGGTGGTGCGGGGGGTAAATTTAGTTTGTGTCCGGGAGAAAGAAAGATATACTCGCCTTTATCATGCTTATTTAAACACCAAATACCGGGAGTTTGTCGCAGACGGCGTTTTTCTGTGGGAATTTCGACTCGATCGCGTAAATACAAATATAATTCTGTGGCTGTAATTACTCCATCCCCTGCTCTGCGATCGTTTTTGGCGGGAGGATAAGCATCTGCTTCGCCTTCGAGAGCTTCTAGTAATGCCGCAGCAAAAGGGGAATGATTGCCGACTTGAGGGCGATCGCCATCTAATTTAAAGTTATCTAATGCTTTTTGATCCGAAGCTGAAGAAGTAATAATTTGCCATGCTGGATCTGTAATAAAACGGTCATAACGCTCTTTGTGAATAACTTCAGGTTCAGTTAATAAATCTCTGGTACTCGACCACCGGAAAGCACCAGAAAAACAACAGTCAAGAATTCCTAAGAAATGACGACAAGGTAATTTACTTAAAGCATCGTGTAACTTGGTCATCGGTAGATAGCTATCAGTATCACCCCCTTTTGCATCTTGAGGAATCAAGTAACCAGCCGGACCATCATCATTATTAAGGGCTACTCCATGACCGGCAAAATAAAATAATAAGCGATCGTTTTGTGTAACGTGTGCGGGTAATGTTTTTTCTAAAAATTGATTTAATTTACTTAGGGTTGCAACTTCGTCCAAGCATACCCAGACTTGATAATTATGTTTTTCGCTAAGAATTTTTGCTAGTTTTTCGGCATCGTTGACGGCAGTTTTTAACGAAGAAATACCGTTTGTATAATTATTGATGCCGATGATAAATGCTAAGTTGCGTTCAAACATATTACCCTAGAAAAGAGTTATTAAGATAACTTTAATACCTCAGAGGATAAATTGCGAGGGCTTGACAATTAATACAGTGGCTACCAAAAAATTAGCTAACAGGAAAATCAGTGCTTGTGCGATCGCACTTTTGCAACAATTGCAGAATCTCTAATGTGTTTTAGCCGAGTTAAATCATCAATTTTACTCATAAATAACCATTGCTGACGCTAATACTTGCTCGCGAAAATAACGACTTAAATCTGCTGATGTTCTTAAATCTATCTGGCGATTTATTATACTTGATAGCTCATCTTCCATCGTAATAATAGCTAAACCTGGAGTTTTTTCCGGTTCAAATTCTACTAGAACATCAACATCACTTTCTCTTGCAAAATCATCTCTTAATACTGAACCAAATAAAGACAACTTGCGGATCGAGTGACGCTGACAAAATTGTTTAATTTCTTCTTGAGATAAATTAATAGGAAGAGTTTTTTTCATGGTTTAAAACAGGATTGATAATTTTCTCTCCATGATAACTGGAGTTTTTTCCTGTTTACTTATATTTCGTAGTCTTTCAATCAAAATTGTTGTTGGTGCGTGACGCTACATAGATTCTGAGTTTGAAATCATATATTTTCGTTGCGTCACACACCCTACGTGCTAAATTTATTAATTGCGAAGCTGAATTTGGTTTTGATTTGAGGGTTGTGCATTTAGCGATCGCTGCAATAGAAACCAGTTTGTTATTGATGTAAATCCGAATAGTGCAATAATCAAACTAATCAACCGTCCTCTACCTGTGTTATTGGTTGCTTTAGCTGTAGTAGGAGTCACCTTTACAGGTTTTTGGGTTCCCATCAATGCCTCCGCAAGTGCGGTTAATCCTTCTTTGTCGCTGAAGTAATCAAGATGATTACAACCAACTTCCCGAATTTGAACTTGGGGAACCCGCGCCGTGTTAATGTTCTTAATACTATTAACTGTGACGGCAATATCGTTAGATTCATTAAAGAAAACTAAATTCATTGATTTATTTCGCAGTTTATGCATCAGTCGCTGCAATTTCTGGGTTTCTATGCTTGCAGTCATCATTAAGTTATTTCCAGCAATAATAGTGTAGGGAATACCTGGATCTGGACTCGCAGCTAAGGATTTAAGGAAATCCGATCCGGGCTGCATTTGATCTAGTGAAATATCAATGGTTTCAAGGGCAGCAACCAAACTACCCAATATCTTCACGGGTAAAGCGACTGTAGATAAACTATTTAATCCAAATGTTAGTAATATTGTCGCCCATTCTTGCACTGTAGCCCAAGGTGAACCGGCATTTGGGGTACCTAACATTACCAAGCGATCGACGATTTTGTTGCCACCTTCGCGTTCGATAAACCAACGAGATACTAAACCACCCATCGAATGTGCGACAATATCTAGTTGTTTGCCGTGATTTTCACCCAAACCGACTGCTTCGAGACGCTGTTTTAATAATCTGGCGTTTTCTTCAATTGATGTATTTAGGTTTTCGTAGTCAAAAGCAAGAATCAAATCGTACATCTGCTCTAAGGGTTTTTCCTGTCCTTCTATTTCCACTTTTCCCCGTTGCATTCCGGGTATGATGCTTTCGGTATCGCCGATAATCCCGTGGATGAAAACAACTATTTTTTCGGCTTGGGCAACTCTTTGTTTAACTTTTTCTACATCGATTACGTAGCTAACATCTGCTGCTGCATCTGCTGCTATTTCTGCTACTGCTAATCGCGGGTAAGTATATTCTAATCCCAGCTTTTCGCTTACTACTTTTTGAAAATAAATTTGAAAAGCACTTTTGATACTGCGTTCTTGCAATGCGGGTTCGGGTAGACGTTCTAATCTAATTTCAGTTTTACCATTTTTAGAATAACCAACTCCCAAGGGAAGATAAAATTCACCGTCATAAGCTACGGGTAAAACTTTTTCTCCTGGTGCTAAGAAGGTGTCAACAGTTAATTTTAAAGGATTTTCGCGGGTGACTGTGGAGATAGTTTCTGGATTTATATCTCTTAATTCCAAGGTGTTTAAAGCAGGCTCAATTCCCCGACTGCTAGTTAATCCAAAGGGTTGAGATTCCCGTAACAATGGTGGCAAATGATTGTTATCTACACTTCTAGTAGATGAAACATTTATTAAACGAGCTTGGGCTTGTAACTGTGGATGAGTTTCTAATAATACCCCCGCACCCAAAGATACACCATAACCAAAGTTAGGTACGGGCGTAGTTTCCAGGGGTCTGTGAGTTCTAATTACTACTTGGTTTGTCACCCAATCATCGTATTCTTCTACATCATCAAATATAATATCCCTAGATTGCAGGCGATTCATCAAACGGTTGAGAGTACCAGCACTTCTACTACCTCTATTTTCAGGGGTATATTTTTGACGCGGTAAATCGAGTTTATCCTGTTCTAGAAGAGTAGCATCAAATTCTGAGGTACAAACAATTAGTTTAAAAATATCTTGAGATTCAGTAATTCCCCGTTCCCATAACTCTTGGGGAACGCTAGCACGAATCGATTTTTTACCAAATGCCCAAGTTTCTTGGTTTGGTTCAAGTTTGACTGAGCCAGTTTCAAAAAAGCCCGTACTAATAGCAAATTGTTCGGTTAAATCGAGTAACGCACAATAAAGAGTTTCATCGCTGGTGTTTTTTAACTTAACTTTAAAAGCGGGTTTGTTCCATTTACCACTGTCATTTTGATAATAATTGAAATGGATTTCACCATCTGATAAAATTTCATCACCTTGATGAATTTCCAACTTAATCGCATCGGAACTAATCCGACTGTTGGCAGTACTCGAAAGTTCGCTCAGATTTGTCCACCGGGTAATATGTTCGAGTCGTTGAATTACTTTGTTGGCATTATCTTCGGTATAGTCTTGAATTTGATCGACTATTGGTACACCGTCAGCAGGTCGAGTTATGATATATTCACCTTTACGAGCCACTACTTTAAATTCTGCTGCTTCGCTGTCGCTTTCTCGGATATATAGCGAAGGTTGATTATCTTCGATGGTTTGGATTGCTTGTTGTAATAGTTTCACGCCTTCTGCATCACCTTCAAAGCGTACAGTTTTTGGCGGTAAAGGTAAACTGGTTATAACGGCTTTGAAAGTTTGATCTTTTTTATCGTTATATTTAGAACTAATTTCAACTTTACTTAATTGCGGTAAAACTTCGGTTACTTTCGCTTCTGCGATTTTATTTGATAATAAACGTAAATCTTTGGCTTGAGTTTCAATCGGGAAAAGAGCCAAATGCATCGTTTCCTCACCATTCCGACGAGGTACACCATGTACCGCACCACCATCAATTACCCAACCATGTTGTTTATGATATGACACGGTATAGTAAGGATGGCGATCGCAAATTGCACCACCTAAAAAGAATTGGTCTAAATCTTCGGTATGGGTTGCTTCTAGCTGCGGCGATTGTTGTTTGATTTTACTGCGTACCAAAGCGTTAGTTCGTTTAAATAAATCCCGATAAGTCAGATTTCCTGGGGTTTGCTTGAGAGTTTGCGTTAAAAAGTGACAAAATGCTCCCCGGTGTTCTCCATCTGCATTATATTCTTTAGCGGTTTCCGAATCTTGACAGGATGCAAATAAAATATGTTTGCCTCTGGGTAAATTCCAACCGGAAGCTTGTTTATCTGATGCGATTAAATCCCGGATTTCTTCTGGTGAGAAAATAAAGCTATCTAAAGGGCGCACGCGCTCATCTGTGGTATATTGACGAACTGCGGTTTCAAGGAGTGGATCTCTACTTCCAGATCCAGAATGACAGCAATCTAAAATTAAGGTAATATGGGGATTTTTTTGAGCAACTTCCGAAATTAATTTTGCTAATTCCTTATCTGCTAAATCCCAACCTCCTTGCAAACGACTGTCGTAACAAACTAAAGTTTCATCTAATCTATCTGGTTCCAAATGCCAAAACTCTCGCGGTGCTTGTTCTTGGGAACCATGACCGCTGTAGTAAAATAATGCTACATCATTGCTACTAGCTTGACATAAATGCTCGCGAAAACCATCAATAATACCTTGACGGGTTGCTTGTTCATCTTGAAGAGTTTTTAAGTTTAATTGCCATCCTTCCGTTTGTACCCGTGTTTCTAAATATTGTGCGATCGCGTTTACATCGTTAACACAACCTTGGAGGGGATTAACAGGTGCGGCGTATTTATCGATGCCTACTAATAATGCGTAAATGTTACGAGTCATAATTATGTATATCTTAAGTTACATAGTTATAGAAATTACGCGGTTGAACTTATGCAGTATTCAAAAATCTTCTTCAACTATATCGGCAATAAAGGTTCGTAGTTGGGAATGCGCGTCCTCAAGCCCATTGATATGAGGACTAAAGTCCTTACTACAAACCTTAATTACTCCGCATAATTAATCTGGCTCCGTACTAGTAGTCCTTTTGATTAATTTTGATAGGTTTGTAGTAAGGGCTGTACTCCCCTCCAGATTCCGTAATATGAGGCGAAGACGGCGCTTACTACGAACCTTTTTACCCATCAAAACTGATAAAAAAGAGTACTAGCTAAGGGCTTACCAGCAGATATCGCCTCTTCAATAATATCGGCAGCTTTACTAACTCCTCCTGCTTGCTCGATCGCCTCTTGCAATCTCAAAGCATTTTTTTTGTAAGAATCTTCCGTCAATACCCGTTCAACAGCCTTACGTAAGCTTTCTACGCTCAATTTACCCAAGGGTACAACCTCTCCCGTACCCGTCCAAGCAATGCGTGCTGCAATTCCTGGCTGATCGTTAGCTACTGGAATCGCAACCATCGGCACTCCATTAGTTAATGATTCTAAGGTGGTATTCATTCCGGCATGGGTTATAGTCAGAGCGGCTTTTTGTAACAGTTCTAATTGCGGCGCATATCCTACTACCAGAGGATTTCCCGGCAAATTAGGTAATGATTCTGGAGTCGCGGAACCTCCTAGAGAAATTACTAATTGAGCATCTAGTTGTTCACAAGCTGCGGCAATTTTCTCAAATACTGGTAGAAGACGGTTTTGCATTGTTCCCATCGAAGCGTAAATCAACGGTTGTTCGGTTAGTTTGTCCCAAGGAAAAGCAACGGGTTCCCGACTAGCTGTAGTATGGTAAGGTCCGGTAAAGTGAAAAGATTTAGGTAATTTTTGTCTGGGGAATTCAAACTCAGCCGGTTGTTGACTAATTTGAGCCAGTGGAGAATAGCCATCATCGGGGTGAGAGTGCAGAGGTAAATTCCACTCTTGCCGATACTGCGCGATCGCATTTCCAATTGGTTTAGCAACGCGATTAAGTATCTGATAAGTCAGTTGATTGCGTAAACGTGCCCACCAAGTAGGGCTATATTGCCAGAGGGTGAAATGAGGAGGAATGTTTGCGTCTTCATATATCATTAGTGCGCTGCATACGGTAATGAAAGGGATATCGAGGTATTCTGCTAAAGTTTTACCTTCTGATGTGACTTGATCTATTAATAAAGCTTCTATTCCGGCTTTTTTTATCGCTTCTGGAAGATATTGCAGGTTACGAGTTGCTCCATCTGCAAGCAGTTTTATTGTATATTGCAATGCAGCTAAACCACTTAGTTCGCCTAAGAGTGCAAATGATTCTGCTCTCGAACCGATTGGACATTCATCTTCTGCTATGGCTTGAAATTCTAATCCTGCTGCCATAGTTTTCTGTTTAGCATCTAAGATTGCAAGCACAGTAACCTGATGACCGCGTTTTTTTAGTTCATATCCTAATGGCAGTATAGTATTGAGATGACCGGAGGAAGTAGGACAAATGATGCCGAAATGAGTCATGCTGGTTTTCCCCACAAATAATTGATTGCGAATATTTACTACTCCTTTCCCGGCTCTACGATTACCGATTAAAAAACCCTTCTAGAGCGCTGAGGGCGCAGCGTTAGCGGCTAGCGAAGCGTACCGTAGGTATTGCGTGTCCGTTAGGACATAAAGTGTGGTCTTTTTGGTTTCCAAAATGAACAACTTTTCAAGACACAGAAAAGAGATAAAGAGAGATATCCTAGATTTTCCTGCAAATAGCTGGACAAAGTAGACTTAATTTTTACGAAATTGCCTACTTTAACTAAAATAACTACAATTTTCTGTAAAATACTCTTATTTTGCGTAACCTAAAGTATCGGGCACGATGAAATCTGATGTTTTAATTGTTGGATGTTTTTTCAATAAATTATCGATTTTTCCCCGAATTTCTAAACTATCCGATCGCTCAACTTGATTTTTACGAGTATTTTCTCTTGATAAGCTCGAACCCTCTTGAGAATCTCTATTAAATGCTTCACACCCATTCTTTACTTGGGCGATCGCTAAACCACATTGTTGAAATAAGTCAGAAAGAATCTGCTCCGGTTGTGCTACCAAATCTTCATAGCGCAGGGCACAAGTAATAATTCCTTGTTGGTGTAATGATAAATAGCTTTGCATTGTTGATAGCCACAAAGTTGTATATAAATCTACAGCTTGAGGATCTGTAAAATCTATATCGTCTGCATAATCTTTGAGTAAAGGAATGAATCTACTATACAAATTCATATTTTCTTTGATTGTCGGCAGCATCTTACTTAGAATGCTAAAAGAGCGTATCGATGATTTGATGGTGTCTTCTGCGTTGCGATACAGAAAAATGCTTTTGGCATCGGGAAAAGCTTGGTAGATTAAATCTGCCAGTTCGATCGCAAAGCTGCGAAACTTAATTGCACAGCATGAGGTTTTTTTATCCCCTGTAGGTTTGGCTAGTAGATAAATACAAGCTTTTAAGAGTCCTGTAATCTGTTCGTCGTTACTTTTGTCAGGATTTCGCAAGCCAACAATTTGAGAAAAAACATCTGGTTCTGATAAGCTTTGAATACCAACTCGATCGAATACTTTACTTAACAAAGTGGAGCCGCAGCGACCAACAGAGTAAATTAGAATTAGCTCAATTGGATTTTTAATTGGGTTTATGCGATCGACTAATAGAGGCAATTCTTTATACGGTACTGCAATTAATCTTTGTGCATATTCATACTGAGCTAAGTAGAAAAAAGGAGATTGGAAAAGATCGGCATCCGCAGGAGTTTCAACAAAAATTGCTCGTTGATTTTGAAAATCAAGACAGTATAAAGTAATGTTGGGATTTTCAACAATAGTTAGAAAATCAATATTTTCTCCTTCTGTATAGTCAAAATCTTCTAGTTTAACTAACGTCGGATCTGGGGTTCGGTTTTTGTTTTGAATGTGAAGTATTGTGGCAGTCATTGTGGATTTCTCCAAAAAAAACGTTAATTAAGACTCGATCTATTTCCAACCCGTGGAACTAATTCTTTGAATATCCTTGAAAAGGGATGATTGAAATTCGTATCCGAGTAATTGTTTGAGTTTGGGGCTGGCGTTGTCCAAAACTTCTTGTGGCATATCACGGGAAAGGTCTAACATCGGACGCACAAATTTAGGAGTATAATTAGCCAACATCGAGACTCTTGGCTTATCGGCAGAATTCGCAGAAGTATCGTGCCAACAAAGCCCGTGAGAAAGAATTGCCGAGCCTGCCTTACCCGTGACTTTTTTGGCTATTTGGGAAAAGTGCGATGATTTGGGTAGACTACCAAGTGTTTGGCTACCTGGTGCAAAAACTGGCGCACCATTTTTCTCCGTAAAATCTTCAACCATCCAAATGACTTGAACGTTCATTATGGGAGCGGGTGAAAATGGTGGTTTCATGGTGAAATAAGGATAATCTACGTGTATTCCCATACTTGTAGCACCGGGATTGAGAATGTGAGCGCTATGGCCACTCATCGTCATGTCTTCTCCCAGCATAGTTTCGATAATTTCGATTATTTTCGGATGCTGTACCAGCATCTCGAAGATTTTATCTTTGTAAATTAAGCCAAAAAGCCGCTCCCTTTTTCCATCAATCAACAACTTCCCTTGTTGTTTTTCTGCCTCGGCAAGCTGGAGAATAGTATCGCGAGCTGCTCGTGTTTCCGATGCACTCAATACTTCGGGAAGTACCACAAATCCCTGCCCTGTTAAAATTTCGTTGCTAATACTTGCAATATCATTCATTTTTAAAAGTACAATTAATGAAACGTAACATTAGAAGCTGTCTGGACTTGCGTATGAGTCCGTTTACTTGCAACCATCCGCACTTCACTTGGTGACATCAAAAGTCCCCGGCGTACTGGCTTCACGGGTTTGTTATCTGCAAGTTCTAACTGCCAATTAGATAGTATAGTCGTCAGAACCAGTTTCATTTCAAACAAAGCAAAAGCGTAGCCAATGCAGCGACGGCTACCACCACCAAAGGGTAAATACTCGTAGGGAGAAAATTGTCTTTCTAAAAACCGCTCTGGCTTGAACTGCTTTGAGTCAGGATACAAATCTTCTCGATGATGGGTTAAATATATACAGGCAGAAACTATGGTACCGGGTTCTAACTGGTATCCCATAATTTCAAAGGACGATGTAACTACTCGCGGCAAGGCAAGGTTTACCACGGGGTAAATCCGCAGTGTTTCTTGGCAAACCGCATTTAAATAAGGTAATTTCATCATCTCGTTCGGATCGAAACGATCGCCCAGGCTATCTAATTCTTGTAGCAGTTTTTTCCGCACCTCTGGCAGATGGTGAATCCAGTAAAATGCCCAAGCTAAAGAAGATGCCGTGGTTTCATGTCCTGCAACTAACAGAGTTATCAACTCATCGCGTAGTTCCAAATCTGTCATCGGCTCGCCATCCTCATCGCTGGCTGCCATCATTAAAGAGAGGATATCAGTGCGAGATGGATCTGGGTGCGATCGCCGTTGGTTAATTTCAGCATAGATAACTCGATCGATTTGCCGCTCTTTTTCCTTCAAACGTCCCCAAGGACTCAATGAACCCCAATCCTGCTGCAATATCGGCAAAAGCAGCAGCATCGCTCTAAAAATAGATTTACCTCCTTCTAGCCTTTGAGTCAACAATTTAGTTAGTTGTTGGTAACGCACGCCATCTTCTAAACCAAACACGGCTTTTAAAATAACCTGGAAGGAAATAGCTTGCATAGACGAACGGATGCAGAAAGTGCCATCCCATCGACTTGTTACTTGTTCTGTAAGCTCGCCGATTATCTCCCCATAAGCTCGCATTCGCTCTCCATGAAAAGGCGGCATCAACAGCTTTCGTTCTCGCTTGTGGCGTTCTCCAGAAAGAGCAAGTAGCGATCGCTCTCCGGCAAGGAATGGTTTTAACCCCGCTGCTTTACCAGAATCCAATTGGTTTAAATTAGCTGTGAAAATCTTCTCAATACCTTCGGGATTACTAATTACAACTTGAGGATTATTGCTTGAACCCGTCGGGGGCAGAGTAAATATATCGCCATAAAGTTGTGCTTGTTTTTCAAAAAACTCTAAGGGGTTAGTAATCTGTTGCAGTTTTTCTAACAAGGATATATTACCAAGACCTTTGGGCAGTTTTGCTGTAGACATTTATGTTTGTCTCCTAATGAATCCGATGCGATTTATGTTAGCGCAACCATAATAATTAGGTGGCGTTAAAAGGCGTAATTATGGCGAGGCAATAGGTCTGATAAGCAAATGATGTGTTTATTTTTGTTAACTTACTTAGGTTTTAATTAAATCGATCGCTTTTTATTTCTTGAACGGAATGAATACAAATTGCTTGTAAAAAATCATAGCTAGATTTTGCTAACAAACACATTGCAAAACTCCAAGCACATATTATTATTACAGGCATTAAAACTGATTTTATTGTAGATTTTGGTTGATATCTTACAATCTTTTTATTGGCATATTGCCTAAATTCTGGTTTTAACGGACAAATATTATTCTTATTTACAATCGCCATTTTAAATGCGCTGTTAGTATTACTTCTTCTTAATCTTTTATAATTTTTCATCAAGTAGATGTTGTTTCGATCTGATTCCATATTTTCTCCATCTGGTTTATTTATGGTGGTTCTTCCGTACAAGTTTATGCCCGAATAGTCGTATAAGAGCTTACAATACCGTGCCTGTATTACAAATTATTTAGGAGAAGTAATCGAAAGTGGAACTGAATTATAAATTAGTTTTTGTTTGGTTCTGTTTTGAATTAAAGTACTGCCTCCAATATTTATTCCTAAAATAACCATAATTACAACACATATAAATATTTCGTTACCTGTATTGTTACCTGAATTTACTTTAGTTGTTTTGTTTGTTTTTTCGCCGATCCTACTAATACTGTCAATATTATTTTCTTGGAATTTATAATATGACCGATCGCGATAATAAAAAATGCGATCGCTTTTGATGTTGCTCATGGTAAGTATCCCGCTTACAATTGTGCTAATAACTGTTGATTCGACTTCTTAACCTTCGTACCCAACCTTTATAAGTATTCAAAAAATCTGAATAACAAATGGTAGGTTGTAACAAGCATTCAAATCCAGCAAGCAGCAGCGCCAATAATTACAGCTTTTTTGAACATTGGTTTATGACTCGTTCTTGTTTACTTTGTTCTATTTACTATATGGGTGCAGCTTTTACTAACTTATGCAGTTGGGATTAAATTATTTTCATTTGTGCAGCACACCATTGTTGAAGAAAGGCAAGCCGATCCAAGCGCACTGCGATCGCCTTTAATAATTCCTCTTCGGTACAAAACTTACTAATACAGTCGTCAGCCCCCATTTCCATTGCTTTGCGGATGTCAGCTTGAGTGTCGCGATCGATGACAACAATTAAGGGGATAATGGCTGTGGTATTGTGTTCGCGCAGAGCTTTAAAAAAATTAAAGTTACAATCCTCAAACTCTGAGATAAGCATATCGCTAACGATCAAATCTGGTAATTCTGATTGTGCTTTACGGACACCGACAAAGCTGTTTTCTGCGACTATGACATCAAACCCTTGTGTCTCCAAGCATTTGATGAATTTGTTGCATATTCGTAATTGCGATTCAATCAATAAAATTTTTCTCATTATCTGCGATCGCTTATTAGAGACATAATTTTCGTTTTAGCTATGCCTTAGTTATCATATGGGTTAACTATTTGATAACTTATGCACTTAGTTGATTTGGCTTGTAACTGCATAAGTTGAGTCGGCACTCACCCATATATAAGAGTAGTAAAAATTTGGGGATTGTGAATTAGTGAAAACAATCTTAATTTTGTCAGCAAATCCTCAAGGCACAAGTCAGTTACGTTTGAGTGAGGAAGTACGGGAAATTGATAATGGTTTGCAGCGAGCTAAAGGGCGCGAAGAGTTTATTTTAGAACAAAAGTGGGCAGTACGACCGAGAGATATTCAAAGGGCAATGTTGGATGTCGAACCACAGATCGTTCATTTTTCCGGACATGGTACTGGTGATGAAGGTTTGGTATTTGAAAATGAAATTGGGCAAACAAAGCTAGTTGATGGAGAAGCTTTAGCGGGACTGTTTGAACTATTTGCACAAGTTGAATGTGTTGTTCTCAACGGCTGTTATTCGGAAATACAGGCTATTGCTATTACTCAACACGTTAACTATGCGATCGGTATGAAAAAGGCGATCGGGGATAAGGCAGCAATTGAATTCGCAGTAGGTTTTTACGATGCTTTGTTGTCAGGAAGATCCGTGGAATTTGCCTATAAATTTGGTTGTGCTGCGATTCGTATGGCAGGTATTCCAGAACATTTAACCCCGATTCTTAAAAAAAATCCGAATATTAATCAAAAGCTGACAGTATCAAACGAACTTATATTTGAAGCCTCTGGGGAACTAAATGATTCTGATAGAGAAATGCTTACACAATTGTTAATTCTTAGCGGACGTAGTGAATATTCAGCCCGCAAAGCATTATGTATAAAAATTGGTGTTGAAGCAAATCAACTGGGATTTTTAAGACAATCGACCGACGCTGATTTTGCATTAGAACTAATTAACTATTTACATAGTATAGATAATAAACAAGCTCTGTGCAAAATTTGTCACGAATTAGAAATTGTCTTTAAAACGGGTAAATATTTTACGGAATTGAAAAATCTTAAATTGAAACTTAATTGTAAGTAATTAGGAAATCGAAAAAATGTCATCAGAATTAAATCAAGATGAACTTAATAAATTAGTAAACCTATTGCTAATTAGTTCAAAAGTAAAAGCGCGAGAAGCATTATGTATTAGCATTGGCATCGATTACTACAGACAGCTTGGGTTTATAAACGACCCTTCAGACGATAGCTTTGCGATAAATCTAATCAACCACTTAAATGAAGTAGGAAATACAATAGCTATTTGTCAGCTTTGTTGTAACGAATTAAAACCTATTTTTAAGGGAGGGCTAAACGAATCTATTTTAAAAGAGATAGTTATTAAACTTAATTGTAATTGTACTCAAATAAATCGAAGCAATTCTGAGAATAATTTCGGGCAAGGAATATTTAGTACGGGTACAACACTACTGGGTAAAAAATCAAATTTTGGAATAGTTGTAAAAGGCTTATTGGGATTTGGATTTTTGTTAGTATTAATTCCATTTTTCATCCCCACAGAATCTAATACATTTCCTACAAAGAATCCTCTATTTGAGAATAGTGCAAATACTTCTACAAAGAAAACAAAACTAGAAGTTTATGCTAACGATACTCAAGGTTCTAAATATACCAACGAAGAGGATAAGGAAGTAATAGTAGATTTTGTTGCTGAGGGTGAATGGTTGGCAATTCCTAATAATATTAAAAATGTTCCTGACTCTGCTAAAGGTTATTTGTCACCAGAAGGAGATCCTAATTTTAAACCTAATACAACTCCATGTACAGCACCAGTAGGTGCTTTAATAGTTCGGGGAGAAAATTTAAAATGTAAGCTTGCTAACGGTGGAAAAGGAAGTTTTAATCTTAAACCAGGAAAAACTGTTTACTTCCTTATGAATGATGTTATTAATCCAGCTAAGAATATTAATCTTTACACAGACAATAAAGGTTCTATAACTGTTAATTTATCTACATCTAAAGTTATCGATTGATGATTAAATGCCAGAAGTTTAAATAAATCAATTTTAATTATTACACTTAATTATTTCACCGAGCATTCATACTAGATAGAAAATTTACAAATTTGACCATCTATCAAAAATAAGAAAATTACGAGGACTAAATCATGAACCAAGATTCTTTATCCGAAAATAATGCAAATAAAACACCAGCGATTAAATATTTGCAGAATCCTTTCTCGATCGCATGGTCAAAATTAGCTGCTTTGATTAAACTGATTTATATTGATGAGGAATTAGAACAAGACATTCAATCTACAGAAGAACCCGACGATAGATATATAGATGAAAATGAATATATCCATTTAACAGAATGGGTAGAACCATCGATTTACTTTACTATCTTTTGTCCCCATAAACGTTTTTAAGCTATGTTAAAGAATATTTAAGATATCGCAAAACGTGAGTAATTTTATGCATTTACCAAATTTACTGAAAACTCCGGTTTTTCAACAACAATACGAATGGATTGCCAAGCCTTTGGATTTCATGGAAAGATGGGTGAAACAGTATCCCGATATCTTTACTTCTCAGTTATTTGGCAGCAAAAAACCGATAATATTCGCCAATCATCCCCAAGCAATTCAAGAAATATTAACTAACGATCGCAAAAAGTTCACAGCCCCTGGAGAAGCAAATGAAATTTTACAACCATTAGCTGGGGAATATTCTTTATTTTTACTTGATGGAAGTAACCACAAACGCGATCGTAAATTGTTAATGCCGCAATTTCACGGGGAGCGAATGCAAACTTACGGTAAATTAATTTGCTCTCTTACCGAAAAGGTATTTAGTCAATTACCACAAGATCAAATTTTTACTGCTCGTGATGTAACTTCAGAAATTTCTCTGAGCGTGATGTTGCAGGCTGTGTTTGGTTTGCACGAAGGAGAGCGCTATCAACAAATCAAGCATTTAATAATTGCGATGCTAGAGATGTTTCGCTCTCCCTTAGCTTTTGGCTTTTTATTGTTTCCCATTTTACAAAAAGATTTGGGTAAATTTAGTCCTTGGGGCAATTTTTTACGGCAAAGGGAACAACTCGATCGATTGCTGTATGCTGAGATTAATGAAAGACGTTCTGAGTTAGATAATACAAATCGCGTTGATATACTTTCGTTATTGATGTCTGCAACAGATGAAGATGGCAACTCAATGACAGATCGAGAATTGCGCGATGAATTGATGACATTGCTGCTTGCTGGATACGAAACAACTGCTACAGCTATGGCTTGGGGATTATATTGGATTTACCAAAAGCCTCTTGTACGGGAAAAGTTACTGCAAGAGTTAGATAGTCTGGGAGAAAACCCCGATCCCATAAGTATATCTAGGCTCCCGTATCTCACCGCCGTCTGTAACGAAACCTTGCGAATTTATCCCGTGGCATTGGTTACATTTGGCAGGAGAGTCCAGGAACCCGTAGTGTTGTCAGGTTATCAAATAGAACCGGGAAGCGACATTTGGGGCTGTATTTATCTGTTGCATCATCGAGAAGATTTATACCCAGACTCTAAGCAATTTAAACCAGAAAGATTTATCGAAAGACAATTTTCTCCCTATGAATTTATGCCTTTTGGTGCTGGAGCTAGACGCTGTATTGGTTATGCTTTAGCGGAATTTGAGATGAAGCTGGTATTAGCAACGGTAGTTTCTGGTTATAAATTGGCTTTGGCAGATAATAAACCTGAAAAAGCCCAGCGTCGGGGAGTGACTTTGGCTCCAGCAAAAGGGGTGAGAATGAAAATGGAAGGAATACGCTCGGCACAAAAGTCAACGGTTGCGGCGGTTAATTTGTAGTTTTTCTCGCAACGCCGGGAGACGTAGCAGTGCTACGTCTCTACAACTAATCAGAAAGAGTACTACACAAAATCGAATTGACTTGCATTATCTAAACTCAAATTATCCGGTAAAATATCTGCAACAATCCCGATTAATTCTGGGGTTGCACCATCATTGAAAAATATACCCGTTCCTGACGGTAAATCCTGGGGAGAAGCACCAAGTAAATAATCGCTTGAAGAACCAACTAATTGAATAATATCTTTCTCAAAGTCTGTAATTAGAGCATAGTCATTAATTCCAGTACTCGAAGTGTCGCCGTCATTGTATAAAACAATTTCAGTACCATCTGGCAAAACCGAACCTAAAACAAATGTATCCTTACCCCGATCGCCAGTTAGAACATCAATGTCGTCTTTCCCATCTTCTGGAACATTAACACTTACCCCTGACAAAGTATCATTTCCTGCGCCACCGAATACTGTATCATTACCAGGACCGCCAGCTACTCGATCGTTACCGCGATCGCCATATAATTGGTCGTTTCCACTGTTACCAAATATATTATCGTCACCTCTACCTCCATTCATATAATCATCGCCAGGATCGCCAGCAAGGAAGTCTTTACCGTCACCGCCAAGTATAAGATCGTCACCTTTTCCACCCAGTATATTATCTTCTCCAGCCCCACCAATTAAGGTATCGTTACCTCCGACGCGATCGTCTGCTGTGTTATCACCAACTAGGAAATCATTTCCACTGCCACCATCAAGAAAATCATTTCCATCACCACCGCTTAAATTATCAGTTCCAGACTTTCCGAATAATCGATCGTCACCATTCCCAGAAAATACAACGTCATCTCCACTACCTGCATCAACTGTATCGTTACCATCAAGACTAACAACAAAATCATTGCCAGCTAAGGCATTAATAATATCGTTCTCTGGAGTGCCGAAAAGTAAATCTTTATCGAATGTACCCTTAATATCTGCCATGTTAATTGTACTTTTTCCCAAAATTAAACTTGCTCTATTTATCTATGGGTAAAGGTTTTGAGTATTTATGCAGTTTGTCTACTATTTTTTTCTCAGAGGTTTAAAAGTATTTGGCGCTTTATTACCGCTACTACACCGCTCATTGTCCACCTGCGTGGACTTATAAATTTTAAACCCGCGCAGGCGGTGAATCTAGTTGGCGGTGAAACACTTGCGGTGGACGGGTTCCCCGGCATAAGCAAAGTGTTGAACCCGGAGGGTGTCGGTTTCCGTCCCGCCAAACTAGTGAACCCGGAGGGGTTTCGCTTGTGTAGCTAAGCCAGTGCGTTGGGTGGGTTCCCCGACAGTACGGCAACTGGCGTGCGGTAACAAAGCGCCAGGTAAAGTATGAAATTTGACTTTTTGTTTAGCCAAAGAATAGAATGCGTGATTCTCAATGCTTGTTATTCCGAAGTGCAAGCAACTGCAATTTCGCAATATATTCCTTATGTAATCGGGATGAATAAAGCGATTGGAGATAAAGCCGCGATTGAATTTGTAGTGGGTTTTTATAGTGCTGCTTCTGCTGGTGAGTCAATTGATTTCGCTTACAAACTCGGATGTAATAGTATTGCAATGGCTGGAATTCCCGAAAATTTAACTCCCGTACTCAAGGTGAAGTAATTTAAGCATTTTTTGGATAAGTAGAAACTCTTGTTAATTTCCTCCGAAGGCGGAGCCTTTGAGTATGGGTTCCCAGCCAGAGTCTAGGAACCAGTGATAAGTCATGCAAAATTAGTATAAGGTACAATATGTAACTAAAAAAAGCCAAAAGATGCAATATCAAAAATGGCTCTCTAAAATAATTTTATTTGCTCTGGCAGTTATATTTACCTTCATTCCTGTTTTAGCTCCGAAAGCTGATGCTCAAGATGTTTATAATTATATTTATATTGCTCAAAACGATCTAAATCCAGAAAATTTATTAGCAAAGGGTAAAAGACTTTATGATGCTGGG
Organism: Rivularia sp. (in: cyanobacteria); assembly: GCA_965234645.1. Classification (GTDB taxonomy): domain Bacteria; phylum Cyanobacteriota; class Cyanobacteriia; order Cyanobacteriales; family Nostocaceae; genus Rivularia. Next base: position 4,951,066 of record OZ248344.1, on the reverse strand, counting down.
AAATTCTCAGAAGCAATAATGATTTTAGAGCAAGCGGTGCAAGTTTTTCAAAGTCAAGGTAATCAAATAAAAGTAGCGATCGCGTTCAGCAATCTTTCGTTAACTTACAAGCAAATTGGAAAATATCAACAGGCTTTAAATTATATTACCCAAAGTCGTACATTATTAGAACAGCCAAACTCAAAAGTATTTGCTCAAGTTTTAGATATTCAAGCTAACTTACAATTAACATTAGGAAAACCAATAGATGCTTTAGATAACTGGAAGCAAGCTACTGTTATCTATGAACGGGTAAATTTTGAGAATGGAAAAATCCGTAGTTTAATCAATCAAAATTTAGCATTACAAGCTTTAGGACGTTATCATCAAGCTAGTAATCTTTTAGAAGAATTATTTATAGAATTAAACAAACAGCCAGCTTCTATTATAAAAGTAACAGCATTACAAAGTTTGGGTGATATTCAATTGCATTTAGGTGAGATAAATGCTTCCTTAAAAACTTTGCAGCGAAGCTATAAAATGGCACAAGAAATAAAATCTAGCCCTCAAATAGCTGAAACTTTACTGAGTTTGGGTAATGTAAAACTTATTCAAGCTAATAAAGCCCAAATGCTTTTACAAAACACAACAAAATTTGCCAAAACTACACCTTTACTTTATGTTAGCGAACCGATATCGCCGGAGGTAAGAAGACTATATCAACAAGCCGTACAAAACTATGAAAAAACTGTAGCTATATCAACATCACCTGCAATTAAAGTTAAAGCTCAATTAAATTTACTTAGTGTATTAATAGAACTTCAAGAATTTACAAAAGCTAATAATTTATACTCTCAATTACAGTTTACAATCGGTAAATTACCAGTTTCACAGATATCAATTAATGCTCGGATTAATTTAGCGCAAAATCTATTATTTTTAAAACAAACTAGTCCGAATAACGCACCGGAATGGCAAGATATAGCCCAAATTTTAGCTACAGCAATTAAACAAGCGGAAGTTTTGGAAGATGTGCGATCGCAATCTTATGCAATGGGTGTGCTTGGTAGCGTATATTTACAAACTAAAAATATAGCGGATGCTCAAAAATTAACTAAAAAAGCTGTTGATTTAGCTTTAGGAATAGAAGCAAAAGATATTGCTTATCTTTGGCAATGGCAGTTAGGATATATATTTAAAGTTCAAAAAAATATAGCTGCATCTTTAGATTATTATTCCCAAGCAGTTAATAACTTGAATGATTTACGTGGTGAATTACTCGTATTCAATCCAGATATCCAATTTTCATTTCGAGATAATGTAGAACCAGTATATAGACAATTAGTTGATTTACTTTTGCAATTACCAAATGGAAATATAAACCAAAAAAACTTAAAACAAGCTCGCGATGTTATTGAAGCACTACAATTAAGAGAAATAGAAAACTATTTTCAAGAAGTTTGTTTGCAAGCTAAACCAGAAATTATTGATACGGTAGTCGATCGCACGGATACCACAGCAGCAGTTATTTATCCAATTATTCTAGAAAACCGGATCGAAGTTATTCTCAAACTTCCCAATCAAAATCAATTTAAACATTACACAACTTTTATTCAAGCAAATCAAGTTGAAAAGACTTTAGAACAATTACAATATATTCTCAGACAACCAGAGCAAATTAATCAGGTGAAAACAAAATCTGCAAAAGTATATAATTGGTTAATTCAACCATTAGAAGCGGATTTAAAAAATAACAATATTGAAACATTGGTATTTGTGTTAGATGGAAATTTAAGAAATATTCCAATGGCTGTACTTTACGATGACACACCGGAAAAAGCCAAAAAATATTTAATCGAAAAATATGCCGTTGTTTTAACTCCAGGTTTACAATTAATAGAGCCGAAACCTTTACAACAAAAAGAAATCAAGATTCTTATGGCTGGAGTTAGCAAAAAGCGATTAATTGGAAATAAGCAGTTTAATGCTCTAGAAAATGTGCAATTTGAGTTAGAAACAATTCAATCGCAAATACCTCATAGTAAAGAACTCTTAAATCAATCATTTACCGAAGTTAACTTAGAAAAACAAATTAATTCTGCCAAATATACGGTAGTTCATATTGCGACTCACGGTAACTTTAGTTCAAACCGAGAAGAAACCTATATTCTTACCTGGAATAAACTACTCAAAGTTAAAGATTTTGAGCGGGTATTTCAAATTAATACAAACAAAGATTCTCAAGCTATTCAATTACTAGTTCTTAGCGCTTGTGAAACCGCAAATGGCGATAGAAGGGCAACTCTAGGACTTTCTGGAATCGCTATCCGTGCGGGTGCAAGAAGTACGTTAGCTACATTATGGGCTGTTGAGGATAAGTCTACGGCTTTATTGATGAGTCAGTTTTACCAAGAGTTACAAACTAATAAATTGAACAAAGCTAAAGCTTTACAACAAGCTCAAATTAAACTTTTAAAGAATGGGGAATCACCTTTAATTTGGTCCCCTTATATAATGGTAGGAAATTGGCTTTGAAGATTATCAATTTTTTTGTGATGTATACTAACGCTTGACGATAGTAACGGAAACCGATAGTATTATGATTGTTAGTTTTAACTCTGAAGAGACAAAGCTTGTCTTTGATGGTTTTAAATCTTCTGAGTATCCGCCTGATATCCAAAAAACTGCCTTACGAAAACTACTTATCCTTGAATCTGCAATTTCAATCAATGATTTGCGCGTTCCACCTGGTAATCGTTTAGAAAAGTTAGTTGGCGATAGAATTGGACAGTACAGTATTCGTATTAATGATAAATGGCGAATTTGCTTTGTTTAGACAGAGGGAAATAATGCTGCGGATGTTGAAATAGTCGATTACCATTAATCCATATAGATAATTATGAATAATAACCGTTTGTCGAATATCCATCCAGGTGAAATCCTGCAACTGGAATTTTTGGAACCTTTAAATATTACCTCCTATCGCTTGAGTAAGGATATAGGTGTAGCTCAAACGCGAATTAGTGAAATTTTATCTGGGAAACGCAGTATTACAGCAGATACAGCTTTACGTTTATCTCGCTATTTTGGTAACAGCGCTCAGTTTTGGTTGAATTTACAAACTCAATACGATATTCGTCAGGCTCTTGAAGAAAATGCGGAAGTGTACAATCAAATAATTAGACTTCCGCTCAATGATGTAGCGTCAACTACCTACACTGACTGAGTACAGTACAGTGTAGGCTTGCAAAGCACTTAGTATAACTAGGTTCACGGTATGCAACGCAAGAGTTGGTTAGGGCCGTACCGATAAGGTTAGGGCTAAACGTACAAATATTTCCCTAGTTTGTACCTCTTTACGGTCTAGTCGTGAATAGAAGATACGCCTACCTTATTGCCCGAAGGGACTGGATTTATCCTAAATACAAGTTAGTAATAATTTGGGTTATCCCCATGAATCAAAATAATCAAGTTACACGAATTCCAGTAATATCACCAGATCAAAAACCATTAATGCCAACTACACCAGCACGGGCTAGGAAGTGGATAAAGGGAGGTATTGCTGTCGGTAAACGCAATAAAATCGGTGTTTTTTATGTTCAATTATTACGCGAACCATCTGGGGATAAAACGCAAGAAATAGTGGTAGGGACAGATAGAGGTAAAGCATTCACTGGAATTGCTGTTCAATCAAAACTAGCAACAATCGCTTTGTTCCATGCTTGCCTCCCTGGTTTTTATAAGTCTAAAAAGACGGTAAAAGATAGGCAATCTGTAACAGGTAAGATGGCAAAACGTACAGAATTACGTCGCACTCGTAGAGGTCAGCGTATTAATCGTAAAGTGGTTTTTAAGCTACGCAACCACCGAGAAAAAAGATTTAATAATCGTCGCCAGAATAAGCTACCTCCTAGCGTAAAAGCTAACAGAGAAATGGAATTAAGAATATTAGCAGAAATGTCTAAAATAGTTCCTATATCTGAGATTAGAGATGAGGCTTGTGGTGGTAATTCCAAAAGAAATGGTTTTGGTATATCTCCTGTAACAGTTGGACAAGAATGGTTTAGAGCCGAAGCATCTAAGTTTGCACCAGTTAAAGAAATAGATTTTTTGGATACTGGGAAATACCGCACTCAGCTAGGGCTTGTTAAAGATAAGAAAGATAAATCAAAACAGACGCCCCTATCTCATGCTAACGATGCAATAGCCTTAGCTTCTACAGCTTTTATTCAATACAAAGAATTCCATACAGTCAAAAGTCATGGTCATCATTGGGTTGGGAAATGTTTTGTAACTTCATCACCATTTATTGTTATCACTCGTCCTAAATTATTTAGGAGAAAATTGCATCAAGAAAACTACTTAAAAGGTGGTATTTTAAAAAGGCAAGGTGGAACGATAACACCATTTGGTTTTCGGTCGGGTGATTATGTTCAGACTTCTCGTAAAGGAGAAGTAATACGCGGGTGGGTTGGGGGTTTTACTAATTCGGGTAAATCGAAAAATATTTCTGTCTATGACCATAACTGGTCACGAATTGGTCAATTTAATCCCAACAATGTCAAATTAATAAAACGGAGTTCAAGATTATGCGTGGTTGCGTAGACAATTGTTTGTTTTGTCGCTATCCTCCTCTTTCTCTCTACTGTGTAGAGAATTCATCGGAGGATGCAACAAAACAAACCGGACATTCCTCCCGACACCAAATCATAGATTATGGTGTGGGACTCCTGCCCGTTTTAGTTGAATTTATAAGTTATCAATTAATTGTTGACTAATTTAATTAATCTTTCCCAGAATCGGTTGATTTGATAACTCTTGCAAGCCAACATTATTTAGCAATTGCAACCAATATGCAGCAATCACTTGATTTTGAGGATTTGCTTGTTTAAGTTTGACTAATTCCGTTAAAGCCGAATACCAGATATCATTTTGAGCGTAGAAAGCAAAGCGTTGACGCAGGGAATCAGATGTGATTAATTGCTTTTCCTGCTGCGATCGCAATGCTACTCTTTGCACCCATCCATGCACGTAAATAGGAGTAGATAATTTAGAATCATCGCAATATAGTTTAAAATACCATTGATAGACTTTATCGGCTTCTAAACTTTTCCCACCAAGATTAATGCTAACTATACCTTCACCTTTATCAATCGGGAAACGACTACGATAAACATCATTATCAGCTTCATCTTGCAGCACAAATTCCCCGACGTGTATTTTGCCTGCTTGATAAGGAATATAAAACCAAAATTTTGGGTTTGCTTCAACTACTTGACTAACTTTATTTTCTGGAATTAAAGCAGTAAGCGGTATATTTGCAGCAGGGCAATCGCTACGGCTTCCCATTCCTTTTCTTTTGGTTGGTCTTCCGCGATTAGAACCGTCTTGCTTTTGCTTTGATTTTACCGCTATTTTGGGATCGTTTTGACTAATTTGTGTTTGCGATGCTGCTAGCGATCGATTCGAGGTTGTGAAACTAATCAGCGTTAATAAGGGCATCAAACTAAATATAATTAAGGTTAAACTTTTTCTTTTCATAAAAATAATTCTCCTCCAAAAAGTCATATTTACCTTTATCTAAAAATTAAACATCAAGTAAACTAATTTTTGATTAAACAATCTTAGATAGTTTACCAAAATGTCTATATGATTTATAGGAAATAAATATGTAACTTATGCAGTTGGCTCGAAGTTAATAGTATTTTCTTCTTACTTTCTCATCTACAGCTATTTAATTAGGATGAATTTGTACGTAATCACTATTGATTTTCAAGTCATTAACCAAAAACTGCATAAGTTAAATCTTTCTACATCTACTAAAAAGCGTAAGAGTAAATTGCATTAAGTCTACAAATCAATCTAACAACTATAAGGAAAAAGAATCATGACCGCACAACCATTGGAACAAACCCAAAACAGCGAAGAACTAATTATCAACATGGATAAAATCAAGCAATTAAAGGAAGAAATCGATCGACATATGGAGGAAGCAATCAAAAACTCGAATCTACCTGATTTTTTTGCTCGCAAAGGCTTGATTGAAAAAACCTTGAGAATTGAAGTTATGCTTGACTTAAATCAAATCCGAAACACAGATTATATCAAAGAACAGGAACTGAAAGATGCTTTACGAAAAATACCTGGTAAAGAGCTTAGCATCAGATGTTGCTATCCCTGTGTTAGAGGTTGGTGTAACTGTTAACTTTTGCTAATTATGTTTTGAGTACGAAAAAATCAGCCAAAAAAAGGTTATTTAGTTATAACGCTCAACAAATGTTTATATCCCTAACTTTTGAATAAAAGTCGGGGATATTATTTTGATATATTTACAATTGTGGTATTTTGTTTAAAAGTGCAATATAGGAATAAATTATGATTCCGAAGCATTGCTTTCACAAGTTAGCAGTGGCAACATTTACAACTGTAATATTTTACGCTAATTCTGTTAGCGCCCAAATCGTTCCCGATGCAACTCTACCATCAAATTCGAGCATTACAACACAAGATAATCTTAAAATTATTGAAGGTGGAACTCAAAGCGGAGGTAATTTATTCCACAGTTTTGAACAATTTTCTGTACCTGCTGGTTCAACAGCTTACTTTAATAATCTTGTAAATATTCAAAATATTATTACTCGAATTACAGGTAAATCTATTTCTAATATTGATGGTACAATTCACGCCAATGGTACGGCAAATTTATTTTTAATTAATCCATCGGGAATTATTTTTGGTAACAATGCTTCCTTAGATATTGGTGGTTCCTTTTTGGCAACTACCGCAAGTAGTATCAACTTTGCTGATGGTACAAAATTCAGTGCTACGGAACCCCAAACTACACCTTTATTAACTATAAACGTTCCTACGGGATTGCAATTTGGTGCAACATCTGCACCCATCCGCAATCAATCCCAAGCATCTGTCAATGGTGCAACTAATTTCTTTGGTCAACCTGTTGGGTTACAGGTATCCACAGGTAACACTATAGCTTTGATTGGCGGTGATGTCACATTAGTTGATGGTAATTTGACCGCAGACTCAGGAAGAATTGAATTAGGGAGTGTTGCTCCTAACAGTTTCGTTAATCTCGATTTAACCGACCAAGGTTGGGTTTTGGGGTATGTCGAAAATTTGCAAAATATTCAATTAATTCAACGAAATATTGATGATTCGAGCATTGGTTCGATAGTAAATACGAGTGGTAAAGATGGCGGTGGCAGTATTCAAGTACAAGCTAATTCTGTAGAATTAATTGGAAATCCCGTAATTTTAAGTACTGCAACAACAAATGACAAAAATGCTGGAGACATCACAGTTAATGCGATAAAATTAGTTGTGATGGATGGCGCACAAGTACTAGCTTATACTTCAGGTAAAGGTGCAGCCGGAAATATAATTATCAATGCTGCTGATTCTGTAGAGCTAATCGGCGAATTTACCGACCAAAATTACACTTTAGCTAGTAGTTTGATTAGTGCTACTGCTGGTGATGGAGATGGAGGAAACCTGACTATTAATACCAGCAGATTACTCGTTTCTAATGGAGCAAGAATATCAGTAGAAACTTCTTTGAGACCTGGTGATAATTCACAATTTATCTTAGCAACAGGAAAAGCTGGTAATTTAACTGTAAATGCTTCCGAGCTTGTAGAATTAGTTGGTAAATCAACAGCAGATATAAGCAGTTCGCTTGTATCCCAGACATCAAATTCAGCAGATGCGGGAAAAATCACGATTTCTACAAAGCAATTGATTGTTAAAGATGAAGCTGAAATTAGCGTCAGCAGCCAACTTCCTCAACTTTTTTCACCAAGCATAGCTTTTGACGGCGATGCAAGTAATTTGGGAAATGCAGGGGAACTAAATATCACCGCTGATTCTATACTTCTAGACAACCAAAGCAAACTTATATCTGAAACCGAATCGGGAAATGGAGGTAATATTAACCTCCAGTTAAAAAATTTACTATTAATGCGTCGCAACAGTCAAATTTCTACTAATGCTGGAATTGCTCAACTTGAGGGCGATGGTGGTAATATCAATATTAATATGCCTAATGGTTTCATAGTTGCAGTCCCTTCGGAAAACAGCGATATCACCGCTAATGCTTTTACGGGAACTGGTGGTAGAGTTAACATTAATGCTGCTGGTATTTTTGGCATTCAACCCCGCAGTCGAGATCGGTTAGCAGCACTTTTATCTACTAATAACCCCAGCGAACTAAATCCGCAAGAACTTTTAACTAGCGATATTACAGCAATCTCTCAGCAAAACCCAAATTTAAACGGCATCTTGAGCATTAATGCGACTGATGTGGAACCTACAAGGGAATTAGTGGAATTGCCAGAGATACCAGTCGATCCGAAAATCTCTCAAGTTTGCACCCCTAGAGGAAATCAAAGCGAATTTATTTTTAGCAGAGGTGGTTTACCTCCTTTACCTGGTGAAGCGTTGAGGAGTGATTCTGCTTTGGATGTTGATTGGGTAGAGGGGGAGATGGGGAGAGGGGGAGAGGGGGAGAGGGGGAGATGGGGAGAAGAGGGGGAGATGGGGAGAGGGGGAGATGGGGAGATGGGGAGATGGGGAGATGGGGAGATGGGGAGAGGGGGAGATGGGGAGAAAAGGGAAAGATTTTCAATCCAAAATCTAAAACAAATGCATCCGTTGTTAAAATCTAAAATCCAAAATCCCATAGTTGAAGCTACTGGTTGGGTTGTGGATAAAAATGGCGATATTTATTTTGTCGCTGGGGAAACTAAGAGAAAACAGGAGAATCTGAAGAAGGTTGGTTGTTAGCTATAGGTGTTTTTTTAAAGTTGTAAGTTGCAACGCTACCGCTACCAGCAATTATTGCTAAAGCTGAAGGAACTAAGGGTATCCAAGCACCTTGAATTAATAAGGTGTAACAAAGAAGATATAATACTATTTGGGCTAACAATAAAGTTAATGCTAAATGCAACGATGATTTACAGCGCCAAGTCAGCATTCCTCCAACTATTGCCCAGCAGTAAATCCATAGTGCTTCGCTCCATTTTGACCATACCCATAATAACGGTCGATTATCGAGGACGGCGCTAAGAAGTTGACTCACCATGTGTGCGTGTATAATTACTCCGGGTGTTCTATCTTGCTGGGATTGTGCGCTATAAGGTGTTAGCCAATAATTATTAAAGCTTTCGGCGGTGGTACCAATTATGACTATTTTATCTTTGACTAAATCCGGTGTAAGTTTATCGTTCAATACGTCAGATAGGGTTACTTGCGTCGCGATTTGAGGTGTCGATCGCCAATTAAGCATGACTTGATAACCTAAACTATCAATGTTACTATAACCGCCGCTGTTGTTTTCTAAATATGGAAATACAATATTGCCCGGTTTCGAGTTATTTTGATTGAGTTTGAGTTGGATGTTTTGTTGAGCTAAGTAACGGGCTGCAAGTTGAAAACTAAAGGATTTATCTGTATTGCAGGGTTTTTCCGGAGCCATCGCTAATAAATCACGCCGCAGGATATTATCATCATCTGTTACAACGTCGCTAAATCCTAAGCTTGGCTCGGAAAGCTCTGGTGGTGGCGGTACGCCGGGGTTTTCATCTCCACTGACTTGACAAACTCCGACAAACTTAGAACTTGTTTTCATCCATTTGGCTAAGTCTGCATATTTCTTTTTGACGGGATTCTCTCGATAAATATCCAAACCAATGACGCGGGGACTATATTTTTCTAATTTACTTACCATTCTCGATAATGCACTATCTGAAAGCGATGCACCACCTCTTTCTTCTGCATTCTGTGCCTGTACGTCTGCTTCAGTTACCTCGACGATTAAAATGCGATCGTCTTTTTTTTCTAAAGGACGCGATCGCATCATACTATCAAAAGCTGCAAGTTCCCACCCCTGCAACAATCCCAAACTTCGCGCTCCCATGATTAAAGTTGCGATCGCCAAGCTTGCGGTGAAAATTACGGGTACGATCTGACGCGGGGATAGTCGGTTTTTTGTGGGGTTTTTAGTTGGATTTGACCAAACTAAAGGTGCTTCGATGGGGTTTTGACAAATTATTGGCAGCCAGCTCGCACAGGGAAATTCGGCTTCTAAACCTTGCAACCTTTCCCCAGCTTCGCGCACTGCTAAATAAAAGGATTTAGATTCGGAAAAAGCTGATAAGAAAAACTTCAGAAATCTCTGCGCTACTAAATCGGGTACCGGCTCGCGCATGACAATTATTTGCGGAATATGTAATGAAGCCAGTTGCGTCGCCAACCCCAAACCATCGCAGGAATTGAAAATTGCTAACCGCAACCCCCGCGATATTGCAGCTTTTAAACCGTTTTTTAATTGCTCTATAGTTAAACTATCATAAGGATTAATATGAATTCGCCCGGTTTCTCCATTTAACTGACTCGAACTATGTCCGGCAAAAAATAATATATCCCATCCTCTTCGATCCCACAGCATCAAATCCAATTCTTGACGTTCGGGTTCTACTAAAAATGTTGTTTCCGCACCGGGTAAATGTTCTAGTATTATTCTATCTTCTTGAATATCAATATTTTCACTATTACCTAATATTGCTAAAATTCTGACTCGATCGCTGTTAGATTTACTCGTATTCCCCAACCGCTCAAATTCCGGGGTACTCAAGCATAAAACAGCACCAGGATAATCATCAAAGAAGTCCCACAGGTTCCAAGGAAGTCGCCGCACTTCATCTGAATCTGTTTGAATAACTACCTGTATTTCTTCAGTGGTATCTAATTTTGTGCGTATTTTTTGCTCTATATCGACAAAACTAGCTGAGTTGAGCCAAATATTAATTTTATTTTTTAATTCGTCACATAGCTTATTAAATTCAATCGATGAAATATTAGTTATATCATCTGACTCAATTTCAATTTCTGCATCCGAAACATAATCCTGTCGCCAATTTAAATCGGGCATTAAGCAGTCGTAAAGCAGATTATAGAGAATTTGCCAACGCCTGTGAAGTTTGGTAATTTCTGGTGCGGGGGGTAAACTTCCCGTAAACTGAATCGAAAAAAGATTCATGTCTTGTTTGCGATCGTAAATTTGCGCGATCGCGTTATCGAATCCCTGTTGTAAGTTACCCCTGGACAAATTTAATACTACTAACTTACTCATTCCGAAAAAGCGAACCCTCCGAGAATAAAGTTCTCTCTTATTTTGACATCTTTAGGAGTTTGATGAATACTTCAAGTTCTATTTTTATCTGCCAATTAATCTACCTATAGGCATATTTTTTTTAATTGGCATTGATGATACTATCAATTTTAGGAATGGTTACTATGATATTTATAAGATAAAGCTTAAAAATTAGTTTGACATTTTGTGTGTATTCAAAAGTTTGTCAACTATATTTTTTAGTCAATCCCCTTTTAACTTATCTATTCCAATAAAATACCCCTAACAAGTCTTATATTTCAGAACAAGCTAATTCTTGTAGGACAAAGTTTTCCATTATTTGAATATCTTTAAGAGCTACTTGAATGCTAAAATGTTTGCCCAAAGTCAATTTAAATCTGTTCAATTGAATATAATTATCGTAACTTCTCGATTCAACTGAATGTAATGTTTTTCCCGATTCGGAAAGCAAAGTTAATTTTATATTAGGTGGTAAATAGGTTTCTCCAGAAGCGGGGTAAAGCTGCACCCGAATACCAACTTTATTATCAATTTGCGGTGATAAACCAATCAGTAACGCTACGGATTTATTTTCTATTTGCATCCCTAAATCAATCAGTTTAGCTCCTTTGACGCAAACTTCATTTAAAACAGAATCGCTTCTGAATTGATAAGCTTTTGTATCTGCCAAACTCAACAAATCATCCACAGAGCGCCAACCTGCATCAAAAATATTGTTAAACCACGAACTCAAATTATTTACGGTTTTTTCTGTATTTTCCATGAGATTAGATTGTAAATTTTGTATCGTGCCGTACAAAATCGAGCGGTATTTGTCGTTAGCTAAAATAGCTCCCCAAGAAGCAAAATCAATATCCAGACGAGGTGAATAAACACTTGTTTTGCTTAATTGGGCGATAATTGCTCGTGCTTGAGCCTCCGATAAACTTGGTAAAGGCTCAACTTGCGGTTTAGCGATCGCACAAAGTTCTTCGGCTACCCACATAATATTGATATCGGCAATCAAATCGCGGTTATACAGACAATAAGTTCTATCGATCGAGTCATATTGGGCTTTTGCACGAATTTGTTCGTAGCTATTAAAACCCCATATCCGCAACCAGTTTTCTGATAAATTTACCTGTACCGCAAGATAATAATTAGCAGCCCAACTAGGAATATCAAGCCACTCTTGCGGGATGCGAAACTCATCAATACTACCTTGCTCGCTAGGAATTAAAACCATACGAGTTCGATCGAAAGTTAACTCAATTCCATTGACAAATTCCCATTGCCGATGCAAATGCGGAGTGCGATCGGGAATCTCGAATTTTTGGCGTAAATCCGGCTCATCCTCCAACCATTTAACTAAAGTGTTTAAGCATAAGCAATTAACAAAAGCCCTGTGACGAGCAGTTGCATTTTGGTAATTATTCACGGCAGTTTGTTGCCATGCTGTATCTCGTTCTTTTTGAGAAAATTCTGCCCATAAATGTTCGGGGTAAATTTCGAGCAAATTATCAAAGTTTAACATTTTACTATTACCGATCCTAAGAATTACCTTGTTTTACTTGTATCCATTCATTTACAACATCAACGAGCTTATGACTTAGTTTCGAGAGAGAGTTGGTTTCTAAACACATAGTTGTTTCAAGCTCGTGTTGGAATAACTCGATTAATTTTCTTGCTGCGGCTAAATTAGAATCAGAATCTAAATCATAAGTTGTTTCCTGAAAAATAAATCTATCTGCCGAATTGAGATGAGTAAATAAATGTGTTCGCTCTTCATCTTTAATTTTATTAATAGTTCGATCTAGAATAGAGAATAAAAGCTGTTTGCAATGTGATTCTAAGCAATTATCTAAAGCTGATTTTATGCTTTCAATATCTTCGCAATTTAGATAAACTTCTGAATTAACTTGATTCCACGATAAAGCAAACTCCCTTAAGATATTTCTGTGATATCTTTTCAACTGACGAGCTACTTGATACTGCTTTTGCAACTCTGGATATTTAAATTTAAGCAGATTTGCTATTTCAGTTTGAGTTAAGTTTAATCCCTGCCATAATTTAAAAATGATTTGACACAGTTTTGGCATATTGTTAAATAAATTGTCAACAATAACTTTTACCTGCTGCCATTCTTCCTGCTGTATTAATACATCTAATATCGAAGGTGCAGCATAGAGCAAACCATAGTAATCTTCCTCCAAGCAAAAGTATTGCTTAGTGCGATAATTTTTAGCAATACTTATACAAGTCGCCAGCATTTCTTCAATTGTTATATCTGTTGCAAATACATTTTGAAGATTAAGCTGACTGCATCGTCGATCGTAATAACTAGCAATAGCGGTAAAATCTGCTTGTGATGGGATTTTTGTCCCACCTAAACGGTTAGGTGTTGGCTGAAAAACTTCATTAAAGCATTCCCAAGCCACACGATATAAAATAATTTGCTGACTGCTAAAATTTTGCGCTTGCAAAGCTTCATTTAATTCCTTAACACTTAAATCCCTCAATAAACCGTAATTAGAAAATCTTGTTCTCCTCGCTTCTAAATCGTATTGATAAATTTGATTGCGAATAAATCGTTTCAAAGCAGTTATCGCATATGCTTCAACATTGATTGTAAGGCGTTCAAAATCAAAACTTTTGAAAAATTTACTGGGTGAACTAGCAGCAACATTTGCGATTTGAAAACATTCCTTTAAAGAATATTTATGCTTGATATACTTAAACTCACAATGTATATCTTTTGCAGCTTTAAAACAAGCTTCTTGTAAATATGCTGAAAAATGTTTTTTTGCTGTGGAAATACATTCTGGATTAAATTCAAGTAAATTTTCCTTGTCGGGTTGATATTGAGCTAATAACACTTTGAGAAAATATTGCGCCCAAAAACTTTCTTTAGCTTCTGGATCTGCTGCTACTTTTGATTTCATGTTATTTTCTAGCTCCAAGTCAACCTGCCAATTGAATTGAGTTTGATGGTTGTCGCCAGTAAAGCTGATAAAGCTAGAAAACTTATTTACAATATTTCTACGTTTTTCCATAAGCATAGAATTTACCGCGCCATGATTTCAAATGTTTATTCTCCCATATTTAACGATATCACCAGTATTTCATTGCTATTTAATTCATGAAAATCTACCAAAATTGCGATCGAAGAAGCATAGTTACCTGTATAAGTGTGAATGCTATATATAATTATGGGTAATTCTATAAACTCGTTATGCACTTAGGCTAAAAATTTTCTCCAAAAAACTAGGGTTTTTCAGTTTCATGTGCTGTAATCTCTTTCCAAACTCAACACCGGGCTTGATTAAAATAAATCTCCTTTGTCTTAACATTGTTCGTTATTAGCAGAAATTTTGCGATCGCTCCCTCAGCATGAGGAGTTGAGAATCACTTCAGAATCATGCAAAAACGAGAAACCTTAGCTCAATTAATCTGCCGTACCGTACTAGAATTTGAACAACGGCAAGCGGCGTTAGAGCAGCAATTGGACGCGAATAACTGCTCTAATTCTACTATTGCCACTCAAGTATCAAAGAAATCTAAACCCACCAACCGTAAAAAGAAAACAGCGTGAGTCAGAACCCTAGCAATAGTAAGTATTTATATAAACTGTATTTACCAAATTTTATAATTGAGTTCAGTAAAGCAAGAAATATCTGCAATTAGTACTCCATCACATTAATGTTGATGAGTAATTGGTTATTAGTAAGAGTTTTAATCTTATGCGATCGTTGGTTTCTTATTGGAATACAAGAAATAACTAAATTTTTTTTCTCTTACTGCTTGCGATCGCGAAGAGTGTTAAATCATCAATAAATGACTTGATAGCTCGCGCATTGGTGAACGCATATGCCACAAGTCTTTACCGGGCCAGAAGGTTGCACCTTTACCGTATTCGTTGCTAGAACACAACTGCTTGATTTCGTCTCCAAGCTTTTCGGTGGAGTTGTGAACCAATACGTGTACGGGTTCAGCACCTAATTCCATCAAGAATCTGGTAACACCGTATACTAAGTCTGGGTCGCCGTAGATAGCGAAACGCTTACCGTGTAACCATGCGTGAGAGTCAGTCATAGCATCAACAGCACGACCGCGCTCTTCTTCTAACTCTTCGGGAATGGGCTTACCGCTCATTTCGCTGAGTTTCATTAATAACTCATCGGTACCAGTAATACCCCAAGGGCTTACAACATCTGTCTTTTGCTTCCACTCTTTCTCGATGTATTCACGAGTTTTGGTGGTAGAGTGTCTTTGCAAACACAATGTACCTTCAGCATTAATGGAATCAGCGGCATCTTCCAACTTAGTACCCTTAGTGTACATATGGAATTGACCGTCGTTGGGTGAATCAACGTAATCAGAGTTGTCAGCCAACAAGGTATAATCAATACCCATCAAGTTAGCCATACGCTTAACTTCGCGCAAGTTAGCAACGTAGGTGTCAAAACCAGGAATTATGTTGATTTTGCCATTGGTTTTATCTTTCTTCTTACCTTCAGTAAGATTGATCAGAATACCCTTCAACATATTATCGTAGCCGGTAATATGAGAGCCTACGAAGCTAGGGGTATGAGCAAAAGGTACGGGTAAATTTTCAGGAATGCCACCTTCATTTTTAGCATTACCGATAAATGAACCCAAGTCATCACCGATTACCTCAGCCATACAGGTAGTGGAAACGGCAATCATTTTAGGCTTGTACAAAGTGTAAGCATTAGTCAAGCCATCAATCATATTCTTCAAACCGCCGAATACCGCAGCATCTTCAGTCATTGAAGAAGAAACAGCAGAGAAAGGCTCTTTGAAGTGACGGGTTAAGTGGGAACGGAAGTAAGCCACACAACCCTGGCTGCCTTGGACGAAAGGTAAAGTACCTTCAAAACCAGCAGCAGCATAGATTGCTCCTAAAGGCTGACAAGCTTTAGCAGGGTTTACGGTTAGAGCTTCACGAGCAAAGTTCTTTTCGCGGTATTCCCAAGATTTTGTCCATTCTGCGATTTCTTTAACTTTTTCAGCAGGATGTCCACCTTCAAACTGTTTCTTACCCTCGAAAAGTTCTTGATATTCGGGTTGGTGAAATAGCTCTACGTGGTCTTGAATTTTATCTGGATTCTGTGGCATTATGTATCTCCGAGCTTGCCTGTGTAAATTAACAGTGCGTAAATAAAAATTAGTGGTTTGATTAGGGAATAAAGGGAATAAGAACAGATTTAGATATTATCCTATTCCCTATTTTATTAATCCCTAAACAGCAGCTTTAGCAGCTTGAGTAGTAGCAGGAGCTTTTTCTTTCTTCCAAGGAGTTCCAATCAATTTCCAGGAAGGATTATTGATTGCTAAATCCATGTCACGAGCGAAGATAGCGAAGCCATCATAACCGTGATAAGGACCGGAGTAATCCTTTTTATGGTTTTTTAAAAACTCACCTTTTAATGTTTTTTATAAACAACGCGCATCTTAAACATTGTTTATTTATGACATATTTATTTTTCGCTTTAGTTTAGTCTAAAAAAACCGATGCATTTCCAGGGTTGATTTGTTCGTAGTCAGGACTTTAGCGCTTAGAGGACTTAAGACCTCACTTATTACTGACATCTTGAACCATTCTCGTTAAGCCCAAAGAAACCGGGTTTCTGAAACTGGTGCAAGATTTGAGTACTACAAAATTGATAAATCATAAAGCGAAAATAGTATATGAAACAAAAACTACTTATAGAATTAGAAAAAGTAAATCAGCGTTTGAAATTATCTAAGACAAAAGTTTCAATTAGAGAATCAAATGGAAGTTTACAATTACGAGCAACATTACCAATTAAACCGGGAGACAAGGATATAAAAGGAACCGGAAGAAAGCAATATAATCTCAGTTTGAATATTCCGGGAAATTTAGATGGTTTAAAAACAGCGGAGGAAGAAGCTTATGAGTTAGGAAAGTTAATTGCTCGAAAAACTTTTAAATGGAATGATAAATATTTAGGTAACGGCAGAAAAGATTACAAAACTGTAGGCAAATTATTAGAAATATTTGAAAGCGAATATTTTAAAACTCGTAAACGCACTATCAAGAGCGAGCATACTTTTTACTATTATTTTACTAGAACTAAAAGATATACTAATTATCAGGATTTAGCGATCGCCGAAAATTTGATAAGTTCAATTGAAAAAATCGATAAAGAATGGGCAAAATATAATGCAGCCAGAGCGATATCTGCATTTTGTCAAACATTCAAAATAGATATCGATCTATCAAAATATTCCAAAATGCCGGAACATAATTCTCGGAAGATACCGACGGATGCAGAAATATCTAAAGGATTTATTAAATTTGCAGACTACCTCAACACAAGAGGTAAACAAGTCAATCAAAATGTAAAAGATAGCTGGCAACTATGGCAATGGACATATGGAATGCTTGCGGTGTATGGTTTGCGCCCGCGAGAACTTTTTATCAATCCCAACGTTGACTGGTGGTTGAGTGCAGAAAATGCAGATATGACGTGGAAGGTAAGCAGAGATTGCAAAACTGGGGAAAGAGAAGCATTACCTTTATATAAGCAGTGGATTGCAGACTTCGATTTAAGAAATCCCAAATATTTAGAAATGCTGGTAGATGCAGTTAACAAAAAAGATAAAAATAATCACGCACAGATTACTGCACTGACACAGCGAATTAGTTGGTGGTTTCGTAAAATTGAATTAGATTTTAAACCCTACGATTTACGTCATGCTTGGGCAATTCGAGCGCATATTATTGGAATTCCGATCAAAGCAGCAGCAGATAATTTAGGGCATAGCGTGCAGGTGCATACTCAAACGTATCAGCGATGGTTTTCCTTGGATATGCGGAAATTGGCGATCGATACAGCTTTGAGTAAGAGGAGTGAAGTTGAGGCGATTAGGGAAGAGAATCAAAGGTTGAGGTTGGAGGTTGAGAAGTTGAAAATTGAGAGAGTTTATAGATATTGATGGGGTATAAGTTTCTTAATTCAAATCTTGTACCTGTGTCATAAACCCGGTTTCTTGCTGATAACACAACGAAAAAAATCATGTTTTAACAAAAAGAAACCGGGTTTCTTGGAGCTTGTTGATAATGGTGCAAGATGTGAGTTAAATAGGTGATTAATTATCTCAATACAGTTTCTCTAATATGATTCTCCAACCATTTTTCGTATTCTTCTAATTCTTTCGCTTCTTTGATTGATTCTTGTCGGCGTTTTTTTATTTCTGCTAAATGTTTAACTAAATTGCTTCCATCTAACATTCCTTGAACTAAGGTGTTAAATTCTTGTTGAGAAATTTCTCTACCAGCAAAGGCTGTAGATTCCAGTTCATCAAGCTTTGCCCAACGTTGAAGTTGTTCGGAGGTAGGGCTATGAAGATTAGTCATTATTTTGTCCTTTAATCAAGTGTTTGTAGTTGACGACGCTGTTCTATATCTGATAAAACGTTATCGGCTGTGTATTCGGTAACTATCATTTCCATCGAGTAATCAGTTTCTACGAATCCAAGTTTCTGATAAAATTCTTTTGCTCTTCTAATTGTAAGTGCTTTGACGACACCACCGAAGTTTTTTGATTTACTTTCTTTAATGATACCTTCAATTAAAGAAGTCGCAGCACCTTTACGTTTGTAAAGACTATCTTGACTTGGTTGTTTAATTATATTCCAAGGAGAGTTTGTCAAGCTCTCAATGATAATACCTTGTTTTAATTCCCCTTCTATTTCTATAAATTCTATTGAGATAATAGCTGCTGCTTGCAATATACCTGAATCGTCAATAACCCCTCTATAGTTAATGCTATCGGTTCCAGAAAAAGCTAGTTCCTCTACTTTGGCTACACAAGCACCAAATTCGGTTCCAAATATTTTATCTATTTCATCATCGTAGTAAGTACTAATATATTCTCTACATTTATTATTCCAATTAATGAGTTGAATACGAAAATTTGCAGATGCACCGATTATATAACTGAAAGTATTCATTAAATAGGATTTTTAATTGTTTTTTTAGTTGTAGGATGCATTGTCTTTGCAAGAAATCGTTTTAAATTTTAAATATCTCACGAAAGTTGGTTTTTAGAATGCTTATATTAGTTCAATATAGTCGATCGTGCCCAATTTCTTTAATATTTTTTATCGTTCATCCAAGCGCGATCGCGATCGCCACAGCCTTTGGCGCGATCGCACTATTCAACAACGCACAACATATAACTATTTATCATTGACGGCAGGTACCATCGATGGGTAAATGAACTCTTGTAATCGCTAATCTCTAAATGGGTGTTAAATTATGGAACTCGTTCAACAATTGGTAAGCAATTTAGGGGTACAAGAAAACCAAGCCAAAGGAGGAGCCGGATTAATTTTAAAGCTTGCTCAAGATAAGCTTGGTGGTGGAGAATTCGCGAAAGTTGCATCTGCAATTCCCGGTGCTGATATGCTTTTAGGCTCAGCACCTAGTGAAGAATCCGGTGGTGGAATGATGGGTGCTTTGGGTGGTATGGCTGCTGGTATGATGGGCGATGGCGGTGGACAAGGTGCCAATTTAGGAAGTTTGATGAGTTTGGCTGGTGGCTTCTCGAAGTTAGGTATGGATGGCAATATGGTAACTAAATTCTTCCCAATAATTCTTAATTTCGTGCAGCAAAAAGGTGGAGCTGATGTAGCCGGGATTTTATCGAAAGCCTTGCAGTAATTTATTAATCAAAAGCGAAATCTTTGTAGAGACTCCGCAGTGCGGAGTCTCAAATAAAAAAATTAAACAGCTAAAATGAAAAACATGGAAATTAATACTAACCGCGTTCAAATTCCCAATCAGGATTTATTAATTGATGCTTATTTAGTGCAACCAGAAGGTGAAGGTAATTTTAGTGCGATTATAGTTTTTCAATAAATTTTTGGAGTTAATGCCAATACTCGAGATATTACCGAACTTATTGCTAAACAAGGATATATTGCGATACCTTCGGTGAGCTTCGCTTAACGCACCTGCAATGTTTCAACGTACTGCTCCTGGTTTTAAATTTGGAATCATGTTTTAGAATTGTTTGAAAATAATTTGTGATAGTTGGTATTTATGAATTTATTTTCTCGTTTATCGCAGAAAGTTTGTGGTATTGGTTTTGCACTGTTAACTTTTTTACCTACAGCTGCTACTCCTATAAACCGCAGAGACGCAAAGAGCGCAGAGGCAAGAAACAGAGAGAGAACTTCTAATCTCAAAAACAATTTTCAACTATCTAAGCAGAAATTAAATATTTCAGCAAACAAAATTAATTTTGGATCTGTTTTTAAAGAGTTTGGTGTAGAAGGGTCAATTATAATTTACGATGCCAGTAAGAATAAATTTTACGAACATAATTATCCTCGCAACTCCAAAGCTGTTTTCCCCGGTTCCACATTCAAAATTTTAAATACATTAATAGCTTTAGAAACTGGCGTTATTCGCGATGACGTAACTGTTTTAACGTGGGATGGTATCAAGCGAAAATTTGCAGGTTCGGAAGTTGATGCATGGAATAGAGATACAAACCTTCGTCAAGCTTTTAAAAATTCAACGGTTTGGTTTTATCAAGTTTTAGCTCGTAAAATTGGTAGCGAGCGGATGCAAAAGTTTATTACTCAAGTAGGTTATGGCAATCAAAGAATTGGTACAGATGAAAATATAGATAAATTTTGGTTAGAAAAACCTTTACAAATTACACCCAAACAAGAAATAGCATTTTTACAAAAGGTTCATGCTGGAAATTTACCATTTTCGCAACGTAATTTAGATTTACTCAAAGACATTATGATTGTTGAGCAAACACCCACTTATACTTTGCGAGGAAAGACGGGTTGGGTAACTAGTACAAATCCTAATGTTGGCTGGTTTGTCGGATATTTAGAACAGAATAATCAAGTTTATTATTTCGCTACTAATATAGATATGCCAAATCCTAAACTTGCTCCTGCTCGAATTAAAATTACTCGTCGCTGTCTGGAAATGTTGGGATTATTTTGAAGTAAATTAGTAGTAATCCAATTCATAATACATAAGGTGCGTTGCGATCGCGACAACACACCCTACAATTAAACTTAAATTTTAAACGAATTTCTTCGCTGCTTCAAATCTTGTATTAACCTCATCCCAATTAATAGTATTCCACCAAGCTTCTAAATAATCCTTGCGACGGTTTTGGTAATTCAAATAATATGCATGTTCCCAAACGTCGTTCCCCACGATCGGATATTTACCTTCACTAAAAGGACTATCTTGATTAGCCGTACTCATCACTTCTAACTTGCCATCTTTATTAAAAACCAACCAAGCCCAACCACTACCAAAGCGTTTTGCTCCAGCTTCGTTAAATTGGGTTTTTAAATCAGCAAAACTGCCAAAATTATCTTTAATAGCACTTGCGATCGCGCCAGTAGCTTCCCTCCACCATTAGGTTTCATGATTTCCCAAAACATCGAGTGGTTAACGTGCCCACCACCATTATTTTGTACGGTGTTGCGAATATCTTCGGGTACGCTGTTGAGATTACCTAATAATTCTTCTACACTTTTTTGCTTGAGTTGTGGATGTTTTGCCAAAGCTGCATTTAAATTTTTCACGTAACCAGCATGGTGCTTGTCATGATGAAACTTCATCGTTTTAGCATCTATATGAGGTTCCAAAGCATTATAGTCGTAAGGTAAGGGTGGTAATTTTATAGTATCCGATGCATTTTGGGCAATTGTCGAGCTAGAAGATTTTTCACCCGCTAACGCACAACTTTCTAAAGCAAATGTACTTGCACCAACTCCAAGTAGATATAAAAAATGCCGACGTTTTAAACTCATAAGATTATCTCTGGGTATTTTATTATTATTTTCTTTGATTTAGGGTCAAAATCACAACAAATATTTTTATCGGGATATAAATTAATATCAACCTTACTCAACCATGTTGAATCATCCAAACTAAAATTCCCAGAATTTCTCCTACAGGTGGAAGGGGATAATCCATCAAATCAATCGTGACAATATTTTCTTCTAGTTTCAAAAATCGCCATTGCGTACCACTTGTTATCGAACCATAGATTACGGAAACCGGACGATTTTTTGCCGCGTTGAATCTTTGTGCTGCAACCATTTCCGCCATACATTGCCCAAATCCGATTCTTAAATCAGCTTTTTTAGCTTCTACAATCACAATGCATGGTGCTTCAATTTCTAGTATTTCCGAGGAGCGACTTAAAAGGAAATCACATTTTCCATTCAATCCAATAGATTCGTCAATAGTAAAATCTTCCCCCGAAAATAAACTAATTTCTCGATTTAATATCCGTCGAACTTCTAATAATACCGGGAAAACAATCCCTTCCGAGCGTGCTTTTTCACTTGCAGAAGCAGCCAGGGGAAGGCTTTCTTCAAGATAAGCTGTGAGTGTCGCAGATGGTTCGATGGGTTCGGTAGGAGGAATAAATCTCCCACCTTCTCGTGTTTTTAATCCGAAAGCTTCCTTCGCTTTACTAATAGTTGTAAACTGACTATAAGGCATAATGGCTGTCTTCCCGTGCAAGTCTACATTTATAGTAAAGCAGTAGTACTCCAGCTACAGAACGAAGGTGGGATTTATTGAAAATCCAAAAATCCAAATCTTTACTTTCTACTCCCTACTCCCTATTAGATAGATTTATTTACCCGAATATTGGCAATTTGGTACTATTAACAAAGTAGACTAATGCAAAATAATTTGCATATATAAGACTATGGCTAAGCGTAAGAAAAGCAATCTGAAGTGGATTAAGGAAACGCTTGAATTAAAGCCCGATCATCATTGGGAATCGCCACCAGAGCATAAGATATTTGTCGCGGGTAGGGGGGCTGTTCGCTTCAATGTCCCTCACGATTGGCATTTTGAACCGAAAGAGAATTCATTTAGGTTCTGCGATAAAAAACCACCAGATGATGATTGCGGTTTAGAAGTATCTTACAACCATTTACCCCAAAGAGATTGGAGTTTGTTTCCATTAAAACGTACTTTGAAGCAGATTATCGAAGATGACACTCGCAATCCTTTTGAAGTCGGTGAAGTAATTACCGTTAAGCGTCAAACTGCCCGAATAGTCTGGATTGAGATGAAATTTATCGACACTCAAGAAGAACCTAGAGAAGCTTTTTCGCGCACTTGTATTGCGATCGGTTCAAATATCCAATGTTTAATTACATACGAGTTTTGGGCAGATCAAGCAGAACAATTAACACCCGTATGGGATGAAGTTATCCGCAGTCTGACTTTAGGTTTGTACATTCGCGATCCCAGGAGTGGCTTGGCTTTTCCAGATTAAATACGGAACGGATATAGTAATTGCGATCGCAACCAAAAAAGGTTCATTTAATGATTTGCTCTGGGAAGATGAAGCTGTAAATGATTATATTGAGTCTTTACAGTTATTTGACATTGTTTTGATGGGACGCAAAACTTACGAGGTGGGATTAAAAGTTATGTTTCAACTCGTTTCTAGGCTCCGCCTGGAAACGCATATCCAGAGGCTCTGCCTTTTGATATCATGGAAGGCAGAGCCTTCAGAAAATGCATTACAAGGTAGAACCTTGTAACGAGAAATATAAAAGTTCTTCTGTATTTGAAATAAATTCTACATCAATATATATAAATCCAAGCTGCTCAACTGACTCCATCATGCGTTTATTGTACAAAAGGGTACGTTCAAGAAACTTTTGAATTAAATACTTTTCATCCTCACCTACATTATAAAAATTACTTTCATCAAAGATTCGGTTTTGAAAAAGGCGATTACCCCCCGTAAGCCAAATCGCTTTAACACCATTTTCATCAACTAAATCCGCTACCAATCCCGGATATAAAGCAGAACCTTCTAAAATAATATATTCTTCAGAACGAACAATATTCTTAACCTGCGGTAAAACATTTTTTTCGTAATGAGATATTACATCTAAAAAAAGAGCTTCAGGAGAAAGATTTTTATAATGTTCTACAACATGTTCTGGAATAATCTTTTTATTAGGTTGTACCCAAGGTTTTCCGGGATGACGAGCTAGTTTGTCTGTAGAACAATAATTCCAACCAAGTTTTTCAGCGACATATTGAGCAAGAGTTGATTTCCCCGCGTGGGAGGAACCACCTATGAGAATTACTCTTGTTTCATTGATTGATTTTTTCATCAACTGCGATTTAACCAAGAATATCCTCAAATATTATTAATCCCACACAACAAGTGGGAGCAACTCATGCTCATAATTGGAAACAATAGACTATCGAGCCGCAATTAATAAAAGCGCTTGAGAACGCAATTTTTTATCTACCCATTCTAATTCCTCGGAATTTTTAAGCGCTGCATCTGCTAGCAATTGAGGCAAATTAAAAAACCATTCTGAATGCTCTTTCCCCGAATATCCAACTACCACCATCAAAGCTTTACTATTTCTACGAGTAATTTCAGCCAAAGTATCCCATTGCTCGGAAACAGGTTGAGAGGTACAAAAATTAATAATCGATGTTACTAATTCGGCTTCCTTAACTTGTGTTCTACCAAAATTGTTAAGATTTTCTACAGCGACAAATAATTGCTCGCTCAAAAATTCTACTGTCTCTTGATTTGTCGTTGGATTAAAAATGATGTTGTCTGAAAAAACACCATAATCTTCTTGTGTTTCCGAGTAATCTGTTTCAAAATTTGGCTCCGAATCGGAAATATCTTCATATATGAGCTGCTGACTTTCAATCTCTAAGGATTCATCCTTTTGTCCAACTTCCTGAGATACTACTACCAAACGTCCTTCTTTCATCGCTTGTCGCAATTCCAATGCTTCTGCAACTATTTGTTGAGCGCTTTTACCTTCTTCATCCATCATTTTTTGCAAAGTTACCCCCGTCGTTTCGTCATGAATTGGGGGCACCTGACAATATCTTCCACCGTTTTTAGTTCGTCGCCAAATGGAAGGTTTTTCTGGTTTGATTGGTTTTGGTTTGCGCTGCTTTTTGATTAATTCCCGTACTTTTTCTTGAGTAATGAAGCCGATATCGAGAAGTTGATTAACTACGGGAGCGTATTTCTTACTTTGGTTAGATAGCAGTAATAAGGTATTGGGTTCAATTTCGGCTAAATCCATAGGTGAGAATTTTTCAAAGGTTTTAGCCACCTTAAGATATTTCTTATCCTCTTTCTCCCAACCCCATTCTTTAATTAGCTGCTTGTACGCTTTACGAGATAGTTCTAATTTCTGCTTTGCGATGTAGAAAGCATTGTGCAAAATATTTTGAGTTGCTTTGCCTAAAGACTCGGCACAGTTGGAAGTTTGGAGTGATGTTGCGATCGCGGAGCGTGTCTGAAAGACATTCGCCATTTTTAAGATTCCCCTGAAATAATGAAGCGGACAAGTGATTAGCTATACAATACGGCTGGTAGAAGAAATTGATATCTAAAAGTCTTAGATGTACCTCGGTGGAAGGTTTCTGCCCAAGCAAAAATCTCGCCAAACTCCGTACATCCGGGTTTCGGGAGAATCTATTACTACTCTTTCTCTAATTGCAGTATCGCTTTGTCTTTCTCGGTTTTGTAAGAAAACCAGCTGTTTATCAGCGTTACAGCTTGACTGGAGTAGACAAAGGGTGTTCGATTGTACTATACTTAAATACAACATTTTGAATCTCGATTGAAAAAAGTTCAACGTTTTGAATCTCGATTGAAAAAAGTTCAACATTTTGAATTTTTGATTGAAAGGTACAACGTTTTGAATCTCGATTGGTTGAGAGGATTTAACAGAAGCAGACGTGTTAATTCTTGCCGGAATTACGTCTGTTTTTTATTTTATCCTTTTTTGGTACAAAATTTACAATACTAACTCTAAATGTTTCCAGTCAAGTACTTTTTTGAGTTGCGTAGTGTTCAGTAGTGTTAAAATATCGTTTAGGAGAAGAACAGATGTTGGTATGCCTAAAGCAAGAGACCCCGGAGTAATAGTGGATGATGCGACGGTAGATACCCCGCTACCAGACGTGGAATCTTTTCGAGTAACTTACAAAGAAATAATTTTTCGTTGTAGGGAGTGTACATCTAGGGGTAGCACATACTTTTACTTAGAAAGAAACCATAGAAAGAAAAAGATTAATCAATTTATTTGTAAGCCGGGAGAATTGAATGCTGTTTTAATAAGGGAAGCGGCTGAAGAATTGCTTGTTGAAATTGAAAAACGTGAAGCACAATATCAAGCACAGCAAGAAACAGAAAAAGACCTTCGTACTTTGATTCTTGAGTTGCAAGCAGAGATAGCAACTTTGAGTGAGAAAGTGGATACTTTGGTAACTCGACAGGAAAAATTGAATATAGTAGTCAATGACCAAGAGTACATTTATACTAAGAAAGCTTCGTAATTAAATAGAAAATAATTTAAACCTCTCTAATTTTTAACAGATATTATTTCTACCAATTACCAATTAACAATTACCAATTACCAAACAAAAAACTCCCGACTGACAAACTCGTCAATCGGGAATTTTTAACTAAAATGAGAAATCAAAAAATCAAATCAATTTGATAATTTACTTTTTAACAGCTTCGCGTTCTTTTACTTCTTTGATCACTTCATCAGCTACGTTTTTAGGACATGGTGCGTAATGGTCAAATTCCATTGAAAACTGACCGCGACCGGAAGTCATGGTACGTAAGTCGCCGATGTAACCAAACATTTCGCTTAGGGGAACTTCTGCTTTGATGCGAACCCCTGTAGCGCCTGGATCTTGGGATTTAATCATTCCCCGACGGCGGTTTAAGTCACCAATTACATCACCAACGTGATCGTCTGGTGTGAATACGTCTACGTTCATGATTGGCTCAAGCAGTTGAGGACCGGCTTTTGGTAAAGATTGACGGTAGCCAGATTTCGCTGCAATTTCAAATGCGATCGCGCTGGAGTCAACTGGGTGAAAACCACCATCGGTTAAAGTAAATTTCACGTCTACTAAGGGGAATCCAGCTAAAACACCTTTGTCAATACTGCTTTCAAAACCCTTTTGGACTGCGGGCCAAAATTCTCTGGGTACGTTACCACCAGTTACTTTTGACTGGAACTCGAAGCCACTACCGGGTTCGCCGGGTTCGATTGTATAATCAATCTTACCGAATTGACCGGAACCACCGGATTGCTTTTTGTGGATGTAGGTGTCACTAATTGCCTTGGTGATCGATTCGCGGTATGCTACCTGCGGCTTACCAACTTCTACTTCAACACCGTGAGTCCGCTTGAGGATATCAACTTTAATATCCAGGTGCAGTTCTCCCATTCCTTTAATAATCATTTCACCGCTGTCGGGATCGGTTTCAACTTGGAAGGAAGGATCTTCTTGAACCATCTTGCTCAAAGCCATACCCAATTTTTCGGAGCTTCCTTTCTTCGCAGGTGCTACCGCAATGGAAATTACTGGATCTGGGAACACCATTGGTTCTAGGGTTGCAGGTTGTTTGGGATCGCACAAGGTATGTCCGGTTTGGACGTTTTTCATCCCCACGATCGCTACAATGTCACCAGCTTGAGCCGAGTCCCTTTCTTCGCGGGAATTGGCGTGCATTTCTACAAGACGGCTGACACGCTCGCTTTTACCAGTATAGGTATTGAGGATGGTGTCACCTTTTGTAAGGGTACCTGAATATATGCGAGTAAAGGTCAAAGCACCGAAGCGATCGTCCATGATTTTGAATGCTAATGCCCGTAGTGGCGCATCTGCATCTACTATGGCAAATTCGCCGGTTTCGTTACCTTCAAGGTCAACTTCTGGCTGAGGTTTAACTTCTTTGGGGTTGGGCAAGTAATCAACAACGGCATCGAGTACTAACTGTACGCCTTTGTTTTTAAAAGAAGAACCGCAGTAAGTAGGGAAGAATGCTAGGTCAATGGTGCCCTGACGGATACAGCGCTTCAAATCATCGACGGATACCTCTTCACCTTCGAGATACTTTTCCATCAACGCATCGTCTTGTTCCACAGCCATTTCAACCAGCTTTTCGCGCCAAGCTTCGACATCATCCTTCATGTTTTCGGGAACTTCTTTAATCTCGTAATTGAGTGGATCGCCCGAATCATCCCAAATCCATGCTTTACGAGTCAGTAAATCCACAACCCCAACGAAATCATTTTCAGTACCGATGGGTAATACCATTACTAACGGCTTAGCAGCAAGTACATTTTCCACCTGCTTGACAACGCGGAAGAAATCTGCTCCTATGCGATCGAGCTTGTTAACGTAAATAACCCTTGCAACTTCGGAGTCGTTAGCATAGCGCCAGTTGGTTTCCGACTGAGGTTCCACACCACCAGAGCCACAAAAAACGCCGATTCCACCATCGAGAACTTTGAGAGAACGGTATACCTCAATAGTGAAATCAACGTGCCCTGGGGTATCGATGATATTCAACTGGTGTTCGTTCCAGAAGCAGGTTGTAGCAGCGGATTGAATCGTAATACCCCGCTCCTGCTCCTGCTCCATGAAGTCCGTTGTCGCTGCACCTTCATGAACCTCACCGATTTTGTGAATTTTACCAGTAAGTTTGAGAATTCTTTCAGTTGTGGTTGTCTTTCCTGCATCAACGTGAGCGAAGATGCCGATATTTCGATAACGAGTGAGGTCTTTCATATTTAACTATATAACTAGGTGCTAGAACGAGAGGATGACTACCTTCCGAGTAATACGATACGGGGAATCGGCGAAAAATTGTAGCCAGCAAGGGCTGGAACTCTACCATCTCGGACATTTTAAGTCCTTTTTATGCCGATGGCTACATAACCATTTGTAAAGTAATTATAAATTATTTATATCTCAAGGTGGAAGAATTCTAAGTAGTGTTAGCCGACTATCCCACCGAGGAAATACGACTCGCTTAATTATTTGTACTGTTGTTTCTTAATTATGTTGCTGCCGGACATTTTTAAACGAGTATTTTTACTTATTTTTTGTCTGAAATTACATAAATGGTACGAGTTTCCTCCGTGGTTGAGATCGAAATTGGTTTAATAGTGCGAGCAAGATGCTCGCTTGTAGGTTGCTCGATTGTAGTTTGTAACTTATAGCTTGTAGCTTGTAGGTTATAGTTTGTAGGTTGCTCGGTTGTAGGTTGTAGGTTGTAGGTTGTAGGTTGTAGCTTGTAGGTTGCTCGGTTGTAGCTAGCGAGCAAGATGCTGTCCTAAGAGGACACGCTACGCGTTCACCGCAGGTGCGGCTAACGCACTACTTGTAATTTTTATCTATCAATTAGGACTGTAATACGAGCCTTATTATATATATATTATGACTTACGCAAGCTCCCCAATTTAGCAGGGGGGTTAAGGAAATTAAAAATGTCTGGAATACTAGTTTTTGCGTTATTTTTGCGTAAGTCTTATATATAATTAACTTTTCAATATAAATTAGAATATGACTAATTGGATACAAGTTAAAGGCATTATAAAAAAAGGTTATGGTGTTGCATCGGGAAGAGGTGGGGATAAACGTTTTCCTAACGGTACTATTGAAATGCAAAAGCCTTTTTTTTACAAGCAAGGGCTTGATTTAGAAGCGTATTTTTCTGGCACTTTGAATATTTCTATATCTCCCCATCAATATTCGGTTAAACAAGCTAAATACACGTTTAAGAATATCAAATGGGCGGAAAAAGAGCCAGCGGAAGACTTTTCATTTTTTGATTGTAGAATTTTGCTTAAAAATGGTGAATCACAATCGGGATTGATTTATTATCCCCATCCGGAAACCAAACCAGAACATTTTCAAGCTGCGGATATTCTGGAAATTATAACTTTTACAATTGATGAGTTGAAATATGATGATGAAGTTATTTTAGAAGTGGATAGTCAGCAGATTAAAATTAGTTGAAGGTTTCGTAAATTGTAGGTTGGGTTAGACGCACGAGAATATTGATTATTAATGCATAAATTTAGATTGCGTCGTAACCCAACATTCCGATACTTGATATAAACCTTCTCGCAACAATGATTCATCAAAACTGGGATAAGCTGGTTTGCGAACATTTTGCAAATTCTTAACTTATTCGTTAATCATTACATAATTTTGTGTGTCTAACCCAACCTACAAATATTAAATAATTCAACAGTAAATAACACGCTTATACAATCAAAACCCTGATGTTGGGTTACGACGCAATATTAATTTATTCGTCGCTCGTTACATAATTTCGTGCGTCTAACCCAACCTACAAATACTAAATAATTCAACTATCAAACTATTTCCCACTACGCAGATGCTTCTATGTAGATAGTGCGATCGCCCTACGTCGTATGTTACAAAATTAGGGTGCTGTTAGCGCACTATTCCAAGCTAATTAAAATTGCGTAAACTAACATTTATATCAGTTGTATTTGATTTTATATAAAACATTAAAATGTTGGGTTACGACGCAAATAAAATTTATTTGTGAATGATTACATATTTTTGTACGTCTA
The DNA here is from genome assembly GCA_965234645.1 of Rivularia sp. (in: cyanobacteria). GTDB lineage: Bacteria > Cyanobacteriota > Cyanobacteriia > Cyanobacteriales > Nostocaceae > Rivularia. The sequence continues at coordinate 4,920,465 of OZ248344.1, read as the reverse complement.
ACCCAACCTACAAATACTAAATAATTCAACAAGAGAGCTATTTCCCACTACGCAGATGCTTCTATGTAGATAGTGCGATCGCCCTACGTCGTATGTTACAAAATTAGGGTGCTGTTAGCGCACTATTCCAAGCTAATTAAAATTGCAAGGTGATAAACTTGATTCACAAAAAAGTTCCACAGTTGTGGAAGAATTTCCTCGTCGGAATAATACTCGCACTTTTACCTTTCATCCTTATAGATAATTGGCTTCCCTATGCTTTATTAAGCCACTACAATCATAACGTTGATTCGCAACCAGCTATTTTTAAGCAATTTAATGCAAAAATAGAAGAAATTAACTTTACAACTGATGATAATGTGAAAATTTCGGGTTGGTGGATACCTTCACCGAAGCCTTCATCTGAAAATCCGACTTTGATAGTATTACACTCTCTCGGCGGTACCCGTCAAGATTTTCTCAAATTTAATTTACTGTCTTTGGCAGCAAGGTTTTAATTTAGCGCTTATAGATATCAGAAGTCATGGTAATAGTGGTGGCGAATATTTTACCTATGGCTTCCACGAGCGCAAAGATGTTTCACAATTAATTGATTTCCTTGAAAAATATCATAAAGAAGCTGTGGATAATATAGCCGTAATGGGAATTTCTGCGGGGGGTGCGATAGCGAAGCGCTGCTGCAAGCAGAACGCCATTTCATCCGCAGCTTACGACAAACGAATTAAGGCATTAATTAGCATATCTGCTTTTGCCGATTTAAATAAAACTATTGCGAAACAAGTTCCTTGGCTACCGTCTTTTTGGAGGAAGAGAGCGATCGCAAACGCGGAAGAAATTGCCAAGTTCAATATTGCAGAAATTTCACCGATAAAGCAGATTGCAAAAGTTAATTGTCCTATTTTAATTGTTCATGGAAGGGTAGATAAATATATTCCTTTTGCAGATGGAAAGAGGCTTTATGATGCTGCCAAGGGTGAAAAATATTTTTATGCAGTTGAAGGTGCAAATCACAGTACGGTGCTTGATAAGGGTGGTGAAGCGTTGCAAAATCGGATTGTTGATTTTGTTCGAGATAGTTTATTTTAATATGTATTAAATTGGTTTTTATGGTTTGCAACCGTAGGTGTATTCTTTATAAAAATGTATAATTTTGTAAATAATTTAAGATTGTAATAATGTCATATTATTACGGTGCGTTACGGCATTATCAAATTTATAACCTCCATTTTCACATATTTGTGCCGTAACATACCCTACAAAAGATTAGCCTAAAAAAGTTGCGATACAAAAGGTTTTTAAATTTACAGTTTGAATCTCATACAATTTTTATTTGTGCAAATAGCTTTATAAAATCAGTTTTCTATCTGGTTGATTGCAAAAGTAATATCTTATGAATAAATTGAATAATTTCTATTTAGGCTAATAATAATCTACTTAATTTTCCAATCCCCATAAACCTTACTCTACTTAAGTTCTACTTCCATTACTAAGTTCGGAGTAATCCCAAGAGTGCATTTGACGGAAGGGAAGACCCATTTTTTGGAAGACGTACTTCTCTTTAATACCAGCACCAACGATGTCGGGCTTAAGTCCTTTAACAAACTGCTCGAATTCGTAACCAGTTACGTCATCGTAAACAATGGTTCCGTTTTCAATATAGTTTGTAGTACGTTTGTAGTCGTCATTGTGAGCAAACTCATAACCAGTGCTGACTAGTTCCATTCCCAAGTCTTTGAATGCGGGTACAACGTGACGGGGGCGTAAACCACCAACCATCAAAGCAACAGTCTTACCTTTTAGACGATCGCCGTATTTTTCGAGGATTGCATTTGCTGTAGGTTCGTACTTAGCGATTACCTTTTCAGCGTTTTCTTGGATTTTCTCGTCGAACTTAGCTGCGATCGCTCTTAAGGATTCAGCAATTTTGGTAGGTCCGAAGAAGTTGTACTCCATCCAGGGAATACCATAAGCTTCTTCCATGTGACGAGAGATGTAGTTCATCGAACGGTAGCAATGAATCAAGTTCATTTTTACCTTCGGAGTCAACATCATTTCGTTCAAAGTACCGTCACCAGACCACTGAGCAACTACGCGCAAGCCGAGTTCTTCTAAGAGGATACGGCTAGACCAAGCGTCACCACCGATGTTGTAGTCACCGATGATTGATACATCGTAAGGACCGGGTTCGTAATTAAGGGTGTTTTCTTTAGCAGCTTTATCAGCTTCAGGGAATACCCAGTCACGGATTGCATCGTTAGCGATGTGGTGTCCTAAGGACTGAGATACACCACGGAAACCTTCGCAACGAGCGGGGATAACTGGCTTGCCGAGTTCCTTAGATGACTTTCTAGCAACCGCTTCGATGTCGTCACCAATCAAACCAATAGGACATTCCGATTGAATTGAAACGCCTCTGTTGAGAGGGAACAATTCATCGATTTCCTGAATCATTTTGGCGAGTTTTTTGTCACCACCAAAAACAATGTCTCTTTCTTGGAAGTCAGAAGTAAAGTTCATTGTACCAAAGGAGTCAACACCTGTGGTTCCAATGTAGTAGTTACGACGACCAGACCAAGAGTAGAAACCACAACCTACGGGACCGTGGCTGATGTGGATCATGTCCTTAATCGTGATATTCTCTGACTGCGAAAAATACTATACAACAGTACTTTCACAAATTTTCGCAGCGATATAATCTGAATTTACCTTAAATTGTATCTGCTTAAATTAAAGACATTAACCACTTTTATAATTTTCATCGGGTTTAATTAGGTTTAGTTGATTCTAAATTTACCCTAAATAAAATTAAATCAAATAGTAGCAGCAAAAATTTTGATTATATAACCTATAAATCAACAATTTAAAGTTAGTGAGATACATAATTAACTACAGTTTGATTTATTTATTATCCTAATTTTCTCTAATTCCATTTTAAGCTGTTGATTCTCAGTTTTTAAATCTAAGACTTCAGCTTCTAAATCCCGATTTGATTTTTTATTAATTGTAGATATCATCACTTGCTTACGATTTTCTAACGAGAACCATCGCTGATAAACTTTAGTATGCATTTCTACAGAATGTCCTAAATTGTCTGCTGAAGCTTTAATTGGTAAACCTTGGATATGCGCCCTAATAGCACAAGCGTGTCTTAAATCGTAAGGTTCAAATGGTAAATGTAGAATCCGTCGAAACCACCGAGCATTAGTTTGAACTAAGTGCGATAATTCGTGAAAGCTGTTTATCCGTGCTATTTTTGATTTTAGTAAATGGATAGCTTCTGTATTCTTCAATTCAAATAATTCTACCCATTCTGCTACAAAAGGTAAAACTTCTCTGTAACCTGTTTTATTTGATTTATGAACTTTCCAAGTATTATCGGTATTTTCATCACTTAAAAACCATTCTAAATCGGGTTGATTAAATACCTCACGGGGTCTTAAACCATATGTAGCGATTAACCCAAATACTAACCGATGTAGTTGCCAAGAGTTTCTATAATCTTTTCTGACTTTTGTATTTTTACCTTTGATTTGGTATTTTTTAAAAGCTGCTACAATTTCGATATCTGTAGGTATATATCTATCATTAGGAACTACAGGCAACTTTAAATTTGTAAAATCTACTTCTATTCCATGAATTTTAGTAAATACCCTGGCAACTCGAATTGCTTGATCGCGAGAACTAGGAGAAGTGATATTTTGAATAATTGTAATAATACCTTCACTCGTAATTGGTAAATCCGACTCAAAATACTGTTTGTATCGTTTATGTAAATGCCAAAAACTATGTTCGCTCTTAATTGTTCTTTTTCTAGTACTAAAATACTCATCTGACAATGTTTCTAATACTTGCTTGAAAGTTTTTACTTGTTTGCGATCGCCTTTTTGACCTAAATACTTATCATTCCATTCAAAACACTTCCTAGCAATCAGCTTACCTAATTCGTTCGCTTCTTCTTCAGCAGTTTTTAAACCATGCACATTTGCGGGAATACCTAAAGATATAAAGTATTGCTTGCGATTTCTGCCCGATTTATGAATATCTCCAGGTTTTAAGGGAAGAGTCGCTCTTAACTGAAGGGTGTTTCCGACTTTCTTAATACTTACCTTACTTTTACTAGCTTTTAGTCTTGTATTTATATCTGTAAGCAGTTCTTCAATCTTTTTTTCCATATATTCCCGTGTTGCTTTAACTTGATTTTGCGTACCCATGTAGCTTCCATCAGTACTTGTTGGAACTTCAAAATCATTAAATAAATCCTCTTGATGCACCTGTTTCATCCTAAATATACCCTAAAAAATAACTGTTTACAACGAACATCTTAGTTAATCAAGATAGTTCTTTATAAGCAGTTTAAGGTATATAGACTCTAAAGATAGAACATATTTTTAATCGGACCCCAGACCACACCTTTGGAACCTGCATATGCACAACCACGAGAGGTCATTACACCAGGAAGAGATTTGACGTTGGATTTAACGCCGCAATCACTTTTGCCTTCCTCGTGAACGTTAAGGTGCTTGGCACGTCTCTTTTTGGCTTTCTCAGGATAAGCGTCTAAAACTTCGTTAACTAGCTGCTGTCTTTCTTCGACGGTGTTTTTCTTGTCTGCGGGTGACATATTTCTGCCTTTTTTGTTATTGGTAACTACTTGGGATTTCAGAACTTTGAAGGAAGGTAAAGGGTAAAAGATAAAATGTTTAGTCTTACCTTTACCTTTACCGCTCAATATCATTTGAGATTAGGTAGCAGAAACTTCTTCAGCTTTTTTACCGATGATGTCTGCATTCTTGGTATCATCATCCAAGATACCGAACTCAACGAGGAGTTCTTCCAACTCGTCCATTTCTAGAGGTGTAGACCGTACAACGCTAGCTCTTGGCATAGCCACTCAGTTTTGCTTCGCATCGCCGCAAATTATGATGTCATAGGGGAAATTCTGCAAAATCTTGGTTTGCTGATTCGCCGGTCGTATAATTTATGCTTGGAGAATGATAAATGCAGGATAATGGAAAAATACGGCATCAGTATGGTGGACGATTTAGTCTAACGAGGGAGTAGCTGATGTTAAACTCAATGATTGAGTTAAGCGATCGCATAAATCGCATAATTAAGTTACCAAACAATTGGTTTGACGCAGTACATGGTTTTTTTGCTGGATTCTTCATCGATAAGTACCTGTTTTTTGCAAAACATCCAAATTTAAATAAAGAAGCTGCTACTGATGCTTGGCTACAGGTTCTCGAACTATTTCAAAATAATCTTTAAAATCGATTATGGAAGTTTCTAAGGGTTCTCACCAACTAAGCGCAAGTTTGTTTTTATAGATGAACTGGAGTTTATTTAAGAAACGGATTTTGCAATACCTCCCCATTCTTCTAGGTTGAATTCTCCCCAAATATCCGATGTTGTATGCGAGAACAAAACGGCACAATACAAACATCGTTACTATTTATTATTATGTCCACCGAAGCGCTACAAGCTTTATCAAACAATATCGCCGAAATTGTCGCACAAGCAGGTAAAGCGATCGTTTCAGTCAATGCTAACAGACGCTTTACTCCTAGCGGTATTCACTGGCGCAATGGTATCATCGTTACTTCTGATGAATCTCTCAAACGTTACGAAGACATTACCGTGACTCTGCCAAATGGTACTAAAGAAACAGTTTCACTTATCGGGCGCGATCCTACTACCGATGTTGCAGTTTTCAAACTAGAAAATCCCGATATTCCCGTTGCGACGATAGGAAACGCTGCGATCGAAGTTGGTAATTTGGTTTTAGCATTAGCAAGGAGTAGTGAAGGTGATATCCGCGCTGCAATGGGTGTGTTGAGCGTTGTTGGTGGTGCGTGGCAAAGTATGAGCGGTGGAAATATAGATCGGTTCATCCGTCCGGATATCATGCTTTACCCAGGATTTAGCGGTGGTGCTTTAGTAGATAGCTCCGGAAATATTGTCGGAATGAACACATCGGGAAGACGAGGTACCGCTTTAACTATTCCTGCTTCTACAATCGATAGAGTTGTCGAACAATTAGTTAGCAAAGGAAGAATTCCACGAGGTTATTTAGGTTTGGGAATGCAGCCAGTCAAATTACCGGAGAACTTAAAAAAATCTCTGAATTTAACTTCGAGTGGTGGTGTAATTGTCGTCAACGTTGAAGCTTCGAGTGCTGCTGAGGATGCAGGAATTTTATTAGGAGATATATTGATCGGTTTTGATGGTAAAGATTTAGCTGATACCAATGATATCCTGTCATTGCTTAACGATAGTTCCCGCGTGGGTAAAAGCGTAAAAATGCAACTCGTGCGCGGTGGTGAGTTAATTGAATTGGATTTAACTGTAGGGGAACGAACTATTTAGAGTTGTATAGAAAGCAGCTAACGATCGTGACTTCAAGATTAACCGACATATCGACAGAATTTATACGTATAGCTGAGAAAATACGTTTAACTAATGTAAAAATCCGCAGTGGCAATACGGGAGTTGGTTCCGGTGTTATCTGGACTAATGGTTTAATTATCACCAATGCTCATGTAGCACTCAGCAACCGATTAACTGTAGAACTTGGGGATGGACGAGAGTTTGCACTTCTTACGTATAAAAATTGACCCGACTTTAGATTTAGCAGCTTTGAAAATTGCCGCAACTGACTTAAAGAAAGCAACTATCCGCGATTGCGATAAATTGCGTGTAGGTGAAATAGTTTTAGCAGTGGGTAATCCTCTCGGTGATACTTCGGCGATCGCAACTGGAATTATTGTTCAAATTCAACAAAAATCCATTATTTCCGATATTCAATTATTTCCCGGTAATTCTGGTGGTGCAATGACTGATTGTTGCGGCAATGTTATTGGTATTAATACTATGACTGCTTCTGGTCTAGGTGTAGCAATTTCAACGAATAGGGTTGAGAAATTTTTAGCAAGTGCAGACGATATCAATAAACAAAGAGTATAAATTGAAATTTATTTTTTGTATTCTTTTGTAAATCGCTGTTCAATGGTGCGTTACAACTATATATTTGTTTTCCCAAATGAATTGCTCCGGTAACGCACCCTATCAAAATTCAGAATCTAAAATTTAATGTCGGACATAATTCGAGTCATGGTAGTTGCAGCTTCCCCAGTCATCAGAATGGGGTTGTCAGCGATGCTAGACGATAACCCAAAATTGACTGTGACAAGTGCATCTTTATTTGATTCCCTTACCGAAGATGAAATGCAGCTACCACCCGACGTACTGTTACTCGATTGGAACGATCGCGAATCTAAGACGCTAATTCAACAGTCAAGTGCTGCAACTATTATTTTGATCTCGGAACTCGAAGATATCAACTTAGGAACGGTTTTAGCTGCGCGAATCAAAGGAGTGTTACCGCAAACCGTTGAAGAATCGGAAATTATTGCAGCAATTTTTGCAGTAGCTGCGGGGTTGGTGGTGCTGCATCCAGGAGTTATTGATAATTTGTCTTCGATTAAAGCGAATTCCCACCAACAAACCGATATTAATTTAATCCAAACATTAACACCACGAGAAATTGAAGTTTTACAAATGTTGACGAATGGATTGAGTAATAAAGTAATAGCGCAGCAGATGCATATTTCCGAACATACCGTTAAATTTCATATTTCATCTATTTTTCAAAAGCTTGATGTTTCGACACGTACCGAAGCTGTAACGGTAGGGATAAGGTTGGGTTTAATTATGTTGTAAATTGCGGTGATTCTGGAATCAGTTTATAAACACAAAAGCTATGATATTCAAAAAAACAAGCAAAAACATGGTGTAAGTGCGATCGCTCTCGTAGAAACCCAACATCTTTTTAACTCTCTATTGCATAATTCTCGTTCGCTCACCTCTACATATAAATAGAACGCGATCGATTGCTATATAGATAATTAACATGAGCGTCTTAAATTTACCTCGCTTACATTTTCAGGGTTTAGCCCGTATTCACGCGCCGACTGGATATAAAAATGGTTTAGTAGATATCAGTAATAATACTTGCTATATGAATGGGTTGCCTTATAAAGAACACCATACAGCTTGCGAGTATCACGAATACCTTTATAATTTGGGACCGAAATTTAACGATCGAGGGAAGTTAGATGAAAATGGTGCTTTCAGTAAAGCGATGGGATGGGATTTTGGTGGAAACGGTCATTTTTCAATTGATGCAAAAATTATCAGTACTCAACGAGAGTTTGGAAAGGTTGACCGAGATGATCCAGTTATAGGACGCAGTGTTGATTTTTGGGGTCATTATAACGAGTATGTGAAAACAACTGTCAACCGCGCTCGAATTTTTGAATGCGATCCGGCTTCTAATTGGACCAATACAATTATGTTGGGTCAGTTGGCTTTTGGCAAGTTGGGTGATTCCAATCAAGTTCCTTATATGGTAACTGCTCCCATAGATGGTTATCAGTTAGCTCGTTGGCAAGATTTTAACTATATTCGCGATCTACCAGAGCATATTTTAAATGATGAATTTGGCAAAGCTGCTGTATATCAGTTTGCTATTCCTAAAGATGCTGAAGATTTTTTATGGAATGATGAGGTAAATATTTCTCCCACGGTTACTTTATTAAAAGAAGCCATGCAGCGTTCGGATGTTTTGGGTTTGGTGGTGCAGTTCAGTATTAGCAATATGTCCGCACCAGTTCAACCGGATGCACCGAGTTTCTGGGAATTACATGGAACTATCGGTTTATGGTGTCAAGATGAGTTAAAAACTTATCCCTACGGAAGGTTATTAACTCCAACAGAATCTCAAGCTATGGGAAATTTGACGGTAGATTTAAATCCCCAAGGTGTTAGTCTAAATATGATTACGGCTGTTCCTTGTGTAGGGCGATCGCCAAAAGCCGAAAATGGATTGCACTCTTATAATTCAAAGTTGAATTTAGGCGATTTAGAATTACGTACCGTTGATAGTTATAGATTAGTAGGAAAAATACCCCAGGAAGCATATCAAAAGGAAGCTCATCAATTAACTAGTGGATTGGTAGATATTCCGATATGTGAAAATTGGGAAGATTTACGAGAGGAAGTTGAAAATCAAGGTTTGTGCATTGTTGGAACCGTTGATAACGAAAGAAGAATTTTATTACAAGAGCAAGAAATTAATCTTCAGGTAGATGATGCTTGTTTATTTGTAGAGTTTCCCGATTCTCAGAAAGGGGAAGATCGTGCAGTTGAATTGGAGGTACGCTCTTTTGTTAGAGGTAGTCCCCAAGCTGTGGAATCAGTTTACTTAACTCAGTTTTATAATCCTAGAGCCTTTCCTCAATTGCGCTATCAATTTGAACGCGATCGCAATAATACAGATAAAACTTTCCACTTTCCCCGTAGTTCCGAAATCCAAATTGTGGGATTAAAGCCTGGGAAACAAGATGAGAAAGGAGAATTTACAGCTAGTTGCAAGATTTCTACTAATAAACAAGGACGCGGTTGGTTTACTTTAAAAGGTGCTTCATCTGGAACTACTAAAGTATTAATTTCTAGTTCTTTGAATCCGATTCCTTGTGACCCTAACAACATCGATGAAGCGGAAATAACTTACGACAACGACAATAAACTCGGCTTTTGGAACGGTGCTGGCTTCTTTGCTGTAAGAGTCATGGGTAATGATTGGCACTTAGATGAAATTCCTCAAAAAGATGTAGATTTCAACTTAATTTACGAACATATTTTAGCTTTCTACGAAGCCAGTTTTTCGTTTATGAAAGCTGAAGTATTTAGTCTTGCCGATAAGTGTAAGGTGGCAACCTACGCTCGCTTGATGTGGCAGATGTCCGATCCCAAAAATAAACATAAAACTTACTATATGCCCCCCACTAGAGATATGTCAGAAGCTAAATCAAAACTTTTACTCAAATTTCTGCAAAATCAACAGCAAATTGGTTATATTCCACCAACGGATGCAAAGCCGGAACCCCGACATCAAATTAAAACCAAGCAAGAATTAATTACAGCTTTAAAACAAGCAGCAGAATTAGAAGTTGCCGTAATGCTGCAATATATCTACGCGGGATATTCCGTTCCCAATTACGTCACCGGGGAAGAATATGTGCGTCGGGGGTTGTGGAGTGCCGAACAACTGCATTTAGCTTGTGGTGATGGCAAAGAAGTAGATAATTACGGAATGCGGGGAGTATTAATGGAAATTGCCCGCGAAGAAATGATTCATTTTCTTTTAGTTAATAATATATTGATGGCGATCGCAGAACCATTTTATCCAGCAGTTCCCGATTTCAAACAACTAAACGCCAAATTCCCCATAGATATAAACTTTGCTCTGGAACCATTAAATGCTTTATCCCTACAGTATTTTATGCGTTTGGAAATGCCCGACTTTCTTAATGAAACTATTCCCACATCGGAATTACATACATACGGTTCTTTAAGCGAATTATACGGTCAAATCCGTAGTGGATTAGAAAATATTCCCGATTTGTTTGCAGTAGATAAAGATAGCGTTGGTGGAGAACATCGCTTATTCATGCGCGACAACTTGAATAAAGCCCATCCAGATTATCAAATGCAGGTTTACGACCTCAAAAGCGCATTATTTGCAGTTGACGTAATCGTCGAACATGGAGAAGGCAGCGAAACCGAAACCGAAACATTTGCTAAATCCCATTATCAAAAATTCCGCAACTTAGCAGACGCGCTTTCCCAAGAACAAATTAATCAATCCAAGAAAGGAGAAAAAAGAACTTGGAATCCTTCATACCCATCCGTTCGTAATCCCAGCTTAAATTATCAAGACCATAATTCCAACGTTGTAACGGTTCCCCAAACCAGAACGGTGATGGAAATATTCAACCAAAGTTACTTCCTGATGATGCAGTTGATGGTACAACACTTTGGTTCAAATCCCCAAGGTAGTTTAAGACGTTCCAAATTAATGAATGCCAGCATTGATATTATGACAGGAATGATGCGTCCCTTGGGAGAACTGTTGATGACCTTACCTTCCGGAAAACGCGGTAAAACAGCAGGACCATCCTTTGATATTCCCACACCGGAATATATTCCCAACCCAGAAATTGCGGCCTCTACAATATCTCGTCAATTCGAGATTTTAGCAAAACGTTCTCATAGCTGCGAAGTGATTCCCGAAGCAGTTTCCGAAATGTTTGATTTTTACTGTAATTTCTTCAAGAAATTAGGAAAAAGTGAGGAATAATTTTTTTAACGCAAAGGAGCGCAAAGGTAAGCGCAAAGGAACGCAGAGTATTTTTTTAATACAAACACAAAAGATATGAGGAGTGAGGAATTAGGAGTTAGAAATTTTTCCCCCTCTCCCCTCTTTCCCTCCGCGCTCTTTGCGCTCTCTGCGGTTTTTAATCATGACTTCAATTGTCAGCAAAAAAGCTAACTTGGTGCGTGACGCTACAAACTTTATAACTAATCACCAAATTGATTAAAGCGTCACACACCCTACAAATTAAATCAAAGAAATAATCTTCTCCTTGTCCCCCCATCCCCCCATCCAATCAACCATGAAAAACACAACAACAGAAGTATTAATCGTCGGTGGCGGTCCTGTCGGCATGGCAATGGCAGCCGAATTACGCTACCAAGGCATCGATTGCATTTTGCTCGAAAAAACAGATGGAGTGGTTCGCGATCCCAAAGTAAGTACTGTCGGATATCGTTCGATGGAATTCTGCCGTCGCTGGGGTATTTCCAAACAAATAAGAAACGCTGGTTGGGATGAAAACCATACTTTAGATGTGGCTTGGGTAACAACTGTCGGAGGACATGAAATCTTCCGCGTTAATTTACCATCTTATGCCGATCGCACTCAACCCGATTACGCTCCGGAAACGGAACAGGTATGTCCCCAACATTGGTTTGCTCCCGAATTTGTTAATTATTTAGGAAAATACCCCCAAGGTTGTATCAAACTACTTTCGGAATTAGAAAATTTTCAACAATCCGACAACGGAATAGTTGCGAGCATCAAAAATTTACAAACCGGAAACTCCGAAACCATTGAAGCTAAATACATGGTAGCTAGCGACGGTGCCCGCGCTCAAATCCGCAAACAATGCGGTGTTGATGCAGTTCAATATCACGATACCCAAACCTTTCAAAGCGTTGTTTTCCAAGCTCCCCAATTAGCATCTCAACTTGGATCTGGCAATGCGGTGGTTTTCTTTTTAGTTAACCCCACAATCCAAGAACCTTTACGCGCTGTAGATGGAAAAGGACAATATCGCTTAATTTTAAAACCGCAAGAAAACGGCGAAATTCACGATGCTCATAAAGCAATTAAAGCAGCTATTTCTATAGATACCCCAGTAGAAATTATTTCTAACCTTCCCTGGCGGTTATCTCATAAAGTTGCAGAAAAATTTCGTTGCGATCGCGTTTTCTTTATCGGTGATTGCGCTCATACACTTTCACCATCCGGCGGTTTTGGCATGAATACGGGTATCGGTGATGCTGTAGATTTGGGTTGGAAACTCGCCGCTACTATTCGAGGTTGGGGAGGTGCAAATTTACTCGATACCTACGAAATCGAACGTCGTCCCATTGCTGTAAGAAACCTCGAAGCAGCAAACGCTAACTTACAAAGAACTCAAAAACGCGGTATTCCTCCTGAAATTGCGAGTAATTCCCCCAAGGGTGAAGCAATTCGCAAACAAATGGCTGAAGGTATGGAACGTAGTGGAGTCAAAAAGGAATTCGATGCTCCTGGTGTTCACCTCGGTTTGCGTTACGAATCAGCAATTGTAATTTCCGATGGATTACCTCCCGAAGATAAATCCCATGAATGGACTCAAAGTAGTTATCCTGGTTGTCGCGCACCCCATGCTTGGTTAAAACCGGGATTATCAACTTTAGATTTATTCGGTCATGGATTTACGTTAATCTGCTTCAATTCACAAGCTGGAATTGAACGTTTAGAACGGCGTTGTCACGAAAAACAAATTCCTTTGACAACTCATCATATAAATAATCCCGACATCGCCAAACTTTACGAGCGGGCTTTTGTCTTGGTTAGACCTGACGGACACGTTGCTTGGAGGGGTGATGAAATACCTTTATATGTGGAGATGATGATTGATAGAGTGCGGGGAGAGGTGAAGTTAAATTAATTTGTAATAAATAGTCAATTTACTTTCCACATTCCCGACTCAGAATGCGCCGCCCATTTTCCAGACGATACACCCCTGTTGGTTCGACAATGCGATCGCCTATTTTCCATCTCCGAGTCGGGTTTGTTAAGGAAGTTTCATTTGCTACCGGCTGCACCTCAACAGCAGAATATCTTGAAGGTACTGCATCACCGGGACGATAAGGGAAACCTTCACCACCAGTAATAAAGAAAGTCCCGTTTCTTTGGTTACTTCTGACCACGCAGCTACTCGCAATTAAAGCTTCGCGATCGATTGGGTTTTGTGGTAATTCTGTGAGGCTATTTTGAATCGTACTATTATCAGGTGCGTTAATCGCTTCCGGATTTAGGGCTTAAGCCCTTACTACAAACCCTGTAAAGACGCGATATATCGCATCTCTACATCTAAATTCATTCTTAGATTCAGCAACTTTGGCGTTGCTTTTAATTTTTTGATTTAACTTGGTAAGCTGATGTGCAGATAAATTATATAATGTGAAAACTTGATAATGCCTAGTATAAGTGTTTACGCATGATTCATACTTTGCTAAACGCAACGCCAAATATGATGGTATGTTAACTGCCTGCACCGGAAATGAGAAATCGCGGGAATTCGGCTTTTTTGTGCGGAAAAGTAATTAAGATATTAGCCTTCAATAACTACATTTCCCTCAGCTTTTGCTATACAAGTAAGAACATAATCCTCCTCACAATTAAAATCTTGTTCGTAATAAACTTCCCCAGAAAGCTTGCGTAACTTACATTGACGGCAAGCTCCCATCTGACAACCGTAGGGTAATGTCATTCCTTGCTTTTGAGCAGCTTCTAAAATAGTTTCTTCACGATCGCAAACTACTTCTTTTTGAGATTTCGTAAAAACTACAGCGTTACTTTTGTCTTTGTTTGATGCAGTATTGAAAGGAGCAGAGTAAAAATGAATTAGAGTATTATCCGCTACTGCTACTTCGGCTTTTTTTTGTTTTTTAGAAGAACCAAAGCTTTCTTCGTGGTAGTTTTGCATGTTTAAGCCTAATTCACTTAATATTGCTTTAACGCTTTCTCTAAAGCCATCGGGACCGCAAACGTATACAATCCGTTCTTGAAAATCACGAGCGATCGCTTGTATCATCGTCTCGTTTAACCTGCCAGTATACCCCAACCAATTCGGGTTGTATTTCGTACCAGTTAAAGTAATAGCTAGTTTAAAATAAGGATGTCGCGAAGCCATTAATTCTAATTCATGACAGAAAGCTATATCTTTAACAGTTTTAGCGCTGTGGACAAAGACAATATCGGCATTAGGAACTGTATCGCACAACCATCGAGAAATGGACATCATTGGTGTGATACCGCTACCAGCAGAGATGAACATGAATTTGCGGTTGGGATCGTTTTGAATCGTAAAATTACCAGTTGGGGGACTAATTTTAATTTGATTACCAACAGTAAAATTATCGTGTAACCAGTTAGAAACTAATCCAGAAGGAACTGAAGGTATATCACTTGGAGCCGGAACTCGTTTAACGGTAATTTCTAAATTATGGGGACGCGAAGGAGTAGAAGAAATTGAGTAAGAACGCTTTACTAATTTACCATCAATTTCTAATTCTAACGTTACGAACTGTCCTGGTTTATAATTAAATTTTGTGGGTGGAGAAGCAATAAAACGAAAGGTTTTGACATCATGTGTTTCTTCAATTATTTGGGAGCAATTAACTATTAACTCTGCCTCTTTACCCGAAGCTACTTGGGTATAATTATCAATAGTTTGAGGCTTTAAAAACCAATAATTTGACTCATATTCTTCTTCAGGCATAAACAATAGGAAAAAATCACAAATGTTCAAAATATCACCAGGTTTTAAAATACAGTTTTGATTAACCAAAACTTCTTTATTATTAAGCCGCGAACCACCAGTACTAGCAAGTTCGACAAAGTAATAATTTTCTTGAAAGTAAGTAATTAACCCATGTACTCGACTAACTTCTGGTGTATTTAAAAGTAAATCGCATTTGGGATGTCTGCCAATTAAGAATATTGAAGGTTCGCTTGTTGAAACAACAAGTTTTTTTTCTTGCGAAAAAGCTATTTTGGGATTAAATACTGTAATTTTCACGATCGAACTCCTTTTAACGAACAGCGAGCGGTTTTCAAAAAGATAAAAAATATTAATTATTAATATCATCAGTAGAGCCGTGCAAGCGATGAAATGTAATCGATCGCTATTAACGGCGACGATTTTTTGAGAAAGTGGCTTGTATGATTTCACAGTTAGAATTAGCAGAATTTTTCATCTTGGTATATGGTAGTGATGTTTGGTATGAATACAGTAAAAATGGTTGCTCCCTGCTTATTTCTGATAGCACGGAGAAATGTTCATTTTCACTCAACGCTAATTTCTGACGTATTTCCTGTAAAATTTCTAAACTATCGGCAGAGGTGAAGTTTTTTTGCGTTAATCCTTCCAACATAATTGATTTATAAATTTGTAATCGGTCTGTTTGTTGGTATTCTGGTAAAACAGAAGCAAGAATAAACAATTCGTTTGATGATAACTCATCGAGAGAACGTCCTTTTAAGAATTGAGAGTTATTAATCGGTAACTTAGATAATTGACGATGGAAACTATCAGATAAACTATCTCTTTGATACTGCTCAAAACTACGTTCCCAAGTCCTAACTAACCAAATGGTGCTAACTATTATTAATAAGGTATTAAATAATATTTGTGCTGGAATGGGTAATCGCAATATTTCTGGTCTTCCACCGTAAATAAAGAAACTGTTGAAAGCGATAAAGGTGCAAATCGTCAGCATTCTGTGTAAAACTTGTTCCGAATTTATGCGGGGATTGCGTTTTTTAACATAAGCACGGTAAGCTTTTTCTATTTTGGTTAAAATCCAGTAACTTACCGCAACACTAAAACCTAATGTTAATGGAACTGCAACGATTTTAGGTATATTAATTGGTTCGTTGAACAAGTAAAAACCTGGATTCCAAAGAGTTGATAATTGATTTTCTTCGTGCGTCCAAGCACCCGAAAAGTAATAATCAAAGTTACCAGAGTATAATCTGTAGTAGACGAAGAAACCAATTACTAATCCTAAATAACCGTACCCTACAAATCTGCGTCCCGGTTTTTGTAAGTCATTCCAGTAAGATTTCTCCGCATCAATATCCATACAAGCAGATTTACAGCCGATACAAGCGCTTTTCTCCTCGTTTGTAGCTGTATCTACAGTGCGACACATCGATTGAGTAATACTTTGGGGAGGTGCAGATGTCGCACTACTTGCTAATAAACTGCGCGGACCAGTAAAAACTGTTTGCACAATACTAAAGGGACAAACATAATGGCACCAACTGCGACCACCGTATAAAAATACTACCATAATAGAAGCTGCGATCGCGCTGAGTAAAAATAAGCCTAAAGCCGTTCTTGCAGAGTTAACGAATAAAATGCGAAAGTTTAAACCGACGAATAGTAAAGAGAATTGTAAGTATAAATGGTTTTCTTGAAGCCAGTGGTTTTGATGAATGTTTAATTTTGGCTTTAGCCCTAAAGCACGAGGGATTTGAGAAAGAAAGTATAAAGGACAAATACGTCGCCAAGTCTCGTGTCCAAAAACTAATAGAATCATGATGGCGCTGGGAATAATCATACTCCAAAAGATTCTTGCACCAACAGCATAAGGTTTTTGCTCTAAATACTTTCCTTGTACTGAAACTTTTGGTAAAGAGTCTCTTAAGGGGGATAACAGGTTACTGGGATTGGTTAAGTGATGGGTTATCGGGTCGTAAAATAGAGAGAATATTAACACCAACCATCCAATTACTAGTACCCATCTGATCGCATGCATTCTTTTTTCGGATACTTTACTCAGCATTTTATCTCCTTAAGAGTTAACGTAATTTATTCCTATTTTCTTTATAGGTATCAGTTCGATCGATTTATGCAATTCACTTGGGAAATAGACATGAGAAAAGTATTTTATGTCTGTGAAAACCGCACGTTCATCTGTATTTCCCCTGGGTAATAACAGAATAATAAATTTACGAAACTACAGTTTATGGTATCTTTAATACATTTTATTGAGAGAAAAAAAATACAATTGTGCTTTTCGTATTACAGAAAACTGTACGATCTCAAGTCCGCTTAAAATAATTATGATTGCGTGCTAAGCGTGAATGTGTCGTTTCACTCGCAATGACATATTACCGATCGAGCATTAACAATAGCCGATAATACTTGTAACCCTCTCCGTACATCCGGAAAAATAACTAACATGAAACTCTATTACGCACCGGCTTCATCTTATTCCCAACGGGTATTAATCGCTATGAAGGAAAAAGAGTTGGATTTTACACCAATTCAAGTAAACTTGTTTGATACAGAATCAAGAAGCCAATATTTACAGATAAACCGTTTTGGTAAAATCCCCACTTTAATAACCGACGATGGGGAAGTTCTTTTAGAAGCGAGTATTATAATCGAATATCTCGACGCATATCAAAACGACATTCCCTTGATTCCTAAAGATGTTAAACCCGCTTTAGAAATGCGAATGCTCGATCGCATCATTGATGTATATATCAACGGGGGAAGAGAAGCATTATTTAAAGATAGTCAACTTCCTCCAGAGGAAAGAGGTAAAAAAGAAGTTCTCAAAGCCAAGCGATTGTTGGAATCCGCGTGTATTTTACTCGACGAAAAATTAGCGAATCGTACCTGGTTGGTAGGGGAACAATATACTGCTGCTGATTGTAGCGCTGCTCCTACCTTGTCTTATTTACGGATTGTTTACGATTACGAGCATTTGCTTTCTTTGACGGCTTATTTTAAACGTCTTGAAGCGAAACCTTCTGTAGCAAGAGTTTTTGCATCCGGACGCGAACAGATGATGCAGATGTTGTCTACACTAAAATATCCCGTGAATACTAGCTTTTAAATAACGCACAAGGTTCAAAACTTGCCCTTAAAAAAAAATTATCCCTAAACTGCATAAACCACAAAATCCCATCCCTAGATATTAAATAAGACCACATTGACTCTGAAGAGTTAACTATCAATTCAAAAGGAGAATTTAACAATGGTACCACAAACTTTAAATCGTGGAATGAACGGTTCAGAAGTAGAACGTCTACAAAAAGACTTATCCGCACGAGGATATCAACCTAGTGTTGATGGAAACTTCGACGAATCCACCGAAAATGCAGTTAAAGCATTTCAAAAGGATAACGGCTTAACTGTAGATGGAGTTGTTGGAGCCGAAACTGGTCAGAAGTTGGGCGCTCCTGCTGCTTAATTTGAGATGAACAATCGCGGGTTGATAATTCAACCCGCTATAAAATTACTATTAATCAACTCTTAATTCCTTCCTACTTCCTAAAAAAGATGAATAAATTTATATATCCATCAATAGCTTTGACACTCCCCTTCAATTTATTGATGGGGATTCTTGGTTCCGCGACAATACTTGCTCAAACCTTGCTTGCGCCAAGCTGAGTAGAGGTTTCATCTCCCCAAGCGTTTTCTGCGCGGCAGTCTGGGGGAAGAATAAATCTCCCCCCATCTGCCTTGTCTAGCGCAGTAGTTCCGGTATGCCCTACCGTACTAAGTCCGCGATGCAAAATGTTAATAGCTGCATTTTCGTCCCTATCTAACACGCACCCACATTTACAAGCATGAGTCCTAGTAGAAAGTGTTTTCTTGACAACTTCTCCACAGCTAGAGCAATTTTGACTGGTGTATTGAGGTCTGCACGCAACCGTGACGCGCTTAAATACTTTTCCAAAATATTCAATCCATACACGGAACTGATACCAGGATGCATCATTAATAGACTTAGCTAGACAGTGATTTTTCGCCATATTTTTAACCCTCAAATCTTCATAGGCTATCAAATCGTTAGATTGAACTACGCACCGCGCTAACTTCACAGCATGGTCTTTACGTTGCCTACTTATTTTGAGGTGGCGCTTACCTAAAATATGTCTAGCTTTACCTCTGTTTTTTGAACCTTTTTCTTTCTTTGATAATCGGCGTTGAGCGCGTTTAAGAATTTTTTCCCCTTTACGCAAGAAAGCAGGATTTTTTGCAACCTTCCCATTCGAGTCGGTGTAGTATTCTTTTAACCCAACATCTAAACCGACCGTGTTCCCCGTTGGCGTGACATCTTCGCGACGCTCTGAATCAATACAAAACTGAACATAAACACCGTCGGATCGTCTTACTAAACGAACCCGTTTAATCTGTTTGATTTGGAAAAAATGCAGGTCACGAGTACCTTTCAACTTTAACCGCCCAATACTTTTCTTGTCAGAAAAGGTTATTGATTTACGGTCTGAGGCCAGTTTCCAACCAGTAGTTTTATACTCAACAGAACGGCAATTTTTTTGGAATTTTGGGAACCCCTTTTTACCCGCTACTCCTTTTTTACAATTCTCATAAAAACGATTAATAGATGACCATGCTCGTTCAGCAGAAGCTTGTCTAGCCATTGAATTAAGTTCCGAAGCAAACGAAAATTGTTTAGCAAGTACAGAGCAGTATTTTTGCAAATCATTCTTACCCGTTTTTTTATTGTCCATCCACAACCGCAGGGCGCTATTGCGGACAAATTGAGCGGTGCGAATTGCTTCATCAACTGCTGAGTATTGTTTTGATTTCCCGTATGCTTTGAACTCAAAGACTAACATGGTATCACCTCTTAATCTTATACTACCACACTTAGTATAAACATTTAAGGAAGTACTACAGGGTGGGTATTGCCATGCGCTATACATCCCCATAATTAGAAATTAGGGGCTTTTAGCGCGTTTCGGTCAAATACATAGCGATCGCCTTTTCGTAGTAAGCGGCTTCGTTAATAAATACCGGATATACCGTTTCATCTCCTTGATAAAAAATTTCTTCTCCATCAAAGGTGACAAATATCGGATTGCCAGGATTTAAGGGTTTATAATCTTGAAACTGCAATTGGGGATGAATCATAGCTGTAATTTCTCCCCGCTCGTTTCTGGGATAATCAACTGTTTCGATGACGGAATAGTAGGTAAAACTGGAAGGAATAGGTAATGGTTGTCCTTTTTTATCCGCTTCAAGATAATCTAAAATCGCGTAAATTAATTTCTCGGTTTGTTGAAATAATTTTGCATCTAATACACCATTAGCTACTGCTCCAACTTCGATGGTAATACCCAATTCCACTAAGCTTCTTAAATGAGATGATTTTTTTTGCGGAGTATATAGTAAAATTCTGACTTGTGGATCGGTTTGTGCAAGATAAGCTGATAACCGTAATAAATAAGGATTGCGATCGCACAGAATTATCGTTAATCCCATATTAGCTGTTGTACTGTGCAAATCAATTATTAAATCGATTTTCTCTTGTTGAATTCGTCGAGCTATTGTTTTAGCTAATGATTGTTCGTAATTTGTTAATTGGGGATTTTCTAAGTCTTCCCCTTTAAAAGCCCGATTTAAATCCGTGTCAATATACCTTCTCCCCATTTCAATTGCTTTCTCGTTGGCAATTAAAGTAATAGTTTCAATACCATGACGTTGAATCATTTGGGGAAATTGTTGAAATTTCTTAACTAAAAATACTCCCGTTAGTTCCCCACCGTGAGTACCACCGACTAAAGCGACTCGTTTAATTGAGGCAACCATAAATAAATTAGCTCGATTTATATGATGCGATCAGTGTAGAGAAAATAGTATTATTCCGTCTAGTATATGTTTTATATATTGGTATATCAAAAAATATATATTTGCATGACTGCTCAAAATTTACAAAATTTAGAACTGCAAGATTTACGTTATTTTGTAGCGATCGCCAGTAATGAAACCTGTAATATCAGCGAGGTTGCCCAAAAGTTGCACATGGCTCAACCGAATCTTAGTTCTTCTATTAGAGATTTGGAGAAGAAGTTAAAAGTAACGTTGTTTAACCGTAAGAAACGACCGTTACAGCTAACGACAGCAGGACAAGAGTTTTATACGGAGGCTTTGTTAATTTTAAATGCGGTTGACCGTGCTGTAGAAAATGCCAGGGCAAACAGTAGGGGAGAAATCGGGCGATTAACCATTGGTTTAACTAGTTCCGTTTCCAATAGTATTTTGCCGGATATTTTAAGAACATTCCGCGAAAAATTTCCTCACGTCAAATTAATATGGAGAGAAATGGCAACCCACTATCAACTACAGGCAATTCGCGATCGTCAAATTGATGTGGGTTTTTTACATTTACCTGTAGGAGCGATCGATAATAAAGAACTGAGCTTTACTACGATTTTAGAAGAGCCTTTGATTGTAGTGTTACCGGAGAACCATCGACTAGCGAAACTTCGGCAAATTCCCTTAATAGAACTTAAAGAAGAAGAATTTATCCTTCCCGACTTAGAATTAGTTCCGGGATTGTCACAGCAAATATTATATTTATGCGAAACAGTCGGATTTTTTCCTCAAATTATCCAAGAAGCTGCATTTATGCTGACAATTTTGGGACTTGTGGCTGGGGAAGTGGGAGTTGCACTACTTCCTGCTAATGCCAAAAATCTGCGGCGTAAAGGAGTTGTTTATCGGACAATTCAAGAAGAATCTACAACGGTAAAAATGGATGTGGTTTGGCGACACAATCATACATCTACCGTACTAAAGAATTTTCTGGAAATCACAAAGCTGGTTTCTGCATAAATTTTACATCAATACCTCTATATATTATTAAATATAAGTAGGTCGGCTTTGAAAATCACATTTATGAAAAGGGAGTAGCGAGTAGGTCTTTTAATAAATTAATACTTTCTCTAAATATAAATAATTCTATATTTTTTACTCTGCGTTGATTTATTTTACGCAGAGTTTTTGGAGTTGTTCAAAAATATAATAAGACTCTTATATTAATGTCAAAATATATTTTTAATTTGCTGTTAAAATTTAGTATATTTAATCATAAAGCAGACTGGTAAAGGGTTACAGAAATTATTATCATTATAAAAATATTTAATAATCAAGAATAATTTAGTAATAAAGCAGATCGAATGCATTTATATTTATCTGATTCCCCTATGAATTAATAGTGAAGCAAATAAACAATATCTACTAATAAATAAGAACAATGACTACATCATTAACTCCAATTAATTCTCAATCAGGTAAAGTAAATAAATCAAACGGCAACATTTTTCAAGATAAAAATCTTTTAATTGCTGTCAGTATCACGGCGATCGCAATTATGCCTTTATTTAGCGTTAGCCCAATTCTTCCAACTATAGCTACAGCATTGAAAGTATCATCTTCACAAGCGGGATTGGTGATGGCAGCTTATTTAATTCCGGTTGCCATCGGAACTCCAATATTCGGAGTTTTAGCTGACCGTTTTGGCTTCAAAAAAGTGTTAATTCCTTCATTATTAGTATTTGCCCTCGGCGGTATTTTATGTGCCTTTGCTGCCAACTTTCGCTCTCTTATAGAATGGAGAATTTTACAAGGATTTGGTGGTGCTTCTTTAGAGGCTTTGACACTTTCAATAATTAGTAGTTTGTACGGTGGGAAAAAACTTACTCAAGCAATGGCTGTTAATGCGGGTGCAATTGGTGTAGGTTCAACTATCTATCCTATCTTAGGAGGGGTTTTAGCAAGTCTGAGTTGGAGATACCCATTCGCACTATCATTATTAGCGCTTCCCGTGGCATTGCTTGTATCTATGAAGCTTCACTTGCCAAGAAGAGAAAAGCATAGTGAAAAATTTCAACTAGGTAGCTACGTAAAAAATATACTTAAAAGTATTAAAAATCGAAATGTTTTAGCCTTGTTTTTTGCGGTAATTACCTTATTCCTCGTAGAGTTTGGAGCATTTTACACCTTTACTCCAGTCTTTGCAGGTGATGACTTAGGAGCAACGAGCGCGATAATTGGAATGGTATTAACAACAAATGCTTTATCTTTAACAGTCTTCTCCTTCTTCGTTACCTTATTCGCTGACAAAGTTTCGGAAATAAACTTAATTAAAATATCTTTCGTCATCTTCGCAGTTGCCTTATGCATCATTCCCACAGTTAATTCAATTCCAATGCTGATAATCCCCTGTGTTTTAATCGGAATAGTTGAAGCTCTAGCGTTTCCTTCACTGCAATCATCCATAGCTAAACTTGCTCCTCTGGAATATCGCGCCGGTTTCATGTCCCTTAACGTTACGGTACAGTCACTTGGAAGAGCTATCGGTCCGGTTTTTGCAGGAATATTATTTGGAATTTGGGGAATACAAGGGGTTTGTTACATCGGTGCTGCTGTAATTGCGATCGCGCTTATCGGATTCAGTTTGTTAATCAGTCCAAAGTCTCGCAAAGCTTAGTATATATGAAATTAACACAATTGGTAGTGGTGCAAATATTAATCATCCATTACCAATTAAACAAAACCCAACACCCTTGTAGAGACGTAGCACTGCTACGTCTCTCTTATATTTATGGTTGTATAGAAAATTTAGGATTATAAAACCGCAGAAGGCAGCGCGTTGCTCTGGTTCCCAGAGTTGTAGCGACTGCCGTGCTGAGTAAAGAAAGAGAGAGATAATAATTTACCAATTAAAAATTGCATAATCCAAAACTCTTCACCCCTAAATAATAAATAAGGAATTAAAAAAAATCTGCGGGTAAAAATGTCTATTTCTACAATTGAAAGATTAAATCCATTTGTCAAAGAAGTAATTAGCGATCCTTACACTTACTACAGCCGTTACAGAAAGGAAGATCCGGTACATTGGGGACTTTCTGCAAATCCTAAATTAGATGGTGCTTGGTATCTGTTCCGATACCAGGATGTGATGAAGGTAATGGAAAGTCCGAAGTTTGGTAGAGAAGCTAGTAAGGTTCGAGATGATGGTGAAGGTTCACCCGTACCCAAGGCTTATCGGGGATTTAGTTCGATGGTAAGTAATTGGATGGTGTTCCGCGATCCTCCTACTCATACTAGATTAAGAACTATTGTTAATAAAGTATTTTCTGCCAAAATGGTGGAGAATTTAAGACCTGCGATTATCGGCATAGCTGATTGTTTATTAGATCGAATTCATCTGCAAGGGGAAATGGATTTAGTTGAAGACTTTGCTTTCCCTTTACCAATCATGGTGATTGCCGATATGTTGGGAGTTGACCCCAAGGATAGACCTTTATTTAGAAAATGGGCGTTAGCATTACAACACGCTAGTGCTTCCCGTTTGACACCATCCCCGGAAGTGTACGAACAAGCGGAAGCTGCAACGATGGGATTTATTGAATATTTTAAAAAGGAAATTGCCAAACGACACGTTGAACCGGGAAAAGATTTAATTACGGCTTTGGTTAAAGCCAGGGATGAAGGAAATAAGCTCAACGACGAAGAAATTTTAGCTACCTGCATTCATTTATTAACAGCAGGTCATGAAACTACAGTTAACTTAATAAGTAAGGGAATATTGGCTTTATTGCGTCATCCCAAACAGTTAAAATTGTTGCGATCGCACCCGGAATTAATTCCGGCAGCCGTAGAAGAATTAGTTAGATATGATTCCCCGGTACAAATGGTTAGTCGTTGGGCTTATTCCGACTTTGAAATTGGCGGCAAAGTTATTAAACGTGGTGATAGCGTTGGTTTAATTCTGGGTTCTGCAAATCGAGATGAATCACAATTTGAAAATCCCGATGAATTAAACTTTCAACGAGAAGAAATGAAACATAGCGGTTTCGGTAGCGGCATTCATTTCTGCTTGGGTTCAACTTTAGCTCGCGCTGAAGTAATTATTGCATTAAACACTTTAATAAATCGATTGCCAAATTTGAGTTTAAAAGAAGAATCAATCGAATGGGCAAATAATATAGTGTTTCATGGACCGAAGCATTTACAAATAGGCTTTAGTTCTCCAAGGGATGCCAAAGGTTTGTGGGGACACGACCACGTTTGAAGAGCATGGGGAGACAAGGGGATGGGGGATGGGGAAATGGGGAGAAAGATTTTTCTAGGGAGCGAGACGCGGACACTACACTCATAACTTCTCACTCTTAACTATTCCGAATTGCCAATACTCAATTTTGATTGAATCAACTCTTCATTGCATAAATAAAAATTGCTTACCCCTATAGAAATAATAAGAAAGCGGAAATCAAGTTAATGAAGACAAAATTCTTTCTAAGTAATATTCAAATTTCTGAACGAACGTCAAATAAAAGTAAATTTATAAAGTGAGAGTAATTAATCATGAACTTTCTAAATACAGAACAAACG
This sequence comes from Rivularia sp. (in: cyanobacteria), assembly GCA_965234645.1. Taxonomy (GTDB): domain Bacteria; phylum Cyanobacteriota; class Cyanobacteriia; order Cyanobacteriales; family Nostocaceae; genus Rivularia. The sequence goes on along the minus strand of OZ248344.1, from coordinate 4,895,062 downwards.
AAAACACAAGGTTGTCCTTTTCATAAAGAAAAAATAGGGGAGGAATATCAACCTTTTGTTAATCCTCAATTAGAAAATCCTTATTCATTTTATGAATTTGCGAGAAATGAGGAACCTGTATTTTACAGTTCGGTGTTGAGTGGGTATGTTGTGACTCGCTACGAGGATATAGTTACTATACTCAAAGACCCGGTAAAATTTTGTTCAAAAGATAATTTACAGCCAATTGGGGAATACACTCCGGAAACAATCGCAGTTTTACGTACAGGATTTCCCTTCGTTTCCGATTTAATTAATAGCGATGGGGAGCGTCATAAGTTTTTGCGTGCCCCTTTACAAAAAGCATTTGCACCGACTAAACTTAAATCGATGGAGAGTTCTATTGCTGCAATAGCCAATAGATTGATTGATGGTTTTATTCACGATGGTCAAACTGATATCCTGGATAAATTTGCTTATCCCCTACCTTTGGAAGTCATTTTTACTCTCTACGGAGTACCCTTAGAGATGATGTCAGATTTTAAGAATTGGGGTTATCAAACTACAAAATTATTTTCTTCCGCTTTAAGCCCAGAAGAACAGTTAGAATGCGCTCGTAGCTTTGTGTCGATTCAGCACGCTGTTGCAAATCTAATTGAAGAAAAACGCAAAGCACCTCAAGATGATTTAATCAGTACTATTATCGATTCTGAACTGACGACCAACGATATGATAATCGTTTTATACGGTTTGATAGTTGCAGGACATAAAACAACTTCTCATTTGATAGGGAATACACTAAAAGTCCTTTTGGAAAAACCAGTTTACTGGAAAGCGGTTTGCGAAAATCCATCAATTATTCCCACAATATTGTCAGAATCTCTTAGATATGATGCTCCGATTCCAGGAATGATTCGGACTAATAACGAAGAAGTTGAAATATCGGGAGTAAAAATACCTGAAAACAGCAAATTGTTTTTGATGTATGGTTCCGCTAACCGAGATGAAAGTCACTATGAAAATGCTGACAAATTTGATATTCTACGGTTTCAAAATCAAACTTCCGACCATTTAGCATTCGGTCATGGAGTTCATCGCTGTATTGGTTCCGGTTTAGCTTTGATGGAAACACATATTGCTTTCGAGTTGCTATCACAAAGGCTTCCGAGTTTGAGAATTAAGCCCAATCAAGAGTTAGATTACATTCCCACTTTGATGACGAGAGGTTTTACAAGTTTGATTTTGGATTGGAACACCTAGATCGATTTTAGATTTTAGATTAATTTATTGGACAAATCTGATATCTGTAATCTGAAATTATTTACTTAATCTAAAATCTGTCTCGGAAAGTTTGAATACAATAAAATTTTCGTAAAATCCAGAATAATTTACTCAATCCAAAATAGAAATGATTAAACAAAATACTGCTGGTACTTGTCCATTTCATGCAGGTCAAGAATATCAACCTTTCGTTGAACCACAATTGGAAAATCCTTATCCGTTTTTTCAAAGAGCTAGAAATGAAGAACCTGTTTTTTATAGCTCGGTAGTAGATGCTTATGTAATTACACGGTACGAAGACGTTTTAAATATTCTCAAAAATCCAACAGCATTTTCTTCAGCTAAAAGTCTGCAAACCTCTGGAGATATGACTCCAGAAGCAGGAAAAGTATTACAACAAGGTTTTCCTTTTGTATCGTTAATTAATAGCGATGGCGAGCAACACAGACGTTTGCGTGCCCCTTTCCTTAAAGTATTTGCATCAGATAACTTAGCAAAAGTAGAAAATTCAATTTATGCGATCGCAAATAGATTAGTAGATAATTTTATCGATGATGGCAGTATCGAAATTGTATCAAAATTCGGTCATCCATTACCTCTAGAAGTTATCTTAACTATGTATGGGGTGCCTTTAGAAAAAATGGAACAGGTCAAAAAGAGCGGTAGTGATATATCGCTGTTCTTCTCATCATCGTTAACACCGGAACGTCAAATAGAATGTGCGAACAGTTATGTTTCCTTACAGCACTACATCGCAAGTTTAATCGAAGAACGACGCTCGGCTCCTGGTGACGACTTAATTAGTCAATTACTAACTAGCGAACTGACTACACCGGAAATCGTTTTGTTGCTGTGTGAAATGATTATAGCCGGACATAAAACCAGTGCAAATTTAATCAGTAAAGCTTTGAAACTACTCCTAGATAACCCAGGAGCATGGCAAACTTTACATGAATTTCCATCTCTAATTCCCATAGCTGTTGAAGAAGTACTCCGATACGATACACCAGCCCAATCAATGATTCGAGTCACAACTCAAGAAGTTACCATCTCAGGAGTCACAATTCCCCAAGATAGTCGCTTGCTCGTACTTTACGGTTGTGCCAATCGGGATTCTGAAAAATATGAAAATGGAGATAGTTTCGATATCGAACGTTTTAAAGATGCTCCAGTTGACCATCTAGCATTTAGTCACGGAACCCATCACTGTACGGGTTCCAACCTAGCTCGACGAGAAGTAAAAATTGCTCTGGAAGTACTATCTCAAAGATTGCCAAATTTACGAATTACTCCCAACCAAGAATTACATCATTTACCGATATTAACCAATCGTGGTTATGAAAGTCTTTATTTAGAGTGGGGGTGAAGAGTTAGGAGTTAGGAGTGAGGAGTGAGGAGTTAGAAGTTAGAAGTTAGGAAGTAGAAGTTATTCTTCCCCTTGCCTCCTTATCTCCCACCTTAATTTGATGCTATATTTTTGAGCTTAACTGGGAACAATAAATTAAAAGAAGTTCCCCGTAAAGCATATGTCAGACAATCAACAACCCAAACCCTACGATGCAGTATTAGGCGGTCAAAATCAACCCCCAGAAGGTGCAGCAGTACTCGGTGGTATTGAAGGTGTGAAACTGCGGTTGAGTAATTCTAATCCCCAGGTAAGGATAGGAGCGCTTCACCAAGCTTTAAATTATGGGGAACCGGGTTTGGATTTGATTATTGAAGCTTTGCAAGATGAATCACCACAAATTCAAATACAAGCTTATTCCTTATTAATTCCGCGATCGGAACAGAAGGTTAAACGAGCTCTACAAGGTAAAAATTCTCAAGGTTTGAAATATGAACTAAACAAATTAATAACTGTAAACCGTTATGGTGAGATAGTTCAACGTCAGCAGTGTTTAGCAAAATATTTTGTTGAAGACTTGGGTAATGGCGTTGATTTGGAAATAGCTTATATTCCTGGTGGTACTTTTTTGATGGGTTCTCCACAAAATAAAAAGTATCAACATCTGGTCACAGTTCAACCATTCTACATGGGCAAATTCACTATTACCCAAGCACAATGGCAAGTTGTGGCTAAATCGTTCCCCAAAATTAAACGAGATTTAACTAAATTTGAAGGGGAGAACCACCCAGTAGATTGTGTGAGCTGGAACTATGCAGCTAAATTTTGTCGTTGGCTATCGAAAATCACGAGAAAGAAATACAGATTACCCAGTGAAGCAGAATGGGAATACGCTTGTCGAGCCGGAACCACAACACTATTTCATTATGGGGAGACAATTACCAGCGAATTGGCTAATTACAGAGCAAACTTTACGTATAATCGCAGACCCAAAGGAGAATACCGTCAACAAACAACCCTAGTTGGACAATTTCCTCCTAATGCCTATGGATTATACGATATGCACGGAAATATCTGGGAATGGTGCCAAGATACCTGGCATCATAACTATGAAGGAACTCCTGCTGATGGTAAAGCATGGATTGATGATAAAGATTGTGCGATTCATGTACTACGTGGTGGTTCGTGGAGCTTAGACTACTGGAACTGCCATTCTGCTGTTCGCCGAGAGGGATTCCAAGGTATGTCCAGCAATGACTACGGTTTCCGAGTTGCCTGCGATATCTTTTAAAATTAGCATTCCTCATATCCCCTCACCTCAAAATAATTACTCCGCGTTCCTCCGCGCTTCCCTCAGCGTTCCTTTGCGTTAAAAAAAAACTATTCCGATACCGGATTGGTGCGTGACAGCATAAACCATTACGCTACGTTCAAAATTGCTCGTAGTGTCACACACCCTACAAATTCTCTCCAACAACCTTCCCTAACTGCATAAGCTACTTCACCCCACCCCTACTAATCTAATGAAGCAATAAAACCAGTGGGGGCAAAGGTGAAAGTGATGAATAACACGTCAATTTTAGGAGAGCAGAGAAGTTCAAGAGATATCACTAAAGACAAGAATCTTTACATCATCATCGGTGTAACCCTAATCTCAATCATGGGAGGGCAAACTGTTGCTCCAATATTACCGAGCCTAACATCCGTATTCAATGTCTCTCCCAGGGAAGTTGAACTGATGATGACGCTTTTTGTATTGCCCATTGGGATCGCAACTCCGATTTTAGGAGTATTAGCCGATCGCATCGGCATTAGAAAAGTTTTAATTCCTGCGTTGATATTATTTGCGATCGCCGGAGCAACGATCGCTTTTACACAAAATTTCCATTCTGTTATCGGGTTGCGATTTTTACAGGGACTTGGTGCGGCTCCGCTGGATGCTTTATCGTTGACAATGATTGCGATGCTCTACAACGGCAGAATGCTGGGTACGGCAATGTCGATCAATGCTGCTGTCATCGGAATTTCTTCGGCGATTTATCCGTTAGTGGGTGGAGCATTAGGAAGTTTAAACTGGTCATATCCGTTTTTACTTTCGGTTCTGGCTTTCCCCTTGGTAATGTTGGTAATAATGGTGTTAAAGCTGCCTGCAAAACCTCCCGATGCCAAAAAAGAAAAATTGAGCGTTTATCTTAAAAGTACTTGGAATAGCGTTAATAACCGTTCGGTACTGGGATTATTATTTGCAGTCGGTTCCATCTTTATGATTCAATTTGGAGCTTTTATTACCTACATCCCAATTTTTGCCGGAATTTCCCTTGGTGCTTCCGGGTTGACGAATGGGATTATTTTATGCGTCATGTCTTTAGCAGTTGCTATAAGTGCTTCTCAATTGGGACGCTTAATTCAAAGATTTTCGGAAATTACTTTAATTAAAGTTTCTTTTATTATCGCTGCTGTGGCATTGTTAATTATTCCGTTAATGACTAACTCTTGGCTGCTATTGATTCCGAGCGCTTTGTTCGGTGTAGCATTAGCATTTGCCTTACCATCTTCTCAAGCATTATTAGCGGGACTTTCCGCACAAGATACCCGCGCTGGATTTATGTCGGTGAATGCTAGCGTGCAATCATTAGGACAAGCATTAGGTCCAATACTCGGAAGTGTTGCGATCGCGATCGGTGGTATAAAAGCAGTTTTCTTTAGTGCTGCTGTTTTTGCAGTCATCGCCTTTGTAATATTTAATATTCTCATAACTCCCAAACAAACGAAATCGGCATTAGAGTTACTACCAGAAATACAGCAAGAATTAACAGCTATTCCTTCCATTGCATTTCCGACAGATATACAAGCACCCGTTGCACAATTAGTTCATACTCTCACCCACAAAATTATTGATTTACCGGAAAATCCTTCATTGATTTGCATTGGTAAACACAACAATAATATGCAGGGGATAAATGTTTCAAATTTACCTCACTCGGAAGTTGTTTCACGGAATCACGCTCAAATCAAATTTGATGGAGAAAATTATTATATTCAAGATATGGGAAGTTCTAACGGTACTTATATTAACAAATATCCACTTTTACCGGGTATTTGGTATAAAATTGGTCCCGGAGTTAAAATTGGTTTAGGTAAGCGTGACTTAATAGCATTTACATTTCAACTTAATTAAATAAACGCACGGGTTTAGAGTTAAGATTTTTGGTAATAGAAGTGACTCTTTTCACCACTTGAATCATATATTGATAATTGGGAGGTGATTCTAAAGGTAAATATTTAGCTTGTTGAATTACATTACGAGGAGCATTTTTCATGTAATTGCGAATGATATCAACACTATTCCGGTCAACTTTGGGACTAATTAAAACAGCACCGGATGGTACAATATGAGAATCGCTGAATAAAATACGCAATACACAATTGAGTTTTGATTTATAAAAATTAAACTCTTCCAAGGACATTGCAGCAGCATCAACTTTACCTTGAGATACCCATTCTAAAGATTGTTTTGGTGTAGGAGCAAATAGGATAGATGCTAATGTTAAACCATAAAGATTATAAAGTGGTAAATAATAGCCAGTTGCATCACCCTGCTGTCCTAAAGCAATATTTTTTCCTTGTAAATCCGATAATTTTTTCAAAGGGCTGTTTTGATTGACAAGAATTATAGAACGCGAACTAGTACCCAATTGTAAAGGAAAAATACTTGAATATTGATAATCGGCAATAGCGATCGCAGCTAAACCGGGAGTAGCAAAAACTAAGGACCAAGAATTACGTTTTAATCGCTCGATTGCGATTGTTTCGTTAAAAGCAGGTTCTATTTGAATAATAGTTTTTAATTTTTCGCCTAAATATTCACGAAAACTACTCAACCTTTCTACAGCTTGTTTTTCTTGTCCATAACCGATTACACCAATAACTAATCCCGATTGTGGATTAAATATTGTTTTTTCTTTCGTACAAGCAGAAGCAGCGAACAGCATTTGCAAGATAAATTTACGTCGAGATAATCTAGATGTCATTTAATAATTAATTATAAAAGGGCACTAATATTATCTAAGTAATTTAAAATATCGGATGATGAAGAAATAAATCTTTATATCCAGACTTGACTTAAGTAAATAACAACTATTAACTAAAATCATGAAAATAGGAACCAAAGTTAATTTAATTCTGATAATTGTTTTTATCACAGGTATTTTGGTTAGTGGAATTGTGCTGTCAAATGTATTAACAAATAAAGCAGAAAACGAGATAAATTCTAAAGCCGTAATCTTAATGGCAATGAATAACTCACTTAGAAACTACACAAATGAACGGGTAGGACCTTTATTATTACCACAAGTAGAAACTCAAGATAATTTTATTCCAGAATCGATACCAGCTTATTCTGTTAGAGAAGTATTTGAAAGTTTTCGTGCTAATCCAGAGTATGCCAGTTTTTTCTACAAAGATGCAACATGGAACCCCACAAATTTACGAGATAAAGCTGATAGTTTTGAAACTGAAATTATCAAGAAATTTCGTCAAAAACCAGATAAGAATAGTTTATCCGGTTTTCGCACGATGGCTGGAACAAATCTTTATTATACTGCTAAACCTTTTGCGATTAAAAATGAAAGTTGTCTGCGTTGTCATAGTACTCCCGAAAATGCACCAAAAAGTCAGCTAACAACTTATGGAAGCGAAAATGGCTTCGGATGGAAGTTGAATAAAATTTTTGGTATTCAAATCGTTTATGTACCCGCCGAAAAGATTCTCAACGATGCTCATCAGTCATTTATACTAGTTGCAGGAATTGTGGCAATAGTTTTTACATTCGTGGTGATTGTGATGAATTTACTGTTAAAAAGAATCATCTTACAGCGAATTAGAAAAATTGCGATAGTTGCCGAACAAGTTAGCGTTGGGAATATGGATGCTAGTTTTGGCAGACAAAATAAAGATGAAATTGGTGATTTAGCTGAAGCTTTTAATCGCATGAAGTATAGTTTAGAAATTGCCATGAATATGCTAAATAAGAAAAAGGGGAATTAACTCAATTTTGGATTTTGGATTTTAAATTAATAATGAATTAAGAATTATCTTCCTCATTCCCCACTCCCTACTCCCTTTTAATCATGAAAATAGGAACTAAAGTTAATATAAGTTTAATTATTGTTTTTATCATTGGTATATTGCTCAGTGGAATTGTGCTGTCAAATGTATTAGAAAGAAAAGTAGAAAATGAGGTAAATTCCAAAGCATTAGCCTTAATGGATATGAATAACTCAATTAGAAACTATACAAACGATCGCGTACAGCCTTTATTGTTACCGAAACTAGATACTCAGGAAAACTTTATTCCAGAAGCGATACCAACTTTCTCGGTGAGAGAAACCTTTGAATATTTTCGCAGTAACCCAGAATTTGCTAATTTCTTTTATAAAGATGCTGCATTAAATCCGATGAATTTACGAGATAAAGCTGATAATTTTGAAACTAAAATTGTCAACAAATTCCGCAGCGAAGCAGATACAACATCTCTATCTGGTTTTCGTACTATGTCTGGAACGAAACTGTATTACACTGCTAAACCTTTTGCGATTAAAAATGAAAGTTGTTTACGTTGTCACAGTACAATTGAAAGAGCGCCGAAAAGTCAGTTGAATGCTTATGGGAAAGAGAATGGCTTCGGATGGAAGTTGAATGAAATTGTTGCCGCTCAAATTGTTTATGTACCCGCCGAAAAGATTCTCAAGGATGCTCATCATTTATTTATTCTAGTTACGGGAATTGTGACGATGATTTTTGCATCCGTTGTTATCATGATGAATCTGCTGTTAAAAAGAATCATTCTACAGCGGATTGGCAAAATTGCGACAGTAGCCGAACAAGTTAGCATTGGTGATATGGATGCTGATTTTGACAAACAGAATAAAGATGAAATTGGTGATTTAGCCCAAGCTTTTAATCGCATGAGGTATAGTTTAGAAATTGCCATGAAGATGTTAGATGATAAAAGAAATCAGTAGTTGAGTTGACAAGTTAGAAACCCGCTTTTTTGAAAAAACCAGGTTTTTGTGCGGTGAAGGCAGTTTTAGTAATTACTTATCCCAATATCCGCTGCTTAAATTCGATCGCCATTGCGGGATCGGGAATATTCTGTGCTAGTTTATCGGCAAATTCTGTAACAGTAATTTGGGGGTGGGATTGCAAAATCTCTTCAATGATAAAGTTGGCGATCGGACCAATTAAATAAATTAAGTCAGCTTTGCATTTATTGACAAAGTTTTTGTCAATGGTGGGATATGCGATCGCAGGAGATTTACTTAACTCGGATTGAGTGGCAACAGATGGTATTAATAAGATAGCTGTTGCTTGATTTTTAAATTGTGTTTTTTGCTGGAGAGATATATACTCGGTGAGTTTTTCGATTAATTCTTGATTATTTGCTGATTTTTGAATACATTGCTGCAATATTTTCGTTGCAATTATTCCAACCGATTGTTTGAGTAAGTTTTCTAATTCGGTATATTTTTCAGAATTTAAACTGAAGTTTTTTTGAGGTTGCGCCGGTATTTTTACGTGAGAAAATTTCTTAGGAGTCGGAGGTTTTTCAGGTGGTTGAAGTACAGTTTTTTGATGGTTGATTTGTTGAATATTTTGTTGAATATTACCTGGTAAAATATCAATGATTGCTTGGGTTCCGGAAAACCAAGTATGCAAATCTATACCTTTACCCTGTAAAAGTTTTTGTAATTGACTAATCCATTGAGCAACGGGTAATCCGACTCGATCGTTTGCGTCGTTTAGACTTTTTAACAGAATTTGGGAAAATAATTCCGATTTATCGATAGGTGTTTCCGTAACTATTAAACATTGTCCGTATTCGGTACCGCATTGTAAATCTTCTACCCAATTTTCCGCCGAATTAATTTGTGAAGATGCTGATTTTATTATATCTAAAATTACTATTTGTTGAGTCTTTTGAGCGCGACGTAATACTTGTCTTAAATAAGAACGACTCAAACGAACTCCATCGCCTAAAATTAAACAGGCTTCTCCATCTTCATTTTCTTCAACGTACCCGCGTAAATATAATAAGCAGGTGGGTATATTCTTGACTCCTCCGACTTTTATCGAAGATTTTTTATTTAATTCTGCACAGTCATAGATAAATTTTTGAATTTCTGAGCGAATTTCCGACCAATTTTTATGTTGGTGAAAACATTCCACTTCAAAATCACCAGTAGTAGCTAGTAATTGATTTAAATTATGGGTATTTCGCTGATTTTTTAATCCATCAACTATTAAAGCACGTCGTAACTTTTGAGAATTAACATTTTTGTGCTTAAATCCAACAATTAGTTCACCGACACCTTCGACAATTCTTTTCGGAGTTTGTTGGGGATACTCTGGATAAAAATTGCTATCTCCATGCTTGAGCTTTTGCTGATTAATTAAACGTACTTGATGATTTAATTTATCAATATACTGTACCGTTTGACGATAAACATATTTATAAAGTCCGTCAGCATCAATAAATCCGCTGTTATCGGCTGCTTCCCCCGACAATCCCCGCATTAAATAGTAAGTGAATACTCCATGCCCCAATTCGGGAAACTCCCAAGATTGCTGCCCGCGATCGCAACTAAGTAAAGCGCAAAATCCCTTGCTTTGGGAAGCTTGCTGTCTTAAAACATTCATCAGTTGCGGCGTAGTGTTGGATAAGGGAGCGATATTTCCATCCCTAGCGCTACCACTCGCTGCTCCTAACAACGCCATATCACCACTATGACAGGTATCCAAACATAATAACTGTTGCTTTGCCGGACTAGCACCTAACATTTTTACTAGTTCCTGCATGGGTAAACCAGTACCCAACAAATCGTTTTTATTAGTATCCGAGAAACACAAGACAGCTTCTTGCGTATTTGGCTCTAACATCCCGTGCCCGGAGAAATACAGCATAATTGAATCACGATCTTGAGATTGCGATACAATTTTTTGCAAGCTTTCTCGAATATGTTCTAATTTAGGAGTTTTTGCGGCAAAATCGTGAAGCACAACTACTTCTTTGTTGGGAAATCCTTCGGTAGCTTTAACAAATGCTTCTTCGAGTCCCTGACAATCTAAAGCTGGATAACGTAAAGAAGGTAAACCGATATCTTGATAATCGTTAACACCTACTAATAACAGCCAAAGTTTGGCTTCTCCAGTTTTTAATGTATAAGTTGAATTACTTGAACCTATTCCCAGAGCCATAATATTATACCTCTTGTAAAACTATTCTACAGTTAATTAAGTGGTTTGACAGCTTGAATTACTATAGGATTGTTTTTTATTATTTATTCATTAATAATTTGCTGATTTATCTAATTTATATAACTTGCCTTATAAAGAGTCCATACAGAAAAGTGGTGATTTGTTAACATAAGCAATCAACTTGATTTTACACCTCTGGGTTTACTTAGCTCTATATATTATGTGGGGAAACTGAGTACTAACTTATGCAGTTTTGTTGAATTTTTTTTCTTTAAGTTTCTTATAGAATTGTATTTATATACTCAGAAGTATTGACAAAATTGATTCTGTCATACCAACTTAGTAGTAATCTAATATTAATATAAGGACTTTCTCTAAACTAAAAAAAACTAAATTTACAAAGGTCGATGTAGCGCAATAATCACATTTAAATGCATTTACACTATATATGTAGCTGTATTTATAATGTATTAATGCATTTATGGTGGGTTGAATTATGCGTTCTCGTCAAGGAATCATCGAATTATTTTCAACATTCTTACAGTTTGACGCTGACCGGGTAATTGGTTGGGCAACTGAAGCTAAACTGCGTCGAAATATTGTTAATCGTCAAAAAAAATTATCGCAACCAGAAAAATCAGAAGATTTCTGGGTCGTTTACTGGTATAAAGAATGGGAATCTCAAACGCAGAATTTAGCGAGCGGACATATCTCTGCTTATTTACAGGAAGTTTGCTATTGGGCTGCAAATAAAACAGCTACTCATTTTGCTTCGGGACAATATACTTTGTCAGATTGCTTTCAAGCGATCGTCACCAAGTCTGATAAAGTTTTGCAAGGATTCAAGCCCGACATGGGTTTTAATATTAAAAATTATGCTAGCGCAATTTTTAGCAGCGAACTTAAAGAATTGTTGCGTCAGCAGAAAGAAGTTGATATTTCTACAGATTGGCGATTGTTGCGGAAAGTAACTCAAAAGCGATTGGTAGAATCATTAGAAAATGCTGGATTGAATAAAGCGATCGACTCTTACGTACTGGCTTGGAAATGTTATCAGGCTTTATACGCTCCCCGCAAAGAAAAGGGAACTCGTAAATTAGCAAGACCGGATGATGCTTTATGGGATAATATTGCCAAACTTTACAATAGCGATCGCGATCGATCCCAACCCGAATGCAATGGTGCAACTATAGAAAAATGGTTGATTGCTTGTGCGAAAGCGACACGGGCTTATTTGTATCCGAAGATGGCTTCCTTGAATGCAACTTCGGGAGATAATAACGGGGAATTTCAAGATATTTTACCGCAACTTAGACAAGAATCTTTACTGTCCGAAATTGTTGTTCAAGAAGAAATTGCCGAAAGAAAAACTCAGCAATCTCAAATCTCTGATGTCATAAGTAATGCAATCAAAGAGCTAGATGCAGAAGGGCAAAATATCATCAAAAACTACTATGAAGGCAACTTGACGCAATCTCAAATTGCCAAAGAACTGGGAGTAAAGCAATATACTATTTCGCGTAAACTGAGTAAATGTAAAGACACATTATTGCTCAAACTTGCAACTTGGTCAAAAGAATCGCTGCATATCTCCTTAAACTCGTCGGTACTAGATTATATGAGTACAGTTTTAGAGGAATGGCTGCAAAATTACTACAAACCTCAAGACTTAAATTAAATTCAAAAAAAACCTTAAACCTATTTCTTTCAAGCGGGAGCCAAAACTATGACAGTTGATTTAGAAACCTTGAGCTTAAATAATCCTACTAATTTATGGCTGGAAATTCCCGAAAGCCAACAAACCAAAATTTGGTCCGGGAGCCAAGCTTTTTCTACAGACAATCGACGCTGGATGGCATATCTCAACCGCTTGAGCAGTCAAGTGTTTTTACCTTGGCTCCAACAAGAACACGCTCAAAATGCTAAAGTGTTTCCCAACTCCGCCACTTTACCGAGCATTTGGGAAGTTACCAACGGTACGGGTATTTCTTTTAACGGTAAAAAGATGGTATTGATTCCTAGCGAAGCCTTTGATATATCAGAGTTACGGGTTCCTCAAGAATGGGTAGACATTCCTAGTTGGAGTGCCGATTATTACTTAGCAGTGCAAGTTAATGTAGAATCTGGTTATATCAGAATTTGGGGTTATACATCCCAAGCGTATCTCAAGAATATGGGAACTTATGACGCTGGCGATCGCACTTATTGTTTGGATAAAGAGCATCTAATTTCTAATTTAAATATTGTATGGATAGCCCGTCAACTTTGTCCCGAAGAAATTACCAAAAATGAAACTGCGAGCCTGCCGGAATTATCAACAACTCAAGCAAACAATTTGATCGATCGTTTAGGATCGCAAGTAATAAACCCCCGTCAAGCAATACCTTTTACCATGTGGGGAGCGCTTTTAGAAAATGGTGGTTGGAGACAGCGACTGTACGAACAACGTCAGGGAATGCCAAAACAGTGGTCAATTCGCCAATGGATACAAACCGAAGTATCGGAAGCAGCGAGACAATTTGGTTGGGGAAGTATCGTACAGCCGAGTATGGAAGGTGCCAGAGGTACTGCAACACCTCAAGCAACAACTTTAATCAAAAAAATAACTATATCCGGCTCGGAATACGATTTATTAGTGCAACCCAAAGGCAGAATTGAGGATAGAATTTGGCGGTTTGAATTACGACGTGCCACCGTGGGAGAATTGATTCCCGTTGGCGTGAAGTTAATGCTGTTAACAGAAGATTTGCAGCCATTCGACGGCAACCAAGCCCAAGCTAGAACTCCTGTAGAAAGTCTTTATATAGATGTCGCTTTGGGTGAAGCTGAGGAAGGTTTGGTATGGAACACACAACCTATATCCGATGATTATGAATATGAAGTTTTGTATTTGTGATATTTGAATTTGCTTGCGGGTTAAAGACGGGCAGGGATGCCCATCCCACAAGAAAGATGTAGTTCCGGTAGGTTGGGTTAGAGGCACAAAGAAGAATAAAATAATGCCGCATAATTAAATTGCCTCGTAACCCAACGCGAGCATCATCGCTATTTTTAAATATCTCAGGAATGGCCGCAACTGGCACCGCAGCGATCACCATTCAATAGTATTTTTGTATTAAAAAGATTAGTTTCTTGTAGGTTGGGTTAGAGGCACAAAGAAGAATAAAATATCACCGCATAATTAAATTGCCTCGTAACCCAACGCGAGCATCATGGTTATTTTGACAAGTTGGAAGGCGCTCCGGTAACTACATTTTTCAATATACAAATAGCAACTATTTTTGATTATTCTCAACTGCTGTTTTGCTAATCACTTCATCCAATTCATAACGAATAGATGAGGCATCTGCGGGTGGATTCTCGACATTAAATGTATTAACTTTCAGCTTATAGGTAAATCCTTCTTTATAATCAAATCCCTTGATGGTGTCATAGAAAAATTGCCATTCACCATTAGGATCTTTCCTTGTACGCAAGCACTTTTGAGGAGCAACACCAACACAATCAACACGCTTAGAGTCAACATAAAGCTCGATACTCTTAGAGCCAGAATTGTCAGTTGTAGTATTGCGACTGCATCCCATAATCATCATATACACAACCAAGATGATACCGGAAAATTTACTCATTTGTTTTTATACTGTCTATTTATTTAAAGTATATGTCTCCTGAATAAATTATAATCTTGTAAATTCCATTTATTCGTTTAATAACCAGGGCGGATTCTGCTTGCTTTTCTCGCTTCGCTATCCCACGGCTATTTTGTTTTAATATTCTAATTCTCTTCCGTTACCGGAATAGTTAAAAAGGTTGATATATCTATTATTCCCGCTTCGGAATAGTTAAAAATCACCAAACCCAAACTCTTATTCAACGCCAATTAAAATTACAAATCAAAAACGGGGTGGAAAAAAGAATCTGTATTTTGTCAATAATAAAGACGTTACAGTGTAACGTCTCTACAAATTAATTGACCAAAAATGCGAATTAATCGTTAATAATTGCGCTTGCGGTATCTGTTAAGAAATCTATCCATGTTACGCTCTGCTAAAGCGGCTATGGTAAGGGAAGGGTTGGCGCAAGCAGTAGAACCGGGAATGAAAGCACCATCAACGACAAACAAATTACGATAACCGCGAACTCGTCCATAAGGACTGCATACAGCGCCGATTGTTGCACCACCAAGGGGATGAGCGCCAAGACTGGCATCGGGATCTCCGGCTAAAGTTGAGCCGTTGGCTTGGTTTAGGCGTTCGTACAAATCTAAATTAGCTTTGTTAATTTTCTGATTGTTAGGGGAATTCTTAGGCCAAACTAAATCTGCTGTTTTGGTAGAAGTATTATAGGTAAAATAACCTTCCGGCTTAGTAATAGCAAGACTCAAAGCAGTATAAGCAGTTTCAGGTACATTGGGAAGAGGAATTTGTTGGACTGCCACAGGTGCTATGGGGTTGTCGAAGTCTTCAATTACTATAGCCCCAGGACCACCTTTTGTTGGATTGGTTTGCCCAGAAGTAACAACAGCACTAATTCTATCTCCATTAGTTCCCCATAATCTTCCTACTTGGTTATTAAGACGGCGCAAGCTACGATTATTTTTAGCACGCAGCAAAAGTTCGCTGGTACCAATGGAACCGGCTGCTAAAAATAGATATTTACAAACAATAGTTTTTTTCTCAATTACATTTCCTTGCTCGTCGATTTTATTGCTGATGATGCGAAAACGTCCGCGACTTGCTTCTTCTATGTCAATAACTACATGCAAAGGTCGTATCTCAACAAAACCAGTAGCCTCTGCCATAGAAAGGTAGTTACGGTCTACACTTTGTTTTGCTCCACTGTTAATACCATAGTTTGCCTGGCCATCGATAACAGAAGCAACTTTTGTCCCAGCAATTTCTTGGCGAACAATATCCCAATCAATATTCATATCAAGCTTGCGGGCTTTTAAATTCGCTTTCGCTGCTTGCTCTAAAAAGATACGACTTGCCAAATAATTAGGATTTGCGAGGATATCATCGGGTATAGGAGAAGGTTTAAGAATCGAACGCACCCGTGGATAATAAACTCGATCTAGCTCTTCGTAATTTATGCTTCGTGGGAAAGCTCTGTAGAAAAGTTCTTCAGTCGGCTGATAAGTAATCGCACTATAAACAAGGGAACCACCACCTACCCCCGCTCCCCGTAAAACACTGACACCATCACCTTTTTTGATATCCAGAACTCCTGTAAATACATCAATGGGAGTTTCTCCGAATATATTTATTGTAGTTGGACTCAACCAAGTAGAGCGGCCATCGGGTTGATCGTAGGTAGCAAAAGTATCACCCGCATCGGTTATTGGCCAACGTCGTCCGCGCTCCAGTACAACTGTTTCAATTCCTGCTTGAGCAAGACGCAAGGAAGCTACTGCTCCACCAAAACCGCTACCGATAACCACAGCCTCTACACGCTCTTCGGAACCCTCAGCAAAAGTCGCGATGTTGTAATAACCTATACTTGCAGTTGCCGCAATAGAAGCTTGAAGGAACTGACGACGTTTGAATTTTAGTGGCATATCTGATTTCCTTATTTGCTTATTAGTCATTTTGATTAAATAATTTGTCCCATTGATTCTATGGGTAAAATTTTGCTCAATTATGCAGTATTAACTTAAAATTTTTCTGCAATGCTAAAAGTTATAATATTTAATCAGATAATTTCATATTTTGATTTAATTGTCTTGCCAATTTGACATTTATTTACAGGCAAAGCAAGCAAAATAGTATATTAAAATCAATTTAGAAAAACATTTTGATTAGCATAAAA
Organism: Rivularia sp. (in: cyanobacteria); assembly: GCA_965234645.1. Taxonomy (GTDB): domain Bacteria; phylum Cyanobacteriota; class Cyanobacteriia; order Cyanobacteriales; family Nostocaceae; genus Rivularia. The sequence continues at coordinate 4,878,393 of OZ248344.1, read as the reverse complement.
AAACAATAAAATAAAGACGTTGCACTGCAACGTCTCTACATTAGCAACTGCGGGTGACTTAACACATTACCTCAAAAACCCCGCTAATTCTTCCAACTTCCGCCAAGGCTCCCCATATTTCATCGCATCTTTAGCCAACACCACGGCATCGCCAAAAGTCTGCAAATAATCACCTGTATCTGCAACAGCTTCACTAACAAATAATGCCAAAGCAGTATTTAAAGCCACAACATCTTGCTGCTGCTGAGTTCCTTTACTTTGCAAAACAGCTTTTAGAATATTTGCATTTTCTGCAACTTCCCCACCTTTGATGCTGCTAATTGGTGCGGGATTGATACCCATTTCTTGAGGATCTAATTCGAGTATTTGTATTTGTCCGTTAGATAATACCGCTAAATCTGTTTTATCTCCCAAACCGGCTTCGTCCAATCTTTCCCTGCCGTGGAGAACAATAGCCCGACGAGTTCCCAATTGATAGAGAACTTTAGCAAAGGTTTCGATCAAAACCGGACTATTAACGCCAATAACTTGTCCCGTGGGTTTCAAAGGATTGAGTAAAGGACCGAGTAAATTAAATACAGTGCGGACTTTGAGAGCTTTTCGTAACGGTGCAATTTTTTTGAGTGCTGGATGCCAATCTGGTGCAAATAAAAAGGTCATTCCCACAGATTCTAAAGCAGCTTGGGCTTTTTCGGTATCGGCTTTGAGATTAACACCTAAAGCTTCCAACACGTCGGCAGAACCAGTTTTACCGGAAGAAGAACGATTACCGTGTTTGGCAACCTTCACCCCACAAGCAGCCGTGACAAAAGCAACTGCTGTAGAAATATTAAAAGTTGAAGCTCCATCTCCACCAGTTCCGCAAGTATCAATAAGCGGTAAATCGCCGATAATAATTTTTTGAGAAGGTTTTACAGACACAGAATGCAAAATCTCCACCATTCCCAACAACTCTTCAGCAGAAATACCCTTAGCTTGAATTGCTGCGAGAATAGCACCAGAATACAGGGGATGAATACTTTCGGTTAGCCAACCTTGCATTAAATCCGATGCTTGGGAAACATCCAGAGATTCACCATTAAGTAATTGTTGCAATATCGCAGACCAATTATTAGTTATTGGTTGTTCGAGTTTTGTTTGCATGCTTTTATATTTGGGAATTGGGCATTGGGCATTGAGCATTGGGAATAGTTAGGAGTTAGGAATTATTAATTCTTCTCCCCATTACCCATCCTTAAAAAGAAAACGTTGTCCGCAAAGTTCCGGTATAAATAGTCCCATTACTACCTTGGTTCGCAGCGTTTTCAATTACTTGAACCGTCGGCGTGATTTGCACGTTTCTATTAATCGGATAGTTATAAAACGCTTCGTAGTTTGTCTGGGTTGAATCGCCGATTTCGTTGGCAATAAAAGGCTGTCCAACCGCAACACCAGCTAAAGCACCTTTAGTAAATAAGTCCCTGAATCCAACGCCAGCCATCCAATAATTAGGACTAATATCACCAAAACGAGTATTGCTGTAATTACTGTAACCGTAGCGTCCAAATATACCTATTTTCTTGGCGAGGGTAAATTCTAAATTGGCTCCGATCGCCTCAAAGTGATTATCGAATATTTCACCACCCGTGTATTGCAAACGTAAAGCTAAATCCCTAGAAGGGGAAAATTCAACTTCCACTACACCTTGATAATTATCTCCAAATAAACCGCGTTCTCCTCCTGTATTTGGCGAATTGGGAATATTGGGGGAGTCGTACAGTACATCTATAAAAGGTGCCGTACCGATAAGTCTTCCTCGATCGCTGGGATTTGCTGCATCGGCTGCAGTATAAGCAGCCTTCACGGCAAAAGGTCCTCGATTCGGTTTCCAGTCAATTACTGCTCCAGCGCTGGGAAACTCGATAGGGAACATAACATAGTTATTCACAAAAGCTTGAGTACTAAAGTCGCGGAAGCTTAATTTAGCGTAACTATTAAAGTCGATAAAATCCGCAGCCCGAATATTAGGACCGATGGTAACTGCTAAATCTTGACTGGGTTTAAAGGTGTAATAAAGTCTCGATAATTCAATATTTCTATCTGTGGGAGGATTGATCGAATAATCTAAAGCACTGCCAAAAAATGGTTCCAAGAAACCACCAGCATTATCTCTACCACCAAAAACTTGACCGTTTTCTGTAAAACCGCTTCCCGTTTCCAAACGCAGTTTTAACAGGTCAGTTTTATTAAAACTGGTGTCTAAATCAAAGCCAGCCCTAAATACCATCGTAGCATTGGGGTCGTTAGTAACTTGTCTGCCCGTAGCATCAATAATTCTGTCTCCATCAAACCCCCCACCGTTAACAGAAATAATTGCCATTCCCCTTAACTTAGTAGTCGTGGAAAACTGCGAAGCTTCTAATTGGGCGCTACGTGCTTCTAAACTATCCACCCGACCGCGTAAAGTAGCTAATTCCGCAGTAAAATTTTCTTGTAACCTCTGCAAAGTAACTAAATCTTCCCTAGATACCGCATCCGTCGTAGCCGTGGCAATCAATTCGTTAACTCTATCCAAACAAGCATTAAGTCCCGCAGCAAATTCATAACGAGTCATAGCCCGATTGCCGCGAAAAGTTCCGTTAGGATATCCAGCAATACAACCATACCGCTCAACTAAAGATTGCAATGCTTGAAACGCCCAATCAGTTGGTTGTACATCGCTTAATTGATTGACATTCGTTACCTGACTCATCCCAGTTTCTTGTGCTTTAACAGGAGATATTGCTAAAAGAAAACAGAAACTAGAAGAAAACAGAAAGAATAATTTGAAACTTTTAATCATTTTAGATTTTGAATTTTGAATTATATAACTGGTTCCCAGTCTCCGGCTGGGAATCCTATCAGGAGGCTCTGCCTCTAGGATTGGAGGCAGAGCCTCCTGAACTGCATTACAAGGCAGAGCCTTGTAACGAGATGATTCTTGTAACGAGATGCTCACTGTAATAACTTCACCACAGTTTGCACATCCTTGTCACCCCTACCGGAACAGTTGATTACAATTCGGGGGCTATCAGACAACTGCGGACAAAGAGTTTCTAAGAAAGCGATCGCGTGAGATGTTTCCAAAGCGGGAATAATTCCTTCTAATTGCGATAATAATTTGAATGCTGTTAAAGCCTGTTTATCGGTGACGCTGTAATATTCCGCACGTTTAATCTTTTTAAAATAACTGTGTTCCGGACCGACACCCGGATAGTCTAAACCAGCGCTAACAGAGTATGGCTCGACAATCTGTCCATCTCCATCTTGCAAAACGTAACTCATCGCTCCATGTAAAACACCGACTCTACCAAGTGTCAAAGTTGCTGCATGTTTATCGGTATCAATACCTTCACCTGCTGCTTCAACACCAATTAACCGCACGGATTGCTCCCCGACAAATTCATGAAACAGTCCCATTGCATTAGAGCCACCACCAACACAAGCCAGCAAAATATCGGGTAATCCACCCCATTTTTCCACAGCTTGAGTGCGGGTTTCTTTACCAATAATTGCTTGAAAGTCGCGTACTATCATTGGGTAAGGATGGGGACCGGCAACGGAACCTAAAATGTAATGAGTAGTTTCAACATTCGTCACCCAATCCCGAATTGCTTCAGAAGTCGCATCCTTTAAAGTACCCGTTCCTGCTTGCACCGGACGAACTTCCGCACCCATCAACCGCATCCGGAATACATTCAGAGCTTGTCGTTCCATATCGTGGACACCCATGTAAACCACGCATTCTAAACCGAATCGAGCGCATACAGTAGCAGTTGCAACACCGTGTTGTCCGGCTCCAGTTTCCGCAATAATCCTTTGTTTACCCATGCGTTTGGCGAGTAAAACTTGACCCAAAGCATTATTAATTTTATGAGCGCCAGTATGATTTAAATCTTCTCGCTTTAAGTAAATCTGCGATCCCGTACCATCGGGACGAGCATAATGTTGAGTAAGTCTTTCGGCAAAATATAGGGGAGTAGAGCGTCCAACATAATCGCGTAATAATCCTTGCAGTTCGCTTTGAAAATCCGGCTGATTGCGGTACTTCTGATAAGCCGTTTCCAATTCGCTCAAAGCAGGCATCAAAGTTTCAGGTACATATTTACCACCGAATTGTCCGAATCTACCGAAAGTATCTGGGGTGTTTTGGGTTGTTAGTAACATGTTTTTGGTAATTGGTAATTGGGCATTGGGATGAGGGAGAGGGGGTAGAGGGGGTAGAAAAATTCCTAACTCCTAACCTTTAACCTTTCTTCTACGTTACGCCGAAGGCGTTTAGCTCCGCTAATCGCTGTTTTTAACTCGGCGCAAAATTCTGTAATGGCTCGTAATCCTTGGTATGGTGTGGATTCTCCTAAGCGTTTGACAAATGCACTACCAACAATTACGGCATCTGCTCCCCATTCTTTTACCTGAAGCGCTTGCTCTGGGTTGGATATACCAAAACCAACGGCGATGGGTTTGTCGGTGATGCTGCGGATGTTTTTTAGGACATCTTTTACTCGTGTCTGCAATTGAGAACGCACACCAGTAACCCCGGTGACGCTGACAAGATAAATAAATCCGCGAGATTTTTGTGCGATCGCCTTGATTCTGTCGTCGGGTGTGTTGGGAGTCACGAGTAATATGACTTCGATTCCGGCTGTTTCGGCAGTGTTAATTAAATTATCTGCTTCTTCTAAGGGTAGATCGGGTACGACTAAACCTTTGATTCCGGCTTCGGTAATTCTTTTCAGAAATTGCTCAATCCCTAAATTAAGAATGGGATTGTAATAAGTAAATAAGATTATAGGAGCTTTGATTTTACGAGTAACTGACTGAGCTATGTGTAAAACATCATTTAAGCGAGTTCCTCTTTCTAAAGCGCGAGTTGCCGCTGCTTGAATCACCGGACCATCTGCTAAAGGGTCGGAATAAGGAACTCCTAATTCAATAAAATCGGCTCCGTTTGCTTCTAAGATTGCTAATGCCTCAGTTGTGGTTTCTAAATCGGGGTCGCCAGCTGTAATAAATGGAATTAAAGCACATTGCTTTTGGGCGCGGAGATATGTAAATTTTTCGGAGATGGAAGTCATTTCAATTTTAGATTTTGGATTGTTATTGTTTTTTAGGGGGAGGAATTTGAAGTTTATGCAGGAATTGAATTAATTGTTGCTTTTTGTTCGGAAGATTGAGGATTTATATAACCGCAGAGACGCAAAGAGCGCTGAGGAAGAAAGGAAGAGGAGGAGATAGAGAGACAAGCTGATGGGGTGATGTGGATTTTTTATCTCTTCATTTCCTCCTAACTCTTCACTATTCCCCATGCCCGATTGTCTTTGTTGATTAAAGTAACATTTTGATTAATTTGGTAATTAATTGGGGATTGGGTATTGGGCATTGAGATTAAAAATTATTTCTCCTTGTCCCCTTGTCCCCTTGTCTCCCCCTCTCCCCCTGAGCCGCACGCTTCGCGTGAACGGGTTCACCACTCCCCTCAACGGAGGGAACCTCCGCACGGGGGTGGATTCACCATCTTCCCTCTCTTCCCCATCTCCCCCATCTCTTCCTCAAGCTAAAACTACCCCTTTAACGGAGGAGGTGAATTCACGCACTACGTTAGTAATAATTGTTAATCCCGTACCTCCAACTAGAGTCATGATCGATTCGGGATGAAACTGTACGGCGGCTATTGGTAAGGTTTTATGCTCGATTCCCATTACTATCCCGTCTTCGGATATGGCTGTAATTTTTAATTCCTGGGGTAAACTATCTTGCAGCGCGTATAGGGAATGATATCTACCAACTTCAAAGGATGACGGTAAGTCTTTGAAAGCTACAGAATTATCTACTACATTTACCAAAGATGTTTTACCGTGCTGGGGATAATCTAATACTCCCAACTTTCCACCGTGGGCTTCAACTATTCCTTGCAATCCCAAACATACGCCGAATATGGGAATATGACGTTTTTTGCAAGCGGCGATCGCACTCTCCAATCCAAAATCACTTGGCTTTCCAGGTCCTGGTGACAATACAACTAAATCTGGTTTTTCGTCAAATACGGATTCGGGAAAACCATGTCGTAATGTTGTTACCGTTGCACCTGTTTGACGGATGTAGTTGGCAAGGGTATGAACGAATGAGTCTTCGTAATCTATTAATAATACTTTCTTCCCTGCTGCTGGTTTCGCTTCTTTAATGCCAAATTCTGGAACTATTGGTAAAGTAACTTCTTTATGAGATGTTCTATTCAATGCTTGGAATAAAGCACCACCTTTAGTAAGGGTTTCCTCTGCTTCTGCTTCGGGATCGGAATCATACAAAACTGTGGCACCAACTCTTACCTCTGCGATTGAATCTTGGAGTCGGATGGTTCGTAAAATTAAACCAGTATTCAAACCACCTCTAAAATTAAAACCTCCCACGGCTCCACCATACCAACGTCTAGCGCTGCGTTCGTTTTGTTCGAGGAACTGCATTGCGGAACGTTTCGGCGCTCCGGTAACGGTAACTGCCCATAAATGTGTCAGAAATGCATCTAAAGCATCAGCTTCTGGCTTAAGTACACCTTCTACATGGTCAACTGTATGAATCAAATGGCTGTACAATTCAATTTGACGACGACCGATAACTCTTACAGAACCGGGTTCGCAAATCCGCGATTTATCGTTGCGGTCTACATCGGTACACATGGTAAGCTCTGATTCATCTTTGCGTGAATTAAGCAGCTTTTGAATTTGTACCGCATCATCGATCGCAGTTTCTCCCCGTCTTATTGTGCCGCTGATGGGACAAGTTTCCACACGTCTACCTTCAACACGAACAAACATTTCTGGAGATGCACCGATTAAGTATTCTCCACCCAAGTTAAAAATAAATCCATAAGGGCTGGGATTAATTTTCATGAGAGTGCGGAATAGTTGAGTTGGAGATTTTTCGCAGGTTTCAGAAAAGCATTGAGAAGGAACAACTTCAAATAAATCCCCACGTCGGAAATAATCTAAAGCTTTAGTTACTTGTTGCTCGTATTCTCCCGGTGCGTGGTCGGAACCTTGATTAACATTCAGACGTTTACCCCGGTAATCAATGTTTTCACCCGTGCGAGCTAAATCTCTCGTGCTACCATTCTGGGTGACAAAATCGTACTGCATCCGAAATGCTTGTTGCAAGTGGTAGTCAACAACGAACAACTCATCCGGTAAATATAAAACTAAATCCCTTTGGTCGGATTCCCGTTCCAATAATTTAGGCATTTGTTCAAATTGGAACACCAAATCGTAACCCAAAGCACCGTAAAGCCCTAAGTTTTCATCCAACGGACTGAAAAATGCAGAGATAATTTCTCGAATTACGCTGAATACAGATGGTTGTCTGCTGCGCTCTTCTTCAGAAAATAGGCGATCGCTCTTGTTAATAGAACCCGAAATGTAATTTTCCTGACGATCTATCTCTTCAATATATGGTTTATCTGATAATAACTCACTCAAATAACTTAATAAAACCAAACCTCGCTGATTGTGAGCCGTAATTGTAAAAGTGCGATCGCGTGTAGATATTTCTAAAGGTGGATTGACAAAACCTATCGCCCATCTCTTATATCGTCCCGGATATTCATAACTGCTAGCAAGCAAACCACCGCGTTGAGAATCCAGACGCATCAAAACTTCATCAATAGCAGCATCGATAGAAGTATTCGTAACGGAGCGGGATATAAATATACCGCCTTGAGTTGTGTAAGAATTGGTGTCAAATTGCATTTTAATTATTCTCAAACCTTCTTTAAATGTTTATAGGGGTGAATAAATTTGGTTTATGCAATTTAGGAGAATAGTTTACATATCTTAATAAACAAAGAAATAGTAGCTTGCGTTAGTCATCTGCGTAAGTCCTGCCGTGAAAAAAATCGGTAATTACTGAGATGATTGTATTTAGGAGTAATTTGTATAAGTGAAGCTAGAAAAATCTTCGGTAATTACTGATTATTTTCCGGATCGTAAATTATTTACTATGAAGTTAATATAAAGCTAATATCAAGCTAATCAAACAACTAGAAATCAAAAAAATTTAGAGATATGTCGGATTGTGAAAGTAAAGTTGACCTTGAAAATCTGAGTATTAATACTGAAAATATCTTAACGCCATTCCAGCGTAGGCTGCTGCAAAAAAAAATACAAGAGGATTTACCTGAGTCTTACCGCCAACGTATCCAAATCATGTTGCTAGCCTCGGAGGGGAAATCCCAAGCCAAAATTTGTCGAATCTTGAGGTGTTGTCCGGCAACAGTGCGCCATTGGATGCATATAGCCCGTAGTGGGATGGCACACCAATGGCAGGATTGTCCCATTGGTCGCCCAAAGGCTGTGAATGACCAGTATTTAGAGCGTTTGAAGGAATTAGTTAGCAATAGCCCCCGTGATTGTGGCTATTCTTTTGAACGTTGGACGGGTACTTGGTTAAGTAAGCATCTGGCGAAAGAATTCGGAGTTGAAGTCAGCGGTCATCATGTTAATCGCTTGTTGAAGCAGATGGGTTTGTCTACTCGATCGCAAACCAGTAATACGGAAGATACCGATAATCAGAATGCCAATCGTAACCGCATTTTAATTACCGATCTCAAATCAGAAAATACAGCGGATTCTCCCGAATTTTTGTCAGTTAATTCAGACCTCTTAGGTAAAGATTTGGATATTTATGGTGCAAAATCTATCGGAGCCGTTAGTTACGAGGCAGCAGTTCAACGATGCAATCGGATATTCTCTTTCAGAGCAGAAATTCCAAGGCTGTCTCAAACAATGTAAATTCAGAGAGCCTAAAGTCGGAAAGTTTTGGCAAGGTGCTGATGTTGAAGCTGGTATTTACATCGTTATTGCTGGCAAGGTGAGATTACTTAATAATACGGGTGAGTTAATCGCCACAATGGAAGCGGGGGAAGTCTTTGGGGAATTTACCTTGTTTCCAGAAACTGAGTTTCAGTCTTATGCAGCAAGGGCTTCAGTAAATTTACAGTTATGCTTTGTTCCGGGTGAGGTGTTATTGCCACTGATGAACAAGTATCCGCAAATCCGAGAACATTTGTGGAGTAAAGCTCTATCCCGTAATTCTTTGCTAGTTAAAGAGGACACCTCGAAGGATGTGGAAGGGAATATCTTAGAGGACACAAAGAGGCAGGGACATGGAGATATTCTACGTACCACCACGTCAACGGACACTACGAGTTCTGAGTCAAAGCCTCAAAAAAAGATTTTTTTAGCATATTTCCCCAATCCTACGCAGAAAGTCGGGCATTTATGGCAGCGGTTTACTCGACGCTATCCGTATTTTGCCCAACAAAGTGCATCTGATTGCGGTGCGGCTTGTTTGGTTATGGTATCTCGCTATTGGGGAAAACGTTTTAGTGTAAATCGCTTGCGGGATATTTCTAATGTTGACCGTAACGGTGCCTCATTGCGTGGGTTAACAGCAGCGGCAGAAAGTATTGGTTTTAGCACGCGACCTGTAAAAGCAAGTCTCGACCAGTTAGCGAAACAAAAATTACCATGCATTGTGCATTGGGAAGGCAAGCATTACATTGTTGTTTATGAAATTACGAGAAAACACGTAATTGTTGCCGACCCTGCAATTGGTCAACGCAACCTCAGCCATCGGGAATTTAAACAAGATTGGACTGGCTATGCATTACTACTGCAACCTACGGCATTTTTAAAGGATGTCAAAGAAAGTACGACTCCCTTTTGGCAATTCTTTGAGTTGATGAAGCCTCATGGTTTGATAATGTTGGAAGTATTTGTGGCTTCCTTATTTATACAGATATTTGGGCTTATCACTCCGTTATTCACTCAGTTAATTTTAGATCGCGTAGTAGTGCAGCGTTCCGAATTAACTTTAACTGCGGTGGGGTTGGGATTGCTGATTTTCAGCCTTTTTCGAGTCGCGATGACTGGGTTGCGGCAATATCTTTTAGACCATACTGCACACAGGCTCGATGTAGCATTAATTGTAGGCTTTATTGGTCATACTTTGCGGCTTCCTTTGAGTTTTTTCGAGTCTCGTTATGTGGGGGATATTATCTCTCGCGTGCAGGAAAACCGCAAAATTGAACGCTTTCTTTCCGGTGAAGCTTTATCTATCTTGCTGGATTTACTTACGGTATTTATCTATGTAGGATTGATGTTTTGGTACAGTTGGAAATTAGCGTTGTTGGCGTTGGTGATTGTACCGCCTTTTGCGTTATTGGCATTAATTGCGACACCTTTTTTACAAAAGATTTCACGGGAAATATTTAATGCCTATGCTCACGAAAGTAGTTACTTAATTGAAGCTTTATCTGGTGTGAGGACTCTTAAATCTACAGCAGTAGAACAAACAGTACGCTGGCACTGGGAAGATTTGTTACATAAAGAGGTAAAAACTAGCTTTTCCGGACAAGTTATTAGCAATCGTCTGCAAATTTTTAGCAACACAATTCAAGCATTAGCTACTACTGGTTTGCTTTGGTATGGAGCGCATTTGGTGATTCACAACCAGTTAACTATCGGGCAATTGGTAGCATTTAATATGTTGTTTGGCAATATTATTACGCCCTTTCAACGATTAACGGTGTTGTGGAATCAATTACAGGAAGTTGTAATTGCGGTAGAACGGATTAATGATGTTTTGGATGCGGAACCAGAAGAAGATTTACAACATCAAGCACGGCAAAATTTACCAGCAATTCAAGGTCATATTCGCTTTGACAACGTAACATTTCGCTATCATACAGAAAGCGATACTAATGTTTTAGAAAACCTCAGCTTTGAAGTTAAACCGGGACAAATGGTAGCCCTGGTAGGACGTAGTGGTTCTGGTAAAACTACAATTTCTAAATTAGCTTTAGGATTGTATCCTCCTACTGATGGCAAAGTATTAATTGAAGGACATGATATTACTAGTATTTCCTTGAATTCCTTACGTCAACAAGTGGGAGTTGTCGATCAAGATACCTTTTTGTTTGGTAGTACGATTCGAGAAAATATCAGTTTAGGGCATCCAGGGGCAACTTTAAAAGATGTTATTGAAGCAGCAAACTTAGCGGGTGCTGATGAATTTATTAAAAAATTGCCGATGGGTTATGAAACCCAAATTGGAGAAGGTGGGGGATTATTATCTGGGGGACAAAGACAGAGAATAGCTATTGCGAGGGCTTTATTAGGTAATCCCAAGTTGTTAGTTTTAGATGAAGCAACTTCTCATTTAGATACCGAATCGGAAAGGATAATTCAAAGGAATTTGAACACAATTCTTAAGGGAAGAACTACTTTGGTAATTGCCCATCGTCTTTCCACGGTGAGGAATGCTGATTTGATTTTGGTTCTTGATAGAGGTGTGTTGATTGAAAGTGGAACTCATGATGAATTGATGGCGAAGCGGGGACATTTTTTCTATCTCAATCAACAGCAGCATCAGCAGTTAGATGTGACTTAGTTGTTAGTAATTATTTAAAAATTAAACTACGGTTAAATTATGCCAAGTACATTAAATGGACGAGTACCAACTCAAGTCCATGAAGATAATCAGCAAATTGTAACATCTCAAATACCAACTAAAACAACTGATGATTGGTCTGATGTAACTAAAGAATTAGTTGATAGTTTACCCCAGGTTTGGACAAGGGGATTATTATATTTTTTAGTAATTTTTATTTCAATTATTTTACCTTGGGCAATGTTATCGAAGGTAGATGAAACAGGTACGGCTAGAGGAAGATTTGAACCAAAGGGGAAGACTATTAGATTAGATTCTTTTGTATCGGGTACTGTTGAAAAAATTTCTGTTAAGGAAGGTGATAAGGTAAAAAAAGGACAGAGTTTATTAGTATTAGAATCGGAATTAGTTAAGGCAGAATTACGGCAGATACAAGATAGATTGGAGGGACAATTAAATCGAATTTCTCAGTTAAAATCATCTCAGAATCAGTTAGTAGTATCTCTGACGACTCAGCAACAACAAAATCAAGCTCAACAGTTAGAAAAGCAGACTCAAATTGACCAAGCAAGGCAGAATCTTATTGCTATGAGGAATACTTACAATTTACAAAAAGAAGAAAAATTAGCTCAAGTTAATCAAGCACGGCAAACTGTTGAACACAGTCAAACTGCTAGTAAGTTAATCGAAAGTAGTTTGGCAAGTGCTAAACGTGAAGCAGAACGCTATCAGCAACTGTTTAAAAAGGGAGTTATTCCCGAAATTCAGGTTGTAGAAAAGCAAGATAACGCTAAAGAAAGCCAAAGGTTATACGAACAAAGTAAGTCAGATATTCAACAAGCTAAGTTACGTTTAACAGAACAACAGAGTAGCTATCAACGAATTGTTAAACAAGGAAATGCGGATATTGAACAAGCACAATTGCAACTAAAGCAACAGGAAAGAGGTTATGAAAGTTTGAATCGTTCTGGTAAGCTCGCTTTACTAAAAATTGAGGAACAACAGAAAGCTTCAGAGACAGAAATTACTAGCCTGTCTTCAGAAATCGCTCAAACTAAAAGACAAATTGAATCCTTAGAAATTCAGTTAGCGCAACGAGAGTTAAAAGCACCTGTTAATGGAACTGTGTTTGTGTTACCGATTCAAAAAGCTGGTTCTGTAGTGCAGCCAGGAACAATGGTAGCAGAAATTGCACCCGAAGGTTTTCCTTTTATAATTCGGGCGCAGATGGCAACAACTGAAAGTGGTTCTTTACGGCAAGGATTACCAGTAAAGTTAAAATTTGATGCTTATCCCTTTCAGGATTATGGAATAGTAGAAGGGAAGTTAGTTAAAATTTCTCCTACTACTGTAGAAGTGGATACAGTTAATGGAAAGGTAGCAGCTTACGACTTAGAAATTGCTTTAAATAAGCATTGTATCAAGAGTGGTAATAAATGTATTCCCTTACGTCCTGGAGATACAGCAACAGCGGAGGTAATTGTTCGTCAACGTCGGATTATTGATTTTCTGCTCGATCCGTTTAAGCAGTTACAAAATGGTGGCTTTAAATTGTAAACAAAATATATTCGCATTACAAATTAGGAGAAGAATAATGTCTCAACCGATGATTATTACTAATGAAGATATTCTGCAACAAGTTAAGTTATCTTGTAAAATTCCAGAGATAGTTGAACAAATTGTTTCTCGGAAAATAATTACATCAGCCGTCACGGAAGCGGATATTAAGGTAGAAACGGAAGAATTACAAAAAGCAGCAGACCAAATACGCTCTTATAATCAACTTCATAGTGCTGATGATACCTGGGCTTGGTTGGAAAAACACGGTCTATCTTTAGATGATTATGAAAAAATGGTTTATAACAACCTAATTTCTGGAAAGCTAATTGCTCATCTTTTTGCTGATAAAGTTGAACCCTACTTTTTTGAAAATCAACTCAACTATACTGGTGTAGTAATGTATGAGGTTGTGTTAGATGATGAAGATTTGGCTATAGAGCTATTCTATGCAATTAAAGAAGGGGAGATGAGTTTTTATGATGTTGCTCATAAATACATTCAAGATAGGGAATTAAGTCGCAAATGTGGTTATCTGGGGATGGTACAACGTAAGGATATGAAACCGGAGATTTCTGCACCTGTTTTTGCTGCAAAGCCACCACAGTTACTTAAGCCGATTATTACTTCTAAGGGGGCACATTTGATTTTGGTGGAGGAGATTATTCAACCGGAATTGAATAATAGGTTACGGATGCAAATTATGTCTGATTTATTTGGTGTTTGGATAAAGCAACACATTGAGGAAGTTGAAATTGATGTTGTTCTTCACTGAAGCAAGCTATTTATATCCAAATATAACTTTTAAATTCTCATAATCCACCAAGCAATAGAGTCAAGCCATGTACAAATTTGTCATTTTAAACAATACAACAGCAGCTTTTTATGAGAAGCTGACCTATCCCACTTTCCGCCCACGTCTGAGAACTTTGGACTTTGATAAGTTTATAGTTGCTATAGGAGTGCATCTAGATTCACAACCCGTTGGACTTGTGTTAGCTGAAACTTTGACAGACCAAAAAAGTGCAGAAATTCTTTCTTTGTTTGTGGTACCAGAACACCGGGGACGTGGACTAGGTAAAACTTTACTGACCTATATAGAAGAAAAACTTTGTCAGCGTGGTTGTTCGCAGGCTAATTTTGTTTATATTTCTAATACAACAACCTCATCTCTAGAACAGATCCTCAAGCAATGCAACTGGTCTACCCCCAAGCCGCGTATGTTGGTGTGTTCTTCCCCAATAATTAACTTCAAAGATGCTCCTTGGTTAAAACTGCATAATGCCCTTCCTTCTGGGTATACCATTTTCCCTTGGGTGGAATTAACTAAGGAAGAACGGAAGTTGATTCAAAAGCAACAGGTAAGTTTTCCTTGGTATCCTGAAATTCTCTGTCCCTTTGAGGAAGAAGAAAGCATTGAACCATCCAACAGTTTAGGCTTGCGCTATCAAAATCAAGTAGTTGGTTGGATGATTACTCACCGAGTTGCTACAGACACGGTACGATATACCAAACTCTTTGTTAGAAAGGAATTCCAGCATTTAGGTCGTGCTATTCCCTTGTTAGCAAAAGCAATCAAGCTCCATTTAGAAAGAAAAGACAATACAAAAAGTATGTTTACAGTTGCTGTAGATAACGCTCTAATGGTCAAATTTACTTACAGAAGATTAGCACCATACCTAACCTCTATTCGTCAATCTTGGGGGTCTGAAAAATTATTTGAGATACCTGTATCAACCTAACTTTTCACGTTATGTGGAAAAGTTAACGAAAAACCTAACCCCCCAGCCCCCTTCAATACTACGGAATGGGGAAAATTACAAGCCTCTCTTCTGCAAGGAAAGAGGTTTTCCAGATACCGTGAAAAGTAAGGTTGATACATTGAAATATAATTTAGTCAAAAAGGTTTAGAATTAAAGCTCTTGTATTAAGGGAGTTCCAAAAAATAATTGGAACAGCCTAGCTTTATAATAATCATTTTATCTTTTTAGAAAGCCATAATTGATATTAATAATATTAGTTTTTATTGCTGTACTCAAAAAAAATTGCGAAGTACAAACATTTTTATGCGTACTTTAGCAGAGAAAGGGATTGCCGTCGGCAATCCCTTTCTCTTTCTCATAATGATTCTCATTATTGCAAAAATGTAATTGATTGAATTTTGTTGGATAATTTATTCTTTGGAAGTCCCTAAAAGTAAAATTGCAGCTGCCTATTTTTCTCTAGAGGAAGACAATAGAGTAGCCTACAATTTCTAGCATCCTAAGTGGTATCTAATTCTCTTTACTCAACATTGACGAAAATGCGGTCAATCATATTGAATTGACCGCTCTTTCTCTAGATTTAGTCTAAAACTAAAGTTACTTGTTTATAATCTTTATTGATCCTTACCTAACTACAACTTTGATATCCCATTTTCCATCTCCATCAACATCTACTTTCATTTTTTGACGTTTACCTCCTGCTACAGATTCCATTTCTAAGTCAGACAGTTCTTCAAATTCGGTTTCGATTGGAAGCAATTCTGAAATTGTAATATTAGCCATTGGAATATCTCCTGAATTAGTTAATGAGATTGGGATTAGACTTTCTATTGCCTCATCCCATTACCATAATCACTTATTCAATCTAGTATTTCAAGGTTTTCATGAGTATGAAATGAACAAAAAAAATGCACTTATTTATTATTTTATATTGATATTTAGTGCGTTTTTATATTAAGCAAGTCTAAATCTTATATATTCTTCAAATAAATCTAGTTTTTGAGAACATAATTAAAATATTTATGTGTGCATTATTTGTTTTTTTTACCGCCTTAATAACCACTGACTATAAAATTCCATAAAAAACAACCCAAGATTTATCTTGGGTTGAATATACTAATTATTTAATTAATATCAGCCAATACATTATATCTCTAAGTAGTTATTTTTAGAGAATGTCATCTTCAAAGGAGTCTCCCAGGGACATACCGATGGAGGCTCCTGTAACAGCGCCAGCGGGACCGCCAATTAATAGTCCTACGACGGCTCCTGCAACGC
Source organism: Rivularia sp. (in: cyanobacteria) (assembly GCA_965234645.1). Taxonomy (GTDB): domain Bacteria; phylum Cyanobacteriota; class Cyanobacteriia; order Cyanobacteriales; family Nostocaceae; genus Rivularia. The sequence goes on along the minus strand of OZ248344.1, from coordinate 4,862,332 downwards.
CTCCAATTAGTTTTCCCCAGAAACCACCTCCAACGATAGCAGCGATTTCTTCGGAAGAGAGTTCAGTTAATTGAAAGTTCTGCTCTAATTCAGCAGGATGCAAATCGGAAATTGTGATATTAGACATTTTACATTTTCTCCTAAGTACATTTTTTCGATTAGGATTAGACTTTGTATTGCCTCATCCCAATAGCATAATCACTTATTTAATCTTATGCTTCAAGATTTTTGATAGTAGAAAATGAACCATATTAATGCACTTATTTATTCTTTGGCATTCATTTTTTAGAAGCTTTTGTGTTAAGCAAGTCTGAATAATATATGTTCTCCAAAAAAATCTAATTTTTGAGAACATAATTAAAGTATTTATATTTGTATTCTTTAAGTTTTTATCGCCTTAATAACCACTGACTATAAAAATTCATAAAAAATAACCCAAGATTTATCTTGGGTTGAATATACAGATTGTCTAATTAGTATCAGTCAATATCCTATATCTCGAAGTAGTCATTATCTAGAAAAACTTCTCTTCAAAGGATTATCCCAGGGAAGAGAGGCTTCGGTGTGTCCCCAGGGAAGGGAGGCTGCGGTGGCTTCGGTGGGTTTATTATAAAGTTCCATATTGCCTTCAAAGACTTAAAAATACCACCACCCTGGATATCTAAAAGTTCTGCTTCAGTTAATTCAGATAACAGTCCAGAATCAGAAGGATTAATGTTATTAATCTTAATATTAGCCATTTGATTTTTCTCTAATGAATTTGTTTTGTTGTATAGGAATCAGTTAGTATTTATTGATTCCTGATTTCATCATGCAGAAACCCCACAAGTGTTCGGTTCCTTTGGGAGTAACAAAGAGTTGATTGTCGGATGTTAACTGTCAGCAGGTATAACTAATGGTGTCGCCACTTCACGCATTAATTCAGACGAGTTGTAATTATCCGTAATAAGTTGCGGACAACGCATACAAGCAGCCTTACCTTCCTGCTGCCACCACCGACAATCTCGGCGGATCGAACAAGGTGGTAATTCCTCAGCTACCGTAGACATTTTCTCTACGATTCGCATTGCTAAACGACAATCATTGCCGTCAAAATGCTGACAAGCCGATGTTGCACAAGGTGCTGCTGTCCGAAACACTTCAGCAGGGGTAACTGGGCTTACCTTTGCTATCAATTCATCGGTAACAGGCTGTGGTTGCTTCAAATAAGCTACATGGGGTTCTTCCAAAGTCCCGCTAATCACGCCGAAGACAACACTGTCTGCTAATTCTGCTCTAGCACTGGGGCAAAGCGCAGTCCGTTCTTTTCCAATTTCCATCTATTGAGCCTCTAGCAACTAGTAACTCAAAATAGTTAAACACTTACTCTTTTTATTACAAATATGTCAGGCGGTACCATCATTCCAGCTACTACTGGGGGGAAAATTGGCTTTAAAACTTCTATCATTCGATCACCCGTAATACTTTTTGCCCGTTCATCAGATAGCGCTGACAATTCTGAATCTATCTGGCTTCGTCGTGCAACTGCATTATTCACTGCATCACCAATTAGGTCATTAATTTCTAGTTGACTTCTATGCTTGTTATCCATTTAAACTTTCCTCTTGCTTATTGACTGTATTTATAAAGACCGTGCAATGTAACTGCATAATCCCTGCTCAAAATTCTAGACAAAAAGAAAGTTATTCATTCAAGTTCTAGTACTTTTTATTAGATAAAATTAAAACTTTTATGTTCAAGAATTCCTATTTATTTAGAACTTACACACTCCCGAACAATTTTCGATGGTTTGGGATGAACTGCATCAAGGCGTGAATGTAACAAGACGATCGCAATGACTGTAATTGGTAGGAAGGAGGCTTCGTTTGCAAGGGAATTATCGTTTATTCGATCAAATAGCACCGCTTTTTATCTCAATTAGGATAAATAATTAAAACATTTATGTTTCAAAATTTTTCTTAATTTAAGGGTTACGAAAAATCATCAAATACAACTAAAAATTAAAATTGCCGTTACGCACCATTTAATTGATGGCGCATTACCAATCACGCTAACAGCACCCGACAAAATTCATAAAAATTAAAAAACCCAATTTTTCATAAAAACCAGGTTTGATAACACTATTAAATCGATTGTTCGTAGTAAGGACTTCAGTCCTTAGAGCGCTGAAACGCTTACTACGAACCTGATATTTTATTCCCCATTCGGACTCTTCTCAAACACCAACTTTAATTCCACCATTAACAAAACTCGAAGTCACAGAATCACCCCGTCCGAAGTATTCCGATAGAGGCTTGATTTCTCGCATCAACTCAATAAAATCGACCGGAGTCAGAGATTGAGGTCCATCAGAAAGAGCTTTCGCGGGATTGGGGTGAACTTCAATCATCAAAGAATCGGTACCAGCAGCGATCGCAGCTTTAGCCATTGTCGGCACAAACTTCGAGTAACCAGTAGCATGGCTGGGGTCGATCGTAATCGGTAAATGAGTCAGAGTCCGCAATACGGGTACAATCGATAAATCCAAAACATTGCGAGTGTATTTCTTATCAAAGCTGCGAATTCCCCGCTCGCATAAAATCACATTAGGGTTGCCAGTAGATAAAATATATTCAGCAGCCATCAACCATTCTTCAATCGTTGCAGACATCCCGCGCTTGAGTAGAATCGGTTTACCAGTTGCACCAGCTTTCTTCAACAGCGAGAAGTTTTGCATATTTCGCGCCCCAATTTGCACCACATCCGCAACTTCTGCAACTTTATCTAAATCGGCAGTATCCATTACTTCAGTGATAATTCCCAAACCAGTAACTTCACGTGCTTTAGCTAATAAATGTAAAGCGCTTTCACCATGTCCCTGGAAAGCATAAGGCGAACTACGGGGTTTATAAGCACCACCTCGAAGAAACTGAGCGCCAGTAGCTTTAACTACCTTTGCAGTCTCCACAATCATCTCTTCATTCTCTACAGAGCAAGGTCCAGCGATTACAATTAAAGGATGATTTTGACCGAAGGCGATCGCACCGTTAGGAGTTTGGACAACGACTTCAGAAGGTTCACCGTAACGGTATTCTAAAGAAGCTCGTTTAAAAGGCTGCTCAACTCGAAAAACTTGTTCAATAAAAGGACTAATTTGTTGAATAGATTGGAGATTAATATTAGAAGTATCGCAAATTAAACCAATGACAACTTTATCTTTACCAACAATTTTTTCGATGGTGCCGTCATAAACGCTCAATTCATCAATAATACGCTCAATTTCAACTTCAGGGGTTCCGGATTGGGTAACAATAATCATTTTTTTTCCTTGTTTTCATCTGATAATTATTTATAGGGATAGGCTTTTTTTGATTATGCAATTTATGAATAATTCTCTCTTCTTCTCTTCCTCAGCGCTCTCTGCGCTCTCTGCGGTTTTTAATTCTTATAGTTTGTAGGTTGGGTTAGGTTCACCGGAAATTAGTTGTAAACAAATAATCTATATTTGAAAGCTATAAATATTACATCTTGCACCTTTCTCAGTTAGCTTTCACAATCGCCTTGGAATAAATTCCCAGGCTTATATACCAAGTCTTCTAAAGAAGACTGAGCAAAACTTTTAGTACGTTTTAACGTACTTTGTTATGGGTTCCTTGAAATTGATTTCTCTGCGAGAAAGCCTCCGGCTTACAAGGTGGATTTGAGGGCTTACTAAGAATGGTGCAAGATGTAAGATAAATCTCAAATCTTGCACCATTCCCAATAAGAACTAAGGTTACTAGGGTTATTCATTAGTCCACGCAGGTGGACTTTGCCTGTGTAGTAGCGGTTTTAACCGCCGGATACTTTTAAAACATTCTCTAAGTACTTAAATGCGTTTTTCAAAACTCGGATGGTGCGTTAAACGCTAATCAATTATCGGTTGTGAATTAGAATAATCGTCCGTTTAACACACCCTACAAGAAAAAAATACAATTGAAAAACCCGGATTTTTCAAAAAACCGGGTTTATTAACCTTCATCAATAGCTTGGAAGTACAATATTAATTACAATAGTTTTACAAATTATTCTAAGCAGCTTGCAAAACGTAAGTATCTTCTCTTTGACTAACAGAACTTGTAGTAACATAATCTCTTCTCTTATCAGAAACAATATCGTAAACAGCTTCCAAAGCAGACTCAATAGAACCTTGCAACCAAGCAGGATATCTAGAACAATGTTCGCCAGCAAATAACAATTGATTTTGTCTTCTCGCAGCTTCCAAATAATTAGAAGTATTCGCAGCATTATCTTCCCAATGTACCGCACAACCGCCAGCGCTCCATTCATAATTACCCCAAGCAATAGAAGCAGCTTCCACAACCATATTCTCTGCTTGCAATTCGGGGTGAACTTTACCAACAACATCTTTAACGTAATTGTGACGCTGTTGTTCTGGCATCATTCCCATGCGATCGGCATCATCGCCGATTGTATAACTAGCTAGCATGACGCTACCGCTATTCGGATTGAATTCAACAGAAGGATAGTATGTTTGACGAACACCTTCACCGCTAAAAGAAGCACCACCGCGAATACCTTGCTTTTGCCAAAAGTTTTCTTTGGTGTGGAAAGCAACCTTTGTGGCGGGACAATAATAAGTATTATGAATTGAGTTGAGCTTTCTTTCATCGAATCCCTCTAATTCCATCTTTCTCATTACAGAAAAAGGAATCGTACACAATACATAATCGCAGCGGCGGGTGGATTTTTCGCCATTTACTATATAGTCAATTTCTGTAAAATCGGGATAATTTCTAATAGCAACTACTTTTTGATTGCATTTAATAGGAGACTTAATTGATTCTACTAAACGGTCAATAATTTGCTCCATTCCACCTTGTAGCTGTAACAAATCCTTACTAGTTTCAACTACAATGTCTTCAAAAAACATATCTAATGCTTTACTGCAACGAGCGCGGAAACCGGGATTTTCTTGAATAAAAGATTGTAAATCGATAGATTCTTTATCTTCTCTAAAATAAGGTTCCAAATCCAATCTTTCTAATTCATCCATCAAGTGAGATTTGAGGTCATTTTCTAAACCTTCTCGCAAATCTCCGGGAGAAATAGTATCAACAATTGTTTTTAACCAAGCTGCAAATAAACGAGTTGTTTCGCTGTAACGAGTATCGGTAAAAATCCCTTGATAGCGTTGTTGTAAAATTCTTGGAGCATCTTTCATTTTGAAGATTTTACCTTCTAAATTAATAAAGGCATTTTGTTCTTCAAATACAGTCATAAACTTACAGAGTTTGTCGCTTAATCCCATTTCCTTAACATAATGTAATGTATGCTGATGGCTGCTAGGAATTCGCATTGCTCCCAACTCTGCATAAGGTGCGTCATTATCCTTACCGAAGCGATGCGTCCAAACTCTTCCACCTACGCGGGGGCTACCCTCCATAATTTCGACATCATGTCCTAAACGTTCTAACTCATAAGCTGCAACCAATCCTGCAATTCCCGCACCCAAAATGGTAATTTTTTTTCCAGGCTGCAAGTTGGTCATTTCGCACATATCTAGTAAAGTTGAAGTAAGCATTTTTTTATCCTTGTTCGGTCTGAATTTCGTCTGCGGTGTTCGCCGCTTCTGTTATTTCATACCGGACAAGTTTTTTAGTTTATGCAGTTATGCGGGGAAATTTGATTATAAAACCTGTTTACGCGGTGTTTTGCAATGTCTCCAGAATTTCGCGTCATGATAAATATTGTGGTACGAGCGTCTTTAAACGTAACCTTGTAGATAATTAATGCTATTTTACTAAAGCGATATACATCAAAATATGGGGAGACTATGCAATAGGAAGTCTCTAGATTATTTATTTACTTATATTATTGGTATAAAATCAATTATTCTCGTCCTTTGAGAATACGTTTTTCAAATTCCTTTGCTCTTTTTTGATTGGGAATTCCATCTACTAAGCTTTTTACAAGTTGCTTGGGAGTTAAATGTGGATTTTCCTCTAAGGTATCTCTAATTACCACACTTGCAAAAGGTCCAACAAAACTGCTCAATTCTCGCCGACAATGCTCTAGAAAGTCTGGATTATTAATAGCAGGAGAATCTGTGAATTTTTGCGGTAATTCATTGACATTAGGAGTATTTTCTGATTTAAATTCTTTATGAAATTGGATGTGACTTCTAAAATCTTCCGCTCGTTGTTTGTCTGGAATTGTTTTTGCTAAAATTTCGACAAATTCTTTTGATGCTATATCGGGATTTTCTGATAAAGTCTGCTCCATCACAACGCTGGCAAAAGGTCCGACAAAACTGGTAAGTTCTCGCTGACAATAATCTACGAATTGTTGATTTTGAGAAACTGGTGTTTGTTCGAGTTGTGCAAAATTATGCTCCTGGGCATTTTGCTTGTCGTTATTATGGCTTCTTTTCGGCAATAGACTTGAAATTATACCACCCAATGACATTCTTGGCTTAGATTCATGATTCTCTACATAACTGTTAATATTAATATTGCTATTTTGATTATTTTCAAGTTCTATTAATACTTCTTTCGCCGATTGGTAGCGCTCATTCGGTAATTCCGCCAACATTTTGTTAAGAATGCTAGCAAAAGAGCCATTCACTTTAACATAAGATTGCCATTGCCAGTTTAAAGATTCATCTATTAACTTAGATGGCATTTTTCCAGTTAAGAGAATCAGCGCACTAACAGCAAGCGCATAAAGATCGCTTGAGGGATAACATTGTCCCAAACGCAATTGTTCCGGTGGTGAGTAACCCATTTTTCCTACAACCGAACCTTGATTAAAATGCTGCTGCGAGGAAGAATTATTTAAAAATATCTGGGTAAATTTCTCTTTTACTACTCCAAAATCAATCAATACGGGTTTCGTTCGATCGCAAGGAAGCATGACATTTTCTAAGGAAATATCGCGGTGAATAATATTACGAGTATGAATATATTCTAAAACTGGTAACATATTTAAAAGCCATTCTCTTACCTCCATTTCCGAAAATGGTTTACCCGTCGTAGAAAGGCGATCGCCTAAAATTTGCAAATAAGTTTTACCATCAATATATTCTTGAACAATAAAAAGTTGTTCCTCATGAGTTAACAAAGCCAAGAACTGAGGAATTTGTTCGTGCTGAATTTGGTATAATACTTTTGCTTCTCGTTCAAATAGCTCCTTAGATTTACTAATTACCTTGGAATTATTAGTATCCGGTAAGAACTCTTTCAAAACGCAGGGTTCGCTAAAACGCTGAGTATCTAAAGCTAGGTAAGTTCTGCCAAACCCCCCTCTGCCGAGAGTTTTCTGAATCAGATAGCGATTATTAATTAAAGTTCCTCGATCGATTGACTTACTCATTTTTAAGTTATTAATTAGTTTATAATAGTATTTTAAATTTTATAGGGTAAAAATATCTAGAATTATGCATCGGATTTTACCCAAAATCTTATTTATTTTGTCAAGTCTCTTTTTTTGGAGCTAAAGAAGAGCAGTTGCAGCTTTGCTCTGTGTTTACCAAAAGCAGAATTAATTGACGAAGCTCTGCGCTCAACAAGTTTAATAAATTAAGTAAATAACTTTTTTACCGAAACCTTTATTTCTTCAAACGCAATTGGACTTATCTCACCCGAAATAAGAGTTATTTCTTCAATATAATTTCCGTCAACTGGGTTGCGAAAAACTTTAACGAGGCAATTTTTTAAATCCACAACCCAATATTCTCTAATCGCTCCGGAAGCATAAGCTTTTCGCTTCGTGTCTAAATCTTTACTCAAACTGGTATTCGCATATTCAATCACCCAAAAAATATTTTTTGGATATGGATGACGAGTTCGGTAAAGTTGTCTTAGTGGTTGAACAATTGCTAAATCTGGCTCTGGTTCGGAATTTATTTCTGGTATTGTTATAGGCTTTGCGTCACGTATTATAAAGTTTGGCTGTAAATATATTCAAATATAGACATATATATTTTCTTTGACGGTGTTAACTTGGGGTGGTAATATAAAATCTGTAAGTACTTATGTATTATGAGTTAAATGTATCTGGTCGAAAAGCATATAATTAACAGATATCATCGCTATTTTAAAGAAATAGATAATTTGTGCTTTTTAGCAAAAAATCTTTATAATGCTGCCAACTACTTAATCAGACAAAACTTTATTTTTGAGAAAAAATATCTTAACTATAATGCCATTCAAAAACTGATGAGTAGAAATTCTGATTACAAAGCATTACCTGCAAAGGTTTCACAACAAGTGTTGATGCGCTTACATGAAGCATGGCTAGGATTTTTTAGTTCAGTTACCAGTTATAAAGAGCATCCAGAAAAATTCTTTACCAGACCAAGACTACCAAAATATTTACATAAAATAGAAGGTCGTTTTCCATGTATTTACACGATACAAGCAATCAGTAAGAAATGTCTGAAAAGCTCGCAAATTAACCCATCAAAAACCAAGATAAAAATTAACACAACCGTAAGTAATATTCGTCAAGCAAGGCTAGTACCTAAATCTGGTTACTATGTATTTGAAGTTGTTTATTGTAAAGAAGAAATAAACAACAAGGATAATCATAATAATATTGCCGGAATTGACATAGGTTTAAATAATTTAGCGGCTGTAACATCCAATAGCCAAGGCTTTAAACCAATAATAATAAATGGTAAACCATTAAAGAAAATCAATGCTTACTATCATAAAAAACGTAGTACCTTAACGTCAAAACTATCACCAAACCAAAAAACATCTTTAAAAATTAAAGACGTTCTACGTAAGCGAAACTTTAAGATAGATGATTATCTTCATAAAGCAAGTCGTCTAGTGATTAATTACTTGGCAGCAAACCGAATCGGGACAACGCCACTTGCTACAACGGGGGGAACCCCCGCAACGCAGTGGCTCCTAGTAATCGGTCATAACGAAAAATGGAAGCAATCAATCAATCTTGGTAAGCGTAACAATCAAAACTTTGTATCAATACCGTTTTCACGTTTTATTTCAATGCTTAAATACAAAGCGGAATTAATCGGTATAAAAGTAATGCTTACAGAGGAAAGTTATACTTCTAAATGCTCGTTTATTGACTCAGAACCTTTAAGTAAACAATCGATTTATAAAGGTAAAAGAGTTAAGCGCGGATTGTTTCGTAGCCAATTCGGAGTATTAATAAATGCTGATTGCAATGGCAGCGGTAATATTATCAGAAAAGTAGTCCCCAATGCTTTCGTTGAGGGGATACAGGGGGTTGTAGTTCCCCCATTGAGGATTACTCCTCATAAATAAGTTTTATCGTCAATGTTATATTTGACTATAAAATTTACAACTATAAGTGCTTTTTCTCCCAGTAGAGAACGTAAATAGTCCGCAGCATCTGTACTCGACTGCGCGTGTTCTGGTCCTTCTGGAGGCATTTCTACGATTTCTCCATTTAATAATTCAACCTGACGACCATAAATAAGACCGACTTCAATCATTCGGTGATAGTCGTCAAGCGTCCATTTTGCAGTAGTGACGGTCATCTTTAAATATCAGCTTAATCGGGTGGGACATTTATTTATATTTTAGGCAATGAAATAGTTTTTTAAACGAAAGTTTGTTTTTTAGTGTCGTTTTTGATAGTTTAACAATTTTAAAACTTGGACTGTCAACTATAGTAACTGTCTTGTTGAGAACTGTTTGAAATACTTATTCTATAAGTATTACAGGCAGTTACTAATTTTAAGTATCAAGGAATCATATTAGTTTAAGGGAATAGTAAGAAGTTCATTGAATTGATATAAGACTTGAAAGCAAAAGCAAATCGAATTGTAACAATTAACATCAATACGATGTTAAATACTTTTGCTCCTCTTTTTATTTATGAAAATGCTTAATTTAGTTTATAGAGTACAGCAAAACAAAAAATTAAGCCTTATCTTAATCTTAATAAGCTTATTAGCTGATTTTTTGCTGTGGATATAGTAAACAAGCAGATGAAAACCCTGGCTGAAGAACTACTAGAACAACTGATGCTGTTTAAACGCTTCAAACACCTTGATGATGAAACATTAAAAAAGATAATGAACAATCCCGAATTAGCCAAGGAATTCGATAAAGCTAATAGCAATAACATCGCCGCTTAGTATTGTCACTGACTTGATGAATTTCTTATATAGTTTGTTTTTTACCGATTCGTTCATTATTTTGTAAAATCTGGCATCAGAAAATAACTCGACAAATTCTTTGACCTGTTCGGCTTGAAAATAAATTGAGTCAAAATTATTTGTCTGATGCTGCTGTATCTGTAATTTAATTTTTATAATTGCCTCCTCAATAGCTGCGTTAGGAGGTAATTTTTGCAAATTTTCTAATGACGACCTTAATTCTAAGATTTCTGCCGTTTGTGTTTGCTCGTGGGGTTGATTGTTGAGCGTGTAATCTTTTAACGCGATCGCCTTTTGGGTTAGGGCTTCATCAACAGCTTCAACAACTTTACTTAGGTGAACAGTTTTCTTATTCTGACAATATTCGCCACCATACATTCCTCGGTCTTTGCAGTACACGGGAGTATATGGCTTATTATGGGCATACATCTTACCTCTGCAATCACCACAACGCATTTGACCTGATAGCAAGCCTTTACCTACATTGCTCTTATCGCCGTTTCTTCCCCACCGCCTACTGTTTTCAGCTAATAGTGAAAGTATCTGCTCGTAAGTTTCATTGGTAATTAGTGGTTCGTGGGTGTTATATCTAATATCCCAATTCTCAGGGTTCTTGCGATTCTTCTTTACCCCATACCTTGTGTGTCCGCGCAATACCGGATTATGCAACCAATTTGTTAACCCGGTGGTTGAAAACTTAACATCATATTCGTTTAAAAAATATTGAATAGTTGCTCGGATGCTTTTCTTGTTTCCTAGCAAATAGCTAATAATATCATTGGCGATCGCCCATTTTGTTTTTGTCTTATTTATAGTTTTATTTGATTTATCTTTATCTGAGTTTTTATCGGGTAACGGGTGTACAGATAAGTCAGGTTCATATAAACCGTTAACTCTCTTATAACCAAAAGGTACGTGTGGAGAAGCTTTACCTTGTTCGCGAAGATGATTGTAACCGTGTTTAACTCGGTTTTGAAGTAAATCTAGTTCAAATTCGGCTAATGCACCCATCTGGTTAAGCGAAAATTTAGCAAATGGATTTTCTAAATCATCAACAGGTGAATCTAGAATTATTAACTTGATGCCCATTTCATTGAATAATGCGATCGCCTTATTAATAGTGACAATTGACCTTGCTAATCGGTCAATTCTGGTAATGACTATTTCTGAGATATCCCCACGGCGACATTGTTCTAACAGTTTGTTAAATTCTGTGCGGTTATCGGATCTTCCAGACTTAACATCTGAGAAAATCATCGCAACACCTGCTTTCTTGATGCGTTCTGTTTGCTGAATCAATGCTTCCTCTTGCTCTCCAGTTGAAACCCGAACGTAGCCTACGCGCATACCTAAAACCGCCTCTAGCCTTGACTACAAGCAGCATATCATTAAAAGTTAGCCTTGTACGTTCTTTTGGTGTAGGAATGGTGAGGTTTTTGTTGTTGATGATTTTCTCAGCTAAGGTAGCGTACTCTTTAGCTTGCTTGCTGTCAGGTGCGTACTCGTTAACAGTCATACGACGCAATTCAGCGTGCTGTACAATGTTGTCGCGAGGTACGAAGTGAATCATTTGGGTGTTCAAACGTGCAGCCAAGGTTTCGATAAGATCGGTTTCTCTATCAACGTTACGGCTGTTACAAATCAAGCCACCCAAACGTACTCCGCCGGAGTGAGCATACTTAAGAACACCACGAGCGATGTTATTAGCAGCATACATTGCCATCATCTCACCAGAGGTAACAATGTAGATTTCTTGTGCTTTACCTTCACGAATAGGCATAGCGAAACCGCCGCTTTCCGCTAACTACCACCAAAAATTACCAGGGGCAGCAAATGGAGATTATTGTTTGAATATTTTAAATAGAAAAAATTTAACAAGAGCTTGAATATTATCAACCTGTAGCACAGAAATAAAATTTTGCTAGTAAATTCGTTATAATCTCAGCAATATTTCTTAAATTTATTTGTAGTTGAGCTTTAATGCTACTTCTACATAACAACCTTCAACCCGTACAAAGTGGTAAATTTCAACGCTTATCTACAATCGATCGCCAATACCTACGCAAAATGGTGGGAATGTTACACCATAACTGATGTGGTGGGACAACGGGATGAGCAAAAAAAGCAATTGCCTTTGTTTGATTTTGGGTTAATGGTAGAAACGGTTAAGCAGGAGAAAGAAGAAAAAACCGAACGGTTAAAGGTTATAGAAGGTTTACGTAAATATGCTGCTAACCATGTATTATTAATCGGTCGTCCGGGTTCCGGTAAATCCACAGCGTTGATAAGGTTGTTGAAAGAAACCTCTCCCCAAACCCCTCTCCTAAGAGGCGAGGGGCTTAATTCTCCCCATTCCCTCGCAGGGAAAGGGGCTGGGGGGTTAGGTCAAATCCCCATCCTTGTAGAACTTCGCTTTTACAAAACCTCAATTATCGACTTAATTCGTGACTTCCTCAAACGTCACCAACTGCTGTTAGAAATTAGCGAAATAGAAAGATTATTATTTGCAGGACAATTTCTTTTATTAGTAGATGGAGTAAACGAATTACCGTCGGAAGCTGCAAGACAAGACTTACAAAAATTTCGCCAAAATTACCAGCAAACTACTCCGATGATTTTTACGACGCGAGATTTAGGGGTAGGTGGCGATTTAGGAATAGAGAAAAAGCTGCAAATGCAACCCCTCACAGAAACTCAAATGCGGGATTTTGTTTGTGGGTATCTTCCACAAGGGGAAGAATTGCTCAAACAGTTGTCAGGGCGTTTGCGGGAGTTGGGGGAAACACCTTTATTATTAATGATGCTTTGTTGGGTGTTTGTTGATAACCAGAATAAAGTACCATCAAACTTGGGTTCGGTATTTCGTCGCTTCACTGAAATTTACGATAAGAAACTCAAGCAAGATATTCCGGTAACGGATGAATCTCGACGTTGGTGGAAGCGGTTGTTGCAGCATTTAGCTTGGGTGATGACTCAGGGAGGTTCAAAAACTGGAGAACTAAAAACCGAAATTCTCGTTGCTATTCCGATACAGGAAGCAAGGGATATTTTGACGAAGTTTTTAAAAGAGCAAGATTATCATCAGCCAAGGGATGCAGAAAAATGGTTAGATGATTTGCTCAAACATCATTTAATTCAACTTGGTGCAGAAAATCAAATTCAGTTTCGTCATCAACTGCTGCAAGAATATTACGCTGCTGAAAGATTATTAGAAGAAATTCCGAAGTTGAGCGATCGTGATTTGCAGTGGGAATATTTGAATTATTTGAAATGGACGGAACCCGTAGCGTTGATGATGCACTTATTAAATGTAGAGACGCAAAATTTTGCGTCTTTGCGTTTGGTGAAGTTGGCTTTAGAGGTTGATTGGCAATTGGGTGCGAGATTAGCTGGGGAAGTTAAGGAAGAATGGCAAGGGGAAGCTGTTGGGTTAATTGATGGTTTAGAATTACCACTTTTATTAAAAATTAGACTCCTAGAAATTAGCAAATCTGATGTAGCAATATCTTCATTAATAAAGATGCTACAAAACATGAATAATGAATTTTTTGAAGATGTAATATTTGCTTTAGTTGGAATTGGCTCAAATGCTGCAATAAATGCATTAATTGAGTTTCTACAATATGAATACGAATATGAAGATTTGTTTATTTGCGGCTATGGTCTTATTTCTTTAGAAGAGATTGATAATTGGGATAAAATAATAGATATTTTTAGAACATCGAAATATGATATTTATCATGTAAAATATATTTTTGGGAAAAATAAAATTATAGATAATAAAGTAACTAAAACTATCGTAAATGAATATTTACTTCATGATAAAAATCAAAGTAGTAATTTTTCAAAAAATGAACAAAAAAATATTAATTATCAGCATTTAATATCTGAAAGCATCGAAAATTTAAAACACGATGATGCTAATATTCGTAAATTAGCTTTCTTTACTTTAAGAAATATTTGTTCTAAAGAAGCAATCAAAGTACTAATCGGAGCTATACAAAATGAAGATAATAGTTCGGTTCTTCATACCCTTTCTATATGCTTAAGAAATATAGTCTCTGAACCAGATATACCTGTATTAATTCAATTGCTTCAACACGAGCATTTCTTAGTTCGTTTAAATGCTGTGTGCGCTTTAGGAAGAATTGGTGGTGATGCTGCTATACCTGGTTTAGTAATAGCTTTAGAAGATAGATATGAAGATGTCCGTTCTGATGCAGCTTTAGCTATCCAAGATATTGGCTCTGATGCTGCTATTCCAGGATTAATAAAGCTTATGAAAAAGCAATATGCACCCAATCTTATCGAAGCATTCGAAAAAGTCCAACAACACCTCAAATACTACAAACCCATCCCCAAACCCACCATGTCTAAATCCACATCCCAAAAATACGATTTAGCTATGGTTATTAGAATATTAGAACAAATAAATCAAGGAGTAGAAAAAATGTCTGAACAATCTCAAAATTCAAAATATAGTTTTGGTAATTCCGAATTAATATAAATCATTGAGCAAAATGATGGTCAAGTTATCGGTAAAAATATTGAAGCGAATAAACAGAGTTTAGTAGAAGCAGAAAAAGAAATTCGAGAATTGTTAAATCAACTTTCTCAGAACTATCCTATTACAACTGAATACGAGAAGAAAATATTTGTAAATCAATTTAATCAAGAAATTCAAACAAACTCTCGTATTAGAAATATTATATTAGTTGGAGGAATCGAATTAATCAAAATGATTTGCCCACCCCTCGGTATCCCAATTGAGATGGGTAAAAAATGGCTAGAAACGGCTGAAAATAAGAAACAAATCTAAATATTGAACGATTAAGCTAAGGTACGGGAAGAGTTGTATTTACTTCCTCCACCGGAACACAATTATCTTGGATTCGCAGCGATCGCACAATGAGCATCTATACATATCATTTCCTCGAAGCTTTACAAGGTGCGGGAAATCAACCCGGAGATAAATTGGTTAAGGTTTCCCATTTGATGAATTACCTGAGCGAAACTGTTGCGATAACGGTACAGAAGGAATATAACCAACAACAAACGCCTTTCTTTGATTTTGCTACACAAGACTTTCCCGTGGCTTTATTGCGTGGTGGTAAAGGTTTACCCGCAGCAGGATATGACGTGAAAGCGGAAGCAGAAGAGAATATTCGTAGTATCAGCAATCAAGTTAAAGATGGTGTGGGAATAGTTGGCGATCGCAACATTGGTTTCAATATTGGGCAAGCGGGGAATATAACTATTGGTGATATCTCTTCAAAATAAGAAACGATTATTGAAAATTACCTTATAATATATGTACATAAAGCTGTACATAAACGATGTTTTCTTACGAAATCACATCTCCAACGGATGCTAGAAACAACTTCTTTAAGCTGTTAGACTTAGTTGTACAAAATAATCAGGTATATATCATCAATCGTCGCGATGGTGAAAATGTTGCTTTGATTACAGAATCGGATTTGAGAAGTTTGGTTGAAACGGTTTATCTGTTGAAAACTCCTGCAAATGCAAATCGTTTACTCGATGCAATTGAGGAATCTAAGAGCGGAAAAATCGAACCTCAAACAATTGAAGAACTTCAACAGGAGTTGGGGATTGAGCAAGAAAAAAAAGAAGAATAAGACTGAAGCTGATGAAGTCAAACCAGTTGTTGTTAATCGCAGCCCTGGTTTTAGCTCTAAGTTTAAAGAAGATTTGGCTTGGTGGTTCAAGCAAAATTTTAAAGTTGCATCGAAAATTTTAGATTTAGTTACTGCTGTCATGGAAAATCCATTTGAAGGAATTGGCAAACCAGAACCTTTAAAATATATGGATGCCGATATTTGGTCTAGACGTATCGATCTAGAGCATCGGCTTGTTTATCGTGTTGGAAATACTCAAATTGATTTTCTTACTTGTCGGTATCATTATGAGTCGTGAATTTTTGACAAAACTACTATTGCGCTAAAGGTTTATTTAATTACACATCTTGCACCATTCGCGATTAGCCCAGATACCCGCCTCGGAATCAATTCCGAGGCTTATATACAAAGTACGTTGAAAACGCACCTTATGCCTTACCCAGTCTGATTTATCAGACTTTGTTTATAGGTTCCTGGGAATTTATTCCAACGCAGTTGTCGCGACTGGTGCAAGATGTAAGTTTAATCTTACATTTTTGGAAATGAAAAAGACCTATTATCCTTCTTCAATTATTCCCACACAAAACGACGAATAAAAAACCGATTGGGAGTCTCTTTCTCCTTTCCCGGTACAAGACGGTGACGAAACAAAGATTCTGTAACCCAAATTTCTTTCCCCGCAACGGTTAAATTAACTGGTAAATTCATTCCCGATGCTAAAACTTTGAATTTATGCTTTGTTTTACTGTCTACTTGTAACTGCAATAAACGACCATTCCCGCTTTCTATTCCTCCCTCGATCGTAATCAGAGAACCATCTTCACCTAATGCGATCGCATCGGAACCGTCTATTTTTCGAGGTAGTTCAATTTCTTCGACAGTACGATTTGGCTTTACCTTAAATAATCTGCCATCAGAATACATCGTTACGAACAAAACACCATCGCCTCGTAGAGCAATTCCAGATAATCCGAATCTCTTCCGTGTTCGGAACAGTTGATTTTCTACCCAAGTTTGAAGTTGAGTAGCTCCTGGTGGCAGATAATGAATTCGAGGAAGCAAGCTATCGGTTATATAAACTCCACCTTGGGAATCAAGAGCGATATCGTTTCCAAAACCACCATCCGGAATAGTTATGATTTGCAGTACTTTATTAGAGTTGATATCAATCGCAAAAATTCGATGTTTCCCAGCAGTACCCAAAACATCCGGTGAAGCACCCCATAATATTCCCCTTGCTTCATCTAATCTCAAGCTGGTAACTGCGAATATATCTTTATCCCCCTCGAATATTGTTTTAATTTTATTTTTAGGAGAAATTTGTAAGATGCGATCGCTAGTAATAGAACCTACATAAACTGTTCCGTTGCTGGAACGGGTGATTCCATTAGGGTATTGAAAGCCTTTAGGTAACGATATAGATGGTAATTCTCTAACTTCAGCATTCGCAACACAAGAATGAAGGGAAGGTAAAACAACTGCTCCTAAAAATCCCAAAATCAGTTCTCTTCGTTTCATTTTTTTACTTAACTCCTTACTTGCTACTCCCTACTCATTACTCGCTACTTTATACTCGATGTCCCGGAATTCCATAGCCACCATCAACAGAAATAGTTTGTCCGGTGATATAGGAAGCTGCATCGGAACAAAGCCAAATTACCGTTTGCGCTAATTCTTCCGACGTTCCCAAACGTTGAGCGGGAATATGATTGATAAAAGGTTTGAGTTTAATAGCTTCATCTTCCCCTATCGGAACAAAACGACGAAACATTTCCGTGTCGATGATACCGGGATTAATATTATTTATCCGAATACGATCGGCTGCGTATTCCAAAGCCGCAGGTTTAACCATACCGTCAAGTCCACCTTTACTAGCAGAATAAATAGTCGAACCAATTAACCCACCTTTTGCCAACCAGGAAGAAGTATTAACAATCGCACCCCCATTCCCCTGTTTAATCATCTGCTCAATTTCATATTTCATACACAGCCAAACAGCTTTGAGATTTACCGTAATAGTCTGTTCCCAATCGGATTCAGACAATTCCGTTATCGGTGCAAATTTACCTTCCGTTCCGGCATTATTAAAAGCAAAATCCAGACGACCGTAATATTCAACCGTTTTCTCAATTAAAAAGCGAATTTCATCGGGATTAGCCATATCAGCTTTAATAAAACGAGCATCACCACCAGAATTACGAATTTGGGTAACTACAATTTGACTCTTATCTTCACGACGAGCAGCAATGACAACCTTTGCACCGTGTTTTGCAAAATTTATAGCAGTAGCACAACCCATACCAGAACTACCCCCAGTTATGAGAGCAACTTTTCCTTTAAAATTCACGATTAAATCCTTTAATCCGTCATCGGAATAGTAATTATTCTTCTTAATGTTGCTATAAAATTACCATGTCTCTATTTGCTTCTTTCCTTCGCGCTCTCTGCG
The DNA here is from genome assembly GCA_965234645.1 of Rivularia sp. (in: cyanobacteria). Taxonomy (GTDB): domain Bacteria; phylum Cyanobacteriota; class Cyanobacteriia; order Cyanobacteriales; family Nostocaceae; genus Rivularia. The sequence goes on along the minus strand of OZ248344.1, from coordinate 4,844,106 downwards.
TCTAGTAAGGTTTCATAATTATTCGGACGTTAACGGACTTAAAATAATCCTTCCGAGAGAACAGTAACAACTACTATGCTCTACCGTCAAACTGTTTTTCTAAATATTGCTTCCAGAAAATACAGCTTTGGTCGTTTTCACCCGTCGCTTCCAGATATTTATAATGCTCAACTTTCGTATCAATGATTTGTAAGTTGTGTGTTAATTCCTCCAGATGTTGTTTAACGCGATCGCGATGTTGTTCGAGTAATAAACGCCGCTCTCCAACTTGATTCGGATGCTGACGGACTAAATTTGTAAAAGCGAGCATTTCTTGAATTGACATTCCGGTTTCTCGCAACCGGATTAAAAATTCCAGCCAAGCAACATCCTCAGCAGAATATTGCCGATGATTGTTAGATGCTCGTTCAATACTTGGTAAAAGTCCAATTTTCTCGTAATAACGCAAAGCATGGATACTCAAACCAGTTGATTCAGCAACTTGTTGAATGGTGAACTTGCTCATGTTACGACTATAAAACCTAGAGTGCGCTCTAGGTCAAGGGAATTTTAGATTTTTTCTATTCCTTTATCGGAACAGTAAAATTTACCGTGTTTTACCAACCATGAATGAATTACCATCAGATATTAAGCGGATTTTGGAAGAGTTTCGTTTGAGTGGTATTTTCTTTATTGTAAATTAATTTAACAATTCAATTCGATTTAATTCCATTCAAAATAAATTCTAAAAGGTTCGCTCAAAATTCCGGAGGATTCGACCCAATTGCGTGATAAAATATTCTGTGAAGTCGATTTTTACTAAGTTATCCTCTAATACCAAGAACTTTCAATTGGTACCTGTAGAAAAAGCACCATAAATAGCTAGCTTCTCAAAGCCGTTACGGTTATTAAAGATTTGAGTAGCAAACATTTGAGCTACGCATTTTCCATATTGACTTCCTACTAAGGTTAAAACGGGAGCAGTTACTAACGATTGATTGCTGGATGCACTTAAAAGAAAATCACAAGCACCAGTTAAACTTTTGGATTCATCAACATTAAACGTATTACCAGAAAAATAACCAATTTTGTTATCAAATCTTCGTCTTATACCATTTCTTTATAAAGATGCGCTTAATTTAGCCCACCTTACGGTGGTGAGTCAAGGCAAGGGGGTGTCGGTTTGGGTCCCCCAAACTAGCGAACCCGGAGGGGCTTTGTTTGAGTAGCCCCACCATAGCCAGGTGAGGGCGAGAAGGGCGCAGCCTCATACAGAATTGGTATAACAATCAAAACACCATTACGATCAAAAATTCTTTACTACTTCCACCGTCGGAATAAAACCAGGCGATTACCTATGTCCTTCGGACACGCTTCGCTAACGGTAGAGCTATTTCTTTCAGAGACGCTTAGTCTAACGACTCACTGCGTGAACGCGAACGCTTAACGCACGCAGCCTCATGCAGAATTAGAATTGGTATTATATGCTTGAAACTGCATCTAAAGGCAATATTTGAAATTAATTATGAAAGTAGGAATCATCAGGGAAGGTAAAATTAATGTGGATACTAGAGTACCGTTAACACCGAAGCAATGTCGATATTTACTTAATACTTATGGAGATTTACAAATATTTGTCCAGCCCAGTCAGGAACGTTGTTTTAGCGATCTCGAATATCAAAGTCAAGGTATCGCGATCGAAGAAAATATGCAGGAATGCGAACTGTTGTTAGGGGTAAAAGAAGTTCCCATTTCAATGCTGCTTCCTCAAAAAACCTATCTATTTTTTTCTCATACAATAAAAAAACAACCATATAATCGCGAACTCTTACGTTCAATTTTGCAAAAAAAAATTCGCTTAATTGATTATGAATGTTTGCGTAACGATCGCGGTCAACGAGTAATTGCTTTTGGACGTTGGGCGGGGATTGTTGGCGCACATAATGCCATTCTCACCTGGGGAAAACGTGAAGGAAAATTTAATCTTAAACCCATGCATGAATGTCGCGACTGGGCAGAAGCTCAAACTTATTATCAAAATTTACCTCTTGCGAATATAAAGCTGGTAATTACTGGAGAAGGCAGAGTTGCTAGTGGTGCTTGTGAAGTGTTGGATTTAATGAAAATTAAAAAGATTTCACCTCAAGCATTTCTCGAACAAAATTTTGACGAAGCCGTTTATACGCAGCTAGCGGTTAGGGATATGTATCGCAAACAAGGAGAAGCTGCTTTTGATGAAAACCATTACTATCAACATCCCGAAGAATATGTTTCTAATTTTGAACCCTATACCCATACTGCGAATATTATGCTCAATGGGATCTATTGGGATAAGCGTATTCCAGCCTTCTTTAGTAAGGAGGATATGAAGCGCTCCGATTTTACTATTTGTGTGATTGCCGATGTCACCTGCGATATTGCCCCAGATTCTTCTATCCCTTCTACAATTAAAGCTTCTTCTATTGACAACCCGATTTATGGTTACGACCCTTTATTATCCCAAGAAACCGAACCATTTCAAAAAAACTGCATTGATGTTATGGCAGTAGATAATCTCCCGAATGAACTACCCAGAGATGCATCAGAAGATTTTGGCAATCAATTAATCACCCAAGTATGGTCGGAATTAAATCAAGCTGATAGCCGAATGATTTATGAGGGAACTATTGCCCTTGATGGTGAGTTAAATAAACCATTTGAATATTTGAGAGATTATGTCAGATAAAGTAATCCCTATGAATAGAACATTTAACCATCAAAACATCTTTTATATACCCATTGCATCATCTCCCAAAAGGAACGATAGCGATAAGCCCCGGGTAATTTAGATCCAAAATCCCAAGCTTCCCATTCATTCCTTGAATCAATAATTTTTGGATTGAGGAGATAAACATAACCGTCTTCATCCAAACTAATTTGCAAAGCGGTTTTCATATATTTTCCTCTTATATGAATACAGTCTTGATGTTCCCCGTATTGAAAATAAAGTTCGTCACTGATTTCATCACCGTTATCACTCCAAACTTCAGCCCATTCTTGATTTTCTTCAATAAACCATTTGATTTCATCGGTACCATATAGCTTGGTGTATTCATTTAAAATGGTAAAACCGTTAGAAGCAAGGAGAAAGTTTTTATAGCTTAAAGGTAATTTTGTCTGTAATTTCTCTTCTAATATATTAATTTCTTCTTTTGTAGCTGCTTTATTCAAACAAGTTTTACAAGCTAAAACCTCTGGAAACCAATCTTCATAGCTTTTTATCCGAGCATCATCTAAATGATCAAATATTGCTTTATCCCACTTTTCTAAGAAATTCCGCCAATCTTCCACCGTTGGAATAAAACCAATTATCTCCGGTACCTGTTTTCGCTGATTTACAGAATCCAAAAATTCTAAAGCTTGAATTGGAGTAATTTGTATATAATTTTTTAAAACACCTTTTGAAATTCTTCTCATCAAGTCGGGTAAATAAGCAATAAGATACAAAGGATGAAATGAGCTATCTAAACACTCCCACCACTTCTTGATATATCTGTCAGCATTATCAATATCGTCTAATTCAAGATAAGTACGGATACCAAAAACTAGTATTTCCTGCTCTACCCAACCTTTAGTGTCAATATTCCATGCTTCGATTACATCATCAAAAATCTTCAATAATTTACTAGCTTCTGAAAATTTTCTTCTATTGATGCAACGTACAGATATAATTCTATGTAAATCTTGTAAAAAACGATGAGTGTCTAACCTTTCCTTTTCTGTAAAATCAACCTTTGGATGCGTAATATCGTACAAAAAATCTTTACTCCAATCTCCCGATGGCATTCCTATCTGAAACCATCTATCAATCCCCGATATTCCTTCGTATTTCAGTAAATTCTTGGTAATATGTCTCTCAAGATTATCTAAAGACATTTCCCCTTGAGAAAACACCGCAGGACAAGGAATACCCAACTCATAACATAAACTGGGAATAATAGATTTCAAAGGATGAGCAAGAGTACTTTCTTCACTAATCGCTAAATTACCTTGAGTTAATTTAACCAATAATTGATAAGCAATATCTGGATAACCTGCTAATAAAACTAAAGTACTGCCTTCAAACAACATCGAGGATGCTTCATCTGATGGTAGTACTTGAATTTGTTGTGAAAGGTTGGATAGATAAAGGGAATCTACCGATTTAGAAAATCTCATTTAGAAAAAATTTATTCGCACTAGTTCATATGTTCTATTAAAAGCGATGATATGTCAAGAATTTGATCTTTGAAGAGATTTTTTTACGAAAATTAAAGGCATCCTACTTTTAGTGTCGGCTTCGCGATCGCCTTAACAAAAGTTCACAACTTACGCAAGCAGAAAATAAAAAATAATCTTATCTATTATAACTTGACAGCTTAGATGTTTGCTTATCGAATTTACAAAAATCCTAAGCTATCTCAGAAGTCATTTTTCTCCGTCTGTATAATATTCTATCATGAAATTGAACTTTATAAGCAAAAGATGCAAAAACTATGCAGAAGTGATTGAGAAAAAAGGAAGATTGTGAGATTAGAAATCTATGCTTTTCGAGTTGCTCGGTTTCTAACTATTCCCATAAAGGCTCCGCAGGTGATAAACATGATTAAAGAATAAATTGCTGCTGGAATTGCCATATTTGGGGAATTTAAGAGAGTAGTAGCAACAGCGATCGCCAAAGTACCGTTTTGAATTCCGACTTCTACCGTAATTGCTTTAGCGTCTTTTGAATCGAGTTTACCAAGAATTGCGATTGCATAACCCAAAGCCATTGTTAATAAATTCAAGGTTAAGGTAACTCCACCAACTTGGAAGAAAAAGCTCGCTACGTTAGCTCGTTCCTTTAAAAGCAAACCTGCAATAATTAATCCTAAGAAGAATAATGATAGCCATTTAACCAATTTTTCCACTTTCGCTGCAAATTGGGGAGTGTAATTATGTAACAACATTCCTAAAGCCACCGGGATAAAAGTTACTACTGCAATTTGAATTATTGTTTTAACAAAAGGTAATTGTAAAGCAACTCCTTCCCCGATAAACTTTTGCATTGCTAGGTTTACCACTATGGGAATAGTAAATATGGTAATTAAACTACTGATAGCAGTTAAAGTAATCGACAGAGCAACATTTCCGCGTACTAAATAAGTCACTATATTAGAAGTTGGTCCACCGGGACAAGCTGCTAAAATCATTACTCCCACAGCTAATTCGGGTGAAAGGGGGAAAATTAAAGACAGTAAAAACCCTACTATGGGAAGTAAAATTAACTGCGCGATTAAACCCAGGATTACAGCTTTGGGTTGAACAAAAACTCGTTTAAAATCATTTAAGGTAAGCCCCAATCCCATACCCAGCATGATGATGAATAGAGCTAGGGGTAGAAAAACAGTAGTTAGAGAACTTGATTCCATAATTTTATTTTTAAGATTGCAGCACTCAATATAAATCTAGGTCAAGAAAAAAATTGCGCTCTTCTATATATATGGGTTGTAACTTCTAAGAATTATGCAATTTCTAGATTTAACAGCTGAATTAGTATTACCCGATATCACGAATTTTCGTTTGTTAGATAGATATTTAGAAATTGCTCTAAGAATTTATCGGTAGTTTGAGCTATGCTTCATCGGAATCACAAAAGGGGCGATCGCATTACTCGTTATCTCTTTCTTACCTCCCTTCCCTCTGCGTTAACCTCCGCGCCCCTCTGCGTTAAAAATATTCAAGATTGCATAATTCCCCATTGAAATATGCCGTGAAATTTAGGGATAGCCCTATACTGATTGACGATTAGTTTTAAATTCTTGAATTAAATTTAATAGTTCATCTTTAGCTTCTGTATCGTCTTCAAGTTTTGCAAAAAAATTGGACATCACCTTTACTAAGACACTGTGAGCTTCAACTTGACTAATATCTGAGTCAAGAGATTGAATATATGTAGCAGAATTCACCACTTCACGCATAACAATATCCAAAACAACATTCATTTCGTCGGAAACATATGCAGTTCCTTTATCGGTAGTCACATATGCACTATCATCTTCGTTAACTTGCACAAATGCGTTCGATCGATCGCTCATTTAACTTTATCTCCATAATTAAAGTCTTACTAGAAGTATAAATGGGGAGAGGAGGAAGATTAAATTGCTAACTGCTAACTAAAGAAGTTAAACACATGGCAGTTCCTTTTTCGTAATAAGCGGCTTCGTTAATAAATACTGGGTATACTATATCATCCCCTTGATAGAAAATTTCTTCTCCGTCAAAAGTAACGAAAATTGGGTTGCCAGCATGTAACGGCTTATAATCTTGAAATTGCAATTGGGGATGAATCATAGCTGTAATCTCTCCCCGCTCGTTTCTAGGAAAATCAACTGTTCCGATTACGGAGTATTTAGTAAAATGGGGGGGAAATGATAATGGTTGTCCTTTTCGATCTGCTTTAAGATAATCTAAAATAGCCTAAATCAATTCCTCAGTTTCTTGAAATAATTTTGCATCTAATAAACCATTGGCTATTGCTCCCACTTCGATGGTAATTCCCAATTCTGCCGAGCTGATTAAATAAGATGCTTCATTATTAAGAGTGTGTTGTAATATTCTGACTTTAGAATTTATTGTAGTTAAATATGCAGCTAATTTCAATAAATAAGCACGATCCGAGTGCAAAATTACCGTCAATTCCATATTGGCAGTTGTGCTGTGCAAGTCAATTATTAAATCAATTTTCTCCTCTTGAATTCTTCGAGCTATTTTTTTCGCTAATAATTGTTCGTAATTGTTTAATTGAGGATTTTCTAAATCTTCCCGTTTAAAAGCGCGATTTAAATCTGTATAAATATACCTTCTCCCCATTGCAATTGCTTTTTCGTTCGCTAATAAAGTAATAGTTTCAATACCATGACGTTGAATATTTTGGGGGAATTGTTGAAATTTCTTAACTAAAAATATTCCCGTCAGTTCCCCACCGTGAGTACCACCGATTACAGCAACTCGTTTAATTGACGCAACCATAAATAAATTAGCTCGATTTATATGATGCGATCAGTGTAGATAAAATTGTATTATCGCGTCTAGTACATATTGGTATATTAAAAAATAGGTTTATGGGATTGCAAACCTATTCGTTGCCGTTCTGATTCTTGTTTCGGAAATCCTAGCAATTTCAACCGTAAATACGGCTTCCGAATTGCCTGCGATATCTTTTAATATTATCTCCCCTCACATCCCCTTACCTTTACTCAGCGTTCCTTCGCGCTTCCCTCCGCGCTCCTCTGCGTTTCAAAAAATACTATTCTGAAAACCATCACGCTACGTTCAAAATTGCTCGTAGTGTCACACACCCTACAAATTCTCTACAACCTTTTTAAATATCAAGTACAACTCTGTGTGGTTAATTGTTGAATTAAGACTGAATCAACATAGCCTTGGCTGTGATGTTTTCCCCGATCTTCCACATCTGGACGACTATAGCGAAAATGAACTTTTAGATTAGGATTTTCGCTGGCTAATCCTAATACTTCTTCTCGGAAAGCATGATAATTACCATTCCTACCATGTATAAAATAAACTTCTCGCTGAGGATTTAAGTGAGTTATTGCTTTTGCCATACTAATCATTGGTGTAATCCCAACACCATTGCTAATAAGTACCGCAGGTAGATTTTTTTGTATATCTAAAGCGAATTTACCATTAGGCGGTTTAGCTAAAATTACTGAATTTTTAATGTAAGCTGAGAGTCAGTTTAGAATTTCTGTCGTTCTCGGGCTTTAAATATTTAAACAAAACCCCCCTTGAATAAGGAAGGTTGAGATTCACCATTAAGTAACTGTTGCAATATTGCAGACCAATTATGAGTTAATGTTGGTTCAAACTAAAATAAATAGTTGTAATAAATTAACTGCTAATTCTTAACTCCTAACCACTAACTAAAAAGAAAACGTCGTCCGTAAACTTCCGGTAACAATCGTACCGTTCTCATTTCGATTGGCGGCGCGATCGATGACTTGGATTGCTGGGGTGATTTGCACGTTTTTACTAACCGGAAAGTTGTAAAATGCTTCGTAATTTGTCTGAGTTGAATTACCGATTTCGTTGGCAATAAAAGGCTGTCCAACCGCAACACCAGCTAAAGCACCTTTAGTAAATAAGTCTCTAAATGCAACTCCAGCCATCCAATAATTGGGACTAATATCGCCAAAATTTGTATTGTCATAATTACTGTAACCATAGCGTCCAAATATACCTAACTTCTTAGCAACAGTGAATTCAAAATTGGCTCCGATTGCCTCAAAACGGTTATCAAATACTTCTCCACCGCTGTACTGCAAACGCAAAGCTAAATCCCTAGAAGGGGCAAATTCTACTTCCACTACACCTTGGTAATTATCTCCAAATAAACCGCGTTCTCCTCCAGCGTTAGGATCGGGAGAACCATACAGTAAATTTATAAAAGGTGCCGTACCGAGAATTACTCCTCGATCGCTGGGATTTGCTGCATCTGCTGCATTATAAGTAGCCCTCACAGAAATAGATCCTTGTGAGGGTTTCCAATCAATTACTGCTCCAGCACTGGGAAACTCAATCGGAAGCACAACATAGTTTTTCACAAAGGCTTGAGTAGTAAAGTCGCGGAAGCTAAATTTGGCGTAACTGTTAAAGTCTATATAATCGTCGGCGCTTATATTCGGACCGATACTAACTGCTAAATTTTGACTGGGTTTAAAGGTGTAATAAAGTCGGGAAATTTCAATATCTTTATCTGTAGGGGGATCTATAGAATATTCCAAAGCACTACCCAAAGACTGTTCTAAGAAACCTGCGGCATTATTACCACCTTGAGGTTCACTCCTTAGAGCTAATATACCGCTTCCAGTTTCCAAGCGCAGTTTTAACAAGTCAGTTTTATTAAAGCTGGTGTCTAAATCGAATCCAGCCCTAAATATTATTGTGGTATTAGGATCGTTGTTAGCAATTGTTCTCCCCGCAGGATCGATAATACTGTCTCCATTAAAACCACCACCGTTAATAGCAAAAATTGCTTGTCCCCTCAACTTAGTAGTTGTAGAAAACTGCGAAGCTTCTAATTTTGCGCTACGTACTTCTAAAACATCTACCCGATCGCGTAAAGTTGCTAATTCGGCACTAAAATTTTCCTGCAATTTCTGCAAAACTTCCAAATCTTCCTTACTAACTGTATTAGTAGTAGCAGTTGCGATCGATTCGTTAACCCGTTCCAAACAAGCATTAAGCCCCGCAGCGAATTCATAACGAGTTATCGCCCGATTGCCGCGAAAAGTTCCATTGGGATATCCAGCAATACAACCATACCGTTCAACCAAAGACTGCAAAGCTTGAAACGCCCAATCAGTTGGTTGTACATCGCTTAATTGATTGACATTCGTTACCTGACTCATGCCAGTTTCTGCTTTAACAGGAGATGTACTTAAAATAAAGAAGCAAGAAGAAAGAAGAAAGAATAATTTAAAGTTTTTAATCATTTTGGATTCTGGATAATATAACTTGTGTAACTGACTAAGAAACCGGATTTCTTTAGGCTTACTAATAGTCCACCACATTAATATTGAATGGTTTGTAGTAAGGACTTTAGTCCTCAAAGAGTTGAAACTCTTACTACGAACCTTTTAACTGCTAACTGCTCGCTGTAATAACTTCACCACCGTTTGCACATCAGTTTCCACACGTCTACCGTCAACGCGGACAAACATTTCTAGAGATGCAAGGGACTGAAGAATGCAGAGATAATTTCTCGAATTACGCTGAATACAGATGGTTGTCTGCTGCGTTCTTCTTCAGAAAATAAACAGTTACTTGGTTTAATCGAACCCAAAATGTAATTTTCCTGACGATCTATCCGTTCAATATATGGTTTATCTGCGGAACAACTCACGCAAATAACTTAATAAAATCAAACCTCGTTATCAGCCGTAATTGCAAAAGTGCGATCGCCTGTAGATATTTCTAAAGTTGGATTGTTATGGCGCGTACTTATAATTCGGATTATGACGTAATATATAGATTTCGCGCATAACGCACCAATTTAAGATTAGGCTCTATGTGAAATTGGATGGTGCTGAGTTTACAATATTTCGCCTATTTTTTATGAATATAGAAGAAAATCAATCAAATCAACAAGTTACTGCCGTCATTTCCCACTATATCCGTCACGGTAGAGAGTCGGGATACGAGGAATGGCTGCAAGGCATTTCTCAAGCAGCTAGAGAATTTGATGGTCATAATGGGGTAACAGTTCTTAGACCAAAACCTGATTCTAAAGGAGAATATGTAATTATTCTGCGCTTTGATAACTATCATAAACTCTGCGAGTGGATGCGATCGCCACAACGAAAAGAATGGATAGAACGCGCTCAACCTTTAGTTGAAAAATCCGAACACGTGCAGGTATTGACGGGATTAGAAGCTTTAGTGTCTCTTCCTCATAACGCTTCTCCTCCACCACCAAGGTATAAAACTGCTTTTGTCACCTGGATTGGGGTTTTTATCTGTGCATCTACCTTGGGTTATTTTTTAGGTCCCCCTTTAGCACCTTTAAATTTTCTATTACGTCAAGCAATTATAACTGGATTAGTAGTCCTATTACTAGCTTATATAGTCATGCCCAGATTAACTCGCTTGTTTTATAAATGGCTTCATTCATGATAAATTTCAAAAAACCCAGGTTTCTTAATATTTAAAATTTTGTTCGTAGTAAGGGCTTTAGCCCTTTCAATTTAAGGATTAAAGTTGGCACGTAGAACCTAATATTTCAATTCTCTCTATCAAACACCAACTTTAATACGTTTAGAACAAGACCTCAAATCCTTGTTGAATAAGGTTTTTAAAATTTGCAAGTTAAGAGTTTTATTTAAAAATACCAAAAATACTTTATTATAATATATATGTACTACAATAGACTTAAAAGCCGAAATAATAATTTTAAATCCTACTACTATATATGTACGATCGCAACCGCAATCAAGTTAAGCCTGGTGATGTTCTCTACAGACATGGCGACGTTTTAATCGCTGGGATTACCGTCATACCGTCGGGTGCCCAAAAGCGTAGGGGTGCCGTTCTCGCTCATGGTGAAGTCACCGGACATACCCACCGCATTCAACGTCAAGATGCCGTTCAGTTATGGGTGCATGGTAGCGAGCTTTTTCTGGAAGTGAAACAAGCTGCCACCCTGGTTCATGAAGAGCATCAAGCAATCGAATTACCAGCGGGTGTTTACCGGGTTTGGAAACAACGAGAATACCGTCCCGATGCTTATGTGGAGGTGGAGGATTAATGCTAACTATGATGTCGAAGGGGCGGGTGCCCAAAAGATCGAGCAAGCAGCGGCTAAATGAAAGTAACGAACCAGTAGCTGCCCCCTTAGCCCGAAAACTCATTCTCGAACATCGTGCATGGGATGGTATGCGGGTTTTGGGGCATTTAGATTTAAGCGGTACGTTGCAGCTTTACAATTTACCGGAAAATCTTACCTGTGAAACTCTCGATATCAGCGATTGTGCGAACTTAACAAAACTTTCAAAAGGTCTTCACGTTACCCATTGGATTGAGTTAGCCGGAAGCGGGATTACCAGTTTAGGAGCGGGGCATGGTTTTGTCTTGCGCTGGCGAGGTGTAACGATCGGCGATCGCATTGCCTTTGAGTCGGATTCGATGACGGGGCAAGATATTCTAAATACAGAAAATATTGAATTGCGCCGGGTGCTGATCGAGCGTTTGGGATACGAAAGATTTGTGCAGCAAGTAGGGGGATTAATCCGCGATCGCGATCGTGATGCGGGAGGAGAGCGTCAACTTGTCTACATTCCTTTTGAAGATGATGAGCCTCTCATGGTTTTGAAGGTGATTTGTCCATCTACAGCACACACTCACGTATTGCGCGTTCCCCCCTATATGCAAAGTTGCCATCAAGCAGCGGCTTGGATTGCTGGTTTTAATAACCCGGATGATTATAAACCTTTGATTGAAGCTTAATTTAGGAGTTGGTTAATCGTGCGGATGAAGTGATGATTTCACATTGATGGAGACGTAGCAGTGCTACGTCTCTACAGGGTTTTGGTAATTAACTAATGGGTTGTACAAAACGTTTGATTTCACCACAGGCAATATAGGATTTGCCATCGGGACCTGTTTTTATTTCATCCACTACGTAAAGCATTCCTTCTTCACGAACTGAGCGGGGAAAACGCATATTCCAATCGGGTTCGTATCCATCAGAAACTACCCTGGCACGCAGCTTTTTACCGTCGAGGACGCACTGAACGAGAATGCCATTGTTTGCACTGTCGGTTGTAGTCAGATCGGCAGCGCTAGCAGGACCTTTAGAAGCTTTGCCATTGCTAGCTGGTTTTGAATGTCTGGGAGCAACAAAACTATCTGCTTCACCGGGTTTAGCAAAACGGTTAATTTTGCCAGTGACGCGATAAAAACTGCCATTCGCTGAAAGTTCTAATCCTTCAACAATATAGCTCGCTCCTTCAGCACGAATTGAGCGAGGAAACTGCACGTTTTTACTTGGATCGTAGCCATCAGATTTGACTTTTACCCGTAGTTTACCTCTTTCACGAACGCAATATAATTCAACACCCGAACTGGCATCATTTACTGTGGGCATTGCGTATATTTCCGCACCCGCAGTTACGCCACGACCGACTAAATCGTTGCGATTGCGCGTCATTGCTTGATAAGTTTGGTCGCGCAATTCTTTACGTCCTGCATTACCCAAAGCTTTTTGGGCAATCCGACTTGCAAAATATTCAAGCTGATCTATTTCTTCAGCAATTTCAAAATTCTCGTTCAAGCCTTTGTTTCGCAAATCTTCCACAAGTAGGCGCAGAGCTTGTTCGGCTTGGGAATGCTTACCATGCTCTGCTAAATCGAGAGCAGTTTCTTTAACTTTAGCAATAGTCAAGCGGCTCAAATCAAGCATGACATCACTTGAAGAAGCAAGAGCCGATTCCTCAACCGTACCAACTTTAGCAACAACATCTATTGTGCCAGAAACGCTTTGAATAATATCATCTTGAACTACATCAGCAGTGTAATGCAGTTTCATTACGGGTAAGTCACCGATGGCAGCTTTATCAATATCGAGACTCAACCCTAAAAGCTTATCTTCAGCCTCGTAAAGTTCCCCTAAACTAATAACAGTTCGATCGCCATCATTCCGGTTAACAGCAAGACTTAAGGTGTCAACGAGATGAACACCATCAGCCATTTCCAGCGTGACTGTAAGATTTTGACCTACCACTGCTCTGAGGCTATCTAGTTCAATGCTAAAAACTTCACTTGCTTCATCAATACTTTGGATAAAGTAAAAGTTACCATTAGCAGCTCTTGCCATCCCAATTAGCAGGTCTTCATTAAAACCTTGAGCAAAACCTAACGTAGTTGTAGTAATACCTTCTTCTGCTTTTTGACCTGCTGTTGTCGTCAGTACTTTGGGGTCTTGAATACCCATATTTGCAAGACCATCAGTCAGCAAAAGTACGCGGTTAATCTTTTGGGCATCAAGTTGATTTTTTACATATTCGCAACCTTTGAGCCATCCACCAGATAAATTGGTAATTCCTCCGGCTCTAACTCTGCGTATAGAATTTTTCAATGCAGACTTATCGGTTACTGACTGAGGTGGTATAACAGTATCTACTCTGTCATCGTAAACAACTACTGAAAGGATATCATTAGTTTGAAGTTCATCCACCACAGATTCAGCAGCTTTAAGAGCATGATGCAAAGGGGCACCCGCCATAGAACCCGAACGATCGATTACTAAAGAAAGATTCAGGTTGCGTCGGGGAGACTCAGATACTTCAGCAGTACGAAAACGCAGCAATAAGTTAGCCTTTAATGAACTTCCCGTAGGTAGAATAGCTTGGTCAAATTCGTAACTTGTTTTTATCATGACGGTAAATTATTTTAAGACGGCGATCGGCACTCAGCTTTAAAATGCCGAAAATTTTAAAACTTGTATTTAGCTTACCCAAAGTCTTCCCTAAAATTGTACTTCAGATAATTTTTAAAACTTGATGTCGTGTAATTACTTAGCATTAAGGCTTAACCTTTTATTTAACAATAAAAATCGGTAAAATTAAGGTAATTTTATCGCGATCGCATTTATTTGTCTGGGTTTATACTGATACCCGGCTAATTAGTTTTTTACTTATTAACATTGCTACAAGATATAGATTTATATTGATAAGTAGGTAGGCATAATTAAATGTAAGTTCCCCTCTCCTTGCCAAGGAGAGGGGTGGCTTTAGCCGGGGTGAGGTTTTATATTTAATTTGACCTATTTACTTATTCTATGAAGTTGAAAAAAGATTTAGTTATGGCGATCGCACTTGTTCAAAGAATATAAAGAACAATTTATCTTTGAGTTCCTTACGAACAGAAATTTTTGGTTGAGGAAGTAACCTAAAAACAATTAGTTCGACGCAAAACCATGACAATTTCTAAAAAAGTAGCGGATATCCTCTGGGCAGCAGCAGAGAGATACTTAGCTTCTCTACCCGAAGAAGAGCGAAATCAAATTTTGAGTCGTGCGGCAAAAAATTGCGATCTACCTACCACTGAACAAACCACTTCTTCAACTAATTCGTGAAAGATTGCAGTTAATTCTTCCCTGGTGACTACTTCCCAAAACCCTTTACTCATGGCTATGTCACGCAAAACTTGGCTTCTGCTGGCATCTGCTACTACATTTAACTCTGAGGTTTTAATTAAACTTTCTAACTTTTGTGATTTAATTGCGATCGTACTGTCAAAATCCGGATCGTTTAGTTGCTTAAGTTTAAAAATTTGCTGCTGTAACTCTAATATTTCCACTGGCACTTCTTCCGCGTTTTCAACAGGCATATTAGCGGCAATACTTTCCGCCTTACTCTTTAACGCTTGAATTACACTATTAATTGCATCTGCCAACCGAAAATAAGTCCGCACACTGCATTTTTTCGATTGACGCGGTTTTGGGTAAGCACCCGGACATTTTAAATGTTCGTAGGTTTTACCATTCACTTTTGTAGAGCGCTTTTCCATTGTCGAACCGCATTCAGCACATTTACACAACCCTACCAACGGATTTGTAACATACTTGCGCCTACCACAGGGATGGGTAGATAAAATTTGGATTATCTGGTGATGTTGTGCAACCGAAATAACCCCTTGATGATTTGACTGTAATATTACTTTTTTCTCGGAATCAAATGGGTAATAGCAAACCATGCCGCATAATTGAGGGTTTTCCAGCCATCGACGAAACGAAGACACGTCTCTAGGAAAATCCTCAAACTTATACTTCCCCACTCGCTCTAACCCATATTTTTCAGTTAGTCTTCTAATAGTTTTCGACAATTCCCCTGACTCGATGAACATTTCCACGCATAAAAGAGCAACTTCAGCATGGGTTTTATCCGTATCTCGATATTGCTTTGTATTGGGAACAACACCATCCCCATTCTTCACAAAACCGAATACTGCTTGGTAAATCTTCTTTTTCTCTTGAAAATACCGATGCCCTTGGATAGCGTTGTATCTATTTTTATCTCTCACCTGTGCAGACATCGCCGCTAATATTCTGCTGGTAAATAATCCCTCTGGAGTATCTAAATCCAAACTTCCACCATCGAGGAATACCAACTCAACCCCAAACTTCTGCAATTCCTGACGTGCAACTTCCCAACCCAATGCCGATCGCGTAAATCTATCGAAACACGGTACGATGATTTTATTAACCTGTTGCGATCGCACCAATTCCAGCACTTGGTTATATCCTTTACGCTTGTCGCTAGCACCAGATTCTATATCCCAATGAATTTGCTCTTCACTCAACCCATACTGTTTTAATCGCTCGATATAACGTTCTAACCCATGACCTTCTGTATGCTGTCTTTGGGTAGAAACTCGACAATAACCCAATGCCTTTGATAAATCGCGCATAACCAACGCATAAATAACGATTTACCAGATCATATCAGATTTAGTGGTAGTTAGCGAAACCGCCACATACAACGTCACCTAATACGTCGTAAGATACGAAATCTAAGTTTTCATTTCTTACTCAAAATAGTTATACAATACTTTTGTTTAGCCTGAACCTATTACAGCGATATAAAAGCTTGTGGTGAACGGGCAAAAAAGTAAGGTAAGAGTAAGGTAAACGTGAATACAGATACAGGGTTTGCTGACTATCAGCCACTACCAAGCACGGATGGTTCATACTTCGGAATCAAAAAGCATGACGCACATAGAGAAAAATATATGCAAGAGGAATTTGAAAAGCAGTTTACTCAATTAAAAGCACGATTAAAGGCAGCGAATTGTAAAGCTAAGGTAACAAAGAACAACAATAGTTTAGGTTTGCAGGCAACACTTCCCCTTAAACCAGGTGACAAAGATAAAAAAGGTACTGGTACCAAACAGTATTTGATTTCATTGGGAATACCGGCAAATTTAGATGGGTTAAAAACCGCTGAGGAAGAGGCTTACGAATTAGGTAAGTTGATAGCGAGGAAAACTTTTGCATGGAATGACAAGTATTTGGGAGTCAAGAGTAAACAGAAACTTGAGGTGAAGACGTTTGGTGAGTTATTGGAAAGATTTGAGAATGAGTACTTCAAAAACCACAAGCGTACAATCAAAAGCGAACACAGTTTTAACAACTACTTAAAAGAGTTAAAAAGACGCATACCAGGAGAAAAACTAGCAACATCCGATAATCTTTTACAAATACTTGATACTACCGAACCAGAAAGCTATCCTAGACGAAATTTGGCTATTTCTATATCGATATTCGCCAAGTATTTTGACATAGATATAAATGTAGCGGAGTATCTTAAACGACCGAAGGCACAAAAAAGGAATATCCCTAATGATAATCGAATAGAAGCAGCATATTTAGGATACGAACAATATGCCAACGGTAGGCAAAAGAGAGGCATAAAAAATAGAAAATTTGAAGATAACTGGAAAATATATCGGTGGATATATGGGATGTTAGCAACCTACGGATTAAGACCGCGTGAGTTATTTTTACGTCCTAATATAGAATGGTGGTTAAATACACAGAATATTAATCATACATGGAAAGTAGATGAATTAGCTAAAACTGGAGAAAGAGAAGTTTTACCATTACATGAAAGATGGATTGAGCTATTTGATTTAAAGAATGAAGAAATAGTAAAAGCAGTTGCAGAATATTTTACAGATTCAATCTCTTACAAAAGGCTTAATTCCAATAAATTAGCTAATTGCAACTGGTTTAAAAAAGCAAAGTGTGGTTTTACTCCCTACGATTTGCGTCACGCTTGGGCAATCAGAGCGCACTTAATGGGTATACCAATCAAAGCTGCATCAGATAATTTGGGTCATAGCGTGCAGATGCATACTTTAACTTATCAAAAGTGGTTCTCACTCGATAATCGTAAAAGTGCCATTGATACGGCTACTGCCAAACAAGACATGATGAAAGTACTTGAAAATCGAGTCAAGCAATTAGAGTTAGAAAATGAAAAATTAAAGATAACAATCAAACGCTTAGAGTTAGAGAAACAAGTGAAATGATTTTACTGAAAGGGATTGTGTCTTTTTAAATATATATATAACGATACAATTCCTTTGTTTGCAATTATGTATTTTCGCTTAAAAGTATAGCTATTCAATCGAGTGCAAAAAAGCATAAAAATAAGATAAAAATAAGTGTGGTTTATGTAATTTGTTTTTATAAAACGCTTTGCTAAACCATTTTTTTAAGATAAAAATAGCAATTATTTAATTTAAAGATAATGTAGAGTGTAACTTAATAGCTCAAATGATTGCCATTCAAGAAATGTAGCGTTTCTATTATCAATTCTAAGTCTTGATACGCGCCATTTTCTTCCAAGAAGTTAATGGAGGTGATAATACCACGACCTGCACAACCAACACCTGGCTCAGGACCACCGGATTCTACGCAGCGAACGCCACGGAATCCTTCGAGCATTACTTCTTCAAGTTCTAAATCTTCTACTGCACCGCGCTCGGCTGCCAAGCTAAGTACGGTTGTTTGTGCTTTGGAGTGGAGCATCAAACGGGTCGAATCAGCCTTTGGATCGCAACCTACGATCATAATTCTTTTTCCCATCTCAGCCATTGCTGCAAGAGTGTTCTGAGATGTAGTGGATTTACCAATACCACCTTTTCCGTAAAATGCTATCTGTCTGATATTTTCGTCAGTCATTATTTTCTCCTGCAATTAATTGGTTTATCGAGTGGGTGCAGTGGTTGTTGATAGTTGTCACTCCTATGAGGTAAGTGACTTGTTTATAGAACGCCGCAGGTGGCGCACGCTCTACAGCAGATACTGATATTAGATTCATCATGAGTTATTGACTAATATGAAGACTAATTGTTAATTTCTTCAACTGTAACGTTAGGAGAAATGCGTTCGCGTAATTTAGCTTCGATGGCATTTTTAAGTGTTGCCAAGCTGCTAGAACAAGAACCGCAAGCGCCTTGAAGTACTACTCTGACGGTATCGCCTTCTACGTCGTAAAGTTCTACGTCTCCCCCATCTGCCATCAGAATGGGTCTGATTTCTTCATCTAATGTTTTTTGTATTAGTGCTATTTTTTGCACTGGTGTTAGCGGTTTATCGCTAATACCGTTTGTACTACCGTTATTGGATACTGCGATCGCGGGATGAGCTAAATTCCTTTGGTTTTCGATGATGATGTCATCAATCGTTGCCAAACAGGTTCCACATCCGCCACCGGCTTTAATAAAGTTTGTAACTTCTTCTGCGGTTGTAAGCTTATTTTCTTTTACAATGCGTTTAATTTTAGGCTCGGTAATGCCGAAGCAAGTACAGATTATGGCTCCTTCGTCATCTTCATCATGAGCCGCGAGCGGAATACCTTTGTAATTAGATATTGCTGCTTCTAAAGCTTCTTGCCCCATTACAGAGCAGTGCATTTTTTCTTGAGGCAATCCGCCCAGGTAATCGGCAATCTCTTTGTTAGAAATATTGAGGGCTTCATCTATTGTCTTGCCCTTTACTAATTCTACCAGAGCTTCGGAAGATGCGATCGCACTTGTGCAACCAAATGTTTGAAAACGAGCATCAAGGATTTTGTTTGTATCTTCGTCTACCTTGATATGGAGTCTTAGTGCATCACCACAAGCAATGCTACCGACTTCTCCAACAGCAACTTTAATTCCTGTCTCGCCGTTATCTTCTAAAGTACCCTGATTTTTTGGATTGTAAAAGAATTCTAATACTTTGTCTGTGTAGTCCCACATAGCCTTTATTTAGTGATGAGTAGTAAGTGATGAGTAATAAATTATGAATAATAAATCGGTATGGGGGAGTGAGTAACGAGGTAATAAGAATAAATTAAACTCCTAACTCCTCACTCCTCACTCCTAACTTCTAGTGTTGAGCCAATGCTTGTTCTTGATCTTTGAGCCAAGCCGCATCATCGTTTTTGAAGGGTGATAGCTCGCGCAGACGGCGCACGATAGCTGGTAATACTGCTAAAACCGCATCAATATCAGATTCTGTATTGTAACGAGAAAGACTAAAGCGAATGGAACCGTGCAAAATTGTGTAAGGTATTCCCATCGATCGCAAGATGTGGGAAGGTTCTAAGGAACCGGAACTGCAAGCAGAACCACTGGATGCACAAATCCCGTGCTGATTAAGTAATAGTAAGATTGCTTCGCCTTCGATATATTTGAAACCAATATTTGTCGTGTTGGGCAATCTCTGCGTTGCGCCACCATTGATTTCACATTCACCAACTGAATCTATTATAGCCTTTTCTAGGCGATCGCGTAAAGTTTTTTGTCTTTTTCCGGCTGATTCTAAATGTAGCAGTTCGAGTTCGGCAGCTTTACCTAAAGCTACGATTCCGGGTACATTTTCGGTTCCCGCACGTCTGCCGCGTTCCTGCCCTCCGCCAATTACCAGAGGACGGAATCTGACACCGCGTCGCACGTATAATGCGCCAATCCCTTTGGGTGCGTGCATTTTATGACCGGATAAAGTCAGCATATCAATGGTGCTGTCTTTCATGTTAAGGGGAATTTTACCTACAGCTTGGACTCCATCAACATGAAACAGAGCGCCATATTTTTTAGCTAGTTTGCCTACTTCCTCTATCGGAAATATCACGCCGGTTTCGTTATTAGCATACATAACGCTTACCAAAGCGGTGTCGTGAGTTAATGCTTCTTCTAATTCATGTAAATCTAACTGTCCCTGACGATTTACTGAAAGATAAGTAACTCTGTAACCCTGCTTTTGCAGTTGTTTGCAAAGGTTAAGTACTGCTGGGTGTTCTACCTGGGTGGTAATAATATGTTTTTTATCAGGCTGTGCTTGGAGTGCAGCCCGAATAGCCGCGTTATCTCCTTCCGTTCCACCACTATTAAAGACAATTTCTGAGGCTTCGGCACCAAGAAGGGCTGCAACATTTTCTCGTGCTTGCTTAACCGCTTTACCGACTTGCCCCCCAAAGGTATGCATACTAGAAGGATTGCCGTAGTGTTCGCTTAAGTAGGGCAACATAGCCTCTACAACCTGTGGATCAACTTTAGTAGTAGCGTTGTTATCTAAATAAATACATTCTTTTTGCATAATTTCAATATCTCTAATAATACTTCAGAATTAACGGTTTTCTTTTTTACTGTTTTTTTATAAGCAATAGGAGATGGGGGAATGGGGGGATGGGGAGATGGTGAATCCACTTGCGTGCGGAGGAACACGACCGTTGAGCAAAGTGGTGAACCCGTTCACGCGAAGCGTGCGGCTCAGGGGGAGACAAGGGGAAGATAATTCCTAACTCTTAACTCTTAACTTTTAACTCCTAATTCCTAATTCCTAACTCCTAACTGCTCGCTGTTTTTATTTCGGAGTATTTTTGGGAATAAAGATTAAACCAGTTTTCCCAATAATCTGTTTTCTTAGTGACTTGTGATATTACATTTTTGTAATTTTCAAACCAGTTTTCCCAATAATCGGATGTTATTTCCACGCAGCCGTCAAATGTGGGACAACCTGCTTTACATTGAGGTACTGAATAAATACTATCAACGCAGTTTGTACAAAGTTCGGGGTCAATCCACGGACGTTCATCAACTATTTTGATGGCGTTTTCGGGACATATAGTTTTACACAAATCGCAGGAAATACACTTGTTAGTAATTTTGTAAGCCATTTTTTGTAACTTTATTTAAGTTTTTGAATTGAGGTAATGGCACTGGGTAATAGAATTTTAGATTTTAGATTTTAGATTTTGGATTTAAGATTGATTCGTTTATTTATAAGCCGAACTGCCTTCTATCACTATCTAAATGCCTATTATTTTCGCAGGAATCAGTTTAAATCCAAAATCCGTTGCAGGAAAGTTTTGGGTTCGATCTATACCCCAATGCCAGTTCCTCTGCTTGGGGATACCCCAAGATCGGACTAGCTCAACTTTCCGCAAAATCTAAAATTTCTACTGATTATTAATTGCTTGTTTGTAAAACTCTAAAGCAACTTTATCAATTACGTCGTAAGCTTCTACAGTTTGTATTCCTGCTTTGTGCAGTTCTTCTTTAGGACAGTCGCCTATTTTAGAAACTAATACTGCTTTGCAATCAGAAATTGCTTTAATAATATTTTCTAAAGTGGCTTCCTCTCCGTATCCGTCTTGACAGAAGTGGTCTACTTTACGATGACCGATAAATTGTACTTCTTTTCCATCTACTTCGTAAATTTGAAATTCTTTGGCGTGTCCAAAGTGTTGGTTAACTATACCACCACCTTTGGTTGCTACTGCTAGCAGCATTTTTTCGCCGCTAAGTTCTAAGTCGAAGGTTTCAAGTCCTTTTTTTGCTGCTTCAAGTTCGGCTCTTGTTTTTTCAATGCCTTGATGAACTTCTTGACGCTGCTCCAAATTATATTCTGGAGTCATTTCCATGAATTTCTCTTTGGAAAATTCTTGAGAACGATCTTCTCCTAATAATCCTACTGCGTCTGCACGACACTGACGGCAATGACGCATCATTTTCATGTTACCAGAACATTTATCTTGTACTTCTTTCAATTCTTTGGAAGTAGGACCGCGTTGTCCGTTCAATCCAAAGTGAGTACCGTGTTCTGGGGCGCTAATCAAGGGCATAATATTGTGAATAAATGCTCCTCTAGCGCGGACAGCTTTGTTTACCTCTGGAAGATGATGGTCGTTAACTCCTGGAATCAATACGGAGTTAATTTTGCATAGAATATCTGCTTCACGAAGGAGTTCTAAACCTTCCATCTGTCTTTCATGCAGAATTCTTGCTCCTTCTACTCCTCTGTAACGCTTGCGCTTGTAGTGAACCCAAGGATAAATCAGAGCGCCGATTTCGGGATCGACCATGTTAATGGTAATAGTTACATGGTCAACGTTTAATTCCTTAATCCGGTCTACATAGTCCGGCAGCATCAAACCGTTGGTTGACAGACACAGTTTAATGTCTGGCGCTTGAGAATTAATCATCTCAAAGGTGCTGAAAGTCTTCTCAGGGTTAGCCAACGGGTCGCCAGGACCTGCAATTCCTAAGACTGTCATTTGGGGAATCTTACCTGCAACCACCAAAACTTTTTGTGCTGCTTCTTCTGGTGAGAGCAATTCGCTAACTACTCCCGGACGACTTTCGTTAGCACAATCGTACTTTCGGTTGCAATAGTTGCACTGTATGTTACAGCCAGGAGCAACGGCAACGTGCATTCTTGCATAATAGACACTCTTGTTTTTAAATCTGTAGTTCGCTGCTTTCGCTTTCATTAATTAATTAAGTTATCTAAATGTTTACTATTTTTAATGCTTACAATACTCTCAAAAAGCTGAAATACTAAAATAGTTTTCTAAATCGGTTTACTAATAGTTTGCTAAATCTATATAAGTTACTAAATATGTAAACAAATTGACAAAATCATCAATAAAAAAGCAGCTATAATTTATTCTGGCTGCTTCTATAGTCTAATTAAAAGGTTTGCATTATATCATTCAAACTATATCTAGCAAGTTTATTTTCTAATTGTGCTATACGTTCTTTTAGTCGGGTATTTTCGTATTTCAAAGCATCTATTTCGTTAACTTCTTCAAAGGTTTGCTCAAAAGCTTTACGTGTATTTTCCAAGCTAAACCATTGCTGATAAACTTTAGTGTGCATTTGTATGCTATGACCTAAATTATTAGCAGCAGCCTTAATCGGAACTCCTTGTAAGTGCGCTCTAATCGCACAAGCGTGTCTCAAATCATATGGGGTAAAGGGCACCTGAGCATATCTGAAATTATTAGCTATTGTAGCGACTCGATCTTTTAATTGATTAGCTGTTTTCCAGGAATTAGAAAAAACTCGAAGTTTTTCAATACTCTCCTGATTTTTTAAATCAAAAAGTTCAATCCATTCAGGCACGAACGGAAAAACTTCTCTGTATCCAGTTTTATTTGATTCATGAACTTTAAAAGTATTGTGCTTATTTTCAGATGATAATAACCAATTTAAATCTGGATTGTTAACTACTTCTCTAGGTCGCAATCCATATATTGCTAATAAAGCATATATTGTTTGATATATTCTCCAATTGTCTCTATAGCTAGGACTCATTTTAGGGATGGCAATATAATGATTTTTGAAAAATAATATAGAACTTGATATCTGGCGATCGCTTGGGATATTCCTTTTCTTTGACTTGTAAGATATTTTTAAATCGGAAAAGCTAGCTTCCATGTTTAGCATTTTGCACAAAATATTAGCTAAACTTATTGCAGACATCCGATTGACAGTAGAGTCTATTTTTTTGATTTTTTCTCTCAAGTTAGAGATTGTTATAGCTTCTTTGCCGCCAAAATAATACCTTAAGTTCCGAAGTTGAGTATTAAAGGTATTTTCGCTTTTTATCGTGCGTTTTCTGGTTTCAAAGTATCTTTTTTCAAACTGTTTGTAAAACTCGTCAAAAGTAATATTGTTCTTTTTTTGGGCTTGCTGCCCTAAATATTTATCAGTCCAAACAAAAGTTTGACGAGCAATTAATTTTCCCAACTCATGGGCTTCCTCTTCGGCAGTTTTCAACCCATCAAAGTTAGCTGGTATACCGAGACTTATTGTGTACTGCTTTTTATCTCTACCTTGCTTATGACTATCACCTGGTTTAAGTGGAAGTGTAGCTCTAAGTTGTATACCTCCTTTTTTAGCTTGCAAACTAACTTTAGTTTTACCAGATTTGAGTCGTTGATTAACTTTGAGTAATTCTTGTTCAAACTTCATGTCGTAATGCTTTTGAGTCTCTTTTACATGATGCATTACCCCCTGGTGACTTCCATCAGTAGTGCATGGTGGTTCAAAGTCACTAAAAACCTTATTCTGTATATCTTCCATTAGTTCCCTAAAAATTCCCTAAAAAAAATGTTTTACTTAAACAATTGATTAAGCTAAAACGTTTATAGGGAACATTTTACGGAGCAATATGACTCTTAGTCAATCACTACTCTTGCATAGTGATGATGAGCTTCTTCGCTATAACAAGGATGTTTAGCAATCCGCTCTTTTGTTCTTTCGTCAATTTCGATGCTAGGGCTGCTATTATCGTCGCAGCCAGTTCCACAACCAGCTTTTTTAGCTGTAGCTGTATCGCTTTCCGAAGAGGTGAAGATTCCTGATGAAGTAGACGGTGATGTCATTGAATTTCGGGTTCTGTCACTGGACAATTATGCCAAGTGGGAGATGACATCGCTGCTGCTTTTACCCAGGAATCGAAGTCACGGTTGGTTTACGCTTGCCCGAAAAACTCACAACTTAATGGAAGCATGAGTTAATCGAGAGGTAAAATCCCGGTTTCTCGGCTGGTGTGTGTCAACGCTTGAGAAAACCAAGGAGGCTAACTTTTTCAAATGTTTCCAACCGCGACTTCTATTTACAGGGCATGGTGCTATCTCATCCCATCCACTCACCAACCGTGCCTTATTGTGTTTGACTCGTTTGGTGTTTGGCGATGTCTAAGTTATATCAGTCGCTTTTTCGTTCGGTTTTAAATGCCGTCAGCTAAGATTTATTAGGTTTATTAATTTTGCACTCAAATTCTAGAAGCGTTGCTGTCCAAGGGTTATGTAGTTTGAATATTTTTTTTCCGGGTGGGGGTACTAGTATTATTCAGCGGGGGGGCTGGTATTTATGTAACGGGGTACTTGTATTGTTGAACTCGGTTTAAAGCAAGTCTCAGAAAGAGTTTCGGCTATTTCCGGCATTCCTTGAACGGTGCATTGCGCTGTACTCGAAACCGCCTTGATTATTCTTTGAAGCGCTTTTATATATCTTTTATATATGTAGAAATCAAATTAACTGTCTTGGGGTGAAAACTGGAGTAGAGCTACTGCGAACTATTTGCCTGCATTCGCATAATTTAATTCTGTAACTAACATATCACTTTTTTTTGCACAGAAAACGCAAATAACATTTTCTTAATTTTTACTTCATAAAATAATCGCATGAAACCGATCGCAAGATATACAAGGGATTAAGGCGAATTCACCCCTTATAGTTAATGAAAATTATTTGCTATAAGTCCAGTCTTCTTATATTCTCACAGTCTGGTTGCGATCGCAATTAGTTCCCACTCAGAGAAAAGGTAAGAAAGAAAGGATGATAAAAGCTATCCCAACGGACAGAGACTTCTCTAGCACCCGCCATGTCAAAATCAATATAAATAAACCGCTTGGGCTGCCCGGAGAAAATTATGAAGGCAATGGTTATTCGCGAATACGGTAGCGCTGATGTATTGCAGTATGAAGAAGTAGAAGCTCCAAAAATCAAACCTGACGAGTTGTTGGTGAAAGTTCATGCTGCGGGCGTTAATCCAGTTGATTGGAAAATTCGCAAAGGAATGCTCAAAATCATCACTGGAAATAAATTTCCGATGATTCTAGGGTTTGATTTAGCAGGAGTTGTTTTAGAAATCGGTTCTCAAGTCACTAATTTCAAAGTAGGAGATGAGATTTATGCATCCCTGGGTGTACCTGGGGGTGCTTATGCCGAATTAGCAGCAGTACCGCAAAAAGTTGCTGCAACAAAAGCAAACAACATCAGCTTTGAAGAGGCAGCAGCTTTACCCGTCGCAGCCCTTACCGCTTTGCAATCGTTACGGGATAAAGCCAATATTCAACAGAAGCAAACTGTACTTATTAATGGAGCTTCCGGCGGAGTCGGTATTTTTGCAGTCCAAATCGCTAAAGCCTTGGGAGCAGAAGTTACGGGAGTTTGCAGCGGTAAAAACATCGATTTTGTCAAGTCCCTGGGGGCAGATTATCTCATCGACTACAAACAACAAGACTTCACTCAAAATCAAGTGCAGTACGATATTATTTTCGATGCAGTTGGTAAGCAAACTTTTGATAACTGCAAACAAGTTCTCAAACCCAACGGAGTTTACGTTACAACCCTGCCGAATCTACAAAATATTGTGGCGATCGCACTAACAACTTTATTTGGAAGTCAAAAAGCTAAATTTATTCTTGCTCAATCCAACACGGCTGACTTGCTTTATCTCAACGAGTTGATTGAAACGGGTAAAATGCGAGTGGTTATTGACTGCACCTATCCTTTAAAAGAATTAACAGCCGCTCATATATACAGTGAAAGCGAACGAGCCAAAGGTAAAATTGCGATTCATGTTAATTAAAATATAATTGCTAATTAAATTACTCCCTTCTTGCTATAAGAAAATCTATAATGTAGTATTAATGATTACATGAGAGGTAATCTTTTGACCGCAAGAAGTAATCTGTTTTCTCAGAAGACTTAGAAACCACTTCAACACTCGGGAGAACCCCAAAAACAATAAATCACCAGAGTTTAACCGAACGTGATATTACTCTTTCCTTCGGTATACCCATGCAGACAGTGAATATGGGGTCAATGACTCTAGCATATCCAACTTTTTGCTCTCAATATCAATTCTATGCTCCGGGAAGTTAGCTATAACTTCCGTAGCAATACATTCCATTGATTCTCTATCATCCTCACTGATTTCACCTTGGAAATAGGAGTGGATAGTAATTAGAGAGTCATTCCATCCGCAAGTTATTCCCCTAATATTAGGAGTAATTTCGTCTAGCAAAGCTGCTTGGAGAGAAAGTAATACTTCAGTTCTTAGGTTAATAGTTGTCATAGTTTTCTGTTTATGGTTTGGCTGGAACAATATGAACGTCTGTTTTACTATGATAAATTATACCCAAATTAGTCGGTGAGCTTATTCCTGTACTTAGATCAATATAATTACCAATAATTTCACCAAAATCCACTCGTTCTTTAAATCCAGGCTGAATTATTGGTAGTTCACTTTATTACAGGAGATGTTGGGTTACACTTCGTTTCACCCAACCTACTAACTTATCCTCTAGAACTGTCATTGCGAGAACGACGAAGCAATCGCAAAATTTCTAGCTAAAAACGAGTCCATGCGTTCGCGGAGCGTGTCCGCTTCGGACTTATGCTTCGCTCCGCTCGCAATGTTAAAAAAAGTGAGATGCTCCCCTTTAACTACTAGGGAGCGAGACGCTCCCACTACTTTTGTTAAAGATAAACAGAATGTAAAAAAAATATAAATAAGTGGTTTGCTCTTATATTCTTCGCAATAAAATAATTAGTAACTGCATATACAAAAACGTGCTGTAATAGCTTGATAATTAAGCTTTTTGAGTACATTTTAGTTGTTGCTTTATTCTGGAAAAATTTTAATTAAAACCGTTCCAAAGTATTGTTATTTAAAGCTTTCCTGGCGAGTACAAAAATAATTACACCTTGACTTAATAAATACTAGTACCTGTAACCTATAAATACTAGTACCCATACCCCTTAAGAAATATTAAAGTCAGTCAACATTAAGGATTAGAGGCTGGTGAGTACAAATTTAATAAAATTCAATAAATCCAATCGCCACTACAGAAGCTAACGTTGATAACGCCATCTGATATAAGCATAAAAAGCACATCGCTTAAATAATTTAGACATTACCGATGCAACAATCGGACGAGCATATCAACAATTATCAATTTTCAGAAAATGCAGATAGTGCAAACACCTTGGAGCGCGATCGATCGGGAGCAAATTTTATAGAGCTTCTACGCCATGATTTTCGGATTATTTTCGATCGCGATCCAGCAGCACGTAATTGGTTAGAAGTTTTACTGTGTTATCCAGGTTTTCACGCACTATGTTTGCATCGTTTAGCCCATTGGTTATACCGTCGTAAAATTAATTTGATTCCCCGCTTGATTTCCCATATCGGAAGATTCTTGAGCGGAATTGAAATTCACCCCGGCGCACAAATTGGCGAAGGCGTGTTTATAGATCATGGTATGGGAGTTGTGATTGGTGAAACCGCGATCGTCGGAGACTACACCTTGATTTACCAAGGCGTTACTCTTGGCGGTACTGGTAAGGAATCGGGAAAACGCCATCCCACTATCGGTAACAACGTTGTCGTCGGTGCCGGTGCTTCGGTTTTGGGCAATATCCAAATTGGCGATCGCGTTCGTGTTGGTGCGGGTTCGGTTGTGTTGCGAGATGTTCCGAGCTGTTGCACGGTGGTAGGAATACCCTCACGCCCAGTCTCTCGCAAGCAAGACGATCGCCTTTCACCTTTGGAACATGGAAAGCTTCCAGATTTAGAGGCTACCGTAATTTGCTCGTTGCTGCAACGTGTGGAGCAACTAGAAAAACAGTTGCAAAACCTAAATCAACATCGAGTTGATGCACCTCAAAAAGAACTTTTGAGAAAGGAACGTTAATAATGTTACCGCCACCAAGTTCTAATGTCCTGGATCAAATTGTGCAGATTCCATATCATCAACGCTGGGAGGTTTACCATCGCTTGCAAGCGTTGTTTATTCCTTGTTCTTGTCGAAAAGATGGTTATTTGCAGGTACAAATAAATAGCCCGGTGGCGGCGATTTTGCTTCGCTCTACCGTAATTCAATGTACAGCATCACGCCAGTTATTAATTGATTGGTTGGAAAGATGTTGGCAGCTTTAATAACCTGTTGCCTACCTAGTTTCTATGACTTTAATAATATAGAAATCCAGGAAAATAAAAACTTATTCATTAAGGTTCCCTGAGATATAAAAGGTAGGTAACAAGGTTTCCATTTACGATCAAATTTGTCAGTTAAACTCAGATGTTTCTTTCTAAATAAAAAGGTTGCTTGTTCTATGATGCTAACACCTCATAGCGATACCAAATTTATAAATTTCTTAAAGAAGGAACTATTACTTACTAGTTGTGATATTGCCGTGGCAATGCGAAAAAGCAGGTTAGATAAAGGACCGCTACCAATGTTACTTTGGCAGTACGGTCTAGTTGATATAGAGCAGTTAGAAAGAATTTTTGATTGGTTAGAATCCCATTCTTGACATATTTTTAACTTGATTTAATAGTGTATTTACCGCAAAGCAAAAATATCTAAAAAATGATTTATATTTTTTTAGAAATAATTTACATTCATGTGTAATTTGATTCAGAAACATAACTATTTCCATGAGTTGAGCAATTTAGGAGCTTCCAAAAAATAATTTATCTTCTGTATGGTAGTGCGGGCATCTTGCTCGCTAGAGATATAGCAAAAATCGTGCTTGTTAAAGATATCAGTAGCTTTTTCCCATTCCCTATTCCCCAATCCCTATGTTTTCTACGTTAATTGCTGGAATCAGTCTATTAGTTTTTTCAACCTTAACTAATACTTACATGAGCTATATGTTACTTAAAGAAATCCCAGATATTTCGGGCGAAGATAATTATTAATTGATACCAAAATCTGGTTCTATGTCATACAGAAATGTTTTATTAGTTGAATAAGAATAATTAAGGATGAATAGGTCATTATGAAGAAATTATGTTTTTTCATAATAGATAATTTATCAAAAACGATTCATTCCTTACCATTGCTGTTTATTAAGATTCAGTTATAACTAAAATCATTCAGCGGTGTTAACAACAATCCCATAGAGGTATTTTTGGAGATGAATCAACCATCTGTCTTAATTAATGATACAACATTGCGCGATGGCGAACAGGCTGCGGGTGTTGCTTTCAATTTACAAGAAAAAGTTGCGATCGCCAAGTTTCTTGATGCTGTTGGAGTACATGAAATAGAAGTCGGTATTCCAGCAATGGGCGAACAAGAAATGCGGGCAATTAAAGCAATTGCTGACTTGAATTTACGAGCAAAACTCTTAGCTTGGAATCGGGCTGTAATCTCAGATATACAGGCTTCTATGGCTTGTGGATTAAAGCGGGTACATATTTGCATTCCTGTTTCTGGCGCTCAAATTAGCACCAAGTTTCAGGGGCAATGGCGCATTACTCTACACCAGCTTAAAGACAGCGTTAACTTCGCTTTAGATAATGGACTTTGGGTTTCAGTTGGTGGAGAAGATGCTTCGAGAGCCGATCGAAATTTCTTGCTCGATGTAGCTTTATACGCTCAAGAATTAGGTGCTTCAAGGTTCCGCTTCTGCGATACGGTAGGAGTTCTCGATCCCTTCGCTACCTATCATCGGGTAAAAAAATTAGTAGATACGCTATCGATACCCGTAGAAATCCACACCCATAATGATTTTGGTTTAGCGACAGCTAACGCCCTTGCAGGTATTGAAGCAGGGTGTTTAACAGCGAATACAACAGTAAATGGTTTGGGTGAAAGGGCTGGAAACGCAGCTTTAGAAGAAGTTGTGATGGCTTTGAAACGCATTTACAGCTTGGATGTAGGTATCGACACTCCAAAATTGCTCGATTTATCACGATTGGTAGCAGATGCATCTCGCTGTAGCGTACCACCTTGGAAAGCAATTGTAGGCGAAAATACCTTTGCCCACGAATCTGGTATCCATGCCCATAGCGTATTGCAAAACCCCATGACTTACGAGCCATTCAGCCCGGAAGAAGTAGGTTGGGAGAGACGTGTAGTAGTAGGTAAGCATTCTGGCAGACATTCCGTATCCCAGGTATTAGAAAAACATGGAATTAATCTAAATTCAGAGGAAACCAAGTCTGTTTTAGAAGCAATACGTCAAGAGTCTGTACAGAAAAAACGCAGCCTTACTACTCAAGAAGTATTGAATTTAGTACAACAGGGTAGATATTCCCATGCAGTCAGATGAAGATGAATTAGAACTTGATTTACCACCAGTCTTTGAACTTAGTGATAAAGTCAAAATTGTTCACTCAGTTAAAAATGATGGTACTTATCCCGGCAAAAAATTAGGAGAAATTTTAATTAATGCCGGGGAAGTTGGTTACATCGTAAGTATAGGCACGTATTTACAAAGAGCTTACATTTATGCAGTCCGTTTTATGGAAAAGGATATTGTCGTAGGTTTTCGTAAAGAAGAATTAGAACTTATAGAAAGAGTTGAACAATAATGAAAGTAATGTTACGTAAAAACGGTGCCGGTACTTTAGTAGTATATGTTCCCAAAAAAGATTTAGAAGAAGAAGTTGTCAAACAAGCAGATGGGGAAGCTGGTAAAGTTTTAACCTTAGCCAACGGCTGGGAATTAGAATTTGCTGATATGCCAGAAATGCAAGACTTACCTAAAACTTGTGAAGCTAAAAAACTGACATAATAATTTTATTTAAAGATAAGGAGATCGGGGAAATCAGAGTTTAGAATATTGACTCTTAATTCCCGCACTCCTAATTATTAAAGAGGGATATCCTTTTAACGAGTTACTTAATTTTTTGCTGTATTGCTGTAAATCCTAACTAATTAAAATACACAATGCAAAAGCTAAAATCGAAATGGTTGATAATTACCGAACTATATCCGAATTTAATCTCAAAGGCGAATTTATTGGTTTTGTTGGAGACAAACTAGACAAAGCCAAACATTTACAGTTAATTACTCCTAGCGGCGAAATTCAACTGAAACTTCCAAAACTTTTACGAAAATCAGCGGCTTCATTTTTAGAACCCGGAAAGCAAATAAATGTTTTTGGAGTTACTAAGTTAAATCTAACTACTGGAAAAACCAAATTAAAAGTATATGGAATAAAACCAATAGAAACCTGTCCCAAACAAAGTATTTCGCCGCAAAGTAAACCTAAAATATTAGTATGTCAAAAATCAGGTTGTCGTAGAAGAAACAGTCAAAACGTATTGCCAGAATTAGAAAAGATTTTGCGCGAAAGAGGTTTATACGATAAAGTTGCGATCGAGCATACTGGCTGTTTAAAATGTTGCAGTTCATCCAACTGCGTATTGAAATTAGGTAAAAAAGAATATAGAAAAGTTAATCCCGAAGTGATTGCTCAGATGTTAGAGAATCATTTGGGTTAGTCTTAATTAAGATTTTCTAGGAAAACAAATAACTAATGTAGAGACGTTGCACTGCAACGTCTTTATTATTTATGATTCACAAAAAAGCACTTTAAAAAAGTTAGTAGTAAGGACTTTAGTCCTCTTTTATTTAACATTTCCTGCTGCTAAAACTTGTTCTACCGTCAAATCTAATTCTGGAAAAGTACGAGAAATAATTTTTTGATTTACTGTAAATTCCGTATCTTCATATAAACCTTCTTCCAACAATAAAATAGTAACTTTTGATTCAATTGGATCGACAATCCAGTATTCAGGTATTTCCAAAGCCGCATATTCCGAACGTTTATAACGATAGTCACGCTTTACCGATTCGGGGCTAACTACTTCTACAATTAACAAAGGTGGAGACTGACAAACAGCAGATTCATCCAAGAATTCCATAACTTGTTCGGATGTCACAACGTAAACATCAGATAACCGCGATTTTCGCCATCCAGTTCTAATTCCTGCTTCTCGAAAACACATCCAAGGTAAGTTAAGCTTTTTAATTTGTGCATCAAAATTTTGTTCGATAAATTTCGAGATTAGTAGATGTCTAAAAGTTGGTGGATTCATTAACTCAAGTTTTCCATCAATAAGTTCGTAGCGATTATCCGTACCATCATCGTAGGTAAGATATTCTTCAAATGAATATACAGTTTTTGTTGTAGTTTGAGTCATAGTTTAACAATTATTTGAAAAGTAGGAATACAGTATTCATAGGGTGCGTTATGGCTTCAGCCTAACGCACCGAAAGCCGAATCCAATATATTTGTTTAATTCTATTTATTGTAGAACAGGTATTTTAATAATTTATATCGATTAATTTATTCAGGAAGCGAATAAGCTCTACGAAGATGATTGCAAAAATATTCGTATGAATCATCTTCGGGAGCAACAAAAGCCGAAGCAAGAGTTAACCATCCAATGAAAAATCCCACACCCCCACAGATAGTACAACCTCCATCACCACCCCTGATAATATTAGGTTCGGCACAAAATTCATAATTATAAGGATTGCTAGCAATATTTAAACCAAAAGCATTCCTTCGTCGATGAATATCCCATTTACACTTATCATCAATTGGGTAGGAATCTACAGGACAATTATTTCCCCACCTGAAGATAGTACGAGAACCTGCACTACAAGCATATTCCCATTCATCAGAAGTCGGAAAACGAAATCCATCTTCAGTTATTTCTTGTAATAGTTCACTACGTTCGCAATCTTGTTTGAATTCAGTTGCAGTTACTTGTAATAAAAAAGGTTTGATATTTATCTTTCTTAAAGGTGTGAAAGATTCATTCAAAAATTCGTTTAATTCCAAACCATATTCTTCGCGGGTATATTCCCAATTTTTCAGTTGTGCTTCATTGGGTATAAAAGGATTATCTCTGTCATAACCAAGGATAACTTCATCACCCGGTATTAATGCAAATGTAATATTATTCCAATCAAAAAACGCTACGAAATGCTTTTTTTCGCCTAATTCACAAATTTGAATATCTGTAAATTGAAACTTAGGTAGGGATTCTGATAATTCTTGCGCTAACTTAGTGCGTTGTGCAGATGAAATTTGATTCCAATAAGGTAGCTTAAAATCTTGATATTTCATTAAATATACGTAATTTTTTGTATTACATTCTTAAGTAGTAGCCTGACAGATTAATGTTAATGGGTTTTAGGTGGAAACTTTAGTCCTAAATCCGAGCGCTAAAGCGCTTACTACGAACCCTAGTTTATAAGTATAAAATAATTCATAGAAATTAAAGTATTGGTAAATCAGCAGTATACCGGATGTCGAATATACTTCCATATAGTAAAATACGTAAATTAGCTGACATTAATAAAAGACTAAATTAAAAGATTAAATTAACTGTCAGTAAATATTAAGCATTCAAACTTTTTTCAAAACCTTATTAAAAATATGCGTTTACCATATTGGCTTCCTAATCTCCGCTCTTGTGTTAATTCCGTTGCTTTAATCTTGTTAATGCTTGGAATTATTAATTTAATAGCACATTCGCTAGATAAGATAATAGAGCTAATTCATGCAGCACCTGGGTTATCGGGAATAATCGTACTGTCAATTTTCTTATTCCCTATGGTGGCGATCGCCTTCTTGCATCACTGGTTTCATACTTTCCTAGATATCTTCTTTCCAGAGAGCAGAATTCCTGAAGATGAAACACAAGCTGGATGGTTTCCAAGTATTATTAGCTGGTGGGAAGGAATTTACGGTTGGTCAGTTAATGTATTATCAGGATTATTAGTCTTTTTCGTATTAGGAGCCTTATCGTTTTCTGATTACTCATCCAATCTGCTATCTATTTTGAGTGAAATCACATATAAAGATAATTTTTACTTGCCTCCAGTACGCTTCACAGTTTTACAAATAATTGTTGCAGCTTGCCTATATCAACTTGAGTATTTAGTTCAACAGCGTTTAATCGCAGCAGCTAGAAGATAATTTTGAATTTGTAGATTTCCATTTGTGAAATTAACCCAGCATTTTTGTGGAGATGTTGGGTTTTGTTATTGCTCGGATTTATTACGAAAATGCTCGATTAACTCAAGATTATTTTCTAAGTCTTCCATAGATTGTAACGAAGGCATTTCAACCCAATTACCTTCTGCATTTAGCTTATCAACGTAAGCGTGAAAAGCTTCTTTATCCTCACGATTAGCAAGTACATAATTATGTAACTCTTTGTGAGTCATTGTTTGAAAATTTTGTTTGTTCATTTAATAAACCTCAGTTTACTATTAAGGTAAATATATATCTAACTTTCTCTTTATTTAAAGATAAATCCTTAAATATCTTCTTCCTTAATAGCTGTATCACTAGGATGAAAATTCATAAAATTATGTATAAGTTGAAGACCTAATTTTTCTTCATCTATATTTAAGCTTTTTGCTAAGGACTCGAAGCGTTCTCTATCTTCAATATTACTAAAATTAATAAATAGTGTTAATGGGTGTTCATCAGAAGAAGTAACTCTCCAAAGTTGAGTAAGCTTGTATTTGGCATTTTCAATAATTTGTAATTGTGCAATGAATTCTGCCTTTTTGTAGTGAAATGTGCGATGTTCTTGCTGTGAATCAATATAGTTATAATAATTTGTATCTAACAAGCGACGTTCAACTTCATCAGATTCAATTACTTTTGCTTGTAATACCATTCTTTGAAGTTTTTTTGTCCAACTTTGATTAAATAAATCAATCAATTTTTCATCATCCATATTCTTTCTAGTTTCATAATCCACTTCAAACAATTTATTGGCTCCAGATTTTGTAATCCGCACTTTAACATAATTATCAACTTCAATCATTGTCAGCAAAAAGTAAATATTAAAAATTATACAATATGCGACTGTAAGTAGGTAGGTGAAAAAATTTATAACTACGTCATTGCAAGCGTAACGGAGTGGAGTGAAGCAATCGCAAAGTTTTCAGTGATTTTACATTCCTTTACATAGTTCGGTTTATTTCCACCTACCTACTTAATACCCAATGGTGCGTTACGGCATAATCAAATTAATAAAAATCAAAATTTCTCAAGCCGTAACACACCCTACAATTAACTTACTTCCCTACAAGCCCGATACAAATCCTTCCAATCATCTCTTTCTTTCACTACAGTTTCTAAATACTCTCTCCACACAACTTTATCCTGCACTGGATCTTTTATCACTGCTCCAATTATTCCCGAAGCAACATCTGAAGCGCTTAAACTACCGTCGCCGAAATGTGCTGCTAATGCCATTCCACTATTTACCACGGAAATTGCTTCTGCCGTACTCAAGGTACTTGTAGGAGATTTTATTTTAGTTTTTCCATCTTCTGTAATCCCACTTCGCAATTCCCGAAATACCGTAACAATGCGTCTTATCTCTTCTAAAGCTGGCGGCTCTGCTGGTAATTCTAATGCTCTTCCCAGGCTTTCTACGCGCCTTTGCACAATATCGATTTCTTCTTCTACTGTCTTTGGTAATGGTAAAACTACTGTGTTAAAACGCCTTTTCAAAGCACTTGATAAATCGTTTACTCCCTTATCTCTATCATTCGCAGTTGCGATGACGCTAAAACCTTTATTTGCCTGCACTTCTTCTCCTAATTCCGGAATTGGCAGTGTTTTCTCGGAAAGGATGGTAATTAATGTATCTTGTACGTCTGCCGGAATTCGGGTTAATTCTTCCACCCGTGCCACCTTACCATCTTCCATCGCTCGCATTAACGGGCTGGCAACCAAAGCCCCCATCGAGGGACCATCAGCTAATAATTTAGCGTAATTCCAACCGTAACGAATCGATTCTTCACTGGTTCCCGCAGTACCTTGAATTAATAGCTTAGAATCTCCCGAAATTGCTGCCGCTAAATGTTCCGAAACCCATGATTTTGCAGTACCCGGCACCCCAATCAACAGCAAACCCCTGTCAGTTGTCAAAGTGGCGATCGCAATCTCTATAACTCTCCTCTCCCCGATATACTTTGGCGACACCTCAAACCCGCTATCCAATTTGCCACCCATCAAATAAGTCATCACCGCCCAAGGCGATAACTTCCAATTTGGCGGGCGTTGACGCTTATCTACCTTCCCTAATTCTTCCAACTCCTCAGCAAACTGAACCTCCGCGTGTTCCCTGAGTAAAGTTGTTTTTTTACTTACCTCTTCTTTCTTACTCTGCGTACTCTGCGCCTCTGCGGTTTTATTTTTTTCAGCCATATTTCCCCTTTTAATTTTAAATATTTAATTTAACTGTTTTTTAACCGAAATATTGGAGACGTAGCAATGCTACGTCTCTACATTAGTTAGTATTGCTTGTTTCATCTCATACCGAAACTGTAATTTAGCTAAAAACTTATCGATAGATTCTGTTACCGATTTATGGATTTCAGATTCTTCAAATGTTATATTTTCAGCGGCTTCATGATATATCGAAGGTGCAATTTTTCTCGAAAAATGTTTTAAAGCCGAGTCAAATTGCCAATTATTAACTTGATTATTGTTTTCAATACAGCTTTTTATGCTTGAAATTATAGCCCGACTAATTTCCTCATTCCAGATATGTGGAGTATTAATTAATAATGGAAAAGCTGGACTAGCAGAATTAAAAGGCGGGATATTAGAAGATTCTTGCAAAACATTTAAAATCAAATTTTCAACCTGAGAACAAGGTAAAATCGCGAGCAAATTTATAATCAAATCGATACGATTGATTTTTTGATATAAACTTACAGATGATTTAAGTAAAGCTTCAGCCCAAACTATATCTTTACTTCTAACTGTAGCTGTTGCCCAAGCTTCTAAAAATAAGTTTTCCCATTTACTATTTTTGACAATTTTTATTAATTCATCGGGAGTTTTTTTCCAATCATTGCTCCATATACTAGGCGGTACAAAAGCAAGCATTTGTAATAGTAAACTCGCTTTCTCTCCCAAAGAAGGTATATATTTGGATTCATCAATACCGTCTTGAGTCATTTCCAATGTACAATTTTTTGGTAATATAACCTCTATGCCGTTGCTATCTAAATTAAGTAAAGGGCGGACTCTTTCTATCATCCTTTGCACGAGCTTTGACTCTGGAATTTGTGCGAGCGATCGCGCCGCTACATCTCGCACTTGCTTGCTTCTATCGTTAAGTGCATCTTCTAAAAACGGCTCATCGTCAACGCTCAAACCAACTTCCAACACTTCCAGTAAACTTGCTCTTTCTGGCGCTCTTTCCTTACTCCAAATATTTTGCAGTTGTTTGCGTCCTTTTTCTGGTTCCGATTGACGCAATTCTTTTAATAACTTGATTCGAGCTTCTAAACTACCACTTTTCCAAATTTTATCTGTATTTTCACCGCTTACATAATTCCAATCTGGGTTTTGCGCTGCTAACCAAATTCCTCGCTTTCCTAAAACAGGTAAAATATATATTCGCCAATGATGCTGTATTATTCCTTTCGTTAATAATTCAGGTAAATACTTTGGCGAAACAACTTTTTTAGCTTCAGCCAATAATGTCAACCACTCCGGTAAAAAAGCGGAATATTCACCACTCAACATCATTCCCAAATGTTGTTCCGAATCTTGACTGCAAAATGGTAAATCATCTAAATCGCAAGTTTCGTCATTTTTTTTATTATCAATTGCAGTTAATTTACCAGCTTTTTGATAAAGAGAAATCACCCCAGCAGCCTTAAGTAAACTTCCTTCCTTATCATTAATATCGAGACGACTTAAAACTTCATCCAATTGATTATCTTGCTTAACGATTTTCAATTGTTGTCTTTGAGTACCTACAACTGCCGTTTTTACTAAATCTTGCCAAATGTTCATTTATAAAAATGGGGAATAGGGTGATGGGGAAGAGGGGGTAGAG
Source organism: Rivularia sp. (in: cyanobacteria) (assembly GCA_965234645.1). Taxonomy (GTDB): domain Bacteria; phylum Cyanobacteriota; class Cyanobacteriia; order Cyanobacteriales; family Nostocaceae; genus Rivularia. The sequence continues at coordinate 4,805,342 of OZ248344.1, read as the reverse complement.
GGGTTTGCGTAGTGCGAGCATCTTGCTCGCGAGCGAGCGCTAGCGAGCAAGATGCTCGCACTACGAATGTGTTACCCCGCATAATTAATGTGGCAAAGTACTAACACCTCATTCCTAACTTTTTTAATCCAAAATCCAAAATCTATCTTGGAAAGTTTTGGGGGAAGAGAATCTACACCCCAAACTTTCCGCAAAATCCAAAATTGATAAACCGATTTTCCACCCATACACTTAAAGGTAAAAAGTATTCTCCATCCCATTCACCGAATATATCTAGGGGATAACCACCACTGAGTGCTAATAACTGCCAATTGTTTTTAAATCTTGATTGCAAAGGAAGTAAACGTTTATCTTCATCGCGCACAAACCAGTTATCGTTTTGTTTAATTGGAATTACTCCACGCAAAGAGACGGGAAATTTTTCTATCCAAGGATTGCTGGCAACAGCTTGCGAATATTCCTGCATCATATTTGAAATATTACTATGTCCCGGCATTCCATCCACCTGAGTTACTGTATCTTGACTTTTGACTATTGCTCGTAAAGGATAAGCACTCTCGAAAAATACTAATTCCGCATTTATGCAGCTTCCAGGTACAAGACTAGTATCTAACGGTTGACTACCGTGAGCAAAGTTAAGAATTAATGCTTTTTGTTGCGTTTGTTTACCCCAAAGCCAAGTACGTTGCACTTTCAAACGGTCTTCTTCTACTAAACTTTGCCCTAAAATGAACCAAGAATCATCTATTCCTTCTTGGGTTAATAATTCTTGTTGACTTTGCGAAAAGCCAATTTGAGTACGGATATCGGCTTGCACCCCAATAGGTAAATCCAAACGTTTGAAAGCTTCAATTAAAAGATATACTCGTCCCAATTGGGATAATAATCTTTCCTGCCATCCCGCACCCGAATGAGAAATACTTGCCATTTCCTTTACCAAACGAGCCACCCCCGGCGCTTGTGCGTCTACTAATCGCGAGAAAGCATCATCCCAAAAGCTGTAAGGTTTTTCTTGTGCTGCTGCTAACCCATTACTTACCAAATCCCGCAACCATACTTCTAAATCCTGCATTCCCGCAGTTACTTTATCTAAACGCTTGGCTGCACGTTTTGCTTGTGCTTCAGGATTTACTTCTTTGTTTACTTTGTCTTGAGTACTTACTTTTTCTTCAATATTTACTTTTCTTTTACTGCGGGCTTGAAGCCAATCACTAACCCACTCCTGGGGTACGGTTTGGCTAAATAATTCTTTTTCATTTACTAATAAAATGAACAGCCCAATACCGTGTTTACACGGGAACTTCCGACTGGGACAACTGCATTTAAAAGCAGGTTCCCTTAAGTCTATTTGAGTTCGATAGGGATTTTTCCCACTTCCTTGACATTCACCCCAAGCTGCTGTTTCATTAAAACCCAATGATGACCACTTGCCGGAAGTAGCCAAAGCTTTACCATTTTTGGCTGAACTTGCATCTGGTGCTAGTGCCAAAATTTTTTCCTGCGTCCAAGTTGCAGACATTAGAACAATATGTCACGAGAGAATCCTGACTCCGTACCACGTTACGCAATTAAGACAATTAGATGGGAATTTATATCCTAAACAATTGTACACAGGGAACGGGAAACAAGGAATAGGGAACAGGGAATATGTCTACCGTTATCATTCTTCATTCTAAGCATGGTGTTTTGTGCAAGTAGCCTCTTTCCTTTCTTCGTAAAAACGGCAACCATCGCACGGACCACTTGGATTAACGGCACACCTTAGATAACCGCAACGAGCATTGTATTCACAACTAATATCACCAATCAGATAACCCACTCCTTCCAAATAGTAGCGTTCAGCTTCGCTGTGCCAAAGGCGATCGCGATTATCTATTCTATGATGATGATTTTCGCTTCTCGGCTGTCTGGGAAAGCTTGTTACCGCAGCCCGTCGCAAAAGCGTGCGCGTTCTAGCCCTGTTTTTACGCATTAACCACAGGGAGAATAGGGACGGTAAGAAACCAATGGCAACTACCAGAAGTGTCTTTAACACCTTATTTTTTACCTCCGAATCTGCAAAGCATGGCAATAACGGGCTTTTAGTTTCTGCTGGTGACGGTTAATTAACCGCGTAGGCAGCAATTCTCTAAGAATTACCACATACTAAAAACAGCATAGCTCTAATAACTAGAATCGTGAATTTTACTTTAATTTTTATAATGTTTTTTTGTATAAATTGCGTTCAGCCATGCGAATATCGCGTTTCAAATTACGTTTAACTTTACGAAGAATATTATTCCTATTCCGCCAGAAGATTACTGAATCGAGGGAGCAGGGAGCGGGGAGCAGCCCAAATTATAGAAACTATGTACTATTTTATTAAAAAATTAGATTAAAAAAGTAGATAACCCCAATTTTACCGAAACCAAACCCTCAAGTATGATTAAGTGTTAGTTTTGCAATTCTCCATTCTTCTAATTCGTGTATTGCAACCGATTTAGTTACCACATTCACATCATTTCCCCGCCAATCAATTTCAGAATCTGTTGTAAAAACACCGCAATCCAATTCTTCTACCTGAATATTCCAATATTGACTAAACCTATTTTTTAAAGTTATTACCTGCTCAAACACTTTATTTCGATGCTTATTTCTTCTTTTTCTTTCCGTTGCTCCCGAAGCTGTTGTATCAATAAATTTAGTCTCTATTAAAAACAGCTTTTTGTCCGAAGTCAAATAGACAAAATCGCACTTACCTAAATCCGTATAATCCGAAATTGGGGACTTTTCAAAAAGCAGCAATTCGGAACAATTCGGAAATAAGTTTTTGATATTCAAATACAAATAAGCTTGTAATAAAAGTTCCTTATCATAAGGAAATCCTATTACACCCTCGAAAAACCGAGCTATATCTTCTGGACTCTGAGGTTGAACCCTTTTGCAGTAAGAAACAAACTGATCCAATCCCTCAACCGTCATCAAGTTTTTACTCCTCACCCTGCTTATCACCAACTACGTCATGGCATCAAAATATACTTTCATTCTTAGAAAGATATCATCAGCAAAATTAACCAAAAAAAGCCATGAATCCTCGGTTTTGATAAGGTAATCTACTGTTGACGAATTAAAAAGCCCAAAGTAAAACGGTTAAATCACGAAGTATCTATTTAGACATGAATTAAGTTAAGGGAGATGGGGTAGAGAGGGTAGAGGGGGTAGAGGGGGTGACAAGGGGACAAGGGGACAAGGGGACAAAGAGAAATTAATTAGTTTTCCTAACTCGCTACTCACTACTCCTAACTCGCTACTCACTACTGGTAACTGCTCACTGCTCGCTGTTAACTGCCAAAGGTTGAATTTCGGCAAAAAATCTACCGTTATGCAAAGCCATAATCGCAGTTGTTGAATCTTGTACCCAGTATTGTCTGCCAAAACGAACAAGTTGACGCAAGTTTCCACCCTGAATAATTCCGATAACGGGTACTTTTCCTTTCTCTTTTTCACCCGCTTGTTCTTTTAAAATTGTCCTTAGACGATGATGTTCTTCGATAGTAGCTGCCTGTTGGGGAGTCATTTTTATTACTATCAATTCTATTTTTTCTACTGGTTCTGCATCTTCAACTATTAATTGAGCTTGATCGTCTTTCTTATCAACTTTTCCCCAAACAATTAATTTGGCATCTACTAGCAAAATATCATTAATTCGTTCGTAAGTTTTAGGAAAAACTACAGCTTCTCCCGTTGTAGTTAAATCTTCTATTTGCAATATTGCCATCGGATCGCCTTTTTTGGTCATCACCTTTTTGACGTTATTAAGCATAACAACCACGCAAACTTTTGCTTCTTCTCGTTGAAACTTTAGCTGCGTCATGTTTATTGGCGACAAAATCCGCGTTGATTGACGTAGTGATTTGAGCGGATGATCCGATACATAAAAACCTAACAGTTCTTTCTCCATTCGCAGCTTTTCTTGAGGAGGTAAATCTGCTACTTCTTTGGCTTTCGGAGGATTTAATACTGCATTCATTCCCGGATTTGCACCCCTATCGCCACTCCAGGCACCACCCAATAAATCAAATAAATTTCCTTGTCCGCTGGCTCTATCTCTGGCACGGGACTGCGCCCAATCGTACAATAATTCTAAATCTTGAGTTAACTGATTGCGATTGCTCTCTAATTTGTCAAAAGCCCCACAGTTAATCAACGACTGTAAAGTTCGACGGTTTACCGTACCCAAATCAACGCGATCGCAAAAATCAGCAAGTGACTTAAATTCCCCTTCTTTTTCTCTTGTTTCCAAAATGCAGTTTCTTGCCTTTTCTCCGACGTTACCTACTGCTGATAATCCAAATAAAATTTTGCCGTCTACTGGCGTAAAGTCTACTTCTGAAAGGTTAATATCGGGCGATTCTATTTGAATACCCATATTCATACAGGTGGCAATATATTTTTGCACCTTCTCCTTAGTGCCGCTGTTAGCTGTCAGCAGCGCCGCCATATACTCTAAAGGATAATTGGCTTTTAAGTAAGCAGTTTGATATGTTACATACCCGTAGGCAGTGGAGTGAGATTTATTAAAACAGTTAGAAGCTATTATTCCATCTCTAATCAAAAAATTATGGTCACCTGCCAATCCGATATCATAAACATTTTGAGTGTTTAGAGCTTTTCGAGATACGATTTTGACCATAATTTCAACCTCTATAAAATCAGCGATCGTAAGTATACATACATATCTTGCACTTAAGAAAACAAACCTGGTTTCTTGGTACTTAGTGAGAATGGTGCAAGATGTAAGTTTAGTGCATATTTTTGATTTTGCTGTAAACTGTCTTTACATAAATTGATAAATACCTTTAAAGAACCAGCAAGTAACACTCATCAAAGCACTTGGATAAAATATATTACATATGTACTAATAGTTCTTTTCATTAATTTTGATGGGTTTGTAGTAAGGGCTTTAGCCCTAAATCCAGAGGCGAGTACAGCACTTACTACGAACTTTGTTACCCCTCAAAACTTTTGAAAAAGACTGCTAATAGTCCTTTTCATTAATTTTGACAGGTTCGTAGTAAGGGCATTGGTTCCCCAAATCCGGAGGCGCTAAAGCGCTTACTACGAACCTTATTTCCCCTCATATTTTATGTGTTGAACTACTATTATTCCGTCATGCCCAATTCCCAATTCCCAATGCCCAATGCCCCAATTATCAATTCAAAATTAGAACTATTAAGCAAGATGTACTAAAATCAATCATTTGAGTTAGTTAGTAATTTGGGAGCAGTAATGCATGGCATCCATACGCGAATTGCACAAACAGTTAATTAATAAAGAACGCTCTGCGGTTGAAATTGCACAAG